>NZ_CANMAA010000005.1 GCF_947495735.1 uncultured Pseudokineococcus sp.
TCCTGAACGCCGCGAAGACGGCATAGTTCAACCCGCAGAGCAGCACGCGCACCTACACCACGCCACGGGACTCAATCTCGCCAAGTGCCTCGGCGGGCAACGGCGTCTCCGACGCCGGCGGTCGGTTGCGCCAAGGGCGTCCCAGCAGGCGACCCCCTACCGGCGACGGCGCAGGTCACAGGCGCGTCGAGGCACTGGCTCGAGGGCGACGTCCCAGCAGACCCGTCCGGACGGTCCGTCCCGCGCAGGTGTCGTACGGGACGCCTTCGGTGGCGCCGGCGGCGGTATGACCGCCTGCCCCTTGTCACCGCTCGGCTTCCTCGCTGGACTCGCGGAGCAGGCGGGTGACGCTCTGTCGGCCACGTCAACCGGCAGCGGTGGACCCGACCACTTCCCCGCCCTCCCAGAGCTCGCCTCGAGGCACCGGCGCAGAGCGAGGTGGCCCGGCCAAGGACCGCGACGAGACCCTGAGACAACGGCACTGCTGGACATCGAGGCGCCGCAGGTCAGCTGGCCGTTCCTACGACAGGTCCGGCGAGTTCCTGCAGCCGGCACCCGTGGCGCTCGTGGCGCCCGCCGCCGGCGGCGGCGGGCGCCACGCCGGTCACGGGCGGAAGACGCTGCGGATGCAGCCGTCCTCCTTCTCCTTGAAGATCCGGTAGCCCTCGACGGAGTCCTCGAGCGGCATGGTGTGCGTCGCCAGCGGCGTCGGGTCGATCTCGCCACGCTGGATGTGCTCGAACATGCGCGGCACGTAGGCCTGCCCGAACTGCTGGGCCGAGCGGATCGTCAGGCCCTTGTTCGTGACGACGCCCATGGGGAAGGAGTCGGTGAGCCCGTACACCCCGAGCACGGACACGGTCCCGCCCTTGCGGCACGCGAGCAGGGCCTCGCGCAGCGCCGTCGCCCGGTCGGTGGACGCGCGCACGGCCTGCTTCGCCTTGTCCACCACCTGCTGGACGCCGGTGCCGTGCCCCTCCATGCCGACGGCCTCGATGACCGAGTCGGGACCGCGCCCGCCCGTCATCTCGCGGAGCGCCTCCTGCACGGAGTCGATCGAGGAGTAGTCGAGGACCTCCGAGCCCTGCGCGCGGGCCAGGTCCAGCCGCTCCGGGAGCCGGTCGACGACGATCGTCCGCCCAGCCCCCAGCGCGCGGGCGCTCGCTGCGGCCATGAGCCCGACGCCGCCGGCGCCGAAGACGGCCACGGTGTCGCCCTGCTGGACGTCGCAGAAGACCGCGCCGGTGTAGCCGGTCGCCAGGGCGTCGGAGACGAAGAGTCCCTGCACGTCGGTGACGCCGTCGGGGACGGTGAAGCAGTTGACGTCGGCGAAGGGCACCCGCAGGTACTCGGCGTGCGAGCCCTGGTAGCCGCCGAAGAGGTGGGTGTACCCGTAGATGCCGCCGCTGGGGTAGCCGAGGGCGGGCTGCTGCAGCGCGGCGTTCGGGTTGGTGGTGTCGCACAGGGACGGCATGTCGTGGTGGCAGTACCAGCACTGGCCGCAGGAGATGAAGGACGGTACCGTCACGCGGTCGCCGACCTTCGTGCGGGTCACCTCGCGGCCCACCTCGACGACCTCGCCCATGAACTCGTGGCCGAAGACGTCCCCCGGGCGCATGCCGGGCAGGTAGCCGTCGATGAAGTGCAGGTCGGAGCCGCACGTCACGGTGAGGCCGATCTTCAGGATGACGTCGTGGGGGTTGAGGATCGTCGGGTCGTCGACGGTCTCGACCGCCAGGTCGTTGACGCCGTTCCAGCACAGGGCGCGCATGGTCAGCTCCTCGCGGTCGTGGTGGTCGTGCGGTGCGGGCGGGTGCCCTCCGCGGCCGTGCGCTGCGCGCCGGTCACCGCTCCGCGCTCCGCGCGGCCGGCTGCGGCGTGATGGTCGGCACCTCGCCGGTCATCACCAGGGCACGGGCCCGGTAGCCGAGCGCCAGGGCCATCGCCCCGGCGGCGAGGCCGGGCACGGGCAGGTCGAGGCGCACGACCTGCTCGGTGCCGAGGTCCTGCGGGGCCTCGCGCAGGACGACGACCACCTCGGAGGCGCTCTCGGAGCCGTCCTCGGGGTCGGCCCAGCGCAGCGTGCGCGGCGAGCCGCCGTCGGACAGGGTCGTCCGCCACTCGGTCGGCTCGTCCGAGCCGGGGCGGGCGATCCGCCACGTCCAGCGGTCGCCCACGACGTCGACGGTGCCGAGCTCGCCGAGCACCTGCGCCATCGCCGACGGGTCGCGCCAGACGGCGGCGACCTCGTCGGCCGGACGGCCGACGGTCAGGGTCTGCTGGACGGCGCCCGAGCGCTTGCCGGTCGCCTCCCCGACGCGCTGGGCGACGCCGCGGACGGCGTTCGCGATCTTCTCCCCTGGTCCGCTCACGGTCTCCTCCTTCGACGGGGGCCGACGAGGCGGCCCTGCGGGTGGTGCGTGCGGGTCTGAGACGTGCGGGTCTGAGACGTGCGGGTCTGAGACGTGCGGACGCCGGCGCCGGGCGCGCCGACGACGCGGCGGGGCCCCGCGGTCAGGCGGCGGCCGCCGCGAGGAGGTCGTCGACGGCCCGCCCGCCGAGCAGCGACGAGCGGCCCGCCTCCCACGACGAGCGCAGGTGCCCTCCCACGAGCTCGTCGAGCGCCAGGCCGGCGGCGGCCCCGAGGAGCACCTCGGAGGTGCGGTCGGGGTGCTGGCGGGCGAACCCGCCCGCCAGGTCGTGCGCGGCGATCTGCTCGTGGACGGCGTCGGCCTCGACGTGCTCGTCGTAGAACCACGTGGCGTCGCGGTCGAGGCCGAGGCGCCGCATCCCCGCGCCGTAGCGGCGGCTCGGCAGCGAGGACGTCATCTCGATGGCCGCCAGGTGGCCCACCACCGCGCCGACGAGGCGCCGGTTGAGCCCGAAGAGGGCCATCGCCGTGGACCCGACCAGCGTCGTCGCGGGCACCTCGTCGACGTAGAGCCCGTAGGTGTCGTCGAGGCCGAGGGCGCGCATGGTCCGCGCGAAGAGGGCGGCGTGCATGCGCTCCGGCCGTCCACCGCCGTACTCGTCCGCCTGGATCTCCACCATGGCGGCCTTGACCGACCCCTCCAGGCGCGGGATGGCCCAGGTGTGGGGGTCCGCCTCCTTGAGGTGGTAGATCGAGCGGTGGACCACGAGCTCGCGGAACTGCTCGAGGGTCCCCCGGCGGGCGAGGTGGTCCGACATCCCGGGCGCGCCGTCGTCGGCCGTCATGGCGAAGAGGACCTCGGGCACCTCGGACGGCGCGACCCCGGTCGGCACGTCGACGACCTGCCGCAGGGCCGCCTCGAGCGCCCCCTCCAGGAGCTGGCGCGCGCCGACGAGCTCGAGGTCCCACTCGAAGCGGTCGCCCGCGCCGCCGAAGCCGCGGAAGGACAGCTCCTGCAGCGTCCACAGCGCCAGCTGGAGGTCCTCGTCGCGCAGCACCTCGTCGGCGCCGAGCGCGCGGCGCTCCAGCTCCGCGGCCGTGGTGCGGCGCGCGTCGGCGGGCGTCGTGCTCCCGCTCGCCAGGACGTCGACGACGGCGGCGGAGACGGGGCCCCGGGGGGTCGGGAGGCCGACGGGGCGCGGCAGCGGGGCCGTCCGCGCGCGTCGTGCCGGCGCGGCGAGCCGCGCGGCGTCGGTGGTCGGTCCTGCGGTGCTGGTGGCGGTGCTCGTCGCCGTCATCGGCTCTCCCGGTCGCGGTGCGTCCCGCCCTGGCTCAGGCTCGGGCGGTGGTCTTCCCGAACCGCCCCCAGGGCGATCCGGTCGGTCAGGACGCTGCCGACGACGTGCTCCCGCTGCCCGGCCCCGAGGGGGCCTCCATCACCGTCTGCCCCGACGGGCCGCTGCTCGTGCGCGGTGACGTCGAGATCGTCGGGACGGACGGCGAGCCCGTGGAGCGGCGCCGCCAGACGGTGGCGCTGTGCCGGTGCGGTCGCACTTCGATCGCCCCGTACTGCGACGGGAGCCACAAGGTGCGCGGTCCGCGGCGGAGGTGACGCGCACCAGCGGGAGCAGGGCTGGGGTGCTGCGCGACGTCGCTGCGGCGTCGTCGGCCCGGGTCCGGACCGAGCCCCACCCTGCTCCGCGCGAGCGGGAGCCGCACGCCGGAGCCCTCCCGGCGCGGCCGTGCTGCTCGGCCGGGACGCCCGCGGCGCGAGCCGGGGCCGGTGCCGCGCGCCACTACCCTCGTCCACCGGCTCCCGGGCACGACCGGCGGAGCCGCACGGCGACGAGAGGAGGCCGGCGCGTGCGCGTCGTCTACAACAGCTTCGGCGGGCGCTACGCCGACAACCCCCGCGCGGTCCACGAGGCGCTGCTGGCCCGCGGGGACGGCGCGGAGCACGTCTGGCTGCTCGACGAGCGGCACCGCGCGGGCTTCCCCGACGGCGTCGCGACGGTCGGCATCGGCACCCCCGAGGCCGAGGACGTCCTGCGTCGCGCCGACGTGGTCGTCGCGAACACGCACATGCCCCTGGACTGGACGCCCACGCCCGGCACCACCTACGTGCAGACGTGGCACGGGACCCCGCTGAAGCGCATCCACGGGGACGCGCACACGAAGTACACCGACGAGGAGATGGCGGCCCTCCAGGCCGAGGTGGACCGCTGGAGCTGCCTCGTCGGCCCCGGCGCCGCGGGGAGCGAGCTGCTGGGCCGGGCCTTCCGCTACGCCGGCCCCGTGCTCGACACGGGGTACCCGCGCAACGACGTCCTGCACGCCCCCGACGCCGGCGAGCGCCGCGCCGCCGTCCGCGAGCGGCTCGGGCTGGGCGCCGACGAGAAGGTCGTCCTGTACGCCCCGACGTGGCGCGACGACGAGGACCTCGCCGAGCCGGGGATCCCGCTGGGGCTGGACGCCGCGCGGCTGGCCGACCGCCTCGGCGAGGGCTGGCGCGTGCTCATGCGCCTGCACTACTTCGTGCGGCGCACGCCCGGGGTGGAGCACGAGCGGGTGCTGGACGTCGGGGACCACCCGGACATCGCCGAGCTCTACCTGGCGGCGGACGCCTTCGTCACCGACTACTCCTCGTCCCTGTTCGACGTCGCGCCGACCTCCCTGCCGGTGCTGCTCTACGCCTACGACCTGGAGCACTACCGCGACCGGCTCCGCGGCTTCTACCTCGACCTCGACGAGGAGTCGCCCGGCCCGGTGCTGCGCACGCAGGACGCGCTGGAGGAGGCCCTGCTCGCGCTGCCGGCGGTCACCGACGCCTGGGCCGAGCGCCGCGCCGCCTTCGTGCAGCGCTGGTGCCCCCTCGACGACGGCCGGGCCACCGCCCGCCTGCTCGAGCTGGCGCGCCTGTGAGCGGAGCGAGCCCTGAGGGACCTGTGAGCGGAGCGAGCCCCGAGGGACCTGTGAGCGGAGCGGCCCCCGGGCCCGAGCGCTCGGTGGGCGCCCGGCTGCCGCGCGGGAAGGGGCTGCCGCGCACCGCGATGCCGCCGTCCGGGCTCGGGGCGCGCCGCACGCGGAAGGGCCTGGCCGTCACCGCCCTCGGCAGCAGCTCGTGCCCCCCGTACCCCGTGCGGGTCGTCCTGGAGCCCGGCGCGGGGACGGGCGGCGCCGGGCGGGTGCGCGTCGACCTCGACGACGCCCACCCCGGGCGGGCCGGGACCGCGGACCGCGTCGCCACCACGCACGTCGTCGCCCTCCCCGAGGGCGCGCCGGCCGACGGCCACCTCCAGGTGCTGCTGGTGCTCGGGGAGCTCGAGGAGCACGTGGCGGTGCACTGAGCCGAGCGGCTCGGCTTGCGAGAGCGGTCCGGTCCTGCTCCCCTTGGGGAAACCACCCCGGACCCGGTGGCGTCCCCCGCAGGAGCTCGCGCGACAGCGCGCCCTCGGACCACGACCCGGACGCCGGCCTCGAGCTCCCACGGAGCGCTGGCGCCCCACTCGCCACGAGGAGATCCCATGGTGCACCAGAACCCCGGCACGCCCGGCGCAGCACGCGCGGCCGGCGCAGGACCGACGCCCGACGGCTCCCACCCCGTCGCCGACACCCGGGCGCCGCGCGAGCAGCCGGCGCAGGCCCCCGCCCCCCACGTCGACGTCGACGTCGTCACGCCCGCCCCGACCGGCGACCAGGTCCGCTGGGGCTCGGTGTGGGCCGGGCTCGTCGTGGCGATCGCCACGTTCCTGCTGCTCGAGATCATCTTCTTCGCCGCGGGCTGGCTCACGCTCGGCCAGAGCGACCCCGAGGCCGGCTCCAGCGCCGACGTCGTGACCAGCGTCATCGCGCTCGTCTCGTTCTTCCTCGGCGGCCTGACGGCCGCCGCCACCGCGCGGTGGAGGAGCATCGACACCGGGATCCTGCACGGGATCCTCGTCTGGGCCCTCGGCCTGGTCGTCTTCCTGCTCATCGCGCTGATCGGCGGGGGCGCGCTCCTCGGCAGCGTCGGCCGCGTGGCCACGGACTTCCTCAGCCTCGGCCAGGTCACCTCGGCCGTGCCGTCGGTCCAGGTCGACGAGGCCATCGCCACGGCCCGCAGCAGCGCCTCCTGGGCCGCCCTCGGCCTCGGCCTGTCCATCATCGCCTCCGCCCTCGGCGGGGTCGTGGGCGCGAAGTTCTGGCCCCGCAAGAGCACCCGCGACGACGCGCAGGCCAGCACGCACGTCGAGCGCGGCTGACCCACCCCTCCGCACCCCGGCCCGGCGGTGGGCGGCCCCGACGACGGCAGCGCCGAGAGCGCGCGCGTCGGGAGCCGCCCGTCGGCGCGCCGACGCCGGCCACACCTGATGACGCGCCCCCGCGGTGCGCCCGACCGAGACGAGCCCCCTCATGAGCACCACCCCCGCCCAGCCCGGCCCTGACGGGTCGCACCCCGTCGACCCCCCGAAGAAGGGCCTGCCCGGCTGGCTCATCCCCCTGATCGCCGCCCTGGTCGCGCTCGCCCTGCTCCTGCTCCTGCTCTCGCAGTGCGGCAACGACGAGGACGAGGAGGACACCGCCGCCGTGGCGCCCGCCCCGACCGCGACCGAGCCTGAGCCGACCGCGCCCCAGACCGTGGAGGACCTCGAGACGCCGTCGCCGACCGCGAGCGCCCCGGCAGCGCCGACGACGCCCGCGGCGACCCCGTCGGCGACGGGAGCCCCCGGGGCCCCCGCGCTGCCGCAGGCCGGCCCTGACGACGTCCTCGTCACGGCGTCCGGCGTGGCCGTGCTCCCCCTCGTCACCGGCGCCACCGACGGCTCGCTCACCGGGGTCGTCGGCGAGCCCGTGACCGCCGACGGCGTCGTCGTCCAGTCCGTCGTCACCGACAAGGGCTTCTGGGTCGGCCCGAGCGCCGACGAGCGCGCCTTCGTGCGCTTCGTCGTCGAGGGCGAGTCCGAGGTCGACATCACCGAGGGCCAGACGCTCGACTTCGAGGGCGTCGTCGTCGAGGCCCCGGTCGGCTTCGCCGAGGAGATCGGCCTCGCCGAGGACGAGGGCCTGTCGCTGCTCGAGTCCCAGGGCGCCTACATCCAGGTCGAGCCGTCCGCGCTCGAGGTCGTGGCCCCCGCCTGATCCGCCGCGCCGGGTCCTCCCGGCAGCTCTCCCGCGCACACGCCGACGGCGCCGTCCCCCACGGGGGGCGGCGCCGTCGGCGTCGGTGCTGGGTCGTCCTGGGTGCTGGGCCGTGCTGCGGTGCTGGGTGGCTCAGCGGGCCTGGTCGGCGCCCTGGTGCTGCTCGGCCTCGTGCTGGGCCATGGCCTCGGTGTAGCGCTGGCGCACCTCGTCCATGTCGAGGCCGCGCAGCTGCCCGATCAGGTCCTCCAGCGCCGGCTGCGGCAGGGCGCCGGGCTGGCTGAAGACGGGGATGCCGTCGCGGTAGGCGACCAGCGTCGGGATCGAGGTGATGCCGTACCGGGCCGCCAGCTCCTGCTGCGCCTCGGTGTCGACCTTGGTGAAGGCGATGTCCTCGTTGGCCTGGGAGACCTTCTCGTAGACCGGGGCGAAGCTGCGGCACGGGCCGCACCACTCCGCCCAGAAGTCGATGAGGACGATGCCGTCGGCGACGGTCTCGTCGTGCTCGGCCAGCGTCAGCTCACGGGTGCTCATGCCGGGCCCAACCAGTGCCCCGGCGCACGTGTTCCCGGGCGCCCCGGCGCGCGCACCCGGGAGCGTGGTGCGCCCGCCGTCAGAACCAGGTGCGCCCGAGCACGGCGGGAGAGGGGTCCCACAGCAGCGCGCCGAGCCGGCGGGCCGCGCCCGGGACGCGCTCGTCCACGGAGCCGGCGGCGACGTGCGGGGCCAGCGGCACCTGCCCGAGGTAGGCGGCGCCGAGCACCGCCACGGGCAGGACGACGTCGGGCTCCGCCGCGGTCGCCTCGGCGCGCCCGGCGCCGTCCGCCCCGACCTCGAGCCGCCAGCGGCCGCCGGCGAGCCCGGCGTCGTCGACGACCTCCAGGACGCACGCGCCGCTGGTCGCGTAGCGGCGGGCGGCGAGCGCTCCCGGGACGTCGAGCAGGCGCACCCAGTGGAAGTCGTTGCGCTCGGACTGCTGGGCCGCCCGCTGGTCCGTGAGCAGGTGCGGCAGCGGCTCGTGCGGCGAGCGGTCCCCCGCCGTGGCGGTGATGACGAGGTCGAGCTCGGCGAGGAAGCGCCACAGCGCCGTCGTCGCGTCCGGGCCGTCCGCCAGCAGGTCGAGGACCCGGGCGCCGGTCGTGGACCGGCGCGAGTCCCAGCTCTCGGCGGCGCGGTAGCGCAGCACCCCGACGACCTCGCCGCCCCGGTCGCGCGCCACGACGGCGGGCCGCTGGGCCAGCGCGTCGTCGCCGTCCCCCAGGTCCTCGACGCCGAGGGCGGTGCGCCACCACAGCCCCTCGCGCGGCGTGGCCCCCGGCGAGGCCGCCGCGAGGCGGTCGTGGAGCGGGGGCGCGACGTCGAGGAGGTCGCCGTCCTCGACGAGCTCGAGCTCGACCCGCCCCTCGCGCACCGGGTCGGTGCGGAAGCGGGCCGCGCGGGCGTCCAGCGTCCAGGTGCAGGCCTCCGTCGCGGCGCCGAAGCCGAAGCGCCCGTAGATGGGCGCCTCCATGGCGATGAGGACGGCGAGGGCGTCGCCCCGCTCCCGGGCCTCGCGCAGGTCGCGGGTCATGTGGCGGGTCAGCACGCCGCGACGGCGGTGCGTGGGGGCGACGACGACCGAGCTGATGGCGTCGGCCGCCACCGCGCGTCCTGCTCCTGCGCCGACCGCTGCCGAGCCCTCCGCTGCCGAGCCCCCGATGCCGGCGGGCACCGGGAGGTCCAGGCCGTAGGAGCGGAAGGTCGAGACGACCCGCCCCCCGGCGACGGCGACGCGGCGCCGGTGGCCGGCGAGGGCCCGCCGTCGGACGTCGGTGGCCTCGGGGGTGGCGCGTCGGGGCTCGAGGAACCCGCGCCGCCCCAGGGCGACCCACTGCTCGTGCTCGTCCTCGCGCAGGTCCCGCAGCTCGAGCCCGTCGCCCTGGCTCCCCTGCTCACCGGTGCTCACGGGCGGCGACGCTAGCGCGGCCCGGGACCGGGGAGCCCGTCCCCACCGCGCCCGCGGGACGTCCCACCGCGGGGAAATCTTCGACGCTCGACTAACCCGTCCGGGCGACGCCGCCCCTCCGGAGGGCGGCGTCTCGCCCCCGCGCGTCAGCCCGACGGCGCGGGCGCCGACGGGAGGAGGGCCACCACACGAAGGAGCCCCGGTGTTCAGCAGAGACAGCACCGCCACGACCCGCCTCCGCGAGGAGATGGAGACCTACCAGGCCGACGTCGCCGCCCTGACCGACGTCGTGCGCGCCGTCGGCGAGGCCTCGACGCCGCACGAGGCCGTCCAGGCCGCCCTCGAGGCGGTGCGGCTGCGCTTCGGCTGGGCCTACGCCTCGTACTGGACGCTGGACCGGGCGGACGCGGTCCTGCGCTTCTCCCAGGAGAGCGGGGACGCCGGCGCCGAGTTCCGCCAGGTCACCCGGGGGGCCTCCTTCGCCGAGGGCGTCGGGCTCTCCGGCCGCGCCTGGCGCCGCCGCGAGCTCGTCTTCGTCGCCGACCTGGCGGAGCTGACGGACTGCGTGCGCGCCGGGGCCGCCGGCCGGGCGGGCGTCCACAGCGGCATCTGCTTCCCCGTCCTCGAGCGCGGCCAGGTGGTCGGCACGATGGACTTCTTCAGCACCGAGCGCCTGGCGCCCGCCGAGGGCCGCCTCGCCGTGCTCCGCTCGGTCGCCATCCTCGTCTCCGGCGCGCTCGAGCGACTGCACGAGGCGGTGCGCCAGGAGAAGGCCGCCCAGGACGTCGAGGCCGTCTCCACGGTGCTCCGGGAGCTGACGACCGCGCCGAGCGAGGTCGAGGCCCTGCGCGTGGCGCTGGAGACGATCCGCCGCGACTTCGACTGGCAGTACGGGTCGTTCTGGCGCCTGGACGAGGACGCCCAGGTGCTGCGCTTCGCCCAGGAGTCCGGCGACGCCGGCGCCGAGTTCCGCCGCGTCACGCTGGAGGCCTCCTTCGCCCGCGGCGTGGGCCTGTCCGGTCGCGCCTGGGACCGCGGCGACCTCGTCTTCGTCGAGGACCTCGGCGAGCTGACCGACTGCGTGCGGCGACCGGCCGCCCAGCGGGCCGGCGTGAAGTCCGGTGTCTGCCTGCCCATCACGGTCGGCGGCCGGCTCATCGGCACCATGGACTTCTTCGCCACCCGCAAGCTGATCATGTACCCGGGCCGCGAGAGCGCCCTGCGCAACACCGCCTTCCTCGTGGGGCAGGCCCTCGAGCGCTTCGCCGCCCAGCAGAAGCTGCGGACGGCCGGCGAGGAGCTGCTCACCTCCATCGGCGAGGTGGAGCGCGGCGTGGTCTCCGCGACCGACGTCGCCACGCGCTCGGGCGCCCTCACCCAGGAGGCCAACGAGCAGGTCGACGCCCTGGGGCGGGCCAGCGCCGAGATCCACGAGGTCGTCGCCGCCATCCAGTCGATCGCGGCGCAGACCAAGCTGCTCGCCCTCAACGCGACCATCGAGGCCGCCCGGGCCGGTGAGGCCGGGAAGGGCTTCGCCGTGGTGGCCGGGGAGGTCAAGGGCCTGTCCGGGGAGACCGAGCGGGCCACCCACGACGTCGACACGCGGGTGCAGAGCATCCAGGAGCGCGTCGACGCCGTGACCGCGTCCCTCGCGGAGATCAACAGCGCCGTCGAGGAGATCAACAGCGTCCAGACCATGATCAGCGGCGTCCTCACGGAGCAGCTGGCCACCACCCGCGCCATCCTCGGCTGACCCGAGCCCAGCGACCCTGACGGCTCCGGAGGAGAACCCCGTGCCCGCTCACCAGACCCCGCCGACCGGGGTCCCCGCCCCGCGCACCGCCCCCGGCACCACCCCCGGCACCGGCACCGGCCCGGGGCCGGGCGCGGGCCACGAGGGCCCTGGCGCGTGGCTCGCCCTGCTCGGGGCCAACGCCCGGTGGGCGCAGGGCCGCAGCGGCGCCGACGAGTCCCGCTCGCCGCTGCGCCGCGCCGCGTTCGTGGGCTCCCAGGCCCCCGTCGCGGCCGTGCTCGGGTGCTCGGACTCCCGCGTGCCCGTCGAGCTCGTCCTGGACCAGGGCGTGGGCGACCTCTTCGTCGTCCGCACCGCGGGGCACGCGCTCGACACGACCGTGCTCGGGTCCCTCGAGTACGCCGTCGGCCAGCTCGGCGTCGGCCTCGTGGTGGTGCTCGGGCACGAGGGCTGCGGCGCCCTCGCCGCGGCCGGGGCCGTCCTCGACGGCGCCCCGCGGCCCCCGGGCGCGCTGGGCGAGGTGGTCGACGCCCTCCTGCCGGCCGTCCGGGACGCCCGCCGGCGCGGCGCGCGCACCCCGCTCGAGGTCACCCACCACCACGCCGGGGCGACGGCGCAGCTGCTGCAGCGCTCGGCGCTCCTGGGGGCGGCGCACGAGCGCGGCGCCGTCGAGGTCGTCGCCGCCAGCTACTCCCTGTCCACCGGACTGGTCACCGCGGCGGTCGGGGCGGTCACGGCCGGGGCAGCGGGGTGACGGCGCGCGGCGGACGCCGTCGCTGATCCGCCTCTGCGTGGTCTGCGGCCACCCTCCGTGTTGTCCCCTCCGCCGGGCCCCGCCTATGTTGGCCGGACCGGCGCCCCCAGACCCTGCTGCGCCTGCCGATCCTCGACGCCTCCCACGGGGGCACCCCGAGGCCGCACGTCCCGTCGACAGGAGCACACATGCGCACACCGGCCACCGGTCCCCGGCTCTCGCCCCCCTCGCTGCGGAGGGGGCCGCTCGCGGCCGCCTCGACCGCCCTGGTGCTCGTGGGCCTGACCGCCTGCGGCGCGGGCTCCCGCACGGCGACGTCGTCCGCGGCCGAGGTGCCGTGCGAGGTGGAGGTCGCCGAGCCGACCACCGTCAACGTGCTCGCCTACAACTCCTCGGCGATCGACCCCTTCACGAACACGATGGTCGCCAGCTGCACGCAGGGGGACCTCACCGTCGCCCACGAGCCGATCGACTTCGACGGCCAGACGCAGCGCACGACGGCGACTCTGGCGGGGGAGGTGGGCACGTACGACGTCCTCGAGACCTACGGCTACATCATCCCGCAGCTGGCCACCGAGGGGTCCCTGCTCCCGCTCGACGACCTGGTGGAGACCTACGGCGAGGAGTACGACCTCGGCGCCCTCAACGAGGGCATGCTCGAGGCGATGTCCTACGACGGGCAGCTGTACGCCGTGCCCATGCAGGCCCAGATGTTCGTCATGGCCTACCGCCAGGACGCCTTCGAGGAGCTCGGGCTCGAGCCGCCGACCACCTTCGCCGAGCTGCGCGAGGTCTCGGCCGCGCTGCAGGAGTCTGGGCAGTTCGAGTACCCCCTCGCGCTCCCGCTGCTGGCCAGCGGCGACCTCGCCACGGCCTACGACGCCGCGCTGGGCTCTCTCGGGGTCGACTACGTCGACCCCGAGACCATGACGCCGAACTTCGACACCCCCGAGGCCGCGCAGGCCCTGGAGGAGCTGAAGTCCCTCGTGCCGTTCATGGACCCGCAGGTCACGACGTTCGACCAGCCGAGCGTGCAGCAGCAGATGTACAACGGCGACGCCGCCATGGCGATCATGTTCTCCGGCCGCATGAACGACCTGACGCTGGAGTCCAACACCCAGTACGCCGCCGACTTCGGCTTCGCGCCGCCGCCCACCGTCGGCGAGGACGGCGCCCAGTACAGCGCCCTGTCGGTCGACGGCTGGTCGATCCCGACCAACTCGGCCGTCGACCCCGAGGTGCTCTTCGAGGTCATCGCCACGTCGGTCTCCCAGGAGGCCTCCGAGGAGGCCGTCCCGGCCGCCTTCCCGGCGCGCGACGGCGCGGTGAGCGAGGACAGCTCCCCCTACGCCGCGGCGGCGATCGACGCCATCGACAACGCGCCGGCCGCCGAGCCCTTCCCGTGGACCGCGCCCATCGCCAACGAGACCCTCCCCGTCGTGGCGCAGGCGATGCTCGACCAGATCACGGTCGAGGAGGCCACCGCGCGCATGCAGGAGATCGCGACCGGCGTCCTCGCCGACTACTGAGCGGCCCCGCACCGACGGGTCCACCGGCACGACCCACCGCGGTGGGCGCTCCCCCCGGGGAGCGCCCACCGCCGGGCACCTGCGGGCGCCCCACCACCGCGGCACGGCGACGGCGCCGGCCCCGCCCCCGACGTCAGCGCGGCCCCGTCGCGCGACCCCGTCCCCGGCGGACGTCCGAGCCCACCCCCGCAGGGGGCGCCGGCGCCGCCTCTCTCCGAGGAGCCGCCGTGCGCCGTCGCGAGTACCTCTACCTGGTCGCCCCCAGCGTCCTGGTCATGTTCGGCCTGCTCGTCATCCCGCTCGTCCGCACGATCCAGTGGAGCTTCGAGCGGGTGCGCTACGGGTCTCCGGGCACCTTCGTGGGCCTGGACAACTACCGCGACGCCCTCACCGACCCGCGCTTCGGCTCGGCGGTGGCGTTCACCGTCGTGGTGACCATCGCCGTCGTCAGCGTGCTGGTGGTCGGCGGCTACGTCCTCGCCGTCCTCGTCAACGGCCTGGGGAAGATGCGCCCGATCGTGCTGGGGCTGCTGCTCGTCTCCTACGTCGTGCCCGGGCTGATCGGCGGGACGATGTTCTCCTGGCTGTTCAACGACAACTTCGGCGGCATCGTCAACCAGGTCATCCGGCTCGTGGGCCTGCCCGAGGTGCTGTGGTTCACCGACACCTGGGCCAACCGCGGGCTCGTGGCGGCCGCGGTGGTCTGGAGCATGATCCCGTTCGCGATGCTCGTCATCCTCGCCGGGCTGCAGGGCGTGCCGAAGGAGATGCTCGAGGCGGCGCGCATGGACGGCGCCGGCTCGCTGCGCACCCACTGGAGCGTCATCGCCCCGAGCATCCGCGGCGTCCTCGGCTTCGTGACGCTGATCTCGATCATGGACGTGCTGCGGCTGTTCGACCAGCTCATCCCGCTCTCGCCGCAGGCGGTGCAGATCGGCAACGAGTCGCTCGTCCTCTACATCTACAACCGGGCGTTCCTCGACGGCGGGCAGCAGCTCGGGCTCGGCAGCGCGATGAACGTGCTGCTCATCCTGCTCATCGTCGTGATGCTCCTGCCCTTCATCCGCGACACCGCACGAGAGGGACGCAGCTGATGGCGAGCTCGGAGGCCGCCCAGCGGCCCACCACCACGCAGGGGCGCGACGCCGGCCGGGGCCGCGCGAAGCTCCCGACCGGCCCGCGCGGGCCGCACACGTCCCGGGCGCGCAAGGTCGCGGCGAACGTCGTCCTCGCCGTCGTGTGCCTGCTGATGCTGAGCCCGGTGCTGTGGACGGCCTTCTCGGTGATCAAGCCGACGAACGTGGCCTTCCTCAACCCGCCGGCGTTCACCTTCACCCCGACGCTGGACGCGTTCGTCAACCTCTGGCAGACGACGAACTTCTACCAGTACCTCGGCAACACCCTCGTGGTCGCCGTGGTCTCGACGGTCGTCGCGCTCGTCATCGGCCTGCCCGCCGCCTACGCGCTCTCCCGCTCGCCGGGCTGGGTCTCGGTGGCGCTGCTCGTGGCGGCGCTCGTGTTCCGCGCCCTGCCGCGCACGGCGGTCGTGCTGCCCATGTACGAGATCTCCCGCTCCCTGGGCATCTACGACACGACCCTCGCGCTCGCCCTGGCGCTGGTGGCGATCAACCAGCCGTTCTCCATCTGGCTGCTGCGGAACTTCTTCGCCGCCGTCCCGAAGGAGATCGACGAGGCCGCGATGATCGACGGCTGCACGCGCTTCTCGATGCTGCGGCTCGTGATCATCCCGCTGATGGGCCCGGGCATCATCACGGCGGCGCTGTTCATGTTCCTGTTCGCCTTCCAGGAGTACCTGACGGCGGTCATCCTCACCGACGTCAGCAGCGCCACGGTGCCCGTCTTCATCGCCACCCAGCTCGGGCAGACGCTGCCGCTGCTGCAGCAGGCCGGCGCCGCGTCGCTCCTGCTGACGCTGCCGGTCTTCGTGTTCGCCTTCGTGGCGCAGAAGTACCTCATCGCCGGGCTCAACTCGGGCTCGGTCAAGGGCTGAGGCGCGCCGCCGGCGGGGGTGTCCCCGCCGGCGGCAGCCCTCCCCGGGGTCGGCCACGATCAGCGATCGCTTCCCCTCGCCACGTCCAGGGTGACGACGAGGGCGTGACCTCTGCACCCCCGGGGGTCCGCCTCGACGGCGACCGCCCGCTGCCCCCAGCGGGAGCACGCCCAGCGCCTGGGGCCCGGACGCCTCCCGACCGCCCCGTGCTTGTCAGGTCCGGACAGGAGATGACACGCTCGGACGCGTCAGCGTCGTGGTCGACCACCGAGGGGGCGCACGTGCTCGCCGAGGAGCGCCGCCAGGCCGTCGTCGACCTCGTCCGCGTCCGAGGAGCCGTCCGGCTCGCGGAGCTGGCCGAGGCGCTCGGCGTCTCGGAGATGACGGCGCGCCGCGACGTCGCCGAGCTCGCCGCCCGGGGCCTGGTCGACCGCGTCCACGGCGGGGCGATGGCCCCGCGCGCCACGAGCACGGACGAGCCGGGCTTCGCCGCGAAGTCCGCGCTCCACGTGGGGGCCAAGACCGCGATCGCCCGCGAGGCCGCCGCCCTGGTGGGGCCGGGCACGTCCGTGGCGCTCTCGGCGGGGACGACGACCCACCTCGCCGCCGGGCTGCTCCGCGAGGTGCCCGGGCTCACCGTCGTCACCAACTCCCTGCCGGTCGCCGAGCTCCTCAGCGGGCCCGGCGGCGGGGACGACGACCGCCAGGTGCTGCTCGTCGGCGGGCGCCGGACGCCGTCCCGGGCGCTCGTCGGGCCGCTGGCCGTCCGCGCGCTCGAGGTGGTCAACGTCGACGTCCTGCTGCTCGGCGCCCACGGGCTCGACCCGCAGCGGGGCCTGACGACGCCGACGCTCGAGGAGGCCGAGACCGACCGCGCCCTCGTCCGCGCGGCGCGCCGCGTCGTCGTCCTCGCGGACTCCTCGAAGTGGCGCGTCGTCGGTCTCGCAACCGCCGTGCCGCTGGAGGACGTCGACGTGCTCGTCACCGACGACGGCCTGCCGCCCGGCGCGCGCGCCGAGGTCGCCGCCCGCGTCGGCCGGCTCGTCGTCGCCGGGGACGCCCCGTGACCCCCTCGGCGCGCGACCGCCTCGTCCCGTGCCCGCCCGACCTGATGACCGCCTCGCACCACCGACCGCGGAGGACCCCGTGACCGCTCCCCCGACCAGCGCCGGCGCTCCGGCGTCCGCCGTGCGCGGCCCCGGCAGCGAGCAGCTGCTCGCCGACGGGCGCACGCTGCGCTACTACGACGACGAGGGGGGCTCCGGGGCGGGCCGCGAGCGCCCGGACGAGCGCCCCCTCACCGCGGCCGACCGCGGGCGCGCCGGCGAGGTGCGCCAGGACCCCCTGACCGGGGACTGGGTCGCCGTGGCCGCCCACCGGATGACGCGGACGTTCCTGCCGCCCGCCGGCCAGTGCCCGCTGTGCCCGAGCGGGAGCGCCGGGTCCTCCGGCGCACCGTCGGAGGTGCCCGCCGCGGACTACGACGTCGTCGTGCTGGACAACCGATTCCCGTCCTTCTCCGCCGGGGCGGTGGGCCCCGAGCCCGGCAGCCTCCTCGACGGGGAGGAGCTGTGGCCCGTCGGCCCCGCGGGCGGGCGCACCGAGGTCGTCTGCTTCTCCGCCGACCACGACGCCTCCTTCGGCGACCTGGGCGTCGAGCGCCTGCGCACCGTGGTGCGGGCCCTCGCCCACCGCACCGAGGAGCTCTCCGCGCTGCCCGACGTCGCCCAGGTGTTCTGCTTCGAGAACCGCGGCGAGGAGATCGGCGTCACCCTCAGCCACCCGCACGGGCAGGTCTACGCCTACCCGTACCTGCCCCCGCGCACGCAGGCGCTGCTGGCGCGGGCGCGCGCGCACCGCGCTGCAGGAGGCGGCAACCTCCTCGCCGACGTCCTCGCGGCCGAGAAGCGGGCGGGCACCCGGGTCGTGCTGGAGGCCGAGCACTGGACGGCGTACGTGCCGGCCGCCGCCCGCTGGCCCGTCGAGGTGCACCTGGCGCCGCACCGCGACGTGCCCGACCTCGCCGCCCTCGAGGACGACGAGCGCGAGGAGCTGGCGCACGTCCAGCTCGACCTCGTGCAGCGCCTCGACCGCTTCTTCGACGAGGTCGAGCACCTGCCCTACATCTCGGGCTGGCACCAGGCGCCGACCGGGGAGGGCCGCGACCTGGGGCGCCTGCACCTGCAGGCCTTCTCGCTGCTGCGCTCCCCCGGGCGCCTGAAGTACCTCGCCGGCTCGGAGTCCGGCATGGCGGCGTGGGTCAGCGACCGCACCCCGGAGGCCATCGCCGAGCGCCTGCGGGAGGTGGCCCGATGAGCCGCGAGCAGGGGGACCAGCGCCGGGGCGACGTCGACTGGGTCGCGGCGCCGGACCCGGACCGGGCCCTGGAGGACGTGCGGGCGCTCTTCGCGCAGGTGCACGGCGGTGAGCCGGCGGGGGTCTGGGCCGCGCCCGGCCGCGTCAACCTCATCGGCGAGCACGTGGACTACGCGGGCGGCACGTCCCTGCCGCTGGCCCTGCCGCACCGCACGCTCGTCGCCGTCCGCCCGCGCGAGGACGGCCGCGTGCGCGTCGTGTCGGCGTGGGCGCCCGAGGACGTCTGGGAGGGCTCGCTCGCCGACGTCCGCCCCGGCACCGGCGGCCGCGCGGGCACCGTGCCCGGGTGGCCGGCCTACCCGGCCGGCGTGCTCTGGGCGCTGGGACCCGACGCCGGGCGGGGCGGCGTCGGGCCGGGCTGGGACGTGCCCGGGGTGGACCTGGCCGTCACCTCCGACGTCCCCGTGGGGGCGGGCCTGTCGAGCTCGGCGGCGCTGACGTGCTCCACGGCGCTCGCCGTGGCCGACCTCGTGGGGCAGGGCACCCACGAGCAGGGCACCCACGAGGAGGGCACCCACGAGGAGAGCACCCACGAGGAGGGCACCGACGAGGACGCCCTGCGCCGTCAGCTCGTCGCCGCGTGCGTGCGCGCGGAGAACGAGGTGGCCGGCTCCCCGACGGGCGGGATGGACCAGCAGGCGTCGCTGCGCGCCCGCGCGCAGCACCTGCTGCTGCTCGACTCCGCGGACGGCTCGGTGGAGCACGTCCCGCTCGCCCTGGAGGAGCACGGCCTGGTGCTCCTCGTCGTCGACACGCGCGCGCCGCACCGGCTCGTGGACGGGCAGTACGCGGACCGCCGGGCGGGCTGCGCCCGCGCGGCCGAGCTGCTCGGCGTCCCGCACCTGGCGCGGGCGGCCGACACCAGCGGCGTCGAGGAGGTGCTCGACCGGCTCCGCGCGGCCAGCGCCGAGGACGACGTCGTGCGGCGGGCCCGGCACGTGCTCACCGAGGAGCAGCGCACCCGCGCGCTCGTGGACCTGCTCCGGCAGGGGAGGCCGCAGGACGTCGGGCCACTGCTCGACGGCTCGCACGCCTCCCTGCGCGACGACCACGAGGTCTCCTCGCCCGAGCTCGACGTCGTCACCGACGCTGCCCGCGCGGCCGGCGCGCTCGGCGCGCGGATGACGGGCGGGGGCTTCGGGGGCTCGGCGGTCGCCCTGGTGCGCGAGGGCGACGTCGACGCCGTCGCGCGGGCGGTCACGCGGGCGAGCGCCGAGGCCGGGCACCCCCGGCCGCAGCTCGTCTCCGTCGTCGCCGCCGGGGGGGCCGAGCGCCTCGCGTGACCCGTGCGGCGGGGCCCGCCGGGGGGGCGGCGGGGCGCGGTGGCGCTACCGCGCGACGGCGGCCGCGGTGCGCGCCGAGTCCGGTCCGACGCCGGCGGCGTTGACCGCCCGGACGACCGCGGTGTAGCGCGCGCCGTTCCGCAGTCCCTTCGCGGTGAGCGACGTCGCGCCCTTCGGGGCGGCGAGCGTGACGTCGCGCCGGGTGCCGCTCTCCCGCACGACGACCTGGTAGCCCGTGATGGCCGCGCCGCCGTGGCTGCTCGGCGCGGCCCAGCGGAACGTGACCGTCCGGTCCGAGCTCTTCGAGGACCCGCCGGCGGCGGAGACCGACCGGGGCGCGGACGGCAGGGTGCGGGGCCGGGCGACGACGGAGGCGGCCGGCGAGGCCCCCGGGCCGTTCACCGCCGTGACGCGGACCTCGTAGCCGAGCCCGTTGACGAGCCCCCGCACGGTCACCGAGCCGCCCGTCGTGGTCAGCCGCTGGTCCTCCTGCCCCTTGCCCCGGACGAGCACCTCGTACCGGGTGATCTTCGAGCCGCCGTGCGAGGCCGGGGCCGCCCAGGTGACGACGGCCGAGCGGTCGCCGTCGCGCACCGCGAGCCGCTGCGGCGCGGTCGGCGTCGTGGCGGGGCGGGCGACGGCGGTCGGGGCCCACGGACCGGCCCCGCCCGCGTTCCGCGCGCGGACCCGCACCTCGTAGCCGAGCCCGTTGACCAGGCCCGTGGCCGTCCACGTCGTCGTGCCGGCGGGCAGGACGGGGCGCTGCACGGGCTGGCCCTTGCCCCGGACCTCCAGCTCGTAGGCGGTCGGACGCCCGCCGCCGGACGTCGTGGACGGCGCGCTGAAGGAGACCGCGGCGCGCCGGTCGGTGGAGACGACCCGGACCCGCTGCGGGGCGGCGGGCAGCACCGAGGTGCTGGCGCGCAGCAGCGCGAGCGCCTCGTCCGGGTCCACGAGCCCGTAGCCGGTCGCGACGTCGCGACCGGGCGCGCCGAGGTCCTCGGCCGTCGACGTGAGCGCGGCCGAGATCTCCGCGGGCGCGGCCGTCGGCACGGCGGCGGCCAGGGCGGCAGCCGCCGCGGCCACGTGCGGGGTGGCCATGGAGGTGCCGCTCGAGCCGCCGTACCGGTTCCCCGGCACGGTCGAGAGGACGCCCGAGCCCGGTGCCGCGAGGTCGGCGTGCGAGCCCTGGGAGGAGTACGGGGCCCGGGCCAGCGAGCGCTCCAGGGCGGTGACGCCGAGCACCTCGGGCAGCGCGGCGGGGTAGGACGTGGGGGACCCCCGCAGCCCCTCGTTGCCCATGGCGGCCACGACGACGACGCCGCGGCGGACGGCGTGCGCGACGGCGGCCGCGAGCACGCGGTCGCTCTCCGGGCCGCCCAGCGACAGGTTGATGACGTCGGCCCCGTGGTCCGCGGCCCACGCCACGCCCTCGGCGATGTCGGAGGTGTACCCCGTGCCGGTCGCGTCCAGCACGCGGACGGGCAGCACCTGCACCCGGCCCAGGACGCCCTGGCCGCCCAGGCCGTTGCCGACCAGCGCCGCGACGGTGCCCGCGACGTGGGTTCCGTGCCCGTTGCGGTCCCTCCACCCGTCGCCGGCCCCCACGTAGTCCGTGCCGCGCAGGACGACCCCGGCGAGGTCCTCGTGGGTCCCGTCCACCCCGGTGTCCACGACGGCGACCACGGGAGCGGTCGGCGCCGCCGCCGCGCGCAGCGCCTCGGCGCCCAGGGCGTCGAGCCCCCACTGCTCCCCCCGTCGCGGGTCGGTCGCGGCCGCGGTGGCCCTGCCGGCCGTCGCCGCCGGGGGGGCGACGGCCCCGATGGCCCGCATGGTGCTGTCGACCGCGGCCGCCTCGACCGAGGGGAGCTCGTCGAGGACCTGGGCGACCTCGGCGGCGTCCGACGCCTCGACGGCGACGCGCTCCACGGCGAAGGACCCGTCGTCCCCCTCGACGGCGACGGAGACGACGGCTCCCTCGCCCGGGTCGACGAGCGCGTCGAGGACCTCGGCGGCCGCGGGGGCGGCCAGGTCCTCCACGACGTCCTCGGGCAGGACCTCCTCGAGCGCTTCGACGGCGGCCGCGGCCGGCACCGTCGCGACGGCCGTCGCGGCGGAGGCGGGAGCGGCGGCGGGCACCGAGACGGCGGCGACGGCGATGACGGCCAGGGCGCTGGCGCGGCGGCGGAGGGTCACGAGGTCGATCATCGGCGTGCCGGGCGCCGCTCCGAAGCCCTTTCACCCCATCGGTGCGCGGGCCCGGTGCGACGGCCCACGTCCGGCCCTGCTCGTGCGGGGGCGGGCGGTCGCCGCACCTCCCGCGCGCTCAGCCGCCGGTCGAGGGAGGGGGCGCCAGCTCCTGCGGGGGCGACGCGGGGTCGGCGAGGTGGACCCGCCCGTCGAGGAGGACGGCGTCCTCGAGCGCCACCCCGTCGAGGGCGCGCACGGGCACGGGGACCGGCGTCCGCGGGACGCCCTCGTGCAGGTCCGCGTCCCCGCACGGCGGGACGACGCCGCGCAGCTCGGGCCCCGTGGGTGCCGGCACCTGCGCCCCGGCGGGCGGATCCCACCGGACGTACCGGCGCCCGTCGACCTCGACCGCCGCGAGGCAGGAGCTCCCGACGGCCGGTGGCACCGGCGCGGCGGGGGTCGGTCCGCCAGGGGTCGGTCCGGCGGGGGTCGGTCCGGCGGGGGGCGGTGCGACGGGGGGCGGTGCGGCGGGCGTCGTCGGCGCGCCGCCGGTCGCGGCCGGCGGGGAGGGCGGCGGGGAGGGCGGCGGGCCCGGCCCCCCGCCGGGTGCGCCGCACGCCCCGAGGAGCAGCGCGACGG
Organism: uncultured Pseudokineococcus sp.; assembly: GCF_947495735.1. Classification (GTDB taxonomy): domain Bacteria; phylum Actinomycetota; class Actinomycetes; order Actinomycetales; family Quadrisphaeraceae; genus Pseudokineococcus. The sequence continues at coordinate 21,970 of NZ_CANMAA010000005.1, forward strand.
CGACGGCGAGGGCGGGCCGGTCCCGGCGAGCGCGTCGTGGTCCCACGGGACCTGGGACGCGGGCGGGCCGCATCGCGGTTCCCGCCCTGCCACGGGCGCCCGCTGGTTCCGCAGCGCTCGCCGGTCCCACAGCGCTCGCCGGTCCCACAGCGCTCGCCGGTCCCGCAGCGCTCGCCGGTCCCGCAGCGGCTCGCCGGTCCCGCAGCGGCTCGCCGGTCCCGCAGCGGCTCGCCGGTCCCGCAGCGGCTCGCTCCAGCGCACCGCCCGCACCGCCCGAGGCGGTGCGGGCGGGCGTCGGCGGGCGGCCGGCTACCGGGTCACCGGGTCACCGGGCTACCGGGCCGCCACGAGCGCGGTGCGCGCGGACGCGGCGCCGGCGCCGGCCGGCGTCACGGCCTGGACGGCGACGCTGTACCGGACGCCCTTGCGCAGCCCCGTCACGGCGGCGGTCTGCGCCGCACCGCCGGACGTGGTCGCGCGGACGGTGACGACCGAGTCCTTCCGGGCGCCCTCCGCGCGGAGGAGGAGGCGGTAGGCCGAGACGGCCGTCCCGCCGTCGGAGGCCGGGGCCGACCAGGTCACCGAGACACCGGTGGCCCGGTCCCTCGTCGAGCCGGAGGCCGAGGAGACCGAGAGGGGCGCCGAGGCGGTCGTCCGCGGGCGGACCGCGACCGTCGCCGCGGGCCCCGCGCCGTCGGCGGTGAGCGCCCGGACGTGCACCGCGTGGTCGACGCCGTTCACCAGTCCGGTGACGGTGGCGGCGCGGGTCGTTGCGGCGGTCCGCACGACGACGTCCGCCCGCCCGGGGGCGGAGACGACGACCTCGTAGCCGGTCAGCGCCGACGCCCCGGTGCTCGTGGGCGCCGTCCAGCTGACGGCGGCGCGGGCGTCGCCCGGCACGGCGCGCGGCGAGCGCGGGGCCGTCGCGGGCGCCACCGGGCGGACGGCCGTGGTGGCGGGCTCTCCCAGGCCGACGCTGCTGCGGGCGCGCACGTCGACCTGGTAGGTCGTCGCGTTGACCAGGCCCGTGACGGCCAGCGAGCGGACCTCCGCGGCCGTCGTGAGGACGCGGTCGGTGCGCCCCCTCGTCCGCAGCCGCACCTTGTAGCCGGTGACCTCGGCGCCGTCGACCTGCGGGGGCGCCGTCCAGCTGACGCTCGCGCGCGCGTCGCCGGCGACGGCCGTGACGGACGCCGGCGCGGCCGGCAGCGCCGGCTGCACCTCCGGCTCCGGGGTCGGGATCGGCTCGGGCTCCGGGGTCGGCGTCGGCGTCGGCGTCGGGGTCGGCTCGGGCGTCGGGGTCGGCTCGGGCTCCGGGGTCGGCGTCGGGGTCGGCTCGGGCTCCGGGGTCGGCGTCGGGGTCGGCTCGGGCGTCGGGGTCGGCTCGGGCGTCGGGGTCGGCTCGGGCTCCGGGGTCGGCTCCGGGTCCGCGGCCGGGGTCGGGGCCGTCCCCGCCAGCTGCGCGGCGCGCTCGACGGCCGCCACGGGGGCGACCCGGCCGTGGCCGTGGAGGTCGTCGAACCCGGCGGCGCCGAGGTCGAGCGCCGTGCTGGTGAGCACCTCGGTGACCTGGGCCGGCGTCAGCGCCGGGGCGACGCCGCGCACGGCGGCGGCGGTCGCGGCGGCGTAGGGCGAGGCCATGGAGGTGCCGGACATGCCCACGTACTCACCGCCCGGGTACGTGGAGACGATCGCGGCGCCGGGCGCGGCGACGTCGGCGTGCGCACCCGTGGAGGAGAAGGGCGCCCGCACGTCCCGCGCGTCCGTCGCCGTCACGGCGAGCACCCCCGGGTAGGCGGCCGGGTAGGACGTCGGGTAGCCGCTGCGCCCCGCGTTGCCCATGGCCGCGACGACCAGGACCCCGTGGTCGGTGGCGTACCGGACGGCGCGGGCGAGCACCGGGTCGTCCCCGGGCCCGCCGAGGGAGAGGTTGAGGACGGAGGCGCCGCGGTCGACGGCCGCGACGACGCCCTGGGCGATCACGGCCGTGCTGCCGCTGCCGTCGGCCCCCAGGACGCGGACCGGCATGACCCGCGCCCCGCCGACGAGGCCCTCGACGCCGACGCCGTTGCCCACCTCGGCGGCGACGACCCCCGCGACGTGGGTGCCGTGGCCCTGCGGGTCGGTCGAGCCGTCCCCGCTGCCGGCCACCAGGTCCAGCCCGGGCACGAGCGCGTCGTCGAGGTCGGGGTGGGTGCCGTCGACGCCGGTGTCGAGGACGGCGACGACCGGGGTGGCGCCCACGAGCGGGCGCAGGTCGTCGGCGCGCAGCACGGACAGCGGCCACTGCCGGGAGCGCAGCGGGTCGGGGGCCGCGCTGGTCGTGCTGCCGGAGGCGAGGACCGGGGCGCCGAGGGCGCGCACGGTGCCGGCGACGGCGGCCTCCTCCACGGAGGCGAGGCCGTCGAGCAGGCGCGCGACGCCGGCGGCGTCGGCCCGGGCGACGTCGAGCGCCTCGACCACCAGGCCGCCGTCGGCGTCCTCGACGGCGACGGACACGACGGCGCCCGCGCCCGGGGCCACGAGGGCGTCCTCGACGCGGTCCTCCTGGGCTGCGGTGAGGTCGCGGACGACCTCGACGGGAAGGACCTGCTCGGCGAGCAGGTCGGCGGTCGGGGCGCCGGTGGCGGCCCGGGAGGCGGTCGAGGACACCGGATGGGACGCCGGCTGGGCGCCGGCGGGCAGGGCTGCGAGGGGCAGGGCGAGCACGGCGGCTGCCGCGACGAGCGGGAGCCTGGCGGGAGAGGTGGTCACGGGAGCGGCTTCGGCACGTGCTCGCCGGCCGAGGCGCCGCGGCCGGCCGGCTCACCCGCTCGTCGTCGCGCTCACCCGCACGCCGCGCCGGACGGGTGGGGACTCCTCCCCCGGTCGGCGCAGCCGGCTGCCGGGACGCGCTGGACCCAGGACCTCCCTGGTCGGGCCCGGACCCCGATCGGTGCCCCGGTGGGCTCAGCCCGGGCACCCGCGGGCCGATGGACGGCCAGGGGCTGTCGACCGCGCAGCGCCAGCACCGACCAGGAGGCACCGATGGACGCCAGAGACCTCTCCCGCCGCGGCACCGAGGAGGCCGCCTCCGGGGGGTGGTTCGCCGACCGCTCGGTCGCCGCGAAGATCGCCGCGGCACTCGCCGTCGTCGCCCTGGTCGCCCTCGCCGTCGCCGGCGTGGGCGCGGCGAAGATGGCGTCGCTGCGCTCGACGGCGCAGGTGCTGGCCACCGACGGGATCGCCCCGCTCGTCGAGCTGTCGGCCGTCCAGCGCGGCTTCCAGGCGGCCCGCGCCCGGATCGTGGAGTACCCCGCGGCGACCCCCGAGGTGCGCACCGAGCTGCTGGTGCAGCTGGACGAGAAGCTCGGCGACATGGAGGGCGCCCTCGAGGCCTACGCCCCGCAGGCCGCCGACCCGCAGGCCGTCGCCGACCTGCGCGGGGCCGTGGAGGACATCCTCGCGGTCACGCAGGAGCGGCTCGTCCCGATGGCGGACGCCGGCGACGTCACCGGCGCCGCGACGGTCTACCGCGAGGAGGTCCTGCCGCTCGTCACCGTCGGGGCGGAGGCCATCGAGGTGGCCGGGGTGGCCCAGGAGGCGCAGGCCCTGGGCCAGGTGGAGGAGGCGACGAGCACGGCGTCCGGCGCCGTGGCGCTGATCGGCGCGGTGCTCGTGATCGGGCTCGCGCTCGCGACCGCGCTCGCCGTCCTCGCCGTGCGGCGCATCACCCGGCCGCTGGCCCGGGTCTCGGCCGTCCTCGACGCGATCGCCGACGGCGACCTGACCAGCTCCGCGGACGTCACCTCGCGCGACGAGGTCGGGCGGATGGCCGCCTCCCTCGACCGGGCGACCACGAGCCTGCGCGGCACCGTGGCGACCCTGGCCGCCACCTCCAGCACCCTGTCGGCCGCCAGCGAGGAGCTCTCGGCCACGAGCGGCGAGATCGCCGGCGGCTCCCAGCAGGCCTCGGCGCAGGCCGGCGCCGTCTCGGACGCCGCCGACGAGGTGTCCCGCACCGTGGCGACCCTCGCCGCCGGCGGCGAGCAGATGACCGCCTCCATCCGGGAGATCGCCGAGAACGCCTCGCGCGCGGCGCAGATCGCCGCCCAGGCGGTGGCCAGCGCGTCCTCCGCCGACGCCACCGTCAGCCGCCTCGGCGCCTCCAGCGCGGAGATCGGCGCCGTCGTGCGCGTCATCACCGCCATCGCGGAGCAGACGAACCTGCTGGCCCTCAACGCCACCATCGAGGCCGCCCGCGCCGGTGACGCGGGCAAGGGCTTCGCCGTCGTCGCCGGCGAGGTCAAGGAGCTGGCGCAGCAGACGGCGCAGGCCACCGAGGACATCACGCGCCGCGTCGACGCCATCCAGCACGACTCGACCTCCGCGGCCACCGCCATCGCCGAGATCAGCCAGGTGATCGACAGCATCAGCGACTACCAGACCATGATCGCCTCGGCGGTGGAGGAGCAGACCAGCACGACGGCGTCCATGAACCGCGACGTGGCCGGTGTGGCGGACAGCTCCGGCGCCATCGCCGCGGGCATCGGCGGCATCGCCGCGGTGACCGACTCCACCTCCAAGGGCATCGGCGAGACCCGGCGCGCCGCGGGCGAGCTCGCGCGGCTGTCCTCGGAGCTGCGGGCGGTGGTCTCCGGCTTCCGGGTCTGAGCGGTCGCCGCCCCCGGGGGCAGCGGCGCCGTAGGGTCGGGCGTCGCGGCGGCAGCCGCCCGTCCCGCGAGCCCCGCGAGGGGCGGTCGGCGCGCTCGTCCGCGGCGCCGGACGTCGGAGCCCGGTGGCTCCCGCGGCCGGCGGCGGGAGACCGGACGTCCGACGACGGAGCGGAGGAGCGATGGAGCTCGACGACGTGCTGCGGGGGGCGCCCCCCGAGGCCGGCGTGACGGCGGCGCAGGTGGCCGAGGCCGTCCGCGGGGCGGGCACCACCCTGGTGGTCCTCGACGACGACCCGACGGGCACGCAGTCCGTGGCGGACCTGCCCGTCCTGACGCGCTGGGAGCACGACGACCTCGCGTGGGCGCTCGAGGGCGGCCCCGCGCTGTACGTCCTCACCAACTCGCGCAGCCTCGACCCGGCGTCGACCGCGGAGCGCACCCGCGAGGTGGTGCGCACCGCGCTGGCCGCCGCCGGCTCCCGCGGCGAGCGCGTGACCTTCCTGTCCCGCAGCGACTCCACGCTGCGCGGCCACTTCCCGCTCGAGACCGACGTCATCGCCGAGGAGCTGGAGGCCGCCGGGCACGCCCGCCCCGACCTCGTGCTCCTGGCCCCGGCCTTCCCCGACGCCGGGCGCGTCACCGTGGACGGCGTCCACTGGACGCGCGAGGGCGGGCGGATGGTGCCCGTCGGGGAGTCGGAGTTCGCCGGCGACGCCACGTTCGGCTACCGCAGCTCGAGCCTGCCCGAGTGGGTCGCCGAGAAGACCGGCGGCGCCGTCGCGGCCCGCGACGTGGTCGTGCTCGACCTGGCGACCGTCCGCCGCGGGCCGGACGCCGTCGCCGACCTGCTGCGCGGCGCGCCCCCGGGCTCCGTCGTCTCGGTGGACGCCGCCACGCAGGGCGACCTGCAGTCGACGGCGCTCGCGTGCGCCCGCCTCGAGGGCGAGGGCCGCACGCTCGTCTACCGCACCGGGCCGGCCTTCGTGCGCGCCCGCGTCGGCCAGGACGCCCCCGCCGTCGTCCGCGGCGTCGACGTCGGGAGCGGCTCCGGCGGGGGCGGTCTCGTGGTCGTCGGCTCGCACACGGGCCTGACCACCCGCCAGCGCGACCGCCTCGTCCGGGCCCGGCCCTCCACCGAGGTCGTCGAGCTCTCCGTGCCCGTCCTCGTCGACGACGCGAGCCGCGACGGCCACCTCGAGGACGCCGTCGCCCGCGTGGTCGAGGCCCTCGGCCGCGGCGACGTCCTCGTGCAGACCAGCCGGGACCTCGTCACCGGCGACGACGCGAGCAGCAGCCTCGCGCTGTCGCGCACGGTGTCCTCCGCCGTGGTGGACCTCGTCGCGCGCGTCCTCGCGCTCCGCCCGCCCCGCTTCGTCGTCGCCAAGGGCGGCATCACCTCCCACGACGTCGCCACCCGCGGCCTGGGCATCAGCCGCGCCGTCGTGCGGGGGCCGATGCTCCCCGGGCTCGTCTCCCTGTGGGAGCCCGTCGACGGGCCTGCCGCGGGCGTCCCCTACGTCGTCTTCCCGGGCAACGTGGGCGACGACGACGGCCTCGCGCAGGTCGTCGAGCGCCTCGCCGGCGACGCCCCGGGCTGAGCCGCTCCGGCGACGACCGGGCCGGCCCGACGACCGCGCGCACGGGGAGGACGAACCCCGCCCTCGTGCGCCGGAGGCCGGCGTCGTGCCTGGTCGGCGACCTGCGCGCGCGACGCCCGAGGACTTCGTCCTCCCCGTCGGCGGGGCTCAGCCCGCGTCGGGGCGGCGGCCTCCGCCGACCCCGAGCTCGTCGCGCACGCCGTCCACGTGGTGGCGACCGATCGGCAGGACCATCGGGCGGCCGGAGACCGGGTCGAGCACCACGCGGCTCTCCAGGCCGAAGACGGCGCGCACGACCTCCTCGGTGAGCACCTGCGCCGGCGGGCCCGGGGCCGTCGCCAGCCCCCCGCCCGCCATCGCGACGAGGTGGTCGGCGTAGCGCGCGGCGAGGTTGAGGTCGTGCAGCACCATGACGACCGTCGTCCCGCGCGTGCGGTTGAGGTCGGTGAGCAGGTCCAGCACCTCCACCTGGTGGGCGACGTCGAGGAAGGTCGTCGGCTCGTCGAGCAGCAGCAGGTCGGTGCGCTGGGCCAGGGCCATCGCGATCCAGACCCGCTGGCGCTGGCCCCCGGAGAGCTCGTCGACGGGCCGGTCGGCCAGCTCGCCGGTCCCCGTCATGGTCATGGCCTCGGCGACGGCGGCGTCGTCCTCGCGGCTCCAGCGCTGCAGCGCGCGCTGGTGGGGGTGACGCCCCCGCCCCACGAGGTCGGCGACCGTGATGCCGTCGGGGGCGATCGGCGACTGCGGCAGCAGCCCGAGCGTGCGGGCGAGCTGCTTGGCCGGCATCCGGTGGACGTCGCGGCCGTCGAGGACGACGCGCCCCTCGCGCGGTGCCAGCAGGCGCGACATCGAGCGCAGCAGCGTGGACTTGCCGCAGGCGTTGGCGCCGACGACCGCGGTCACGCGGCCGGGCGGGACCTCCAGGGCGAGGTCCTCGACGACGGTGCGCCCGGCGTACCCGAGCGTCAGCCCCTCGGCGTGCAGGCGGTGGGCGTCGGTCACAGGGAGCCTCCGGTGCGGTGCGTGCGCACGACGAGGTAGACGAGGTAGGGGGCGCCGAGGACGCCGGTGACCACCCCCACGGGCAGGCGGGTGCCGAGCGCGTGCTGGCCCGCGAGGTCGGCGACGAGGACGAGCAGCGCGCCGACCAGGGCGGCGGGCACGAGCGGGGAGCCCCCCGGGCCGACGACGCGGGCGGCGATCGGCCCGGAGAGGAAGGCGACGAAGGCGATGGGCCCGGCCGCGGCGGTGGCGAAGGCGACCAGCCCCACCGCCGCCACGAGCAGCAGCAGGCGCGTGCGCCCCACCCGCACCCCGAGCGCCGACGCGGTGTCGTCGCCCAGCTGGGTCGCGGCCAGGTCGCGCGAGAGCAGCAGCAGGAGCGGTCCGAGGAGCGCCAGGGCGACCAGCAGGGGCCGCACCTGCTCCCACGTGGCGCCGTTGAGGCTGCCGGTCAGCCAGCGGGACGCCGCCTGCTGGTCCCAGACCGCGGCCTCGGACAGCAGGTAGGTCGTCACGCTGTCGAGCATCGCGGCGACGCCGATGCCCACGAGGACCAGCCGCGTCGTGGCCGAGCTCCGCCCGGCCGACAGCGCGTAGATGAGCAGGGCCACGGACAGGCCCCCGGCGATGGCGAAGGTGGAGACCTGGGAGGCGCCGAGCGAGAGCGTGACGATGCCGAAGGTGGCGGCGGCGCTGGCGGCCGAGGTGATGCCGATGACGTCGGGGCTCGCGAGGGGGTTGCGCAGCATCGTCTGGAAGGTCACGCCCCCGAGCCCGAAGGCGACCCCGGTGAGCACCGCGAGCACCGCGCGCGGCAGCCGCAGCGTGCCGACGGTGAAGGACGCGCCCGGCACCTCCTCGCCGAGGAGCACGCGCAGCACCTCGCCCGGGGGGTACGTCGTCTGGCCGACCACGAGGCTGGTGGCGAGCAGGACGACGACGAGGACGGCCATCACGGCGACGACGGCGCGCCGCCGCTGCGAGCGGCGGCGGCGTCCGCGGGCGACGTCCTCGGCGGTGACGACGGCCGTGCCCGCGCGGGCGGGGCGGGTCTCCAGGGCGCTCACAGCTCGCGGATCCTCTGCCGGCGCACCAGGGCGATGAACAGCGGGGCGCCCACCAGGGCGGTGACGATGCCGACGTCGATCTCCGCGGGCCGCGCGACGACGCGCCCCACGACGTCCGCGCCCGTCAGGAGCGCGGCGCCCGCCACGGCGGAGAAGGGCACGAGCCAGCGGTGGTCGACGCCGACGAGCAGGCGGCAGGCGTGCGGGACGACGAGCCCGACGAAGGCGATGGGCCCGGTGACGGCGGTGGTCGCGCCGCACAGCACGACGGCGCCCGCGGAGGCGACGCCGCGCGCGAGCGCCACGCGCTCCCCCAGCCCGGCCGCGAGGTCGTCCCCGAGCGCCAGGGAGTTGAGGGTCCGCGCCGTCGCGAGGCACACCAGGGCGCCGGCGGCGAGGAAGGGCAGCACCTGCTGGACCGAGCCCCACGTCGCGCCGCCGACGCCGCCGACGAGCCAGGAGCGGACGCCGAGCGCGATGTCGTTGCGGGGCAGGACGACGGCCGTCGTCAGCGAGGTGAGCGCGGCGGCCGTGGCCGCGCCCGCGAGCGCGAGCTTGAGCGGCGTCGCGCCCCCGCGCCCCAGGGAGCCGACGGTGTAGACGAACCCCGCCGCGACGGCGGCCCCCGCGATGGCGACCCAGGCGTAGGAGGCGGCCGACGTCAGCCCGAAGAAGGCGATGCCGACGACCACCGCCAGCGCCGCGCCGGTGTTGACGCCGAGGATGCTCGGGTCGGCGAGCGGGTTGCGGGTGACGCCCTGCATCACCGCGCCCGCCACCCCCAGCGCAGCCCCCGCGAGGACGGCGAGCGCGGTGCGGGGCAGCCGGACGGCGACGGAGGCCTGGTCGAAGCCGTCGACGGACCCGCCGAGCACCGCCCCCAGCGCGGCCAGGACCTCGCGCGCCCCCACCTCGCGGGAGCCGACGCCGACGGACGCCGCGACGAGCCCGAGGAGGACGCCGACCCCCACCAGCAGCCACAGCGGTCGCAGGTGCGCGCCGCCGCGCGCCCGCAGCGCCGGTGGCGCTGCGGGCGACGCGCCGGCGGGCGAGGGCGCCACGGCCGGGGTCATCGAGGGGCCGGGGTCATCGAGGTGCCGGGCTCATCGAGGGGCCGGGCTCATCGCGCGGAGTCGGCGGCCTCAGCGGCCCGGGCGGCCTCGGCGAGCATCCCGACGTAGTCGTCGAGGACGTAGGGGATGGCGAGCGTCGTCGGGTTGGACGCCGTCCCGATCGGCCCGTCGCTCGGCAGGGCGACGATCGCGTCGCCCTCGACCGCGGGGATCTGCGACAGCAGCGGGTCGCCCTCGAGGGTGGCGACGAGGTCCTCGCCGCCGTAGGTGACGATCACGTCGACGTCGTCGAAGACGTCGGCCCGCTCGGCGCTGACGCTCCCCGAGAAGCTGTCGTTGCCCTCGGAGGCCTCCTGCACGCTCTGCGGGACGGTCATGCCGAGGTCGGCGAAGAAGGCGACCCGGGTGTCCAGCGGCGTGTAGAAGTTCACGGTGCTGAGGTCGGTGGTGTCGACGTGCGTCATGAACATCGCCGAGGCGCCCTGGACCTCCGGGTGCGCGGCGACGGCCTCGTCGATCTGGGTCTCGAGGTCGGCGACGAGCGCCGCGCCCTCCTCCTCCATGCCCAGGCCCTGGCTGTTCAGCGCGATCGTGTCGCGCCACGAGGTGCCCCACGCCACGTCGGGGTAGGCCACGACCGGGGCGATCTGGCTGAGCGTCTCGTAGTCCTCCGGCGTCAGCCCGGAGTACGCGGCGAGGATGACGTCGGGCTGGGTGTCCGCCACCGCCTCGAAGTCGAGGCCGTCGGTCTCGTCGAACAGGACCGGGGTCTCGGCGCCGAGCTCGGTGAGCCGCTCCTCGACCCAGGGCAGGACGCCGTCGCCGTCGTCGTCCCCGAAGGTCGCCTCCGCCATGCCGACGGGCACGACGCCGAGGGCGAGGGGCACCTCCTGGTTGGCCCACGCCACCGTCGCGACGCGCTCGGGGCGCTCCTCGATCGTCGTGGTGCCCAGGGCGTGCTCGATGGTGACGGGCGTCCAGTCCCCGCCCTCGGCGCCGGAGGCCGCGGCCGCGGTGCTCCCGCCGGCGGGCGCCTCCTCGCTCCCGCCGGCGCTCGCGGCGCCGTCGGACCCGCAGGCCGAGACGCCCAGCAGGAGGAGGGCGGCGAGGGCGCCGGCAGCGGGTCGGGCGGCAGCAGTCATGGCAGGACCTCTCGGGCGACGGCACGGCGGGCGCCCGCGGCGCGCTCGCACCGGGCACCGCGGGGGGCGGGCGCGGGGCCTCGGGCCCCCCACGACGCGGGCGCGCCGTGATGAGGGCGCCTAACCACACACCGGCTGCGCCCGGTGCCGACCGCCCGGGCCGGGCGCGCCTCGCGCCCGCCCCGGTCAGGGCGACCGGGGCGCTCGGGCGCCCGGCGGTCAGCTGCGGCCGAGCTCGGCCTCCGCCTCCCCGGCCGGCAGGACGAGGAGCTTGCCGGTGGTCCGGCGCGCCTCGAGGTCCTCGTGCGCCTGGGCGAGGTCGTCCAGGGCGTAGCGGCCACCCACCCGGACGGACAGCTCGTCGCGGGCCGCCCAGCCCAGCACCGCGTCCGCGCGCTGGAGCAGCTCCTCGCGGGTGCGCGTGTAGGCGGCGAGGGAGGGACGGGTGACGTAGAGGGAGCCCTTGGCGTTGAGCTGCTGCGGGTCGAGGGGCTCGACCTGGCCGCTGGCGCCCCCGAACAGCACCATCACGCCCCGCGGGCGCAGGGCGTCCAGGCCCTCGGCGAAGGTGGCCCGCCCGACGCCGTCGAACACGGCGGCCACGCCCTCGCCGCCGGTGAGCTCGCGGGCCCGGGCGGCGAAGCCGTCGTAGCCGAGCACCTCCTCGGCGCCCGCCTCCCGCGCCAGCGCGGCCTTCTCGGGCGTCGACGCCGTGGCGAGCACCCGACCGCCGCGCAGGACGACCATCTGCGTGAGGAGCAGGCCGACGCCGCCGGCGGCCGCGTGCACGAGCACGACGTCGCCCGGCGCCACCGGGTACGTCGACGCGGACAGGTACTGGGCCGTGAGGCCCTGGAGCATCAGCGAGGCGGCCGTCTCGGCGTCCACGCCCTCGGGGACGGGGACGGCCTCGGCGGCGTCGACGACGACGCGCTCGGCGCAGCTGCCGGGAGCCTGCTTCCACGCCACGAGCTGCCCCTCGGCGAGGGCCCCGTCGACGTCCCCGTCACCGCGTCCCGCGCCGTCCCCGAGGGCGAGCACGCGCCCGGCGCCCTCCAGGCCCAGCCCGAACGGCGCCTCGCGCGGGTAGACCCCGCTGCGGTGGTAGGTGTCGATGAAGTTCACGCCCGCGGCGTCGACCTCCACGAGCACCTGCCCGGGGCCGGGGCGCGGCTCGTCGACGTCCACCACCTCGACGACCTGCGGACCACCCGTGCGTCGGACCTGCGCAGCTCTCACGCCGCGAGCATCCCGCAGCGCCCCCGCCACCGCCCCCCGGCGCGGGGGCCCGGCGCGGGGGTCTCGGCGCCCCGCCTCAGCGGGTGCGCTCGACGGCGCCCTGGCCGTGGACCTCCTGCGCCTGCGCGACCACCTGCGCCGCGAGGTCGCGCAGCTTGGTGTTCGTGCGCTGGCTGCGCCGGCTCAGCTCGGCGAAGGCCTCGTCGGGGGAGAGCCCGAGGGCGGCCACGAGGACCCCCTTGGCCTGCTCGATGACGGCGCGCGAGCTCATCGCCCGCTGCATCTGGTCGGCCAGCTCGGCGGTCTCGGTGTACAGCGCGGCCTTGGCGAGCGCGGCCCCGGCGTAGCCGGCGAAGACGCGCGCCAGCTCCACGACCTCCTCGCTCAGGGGGTCGCCGCCGCGCGTGAAGAGGTTGAGCGCGCCGACCGACCGGTCGACCCAGGGGACGCCGACGGAGAGCACCGACCCGACGCCGTGGCGCTGGGCCAGGGCGCTGAAGCCGGGGTACGTCGGGTCCGCCCCCGTGTCCCGGATGCGCACCACGCCCCCCGAGCGGGCGGCGTCCATGCAGGGGCCGAAGCCGTCCTCGTACTGGCGCTCGTCGAGCAGCGCCGACACCTGGTCGGTGAAGGCGGCGCTGCGCGCGCTGCCGTCGGCGTCGACGAGCGTGATGGACAGGGCGTCCACGTCGGGGAGCACCTGGGTCGCGAGCTCCGACACCTGCTGGAGGACCTGTCCGAGCGGCTGGTCGAGCCGGATGCGGCCGAGCTCGGCGAGGGCGGCGGAGCCGGCTGCGCCGGGCGGCGTGACCGGGTCGGGCGGGGCTGCGGGGGAGCTGCCGGCGGGTGCGGGGCGCCGGCCGGGCTCCCCGCTCGGGTCGTGCAGAGCCATCGTCGCGTCGTCCTGGGCCCCGTGCGCCTGTCGGCGCGCACCTGCCGTCGAGGGGTCGGCCCGACCCGTCGACGTCCGCGGTGGAGCTGGTGTCTCAACTCCGCGAGGTGGCGCACCGCCGCCTCGCGAACCGCGAGCGAGGACCGAAAGTACCCGGTCTGGCGGCCTCTGCGCGCCGCGGTCGCGCCGGGGCCTCGCGCGTCCGGCGGCACGACCCGTGGGGCGTCCCGGACCTCCCGGGGCGGTGCCTCGCCTCCGAGCACCCTCGTCCGGGAGCGGGGTCCGAGGGCTGGTCCGGGAGCCGGGCCCGGAGCTGACCCGGGCCCGACGCCGCGGCGCCCCGGCCACCCGCCGTCGCGGACGACGGACGGCCGGGGCGCCGCGGTGGGCCTGGTCAGTCCAGGGCGTCCTTGACCTTGTTCACGAGGCCCTCGCCGGCCTGCTTCACGGCGCCGCCGGGCGTGCCGGGCTTGCCCGGTCCCTGCGAGCCGTCGTAGGTGGCGAACAGGTTCGGGTCGGGCGCCGGCAGGGTGCCGATGTCGTCGGTGAGCGGCGGCGCGTCGGCGACGTACTCGATCTGGCCGTCGCCGAGGAGGGTCGGCCCCTGGGCCCAGCGGCCCTCGCCCGCGGCGCTGCCCGGGTTCGGGGAGTAGAACGCCTTGTTCCAGCGCTGGTCCTCCTCCTCGCCGTTCGAGTGCTCCACGACCTCGTGGTAGCCCTCGGAGACGAGCTCCTCGATGGCGAGGAGCCACTGCTGCTGGTGCCAGGTGTCGCGCGCGAGGTTGAACTGCAGCATCGCCTTGACGCCCGGGTCGTCCGTCATGCCGTACAGGCGCGAGGTCTGCAGGCGGCCCTGGGCCTCGGCCGCGGCGTTGGCGCGGAAGTCGGCCAGCAGGTTGCCGCTCGCGACGATGTAGCTCGCGTTCCACGGCACGCCCATGCTGTTCGTGGGCATCGGCCCGCCGCCGGCGACGATGGCGTGCTGCGGGTTCTGGCCGCCCAGCGTCGCGGCGAGGACGGGGTTGGCGGCCGCCGCGGCGGCGGTCGTCTCGGCCGGGGCGCCCTCGAGGAGGCGCGCGAGCATCGTCGTGAGCATCTCGACGTGCGCGATCTCCTCCGTCCCGATGTCCATGATCATGTCCTTGTACTTGCCCGGGACGCGGCAGCTCCAGCCCTGCCAGAGGTACTGCATCATCACGGTCATCTCGCCGTACTGACCGCCCAGGATCTCCTGGAACTTCATGGCGTAGAGGGCGTCCGGCTTCTCCGGCTTCGCCTCGAACTGCAGCTCCTTGACATGGCGGAACATCGATCCTCCTGGGTGTCGAGCGCAGGTGCGTCGTCCGGACGCCGGCTTCTCGAGCGCCCGCCCCGAGAGTGCCCCGGGACACCGCGCACCGCCCGTCGAGCCGCCGCCGGCCCCGTGGAGGGGGCGCCTGCGCGCCGCAGACGTGATCTTGCGATGATGATCCAGATCGGGGGGATGGCGCGCAGGGCGGAGGACAGCGACAGCGTGGACGAGCGACCCGGTGAGCCCCGTCCTGACCAGCCCGGACCCGGCCACCCCGTCCCCGACCAGCCCCGCCCCGACCACCCGAGCCCGGGGCCGGGGCGCGGTCCCCGGGGAGCCCGCGGGGAGATCCGCCGGCGCATCACCGAGGCGGCGCTGCGCTCCTTCGCCGACCACGGCCTGGACGGCTCCAGCACCCGCGCGATCGCCCGCGAGGCCGACTGCGACCCCGCGCTCGTGCGCTACTACTTCGCGAGCAAGCAGCAGCTCTTCGCCCACGTGACCGAGCGTCCGCAGGCCCTGGGCGACCAGCTGGACGCGATGGCCTCGCTGCCGCACGGCGAGCGCGCGGCCTACCTCGCGCACCTGGTCGCGACCTGCTGGGACGACCCCTCCACGGGCGCCTTCTGGCGGTCCCTGCTGCGCACGGGGGCGACGGACCCCGGCGTGGCCCGCACGGTCGAGGACACCTGGTCGGAGTTCGTCTCGCTCGGCATCGCCCTCGACCCGGCGTGGCCCGCGGACGGGTCGCGCGGGGACGCGTCGGGGGCAGACGGGCCGGGCGAGGACGCGACGGGCCAGGACGCGACGGGCCAGGACGCGACGGACCAGGACGCAGAGGGCCAGGAGGTGGCCCGCCGGCGGCGCAGCGTCGTCGCGCTGACCAGCATCACGGGGATGCTGGCGGCCGTGCACCTGTGGTCCTCCGCGCGCGCCCGCGACCTCAGCCAGCAGGAGAGGTCCGCGGCGCTGGCCGCCCTCCTGCAGGGCTGCTTCACCGCTGCCGCCCCCGGCGACTGAGCCCGCGGGCCCCTCAGGCCGTCGACCGGGCCAGGACGACGAACTCCAGGTCCTCGCGCCGGGGCCGGCCGAAGCGCTCGTCGCCGTAGGGGAAGGGGCGCCGCTCGCCGGTGCGGCTCCAGCCGCGCCGCTCGTACCAGGCCACCAGCTCGGCGCGCTGCGCGAGGACCGTCATCTCCAGGTCCGTGGCGCCCAGCGAGTCCCGCGCGTGCGCCTCCGCACCCGCCAGGACGGCGCGGCCGGTGCCCGCGCCCTGGTGCGCGGGGTCCACCGCCACCATGCCCACGTACGCCAGGCGCCCCTCGCCGGTGGTGCCGCCGGCGGCGGGGTCGGTGCCGGCGGGGTGGGCGCCCGTCGACGCCGCCGGGGAGCGGGCCTCCACGTGGCAGCAGGCGACGAGGCGCCCGTCCTCCTCGAGCAGGAGCACGGCCGAGCCGGGGGCGGCGACGAGGGCCCCCACGGCGGCCGCGTCGGTGCGCTGCCCGTCCAGGAGGTCGGCCTCCGTCGTCCACCCGGCGCGGCTCGCCTCCCCGCGGTAGGCGCGCTGCACCAGGGCGACGACCGCCGCGACGTCGTCGGGACCGGCCGTGCGCAGCACCGCGGTCACCAGCCCTCGACGACGACCTTGCCGACCACGGCGCCGCTCTCGACGCGGGCGTGCGCCGCGCGCAGGGCGGCCGCGCTGATCGGGCCCGAGCGCTCGGCCAGCGTCGTGCGCAGGTGGCCCTCGTCGACCATGCGCGCCACCTCGTCGAGGACCTCGCCCTGGCGGGAGGGGTCGTCCCCGTGCAGCGAGCGCGTGAACATGAGCTCCCAGTGCCAGCTGATGCTCTTGCTCTTGAGCGGCAGCAGGTCCAGGCCCTCGGGGTCGTCGATCGCGACGACCTGGCCGAAGGGCCGCAGGACCTCCGCGAAGAGCTCGACGTTCCCCTCGGAGTAGGCGCTCACGACGACGTCGACGCCCCGGGGCGCCACCTCGCGGACCGCCGCGGCGACGTCGCCGGAGCGGTCGACGACCACGTGGGCGCCGAGGTCGCGCAGCCACGTGCGGCTCTCCTCGCGCGAGGCCGTCGCGACGACCGTCATGCGCGTGAGCAGGCGGGCCATCTGCACCACCATCGAGGCGACGCCCCCGGCCCCGCCCACGACCAGCAGCACGCCCTCGCTCCCCGCGTGCAGCCGGGCGCGCTCCATGAGCACCTCCCAGGCGGTCAGCGAGGTGAGCGGCATCGCGGCGGCCTCGGCGTCGTCGAGGGTCCGCGGCGCGCGGCCGACGAGGCGCTCGTCGACGGCGTGCAGCTCCGCGTCGCTGCCCTGCCGGTCCAGCGCCCCCGCGTACCAGACGGCGTCGCCGACGGCGAAGCGCTCGACGTCCGCGCCGACGGCCTCGACCACGCCCGCGGCGTCGTAGCCCAGCACGCGCGGCTCCCCGCCGGGGTCCGCGCTGCGGCGCACCTTGGTGTCCACCGGGTTGACCGACACCGCGCGCACCCGGACCAGCACGTCGCGCGGGCCCGGCTCGGGGACGGGCAGCTCGACGTCCACGAGGCTGCGCTCGTCGCCCGCGGGCAGCGGCTGGGTGGTCGCGACCGCGCGCACGGTCGCCGTCGGGGACGCGGAGGGCTCGCTCATGGCGTCGACGCTACTGCGGGCCGGACCCGCCCCCCCGCCCGCGCGACCGCCCCGCGCGCCCGCGTCACCCGGCGCGCGGGCGCGCTCACCCGGGCGTGCTCCGCCGGACGGGTGAGCGGGGCTGCCGCCGGGCCGGGGGACGCCAGCTCAGGCGCGGGCGCCGTCCGCGACCTCGGCGACCGCCGCGAGGAGGCGGTCGACGTCGGAGTCGTCCGTGTACGGCGCCACGCCGGCGCGCACCATGCCGCCGGAGCCGCGCAGCCCCAGCACCTCGACGAGCTCGCGCGCGTAGTAGTCGCCGTCGGAGACCGCGACGCCGCGCGAGCCCAGCCAGCGCGCGACCTCCCGCGGGGTGGCGCCCGCCACCCGGAAGGAGACCGTCGGCGTGCGCCGCGCGGGGGCGCCGACGCGCGTCACGGCGCCCATCCCCTCCAGGCCCGCGAGCAGCCGCGCGAACACCCGGTCCTCGCCGGCCTCCAGCGCGGCCATCGAGGCGACCAGGCGGGTGCGCCGGTCCTCGCCCGGCGCACCCGGCACGAGGTCGGCCAGCAGGTCGACCGCCGCGGTGGCGCCCGGCATCAGCTCGAAGGGCGGGGTGCCGTGCTCGAAGCGCACCGGCACGTCGTCGGAGGCGGGCAGGAGCTTGTCGGGCTGCAGGCCCTCCAGCAGCACCGGGTCGGCCACGACCGCGGCCATGTGCGGGCCCATGAGCTTGTAGAGCGACAGGGCGTACAGGTCGGCGCCGAGCTCGGCGACGTCGACGGGCGCGTGCGGGGTCAGGTGCACGCCGTCGACGTAGGAGGTGGCGCCGACGGCATCGGCGGCCGCGGTGATCGCGGCGACGTCGGGGCGCGTGCCGAGCGCGTTGCTGGCCCCGGCGACGGCCACGAGCCGGGTGCGCTCCGTGATCTCGGCGACGGGGTCGACGAGCTCGCCGGTCGCCGGGTCGACGTCGACCCACCGCACCGTCGCGCCCGCGCGGGCGGCGGCCTGGGCCCAGGGCCGGACGTTCGCGTCGTGGTCCAGGCGGGTGAGCACCACCTCGTCGCCCTCGCCCCACGTCTTCGCGAGCGCGCCGGCCATCACGTAGGTGAGGTGCGTCATCGACGGGCCGAGGACGACGCCCTCGGGCACCCCGCCCACGAGGTCGGCGACGGCCCGCCGGGCGTCCTCGACCGCCTGCTCCGCCCGCCGGCTGGCCGCGTGCGGGCCCTTCCGGTTGGACACGGCCGACCCGAGCATCGCCGCGACGGCGCCGGCGACCGGCGCCGGCACCTGCGTGCCGCCGGGGCCGTCGAAGAAGGCCAGGCCCTCGGCCAGCGCCGGGACCTTCGCCCGCAGCGCCTCGACGTCGACGGGCGGGAGGGGGGTCTGCTCGCTCACGCGGACACCCTGGCAGCGGTGGGCCGCGGGAGCGCGGGGACGCGCGGGGCGAGCCGGCGCCCGGACGGGCGAGTCAGTCCGCCGGCTCCGGCGGGACCTCGGGCGGCACCACCTGCGGGCCGGCCTCGGGCGGGCGCGGCTGGTCCTGGGGGTGCAGGCGCACGGCGAGCAGGGCCACGTCGTCTTGGCCCTGCTCGGGCAGCAGCCGCTCGAGCAGCGCGTCCAGGACCTCCTCGAGGGGCCGGTCCACGACGTCCGCGAGCTCGCGGCGCAGTCGCGCCATCCCCGCCTGCAGCCCCAGGTCGCGGCGCTCGACCAGGCCGTCGGTGTAGAGCAGGAGCGTGCTGCCGCGGTCGACGACGACCTCGCCCTCGGTGCGGGGGCTGTCGGGCAGGATCCCGAGCAGCAGGTCCGTGCGGCGGGCGAGCAGCTGCTGCACCTCGCCGTCGGGCGTGGCCAGCATCGGCGGCGGGTGGCCGGCGTTGGACCAGCGGATGCGCGTGAGGCCCTCGGCGCGCATCTGCGGCGTCTGCTCGACGCGGGCGACGACGGCCGTGGCCGTGGTGTCCAGGAGCAGGCCCTCCATCGCGGCGTCGAGGCCGGCCAGGGTCTCCCTCGGGCCCTGCCCGCGGTGGAAGGCGATGCCCCGCAGCAGGCCCCGCAGCTGGCCCATCGCGGCCGCCGCCCGGGTGTCGTGGCCCACGACGTCGCCGATGACGACGACCGTGTCGCCGTCGGGCTGCAGGAAGGCGTCGTACCAGTCCCCGCCGACCCGCGCGGCCTCCGCGGCGGGCACGTACCGGACGGCGATCTGGGTGTGGTCGGGAGCGGGCGGCGCGGTGAGGAGGCTGCGCTGCAGCTCCTCGGCGAGGGACAGCTGCACCCGGTAGAGCCGGGCGTTGTCGAGGCCCACGCCGGCGCGCTCGGCCAGCTGCTGCACGGCCGCCAGGTCCGCCGGGCCGAACCCGGGGCCGGCGGCCCCGCGGAACGCGGTGAGCAGCCCGAGCGTCCGACCCCGGGCGACGAGGGGGAACACGGCGCCCCACTGCGGGGCGAGCTCGTCGAGGGCGTCGCGCGCCGCGCCCGGGCGCAGCACCCGGGCGACGGCCTCGTGCGCCGGCTCCGGCATCACGGCGGGGCGGCCCGAGGCGAGGGCCCGGTCGAGGTAGCTCGTGTCGTCGAGCGCCTCCAGGCGGTTCGCCGCGTACCGCGCGACCACCGGCCGCTCCGCCTCCTCGACGTGCCAGGTGCCCACGTCCTGCAGCGCCCCGTCGTCGCGCACCAGCGTGACGACGCACCAGTCGGCCAGCACCGGCACCACGAGCTGGGCGAGCCGGGCCACCGCCGCCTCGGGGTCCAGCGTGGCCGCGAGCTCGGTGCTGACCCGGGAGAGGACGTCGCGCCGGGCGACCTCGCGCGCCTGGCGCTCGTCGGCGGCGCGGCGCGCGGTGACGTCGGTGAAGTACACCGAGAGCCCGTCGACGACGGGGAAGACGCGGACCTCGTACCAGCGGTCGAGGGGGGCCGGGTAGTGCGCCTCGAAGGTGCTCGGCCGCCCCTCGTCCATCGCGCGGCGGTACTCGACGTCGAAGAGGCTGCCGGGCGCGGCTGGGAAGAGGTCCCACACGACCCCGCCGAGGAGCTCCTCGCGGCGGCGTCCGAGCAGCCGCTCGGCCTCCGCGTTGACGTAGGTGAAGCGCCACCGCCGGTCGAGGGAGAAGAAGGCCGCCGACATCGACTCCAGGACGCGGCGGACGCCGGCCTCGGCGGACTGCACGTCCGTCGTGTCGTACGCGGCTCCCAGGAGCCGCAGCCCGCCGTCGCCCCCGCGGACGACCTTGCCCCGCGCCGAGATCCACCGCACCACCCCGCCCGGCAGCACGATGCGGTACTCGGACGCGAAGTCCCCGACGGCGTCGATCGCCGCGGCGATGTCGGCCATGACGCGGTCGCGGTCCTCGGGGTGGAGGCGGACCTCGAAGTCCTCGAGCCGCCGGCCGAACCCCTCCGGGTCGTAGCCGAAGATGCGGATGAGCCGGTCGTCCCACTCGAGGCGGCCCGTGGCCACCTCGAGGTCGAACCCGCCGACGCCGGCGGCCTCGATGGCCAGGCCCCACCGCAGCCGGCTCCCCTCGAGCTCGTCCGCGAGGTCGGTGCGCTGGTTCTCGGTCACGACCGCGGCGGCGACCTCGACGAGGACAGCCACCTCGTCGTCGGTCCACGTCCGGGGCGTCGCGGTGGTGACCGCGAGCGCGCCCGTCGACTGCCCCGCCGCGACCAGCGGGACGGCGAGGACGGCGCCGACGGCGCCGGCGCGCACCTCGGGCGCGTCCGCCGTGCGGGGGTCCCGGGCGGCGTCGTGGACGACGAGGGGACCCGCGCCGGCTCCCGCCACCAGGGGGTCGGACCCCAGCGCGGCGGCGTCGGGGTGCAGCCGCACGCCGTCCGCGGCCAGGACCCGGCGCGCGAGCCCCGCGAGGCGCTGGCGGGCGGTCGGGGACGTCGAGGACGTCGAGCCGTCCGCCACCGCGACCTCCCCTGCACCGTCCGCCCCCGCGGGCTCATCGTGCCTCACGGCGCGCCCCCCGCACGGGAGCGCCTCCTGGGCCGCGGCGCGGCCTCCGCGCGGGACGCGGCCCCGGCGCTCGTGGCCCCGCTCAGCGCAGCGGCAGCGTGCCGCCCCGGACCTCGACGTGCCCGCGCAGGAACGTGGCGGCGCTGACGTCGTCGAGCTCCTCGACGCACCTCCACGGCCGCGCGTCGACGTGGACGCCGCCCGCCGCGCACGCGACGCGGGAGGCCAGGCGCCGCAGGAGGGCTCCGCGCGCCACGGTCGTGTCGACGACGGCGACGCGCGCGCCGGGCCGTGCCGCCTCGAGCGCGGTGCGCCACGCCCTCGGCCACGCGGGCATGAGCGAGAGGCAGTAGGGGAGCAGCACGGCGTCCGCGGGGCCTCCGAGGGCGTCGCGCAGGCGCCGGGCGGGCACCTGCTCGGCGTCGGCGAGCACGAGGCGGACGCCGTCCCCGCCGAGCCGGTCCGCCCGTCGTCGCGCCGCCGCGAGCATGCTCGGGCTCGCGTCCAGGCCGACGACGCGGCCACCGGGGCCCGCAGCCGACAGCAGGGCGGGCAGGTCCGGTCCCGTCCCGATCCCCACGACGAGCACGCGGCTGCCCGGTTCCACGTGGATCATCTCGACGGCGGCCTCGCGCCCGGGGGCGTAGAGCCGTTCCCCGGAGACGAGGTCGTAGAGCCGGCCGAGGTGGGCGTAGCGGGCGACGGCGGGCACGGCGGCTCCTCGGCTCGGTCGGCGGCGGACCGCGCGGCGGTCGCAGCAGCCTCTCGCGCCGCGGGTCCGCGGGTCCGCGGGCACGGGGCGAGAGCCGCGCCCAGACTGACGGGCACCGAGCGGCCGCCCCGACGGACTGCCGGGGCCGCGCGGCCGGAGCGGCAGGCGGGGCGGGCGGGCGCGACGACCGGGACGCCAGGAGGAGCAGCGATGACGGTGCAGAGCACGGGGTCCGACCCGGCGGCGGACACGTGGCCGGAGGGGTCGCGCCTGACCGAGCGGGACGCCGCGACGACGTGGGACCTGCTCGTCGTCGGCGGCGGGACGGCGGGACTCGTCGGCGCGCAGACGGCCGCCCTGCTGGGGGCCCGCGTGCTGCTCGTCGAGCGCGACCGCACCGGCGGTGAGTGCCTCTGGTCGGGGTGCGTGCCGTCGAAGGCCCTGCTGGCGGCGGCCTCGGCGGCGGCGGACGCCCGCCGGGCCTCCCGCCTGGGCGTGCACGCCGAGGTGTCGGTGGACTTCCCGGCCGTGATGGCGCACGTCCGACGCGCGATCGCCGACATCGCGCCCGTCGACGCCCCGCAGGCCCTGGAGGCCGCCGGCGTGCGGGCCGTGCGCGGCACGGTCGTCCTCACCGGGGCGACGACCGCCGCGGTGGACGGGCGCGAGGTCCGCTTCGCGCGCGCGCTGCTGGCCACCGGCTCCCGACCGGCTCCCCTCCCGCTGCCGGGCGTCGACCGGGTCGCGCCGCTGACGGCCGACGACGTGTGGGACCTCGAGGAGCTGCCCTCCCGGCTGGTCGTCCTCGGCGGCGGCACGACGGGCACCGAGCTGGCACAGGCTCTCGCCCGCCTCGGGGCGCAGGTGACGGTCGTGGAGGCCGGCGAGCACCTGCTGCCGCGGGAGGACGCCGACGCGGCGGCGGTCGTCACCGCGGCGCTGCGGGCGGACGGCGTCGACGTGCGGACGGGGGTGCGCGCCGCGTCGGTGCGCCCGGGCAGCTCTGGCGCCGGCGTCCTGGTGCTCGAGGACGGCGACGAGCTGGCCTTCGCGCGGCTGCTGCTCGCGGGGCCGCGCCGACCCGTCCTCGACGGGCTGGGGCTGGCCGCCGCCGGCGTCGAGGTCGACGCGGACGGCCGGCTGGTGCTCGAGCCGGGCCTGAGGACGACGAGCCCGAGCGTCTGGGCGGCCGGCGACGTCACGGGCGAGGACCTCTACACCCACACCGCCGGCGTGCGCGGCTCGGACGCCGCCGTCACCGCCGTCCTGGGTCTGCCGCGGCGCCCGAGCCCGGTCGTGCCGCGGGTCACCTTCACCGACACCGAGCTCGCCGCGGTCGGCGAGCCCACGACCGGGGACGCACCCGGCCGCCGCGTGCTGCACCTGGCGCACGACCACGTGGACCGCGCCGTCGCCGACGGGCGCACCGAGGGCTTCACCCGCCTGGTCGTCGACCGCCGCGGTCGCGTGCGCGGGGCCACGGTGGTCGGTCCGCGCGCCGGGGAGGTGCTGGCCGAGCTGACCGCCGCCGTGCTCGACGGGACGACGACGAGCGCGCTCGTGGCCCGGACGCACCCCTACCCCACGTACGGCGACGGGCCCTGGAACGCGGCCATCGCCGACTACCGCGCTCGGCTGGGGAGCCCCGTCGTGAGGGCCCTCACCCGCACCGTCGTGACCGCCCGGCGGTGGCGGCGCGCCCGGAGCGCCTGACCGAGAGGCGGCGTCAGCCGCCCTGCGCCATGTCGACGAACCGCGAGTAGTGGCCCTGGAAGGCGACCGTGATGGTGTCCGTGGGGCCGTTGCGGTGCTTGGCGACGATGAGGTCGGCCTCACCGGCGCGCGGGGACTCGCGCTCGTAGGCGTCCTCGCGGTGGAGCAGGATCACCATGTCCGCGTCCTGCTCGATGCTGCCCGACTCGCGCAGGTCCGACATCGCCGGCTTCTTGTCGGTGCGCTGCTCGGCGCCGCGGTTCAGCTGCGAGATGGCGATCACCGGCACCTCGAGCTCCTTGGCCAGCAGCTTCAGCGCGCGGGAGAACTCCGAGACCTCCTGCTGGCGGCTCTCGACGCGCTTGCCCGAGCTCATCAGCTGCAGGTAGTCGATGACCACGAGCTTGAGACCGTGCCGCTGCTTGAGGCGCCGGCACTTGGAGCGGATCTCCATCAGCGACATGTTCGGCGAGTCGTCGATGAAGAGCGGCGCCTCGCTGACCTTGCCCATGGTGCGGGCGAGGCGGGTCCAGTCCTCCTCGCGCATCGTGCCCTTGCGCATGTGCTGCAGGGAGACCGTCGCCTCGGCCGACAGCAGGCGCATGGTGATCTCGTTGCGGCTCATCTCCAGGGAGAAGACCACCGACGGGAGGCCGTTCTTGATCGACGCCGACCGCGCGATGTCCAGTCCGACCGTGGAGTTGTGGGTCGGCACCATGGCCCGGGTCGCCAGGTAGAGGTGGCTGGGGTGGTCGATCTGGACGCACCGCACCGGCACGCCGGGCACCGGCCGCACCTCGGTGATGTAGCGGCGGCGCGTCCGCTGCTCGACGCGGTCCTTGGTGCGCTCCTTGTGCACGAGGCGCTTGCGCTCGAGCCGGAAGACGTCGTCGTGCGTGGTGAAGGTCAGCGTCCAGCAGGTCGAGGACTCCTCGCTGCGGCCCCGCACGCGCCTCGTCGAGGTGCCGCAGCGGTAGCCGAGGCTGAGGACGAGCTCGCGCACGTCCTCGAGCAGCCGCTGGTCCGTGAGCGCGATCTGCACGCTCCCCGTGGGGTTGACCGTCCCGTCCGTGTCGAGGAGACCGGCCAGCAGGGCGCGGCGCTGGGCCTCCGAGGCGCGGAGGTACGCGCCGGGGATGTGCTTGCGCCCGAGGACGCCGAGGCCCCGCAGGAGAGCTGTCACCGTGCCGTGGTCGTCCCGGCACGCCTGGCAGCGGCGCAGCCCCGAGGACGGACGCCCGCAGTCGGGGCACGTCGGGGCCGGGACGGGTGCGGAGACGGCCTTCGCACGGCCCCCGCAGGAGCGGCCGCACGAGCGGACCTGCGATGTGCGGGGGGTGAACGCCGCCCCGCACACGACGCAGGAGCGCGGCTCCGGCTCCGGCTCAGGCGGGCGCAGGACGTAGGTGAGACCGGTCTGGCCCTCCACCACGAGGCCCTCGGCCTCCAGGTGCATCGCGATCTCCGGGTCGGCGGAGGTGTACCGGGCCCCGGCGGAGTCGCCGTCACCGAGCCACACGCCGAGCGCGTACGGCGGCAGCGGCAGCTCGGCGGCGGGTAGCTGCAACGGCGCGGCCGTGCTCACCGAGTGGTTGAGGCGCCGGTCAGCCGTCTCCAGCCGCACCGTGGCCGCGATCTCCTCGGTCGTCCGCACGGCAGCGCTCGCCGAGCCCCTGCGCGACGCGCGGGTGTCGGTGAGCCACTGGTGCTGGGCGTCGGCGACGACGCGGGTGCCGTCGTCGAGCACCACCTCGTAGCACGTGCGGTTGAGGAGGACGTCCGTAGCGGCGACGACCTCGGTCGGTGTGCCGTCCGCCGCGAGCAGCCGGTCCCCGACCTGCACCTCGCCCATCGTCGTCCACCCCGTCGGCGTGGGCAGCGGCGTGTCGAGGGCCAGCGCCTTCCCGATCGCGGGCCTCGCCGCGATGACGATCATCTGCCCGGGATGCAGTCCGTTCGTCAGCTGGTCGAGGTCGGCGAAGCCGGTGGGGACGCCGACCATGCCCTCGCCGCGGTGGCTCGAGGCCTCGATCTCGTCGATCGTGCCCTCGATGATGTCGGCGATCGGCAGGTAGTCCTCGCTGCTGCGCCGCTCGGTGACCTTGTAGACCTCGGCCTGCGCGGAGTCGACGATGCCGTCGACGTCGCCGCCACCGGAGGCGTAGCCCATCTGCACGATGCGCGTGCCCGCCTCGACGAGGCGGCGCAGCACGGCGCGCTCGCGGACGATCTCGGCGTAGTAGCCGGCGTTGGCCGCCGTCGGCACCGAGGCGATGAGCGTGTGGAGGTAGGCGGCGCCGCCC
Source organism: uncultured Pseudokineococcus sp. (assembly GCF_947495735.1). Classification (GTDB taxonomy): domain Bacteria; phylum Actinomycetota; class Actinomycetes; order Actinomycetales; family Quadrisphaeraceae; genus Pseudokineococcus. Next base: position 47,267 of record NZ_CANMAA010000005.1, read on the forward strand.
ACCCGGCCGAGGTCGCCGCGGCGGTTGAGCTCGGCCGCCACCGTGACGGCGTCGGCGGGCTCCCCGCGACCGTAGAGGTCGGTGACGGCCTCGAAGACGCTCTCGTGGTTCGGCCGGTAGAAGTCGGTGCCGCGCAGCACCTCGACGACGTCGGCGATGGCGTCCTTGCTGAGCATCATGCCGCCGAGGACGCTCTGCTCCGCGGCGACGTCCTGCGGCGGCGTGCGGCCGAGGTCCTCCGAGGGGGGCCCTGCTGCCTCGAACCGGTCGACCTCCGCCAGGCTCACCAGCCCACCCGCCCTCTCGCGACCCTCGGCTCCGCCGCCGACCTCTCGGTCGCCGGCGCGCGAGCCCGATCGGGGTCCGCCCGGCGGACGTTAGGGGCGGGCACCGACAGCGGTCGAACTGCGCGCGCACACCCCCTGTGCACAGGGCTGTGCACGGGTGTGGACAACCCTGGCGCGCCGTCCACAGGGTGTGGGCAGACCTGGGGACGACGATGGGGGCGCCACCGCGCGGACCCGTCCTGACCTGCTCGGACGTCGTGCACCGGGTGTGGACGGGAACTCGCCCCGAGGTGTCCGAGGGGCGGACACCAGGTGTCCACGCCCGTGGGAGTCCGCAGCCGGGCCGCAGGCGTCGCCGCGCCCACCGCGCCGGAGCCCCGTGGGCCGGTGCGAGGATCCGCGCGTGCTGCGCCTGCCCGAGCGACTGCGCCCGCGGCCGGTGGACCGGGAGGTCGCCCGTCTCGCCGTCCCCGCCTTCGCGGCGCTCGTGGCCGAGCCGCTGTTCCTCCTGGTCGACTCGGCGGTCGTCGGGTCCCTGGGCGTCGTCCCGCTGGCCGGCCTGGGGATCGCGGGCACCGTGCTCACGACGGCCGTCGGGATCTTCGTGTTCCTCGCCTACGCGACGACCGCCGCGGTGGCCCGGGGGCTGGGGGCCGACGACCTGCCGTCCGCCCTGCGCCAGGGGGTCGACGGGATGTGGCTCGCGCTGGGGCTGGGGGTGCTGACCGCTGCCGCCGCCTGGCCGGCGGCCCGGCGGCTCGCGCTCGGCCTCGGGGCGAGCCCCGAGGTGGCCGACGCCGCGGCCACCTACCTCCGGGCGTCACTGCCCGGGCTGCCGGCGATGCTCGTCGTCCTGGCCGCCACGGGCGTCCTGCGCGGGCTGCAGGACACCCGCACCCCGCTCGTGGTGGCCGTGGCCGGGGCGCTGGCCAACGTGCCCCTCAACCTCGTCCTCGTGCTGGGCCTCGGCCCCGTGCCCGCGCTGGGGCTCGCCGGCAGCGGCTACGGCACCGCCCTGGCGCAGGTGGGGATGGCGACCGCGCTCGTGGTCGTCGTCGTCCGCGGGGCGCGCCGCACCGGGGTCGCGCTGCGCCCCGGCGGCGCCGGCGTGCTGCGCTCGGTCCGCGACGGGCTGCCCCTGCTCGCCCGGACGGCCGTGCTGCGCGCCTCGATCCTGCTGACGACGTACGCGGCCGCCAGCTCCGGGGACACGGCGCTCGCGGCCCACCAGGTCGTGGTCGTGATCTGGTCCGCGCTGGCGCTCGGCCTCGACGCGCTGGCCATCGCCGGCCAGGCCCTCACCGGCCGCAGCCTGGGCGCCGGGGACGTCGAGGGCGCGCGGGACGTGCTGCGCCGGCTCGTGGGCTGGGGCGCCGTGCTGGGCGTGCTGAGCGGCCTCGTCGTCCTGGCCGGCCGCACCCTCGTGGCCCCGCTCTTCTCCCCCGACGACGGGGTGCGCACCGCCGTCGCAGCCGCGCTCGTCGTCGTCGCGCTGGCGCAGCCGCTCGCGGCCTACGTCTTCGTGCTCGACGGCGTCCTGATCGGCGCCGGGGACGGGCGCTACCTCGCCGTCGCCGGCGTGGTGGGGCTCGCGGCCTACGCGCCGCTCGTCGCCGCCGTCGTCCTCTGGGCGCCCGGGGGCACCGCGGGCCTGGTGTGGCTGTGGGTCGCCTTCGCCGGCGGCTTCATGGCCGTGCGGGCGCTCACGCTGTGGCGCCGCTCCCGCGGGGACGCCTGGGCCGTCGCCGGCGCGGTCCGCTGACCCACGGCGCCGGACCACCGGCACGACGACGACGACGTGCCCCCACGCCCTCCGCACGGCACCAGGCCGTCGAAGTGCCGCCCGCACGCCCCCTGCACGTCACGAAGACGTCGAAGTGCCGCCCGCACGCCCCCGGCACGTCACGAGGACGACGAGGTGCCGGTCGCACGCCGCCCCGCACGGCACCACGACGACGAGGTGCGGGGTGCGGGGTGCGCAGGACGACGACGGCCCCCTCGCCGCAGGGCGAGGGGGCCGTCGGGGACGCCAGGAGAGCGTCCGGTGGTGCGGGGCGCGTCAGGCCGAGGGGACGACCTCGACGTCGACGCTGGCCTGGACGTCCGGGTGGAGCCGGACGCTGACCGTGTAGGTGCCGAGGGCCTTGATCGGCTGGCCGATCTCGACCTTGCGGCGGTCGACGTCCTTGCCCGTGGCCGCCTTGACGGCCTCGGCGACGTCGCCCGGGGTGATGGCGCCGAAGAGGCGCCCGCCGCGACCGGCGTTGGCCGGCAGCCGGACGGGGTTCTCCTGCAGGGAGGCACGGATGCTCTGCGCCTCCTCCACCGAGTTGATCTCACGGACGCGGCGCGCCCGCTGGATGTCGTCGACCTGCTTCTGGCCGCCCTTGGTCCAGGGCGTGGCCAGGCTGCGGGGCAGCAGGTAGTTGCGGCCGTAGCCGTCCTTGACGGTGACGACCTCGCCGGGCGCTCCGAGGCCGGAGACCTCCTGCGTCAGGATGAGCTTCATCTCGTGCCCCTTCCTCAGCGCGCGGAGCTGCTGTAGGGCAGCAGCGCCATCTCGCGGGCGTTCTTGATCGCCTTGGCCACCTGGCGCTGCTGCTGGACGGAGACGCCCGTCACCCGCCGGGCGCGGATCTTGCCCCGGTCGGAGATGAACTTCCGCAGCAGCGCGGTGTCCTTGTAGTCGACGTAGGTGATCTTCGCCGCCTTGAGCGGGTTCGACTTCTTCTTGGGCTTGCGGAGGACCGGCTTGGCCATCGTGGAGCTCCTCGTCTGGAGCCCGGGTCCTGCCGAGGGCCCGGGATGGGGATGTGGGAGGGGGTCGGCCCCGACCGGTGGGTCGGGGCGACCGGCGACGGCGCTCGCGCGCCGCCGCGGTGGCGGCGACCGGTCCGTCAGGACCGGGCGCCGCGCTGGAGGACCGGGACCCGGGGGTCAGGACCCGAGGGTCACGCCCGGGTCAGGGGCGTGCGGTGCTCAGAACGGCGGCTCGTCGCTCTGCCCGCCGCCCCAGCCACCGCCGCCGCCGGAGGACTGCTGCCCCCCGCCGGACGCCGGGGCCGTGGCCCACGGGTCGTCCTGGCCGCCGCCGGAGGACTGCTGCCCGCCGCCGCCGTAGCCGCCGCCCTGCTGGCCACCGCCACCGCCGCCGAAGCCACCACCACCACCGCCGCCGCGCTGCGTGCGCTGGGCCTTGGCCGTCGCGTAGCGCAGCGACGGACCGACCTCGTCGGCCTGCAGCTCGTTGACGGTGCGGTTCTCGCCCTCCTTGGTCTGGAAGGACCGGGAGACGAGACGGCCGGTGACGATGACGCGCTGGCCCTTGCCGAGCGACTCGGCGACGTTCTCGGCCGCCTCGCGCCAGATCGAGCAGCGCATGAACAGCGTCTCGCCGTCCTTCCACTCGTTGCTCTGGCGGTCGAACTGCCGGGGCGTGGAGGCGACGGTGAAGTTGGCCACGGCCGCCCCCGAGGGGGTGAAGCGCAGCTCGGGGTCGGCGGTCAGGTTGCCGACCAGGGTGATCGTGGTCTCGCCTGCCATGGCTCCTCCTCGCGGGGTGGGCGGTTCTCGGTCCCCCGGACGCTAGGGGTGGGGCGCGACAGCCCGCAGGCGTCGTGCACAGCCCCGGCGCGCCGGGGGCCGGGAGGTCGTCAGTGCAGCTCGGGCCGGACGAGCTTGGTCCGCAGGACCGACTCGTTCAGGTTGAGCTGGCGGTCGAGCTCCTTGGCCACGTCGGGCTCGGCCTTCATGTCGACGACCGCGTAGATGCCCTCGGGCTTCTTGTCGATCTCGTAGGCCAGCCGGCGCTTGCCCCAGATGTCCACCTTGTCGATGGAGCCGCCGCCGCGGCGGACGACGTCGAGGAACTTGTCGAGCGACGGGGCGACGGTGCGCTCCTCGAGCTCGGCGTCCAGGATGATCATCATCTCGTAGTGACGCATGCGAGTACCCACCTCCTCTGGTCTCAGCGGCCACGGTCTCTCCGTGGCAGGAGGGTGTCAGCGTCACGGCCCCGCCCCGGGCGCGCTCGGGCGCACGGGGACCAGGGACCGATCGCCTCCCAGGGTAGTGGACTCAGCGCGCCGTCCCCGCCGGAGGCGGCCCGGGCGCCGTCGCGGGGCGCAGCACGGGCCCCGACCCGGTCGTCGGAGCGGGCGCCGGCCCCGGCTCGTCCTCCGGGCTCCCGCGACGCGCCGGCGGGAGGGCGGGGTCGTCGACCCCCAGGGACGGCGCCGACCGGGGCGAGCGCACCGCGTCGCGCTCGGGGTGCAGCGACACCTCCACCGCACGGCCCGCCAGGACCAGGAGCGCGCCCAGGCGCGCCACCACCAGGAGGGCGTAGGCCCACGGGGGCAGGCCGCGGTCGGGGACCGCGAGGCCGTAGAGGTACAGCCACGTCCCCGTCGCCGCGGCGGCCTCCACGGCCCCCCAGACCAGCAGCAGCCGCCAGTGCGGCAGCGCGAGGACGGCCAGCGGCAGCACCAGGACGGCCGCCTGCGGCGGCAGCGCCGGAGCCGTGACGAGGGCGACGACGAGCAGCAGCAGGGCGACCACGGGCACGCGGGGCGGCCGGGGCGCGCGCAGCACCAGCGCGACGACGCCCAGGACGCCGACGACGCGCAGCACCAGGGAGGCCGCCGTCGTCGTCCCGTCCGCGGGCGGGACGCCCAGCAGGTCGCCGAGGAACCACACCGAGCCGTACCCGGCGCCGGCGACGACCCTGGCGGTGACGGCGTCGAGCCACACGCCGACGTTGTCGAGCAGCACCGGGAAGCCGCCCGCGAACCACACCAGCGCGGCGGCCGCGGCGGTCCGCAGCTCGGCGTCCAGGACGGGCCGCTCCTGCTCCTGGCTCTCGAGGTCGTCCCCCGGCCCGGCGGCGGCCGACGGCTCCGGGCGCTCGGCGCGCGCCACCGCGTCGTCCCGACGGCGCCGCCAGCGCACGAGCAGCAGCGCCCCGACCACGACCAGGCCCGCCAGCGGCGCCACGAGCGCCGCGAGGCCCAGCAGCAGCCCGCCGACCACGGCGCGCCCGCGCGCCGACGCCCACAGGCCCGCCACCGCCAGGGCGACCGGGACGAGCTGCACGCCCACGAGGGCGCAGACGAGGACCACCGGCGAGCCCGCGAGCAGCAGGGCGTCGGAGGGCCGCCTCGCGGACAGGTGGACGACGCCCGCGACGGCGACCACCAGCGCCACCGCGGCGAGCACGACGCTCGCGTCGAAGACGTCCCGTCCCGCGGTCTCCTCGCCGGGGGCGACCCCGGCCAGCCTCCCGAGGCCCCAGAGCAGCCAGCCGACGCCGAAGGGCGCGTCGAGGAAGTCGGCGCGCTCGTAGCGCTCGAAGTAGGGGACCACCTCGTCCAGGTAGGCCCCCCGGAAGACGAGCGGCACGTCGCTGTAGCAGGCGTGCGTGTAGAGCCCCGGGGCCGCCCAGAGGGTCTCGCGGCAGTGCTGGCGCAGGAGCACGGCCCCGGCGAGCACGAGCAGGCCCAGCGCGGACCCACCGGCGAGGGCCGCCCGCAGGGGGTGCCGGCTGGTGCGCACGCGGCGTCCGGCCGGCCCTCCGGCGACCGGGGCGGCCGCGCGGGCCAGCTCGTCCTCGCGGGTCGGCAGGACGACGACGGCGCCGTCCTCCCGGTCGTCGTCGGCGGAGCCTCCCCCGGCGTCCGTCCGGCCGTCCGGGTCGCCCGCGGGCGGCGGCGGGGCGGGGCTCTCCTCCCAGCTGCTCACGCGCGCGAGTGTGGCAGGCGCAGCGCTCCCGCTCGGGGAGTCCCGTCAGGACGTCCCGCGCGCCGGTCCCGCGCCCGGGTCAGGCGCTGGGGTCAGGCGCTGGGGTCAGGGGCGCTGGACGGCCTCGTCGCGCCCGGGGGCGGACTGCTGACCCGGCTCGTCGCCGTCCCGGGGCGCCGGCACGGCCGGGGCGGAGGCGCCCGACGTCGGCTCGACGGGCCGGCTGGGCGGGTCCTCCGGCTCGGGCTCCGGGTCCGGCTCCGGGTCCGCGGTCGGCTGCGAGCGCGTCGTGGGCTCCGGCGCCGGCTCGGGCTCCGGCTCGGGCTCCGGCTCGGCGGTCGGCTGGGAGGGCGTCGTGGGCTCCGGCTGCGCGGTGGCCGTCGGCTCGGGCTCCGGCTCGGGGGTGGACCGGCTGGTGCGCGTGGACTCCGAGGAGCCCGAGGAGCCGGATCCCGACGACTCCGAGGAGTCGGAGGACTCGGAGGAGCTCGAGGACCGGCGCGAGGAGGAGCTCGAGCGGCTGGTGGAGCCGATGTCGGCGCGCTCGGGGAAGTCGACGACCTCCATGCCGTCGGTCGCCTCCTCCATGTACTCCTGCCAGATGCGGGTCGGGAACGTGCTCCCGGTGACGGTGCTGACGCCGCCCCACGGCTCCATGCCCTCGCCCTCGGCGGCGTCGGTGTCGAACACCGACACGACGGTGGCCAGCTGCGGCGTGTACCCCGCGAACCACGCCGACCTGGCGTTGTCCGTGGTGCCGGTCTTGCCCGCGGCGGGGCGGTCGAGGTCGATGGTGCGCCGGACGCCGCCCTCCTCGACGACCTGCGACAGGGCGTAGGTGGTGTCCGCCATGACGTCCTCGTCGAAGACCCGCTCGGTCTGCGTCGAGCCGCGGTACTGGAGCTCGCCGGCCCGGGTCACCTCGGCCACGACGTGCGGGGTGGTGCGCACCCCCTGCGCCGCGAAGGTGGCGTAGGCCCGGGCCATGTCGACGACCTTCGGGGACGAGGTGCCGAGGACGTTGCTCGGGACGGCCAGCAGCTCGGTGGTGCTCTCGGGGAGCCCGGCGCGGGTCGCGACGTCCACCGTGGCCTCCGGGCCGACGTCGATGTTCAGCGGCACGTAGACCGTGTTCGTCGACGTGACCGTCGCCTGCACGAGGCTCTGCCGGCCCTGGCTCTCGTTCCCGAAGTTCTGGACCCGCCACGGGTCGCCGTCCTCGTCGGGGTAGTCGCTGAAGTACCGCGGGCTGTCCCCGCTGTAGCGGGTGCGCAGCGACATCCCGTCCTCGAGCGCGGCCACGAGCGTGAACGGCTTGAAGATGGAGCCGGCCTGCACGTTCTCCTGGGTCGCCACGTTGAGCTGGCGGTCGAGGTAGTCGGGGCCGCCGTACATGGCGCGCACGGCACCGGTGGCGGGATCGATCGAGACGAGCGCCGCCACGACGCCCTCGGGCCGGTCCTCGGACGGGAAGGCGTCCTCGTCGTCCATCGCCGCGACGGCGGCCTCCTGCATCCGCGCGTCGAACGTCGTGGTGATCGTGAGGCCGCCGCCGTCCAGCTCGTCCTCGCTGAAGCCGCCGGTCGTCGTCAGCTCGTCGCGGACGGCCTGCAGGAGGTAGCCCCCGGGGCCGCCGTAGGTGCGCGGCTTCGGCGGCTCGATGGTCTCCGGGAGGGCGAGCCCGCTGCGCGCCGCAGGACCGATGGCGCCCGTCTCGACCATGCCGTCGACGACGTACTCCCAGCGCTGCTGGGCCGCCCCGGGGTCGACGGCCGGGTCGAACGCCGACGGCGAGGGCACGATGCCGGCCAGGAGCGCGGCCTGCGACGTGTCGAGCTGGCCGACGTCGACGCCGAAGTAGGCCCGCGAGGCCTCCTGGATGCCGTAGGCGCCGCGGCCGTAGTAGATGGTGTTGAGGTAGTCGGTGAGGATCTGGTCCTTCTCGAGCTCCTGGTCGACCTTGAGCGCGATGAAGGCCTCGCGGACCTTGCGCTGCAGCGACCGGGTGTCGTCACCGGTGTAGTAGTTCTTCACGTACTGCTGGGTGATGGTGGAACCGCCCTGCGTGGCGTTGCCCCGCACGTTCGAGACGAAGGCGCGCACGATGCTCGTCGGGGAGACGCCGCGGTTGTCGTAGAAGCTGCGGTCCTCCGCGGCGATGATGGCGTCGCGCACGTCCTGGGGGATCTCCTCCGTCTCCACCGGGGTGCGGTTGAGGTCGGCGAAGGTGCCCAGCTCCGTCGTGCCGTCGGAGTAGTAGACGGTCGTCGTGGCCTTCTGGCCCAGCTCGGTGGGCTCGGGGATCTCGGTCGTCGCGTACCCGACGGCGAAGGCCGCCCCGCCCAGCACGATCCCGGCGACCAGGAGGCTGCCGAGCACCAGCAGCACGCGGCGCCCCAGGGAGCGCCGCGGGCGGCGCGGGGCAGCTCCGCCGCGGCGGGCGGAGCCTCCGGGTCGGCGGGCGGGCGGGTTCGGGCGGGAGCCTCGTGCCACGGGTGTCTGTCCCTCGGTCTTCCTCGTCGGCGTCGGTCGCGTGCGGTCGCCCCGGCCGGGGCTGGCGGGGGACGCGGGCGTCCTCCGGCGGCGAGCGGTCCTCGCCTCGAGCGGTGCGCCCGCTCGCGTCCTGCTGGGCCGGTGGGAGCCGACCCCCGGAGCCACCACCCGTCCGGGTGATCGGCGCCACGGGGCTCCTGCTTGAGCGCCGCAGCGCGCCGGTCGGCGCACCGCGCAGGGGCCGCAGCCGAGTCGAGAGTATGCGCACCCGCGCTGGGCGCTTCCTGACCGTCCGGTGCGGGAAGGGCGGGCAGCGGTGCCCGGCGGCGGCGCCGGGGGCCAGGATGGCCGCGTGAGCGCCCGACCGCGCCGGGGTCGCCGGGAGCCGCGGGACGCCGAGAGCTCCGGGGGCGCGACGGCGCGGGACCTGCGGCCGCGGCCCGTCCCCGCCGGCCCCGTCCCCGCGAGCGCCATCCCCCCGGGCGCCGTCCCCCCGGGCGCCGTCCCCGCGGGGTCGGCCGGGCTCGCGGCGCTCCCCCGCCTCCTGCGCGGGCGCGACCTGCGCCGGCTGCTGCTGGTGCGCCTGCTCTCGCAGTCCGGGGACGGCGCCTTCCAGCTGGGCCTCGCGGGGCTCCTGCTGTTCTCCCCCGAGCGCGCCCCGACGCCGCTGGCCGTCGCCGGGCTGCTGGCGCTCGTGCTGCTGCCCTACACGCTGGTGGGCCCCCTCGTGGGGACCCTGCTGGACCGGTGGCGGCGGCGCACCGTCCTCGTCGTCGCCGGGGTGGCGCGGGCCGCTGCCGTCCTCGGGACCGCCGCCGTCGTCCTCGGCGGCTCCGCGGCCCAGGGAGCCCTGCTGGTGCCCGCGGTCCTGCTCGTGCTGAGCGTCAACCGCCTCGTCCTCGCCGCCCTGGGCGCCGGGCTGCCCGCCGTCGTCGCCGGCCGGGACCTCGTCCTGGCCAGCGCCGTCGTCCCGACGGTCGGCACGCTCGCCCTGGCGCTGGGGGCCGGGGCCGGCACCGTCCTGCGCGTGGTCGCGGGCGCCGGGCCGACCGCCGACGGCCTCGTGCTGGCCCTGGCGGCGACCCTCGTGGGCGCCTCCGCGCTCGCCGCGCTGCGCCTGCCGCCGTCGGCGCTGGGCGGCGGGTCGGGGACCACCGACGGGTCGGGGACCGCCGACGGGTCGGGGGCCGGGGACCCGGCGGGGGCCGGGGTCGGCGCCGGTACGTCCGCCGGCGCGGGGCGCGCCGTCGCCGAGCTCCGCGACGGGCTCCGCCACCTCGCGCACCGACCGGCCGCCGCCCGCGCCGTCGCGGCGCTGGGGGCGTCGCGGGTCGCCTACGGGGTGCTCGTCGTCCTGGTCGTCGTGCTCGCGCGGACCCGGCTGGCCCCCCGGGACGACCCGGACGCCGCCCTGGCGCTCACCGGCCTGGTGCTCGGCGGCGTCTCGGTCGGCATCGCCGCCGCCGTCGCGACGACGCCGAGCGGCGCCGCCCGCCTCGGCCCCCGGCGGTGGGGCGCCGGGTGCCTCGCGCTGGGCGCCCTCGCGGCGACGGCCCTGGCGCTCGCCCTGCCCGGCGGGGGCGCGACCGCCCTCCTCGCCGGCGCCGCCGCCCTGGGGCTCAGCGGCCAGGGGCTGAAGATCTGCGTCGACGCCGTCGTGCTGCGCTCGGCCGGCGAGCGCCACCGCGGGCGCGTCGTCGCCGTCCACGACGCCGTCTTCAACGGCTGCTTCGTGCTCGGGGCGCTGCTCGCGGCGCTCGTCCTGCCGCTCGGACCCTCGGACGCCGCCGTGGCCGCGCTGCTGCTGCCGCTCGCCGCGCTCCTGGCCGGGGCGGCGCTGCTGCTCGCGCGCTCGCCGGAGGCCGCCTGACCGACCGGACCGGTCGCCCCCCGGCTCGTCGAGCCCGCGCCGGCCGAGGCCGCCCACCGAGCCCCCGACCGAGCCCCCGAGGAGCACTTCGCCGAGCCCTCCGTCGAGATGGAGGTCTGCGTCAGCCGACCGGCGCGTCGGGACCCCAGACCTCCATCTCGACGCGCGCCGCGCTACTGCGGCGGGGACTCCGGCTGCTGCGACTCCGACTCCGACTCCTGGGACTCCGACTGCTGGGCCCACCACGCGAGCAGCTCGGCGCGCGCGGCCTCCTCGCCGAGCGGTCCGCGGTCCAGCCGCAGCTCCAGCAGGTGGCGGTAGGCGCGGCCGACGACGGGACCGGGTCGCGTGGCGAGGGTCGCCATGATCTGCGCGCCGTCCAGGTCGGGGCGCACGGCGGCGAGCTCCTCGGCCGCCTGGAGCTCGACGACGCGCTGCTCGAGGGAGTCGTAGGCGGCCGCGAGGCGGGCCGCCTTGCGGGCGTTGCGCGTCGTGGAGTCCGAGCGGGTCAGCTTGTGCAGCCGGGGCAGCAGCGGACCCGCGTCGGTGACGTAGCGCCGCACGGCCGAGTCGGTCCACTCCCCGCCGGAGTAGCCGTGGAAGCGCAGGTGCAGCTCGACCAGCCGGGCCACCGCCTTGGTGGTCGCGGTGTCGAAGCGCAGCGCCTTCATCCGCTTCGCCGTCATCTTGGCGCCCACCACCTCGTGGTGGTGGAAGCTCACGCCGCCGCCGCTCTCGAACCGTCGCGTCGCCGGCTTGCCGATGTCGTGCAGGAGCGCCGCCAGGCGGAGCACGAGGTCCGGCCCCGGGACGTCGCCGCCGGGGCCGTCCTCGAGGTCGATGGCCTGCTCGAGCACGGTGAGCGTGTGCTCGTAGACGTCCTTGTGGCGGTGGTGCTCGTCGATCTCCAGCTGCAGCGCGGGCAGCTCCGGCAGCACGCGCTCGGCGAGGCCCGTGCCGACGAGGAGCTCCAGCCCCTCCCGCGGGTGCGCCCCGAGCAGCAGCTTCTCCAGCTCGACCCGCACGCGCTCGGCCGAGACGATGCCGATGGTCGACGCCCGCTCGGTCATCGCCTCGACGACGGCCGGGGCCACGCGCAGCCCGAGGGTCGAGGCGAAGCGCGCGGCCCGCAGCATCCGCAGGGGGTCGTCGGCGAAGGACTCCTCCGGCGAGCGCGGGGTGTGCAGCGCGCGGTGGGCGAGGTCGCGCAGCCCGTCGCACGGGTCGACGAAGGCACCGTCGGGCAGCCGCACGGCCATCGCGTTGACCGTGAAGTCGCGGCGCACCAGGTCCTCGTCGAGGGAGTCCCCGAACTCGACGACGGGCTTGCGGCTCTCCCGGTCGTAGAGGTCGGTGCGGTACGTCGTCACCTCGACGACGACGTCTCCCCGACGGGCCCCGATCGTGCCGAAGGCGGCGCCGACGTCCCAGGTGGCGTCGCCCCAGGCCGCGAGCAGCCGGGCGGTCACCTCGGGGCGGGCGCTGGTGGTGAGGTCCAGGTCGACGTCCGCCGGGCCGGTGAGGCGGCCGAGCAGCGCGTCGCGGACCGGGCCGCCGACGAGCGCCAGCTCGTGCCCGGCCTCGGCGAAGACGCGGCCCAGCTCCACCGCGCCGGGGGCGAAGTCGAGGAGCGCGGCGACCGCGGCGTCGCGCGCGCCGGCGACGGCGGCGCCCACGCCGGCACCAGCGCTCCCGGGGCTCCCGGGGGCGGGACCGGAGGCGTCGACGGCGGCTGGCTCGGGCACCCTGGAGAGGGTGCCAGACCCGCGGGAGCGCGCCGGACGGCGCGAGCCCGGCCGCACCGGTCCCGCCGGGGTCGCCGGCCGGCGGCGCGCGAGGTCCGGCGGCGCCCCGGCGAGACCGTGTGACAGGTCGGTCACGACCGGCGCCCGCCCCCTCGCGGCACCGGATCACCGCAGGTCGCGTCGTTACAGTGCAGGCATGTCCGCCTCCTCCGGCCGTCCGCTGCCGCGGGCGCGTGCGCCGAGGGAGGACCTGTCCGACGCCGTCGAGGGCGCTGGCGCCGCAGCCCCGGCCGACGTCGCGGCGGTCGAGCTCTCGGGGACGGGCGCACCCCGCACGGGGCAGCGGCGCGCCGAGGGCGCTCCCGCCCACCGGACGCCCCAGGCCCCCCGCGCCCGCGGGAGCCGCGCCCGGGGCGCCACCGTGGAGGAGACCTCCGCCGGCGGGCTCGTCGTCCGCGAGGCCGGGGGCGTGGCGCAGGTGGCGCTCATCGCCCGCGTCAACCGGGCCGGTCGGCTCGAGTGGTGCCTGCCCAAGGGCCACCTCGAGGGCGAGGAGACCCCGGTCGAGGCCGCCGTGCGCGAGATCGCCGAGGAGACCGGCATCCTCGGCGAGCCCGTGCGCCCGCTGGGGACCATCGACTACTGGTTCACCGCGGAGGGCCGGCGCATCCACAAGACGGTGCACCACTTCCTGCTCCGCGCGACCGGCGGGCGCCTCGGGGTGGAGGGCGACCCGGACGCCGAGGCCGTCGAGGCGGCGTGGGTGCCCGCCCCCGAGCTCGAGCGCCGCCTGGCCTTCCCCAACGAGCGCCGCATCGCCCGGGCGGCCGGGGACCTGCTCGGCGACGGTGGCTGAGCGGGCGCCCGGTCGCGCCACCGCTGCCCTCGTCGCCCTCGGGGCGGGGGGCGCGATGGCGCTCGGCGCCGTCGTCCCCGCGCGCGCGGCGGCCCCCCCGGCGCCGTCGCCGGCGCCGTCGCCGGCGCCGTCGCCGTCCCCGAGCCCCGTCCCCCAGGACGCCCCCGCCCCCGCGGACGCCCGGGACGACGTCACGGTCGAGATCACCGAGCTGCGCAGCACCCCCCTGGCGCCGGACGACGTCCTGTCCGTCGGCGTGCGCGTCGTCAACGGCACGGACGAGCCCGCCGAGGCGCTCACCGCCGAGCTGCGCCTGCAGCGCGAGGTGCTCGCCACCCGCGACGCCGTGGCGGCGTGGAGCACGGCCCCGGCCGACGCCGCCGCGGGAGCGGTCGTGCTGGGGGCTCCGCTGCTGCGCCCGCTGGCGCCCGGCACCGCCCGCGAGCTCGTCCTGAGCGTCCCCGCCGAGGACCTCGGCCTCCCCGACCCCGCCGACGGCTGGGGACCGCGGGGTCTGGCGGTCGACGTCGTCGACGCCCGGGGGTCGCGCCTGGACGCCGACCGCGGCCTCGTCGTCTGGTACCCCGCCGAGGGCGAGGGCGACGGCCTCCCCGGTGCCGAGGACCCCGTGCGCGTGAGCGTCGTCGTCCCGCTGACCGGCGCGGCGCCCGACGTCGCGACGGCCCTGGTGCCGGACGAGACCATGAGCCGCCTCGTCGACGGCGACGAGCCCGGCTCGGGCAGCGGGCGGCTGGGGCGCCTGCTCGCCGTGGCCGACCGGCCGGGCACGACCTGGGCGCTCGACCCGCTGCTGCTGGACTCCTCCCAGCCCTCACCCTCCTCGCCGGCGCCCGCCGCGCCGGCCGAGGAGCCCGCCGCCGAGGAGGACCCGTCCGCCCAGGAGGACCCGTCCGCCCAGGAGGAGCCCGCCGGCGAGGGCGAGGACGCCCCGGCTCCCGACGCGGGGTCCGCCGAGGCGGAGCCCGAGGACCTCGACGAGCCGGCGGACCTCGACGAGCCGGCGGACGCCGAGCAGGAGGCCGGTGACGAGCCGGCGGACGCCGACGAGCTCCCCGCGGTCCCGAGCGGCGCGCGCCTCGCGCCGGGTGCCGCCTCCCCGACCGCGGGCGTCGCGGCCTGGCGCGCGGCCCTGCTCGCCGCCGCCCCCGGGCACGAGGTGCTCGCGCTCCCCCGGGGCGACACCGACCTGCTCTCCGTGGCGGACGCCGAGCGGCCCGAGGTGTGGCTGGGCGGGCTCCGGCAGGCCGCGGCCTCCCTCGAGCGCGCCGGGCTGCCGCTGGCCGAGCCGGACGCCACCGGCGCGGGCGTGCGCGCCGACGTCGTGTGGCCGGCCCGCGGCCAGCTCGACGGGGACGCCGCGGACCTGGCCGCCCGCGGCGGGGCCCGCGGCGTCGTCGTGGCCGAGACCCTGCTGGCCGCGGGCGTGCCGGACGCCGCCCCGGGCCCCCCCGCGGACGGCGTCGTGCCGCTCGCCGCGGGCAGCGGCGAGGACGCCCCCGAGGAGCAGCGGCTGTCGGGCCTCGTCGTGGACGGGCGGCTGTCGTCGGTCCTGGCGGCGGCGGGCGCCCCGGTCGGCGGCCGGGTCCCGGCCGAGCCGCCCCAGCTCGTCGGGGCGCGCCTGCTCGCCGAGACGGCGGCGCTGGCGCTGGAGGAGCCCGGCTCCGCCCCGTCCCGGCACGCGCTCGTCGTCGCGCCGCGCGCCTGGGACGTCGGCGCGGCCGAGGGGACGGCGGCCCTCGAGGCGCTCACCGGGGCGCCGTGGACGACGCCGGCCCCCGTCTCCGCGCTGCTCACCGGCGACGTCGCCCGGGGCACCGCCGCCGCCCTGCCCCCCGACGCCGACGGCGCCCCGCCGGCGCCCCTGGACGCCGACGTGCTCGCGGCGGCGGCCGACTCGGTGGACGTGGCCGACGGGCTGCGGGGGACGCTCACCGACGCCTCCCCGCTGGTGGCCGCGCGCCTGCGCGCCGTGGCGGCCGCGGCGCTCGCCCAGCGGTCCGTGGACGACTGGGCCGCGAGGGTCGAGGCCGCGGTGGCCGACGTGACCGCGCTGGCCGGCGGGGTCCGGCTGCTGCAGGGCGGCACCGTGACCGTGGTCGGCGCGGAGACCTCCGTGCCGGTCACGGTGGCCAACGGCCTCGAGCAGGCGGTCGAGGTCGTCGTCACCGCCCGGGCGCCGTCACCGCGCGTGCGCGTCCTGCGGGACGTCCCGGCGACCGTCGCCGCCGGCTCCCGCAGCCAGGTGCTGGTCCCGGTCGAGGCCGTCGGCGGGGGGGACACCGAGCTCCGCATCCAGCTCCGGAGCCCCGACGGCGAGCAGCTCGGCCAGCAGGTCGTCGTGCCCGTCCAGGTCCGGCTGGAGTGGGCGGAGTGGGGCACCGCCGGCGTCGCGGCGCTCGGCGGCGTGGTGCTCGTCGCCGGCCTGGTGCGCAGCGTCCGCCGGGTCCGCCACCGGCCGCCGGGCTCGGGGCCGCGCGTCCCCCCGGGCGCCGGCCCCCCGCCGGACCACGCGGCGCGGGGCGGCTCACCGCCCGGTGAGCCCGGCGACGACCCCCGCCGGCCGCCGCCGGGCGACCGGCGGACCGCGCGCACCAGCCTCCCGACCTCCCCCCAGCCCCAGGACGGGGGCGCCCGCCCGGGCGCGCCCGCCGAGGAGACCCGATGAGCACCCCGAGCACGAGCCCCGCCGGCGGAGCCGCCCCGCCGCCCGACGCCGGACCCGACGCCGCCGTCGCGCCCGCAGCGGGCGGCCTGCGCTCGCTCGTGCGCTCCAGCAGCGTGATGGCCGCCGGCACGGCCGTCAGCCGCGTCCTCGGGCTGGTGCGCTCGATCGTCCTGGTCACGGCGATCGGCGCGGTCGGCACCGGCGCCGACGCCTTCGACGTCGCCAACCGCATCCCGAACATCGTCTACCTGCTCATCGCCGGGGGCGTGCTCAACGCGGTCCTCGTGCCCCAGATCGTCCGGGCCTCGCGCGACGCGGACGGCGGGAAGGTGTTCGTCGACCGCCTCGTCACCCTGGTCGTGGCCGGGCTCGCCGCCGTCACGGGCGTCTGCCTGCTGGCGGCGCCGCTGCTCGTCTGGGCCTACGCGTCCAGCTGGGGCGGGGACGAGCTGCGCCTCGCGACGGCGATCGCCCTGTGGGTGCTGCCCCAGGTCTTCTTCTACGGGCTCTACACGGTGCTGGGCCAGGTGCTCAACGCCCGCGGGAGCTTCGGCCCCTACATGTGGGCCCCGGTCGTCAACAACGTCGTCGCCATCTCGGGCCTGCTCGTCTTCCTCGCGCTGTTCGGCCGCGCCGAGGAGGGGGTGGGGCTCGAGACCCTCTCCTCCGGCATGGTCGCGCTCCTCGCGGGCACCGCGACGCTCGGCGTCGTCGCCCAGGCCCTCGTGCTGCTGGTGCCCCTGCGCCGCCTCGGTTTCACGTGGACCCCTCGGTTCGGCGTCCGCGGCGTGGGCCTGCGCAGCGCCGGGACGGTCGCCCTGTGGACCTTCGGCGGGATCCTCGTCTCCCAGGCCGCCTTCCTCGTCACGACGCAGGTCGCGGTCTACGCCACCGAGGGGGCCGGGGAGCCGCTCCCGGAGGACGTCGTCGTGCCCGGCCCGGCCGTCCTGGGCCTGGCGTACCTCCTCTACGTGCTCCCGCACTCGCTCGTCGCCGTCTCCGTCGTCACGGCCCTGTTCACGCGCCTCGCCGGCCGCATCAGCGACGGCGACGAGACCGGGGCCCGCGCGGACATGTCCCTGGGGCTCCGGCTGCTCGGCGTCGTGTCGGTCTTGTCGGCCACGGGCCTGGTCGTCCTCGGCCCGCCCGTCGGCGTGCTCCTCTTCGGCGCCGGGAGCGGTGGCGTCATCGGCGCGACCGCCGCGGCCATGGCGCTCGGCCTGCCCTTCTACAGCGCCCTCTACCTCGTGCAGCGCGGCTTCTACGCCCGCGAGGACGGCCGTCGCCCCTTCGTCGGCGTGGCCGTGGCGGCCGCGACGTCGACGCTGCTCAACGTCGTCGTGGCCCTGACGGTGCCGGCGGAGCGGGTCGTCGTGGGCCTGGGGGTCTCCCAGGCCCTGGGCAACGTCGCCGGGCTCGTCACGGCCCTGGTGCTGCTGCACCGGACCGCCGGCTCCTTCGACGGGTCCCGCGTCCTGCGCCTGCACGTGCGGGTGCTGCTGGCCGCCGTCGTCGCCGGCCTCGCCGGCTGGGGCGCGAGCAGCGGGGTGCAGGCGCTCCTGAGCGGCATCACCAGCAGGCCCACCGCCCTGGCGGTCGTGCTGGTCGCGGGAGCGGTCGTCGTCGTCGTCTACGTGCTGATGCTCCGGGTGACGCGCGTGCGCGAGCTCGACGACGTCGTCGCGCAGGTCCGCCGCGGCCGCTGACCTCCCGGCCGCGGAGCAGGACGGCGCCTAGCCTGGCGAGGGCCGCCGGCGGGTCCGGGCGGCACGGGTCCCCGACGCACGCGGGGGGGCGCGCAGGGCGCCGGACGACGGAGGTGGCAGCAGGTGGAGGCAGCAGTCGCGCTGGCGGAGGGCGGCGCCCTCGCGGGGCGGTACCGGCTGGACCGGCGCACCGGGGGCACCGCGCCCGCGGGCGCCGGCGCTCCTGCCGGCAGCACGCAGACGTGGCGCGGGCACGACCTCGTGCTGGACCGCCCGGTGGAGCTGCTGGCCGTGGCCGGCGGCGCCGAGGACGTCGTGGACGCCGCCCGCCGCGCCGCCCTGGTCGACGACGTCCGCGTCCTGCGCGTGCTCGACGTCGGGGACGACGCCGGCTGGGCCTTCGTCGTCACCGCCTCGGTGCCCGGGGAGAGCCTCGCCGCGCTCGTCGAGCGCTGCGGGCCGCTGCCCGCCCCGCTCGTGCGCACGCTGGTCGGGGAGGCGGCCCAGGCGCTGGAGCGCGCCCGCGCGCTCGGGCTGCACCACCGCCGCCTCAGCCCCTCCTGCCTCCACCGCGCCGCCGACGGCGGGGTCGTGGTGACGGGCGTGGAGGTCCGCGCCGCCGTCGACGAAGGCGGGCCGGCGGGGGCGCCCGCGGGCGACGTCGACCCCGGGGTCGCCGCGCGCGCCGACGCCGTGGCCCTCGTCGCGCTCGTCTACGCCGGCCTCACCGGGCGCTGGCCCGGTCCGCTGGGCGGCGAGGAGGCGGTCGACCCCGCCGGCACGGACGACGCCGACGGCCGCGCCCTGCCACTGGCCCCGCGCGTCGACGACGGACCCGTCCCGCCCGGCGACCTCGTCGACGGCGTCCCCGCGGACCTCGACGTGCTGTGCGCCGTGACGCTCGGCCCCCACGAGGACGGGCCCCGCACCCCCGGGGAGCTCGCCGAGCAGCTGGCCCCGTGGGGCTCGCCCTACGGCGACGGCCGCCCCGGCGGCGGAGGCCGGCGGGAGCTCGCCGAGCTCCTCGGGGCCGGGGTGCCCGCGGCGCGGCGCCACGGCGGTACGGGCAGCAGCCCGGCCCCCCGGGCGGCGGGCGGCCCCGGGGAGGGGTCCGGGGACGGGCGTCCCGAGGACCGGTCCGCCGCGGACGACGTGGCTGAAGGCGAGCGCGTCCAGGGCGAGCGCGTGGGCCGGGACGGCGCCGCGGTGCCCGTGGGAGCCGTGGCCGCCCCCGCGGGGGCGGGCGTCGTCGCCGCGGGGGCTGGCGCCGTCGCCGCGGCCGCGGTGCCCGGCGCGGTGCCCGGCGCGGTGCCCGGCGGCGTCGGACGACCGCGCGCGGTGCGCCGACCGCCGCAGCCCACGGGCGGGGGCGCCGTCCCGGGCGGGCGGTCCGCGCCGGGCGAGTCCGGGGCGGGCCCGGGCGCAGGAGCCGGCGGCGGGCCGGGAGCCGGCGGCGGGCACGGCGGCGCCGGTGCCGGCGACCCCGGCGCCGCGGACGACCGCGGGGGGCCGCGCGCCGGCTCGACGGCGGCCGCCGCACCGGCCGAGCGGCCGGCGCGCGTCCAGACGGCGGTGGTGCTCGTCCTCGTGCTGGCCGCCGTCGCCGCCGCGCTGCTGCTCGCCGTCGGCGTCCTCACCGACCTCTGGGGCGGGGACGACGGGGCGGCACCGCCGCCGGTCGCCACCGCCACGGCGACGGCGACGCCGGAGGAGGAGGTCGCCGAGGAGGCGGGAGAGCCCGAGCCCGAGCCCGGCCCCGAGCCGTCGTCCGCCCCTGCAGTCGCGTCCGCGCAGTCGCTGGACCCCCTGGGCGACGGCGAGGAGGGGGACGCCTCGGTCGACGACGCGCTCGACGGGGACCCCGGCACCGCCTGGACGTCCTCGACCTACGCGACGGCGGCCCTCGGCAACCTCAAGGAGGGCTTCGGGTACGCCCTCGACCTCGGCCGGGCGTCGACCGTCTCGGCCGTCACGCTCACCACCGCCGGCACCGGGGGGACGGTCGAGGTCCGCACGGCGCCGGGGGCCGAGCTCGACGGCTCCGAGGTCGTGGCCACGGCCGAGCTGACGGGCGACGCGACGGAGGTCGTGCTCCCCGAGCCCACCTCGACCCGGCACCTGGTCCTGTGGTTCACGAGCCTGCCCGACGTCGGGGACGGCTACCGCGTGGAGATGTCCTCGGTCCAGGTGCGGTGAGCCCCGTGGGCGGGGGGTGACCCGGTCGTGAGCGCGGAGCCGCGGAGCCCCGGGCCCCGGGAGGACCCCCGCGACGACGCCGAGCTCCTGCGGGCCCACCTCGCCGGGGACGGCGACGCCTTCGGCGAGGTGGTGCGCCGTCACGCGCCGCGGCTGTGGGCCGTGGCCCTCGGCGTGCTCGGGGACCGCGAGGAGGCCGCGGACGCCGTGCAGGACGCCCTCGTGTCCGCGCTGCGGGCGGCGGGCTCGTTCCGCGGCGACGCGGCGGTCACGACCTGGCTGCACCGCATCGTCGTCAACGCCAGCCTCGACCGCCTGCGGCGCGCGCGGGTGCGGCGCACGGTCCCCCTGGACGCCGAGGGGCCGGGGAGCGGGGCCGCCGGCCCGGCGGTGGAGCGCCTCGCCGCCCGGGGCGACGCGCACGCCGCGGTCGACCTGGAGGTCGACGTCGGGGCGGCGCTGGCCGAGCTGCCCGAGCACCAGCGCGCCGCCCTGGTGCTCGTCGACCTGCAGGACCTCCCCGTCGCGGAGGCGGCGGCCGTGCTCGGCGTGGCCGTCGGCACGGTGAAGTCCCGCTGCGCGCGCGGCCGCGCGGCCCTGGCGGTGCTGCTGCGCGCCCGGGGGCTGGACCCCCGCCGCGGCAGCGGGCCCTCGCCCGCCCCCGCGGCCCCGGACCTCGCGGGGAACCGCACCGGCGCCCGCGACGTCCGAGAGGTCGGGACGGCGACCGGAGCTCCGCACCGCCGTCCCCCCGCCGCGCCGCACGTCGACCCCGCCGCCCGCGCCCACCCCGAGGAGGTGCCGTGACCCGCCCCCGCCCCCCGCGCGACGAGGACCCCGACGAGGGCGGGCACGACCCCCGCGGAGGTCGGGGCTCCGAGGACGGGAGGGGCGGCGACGCCGGGACGAGCGGCGGCGGAGCCGGGCGCGGACGACCCGCCGGGGACGCGCCGGGGGAGGACGCACCGGGGCGCGGGGACCACCCGAGCGAGGAGGCGGTGGACGCGCTGCTGGACGTCGACCTCCACGAGGTGCGCGACCGCGGCGGACGGGGTGGCGACGGGCCGCCCCCCGAGGCGCTGACGGCGGCGCACGTCCTCGCGTGCGAGCGCTGCCAGGCCGTCCTCGCCGACATGCGCGGGGTGCGCGGCCTGCTGCGGCGCCAGGGCTCCGGCACCCCGCCGCCCCCGGACGACCTGGCTGCGCGCATCACCGCCGCGGTGGCCTCCGACGCCGCCCGCGAGCGCCGCGCGGTCCGGGCCCGGCGCCGTCGCAGCGCGCTGGCCCTCGCGGCGTCCGTCGCGCTGGTGGGCGGGCTGGGCACCGCGCTGGCGCTGGAGGTCCGCGAGGCGCAGACGGGCGGCGCGGACATCGCCTCCGGCGGTGGGGCCGCAGGTGGTGGGGCCGGTCGCGGGGCCGGCGCAGCGGCCGGCGACCCCCTGGTGGTCGCCTCGGGCACCGACTACGCGCTCGGCTCCCTGGGCGACCAGCTCCGCGCCGTCCTCGACGACCCCGCGAGCGCCGGCGCGAGCAGCGGCGCCGGCGTCGGGCCCGGAGGGCCCTCGGACGGGCCGGACCGCTCGGCCGGCGCGGAGCCCGACGCGGCTCCGGCGGAGCCGCGCGACGGCGGGACGCCCGCCGCGGCCGAGGCGGCCGGTGCCGCTCCGACGGCGCCCAGCGGCCTCGCCCTGCCCGCGGACCTCGACCCGTGCCTCACGGCGCTCGGGCGCCCGGACGCCGAGGTCGTGGCGGTCGACACCGCGCGGTGGGAGGGCCGTCCGGCCGACGTCCTGGTGCTGCACGAGAGCGCCCCCGACCCCGGCTCGGCGTCGGGGCTGGCCGTGTGGGTGGTGCGCCTCGGCTGCCGCGGCGGCCAGGACGCCCTCCTGCACTACGAGGTCGTCGAGCGCTGACGGGGTCGGGAACAGCCGCGTCGGCACGTGGCGTTGAGCCGGTCGACCGACGCACCACCCGGCAGGGGCCGTGCGGCGGCGGTGCCTGGGAGGATCCGGGACCGCAGCCCGGCGCGGCGGGCCCGGGGATCGTCCCGGCCGGCCCGACCCGCCACCGACCAGCGAGGAGCGCAGACAGCGTGAGCGACGACGTCCGCAACGTGATCATCGTGGGCAGCGGCCCGGCCGGCTACACCGCGGCCATCTACGCCGCCCGAGCCAACCTCGCACCGCTGGTGGTGGCCGGCTCGGTCACGGCCGGCGGCGCGCTCATGAACACCACGGAGATCGAGAACTTCCCGGGCTTCCCCGACGGGCTCATGGGGCCGGACCTCATGGACAAGATGCAGGCCCAGGCCGAGCGCTTCGGCTCCGAGGTCGTCTTCGACGACGCCGCCGAGATGCACCTCGAGGGCGACGTCAAGACGGTCGTCCTGGGCAGCGGGGAGGTGCACCGCGCCCGCACGGTGATCCTGGCGCTCGGCTCGGCCTACCGCGAGATCGGCCTGGAGAACGAGAAGCGCCTGTCCGGCCGCGGCGTCAGCTGGTGCGCCACGTGCGACGGGTTCTTCTTCAAGGACCAGGACATCGCCGTCGTCGGCGGCGGCGACTCCGCGGTGGAGGAGGCCACCTTCCTCACCCGCTTCGCGCGCTCGGTCACCCTCGTGCACCGCCGCGAGGAGCTGCGC
Organism: uncultured Pseudokineococcus sp.; assembly: GCF_947495735.1. Lineage (GTDB taxonomy): Bacteria > Actinomycetota > Actinomycetes > Actinomycetales > Quadrisphaeraceae > Pseudokineococcus. Next base: position 69,483 of record NZ_CANMAA010000005.1, read on the forward strand.
GCCTCGAAGGTCATGCAGGACAGGGTCTTCGGCAACGACAAGATGCGTTTCGCGTGGAACACCGAGGTCGTGGACGTCCTCGGCCAGGACAAGGTCTCCGGGCTGCGCGTGCGCAGCACCGAGGACGGCACCGAGCGCGACCTCGACGTCACCGGCCTGTTCGTCGCCATCGGCCACGACCCCCGCGTCGACCTGGTCAAGGACCAGGTGACGATCAACGACCACGGGTTCATCGACGTCCAGGGCCGGTCCTCGCGGACCAACCTCCCGGGCGTGTTCGCGTGCGGCGACGTCGTCGACCACGAGTACATGCAGGCCATCACCGCGGCCGGCAGCGGCTGCACGGCCGCGCTGGACGCCGAGCGCTACCTCGCCGAGCTGGGTGACGCCGGGGGCCCGAGCCCGGACGCCAGCCTCATCGAGGCCAAGCCGGAGATGGCCGGCACCGCGGGCAACCGCCCCTGAGCGCCCGGACCTCGACAGCCACCCCCAGCAGCGCCCCGGCGCCCCCGGGGTCACCGCTCCCCCAACCCCGCACCCCCGAGGAGACACCGTGAGCACCAAGCCGGTCACCGACGACACGTTCGACGCCGAGGTCCTGAAGGCCGACAAGCCCGTCCTCGTCGACTTCTGGGCCCCCTGGTGCGGCCCCTGCCGCCAGGTCTCCCCGATCCTCGAGGAGCTGTCGACGGAGTACGCCGACAAGATCGAGGTCGTCAAGGTCAACACCGACGAGAACCCCCGCATCGCGGCGAGCTACGGGATCACCTCGATCCCCACGCTGAACGTCTACTCCGGCGGCGAGCTCGTGAAGTCGCTCGTCGGCGCCAAGCCCAAGCCCGCGCTCGTCCGCGAGCTGTCCGACTTCCTGTCCTGACGACGGCGCCCCCACGGGCGCCGCAGCGCACCCCGTCCGCTCCACCGGGCGCGGGACGACGGCTCTCGGCCCTACTGGGCCGGGAGCCGTCGTCGTCCCCGGGGGCCTCCGGCCCCACCGGCGTGGTACCAACTCCCTCCGGCCCGCAACACGCGCGACCCGCCGGCGGCCCGCCGCCCGCGACCCGACCGCCCCAGGAGGCTCTCGTGACCGGTCCCCAGCACCTCCTGCGCCGCGGCGACGCCGGCCCGCGCGTCGCGGCCCTGCGCGAGCTGCTGGACCGCGCGGGCGCCGGCGGCGCCGCCGCCCGCCAGGGCGAGGAGGAGCTCTTCGACGGCGCGCTCGAGCAGGTCGTGCGCGCCTTCCAGCAGGACCGGGGACTGCGGGCCGACGGCGTCGTCGGGCCCCAGACCTCCCGGGCCGTCGACGGCGCCCGGTGGCGCCTCGGGGACCGCGTGCTGCGCTTCGTGCCCGGCCACCTGATCCACGGGGACGACGTCAGCGCCCTCCAGGACAGGCTCCTGGCGCTCGGGCTCCTGGACGACCGGCGCGACGGGCGCTACGGGCCGCGCACGGAGGCCGGCGTCCGAGAGCTCCAGCGCAGCACCGGGACCGCTGTCGACGGCGTCCTCGGCCCCGAGACGCTCGAGGCCCTCCGGCGCCTGGACCGCTCCGTCGGCGGTGGGGACGCCAGCGCCCTGCGCGACGCCGAGCGCACCGCTCAGGCCCGGCGCCGCCCCTCCGGGCGGGTGGTCCTCGTCGACCCCGCCCACGGCGGCGCGGACCTCGGGTCGGTCGGCCACGGGCTGGACGAGGCCGCCGTCGTCCTCGACCTCGCCCAGCGGCTGGAGGGCAGGCTGGCGGCTGCCGGGACGACCGCGGTGCTCTCCCGCGGGGCCGAGCAGCGCCCGGCCCCCGAAGAGCGCGCGGAGCTGGCCGAGTCCGTCGGCGCCGACGTGGTGGTCTCGCTCCACTGCGACGCGCTGGTGCGCCCGGGCGCCGACGGCGCCGTCCCCGGCTCTCCGGCCGCCGGGCTGGCCACGTTCTCGTGGGGGTCGGGCCCTTCCCGCTCTGCGGAAGGCGCGCGCCTGGCCGGCCTCGTCCACCGCGAGCTCCTGGCGAGGACGGACCTGGCGGACTGCCGCACGCACACGTGGAACACCGACGTGCTGCGGATGACCCGGATGCCGGCCGTGCGCGTCGAGCTCGGCTACCTCACGTCCCCGGACGACGCCGCGCGCCTGGCCGACCCGGCCTTCCGGGACCGCTGCGCCCAGGCCCTGGCCGCCGCCGTGCACCGCTTCTTCCTCCCCGACGACGAGGACGTGCCGACCGGCGTCCTGCCGGTCGTCGCCGCGCCGGGCGGCTGAGGGAGCGACCGCCTCGGGGGCGCCGCGCCGGCTCGCCGCTCGCTACCCCAGTGCGGGGACGCGCAGCTCCGCCAGGATGCGGTCCAGGGCGCGCTCGACGTCCTCGCGCCAGGCGAGGGCCGTCCGCAGCTCGAGGCGGAGGCGGGGCCACCGCGGGTGGTCGCGGACGACCTCGAAGCCGACCTCGAGGAGGAAGGCCGCAGGGACGTGGCAGCCCCCGCCCAGGTGGGCCGGTGGGAGGGACTCGCCGCCCCGGCCGGCGGCGTCCCACGCGATCCCGGCGCCCTGGCTGCCTCCTGACGCGTCGTCCTCGCCCGCGTCGGCGAAGGCCTCGACCGCTCGGACACCACGACGCGTCAGGTCCTTCGCCGCCCCCTGCACCAGCATCCGGCCGAGCCCTCCGCCGCGGTGGTGCGGCAGGACACCGGCAGTCATGAGCAGCACGGCGTCGGCGCTGACCGGTGAGGTCGGGTACCCCAGCGAGCGGGGCACGAGATGCGGCGGCGCGTAGGTCACGAAGGCCGCCAGCTCCGTCCCGACGTGCGCGACGCGGCCGCACGACCCCCACTCCAGGAGCGTCCGGGAGAGCCACGCCTCCTTCTCGAGGGCCGGGTCACCGTTGCGTCGGGCCGCTGCCGCGGCGGCCTCGTCGAGCTCCCAGCGGACGCACGACCGGCACGGGTCGGGCAGCGCGGCGACGTGCTCGAGCGCCAACGGGCTGATCGACCTGCTCACGCCCACCTGCTCCCTCTCGGCTCCGCGCCCGCCGTTCGCAGCCGACTCCGGCCGCCATGTTCCACGTGGAACGCACCTCCCGCGCGGCGTCGGGACCTCAGGTCCGCCGACCCCGGACGCGTCAGCGGGGACGCCGAGGGTCGTACACGGCCTCACGGCGGCGGGGCTGCAGCAGCGCACCGACGAACGCCGCCGCTGCGCCGAGGGAGAGACCCAGGCCCACGACGGCCACCGTGTGACGGCGGCGCGCCCGCTCGAGGTCCAGCGGTGCCGGCGCGGCCAGCGGGCGCGGGCGCGGGCGCGGGCGGGACCTCACGCCGCGTCGCCCTCGTCCGCGCCCGAGACCCCCTCCACGGCGAGCACGCCGAGGATGCGCTCGAGGTCCTCGCGCCCGGCGAACTCCACCGTCATCCGCCCCTTGCGGCGACCGACGCTGATGGTGACCCGGGTCTCCAGGCGCTCGGACAGCGCCGACGCCACCGCCTCGGCGCGCTCGTCCCGCGGCGCGGCGCTGAGGCGACGACGGGGCTTGGCGACGCCCTCGCCCGTCGCCACCGCCTCCTCGGTGGACCGGACGGACAGGCCCTCCGCGACGACGCGCTGCGCGAGCCTCTCCATCGCGGCGGCGTCGGGCAGACCGAGCAGGGCACGCGCGTGGCCCGCTGACAGCACGCCCGCAGCCAGGCGGCGCTGCACCAGCGGCGGCAGCTTCAGGAGCCTCAGCGTGTTGGAGATCTGCGGCCGTGACCGGCCGATCCGCCGTGCGAGCTCGTCGTGGGTGCACCCGAAGTCCTCGAGCAGCTGACCGTAGGCCGCCGCCTCCTCCAGGGGGTTGAGCTGGCTCCGGTGCAGGTTCTCCAGCAGCGCGTCGCGCAGGAGGACGTCGTCGTCCGTGCCGCGGATGATCGCCGGCACGACCGCCAGGCCGGCGCGCTGACTGGCCCGCCACCGCCGCTCGCCCATGACGAGCTCGTAGCGGGGCCCGCTCCCGTCCTCGCTCGGCACGGGACGCACGACCACCGGCTGGAGCACCCCGACCTCGCGGATGGAGTGCTCCAGCTCGGCGAGCTCGTCCTCGTCGAAGACCTGGCGGGGCTGCCGGGGGTTCGCCCGGACGGCGTCCACGGGGATCTCCGCGAGCCGGACGCCCGGGACCTCGACCAGGTCGTCCCCCTCGGCCCGACGGGGCGACCGGTCCTGGGCCCCCACGCCGCCGGACGCCGCACCGTCCTCGGCCGCCGGGACGGCCGCTCGGTCCGCGGCGTCGCTGTCAGGCTCGGCCGCCGAGCCGTTCCACGTGGAACCGGCGTCCTCGACGGGGGTCGCCGGTCGCGCCACCGGGAAGAAGACGTCGTGCGGGCGCTCACCCTCGGGTGCCGTGGGGATGAGAGCTCCCAGGCCGCGCCCGAGGCCCCGTCGTCGTTCCGTCATGCTGCTCAGACCGTCCTGCTCGTCGGGTGTCGACCTCAGCGCGCGCTAGGGGCCGGGGCGAACCGCTCGGCCAGCTCCTGCGCCGCGGCGAGGTACGACAGGGCCCCACTGGACCCAGGGTCGTAGGTCATCACGGTCTGCCCGTAGGAGGGAGCCTCCGACACGCGGACAGATCGGGGCACCGTCGTGGAGAGCACCGAGGAGGGGAAGTGCTCCCGCACCTCGTCAGCGACCTGCGCGGCCAGACGCGTCCTCGCGTCGTACATGGTGAGCAAGATGCTCGAGACGTGGAGCGCCGGGTTGAGGTGGCGGGTGATCATGTCGATGTTCTTGAGGAGCTGGCTCAGCCCCTCCAACGCGTAGTACTCGCACTGGATGGGGATGAGGACCTCCTCGGCGCACACGAACGCGTTGAGCGTCAGCAGGCCGAGGCTCGGGGGGCAGTCGACGAAGACGTAGTCGGGGACCGGCGAGCCGGTCGCCGCGCACCGCTCCAGGTACCCCCGCACGGCGCCGCGCAGCCGCGTCTCGCGGGCGACCATCGACACCAGCTCGATCTCCGCGCCGGCGAGGTCGATCGTGGCGGGAGCGCACAGCAGCCCGGGCACGTCCGGGCACCGCTGCAGGACGTCCTCGAGCGGCACCTCGTCGACGAGGACGTCGTACAGGCCGGGCACCTCGGCGTGGTGGTCCACGCCCAGGGCCGTGGACGCGTTGCCCTGGGGGTCGCTGTCCAGGACGACGACGCGCAGCCCCGCCTGGGCGAGCGCCGCCGCGATGTTCACCGTGGTCGTCGTCTTGCCGACGCCGCCCTTCTGGTTGGCGACCGTCAGCACGCGCGTGCGCTCGGGCGGTGCCAGGGGCCGGCCGCTCAGGGCGATCCGACGACGGGCGTCCTCCGCGACCGCACGCGCCAGCGGGGTCGAGTCGTCGACCTCGGGCAGCGAGCCCGCCACCTCCGCCCGCTGCGCGTCGTCTCCACCGGCGTGGACCGGGAGGCCTCCGCGGACGGGCGGGTCGGCGTCCACCGCCGCCACCGGCAGGTCGTCGTCGACCGAGGGCGCACCGGGGTTGAGCGAGGCGTCAGCGTCCACCGGTGCGGTGGGGAGGTCTTCGTCGGTCGGGTCGGCGTCCACCCGCGCGGCCGGGGCGTCCTCGTCGGTCGAGGCAGCCGCTACCGCCACGGCGGGGAGGTCTTCGTCGGTCGGGTCCGCGTCCGCCCGCGCGGCCGGGCCGTCTTCATCGGTCGGGTGGCCGCTGCTCCCACGGGCACCGCTGAGCTGGGCCTGGCCAGCGTCCTCGACCGACGCGGTGTCTCGGACGTGCGCAGCGAGGGACGTCCCCTCCGTGAGCTCGGTGGTGCCCGGGAGGTCGGCAGCGTCGTCGCGGACCTCTGGCTCCGGCTCGGCCTCCCGCTGCGGGACCCTCGCGTCCTCAGTGACCAGGTGCTCGAGGGCCGAGGGCGAGCCCGTCGAGGACTGCTCGCCGACTGAGCGGTCCTCGAGCGGGGCGACCACCGTGACCTGGTCCACGGGAGCCCGCTCCTCGAGAGCGCTCTCCTCGGGAACCCGGTCCTCGGGAAGCCCGCCCTCGACAGCCCGGCCCTCGGCCGCCTCATCCTCAGGAGCCTGGTCCTCGGCGGGGCTGTCCCCTGTGGTCAGGTCCACCAGAGCGGTGTCCTCAGGAGCGAGGTCTCCGCGCGAGTCGACCTCGGTGACCTGACCCCCGGCACCAGGACCCCCGCCCGGGAGCGGAGAGGCCGTCATGTCGCCGCGGACGTCCGCCGAGGGCTTCTCGCCGTCGGGCTCCGCTGAGCGGGGAGCCCCGTCCGCCGCTGGCACAGCGACCACGGGAACCATCCGCCGCTGAGGCGCGGCCGGCACCGTCTCGACGTCTGTTCCACGTGGAACCGCGGGCCACCCGAGCAGGCTGTCGAGCCGTCCGCTCTCGGAGCCGGGCCACCCCGGTGCCGTCGTCGTGCGCACCAGCGCCCCGCCTCCCTCTCGTCGCCGCTCGTCCTGCACGCCACGCGCCGGCGAGAGGGGCGGATCAGCCGCGTCGCCGCGCCTGCGCGCTGCGGTGCCCGACCCTAGCCCGCACCACGGTGGTGGCCTCGTCGAGCATCCCCACCCCGCAAGACAGCACCTCGGGCTCGAGGAGGCCGACGCGGCGCAGCGCCTCGGCGTGCTCCTCCACCTCAGCCGCCGCCGATCCCCCCTTGATGGCCAGCAGCTGTCCCCCGGGGCTGACGAGGGGAGCGCACCAGCGCGCGAGGCGGTCCAGCGGCGCCACCGCTCGTGACGTCACGACGTCCGCCGTCTCGTGACCGGCCAGCTCCTCGGCGCGCGCCCGGACGACTCGCACGCGCAGGGGAGGACCGACCGAGGCCTCGTCCACCGCGGCCACGGCGTGCTCTAGCCACCGCACCCGGCGCAGGGCCGAGTCGACGAGGACCAGCTCGAGGTCGGGCCGCGCCATCGCCAGCACCAGGCCGGGCAGTCCGGCGCCGCTGCCCACGTCGAGGACCACGGCCCCCTCGGGCACCAGCTCGGCGACCACGGCGCAGTTGAGCACGTGCCGGGTCCACAGGCGAGGCACCTCGCGCGGGCCGATGACCCCGCGCACGACTCCCTCACCGGCGAGCTCCCGCACGAGCAGGCGCGCCTGCGCGAGCCCCGGGCCCAGGACGCGCTCGGTGACGTCCGGCTCGGGCGGCAGCACGAGCTGATCGCCCTCCTGCCCGACCGGCGCCCCCGCTCGACCAGCGCCGATGGAGCTCGGGGCGTCGTGCCCGACGGGTCCCTCCGCCGCCGCCGCGCCCTCCGTCGGCGCGGTCAGGACGCGGCCGTGACGACGACGTGGCGGTCGGCCGACGTGCCCTCGGACTCCGACCGGAGCCCGGCCTCGGCGATGACGTCGTGGACGATCTTCCGCTCGTAGGGGTTCATCGGCGCCAGGTGGACCGCCTCGGCCCCGGCGCGGACCTGCTCCACGGCCTCGCTCGCCATCGCCGAGAGCACCGTGCGCCGCTGGGCCCGGTACCCCGCGACGTCCAGCACGAGACGGCTCCGCTCGCCGGTCCGCGCCTGCACCGCCAGCCGGGTCAGCTCCTGGAGCGCGTCGAGGACCTGTCCGTCCGGACCGACCAGCTGCCGCAGCGACCCTGGCGCCGACTCGTCCTCGAGGACGGAGACCGACGCGCGCCCGTCCTCGACGTCGATGTCCAGGTCGCCGTCCAGGTCGGCGATGTCGAGGAGCTCCTCGAGGTAGTCGGCGGCGACGTCGCCGTCCTCCTCCAGGCGAGACCGGCCGGAGGTCGCCTGCTCCCCGCCCTCGCCGACGACACCGGCGTCGCCCTCCGCCCCAGCCGCGACGGAGTCCGCCCCAGCCGCGGGCGCCTGCGCGGGGACCGCCTCGTCCTGCTCGTTCTCGCTCGTCGTCATGCTGCCTCCTGTGCTGCGCGGCTCGTCGCCGCTGGTCCTCCGGTGCGGACCCGCGCGACCCTGCCGCCCGGGCCGGTCCGCACCGGCTCGTCGTGCGCTGCCGGTACCGGGGCGGCGCGACCCGCAGGCCGCGCCGCCCGCGCCGTCGTCAGCTGTCGCGTGAGGGGCGCGCGGCGGGGCGCGAGCCCTGTCGGCCGCGCTTGCCCCCCCGCGCACCGCCCGACGGCCGGCGGTTGCCCGGGGAGCGAGCGGGACCCCCGCTGGAGCCCTTCACCGCGTCGGTTCCCGCCCCAGCCGGACCGCCCGCCGGGGGCGCCGCCGGCTCGTCACCAGCGTGACCCCCGCCCGGCGTCTGGCCCTGGGCGCCGCCAGCGGCGGGCGTGCTCCCGCTCGGCGGCTGGACCGGTGACGTCGACGGCTGCGCCCCGGCCGCTCCCGGACGCCGGTTCTTGTCCTTGCGGCGCGGCTGCACCCGCTGGCCGCGAGGCGCCTCCGCCGCGGCGGCGGGGCCGGTCGGCGCCGTCCCGGTCAGCTCGGCGACGGTGATGCCCTGCTTGCGCGCCTTGCGCTCGAGCTGCTTGGTCTCCGCCGCCGAGCCGGGCGCCGGCATGTTCCGGATGACGTAGAACTGCTGGGCCATCGACCACACGTTCGTCGTGAGCCAGTAGACGAGGACGCCGATGGGGAAGTTGACGCCGGTCACGGCGAAGACGAGCGGCAGGATGTACATGATCATCTTCTGCTGCTGCGCCATGGGGTTGTCGGCCATCGAGGCCGGCATGTTCTTGGTCATCAGCTGGCGCTGCGTGGTGAACGTCGTCACCGACATCAGCACGATGAGCAGGACGGTGACCAGCTTGGTCACGCCGTCGTCGCTGCCCAGGAAGGTGGCCGACAGCGGCGCCCCGAGCAGCGTCGAGGCCTCCGCCTGCGCCGCGACCTCCTGGGTCATGCGACCGATGGGCTCGCGGGCGCCCGACGCGATGGCGCTCAGGCCGTTGAGCACCTGGAACAGCGCGAAGAAGATCGGCATCTGCAGCAGGATCGGCAGGCAGGAGGCGAAGGGGTTGGTGCCGGCCTTCTTGTAGGCCGCCATCGTCTCCTCGGTCATCTTCTGCCGGGAGGCGGGGTCGGTCTTCCCCTTGTACTTCTGCTGGATCTTGCGCACCTCGGGCGCGACCAGCTGCATGCCCCGCGACGCCTTGATCTGCTTGACGAACAGCGGGATCAAGACGACGCGGATGACGACGACGAGGGCCACGATCGACAGCGCCCACGTCCAGCCGGACGTGGCGTCCATGCCGGCCGAGGTGAGCAGGTCGTGCGCCGTCACCATGATCCAGGCGACGACGTACTCGATGGGGCGGAGGAAGTCGAGCATGGGCTCCTGCCGTGTGGGCGTGGGGCCGGGCCGGCCCGGTGCGGGGCGGTCTGCCGGGTCTGTCGTCGTGCGGGTCGGGCCGTGCGAGGCGCCTCACGGGTGAGGCGACACCTACTCCTCTCAGGGAGGAGGACTGGTGGTGCCGGTCCGGGAGAGCCGTGACGGCTCGCCGAGCGGCTCCTCGGGGGCTGGCTCGCCCCGCTCCCTCCGAGGGACGTGGTCGACGCCGCCCGGGTTCCACGGGTGGCACCGCAGCAGGCGCCGGGTGGTGAGCCAGCTCCCGCGGAGAGCTCCGTGCTCGCCGAGCGCCTGGACGGCGTAGGCGGAGCACGAGGGGTAGAAGCGGCAGACGGGCGGGTACCAGGGGGAGACCACCAGCTGCCACGCCCGCACCAGGAGCACCAGCGCGAGACGGGGCCACTCGCGGGGGCTCCTCGCCGTCCGCGGCGCGGGCGCTCCCGGGGCGCGGGTCGCGCTCACCGCGCGCCCCCCGCCCGCCGACGGCGCTGCGCCGTGCGCAGACCCCCGTCGAGGTCCGCTGCGAGCTCGTCGGTGGTCGCGCGCGCGGACGGCGGCAGGGCGCGCACCACGAGCTCGCTGCCGTCGGGGAGGACGTCGAGCCGGTCCGCCACGAGGTGCCGGAGCCGCCGGCGGACGCGGTTGCGGACGACCGCGCCGCCCACGGCCCTCGACACGACGAACCCCGCCGCCGCGGGCTGCGGTGGCGGGGTCGGGCCGTCCTCCTGGACGCCGGTCGGCGTCACGAGGTGGACGACCAGGGTCGTGCGGCCCGCCCGGGCGCCGCCGCGCACCGCGCGCCCGAAGGCGTCCGCGGTGCGCACACGACGTCCGGGCGGGAGCACGGCCCGCTCAGGCGGACAGCTCGCCGCGGCCCTTGCGGCGCCGGGCGGCGAGGATGGCGCGGCCGGCGCGGGTGCGCATGCGCAGGCGGAACCCGTGCGTCTTCGCGCGTCGGCGGTTGTTCGGCTGGAAGGTGCGCTTGCTCACGTCTGCTCCACGGTGTCTGGCGCGCTGCCGGCCAGCGCACGGAGGTCTCTGGTCAGCGCGCCGACCCCTCCGCAGGAGGCTCCCTCTCACGAGGGGCTCGGGCGGTGCGGAGGTCGGGCCCAGACCGCATCACGGTAGGTGGACGCTGCTGCTCCGGTCAAACGGCAGCGGCGGGCAGCGGCGCGGCGCCGGGCGGCCAGCGGCGCTGCGGGAGAGCCCCCGGACCGGTCGCAGGAGCAACGCACGATCATGCGGTCCCGGGGGGTAGTGTCCGCGCACCGACACGCCGGTGGTCCGTGCCCAGGTGCGCCAGACGCCCCCGAGCCGCCACCCGGGCGGGTCGGCGGACGTGGCCGGGACGGCGCGGGGGCCGCAGGTCGACCGCGCCCCGGTGTGCTACCCACAGGTGTGGACAAGTCTGTGGACCGTCCTCGCGGCGCCGGTCGTCGCACTGCAGGATCACCTGGTCGCCACCCCTGAGCGGGGCTGCGTCAGCACCCGCCCCGTCCGGGGCGGGCCGCACGAGCACCGCGGTCGTCGCACGAGGAGGAGGCGCGTGAGCACGGACAGCACCGGCCAGCCCGACCTCCCGCTCGCCTGGGCCAGGGCCATGGGCCGCTTCCGGGAGGACGAGCGCATCACCGCGTCCAACCTGGGGTTCCTGCGCCACACGAGGCCGCTCGGGCTGCTCGACGGCACGCTGCTCCTCGCCGTCCGCGACGAGCTCACCAAGAACGTGCTCGAGCAGCGCGTCCGGGACGTCGTCGTCGGCGTGCTCGGGGACGAGCTCGGCCGGCCGGTGCGCCTGGCGATCACGGTGGACTCCTCCCTCGACGTCGACGCCCTGGACGTGGACGCGTCCGACGACGCGCCCGACGGCGACGACGACGAGCCCGGGGCCGCGACGGTCGGGGGACCGGTGGAGGAGGCGCCGTCACCGGTGGCCGTCCGCCCCCGCGACCCCAGCCGCCCGAGCGAGCCCACGCGCCTGAACCCGAAGTACACCTTCGACACCTTCGTCATCGGCGCCTCCAACCGCTTCGCGCACGCCGCCGCGGTCGCCGTGGCCGAGGCGCCCGCGAAGGCGTACAACCCGCTGTTCGTCTACGGCCAGTCCGGGCTGGGCAAGACGCACCTGCTGCACGCCATCGGCGACTACGCCGCGAAGCTCTACCAGGGCGTGCGCGTGCGGTACGTGAACTCGGAGGAGTTCACCAACGACTTCATCAACTCCATCCGCGACGACAAGGCGTCGGCGTTCCAGCGCCGCTACCGCGACGTCGACGTGCTGCTCATCGACGACATCCAGTTCCTGTCGAACAAGGTGCAGACGCAGGAGGAGTTCTTCCACACCTTCAACACGCTGCACAACGCCGACAAGCAGGTCGTGGTCACCAGCGACCTGCCGCCGAAGCAGCTGTCCGGCTTCGAGGAGCGCATGCGCTCCCGCTTCGAGTGGGGGCTGATCACCGACGTCCAGCCCCCCGACCTCGAGACCCGCATCGCCATCCTGCGCAAGAAGGCCGCCGGCGACGACCTCTCGGCGCCGGACGACGTCCTCGAGTTCATCGCGAGCAAGATCTCCACGAACATCCGCGAGCTCGAGGGCGCCCTGATCCGGGTGACGGCGTTCGCCAACCTCAACCGCCAGGGCGTGGACCTGCCGCTGGCCGAGGTGGTGCTCAAGGACCTGCTCACCGACACCGGCACGGGCGTCATCACCGTGGCCACGATCATGGCCCAGGCGTCGGACTACTTCGGCGTGACGATGGAGGACCTCGGCGGCGCCTCGCGCTCCCGGACGCTGGTCACCGCCCGCCAGACGGCCATGTACCTGTGCCGCGAGCTCACCGACCTGTCCCTGCCCAAGATCGGGCAGGCCTTCGGCGGCCGCGACCACACCACGGTCATGCACGCCAACCGCAAGATCCGCGAGCAGATGGCCGAGCGCCGCTCGACCTTCAACCAGGTCACCGAGCTGACCAACCGGATCAAGCAGCAGCACCGCGCCTGATCGCCCGGCGCCCACCAGCCCGTCGCAGACGGCGATCCTCCCCGGGGCACCCCGAGGGCAGACGCACGACGACCCACCCCCACGACGCCCGCCTGCAGGGCGAGCAGGCGACGCCCCGTCCCCCGGCCGACGACCCCAGCCGAGGTCGCAGCTCGGCCCGAGCGCGGAGGCGACATCCCCACGAGCGCGCGGGCGGGTGGCCTCCGGGGCACGTGAGGCGAGCGTCTCGAGCGGGGCGCAGCGCCCGCACGAGCGCGTAGCCAGTGCCCCGGAGGGCGCCCGCCCGCGCGCGCCCAGCCACACCGGTCGCACGGCCAGGCCGCCGCACCCGTCGCACGGCCACGCAGCCACACCCGTCGCACGGCAGCAACCACGCCACCCGCGCGGAGCACGAGGTCCTCCGCGCCCGCGCGCCCACCCGGCGACGGCACCCGACCCCGCCGCGGACCCCTCGAGCGGCCCTCGAGGACTCCTTCGGGACCCCCCAGGACGGGCCCCCAGGACGGGCCCCCAGGGGCCCCGCACCCAGTTCTCACAGGTGTGCACAACCCTGTGGACATCTGTGGAGATCCCCCCGTGCGCGTCCACACCCCCGTGGACGGAGCAGACGCGCCGCTGCGGCGTGCACAGCCGCGCGGGTCGGGCTCGGGCCGCCGCCCCCACGCCGTCCCCCGGGCGCCACGCGGCGCGACCTGGGAGTTCGCCTCGTCCTCCACAGCGTCCACAGCGCCTATGACGAGGACGAGCCTCCCCGGATGAGACTGGTCCGCGCACAGCTGGTGGGGGGCCGATCTGGGGACAGCGCCTCGCGGACCCGGTCGGACCGCGAGGCCGAGAGCCCGGGACGGATGCCCGGCTTGGGACGCCCCAGAGGACTCGCGGGCCGCGGGAGGCCCGTCTGCCGTAGGGTCGGCGACCGCGCCCAGCGTCCGCCGGGCAGCACCAGCGGACGCACGCCCGCCGCACCAGCGGGGGCGCCGAGGAGAGGGCGGTCGACGTGAGGTTCAGGGTCGAGCGGGACGTGCTCGCCGAGGCGGTCACCTGGACCGCCCGCTCCCTCCCCACCCGTCCGCCGGTGCCGGTCCTCGCCGGACTGGTGCTCGACGCGGACGCCGGCGGGACGCTCGCCCTGGCGGGCTTCGACTACGAGGTGTCCGGCCGGGTCGAGGTCGCCGCCGACGTCGAGGAGGCGGGCCGCGTGCTCGTCTCGGGCCGCCTGCTGGCCGACATCGCGCGGAGCCTGCCCAGCCGGCCCGTCGAGGTGGTCAGCGAGGGGTCGAAGGTCACGCTGACGTGCGGGGCGAGCCGCTTCCAGCTGCTGACCATGCCCGTCGAGGAGTACCCCGCGCTGCCCGTGATGCCCGACTCCAGCGGGGTCGTGGCCGGTGACGTGCTCACCCAGGCGGTCGGCCAGGTCGTCGTCGCCGCCAGCCGCGACGAGACCCTGCCGATCCTCACGGGCGTCCGGATGGAGATCGAGGGGGACCGGCTGACCCTGCTGGCCACCGACCGCTACCGCCTGGCGATGCGCGAGCTGCCGTGGACCCCGGCCTCCCCGGGCGCCTCCACGACCGCGCTCGTCCGGGCTCGCACGCTCTCGGAGGTCGCGCGCTCGCTGGGATCGGGCGGCGGCGAGGTCGTCGTGGCGCTGTCGGACGGCTCCGGCAGCTCGGGCACGGCGATGATCGGCTTCGAGGCCGGGGGCCGGCGCACCACGTCGCTGCTCGTGGACGGCGAGTACCCCAAGGTCCGGTCCCTGTTCCCCGCCGAGTCGGCCGTCCGCGCGGTCGTCTCCCGCGAGGAGCTCGTCGACGCCGTGCGCCGCGTCTCGCTCGTGGCCGAGCGCAACACCCCGGTGCGCCTGTCGTTCAGCGAGGGCCAGGTCGTGCTCGAGGCCGGCGCCGGTGACGACGCGCAGGCCAGCGAGGCCCTGCCGGCGACCCTGGACGGGGAGCCGCTGGAGATCGCCTTCAACCCGGCGTTCCTGCTCGACGGGCTGGGCGCCCTGCCGACGCCGCACGTGCGGCTGTCCTTCACCCAGCCCACCAAGCCGGCCGTCCTGACGGGCCAGCCCGAGGCGGAGGGCGACGACGACCCCGGGTACCGCTACCTCCTGATGCCGGTCCGGATGGCCGGCTGACCCCGTCCCCGAGCGGCGGCTCGCACGCGGGCGCGCCAGGGTGGGTGTCGTGCGCGAGGCGCCCCCGGACCAGACGTCCGAGCGCCGCCCCCCGGGGCAGCCCGCGGGCGCGCACCGAGCAGACGGCACGCCAGGCAGCCCCGGCAGCACCGAGGGGCTCGAGCACCGCGGCAGCGGTGGGAGGAGCGGCATGAGCGAGAGCACGAGCACGAGCGGCAGCACGACCCCGGTGCACCACCTGGGCATGGTCGGCCTGGGGCGCATGGGCGGCGGGATGCGCGACCGCCTGCGCGAGGCGGGCCTGGAGGTCACCGGCTACGACCGCGACCCCGACGTCACCGACGTCGAGAGCCTCGAGGCGCTGGTGGCGGCGCTGCCGGCGCCGCGCGCCGTGTGGGTCATGGTCCCGGCGGGGGCGGTCACCCACGGCGTCATCACCGAGCTCGCCGGCCTCCTCGAGGAGGGCGACCTCGTCGTGGACGGCGGCAACTCGAAGTGGACCGAGGACGAGGAGCACGCCCAGCAGCTCGACGCGAAGGGGGTCCGCTTCGTCGACTGCGGCGTCTCCGGCGGGGTGTGGGGGCTCGAGGTCGGCTACGGGCTGATGTGCGGCGGCGCCGCGGAGGACGTGGAGCGGATGCTGCCCGTCTTCGACGCGCTGCGTCCGGAGGGCCCTCGCGAGGAGGGCTTCGTCCACGCCGGCCACGTCGGTGCGGGGCACTACGCGAAGATGGTCCACAACGGCATCGAGTACGGCCTCATGCAGGCCTACGCCGAGGGCTTCGAGATGCTGTTCGCCAAGGACATCGTCACCGACGAGACCGGCTGCTTCAAGGCGTGGACGCGCGGCACCGTCGTGCGCTCCTGGCTGCTGGACCTGCTGGTCCGGGCGCTGGAGTCCGACCCGGGCCTGGGGAACATCAAGGGCTACGTGGACGACTCGGGCGAGGGTCGCTGGACCGTCCAGGAGGCCGTGGAGAACGGCGTCCCGGCGCCGGTGATGTCCGCCGCCCTGTTCGCGCGGTTCAGCTCGCGCCAGGACGACTCGCCGGCGATGAAGGCGGTCGCGGCGCTGCGCAACCAGTTCGGCGGGCACGCCGTGCAGACGGCGGGTCCCAGCTCCGGCGGCGGTGACACCCCCGAGAGCGAGCAGGGCGCGACGACCGGTGACGAGACCGACGCCGCCCACGCGGGACCGACGTCGGGCACCTCGGACGTCGACCACCAGGCGTGAGGCAGGTCGGGACCTCGCGGGCCGTGCGCCCGCGAGGTCCCGGGGAGCGGGGCAGCAGGAGCGGAGCGGGAGGTCGGCGCGGTGCACGTGGCGCACCTGTCGCTCGCCGACTTCCGCAACTACGAGCGCGCTGAGCTGCCGCTCGAGCCGGGGGTGACGGCGCTCGTCGGCCCCAACGGGCAGGGCAAGACCAACCTCGTCGAGGCCCTGGGGTACGTGGCGTCCCTGTCCAGCCACCGGGTGTCCCACGACGCCCCCCTGGTGCGCGCCGGCGCGGAGCGGGCCGTGGTGCGCGCGAGCGTGGTCCGCGACGGCAGGTCCCTGCTGGCGGAGGTGGAGATCAACCCCGGGCGGGCCAACCGGGCCCGTCTCGGCCGTGCGGCCCTCCCCCGCGCGCGCGAGCTCGTGGGGACGCTGCGCACGGTGCTGTTCGCGCCCGAGGACCTCGCGCTGGTCAAGGGCGACCCGGAGGGTCGGCGGCGCTTCGCCGACGACCTCCTCGTCCTGCTGGCGCCGCGGCTCGCGGGGGTGCGCGCGGAGTACGAGCGGGCGCTCAAGCAGCGCAACGCCCTGCTGCGCTCGGCCGGGTCGACGAGCGCCGCCCGTCGCGGCGCCGGCCCGCTCCCGGGGATCGAGGTCTGGGACGCCCAGGTCGCGACCCTCGGCGCCGACCTGCTGTCGGCCCGCCGCTACCTGCTGGCCCGGCTCGCGCCGTACGTCGCGCGCGCCTACGACGCCGTCGCCGAGACGGCCCCCGGCGGCACGGGTGCGGGAGCGGCCGCGGCCGGCGCGCCGGCCGACGTCGTCCGCCTGGCCTACCGCAGCTCGCTGGCCGAGCACCGCGGGGAGGGCGAGGAGGACCTGTCGGCCGAGGCGGCGCGCGAGGGCGGCGCCCCGCCGCGCGACGTGCTCGCGGCCCAGCTCGTCGAGGCGATGGAGCAGCTGCGCCGGCGGGAGGTCGAGCGCGGGCTGACGCTCGTCGGCCCCCACCGCGACGACGTCCTGCTCTCCCTGCGCGGGCTCCCGGCCCGCGGCTACGCGAGCCACGGCGAGTCGTGGTCCTACGCGCTGGCCCTGCGGCTCGGCGCCTACGAGCTGCTGCGCAGCGAGGGGCCGGGCACGCCCTCGGAGCGCGAGCCCGTGCTCGTCCTGGACGACGTCTTCGCCGAGCTCGACGCCCGGCGGCGGGCGCGCCTGGCCGAGCTCGTGGCCGATGCCGAGCAGGTGCTGCTGACGGCGGCCGTGCCCGAGGACGTGCCCCCCCAGCTGACCGGGCGGCGCGTCGCCGTGCGCGCGGGGTCGCTGGGCCTGCCCGTGGCGGACGCCGAGCGGGAGGCCGCCGGCGCGGGGACGGACGGCCCCGACGGCCCTGATGGCTCCGACGGCCCTGATGGCTCCGACAGCCCGACGGCGGACGAGGGCGCAGGCGCGGACGGCGCGGACCGTGCGGACGAGGAGACCGGTCGTGGCTGAGGGGCCGCGGCCGCCCGGCCCCGCCCCCGGGGGGCAGGGCGACGCGCCCGGCGACGACGCGGGCGCCGACCCGTCGGCGGACGCGGTGCGCGCCGCGCTCGGCCGGGCCCGCGCGGCCGCCCGCGCCCGCGGGGCGCTGCCGGGGGCGGCGGGCAGCGGCGGTCGGGCGGCCGCCGAGAAGCGCCAGCGGTACGAGCGCGACCGCCGGGGCACGTCCATGTCCGGCGCCCGTCCCGACGACCGCGACCCGCAGACGATGGGGCGCAGCGTGGACCGGCTCGTCGGGGAGCTCGGCTGGTCGGCGCCCGTGGCGGTGGGCGGCGTCATCGGTCGCTGGGAGCAGGTCGTCGGGTCCGAGGTGGCCGCGCACGCCACCCCCGAGCGCTTCGACGACGGCGTCCTCGTCGTGCGCGCCGACTCCACGGCGTGGGCCACCCAGCTGCGGCTGCTCGAGCCCGTCATCGCCCGTCGCCTCGACGAGGAGCTCGGCGCCGGCGTCGTGACGAGGCTCCAGGTCCGAGGACCGGGCGCCCCGTCGTGGCGGCGCGGCGGCCGCCGCGCCCCCGGTGGCCGCGGACCGCGGGACACCTACGGCTGACCACCGGGTGCGCAGCCCCGGCCGGAGGGCCGCCTCGACGCCCGTGGGCCGTCCAGCGTCCGCGCGGCGCGGTCACGTACCCCCCGTCCAGCCCGGCACCTCATCGGCTCAGAACGGCGCTGGAGGCCCCCGAGCGGCCCGGAGTCCCGGGAAGAGCGTCCGCGCGGGGTAGAGTTCCCGGTGATCAGCAGGGTCCCGCGCGCACGTGCGCGCCGACGCCTGCGCAGCACTCCCGGAGGGACCCCCGCCTCGTGACGAGCACCGGAGCAGACGGCGCGCCCGAGCACCCCGACGACGCGGGCACCGGGGAGGCGCCGCGCCCCGACGCGCACCCGGTCCCCGAGGGCGCCGCCACCGGTCCCGACTCCGGCGTCCAGGACCGCTCGCAGCTGGAGCACGACGACGTCGCCGACGCCGAGCAGGTCGCGCCCGTGTCGCAGGACGGCGCCGGCCTGGACCCGAGCGCCCGCCCCGAGGACGCCGCCTCCCTGGCCTCGCAGGTGAAGGAGGGCAGCTACGGCGCCGACGCCATCACCGTCCTCGAGGGCCTCGAGGCCGTCCGCAAGCGCCCCGGCATGTACATCGGCTCGACCGGCGAGCGCGGCCTGCACCACCTGGTCTACGAGGTCGTGGACAACGCCGTCGACGAGGCGCTCGCCGGCTACTGCACCCACATCGAGGTGGTCCTGCGCGCCGACGGCGGCGTCTCGGTCACCGACGACGGCCGCGGCATCCCCGTCGACGTCCACGCCACCGAGGGGCGCTCGGCCGTCGAGGTCGTCCTGACCGTCCTGCACGCGGGCGGCAAGTTCGGCGGCGGCGGGTACGCCGTCTCCGGCGGGCTGCACGGCGTCGGCGTCTCGGTCGTCAACGCGCTCTCCGGGCGCCTCGACGTCGAGGTCCGCCGCCAGGGCCACGCCTGGCGCCAGAGCTACCGCCTCGGCGTCCCCCAGGCGCCCCTCGAGCGCGGCGAGGAGACGGGCGACACCGGCACCACGGTCGTCTTCTGGCCGAGCGAGGACGTCTTCGAGACCACGACCTTCGACTACGAGACCCTGCGCGGCCGCTTCCAGCAGATGGCGTTCCTCAACAAGGGCCTCACCATCAGCCTCGCCGACGAGCGCGGCGCCCTCCCCGCGGCGGACGGCGAGCGCGCGGGTGACGACGACCCCGACCTCGACACCCCGGACGGCGACGTCGCCGACGACGGCGCCCAGCGCGGCGTCACCTACCGCTACGACGGCGGGCTCGTCGACTACGTCACCCACCTCAACGCCTCCAAGAAGGTCGACGTCGTCCACGAGGGCGTCATCTCCTTCGAGACCGAGGACCCCGAGCGCCAGATCGACGTCGAGATCGCCATGCAGTGGACGGGCGCCTACTCCGAGAGCGTCCACACCTACGCCAACACCATCAACACGCACGAGGGCGGCACCCACGAGGAGGGCTTCCGCTCGGCGCTGACCTCGCTGGTCAACCGCTACGCGCGCACCAAGAACCTCCTGCGCGAGAAGGACGACAACCTCACGGGCGACGACATCCGCGAGGGCCTCACCGCCGTCATCTCCGTCAAGCTCGGCGAGCCCCAGTTCGAGGGCCAGACCAAGACCAAGCTCGGCAACACCATCGCGCGCACCTTCGTGCAGCAGGTGGTCAACACCGAGCTCGGCGACTGGCTGGAGCGCAACCCCTCCGCCGCCCGCGACGTCATCCGCAAGTCGATCCAGGCCTCCGCCGCCCGGATGGCGGCCCGCAAGGCCCGCGAGGCCACCCGCCGCAAGGGCCTGCTCGAGTCCGGCGGCATGCCCGGCAAGCTCCGCGACTGCCAGAGCAAGGACCCGGCCCGCTCGGAGATCTTCGTCGTCGAGGGCGACTCCGCCGGCGGCTCCGCCGTCCGCGGCCGCAACCCCGAGACCCAGGCGATCCTCCCCATCCGCGGCAAGATCCTCAACGTCGAGAAGGCCCGCCTCGACCGCGCGCTGGGCAACAAGGAGGTCCAGGCCCTCATCACGGCCTTCGGCACCGGCATCGGCGAGGACTTCGACTCCACCAAGCTCCGGTACCACAAGGTCGTCCTCATGGCCGACGCCGACGTCGACGGCCAGCACATCGCCACGCTGCTGCTGACCCTGCTCTTCCGCTACATGCGCCCCCTCATCGAGGGCGGTCACGTCTACCTGGCCCAGCCCCCGCTGTACCGCCTCAAGTGGACCCAGGGCGACCACCAGTACGTCTACACCGACCGCGAGCGCGAGGCCATGACCAAGGAGGGCATCGCCGCCGGCCGTCGCCTGCCCAAGGAGAACGGCATCCAGCGCTACAAGGGCCTCGGCGAGATGGACTACTCCGAGCTCTGGGACACCACGATGGACCCGGACACCCGCACCCTCCGCCAGGTCACCATCGGCGAGGCCGCGGGCGCGGACGAGATCTTCTCCATCCTCATGGGGGAGGACGTCGAGTCGCGCCGCTCCTTCATCCAGCGCAACGCCAAGGACGTCCGCTTCCTGGACATCTGATCGTGGCGTCGGTGATCCACGTGGAACGTCGCGTCGTGGTCGGGTGCGCCGTGGCTGGGGGCGCTGGGGGTCGGGCACGTCGGGGGCACTGGCTACGCACCCGCGCTGGGCTCACGCCCAGCACGGATGCTCGCCTCACGTGCCCCCCGACGGGCCCGACCCCCAGCGTTCGAGCACGTCACCCACCCGCACGCGACCTTCCCCGTGGCTCCTTCGCCCCGGTCAGGCGCCCGGGGGCGGACGTCCTCGGCGGGCGGGGGCCGGAGCGGCCGGCTCGCCGAGGTGGGTCTCGACGCGACCACGCGGATGGTGACGCCCACGAGCGCGAGGCGGGTGGTGACGCCCACGAGCGCGGGGTGGGCGGCCAGGGGGCGGCACGTGAGGCGAGCATCCGTGCTGGGCGGTAGCCCAGCGCGGGTGCGTAGCCAGTGCCGCCCCCTGGGTGCCCGCCCCGCGCACCCGACCACGACGACGGCGACCACGACGACGACGACGACGGCGACCACCACGCACCCGAGCACGGCGGCGCCCACGACGACGGCGCCCACGACGAGCGCCTCCCCCCTGACGAAGGACTGACGTGAGCGAGACGACACCGCCCGAGGGGCCCATCACCGACCGGATCGAGCCGGTCGACCTGCAGCTCGAGATGCAGCGCAGCTACCTCGACTACGCCATGAGCGTCATCGTCGGGCGCGCGCTGCCCGAGGTGCGGGACGGGCTCAAGCCGGTGCACCGGCGGGTGCTGTACGCCATGTACGACGGCGGGTACCGGCCGGACCGCGGGTTCAACAAGTGCAGCCGCGTGGTCGGGGACGTCATGGGGCAGTACCACCCCCACGGCGACAGCTCGATCTACGACACCCTCGTGCGGCTCGCGCAGGACTGGACGCTCCGGTACCCGCTCGTGCAGGGGCAGGGGAACTTCGGCTCGCCGGGCAACGACCCGGCGGCGGCGATGCGGTACACCGAGTGCCGACTGGCGCCGCTGGCCATGGAGATGGTCCGCGACATCGACCAGGACACGGTCGACATGCAGCCGAACTACGACGGGCGCACCGAGGAGCCCGTCATCCTGCCCAGCCGGTTCCCCAACCTGCTGGTCAACGGCAGCGCCGGCATCGCCGTCGGCATGGCGACGAACATCCCGCCGCACAACCTGCGCGAGGTCGGGGCCGGGGTGCAGTGGTTCCTCGAGAACCCCACGGCCAGCCGGGAAGAGCTGCTCGAGGCGCTGCTGGAGCGCGTCAAGGGCCCGGACTTCCCCACGGGCGCGCTCATCACGGGCCGGCGCGGCATCGAGGACGCCTACCGCACCGGGCGCGGGTCGATCACGATGCGCGCGATCGTCGAGGTCGAGGAGATCGCCGGGCGCACGTGCCTCGTCGTCAAGGCGCTCCCCTACCAGGTGAACCCCGACGACCTGGCGCAGAAGATCGCCGAGCTCGTGCGCGACGGGCGGATGGCCGGCATCGCCGACATCCGCGACGAGACGTCGGGGCGCACGGGGCAGCGCCTGGTGGTCGTGCTCAAGCGCGACGCCGTGGCCAAGGTGGTCCTCAACAACCTCTACAAGCACACGGCGCTGCAGCAGAGCTTCGGCGCCAACATGCTGGCGCTGGTCGACGGGGTGCCGCGCACCCTGTCCCTCGACGGGTTCGTGCGGCACTGGGTGGACCACCAGATCGAGGTCGTCGTGCGGCGCACCCGCTACCGGCTGCGCCAGGCCGAGGAGCGGGCCCACATCCTGCGCGGGCTGGTGCGCGCCCTCGACGCGCTCGACGAGGTCATCGCGCTCATCCGCGCGGCCGCCACGGTGGAGGTGGCGCGCGACGGGCTCATCGAGCTGCTCGGCATCGACGAGCTGCAGTCGCGGGCCATCCTCGACATGCAGCTGCGGCGCCTGGCCGCCCTGGAGCGGCAGAAGATCGTCGACGACCTCGCGGCGCTCGAGGTGGAGATCGCCGAGTTCCAGGCGATCCTCGCCTCGCCCCAGCGCCAGCGGGACATCGTGTCCGCCGAGCTCGCCGAGATCATCGACAAGTACGGCGACGAGCGGCGCACCGAGATCGTCCCCTTCGACGGGGACATGTCGGCCGAGGACCTCATCCCCGAGGAGGAGGTCGTCGTCACCATCACGCGCGGCGGCTACGCCAAGCGCACGCGCACCGACGCCTACCGCTCCCAGCGGCGCGGCGGCAAGGGCGTGCGCGGGACCGCGCTGCGCGGGGACGACGTCGTCGAGCACTTCTTCACCACGACGACCCACCACTGGCTGCTCTTCTTCACCAACCTCGGCCGCGTCTACCGGGCCAAGGCGTACGAGCTGCCCGAGGGCTCTCGGGACGGGCGCGGCCAGCACGTGGCCAACCTCCTCGCCTTCGCCCCCGGCGAGCAGATCGCCCAGGTGCTCGACATCCGCGACTACGAGCAGGCGCCGTACCTGGTGCTCGCCACGCGCCGGGGGCTCGTCAAGAAGAGCCGTCTGAGCGACTACGACTCGCCCCGGGCCGGCGGCCTCATCGCGATCAACCTGCGCGGGGCCCAGACGGCGGAGCTGGACGTCGCCGCCGACGGCGCCGAGGTCGAGGGCGACGAGGCGCCGCCCGTGGCGGTCGCCGTCGGCGGGGACGAGCTCGTGTCCGCCGTCCTCGTCGAGGCGAGCGACGACCTGCTGCTGGTCTCGCGCAAGGGGCAGTCGCTGCGCTTCACCGCGACGGACGACGCCCTGCGCCCGATGGGGCGCGCCACCTCCGGCGTCACCGGCATGCGCTTCCGCGAGGACGACGACCTGCTCGCCCTGGGCGTCGTGCCGCAGGGCGCCCCGTGGGACGTCTTCGTCGTCGTCGAGAACGGCATCGCGAAGCGGACCCCCGTGGACGCCTACCGCGTCCAGGGCCGCGGGGGCTACGGCATCAAGGTGGCGCGGCTGTCCGACCGGGGCGGCGACCTCGTGGGGGCGCTGCTCGTGGAGGACGGCGACGAGGTGCTCGTGGTCATGGGCCGCGGGCGCATCGTCCGCAGCCGCGTCGACGAGGTGCGCCCGACCGGGCGCGACACGACGGGCGTGCGCTTCGCCACGCCCGACGACGGCGACGCCATCATCGCCGTCGCCCGCAACGCCGAGCGGGTCATCGAGGACGAGGTGGCCGCGGCCGACGCCGAGGGGGTGGCTCACTCGGAGGTCGGGTCACAGGTCGGAGACGAGGGCGCGGCGCGGCGCGACGACACCGCACCCTCGGGCGGCGATGGCGTAGCGTCCCCCGACGAGGGTGGCGCCGAGGACGACGCGCCCGGGACCGACGACGAGCCCGGGACCGACGGGGTGGACGAGCGAGGGAGTGGCGCGTGAGCGCGAGCGAGGCGCGGACGCAGCAGTCCACCGCCGGCGGGACCAGGTCGGCCTCGGAGCGCGCTCCGAGGGCGGGGCAGCAGCCCCGCGACGGCCAGGACCCGCAGCAGCGGACCTCGTCGTCGGCCGCCGGCCAGCGCGACGGGCAGGGCCCGGTCGGTGCCGCCGGCCGGGCGGCGCCCGCCGGGAGCACGCAGCGCCGGGTGCGCCTCAGCGTCTCCCGGGTCGACCCGTGGTCGGCGCTGAAGCTGTCGTTCCTGCTCTCCGTCGTCGTGGGCATCGCCCTGGTGGTGGCCGCCGGTGCGCTCTGGACCGTCCTCGACGCCGTCGGCGTCTACGACAGCGTCAACCAGCTGATCGCGGACTTCGGCGGCCCGGACACGGCGGACGTCACGGACTTCGTCGCGTTCTCGCAGGTGGTCTCGGCCGCCACGGTGCTGGCCGTCGTCGACGTCGTGCTGCTGACGGCGCTGGCCACGCTCGGGGCCATCGTCTACAACGTCGCCGCGGCGCTCGTGGGCGGCCTGCGGGTCACCCTCACCGACGACTGACAGCCGCTCCCCCGGCTCACCCCGCCCCGGCTCCGGCGGCGCGGTTTGGGCCGTCCAGGGCCGCTGGGGTAGCCTCTGCGCTGCAGCACGGCGCGGTCGTCCTCCGGGGAGGCCGCGTCGAGCGTCCCGGGCCTATAGCTCAGTCGGTTAGAGCGCTTCCCTGATAAGGAAGAGGCCAGAGGTTCAAGTCCTCTTAGGCCCACCGCTGGCGCCCTGCGCCGGTCGCCCCCGGGGGCGTGGCGCAACTGGTAGCGCACCTGCTTTGCAAGCAGGGGGTTAGGGGTTCGAGTCCCCTCGCCTCCACCCGGTGCCACGACGAGGCCCCCGGACCGACCGCGGTCCGGGGGCCTCGTCGTGCCAGGGTCGCTGCTCCCCGGGCTCGCGGTCAGGCGGCCCCGGTGAGCGAGCTCATGTCCTGCTCGGAGAGCTCGAGGCCCGCGGCGCCGAGGTTGTCCTCGAGGTGGCCCACCGAGCCGGTGCCGGGGATGGGCAGGATGACCGGCGAGAGCCGCAGCAGCCACGCCAGCGCCACCTGCGAGGCGCTCGCGCCGGTGCGCTGCGCCACCTCGTCGACTGGCCCGCCCGGTCGGGCCAGCTCCCCGGCGGAGACCGGCGCCCACGGGATGAAGCCGATGCCCTCCTCGGCGCAGTGCTCGAGGACGTCGGCGTCGGTGCGGTCGGTGAGGTTGAAGCGGTTCTGGACCGTCGCCACGTCGACGATCGAGGAGGCCGCCCGGATGTCCTCCACCGAGACCTGCGAGAGGCCCACGGCGCGCACCTTGCCCTCGTCCAGCAGGTCGCGCAGCAGGCCGAGCTGGTCGTCGCGGTCGACCTGCGGGTCGATGCGGTGCAGCTGGAACAGGTCGATCGCCTCCACGCCGAGCCGGCGCAGGCTCAGCTCGCACTGCTGGCGCAGGTACTCGGGACGGCCGACGGGGTGCCACTGGTCCGGCCCGGTCCGCGTCAGACCGGCCTTCGTGGCGATGACGAGGCCCTCGGGGTAGGGGTGCAGCGCCTCGCGGAGGATCTGCTCGCTGACCTCGGGCCCGTAGGAGTCGGCGGTGTCGATGAAGTCCACCCCGAGCTCCACGGCGCGCCGGACGACGTCGCGGGCCGTCCCGCGGTCGGCGGGCTCGCCCCAGATGCCGGGGCCGGTGATGCGCATGGCGCCGTAGCCGAGGCGGTGGACGGGGCCGACGCCCGGGATCTCGAAGACCCCGCTGCGGCGCGCGTCGGGGGTCTGGGTGCTGGGGGTGCTGTCAGTCACGGTGCTCTCCTGGGCTGGTCCTGCGCGGTCGGGCCCGCGGTCGTGCGGCCGCCGAGGCGGCCGGCGCGGGCACGGGGCCCACACCACTCCTGCCGCGCCCTGCCCGCCACCCGGGAGGGCCGCTCGGCGGACGGGCGGGTGGACGGGGGGCGCCCCGGGCGCGGCCGGGACGCACGACGGCCCGCCCCCAGCGGGGACGGGCCGTCGGTGGTGCGGTGCTGCGGGGGATCAGGCGGTGTGCTTGCCCTGCTCGCCCTCGCCGGAGGGCTTGTCGGCGTCCGCGGCGGACGACGGGGTCGTGTCGCCGATGCCCGTGGCCGAGACGCCCGTGGAGGAGTCGGTGCCGCTCGGCGACGTGGTGGCGGTCCCGGAGGGGCCTGCGGCGCCGGTCGCGAACTCGGTGCCGATCGTGGTGCCGTCGTCGACCTCGGTGGTCTCGCCGGCGGCCGCGGGGGCGCCGGAGTACGCGGAGGTGCCCGTGCTGGCCGCCCACGGGTCCTGCGAGGGCTGCGAGGACTTCCACGCCGCGAACGCGGCGCCCCCCGCCGCGCCCAGGACGCCGAGGACGAGCAGGACCTTGCCCGCACCGCCCTTGTTCCGGCTCGACTGGCGCTTCTCGACCGTCTTGCCGGCCTTGTCGGCCTTCTTGCCAGCCTTCTTGCCGGCCTTCGTCAGCGACTTCTGCGACGCCTTCAGGGACCCCGACAGGGGCTTGTAGGCGTCGTCCACCTTCTCGGACGCCGCGCCCGCGGCCGCGTTGAGCGACTCCACGAGACGGGGAAGGAGGTCGTCGACGAGCTTGTCGTGCGCGGCGTCGACGGCGGGCGCGAGGGTGCCGGCCGCGGCGGCGACGCGGGGCGCCGTCACCTCGAGGCTGCGGTCGCGAGCGCGCTCGTAGCGCGGGGTGGCCCAGTCGCGGGCGGCACCGGCGTACTGGGTGGCGCTCGTCTTCGCCGTGCCCGCGTACTGGGTGGCGCCGTCGCGCGCGGACACGGCGGCGGGGCCGAGGCGGCCCGCGAGCGCGGCCGTCTGGTCGCGCAGCTGCTTCGCCGTCTTCTCGCTGCGGGTCAACTTCTTCTTCCCGAAGTGCACGCGGTCCTCCTTGCGGATCGGAGCCGCACCGGGTGTGCCGGCCGCGGCGTGTGGCTGGGACTGGGTCTGTGCTCTCGGTCCGCCCTCCGCACGGGGCGAGGGCGAGTCAGTGGAGCATCCTGCCCTCCGCGGGCCCCTCGCGCCGCTCGGGGCCACGACTGGTGGAACGGGAGCGCTCCTCCGGGTGCCCGTCCGGGCGGCGTCGGCTCGCGGGCACCCCGGGGGTGCGTGGGAGGATCGGGCCATGTTCGCGACTCTGCACACGTCCGCCGGTGACATCCGCGTCGAGCTCTACGAGAACCAGGCGCCCAAGACCGTCAAGAACTTCGTGGGCCTGGCCACGGGCGAGCAGGAGTGGACCGACCCCCGCACGGGGCAGGCCTCCTCCGAGCCGCTCTACTCCGACATCCTCTTCCACCGGATCATCAGCGGCTTCATGATCCAGGGCGGTGACCCGCTGGGCACCGGCACGGGCGGCCCCGGCTACACGTTCGACGACGAGATCCACCCGGGCCTGGACTTCACCCAGCCCTACGTCCTCGCCATGGCGAACGCCGGCTCCCGCGGCGGCAAGGGCACCAACGGCTCGCAGTTCTTCATCACCCTCGCGCCCACCACCTGGCTGCAGGGCAAGCACACGATCTTCGGCGTCGTCGCCGACGACGAGAGCCGTGCGGTCGTCGACGCCCTCGGCGCCGTCGCCACGGGCTCCGGCGACAAGCCGCGCGAGGACGTCGTCCTGCGCAGCGTCGAGGTCGAGCGCTCGGCGTGACCACCGGCGGTCCGGGCTCGCCGGGCCTGCCCGGCGAGCCCGGAGCCGCGGTGCCGGTGTGCCCGCGCCACCCCGACCGCGAGTCCTACGTGCGGTGCCAGCGGTGCGGGCGCCCCACCTGCCCCGAGTGCCAGCGGGAGGCCCCGGTCGGCGTCCAGTGCGTCGACTGCGTGGCGCAGGCGCGTCGTGAGGCGCCCGCCGTGCGGACGGCCCTCGGCGGTCGCGCGCGCGGCGGGCGGCCCGTGGTCACGCTGACCCTCATCGGGGCCTGCGTGGTGATGTACGTGCTGCAGGTCGTCAGCCAGGACGCGGTGACCAACCTGCTCGCCTTCTACCCGCCGGTCGCCGAGTCCCAGCCGTGGCGCTACCTGACGTCGGCGTTCCTCCACAGCCCGGGCGGCGTCCTCCCCCTGCACCTGCTCTTCAACATGTACGTGCTCTACCTCACCGGACCGGCCCTCGAGCAGCTGCTCGGCCGGGGGCGCTTCCTCGCGCTCTACCTGGTGAGCGCGTTCGGGGGGTCCGTGGCGTTCCAGCTCGTGTGGGCGCTGACCGGTGGCCCCGCGAGCCTCGCCGTCGGCGCCTCCGGAGCCGTCTTCGGCAGCTTCGGGGCCCTGCTCGTCGTCCAGCGCCGGATGCAGGTCCCCGTGGGCCAGATCGGCGTGGTCCTCGCGATCAACCTGGTGCTGTCGTTCGTCCTCCCCGGCATCGCCTGGGAGGCGCACCTCGGCGGCCTCGCCACGGGCGCGGCCGTGGCGGCGCTGCTGGTGCGGGCGCCGCGCCGGCCCGCGCTGCAGGTCGTCGGCGTCGCCGCCGTGGCCGCGGTGTGGCTCGTGCTGGCGGTCGTGGCCTCGCTCGCGGGCCCCTGAGCCCACCACCGCTCGTCCACAGGCCCCGTCCCCACCCTGGGGACGGGGCCTTCGCCGTCCTCGGGGACGGGGCCCGCCTGTGGACGACGACGGAGTTCTCCACACTGTGGAGAACTCCTGGGGATGAACGACACGCGTGTCGTTCCCCTGGTCAGCGGCCCCGCTCGACGGGCGTCGCGGTCGTCCGAGCCGGTCGGCGGCGTCCGTCGTCCACCGACCGCGCGGGGACGGGGCTCAGCGCCAGCGGGTGGTCATGAGGAAGCCGACGAGCACGATCGCGAAGCCGACGACCAGGTTCCAGCTGCCGATGCCGGGCACCGGGTACTGGTTCTGCGAGACGTACCAGACGACGATCCACGCCAGGCCGAGGAGCATCAGGCCGAGCATGACCGGGACGTACCACCGCGGGTTCGGCGCCGCCGGCCTCGCGGTGCGAGACGTGGTGGGAGGGCCGTCGGGCGTGCGCGCCGCCGCGTCCTCGGGCGTGCGAGGGGTGGTCTTGCCGCGGCGTCGGCCTCGGGACTCCGGCATCGGGTGCTCCTCGGGGTGCGTCGGGTGCGGTGGTCGAGCGCCCCGCCCCGCTGCCCGTCCCGGTGCGCGGCCGGCCGGCAGCGCCCGGGCCGGCGGCGGTCTGCGGCGGGCGGCCCTCCCGCGGTCCGCGACGGACGGACGGGAGCGCGCGCAGGGGCTGTGCGTAGCCTAGTCGCGTGCCCAGCCGACGACCGAGAGCGCGGACGCAGCTCTCCCGCGGGGGGTCGGCCGCGGTCGCGGGGGTGCTCTGCCTCGCGGGCCTGCTCTTCGCCACGAGCGCCGACACCTCCGACGGCTCGGACCTGCGGCAGGAGGACGAGGACCTGCGGGCCCTCGTGCTGGACGAGGGCCGGCAGGTCGAGCGGCTCGAGGCCCGCGTCTCGGACCTGCGGTCCGGCATCGCCGAGCTGAGGGGGGGCGGTCTCCCGGACGCCGCCGGGTCCGCGTCCGCCGTCGACCTCGCCGAGGCCAGCCACACGGCCGCCGCCGAGGGCGAGGGGGTCGTCGTCGTGCTCGCCGACGCACCTCGGGAGACCGCCCTGGCCGGCGGCTACTCGCTGCAGGACACCGTCGTGCACTCCCAGGACGTCCAGGCCGTCGTCAACGCCCTGTGGGAGGGCGGTGCGGAGGCCATGGGCGTCATGGACCAGCGCGTCATCGCGACCACCGCCGTGCGCTGCGTCGGCAGCACGCTCCGGGTCCACGACCGCTACTACCCGCCGCCGTACCGCATCGAGGCGGTCGGGGATCCCGAGGCGCTGCGGGCGGCGCTGGACGCCTCGGCCGAGGTGGCCCTCTACCGCTCCGCGGCCGTCGACCTCGGCCTCGTCTACGAGGTGAGCGAGGACGACCTCGAGCTCCCGGCCTACGGCGGCGCGCTGACCATGTCCTACGCCAGCGTGGCCCCGGCGGCCTGACCACCGCGCGGCCCCGCGCGAGCCGTCGGTCCAGCCGCGACCTCGGCGTGCCGATGACCCCCTCGAGGGCGTCGTCGGGCGGGGGGAGCGGCAGTGCGGGGATCGGGTGCGGCCGTCGGGTCGCCGCGGGCACCTGGCGCGCGCACCGCTGCCCCGCCCCCCGCGGCCCCGGCTCGGCCCGCCCCCGCGGCGGCGGTCGCGGCGTCCCTGCTGGGCGAGCTGCTCGTCACCGCCGGTGCGGTGCTGCTGCTCTTCACGGCCTGGCAGCTGTGGTGGACCGACGTCGTGGCCGAGCGGGCGCAGGCCGCCACGACGGCGGAGCTCGCCGAGGACTGGCTGAGCGCCGGGTCCGCGGCCGTGCTCGCGTCCGCGGAGCCGCCCGCCCTGGAGGAGCCGGCGCCCGGCGCCGCCTTCGCGGTCGTCCACGTGCCCCGGTTCGGCCAGGACTGGCAGCCGCGGCCCGTGGTCGAGGGCGTCGGCGCGAGCGACCTCGAGGCGGGCGTCGGGCACTACCCGGGCACGGCGCTGCCGGGCGAGGTCGGCAACGTCGCCCTCGCGGGGCACCGCAACACCTACGGGCGCCCCTTCCACCAGGTCGCCGAGCTGCGCCCCGGTGACCCCGTCGTCCTCGAGACGGCGGAGGGCTGGTTCGTGTACCGCGCGACGACGTCCGAGGTCGTGCGCCCGGAGCAGGTCGAGGTGGTGGCCCCGGTGCCGGGACGCCCGGGCGCCGTCCCCGTGGAGAGGGTGCTGACCCTGACCGCCTGCCACCCGATCGCGTCCGCGCGGGAGCGCTACGTCGCCCACGCCTCCTTCGACCGCTTCGTGCCGCGCGAGCGCGGGGCGCCCGCCGAGCTGGCGGCCACCGCCACCGCCGCCACGGGGCCGTCCGCCGGGACGCCCGCGTGAGCGCGTACGGCGCCCTGTGGCGCCGGCTGCCCGGCCCTCTGCCCGTGCGGGTGCTGCTCGCGCTGCTGCTCGCGCTCGCGGTGGTGGCCGTGCTGTTCCGGTGGGTCTTCCCCGCGGCCGCGCCCTCCGTACCCTGGAACAACGGCACGGTCGACGCTGCTGCCCCTCACGCCGCCGCACCAGCACCAGCACCCGCACCCCCGTCCTGACGGGCCGGGCCCCCGCTCCGCGAGAGCGCCGGGCCCCGCCGGGGCGGGCACGAGCCCCGGAGAGCCGCATGAGCCCGTCCCCCCGCATCCTCGTCGTCGACAACTACGACAGCTTCGTGTGGACGATCGTCGGCTACCTCCAGCAGCTGGGCGCCGCGTGCGAGGTCGTGCGCAACGACGAGGTGGACGGGTCCGCGGCGCGCGACGT
Source organism: uncultured Pseudokineococcus sp. (assembly GCF_947495735.1). Lineage (GTDB taxonomy): Bacteria > Actinomycetota > Actinomycetes > Actinomycetales > Quadrisphaeraceae > Pseudokineococcus. The sequence continues at coordinate 100,383 of NZ_CANMAA010000005.1, forward strand.
CGACGGCGTCCTGATCTCCCCCGGGCCGGGCGCCCCCGCCGACGCCGGCTCGAGCCCCGCCCTGGTGCGCGCCTGCGCCGACGTCGGCACGCCCATGCTCGGCGTCTGCCTCGGCCACCAGGTGCTCGCCGAGGTCCACGGAGCCGTGGTGACCCACGCCGAGGAGCTGATGCACGGGCGCACCAGCGAGGTGCACCACGCCGGCCGCGGCGTCCTGGACGGCCTGCCGGCCCCCTTCACGGCCACGCGCTACCACTCGCTGGCCGTCGTCGACCAGACGGTGCCCGAGGAGCTGGTCGTCACGGCCCGCACGCCCGGTGGCGTCGTCATGGCCCTGGAGCACCGCGACGCACCGCTGTACGGCGTGCAGTTCCACCCCGAGTCGGTCCTGACGCAGGGCGGCCACCGGCTGCTGGCCAACTGGCTCGCCGTCTGCGGCGACGACGGCGCCCCCGCGCGCTCGGAGGGCATGGCGCCCCTCGTCGCCCGCTGAGCTCGTGGCCCGCTGAGCTCGTGGCCCGCTGAGCTCGTCGTCCGCCGAGGCCCTCGCGCCGTGGTCCCGGTCGCGGCGCTCGGTCAGCCGGTCGTGGTCGGCGCGGCCGTCGGCGTCTCGGTGGCCGTGGGCCCGGGGGTGGTCGGCGCCGTCGTGGGAGTCGGCTGCGGGGTGCTCGTGGGCTCGGTCGGCGGCGAGGTCGGGGTGGTCGTGGGCTCCGGCGTCGCCGTGGGGGTCGGCGGCGGCGGGGGCGGGGGCGGGGGCGGGGTGGCCACGACGAGCACCACGGTCGAGCCCTGCGGCACGGCGCCCTCACCGGGGCGCTGGTCGACGACGGTGTTCTCCTCCTCCTCGCTCTCGGAGAACTCCAGGCGCGACTGCAGCCCCAGTGCGGCGAGCGCCTCCCGCGCCGCCAGCTGCGGCAGCCCCGTGTAGTCGTCGATCTCCACCGTCCCGTCGGAGAGGACGAGGTCCACGGCGCTGCCCGGCTCCGCGGTGGATCCCTCCGAGGGGTCGGTGCGGACGACCGACCCCTCGGGGACGCGCTCGTCGGAGACGCGCTCGACCTCCCCGAGCTGCAGGTCCGCGGACTGCAGCGCCCGCAGCGCCTGCGCCTCGGTCAGCCCGGCCAGGTCCGGCACCGCCACGAGGCCGGGGCCCGTGGAGACCACGACGGCGACCGTGCTGCCCTCCGGCGCGCTGGTCGACCCCTCGGGGTCCTGCTCGGCCACGCGGCCCTCGGCCACGTCGTCCGAGGGCGCGCTCGTCTGGGCGTAGACGAGGCCCTGCTGCTCGACGGCCGCCCGCGCGGCCTCGCGCGTCGAGCCGACGACGTCGGGGACGGTCCGCAGCGCCGCGTCCCCGTCGTCGGAGCCGACGAGCTGGGGCACGAGCACGGCGGCCAGGGCGACGAGGGCCAGCGCGACGAGCGCGGTCAGGACGACGACGGCGCGTCGCCCGCGCTGGCCCGTGACCGGCTCGTCGTCGTCCCCGTCCTCCGCGAGCGGCACGGGGGCGAGGGGTGCGGTCGGCATGGCCGTCGTGCTCGCCGCCGCCACGGCGGCCGGCGGGGCCGCGTCCAGCCCGCGGGCGGCGTCCTCCAGGTCGCGCCGGAAGGCGTCGGCGTCCGGGTACCGGTCCTCGGGCTCCTTGGCCATCGCGCGCAGCACGACGCGGTCCATCCCGAGGGGGAGGCCGGGGTGGTGGGTCGAGGGCGGGTCGGGCGTCTCGCTGACGTGCTGGTAGGCCAGGGAGACCGCCGACTCGCCGAGGAAGGGAGGGCGGCCGGTCAGCAGCTCGTAGAGGAGGCAGCCGGTCGAGTACAGGTCCGCGCGGGCGTCCACCGGGCGCCCCCGGGCCTGCTCGGGCGAGAGGTACTGGGCGGTGCCGAGGACCGCCGACGTGTGCGTGGCCGTCGCGGAGGCGTCGGCCAGGGCCCGGGCGATGCCGAAGTCCATGACCTTGACCCGGCCGTCCGGCGTGAGCATCACGTTCGCCGGCTTGATGTCGCGGTGGACGATGCCGGCGCGGTGGCTGTAGGCGAGGGCGGTGAGCACCCCCGTCGTGATCGTCACGGCCATCTCCACGCCGACGCCGGGCTGCTCCCGGGGGTCGAGGGCCCGCGTCGCCTCGTCCGCCTCCCCGGCGACCCGGGAGCCCTCGGCGGGGGCGGGCTCCCGGTCCGCCGCGACGGTCGGCTCGTCGTCGGCGGGCCGGTGCCGGGCGAGCCCGTGCTCTGCGGACCGGTCCTCTGCCGGCTCGTGCTGGGCCGGGCGGTGCTGGGCCAGCAGGTCGCGGACGGTGGCGCCCCGGACGAGCTCCATCACGAGGAAGGGCACGGGCGGGTCGTGCGGGCCCAGCGCGTCCTCGCCGACGTCGTGGACGCCGACGACGGAGGGGTGGTTCAGCGCCGCCACGGCGCGGGCCTCGCGCCGGAACCGGGAGAGCACCTCCGGGTCGTGGGCGAGGTCGGGCCGCAGCAGCTTGATCGCCACCTGGCGCCCGAGGACGCGGTCGTGCGCGACGCGGACGGAGGCCATGCCGCCCCGGCCGAGGACCTCCCCCAGCTCGTAGCGCCCGGCGAGCACCTGCGCGCCCTGGTCGCTCCGGCCGTCCCTCGCCCAGGGCTCTCCGGGGCCCGCGACCGGGCTCTCGTCCCGGCCGGGCGGACGACCGCGCGGGTCGTCCGGCGTCACGGGCGCCCGCTGTCGTCCACCGCGGCGGACGCGCGGGCGCGACCTCCCTCGACGTCGCCGCGCGACCGCGCGACGGGGGCTGCCGCCCCGGGAGCCGCGTCCGAGGCCCCGTCCCCGGCGCGGTCCTGCGAGCTGCCGTCGCCGGAGCCGTTCCCCGCGCCGCCGTTCCCGCCGCCGCTGCTCCCCGAGCCGCCGTTCCCGCCGCCGCTGCTCCCCGAGCCGCCGTTCCCGCCGCCGCCGTTCCCGCCGCCGCTGCTCCCCGAGCCGCCGTTCCCGCCGCCGCGGTTCTCGGAGCCGTTCCCGGCGCCGTCGCCCGCGGGGGCCGCGCCGGCGCCCCCGGGCGCGGTGACGCCGCCGCGCGCCGCGCCGGCGTCGGTGGACGTGCCGTCGTCGGGCGGTGTCGTCGGCTCCGGCTCCTCGGGCTCCTGGGTGGGCTCGGGCTCCTCCTGCGTCGGCTCGGGCTCCTCGGGCTCCTGGGTCGGCTCGGGCTCCTGGGTCGGCAGGGGCTCCTGGGTGGGCTCGGGCTCCTGCGGCTGCGGCTCGCGCGTGGGCTCGCTCGGCGCGGGCGCCTGCGCGTAGGTCACGAGGAGCGCCTGCGTCAGGGGCAGCTCGCCGTCGGGGCTGACGCCGAGGACGTCGCCCGGGTCCTCGTCGTCGGAGACCCGCCCCTCGGTGTCGACGTCCGTGAACCCGAGCGCGGCGAGGTCGCGCAGCACGGCGTCGAGGGGCTCGCCGACGTAGTCGTCCTCGTCGACGTCCACCGTCTCGACCTCGGTCGGCGTCGACGAGGGCGTCGACGTGGTGGCGGTGGCGCTCGGCACCGGGGTGGCGCCCGGGTCGTCGTCGCCCGTGAGGAGGGAGTACCCCAGCGCCGCCAGCGCCGCGAGCAGCAGCAGCGCGAGGACGACGACGACGGGCGTCCGCGAGCGGCCGCTGCCGGGGCTGGGCTCCTGCTGGCCGGGCCGCGGCCCCGGCACGGGGGAGGAGGGCACGGGAGGCGTCACGGGGCCCTGCACGCGCGTGACGGCGGTGGGCGGGGCGGCCATCGCCGCGGTGGCAGCCGCTGCCGCGCCGCCGACCAGGCCGGCGGCGACCAGGGCGCGGTGGGCCCCCGCCTCGTCCCCGCGGCCGAGGGCCGCAGCGACGGCGGCCAGCTGGCTGCCGTCCGCGGGCCGGCGGGCCGCGTCCTTGCGCAGGCAGACCTCCACGAGCTCGCGCACGCCGGCGGGCACGTGGTCGGGCAGGGGCGGCGGCTCGTCGTTGACCTGCGCCATGGCCACGGCGACCTGCGAGTCGCCCGTGAACGGGCGCTCGCCGGTGAGCATCTCGTGCGCGACGACGCCGAGGGCGTAGACGTCGCTCGCGGGGAGGGCGGGACGGCCCATGGCCTGCTCGGGCGCGAGGTACTGGGCGGTCCCCATGACCTGGCCGGTGCGGGTCAGCGGCGCCTGGTCCCCGGCGCGGGCGATGCCGAAGTCGGTGACCTTGACGCCGCCGTCGGGCGTGATGAGCAGGTTGCCGGGCTTGACGTCGCGGTGGACGACGCCGGCGGCGTGGGCGGCGCCGAGCCCGGAGGCGGCCTGCGCCACCACGCGGACGGCGCGCAGCGGGTCCATCGGGCCCTCGTGGGCGATGAGGTCGGACAGCGGCGCCCCGGGCACGAGCTCCATGACCAGGTAGGCCGACCCCTCGACCTCGCCGTAGTCGAAGATGCCCGCGATGTTCGGGTGGCTCAGCGCGGCCGAGTGGCGGGCCTCGGCGCGGAAGCGCTCGAGGAAGCCCGGGTCGCCGGTGAACTCCTCCTTGAGGATCTTCACCGCCACCTCACGGCCGAGGACCTCGTCGCGGGCGACCCACACCTCGCCCATGCCCCCGACGGCGATCCTGCTCGTCAGCTCGTAGCGCCCGAGCACGTCGCCCGCGGAGGGCCTCATCGGTCGATCACCGCTTCCATCACCTGGCGCGCGATCGGCGCCGCCGTCCTGCCGCCGGAGGCCTCGCTCCCGGCGTCACCGCCGTTCTCGACCACGACCGCGACGGCCACCTGGGGGTCGTCCGCCGGCGCGAACGCCGTGAACCACGCGTGGGGGTCCTCGGCCTCGCCGTCGCCGTCGGTGTCGCCGACCTCGGCGGTGCCCGACTTGCCGGCGACGTCGACGCCGCTGATCTGCGCGGCCGTGCCCGTGCCGTCCTCCACGACGAGCTCCATCATCTCCGTCAGCGCCGCCGCGGTCTCCTCCGACACGGCGCGGCCGAGCTCGCGCGTCCCGGGGGCCTCGACGACGGACAGGTCCTCGGCGTTCACCGAGGCCACCATCTGCGGCTGGACGAGCACGCCGCCGTTGGCGATGGCCGCGCTCACCACGGCCACCTGCAGCGGCGTCACGCGGACGCTCTCCTGCCCGATCGCGGCGAGCGCCCGCCGCGGCTCGTCGAGGTCCTCGGGGTAGCGGCTCGGCGTGACGTCCAGCGGGATCTCGAGGCTGCGGCCGAAGCCGAAGCCGGCCGCCGTCTCGGCCATCGCGTCGTCGGGCAGCGTCAGGCCGAGCGAGCCGAAGGCGGTGTTGCAGGAGATGCGCAGCGCGTCGGCGAGGGAGACCTCGTCCCCCGCCCCGCAGGCCTCCCCGCTGACGTTCGGCAGCGAGATGCTCGTCAGGGGCAGGGGCAGCTCGGCCGGCCCCGGCAGCACCGACTGCGGCGTGTAGTCGCCCGTCTCGAGCGCGGCCGCGGCCGTGACCAGCTTGAAGACCGACCCGGGCGGGTAGGTGTCGCCGCCGATGGCGCGGTTGACGAGCGGGTCGCCCGGCTCCTCGAGGAGCCGGGCGTAGGCCTCGCGGACGGCCTCGGTGTCCAGCGAGCTCAGCTCCGCGGGGTCGTAGGTCGGCGAGGAGACCATCGCGAGCACGCGGCCGGTGCTCGGCTCCAGCGCCACGACCGCTCCCCGCTGGCCGCCGAGGGCGTCCAGCGCGGCCTCCTGCACCTCGGGCTGCAGCGTCAGCTCCACCGAGGCCCCCGAGGGCTGGCGCCCGGTGACGAGGTCGGTGAGCCGGCGGTAGAAGAGCTGGTCGGCCGTCCCGGCGAGCAGGGACCCGAGGGCGTCCTCGACGCCGGTGGCGCCGAAGACGACGGAGTAGAAGCCGGTGACGTGCGCCCAGTCCTCGCCCTCGGGGTAGGTCCGCTGGTAGGCGATGGGTCCCTCGGCCTCGACCGACTCGGCGAGCAGCTCGCCGTCCGCCGCCGTGATGGGCCCGCGGTCGCGGCCCAGCTCGGCCAGCAGCGTCCGGGAGTTGCGGGGGTCGTCGCGCAGGGAGCCGGCGTCGACGAACTGGACCCACGTGGCGCTGCCGAGCAGCAGCGCGAAGAGGAGGGCGACGACGACCGACAGGCGGCGCAGGGGCGTGTTCACACCGTCCCCACGATCTGGGTCTCGCTCGTCGCGGGCCCGACCGGGGCGGGCTGCGCCGTCGGCGCGGGGCGGCGGGCGGCGTCGGAGATGCGCAGCAGGAGGCCGATGATGATCCAGTTCGTGAGCAGCGAGGAGCCGCCGGCCGCCAGGAACGGCATGGTCAGGCCGGTGAGGGGGATGACGCGCAGCACGCCGCCGGCGACGACGAAGCACTGCAGGGCGACGGTGAAGGCGAGCCCGCCGGCGAGGAGCTTGCCGAAGCCGTCGCGCACGCCGATGGCGGTGCGCAGGCCGCGCTCGACGACGACGAGGTAGAGCGCCAGGAGCGCGAAGAGGCCGGCGAGGCCGAGCTCCTCGCCCATGCTCGCGAGGATGAAGTCGCTGTTGGCGAAGGGCACGATGTCGGGCCGCCCGCGGCCCAGGCCGGTGCCGGTGAGCCCGCCGGCGGCGAAGCCGAAGAGGCCCTGCACCAGCTGGTAGCTGCCGCCGGCCGCGCGGTCGTAGACCTCGGGGTCGAAGGGGTCCAGCCACCCGGAGACGCGCTGCTGGACGTGGCCGAACAGGTGGTGGGCCAGGTAGGCGCCGCCGGCGAACAGCGCGAGGCCGATGGCGATCCAGCTGACGCGCTCCGTGGCCAGGTAGAGCACCGCGACGAAGAGGCCGAAGAAGAGCAGCGACGTGCCGAGGTCGCGCTGCAGCACCAGGACGCCGACGCTGCCCGCCCAGGCGACGAGGATCGGGCCGAGGTCCCGCCCGCGCGGCAGCTGGAGGCCGAGGAGGCGCCGGCCGGCGAGGGAGAGCGTGTCGCGCGCCGTGACGAGGTAGCCGGCGAAGAAGACCGCCAGCGTGATCTTGGCGATCTCCCCGGGCTGGAAGGAGAGCGGGCCGATCCCGATCCAGATCCGGGCGCCGTTGATGGTCCGCCCGAGGAACGGCAGCAGCGGCAGGAGCAGCAGGACGAGGCTGGCCGCCATGGCGACGAAGGTGTACCGCCGCAGCACCCTGTGGTCCCGCAGCGCGATGACGACCGCCGTCGCCGCGACCACGCCGATGGCGGACCACAGCAGCTGGCGGGAGCCCTGCGCGGTGCCCTCGGCGAGGTCCAGGCGGTGGATCATCGCGAGGCCGAGGCCGTTGAGCGCCACGGCCACCGGCAGCAGGACGGGGTCGGCGTAGGGCGCGCGCCAGCGCAGGACCCCGTGGACCACGCCGGCCAGGACGGCGAGGCCCCCGCCGTACCAGAGCACCCCCGGGCTCCAGGTCCCGTCGACGCCCAGGCCCACGAGCCCGTAGCTCAGCGCGGCGACGCCGACGGACAGCAGCAGCAGGAGCAGCTCGGTGCCGCGGCGGCTGCGGGCGACGTGCTCGGTGACGACGGCCACGGGTCAGCTCCCCCCGGTCAGCGCGGCGCAGCCCGCGGGCGCGGGCGCGGGCGAGGGGGCCGGGGTCGGCTCCGCCGTCGCGACGGGGGCCGGGGCGGTGGGAGCCGCGGGCGCCGGGGCGCCGGCGGTGGGGGCCGCCGTGGCGGGGGCCGTGGGCGCCGGGGTCGCCGGTGCGGGCGCCGGGGCGGGCTCCGGCGGCGCGGGGCAGGCCTGGCCGAGCAGCGTCGTGACGACGCGGCGGGCCGCGGGCAGGTCGTCGACCGTGATGCCCTCGCTGACGGCGTTGCGGGAGACGGGGCGCAGGTCGGTGAGCTCGAGCCCGGCGTCCTCGACCACCGAGGACAGGCGCAGCGGCCCGACGTCCTGCGGCAGCCCGCGGAAGACGGCCACCTGCCCCGCCTGGTCGGCCCCGACGTAGTACTGGTCCTGGCTCCAGCGCCAGGCGGCGGCGACGCCGGCGAGCAGCACCAGCAGGATGACGGCGCCGGACAGCAGCCGCGGCCACGCGCTGCGGCGCGGCTCGTCGGCCAGGTCGTCGTCGTCCTGCTCGGGCTCGGTGCGCCCGAGGGCCGCGCCGCGCGCCGCCGGCGAGGTGGCGTCGCCCGTGCGCCGGGGGCGCTGGGCCGCCGCGGCGCCCACGACCTCGGTGTGGTCGGGGGGCGAGGTGGCGACGTCCACGACGTCGGCCACGACGACGGTCACGTTGTCGGAGCCGCCGCCCCGCAGGGCCAGCTGGACGAGCAGGTCGGCGCACTCCCCGACGTCGGCGACGCCGGACAGGGCCTCGGAGATGGTGCGGGCGCCGACCATGCCGGAGAGGCCGTCGGAGCACAGCAGCCAGCGGTCCCCGGCGCGGGCCTCGCGCACGGAGGTGTCGAGCTCCTGGCTGGAGTCGATGTCGCCGAGGACGCGCAGCAGCACCGAGCGCTGCGGGTGGTGCTCGGCCTCCTCGGCGGTGATGCGGCCCTCGTCGACCAGGTGCTGGACGAACGTGTGGTCGTGGGTCACCTGCGTGAGCTCGCCGTCGCGCAGCAGGTAGGCCCGGCTGTCGCCGATGTGGGCGAGGGCCAGCCGGTCGCCGGTGCGCAGGATCGCCGTGACGGTGGTGCCCATGCCCGCGAGCGCGGGCTCCTCGCGGACGCGCTCGGACAGGCGCCCGGACGCCCGGCGCACGGCCTCGGCGAGGTGGCGGGGCGCGTCGGCGCCGTGCGACTCGCCCTCGAGGCGGCTCAGCTCGCCGACCGCGATGGAGGAGGCGACGTCACCGCCCGCGTGCCCGCCCATGCCGTCGGCGACGACGAGCAGGTGGGGGCCGGCGTAGGCGGAGTCCTGGTTGGAGGAGCGGACCAGGCCGATGTCCGAGCGCGCCGCGTAGCGCAGGGCGGTGGGCACGGCGCCTACCGCCGCAGCTCGAGGACGGTGCGGCCGATGCGCAGCTGGGACCCGGCCGGCAGCGGCGCGGGGGCGCCGAGCGGGTCGCGGCCCAGCAGCGTGCCGTTGGTGGAGCCCAGGTCCTCGACCCACCAGCGCCCGTCGCGCGGGAAGAGACGGGCGTGCCGGCCCGAGGCGTAGTCGTCGTCGAGCACGAGGGCGCACTCGGGCGAGCGGCCCACGAGGACGGGTCCGCCGCCGAGCGCCAGGCTGGTGCCGCGCAGGGGCCCCTCCACGACGACGACCTGGCGGGGCACCGTGCGGTCCTCCGGGGGCGGCGGCGGGGGCGGCGGCGACGCGCGGCGGTCGCTCCCGGGCCTCCTGCGCTCCTGGCCCTGCGCCCGGTCGCCGGAGGGGCGGGAGACGACGCGCGTGCCGAACACGTCGCGGCGCAGGACGCCGACGACGCTGAGCACCAGCACCCACAGGAGCACCAGCAGGCCCAGGCGCAGGACGGTGTACGTCAGCTCGCTCACCGGGCGGCTCCGCCGAGCTCGTCGAGGTGGCCCGTGTCGGGGCGGCCGCGGCGGTCGTGGTCCCGGCTCGAGAAGGTGATGCGGGTGCGCCCGATGCTGACGACGGCGCCGTCGACGAGCGGCCCGCCGTCGGTGCGCCGTCCGTCCACGTACGTGCCGTTCGTCGAGCCGAGGTCGCGGACGCTGGCGCGCCCCCCCTCGACGCGGATCTCGACGTGCCGGCGCGAGACGCCCGGGTCGTCGACGACGACGTCGGACTCGCTGCCGCGCCCGATGACCGTGGTGCGCCCGGTGAGCTGGTAGCGGGTGCCGTCGACGTCGACGACGGGGTGCGCGGGCGTGGCCGCCGCCGCCGTGGCCGGGGCGATCGACCCCTTCACGCGGGCGCTGCGGACCCGGAAGACGCCCGTGTCCAGCTCCTCGTCGCGCTCGAAGGCCACCGAGACGGGCCCGAGGAAGGAGTAGTGCTGGGTGCGCGCGTGCTCGGTGACGGCGTCGGAGAGCTCCTCGCCGAGGGCGTCGTCCCACGTGGCGATGCGCTCGTGGTCGCCGGGCCCGAGCGCGATGGTGAAGGCGTTGGGCACGAGGGTGCGCTCGCGGCTGAGCACCTGGGCGGAGGTGTCGGTCTCGCGGCGCAGGGCGCTGGCGAGCTCGACGGGCTGCACCTCGCTCTTGAAGGCCCGGGCGAAGACGCCGCTGACGGCGCGCTCGATGCGCTTCTCGAAGCGGTCGAGGACTCCCACGGCGCCCCTCCCTCCACGGCTCCCGGACGACCCGGCGGCCCGGGACGGTCGTCGCCACCCTAGCGACGGCGCCCGGCGCGACCGTCCGACGACGCGGCGCGGGCACCCGTCCGCCGCGGGCGGTGCGACCCCGTGACCGACGCCGCTCCGCACCCGCTCGGGACCGCCCGCCTGCGCCTGGTCCCGCCGGAGCGCTCCTGCGCGGCGGCGCTCACCGCCCTGCACGTCGGCCCCGAGGTGGCCCAGCGCCTCGACGGCGAGCCGCACGTGGTCAGAGGCCTCCAGCGGGGCGCAGGACCGCCGCCAGGGAGCCGAAGACGGCCGCGGGGTCGGGCAGCCGGTGCAGCGTCGCCACGGGGGAGACCGCGTCGACGGGCTCCGCGACCACCAGCGGCTCGCGCAGGTCCGCCGCCAGCACGGTCAGGCGCTCGCGGCCGACCCGTCCACGACGACCACGTGCCCGCGGGGCAGCCTGCCGAGCAGGGCCTCCGTGTCGCGCCCGGTGCCGGCTCCGACGTCGAGGACGCGCTCGTCCCCCCGCAGCGGCAGCGCCTCCAGCAGCCGGCGCCCCCACCGCAGTCGTCGTCCCGGTCGTCGCCCGGCCGGCCGGCTGGGCGACGGGCACCGCGGGCGGGCCCTCCGAGGGCGGGAGGGGCGACCCCCGCCCCGTGCTAGCGTTCACACCGCTCGCGCGAGTGGCGGAATGGCAGACGCGCACGGTTCAGGTCCGTGTGCCCGAAAGGGCGTGGGGGTTCAAGTCCCCCCTCGCGCACCGCGAGTCAGCAGCCCCGGACCTCCCCGGTCCGGGGCTGTCGTCGTCTCCGGGCCCGTCCGCGGGGCGCCGCCTGGCGCGCCCCGCGGGCGGTCAGCGCGCGGCGTCGTAGGCGTCGAGGACGGACTGCTTCACCCGGCCGCGGTCGGCGACGGGGTGCCCGTTCTCCCGCGCCCAGGCGCGGACGTCGTCGAGGTCGGTCCGCTTCGGCCCGGCGGCGGCCCGGCCGGTGCTCGAGCGGCCGGTGGAGCCGGTGGACCGGCCGCCGGACCTCCGCGCCGCGGCGATCCACTCGGCGAAGGACTCCTCGATCGCGGCGGCGTGCTCGTCGTTCAGGTCGATCTCGTAGCTGGCGCCCTCGAAGGCGAAGGTGACGGTCCGGGTCGCCTCCGAGCCGTCGAGGTCGTCGGTCAGCACGATCTGCGTGGTCTGGGCCATGGCCCTGATGATGGCAGCGCACCCGGCCGCGGGCCCGGCGCCCCGGCCGACGTCGTCCTCTCGGGGTAGCGTCGTGCGCCCCGGCCGGTCGGGCGGGTGCGGTGGCGCCGTCGCCGCTCGACACCGGAGGTCAGCGCCGTGCCCCAGAGCTCCTCCGCCGGCGCCTCCTCGACGGCCGTCGTGGGCCCGCCCGGGGGGCAGGGGCTCCTCCTGGCCGCCCTCGAGGCGGTCGACCAGGCCGTGTGCGTCGCCGACGTCACCGAGCCGGACGAGCCGCTCGTCTACGTCAACCCCGCCTTCACGCGCACCACCGGCTACGCCGCGGCGGACGCGCTGGGTCGCAACTGCCGCTTCCTGCAGGACGGGCTCGACGTCGGTGACGCCCCGGCCCGCATCCGCGCACTCCTGTCCGACGGCGGGGCCGGTGTGGTCACGCTGCCGAACCGCCGCGCGGACGGGCGGGTCTTCTCCAACGAGCTGTCGCTGTCCCCGCTGCGCGACTCCGGCGGGCGCGTCACCCACTACGTGGCCGTCCAGCGCGACGTCACGGCGCGGGTCGAGGCGGAGCGCTCGCGCGACGTGCTGCGCGCCGAGCAGGAGGAGATCGCCGACCAGCTGCAGCGGACCCTCGTGCCCCGCTCCCTGCCGGCGCTCGAGGGGTACCGGACGGCGGTGCGGTACGCACCGGCCACCCGCCCCGACGGGTCCCGCGGGGAGGTCAGCGGCGACGTCTACGACGTCCTGCGGCGTCCCGGCGGCGGGTGGTACGCCTTCATCGGCGACATCTCGGGCCGAGGACCCCGGGCCGCCGCCACGACCGGGGTGCTGCGCTGGACGCTGCGCGGGGCGGCGGCCGGGCAGGCCGACCCCGCCGCGCTGCTGCGCGAGGTGGGCGGCGTCGTCCACGACGCGATGGACGGCCGCTTCGCGACCCTCGCCCTGGTCGCGCTGCCGGCGCCCGAGGGCGGGACCGGGGGCGACGGCGCGGCGACGGACGGCTCGTGCGACGCGGCGGTCGTCGCGCTCGCCGGCCACCCCCGGCCCGTGCTGCTGCCCGCGGACGGGCCCCCGCGGCTCGTCGGGCGCCACGGCTCGCTGCTCGGCGTCCTGCCCGACGTCACCGTGCACGAGGAGCCCGTCACCCTGCGGCCCGGCGACCAGCTGGTGCTCTACACCGACGGCGTCACCGAGGCGATGGACCCCGGCCGCCGCATGCTCGGGGAGGACGGCCTGCTCGCCGCCCTGGCGGCCCTGCCCGCCGCCGACCGCAGGGGCGCCGAGGCGTCGGAGCGCACCGCCGACGCCGTCACCTCCGCGGTCGAGCGCCACACCGCCGGCCGCGGCTCGGACGACCTGACGCTCCTCGTCCTCGCCCGCAGGGACGACGCCGGCCCGCCGTCCTGAGCCCGCGGGCCGGCGCTCGCGGGCCCGCGCCACCCGCCCGGGACCTCCTCGAGCGGTCTCCTCGAGTCGTCCCGACCTGTGCGGTAACGTCCCGGCGCGGATGGCCAGCCCTCTGCGAGAGCGGTGGTCACGGAGGGACCCGGTGAGGATCCGGTGGATCTCCCCCAGCGGCGAGCAGGAGCGAGAGCCGTCATGAGCACCGGGCCCGACACGTCAGCCGCGCGAGGGGCGGCGGGCACCTGCGCCGCGCCCACGAGCCCCGACACCCCACTGCGCCGGGCGACCTCCGCCCGGCGCCCGCCCCGGCGCCCCGGCGCGACCGACCTCCACGGCCGGCGGCCGTCGTGGTCGGCGCCGTCCGTCGCACCGCCGGCGCGTCCCGCACCGTCCACGAGGAGATGACCCGGCATGGCCAGCAGCACCGACCGCACCCCGTCCACCGGGACCCTGACCGAGCGCCTCGACGCCGGGCCGCTGATCTGCGCCGAGGGCTTCCTGTTCGAGCTCGAGCGCCGCGGCTACCTGACCGCGGGCGAGTTCGTGCCCGAGGTCGCCCTGGAGGACCCCGACGCGCTGAGGGCCCTGCACCGCGACTTCCAGCGGGCGGGCTCGGACGTCGTCGAGGCCTTCACCTACAACGGCCACCGCGAGAAGATGCGGGTCATCGGCAAGGAGGAGCTGCTCGAGCCGCTCAACCGCGCCGCCCTGCGCATCGCCCGCGAGGTCGCCGACGCACGGCCCGGTGACCTGGTGGCCGGCAACATCTCGAACACCAACATGTGGGACCCCGCCGACGCCTCCACGCAGGCCGAGGTCCGCGGCATGTTCGAGGAGATGGTCGGCTGGGCGGTCGAGGAGGGCGCCGACATCATCGTCGGCGAGACCTTCTACTACGCCGGCGAGGCGCTGACCGCGCTGGAGGTCGCCCGGTCGAGCGGCCTCCCGGTCGTCCTCACCGTCGCGCCGATGGCCCAGAACGCCATGATGGACGAGGTCGGCATCGTCGAGGTCTGCCAGCGCCTCGAGCAGGGCGGCGCCGACGTGGTCGGGATGAACTGCTTCCGCGGCCCGGAGACGATGATGCCGTGGCTGCGGGAGATCCGTGCGGCGGTGAGCTGCCACGTCGCCGCGCTCCCCGTGCCGTACCGGACCACGGACGCGGAGCCGACGTTCTTCAACCTCACCGACGACCGGGGCGTCACCGTCCCGTCCCCTCACGGCCGCACCTTCCCGACGGCGCTGGACCCGCTGTACACCAACCGGTACGAGATCGGGAAGTTCGCCGTGGACGCCCACGAGCTCGGGGTGAGCTACCTCGGGGTCTGCTGCGGCGCCTCGCCGATGCACATCCGGCAGGTGGCCGAGGCGGTCGGCCTCACCACCGAGGCGAGCCGGTTCTCCGAGAACATGTCCAACCACTTCATGTACGGCGACAACGCGCGCCTGCCCGAGCACATCAAGGCGCTCGGCTCGGAGGCCTGAGCCCTCGGAGGCCTGAGCCCTCGGAGGCCTGAGCCCTCGGAGGGCTACCCCTCGGGGTAGCCCTCCGAGCTCAGCTGGTGCTGCACCCGCTCCTCCTGGTCGCGCCAGCGCCGGCGCGCGTCGAGCGAGCCGTGCTGGACGGCCAGGCGCACCACCCAGTACGACACGAAGAGGCCGAGGGCGATCAGCGCGAGGTACACGAGCGCGGCGACGATCAGCACGGGGACGTCGGGAACCATCGCCCGACCCTACGGGGACGGCTGCAGGGGTCGCGGCGGGCCGGTGGTGCTCGCGCGGCGTCCGGCACCCGTCTGCGGCGGACCGCGGGTGCGGACCCGGGCCGTGCGTCGGCCCACCGTGGTGATCTGCCCGGCCGGCACGTGCGCCGCGCCCACCCGCACCTCGGTCACCGGCTCGACGGTGCGCAGGCTCCAGCGCCGCGTCGCCGACCACGGCGGGGGCTCCTGCCCGTGAGGTGATGACGTGCCGACGGGGCCCGCCGCCCCCGGGTGGGGAGGGAGCGGGCCCCGCGGCGCCGGGAGGCGTCCCGGCTCAGTCCAGCGGCACGCCCGCCTGGCGCAGCACCCGGGCGTCCTCCTCCTCGCCGACCCCGACGTTCGGGCCGCGCGGGGGGATGCGGTCGTACTCGGCGGGGTCGATCTGCTCGACGGCGCCGCTGGCGACGGCGGTGAGCATGCCGTCGAGGCCGATGAAGACCGAGCGGGTCAGCGCGGCGCGCTGCTGCTGCCCGAGCGTCTGGGTCTGCCCGCGGACCTCGAACAGGACCGTGCCGCTGCCGTTGAGCGCGAAGGACCCGAGCCCGGTGCCGGGCAGGTCGATCCCCTGCGGGTAGAGGGTGACGTTGCCGAACAGCGGCCGGCGCAGCGCCGCGGCCTGCAGGGCGCGGTCGACGGCCACGTTGAGCTGCTTGGAGTAGTCGAGGTCGTAGTCGTCGGCGTACTGCTCGTACCCGGGCTTGGTCGCCGGGTCGGCGACGAACTGGCCGGAGATCGACAGGGTCACGAACTCGTCGGGGTCGTCGGGCATGACGTAGCAGGCGCCCTGGTGGTGGAGGTCGACGTAGGTGTCCACCTCGCCGAACTCCGCCTGCAGGCCGCGGTAGACGTCGCGGACCGTCGAGGCCTCCGGCGTCAGGTACCAGCCGGTGCCCGCCGAGCTGCCCGGGAGGTCCTCCGGCTGCGGCACGTAGGAGAGGTCGGGGTGGTAGTCGCGGTTGGTGTCGAAGCCGGGCCGCTGCGTGTAGTCGTCTCCCTGCAGCGAGCGCGCGTAGTAGTTCCAGGACGGCTCGCTGCCCCGCAGCTGGGGGTGGCGGGCGGTGACCTCGGCCCACGTCTGGTCGTTGCCGCGCCGGTCCAGCTCCGCGCCGTCCGGGTTCATCTTGGGGATCGCGACGATCGTCAGCTCCTCGCGCCACTGGCGCGCCTTGCGCGAGCCGCTCGTGCCGACCCACTCCAGGAGGTCGACGAGCGCGTCGGTGCCCACCTTCTCGTTGCCGTGGATCTCCGAGGTCAGCAGGACGACGGTGTCGCCGGTGCCGACCCGGGCCGACCAGATCTCGCGGCCGCGGTTGCTGCGGCCGACCTGCTCGACGTCGACGGCGCCGTCGCTGACGCGCTCGATGCGGTCCAGCTCGACCCCGAGCTCGCGGTGGTCGGTGAACTCGTGGACGGGCAGCTCGCGCGGCGTCTCGGAGCACTGCGAGGTCGCGGCGACGAAGGCCTCGTCGCCCGCCTGGGCGCGGTCGAGAGCGGTGGACCAGGCCGGCGGCTGGTCGGCGGGGCCGCCGGGCGGGGCGGCGCTGCCGACCAGCGTCCCGGAGGCGAGCAGAGCGGTGGTGACCAGGCCGACGGCGACCGTGGATCGGGTGCGACAGCGCACAGGGGCTCCTCGAGGGGGTGACGACGTCCGCCGGGACGGGCAGCGGGGTGCGCTGGTCCTACCGTCGGGTGAGGAAAGGTGTCAACGGGGTGAAGGGGATTCTGGTCGCATCTCGTCGCGGCGAGGAGCAGCGCGGTGCCGACCGCGGTCGCGCTCGGGGCCACCTCGGGCCCGGGGTGCGCGTCCTCTCGCGCCGGGTGGTGACGCGGCTAGACTTCGGCAACCGCTTTCCGGGTTCCGGGCGGACGGCGCGCAGCGACGACGACGACGCGGAGGCACGGCATGGCAGCCAGCACGACGGCGCAGGCGCACGGACGACCGGCGCCCCCCACCCGCGTGGCGGTGGTCGGCACCGGGGGCGTGTCCGCGCTCCACGCCGAGGCCGTCACCGAGCTCGACGACCTCGAGCTCGTCGGCTGCGCCGACCCGGACCCGGGCCGCCGCGAGGCCTTCGCGGCGCGCTGGGGCGCTCCGGTGGCGGCGGCCTCGCTGGAGGAGCTGCTGGACCGCGGCGGCGTCGACGTCGTCGCCCTGTGCTCGCCGCCGTGGCTGCACGCCGAGCAGGCGATCGCCTGCCTGGAGCGCGACGTGCCGGTCGTCGTCGAGAAGCCCGTGGCGCTCTCCCTGGCCGAGCTCGACCGCGTCGTCGCCGCCGAGGCGAGCAGCGCCGGGACGTGCGGCACCGTCGCCCAGCACCGCTTCGGCGGCCGGGCCGTCGGCGTCCGCGAGCTGGTGCGCACCGGCAGCCTCGGCCGCGTGGACGTCGCCCTCTGCGAGACGCTCTGGTACCGCCCGGACGCCTACTTCGACGTGCCGTGGCGCGGAAGCTGGGAGACCGAGGGCGGCGGCCCGACGATGGGCCACGGCATCCACCAGATCGACCTCCTGCTCTCCCTCGCGGGCCCGTGGCGCTCGGTGACCGCGCGGGCGGCGCGCCGCGCGCGGCCCACGGAGACCGAGGACGTCTCGACGGCCACCGTGGAGCTGGAGGACGGCGGCCTCGCCGTCGTCGTGAGCTCGGTGCTCTCCCCGCGGGAGACGAGCCGCATCCGCCTGGACTGCGAGCGCGCCACCGTCGAGCTCGAGCACCTCTACGGCTACGACGACGACAGCTGGGTGCTGACGCCCGCCCCGGGCTGCGCCGACGAGCTCGAGCCGCTGTGGGCGGGCACCGCCGGCGGCGGGCCCTCGGGCCACGTCGCGCAGTACCGCGAGGTGCGCCGGGCGCTGCTCGAGGGCCGGCCCCTGCCCGTGCCCACCGCGGAGGCGCGCAGCACCCTCGAGCTGGTCGCGGCCCTGTACGCCTCGGCCGCGACGGGGCGCACCGTGGCGCGCGGCGAGGTGGACGCCGCGTCCCCCTTCGCCGCGAGCATGCGCGGCGCGGCCGAGCCGCCGTGGGCCACCGGCGGCACGACGACGTCCCCGGCCGACGACCCGGCGTCGTCCGCGTCCTCGGCGGCCGCGACGTCCCCCGCCGCCGCGCCGTGAGCGAGGGCGGCACCCCCCGGTCGTGAGCCAGGGCGGCCACCGGGGCCCCGAGCCGGCCCCGAGCCCTCCGGCACGGGCAGCCGGCTCACGACGGGGACGTCGGGGGCTCCTCCGGCGTGAGCAGCGGCGTCGCCGGCGCAGGGGCGAGGGCGCGCGCGTCGCCCTCGCCACCGCGCTGGTCCACCCGTCGGGGGGCCGGGGCGGCGCTCGACCAGCGGTCGCCGCCGGCGCGCTTGGCCTCGTACATGGCGCTGTCGGCGCGCTCGAGCAGCGTCGTGGCGTCGTCGCCGTGCCCGGCCAGCGCGGCCCCGGCGCTGGCGGTGATCCGGTGGTGGCGCGCGGGCGGGTCGAAGGGCCGGCCGAGCGCGTCGACGACGCGCTGCGCCACGAGGCCCAGGTCGTGCTCGCCGGAGAGGTCGGGGCACACGACGACGAACTCGTCGCCGCCGAGGCGCGCGACGGTGTCGCCGGGCCGGACGGCGGCGCTCAGGCGGCGCGCCACCTCGCCCAGCACCGCGTCGCCGACGGCGTGCCCCTCGGCGTCGTTGACGTCCTTGAAGCCGTCCAGGTCCAGGTAGAGGACCCCGACGCGGGCTTCGGCGCGGACGCCGCCGCCCACCAGGGCCGAGAGCCGCTCGCCGAGCACGACCCGGTTGGGCAGGCCCGTGAGCGCGTCGTGCCGGGCCTGGTGGCTCAGCGCCCGCTCCGCCTCGTGGCGGGCGGTGACGTCCTCGACGAGGAGGACGGCCTCCCGCCGGCCGTCGCCCCGCTGCACCACCGACGCCGCGCAGGCGCAGCGCAGCCGCCGGCCGCCGGGGCCCAGCAGGCGCAGCTCCAGGCGGCTGACCTCCACGCCGTCGGCCATCGCGTCGAGGGCGGAGGCGAGCAGCGGGAGGTCCGTCGGGTCCGTCACGGCGGACACGTCCTCGCCCTCCAGGTCGGTGCGGGCCAGCAGGCGCACGAGGGCGGGGTTCGTCCGCAGCACGCGGCGCGGTCCCGGGTCCAGCGGCAGCACGAGCATCCCCAGCGGCGAGGAGTCGAGGACCTGGCGGAAGAGCCGCTCGCTCTCGGCGAGCGCGGTGACGGCGTAGCGCTCGCGGGTGACGTCGTGCAGCGTCGCGACGGCGCCGTGGCGGCCCGTCGTGCCGGGCAGCGGCCGGGCGCTCACGACGACCGTGCGCTCGGTCCCGTCGTGGCGGCGCACGACCAGGTGCTGCCCGGTCGTGGTCTTCCCCAGCAGCGCCCGCACCAGCGGCATGTGCGCCTCCTCGACGAGGGTGCCGTCGGCGTGCAGCAGGGTGAAGGAGCCGTCCTGGGCGCGGCGCGTGGCGTCGGGGTGCAGCCCGAGCAGCTCCCGCGCCGCGGCGTTGTCGAGCAGCACGCGGCCGGCGGGGTCCACGACGACGACCCCGTCGTGGGCGTTGACGAGGACCCCGGCCAGCAGGTCCGCCTGCTCCTGCGCGCGCTCGCGCGCCGCGCGCTCGCGGGCGGTCGCCTCGTCGACGGCGTCGCGGTGCAGGGCCACGACCATGACGACGACGCTGACGACCCCGACGAGGACCTGCGCCGCCGTCACGGCGACGCCGGGGGGCAGCGGCTGCGCCGGGCCGAGCCCGGCGTCGGTGAGCAGCACGACGGCGGTCGCGTTGGCCAGGACGAGGAGGGCGGTCCAGGTGGTCGGCAGCCGCAGGGCGGCCCACACCGCCAGGGGCAGCAGCATGAGGGCCAGCGGCGTGACGTCGTGGAGCCACGTGCCGGTGGCGTAGGCGCCCAGGAGCAGGACGACGACGGCCCCGGCCTCGAGCAGCTGCCCGGGCCTCGCGGGCCCCCCCGCGGACGGCACCCCGGCCGCGGGGCTGCTGCCCGCGCGGCGACCGGGCGCCGCGGCGTCCGCGCGGCGGCGGCGCAGGCCGCCCAGCGCCGCCTCCAGGCGCAGGCCGACGACCAGGACGACGAAGGTGCTCACAGCGGCGCGCAGCAGCCACCCCCACACCACGAGGGGGAGGTCCTCGCCGTCCGCGGCCTGCACCAGGCTCGGTCCGACGAGCGCCGGCACGAGCCCGCCGACGACGGCGGCCCCCAGCGCGGCCGCGAGGTCCGCCGGCCGGCGCAGGCGCGGCCGACCGCCGCTGAGGTGCTGCAGGACGACGACGGTCACGAGGGCGGCCATCAGCGCGCAGACCCCGACGGCCGCGCCGCGGGCCACCGAGGCGTCGACCGCGACGTAGGCCACCACGGTCACGGCGACGACGAGCGCGCCGTCGCGCAGGAGCCGGGCGGGCCGTCCCCAGGACGAGGCGAGCCACAGCGCCGCGACGCCGCCCGCGGGCCACGCGATCTCCAGCAGCGACGGGTGGGCCCGCAGCGCCGCGGCGAGGGCGCCGTAGAGCAGGGCGAGCAGCGCCGTGCGCACCGCGTCGTCGCGGCGGTCGACGTCGACGACCTCCGCCGGCCCGCTCGAGCCCGCCCGTCGACCCATCCGCGCACACTCCGCTCGACCACCAGGCGGGGCCCGTCCCCGCCGGGCGCCGGGGCGCCCCGCAGGAGCATCGGCAGGTCCCCACGGGCCCTTGAGCACGGGCTCCGACGCTCCTCCGGCCGCCCGGAGCCTTCCGCCCGCGCGGACCCGCCGTGCGGCGCGCCTGCCGTGACCTCCCCTTGACCCGTTCCGGAGGACCAGGGGGTTACGGTCAGCCCCGAAGCGGGCGGTCGCCCGGTCTGGCAGCGGGCGGGGCCCGCGAAGGGGAGTCCGATGCGCATCCTGGTCCTGGGCGGAGACGGCTACCTGGGGTGGCCCACCGCCATGTACCTGTCGGCCCGCGGTCACGACGTCGGCGTTCTCGACAACGGGCTGCGGCGCCAGTACGACCACGAGCTCGGGGCCGGCAGCCTCGTGCCGATCGAGTCGATGGCCACGCGCGTGCGGGCCTGGCGCGAGGTGAGCGGGAAGAGCATCGCCTCCTACACCGCCGACCTCTGCGACGCCGACGCCCTCTACGCCGCCCTGCGCGAGTTCGCCCCCGACGCCGTCGTGCACTTCGCGGAGCAGCGCGCCGCGCCGTACTCGATGATCGACCGCAAGCACGCGGTCCACACGCAGGTCAACAACGTCGTGGGCACGCTCAACCTCATGTACGCGATCGGCGAGCTGGACCGCGACGTCCACGTCGTCAAGCTCGGGACGATGGGGGAGTACGGCCAGCCCAACATCGAGATCGAGGAGGGGTGGCTCGAGGTCACCCACAAGGGCCGCACCGACCGGATGATGTTCCCCAAGAAGCCGGGGAGCTTCTACCACCTGTCCAAGGTGCACGACTCGCACAACCTCGAGTTCGGCTGCCGCATCTGGGGCCTGCGCGTCACCGACCTCAACCAGGGCGTCGTGTACGGCCAGGAGACCGACGAGACGGCGCTCGACCCGCGCCTGGCGACGCGCCTGGACTACGACTCCGTCTTCGGCACCGTCATCAACCGCTTCGCCATCCAGGCGGTCCTCGGCCAGCCCCTGACCGTCTACGGCGGCGGGTCGCAGACGCGCGCCACCATCGACATCCGCGACACGGTCGAGTGCATCCGCCTGGCGTGCGAGAACCCCGCCGACCGCGGCGAGTTCCGCGTCTTCAACCAGGCGACGGAGTCGTTCTCGCTGCAGGAGATGGCCGAGACCGTGCGCCAGGCCTACCCCGGCGTCGCCGAGGTCGTCCACGTCGACAACCCGCGCGTGGAGATCGAGGACCACTACTACGGCTTCGTCCACACGGCGCTGGAGTCGCTGGGCCTGGAGCCGCACCGCCTCTCCGACACCCTGCTCTCGTCGATGTTCAAGGTCATCGCGGAGCACCGCGACCGGGTCGACCTCGAGGCCATGAAGCCCGTCGTGGACTGGCGCCGCGCCGCGAACCAGGCACCGGCGCTGCGCCTGTCCGGCTCGTGAGCGCGTCGTCCCCGACGCCGGTGACGGGGACGACGGGCGCGCGCGTCCTGGTCACCGGGGCGGCCGGCTTCGTCGGGCGCCACGTGGTGCGCGCCCTGCGGGAGGCCGGCGCCGAGGTCAGCGCCGTGGACCGGTCGCCGCACCCGGACGTGCCGACGGTCGTCGGGGACCTGCGCGACGCGAGCGTGCGCGAGCGCGCCGTGGTGCCCGGGCTCGACGCCGTGGTCCACCTCGCGGCGATCACCTCGGTGCTCGGCTCGGTCGAGCAGCCGGAGGAGACGACCGAGCTCAACGTCGTCGCCACCGCGGGGCTGCTCGAGCTGTGCCGCACCCGCGGCGTCGGGGCGCTCGCGCTGGCCTCGACGAACGCCGTCGTCGGCGACGTCGGCGCCGGGGTGATCACCGAGGACCTCGCCCTGCGCCCGCTCACGCCGTACGGGGCCACCAAGGCGGCCGGCGAGATGCTGCTGTCGGGGTACGCGGGCGCGTTCGGCCTGCGCGCGCCGGTCGTGCGGCTGACGAACGTCTACGGGCCCGGCATGCGCGCCAAGGACAGCTTCGTGCCGCGCCTCATGCGCGCGGCCGCGGAGGGCCGGGGCGTCGTCGTCTACGGCGACGGCGAGCAGCGCCGCGACCTCGTGCACGTGCACGACGCCGCGCGCGCGCTCGCGCAGGCGGCGCTGGGCTGGCCCTCCGGGCCCGTCATCATCGGCGGCGCCCGCTCCTGGACGGTGAACGAGATGGTCGCGGCGGCCCGGGAGGCCACCGGGGCGCCGATCCCGGTCGAGCACCAGCCCGCGCGTCCGGGCGAGATGCCTGCCGTCGTCGTCGACATCGCCCGGGCCCGGTCGCTGGGCTACGAGCCGACGACCGCGCTGGCCGACGGCATGGCCACGGTGTGGCCGGACTTCCGCCCCGACGGGAGCGGTGCGGTCGGTGGTGGCGCGGGGGTCTCCGGTGGCAGCTCCCGCTGAGGCGCTGCCGCGGGCCGCGGGCACCGGGGGCGCCCCCGGTGCCCGTCGTCCCGGCCTGCTCGCGCAGGCGCCCCTGGCGCTCGTCCTCGCGGTCGGGGTCCTCGTGCGCGCCCTCGCCCCGGGCTCGAGCACCGGGAGCCAGCCGCTCGTGGCGCACGCCCTCGGGCTCCTCGCGGCGCTCCTCGTGGCGCTCGTCGTCCAGCGCTGGGGCGGGTGGCGGTGGCTGTCCGCCGTCGCCGCGCTGCCCGCGGCGCTGGGCCCCGCGCAGGTGGCCGCGGCCGGCCGCGGGGTGCTGGAGCCGGCGCTCGTGCTCGCCGTCGCCGTCGTCCTCGCCGCCCTGCTGTGGCGCGCTCGCGCCGGCGCGCTCGCCTCGGTCGTGGCGCTGGCCGGGGCGGTGGGCGCCTCGCTGGTCCTGCAGGCGCTGCCGGGCGGTGACGAGGAGAGCTCGCGCGGCGTGCTCGCGCCCCTCGCGGGCCCGGAGGTCGCCGACGTGCGCGGGCTCCTGCGCGGGCCCTGGGCGGGTGGCGCGCTCCCCGGCACGGGACCGCTCGTGACGGCGGAGACGGTGCTCGCCGCGTTCGGGCTGCTCCTGGCGCTCGCCGCGGTGCTCGGCCTCGGCCGGGCCCGGCCCTCGCGGCTGCGGTGGCCGGCCGTCGTCCTCGTCGTCTCCCCGCTGCTCCTGGCCGTCGGCCTCCTCGGCGTGACGCCGGCGGGCGCGCTGCCGGCCCTGGCGCTCCTGCCGGCCGCGGGCGCGGTGGGGCTGACGGCGCTGCTGCGCGGGCGTCGCGGCCGCCGCTCCGGCCCGGTGCCGCCCGACGACGTCGACCGCGCCGCCGTCGCGGACCTCCACGCCCGCGCGGGCGTCCCGCAGCTGCCGCCCGTGGCGATCGTCATCGCGGCCTACGACGAGGCGCCCGGCATCGGCGCGGTGCTGGAGAACCTGCCGACCGAGGTGTGCGGGCTGCGCACCGCGGTCGTCGTCGTCGACGACGGCAGCACCGACGGCACGGCGGAGGCCGTCGCCGCCTCGGGGCGCGCGCTCGCCGTCGCGTGCCCGGCCAACCGCGGGCAGGGCGCGGCGCTGCGGCTCGGCTACCGCGTGGCCCGCGAGCACGGGGCGCAGTACGTCGTCACCACCGACGCCGACGGCCAGTACGACGTCGGGGACGTGCCCGCGGTGCTCGGACCCGTCGTCGCGGGGGAGGCCGACTTCGTGACCGGCTCGCGCCGGCTGGGCCGCCAGCACACCCGGGACCGGGTGCGTCGCACGGGCGTGCACGTCTTCGCCTGGGTCGTCAGCGCGGTGTCGGGCACCTGGGTGACCGACACGTCCTTCGGGCTGCGGGCCATGCGGGCCGACCTCACCGGCGTCGTCACGCTGCGCCAGCCGCAGTACCAGTCCTCCGAGCTGATGCTCGGCGTCCTCTCGCACGGCTACCGGGTGCGCGAGGTGCCGGGGACGATGCACGTGCGCACCGCGGGGGCCAGCAAGAAGGGCCGCAACCTCGTCTACGGCTCGCGCTACGCGCGCGTCGTGCTCGGCACGTGGTGGCGCGAGGGCCTGCTCCGGCCGGCCGACGAGGTCGCGCCGGCGCTGCGCCGGCGGTGAGCCGGCGTCGTGGGAGCGCTGCGCCGGCGCCCGGCCGTGACGTCGGGCACCCGACCCGGGCTCCGGAGGGCGGGGCGGGCCCGCCGATGCCGCACCCTGGTGCCGTGACGACGACCGCGGCGGCCAGGGGCGCCGTGCACCCCGTGCCGAGGCCCCCGGGCGCGGGGCGGTGGCGGGCCCGGCTCGTCGACCACGCCCCGTTCCTCGTCGCCCTCGGGCTCGGCGCCCTCGTGCGGCTGGTGGTCACGGCCGCGTTCCCGCCGGCGATGATGGTCAGCGACGCCCCGTCCTACCTGCGCTTCCTCGGCGACCTGCAGCCCAGCCTCGAGCGCCCCGACGGCTACGGGCTGCTGCTCCTGCTGCCGCTGTCCTGGGTCGCCGACGACGTGGCGCTGTTCGTCGGCGTCCAGCACGTGCTCGGGCTCGCCGCCGCCACCGGCCTCTACGCGCTGCTGCGGCGCTGGGACGTCGGGCGCTGGTGGGCGGCGGTCGCCGTCCTGCCGGTGCTGCTGGACGCGATGCTCCTCGTCCTCGAGCACGGGCCGCTGAGCGACGCCTTCTTCCTCGACCTGGTGGTCCTCGCCGTCGTCCTGCTGGGCTGGCGCGCCCGCCCGTCGCCGGGCCTGGCCCTCGCGGCCGGGCTCGTCATGGGCGCCTCGGTCACCGTGCGCCAGGTCGGCACCCCGCTCGTGCTCGCGGGGGCGCTGTTCTGCCTCCTGGCGGCCGCGGGTCGGTGGCGCCGGGTCCTCACCGCCGTCGCGCTCGTCGTCGGGTTCCTCGTGCCCGTCGGCGCCTACGCCACCTGGTTCTCCGGCACGCACGGCACCTACGGGCTCTCCGGCATCGGCGGGCTGTCGGCGTACATGCGCACGACGACGTTCGTCGAGTGCGACCGCCTCGAGCTGGCGCCGTACGCGGAGGTGCTCTGCCCGCCCGAGCCCGTGGGCGAGCGGCGGGACCCGACCGACTACGGCTGGTACCAGATCGGCGTGGGCGCGCAGTCCCTCGTCGTGCCCGCCGGGGTGGACCGCGCGGACGTGCTGCGCGACGTCGCCCGGCAGGCGGTCCGCGAGCAGCCGCTCGACTACGCGCGCATCGTCCTGCGCGACGTCGCGCTCGGCTTCGACCCGGTGCGCGTGGACCGCTTCGAGTACAGCACCGCGTTCAAGTGGAAGTTCTCGACCTACGTCGACCGCGAGCCGACGCCGTGGACGGAGCCGGGCTTCGCCGAGCACGGCGGCGTCCAGCAGCAGACGCACCAGCCGTGGGCGCGCGTCATGGTCGCCTACGAGGACGTCGTCTACACGTGGGGCCCGCTCGTGCTGCTGTGCCTGGTCGTGGGGGTCTTCGGTGCGGTGCACCCGCGCGCCGGCGCGGCGCGGCCGCTCGTGCTGCTGCTGGTCCTCTGCGGCTTCGGGCTCTCGGTCCTGCCGGACCTGACGACCCAGTTCGTGTGGCGCTACCAGCTGCCCGCCGTCGTCCTGCTGCCCGTCGCCGCCGTCCTCGCCGGCTCCGCGCTGCGGCGCTCGCGCGCCGCCCCGTCCGAGCGCCCGGGCGCCTGACCCGCCCCCGTGGGGGGCGGCGTGCGGCCATGTCGCGTCGGCGTCCGGCGCCAGCGCCCGACGGTCAGGGCGCGGCGGCCTCCGGTGGCACGTGCGCGACGCCGAGCACCGACTGGCCGAAGGGCGGGGTGACGACCTTCTCCAGCACGCGGGTGACGGGCACGACGACGCCGTCGTAGACCCGCACGAGCCCGGGCTTCGGCGCCCCGACGCCGCCTCGGCGCACGGCCGCCCACCAGGCGATGCCGCCGAGCAGGTTCACCGGCTTCACGACCCGGGGCGCGAGCCCGGCCCGCTCGAACGCGTCGCGCAGGGTCGCCGGCGTGTAGCGGCGCACGTGGCCGACGCGGCGGTCGAAGTCGCCGTAGAGCTGCATGTAGGCCGGCACGAACATGACGACGGTGCCGCCGGGCTCCACGAGGCGGGCGAGGCGGCGCAGCGCACCGGCGTCGTCCTCGATGTGCTCGAGCACGTTGGCGGCGAGCACCGTGGCGACGGGGGTGCCGAGGTCGGGCAGCTCGCCGTCGAGGTCGAGGCGGCGCGCCTCCACCTCGGGGCGGTCGGCGAAGCGCCGGGCCATGGCCGCGACGGCGCCCGGGTCGACGTCGGTGACGACGTGGCGCTCGAGGTCCATCCCCGTGGCGAAGGTCTCGGCGAGCTCGCCGAGCCCGGCGCCGACCTCGAGCAGCGAGCGCCCGACGTGGGGCCGCATCAGCTCGAGCTGGTAGGCCTTGTAGTTCGGCTGCCCCGCGCCGGAGCCCTCCTCCAGGCTGCGGCCCGTGGCCGAGGAGAACGCCCCGGCGCCGTCGTCGCCCGGCCGGTCCTGCGCAGGGGCTCCACCGGCGGCGTCGGTCATGGGGTCTCCTCGTGGCTGCGGTCGGCGAGCTCGGTGCTGGCGGTGCGCGCCCCGCCGGGCAGGCGGCGGAACAGCTGGTGCAGGACGGCGTAGCGGAAGAGCGCCATCACGGCGTAGACGCCGAGGAAGGCGATGTTGACGCCGGTGAAGACCACGGCGTCGGTGGCGCCCGCGCGCTCGAGCCCCACCTCGGTGAGCCGCGTCGCCCCGGCCGCGAGCGCCAGCGTCAGCAGCACGACGGCGACGTAGGGCCCGACCTCCCGGCGCAGGCTCGGCCGGCCCTGGACGCGCCACACCCACGAGCGGTTGAGCACGTAGTTGGGGACGGCACCGGCGAACCACCCGAGCAGCGTCGCCGTCGTGGTCGAGGTGCCCAGGACGCCGTAGAGCAGCGCGAAGGCCGCGGCGCTGCAGAGCGTCGCGACCCCGGAGCCGCCGACGTAGCGCAGCAGCCTCGCCGCGTGCGCCGGCACGAGCGCCCGCCGGCCGTCCCGACCGGCCGCGGCCGGCGGCGCAGACGTCCGGTTGCGGGCCATGGTCGTGAGCGTAGGCGTCAGGCGCCGACGGGGCGGGTCGCGACGGCGCCGCCCGCCCGCGCCCCGGGACGCTCGCGGCAGCACCGCGCCCCGACCGGCGCGAGACCGAGCGCGCCGACCTGCCCGGTCGGCGACGCGGGGTCACCTAGCGTGGGTGCGTGGTGCAGACGGCGCGGGCGGCGCGGCCGGGGGCCGTGCGGGCCGACGCGCCGGCGCCCGCCCGGGGCGGGCCTGAGCGCGTCGTCGAGCGGGTCCTCGACGCGAGCGTCCTGCTCCTCGCGACCTGGACGCCCGTCTACCACCTGTGCCTGCTGCTGCGCTGGGGCGTGCCCGCGGCCGTGGCGCTCGAGCTCCTGGCGCTGGTGGCCGTGGGGCTGGTGGTGCTCCGGTCGCGCCGCCGACCCCACGACGACGACGGCGCCGCAGCCGACGCCGCTGTGGTCGACGGCGCCGCGGCCGACCGAGCGGCGGTCGGGGCGCCCGGCGGGCACCGGCGGCGCCCGGGAGGGGCCCGCGCGCTCCTCGTCGTCGCGGCGACCTCCGCGCTGGCCGCGGCGGTGCTGCTCGCCGCGAGGGCCCCCTGGCCCCTGGTGGCGGCGCTGTGGCTGCTGGCCGCGGCGGCCGGGACGCTGCGCGCCGCCGTCGACCTGCGCCGCGCGGACGACGTCGCCGCGGTGCCTGGTCCCCTCCGGCCCAGCGCCCGCCGGCACCGCTCCGGCGTCGGGGTCGCGCTGGCGTGGGCGGCCGGCCTGGCCGTGCTCGCGGCGGCGACGCGGTGGCCGAACCCCGACGACCTCTACTACGTGAACCTCTCGCAGTGGACGGCCGAGCGGGGCACCTTCCCGCTGCGCGACACGATCTTCTCCGACGAGGTCTTCCCGATGACGAGCTTCCCGCCCGTCGCGTCCTACGACGCGCTGGTGGGGACGGTCGCCCGGCTGCTGGCGGTGCCCGCCGCGTCCGTCGTCTACCTCGCGGTGCCGTCGATCGCCACGGCCCTGTCGGTGCTCGCGCTGTGGCGGCTGCTGCGCGCGTGGCGGACCCCGCTGGTCGCCGTCGCGCTGAGCCTGGCGCTCGTCCTCCTGCTGTGGGACGGCGGGAGCGGGTACGCGGCGCCCGGCAACCTGTTCCTCATCAGGCTCTGGCAGGGGAAGGTCGTCCTGCTGTGCCTGGTCGTCCCCCTGCTGCTGGTGGCGCTCCTGCGGCACGCCGAGCGGGCGCTCGCGACCGGGCGCTCGTCCCGGCGCGACCTCGTGCACCTGGCGGCCGGCGGCGCCGCGGCGGTCGGCCTGTCGACGACGGGCATCTTCCTCGTGCCCGTGCTCGCCCTGGGGGGCGTCGCCCCCCTGGTGGTCGCCCGGCGGTGGCGGGCGGCGGCGGCGGGGTTCGGCGCGGCCGCCGCCTACCCGCTCGCCGCGGGGGCGGCCACCCTGCTGGTGGGCGGCCGCTCCGCGGACGACTTCGCCGAGCGCCGCCTCTTCCGCTTCGACCCCTCGTGGTTCGGCCACGAGATCTTCCGCGACGGCGTCGTCGCCCTCGTCGCCGTCGCGGCCGTGCTGCTGGGCGCGCTCCTCGTGCCCTCGCGCGCCGCCCGGGTGACGACGGGGGTGCTGGCGCTCGCGGTCGGCGTCACCTTCGTCCCCGGCGTCACGGAGCTGGCCTACGACCTCGTGGGCCTCGGCCCGACGCTGTGGCGCATCAGCTGGGTCATGACGGTCGCCGCGCTGGTCGGCGTCCTCGGGGCCCGGCTCGCCGACGGCCGGCGGTGGCGGCTGCTGCTGCCGGCCGCGCTCGCCGCGGCGCTCGTCGTCACGGGGGTGCCGATCTGGTCCTCCGCCAACGGCGTCTCGCTCGACTGGCCGCCGAAGCTCCAGCGCGGCGAGGGGTCGGTCGTCGTGGCCGAGGACGTCATCGCCCGCGCGGACCCGGGCGACACGGTGCTGCTGCCCGAGCAGGAGGCGATCACGCTGACCGTCCTGACCACCCGGGTGAAGACGGTCGCCCCGCGCGACTACTTCCTGGACCAGCTGGAGGACGTGCCCGGCTTCCGCTACGACCAGCGGCTGCTCCTCGTGCGCTTCGCGAACGGCGAGGTGGTCTTCGCCTCCGACGCCGAGGTCCTCACCGCTCTCGACGACCTGGGCGTCGACCAGGTCTGCGTCCTCTTCCCGGACGAGGACGCGCCCGCCTACCGGACCAGCCGGATGGTCCAGCGCCTGCAGCTCCTGCGCGACGCCGGCTTCGCGCCCACCCGGCGCATCGGCCGCACCGCCTGCCTCGCGCGCTGACGCGGCGCGGCGGGGCCTGCGGGCAGGACGCTCTCGGGTCGTCTCGTCTTCTCTAGCGATGTGCCGAGAGCCACGCAGAGAGCCGTCGACGGGCTCCGCGCGGGGCGCCGGCCGGAGGCGCCGGGATCACCCGGCCCAGGTGCCGCGCGGCTCGAGCCAGTGCTCTCCGGACCGCAGGCGCCCGAGCGCCAGCCGCTGCAGCGACGTGCGCTGCACGGCCTCCTCGTCACGAGGGCTCCCCGGCTCGAGCAGCTGCTCGAGCGGTCGCCGGAAGAGGAAGCGGGCCGCGGAGCGGTCGCCGGCGGTCGGCTCGCCGCCCCGGTCCGCGCCGGGCAACTCGTCCAGGCGGAACAGCGAGGCGAAGGCGACGATGCCGCTGCTCGGCGGGAGGACCCGGACCAGCCAGGGGTCGAGCAGCCAGGAGGTGCACGTGCACGTCGACGCCCCGACGAGGACGCGCGCGCGGGCCACCGACTCCCGGACCGCGCGGGCGTCCAGCGGCCCGCCCTCGGGGACGTGCAGCGCGTGCCCGTGCGCACCGGCGACCCGCTCGACCTGGAGGCGACCGACGGCCACCACGTCGGCGCGCAGCAGCCCGAGCAGCCACGGCGCGTCGACGTCCTCGCCGTAGGCGTCGACCTTGCGGCCGACGTCCGCCAGGGTGGCGCGCGAGACGTCGTCGGGGAGGCCGAGGGAGCGGTGGCGGGCCAGCGCCGCGGGCACCACGTCGCCGAGCGCGGGCAGCAGCGCCGCGGTCGTGAGCCCCGCCCCCGCCGGTGCCGCGCTCCCGGCGGCCTCGACGACGCGCAGGGCCGTCGCGACGGCGCCCGGCGCGGGCCGCGTGCGCCCCGCCGGGTGACCGGCCAGCCCCAGCAGCGCCCACGGGTCGTCGCCCGTCACGGGGCGAGCAGCCGCAGCAGCCGCTCCACCTCCTCCGCGACCGCCGCCCGTCCCCGGCGGACGTAGCGCCGGGGGTCGACGAGCGCGGGGTCGTCCGCCAGCGCGGCGCGGACGCCCGCCGTGAACAGCGCGTTGAGGTGCGTGGAGATGTTGACCTTCGTCATGCCGGCGCGGACGGCGGCCGCGAGCTCGTCGTCGTCGAGGCCGGAGGAGCCGTGCAGCACGAGCGGCACGTCCACCGCGGCCGCGAGCGCCGCGACGAGGTCGGCGTCGACCGCGGCGACGCGCTCGACCATGGCGTGCGAGGTGCCGACCGCGACGGCGAGCGCGTCGACGCCGGTCGCCGCGACGAACGACACGGCCTCGGCCGGGTCCGTGCGGGCGCCGGGCGCGTGGACGCCGTCCTTGCCGCCGACCTCGCCGAGCTCGGCCTCGACGGCGACCCCTCGCCGGTGGCAGTGCTCGACGACGGCGAGGGTCGTGGCGACGTTCTCGGCGTACGGCAGCGCGGAGCCGTCGTACATCACGCTGTCGACGCCCAGCTCGACGGCCTCGTGGACGAGCGCGACGTCCTCGGCGTGGTCGAGGTGGACCGCGGCGGGCACGCGGGCGTCGCGCGCCTGCTGCAGGACGGCGGCCAGCAGCGGGGCGGCCGAGCCGTGGTAGCGCACGCAGTTCTGGCTGACCTGCAGCACGACCGGCCGCTCGGCGGCCTCGGCGCCCGCCACGATCGCCTCGGCGTGCTCGAGGAGCACCACGTTGAACGCCCCCACGCCGCGACCGGCGGCCCGGGCGTCGCCGAGCAGGCTCGCCAGGAGGGGGACGCCGGCGTCCGAGGTGCCGGGGCCGCTCCTGCGCGCGGGCGGGGATGCGGTCGTCGTGGTGGCTGGGCTGGTCACGAGGAGGGCTCCTGCGGGTCGGTGTCGGGAGGGGTGCGCCGGGGGCGGCGGTGCCCGGGAGGAGGGGCCGCGACCGGGAGGGGAAGGGGGTGACGGGGGGCCCCGGTGGGGGGTGCGGGCAGGCGCCGCTCGAGCTCGACCAGCTCCGCGGCGTCGACGACGCCGGCCACGGGCTGGAGGACGGCGGCCGCGCCGCACACGGCGGCCCAGCGCAGGGCGTCCGCGGTCCCGGCGCCCGCGTCGAGCGCGGCGGTGAAGCCGGCCGTCGCGGCGTCGCCCGCACCGGTGGGGTTGCCCGCGACGGCGGGGACGGCCGGCTGCTCGCACCGCTCGCCGCTGCGGGCGACGGAGAGCAGGCCGTCGGCCCCCCGCGAGACGACCACCTGGCCGGCGCCGAGGTCCAGGAGCCCGGCGACGGCGGTGGCGAGGTCGGGCGCCCCGGTGGTGGCCAGCGCCTCCTCGGTGTTCGGCATCACGACGTCGGCGCCGGCCCGGCAGGCGGCGGCGAGGGCCGCCCCGCTGGTGTCGACCACGACGGCGGCTCCGGCGCTGCGCCCGGCCGCGACGAGCCCGGCCACGGTGCGCTCGTCCGCCCCCGGGGGCAGCGACCCGGAGACCACCAGCTGGTCGCCGGGGCGGCAGGCCCTCGCGACCGCGTCCACGAGCCGCTCCAGCTCCGCCGCCAGGAGGACGGGCCCGGGCTCGGCGTAGAGCGTCGGGTGCGCCGCGCCGTCGACGACGGCCACGGTGGTGCGGGTCTCGCCGGCGACCTCGACGACCTCCGCCGGCAGGCCCTCGGCGGCCAGCTGCGCGGCGACCCACGCGCCCGCGGCCCCGCCGAGGGGCTGGACGGCCAGCGCGTCGCGGCCGAGCGCGCGCAGGACGCGCGCGACGTTGAGGCCCTTGCCGCCCGGACGGCGCTGCACCTCCTGCACGCGGACGGTCTCCCCGACCACCTGGCGCGCCACCCGGTAGGTGACGTCGACGGCCGGGTTGGGCGTCACGACGACGAGTCGAGCCACGTGCCCCTCCTCAGGACGCGCCGCGGGCGGCCGTCGACCACCTCGACGAGGTCGGCCGGGGCGCCCACGGCGAGCGGGGTGCCGGTGAGCCCGAGCGCCCGCGTCGGCGCGACCGACGTCAGCGCGGCGACCTCGGGCAGGTCGGCCCCGCGGGCGAGCAGGCGCGCGACGGCGTCCCCGACCGTCGCCGTGCTGCCGGCGAGCGAGCGCTCGTCGGCCGTCCGGGCGACCCCGTCGCGCACGACGACCTCGGCGCCGGCGAGCTCGTAGCGCCCGTCGCCGAGGCCGGCGGCCGCCATCGCGTCCGAGACGAGCGCCGTGCGGCCGGGCGCGAGGCGCCGGACGAGGTCGACGACGTCGTCGTCGACGTGCTGGCCGTCGCCGATGACCTCCACGGTGACGCGCCCGTCGAGCAGGGCGGCGCCGACGGGGCCGGGCTCGCGGTGGTGCAGGGGCGGCATCCCGTTGAACAGGTGGGTGACGACGCTCGCGCCCAGGTCCAGCGCTCGCCGCACCTGCTCGGCGGAGGCGTCGGTGTGGCCGAGCGCCACGACGACGCCCGCGTCGACGAGGCGGGCCACGGCGTCCAGCGCGCCGGGCAGCTCGGGCGCCAGGGTGACCATGCGCACCGCACCACCACCGGCCTCGAGCAGCACCTCGACGTCGTCCGGCCGGGGCTCGCGCAGCAGGCCCGCGGCGTGGGCGCCGCGCCGCGCCGGCGCCAGCCACGGGCCCTCGAGGTGGAGCCCGAGCAGCTCTCCCGCGCGGACCAGCGGCGACAGCTCGCGCAGGCGCTCGGCGGTGCGGCCCAGCGGTGCGCTGGCGAGGGAGGCCACGAGGGCGGTGGTGCCCGCGGCGGCGTGGTGGCGCAGGACCGGCCCGGGGTCGCTCCCGGGGACGGCGAGGTCGACGCCCGCCGCGCCGTGGCAGTGGCCGTCGACGAACCCGGGCACGGCGGCGGGCAGGTGGGCACCGGCGGGCGGGTGCGCCCCGCCGGGGTCGGGTGCGTGGCCGCTGCCCCGCTCGACGACGACGCCGCCGCGCACGCGCAGCCACGCCGGCCCGTCGCAGCCGCTGCCGTCGACGAGGCGGTCGACGGCGACCACGTGGTCCCGCGACGGGTCAGCGGTCGGCGCGCTCGCGCGGGAGCCGCTCATCCGGGCACCGGGGCGGTCGAGGGGTGCCGGTCCTGCGCGGCGCGGGCCAGCATCGCCGCGCCGCGGGCGGCGGCGGTGTCGCCGTGGACGGCCGGGAGGAGGTGCGGCGCGCGCAGCCCGGGCGTGCGGCGGGCCAGCTCCGCGGCGAGCGGGTCGAGCAGGAGGTCCCCCGCGAGCGCGAGGCCGCCCCCCATGACGACGCGCGAGGGGGCGACGGCCACGACCAGGCCGGCGAGAGCCCCGGCGAGCGCCTCGACGGTCTCCCGCCAGACGGCTCGGGCCGCCGGGTCCCCGGCCCGCACGCGCCGCGCGACGGTCAGCGCGTCCGGCGCGCCGGCGCGGCGGGCCGTGGCGGCGGCCGAGGCGACCTCCTCCACCCGCAGGCCGGCGTGCGGCCCGTCGACCAGCAGCAGCTGCCCGACCTCGCCCGCCCACCCGCCGGCCACGAGCGGGCGCCCGTCCACGAGCACGGCCGCCGCGAGGCCGGTGCCCACCGCGACGAACACCGACACCTCGCCGGACGGCACGTCCCCCGAGGCGCCCGCGGCGGCGGCGTCCTCGGCCACCGCCCCGGCGCGGACGTCGTGGGCGAGCACGACCGGGCGCCCGAGGGCGCCCTCGAGCAGCCGGGTGGCGGGCACGTCGCGCCACCCGAGGTTCACCGACAGGACGGCGGTGCCCGCCACCTCGTCGACGACGCCGGGCAGGGCGACGCCGACGGCGTCGCGCGGGTCGGCGCCCAGGGCGTCGACGACGGCGGCCACGGTCTCGGCCGTGCGCCGGCCGTCCGGGTCCGGCGACGGCGTGGGGCGGCGGTGCTCGGCGAGGACCGCGCCGTCGGGGCCGATCCGCAGGCCCTTGGTGCTGGTGCCCCCGACGTCCACCCCCACGGCGCTCGCCGTCGGCACCGCCGGGCTCACGCGAGGATCACGGAGCGGGTCAGCGACCGGGGCTGGTCCGGGTCCAGGCCGCGGACCTTGGCGACGGCCACCGCGAACCGCTGCGCCACGACGAGCGCGGCCTGGGGGTCCAGGTCGTGCTGGACGAAGGTCGCCCCGGTCCGCCCCACCTGCTCGGCGAGGCCGTCGGGTGCGGCGCCGAGGCTCCAGACGAGGCGGCCGGGCTCGGCGATGGCGACCGGCCCGTGGCGGTAGTCCATCGACGGGTAGGACTCGGCCCAGAACTGCGCGGCCTCGCGCGTCTTGAGGGCCGCCTCGTTGGCCAGGCCGACGCACCAGCCGCGGCCGATGAAGGTGCACTGGTCGGCCGCCGTCAGGTCGGCGAGGTCCAGGGCGAGCGCGCGCTCGGCGTCGGCGACGACGGGCTCGAGGTCGTGCCCCGCCGCCGCCCGCAGGAGGCTCAGGGCGCTCGTGGCGAAGCGCGTCTGCACGACGGAGCTCTCGTCGGCGAACGGCATCGCCACGACGTCCGTCGCCCGCGCCGCCGCCGGGGAGTCGGGCACCGCCGTGACGAGCGTCGTGGGGGTGCCGTCCAGGGCGCCGAGCAGCTCGACGACCTCGGTCGTCGTGCCGGAGCGGGAGATGGCCACGACCCGGTCGTAGGTGCGTCCGAGGGGGAACTCCGAGCCGGCGAAGGCGTCCGTCACGCCGTGGCCGGCCTGCTCGCGGACGACCGCGGCGCTCATGGCGATGAACCAGCTGGTGCCGCACCCGACGACCGCGACCCGCTCACCGGGTCGGGGCAGGGCCTCGCGGGAGGCGGCCGCCAGCGCGGCGGCCTCGCGCCACACCCGGGGCTGGGACGCGATCTCGTCGTCGACGAAGGGAGGCATGCGGTGTTCCTTGTCCTCAGGGCGGTCCCCCGCGCGCTGTGCGATCGATTGTGACCGCATGGAGTCCATGATGAGCATCCTCGCTCAGCGAGTCAACGGACGGACGACCGAGCCGCGCAGTTGCGCGTCCGGTGCCGTCCCCAGGAGTGTTCGGGCATGACGCAGCAGCGGCGCCTGAACCTCGTGCTGGAGCTGGTCAGCGAGCGGGGGACCGTGTCCATCGCCGAGGTCGGCGACGCGCTGGGGGTCTCCACCGCCACCGTCCGGCGCGACCTCAACCTGCTCGCCGAGCAGCGGCTCCTCACGCGCACGCACGGGGGCGCCTCCGCGCTGGGATCGGGCTACGAGCTGCCGCTGCAGTACAAGATCGCCCGCCAGTCCGAGGCCAAGACGGCCATCGCCCGGGCGGTCGCCGAGCTGGTGGCGCCGGGTGACGCGGTGGCTCTCAACGGCGGGACGACGACGAGCGAGGTCGCGAGGGTCCTCGGGTCCAGCGAGGCGCTCGGCGGCGGTGACGCCCCGGGGGTCACCATCGTCACCAACGCGCTGAACATCGCCTTCGAGCTGTCGGTGCGCGAGCACGTCAAGATCGTCGTCACGGGCGGGGTGCCCCGCCGCCAGTCCTACGAGCTGGTGGGCCCGCTGGTCGCCTCCTCGCTGCGGGACCTCAGCGTCGACCTCGCCGTGCTGGGCGTCGACGGGCTGAGCGGTCGCTTCGGCGCGACGACGGTGCACGAGGGGGAGGCCGAGGCGAGCCGCCACATGGCCGCGGTCGCGCGCCGGGTCGTCGTGGCCGCGGACTCGACCAAGCTCGGCCGCTCCACGTTCGCGCGCATCTGCGCGCTCGAGGAGGTGGACCTCCTCGTCACCGACCGGCCCGCCGAGGAAGCTGTCGCGGCCGAGCTGGCGGCCGCCGGTGTCGAGGTCGTCGTCGCGCCGGCCTGAGCCCCGCGCACCCGCCGCGCGGCGGCGCTTCCGCGCCTCACGGCTCGACGACGGTCACCGCCAGCCCGATGCGGCGCAGCGCCTCCACTTCGGCCGGAGGCGCGCTGACGTCGGTGACGAGCTCGTCGACGTCCTGCGCCGCGCAGATGCGGGCGAGGCGGACCCGGCCCAGCTTGGTGCCGTCCGCGACGACGACGGTGCGGCGCGCCCGTCGGATCATCGCGGCGTTGACCGCCGCCTCGACCTCGTCGTGGGTGGTCAGGCCCCCCGCTGCGCTGATGCCGTCCACCCCGACGACGGCAGTCCCCAGGTTGACCGCCTGCAGCGTCTGCTCCGCCCACGGACCCACCAGCTCGGAGGACTGCGAGCGCACGACACCCCCGGTCATGACGACCTTCACCTGGGGGCGCAGCGCGAGGTCCAGCGCCACGTTGAGCGCGTTGGTGATGACCGTCAGCTGGCTGCGGTCGGCGAGGCACCTCGCGACGGCGTCCGTCGTGCTCCCGCCGGTCAGCCCCAGGGCGTGAGCCCCGAGGGGGACGCGGGTCGCGGCCTCCCGCGCGATGGCGAGCTTGGCGTCGCGCTGCTCCCCGCCGCGGTAGCGGACGGGCACCTCGCGCCCGTCGTCGAGCGCGCGGGCGCCCCCGTGGAGGCGGCGGAGGAGCTGCTGGTCCTCGAGGACGGCCAGGTCGCGGCGCACCGTGGCCGCGGAGACGCGCAGCAGGCGCGCGAGCTCGGCCGCTGACGTGGTCCCGGGAGCGCCGGCCCGCACGTGCTCGAGCAGCCGGGCGAGTCGGTGCGCGCGGTCCCGCCCCGGGGACGCAGCGGGTGCGGCGTCCGGAAGGGCGCTGCTCCCGGGAGGACCTGCCCGGTGGCCCCCGTGCTCGTCCGTCACGGGCGCGAC
Organism: uncultured Pseudokineococcus sp.; assembly: GCF_947495735.1. Classification (GTDB taxonomy): domain Bacteria; phylum Actinomycetota; class Actinomycetes; order Actinomycetales; family Quadrisphaeraceae; genus Pseudokineococcus. The sequence goes on from NZ_CANMAA010000005.1 coordinate 137,370, forward strand.
CGTAGGTGGTGAGCGCTCACCCGCGCAGGTCTCCTGCGCGTTCGCGCAGCCGCGGTGCGCACCTGCCCCTCGCCCGGTGACAGAGCGTCGTCCAGGGATCACGCTCCCGGCACCGACCCACCCGCGGCCGGGCCGCCGAGCCCCGCCGCCCACGAGGAGGAGCAGCCATGGCGGAGCAGCACCGAGCCGGCACCCCGGGACGGACGACGGCGCCGGCCGCAGGAGCGGCGCACCGGCGCCCGGGCCGACGCGCGAGAGGGCTGGCGCTGCTGGCCCTCCCGGGCCTCGTCGGCCTGGCGGGAGCCCCGACGGCCTCGGCGGACCCGACCGGCGCCGAGGGGCGCGTGCGCGCCGTGCAGTACGCGGAGTCCGACGACGTCCTCGCCAACCCCGAGCGCGGGTGGTACCGGCACACCGAGACCCACTACCGCGAGGACGGGTCCGGGTACACGCCGCTGGACGCCGACGTGCTCCGCGGCTACCGCGCCGAGGGCACCACGCAGGTCCTGCGGGTCTTCTACCTCGAGAGGTTCGCGGAGACCCCGCAGCTGGACCAGGCCTGGCTGGACCTCGTCCAGGCCGACCTGGACACCGCCCGGGAGGCGGGCGTCAGCGTCATCACGCGGTTCGCCTACCGGCAGGGCGGGGCCTGGCCCTACTCCCCGCCGTACGGCGACGCGCCGCTCGACGTCGTGCTGGCCCACATCGAGCAGCTCTCGCCGCTCCTGCACCGCAACGCGGACGTCGTCCCCGTCCTGCAGCAGGGCTTCGTCGGGCTGTGGGGGGAGGGGTACTACACCGACCACTTCGTCGCGGACCCGGCCGAGCCCGGAGTCGTCACGGAGGAGGACTGGGAGCGCCGGGGGCAGGTGCTCCGGGCGCTCCTCGACGCGGTCCCGCAGGAGCGCTCGGTGCAGGTCCGCACCATGCTGACGAAGCAGGTGGTCTTCGACGTCCCCAGCGGGGAGGCCGGGGCCCTGGCCCCGGAGGAGGCGTTCGGCGGCAGCGACCTCGCGCGCGTCGGCCACCACAACGACTGCTTCCTCGCGAGCCCCGACGACTTCGGGACCTTCCTGTCCGACCCCCTCTCCCTGGACCAGGAGTACCTCGCGCGCGAGACCCGCTTCGTGCCCATGGGCGGGGAGACCTGCACCGTCAACCCGCCGCGCTCGGAGTACCCGTCCGCCTCGGCCGAGATGGCGCGCTACCACTTCTCCTACCTCAACGCCGACTACAACCGGGACGTCCTCGGCAGCTGGGGCGAGGACGGGCTCGCCGAGGTGACCGACCGCCTCGGCTACCGGTTCGTCCCCGAGGAGAGCCGGGTCCGCAGGACGAGCAGCGGCGGGCGGCCCACCCAGGAGCTCGCGGTGGACGTGCGCAACGACGGCTGGGCCGCGCCCTACAACGAGCGCCCGGTGCACGTCGTCCTCGAGGGGGCGCGCGGCGCCTTCGCGCTCGACACCGGGGTGGACGCCCGCACCTGGGCGGCGGGCACCACGAGCACGGTGTCCGTCCCGCTGTGCGGCGTGCCCACGGGTCGCTACGCGCTGCACCTGCACCTGCCGTCCGGGGACGCGGGCACGGCCGGGAACCCGGACTTCTCCGTCCGGCTCGCGGCGGAGGGCACGTGGGAGCCCGCGACCGGCTGGAACGACCTGCAGCAGGAGGTCGTGGTGACGGGCGGCGGCGCGGGCTGCGACGTCGAGGTCTCGCCGCTGGCGCCCGCGCCCCGGGGCTGACCGGCGGGGCTGTCCGGCGGGCCGGAGCCGGCGGGGTCGGAGCCGTCGGGGCGGGCCCCGACGGCTCCGGTCGCGTCCGGGGACGTGCCTGCCGGCGCCGTCGACCGCTCGGCGACCGGCCCGCCCGGCGGCCCCGTCCTGCAGCGGTGGGCGGGATGTGCGCCGAGACCCTGGTCAGTCGTCGGACGGCCGGTTACTGTTCACTCGTGCTCGATTGACGCGCCAACGCGTCAGTCTCGATCACAGCCCCGACGCGCGGCGTCGGTGTGCGGCCCCGGCGGGAGGGATGGCGATGGTGCTCGGCCCAGATCAGGACGTAGCGGTCGCGGTGGTGGGCACGGGTGCCCGCAGCGTGATCGCCCAGCACGTCTCCGCCGTCCGGCAGGGCGCGCGCGTCGTCGCCGCCGTGGACACCGACGAGGCCGGGCGCGAGCGGGCCCGGGCGCTCTTCGGCCAGGTCCCCGTCCACCGCGACCACCGGGCGCTGCTGGACGCGGGGGGCGTCCACGCGGCCGTGGTCACCACCCCGGACGACACCCACGCGGACATCGCCGTCGACCTGCTGCGCGGCGGCGTGGCGGTGTACCTGGAGAAGCCGCTCGCGACGCGCCTCGAGGACGCCGACCGGGTGCTGCAGGTGGCCGCCGAGACGGGGACCCCGCTCTACGTGGGGCACAACTTCCGCCACGCCGGGGTCGTGCGCGCCATGAAGGAGGTCCTCGACCGGGGGGAGATCGGCGAGGTCAAGACCATCTGGGTCCGCCACTTCGTGGGCAACGGCGGTGACTACTACTTCAAGGACTGGCACGCCGACCGCCGGCGCACCGGGACGCTCCTGCTGCAGAAGGCCAGCCACGACATCGACGTGGTCCACCACCTCGCGTCCTCGTACACGCGCCGCGTCGTCGGCATGGGCGACCTCATGGTCTACGGCGACGTCCAGGACAGGAGGTCGCGGGCCGGCGAGACGATGCCGGACTGGTTCTCCTACGACAACTGGCCGCCGGCCGCGCAGACCGGGCTCAACCCCGTCGTCGACGTCGAGGACGTCTCGATGATGATGATGGGCCTCGACAACGGCGTCCTCGCCAGCTACCAGCAGTGCCACTTCACGCCCGACTACTGGCGGAACTACACGGTGATCGGCACCGAGGGCCGGCTGGAGAACGTCGGCGACACCGGCGGCGGCGTCGTCAAGGTCTGGGACCGGCGCCGCGAGTGGTCCGCCGCGGGCGACCGCGAGTACCCCGTCGCGGGCGTCACCAGCGGCCACGAGGACGCCGACGTCCTGACGATGACGGAGTTCCTCGACCACGTCGTCGACGGGGCCCCCCTCACCGTCTCCCCGGTCGCCGCGCGCGCGGCCGTGGCCGCCGGCGCGCTCGCCGCCGCGTCCCTGCGCGACGGCTCCCGCCCCCTCGACGTCCCGCCCCTGGACCAGCACGTGCTCGACCACTTCGCACGGACCTCGCGCCCCGCCCCCGAGAGGACGACCCGATGACCACCACCGGCTCCCCCGCCCGCCCCGCCCGTCGCCTGCGCGGCGCCCTCGCCACCTCCCTGGGTCTGCTGCTCGTGGCGACCGCCTGCGGCGGCTCCGAGCCCGGCGGTGGCGGCGGGGCGGCGGCCGAGTACACGCCGCCGGGTGACGACCTCGAGGCCTCGCTGACCTACAGCGTCTGGGACCAGACGCAGGTGGACAGCATCGAGGCGAACATCGCGGCGTTCCAGGAGCAGCACCCGGGCGTCGAGGTGAGCGTGGACGTCACGCCCTTCGGCGAGTACTGGACCAAGCTGCAGACGCAGGCCTCCAGCGGGACCCTCCCCGACCTGTTCTGGATGAACGGCCCCAACGTCCAGCTCTACGCGTCCAACGACCTCCTCGCGCCCCTGGACGGGGCCGTGGAGGCGGGCGACGTCGACCCGGCGAACTACCCCGAGTCGCTGATCGACCTCTACACCTACGACGACGCGCTGTACGGGGTCCCCAAGGACTTCGACACCATCGCCATCTGGGCGAACCGGGCGATCTTCGAGCAGGCCGGTGTGGAGGTCCCCGAGGGCGACTGGACGTGGGAGGAGTTCCAGGCCACCGCGGCCGAGATCTCCCAGGCGCTCGAGGCCGAGGGGATCTACGGGGCGGCCGGCGGCATGGACGGCCAGACCACCTACTACGACACCATCTACCAGGCCGGTGGGTCGGTCATCGAGGACGGGGAGTCCGCGTACGACACCCCCGAGGCCCAGGCGGGCATCGACTTCTGGCGCGAGCTCATCGAGAGCGGCGGGTCGCCGACCATGGCCCAGCTCACCGACACCACCGCCGACCAGTGGTTCACGTCGGGCCGGCTCGGCATGTACTGGGGCGGCAGCTGGTTCCGCGCGGCCCTGACCGACACCCCGGTGGCCGAGGACGTCGTCGTCCTGCCCCTGCCGACCGGGGAGGAGCAGGCGACCGTCATCCACGGCGTGGCCAACGTCGTCGCGGCGAGCTCGGACCAGCAGCAGGCGGCGCAGGCCCTGCAGGTCTTCCTGGCGGGCGAGGAGGCCCAGCGCCAGCTGGGCGAGGCCGGCTCCGTCATCCCCGCCTACACGGGCACGCAGGACACCTTCACCGAGTCGATGCCCGACGCCGACCTGCAGGTCTTCCTCGACGCGCTCGACTACGCCCAGCCGCTGCCCGTGAGCGAGAGCACCGCGGAGTGGAACGCGCTCGAGGTCGAGCTGCTGCCCCAGGCGTTCTCCGGGGCCGAGCCGGTCGAGGAGGTCACCACCGAGCTGGCTCAGCAGATGGACGCCGTCCTCGCGGAGGGGTGATCCCGTGGCCAGCCCGACGAGCGCGCCCGGGCGGTGGCGCGCTGCCGGGGCCCCTGCGGACGAGGGGGGCCGACGACGCCCGCTGCGGCGGGACGGCGCCTGGCCCCTGCTCTTCGCCGGGCCCCTGGTCACCGGGATCGCCGTCTTCTACCTGTGGCCGGTGGTGCAGACAGCCTGGTTCTCGCTCACGACCTCCGAGGTGTTCGGCGGGTCGACCTTCTCGGGCCTCGACAACTACCGGGAGCTCTTCGCGGACCCGCTGCTGTACCGGAGCCTCGCCAACACGCTCGTCTACACGGGCGTCGTGCTCCTCGGCATCCCCATCGCGCTCTACCTCGCGAGCCTCCTGAACCTGCCCGGTCTGCGCTTCGCGTCGTTCTACCGGGTCCTGTACTTCCTGCCCTACGTGGCCATGCCGACGGCGGTGGCCATGGTCTGGCGGGTCATCTACAACGGCGACTTCGGCCTCGTGAACCACGTGCTCGGCCTCGTGGGGATCGAGGGCCCGTACTGGATCAGCACGCCCGGGGCCGCCATCCTCGCGGTCTCCGTGGTCGGCCTGTGGTCCTCGCTGGGGTTCTCGATGATCGTCGTCGCGGCCGGGCTGAAGAACATCCCGCCGGAGTACTACGAGGCCGCCGAGCTCGACGGGGCCTCGCGGTTCCGGCAGTTCCGCTCGATCACCGTGCCGCTCCTCGCGCCGACCATCTTCTTCCTGCTCGTGGTGACGGTGATCGCCAGCTTCCAGCTGTTCGACCTGCTCTACGCCATCCTCGGGAACGCGAACCCGGCGCTCTCGCAGAGCATGTCGCTCGTGTACTTCTTCTACCAGGAGGGTTTCGTCAGCAACGACAAGGGTTACGCGGCGGCGATCGCCATGGTCATCTTCGCCATCATCGGGCTGACGACGGCCCTGCAGTTCAGGCTCCAGAGGAGGTGGGCGCAGGGTGGCTGAGCCGACGACGAGGCAGACCCGCCCGGGCGTGCTGCCGGTGGGCGAGCCGCTGACCGCCGTGCGGACGCGCGCCGCGGTGCGGGGGGAGCGCGCGACCCCGGGGGTCCCCGCCGCCCGCAGGCGTCGACGGGGCGGGCGCCACGGGTCGCACGTGCTGGCCCACGTGGTCCTGGCGACGGGCGGCTTCGTGATGGCCTTCCCGTTCCTGTGGCAGCTGGTGATGTCGCTGTCGACGAACGCCGAGGTCCAGAGCGTCACGCCGACGTTCTGGCCGGCGGAGCTGCGCTGGGAGAACTACGCGGCGGTCTTCGACCGGCTGCCCTTCCTCGACCAGCTGCGGACGTCGGTGTCCATCACCGCCATCCGCACGATCGCGCAGATCCTGTTCTGCACGCTGGCCGGGTACGCCTTCGCCCGGATGCGCTTCCGGGGCCGGTCGCTCCTGCTGGGGCTCGTGCTCTCGATCCTCATGGTCCCCTCGCAGGCCTACCTGCTCTCGCAGTACCAGATCGTCCAGGGACTGGGCCTGCTCAACACCGTCGGGGGCCTGGTCCTGCCGGGCCTGTTCAGCGCCTTCGGCACCTTCCTCATGCGGACGGCGTTCGCCGCGATGCCCGAGGAGCTCGAGGAGGCGGCCCGGCTGGACGGGGCCGACCAGTGGCAGGTCTTCTGGAAGATCATGCTGCCCCTGGCGCGGCCGACGATCAGCGTCCTCGCCATCACGTCGGTGCTGTGGAGCTGGAACGAGCTGCTCTGGCCGCTGGTCGTCTCCTCCTACAGCGAGAGGATGCCGCTGTCGGCCGGCCTCGCGACGCTGATCAGCGACCGGACCACCGACTACCCGGTCGTCATGGCCGCCAGCCTGCTGGCCATGGCACCCGTGCTCCTGCTCTTCGTCGTGCTGCAGCGGCGGGTCATCGACGGTCTGGCCAGCTCCGGCCTGAAGTAGCGGCACCCGCTCCGCGGGGGCGGGTGCCGCCCGGCGCCGTCGGCCTCAGCGCTGCCAGGTGTAGAGCCGGTCGCCCGCGGACACCCGGCCGGCGGTGAGGTCGGTGAGCGACTCGTCGGGGGCGTCCATGGCGATCACCGGGACGAGGGGCGACCGGCCGCCGCGCTCGACGGCGCCGGGGTCCCAGCGGACGACCGGTTCGCCGGCCTCGACGACGTCGCCCTTGTCGACGAGCAGCTCGAAGCCCTCGCCCCGCAGCTGGACGGTGTCGACGCCGAGGTGCACGAGGACGCCGGCGCCGTCGTCGCCCGCGACCACGAAGGCGTGCGCGTAGATGACGACGACGCGGCCGCCGATGGGCGCGACGGCGTCGACCGGCCCCTCGCGGTCGGGGTCGAGGGCGAGCCCGCCCCCGGGCAGCCCCTGCGCGAAGACGCGGTCGGGGACGTCGGCGAGCGGGCGCACCGCCCCGGGCACGGGAGCGAGGACCTCGCGCGTCGTCGCGGGCCTGCGGGTGGCGGGGCCGCGCCCGCCGCGGCTGCGGCCCGGCTCCGGGCTCGGCACCTGCTCGGCTGCCTCTGCCTCCATGGGGCTCCCTCTCTGCTGCCGGCGTCCAGCGCCCGGTGGAGCGCGGCGCTGCTGGACGCCGACCGTACGCGCGCGGGGGGCCCGCGCAGGTCGAGCGGTCGCGCGCGCCGGTGGTCCGGGGCGGGCGGCGGTGCCAGGCTCCGGCGCATGGACATCTGCGACTACATCCTCCACGACCACGACGAGCAGCGGCGCCTGTTCGCGATCCTCGACGAGGTGCCCCGCGAGGACGCCGACGCGCTGGGCGCGATCTGGGGCCGGCTCGCCAACCTGCTCGAGGTGCACGCCCAGGCGGAGGAGGAGCTCTTCTACCCGCGCCTGCTGCAGGTCGGGAAGGGCGAGGGCGACAAGGACAGCGCCGAGGACGAGACGCTCGACGCCGTCGAGGACCACGACGACATCCGCGAGGGCGTGCGCGCCGCCGAGGCGCACGAGGTGGGCACCCAGGACTGGTGGGACGCCGTCTACGCCGCCCGCAAGGCCAACGACGACCACATGGGCGAGGAGGAGCGCGAGGCCCTGCCGGACTTCCGCCACCACGCCTCGGCCCAGGAGCGCCACGACATGGCCGTGCGGTTCGCCGTCTACGAGGCCAAGCACGCCGACGGGCGCGGCGTGGACGCCAGCGAGCGCGGTGCCCAGGCGTACGTCGACGCCCACAGCTGACGCCCCCGCGGGCCGAGCGCGCCCACCTGCAGAAGTCCCGGGTGCTGGGCGTCACCGCAGGGCAGGGGCCTGCCGGGGCGTCGCGGCAGGACTTCTGCAGGTCGCGCGGCGCGCGGCGCCAGGACGACGAGGTGTCAGGCCGGCGCGTCGCCGTCCCGTCGTCGCCGCAGCGCGGACACCGCGAGGAGCAGGGCGAGGGCCGCGGTGAGGCCGACGAACCAGGTGAGCCCGTCCTCGAGCGCGGCGGACACCGCGAGGACGACCAGCAGGCCCACCTGCGCGAGCCGCAGGCGGGCGGACCGGCTCGCCCGCCAGCGCTCGCGCTCCCCGGAGGCGTCGACGAGCGCGAGGGCGTGCAGGCGCGGGTCGCCGAGCTCGACGGCGGGGTGCGCGGCGCCGCTGGCGAGCACGTGCCCCCGCGCCTCCGCCGCCATCTCGCGGGCGCGGGAGCGGGGGACGGCGTGGCGCCCGCGCAGCACGCCCTCCAGCCGGCGGTACCAGGCCTCCGGGGTGGACGGCGACGAGCCCTCGCCGACCGGGCGCACGTCGGTCGGCAGCCGCAGGCCGACGGCGACGAGCGCCACCCCGGCCAGCCCGAGGGCGAGGGCGGGCACCCGCCCGACGACGTCGGCCGGTCCGCCCGTCAGCACGGCGGCCGCGGCGACGAGGACGGCGACCGTCGCGGCCCCGGCGGCCCAGGACGAGCGCAGCCGTCCCCCGCGCCGCAGCCGCACGACCACGCCGGCGAGGACCGCCACCAGGGCGACGAGGGGGACGCCGACGAGGTGGCGGACGGCCACGGGCAGCCACCAGCCCGTCGCGACGGCGGCCGTCACGGCGGCGGCGAGGCCGACGGCGCCGCCGGTCACCAGCCCGACCGCCAGCGCGCTGCGGCCGTCCTCCTCGCCGGCGCGCCGCTCGGCGGGCTCGCCGTCGGCGAGCTCCCGGGCGTAGGCGTCCGCCGGGCCGAGGAGGTCGACGGCGCGCTGCCGGGAGTCCTCGACGGCCGCGGCCGCGACGGCGAGCGCCTCGTCGACGGCCGTCCCGGGCAGGCCGTGGTCGAGGAGGGCGACCAGGCGCACGCGGTCGGCCCACGCCTCGTCCTCGACGGTCCACGCGCGCGGCTCGGGGACGGGCTTCCGCGGGTCGGACGGCCCGGGGGGCGGCTGCCGGGGCGCGCGGCGTGCGGGGGTGCTGCTCATCGGGCGGTCCTCCCTGCCGGGACGGGCGGCTGTGCGGTCGTGCGCGGCGCGTGGTCGCCGTCCAGGCGGAGGAGCGCGTCGGTGCGCTCGCGCCACTGCGCGAGGAGCCGGGTGAGGCGCTCTCGCCCCGCCGGGGTGGCGCGGTAGACCTTGCGGCCCGGGCCGCCCTCGCCCTCGGCCCAGGTGGCGGCGACGCTGCCCTCCTCCTCGAGGCGTCCCAGCACGGGGTAGACGGCGCCCGGGCGCACCTCCGTGATCCCCAGCTCGCGCAGGCGGACCGCGACGGCGTACCCGTGCGCGTCGGCCTCGGCCACCACGGCGAGCACCCACGTGCCGAGCGCGCCACGGGTCGACTCCGCGGCCAGCCGGTCGACGTCCGTCACAGGGTCGACCCTACCGACGACTAGTCCGTCTGCGCGACTAGTCGTCCAGATGGACTCGCGTGCTGGAGCGGGCGCCCGTCCGTCGCGCCGGTCGTGCGTCACGTCGGGGTCGACCGATCGTCGCCCCCTGACTATTCACAGTGCGTATACATCGTGCGTAGGGTGGGGACATGAGCATCGAGACCGCCCTCCTCGGCCTGCTGGGGCCGGCTCCCGAGCACGACGACCCGCAGGGTCGCGGCGCCGGACCGCAGTGGTCGCACCTCGTCCGGCACCTCGAGGAGGAGGCGCCGGCGGAGCTCGCCCGGTGGGCGGCGGCCCTGGACGTGCCCGGCGGCGTGGGCCGCACCGCCGCCGGCCGCCCCTGACCCCGCACGGTGCCGGCGTCGGGCCTCCGGCCCGGCCTGGGGGGCTCAGGGGGTCTTGACCGGGTTGTCCGGTCCGGTTCATAGTCCATTGGTCTACCGGTGCGCAGCGACGCGCTCGCCGGGCGACGCGACCGGTCCGCCCGCCGAGCCCCTCAGGAGCGCCCGTGACCCGCCAGCTCGCCACCTCCTCGCCCAGCCCTGCGCCGGACGCGCGCGCCGGCACCGCGCGCCGTCGGCGGCGGCGGTCCCTCGCCGCGCTCGCGGGGGCGGCCACCGTCCTGGCGCTGGCCCCCGTGGCGCCGGCCGCGGCGGAGCCCGCGACCAGCCGCGAGGACGTCTACGTCAAGCGGACGATGCACCGGATGACGCTGGAGCAGAAGGTCGGCCAGATGATGACCGGCTACGTCTACGGCACCGACGCCTCGACGCCGGACCCGCGCAACACGGCCCTCTACGGCGTCGCGACGCCCGCCGGGGTGGTCGAGGAGTTCGCGCTGGGCGGCGTCGTCCACTTCGCGTGGACCGACAGCTTCAGCCGGGGCCCCGAGCAGCTGGCGCGGCTGGACAACGGCCTGCAGGACGCCGCCCTGTCCAGCGGGCGCCGGGTGCCGCTGCTCGTCGCCGCCGACCAGGAGCAGGGGATCGTCACCCGCCTGGGCCCGCCGGCCACCGCCTTCCCCGGCTCGATGGCCCTCGGCGCCGGTCGCAGCGCGCAGGACGCGCGCACGGCGGCGGCCATCACGGGTGAGGAGCTGCGCGCCGTGGGCATCACGCAGGACTTCGCGCCGGTGGCCGACGTCAACGTCAACCCCCTCAACCCGGTCATCGGCGTCCGCTCGTTCGGCTCCGACGCCGCCCTCGTCAGCGAGATGGTCGCGGCGCAGGTGCGCGGCTACCAGGAGGACGGCGGGATCGCCGCCGCCGCGAAGCACTTCCCCGGCCACGGCGACACGGCGGTCGACAGCCACGTGGGCCTGCCCGTCATCGACCACACCAGGCAGGAGTGGGAGGAGATCGACGCGCCGCCGTTCCGCGCGGCGGTCGAGGCCGGCGTGGACGTGGTCATGACGGCGCACATCGTCGTGCCGTCGCTGGACCCGTCCGGCGACCCGGCCACCCTCTCGGAGCCGATCATGACCGGCCTCCTGCGCGAGGAGATGGGCTACGACGGCGTCATCACCACCGACTCCCTCGAGATGGAGGGCGTGCGCACGAAGTACGGCGACGGCGAGGTGGCCGTCCGCGCGCTCGAGGCCGGCGCCGACGTCCTGCTGATGCCGGCGCAGCCGCGCCTGGCGGTCGACTCCGTCCTCGGCGCCGTCGCGTCGGGCCGGCTGACCGAGGAGCGGCTCGACGAGAGCGTCGATCGGATCCTGCGCCTGAAGTGGCGCCGCGGCGTCGTCGCCGAGCCGAAGGTCGACCCGGGCGCCGTCGCCGGCGTCCTCGGGGCGCCGGAGCACCGGGCGGCCGCGCAGGAGATCACCGACCGCACCACCACGGTGCTGCGGGACGACGACGACCTCCTGCCGCTGGCGCCGGCGGAGGAGCCGCGCGACGTGCTCGTGACCGGCTGGGGCGTCGCGACGACCGCCGCGCTCGGCGACGCGATGGCCGCCCGCGGCGACGCCGTCACCGTCCGCCAGACCGGGGTCGGGACCGACGCCGCCGTCGTCGCCGGGGCGGTCGCGGCCGCGGAGGGCTCGGACCTCGTCGTCGTGACGACGAACGGGGCCTGGGGCGCCGCGGCCACGGGCCAGCAGCGCCTGGTGGCCGACCTCGTCGCGACGGGCGTCCCCGTGGTGCACGTCGCGGTCCGCGACCCCTACGACATCGCCGCGCTGCCCGGGGTCAGCACGTCGCTCGCGACGTACTCCTCCACCCCCGTGTCGATGGAGTCGGTCGCCCGCGTCGTCCACGGCGAGGTCTCCCCGGTCGGGAAGCTGCCGGTCGACGTGCCCGTCGCCGGCGACCCCGGCAGCACGCTGCTGCCCTTCGGCTTCGGGCTCACGTGGTGACCGGGGGCGCGAGCCGCCGCGGCTTCCTCGGCGCCCTGGGCGCCGGTGCGGTCGCGGCGCCGGCGGCGGCCCTGGGGGGCGCGCTCCCCGCGGCGGCCGGGACCCGCGACCGCCCGGTGCGGACCGGCACCGACCGGCGCCGTCCCCGCGTGACGACGGGCGCGGACCGCCTGGCCGCCGACGGCTTCGCGGCCCTCGCCGGGCAGCGGGTCGGCGTCATCACCAACCCGACGGGCGTCCTGGCGGACCTGCGGCACGAGGTCGACGTCATGGCCGCCAGCGGCGCCGTCGACCTGCGCGCGGTCTTCGGCCCCGAGCACGGGTTCCGCGGCGCGGCGCAGGCCGGGGAGTCCGAGGACACCTACGTCGACGAGCGCACCGGCGTCACGATCTACGACGCCTACGGGGCGGGGGCCGAGGACTTCGCCCGCCTCTACGCCGAGGCCGACGTCGAGACGGTCGTCTTCGACATCCAGGACGTCGGCGCCCGCTTCTACACCTACGTCTGGACGATGTACGACGCCATGGTCGGGGCGGCGCTGTCGGGGCGGCGGTTCGTCGTCCTCGACCGGCCGAACCCGACCGGCGGGCGGGCGCGCGGCCCGATGATGACGGACCCCTTCCGCACCTTCGTGGGCAACCAGCGCATCGTCCAGCAGCACGGCATGACGGTCGGCGAGCTGGCGGCCTTCCTCGACGGCGAGCTCATCACCGAGCAGACGGGCGGCCCGCGCCTCGGCGACGCCCTCGAGGTCGTGCCGATGCGCGGCTGGCGCGGCGACCTGCCGTTCGAGGACACCGGGCTGCCCTGGGTGCCCCCGAGCCCCAACGTGCCGACGCCCGACGTCGCGCTCGTCTACGCGGGCACCTGCTGGTTCGAGGGCACGTCGATGTCCGAGGGCCGCGGCACGACCACGCCCTTCCAGACCGTGGGCTCCCCGCGCGCCGACTGGCGGTGGGCGGAGGCGGTCGCCGGGTACGACCTCCCGGGTCTCGGCGTCCGGGAGGCGTACTTCACGCCCAGCTTCTCCAAGCACGCGGGAGCGGTCTGCGCCGGCCTGCAGCTGCACGTCACCGACCCGACCCGCGTCGACGCCCTCACGGCGGCGACGGCGATGCTCGTGGAGGCCCGCCGCCTCGTCGAGGGCTTCGCGTGGCGCCGCGACGCCTGGGACGCCGCGCGCCCGTACTGGGTCGACAAGCTCTCGGGCTCGACGCGCCTGCGCGAGATGGTGGACGCCGGGGCATCGGTCGCCGACATCACCGCCGCCTGGGCGCCGGAGCTCGCCGCCTTCGAGGAGCAGCGGCGGCCCTACCTGCGCTACGGCGGGGGACGGGCGTGAGGCGGGCGGGGCTCGTCGCGGCGGGCGCCGCGGCGGCGCTCGTGCTCGGCGGCGGGGCCGCCACGGGTGCTCCGGCTGCGCCGTCGGCGCCGACCGCGCTCGCCGACGCCCCGTCGGGGCGCTTCGACGTCCCGCTGCCGGGGTTCTCGCCGCCGACGGCGCTGCGCGACGGCACGCCCGCGGAGGTCGGGCTCGACCCGGCGCCGCTGCGGGCTGCGCTCGACGCCGTGGCGGCCCGCTCGGCGGAGGGGCCCGCCGACCAGCGGCTCTACCCGGGGTCGGTCGCCCTCGTCGGGCACCGCGGCGTCGTCGTGGCGCGCGAGGCGAGCGGCCTCGCCGTCCAGTACGCGGGCGAGCCGGGGGCGACCGCGGCGGTCGAGCTGCCGGCCGACCAGCAGGTGCCGATGACGACGGACACGGTCTTCGACATGGCGTCGGTGTCCAAGCTCTTCACGTCCGTCGCGGTGATGCAGCAGGTCGAGGCCGGCCGCGTCGACCTCGACGCCCCGGTGGTCCGCTACCTCCCCGAGTTCGCCGCCGGCGGGGCGGCCAAGTCCGACGTCACGGTGCGCCACCTGCTCACGCACACCGCGGGCTTCGCGCCGTTCGTCCCGCTGTGGAGCCTGTACCCGGACCGGGAGTCCCGCGTCCTCGGGGCGCTGCAGCAGCCGCTGCAGACCGAGCCGGGCACGGCGTACGTCTACAGCGACCTGTCGATGATCGCGCTGGGCGCGCTCGTCGAGCGCGTGACCGGGGAGCGGCTCGACGTCGTCGTGCGCGAGGGCCTCACCGCGCCGCTCGGCATGGAGGCCACGGGCTACGCGACGCCGGACGCCCCGGTCGAGGGAGCGGCGGCCACCGAGCTGCAGGTGGTGCCGCCGCGCGGCGTCGTCCGCGGCGAGGTGCACGACGAGAACGCCTGGTCCCTCGACGGCGTCGCCGGCCACGCCGGGGTCTTCTCGACGGTGGACGACATGGCGGTCCTCGCGCAGACCCTGCTCGCGGGCGGCGTCCACGTCGGCGACGACGGCCCCGTGCGCGTCCTGTCCGAGCGCTCCGTGCGCGCGCTCGTCACGGACGAGAACACCGAGTTCCCCGGCGACGCCCACGGCCTCGGCTTCGAGCTCGACCAGCGCTGGTACATGGACGGCCTCTCCGGGCCGCGCACCGCCGGCCACACGGGCTACACCGGGACGTCCTTCGTCCTGGACCACGCCAGCGGCTCCTTCGCCCTGCTGCTCACCAACCGGGTGCACCCGACCCGCACCGGCGGCTCGGTGAACCCGCCGCGCCGCGCGCTCGCGCGGGGGCTGGCGCAGGCGCTGCGCGTGCCGCCGCGGGTGGGCCCGGACGCCTGGTCGACCCAGCCGGTCGACGGTGCGACCCAGGTGCTGCGCGCCGCGGTCGACGTCCCGGCGCGGGGCGGCGAGCTGTCCTTCGCCGCGCTCGTCGACGTCGAGGGCAGCGACCCGCTCGTCGTGGAGTCGTCCGCGGACGGCGGCGCCACGTGGCGTCCCGTGCCGCTGCGGGCGCGCGACACCGCACGCGGCGTCGTGGTGCCGGCGCGCGACGGCGTCCTCGCCGCCTCCGGCCACCGGACGTGGTGGGACGTCACCGGCCGCCTGCCGGGAGGTCAGGAGCTGCTCGTGCGCTGGCGGTACGAGACCGACGCGCTCTACCTCGGGCGCGGCGTCGTCGTCGACGACGTCCGGGTCGAGGCGCGCGGCGACGTCCTGCTCGACGCCGAGGCAGACCCCGAGGCGCTCGTCGCGGACGGGTGGGTGCGCACGTCGTGAGGCCGTCGACGGCTGTCTGCCCGTCTCTAGCCCGAGGGCCAGAGAGGGGCAGACGCCGCTCGACGCCCCGGGGCCGTGCGTCGCCGACCGCCGCGGCGGCGGGGTGAGCGGTGGTCGGCGGCGGTCCGCCCGGGGGCACCCCTGGTGGCAGCAGCGGCGGGCGACCGCGGGGCGGACGACGGCGCTCGCGGTCTTCGCCGTCCTGCTCGCCGCGGTGACCGTGGCCGCCGCGCTCTGGCCGACCCGCGAGGACGGGCTCCTGCGCCTCGGCCCGGCGATCTTCTGGGTGCCCTTCGCGGCCTCGTGCGTGGCGGGCGCGGTGGCGCACCGGCGGGAGGCCCAGCGGGTCGACCGCTGAGGGCGCAGCGCGGAGACGGGCGTCCTCGGTGCCCCGCGGGAGGACCGGGCACGGCGCCACCTGGGCGGCGCGTGCTCAGCGACCTGCAGAACTGGAGCCTGCGGAGCGTCGTCGCAGGTGGGGGCCTGCGGCGCCGGCGACCGAGGACTCCTGCAGGTCGCCGGGTGCGCGTCCGGTCGGGGACCTCCCGTGCCGGCGGGCGGCCCGTCGTCCGCGGAGGTGAGCTCAGGCGTCGGGCGAGGGCCCGCCGGCTCCTGCCCCCGCCGTCTCGAGCGCGACGCGCACGCGTCCACCGGCGGCCGCGAGCAGCTCCCGCGCCCGCTCGGCGTCGACGCGGGCGAGGAGGGCGACGACGGCCGTCCCCGCGTGGCCGCCGGCGTCGGCGACGGCCCGTGCCACGGCGTCGCGGTCGGCGCCGGTGGCCTCGGCGACCATCCGCTGGACGCGCTGGGCGAGCTTCGCGTTGGTGACGCGGACGTCGACCATGAGGTTCCCGAACGTCTTCCCGCGCCGGACCATGACGGCGGTCGAGAGCTGGTTGAGCACGAGCTTCTGCGCCGTCCCGGCCTTGAGGCGGGTGGAGCCGGCGACGACCTCGGGGCCGGTGTCGACCTCGACGGCGACGTCCACGCGCGCGCTGAGCGCGGCCCCGGGGTTGCTGCTGACGCCGACCGTGCCGGCGCCCGCGGCCCGTGCGGCGTCGACCGCGCCGAGCACGTAGGGGGTGCGGCCGGACGCCGTGATGCCGACGACGACGTCGTCCGGGCCCACGCCCCGCGCTCGGACGTCGGCGGCGCCGGCCTCGGCGTCGTCCTCGGCGCCCTCCCGGGCGCCGGCCATCGCGGCGGGCCCCCCGGCCATGACGGCCACGACCAGGTCCGGGTCGGTGCCGAAGGTCGGCGGCAGCTCGGAGGCGTCCACGACGGCGAGGCGCCCCGGCGTCCCCGCGCCGACGTAGACCATCCGCCCGCCGCGCTCCAGGCGCTCCACGACGAGGTCGACCGCGGCCGCGATCGCCTCCCCGGCCGCGGCGACGGCGGCGGGCACCTCGGCGTCGGCGGCGGCGAGCACGGCCACGACGTCGCGGGTGCTGCGCGCGTCGAGGTCGGCCAGGTCCGGGCGCGTGCGCTCGGTGGCCAGGAGGCTCAGCGCGTCGGCGTCGGCGGGCGGGCCGCCGGTGGAACGGGAGGGCGTGGTCATGGGAGCTCCAGGGGCTGTGGTCGGCGGCCCTCAGGCCAGGTCTCGGGCCCGCGCGGCGGGCTGCGGAGCCGGGGCGGGCTGGGAGCCGAGCGGGGCGACGATGCGGTACCGGTCGCCGCGGTAGACGGAGCGGACCAGCTCCAGGGCCCGGCCGTCGGCGCTGCGCGTCGTGCGCTCGATGAGGAACGCCGGGGAGTGCAGGGGCACGTGCAGCAGCGCGGATTCCTCGGCGCTCGTGGCGGTCGCCTCGAGGACCTGCTCGCCCGTGGCCACCTCGACGCCGAAGCGGTGGGCCAGCACGGCGTAGAAGGACGTGTCGACGAGGTCCTCGCCCCGCAGGCCGGGGGCGAGGTCCGCGGGGACGTGCAGGTCCTCGATCGCCATGGGCTCGCCGTCGGCCAGGCGCAGGCGGCGCACCCGCAGGGTCGGGGTCGCCGGGTCCACCTCGAGGCGCCGGCCCACCACGGGCCCGGCGGGCTGGGTGCGCGCGGAGAGCAGCCGGGCGCCGGGGCGCATCCCGCGGGCCGTCATGTCGGCGCTGAAGGACGTCACGCGCAGGGGCTGCGCGAGCTTGGGGGCGGCCGCGAAGGTGCCCGCGCCGCGCCGTCGGACGAGGCGCCCGGCGGCCGCGAGGTCGTCGACCACGCGCCGCAGCGTCACGCGGGAGGTCCCGATCCGGGCGGCGAGCTCTCGCTCGGGGGGCAGCGGCTCCCCGGGGCTCAGGCCCCCCAGGAGGTCCTCGACGGCGGCGGCGACGTCGCTCGCGCGCACGGGCGGCTCCTCGGCGCAGGACGCGCGGGGGCACGTCGGGGGTGGTCCCGCGACGGGCGCCGGGGCGCGGCCGAGGGGGTCCGGGTCTGGAGAGCAGACCATTGGTAGGCCACGGCGGGGAGGGCGTCAAGGCTCCGCCGCCGGCGGGAGGCAGGCCGCGGTCGGTGCCGGTCAGGGTCGGTGCGGGTCAGGGCGCGAGCAGCGCGTCGAGGTGGTGGTCGAGCAGCCGGCGGGCGCGGGAGGGCGGCATCCGCCCCGGCTCGGCGACGCGCGCGGTCGCGAGCCCGTCGAGCAGGGCGAGCAGCGCGGCGGCGCGGTCCAGCACGGCGCCGGGCCCCAGGTCCGGGCGCGCCGCGCCCAGCAGCCGCGCGAGCGCCTCCTCCACGCGCTGCCACGACGCCCGGTAGGCCGTCGCCGTCGGCTCGTGCACCGCGGCGCGCGCCACCTGCACCAGCCACACGACGCCGGCGCCCCGCTCCGCGGGCTCCAATGGCACGAGGCCGGCGGCGACGGCGCGCAGCGCCCCGGCCGGTGAGGACGCCGCCTGGGCGCTGCGCAGCAGCTGCGCGCCCACCTGGTCGTCCACGCGCGCCATGGCGGCCGCCAGCAGGGCGTCCTTGGTGGGGAAGTGGTGCTGCACGGCGCCGATCGAGACGCCGGCGCTCGCGGCGACGCGGCGGATGCTGATGCCCTCGAAGCCGTGCTCGACCAGGAGCCCGACGACGACGTCGAGCAGCTCCTCCGACGGCCCGGGCACGGCCGCATCGTCGCACCGCGGGCCGTGCCCGTCGGCGCGCCGCCGTCGCGCGGCCCCGGACCATACGATCGTATGGTTGGCTTTGCCCCATGACGGTCGCGCCCCCGACGGCACCCGCCCCGCCCCGCGTCGCGGCGCTCGACGTCGCCCGCGGCGTCGCGATCCTCGGCACGCTGGCGACGAACATCTGGATCTTCACCGACCCTCAGGGCTTCGTGGGCTACCTCGACGGCGGGGCGCGGGCCGCCGTGACGTCGCCGGCGTGGCGGGCGGTCGAGCAGGTGGCCCAGCAGCTCGCGCAGGGCAAGTTCCTCGGCCTGCTCACCCTCATGTTCGGCATCGGGCTCGAGCTGCAGCGGCGCTCGGCGGCGCGCACGGGCCGTGCGTGGCCGGGGCGCTACTGGGTGCGGGCCCTCCTGCTGCTGCTCGACGGGCTGCTCCACTACCTGCTCGTCGCGGAGTTCGACGTCCTCATGGGCTACGCCGTCACGGCCGTGGTCGTGGCGGCCGTCCTGGCGCGCAGCGAGCGGGTGCAGCGGCGGTGGATGGTCGGCGCGGCCCTCGCCCACGCGGCGGTGCTGGTGCTGCTGGCCACCGCGCTGGGCACGGCGTCGCCGGCTCCCGGCGGGGTCCGCCTCGACCCCGACCCCTACGCGAGCGGCTCCTTCGGCGACCTCGTGCTCTTCCGCCTCGAGAACCTCGGGCTGTTCCGCGCCGAGGTCGTGCTCGTCCAGGCGCTGTCGGTCGCGGCCTTCCTCCTGGGCGCGCACCTCGTGCGCGCGGGGGTGCTCGACGAGGAGGGCGGCGCGCTCCGGCGCCGGCTGCTGCTCCTCGGCGCGGTCGCGCTCCCGGTCGACCTGCTGCTCGGGATCACGGGCGGGACGGCCGGGCTGGTCCTCGCCCGCTACGGGACGGCGCCGCTCGTCGCCCTCGGCCTGCTGGCGCTGGTGGTCGAGGTCGTCCGCCGGCGTCAGGAGCCCGGCGCGGTCGGACGCCGCCTCGCCGAGGTGGGGCGCTCGGCGCTCAGCTGCTACGTCCTGCAGAACCTGCTGGCGTCGGTGCTCTGCTACGGGTGGGGGTTCGGGCTGGCGGCCCGGCTCGGCCCCGACCAGCGCGTCCCCGGGACGCTGCTGGCCTACCTCGCCGTCGCCGCGCTCGTGGTGCTGGCCGCGCACGGGTGGGCGCGGCGCGGCGGCCGGGGCCCGGTCGAGGCGCTGTGGCACCGCAGCGCTCGCGCGCTCGGTGCGCGCTGAGGGCACGGCGCGCCCGGGCCGACGGCCGGCACGGGTCCGGGCGGGCGCCGTCCCCCGCCCGGGAGCGGCCACCCGGAACGCGCTCGTGCGCTCGGCCCCACCGCGTCCGTCGTTGTGACTTACTGATCGAGGAAGACCGGACCAGGCACGGATCGACGACGACCCGACCCGCTCGCACCCGGGCACGAGAGCTGGAGCGACCCCCCATGCACGACGACCGAGACCTCCTGCGCCGACGCGTCGAGCGGACGCTCGCCCACCGGCTGCGCCCCGCCGTGCACCGGGTCGTGGGCTCGCTGCAGGTGGAGGCGTGGCACGTGGAGGGGGGCCGGGGCGAGCCGGTCCCGCCGTCGGCGGCCCTGCCCGGGGACGGCCGCCGGGACGACGCCCGCTACGAGCCGATGGCCGTCGGCGACGCCTGGGGCCCGGCGTGGGGCACGAGCTGGCTCCACGTCACCGGCGAGGTGCCCGCCGAGGCGGCCGGGCGCCGCGTCGAGCTCGTGATCGACCTCGGCTGGGCCGACCACTCGCCGGGCTTCCAGGCGGAGGGCCTCGTGTACCGGCCCGACGGCAGCCCCGTGAAGGGGCTGAACCCCCGCAACGGCTGGGTCCCGGTCGCCGAGGCCGCGGCGGGCGGCGAGCGGGTCGACCTCTTCGTCGAGGCCGCCGCCAACCCCCTCGTCCTCGACGTCGACCCCTTCCGGCCGACGACGCTGGGCGACCGGCTCACCGCGCCCGCCGAGCCGCTGTACCGCCTCGCCCGCGCCGACGTCGCCGTCCTGGAGACCGAGGTGTGGGAGCTCGTCGCCGACCTCGAGGTCCTGGGCGGCCTGCTGGAGGAGCTCTCCGACGACGACCCGCGCGCGTGGCAGCTGGCCCGGGCGCTCGAGCGGAGCCTGGACGTCCTCGACCTCCAGGACGTCCCCGGGTCCGCGGCGGCGGCCCGCGGCCAGCTGGCCGACGTCCTCGCCGCACCCGCCACCGCCAGCGCGCACCGGCTCTCCGCGGTCGGGCACGCCCACATCGACTCCGCGTGGCTGTGGCCGCTGCGGGAGACGATCCGCAAGGTGGCGCGGACGACGTCGAACGTCGTCGACCTCATGGACTCGCCCCAGGGCCAGGACCTCGTCTACGCCATGAGCTCGGCGCAGCAGTACGCCTGGATCGAGGAGCACCGCCCCGAGGTCTTCGCGCGGGTGGCCGAGAAGGTGCGCGAGGGCCGCTTCGTGCCCGTGGGCGGCATGTGGGTCGAGTCCGACACGAACATGCCCGGCTCCGAGGCGATGGCCCGCCAGCTCGTGCACGGCAAGCGGTACTTCCTCGACCGCTTCGGCGTGGACACCCAGGAGCTGTGGCTGCCGGACTCCTTCGGCTACTCCGCCGCCCTGCCGCAGCTGGTGCGCCTGTCGGGCTCGCGCTGGTTCCTCACGCAGAAGATCAGCTGGAACACCACCAACGTCTTCCCGCACCACACGTTCTGGTGGGAGGGGATCGACGGCACCCGCGTCTTCACCCACTTCCCGCCCGTGGACACCTACAACTCCGAGATCTCGGCGGCCGAGCTGGCGCACGCGCAGCGCAACCACCGCGACAAGGCCGGCTCCAACCGCTCGCTCGTGCCGTTCGGCTGGGGCGACGGCGGCGGTGGCCCCACCCGCGAGATGCTCCAGCGCGCCCGCCGCACGGCCGACCTCGAGGGCTCGCCGCGCGTGGTCGTCGAGGCGCCCTCGGCCTTCTTCTCCGCGGCGGAGGAGGAGTACGCGAGCGGCCCGGTGTGGGTGGGCGAGCTGTACCTGGAGATGCACCGCGGCACCTACACCTCCCAGGCCGGCACCAAGCAGGGCAACCGACGCAGCGAGCACCTGCTGCGCGAGGCGGAGCTGTGGTCGGCCGCCGCGGCCGTCGCGGGGGACCTCGCCTACCCCTACGAGGACCTCGACCGGCTCTGGAAGACGGTGCTGCTGCACCAGTTCCACGACATCCTCCCCGGCTCCTCGATCGCGTGGGTGCACCGCGAGGCCCGCGAGACCTACGCCGCCGTGGCCGAGGAGCTCGAGGGCCTGATCGCCGCGGCGCTGCAGGCGCTCACGGGCGGCCCCGCGGCCGGGTCGGGGAGCGTCGTCCTCAACGCCGCGCCGCACGCGCGCGGCGGCGCGCCCGCGCTCGGCGGCGGGCCCCTGGGCGAGCCGGCCGAGCCGGCGCCCGTCGTCGTCGAGACCGGCGGCGGGGAGCACGTCCTGGACAACGGGCGCGTGCGCGTCGTCGTCGACGAGCGCGGGCTGCTGAGCTCGGTGCGCGACCTCGAGGCCGACCGCGAGGTGCTCGCGCCCGGCCAGGCCGGCGCGCTGCTCCAGCTGCACCCGGACACCCCGAACGCCTGGGACGCCTGGGACCTCGACGCCTTCTACCGGAACCGGGTCAGCGACCTCACGGGCACCGACTCCGTCGAGCTCCTCCCCGCGGACCACGGCGCCGCCACCGTGCGCGTGACCCGCTCCTTCGGGGCCTCCCGCGTGGTGCAGGACCTCTCCCTCGCGCCCGGCGCCGCCCGCGTCGACGTGCGCTGCGAGGTGGACTGGCAGGAGCGCGAGAAGGTGCTCAAGCTCGCCTTCCCCCTCGACGTGCACACCGACCGCGCCGCCTTCGAGACGCAGTTCGGGCACCTGCAGCGCCCGACGCACGTGAACACGACGTGGGACGCCGCCCGCTTCGAGGTGTGCGCCCACCGCTTCGTCCACGTCGCCGAGCCGGGCTACGGCGTCGCCGTCGTCAACGACTCCACGTACGGGCACGACGTCGCCCGCCACCCCCGCGAGGGCGGCGGGACGACGTCGACGGTGCGGCTGTCGCTGCTGCGCGCGCCGCGCTTCCCCGACCCGGACACCGACCAGGGCACCCACGTGCTGCGCGCCTCCCTCGTCGTCGGCGGCGTGGCCGACGCGGTGCGGGAGGGCTACGCGCTCAACCTGCCCGAGCGGCGCGTCCCCGGCAGCCGCGTCGTCGAGCCGGTCGTGCGGGTCGAGGACGAGAGCGCGCCCGGCGCGGTCGTCGTCGAGGCGGTCAAGCTGGCCGAGGACCGCTCGGGCGACGTCGTGGTCCGGGTCTACGAGGCCCTCGGCGGCCGCGCCCGCGCCCGGCTCGTGCCCGGCTTCGCCGCGGCGGGCGCCGAGGAGGTCGACCTGCTCGAGCGGCCGGCGCCGGAGGACGTGCGCGGCGCCCTGGCGGGCGGAGCGCTCGACGAGCGGGGAGGGGCGTCGCTGTCGCTGCGGCCCTTCCAGGTCGTGACCCTCCGGCTGCGCCGGGCGACCCCGTGAGGGTCGCGGGCTGAGACCCGGGCCCGGGAGCCCCCGGGCCCGACCGACCCCGACGAGGCGGCGACGGAGCCGCGGAGCGGAGGTGCCGAGGTGGAGCGGAGCTGGAGCACGAGGAGGGCGCGCGGGGCGCGCGCGAGGACCCGGGGGAGGACCCGCAGCAGAGCGGCTGCGGTGGCCGGACCGGCGGTGGTCGTGCTGGCGCTCGCGACCGGCTGCGGCCAGCAGGGCGCCGCCGAGCGGGCCGACGTCCTGCGCGTCGCCTACCAGCAGTTCGGCGGGACCTCGCCCGTCGACGACTGGTTCGCCGACGTCGCGGCGGAGTTCGAGGAGGCCAACCCCGGCGTCGACGTGCAGCTGATGCCCGTCGTGGCGGGGGGCAACGACTACTTCACCAAGCTCAACCTCATGCGGGGCTCCCAGCGGACGGCGCCCGACGTCATGCTCCAGGACTCCTTCCAGATCAACTCCGACATCGAGGCCGGCTACCTCCTGCCGCTGGACGACCGGCTCGCGCAGTGGGAGGACTGGCCGCAGTTCGCGGGCTCCGAGGGCGCCACCACCGGCCGCGACGGGTCCGTCTACGGGGTCTCCATGGGCACCGACACCCGGGCGCTCTACTACAACCGGGACCTCCTCGCCGAGGCCGGCGTCGAGGTGCCCTGGGAGCCGCAGACCTGGGAGGACGTCCTCGACGGCGCCCGGGCGGTCCGGGACGCCGGCCTGACCTCCCCGGACGGCTCGCCGGTGATCCCCTTCAACATCTACGGCGGGTCCTCGGTCGGCGAGGTGACGTCCATGCAGAGCGTGCAGATGCTGCTCGCGGGCACCGGCGACGAGCTCTACGACGACGAGAGCGAGCGCTGGGTGGTGGCCAGCGAGGGCTTCGAGGACTCCCTCGCGTTCCTCGACACCGTCTACAGCGAGGACCTCGGGCCGTCGCTGGCCATGGCGCTGGACCCGCAGCTGCAGTACGCCGTCGCGGGCCAGCTCATCCCCCAGCAGCGGGTCGCCATCGCCCTCGACGGGTCGTGGCAGGTGGAGAACTGGCGCGAGGGCGGCACGTCGGCGTGGGACGGGTGGACCGAGACCCTCGGCGTCGCGCCCATGCCCACGCAGGACGGGCAGGAGCCCGGCGCCGTGAGCCTGTCCGGGGGCTTCGCCCTCGCCGTCGACGCGGGGGCGCCGGAGCCCGACCTGGCCTTCGAGTTCATCACCACGGCCGCGGACTACGAGAGCTCCCTCGCGTACTACCTGGCGGCGCAGCAGATCTCGGTGCGCTCCGACGTCAGCGAGGACCCGCGGTACGCCGAGCAGAACCCGACGATCTCCTCGTTCTCCGACCTCGTCGAGGTCACGCGCTTCCGGCCCGCCTACCAGGAGTACCCGCGCATCTCGAGCGAGATCAGCACCACCGCCGAGTCCGTCATCACCGGTGACCGCACGCCGGAGCAGGCGATGGCCGACTACGGCGAGGCGGTGACGCAGATCGTCGGCGAGGACGACGTCGTGCGCGTCGACGGCGACGAGGAGGAGGGCTCGTGAGCGTCGTGGAGACCCGCCGGGGCAGCGCCCCCGCCCCCGCGCCCGGGGGAGGGCCGGCCGCGCGCCCGCCGCGGCGCCAGCCCGCCGGCCGCTGGCTCCTGCCGCTCGCGCCGGCGGTCGTGCTCCTGGCCGTGTTCTTCGCCGGGCCCGTCGTGTGGAGCGTGCTCCTGTCCTTCACCGACGCCTCGCTGACGGGCTCCGCGGCGGCGCAGACGTCGTTCGTGGGGCTCGACAACTTCGCCCAGCTCCTGGGCGACCCGGCGGTGTGGAACGCCGTCGTGCTCACCGTCGTCTTCGTCGTCGGCTCGGCCGTGATCGGCCAGAACGGGCTCGGCCTGGCGCTCGCGCTCATGCTGCGCGGGCGCGGGAGCGTCACCCGCTCCCTCGTGACGCTCCCGGTCATGGCCGCCTACGTCGTGCCCGAGATCGTCGCCGCCTTCGTCTGGTACGCCTTCCTCAACCCCGAGGGCACGCTCAACACGGCGCTGACGAGCGTGGGGCTGCCCGGTCAGAGCTGGCTGTTCACGGTGCCGATCCTCGCCGTCGTGCTCGCCAACATCTGGCGCGGGACGGCGTTCTCGATGCTCATCTACCTGGCGGCGCTGAGCCAGGTGCCCTCCGACGTCGACGAGCAGGCGCAGATCGACGGCGCGTCCGGCTGGAAGCGGCTGCGCTTCGTCACCATCCCGATGATCCGCCGCGCCATCGGGACCAACCTCGTGCTCGTGACGCTGCAGACGCTGCAGGTCTTCACGCTCATCTTCGTCATGACGGCCGGCGGGCCCGGCGACGCGAGCGAGACGCTCCCGCTGCTCATGTACGAGCAGGCCTTCCAGTACGCCGCCCTCGGCTACGGCACCGCCATCGCGCTCGTGCTGCTCGCCATCGGCGCCGTCTTCTCGCTCGGGTACATCCGCGCCATCGGCAAGGAGGAGATCTGATGGCCGCCGCCACCAGCACCGCCCCGGGCACGGGGGCGACCGTGCCCCCAGCCCGGCCCCCGCGGCCCACCGTGGCCTCTCCGCGGCGCCGGGCCTCCGACGTCCTCGTCACGGCCGTGCTCGCCGTCGTCGCGGTGCTCTTCGCCGTGCCGCTGCTCTGGCTCGTCATCGCCTCCCTCGACCCGGCGGCCTCGCTCCAGCTCTCCCTGCCCGAGGAGCCGGGCCTGGACAACTTCGCGGCCGTGCTGACCGTCGACACGACGCTGCGCCCGCTGCTCAACTCCCTGGTCCTGTGCCTGTCGGCGTCGCTGATCACGGTCCTGGTGGCGACGCTGGCGGCCTACCCGCTCTCGCGCTACCAGCTGCGCTACGGCCGCCCGTTCCTCTACACGATCCTCTTCGCGACCGGGCTGCCGCTGACCGCCGTCATGGTCCCCGTCTACAGCCTGTTCGCGCGGATGGACCTGGTGGACACCCGGTACGGCACGGTGCTGTTCCTGGCGGCGACGTCCCTGCCCATCGCCATCTGGCTGACCAAGTCCTTCATGGACGGGGTCCCCATCCAGCTGGAGGAGGCGGCCTGGACGGACGGCGCCTCGGCGATGCAGTCGCTGCGCAGCATCGTGGCGCCGCTCATGCTGCCCGGGATGCTCGTGGTGGGGATCTTCACGTTCATCACGGCCTGGGGGAACTTCTTCGTCCCGTTCGTGCTGCTGCTCTCGGAGGAGAAGCTGCCCGCGGCCGTGACGATCTACCAGTTCTTCGGGCAGTACGGCGCAGCCGCCTACGGCCAGCTGGCGGCGTACTCGCTGCTCTACACGCTGCCCGTGGTCGTGCTGTACGCGGTCGTCTCGCGCTGGCTCGGGGGTGCGTTCACCCTCGGCGGGGGCGTGAAGGGGTAGCGCGGGCGGACGCAGGCCGTCGCCCGCGGGGAGGGCGCTACCCCGAGCCGGTGGACCCACGACGCGGTCAGGCGCGTCGCGGGTCCACCGGCTCGCAGCGGTCACCCTCGGTCGGCGCGCCTGCTCCGCCGCTCCCGAGGTGCGGGTCTCAGACGTCGGCGCCGCGGCTGCTGCGGATCTTGCCCACGACGGCGAGCAGCACCACGACGGCGAGCAGTGCGTACACGACGACGGTGGCCGGGCTGGCGGCCAGCGCGCCGAGGTCGCCCTGGCTGATGGCGAGGGTGTTGCGGAGGTTGACCTCCGCGATGGGGCCGAGGATGACGGCGATGAGCACGGGAGCCAGCGGCACGTCGTGCCGGCGCATGAGGAAGCCCAGCAGGCCGAGCAGGAGCAGCAGCCAGAGGTCGACGATCGAGCCGGCCGAGACGTAGATGCCCAGGCCGGCGAACACGCTGATCCCCGCGTACAGGTACGGCCGCGGGATGACCAGGAGCTTGGCCCACAGCGGCGCGAAGGGCAGGTTGAGCACCAGCAGCACGAAGAGGCCGACGAACAGGCTCGCGATGAGCGCCCAGGCGACCTCGCCGGACCGCTCGAAGATCAGCGGCCCGGGCTGGATCCCGAACTGCTGGAAGGCGCCGAGCAGCACCGCCGCGGTCGCCGACGTCGGCAGGGCCAGGACGATCAGGGCGCCCATCGCGGTGCCGGCGGTGGCGTTGCCCGCCGCCTCCGGACCGGCGACGCCGCGGATGGCGCCGCGCCCGAACATCGGGTTCCTGCGGCGGGCGTCGAGGCGGCGCTCGGTGCCGTAGGACAGGAACGTCGGCACCTCGGAGCCGCCGACGGGGATGACGCCGAAGGGCACGCCGAAGCCCGCGCCGCGCAGCCAGGCCGGGAGCGCCTCGCGGAACTCGGCCCGCGACAGGAAGGGCCGGCCCCGGACGGCGACGAGCTTGTCCCCGCCGACGTGCCGGCGCCGCGAGGCGACGAAGAGCACCTCCCCGAGTGCCAGCAGGCCGACGGTGATGACGACGATGCCGACGCCGTCGAACAGCTGGGGGACGCCGAGGGTGTAGCGGACCGTCCCGGTCTGGGAGTCGATGCCGACGACGCCGATGGTGAAGCCGATGACGAGCGCGGCCAGGCCCTTGAGGGCGGAGTCCGCGACGACGAACGCGATGGCCACGAAGGCGAAGGCCGTGAGGGCGAAGAACTCGGCGGGCCCGAAGGCGGAGGCGAGGCTCGCGAACAGCGGCGCGCCCAGCGCGACGACGGTCGTGGCGATGAGGCCACCGGTGAAGGCGCCGATGGCCGAGGTGGCCAGGGCCTGGGACGCGCGCCCGTCGAGCGCCATCTTGTGGCCCTCGATGGTCGTCGCGATGGCCGAGGAGTTGCCGGGGGTGTTGAGGAGGATGCCGGTGATCGAGTCGCCGAAGAGGCCGCCGTAGTACACCCCGGCGAGCATGATCAGGGCGCCCGTCGGGTCCAGGGCGAAGGTCACCGGCAGCAGCAGCGCCACCGCCATGGCGGAACCGAGCCCGGGCAGGACCCCGACCGCCGTGCCCAGCAGGGCCCCGAGGAAGACGTACACGAGGTTCATCGGCGTCAGGGCGGTGGAGAACCCGCCCGCCAGGTCGCTCAGGGCTTCCACGTCAGAACGCTCCCAGGACGCCGGCCGGCAGGTTCAGGCCCAGGCCGGCGCCGAAGGCCAGCTGGACGATCGAGGCGATGGCGAGCGCCACCCCCAGGTCGAAGAGACGACGACGGCTGCCCAGGGCCTGGGCCACCCCCCAGAAGAGCCAGGTGCCGGCGAGGATCCAGCCGAGCGGCTGGAGGACCACGATGAAGGTCGCGAAGGCCGCGGCGACCAGCAGCGCGGAGCGCCAGTCGGTGCGGGCGCCCTCGTCGGTGCGGTCCTCCGTCGTGCCGGGGACCTGCAGCGGCGCGCCCGTCGTCCCCCCGGTGGGGGCGGCCCCGGCGCCGGCGGGGTGGGTGCCGCGCCGCGCCGCCGCCCTCCGCTGCCGGACGGCGTCCACCACGAGGCCGACCGTGGTGAACCAGGCCAGCACCACGATGAGCGTGGGCACGAAGGCGGGCCCGGGGCCCTCCTCCGCCTCGACGGCGTCGAGGGTCAGGAGCCCGTACGTCAGGAAGAGCGCGAACCCGGCGACGACGGCCGCCACGGCGAAGGAGCCAGGGGACGGCCCGGGCGCGGCGAGCGCCTGCGGCGGCTCGTCGGCCAGGTGACCGTCGTCCAGCCGCTCGTCGGTCGGCGGCTCGTCGGCCGAGGCGGGGTGGCTGCCGCCGCCCGGTGCGGGCCGGCTCACAGGCCGGCCTCCTCGAGGATCGCCTGGATGCGGGCGACCTCCTCGTCGATGAAGTCGGCGAAGTCCTCCCCGACGAGCGTGACGTCGACCCACTGGTTGCGCTCGACCGTCTCCGCCCACTCCGGGGTGGCCACGGTCTCGGCGACGATCGCCTCGAGCTCGGCCCGCTCCTCCTCGGTCAGTCCGGGCGGGGCGAGGAGGCCGCGCCAGTTGCCCTGGTGGACGTCGTAGCCGAGCTCGTAGAGCGTCTCGACCCCGAGCTCGGGCTGGGGCTCGGGCGCCGAGAGGGCGAGGGCCCGCAGCGCGCCGGCCTCGATCTGGTCGGCGAACTCGTTGTAGCCGCTGATGCCGACGTCACTGGCCCCCGAGAGCAGCGCCTGGATGGCCTCGCCGCCGCCGGAGTAGGCGATGTAGTTGACGTCCGTGGCCGGGACGCCGACCTCCTGGGCCAGCTGCGCCGCCAGGAGCTGGTCGGTGCCGCCGAGCGAGCCGCCGCCGACGGCCACGGCGCCCGGGTCGGCCTGCCACGCGGCGGCGAGGTCGTCGACCGACTGCAGCGGCGAGTCCGCCGGCACCACGATCACCTCGTAGTCGTCCGTCAGCCGAGCCAGCGACGTGACGTCGTCGAAGCCGACGGGGCTGTCGTTGATCTCGACGCCGCCCACCATGACCGTCCCCGTGATCATGATGACGTCGCCCTGGCCCTCCATCTGAGCCAGCTGCGCGAGCCCGATGGTGCCGGCCGCCCCGGGCACGTTGACCACCTGGGGGTTGGTGACGACGTCGGTGTCGCGCATGGTCGCCTGCAGCTGGCGCGCCAGCCCGTCCCACCCGCCGCCGGTCGAGGCGGGGGCGATGATCGTCAGCCCGGTCCGCGCCCCGGAGAGCGTCCCCGAGCTCCGGGCGTCCCAGGCCGCCGCCCCGACGAGCGGCACCAGCAGCACCACTCCCACGATCCCCGCCGCGCGTCGTCGCACGTCGTCACTCCCGTCCCCGGCGGTCCTGGCGACCGGCCTCGTCGGCTGCGGCCCGGCGCACGTCGCCGGGTCGCTCTCGCCGCGGACGCTACTCGCGCGCGGCTGCTCGCCGGCGCACGCGGCGCCCGGCCGCGCGCGTGACGTCTGCGACAGCGGCGGCGCGGGATCGGGGCCCCGCCGGCGTGGTAGCAAGAGGCACCGGCGGAGGTCCTGCCGGTGCGGGACGGGTGGTGGTGGACGTGGCGGTCCTGGTGGGCTGGTCGGGCACGGTCGAGGGTGCGGCGGCGCTGGAGCGCGGTGCGGCCGAGGCGCTGCTGCGCGGCCTGCCGCTGGCGGTCGTGGACCTCAGCACGCGCGACGACGGCGGCGAGGCGGCCCGGCGCGCGGTCGCGGCGCTCGAGCCGGCGCCCGCGTCGGCGCAGGTGCTGCGGCGCCCGGAGCACCAGGACCCGGTCGACGCCCTCCTCGACGCCGTGCCGGGCGCCGGGGCGGAGCTGCTCGTCGTGGGGACGCGCCGTCGCTCGCCCGTCGGCAAGTTCCTCATGGGCAGCACCGCCCAGCGGATCATCCTGGGCTCCGACGTCCCCGTCCTGGTCGTCAAGGCCGGCCGGGAGGGCTGAGGCCCCCCGCGGCGCGCCCTCCGCGGGGCTCGTCCTCGCGCGCGGCCCCGGCGTCCAGGACGGGCACCGAGCTGCCCGGGTCGGGCGCTCCCCCCGGCGCGCCGGCGTCCGGCACGGGGGCGTCCGGCACGTGGGCGTCCGGCACGGGGGCCGCAGGACCGCGGCTGACCCCGCGGGAGGCCGCCAGGCCCACCAGCGCGGCGGCGGCGACGGCGAGCACCGCCACCGGGTTCGTCCAGGCGGCCGCGACGGCGCCGACCGCGACCGGGCCGAGCGTCGCGCCGGCCCCGCGGGCCAGCGACTCGGCCGCGGTGGCGCTGCCGCGCAGGTCGGGGAACCACCCGATGCCCAGCGCGGTGGACAGCGGCATCATCGCCCCGAGGAAGCAGCCCACCAGGAGCAGGCCGGCGGCCTGGGCCGCCTCGCCCGCCCAGGCCGTGGCGCCGGCGTGGAGCAGGACCGCCAGCGGCAGGCCGAGGTACAGGCGCTGGTAGAGCGACTCCCGGGTGCGGCGGCGCAGCAGCTGCCGGGCGAGCGAGGAGCCGGTGAAGACGCCGACCGGGATGAGCACCGACAGCAGGACCCGCTCGGCCGCCGAGATCGTCGCCGAGCGCTCCTCGAGCAGCAGGCTCACCCCGAAGTGGGAGCCCTGGATCACCAGGCCCAGCACCAGCGAGCCCAGCATCAGCGCCAGCACGCGTCGCTGGCGCACCAGCCCGCCCACCTCCCGGGCCATCCGGCGGGTGTCCGGCGGGGCCGCGCCGGCGGGGCGGGCTCCCGCCGTCCGCAGCAGCGGCGAGCGCAGCGACACGGCCAGCATCGCGACGCCGTAGACGGCGAGGACGGCGAAGACCCAGCGCGGGCGCCCCGCCGAGGCCGCCAGCGCCCCCAGGGCCAGGGCGCAGGCGGCGCCGACGCTCATGAAGGTCTGCAGCAGCGAGAGCGTCCGGTCGCGCCGGACGTCGTCGTGGCGCGCGGCGTCGCTGACGACCACGTACGCGCAGAGCATCGCCGCCGAGCTCGTGAACCCGGTCACGAGGCGCCCGCCCAGCAGCAGCGCGTAGGTCGGGTCCAGGCACAGGGCCAGCGAGGCCAGGGCGTTGACGAGCAGCGCGAGCGGCAGGACCCGCCGCACGGGGTGCAGGTCGAGCAGGGGGCCGAGGACGAGGCTGCCGACCGCCGCGGCGAGGGCGTGCGCGCCGACGGTCAGGCCGACCTGCGGGCCGGTGAGGCCGATCTGGGCGCCGAGGACCACGGACACCGGGATGTAGGAGAGCCCGCTGAGCGGGCCGTAGAGGACCAGGACGCCGGCTCCGAGGGCCCCGGCGCTCCTCCGGCGCCGCGGCGGCGCCGCTGCACCCCCCATGCGCGCCCCCTCGTGCGTCGACGTCCGCTCGCCGGCCGGTGCGTCCCGCGGGCGTCGGTGCTGCGCGGGCAGCATGCCCCCTCGGCCGGGGCGGCGGCGCGGCGACCCCCGGCGCGTGGTCTCCGCCGACGAGGCCCCGGTGCCGGGGCGGCTCAGCCGTCGGAGCGACGCGCGCCGACGCCGACGGCGGCCGCGAGGAGCCAGGCGGCCCCCACGACGACCGAGAGCGCGAGCGGCACGTGCACCGCCAGCGACGCGTGGTCGCCGCTCCAGGCCTGGAGGAAGGTCAGGCCGAGGAGCACCACGGCGAGGGCGGCGACCCCCCGGCTCCCGCCCGAGCGCAGGTCCACCAGGGCCGCGACCGCGGCCAGGCCCGACACCACGTGCAGGACGACGGCGCCGGCGCCGTGCGCCCCCACCGCGGCGCCCGCGCCGAGGAGCTGCCCCGGCCCGAGGAGCTGCCCGGCCGTGACGAACTGCGCCACGACCGCGAGGAGCGTGAGCGCCGCGGCGACCTGGAGCCCTCGCCGGGCGGGGGACGGGTGAGCGGCCCGGGGGCTCGCGCTCGTGGTGCCGGCCATGGGTGCCTCCTGGGGTCGCCGTCGCCGTGCATCCTCCCTTCGTCCCCGGTCGGCGCGCGGACGGGTCGGCGACCGCGCCGGCCGGCAGGGGGGTGCAGGGCGGCAGGGGGGTGCAGGGCGGCGCCTTGCCGGGAGCGGGCCCGGCGCCCAGGATCGCCGTGCCGCGCGGTGCCCACTCCGCGCGCGGAGGAGGAGCAGTGAGCGCCCCGTTCGCCCACCCCGACCACGAGCCCGTCGCCCGCGCCGCCGCGGGCTTCGCGCGCGCCCACGCCGACTCCGTCGCGCTGCGCCGCGACCCGCTGCACCTGCTGGCGCGCACGCGGCACGCGGGCCGGCGCGTCGGCCTGGTCTCCGGCGGCGGCGCCGGGCACGAGCCCCTGCACGTCGGCTTCCTCGGCCCGGGCGCGCTGGACGGCGCGGCGCCGGGGATGGTCTTCACCTCCCCGCACAACCGGCAGGTGCTCGAGGCCGGGCGCGCGGCCGCGGGGCCGGACGGGCTCGTCCTGGTCGTCAAGAACTACACCGGCGACGTCATCAACTTCCGCATCGCCGCAGAGCGCCTGCGCCTGGACGGCGTCGAGGTCGGCGAGGTGCTCGTCGACGACGACGTCGCCACGGACTCGGCGGACAACGCCGCCGGACGGCGCGGCACGGCGGCGACGGTCGTCGTCGAGAAGCTGCTGGGCGCCGCCGCGGACGCCGGCCGCGGCGTCGCGGAGCTCGTCGAGCTCGGCACCCGCGTCACCGCGGCGAGCCGCAGCCTGGCCGTGGCCTCGCGCGCGCAGACCGACCCGGCCACGGGCGAGCCCGCGTTCGCCCTGGGCCCGGACGAGCTGGAGCTGGGCGTCGGCATCCACGGCGAGCGGGCCGAGCGCACGGTGGCCCGCCCTCCGCTGCCCGAGCTCGTCGAGGACCTCGTCGGCCAGGTGCTCGCCGCCCTGCCGGCCGCCGGCGACGGGGGCGAGGGCGTCCTGGTCCTCGTCAACGGCCTCGGCGCGACGACCCAGCTCGAGCTCTACGCCGTCCTCGAGGAGGTCGCCGAGGCCCTGGGGCGCCGCGGGGTCGCGGTCGCCGACGCGCTCGCGGGCACCTACGTGGCGGCGCTGGACATGCACGGCTTCTCGGTGACGCTCACGGCCCTCGAGCCCGGGTGGCTCGACCTCTGGCGGGCCCCGGCGCGCACGCCGGCCCTCCCCGCGACGGGAGGGGGCCCCGCGGGCGCGGGGAGCGAGGTCGTCGCCGCCCCCTGGGCCGTGCGCGGCGCGGAGGGGGGCGGCCTCGAGGAGGGCGGCGCAGGGGAGGGCGGCGCAGGGGAGGGCGGCCCCGAGGGGGACAGCCAGGGCGACGAGGGCTCCGGGGACGACGTCCCCGCGCCCGCCGCCGACGGCTCCCAGCCGCCGGGCGCCTCGGCGCCCGAGCGGGCGCTGCGCCGCTGGGCGGGCGACGTCGAGGTCGCGCACGGCGACCTGACGCGGCTGGACCGGCTCGCGGGGGACGGCGACTTCGGCGACAACATCCGCGGCGGCCTGCGCCGCGTCGTCGCCCGCCTCGACGAGGAGCCGGCCGACGCCCGCACGGGCGCCGAGGCGCTGGCCCTGGCGGGGGAGGTCTTCCTGGACGAGGTCGGCGGGACGAGCGGTCCGCTCGTCGGCCTGCTCCTCGCGCAGCTGGCCGCTGCGGTGGAGCGCGCCGGCGGTCACGACGACGACGGGGAGGCCTGGGGCTCGGGCCTGCGCGGGGGCCTCGCGGCCGTCCAGCGCGTCGGCGGCGCCCAGCCCGGCGACCGCACGCTCGTGGACGCGCTCGAGCCGGCGGCCCGGGCGCTGGAGGGCGGCGGGTCCCTGGCGGACGGCGCCGCGGCCGCGGCCGAGGGGGCCCGCAGCACGACGGACGTGCGGGCCCGGCGAGGGCGGGCCGCCTACCTCGGCGACCGCGTCGTCGGCGTCCCCGACCCCGGTGCCGTCGCGCTCGCGATGCTGCTGCGCGCGGCGGCCGGCACCGTCGCCGGCGCCGGCGCGCAGGACGAGGGTGCGGGCGACCTCGTCGACGCGATGCTGGCCACGGACCCCGCGGGCGGCTGACCCGCGGGCCGTCGACCTCGCGTCCGTCGACCTCGCGTCCGGGGCCGGCGACCCCGGGCCCCGGACGCACGAGCGGCCGCGTCCTGGGGAGGACGCGGCCGCTCGTGGGGGCCCCGCGCGGTGCGGGGCGGGTGGGTCAGGAGCCGGTGGGGATCTCGACGTCGGTCGGGACCTGGTCGCGGAGCTGCTCCACGCGCTGCTCCAGGCGCTCGACGGCCTGGTCGTCGTTCAGGAACGTCGAGACGCCGATGACGCCGAGCAGGCCGAGCAGCAGCACCAGCACCGACATGACGAGCCCGGCGATGGCCAGGCCCTTGCCGGTGACGCCGCGGCGCTTGGTCATCGTGAGGCCGGCGACGCCCAGGAGGATGCCGATGACCGCGAGGACCAGGGCGAGGGGCGCCAGGACCAGCGTCAGGAAGCTCAGCAGCGCCGAGAGCCCGAAGACGAGCGCGAACGTGGCCGCGGCGCTGGTCTTGGCGGGCTTGGGCTCGCGGACGTCGTCACGCTCGGTGAGGCGCGCGTCGTGGCGACGCGCGTCCTTCTCGTCGTGGCGACGAGCGCCGCGGTCGTCGGGGCGGGGCTCGTGGACGGGCTGGGCCATGGAGGCTCCTCAGGAGAAGGTGGTGGGGCTGCCGCTCAGCGCGGGGGGGACTCCCGGTCGCGGGAGTCACCGCACGGCCGCTGCTTGGCGCGCGCTTACACCGGAAACTACGGGCTGACCTGCGACGGCGCACCTCAGAGCGGGCCCGCCCCGGCCGGTCCGTCGCCCGCCGGTCGCCGTCGGCGACGGGGCTCCAGGGACAGACCCGGACGAGCTGTCCGCGGGGCCGACCCTCCGGGAGTCGGGCCGCAGGTGCTCACTGGAGGGTGTCCAGTGTGCTCGGGGCCGTTGACGCCCGCGGCGGGCGACTCGTACTTTCCGTCGTGCGCTCACCGAGCGTCATGACCGCGACGTTGCGTCATCTCCGGCGTCGTGATCGGTCCTGGCCGAGCCCGGACGTCCCCGGCTCACGCACCCCCGAAGAGGCCCCGTGACCCAGCACGCCACCTGCGCCCCCCGGTCCGTCCTGCGCACCCCGCTCGTCGCCGTCGCCGCGGCCGCCCTGGGCCTCGCCGCAGCGGGCCCCGCGGCGGCCGCCCCGCCGCAGCAGGCGCTCGTCGCCGTCCAGTCCGCCGGGGCGGAGGCCATCGAGGGCAGCTACATCGTCACGCTCACCGGCGGCGCCGACGCGGAGGCCGTCGCCGAGGACCTCGGCGTCGTCCCCGACGAGGTCTACGACGTGGTCGTGGACGGGTTCGCCGCCGACCTCGACGCCGCCGAGCTCGCCGAGTTGCAGCGCGACCCCGACGTCCTCGCCATCGAGGAGGACGCGGTCGTGACGCTCGACGCGACGCAGCGCGTCGCCGTCGGCGGCGGCCTCTACGGGCTCGACCGCATCGACCAGCGGAACCGTCCGCTCTCGGGCACCTACACCTACGGGACGACGGCGTCCGGGGTGACGGCGTACGTCATCGACACCGGCATCGCCACCGCGCACCCCGACTTCGGGGGCCGCGCGAGCAACGTCTACGACGCGCTCGGCGGGAACGGCCAGGACTGCAACGGCCACGGCACCCACGTCGCCGGGACGGTCGGCGGGGCGACCCACGGCGTCGCCAAGGGCGTCCGGCTGCGCGGCCTGCGCGTGCTCGGCTGCGACGGCAGCGGCAGCACCTCCGGGATCATCGCGGCCGTCGACTGGGTGCGCGCCAACGCGGCGAAGCCGGCCGTGGCCAACATGAGCCTCGGCGGCGGGTACTCCGCCGCCCTCAACCGCGCCGTGGACTCCCTGGCTGCCTCCGGGGTCTCGGTCGCCGTGGCGGCGGGCAACGAGAACCAGGACGCGTGCGGCGTCTCGCCGGCCTCGGCCGCCGGGGCGCTCACCGTCGCGGCCTCCGACAAGGCGGACGCCCGGGCGTCCTTCTCCAACTACGGCTCGTGCGCCGAGATCTACGCGCCCGGCGTCGACATCACCTCGACCTGGCTCTCGGGGGGCACGCGCACCATCAGCGGCACGTCGATGGCGAGCCCGCACGTGGCCGGCGCCATGGCGCTGGTCAAGGCGCGCTACGGCGACCTGCCGAGCAGCGAGGTGAGCGCCACCCTGGTGCAGGGCGCGACGACGGGCGTCATCTCCCGCAACGTCGGCTCGACCCCGAACCGGCTGCTGTTCAAGGGCAGCCTCTGACGGCACCGCGCCCTCCCGGTCACCGGGCGTTCGCCGGACGCCCGGTGACCGGTGGCCCGCCGGCCACCGGGGGCGGGCTACACCTGCTCCCATGAGCGCCGTCGTGCCCGTCACCCCCGTGGAGCGCCGCCGCTTCCTCGCCGCGGTCGGCGGCGTCGCCGGTCTGGCCGCCGCCGCGCAGGTCGTGGGGGAGGGGTCGGCCTCGGCCTCCGTCGTCGACCGCGAGGACCCGTTCACCCTCGGCATCGCCTCGGGCGACCCGGCCCCGGACGGGTTCGTGCTGTGGACCCGCCTGGCGCCGAGGCCCTTCGAGGTGCGCGGCGGATGCCCGCGCGCGCCCGCAGCGTCTCGTGGCGCGTGGCCCGCGACGAGGCCATGACGGAGGTCGTGCGCACCGGCCGGGTGTACGCCACCCCCGAGCTCGGCCACTCCGTCCACGCGGAGGTCGCGGGGCTCGAGCCGGGCCGGGAGTACGGGTACCAGTTCCGCTCCGCGGGCCACCTGTCGCCCGTGGGCTGCACGCGCACCCTGCCCGCCGCCGGGTCCCCGGTCTCGCGGATGTCCTTCGCGTTCGTCTCCTGCCAGGACTACGCGAGCGGCTACTACCCGTCCTACCGGCAGATCGCCGAGGACGACGTCGACCTGGTCGTGCACCTGGGCGACTACGTCTACGAGGGCGCGATCGCGGCGACGGCCGGTCTGCGGGGCACCCCCGTGCCCGAGCCCGCCCGGCCCGCGCCGCGGACCCTCGAGCAGTGGCGCCTGCGGTACGCCCTGTACAAGACCGACCCCCAGCTGCAGGCGGCGCACGCGCGTCACCCCTTCGTCGTCACCTGGGACGACCACGAGGTGCAGAACGACTACGCGGGCGAGCTGTCGCAGTACGAGGGCGACATCTCGGCCCTGAGGGCCGCCGCGTACCAGGCCTACTACGAGCACCAGCCGCTGCGGCGCTCGTCCATCCCCACGTCCGCCGGGATGCAGCTGTTCCGCCGCCTCCACTACGGCGACCTGGTGCAGCTCGACCTGCTCGACGGCCGCCAGTACCGCGACGTCCCCCCGTGCGGCTGGGGCGAGGCGCAGGCCTGCGCGGCGGCCTACGACCCGGCCGTCACCATGCTCGGCCACCCGCAGGAGCGGTGGCTGGAGGCGGGCCTCGCCGCCTCGACCGCGCGCTGGAACGTGCTCGGCAACAACGTGATGGTGGCTCGCCTCGACCACGACGGGGAGGCCGGCGAGCTGCTCTGGAACGACGCCTGGGACGGCTACCCCGCAGCGCGGACGCGCCTGACCTCGCACATCGCCGACGCCGGTGTGCGCAACGCGGTCTTCGTCACCGGGGACTGGCACTCGACCTTCGTCAACGACGTCCGCCGCGACTTCGACGTCCCGGACTCACCGGTCGTGGCGACCGAGTTCGTGGGGACGTCGGTCTCCACCAACGGGGACCGGCCCGTGTACGGGCCGATGATCGGCTTCAACCCGCACATCCGCTTCTTCGACGGCGACCGCCGCGGCTACGTGCGGTGCACCCTCGACCGCGACCTGTGGCGGACCGACCTCGTGATGAGCACGACGGTCAGCACGCCCGAGGCGCCGTCGTACGTCCTCGCCTCCTTCGTCGTCGAGGACGGAGTGCCGGGCGCGCAGCGCGTCTGACCCGTCCCCCAGCGGGAGGGTCAGCGCGAGCGGAGGGTCAGCGCGAGCGGAGCACGCCGAGGAGCTCCTCGGCCATGGCGACGCGCTCGAGCATCCGCGCGCGGGCGTCCTCGGCCAGGCGCACGAACTCCGCGAGCCGGGCCCGCAGCTCGGCCTCCTGCGCCCCCGAGGTGCCGGGCAGCGCGTCGGTGACCTCGAGCAGCTCGCGCATCTGCTCGAGGGTGAAGCCCAGGGGCTTCATCCGCCGGATCACCATGAGCCGCGCGACGTCGCCCTCGGTGTAGAGCCGGAACCCGCCCTCGCTGCGCGCCGACGGGCGCAGCAGGTCGACGTCGTCGTAGTGCCGCAGCGTGTGCAGCGACAGGCCGGTGCGCTCGGCGACCTGGCCGATCTGCATCGGGCGCGTCCCGCCGCCGGCGCCCCCCTCGGGGGCACCGGGGCGCCCGGCGCTCAGTGCCCCGCCCCGAGGTGGCCGGCGAGCTGCTCGTGCCGGCGGGCGCTGTGCTCGTCGAGCCCCGTGATCGTCACGGTCTTGCCGCGGGAGGCGTACTTGGTCTCGATGGCGTCGAGCGTGGCGACGGTGGAGGCGTCCCAGACGTTGGCGCCGGACAGGTCGATGACGACGTTGCGGGGGTCGTCCACGTAGTCGAACTGGTGGACCAGGTCGTTGCTGGAGGCGAAGAACAGCTGCCCGGTGACGGCGTAGACGCGGGTGTCCTCGTCGGGGGTCGAGATCTCGGTGACCTCGGTCAGGTGCGCGACGCGGCGGGCGAACAGCGTCATCGCCACGAGCACCCCGACGACGACGCCGTAGGCGAGGTTGTGCGTGAGCACCGTGACGGCCACGGTCGAGAGCATCACCAGCGTCTCCGAGCGGGGCATCCGGCGCAGGGTGGCGGGTCGGACGCTGTGCCAGTCGAAGGTGCCCACGGAGACCATGACCATCACGGCCACGAGGGCGGCCATCGGGATGATGCCCACGAGGTCGCCGAGGACGACGACGAGCAGGAGCAGGAAGACGCCGGCGAGGAACGTGGAGATCCGGGTGCGGGCGCCGGAGGACTTCACGTTGATCATGGTCTGGCCGATCATCGCGCAGCCGCCCATGCCGCCGAAGAAGCCGGTGACGATGTTGGCCCCGCCCTGGCCCCAGGCCTCGCGGGTCTTGTTGGAGCCGGTGTCGGTGACGTCGTCGACGAGCTTGGCCGTCATCAGCGACTCGAGCAGCCCGACCACGGCGACGGCCGCGGCGTAGGGGGCGATGACCTGCAGCGTCTCCACCGAGAACGGCACGTCCGGGAGCAGCAGGGACGGCAGGTCGGAGGGCAGCTCGCCCTGGTCGCCGACGTCCGGGACGGCCACCGAGGCCAGGACGACGAAGCCGGTCAGGGCCACGATGGCGACCAGCGGCGCCGGCACGGCGGTGGTCAGCCGCGGCAGCAGCACCATCACGGCGATCCCGACGGCGACCATCGGGTAGACCACCCACGGCACGTCGCGCAGGTAGGGGAGCTGCGAGGAGAAGATCAGGATCGCCAGGGCGTTGACGAAGCCCACCATCACGCTGCGCGGGATGAAGCCCATCAGCCGCGCGACGCCGGCCAGGCCCAGCACGACCTGGATGACCCCGCCGAGGACCACGGCGGCGAAGAGGTACTGGACCCCCTGCTCGCGCACCAGCGGCGCGATGACGAGGGCCGTGGCGCCGGTGGCCGCCGAGATCATCGCCGGTCGGCCGCCGAGGAACGAGATCGTCACGGCCATGGTGAACGAGGCGAAGAGCCCGAGCCGCGGGTCGACGCCGGCGATGATCGAGAAGGCGATGGCCTCCGGGATGAGCGCCAGGGCGACGACGAGGCCGGCGAGGACCTCGATGCGCAGGCGCCGCGGGTCCTTGAGGGCCTCCAGCACCGAGATGCCGCCGTGCGGACGGCGCGGCGCCGTCACGCGGAGGCGCTCGCCGGCCGGCGCGCCCGGCCCGCGCTCGCCGTCCGACTCCGCTGCCCGCCGCTCTCCCGCCGACGCCACCAGCCCGCGCTCGTGCGCCGACTCCGTCGGCCCGGGGGGCACCGCGCCGACGGTCGCGCCGTCGGCCGTCGTCGCCGCGGCGAAGGAGCGGGGGGCTCCGCCGTCGGGGGAGGCGCTCCCGCCGTCCGGGCCGGTGTCGCCGGGGGTGTGGTCGGGCGTGGGCGAGCTCATGCGGATCTCCGTCCTCGGGCGCAGCGCCGCGGGCGGACGCGCCCGCTCGTCGCGGGAGGCGCGCCGTCACGCCGGTGGGTGCTGCAGGTGGAGGAGCTGGGACGGCCGCTCCGCGCGCCGGGGCGGCCGGGGTCGCGCGGACCCGTGCGGGGCGGGTCAGCACCAGGTCCGGACCCTACCGTCGCCCGAGGGTCGGGTGGCGCCGCGCCGTCGCGACCAGGCGGGTGACGGCGGCTGGGGGCGCTGCACCGGAGGCGGGTCCCGGCCGACAGAGGGGGTGTGGTCCTGCCAGCGGCCGCCCGCGGGCGGCGACGTCCCCGCTCCGGGCGACGCCGTGCTGCCGAGGCGGCGCTGCTCGCCGTCCTCGCGGTCGCCTCGGTCGTCGCCTCGCTGCACCGCGGGCCGGAGGCCGGCGGCGCCTGGCCCGTCGTGGCCGCCCTCGCACCGCTGGCCGCCGTCGCGGTCGTCACCCGGCGCGCCCGGGGGACGACCGACGAGGGGCCCGTGTGGCGCTGGTACGCCGCGGGCGGCGCCGTCGTGGCCGTCGCGGGCGTCGCGGACGACGTGGTGCGCGGGCTCGGCGGCACGTCACCGGTGCCGCTCGTCGACCTCGGCGGGCTCGTGGGCGCCGGCCTGCTGTACCAGGGGCTGCTGCACTGGAACCGCTACCGCGGGCCCACCTCCGGACCCGGCGACTGGTTCAACGGCCTGAGCGCCGTCCTGTGCGTCGCCGCGCTCGGCACGCTCGCCCTCCGCTGGTCGGGCACCGAGCCGCCGGGCGACCTCCTCGCGACCCAGGTGTGGCTGCTGTCCCTGGCGGCGGCCGCGATGTTCGTGGCGACCCTGCCCACGGTGGCCTCGCTCGCCGGGCTCCTGGCCGACGTCCGCATCTGGGCGCTGACGACGGCCTCCGCCGTCGTCGTCGTGGCCGTCGCGGCGCGCCTGGTGCACCCCGGGTCGGAGGCGACGCTGACGCGCGCGGCGTGGACGGTGCTGCTGGTCGTCATCGCCCTCGCGAGCATCACCACCCTGGGCGCCTCGTCCACGCCGAGGCCGGCGACGACCCGGGCGTCCACCGGCGGCGCGCTGTTCGTCCTGCTCTTCGCGCTCTCGCTGCTGGTCGTCTCCCGGGGGCGGCTCACCGCGGAGTCGCTGCTGCCCACCGCGTACGGGGTCCTGGCCGTCCTCGGCGTCGCCGCCCGCGCCGTGCACCTGGTCAGCGACCTCAGCCAGCTCGCGGTCCGCCGCCACGAGGCCCTCACCGACGACCTCACCGGGGCCGGCAACCGCCGGGGCCTGACCCGGCGCCTGGGCGAGGCCGCGCGCCAGCGGCGCACGGGGCTGCTGCTCGTGGACCTCGACCGGTTCAAGGAGGTCAACGACCGCTACGGCCACGCGGTCGGGGACGCGCTGCTGCAGGAGGTCGCCACCCGCTTCCGCGGCGTCCTCCCGGGCGACGCCTACCTGGCCCGCCCCGGCGGTGACGAGTTCGCCGTCGTCCTCGGCCCGCGCTCCGCCGCCTCCGCGCACGAGGTGGCTACCGCCGTGGCCCGGGCCCTCGCCCGACCCGTCATCGTCGGGGAGCGGCGCCTGCAGGTCGGCGGCAGCATCGGCGTGGCCGGCGGCAGCCGGGGAGAGGACGTGCCCGGGGAGGAGCTGCTGCGCCGGGCCGACGTCGCCATGTACACGGCGAAGGCGGCGGGCGGCGGGATCAGCCGCTACGACCCCGACCTCGACGCCGCCGCCCGCGAGAGCGCCCGCCTGCTGGAGGAGCTCCGGGCGCTGCTGTCCGAGGGGGAGGCCGCGGGCGCCGGCCGGCTCGTGGTGCACCACCAGGTGCAGCTCGACGCCGCGGGCGCCGTCGCGGGCACCGAGGCGCTCGTCCGCTGGGAGCACCCGCGCCGCGGCCTCGTGCCGCCCGACGCCTTCCTGCCCCTCGCGGAGCAGCACGGGCTCATGACGGGCGTCACGACGCTGGTGCTGCGCCGGGCGCTCGAGGACGCCGCGCGGTGGCGCGTCCCCGGGGCGCGGCTGCGCACCTCCGTCAACCTCTCCACCGGCTGCCTGTCCGACCCCTTCCTGCCCGACTTCGTCGACGAGGTCCTCGCGGCGACGGGCACGCCCGCGTCCTCGCTGGTGCTCGAGATCACGGAGACGACGCTGATGGCGGACCCGGAGCTGGCGGTGGAGGCCGCGCGCCGGCTCGTCGCCCGCGGCGTGCAGGTCAGCGTCGACGACTACGGCACCGGGTACTCCTCGCTCGCCTACCTGCAGGACCTCCCGGTCGCCGAGCTCAAGCTGGACCGGGCCTTCGCCGCGCGGGTCGTCGACGACGAGCGCACCGCGGCGATCGTCGGCGGCACGGTGGACCTGGCGCACCGCCTCGGGCTGCGGGTGGTCGCCGAGGGCGTCGAGGACGAGGCCACGCTGGCGCGCCTGCGCGCGCTCGGCTGCGACGAGACGCAGGGGTACCTCCACGGGCGGCCCGTCCCGGCCGAGGAGGTCCCGGTCGCGCTGCTGGCCGGGCGCTCCGACGGGCCGGTGACGGGGTCTGGGACCGAGGCGTCCTCCTCGCCGCCCGCCGTGCCCGCGCAGTCCCGCGCCTCGACGTCGGAGCGCCGCGCGGCGTCCCGTCCCTGACGCGGGGGACCGCCGCGGCGCGGCCTCGTGAGTCGTCGACCACGTCGTCTCCGGGGTTCCCCCCGCGTCGTGTCGACGTCGTGCCGTCGAGAGGGCGCACCCCCCGCGTCGTGTCGACGTCGTGCCGTCTGGGGCGAGTCGTCGACGACGCCCTCTCCGGAGCCCGCGGCCCGCGGGCGTCGTCGACGAGTGCTCGTCAGGAGACGGCGCGCACCCAGGATCGGTAGGCGGTGGGCGAGAGGCCCCCGGAGGAGCAGCTGCCGCGTCGCGACCCGGGATGGCGTAGACGACGAGGACGCCGGCGCGCCCGCCCGCCCTCGCCGCGCCGGTGCAGCGGGCGGCCTCCGCGCGGACGGAGCGCTCGTCCAGCCGGTCGCCGACCCGCAGCGACGTCGCGGGGGTCGCCGTGCGCAGCTCGAGCGCCCGCAGGGCCGGGTCGCTCCAGCGCTGGGCGTCCCGCAGCGCCCCTGCCGACCGGCGACCTGAGCACGACTTCACCGCCGCCGTGCATCACGCAGAGTGAGCGCATCTGCCGCACCGAGGCGCCGATCAGGACCAGGTGCACGGCCCTCTCGTCGACGCTGGGTGAGCTGGGCTCGCTGCTCGCGCGCAGCGCGTCCTGGCGAGGTGACGCGCAGTCGTGTTTCAGTGGGTCCTCACACGCACGCAGGGGTCAGCGCCGATCACCTCCCACCACGTCCACCGGGAGATCCGTTGACCGACGCCGACGAGGCACCGCCCGGCCTGGCCGCCGGCGCGATCGACTACGAGCCGTACACCCGGCTCGCCGGCCCGCTCACGGAGCCGCCGGAGGGCGACTACGTCGTCGAGCACGTCAACCTCATCGCGCGCGACCGGCGCCGCGTCGGCGCCTACGTGATGCTCGCCGCCGCGCTGGTGTTCGAGGTGGTCTTCCTCGTGTGGCTGCTCAACCCGAGCCACCTCCCCACGCGCACCGGGGACTGGACCTGGTACCTGTCGATGGGGCTCGTCGCGTCGATCGGCCTCATCGAGACGATGCGGCTGGTCAACGTGGCCACGCTCGTGCGCGCCACGGTCTCGAGCGCGGACCCGGTGCCCGTGCGTCCCGAGGCCGGGCACCGCGTCGCCTTCATCACGACCATCGTGCCGGGCAAGGAGCCCGTGGAGATGGCGGAGAAG
The DNA here is from genome assembly GCF_947495735.1 of uncultured Pseudokineococcus sp. GTDB lineage: Bacteria > Actinomycetota > Actinomycetes > Actinomycetales > Quadrisphaeraceae > Pseudokineococcus. The sequence goes on from NZ_CANMAA010000005.1 coordinate 181,077, forward strand.
ACGCTCGCCGCGGCGCGCGACGTCCGCTACGACGGCGTCCTCGACGTCTGGCTGCTCGACGAGGGCGACGACGACGAGGTCAGGGCGATGTGCGCGCGCCTCGGCGTCCACCACTTCAGCCGCAAGGGCGTCGACGAGTGGAACCAGCCCTCGGGCCGCAACAAGCGCAAGACCAAGCACGGAAACTACAACGCCTGGCTCGACGCCCACGGCGACGACTACGACTTCTGGGTCTCGGTCGACACCGACCACGTCCCGCGGCCGGAGCTCGTCGAGCGCCTGCTCGGCTACTTCCGCGACCCCGACGTCGCCTTCGTCGTCGCCCCGCAGGTCTACGGCAACGACGACGACTTCATCACCAGGGCCGCGGAGTCCCAGCAGTACCTGTTCCACTCGGTCCTGCAGCGCGCCGGCAACCGCTGGGGCTGCCCCATGTTCGTGGGCACCAACAACGCCGTCCGCATCTCCGCGCTGCGCGACATCGACGGGCTCGCCGACTCCATCACCGAGGACGCCGCGACGTCGCTGGTGTGGCACACGCGCGACAACCCCGCGACGGGGCGCCGGTGGAAGTCGGTCTACACGCCCGACGTGCTGGCCGTCGGCGAGGGCCCGGCCTCCTGGTCGGACTACTTCACCCAGCAGAACCGGTGGGCCCGCGGCACCAACGAGGTGATGCTCCGCTCCTTCCACCGCTTCGCCCCGCACCTGGGCTGGGGACGTCGCCTGCACTACGCGCTGCTCATGAGCTACTACCCCTCCGCGGCGCTCTCGTGGGTGCTCGGCTCGTTCAACGTGGCGATCTACTTGGTCACCGGCACGGGCGGCGTCGTCGTCGCGGCGAACCTGTGGCTGATGCTCTACGTCAACGCCGCGGTCCTGCAGGTGGCCATCTACTTCTGGAACCGCCGCTACAACGTCTCGCCGCACGAGGAGGAGGGCAGCTCCGGCGCCCTCGGCATGCTCGTGTCGGTCCTGTCGGCGCCGATGTACGTCGTCGCCCTCGTCGACGCGGCCCGTGGCCGGGACGTGCCCTTCGCCGTCACCCCCAAGGGCTCGGACTCCGCGGGCGACCAGTGGGCCGTCTTCCGCAAGAACCTCACCTGGGGCGTGCTGCTGCTCGTCTGCTTCGCCGTGTCCCTGGTCCTCGGCCACGACTCCGCGGCGATGCGCACCTGGGCGCTGCTGGCCATCACGACCAGCTTCCTGCCGGTCGTCATCTGGCAGCTCGGGCTGCTGCGGGAGCGCCTCCGGCGCCCCGACGCCGCGCCCGCCCCGATCCCCGTGCAGCGCCGCGCCGCCGCCGGCAGCAGTCCCGCCGGCAGCCGCGCCACCGCCACCGCCTCGAGCACCCTGGAGCCCACCTCGTGAAGCGCGCCACCCTCCTGAAGACCCGCAACCGGGCGCTCGTGGTGTGCGCCGCCGGGCTGGTCGTCGCCGTCAACGCCCAGCCGGCCACCGCCGGCGCCGGCGCCCTGCGCGTCCTGTGGGTCGAGTCGCGGTCGGACTACCGCGCGGCCCACGGCGCGTGGGAGACGGTGGAGCTGCCTGCGGACCTGCACCTCGACGTCGTCTCCGCGACGCTGCTGCCCACGGGCGAGGTCCTCATCGTCTCCGACGCGGAAGACACGGCCGGGGCGCCCACGACGGTGCTGTGGGACCCCGTCACCGAGGTCGCCGCGGAGGTCGAGACGCCCGAGGGCCTGCTCGGCGGCGGCCAGGTCCTGCTGCCGGACGGGGACCTCCTCGTCGCGGGAGGGACGGCGCACCGCGAGGTCCTGGCCGAGGACGTCGTCCGCGCCGCCGGCGTCGTGGCGCTCGTCGCCGACGCGACCGCTGCGCGGGCCACCGAGGTCGTCGAGGGCACGGTCCTCGTCGACGAGAGCACCGGGCTCGCCTACCGGACCACCGAGACCGTCACCGTGCTCCCCGCGGCGGGAGCGGCGGAGGTCGGCCCGGTGACGGACGTCTGGGTCGAGGCGGTCGAGGAGGGTCCGGACGCCGTCCTCGAGGGCGAGGTGCACCGCCTGCGCCCCGAGGGCCAGGAGGCGGCCGGCGTCTCCGGGCGGGCGGACGCCCTCACCCTCGCCAAGCAGGAGAACCGCGGGCTCGACGCCGCCCACGTGTTCGACGTCGAGGCGGAGGCCTACCGGCCCGCCGCGGACCTGACCACGGGCCGCTGGCGCCCGACGCTCGTCCCGACGGCGGGGGGCGACGTCCTCGCCGTCTCCGGGCTCGACGAGCACGGCGCCCTCCTCGACCAGGGCACGGGGACGACCGAGGTCCTCGACGTCGAGACCGGCACGTGGTCGGCGCGCCCCGACCTCGGCCGCGCCTTCCCGACCTCGCCGTCGCTGTTCACCGGCATGACCGGCGAGGTCCTCTACTCCGGCTCCAGCGCGGGCCACGGCCCCGTCGACCGGATGCGCACCCCCGGCGTCTGGGACCTGGCCGACGACTCGTTCGAGGAGATCCCCGGTCTGCGGGACCCGGACATGACCGAGACGTCGTCCTCGGTGCTGCTGCCCCCGGCCCAGGACCAGAGGGTGCTCGTCGCCGGCGGCGGGAGCGCCGGGGACGCCGAGGGCTCCACGGACCGGATGGACGTCGTCGACTTCGCCGCCCGGACGACATCCCCCGCCCCCGACCTGCCCGCCGCCGCCCGGTACGTGTCCTCCGTCGTCCTGCCCTCGGACGAGGTGCTGCTCACCGGGGGCTCGGGCGACTACCGCGGCCGCGGCGGGAGCGACGTGCTCGCGGCGACCCTCTACGACGCCGCCACCGGGGAGACGACGGAGGCCGCCCCGCCGCGCGTCGGCCGCAACCACCGGTCGCAGGCGCTCCTGCTGCCGGACGGCCGCGTCCTGACCGTCGGCTCGTCCCCCCTGTACGGCGACCCCGAGGGGGAGTCGGCGGGCACCGCCGAGCAGCGCCTGGAGATCTACTCCCCGCCCTACCTCTTCACCTCCGAGGAGCGCCCGGTGCTCGGCGCGGCCGCGCAGGAGCTGGAGCTGGAGCGAGGCACGACGCAGGAGGTCCCCGTCACGGGCGACGTCGCGGCGGCCCGCCTCGTGCGCCCCGCCGCCTCCGGGCAGGCCGAGCAGCGCTCGGTCGAGCTGGGCGCCGAGGTCGTCGGCGGCGGGGTGCGGCTGACCGTGCCCGCGAGCGCGGCCCTGACCCCGAGCGGCTGGTACCTGCTGTTCGTCGTCGGCGAGGACGGGACGCCGTCCGAGGGCCGCTGGGTGCGCGTGCCGTGAGCGGGGCCCTGCGGGGCGCCCGTCCCGCGCGCACGCGGCCGGTCGTCCTCGGCGTGCTCTGCGCCGGCGCCGTCTCGGCCCTCGCGGCCTGCTCCGCGGTCGGGGGGCCGGCCGGCACCGAGGCCTCCTCCGGCAGCGCGCTGGCGGGGTCGACGTTCTACCTCGACCCCGCCGGTCCCGCGCCGGCGCAGGTCGAGGCGTGGCGCGGGGAGGGCCGCGACGCCGACGCCGCCGACCTGGCGCCGCTGGCGGAGCAGCCCGTCGCCACGTGGTTCTCCGGCCAGCAGGAGGACCCCTTCCTGGCCGCGCAGGAGCTGACGACGGCCGCCGAGGCGGCCGGCGAGGTGCCGGTGCTCGTCGCCTACAACCTCCCCGACCGCGACTGCGGCTCCTACTCCGCGGGGGGCGCCGCGGACGCCGACGCCTGGTTCTCCTGGCTCGGGTCGCTGGCCGCGGGCCTGGAGGACCGCCCGGCCGTCGTCGTGCTGGAGCCGGACGCCGTCGCCCACGCGCTGCAGGGCTGCTCCGGGGAGTCCGCGCAGGAGCGGTTCCGGATGCTCGCCGCGGGCGTGGACCTCCTCCAGGAGCAGGAGGGCGCCCGGGTCTACGTGGACGCCGGCCACTCCGGCTGGCTCGAGGACCTCGACGAGCTGGCCGCCGCGCTGCGCGCCAGCGGCGTCGGGCAGGCCGACGGCTTCGCGCTCAACACCTCGAACTTCCGGACGACGGAGGACTCCCTCGCCTACGGCGAGCGGCTGTCCTCCCGGCTCGGCGGAGCGCGCTTCGTCGTCGACACCGGCCGCAACGGGGCCGGGCCCTCGGGCGCCCCCGAGGGCAGCGCGGACGACTGGTGCAACCCGGCCGGCCGCGCGATCGGCGCCGCCCCCACCGCCGACGTCGACAGCCCGCACGCCGACGCCCTGCTGTGGGTCAAGCAGCCCGGGCACTCCGACGGCGCCTGCCGCCCGGGCGAGCCCGAGGCCGGCACCTGGTGGCCCGAGCAGGCCCTCGACCTGGCGCGCCGCGGCGCGGGCGCCTGAGAGCATCACCGCCGCACGTCCGCTTACGCACGTCTCCCCGGAGGAGTCCCCACCCATGCGCGCCCGCTCGTCCACCGACCCGTCCCGCGCCGGGGACCGCGCGCCGCACCGGCTCCCGAGGGGGGTCTGAGCCGCCGTGGACCTCGACGACCACCGGAGCGGTGCCGACGACCTCGACGGCACCGGGGATCCTCTGCGGATGCACACCGAGCACGACGGCTTCCAGCGGGCGAGCCCGCCGGGGGACCGGGTCGAGTGGGAGGGCCTCGAGCGGGCGATCGCCGAGCGGGAGCTCGCCCTCCTCGACGGGACCGCGGGAGACGGCGACGAGAGCGAGATCGGGGGTCCAGCCGGTGACCCGTCCGGCCGATACCCCCGCATGGCCACCACCGCCACGGACCTCGCCCCCCTCGCCGCCCCGTCTGCGGGCCTGCCCCGCCAGCGCGCGGTCTGCGGCTCCGCGCCCGCCGCGCTGCCGGACGTCCTCGTCGCCGGCGGCACCGCCGACGGGTGGTGGCGCGACGCCGTCGTCTACCAGGTGTACCTCCGCTCGTTCGCCGACGCCGACGCCGACGGCGTGGGCGACCTCGCCGGCCTGCGCGCCCGGCTGCCGCACCTCGCCTGGCTCGGCGTGGACGCGCTGTGGATCACCCCGCACTACCCCTCGGGCGGCGCCGACGGCGGCTACGACGTCTGCGACTACCGCGACGTCGACCCCGAGCTGGGCACGGTCGACGACGTGCGCCTGCTGGTCGAGGACGCGCACGCGCTCGGGCTGCGGGTGCTGCTCGACGTCGTGCCGAACCACACCTCCGACCGCCACCCGTGGTTCGAGGCCGCGCTCGCCGACCCGAGCAGCGAGCACGCCCGCAAGTACGTCTTCGCGCCCGCCTCGCCGGAGCCGCCGAACAACTGGGTCAGCCTCTTCGGCGGCAGCGCGTGGTCGCGCACCCCCGACGGCCGCTGGTACCTGCACCTGTTCTCCCCCGAGCAGCCCGACCTGGACTGGCGCGAGCCGTCGGTGGCCGAGGACTTCGAGGAGACGCTCCGCTTCTGGCTCGACCTGGGGGTCGACGGCTTCCGCGTCGACGTCGCCTACGGGCTCTTCAAGGACCCCGAGCTGCGCGACAACCCGGGCACCTACTCGCCGACGCTCTTCGGCCACGGCGACGAGCAGCGCCACACCTGGGACCAGGCCGAGGTGCACACCGTCTGGCGGCGCTGGCGCGCGCTGGTCGACTCCTACGAGGGCACCGGCGGCGGGCGCCGCATGCTCGTCGGCGAGGTCTGCCTGGCCGACCTCGACCGCGTGGCGGCCTACGTCCGCCCGGACGAGATGCACCAGGCCTTCGCCTTCCGGCTGCTGAAGTCGCCGTGGGACGCCGCGTCCTTCGCCGAGGGCGTCTGCTCGGCGCTGACGGCGTTCGACCGCGTGGGCGCCCCGGTGTCGTGGGTGCTCGGCAACCACGACAAGGACCGGCAGGTCACCCGCTTCGGCGGTGGCGCGCACGGCCTCTCGCGCGCCCGCGCCGCGGCGATGCTCGTCCTGGCGCTGCCCGGCTCGCCCTACCTGTACGCGGGCGAGGAGCTCGGCCTGCCGCAGGTCGTCGTCCCCGACGAGGCCAAGCAGGACCCGATCTTCCACCGCTCCGGCGGGCTCCGCGCCGGCCGCGACGGCTGCCGCATCCCCATGCCGTGGAGCACCGGCCCCGCGGCCGGCTTCTCGGGCGAGCGGGCCGTCGAGCCGTGGCTGCCGCAGCCGGAGGCCTGGGACGAGCTGTCCGTCGAGCGCCAGGCGCAGGACCCGACGTCGACCCTCTGGCTGTACCGGACGGCGCTCGTGCTGCGCCGCGAGCTGCGCGCCCTCGGTGGCGGCCGGGCGTCGGTCGAGCGCTCCGGCGACGTGCTCGCCGTCCACCGCGGCGACGAGGCGACCGGCTCGCTCACCTGCTGGGTCAACATGGGCCACGAGGCCGTCGCCGTCCCCTGCGCCGGGGACGTCGTGCTGGCCTCCGAGGAGTCGGTGACCGCCGGCGACGGCTGGGTGCACCTGCCCGCCAGCACCGCCGTCTGGGTCTCCGAGCCCGCGCGCGCCTGACCCTCGTCGGCCGCCAGGCGACCTGCAGAGCTCCCGATCACCGGGCGTCGTCGCAGGTCAGAGGCCTGCGACGACGCCGAGCGAGGACTTCTGCAGGTCGCCTGGCGACGCCCTGCCTCAGACGCCGCGCAGCGCCACGCGGAAGGACCGCGCGGAGGGGCGCAGCTGGTGCTGGGGCAGGACGTCGAGGCCGCAGGCCCGTGAGCCCAGGCCGTGCTGGGCGGCGTCCAGGTGCAGCACGACGCGGTCCGAGGCGGGCAGCTCGTGGTCGTGCGCGGCCTCCGCCAGCTCCTGCGGGGTCCACCGGCGGGCGGAGAACCCCACGCGCCGCTCGCCCGGGCGGTCGGCGAGCGAGGTCACGTGCAGCCCGCCCTGCGGCCCGGTCAGCTGGACCCACCGCACGTCGGGCCGGTGCCCGCTCTCCTGCGGGCTGGCGTAGGCGACGGCGAGGTCGTCGACGGCGCGGGTGAAGGCGCCGACCACCGCGGCGTGGTCGGAGTCGGCGTAGGACTCGTCGGGTCCGGTGCCGAACCACGCCGCGGTCCCCACCGAGGAGGGCAGGTCCAGCCGGACGCCGACGCGCGGCCAGGTGCCCGTCCACGGCCCCGTCGGGGCCAGGGCGACGGCCAGGTGCGCGGCGCCGTCACCGCCGGCGGTCCACCGGTAGGTGACGTCGACGCCCAGGTCGGACGCCGGGAGCCCGGCGCGCACGCGCACGACCACCTCGCGCTCGCCGACCTCCACCGACCGCACCCGGTGCTCGAGCCGGTCCAGACCCGCTGCCGCCCAGCGCTCCGCGGAGGACGGGTGGTCCGTCCCCTCGCCGCTGGTCTCCTCCGGGCCCACGTCCTCGTAGCCGTGGGGGGTGCTCCCGCGGTCGTTGTCGGTCGGCGCGCGGAACAGCTCGAGCTGCGGCCCGTCGACGGCGAGGCCGCCCACCGCCCGCAGGCGGCCGGTGGCCAGGTCGAGCACGGCGTCGCCGACCCGTGCGGTGGCGCCGTCGTCGTCCACGACGACCGCCGCGGCCGCCGGCGCCGGCGGCGCGGTCGCGCTCGGCGTCGTGACGTCCACCTGCGTGCGCGCGACGACGTGCCCGGCGTCGGCCCAGCCCGTCGCCGCGGCCAGCACGGCCTCGACGGTGAGCCAGTCCTCGGAGCCCGCGGGCGTCGGCCCCGCCGCGGCGGCGGGGTCGGGCAGCTCGACGACGGTCCCGCCCCCGGCGGCGACCGGCGCCGCCTCGAGGTCGCCGGAGGCCACCACCTCGCCGTCGCGCTCGACGCGCCAGGACAGCGCCAGGTCGGCGGTGCTCGCCGTGTGCCGGCGGTTGGCCACCTCCAGCAGCGGGCCGCCCGCGCCGCCGGGGTGCACCGACAGGCGGACCGGCGCGACGACGGCCGCCCACTCGGCCAGCCCCGGGGACGGGGTCCCGTCGGAGAGCACCATCCCGTCGGTGATGAAGCTGCCGTCGTGCTGGGGCTCGCCGAAGTCGCCGCCGTAGGCGAAGAACTCGGTCCCGTCGGGGGTGCGGTGCGCCAGCCCGTGGTCGCGCCACTCCCACACGAACCCGCCGTGCAGGCGCGGGTGGCGCCAGACCAGCTCCTCGTACTCGGCGACGGCGCCCGGCCCGTTGCCCATGGCGTGCACGTACTCGCACAGGACGAAGGGCATGGAGCGCACCGCCGCGGCCTGCGCGGGCGTCGTCCAGCGCACCGGCCCGTCGCCGGAGCCGATGGCCTCGACCTCCGGCAGCGTCGGGTACATGCGGCTGTAGACGTCGGTGTACTCCCCGGCGTGGTCGCCCTCGTAGTGCACGGGGCGGCTGGCGTCGCGACGGCGCACCTCCGCGGCCGAGGCGGCCAGGTTGCGGCCGGTGCCCGCCTCGTTGCCGAGGCTCCAGAGCACGACGCACGCGTGGTTCTTGTCGCGCTCCACGGTGCGCGCCACGCGGTCGAGGTAGGCGGCCTCCCACGCCGGGTCGTCGCTGGGGTTGCCGCGCCAGCCGTTCGGCTCGAAGCCGTGGGTCTCCAGGTCGTTCTCGAGCACCACCCAGAAGCCCATCTCGTCCATGAGGTCGAGCAGGCGCGGGTGCGGCGGGTAGTGGCTGGTGCGGATCGAGTCCACGCCGTGCCGCTTCATGAGCGCGAGGTCCTCGCGGGCGTGCGCCTCGTCGAAGACGCGCCCGCGGTCGGCGGCGATCTCGTGGCGGTTGACGCCGCGGAAGACCACGCGCCGGCCGTTGACCAGGAACTGGTCGCCGCGGATCTCCACGGTGCGGAAGCCGGCGCGCAGGGACACGACCTCCCCGCGCGAGGCGATCTCGACGTCGTGCAGGCGCGGCACCTCGGCGCTCCACGGCTCGACGGCGCCCACGTCGATCGGCGCGACGTCGGCGGGGGAGGCCCACGTCTGCTCCACGCCCAGCTCGGGCACGCGCACGACGACGGGGAAGGCGGCGTCGCCGGCGGTCACCCGCACGTCGAGGCGCCCTGCGCCCGTGCGGGAGTCGTAGTCGGCGCGCAGCGCGACGTCGTCGAGGGCGCCGGCCGGGCGGGCGAGGAGGGCGACCTCGCGGAAGACGCCCGGCATCCACCACTGGTCCTGGTCCTCGAGGTAGCTCGCGGCCGACCACTGGTGCACGCGCAGCAGCAGCGCGTTCTCGCCGGGGCGCACCACGCCCGTCACGTCGAGCTCCTGCTGCAGGCGGCTGCCCGTGCCGGTGCCGACCTCGACGCCGTTGACCCAGGCGCGCCAGGCGCTCTCGACGCCGTCGAGGCGCAGGACGAGCCGCTCGGCGTCCGTCCAGGCGGCGTCGTCCGGGACGGTGAACGAGCGCAGGTGGTCCCCGGTGGGGTTCTCCGTCGGCACGTGCGGCGGGTCCACGGGGAAGGGGTACTTCACGTTGGTGTACCAGGGCCGCCCGTAGCGGCCGTCGCCGTGCAGCACCCAGTGCGAGGGCACCGGCAGCTCGTCCCAGGCGTCGGCGCTCCCCGCGTCCGCTCCCGGCTGCGACAGCGCGGCCAGGGCGGCGTCGTCCTCCCCGCCCCCGGCAGCGGTGGGCCACAGGCGGAAGCGCCACGTGCCGGAGAGGTCGAGCTCCGGGGCGTCGGTGCGCACCCGGGCGCGGGGCGCGCAGCGCCGCCCGCTGCCCGGGGCGGTGTCCTCGAGGTGCCCGGGGAGGACGGGGCCGTGGGCGGGCAGCGGGCGGTGCGGGGAGGTCACGCCTTGACGGCTCCTTCGGTGAGCCCGCCGCGCCAGAAGCGCTGCAGGACGATCATCAGGATGACGAGCGGCACCACCGACACGAGCACGCCGCCGATGGTGAGCTGGTAGAACTCTGGCAGACGGTCCACCTGGCCGCGCCACGTCGTGAGGCCCAGCGTCGCGGGGTAGAGCCGGCTGTCGGCGAGCATCACCAGCGGCAGCAGGTAGTTGTTCCAGATGGCGATCGTCTGGAACAGCAGCACGGTGACCAGCGCCGGCGCCATGGCCCGCAGCGCCAGCACGTGGAAGATCCGCAGCTCGCCCGCGCCGTCGATGCGCGCGGCCTCGACGACGGACACGGGCACGGCCGCCTTCGAGTAGATCCGGCACAGGAACACCCCGAAGGGCGAGACCAGCGAGGGGATCAGCACGCCCCAGTAGGTGTTCGCCAGGCCGACCTGGCTGAAGAGCAGGAACAGCGGCAGCGCCGTCGCGGTGGCGGGCACGAGCACCCCGCCGAGCACGACGCCGTGGATGAGCCCGTTGCCCTTGAAGTCGTACATGCCGAGCGCGTACCCCGCCGCGGCGGCGAGGTAGGTCGCGAGCACGGCGCCGACGCCGGAGTACAGGAGGCTGTTGAGCAGCCACCGCAGGAAGATGCCGCCGTCGTAGGCGAGCACGTTGGCGATGTTGGAGAAGAGCTGCGGGGAGTCCGAGAACCAGAACCCGCTCGTGGTGAAGAGGTCGTCGGTCGACTTCGTGGCCGCGACGAGCACCCAGTAGACGGGCACCAGGAAGTACACGGCCGCGACGACGAGGACCGCCGTCACGAGGATGGTCGTCGTCGGACGGCGCCCACGGCGGCCCGGCCGCTCCCCGGCGTCGTCGGTCGGGGTGGCGACCCGCCCGGCGGTGCGCTCGGTCGGGCCGTCCTCGGCGGTGCGGGTGGTCGTGCCGGCGCGGTCGGTGCGGCGGCCGCGGCCGGTGGGGGGAGGGGCGACGCTCATGACCGGTCCTTCCTCGCGGTGAGGGCCAGGAACAGCCCGGAGAGGACGAAGGCGGCGAGCGCGATGAGCACGGACTGCGCGGCCGCGACGCCGTAGTCGTTGTTGTTGAAGGCCGAGTTGTAGGCGGCGAGGTTCGGCGTGTACTCGTTGGTGATCGCCGTCGAGACGCTCTGCAGCACCTGCGGCTCCGCGAAGAGCTGCAGGGTGCCGATGATCGAGAAGACGATCGCCAGCAGGAGCGCCGGCCGGATGAGGGGCAGCTGCAGCGACCACGCGATGCGCATCGGGCCCGCGCCGTCCACCCGAGCCGCCTCGTAGAGCTCGCCGGGGATCGACTTCAGCTGGGCGACGATGATGAGCATGTTGTAGCCCGCGTAGGCCCACGTGACGATGTTGGCGATGGACCACAGCACGGTCGACGGGCCGAGGAAGTCGACGTCCAGCCCCACCGCCCCGGCCACGTCGACGACGGGGGACAGGCCCGGCACGTAGAGGAACGACCAGAGGATGGTCGCGACGACGCCGGGGATGCCGTAGGGCAGGAAGTAGATGGTCCGGAAGGCGCCGGGCCACTTCGCCGAGGCCGACTCCAGCAGCAGCGCGAGGACCGTCGCCAGGACGATCATCACGGTGACCTGGACGACGCCGAAGAGCAGCACGCGCCCGACCGACTCGACGAAGGCCGTGCCCTCCAGCGCCTGCCGGTAGTTGGCCAGGCCGCCGAAGCCGGACGTCGTGCCCGCCTCGCCGAAGAGGCCGCTGCGCTGGACGCGCGTGAAGCTCTGCCCCACCGCGTAGACGATCGGCAGCAGGAACGCGACGACGAACAGCACGAGGAACGGCGCCATGAGGATCCACGGCGCCCGGCGGACGGCGCTCGCACGGCCCCGACCGCCACGGGACCGGCTGGCTTCGCCGTCGCGCTCCCCGCCCGACCTCCCCAGCCTCGCCGGTGCGGGGGCGCTCACGACGCCACCTCCGCCGACAGGCCCTTCTCGCGGAAGATCTCCACGACCTCGCGCTCCATGGCGGCGACCGCGTCGACCATGGTCGTCGTGCCGGAGAGGACGCCGAGGAAGCGGTCGCCGAGCCCGTCCATGACCTGCTGGGCCACGGGCGGCCACGTCCACTCGAGGTTCTGCTCCTGCGCCGCGGGGGCGAAGACCTCGGCGCCGTAGGCCTGCCCGCCGAAGAACTCCGAGCCCTCCTCGCGGGCGGAGCCGATGTAGTCGGTCGCCGGCGACCAGCCGATGCCCGAGTACTGGATCATCGCGTCGATGCCCTCCCGGCTCGTCGTCATCCACGTCGCGAACTCGAGGGCCTCGTGCGGGTGCTCGGACCCGGCCATGAGGGCCGCGGTCGAGCCCCCGAGGTAGCTCGACCCGAAGCTGCCCGGGATGTCGGACCACACGGGCATGGGCGCCACCCGCCACAGCCCGGAGGCGCCCGTCGCGCCCTGCAGCAGCGCGTCGCCCCAGGAGCCGCTCGTCAGCGCCGCGATGCGCCCGTCGCCGACGGCGGCGAACCAGCCGGGCGAGTACGGCGCGAGCGCGGTGTTGACGACGCCCTCGCTGATGGCGGTGTCGAAGTGCCGGGCCACGGCCGTCGTCGCGTCGTCCGTCATCCGCACGAGCCACCGGTCGTCCTCGGGGGTGAACCAGACGGCGCCGGCCTGGGCCGCGAAGGCCAGGAACACCGAGGTGTCGCCGACGGCGAAGCTCTCCAGCCAGCGGTTCGGGTCGGCCTCGTGGACCGCGCGGGCGGTCTCCAGCCACTCCGCCCACGTCGACGGCGGGCCCGCGCCCACCTCCTCGAGGAGGTCGGGGCGGTAGAAGGTCGCCATCGGCCCGGAGTCCTGCGGCACCGCCCACGCGCTGTCGAGGAAGGTCACCTGCTCCACCAGCGCCCGGTCGTAGGAGTCGGACACCTCCCCGAAGCCGTAGCGGGATACGTCGACGAGCCCGCTCTGGAGCAGGAAGCTCGGCACGTTGCGCATCTCCACCTGCGCCAGGTCCGGCCCGCTGCCGGCGGCGATCGCGGCGAAGAGCTTCTGGTACCCGCCGTCGTTGCCGCCGGGGATCCACACCGCCTCGACCTGGATGTCGGGCCGCTGGGCGTTCCAGATGTCGCAGACCTGCTGCAGGTCCTTCAGCCAGGCCCAGTACTCCAGCCTGACCACCTCACCGGCGGCTTTCGGGGGGATGGTGCCGGTCGCGGCCGGCGCCGTCCCGACGGTGCCGCACCCCGCGAGGCCGGCGAGCCCGGCGGCGCCGAGAGCTCCACCTCGCAGCAGGGAGCGGCGGCTGATGGATGTCACGGTGGACCACCTCCACGCGGCGGTCTCCGTCGACCGCTGCAGCCCGGACGCTAGCCGCGTCCGGGGCGGACGTCACGGTTCGGGCGGAGCCGGTTCCGCGCGTTCCTCGCCGCGGCTCCTCCCGGTCTACCGGTCGGCGCTGCGCGCGCGGTAGGCGGCGACGGCGGCGCGGTTGCCGCAGCCGCCCTCGCAGAAGCGCCGGGAGCGGTTGCGGGAGAGGTCGACGAGCACGTCGTCGCAGTCGTCGGCCGCGCACGTGCGCAGGCGCGAGCGCTCGCCGGCGCGGACGACGTCGACGAGCGCCATCGCGGCCTCCACGGCCATCCGCTGCGCCAGCGGCGCCTCGGGCGTCGTGGCGTGCAGGTGCCAGTCCCAGCCGTCGTGGCGGACCAGCTGCGGCAGCGCGCCGGCGCGCGCCAGCAGCGCGTTGACCCCCGCCACCTGCTCGTCCTCCGCGGCCGTCCACAGCCGCCGCAGCTCCGGGCGCAGCGCGCGGACGGCGCGCAGCTCGTCCTCGTCGCGGGTGCGCGACCCCGTGTAGTCCCACTCCTCGACGAAGGCGTCGAGGTCGCCCACGGACGCCAGCTGCTCCTCCGGTCGGCCGGGCGGGCTCCCGGGCGCCGTGTTGACGAGGGCGGCCGCCGTCGCGAGCGACGTCTCCGTGTCATGGGCGAAGACCATGTTGACTCCTGACATCGGCGGACCTAGCGTCATCAGCGTAACGACTGATGGCTCATGACGTCCGGCGCGGCCGGAGGGGGAGGTGGCACCGTGGCAGCACCCGCGACGACCCGCCCGAGGACCGGGGGCGCCCGTGCGGCCGGCCTCGCCGTCGCCCTGCTCTCGGCGCTCGCGTTCGGCACCTCCGGGACCCTGGGCAAGGGCCTGCTCGAGACCGGCTGGTCGCCCGGCGCGGCCGTGCTCGTGCGCGCCCTCGTCGGCGCCGCCGTCCTCGCCGTCCCCGCGGCGCTCGCCCTGCGGGGGCGCTGGCACCTGCTGCGCGCCGACGCCGGGCTCGTCACCGCCTACGGCGTCATCGCCGTGGCCGGCTGCCAGCTGGCGTACTTCACGGCCGTGCAGACCGTCTCGGTCGGCGTCGCCCTGCTCCTGGAGTACCTCGCGCCGGCGCTGCTCGTGCTCCTCGCCTGGGCGCGCGGCCGTCGTCCCTCGCCGCTCGTGGCGCTCGGCACGGTGCTCGCGCTCGCCGGGCTGGTGCTGGTCCTCGACGTCACCGGCTCCGTGCGCGTCGACCTCGTGGGCGCGGCCTGGGCGCTCGTCGCGGCGTGCGGGCTGGCGGCCTACTTCGCGCTCTCGGCGCGCCCCGGCGCCGGGCTCCCCCCGCTGGTGCTGGCCACCGGCGGGCTGGTCGTCGGCGCGGCCGTCCTCGCCCTGGCCGGGCTCGTCGGCGTCCTGCCGATGGCGACGTCCTCGGCCGACGTCGTCCTCGCCGGCGCCCGCGTGCCGGTGCTGGTGGCGGTGCTCGCGCTCGGTGTCGTGGCCGGGGCGGTGGCGTACGCCACCGGCATCGCCGGCGCCCGCGCCCTCGGCACGCGCACGGCGTCCTTCGTCGGCCTCACCGAGGTGGTCTTCGCCGTCCTGGTGGCCTGGCTCCTGCTGGGGCAGCTGCCGCTGCCGGTGCAGCTGCTCGGCGGCGCGCTCATCGTCGCCGGCGCGGTGGCGGTCAACGCAGACGAGGGGCGCCCGGCCCGGGAGCCGCAGCGGGGTCGGCGCGTCCCGGCGGCGGTCCCGCCCGCCGGCACGGCGACCGTCCCGGCGCACCGGCAGGTCTGACCGCCCGTCGCCGCGAGCACCTGCAGCCGGGGAGGACGAACATCGGCCCGCGCCCGCGCCACCCGGCGTCGTCCCTGGTCAGAGCCGCGGCGGAGCGGCGCCCTCGGACTTCGTCCTCCCCGTCGGCGGCCGTCGCCCGCGCGGCGACCTGCAGAAGTCCACGGGCCTGCGCGTCCTCCCGGGTCAGAGGGGCGACCGGTGAGGCGAGGACCACTTCTGCAGGTCGCTGCGCGGGTGACCTCAGGCGTCCCGGCGCTGGAGCAGCACGAGCCCGGCCAGCAGCGGCACGAGCGCCCAGCCGACGAGCGTGAGCACGGCCTCGGTCGTGGTCAGCGCGGGCTCCCCGGTCGTGACGCCGAGGGAGCCGGCGGCGGTGGCCGGGACGTACTGCGACGCCGTCGTCAGCCAGTCGACGCCGAAGAGCGGCACGAGCCCGGGCGCGAGGAAGACGACGACCACGAGCACGGTGATGCTGCCCGCGGTGCTGCGCAGCAGCGCGCCGAGCCCCAGCCCCAGCAGGGCGGTGACGACCATGGCGGCGGCGTGGGCCACGACGGCGGCGAGCACCCCGTCGTCCTGCAGGCCGAGCGAGGCGCTCTCGGGCAGGAACGACTCGCCCGCGAGGAGGGCGAGCCCGCTGACGACCAGGGCGACCGGGGCGAGGACGAGCGCGAGGAGCACGGCCTTGGCGACGAGCACGGGCCAGCGGCGGGGGACCGCCGTCAGGGTCGCGGTCATCGTCCCCGTCGCGTACTCGCCCGAGACGGCGAGCGCGCCCAGCACCCCCAGCAGCAGCGTGGCCAGCGAGGTGGTGGACAGGATCGAGGCGGCCAGCGCCTCGCGGCCGAGGCCCCCGGGCGGTCCGCCGGCCGGGGGCGTGCCGGCCTCCGTCGCCTCGATGGCCTGGGCGGAGCCCCAGCCGGCGAGCGTCGCGACGCCCACGCCGAGCAGGACGAAGACGAGCAGGAGCATCCACGTCGAGCGCAGGGAGGCGAGCTTCGTCCACTCGCTGCGCACGACCCGGGCCAGGCCGACGCGCCCCGACCCGGTGCCGGCGGTGCCCGCGGGCGAGGTCGACGGGCGCGTGGTGCTCATCGGGGGGCTCCTGCCGGTGCGGCGTCGAGGTCAGGCTGGGCCGGGCTGTCGCCGTCGGTGAGGTACTCGCGGCTGTCGCGGGTGAGCGTCATGTAGGCGTCCTCGAGCGAGGTCTGCTGCGCGTGCAGCTCGTGCAGGACGAGGCCGTGCCGGGCGGCCAGCTCGCCGATGCGGGGCGCCTCCGCGCCGCGCACCTCCAGCAGGTCGGGCGCGTCGCCCGGCCGCGCGACGGCGCCCACGCCGGCGAGCATCACGGCGAGGCGCTGGGCCTGCGGCGACCGGACGACCACGCTCCCGCCCCGGGTGCGGGCGACGAGCTCCTCCACGGTCGTGTCGGCGAGCAGGCGCCCGCGCCCGACGACGACGAGGTGGTCGGCGGTCAGGGCCATCTCGCTCATGAGGTGGCTCGAGACGAGGACGGCCCTGCCCTCGGCGGCCAGGCCCCGCAGCAGCCCGCGGATCCACAGGACGCCGTCGGGGTCCAGCCCGTTGACGGGCTCGTCGAGCATGACCACCGCCGGGTCGCCGAGCAGGGCCGTCGCGATGCCGAGGCGCTGGCCCATGCCGAGGGAGAAGCTGCCGACGCGCTTGCGCGCCACCGCCGTCAGCCCGACGAGGTCGAGCACCTCGTCCACGCGCCGGGCGGGGACGCCCTCCGTCCGCGCGAGCGAGAGCAGGTGGGCGCGCGCGCTGCGCCCGGGGTGGACGGCGCGCGCCTCGAGCAGCGCGCCGACCTCGCGCAGCGGCGCCCGGTGGTCGCGGTAGCGTTTGCCGCCGACGAGCGCCTGGCCAGACGTCGGCCGGTCGAGCCCCAGCAGCAGGCGCATCGTCGTCGACTTCCCGGCGCCGTTCGGGCCCAGGAACCCCGTGACGGAGCCGGGCCGGACGGTGAAGGAGAGGTCGTCGACGGCGGTCTTGGCGCCGTAGCGCTTCGTCAGGCCCCTGGCTTCGATCACCGGCTGGCCCCGATCACTGCGGGACCTCGACCTGCTGGCTCGACCACTGCTCGAGCTGGTTCCACGGGGGCGCTCCTCACGGGTGGTGCCGGACGTCGGCGCCGACCCCGTCGTCGGCGCGCCCAGGCTACGGGCGCGAGGGCGGCGCGGGGCCGACTTCGTGGCCGGCTCCCTCGTCCCGCACGATGCCGGGCGGGCCGGGCCAGCCGTCCGGCCCCGGACGCGGCCGGAGGAGGACGACGTGAGCACGCTGCACCTGGTCTACGCGGTGGTGGGCGTCGCGGGCGTCCTGCTCGCGCTGGTGAGCTCGGCGGTCCGGCGCTGGCCGATCAGCGAGCCGCTCGTGGCGCTGGCGCTGGGCGTCCTGCTCGGTCCGGCGGCCCTCGGGCTCGTCGTCGTCGGCGAGGAGACCCGCGACCTCCTGCTGCTCGAGGGCGCGCGCCTGCTGCTCGCCTGGTCGGTCATGGCGGCGGCCCTGCGCTTCCGCTACGCCGGGCTGCGCTCGGTGCTGCGCCCCGTGGCGCTGCTGCTCGTGCTGGCCATGCCGGCGGCGGTGCTCGTCGGCGGCGCCGCCGCACTGGCGATGGGCCTGCCGGTCGGGCTCGCCCTGCTGCTGGGGGCCTGCCTGTCGCCGACCGACCCCGTGCTGGCCTCCTCGGTCGTCTCCGGCGGGCCGGCGGAGCGGGACCTGCCCGCGCGCCTGCGCCAGGTGCTCACCGCGGAG
The DNA here is from genome assembly GCF_947495735.1 of uncultured Pseudokineococcus sp. GTDB lineage: Bacteria > Actinomycetota > Actinomycetes > Actinomycetales > Quadrisphaeraceae > Pseudokineococcus. Next base: position 198,563 of record NZ_CANMAA010000005.1, read on the forward strand.
AGCGGCGTCAACGACGGGCTGGGGCTGCCCTTCGTCCTCGTCGGCCTGGCGGTGGTGCTGCCCGGCCTCACCGGCGGCGCGGCCGCCGTCGACATGGCGCGCGAGGTGCTCGGCGCCGTCGTGGTCGGCGCGGTGCTGGGGGCGGTCACCGGCGCGCTGGCGCGCAGGGCCGACGACCGGGGCACCCTCGCGGGCGGCCCGCGGCTGGTCCTCACGCTGCTGCTCGCGGTCGCCGTCCTCGGGGTGGCGCGGGTGGCGGGCACGGACGGCGTGCTCGCGGTCTTCGTGGCCGGCGTCGCCTACAACCGGGTCGTGCCGAGCTCGGACCGCGAGCCCCAGGACTCCCTGGACGAGGCGGTCAACCGCTACGCCGTGCTGCCGTTCTTCCTGCTGCTCGGCGCCGTGCTCCCGTGGGCGGACTGGGCCGACCTGGGCTGGGGCGCGGCGGTCTTCGCCGTGGCGGCCCTGCTCGTGCGGCGGCTGCCGGCGCTGCTCCTGCTGCACCGCCCGCTGGGGATGACGGCGCGCGAGGGCGCCTTCGCCGGCTGGTTCGGGCCGATGGGCGTCAGCGCCGTGTTCTACCTCGCCCACAGCCTCGAGGAGGGGGTCGCCGATCCCCGGCTCCTCGCCGCCGGGACGCTGGCCGTCGCCGTCAGCGTGGTGGCCTTCGGCGTCACCGCGGCACCGGCCACCCGCCGGTTCGGCCGGGCGCGGCAGGATGCGCCCTCGTGAGCGGTCGGGGCAGCGAGCGGGCGCGTCGCTGATGGCGCGCGCTCCCGAGGGCGGTCCGCGGAGGTTCCCCCGCCGGGTCTACGGCGTCGGCGACGAGCCGGACCCGCGCTTCAGCCTCGCCAACGAGCGCACGTTCCTGGCCTGGGTGCGCACGTCCCTGGCCCTGCTGGCGGCCGGCGTCGCGCTGGAGGCGCTGGCCCTGCCCGTCGACGCCGACCTGCGGCTCGCGTCGGCTGTCGTCTTCGTGGTGCTCGGGCTGCTGGCCGCCGCCCAGTCGTGGCTGGGGTGGGCGCGCGCCGAGAGGGCGCTGCGGCGCGCCCGCCCGCTGCCCTCGCCCGCGCTCGCCCCCGTGGTCGCCGGCGGCGTCGTGCTGGCGAGCGCGCTGCTCGTCGTGGGCATGCTGCTGTGACCCGCCGCGGGTCGGCGCCGGTGGACGAGATCTTCGACCCGGGGCTGCAGCCCGAGCGCACGCTGCTGGCCTGGCGGCGGACGGCGCTGGCGCTCGCCGTGGGCTGCGCGGCGGTCGTCCGCTTCGCCGCCCCGGTCGTGGGGCCGGTCGTCGTCGTGGCCGGCCTGGTGGGCCTCGCGCTGTGCGGCGCCGCCTACGTCGGCGCCGCGGCCCAGTACCGCCGCGTCAGCGGCGAGCTGGTCGCGCGGGGCTCCACCGGGCACGGGGTCCTGACCTCGCCGGGAGCGGCCTGCGCGGCGCTCACGACGGCGCTCCTGCTCGTGGGGGCGGGCGCGCTCGCCTTCGTCGTGGCCCGCGCCGCGGCGCACGGGTGAGGGCGCGGGCTGCCGCGCGGTCGGACCCGCTGGAGGATCGGCGGCGCCGGGGTCAGCGGGCGCCGCGGTCCTCGTCGCGGGTCCCGGGCGCCTGGTCGTCCACCTCGGCGGGACGCGCCTGGCCGTCGCGGGCCTCCTCCTCGAGCGCGGCGCGCCGCGACGCGGGGTCGATGCCGAGCTGCTTCTCCACCAGCGCTCCCACGACGGCGCTCGCGGCCAGCGCGACGACGACGCTGAGGAAGAAGCCGGCGTCCGGGTAGACCAGGTCCACCAGGGCCAGCGCCGCGACGACCACGGCGATGCGGACGGCGAAGAGCGTGAGCCAGGGGTGCTTGCGGACCATGCCCGCACCGTAGGCGCCGCCGCTCGCGGCGCCGACCGGCGGGCGGCTCGGCCGCCCGGTGCGGGCGAGCGCGCGCCGGGGGCGAGCGGCACCCCGTCGGGGTCGGCGCGCGGGGCTACGGTCGGGCGGAGGAACCCCGGACGGGCGCCGGGCCGCGGTGCTGCGGCCCCTGCGCCGGCTCGTCCGACCCGCTGAGGGCGCGCGACGCCGCGCGCCGAGGAGGACCCGCATGAGCGCTCCCGACCCCGCCGCCCGGTCCCTCGACGTCGACGCCGTGATGGCGCAGCTGACGCTCGAGGAGAAGGTCTCCCTCGCCTCCGGCGCGGACTTCTGGCGCACGCAGGCCGTCGAGCGGCTCGGGGTGCCGTCCGTGATGGTCACCGACGGGCCCCACGGGCTGCGCAAGCAGGCGGGCGCCTCCGACCACGTGGGGCTGCACGACAGCGTCCCGGCCACGTGCTTCCCGCCCGCGGCCGGCCTCGCCTCGACCTGGGACGTCGACCTGCTGCGCCGCGTCGGCGTCGCGCTCGGGGACGAGTGCCGCGCCGAGGAGGTGGCCGTGCTCCTCGGCCCCGGCGTGAACATGAAGCGGACCCCGCTGTGCGGGCGCGACTTCGAGTACTTCTCCGAGGACCCGCTGCTGGCCGGCGAGCTGGCCGCGGCTCTCGTGCAGGGCGTCCAGAGCCGCGGGGTCGGCACCTCGCTGAAGCACTTCGCGGCCAACAACCAGGAGACCGAGCGGATGAGCGTCTCCGTCGAGGTCGACGAGCGCACGCTGCGCGAGATCTACCTGCCGGCCTTCGAGCGCGTCGTCACCCGGGCGCAGCCGTGGACGGTGATGTGCTCCTACAACAGGGTCAACGGCGTCTACGCGAGCCAGGACCCGTGGCTGCTCACGCGGGTGCTGCGCGCGGACTGGGGCTTCGAGGGGCTCGTCGTCTCCGACTGGGGCGCCGTCGACGAGCGCTGGCGGGCCGTGGCCGCGGGCCTGGACCTCGAGATGCCCTCCTCCGGCGGCACCGGCGAGGCGAGCATCCGCACGGCGCTGGAGGGCGGGTCGCTCACCCAGGCCCAGCTCGACGTCGTCGTGCGCCGGAACCTGGAGCTGCTGCAGCGGGTGCTGCCCGCGCTGGCCCCGGGGCAGACCTTCGACGCGGGCGCCCACCACGCGCTGGCGCGGGAGGCGGCGCGCCAGAGCGCCGTCCTGCTCGCCAACGACGGCGTGCTGCCGCTCGAACCGGCCTCCGGCGGGCGCCTCGCGGTCGTCGGCGAGATGGCGCGCAGCCCGCGCTACCAGGGCGCCGGCTCCTCGCAGGTCAGCCCGACCCGCCTCGACGACGCCCTCACCGCCCTGCGCGAGGGCACGAGCCGCGACGTCGTCTTCGCGCCGGGGTACGTCACCGAGTCCGAGGAGGCCGACGACGCGCTCGTCGCCGAGGCCGTCGAGGCGGCGCGCTCCGCCGAGGTCGTCGTGCTCTTCCTGGGCCTGCCCGCCTCCTACGAGTCCGAGGGCTACGACCGCGAGCACCTGGACCTGCCGGCGTCGCAGGTCGCGCTGCTGGAGGCCGTGCGCGCGGTGAACGACCGGGTCGTGGTGGTGCTGTCCAACGGCGCCGCCGTCGCGGTGGACGCCTGGCAGCACCACGCCGCCGCGCTGCTGGAGGGCTGGCTGCTCGGCCAGGCGGGCGGGGCGGCGACGGCGGACCTGCTCTACGGCGTCGTCTCGCCGTCCGGACGCCTCGCCGAGACGGTGCCGGTGCGGCTCGAGGACACCCCGGCCTTCGGCGCCTTCCCCGGCGACAGCGGCGTCGTCCGCTACCGGGAGGGCCTGCTGATCGGCTACCGCTGGTACGACACGCGCCGCGCGCCCGTCAGCTTCCCCTTCGGGCACGGGCTGTCGTACACCACCTTCGAGCACTCCGACCTGTCGGTGCGGGCGTCGGGTGCGGGCGCGGACGCGTCCGTCGAGGTCGCGCTGACGGTCACCAACACGGGCTCGCGGGCGGGCGCCGAGGTGGTGCAGGTCTACGCGGCGCCGCAGGACGCCTCCGTCTTCCGCCCCGAGCAGGAGCTCGTCGGCTTCGCCCGCGTGGAGCTCGAGCCCGGCGCGTCGGCCCCCGTCTCCCTGGTGCTCTCGGCGCGCGACCTCGGCCACTGGTCGGAGGTGCACCGCCGCTGGGTGCTGGAGTCGGGGCGCTACGAGGTCCGCGTGGGCGCCTCCTCCCGCGACGTGCGCCAGCGCGCCGTCGTCGAGGTGCAGGGGGAGGAGCTCGTCGTCCCGCTGTCACCGCAGTCCGAGGCCGGCACGTGGCTGGAGCACCCCGTCGTCGGCCCGCGCCTGCGCGAGCAGCTCGGGGACGCCGCCGCGATGCTCGACGACCCCCAGCACGGCCAGATGATGCGGGCGATCCCGCTGGTGCGGCTCACCCGCTTCCCCGGCTTCCCCGTCCGCGAGGAGGACCTGCCGGGCATGGCCGAGGAGGCCGGCGCGTCGGTCGGCCCCGCCTGAGGAGCGGCGGCGCCCCGCTCGGCGACGTGACCGGCGCCGTCGACCCGGGCGGCGGCGGCGCGCCGTCACAAGACCGCCGCGGCTGCGACGACTTATGCTCGTCGCGCGTCAGAAGTACCCACTCGACGAGGAGAACCGTGACCGCGACATCGCCCGGGACATCGGACGGACCCACGAGCGCCCAGGGGTCCTCGGACCTGCTGTCGGTGCAGCTGTACACGCTGCGCGAGCGCCTGGCCGAGGACCTGACGGGCACCCTGCGCGCCCTGGCGGACCTGGGCCTCACGCAGGTCGAGCCCTTCGCCTTCACGTCGTTCGGCGAGGGCGGTGCCGACCTCGGGCGCGCGCTCGCCGAGACCGGGCTGCGCGCCCCGACGACGCACCAGCACCTCGCGGGCCTGTCCGAGGACGAGCTCGACGCCGTCTTCGCCGCCGCGGCCTCGCTGGGCGTCGGCCGCGTGGTCGAGCCCCACGTGCCGGCCGACCGCTGGACGAGCGCGGACGACGTCGCCGCCGTCGCCGCCGAGCTGAACGCCGCGGCCGCGGTGGCGAGCCGGCACGGCGTCGCCGTGGGCTACCACAACCACGCGCACGAGCTGGAGAGCGTCCTCGACGGACGCCCGGCCCTGGAGGTGCTCGCCGACCACCTGGACGACGCCGTCGGCCTCGAGGTCGACACGTACTGGGTCGCCGTGGGCGGCCAGGACCCGGTGGCGCTGCTGCAGCGCCTCGGCGGGCGCGTCGTCGCGCTGCACCTCAAGGACGGCCCGGTCAGCGCGGACACCGCCGACCAGGTCGCGCTCGGGCAGGGGCGCATGCCGGTCGCCGAGCTCGTCGCCGCGGCGCCGACGGCCCTGCGCGTCGTCGAGCTCGACGACTCCCGCGGGGACCGCCTGCAGGCCGTGACCGACAGCGTCGCCTTCCTGCGCGCGCAGGGCCTGGCGTGAGCGCGGCGCGCACGGGCCGCGTCGTCGTCGGCGTCATCGGCGCCGGCACGATCAGCTCCCAGTACCTGACCAACCTCACGGCCTTCCCGGACCTCGACGTCCGGTGGGTAGCGGACCTGGACGCCGGGCGCGCCGCCGAGCGCGCGCGGGAGTTCGGCGTGCCGCGCTCGGGCTCGGTGGCCGAGCTGCTCGCCGACGACGACGTCGAGCTCGTCGTCAACCTCACCGTCCCGCACGTGCACGTCGAGGTCGGCCTGCAGGTGATCGCCGCGGGCAAGCACGTCTGGGGCGAGAAGCCGCTCGCGCTGGACCTCGAGGGCGGCCGCCGGCTTCTGGAGGCGGCCCGTGCGGCGGGGCTGCGCGCGGCGTCCGCGCCCGACACCTTCCTCGGTGCGGGCCTGCAGACGACGCGGCGGGTGCTGGAGTCCGGGCGCGTGGGTGCACCGCTCAGCGCCCTCGTGCTCTTCCAGAGCCCGGGTCCGGAGTCGTGGCACCCGGACCCGGCGTTCCTGTTCGCCGAGGGCGCCGGTCCGCTGTTCGACATCGGCCCCTACTACCTGACGGCGCTCGTGCAGCTCCTGGGGCCGGTCCGCCGGGTCAGCGCGACGTCGTCGGTCGCCCACCCGGTGCGCACCATCGGCTCGGGGCCGAAGGCCGGGCAGCAGTTCGACGTGACGGTCGCCACGCACGTCAGCGCCCTGTACGAGTTCGCCGCCGGGGCGAGCGCCGTCGCCGTCTTCAGCTTCGACTCCGCCGTGCGCCGCACCCAGCTCGAGGTGGCCGGCTCGGAGGGCACCCTGCTCGTGCCCGACCCCAACACCTTCGACGGCGACGTCGGCGTCCACCGCCGCGACCACGACCTCGAGACCGAGCCCGCCGTCGGCACGACGACGACGCGCGGCACCGGCGTCCTCGAGCTCGCCCGGGCCCTCCGGGCCGGGGTGCCCGAGCGGGCCTCCGGCGAGCTGGCCCTGCACGTGCTGGACGCGATGGTCTCCACCGCCCGCGCCGCCGCCGACGGCGCGCCGGTGGAGCTGACGACGACCGTCGACGTCGCCCCCGCCCTCCCGGAGGACTGGGACCCGACGGCCCGGACGCTCGGGGAGTGAGCCCGCTGCTGCCGGCCCCCGGCGAGGTCGAGGAGCCGGCGGGCCGGCCGCTGGGCACGGCCGTCGTCGGGGGCGGCTTCATGGCGGCCGTGCACAGCCGGGCGGCGCGCTCGGCGCGCTCGCGGCTCGTCGGTGCGCTCACGTCCACGCCCGAGGGCTCGCGGCGCGCCGCCGCCGCCCTCGGCCTCGAGCGCGCGTACTCCTCGCTGGAGGAGCTGCTCGCGGACGACGCGGTCGACGTCGTCCACGTGTGCACGCCCAACGCACTGCACGCCGAGCAGGTGCTCGCCGCCGTCGCGGCCGGCAAGCACGTCGTGTGCGAGAAGCCGCTGGCGACCGGCCCGGACGAGGCCGCGCGCGTCGTCGACGCCGCGGCGTCCGCGGGCGTCGTCGTCGCCGTGCCGTTCGTCTACCGGTTCCACCCGATGGTCCGCGAGGCCCGGGCCCGGGTGCGCTCGGGCGAGGTCGGGCGCGTGCTCACCGTGGCGGGTTCCTACCTGCAGGACTGGATGCTCTCGCCCGAGGACGACGACTGGCGGGTCGACCCGGCCCGCGGCGGTCCGAGCCGGGCCTTCGCCGACATCGGCTCCCACCTCGTCGACCTGCTCGAGACGGTGACGGGCGACCGGGTCGCCTCGCTCGCCGCGACGCTGTCGACCGTGCACCCGCACCGGGCCCGGCACCGCGACGTGGCCACCGAGGACGCCGCCGCCGTCGTCGTGCGCACGGCCGGCGGTGCGGTCGGCACCCTGCTGGTCTCGCAGGTGGCCCCCGGCCGCAAGAACCGGCTGCACCTGGAGGTCGCCGGCTCCGCCGAGAGCCTGGCGTTCGACCAGGAGGACCCCGAGCGGCTCTGGGTCGGTCGCCGGGCCGGCAGCCGGCTGCTGCCGCGCGACGCCGACCAGCTGAGCCCCGACGCCGCGCGGCTGTGCGTCGTCCCGGCCGGTCACCCGCAGGGCTACCAGGACGCGTTCGACGCGTTCGTCGCCGACGTCCACACCGCCGTCCGGGGCGGGCGCCCCGAGGCGCTGCCGCTGGCCGCCGACGGCGCCCGCGCCGTGGTCCTGACCGCCGCCGTCCTCGACTCGGCCCGCACCGGCGCCTGGGTCGACGTCCCCGCACCCCACCAGGAGGTCCGTGATGACCGTTGAGACGCCCGCCGTCCCCGGCGAGGAGCAGCCGGTGACCCTGTTCACCGGCCAGTGGGCCGACCTGCCGCTCGAGGAGGTGGCCCGGCTCGCGAGCTCCTGGGGCTACGACGGCCTCGAGATCGCCTGCTCCGGCGACCACCTCGACGTCCGCCGCGCCGTCGAGGACGACGCCTACGTGCAGGACCGGCGCGACCTGCTGGAGCGCCACGGCCTCGGCGTGTGGGCGATCTCCAACCACCTCACGGGGCAGGCGGTCTGCGACGACCCCATCGACTTCCGCCACCAGGCGATCGTCGGCTCCCGGGTCTGGGGCGACGGCGACGCCGAGGGCGTCCGGCAGCGCGCGGCCGAGGAGATGAAGCTCTCCGCGCGCGCCGCCCGTCGGCTGGGCGTCGACGTCGTCGTCGGCTTCACCGGCTCGAAGATCTGGCCGTACGTGGCGCAGTTCCCGCCCGTGCCGGCCGAGGTGATGGACGCCGGGTACCAGGACTTCGCCGACCGCTGGAACCCGATCCTCGACGTGTTCGACGCCGAGGGCGTGCGCTTCGCCCACGAGGTGCACCCCAGCGAGATCGCCTACGACTACTGGTCGAGCGTGCGCACCCTCGAGGCGGTCGACCACCGCAGCGCCTTCGCGTTCAACTGGGACCCCAGCCACATGATGTGGCAGGGGATCGACCCGGTGGCCTTCATCACCGAGTTCGCCGACCGCATCGTCCACGTGGACTGCAAGGACACCCGCCTGCGTCCGACGAACGGCCGCGCCGGGGTCCTCGGGTCGCACCTGCCGTGGGGCGACCCGCGGCGCTCGTGGGACTTCGTCTCGACCGGCCGGGGCGACGTGCCCTGGGAGGACTCCTTCCGCGCGCTGCGCGCGATCGGCTACGCCGGGCCGGTCTCCGTGGAGTGGGAGGACGCCGGGATGGACCGGCTCAAGGGCGCCGCCGAGGCCGTCGGCTTCGTGCGCTCGATGCTGTGGGAGCTGCCCGGGTCCTCCTTCGACGCCGCCTTCAGCAACCAGGGGTGAGGTGGCCGCCGGCGCCCTCGCCGGCGCCGGCCCTCACACCCGACCTCGCGGACCTCGCGGCCCTCGCGCGACGGACGAGGAGCCTCCGTCGTGACCGGATCGATGCTGCGACGTCGGGGGCTCGGGGCCCGTCCGGTGCCACCCTCGACGGCGTGAGGACCGTCAGGGGGCGCGAACGGGCCCGTCGGCACGCCGACGTGCCGACCAGCGGTGAGGCCGCCGAGCAGTGGAGCCGGGTGCTGCGACGGCGCAGCGCCGTCGGGCTGTCGGTGCTGGGCGTGGGCTGGGCGGCGGTCGCCGCGACCGGGCTGGGCCTCACCCGCGGCTCCTGGCTCGTCGGGGCCGCCGCGGTGCTGGCGGTGGTCGTCTCGGTGGCGGCCCACCGGCGCGTGCCGCGCCCGGACGGCGGGCTGACCGAGCGCCTGCGCGACCACCCGCCGGAGTGGCGGCGGCTCCTCGTGCGCACCGGGGGCTCGCTCTGCCTGGTCCTGGCCGTCGTGCTGCTGCTCGGGGTCCGCACGTCGTCGCCGCAGGTCATCGCGCCGTTCGCGGCGGCGGTGATGGGCGTCCACGGCTTCCCCGTCGCCTACGCGCTCGACCAGCCGGAGCACCGCTGGGCGGGCGCCGGGCTGGTGCTGGCCGCGGCCACCGGCATCGCCCTGCTCATCGCGGCGACGCCCTACGACGTCGTGCGGGACGTCGTCGGCGGGCTCGCGACGGTGTCGCTGCTCGGCACCGCGGCCCGGCTGGCCGCCCACCCCTGACCCCGCCCCGGGGGGCACCGACGTCGGGCCTCCGGAGCGCGCCTCCCGCCGCAGTGGCAGGGTGCGCACGTGGCGTCGGCGCTGCTCCTCCTCGCAGCGGTCGTCGTCGGAGGCATCAGCCAGCGCGTCACCGGCATGGGCTTCGCCCTGGTGACGGCGCCCTTCCTCGTCCTGCTGCTCGGCCCGGTGGGCGGGGTCCTGGTCGTCAACGTGTGCGCCGCGATGACCAGCTCGCTGATCCTGCTGCGCGTGCGGCGCGACGTCGCGTGGCGCCGCTTCGCCGTGCTGGGCACGTCGGCGGTCGTCGGCATCCTCCCCGGCTCGGTGCTGGCGCAGGCCGCGCCGAGCGCCTGGCTCGAGCTCGTCGTCGGCCTGCTGGTGCTCCTGGCGCTGGCCTCCTCGCTGGTCGCACGACGCGCGCCCGCGGTCACCGGGACGGTCCCGGCCGTCGTCACGGGCCTGGTGGCCGGGGCCATGAACACCACCGCGGGCGTGGGCGGGCCCGCGTTCAGCGTGTACGCGGTGGCGAGCCGCTGGCCGCAGCGGTCCTTCGCCGCGACCCTGCAGCCCCTGTTCATCACCACGGGCCTCGTCTCCTTCAGCTCCAAGCTGGCGATCGACCCGTCGTCGCTGCCGCCGCTGGCGTGGTGGGTGTGGCTCGGCATCGCCGCGGCGCTCGCGGCCGGCGTCTTCCTCGGGGACCGGGTGGCGGGCCGCCTGAGCCAGCGGACCGCCCGGGTCGGGCTGCTCGTCGTCGCCTCGACCGGTGCGGCCACCATCGCCGTCCGCGGGGCCCTGGAGCTCCTCGCCGGCTGACGGCTCACCGTCGGCCGGGCCGGCGGACCGGGGCCGACCGAGCGCGGTGCACAGTGCGCGCGTGACGACGACGGCGGCGCTGGTGATCGCGCTCGTCCTGGTCGTCGGCGCCGCCGCCCAGCGGGTCACCGGGCTCGGCTTCGCGATCGTCGCGGCCCCGGTGCTGGTGCTCCTGGTGGGGCCCGCGCCCGGCGTCGTGCTGGTCAACGTCCTGGGCGCGGTGGTGGCCCTGCTGGTCCTGCTGCGCGTGCGCCGCGACGTCGACCCCCGCCGCGTGCTGCCCGTCACGGCGACGGCGCTCCTCGGCGTCCCGGTGGGTCTGGCGCTGGCGCGGGCCGTCCCCGCGGCATGGCTGGAGCTGGTGCTCGGCGCGCTGGTCCTCGTGGCGCTCGCCGTCTCCGCGCGGGCGGCCCGGGGCGCGGGCGCCGTCTCGGGTGTCGTGCCCGCGGTCGCGGCGGGCGCCAGCTCGGGCGTGCTGCACGCCGCGGCGGGGCTGGGGAGCCCCGTGCTCAGCGTCTACGCCGTGCTCAGCGGCTGGCCGCAGCGTTCGTTCACGGCGTCGGTGCAGCCGTGGTTCGTCGTCGTGGGGCTGGTGGCGGCGGTCCTGCAGGTGGCGCTGGAGCCCACGGCGCTTCTCCCGCTCCCGTGGACCCTGTGGGTCGGCGCCGTGGCCGCCGCCGCGGTGGGGACCGGGCTGGGCGAGCTGCTGGTGCGCCGCCTGACGCCCGCGACCGCGCGCCGCGGCCTGCTGGTGCTGTCGGTGCTGGGCGCGTCGACCATCCTGCTCGAGGGGCTCGTGGGCGTGGTGGCCGGCTGATCCGCCGGGGCGCCGAGGTGCGGCGGGCTCGCCCTCAGGCGGTCTGCGACCGCAGGACGACCACGGCGACGGCGACCAGCAGCAGGACGGCCGCCGGGACGACGTCGCGGTCGTTGACGCGCAGGTGCGCCACCAGGGCCCCGAGGAAGTAGAAGACGACGCACGCCGCGGCGAGCGAGCCGACCCACGGGACGCCGATCCCGACGAGGAGTCCGACGGCGCCGGCGATCTCCAGGTACGCCAGCACCCGCACCGCCTCGTCCGACACCCCGACGGTGCGCATGGTCCGCATGACCGACGGGTCGTGGACGAGCTTGGCCCGCGCGGAGAACGCGAGCATCGCGGCCAGCACGACCGACAGCACCACCGTGGCGACGAGCACGAGACCTCCTCCGGCCGCGCACGGCTGCGCGGCGACCACATGCTGGCGCGTCAGGGGTTCGTGGCGCCAGGTGCCGCGTCGCGAGGCGCCGCGCGGCCCGTGCGCGGAGGACCGCCGCCCGCCGCTGAGGGGCGATGCGTGGCCACGGCGGCGGGTCGGTCGCTCCCGGGAGGGATGGGTGGCCATGACGCCGTGAGCGCTCATCTCGGCCGCGGTCGACGGCCGGGCCACCTGGTGGCCCCTCTCGGCGGGAGCACGTCATCCACAGGGGAGCGTCGTTCACCGGTTCGTGTCGGCCGTGTCTGGCTACCGTCGAGCGGTGCGCCTCCTCGCCCCCGCTGCGGCGGCCGTGCTGCTGCTCGCGCTGACCGGCTGCAGCGAGCCTGAGCCGGGCTCCCCGATGCCGACCGGCGCGCCGCCGGCCACGTCGGCGCAGCCCAGTGATCAGCCCTCGCCCGCCGCGAGTCCGACGGAGCCGGCTGCGACGTCCGAGGCGACGGAGACCTCGGCACCCGCGCCCACCCTCCCGCCCGAGGCGACGACGAATGACGCCGCTGGCGCCGAGGCGTTCGTGCGGTATTGGTACCAGACTCTGAATGACGCCTATAGGACTGGCCGCACGGAGTCGTTGTCGGCCGCTTCGGCCGAGGAATGTGAAGCCTGTAGAGGGCTGGCTGACTACGTGAAGTCGACTTACGCGTCAGGCGGTCATATCGAGGGTGGGGAGGTGAGGCTTCAGGAGGTGGTCTCTCCTGCGCCCGACAACACTGGGGCGGTCCTCTTGTCGGTCGTTTTCGACCAGTCGAGGCTCCAGCGTTTGAATGCCGGAGGCGAGGTAGTCGATGAGGAGGCGGCTATCACGTCGGTGAGTCAATCGGCGGTCATTCAACGCGCGGAAAACGACGATGGCTGGCGAATGTTCGGATTAGCTCGTTGAGGAGCGTACGAGGTGCGTGGTGGGCGATCGCCCCCTTGGCTGCCATCTTCTGCTGCGGAGGCCTTACTGCACTGGCCGAAACTGAGCCCCGGGGAGGAGGCCATGTCGACGGCTGGATGGGCGAAGGAGCCGTGGACCTCGTCGGACGGGCGAGTAGGGGCGCTCCCGACATGTCGCAGGGAGGCCCGCTAAGTGTGCCTACGACAGGAGGGGGCGCAACTACCGCTGCTCCTGTAGCGGAGGACCCCTTCATCTATCGCTACGTCCCCGGCTGCTCGGGCAACGACGCGAACGGCGGGGGTGACGGCGACTGCACGGCCACCCGCGCGGCGTGCCCGCCGGGGCAGCTGATGTTCTTCGTGTGGCGGGCGCCGGCGGCGGGCGGCGTCGCGACCGGCGACTTCACGCAGACGGGGCGGCAGTGCATGGTCCCGCCGCAGCCCGGGGAGCCGGGCGCCGCGGACGCGGACGAGCCCCTCGAGCTCCCGGGCATGACGCAGGCCGACTTCCAGCGGCTGCCGCTGCCGGCGGGCACGAGCACGGTCCAGCCCGCGACGGGCGAGGTGCTCCTCAACATGCCGACCAACACCTACGCGCAGGCGGAGCCCGTCGAGCTGGGCACCGACCTGCTCGGGTTCCCCGTCACGGTGCGGGCCACGCCCGCGGCCTACACGTGGGACTACGGCGACGGCACCACGGTCGGTCCGACCACGGACCCCGGGGCGCCGTGGCCGGACCTCCGCGTGACCCACACGTACGAGACGGCCGGCACCTACGCCATCACGCTGACCACGCACTACACCGGGGAGTACTCGATCCTCGGCGGGCCGTACCTGCCGATCCCCGGGCAGGCGCAGGTGACGAGCGAGCCGCAGGAGGTCGTCACCTACCAGGGGAGCAACGTGCCCGTGGCCGACGCCCTGGGCTGAGCGGTCGCGCCGCGACCCGCCGGCGGCTCCCTCGGGGGTCGGGGCGGCGCGGACGTCGACGGACGGCTCAAGGAGGGCTTCCGGCGGCCGACAGAGCAGGTGCAGGCGCTCGTGCTCTCGGGCGCCCGCGGACCCCCGGCCGGTCATGGCGGACCTGGGTTCCCACTGCGGACGCACCTGGAGGCCCCATGAGCGCCGCGCCGCACTGCCCGACCCCCGCCGAGGGCGGCACCCGCAGGTCACCGCTGCTCCAGTGGGTCTACGACCTGCGGACGCGCACCAAGGTCGTCGGGTCGGTGCTGCTCGCCGTGGCGGTCGCCGTCGCGGTCGCCGCGATCGGGCTCTCCGGCCTCGGCGCCTCGGCGAGGGACGCCCAGAGCCTCGCCGAGGGGAACCTCGTGCGCGTCGGCGCCGCGGGCGACATGCGCGCCGCGCTGAGCGACCTCCGCCTCGCCACCCGGGACTCCGTCATCGCCTCCGACCCCGCCGAGGCGCAGGCCGCCCTCGACCGCGTGGAGGTCCTCCAGCAGACCTTCCGCGCCGCGGCCGACACGTACACCGCGCAGCCCCTGTCCGACGAGCACCAGGCGCTCCTGGACGAGGGCGTCGGGGCCTTCGACTCCTACGTCGACCTCGTCCGGACCACGCTCGGCCCCCTGGCTCTCGCCGACGACGACGCCGCCTGGATCGCGGCGAACGTCGCCGAGGTGATGCCGCTCGTCGAGCAGGCCGAGGAGAGCATCGACCAGCTGCGCGCCGAGGAGGCCGCGGAGGCCGCGGCCGTCGGCGTCGAGGTGCAGGAGTCGTACGAGACGTCGCGGATCGCCGTCATCGCCCTGGTGCTGCTCGGCTCGGCGCTCGCCGTGGGCGCCGGCGTCGCCATCGCCCGCGGCATCGAGGGCGGCATGCGCGACGTGCGCGACGTCGCCCTGGCGCTCGCGGACGGCGACCTCACCAAGGCGAGCGGCTACGGCAGCCGCTGCGAGCTCGGCGAGATGAGCGCCGCCCTGGACACCGCCGTCGTGAACCTGCGGGGCGTGATGCGCGAGGTCGCCTCCTCCGCCGACGCCGTCACCAGCTCCTCGGAGGAGCTGTCGGCCTCCGCCCGGCAGATCTCGGCGTCGTCCGAGGCGACCAGCGCGCGAGCGGGTTTCGTCTCCTCGGCGGCGGGCGACGTCTCCCGCAGCGTGGGCACGGTGGCGTCGTCCTCGGAGCAGATGGGCGCCTCCATCCGGGAGATCAGCCAGAACGCCAACGAGGCCGCCCGCGTCGCGGCCGACGCCGTGCGCGCCGTCGCGGACACCAGCGCCACGGCCGTGCGCCTCGGCGAGTCCTCGCAGCAGATCGGCGAGGTGGTCAAGGTGATCACCTCGATCGCCGAGCAGACCAACCTCCTCGCGCTCAACGCGACCATCGAGGCGGCGCGCGCCGGTGCGGCGGGCAAGGGCTTCGCCGTCGTCGCCCAGGAGGTCAAGGACCTCGCCCAGGAGACCGCTCGGGCCACCGAGGGGATCGCCCGCCAGGTGGACGGCATCCAGGGCGACACGGCCGGGATCGTGGACGCCATCGGGCGGATCGGCTCCGTCATCGAGCAGATCGACAGCTTCCAGACCTCGATCGCGTCCGCGGTGGAGGAGCAGACGGCCACGACGAGCGAGATGGTGCGCTCGGCCACGGACGCCGCGACGGCGTCCGGGGAGATCGCGGCGACGATCGGGGACGTCTCGTCCGCGGCGTCGGTCACGACCGAGTCGCTCGCGCAGACCCGGACGGTCGTGGACGGGCTCGCGAGCCGGGCCGTCGCGCTGCGGGGCGCCGTCAGCCGCTTCACCTACTGACGGCGGGCCCTCCCCGGCGCGCGGGAGTCAGCGCCGCACGAGGGCGAGCGCCTCGGGACGCCGGTCGGCGAGCACCTGCGCGACGACGTCCGCGGGGTCCGCACCTGCGGGCCAGTGCTCCCCGGCCGCCGGCACGCGAGGGCCGCTCGTGCTCTCCACGCGGCGGACGGCGGCGCCGAGCGCCATCTCGTCCCGCGGCCACGGGGCGATCCCGGCGTCCTCGAGGACCTGGGCGTTCGCCCGCCCGTGGCCGGGGATCGGCCGGTAGGTGATCGCGGGCAGCCCGGCGGCCATCGCCTCGGTGAGGCACAGCCCCCCGGCGTTGTGCACGAGGGCGTCCGCGGCTCCCATCAGCGCGCTGACGTCGTCCCGCCACCTCAGCGCGACGACGCGCTGCCACCGCGAGAGCCGGCGGCGCAGGCGCTCGTTGCGCCCGCAGAGGACGACCAGGTGGACGTGCGGGTCCAGGAGCAGGTCGTCCACGGTGCGGCGGACGTCCCCCATGCCGAGGGAGCCGGCGCTGAGGAGGACGACGGGCGCGCTGCCCGGCAGCCCGAGCTCGAGCCGGACCCGGGCGCGGGAGCGGTCCGCGCCGCTGGTGGGCGCGCTGAGCGGCCCGCAGGCGGTGGCCCGCACGCCGTAGCGCGCGGCGTCGAGGGCCGTCGCCGTCGTGACGGTGAGGTGGTGGTCGACGTCCGCGTGCATCCAGGTCGCGTGCGCCGCGGGGTCGGTCAGGTACGTGAGGGTCGGCACGGCGAGCCGGCCCTGCCGTCGCAGGTCCCCGACGGTCTGCCCGGCCAGCGGGTACGTGCTGACGACGCAGTCGGCGCCCTCGGCCCACGTCGCGACGCGGTCCTCGGCCTGACGGCACACCGCGTCCGACGCCCGGCGCACGAGCCCGTCGTGCTCCAGCCGCCGGAAGACCCCCTCGAAGAGGAACGGGGCGTGCTGGACGACGGGGCCGTAGAGGTCCTTCACCGTCCACCGGGACGCGCGGGGGAGCGCCTCGACGTAGTCGCGCACCTCGACGCGGGCGCCCCGCGCCGTCAGCCGGCGGGCCAGCTCGCGGCCGGCGCCGTCGTGGCCGGCTCCCACGGAGGCCGTGAGCACGAGCACCGTGCCGTGCACCGGGGCGGGGCCGGTCGACGGGCGGTGCGGTCGGTGGGGTGCCGGGAGCCGGCACGGGCCCGCGGTGGTGCGCAGGGGCGAGGCGTCGTGCACGAGTCCTCCCGGGACGAGCGGAGAACCTCCGCGAGCGCGAGGGCTCTGTCATCGGACGACGCCGACGCTAGGGAGAGCAGGTGAACAGCACGTCACCCCCAGGGCGGAACCAGGTGGACGTCCGATGCCGCCGCCGTCCGTCTCGGGCATGACGACGGGCGCGCTGCCCGGGCGAGCGGTCCGAACCGCCTGTAGCGGGCAGGCGCTGCCGCGGTCCCGCGGGCTCCGGCGTGGCAGCTCCAGTCCCGCGCCGGCGCGGTCGATGGTCGGGTGTGCCCAGCCCGACGCGCGGAGGTCCGCGCTCCCTCGCCGCGGCCGCCCTCCTCGCGCTCGTCGCGGGGTGCGGCACCGCGGCGGACGCCGGGAGCCCCGTCGCGGCGCCGGTCCCGAGCTCCGCGTCGTCTCCCGCACCGACTCCGTCCGCTCCCGCACCGGCGCCGTCCTCGGCGCCTGCGTCACCTCCGCCGGCGGCCAGCCCCTCGACGACGCCCGCGCAGGCCGCGCCGGCACCGCCGGCACCGCTTCCGGGCACGGCGCTCGCCGCGCTGGCGACGCTGCCGGTCAAGGGCCGCGCGCCGAGGACGGGCTACGACCGCGACCTCTTCGGCCAGGCGTGGGCGGACGTCGACCGCAACGGCTGCGACACCCGCAACGACGTCCTGCGCCGCGACCTGGTGGACGTCGTCCTCGACGCGCGCACCGGTGGCTGCGTCGTCCTGTCCGGCCTGCTGGCCGACCCCTTCACGGGCGCGAGCGTCCCCTTCACCCGCGGCGTCGCCACGAGCGCGGACGTCCAGGTGGACCACCTCGTCGCCCTCTCCGACGCCTGGCAGAAGGGCGCTCAGCAGTGGAGCGCCGACGAGCGCGAGGCCTTCGCCAACGACCCGCTCAACCTGCTCGCCGTCGACGGCCCGACCAACGCCGCGAAGGGCGACGGCGACGCCGCCACGTGGCTGCCGCCGCAGCGCGCTGTGCGCTGCGCGTACGTGGCGCGGCAGGTCGCGGTGAAGGCGACGTACGGCGCGTGGGTCACCGCGGCCGAGCGCGACGCCGTCGCGCGCGTGCTCGAGGGCTGCCCGGACGAGCTGCTGCCCACCGCCGAGGGCGTCGCGACGCCGCCCCGCGGAGCGGGTCTCGACATCGCCGCCGTCGCCGAGCGGGAGCCGGCCGTGCCTGCCCCGGAGCCGGAGCCGGAGCCGGAGCCCGCCCCGGCACCGGCGCCCGCGGGGGGCTCGGGTGCCGATCCGCGCTTCGGCTCGTGCCGCGAGGCCCTGGCGGCCGGCTACGGCGAGTACGTGCGCGGCGTCGACCCCGAGTACGACTGGTACCGCGACGGCGACGGCGACGGGGTGGTCTGCGAGGGCTGACCGACCGCAGGCCGGGTGCGACGGGGCCTCACGCACGAGGTGGCTGCACCAGGACGCCGTAGAAGGCGTCCTGGTGCAGCCACCTCGGTGAGCGGAGGGCGGATCAGGTGTGGCTGGTCCCGACCTCGGTGGTGCCGAAGATGAGGACGCGGCGCTCGACGTCGTAGTGCACGTCCTTGGAGGCGATGAGCAGGTCCTGGAGGACGTCCGCGTCGTCGGTGTTGACGGTCAGGACCTCCTCCCACGCGCCCTGGTCCAGCACGAGCTGGAGCGTGTACGTGCCGGGCTGCCCGGGCTCGTTGACCACGTAGCTGAACTGGTAGTGGCTGAGCTGCCGGACCTTGATGGTGTTGTCGGTGACGGGCTGGTTGACCATCGTTCCTCCTCGAACGTGATGCGCTCCCCGCTGCTGGACCAGCGCCTCGCCATGGTCGTCCGCATCACCCGATGGGGCGACTTGGGCAGTTCCAGCCGATCTGACAGATCACGCCGGTGGTCACCTCACCCGCCCAGCGCCCCCGGCCCCTCGAGCACGCCGGCCGCCGCGCTGGCGAGGACCACGGCGGCCACGACGCCGACCACGGCCACCACCAGCACGGCGTCCCCGCGCGTCAGCGGCGACGGGCGCCACGTCGTGCGCGGCTCGAGCCCGAGCCCGCGCGACTCCAGCGACTGCGCCATCCGCTCGCCCTTGCGCACCGAGACCACGAGCAGCCCGAACACCGCGCCGAGCAGCACGCGCGGAGAGCGCGTCGGCGTCCCGTTACGACGCAGTGGCGCCCGGACGGCGTGCGCGGCGCGCAGCACGGCCCACTCGCGCGGCATCTCCTGGAGCATCCGGTAGCCGGCGAGCACCGCGTACGTCACCCGCGGGCTGAGCCGGGCGTTCTGCTGCAGGTTCGTCATCAGCCGCACCGGGCTCGTCGAGGCGATGAAGGCGATGGCCAGCACGCCGATGAGCAGCGTCCGCAGCCCCAGCGCCGCGCCCACCTCCAGGCCCTCGGCGGTGATGCGCAGCGGTCCCGGCTCGGCGAGCACGACGCCGGGGCGGCTGAGCGCGTTGACGAGCACCTGCCCGAGCGCGAAGGCGACGAACGGCACGTGCGCGCCGGCCAGCACGCGCAGCGGCAGCCGGGCGCCGACGAGCACGCCGACGACCCCGAGCCCGTAGAGGACGGCGGGCGTCACCGGGTCGAGCACGAAGATCGCGGCCATCGAGACCGCCATCACCAGAGCCAGCTTCACCACGGGGTCGCGCCGGGCGAGCGGCGACGCCCGCGGGTCCTCCCCGGCGAGCAGCGCGCTCACGCCCCCACCACCGAGGACACCGCCGGGGCGCCCACCGGCGCGTCGAGCGCGGCGAGGACGGCGCGCACGCGCTCGCCGTCGAGCCCCTCCATGAGCAGCCACCGCACGAGCGGCGGCAGCACGAGCCCGCCGCGGCGCAGCACCTGCTCGTCGCGCAGGACGTCGACGAGCGGCCCGTCCGCGACGACGCCGCCCCCGCCGAGGACGACGACGCGGTCGGCCACGGCGGCCACCGCCCGCAGGTCGTGGCTGACGACGACGACACCCCTGCTCGCAGAGCCCCGTCCGCCCGCCGCGGCGCCCCGCAGCGCCCGCACGAGGTCGGCGACGGCGCGCCGGTCGAGCCCGAGCGTCGGCTCGTCGACGAGCAGGCACGGCCGGTCGTGGACGAGCATCGCCGCCACCGACAGCCGCCGGAGCTCGCCGCCGGAGAGCCGGTGCGGGTCGGCGACGGCGAGGTGCTCGAGCCGGTGCGCGACCAGCGCGGCCTCGACGCGCCCGTCCGCGGCGGCCCCGGCGTCGAGGCCGGCCGCCACCTCGGCGCGCACGCTCGTGGCGACGAGCTGGTGCTCGGCGTCCTGGAAGACCATCGCCGGTCGGGCGCCGACCACCTCGCCGGCCGCCGGCGCGAGGAGCCCGGCGAGTGTGAGCAGCAGCGACGACTTGCCCGCCCCGTTGGCGCCCAGGACGGCGACGACCTCCCCGGCGCGCACCTCGAGGTCGACGTCGCGCAGCAGCGCCGCCTCCGCCTCGGCGCGGGCGTCGGCCTCCCGTGCGCGCCGGGTCCAGCGCCGCCGCGGGCGCTCGTCGCGCCGCCGGATGGCCAGACCCTGTGCGCTGAGCACCGTCTCGCCGGGCGTCGCCGGCGCACCGGCCGGCGCGGTGGCCGCCAGCTCCCGCAGCGCCGCGGTCACCGCGGGCGAGGCGAGCCCGCCGCGGCACCCGGTCACCGCGGCGAGCTCGACCTCCAGCGGCAGCCAGCACCCCGCGGCGACGAGCTCGGCCGCGGCGTCGTGCAGGACGACGTCGGTGGGCCCGTCGGCGACGACCCGCCCCTCGCCCGACAGCGCGACCGTCCGCGCCGGCAGCCCCGCGAGCCCGCGCTCGCCGGCGAGGTCGTCGAGGCGGTGCTCGACGAGGAGCACCGCCGGGCCCGCCGTCCCGGCGCCGAGGACGGCGTCGAGCGCCCCGCGGACGGCGGCGACGCCCGCGGGGTCGAGCATCGACGTCGGCTCGTCGAGCAGCAGCACGTCGGGCTCGGCCACGAGCGTCGCCGCGAGCGCGACGCGCTGCACCTCACCGCCGGACAGCTCGGCCGTCCGGCGCCGTCGCAGCGCCGAGGCCCCGACGAGGGCCAGTGCCGCGTCGACCCGCCCGTCGATCGCCGCCGGGTCCACGGCTCGGTTCTCCAGCGGCAGCGCGAGCTCCTGCTCGACGACGGGCAGGCACACGCTGGAGCCGGGGTCCTGCGCGAGGACGCCGACGTGGCGTGACAGCTCGACGACGCTCGTGTCCTCGGTCGACGTCCCCGCCACCCGTGCGGTGCCCGCCAGCTCGGCCGAGACCGTGTGCGGCACGACGCCGCTCACCACGCGCAGCAGCGTGGACTTGCCCGACCCGGACGGCCCGACGAGCAGCACGTGCTCGCCGGGCCCGACCTGCAGGGTCACGTCCTGCGCCAGCGGGCTCTCGCGCCGGTGGTGCCGGACGGTCACGGCCTCCAGCTCGACGGCGGGCGTCGTCACGAGACGAGCGTGCTGCGACGCGCGCGGCCGATGGCGAAGTCGTCGAGGACGCCGGTGCGCGCCAGCGCGTCGACGATCACGCGCGCCAGCAGCCCGCCGAGGACGACGCCGGACACGAGCTGGATCGCCAGGCGCAGCAGCAGGATGTCCTGCCCGTACCAGCCGAAGCGGAACCCGCTGAAGACGAAGACGAGCGCGCCGCCGAACAGCCCGGAGAGGGCGAAGACCCCCCACCCGAACCGGCGGTAGCGGGTCAGCGCGAACGGCAGCTCGCTGCCGACGCCCTGCAGCAGCGCCGTGACGAGCAGCACCGGCCCGGCGGGAGAGCCGAGGAAGGCCACCTCGACGAAGGCCGCGATCAGCTCCGCGACCACGCCGGAGCCGGGCTTGCGGGTGATGGCGATGACGACCGGCGCCACGAGCAGCCACCCGCCGTGCAGCACGTGCTGGGCGAGGTCGCCGGCCGGGCCCATGGCCACCTGCAGGCCGATCCACGCCTGCACGAGCGCCCAGTAGACGAAGCCGAAGACGACGCCCAGCACCACGGCCAGGACGATGTCGCGCATCTGCCAGCGGCCGGTGCTGCGCCGCGGGGTCGTGGGGGCGGTCATCGCGCGCCGCCGTCGGTCGCGCTGGGGGAGCCGACCGAGATCGTCAGGTGCGTGACGACGTGCGGCACGACCTCGCCGACCGACGCCCACGCGTCGACGGCGGTGGCGACGACGTCGGCGACGTCCCCGCCCAGCACCGTCGCGTAGTGCGCTGCCGCCGAGGCGGTCCCGCGCTGCTGCGCCGCGGCGATGGCGCGCTCGATGTGCGCCATGTGCTCGCCGTCCACCGGCGCAGCGCCGGGCGTGCCCGCGCCGGCGGCGTCCATCAGCGGGTACAGCGACCACTGCGCGACGGCCTGGACGCCGGTCGGCGCGACGTCGACGGGCTCGGTGGTCGGTAGCCCCGTGACGTTCAGGTCGCAGCTGACCTCGCCTCTTCCGATGGGACATCATCTCGGCGCCCGAGTTCGTCGGGCTCGCCAACTTCGCAGACATCGGCCGTGACCCGACGGTGCGCGTCGCCTTCGTCAACACGATCGCCTTCGTCGTCGTCGCCGTGGTGCTCCAGCTCGGCATCGCGATGGCGCTCGCCGTCCTCGTCCAGTCGCGGATGCCCGGCTGGCTGCGCGCCTTCTTCCGCTCGGCGCTCTTCTTCCCGCTCATCCTCTCGGCGGCATCGGTCTCGCTCGTCATGGCGTACCTGTTCAACGGGGACTTCGGCCTCGTCAACCAGGTGCTGACTGCCGTGAGCCTGCCGGCGGTGCCCTGGCTCACGACGCCTGCGGGCGCCGCGACCGTCGTCGTCCTCGTCTACGTGTGGCAGAACTTCGGCTTCTCGTTCCTGCTCTTCGTCGGCGGCCTCGCATCGGTGCCGCGCGACGTCTACGAGGCGGCCACGGTCGACGGCATCTCGGGCTGGTCGCTGTTCCGCCACATCACCTTGCCGCTGCTGTCGCCGACGGTGCTCGTGGCGTCCGTCATGGCCGTCATCAGCGCCCTGCAGATCTTCGACCAGCCCTACGTCCTCACCCGCGGTGGGCCAGGGGACTCGACCCGCACCGCCGTCATGGTGATCTTCGAGTCGGCCTTCCAGCAGCTGCAGTTCGGCCGCGCCTCGGCCGTGGGCGTCGTGCTGACGCTGCTCATCCTCGCCGTCACGGCGGTGCAGTTCCGTCTCAGCCGCCGCTTCGTCTTCTACTCGTGAGGACCGCTGCTATGGCCACTGCCACCCTCCCCGCGCCCGGTCTTCCGGCGCCCTCCACCACCCCTGCGCGTCGTCGTCCTTCGCGCTCCACCGGCGCGACCGCCGCCCGGATCGCGGCGCTCGCCGTCGCCGTGGCGCTCACCCTCGGGCCGGTCGTCTGGACCCTGTGGGTCTCGCTGACGCCGGCGACGTCCGACGGCGCCAGCCTCGACGCCTACCGCGACGTCGGCCAGCAGATCAGCCTCGGATTGCTCGTCCTGAACAGCGCGCTCGTCACCGGGCTCGTCGCCCTCGGCCAGATGCTCACCGCGGCGCTCGCCGGGTACGCCTTCGCCCGCATGGAGTTCCGCGGCCGAGGTGCGCTGTTCGCCCTCGTCCTCGCGACGATGATGGTGCCGCTGCAGGTGACCATCGTCCCGGTCTTCATGCTCGTCCGCGGCATGGGCCTCGCCGACACCCTGCTGGCGCTGATCCTCCCGGCGATCCCCACCGCGTTCGGCACCTTCCTCATGCGCCAGTACTTCCTGGGGCTGCCACCGGAGCTCGGGGAGGCCGCCGCCATCGACGGTGCTGGCCCCCTGCGCACCTTCGCGTCCGTGTACGCGCCGTTGGCGGCCCCGGGCATGGCGATCGTGGGGATCCTCGCGTTCAACTTCCACTGGAACGAGTTCTTCAGACCGCTGGTGCTGACCATCAGCGAGCAGAACTTCACCTTGCCGCTGGGTCTCGTGAGCCTCCAGGGCAACCTCGGCACGGGCAGCGTCTCGACCGTCCTCGCCGGCGTCGTCATCTCGATGATCCCGGCCCTCATCGTCTTCGTCATCGGCCAGCGGCCGCTGCGCGAGGGCCTCACCGCTGGAGCGAGCAAGTGACCACCACGGACCTGCCCGGGACGACGACGGACGCCGCCGGTGCCGTGGACCGGGACCGCCCCCTGCTCCACGTCCGCCCGCCGCGCGGATGGCTCAACGACCCGAACGGCGTCGCCCGGGTGGACGGCACGTACCACGTGTTCTTCCAGCACAACCCGGACCGCCACGAGCACGACGCCATCACCTGGGGCCACGCCAGCTCACCGGACCTCCTGCGCTGGACCGACGAGCCCGTCGCCCTCCGCCCTCGCCCCGGCGAGGCGGACGCGGCCGGGTGCTGGACGGGGTGCCTCGTCGACGACGACGGCGTCCCCACCGCCGTCTACAGCGGCGTGGCCGACCGGTCCGGCGCCTCGTCGGTGGTGCTGGCGCGCAGCGACCGCACGCTGCGCAGATGGACGCCCGAGCCCCTCGTCGCCGTCGGCATGCCCGCCGAGGACGAGCTCGAGCACCCGGTCACCGACGTCCGCGACCCCTTCCTCTTCGTCCATGACGGCCGTCGGTACGCGATCCAGGGCGCCGGTCGCCGTGGCGGCGTCGCGCAGGTTCTGCTCTACGACGCCGCGGACCTGACCGCCTGGCGGCTCCTCGGACCGCTGCTCACCGCCGAGGACCCGGTCGCCGCGGCGCACGCGCCGGCCGACATCTGGGAGTGCCCGAACCTCGTGCGGGTGGACGGGCGCTGGGTGCTCGTCCTGTCGCTGTGGGCGCTGCCGGAGGCGTCGAGCACCGTGGACGGCGAGGGCCTCCTCACCGGCGTCACCGCTCTCGTCGGCGATCTCGTCCACGACGGCGACGGCCTGCGCTTCGCGGCCGTCGCAGGCAGTGCGATCGACGCGGGCCCGACCTTCTACGCCCCCCAGCTCCTCGTCGAGGAGGATCGCACGCTGCTCTGGGGGTGGGCCTGGGAGCACGGTCGGACACCGGAGCAGCTGCAAGAGGCCGGTTGGGCCGGCGTCCTGACCTCGCCCCGGGAGCTGCGGGTCGTCGGCGACCGCGTCGACACCGTGCTCGCCGCGGAGCTGGTGGGTCTGCGTCGTGGACGGATCGACGCTTCAGCACCGGTGCGCGAACCGGCGTTCGAGATCCTGGGCCGCGGTGCTGCTCGGCTCCTGCTCGTGGGCGCTGGCGAGGAGGACGTGGTCCTGGACATCCCGGACGGCGACTGGCGCCTCCTCGTCGACGGCAGCCTCGTCGAGCTCTTCCCCGAAGATCCGGCGACACGGCCGGTGACGACGCGGGCCTACCCGGGGGGCTCGGGTGCTTGGGTCGTCGACGGAGACGTCGACGCGCAGGCCTGGGCGCTCGGGCTGCCCGAGGACTGACGGACCGACCCGCTGACGGCCCACCCGGCGATCCGCCGGGTGGGCCATGACGTCCGAGAGTCAGCGCGTCAGCGGCGGGGCGACGGAGCCGCGCTCGACGAGCGGGCACTCCAGCGCGACGGCGACTTCGCTCTGCTCGAGCCCGCGTCCGACGCCCGCCGGAGACGGGGCGTCGTGGTCGGCCAGGAGCGCCAGGACGTGCTCGAAGGCGCGCTCACCCATCTCGCGGAAGGGGAGCCGGACAGTCGTCAGCGGCGGCACCATAGGAGCGGCGAAGTTCTCGTCGTCGTCGTACCCGACGATCGAGACGTCCTGCGGTACCCGCAGTCCGAGGTGGCAGGCGGCGAGGACGGCGCCCGCGGCCACGCGGTCATTGCCGCAGAGGAGCGCGGTGGGGCGGTCGTCGCGCTGCAGGACGGCGAGGGCGGCCTCGTACCCGGGCCGCACCTCCCAGCCGCCGCGCACGGGCTCCTGCCACCGGACGCCCGCCGCCTCGAGCGCCCGTCGGTACCCGGCTTCACGGCGGGGGACGGCCAGCAGGTCGTCATAGGTCTCGTTCTGGCGGTCGCCGGCGAGCAGGACGACCTCCCGGTGCCCGGCGTCGACGAGCACCTGCGCCGCCGCCGATGCCCCCGCGACCTCGTCGGGGACGAAACCGAGGACGGCGCCGGCACTGTCGACGCAGTTGGCCAGCGCGGACGGCGTCCGCTGCAGCACCTCGGGGCTGCGGTAGCGGCTGTAGCTCATCGCGGCGTAGAGGAGGGCGTCGACGCGGCGGTCGACGAGCGTCCGGTAGGCACCTTCCTCGCGCGCGGCGTCGAAGTGCGTGTCCATGACGACGAGCACGTAGCCGTGCCTCTCCGCTGCGGCGATAGCCCCCTCGAGCAGCCTCCCGCCGAAGGGCGACGTCGCGATGGCGTCGGTGACGACGCCGACCGTCCGCGTGCGCTGCAGCCGGAGGCTGCGGGCGACCGAGTCCGGGGTGTAGCCCAGCTGCTCTGCGGCAGCGCGGACGGCAGTCTGCTTGTCGGCGGCGATGTTGCCTGCGCCGCGGCCGTTCAGGACCATCGAGACCGCGCTGCGGGAGACGCCCGCGATCTCGGCGACGTCCTTGGCGGTGGGGCGGCGATGCACGGGTGGACCGTACCTGACGCGTGTCAGGTACGGGGATGTTATCGTTGACTGACGGCTCACCTCGGCGCTCGAGACCGGGCGGTGAGTGGTCCTTGAGGTCGGTTGCCGAGCTCGCGGTCCTCACCGGCCGGCGTCGGCAGGTCCATCGCCTCAACCTGAAGCCTCAGATGCAGGTCAGCGTCACGTCGGCGATGACACGCTCCCTGCTGGACTGGCTGGCACCTGGTAGCTGCCGAGTACGCAGTTTCCAGCGGCGTGCCGGCAGCGTGGACTCCCGCTTCTCGGCGCCGCGGTCGTCGGAGTGGCTACGACGTCGATCCCGCGGGACGCCCCGGCGGCACCTCGTCGAGTCGTGGCATCTGGGCGAGCCGCCGGACACTGTCGGTCCGGCGTGACACGGTGCGTGACGTGGATGCAGTCGCCGGTGCTTACGAGTCCCTGATGACGCGCCGTCTGGCGCAACTGCTCCGGGAGACGACGCTCGAAGCGACGTATGGACGGGTGCCGGATGCTGCCGCGCCCGACGTCCTCGCGCGGCACGTGGCAGAGGCCGTGCGCAAGAGGCTCGCAGACATGCCCGCAGGCGATCGAGCGGACTACGTCAACACGCTGCTCGCCGTGGACCCGAGCGACGAGCTCGACCTCGTCGACCGAGTCGAGCAGCTGACCGAGCTCCGCCAGCCCGGCCTCACAGCCCGTTGGCCGCAGGGGCGTCCAGCGACTCCGCTTTCCGAGGTCGCCCTGCTGACGAACAGCCGGGGGGAGCCCAACCTCGGCGCGGAGCTGCGGCAGGAGATGGGAAGCGCCGACGAGGTCGACCTGCTGTGCGCGTTCGTCCGATGGCACGGGCTCCGCGTGCTCGAGGAGCCCCTCGCGGCTCTCACCGCGCGCGGCATCCATCTGCGCGTGCTGACGACGACGTACCGCGGTGCTACGGAGCGCCGCGCACTCGACGAGCTCGTCCGCCGCTTCGGCGCGCAGGTGAAGATCCGCTACGACGCCCAGACGACGCGGCTGCACGCCAAGGCATGGCTCTTCCGCCGCGGGTCCGGCTTCGACACCGGCTACGTCGGCAGCTCGAACCTCTCCAAGTCCGCCCTCGTGGACGGGCTCGAGTGGAACGTGCGCATCTCCTCTGAGGCGACGCCGACGCTCGTGCGCAAGTTCGAGGCGACCTTCGACACCTACTGGAACGACCCCGGCTTCCTCGGCTACGACCCGGATCGCGACGCCGACCTCCTCGACCGGGCTCTGGCCGTCGAGAGCGGGGCTTCGCCCAGCGGCACCGTGGTCTCCATCTCGGGGCTCGAGGTCTCGCCGCGCCCGCACCAGGAGCTGATCCTCGAGGCGCTCGACGTCGAGCGTGAGGTGCACGACCGACACCGCAATCTCGTGATCGCCGCGACAGGCACCGGCAAGACCGTCGTCGCGGCGCTCGACTTCCGCCGGCTGCGCGCGCAGTGGTTGGAGCGTGAGGGACGTGAGCCGCGTCTGCTGTTCGTCGCCCACCGCAAGGAGATCCTCGAGCAGGCGCTGCGCACCTACCGAGAGGTGCTGAGCGACGGCGTCTTCGGGGAGCTGCTGGTCGGAGGCAGCAGGCCGTCGCAGTGGTCGCACGTCTTCGCGTCGATCCAGTCGCTGTCCGCCAGAGTGCTCGACGACGTCGGCGCGGAGCACTTCGACGTCGTGGTCGTCGACGAGTTCCACCACGCAGAGGCGGTGAGCTACCGCCGGCTGCTCGACCACCTCGAGCCGGCTGAGCTGCTCGGGCTCACCGCCACGCCCGAGCGGGGTGATGGCGTCGACGTCCGCTCCTTCTTCGACGGCCGGACGGCGTACGAGCTGCCGCTGTGGTCCGCGCTCGAAGCGGACCTGCTGTGCCCGTTCCACTACTTCGGCGTCGCCGACGGGACGGACCTGCGAGGAGTGGACTACAGCCGTGGCGGCTACGAGGCGGAGGGCCTCGACAAGGTCTACACGGGCAACGACGCCCGCACGCGCATTGTCTTGACCGCACTGCGGGACCGGGTGACCGACGTCGGCCGGATGCGCGCGCTCGGGTTCTGCGTGAGCGTCGCCCACGCCGAGTACATGGCGCGGAAGTTCGCTGACGCGGGCATCCCGTCGGCAGCCATCTCGGGGAAGACACCTGCGGCGGAGCGCGAGCGCGCCTTCGCGATGCTCCGTTCGGGAGACGTCCGCTGCCTGTTCGCCGTCGACATCTTCAACGAGGGCCTCGACCTGCCCGACGTCGACACCCTGCTGATGCTCCGCCCCACGCAGTCCTCGACGGTCTTCCTCCAGCAGCTCGGGCGAGGGCTGCGCCGCGCGCCGGGGAAGGCGGTGCTCACGGTCCTCGACTTCATCGGGCAGCACCGCACCGAGTTCCGGCACGAGCTGCGGTACCGGGCGCTGACCGGCGTGACGCGCGACCAGCTCGAGCGCGACCTCGAGAAGGGCTTCCCCTACCTCCCTGCAGGCTCCCAGCTCGTGCTCGACCGGGTCGCCCAGCAGCTCGTGCTCGAGAACGTGCGCTCGTCGCTGCGGTCGTCGAAGAAGGACCTCGTCCGCGATGTCCAGGCCGCCGTGAGCGACGGTCAGGCGCCTGACCTCGACGCCTTCCTCGCCACCAGCGGGAGGCCGTTGAGCGACGTCTACCGCAAGGCGGGGAGCTACACCGACATCCTGCGTGCGGGTGGCCTGCCGACGCCCAGCGGGGGCGAGCAGGAGGCCGGGCTCCTGCGGCGCCTCTCCGCGCTGGCCCAGGTGGACGACCGCGAGCGGGCTGACCTCTACGCCCGCATGGCGGCCGTTGACGGACCTCGCTACGACGAGCTCTCGACGCGCGAGCGCTCCATCGCGCGCATGCTCTTCTTCGCGCTCTGGCCCAACAGGGGCGGGCACGACTCCTGGCAGGGCGGCTTCGACGCCCTGCGCGAGCACCCGGCGGTGTCCTCGGAGATCCAGCAGCTGATGAGGAGCGCTGTGGAGCGCGCAGAGCACGTGCCCCAGCCGCTCCGGGGCTTGCAGCACCTGCCGGTGCTGTCCCACGCCAGCTACCGGCGCGAGGAGCTGCTCGCGGGGCTCGGGTGGGCCACGTGGGAGCGCTCGGCCCGCGGCAACATCACGGGCGTCGCCTGGTCCGAGGGCGAGCGCGTCGACGCCCTGATGATCAACCTGCGGAAGGACGAAGCCGCCTTCACCCCGTCGACGATGTACCGGGACTACGCCCTCTCACCGACGCTCTTCCACTGGGAGAGCCAGAACGCGACATCGGAGACGTCGACTGCTGGCCGCCGTTACGTGACGCACCGGGAGTCCGGGTCCCAGGTGGTGCTCTTCACCCGAGAGGCGCCGACGGACGAGATCGGCGCGGCAGCCTTCACCTGCCTCGGCACGGCTCGGTACGTGGAGCACCGCGGAGAGCGCCCGATGGCGATCACGTGGCAGCTCGACCGTCGCATGCCGCCAGCAGTGGTGCAGGCGGCATCGGCCGTCTCGGCGTGAGGGCGGGGGATGTCCGCCTCGCCCGCGAGCGGGTGAGTTGGGGGCGGTTGACGTTCTGGCGTAGGCATCTCGTGCCGATGGGGTGACGATCCCGAGGAGGAGACGTGCCCGATTTCCCGCACCTCGCGCCGACTGCCCAAGCTGTGCAGGACTTCGGCGTCTCGCGCCGCGCCCTGCTCACCGCCGGCGCGCTCGCCGCGGCCGCGCCGTCACTCCTACCCACCCCCGCCCAGGCGGCCCCACGCTCGCCCTTCGCCGGCCTCGGCGCCTGGGTCGACCTCTATGACTGGACGCCGCGACGTCCGGCCGTCACGACGGCGACCCTCGACACGATGGCGAGCTCGGGCGTCCAGACGCTCTACCTGCAGAGCTCGCGCCCGGGCTCGGCCACGCTCGTCGACCCTGCGCGCCTGCGGGGGCTCGTCGACCGCGCCCACCGTCGGGGCATGAAGGTCGTGCTCTGGTACCTGCCACGCACACCGACGAGGAGCGGGACGCCCGGCACCTGCGCGCGGCTGCCGGCGAGGGGGTCGACGGGGTCGGCATCGACATCGAGTCCACCGCGGTCCGCTCGGTCGCCGAGCGCAACCGCAGGGTCGTGCGCCTCGTGCAGCGCACGAGGGCGGCGACGTCGAAGCCGCTGGTCGCCATCACGCCGAGCCCCACCGGGCTGGCGCAGTACGCGCCGAAGGACTGGTGGCCCGACTTCCCCTTCGCCGCCATCCGACCGCACGTCGACGCCGTCGCGACGATGACCTACTGGTCCCACCGCAAGGGCACCGTCGAGGCCGATGCCTACACCGCGAGCGACGTCCGCCTGGTGCGCGAGGCCACGCGCGACTCGCGGCTGCCGGTGCACGTCATCGGGTCGCCGACCACGGCAGCTGACATCCGCTCGATGGCGAAGGCGGTCCGCTCGACCGGCGCCGCGGGTGGGTCGAGGTACGACTGGGCCACCACGCCCTCCGGGCTGCGCACGCCGCTTCGGGACCTGCGGCGGTAGGCGTCCGACGCCGCACTCGCGCACATCAGCAGACGCGCACGTATGCTCGTCTGCATGCGAACGACGCTGAACCTCGCTGACGGACTGATGGCGGCGGTCAAGGCGAAGGCGAGCGACGAGGGACGGACGGCCACGAGCATCGTGGAGGAGGCGCTGCGCGCCTACCTCACCGCTGGCCGGACCGCGTCCCCGGTCGAACCGCTCCCCTCGTGGGGATCGCCAGACGGCCGCGTGCTCGTGGACCTGGAGGACGAGGACGCCGTCTGGGCCGCCCTGGACGAGCCGGCGTGATCCTCCCCGACGTGAACACGCTCGTGTACGCCTTCCGCGGGGAGGCGCCGCGGCACGCCGAGTACGCGAGGTGGCTCACCGAAGTCGTCGGTGGGGCGGAAGAGCTGGCCCTGCACGACAGCGTCCTGAGCGGCGTCGTGCGCATCGTCACGAACCCGCGGATCTTCGCGGACCCGGCGCCCACCTCCGTCGCCCTCTCCTTCGTCCAGCGGTTGGTGGAGGCCAGGCGCGCCACCTGGCTGTCCTCAGGCGATGACGTCTGGCGGCGCCTCGACGACTGGGCGGCGCAGGACGCGGGGCTGCGTGGCAACGCCGTACCGGATGCCCTCCTCGCGGCCCTTGCGGTCACGCACGGCGCCCGCTTGGCGACCGCCGACCGGGGCTTCGCCCGCTACCCGGGGCTGCGCTGGTTCACCCTGATCGGGACGAGCTGAAGGCCGATGCCCCTGCGCCCCGGAGCATCGACGAGGGAAGTCTGACGGGCGCCCGCAGCTCCGGGCGGACGATGCCCGACGACGTCACCTGACCTGCGCCAGCAGCACCTCGCTGACCGCGGACAGCAGCGCCGGCTCGAGCCCGAGCGCGTGCACCGCGGAGACGCGTAGCCCGACGGGCTGGTCGGTCGTCGCGACGTCGAAGACGCGGTTCTTCGTCGCGTGCTCGACCTGCGCCCGGTCGAGCAGCGCGAACAGCCGCGCGCGGACGTCGTTGGCCCGCAGCTGCGGCGCCTCCCCGAGGTCGACGTGCAGCGCCGACGACGGCGCGACGCCCTCGACCAGCACCGAGGTGCGCGTTGATGAACGCCGCACCGCCGCTTCCCGCACCTCACCGTCGACGACCACGGCCGGCACGACGTCGTCCGCGAGCGCCACGAACGTCACCGTCCACGTCCGCCGCGCCGGCACGACGTCGAGCGGCCCCTCGGCGGGCCCGACGACGAGGCGCCCGGCGGCCTGGTCGAAGGCGACCGGCGTGCGCAGCACCTCACCCGAGGTCGTGTCGTCGTCCTCGAGCAGGGTGAAGGCGCCGTCGGCGCCGACCACCACGAGCAGCTCCACGTGCGCGGGGTTGGCCGGCTCGTTGTCGGGGACCGCCGCGCCGTCGAGCGGCACGATCGCCCCGGCCCGCGCCAGCACCGGGACCGACGTGAGGTCGCGGTGCAGCACGACCTCGCGGTCGCCGTCGTAGACCAGGTCGGTCATCACGTCGACCCACGTGCCCTCGGGCAGCCAGGCGCGCACCGAGCCCAGCAGGGTGCGCCGGTCGGCGGGCTCGGTGATCGGTGCGACCACCAGCTCGGTGCCGAACGTCGCCTGGTTCGGCACCGCGTAGGCCTGCTCGGCATGGGGCCAGCGGTGGTACATCGGCTGCACGAGGGGCAGGCCCTCGGCGGCGGCCCGGTGGTTCATCGTGTGCAGGTACGGCACGAGGCGGTGGCGCAGCCGCAGGTGCTCCGTCATCACCTCGCGCACGGCGGTGGGGAAGTCCCACGGCGCCTTGGAGATGAAGGCGTCGGCCCCCGAGTGCAGGCGCGTGATCGGCGAGAACGTGCCCAGCTGCACCCAGCGCGCGGCCAGCTCGTCGTCGCGGGCGCCGAAGAAGTGGCCGCCGATGTCGTGGCTCCACCAGCCGTAGCCGATGTTCGCCGCGGTCGCCGTGAAGTACGGCTGGAAGGCCAGCGAGTCCCAGGAGATCACCGTGTCCCCGGAGAAGCCGACGGGGTAGCGGTGGCTGCCCGGCCCCGCGTACCGCGAGAAGGTCAGCGCGCGCCGCCCGTCGCGGCCGTTGTCGAGGAAGTGGAAGTGGTTGAGCATCCACAGCGGGTCGAGGCCGGCGACGCGCGAGTGCGGGCCCTGCTGCCAGTCCAGCCACCAGAAGTCGACGCCGTCCTCCTCGAGGCCGCGGTGCAGCACCTCGAAGTACGCGGTGAGGAAGTCGCGGTCGGTGACGTCGAAGGAGATCGGCAGCCCGCTCGAGGCGTCGCGGCCCAGCGCCTGCGCCATCGCCGCGTAGGCGTCCTCGTGCCGGCGGACGCCGTCGGCGGGGTGCACGTTGAGCGTCACCCGCAGGCCGCGCTCGTGCAGCGCGGCCAGGAGGGCTGCCGGGTCGGGGAACAGGTCCCGGTTCCAGGTGTAGCCCGTCCACCCGCTGCCGAGGGCCGGGTCGACGTCGACCACGTGCCAGTCCATGTCGATGACGCTGACCGACAGCGGCACGCCCTCGGCGCGGAAGCGGTCCATCAGCTCGAGGTAGGAGTCGGTGGTGTACCGGTGGTAGCGGCTCCACCAGGTGCCGAGCGCGTAGCGCGGCAGCACGGGCGTCGGGCCTGAGACGGCGCGCAGCGCCTGCAGGGCCCCCTCGTGGTCGAGGCCGTACGTGAACAGGTACAGGTCCGTGCGGCCGACGCCGTCCGCGGCCACCCACCCGTCGTCGGTGAGCAGGAACGAGCCCGAGTCGTCGACGAGCGCCAGGCCCGTGCGCGAGAC
Organism: uncultured Pseudokineococcus sp.; assembly: GCF_947495735.1. Taxonomy (GTDB): domain Bacteria; phylum Actinomycetota; class Actinomycetes; order Actinomycetales; family Quadrisphaeraceae; genus Pseudokineococcus. The sequence goes on from NZ_CANMAA010000005.1 coordinate 231,661, forward strand.
GACGCCGGGCTCCAGCGGGACGGCGCCGTTGGCCTCGTCGAGCGTGCGCGCGGTCCCGCCGAGGTCGTCGGGCTGCTGCCCGTAGCGCCACACCGAGTGCCACGTGGTGATGCCGCCGAGCGCCGCCACGGACAGGCCGTTCGCCGTGAACGGGCCCTTGTCGTAGGTGAGGTGGAAGCGCGCCGTGAAGATCTCGAGGTGGCTGCCGCTGTCGACGACCCGGAAGTCGGGGACGGGCAGCTCGCGCGTGAGGGCGAACGTGGACGCGCGGTCCTCGAAGCGCCCGTCCTCGGCGTGCTCCATGCGCACCAGGCCGTCGGTGAGGACGGTGAAGCGGTAGCGCTCGCCCTGGACGACGGCGCGGGGGTCCGCCACGGGGGCCGAGGGGAGGGGCAGGGCGTGCGTCATGGGGGAAGTCTGGTCGGGCCGCGCGAGGCGAGCGCGAGGAGCACTCCGGGCACCCCGACGGCTGGGCCGGCCGGCTCTGTCCGACGTCGCACGGATGCCCTACGCTCCGCGCAGTCACTCACCGTCGAGGAGGCTCTTCGTGCGTCGTCCATCCGCCATCACGTCCGGAGCAGGAGCCGCGGCCGTCGCCGCCGCGCTCCTGCTCGCCCCACCAGCTGGTGCCGCGCCCACGGGTGGGCCGGCCGCCGACCGCGCCGCGGCCCGGTCGGCGCTCACGAGTCGGCCCCCCACGACTCCGCCCGCGCAGCAGGCGCAGGACGAGGCGCTCGCGGGCACCTCCCTGCGAGAGGACCTCACGCGGGAGCGCTTCTACTTCGTCATGGCTGACCGCTTCGAGAACGGCGACCCCACCAACGACGACGGCGGGTACGGCGGGGACAGGCTCGACAGCGGGCTCGACCCGACGCACAAGGGGTTCTACCACGGTGGTGACATCGAGGGCGTGCGCCAGCAGCTCGACTACATCGAGGGGCTGGGCACCACGGCGATCTGGCTCACGCCGTCGTTCGTCAACCGCCCGGTGCAGGGCGCGGGCGACGCTGTCTCCGCGGGGTACCACGGGTACTGGATCACCGACTTCACGCAGATCGACCCCCACCTCGGCACGAACGAGGAGCTGGAGCGGCTCATCGACGAGGCGCACGCGCGCGGCATGAAGGTCTTCTTCGACATCATCACCAACCACACCGCGGACGTCATCCAGTACGCCGAGGGCTCGCAGACCTACATCTCCAAGGACGCCGAGCCCTTCCGCGACGCGCAGGGCCAGGCCTTCGACGACCGTGACTACGCCGGCGGGACGGACTTCCCCGCGCTGGACGCCGCGACGTCCTTCCCGTACACGCCGGTGTTCGCCGAGCCGGAGGACGCCACGGTCAAGGTCCCGGCCTGGCTGAACGACCCGACGATGTACCACAACCGCGGCAACGCGCGCTTCGACGGCGGCGAGTCGGACGTGTACGGCGACTTCTCCGGGCTGGACGACCTCTTCACCGCGCGGCCCGAGGTCGTCACCGGCATGGAGGACATCTACAAGGCGTGGGTGGACCTCGGGATCGACGGCTTCCGGATCGACACCGTGAAGCACGTCAACATCGAGTTCTGGCAGCAGTTCGCGCCGGCGATCACCGACCACGCGGCGTCGATCGGCAACGACGACTTCTTCTCCTTCGGCGAGGTCTACGACGCCGACCCGCGGGCCCTGTCGCGCTTCACCACGGAGGGGGCGCTGCAGTCCACGATCGACTTCGGCTTCCAGGCCCGGGCGCAGTCCTTCGGCAGCGGCGGAGCCACCCAGCAGCTCGCGGACCTCTTCGCGATGGACGACCTCTACACCGACGCCGACAGCAACGCGTACTCCCTCCCCACCTTCCTCGGCAACCACGACATGGGCCGCATCGGCATGTTCTTGCAGGACGGCGGCGCGGAGGGCGACGAGCTGCTGCAGCGCGACCAGCTCGCGCACGCGCTGATGTACCTCGTGCGCGGCCAGCCGGTCGTCTACTACGGCGACGAGCAGGGCTTCACCGGCGACGGCGGCGACCAGGACGCCCGGCAGGACATGTTCCCCTCGCAGGTGGGCACGTACAACGACGACGTCCTCGTCGGCACGGACGCCACGACGGCCGAGGCCAACTTCGACACCACCCACCCGATGTACGCGACCATCGCCGACCTGTCGGCCCTGCGCGAGGAGCACCCGACGCTCGCCGACGGCGCCATGGTCGCGCGCCACGCGGAGGACGGCGCCGGCGTCTTCGCCTTCAGCCGCATCTCCGACGACGACGACGTCGAGTACCTCGTCGCGACGAACAACAGCGACGAGCCGCAGACCGTCACGCTCGACACCTTCAACCGGCGCACCGCGTACGAGGGGCTGTGGCCGGCGGCGACGCCCGACGTCCGCTCCGACCACGCGCAGCAGGTCCGCGTCACGGTGCCGCCGCTGTCCGCCGCGGTGTGGCGCGCCTCGAAGGCCCTGCGCCCGGCGCGCTGGGCCCCGACGCCGGTCTTCACGACGGGCGCCGAGGTCAGCGGCCGCGCGGAGGTCTCGGTCGACGTGCCCGGCGACGGCTTCGACCAGGTGACGTTCGCCGCCCGTCCCGCGGGCTCGGGCGCGGAGTGGGAGGTGCTCGGGACCGACGACAACGCGCCGTACCGGGTCTTCCACGACGTGCGCGGCCTCGAGGAGGGCGCGGAGCTCGAGTACCGCGCCGTCGTGCGCGACCACTCCGGCAACGTCGCCGGTGCGGGGACGACGGCCGTCGTCACCCCGGAGCCGGGTCCCGGCGTCGGCGGCGAGCCGATGTCCGTCGCCATCGCGGGCGACCTGAACACCGAGATCGGCTGCGAGTCCGACTGGACGCCCGACTGCGACCAGGCGCAGATGACCTACGACCCCGCCGCGGGGGTGTGGACGCTCGTCGTCGCGCCCCCGGCGGGCACGTACGAGTACAAGATCGCGGTGGACCGCTCGTGGACCGAGAACTACGGCGCCGGCGGCGTGCGCGACGGCGGCAACATCACCCTCACGACGTCGGGCGGCGCCGTCACCTTCACCTACGACACCCGCACGCACCTGGTGACGGCGGTCGAGGACGTCGTGGTCCAGCCCGGCGCCGTCGCGGTGGCGGGTGACCTCAACGGCGAGATGGGGTGCACGGCCGACTGGTTGCCGAGCTGCGACCAGGCGCAGATGACCTTCGACGAGGCCACGGGCCGGTGGGTGCTGTCGGTCGACGTCCCGGCCGGTAGCTACGCGTACAAGATCGCGATCGACCGCGCGTGGACGGAGAACTACGGCGCCGGCGGCGTCCCCGACGGGCCGAACATGACCCTCGACCACGACGGCGGGCCCCTGACGTTCGTCTACGACCACGCCACCCACCGGGTGGTCGTCGAGTAGCGCACCCGGCCACCAGCACCTGACCGCCCGCACCCGGCACCGCGCCCGGGTGCGGGCGGTCTGCTCTCAGCGCTGTGCGGAGCGCCCCCCGCGACCGGGTGGTGACGAGCGGGTCAAGGGCGCAGGGAGGCCCACCGCCGTACCGGTGCGGGACGACGGCTCCGAGAAGGACGCGTGAGGGCCGGCCCCCTCTGGTTGAGCTCGGCGACGACCGTGGCCCGAGGGCTGCACATCGGCAGACGTGGAGTCATGCTCGTCTGCATGCGGACGACGCTCGACCTGGCGGACGGCCTCATGGCGGCGGTGGAGGCGAAGGCTGTCCACGAGGGGCGGACAGCGACGAGCATCGTCGAGGAGGCGCTGCGCGCTCACCTCGCGGCTGAGCAGACGGCGTCCTCGGTCGAGCCGCTCCCGACCTGGGGATCGCCCCGAGGTCGGGTGCTCGTCGACCTGCAGGACGGACGCAGACGCTCTCCGGGCCTCGCTGGACGAGCCGGCGTGATCCTTCCCGCCGCAGCGCGTCTCGTCGAGCGATGGGCGCCGCCGGGCGTCTGACGGCGACCGCGGTCACCCACCGCGCCGCCGCCCCGGTGGTCGGGGCGGCGGCGGTCACGAGGCGGTCGTCATGCAGACGGACCCGTGCTCAGGCGAGGTCGTACTCCGCGAGGAACTCGGTGGCGACGGTGGCGGTGTCCTGCCGGTCGACCTGGACCTTGGCGAGGTACTCGGTGAGGTTCTCGGTCGTCAGCGCCGCGGAGACCTCGTTCAGCGCGTCCACGACGGTCGGGGTGGCGGCGGACTCGCGGATGAGCGGCACGATGTTCTCGGCGAGGAAGAGGTTCTCCGGGTCCTCGAGGACGACGAAGTCGTTCTGCGTGATCGCCGAGTCGGTCGAGAACAGGTTGGCGGCGTCGATCGTCCCGTCGGCCAGGGCGCCCACGGTGAGCGGGCCGCCGGCGTCGAGGGGGCGGAACTCGCCGAACTCGAGGCCGTAGACCTCCTCCAGGCCGGGCAGGCCCTGGTAGCGCTCCTGCCACTCGGGGCCGGCGCCGGCGACGAGCTCTCCGGCCACGGGGGCGAGGTCGCCGATCGTCTCCAGGCCGTACTCCTCGGCGGTCTCCCGCCTGACCGTGACGGTGTCCTTGTCCTCGGCCTCGGACTGCTCCAGGACGATCGTCCCCTCGGGAAGAGCGTCCGGCAGCGCGGCGTAGACCTCCTCGGAGTCGCTGATGCCCTCGGGCACCCCGCCCTCGGTGAGGGCCGACAGCAGCGCGCCGTTGTACTCCGGGAGCAGGTCGATCGACCCGTCCTCCAGGGCCTGCAGGTACAGCTCGCGGGCCCCGATGTTGAAGGAGCGCGAGACCTCGACGCCCTCGTCCTCCAGCGCCTGGGCGTATATCTCGGCGAGCAGCTCGCTCTCGGGGAAGTTGGCGGACCCGACGGCCACCGCGCCCGCGTCGGCGCCGGTCGCGGCGTCGTCGCCGGACCCGCCGGCCAGGGGGTCGGAGTCCGCGCCGCAGCCGGCGGCGGTGAGGGTGACGGCGGTGACGAGCGCGAGGCTCGCGAGGTGGCGACGTGACACGGGATGTCCTCCAGGACGTGGTGGATGAGCGACGTGGGTGAGCGAGAGAGCTGAGCGGGGTCGGGAAGTCAGGTCGGGGGGAGCGGCCTCAGGCCGGGGTCGGCCTGTCGCCGAGGAGCTCGGGCTCGGTGTCCGTCGTGCCGCGGCGTGCACCGCGCGCCTCGGCCCGGCCGTCGAGCCCGGGCGAGACGGTCAGGCGCTGCACGAGCCCGAGGAGCAGGTCGAGGGTGATGGCGACCACCGCGACGGCCAGGGCCCCGGCGAGCACGCGGGAGTAGTCGTTGAGCGCCAGGCCGTCGATGAGCAGGCGGCCCAGGCCGCTGAGCCCCACGGCGGCCGCGACGGTGGCGGTGGCCACCACCTGCAGCGTGGCGCTGCGCAGCCCGCCCATCATGACGGGCAGCGCCATCGGCACCTCGACCTGCCAGAGCACCTGCCGCGGGCGCATGCCCATGGCCGTGGCGGCGTCCACGAGCGCGGGGTCCACGCCGCGGATGCCCGCGTAGGTCGAGGTGAGGATCGGCGGGACCACCAGCACGGTCAGCGCGATGAGCACCGGGGCCAGCCCGAGCCCGAGCAGCGTGACCATGAGCATGAGCAGGCCCAGCGTCGGCAGGGAGCGCCCGGCGTTCCCGGCGTTGATGGCGACGAAGGAGCCGCGCCCGGTGTGCCCGATCCACAGGCCGACGGGCAGGGCGATCGCGGTGCCGATCAGCATCGCCAGCGCGGTGTACCCGAGGTGGGCCAGGGTGAGCTGCGGGAAGCCCCCGGGCGCGCTCGCGCTCCAGTTCTCGGGGTCGAGCAGGTAGGAGAGGTCCACGGCGTCACGCCCTCCCGCTCTGGGCGCGGGCCCACGGGGTGGCCGCCCGCTGCGCGAGCACGATGACGAGGTCGGCGATCGCGGCCAGGAGGACCGACAGCACGACGCCGACGAGGATCGGCTCGACGTAGAAGAGCTGGAAGCCGCGGGTGAACAGGCCCCCGAGCCCGCCGATGCCGATCAGCGCGCCCACGCTGACGAGACTGATGTTGGCGACAGTGGCCACCCGCAGCCCGCCGAGGACGACCGGCAGTGCGAGGGGCAGGTCCACCTCGCGCAGCCGCTGCAGGCGCCGGTACCCCATGGCGGTGGCGGCCTGGGTCAGCGCCGGGTCCACCGAGCGCAGCCCGTCGGCGACCGTGCGCGACATCAGCGCCAGCGTGTACAGGCTCAGGGCGACGACGATGTTGACCGGCGAGAGCACCCGCGTCCCCAGCACCACCGGCAGGATGACGAACAGCGCCAGCGAGGGCACCGAGTACAGGAGCCCCGACGCGGTGAGCAGCGGCTGGTAGAGCCGCGGGAAGCGGACGCCGAGGTAGCCGACCGGCAGGGCGAGCGTGCCGCCGATGAGGACGGGCAGCAGCGCCAGGTAGACGTGCTCGCGCAGCGCGGTGAGGACCGTGCCGGAGTTGGCCGCGAGGTAGTCGATCACGCGGGCTCCTCCCGCGACGTCCGCGTGGCGTGCGCGCTGCGCCGCCGGGCGGCCAGGTGCTCGGAGAGGTCGGAGTGGCTGACGACGCCGTCGACGGCGCCGCTCGCGTCCACCCGCACCGCGAGGCCGACGGGGGACAGGATCGTCAGGTCGGTGACGTCGCGCAGCGAGTCGCCGTCGGTGAAGGTCCCTCCGGTGGCCAGCGGCGCGCTCGTGCTCGCGATACCCGGTCCGGCCCAGCCGAGCGGGCGGCGCGCGTCGTCGAGGACGAGCCGCAGCCCGTCGTCGGAGCGGCCCTCGACCCGCCCGTCGGGGGCGACGGGCTGCACGGGGACGTCGCCCGCGCCGTCGAAGGACAGGCTGCGGAAGCCGCGGTCGCGCCCCACGAACTCGGCGACGAAGTCGTCCGCCGGCTCCTCGAGCAGCTGGCGGGGCGTGCCCACCTGCGCCAGGTGGCCGCCCTGGCGGAACACGGCGACCCGGTCGCCGATCTTGATGGCCTCGTCGATGTCGTGCGTGACGAGGGCGATGGTCTTGCCCAGCTCGCCCTGCAGGCGCAGGAACTCGCGCTGCAGGCTGTCGCGGACCACCGGGTCGACGGCGCTGAAGGGCTCGTCCATGAGCATCACCGGCGGGTCCGCGGCCAGGGCCCGCGCGACCCCCACGCGCTGCTGCTGCCCGCCGGAGAGCTGGGAGGGGTAGCGGTCGGCGAAGTCGCGCGGCAGACCGACGCGCTCGAGCAGGTCCATCGCGGCGCCGCGGGCCTCGCGGCGCTTCCGCCCCAGCAGGTGCGGCACCGTGCCGATGTTGTCGGCGACCGTCCGGTGCGGGAAGAGCGCGGCGTGCTGGATGACGTAGCCGATGCCGCGGCGCAGGTCGGCGGCGTCCTTGTCGGCCACGTCCTGCCCGTCGATGCGGACGCGCCCGGCGGTCGGCTCGACCATCCGGTTGATCATCCGCAGCGACGTCGTCTTGCCGCAGCCGGAGGGGCCCACGAAGACGGTGATCTGACCCGTCGGCAGCTCGAGGTCGAGCTCCTCCACCGCGACGGTGCCGTCGGGGTAGCCCGGATCCTCGCGGTGGTCGCAACAGCCGAAGCCACCAGGGGACGGCGATGGTCAGGTTCACTGCCGTGATGGACA
>NZ_CANMAA010000006.1 GCF_947495735.1 uncultured Pseudokineococcus sp.
GTCCATCACGGCAGTGAACCTGACCATCGCCGTCCCCTGGTGGCTTCGGCTGTTGCGACCACCGCGAGGATCCGGGCAGGGCCGTCCGGACGGCCAGGGGGCGGAGGGCAGCGCTCAGACGGGCAGGGCCGCGGCGGCGTCGAAGCGCGACCAGACGGCCGCCAGCACCCGGGGCTCCAGCGCGCCGTCGGGCGCGGTGAGCAGGGGCTCGGAGACGGCGTCGGCGCCGACCCCGGCGAGCCGGTCGTGGAAGAAGCCGGGCCCGAGCAGGTAGGAGGCCACCAGGACGCGCCGGGCGCCCCGCTCGCGCAGGGCCGCGACGGCGTCCGGGACGCGGGGCTGCGCCGCCGCCCCGTAGCCCACGACGACCTCGCCGTCGTGGCGGGTCCGCAGCGCTGCGGCCACGCGCTCGACGTCGGGGGCGGCGCGCGGGTCGCTCGACCCGGCGGCCGCGAGCACGACGGCGTCCCCGGGGAGCGCGCCGGCCTCGGCGAGCCGGTCGGCGAGCACCTCGTCGAGCAGCGGGTGGGGGCCCAGGGGCCCGGCCGAGACCGCCCGAGACCACGGGGCCACGGCGCGCGCCACGTCGGAGCCCACGTGGTGCCCGGCGGACAGCAGCACCGGCACGACCACCACGCCGCGCTCGGGCGCGTGCTGGGCGACGACGTCGGCCACGGTCGGCGGCTGCACGTCGACGAAGGCGGCGCGCACGGCCGTGCCCGGACGGGCGCGCGACAGCGCGTCCACCAGCGCCCCGACGGTGCGCCGCCCCCGCGGCCCCCGCGTGCCGTGGGCGCACAGCACGAGCAGCGGTGCCGAGCCGCCGGGCGACGGCGTGCTCGGGGGCGGCGGCGTCGCGCTCTGCTCGTCCACGCACCGATCGTGGCACCTCGCGCGCGACGGCGTCGCCCCGCCCCGGCGCCCCGGCGCAGCCCGCTCGCCGGGCACCGAGCCCCGCCGGACCTCCCCGCGCGCGTGCTGCGCGCGCCGGCACCGCCCCGGCGTGCCGGAGACCGCCGCACCGAGGGACAGCACCGCCCGGAGACCCCGACGTCCCCGTCGTCGTCCTGCTCCGGGACCGCCCCGCCGGGAGCGCCCCGCCCGGGACCACCCTCCCTGGGAGCGCCCTGGGCGCAGCCTGCGCCTTCGCCCCGCCGGGCGCGCCGATCACGACGGCGCCGCGCGCTGCTGCGAGGATCGCCGGCATGAGCACTCCTGACGACAGCACCCGGCGCCCCGTGGCCGGCGACCCCGACCTCTCCGCGCACGGCGCCGCGCCCGCCGACGGCCCCGCCACCACCACCGACCTCGACCGCGACGACGACGTCCTCCTCGTCGAGGAGGACCGCCGGCGCGAGCGCGGCGGCTCCGCCGGCCCCGGTCTGGCCCTGTCCGGCCTGCTCACCGGCCTGCTGGCCCTCTTCCTCGCCGGGACGGAGTCCGCTGTCCGCGAGTGCACGCCCGACCCGGTCGGCGTCACCGCCAGCGGGGTCGACGGGTACCTCACCGCCCTGCTGCTCGCCGTCGTCGCCGTCGTCCTGTCGGCCGTCGGCGTGGCGCTCTCGCGGGAGGCGCGCTGGGGCGCGTCCGTCGGCGTCGCCGGCGTCGTGGTCGGCGTCCTCGTGGTCGTGGTGTGGCTGCTGTCGGTGTGGCTGCTGGCCGCCGACCCCGTCGACCTCGCCACGGTGACCTCGCAGGAGGCGACCTTCCCGCTGCAGGGCGTCGGCTGCGCCTGACCCGCCCGACCCTCGGCGACGAGGCCCCCGCGACGCACGTCGTCGCGGGGGCCTCGTGCGTCGGGGCTCCTGCGCGTCGGGGGTGCTGCGCGTCGGGGGGCTCGCCCGCCGGGGCAGGCGGGAGCCCGCCGCGGACCGAGGAGCCGCAGCGGCCCGCCCGGCCCGCCCGGCCCGCCCGGCCCGCCCGGGCCCGCCCGGCCCGCCCGGCCCGCCCGGCGCGGCGGGGCGAGGGCGCTCGGGGTGGGAGCATGCGGCGCGTGGGACTGGGTGGAGCGCCGGGCGAGTGGGCCGACTACGAGTGGGTGCGGCTCGCCGACCTGCCGCAGGCCCGGGACGGGCGGGCGGCCGGTGCCGCGGCGGGAGTCGCACCCGACGGGCCCCGGCGCCGGGGGCGGGTGCGGCGGTCCGCGACGAGCGCCCCGGCACCCGCGCCCGACCCGCTGGGCGCGGCCGTCTGCGCGTGGCTCGACCGAGACCCGCTGTGGGGCGAGGGACCGGGCACCCGGGTGCTGCTGGCCGACCTCGACAACCTGCGAGCCGGGCCCGTGCGCTGGCGCGCGCGCATGGCCGTGGTGGTCGGGCTGGCGCGCCAGGCCGACGTCGTGGGCATCTCGGGCCAGCACGGCGCGGCCGAGCGCGCCGCCCCGCACCTCGGGGAGTGGGCGGAGGTCGTGCGCGCCGTCGACGACGGCAGCGACCTCGCCGACCACGAGCTGCTCGACGTCGCCGCGTCGGTGCCGGCGGAGGCGGAGCCCCTGCGCGTGGTCGTGATGAGCAACGACAACATCTTCGCCGACCTCGCCGACCGGGGCCGCCTCGTCGTCGCCTCCCCGGGGGCGGACGCCCTCAGCGAGCGGCTCGACGGCGCCGCTGCCGACGTCGTCGACCTCGCCGCCCTCGAGGGCGCGATGGCCGCGGAGCTGGCCGCCGCCCTCGAGGCCGACGACGCCGAGGAGACCGGGGCGGGCTGAGCCCGCTCAGCGCACCTCGGCCAGCAGGCGCTGCAGCCGGCCCACGCCCTCGACGAGGTCGTCGTCGCCGAGGGCGTACGACAGGCGCAGGTAGCCGCTGGGCCCGAAGGCCTCGCCCGGGACCACCGCCACCTCCGCCTCGGCCAGCACGACCTCGGCGAGCTCGGCGGACGTCGTGGGGGTGCGCCCCCGCAGCTCGCGCCCGAGCAGGCCCTGCACGCTGGGGTAGGCGTAGAAGGCCCCCTGCGGCATCGGGCAGACCACGCCGTCGATCTCGCGGAGCATCGAGACCATCGTGCGGCGCCGGCGGTCGAACGCCTCGCGCATCGACGCGACGGCCGACAGGTCGCTGGTCAGCGCCTCCACCGCGGCGCGCTGGGAGACGTTGGCCACGTTCGACGTCAGGTGGGACTGCAGGTTGGTCGCGGCCCGCACCACGTCGAGGGGGCCGGCCAGCCACCCCACCCGCCAGCCCGTCATCGCGTAGGTCTTCGCGACGCCGTTCAGCACGACGCACGTGTCGGCGAGCTCGGGCACGAGGACCGGCATCGACGGCGCCGTGGCGCCGTCGTAGACGAGGTGCTCGTAGATCTCGTCCGTCACGACCCAGACGCCGTGCTCCAGCGCCCAGCGGCCGATCGCCTCCACCTGCTCGGGCGGGTAGACGGCGCCGGTGGGGTTGGAGGGCGAGCAGAAGAGCAGGACCTTGGTACGCGGGGTGCGCGCCGCCTCGAGCTGCTCGACGGTGACCAGGTAGCCGGCGTCCTCGCCCGCGAAGACCTCCACCGGCACGCCGCCGGCCAGGCGGACCGCCTCCGGGTAGGTCGTCCAGTACGGCGCGGGCAGGAGCACCTCGTCACCCGGGTCCAGCAGCGTGGCGAAAGCCGTGTACACCGCCTGCTTGCCGCCGTTGGTGACGAGCACCTGCGCGGGGTCCAGCTCGAGCCCGGAGTCACGCGCCGTCTTGGCGACGACCGCCGCCCGCAGGTCGGGGAGCCCCGCGGCCGGGGTGTAGCGGTGGTTGGCGGGCTCCCGCGCGGCGGCGGCGGCCGCCTCGACGACGGGTGCCGGCGTCGGGAAGTCCGGCTCGCCCGCCCCGAAGCCGATCACCGGGCGGCCCTGCGCCTTGAGGGCCTTGGCCCGGGCGTCCACGGCGAGGGTCGCCGACTCGGCGATGCCGCCGACCCGGGCGGACACGCGGGCCGCGGGGCCCCGGGGGGTGTCGCGGGGGGTGTCGCGCGGGGTGCCGCTCTGGGCTGCGGGGGAGGCGTCGGGGGCGGCGGTCTCGTCGGTCACGCGCGCGATCCTCCCACCGCGGACCCGGCCGGGGCCGGGTCCGCCCGCTCCGCGGACCGGCGCGCGCAGCCGCGCCCGAGGGGCGGGGTTCGACGGCGGCAGGCGCAGCCGCGTACAGTGACCGACGGCAGCACAGGTGCGCCGTCCGCCATCCCCGCCGGGGTGGTCGTCGGCGCGCCGCAGCGGCCGAAGGGCAGTGGCGCAATTGGTAGCGCACCGGTCTCCAAAACCGGCGGTTGTGGGTTCGAGTCCCTCCTGCCCTGCGGACGCCGTCCCCCCGGGGGGCGGCGAGGCAGCCGAGCGGTCCGGCGCGGTGGGGCGCCCAGCGGGGCGCCGTCGCGCGGGCCGCTGCGGCGCACCCGATCCCGAGACCCGAGGCAGGAGCCCCTGTGACGCACGCCGATGCGGCCGACGCCCCACGTCCTGGTGGAGGCGCTCCCGGTGACAGCGGCTCCGGCGGCGGCTCCTCGCCCGTCCGCGGTGGCGGCGCCGACCGGGCCCCCGGCGTGGGCGCCCGCCTGGTGCGCTTCCTGCGCGAGGTGTGGGCCGAGCTCAGCAAGGTCGTCCGCCCGACGCGACGCGAGCTCCTCACCTACACCGCGGTGGTGCTCGTCTTCGTGGCCGTCGTGATGCTCTACGTGTCCGCCCTGGACTTCGTCTTCGGGCGCGCCGTCCTCTGGGTCTTCGGCGGCGGCTGAGCCGCACCGGACCCCGTCCGACCCGAGACCCCCGCGGGCGCGCAGCGCCGACGCGCGCCCCCCCGCCCAGCACGCCGGAAGGCAGGCCCACCCGTGACCGAGCAGCAGACCGAGCAGCAGCCCGACCCCGCGCTCGACGCAGCCCTCGACCGGGAGGTCGAGACCGACGTCGCCCCGGACGTCACGCAGGACGCGGGCACCGGCGCCGGGCAGGGCGAGGACGCCGTCGCGCAGGACGAGGACGCCGTCGCGCAGGACAGGGAGCGGGTGGACGTCGGCGACGGCGCCGTCGGCCCGGTGGACGTGGACGCCTCCGACGAGGAGGGCGACCCGGTCGAGGAGTTCAAGGCGGCGCTGCGCCGTGAGCCGGGCGACTGGTACGTCATCCACTCCTACGCGGGCTACGAGAACCGCGTGAAGGCGAACCTCGAGAACCGCATCACCAGCCTCAACATGGAGGACTACATCTACGGGATCGAGGTCCCCATGGAGGAGGTGACGGAGATCAAGAACGGCCAGCGCAAGCTGGTCCGCCGCGTCCGGATCCCCGGCTACGTCCTCGTCCGCATGGACCTCACCGACGAGTCGTGGGGCGCCGTCCGGCACACGCCGGGCGTCACGGGCTTCGTCGGCCACACCCACCAGCCGGTGCCGCTGAGCCTCGACGAGGTGTTCTCCATGCTGGCGCCGACGATCGCGCCGAAGGAGCAGCGCGCAGGCGCCTCCGGCGGCGGCGAGGGCGGCGGCGCGCAGCCGGCGCGCACCACCGAGGTCGACTTCGAGGTCGGCGAGTCGGTCACCGTCATGGAGCCGCCCTTCGAGACGCTCCCGGCGACGATCACCGAGATCAACGCGGACGCCCAGAAGCTCAAGGTCCTCGTGTCCATCTTCGGCCGCGAGACGCCCGTCGAGCTGGCGTTCAACCAGGTCGCCAAGCTCTGACGACCCCCGGCAGGCCGGCGCCCCGCGGCGCCCGCCGCCGGCACCAGACCCCCGGCGGCGAGTCAGCGCCGCCGGCGCCCGCGGCCCCCGAGGTCCCGGGCACCTGCGAGAGAAGGACGTGCCATGCCCCCCAAGAAGAGGGTCTCCGGACTCATCAAGCTCCAGATCAAGGCCGGCGCCGCGACGCCGGCCCCGCCGATCGGCCCCGCGCTGGGCCAGCACGGCGTGAACATCATGGAGTTCTGCAAGGCCTACAACGCCGCGACGGAGTCCCAGCGCGGCAACGTGGTCCCGGTCGAGATCACGGTGTACGAGGACCGCTCGTTCACCTTCATCACCAAGACGCCGCCGGCCGCCGAGCTCATCAAGAAGGCCGCGGGCGTCGACAAGGGCTCCCCGACCCCCCACACCGCGAAGGTCGCCAACCTGACGGCCGAGCAGGTCCGGGCCATCGCCGAGCAGAAGCTCGAGGACCTCAACGCCAACGACGTCGAGGCGGCGAGCAAGATCATCGCCGGCACCGCGCGCTCGATGGGCATCACGGTCCAGGGCTGACCCGCTCCTCCCGGCGCCCCTCGGGGCACCGACCGCACCACCAGTGGCAGGGCCCGCGCTGGCTCGCCGACCACGACTCCCACCCGAAGGGCTCCCGGACTCCTCCGGTCGCCCGCCCCACCGCGGCCCCGCGCCGCGAGATGCGAGGAGCTGACATGCGCAGCAAGAAGTACCGCGCCGCCGTCGAGAAGATCGACGAGACCCGCCTGTACGCGCCGCTCGACGCCGTGCGCCTGGCGCGCGAGACGTCCACGACGTCCTACGCCGGCACCGTCGAGGTCGCCATGCGGCTCGGCGTCGACCCCCGCAAGGCCGACCAGATCGTGCGCGGCACGGTCAACCTGCCCCACGGCACGGGCAAGACGGCCCGCGTCCTCGTCTTCGCGACCGGCGACCGCGCCGCGCAGGCCGAGGCGGCCGGCGCGGACGTCGTCGGCGGCGACGAGCTGATCGAGCGCGTCCAGGGCGGCTTCCTGGACTTCGACGCGGCCGTGGCCACGCCGGACCTCATGGGCAAGGTCGGCCGGCTGGGCCGCGTGCTGGGCCCCCGCGGGCTCATGCCCAACCCGCGCACCGGCACGGTGACGATGGACGTGGCCAAGGCGGTCTCGGACATCAAGGGCGGCCGCATCGAGTTCCGCGTCGACAAGCACTCCAACCTGCACTTCGTCGTGGGGAAGACCTCCTTCACCGACGAGCAGCTGGTGCAGAACTACGGCGCGGCGCTGGAGGAGGTGCTGCGGCTCAAGCCGTCGGCGTCCAAGGGCCGCTACATCGCCAAGGCCGTCATGACCACGACGATGGGCCCGGGCATCCCGCTCGACGCCTCCCGCACGCGCGACCTCCTGGAGGAGACCCCCGCGGTCTGACGCACCTGCCCACGAGCCCCCGTCCCGGTCCCCGGGGCGGGGGCTCGTCGCGTCCCGGCCCGCGCGCGCCCGGTTCTCGTGCGCACGGGGCCGCCGGGCGGTGGAGGGGATTTGGCGCTCCTCCGCGCGTCGCCTAGGCTGCCCACGACCGAAGACCGCCGGTCGCCGTCCGCTCGCGGACGGCGCCAAGGTCCCGCGACCGACGCGGGTGCCGGCGCAGGTGCCAGCTCCTCCCGCCGTCACCCCCTGGGGTGCGGCGCCCCGAGCCCCGTGCGCCGTGCGCCGGGGCTCTCGTCGTCCCCGGGCCCGAGCCGTCGGGAGCCCGCTCGTCGGGGTCTCGACGGCGGTGGTGACCACCCACCCACCCCGGAAGGAGGGCCATGGCGAAGCCCGAGAAGGAAGCGGCGGTCGCCGAGCTCGCGGAGCGCTTCCGCGGCTCGAACGCCGCCGTGCTGACCGAGTACCGCGGGCTCAGCGTCGCGCAGCTCAAGCGGCTGCGCCGCGTGCTGGGCGACGACGTGACGTACGCGGTCTCCAAGAACACCCTCACGAAGATCGCGGCGTCCCAGGCGGGCGTCGACGCGTTCGACGCCGACCTCAAGGGCCCCACGGCCATCGCGTTCATCAGCGGTGACCCCGTGGAGGCCGCGAAGGGCCTGCGCGACTTCGCGAAGGAGAACCCGCAGCTCGTCATCAAGGCGGGTCTGCTCGACGGGCGCGCGATGAGCGCGGCCGAGATCGGCCAGCTCGCGGACCTCGAGTCCCGCGAGGTGCTGCTCGCCAAGACCGCCGGCGCTCTCAAGGCCACGCTGTCGCGGGGCGCCTACGTCCTCGCGGCGCCGCTGTCCAAGGCCGTCCGGACGGTCGAGGCCCTGCGCGTCGAGCGCGAGGCCCAGGGCGGCCCCGCCGCCGCGGACGAGGCTCCGGCCGACGCCGCACCCGCGGACGAGGCCTCGGCCGAGCCCGCTCCCGCGGACGCCTGAGCCGCACCCGGAGCGTGCGGCCCCGCCGCCCGCTCCGCCGCCCCCCGGGGCGAGCACCGCACCAGCACGCCCACCGAACCCGCCCCACCAGGCCCGCCGAGAGCGCGGGCCGGGCACCGACCTGAGAGGAACGCCCCCATGGCGAAGCTCAGCACCGACGAGCTGCTCGACGCGTTCAAGGAGCTCACGCTCATCGAGCTCTCCGACTTCGTGAAGAAGTTCGAGGAGACCTTCGACGTCACCGCCGCGGCCCCCGTGGCCGTGGCCGGCGGCGGCGCCGCCGGTGGCGCGCCCGCCGAGGCCGAGGAGGAGAAGACGGAGTTCGACGTCGTCCTCGAGGCGGCCGGCGACAAGAAGATCCAGGTCATCAAGGAGGTCCGCGCTCTCACGAGCCTGGGCCTCAAGGAGGCCAAGGACCTCGTCGACGGCGCTCCCAAGAACGTCCTCGAGGGCGTGGCCAAGGACGCTGCCGACGCCGCGAAGACCCAGCTCGAGGGCGCCGGCGCCACCGTCACCGTCAAGTGACCTGACCCGCCGACGCGCCGCTGAGGCGGGGCGCCGACGGGAGCACGACCGCCGAGGGGCGGGAGCAGCGGCAGCGCCGCGGCTCCCGCCCCTCGGCGCGTCCGGCCGCGGCGAGCGGGGGACCGGTCCCCGGCGACGGCGCGGCGGGCTTGACCGCGGCGCCGCCCTCGGCGAGAGTGCGGACGCATCCAGCCCCGCGGAGCCGTCTCGTGCGCCCGCCGCGGCCCGCGACGACGACGTCGACGGCGCCGGTTGGACACGCGAGCCTGCCTGCGGCTACTCTCGCGATTTCGCCCTGTCCTGTGCCGACCCCTCAGATGCCCGCGTCCCCTGGTGACGTGCCGGTGGGGCGCGGTCGGAAGCGCCCAGGACGGCGACCGATCCGCCCGCAGGCACGTGGAAGGACCCCTCTTGGCCGTCTCGCGCACAGCGTCTGACTCCACCACCCCCAGCTCCGCCGCACGCCGCATCTCCTTCGCCAAGATCGACGAGCCCCTCGACGTCCCCGACCTGCTCGCCCTCCAGACCGAGAACTTCGACTGGCTGCTGGGCAACGACCGCTGGCAGGCCCGCGTGGCCACCGCGCTCGAGCAGGGCCGGCAGGACGTGCCCACCAGCTCCGGCCTCGAGGAGATCTTCGAGGAGATCTCCCCCATCGAGGACTTCTCGGGCTCCATGTCGCTGTCCTTCCGCGACCACCGCTTCGAGCCTCCGAAGTACTCCCTCGAGGAGTGCAAGGAGCGCGACATGACCTACGCCGCGCCCCTGTTCGTGACGGCCGAGTTCATGAACGCCACCACGGGCGAGATCAAGAGCCAGACGGTCTTCATGGGCGACTTCCCGCTCATGACCGACCGCGGCACGTTCGTCATCAACGGCACCGAGCGCGTCGTCGTGTCCCAGCTGGTCCGCTCGCCGGGCGTGTACTTCGAGCGTTCCGTCGACAAGCTGTCCGACAAGGACGTCTACACCGCCAAGGTCATCCCCTCGCGCGGCGCCTGGCTCGAGTTCGAGGTGGACAAGCGCGACACCGTCGGCGTCCGCGTCGACCGCAAGCGCAAGCAGTCCGTCACGGTGCTGCTCAAGGCCCTGGGCTGGAGCGAGGCGCGGATCCTCGAGGAGTTCGGCGACTTCGAGTCGATCCGCACGACGCTGGAGAAGGACGGCGCGCAGACCACCGACGACGCGCTGCTCGACATCTACCGCAAGCTGCGCCCGGGCGAGCCGCCCACGCGCGAGGCCGCGCAGACGCTGCTCGAGAACCTGTACTTCAACCCGAAGCGCTACGACTTGGCCAAGGTCGGTCGCTACAAGCTCAACAAGAAGCTCGGGATGTCGGAGCCGCTGTCCGACGGCGTGCTGTCCGTCGACGACATCGCGGCCACCGTGCGCCTGCTGGTCACGCTGCACGCCGGCGGCGCGACCATGCCGGGCGTGGGCGAGGACGGCTCGGCGACCGAGGTACGCGTCGAGGTCGACGACATCGACCACTTCGGCAACCGCCGCCTGCGCAGCGTCGGCGAGCTCATCCAGAACCAGGTCCGCACGGGCCTGTCCCGGATGGAGCGCGTCGTGCGCGAGCGCATGACGACCCAGGACGTCGAGGCCATCACGCCGCAGACGCTCATCAACATCCGCCCCGTCGTGGCCTCCATCAAGGAGTTCTTCGGGACGAGCCAGCTGAGCCAGTTCATGGACCAGACCAACCCGCTGGCGGGGCTGACGCACAAGCGCCGTCTCTCCGCGCTGGGCCCCGGCGGTCTGTCCCGCGACCGCGCCGGCATGGACGTGCGCGACGTCCACCCGTCGCACTACGGCCGCATGTGCCCGATCGAGACGCCGGAGGGCCCGAACATCGGCCTGATCGGCTCGCTGTCGAGCTACGGCCGCATCAACGCCTTCGGGTTCGTCGAGACGCCGTACCGCAAGGTCGCCGACGGGGTCGTCTCGGACGACGTCCTCTACCTCACCGCGGACGACGAGGACGACGTCGTCATCGCCCAGGCGAACGCGCCGCTGACGGAGGACAAGCGCTTCGCCGAGGCCCGCGTCCTCGTGCGCAGCCGCGGCGGCGAGGCCGAGTTCGTGCCGGCCGACGAGGTCGACTTCATGGACGTCTCGCCGCGCCAGATGGTCTCCGTGGCCACCGCGATGATCCCGTTCCTGGAGCACGACGACGTCAACCGCGCGCTCATGGGCTCGAACATGCAGCGCCAGGCCGTGCCGCTCGTCAAGGCCGAGGCCCCCCTCGTGGGCACCGGCATGGAGCGCCACGCGGCCGTCGACGCCGGCGACGTCATCGTCGCGGTGAAGCCGGGCGCGGTCACCGACGTCTCCGCCGACGCGGTCGTCGTGAGCAACGACGACGGCTCCTCGAACACCTACCGGCTGGCCAAGTTCACGCGCTCGAACCAGGGCACGTCGTACAACCAGCGCGTGGTCGTGGACGAGGGCGTGCACGTGGAGGCGGGCGACGTCCTCGCGGACGGGCCGTCGACCGACAACGGCGAGCTCGCGCTCGGCAAGAACCTGCTCGTGGCCTTCATGTCCTGGGAGGGCCACAACTTCGAGGACGCGATCATCCTGTCGCAGCGGATCGTGCAGGACGACGTCCTGTCCTCGATCCACATCGAGGAGCACGAGGTCGACGCCCGCGACACCAAGCTGGGCGCCGAGGAGATCACGCGGGACATCCCGAACGTCTCCGAGGAGGTCCTCGCCGACCTCGACGAGCGCGGCATCATCCGCATCGGCGCCGAGGTCGTCCCGGGCGACGTCCTCGTCGGCAAGGTCACGCCCAAGGGCGAGACCGAGCTCACCCCCGAGGAGCGCCTGCTGCGCGCGATCTTCGGCGAGAAGGCGCGCGAGGTGCGCGACACCTCGCTGAAGGTGCCCCACGGCGAGACCGGCACCGTCATCGGGGTCAAGGTCTTCGACCGCGACGAGGGCGACGAGCTGCCCCCGGGCGTCAACCAGCTCGTGCGCGTCTACACGGCCCAGCGGCGCAAGATCACGGACGGCGACAAGCTGGCCGGCCGCCACGGCAACAAGGGCGTCATCTCCAAGATCCTGCCGGTCGAGGACATGCCGTTCCTCGAGGACGGCACGCCGGTCGACATCGTGCTCAACCCGCTCGGCGTGCCGGGCCGGATGAACGTCGGCCAGGTGCTCGAGCTGCACCTCGGCTGGATCGCCTCCCGCGGGTGGCAGGTCGAGGGGACGCCCGACTGGGCGAAGACCCTGCCCGAGGCCGCCTGGAGCGCCGAGGCGCGCACGAACGTCGCGTCGCCGGTCTTCGACGGCGCGTCGGAGGACGAGATCACGGGTCTGCTCGGCTCGACCATCCCGAACCGCGACGGGGTCCGCCTCGTCGACGGCACGGGCAAGGCGCGGCTGTTCGACGGCCGCTCCGGCGAGCCGTTCCCGGAGCCGGTGTCGGTGGGCTACCAGTACATCCTGAAGCTCCACCACCTCGTCGACGACAAGATCCACGCCCGCTCGACGGGCCCCTACTCGATGATCACGCAGCAGCCGCTGGGCGGTAAGGCCCAGTTCGGCGGTCAGCGGTTCGGCGAGATGGAGGTGTGGGCCCTCGAGGCCTACGGCGCGGCGTACGCGCTCCAGGAGCTGCTGACGATCAAGTCCGACGACGTGCTGGGCCGCGTGAAGGTCTACGAGGCCATCGTCAAGGGCGAGAACATCCCCGAGCCCGGCATCCCCGAGTCCTTCAAGGTGCTCATCAAGGAGATGCAGTCGCTCTGCCTGAACGTCGAGGTCCTCTCGGCGGACGGCACGATGATCGAGATGCGCGACTCGGACGACGACGTCTTCCGAGCGGCCGAGGAGCTCGGCATCGACCTGTCGCGGCGCGAGCCGAGCAGCGTCGAGGAGGTCTGAGCCGGCGTCCGGCGCGCGCTCCCGCAGCGCGCGCCGGACGCCCCCGCACGCCGCTCCCGGCGGTCGGTCCGCGCCCTGGCGGGCGCACCGGCCGGCGGGGGAGCGGCGCCCCGATCCACCACCCTTCACGCGAGAGAAGGACACCCCTTGCTCGACGGCAACCTCTTCGACGACCTGCGCATCGGCCTGGCTACCGCGGACAGCATCCGCGACTGGAGCTTCGGCGAGGTCAAGAAGCCAGAGACCATCAACTACCGGACGCTCAAGCCGGAGAAGGACGGTCTCTTCTGCGAGAAGATCTTCGGTCCCACCCGGGACTGGGAGTGCTACTGCGGCAAGTACAAGCGCGTGCGCTTCAAGGGCATCATCTGCGAGCGCTGCGGCGTCGAGGTGACGCGCGCCAAGGTGCGCCGCGAGCGGATGGGCCACATCGAGCTCGCCGCCCCCGTCACCCACATCTGGTACTTCAAGGGCGTCCCCAGCCGGCTCGGGTACCTGCTCGACCTGGCCCCCAAGGACCTCGAGAAGGTCATCTACTTCGCGGCCTACATGATCACGTGGGTGGACGAGGAGTCGCGGCACCGCGACCTGCCGTCCCTGCAGGCCGCCATGGAGCTCGAGAAGAAGCAGGTCTCCGACCGGCGTGACTCCGACGTCGAGGCCCGGGCCAAGCGCCTGGAGTCCGACATCGCCGAGCTCGAGGCCGAGGGCGCCAAGTCCGACGCCCGCCGCAAGGTGCGCGAGAGCGCCGAGCGCGAGATGAACCAGATCCGCCGCCGCGCGGACGCCGAGGTCGACCGCCTCACGCAGGTGTGGGACCGCTTCTCCAAGCTCAAGGTCTCCGACCTCGAGGGCGACGAGGTGCTCTACCGCGAGCTGCGCGACCGCTACGGCCTGTACTTCGAAGGCAGCATGGGCGCGAACGCGATCCAGAAGCGCCTCGAGAGCTTCGACCTCGAGGCCGAGGCCGAGCTGCTCCGCGAGATCATCCGCAGCGGCAAGGGCCAGAAGAAGACCCGCGCCCTCAAGCGGCTGAAGGTCGTCTCGAACTTCCTGACGACGAGCAACTCGCCGATGGGCATGGTGCTCGACTGCGTCCCGGTCATCCCGCCGGACCTGCGCCCGATGGTGCAGCTCGACGGCGGCCGGTTCGCGACGAGCGACCTCAACGACCTGTACCGCCGCGTGATCAACCGGAACAACCGGCTCAAGCGGCTGCTGGACCTCGGCGCGCCCGAGATCATCGTCAACAACGAGAAGCGGATGCTCCAGGAGGCCGTCGACTCGCTGTTCGACAACGGCCGCCGCGGGCGCCCGGTGACGGGCCCGGGCAACCGGCCGCTGAAGTCGCTGTCCGACCTGCTCAAGGGCAAGCAGGGCCGGTTCCGCCAGAACCTGCTCGGCAAGCGCGTCGACTACTCGGGCCGCTCGGTCATCGTCGTCGGCCCGCAGCTGAAGCTGCACCAGTGCGGCCTGCCCAAGCAGATGGCGCTCGAGCTCTTCAAGCCCTTCGTCATGAAGCGCCTCGTCGACCTCAACCACGCGCAGAACATCAAGTCGGCCAAGCGCATGGTCGAGCGCGCCGGCGGCAGCGGTGCCCGGTACGGCCACGTGTGGGACGTGCTCGAGGAGGTCATCACCGAGCACCCGGTGCTGCTGAACCGCGCGCCCACGCTGCACCGCCTGGGCATCCAGGCGTTCGAGCCGCAGCTGGTCGAGGGCAAGGCCATCCAGATCCACCCGCTCGTCTGCACGGCGTTCAA
The DNA here is from genome assembly GCF_947495735.1 of uncultured Pseudokineococcus sp. Taxonomy (GTDB): domain Bacteria; phylum Actinomycetota; class Actinomycetes; order Actinomycetales; family Quadrisphaeraceae; genus Pseudokineococcus. Next base: position 14,236 of record NZ_CANMAA010000006.1, read on the forward strand.
CGCCGACTTCGACGGCGACCAGATGGCCGTGCACCTGCCGCTGTCCACCGAGGCGCAGGCCGAGGCCCGCATCCTCATGCTGAGCAGCAACAACATCCTCAAGCCGGCCGACGGCCGGCCGGTGACCATGCCCAGCCAGGACATGATCATCGGGCTCTACCACCTCACCGACCGGCGTGACGGCGGTGCGGGCGAGGGGCGCTCGTTCGGCTCGGTCGCCGAGGCGCTCATGGCGCACGACAACCGCGAGCTCGAGGTCGGGTCGCCGGTCAAGATCCGCCTCGACGGCGTGGTGCCCCCGGCGGGCGTGACGCCGCCGGATGGCTGGGAGGCGGGCTCGCCGCTCGTGCTCGAGACCACCCTCGGCCGGGCGCTGTTCAACGAGACGCTCCCGGTGGACTACGCCTACATCAACGAGGGCGTGGACAAGAAGCGCCTCTCGACGATCGTCAACGACCTTGCCGAGCGCTACGACAAGGGCCAGGTCGCGGCGACGCTGGACGCGCTGAAGGAGACGGGCTTCTACTGGGCGACGCGCTCGGGGACGACGATCTCCATCGCCGACGTCCTCACGCCGCCGCACAAGCAGGAGATCCTCGAGACCTACGAGGCCAAGGCGGAGAAGGTCCAGCAGCAGTACGAGCTGGGCCTGATCACCGACGACGAGCGCCGCCAGGAGCTCATCGAGATCTGGACCGAGGCGACCAACGTGGTCGCCAAGGACATGCAGGACAACCTCGACGCCAACGCCACGCGCAACTCGGTCTACCGGATGGTCGTCTCCGGGGCGCGAGGCAACTGGATGCAGGTCCGCCAGATCGCCGGCATGCGCGGCCTGGTGGCCAACCCGAAGGGCGAGATCATCCCCCGCCCGGTGAAGTCGAACTTCCGCGAGGGCTTCTCCGTGCTGGAGTACTTCATCTCCAGCCACGGCGCCCGCAAGGGGCTCGCCGACACCGCGCTGCGGACGGCGGACTCGGGGTACCTGACCCGGCGCCTCGTGGACGTCTCCCAGGACGTCATCGTGCGCGAGGAGGACTGCGGCACCCGCCGCGGGCTGCTCATGCCGATCGCCGACGAGTCCGCCGACGGCTCCGGCCTGCGGCGCGGCGAGCACGTGGAGACGAGCGTCTACTCGCGCACGCTGGCCTCCGACGTCACCGCGGAGGACGGCCAGGTGCTCGCGCCCGCGGGCAGCGACGTCGGCGACGTCCTCATCGACGCCCTCGTGGCGCAGGGCGTGCGGGAGATCAAGGTCCGCTCGGTCCTGACCTGCGAGTCGCGGGTGGGCACGTGCGCCCGCTGCTACGGCCGCTCGCTGGCCACCGGCAAGCTCGTGGACATCGGCGAGGCGGTGGGCATCATCGCCGCCCAGTCGATCGGCGAGCCGGGCACGCAGCTGACCATGCGCACCTTCCACACGGGCGGCGTCGCGGGTGACGACATCACCCACGGCCTCCCGCGCGTCCAGGAGCTCTTCGAGGCCCGCACGCCCAAGGGTGTGGCGCCGATCTCGGAGGTCCCCGGCCGCGTGAGCATCGACGAGACCGAGCGCGCGCGCCGGCTGGTCGTGACGCCGGACGACGGCGGCGAGGAGTTCGCGTACCCGCTCACGAAGCGCTCGCGCCTGCTCGTCTCCGACGGCCAGCACGTCGACGTGGGGGACCAGCTCCTGCACGGCGCCGTGGACCCCAAGCAGGTCCTGCGGATCCTCGGCCCGCGCAAGGTGCAGCAGCACCTCGTGGACGAGGTCCAGGAGGTCTACCGCAGCCAGGGCGTGGGCATCCACGACAAGCACATCGAGGTCATCGTCCGGCAGATGCTCCGCCGGGTGACGATCATCGACGCCGGTGACGCGGGCCTGCTCCCGGGCGAGCTCGCCGAGCGGGCGCGCTTCGAGGAGGAGAACCGCCGCGTGGTGGCGGAGGGCGGGAGCCCGGCCGCCGGGCGTCCCGAGCTGATGGGGATCACCAAGGCGTCGCTGGCCACGGACTCGTGGCTGTCGGCGGCGTCCTTCCAGGAGACGACCAAGGTGCTCACCGAGGCCGCGCTCGCGGGCCGGAGCGACCCGCTGCTCGGCCTCAAGGAGAACGTGATCCTGGGCAAGCTGATCCCGGCCGGCACGGGTCTGTCGCGCTACCGCGACGTGGTCGTCGAGCCGACGGAGGAGGCGAAGGCCGCCATGTACTCGATGCCCGGCTACGAGGAGGTCGACTACGACCACTTCGGCCTGGGCTCGGGCCAGGCGGTCCCGCTGGAGGAGTACGACATGGGCGGCGACTTCCGCTGACCCGCTGCGGCGGTCGGGCTCGCGCCCGACCGCTGCGGCGGTCGGGCTCGCGCCCGACCGCCGCGGCGTCCGGGCCGGGGCGCTCCTGCGGGGGAGCCCCGGTCCCGTCCCGTCCGGCGCCCCGTCTTTGACGGTGCGCGGGGCGGGCGCCTATCCTCGTGAGGACGTCCGGTGACCCGGGTGCTCACGCGCGCCCCGCGAGCGGTCTCACGGCTGCTCCCGGGCAGCGCGAGGCCGCAGCTCCACGAGCCGCAGCCGGCGAGGACAGATCAAGACACGCCCGGGCGCGGGGGTGGGCGGGAGCCCAGCACCCCGAGGCCGGACGCCGCGCTCGCGCGGCACACCGCACGAGAGCCGCCTGCCCAGGGCGGCGGCCCAGCACAGACGACAGACGGAGATGCACCGGTGCCCACGATCCAGCAGCTGGTCCGCAAGGGCCGGCAGGACAAGGTCGGGAAGCAGAAGACCCCGGCCCTCAAGGGGAGCCCCCAGCGCCGCGGCGTGTGCACCCGCGTGTACACCACGACGCCCAAGAAGCCGAACTCGGCGCTGCGCAAGGTCGCGCGCGTGCGGCTCTCCAGCGGCATCGAGGTCACGGCCTACATCCCGGGCGTGGGGCACAACCTGCAGGAGCACTCGATCGTGCTCGTGCGCGGCGGTCGCGTGAAGGACCTGCCGGGCGTGCGCTACAAGATCGTCCGCGGCTCCCTGGACACCCAGGGCGTGAAGAACCGCAAGCAGGCGCGGAGCCGCTACGGAGCGAAGAAGGAGAAGCGCTGATGCCTCGCAAGGGCCCGGCCCCGAAGAGGCCGCTCGTGATCGACCCCGTCTACGGCTCCCCGCTGGTCACCCAGCTGGTGAACAAGGTCCTGGTGGACGGCAAGAAGTCCACCGCCGAGCGCATCGTGTACGGCGCGCTCGAGGGCGCTCGCGCCAAGACGGGCAACGACCCGGTCATCGCGCTCAAGCGCGCGCTCGACAACGTCAAGCCCGCCCTCGAGGTCCGCAGCCGCCGCGTCGGCGGTGCGACCTACCAGGTGCCCGTCGAGGTCCGCGCGGGCCGCTCGACGACGCTGGCCCTGCGCTGGCTCGTCGGCTACTCCAAGGCCCGTCGTGAGAAGACCATGACGGAGCGCCTGATGAACGAGATCCTCGACGCCAGCAACGGCCTCGGTGCCGCGGTGAAGCGCCGTGAGGACACGCACAAGATGGCCGAGTCCAACAAGGCCTTCGCGCACTACCGCTGGTGAGCCGGTGGCGCGCGGCGGGGGAGACCCTCCCGTCGCGCGCCCGCTCCCGCGCAGCGACCCCTCACCGAAGGGTCGCCCCCACCGCTCCACGACCCAGGGAAGAGGCAGCGCCTAGTGGCACAGGACGTCCTGACGGATCTGCTCAAGGTCCGCAACATCGGGATCATGGCGCACATCGACGCCGGCAAGACCACCACCACCGAGCGGATCCTCTTCTACACGGGGATCAACTACAAGATCGGTGAGGTCCACGACGGCGCGGCCACCATGGACTGGATGGAGCAGGAGCAGGAGCGGGGGATCACGATCACCTCGGCCGCGACCACCTGCTTCTGGGAGGGCACCCAGATCAACATCATCGACACGCCGGGGCACGTCGACTTCACCGTCGAGGTGGAGCGGTCCCTGCGCGTGCTCGACGGCGCCGTCGCCGTCTTCGACGGCAAGGAGGGCGTCGAGCCCCAGTCCGAGACGGTCTGGCGCCAGGCCGACAAGTACGACGTCCCGCGCATCTGCTTCGTCAACAAGATGGACAAGCTCGGCGCGGACTTCTTCTTCACCGTCCGGACCATCACCGAGCGCCTCGGCGCCAAGCCGCTGGTCCTGCAGATCCCGATCGGGGCCGAGAACGACTTCATCGGCGTCGTCGACCTGATCCACATGCGGGCCCTCACCTGGCGCGGCGAGACGGGCAAGGGCGAGGCCTACGAGGTCGAGGAGATCCCGGCCGACCTGGTCGAGGTCGCCGCCGAGTACCGCGACAAGCTCCTCGAGGCCATCGCGGACACCAGCGAGTCGCTGATGGAGAAGTACCTCGGTGGCGAGGACATCGCGCCGGAGGAGATCAAGGAGGCCGTCCGCAAGGTCACGGTCGCCAGCGAGCAGTACCCGGTGCTCTGCGGGTCGGCGTTCAAGAACAAGGGCGTGCAGCCCATGCTCGACGCCGTCCTGGACTACCTGCCGACGCCGCTCGACGTCGAGGCCGTCAACGGCCACGACGTGCGCGACGAGGAGAAGGTGATCGTCCGCCACGCCGACGTCACCGAGCCCTTCTCGGCGCTGGCGTTCAAGGTCGCCTCGCACCCCTTCTTCGGCAAGCTGACCTACGTGCGCGTGTACTCCGGTCGCGTCGCTGCCGGCTCGCCGGTCACCAACTCGACCAAGGGCAAGAAGGAGCGCATCGGGAAGCTCTTCCAGATGCACTCGAACAAGGAGAACCCGGTCGACGAGGCCCGCGCCGGCCACATCTACGCGATGATCGGCCTGAAGGACACGACCACGGGCGACACCCTGTGCGACCCGCAGGACCAGGTGGTCCTCGAGTCGATGACCTTCCCCGAGCCGGTCATCTCCGTGGCCATCGAGCCCAAGACCAAGGGCGACCAGGAGAAGCTGAGCACGGCCATCCAGAAGCTCGCCGAGGAGGACCCGACCTTCCAGGTCCAGCTCGACGAGGAGACCGGCCAGACGATCATCAAGGGGATGGGCGAGCTCCACCTCGACATCCTCGTGGACCGGATGCGCCGCGAGTTCCGCGTCGAGGCGAACGTCGGCAAGCCGCAGGTCGCCTACCGCGAGACCATCCGTCGCTCCGTCGACAAGATCGACTACACGCACAAGAAGCAGACCGGCGGTTCCGGCCAGTTCGCCAAGGTGCAGGTGTCGATCGAGCCGCTGGACACCAGCGAGGCCGACGCGGCGATGTACGAGTTCTCCAACAAGGTCACCGGTGGCCGCGTGCCCCGCGAGTACATCCCGAGCGTCGACGCCGGCATCCAGGACGCGATGGCGCTGGGCGTCGTGGCGGGCTACCCGATGGTCGGCATCAAGGCGACGCTGCTGGACGGCGCCTACCACGACGTCGACTCCTCGGAGATGGCGTTCAAGATCGCCGGCTCGCAGGTGCTCAAGGAGGCGGTCCGCCGCGCGGACCCCGTGCTCCTCGAGCCGGTCATGGCCGTCGAGGTGCGCACGCCCGAGGAGTACATGGGCGACGTCATCGGCGACATCAACTCGCGCCGCGGCATGATCCAGGCCATGGAGGACGCCAGCGGCGCCAAGGTCGTCCGGGCGCAGGTGCCGCTGTCGGAGATGTTCGGGTACGTGGGTGACCTGCGGAGCAAGACGCAGGGCCGTGCGGTCTACTCGATGTCCTTCGACAGCTACGCCGAGGTCCCGCGCGCGGTGGCCGAGGAGATCGTCAAGAAGGTCCGCGGGGAGTGACCCCCCGGTCCTGACGGACCAGCGCCGGCGCCTCCGGGCGCCGGCGCGCCCCGCCCGGGGCGGCAGCAGCCAGCACCACCGAAGACCACGCCAGAGACATCCCAGGAGGACCCAGTGGCGAAGGCCAAGTTCGAGCGGACCAAGCCGCACGTCAACATCGGCACCATCGGTCACATCGACCACGGCAAGACGACGCTGACCGCGGCGATCACCAAGGTGCTGCACGACAAGTACCCGAACCTGAACCAGGCGTCGGCCTTCGACTCGATCGACAAGGCGCCCGAGGAGAAGGCTCGCGGCATCACGATCTCCATCGCGCACGTCGAGTACCAGACCGAGGCGCGCCACTACGCCCACGTCGACTGCCCGGGTCACGCCGACTACATCAAGAACATGATCACCGGCGCGGCGCAGATGGACGGCGCGATCCTCGTGGTGGCCGCGACCGACGGCCCCATGCCCCAGACGCGCGAGCACGTCCTCCTGGCCCGCCAGGTCAACGTGCCCTACATCGTCGTCGCGCTGAACAAGAGCGACATGGTGGACGACGAGGAGATCCTCGAGCTCGTCGAGATGGAGGTCCGCGAGCTGCTGACCTCCTACGACTTCCCGGGCGACGACGTCCCGGTCGTCCGCGTGTCGGCGCTCAAGGCCCTCGAGGGCGACGCCGAGTGGAGCAACAAGCTCATGGAGCTCATGGACGCCGTCGACACGGCGATCCCCGAGCCCGAGCGCGACGTCGACCAGCCGTTCCTCATGCCGGTCGAGGACGTCTTCACGATCACCGGTCGCGGCACCGTCGTCACGGGTCGCGTCGAGCGCGGCATCGTCAACGTGAACGAGGACGTCGAGATCGTCGGCATCAAGGAGACGAAGACCAAGACGACCGTCACGGGCGTCGAGATGTTCCGCAAGCTCCTCGACGAGGCGCGCGCGGGTGAGAACGTCGGTCTGCTGCTGCGCGGCATCAAGCGCGAGGACGTCGAGCGCGGGCAGGTCATCTGCAAGCCGAACTCGATCGTCCCGCACACGGAGTTCGAGGCGTCCGTCTACATCCTGTCCAAGGACGAGGGCGGCCGGCACAACCCCTTCTACTCCAACTACCGTCCGCAGTTCTACTTCCGGACGACCGACGTCACCGGCGTCATCGAGCTGCCCGAGGGCACCGAGATGGTCATGCCCGGCGACAACACGGACATGAAGGTGAACCTCATCCAGCCGGTGGCCATGGAGCAGGGTCTGCGCTTCACGATCCGCGAGGGCGGGCGCACCGTCGGCGCCGGTCAGGTGACCTCGATCACCCAGTGACACCCCGCCCTCCGGGGCGGTCCGGTCACGCGGTCAGACCCTCGGGTCGGGCCGCCTGATCACCAGCAGGGGCCCGCGCGCTCGTCGCGCGGGCCCCTGCTGCATGCTGGAGGGCCGGGTCGCCGGGTCGCCGCAGGTGCGGCCGGGGGAGTGGGGCCGGGGCGATTGGCCAAGGCCGGGGGCCCTCTGGCAGACTGCACCAGTTGATCCGCGCAGGCTCATGCCCGCGTGCCGCCATCCCGGGTCCTCCTGGGGGTCGAGCGGCGGCCGCACGAGCGGCGCCGGACTCCTGATCCGGAACAGCACGACGCACGCAGATCCACAGCACGACCACGCACACGGAGGTCTCCTCCGGCCAGACCCCCGGGTCGGGTGAGGAGCGAGACCGACCCGCTCGCGAACTGCGCGACACGCCCGACCTCGGGGGTCGGAGCGGGACGCGGTGCGGGCACGGCGGGTCGGGCCCGCGCCGCGGGCCGGCCCGCAGGACCTCAGCGGTACGACGGAGAGAGAGATCGCGACGCCATGGCGGGACAGAAGATCCGCATCCGGCTCAAGTCCTACGACCACGAGGTCATCGACAGCTCGGCGCGCAAGATCGTCGACACGGTGACCCGCGCTGGTGCGACGGTCGTGGGCCCGGTGCCGCTTCCGACGGAGAAGAACACGTTCTGCGTGATCCGCTCTCCGCACAAGTACAAGGACAGCCGCGAGCACTTCGAGATGCGCACGCACAAGCGGCTCATCGACATCATCGACCCCACGCCGAAGGCGGTCGACTCGCTCATGCGAATCGACCTGCCGGCGGACGTGAACATCGAGATCAAGCTCTGAGGACTGCTGACGCCATGACCACCACCACTCCTGACCAGCGCGTCGTCGCGGGTCTGCTGGGGTCCAAGCTGGGGATGACCCAGGTCTGGGACGCCGACGGGCGACTCGTGCCCGTGACCGTCGTCCAGGCCGCGCCGAACGTCGTGACCCAGGTGCGCACCCCCGAGACCGACGGCTACGCCGCCGTGCAGCTCGCCGCCGGCGCCGTCGACCCCCGCCGCGTGACCAAGCCGCTGACGGGCCACTTCGCCAAGGCCGGTGTCACGCCGCGCCGCCACCTCGTCGAGATCCGCACCTCCGACGCCGCCGGGTTCACGGCCGGCCAGGAGGTCACCGCGGAGATCTTCTCGGCGGGGCAGGTCGTCGACGTCGTCGGCACCACCAAGGGCAAGGGCACCGCCGGCGTCATGAAGCGCCACGGCTTCCACGGCGTCGGCGCCTCCCACGGCGCGCACCGCAACCACCGCAAGCCGGGGTCCATCGGCGGGTGCGCCACGCCGGGCCGCGTCTTCAAGGGCATGAAGATGGCGGGCCGCATGGGGCACGTACGCCAGACGACCCAGAACCTGACGGTCCACTCGGTCGACACCGAGAAGGGCCTGATCCTGATCAAGGGCGCTCTGCCCGGCCCCACGGGCGGCGTCGTCCTCGTGCGGACGCCGGCCAAGGCGATCGCGAAGGAGGCCTGAGCCGATGACCACGACCACCGACAGCACGGCCGTCGGCGCCGCGCCGACGACGCGCACCGTCGACGTCCACGACGCGGCGGGTGCCGTCACCGGCACCGTCGAGCTCCCGGGCGCGGTGTTCGACGTGACGTCGAACGTCCCGCTCATCCACCAGGTCGTCGTCGCGCAGCTCGCCGCGGCGCGCCAGGGCACCCACTCCACCAAGACGCGCGGCGACGTGCGCGGTGGTGGCAAGAAGCCCTTCCGCCAGAAGGGCACCGGCCGCGCCCGCCAGGGCTCGACCCGCGCGCCCCAGTTCGCCGGCGGTGGCGTGGTGCACGGCCCGCAGCCGCGGGACTACGCGCAGCGGACGCCCAAGAAGATGAAGGCGGCCGCCCTCCGGGGAGCGCTGTCCGACCGCGCGCGCCACGACCGCGTCCACGTCCTGTCCTCGGTCGTGGAGGGCGCGCCCTCCACCCGGGCCGGGCTGGCCGCCATCCGCGCGCTGCCGGGCACCGGCGGTCGCGAGGGCTTCCTCGTGGTCCTGGACCGCGCGGACGAGACCGCGTGGCTGAGCCTGCGCAACGTCCCGGAGGTCCACCTCCTGCGGGCCGACCAGCTGAACACCTACGACGTGCTGTGCAGCGACGACGTCGTCTTCACGACGGCGGCGCTGCAGGCGTTCCTCGGCGGCTCGCGTGCCGCCACGGCCGAGAGCGAGGGCGAGGCGTGAGCGAGGCAGGCACGACGACGGCCGCGGAGACGACGAGCGACCCGGCGCAGGCCGGCACGCTGTCCGCGCGCTTCGGCAAGGACCCCCGCGACGTGCTCCTCGGGCCGGTGGTCTCCGAGAAGAGCTACTCCCTGCTCGACGAGGGCAAGTACACGTTCCTCGTGGACCCGCGCGCGAACAAGACGGAGATCCGCATCGCCGTCGAGCGCGTGTTCGGGGTCAAGGTGACCGGGGTCAACACGATCAACCGCCAGGGCAAGGCTCGCCGCACGCGGGGAGGGACGGGGCGCCGCAAGGACACCAAGCGCGCCGTCGTGACCCTCCGCGAGGGCGACACCATCGACATCTTCGGCACCACGGCCTGAGCCGGCGCCACAGAAGAGGACTGAAGCATGGGAATCCGCAAGTACAAGCCGACGACGCCGGGCCGACGCGGCTCGTCCGTCGCCGACTTCGTCGAGATCACGCGGTCCACGCCGGAGAAGTCGCTGGTGCGCCCCCTGCCCAAGAAGGGCGGGCGCAACAGCAGCGGCCGGATCACGACGCGCCACCAGGGCGGCGGGCACAAGCGCGCCTACCGGGTGGTCGACTTCCGTCGTCACGACAAGGACGGCGTGCCCGCCAAGGTGGCGCACATCGAGTACGACCCGAACCGCACGGCGCGCATCGCGCTCCTGCACTACGTGGACGGCGAGAAGCGCTACATCATCGCGCCGACGCGCCTGAAGCAGGGTGACGTGGTGGAGAACGGGCCGGGCGCGGACATCCGTCCGGGCAACAACCTCCCGCTGCGCAACATCCCGGTCGGCACGGTGGTGCACGCCATCGAGCTCCGCCCGGGTGGCGGCGCGAAGATCGCCCGCTCGGCCGGCACCTCGGTGCAGCTCGTGGCGCGCGAGGGGGGCAACGCCCAGCTGCGCATGCCCTCCGGCGAGATCCGCAACGTCGACGTGCGCTGCCGCGCCACCGTCGGCGAGGTCGGCAACGCCGAGCAGTCGAACATCAACTGGGGCAAGGCCGGGCGCATGCGCTGGAAGGGCCGTCGGCCCACCGTGCGCGGTGTCGCCATGAACCCGATCGACCACCCGCACGGTGGTGGTGAGGGCAAGACCTCGGGCGGTCGCCACCCGGTGAGCCCCTGGGGCCAGGCCGAGGGCCGCACGCGGCGCCCGGGCAAGCCCAGCGACAAGCAGATCGTCCGCCGGCGCCGCACCGGCAAGAAGCGCTGAGGAGACCGGACATGCCGCGCAGCCTGAAGAAGGGCCCGTTCGTCGACGACCACCTGCAGAAGAAGGTGGACGTGCAGAACGAGAAGGGCACCAAGAACGTCATCAAGACCTGGTCCCGGCGCTCCGTCGTCACCCCGGACTTCCTGGGCCACACGTTCGCCGTGCACGACGGGCGCAAGCACGTCCCGGTCTTCGTCACCGAGGCGATGGTCGGCCACAAGCTCGGGGAGTTCGCTCCCACGCGGACGTTCCGCGGCCACGTGAAGGACGACCGCAAGGCTCGTCGTCGCTGACCTCCGGGTCGGCGGCGAGCCCTCACGGGCAGCACTCGTGGAACTGAAGGCGTAGAGGAAGAGAAGGCAGGACAGCGATGGAAGCCATGGCGAAGGCGCGCTACGTGCGCGTCACGCCCCAGAAGGCCCGACGCGTCGTCGACCTCGTCCGCGGCCGGCGTGCGGGCGATGCGCTCGCCGTGCTCGAGTTCGCCCCCCAGGCGGCGAGCGAGCCGGTGCGCAAGGTCGTGCAGAGCGCGATCGCGAACGCTCGCGTCAAGGCCGACCAGGCCGGCGAGGCGTTCGACGAGAAGACGCTCGTCGTCTCGGCGGCCTACGTGGACGAGGGCCCGACGATGAAGCGGTTCCGCCCGCGCGCCCAGGGTCGCGCGGCGCGCATCAACAAGCGCACCAGCCACATCACCGTGGTGGTCGCGCCGACGCCGGCGCGCGCCGCCGCGACGACCTCGACGACGGGGAGGAGCTCCTAGTGGGCCAGAAGGTCAACCCGCACGGCTTCCGGCTGGGCATCACCACCGAGCACCGCTCGCGGTGGTTCGCCGACTCGACGAAGGCGGGCCAGCGCTACCGCGACTACGTGGGCGAGGACGTCTCGATCCGCAAGCTCATGTCCACGGGCATGGAGCGCGCCGGCATCGCCAAGGTCGACATCGAGCGCACCCGCGACCGCGTCCGCGTGGACATCCACACGGCGCGCCCGGGCATCGTCATCGGTCGCCGCGGCGCCGAGGCGGACCGCCTGCGCGGCGAGCTCGAGAAGCTCACCGGCAAGCAGGTGCAGCTCAACATCCTCGAGGTCAAGAACCCCGAGACGGACGCGCAGCTGGTCGCCCAGGGCATCGCCGAGCAGCTCGCCAGCCGCGTGGCCTGGCGCCGCGCCATGCGCAAGGGCATGCAGACGGCGACGCGCGCGGGCGCCAAGGGCATCCGCGTGCAGTGCGCCGGCCGTCTGGGCGGCGCCGAGATGAGCCGCTCGGAGTTCTACCGCGAGGGCCGTGTGCCCCTGCACACGCTCCGCGCCAACATCGACTACGGCACCTACGAGGCCAAGACGACCTTCGGTCGCATCGGCGTCAAGGTGTGGATCTACAAGGGCGACCTCACGAGCCGCGAGCTGGCGCAGCAGCAGGCCAACGCTCCGCGTGGTCCCCGCGGCCCGGGCGGGCCCCGCGCCGAGCGCCCCGCCCGCGGGCGTCGTCCCGGCAGCGACGGCCCCCCGGCGTCGGCTCCGGCCACGGACGCCGGTGCCGCGCCGCAGGCCGTCGCGAACCCCGGAACGGAGGGCTGAGGCGTGCTCGTCCCGCGCAGGCTGAAGCACCGCAAGCAGCACCACCCCAGGCGCACCGGCGCCGCCAAGGGCGGCACCGCGATCGCCTTCGGCGACTACGGCATCCAGGCGCTCGAGCCGGCGTACGTCACCAACCGGCAGATCGAGTCCGCCCGCATCGCCATGACCCGCTACATGAAGCGCGGCGGGAAGGTGTGGATCAACATCTACCCGGACCGCCCGATCACGAAGAAGCCCGCCGAGACCCGCATGGGCTCCGGCAAGGGCTCGCCGGAGTGGTGGGTCGCGAACGTCAAGCCGGGCCGGATGATGTTCGAGCTGTCCGGCGTCCCGGAGGACGTGGCCCGCGAGGCCATGCGCCTCGCCATCCACAAGCTGCCGATGAAGTGCCGCTTCGTCGTGCGCGAGGGGAGTGACTTCTGATGGCCGTCGGCAGCGAGGACCTGGCTCCCGCGAAGCTCCGCGACAAGGACTCCGACCAGCTGGTCGAGGAGCTGCGCCGCGCGAAGGAGGAGCTCTTCAACCTCCGCTTCCAGTCGGCCACCGGCCAGCTGGAGAACCACACGCGGCTGCGCGCCGTCCGCCGCGACATCGCGCGCATCTACACGGTGATGCGCGAGCAGGAGCTCGGCATCATCAGCGCCCCGGCCACCGGGGGAGGCAGCAGTGAGTGAGGACGCAGTGAGCACGAGCGAGACGACGAGCGCGGCGGAGGCCGAGGGCTCGCAGACGAGCGGGCGCGGCTACCGCAAGACGCGCCTGGGCGTGGTCAGCAGCGACAAGATGGACAAGACCGTCGTCGTCGTCGTCGAGGACCGCGTCAAGCACCCGCTCTACGGCAAGGTCATCCGCCGGTCGAGCAAGGTCAAGGCGCACGACGAGACGAACGCCTGCGGCATCGGGGACCGGGTGCGGATCGCGGAGACGCGGCCGCTGTCGGCCACGAAGCGCTGGCGCGTCGTCGAGGTGCTCGAGAAGGCCGTCTGACACCGCGGCGGGCCGATCTCCTCCCGGGGACGTCGGCCCGCCGCAGGCACCACCCAGCACCCCAAGCACGCTTTCCCAGAAGTCCGTTCCGCCAGGCTCGGTGCGAGAACCGGCGCGACGACAGGAGTGTCGAACAGTGATCCAGCAGGAGTCGCGGCTCAAGGTCGCCGACAACACGGGTGCCAAGGAGATCCTCTGCATCCGGGTGCTCGGCGGCTCCGGCCGCCGGTACGCCGGCATCGGAGACGTCATCGTGGCGACCGTGAAGGACGCCATCCCCGGTGGCAACGTCAAGAGGGGCGAGGTCGTCAAGGCGGTCGTCGTCCGCACCCGCAAGGAGCGCCGTCGTCCCGACGGCTCGTACATCCGCTTCGACGAGAACGCCGCAGTGATCCTCAAGGCCGACGGCGACCCCCGCGGCACGCGCATCTTCGGCCCGGTGGGCCGCGAGCTGCGCGACAAGCGCTTCATGCGGATCGTCTCGCTGGCCCCGGAGGTGCTCTGACATGCCGAAGCTGAAGATCAAGAAGGGCGACCTCGTCCAGGTCATCTCCGGCGCCACGCAGGCGCGGGGCGGTGACCGGGGCAAGCAGGGTCGCGTCATCGCGGTGATCCCCGAGCGCCAGCGCGTGCTGGTCGAGGGCGTCAACCGCATCACCAAGCACGTCAAGGCCGGCGCCGGGCGCGGCTCGGGCGGCCGCGAGACCGTCGAGGCCCCCATCCACATCAGCAACGTGCAGGTGGTGGACCCCGAGACCGGTCGGCCCACGAGGGTCGGCGTGCGCACCGAGACGACCGAGCGCGACGGGCGGACCGTCACCACGCGCGTCCGCGTGGCCAAGCGCTCCGGCAAGGACATCGCATGAGTGAGACCACCACCGAGCTCGCGACCGACGCCTCGGGCGCGCAGCTGCCCCGCCTGAAGGCCCGCTACCGCGCGGACATCGCCCCGGCGCTGCGCGAGCAGTTCGGCTACCCGAACGTCATGCAGATCCCCGGCCTGGTCAAGGTCGTGGTGAACATGGGCGTGGGCGAGGCCGCTCGCGACTCCAAGCTCATCGACGGAGCCGTCCGCGACCTGACCACCATCACCGGCCAGAAGCCGCAGGTGACCCGGGCGCGCAAGTCCATCGCGCAGTTCAAGCTGCGCGAGGGCATGCCGATCGGCTGCCACACCACGCTGCGCGGTGACCGCATGTGGGAGTTCCTCGACCGGCTCGTGTCGCTGGCGCTGCCCCGGATCCGCGACTTCCGCGGCCTGTCGCCCAAGCAGTTCGACGGGCGCGGCAACTACACGTTCGGCCTCACGGAGCAGTCGATGTTCCACGAGATCGACCAGGACCGCATCGACCGCGTGCGCGGCATGGACGTCACCGTGGTGACGACGGCCCGGAACGACGACGAGGGCCGGGCGCTGCTGCGCCAGCTCGGCTTCCCCTTCAAGGAGGACTGACATGGCGAAGACCGCCCTCATCAACAAGGCCGCCCGCAAGCCGAAGTTCGCCGTCCGCGCGTACACGCGCTGCCAGCGCTGCGGCCGCCCGCACTCGGTCTACCGCAAGTTCGGCCTGTGCCGGATCTGCCTGCGCGAGATGGCCCACCGCGGCGAGCTCCCGGGCATCACCAAGAGCTCCTGGTGAGCTCCCGCCCCCGGCGTCGCCGGGGGCGCGCCGGCGCGCCGCAGCCCGCGGTCGCCGGCGCCTGCACCACCTGAGTCCCACGACAGCGCCGGTCCACCGGACCGGCACGGACGCCTCAGGTCCGCCCCCGCTCCGGCGGGTGCGCGGAAACCGAGGTGAGGAAGGGCGGACGAGCCCGATGACGATGACCGACCCGATCGCGGACATGCTCACGCGCCTGCGGAACGCCAACTCGGCGTACCACGACGACGTGACCATGCCCTACAGCAAGCTCAAGCAGCGGATCGCCGAGATCCTCCAGGCCGAGGGCTACATCGCCGGCTGGGCCGTGGAGGACGCCGAGGTGGGGCGCAAGCTCACCCTCGAGCTCAAGTTCGGCCCGAACCGCGAGCGCTCCATCGCCGGCGTCCGGCGGGTCAGCAAGCCGGGCCTGCGCGTGTACGCGAAGTCGACCAACCTGCCCCGGGTCCTGGGCGGCCTGGGCGTGGCGATCTTGTCCACGTCCTCCGGCCTCCTCACGGACCGGCAGGCCACGAAGCAGGGCGTGGGCGGGGAAGTCCTCGCCTACGTCTGGTAAGGGCGGAGGAGGAACGCATGTCCCGCATCGGCAGACTGCCCATCGACGTCCCCGCCGGCGTCGACATCAGCATCGACGGCCAGGACGTCGTCGTGAAGGGCCCTCGGGGCACCCTCACGCACACGATCCCCGGACCCATCTCGGTGGGTCGCGGCGAGTCCGGGGCCCTCGAGGTCACCCGGCCCGACGACGAGCGGACCAACCGCTCGCTCCACGGCCTCACCCGCTCGCTGCTGGCCAACATGGTCACCGGCGTGACGAGCGGCTACGAGAAGAAGCTCGAGATCGTGGGCACCGGGTACCGCGTGCAGGCGCGCGGCGGCTCCCTCGAGTTCGCGCTCGGCTTCAGCCACCCGGTCGTCATCGCGGCGCCCGAGGGCATCACCTTCACGGTCGAGGCCCCGACCCGCTTCTCGGTGCAGGGCATCGACAAGCAGCTGGTCGGCGAGGTCTCCGCCAACATCCGCAAGCTGCGCAAGCCCGACCCCTACAAGGGCAAGGGCGTCCGCTACGCGGGCGAGCAGGTCCGGCGCAAGGTCGGAAAGGCAGGTAAGTGATGGCACGCAGGTCTCCCTACCGCGGGGTCACGGCGGTCCGCGGCACCGGTACCACCGCCGCGCGCGGCCGTCGCCACCTGCGCGTCCGCAAGAAGGTCTCCGGCACTGCGGCGCGTCCTCGCCTCGTGGTCAACCGGTCCACGCGGCACGTGTTCGTGCAGGTCGTGGACGACACCGTCGGCCGGACCCTGGCCAGCGCGTCGACCATGGAGGCGGACCTCCGCGTCCTGGACGGCGACAAGACGGCCAAGGCCCGCCGCGTCGGCGAGCTGGTGGCCGAGCGCGCCCGTGCCGCGGGCGTCGAGGCCGTGGTCTTCGACCGCGGCGGTAACCGCTACCACGGCCGTGTGGCCGCTGTGGCCGACGGCGCCCGCGAGGGCGGGCTCGCCGTCTGAGCCGGCTCCCCGCCGCCTGACGCGAGACACGAGAGAGAGAAGAGACCAGACATGCCTGGACCCCAGCGCCGCGGCGCCGGCACCGGCACCGGCACGGGCGGCCCCGGCGGGAACGACCGCCGGGGCGGCCGTGACGGCCGCCGTGGCGAGCCCGCGGACCGCAGCCAGTTCCTCGAGCGCGTGGTGACCATCAACCGCGTCTCCAAGGTCGTCAAGGGCGGACGCCGCTTCAGCTTCACCGCGCTGGTCGTGGTGGGCGACGGCGACGGCACCGTCGGCGTCGGCTACGGCAAGGCGAAGGAGGTGCCCGCGGCGATCGCCAAGGGCGTGGAGGAGGCCAAGAAGGCGTTCTTCCGCGTCCCGCGCGCCCAGGGCACGATCCCGCACCCGATCACGGGTGAGGCCGCAGCGGGCGTCGTCCTGCTGCGCCCGGCCTCGCCGGGTACCGGTGTCATCGCCGGTGGCCCGGTGCGCGCCGTGCTCGAGTGCGCGGGCGTGCACGACGTCCTCACCAAGTCGCTCGGCTCGAGCAACGCCATCAACATCGTCCACGCGACGGTGGCGGCCCTGAAGGGCCTCGAGCGCCCCGAGTCCGTCGCGGCGCGCCGCGGCAAGACGCTCGAGGAGGTCGCCCCGGCGGCCCTCGTGCGGGCGATGTCGGGGACGGCGTCCTGATGGCGCGGCTGAAGGTGACCCAGACCCGCTCCAAGATCGGCGGGAAGCAGAACCAGCGCGACACGCTGCGCAGCCTCGGGCTCCGGCGGATCGGTGACGTCGTCGTCAAGGACGACCGTCCCGAGATCCGCGGGATGGTCTCGACGGTCTCGCACCTCGTGTCGTTCGAGGAGGTCGACTGACCATGGCTGACGAGACCACCGGCTCGCGGGGCCACGCCCTGCGCGTCCACCACCTGCGCCCCGCCCCCGGGGCCAAGACCGCGCGCACCCGCGTCGGTCGCGGTGAGGGCAGCAAGGGCAAGACCGCCGGTCGCGGCACCAAGGGCACGAAGGCCCGCTACCAGGTGCCCGCGGGCTTCGAGGGCGGGCAGACGCCGCTGCACATGCGTCTGCCCAAGCTCCGCGGCTTCAAGAACCCCTTCGGCACGACCTACCAGGTCGTGAACCTGGACCGGCTCTCCGAGCTGTTCCCCCAGGGCGGGACCGTGGGCGTCGACGAGCTCGTCGCCGCCGGCGCCGTCCGCAAGAACGAGAAGGTCAAGGTCCTGGGCCAGGGCAGCGCCGACGTCGCGCTGCAGGTCACGGCCCACGCGTTCTCGGCCTCCGCGGTGGAGAAGATCGCCGCCGCGGGCGGGAGCACCAGCACCCTCTGAACCACCCGACGCCCCGCCGCCCACCAGGGTGGCGGGGCGTCGTGCTACCGCCCCCGGGGCGGGCGGGGCGGTGCCGTGGCGCCGCCCGGCCCGTCGTCCGCGCGGAGCGCGCGCCCGCCCGGGTTGTCCCGAGCGGGCGCGCCGCGCGGGTAGTGTCCTTCCCCGGCGCTCCCTGCGAGGCGGGGCGGCGGCCCACCTGACCGCACCGACCCCCGTCGCCGTCCCGGCCTCGGGCTCGGCGACCGCCCGAGCCGGGCGATCTGGAGGAGACGTGCTCAGCGCATTCGTGCGGGCCTTCCGCACGCCGGACCTGCGGCGCAAGCTGCTCTTCACCGCAGGCATCATGGCGATCTTCCGGCTGGGCTCCTTCGTCCCCGTGCCGGGTGTCAGCTACGCGAACGTCCAGCAGTGCCTGTCGACATCGGCGTCGTCCAACGACCTGCTGGGCCTGGTGAACCTCTTCAGCGGGGGAGCGCTGCTGCAGCTCTCCGTCTTCGCGCTGGGGATCATGCCGTACATCACGGCGAGCATCATCACGCAGCTGCTCACCGTCGTGATCCCCCGCTTCGAGGAGCTGAAGAAGGAGGGGCAGTCCGGCCAGGCGAAGCTCACGCAGTACACGCGCTACCTGACGATCGCCCTGGCCGTCCTGCAGTCCTCCACCTACATCGCCGTGGCGCGCGCGGGCCAGCTCTTCCCCGGGTGCGCCGCCGAGATCATCCCGGACGACTCCGTGGTGACGATCGTGCTGATGGTCATCACGATGACGGCGGGCACCGGGCTCATCATGTGGATGGGGGAGCTCATCACCGAGCGGGGCGTCGGCAACGGCATGTCGCTGCTCATCTTCACGTCGATCGCGGCGACGTTCCCCGGCCAGCTGTGGAGCATCGGCCAGAGCCAGAGCCTCGGCGTGATGGCGATCGTCATCGCCGTCGGCCTCGTCATCGTGGCCCTCGTGGTCTTCGTGGAGCAGTCCCAGCGCCGGGTGCCGGTCCAGTACGCCAAGCGCATGGTCGGGCGCCGGATGTACGGCGGCACGAGCACCTACATCCCGATCAAGGTCAACATGGCCGGCGTCATCCCGGTCATCTTCGCCTCGTCGCTGCTGTACCTGCCGGCGCTGGTCGCGCAGTTCAACGACCCGCAGTCCGGCTGGGTGCAGTGGGTGAACGGCAACCTGGTGCAGGGCGACAGCGCGGCCTACATCATCACGTACATCGCGCTCATCATCTTCTTCACCTACTTCTACGTCGGGATCACGTTCAACCCGGACGAGGTCAGCGACAACATCAAGCGCGTCGGCGGGTTCATCCCCGGTGTGCGCGCCGGCCGTCCGACGGCCGAGTACCTCGACTACGTCCTGACCCGCATCACGCTGCCCGGGGCCATCTACCTCGGCTTCGTCGCCCTCATCCCGCTCATCGCCCTCGTGCTGGTCGACGCCACGCAGAACTTCCCGTTCGGCGGGACGTCGATCCTCATCGTCGTCGGTGTCGGCCTCGAGACGGTGAAGCAGATCGAGAGCCAGCTCCAGCAGCGCAACTACGAGGGGTTCCTTCGATGAGGCTCGTCCTCCTGGGCCCGCCGGGAGCCGGCAAGGGCACGCAGGCCGCCCGCCTGGCCGCCGAGCTGGACGTCCCGGCCATCTCCACCGGCGACATCTTCCGCGCGAACGTCACCGAGGGGACCGAGCTCGGGCGCACGGCGAAGCAGTACATGGACGAGGGCGAGTACGTGCCCGACGAGGTGACGAACGCGATGGTGCGCGACCGGCTGCGGGCCGACGACGCCCGGGACGGCTTCCTCCTCGACGGCTACCCCCGCACCCCCGCCCAGGTCGAGGAGCTCGACCTGATGCTGGGCGAGGCGGGCGTCGACGCCGTCGTGCAGCTGACCGTGGACACCGAGGAGGTCGTCGCGCGCCTGGCCCAGAGGGCCACGGAGCAGCAGCGCTCGGACGACGGGGAGGCGGTCCAGCGCCACCGCCTGGAGGTCTACGAGGAGCAGACGGCGCCCTTGGTCGATGTCTACGACCGTCGCGGGCTGCTGCGCCCGGTGGACGGCATGGGCGCCGTGCCCGCGGTGACCGCCCGCATCCTCGCGGCGCTGGACCGGGGCTGATCCCGTGGGTCTCCTGCGGCGCGAGCGCATCGAGTGGAAGACCCCCGAGCAGGTGCGGCTGATGCGCCGCGCGGGCCTGGTCGTGGCGGACGCCCTCGAGGCCGTCCGGGACGCGGTGGCACCGGGGGTCACGACGGGGCAGCTGGACGCGGTGGCGGAGCGGGTCATCCGCGGCGCCGGCGCGGAGCCGTCCTTCCTCGGCTACCAGGGCTTCCCGGCCTCGCTCTGCGTCTCGGTCAACGAGGAGGTCGTCCACGGCATCCCGGGGGAGCGGGTGCTGCGCGACGGCGACGTCGTGTCCGTGGACTGCGGAGCCGTGGTGGGCGGCTGGCACGGGGACGCGGCGTTCAGCGCCGTGGTCGACGGCGGTGGTGGCGCGGTCGACCCGGAGGACCTCGCGCTGGTCGAGGCGACCGAGGCCTCGATGTGGGCCGGCCTGGCCGCCCTCGCGACGGCCGAGCGCCTCGGAGAGGTCGGCGCGGCCGTCGAGGACGCCGTGGGGGGGCGCTACGGCATCGTCGAGGGCTACGTCGGCCACGGCATCGGCACGGCGATGCACCAGCCGCCGGAGGTCCTGAACCACCGCTCCCGCGACCGGGGCCCGCGCGTGCGCCCGGGGCTGTGCGTGGCGGTGGAGCCGATGGTCGCCCGCGGCGGCGCGGAGACCGACGTGCTCGAGGACGACTGGACCG
This sequence comes from uncultured Pseudokineococcus sp., assembly GCF_947495735.1. GTDB lineage: Bacteria > Actinomycetota > Actinomycetes > Actinomycetales > Quadrisphaeraceae > Pseudokineococcus. The sequence goes on from NZ_CANMAA010000006.1 coordinate 34,654, forward strand.
TCGTGACCACCGACGGCTCCCGCGCCGCGCACTGGGAGAGCACGGTGGCCGTCCACGAGGGCGGCCTCTGGGTGCTGACCGCGCGTGACGGCGGGGCCGCGGGGCTCGCGCGCCACGGCGTCGTCGCCGCCCCGCTGGACTGACGGGCGCACCGGCCCCGTCGTCCGGGCGATCCGCACCGGACGACGATTTCGCGTCGGCGCCCCCCTCGCGTAGGCTGGCCCGTCGGTGCACGAGCGCGCTCGCACGCCCACGTCCTCGCCCCGCGGCTGGTTCGGCGAGGAGGTCCCCCGGCACGCCGGGGGGTGGGCTCTCTCACGCGCGCGAGGAGCACCGGACACCGGTTAACGACTGCGACGGGTGGCGCCTGCGGGCGCGCCCGCACCGAGCGGAGGGCAATGGCCAAGAAGGACGGGGTCATCGAGATCGAGGGCGCTGTGGTGGAGGCGCTGCCGAACGCCATGTTCCGCGTGGAGCTGTCGAACGGCCACAAGGTCCTCGCGCACATCTCGGGGAAGATGCGCCAGCACTACATCCGGATCCTCCCGGAGGACCGCGTGGTGGTGGAGCTGAGCCCCTACGACCTCACCCGCGGCCGCATCGTCTACCGCTACAAGTGATCCGGCGGCACCACCCGCAGCACCGCACCACCGCCCACCCGCGGAGCCCGTGGCCCGGCGGGGGTGCGCCACGTCCCGCGGGACGGTCCGTCCCAGCGCTCGCGCCGGCGGTCCGGCCCACCGAGCCCCACGAGCACCGGCGGACCCGAGGCGGGTCCGGCGGTGGAGGACAGCGATGAAGGTCAAGCCGAGCGTCAAGAAGGTCTGCGACAAGTGCAAGGTGATCCGCCGCAACGGCCGGGTCATGGTCATCTGCGAGAACCTGCGCCACAAGCAGCGCCAGGGCTGATCGCAGCCGGCGCCCGCGCACCAGCGGGCACCGGCACCGCAGCACCCGACCCCTGCGCCTCCTCTCCAGGAGGCCAGGACGTCACCCCCCGCCCGGAGGCGGGGGACCCGCCTCGCGGCGGGACGGTGCTGCCCCACACCTCCGGCTGAGCACCAGGAGCACCGCGATGGCACGCATCGTCGGCGTCGACCTCCCCCGCGACAAGCGGCTCGAGGTCGCGCTCACGTACATCTTCGGCGTCGGGCGCACCCGCGCCCTCGAGACGCTCGCGGCGACGGGCGTCAGCCCCGACCTGCGCGTCAAGGACATGACCGAGGACGACCAGGTCAAGATCCGCGACCACATCGAGTCGGCCTACCAGGTGGAGGGCGACCTCCGCCGCGAGGTGGCCGCCGACATCCGCCGCAAGGTCGAGATCGGCTGCTACGCGGGTCTGCGGCACCGCCGGGGCCTGCCGGTGCGCGGTCAGCGCACCAAGACGAACGCGCGCACCCGCAAGGGCCCGAAGCGCACGGTCGCCGGCAAGAAGAAGGTCGCCCGCAAGTAGGGCCGACCGGTCGGCCCCGGGCCACGCCCCGGTGGCCGGCCAGCTCCGCCCCGTGCGCCGCAGCGCGCGGGGCGACGGCTCCCAGACCCGCACCGGCAGGTGACCGCGGCAGCAGCCGCGGCACCCCGGCCAGCTCGCCCCACGTCCAGGAGAGAACCAGCCAATGCCCCCCAAGACCCGCTCGGCCGGCGGCGCACGCCGCACGCGCCGCAAGGAGAAGAAGAACGTCTCCTTCGGCCAGGCCCACATCAAGAGCACGTTCAACAACACCATCGTCTCGATCACGGACCCCACGGGTGCGGTGATCTCCTGGGCCTCCGCGGGCCAGGTCGGCTTCAAGGGCTCGCGCAAGTCGACCCCCTTCGCCGCGCAGATGGCCGCCGAGGCCGCCGCCCGCCGCGCGCAGGAGCACGGCATGCGCAAGGTCGACGTCTTCGTCAAGGGCCCGGGCTCGGGCCGCGAGACCGCCATCCGCTCGCTGCAGGCCACCGGCCTCGAGGTGGGCACCATCCAGGACGTGACCCCGCAGGCGCACAACGGCTGCCGTCCGTCCAAGCGCCGGCGCGTCTGACCGCGGCCAGCAGCGAGACGAAGGAGACCTGACACCACATGGCGCGTTACACCGGGCCTGACTGCAAGCGTTGCCGCCGCGAGAAGCAGAAGCTGTACCTGAAGGGCAGCAAGTGCGACTCCGGCAAGTGCCCCATCGAGATCCGTCCGTACCCGCCGGGCGAGCACGGCCGCGGGCGCACCAAGGACAGCGAGTACCTGCTGCAGATGCGTGAGAAGCAGAAGTGCGCGCGCATCTACGGCGTCCTCGAGAAGCAGTTCCGCGGCTACTACGAGGAGGCGCAGGGGCGCGCCGGGCGCACCGGCGAGACCCTGCTCGAGATCCTCGAGCTTCGCCTCGACAACGTCGTGTACCGCGCGGGCTTCGCCAAGTCGCGCGACGCCGCCCGCCAGGCGGTCCGCCACGGGCACATCCGGGTGAACGGCCAGAAGGTCGACATCCCGAGCGCCCGCGTGTCGCCGAACGACATCATCGAGGTGCGCGAGAAGTCGCTCGAGATGACGCCGTTCGTGGTCGCCCGCGCCGAGCTCGAGGGCAAGACCACGCCCGCGTGGCTCGAGGTGCAGGCCGACCGCATGCGCGCCCTGGTGCACGGGGTCCCCGCCCGTGCGGCCATCGACGTGCAGGTGCAGGAGCAGCTCATCGTCGAGTACTACTCGAAGTGATGCTCCACCCGGTCGTCTAGGACTACCGAGGGCCGGTCCTCGCCGCGTGCGAGGGCCGGCCCGCACCCGCGCCGGTCGACCACGACCGCGCGGGGGCCGGCGGGCGCTCGCGCGCCCGGGCCGGTCGCGCCCCACTGGGGTCATATGGCGGACCCCGCGCCCGGAAGGACACCCCGTGCTCATCGCACAGCGCCCCACGCTCACCGAGGACCGCGTCGCCGACCGCCGCTCGCGGTTCACCATCGAGCCGCTCGAGCCCGGCTTCGGCTACACGCTCGGCAACTCCCTGCGCCGCACGCTGCTCTCGTCGATCCCCGGTGCGGCGGTCACGAGCATCCGCATCGACGGCGTGCTGCACGAGTTCTCCACGATCCCCGGGGTCAAGGAGGACGTCACCGAGATCATCCTCAACGTCAAGAGCCTCGTCGTCTCCAGCGAGCACGACGAGCCGGTGACGATGTACCTGCGCAAGCAGGGCCCGGGCGAGGTCACCGCCGCGGACATCGCGCCCCCAGCGGGCGTCGAGGTCGCCGACACCGGTCTGCACATCGCCACGCTGAACGAGAACGGCCGGCTCGAGATGGAGCTGACCGTCGAGCGCGGCCGCGGGTACGTCTCGGCGGCGCAGAACAAGTCCGGCGACGCCGAGATCGGCCGCATCCCGGTCGACTCGATCTACTCGCCGGTGCTCAAGGTCACGTACAAGGTCGAGGCCACCCGCGTCGAGCAGCGCACCGACTTCGACCGGCTCGTGGTCGACGTGGAGACCAAGCCGTCCACCGTGCCGGCGGACGCCATGGCCTCGGCGGGCAAGACGCTCGTCGAGCTCTTCGGCCTGGCCCGCGAGCTCAACGTCGAGGCCGAGGGCATCGACATGGGCCCCTCGCCGACCGACGCCGCGCTGGCCGCCGACCTGGCGCTGCCGATCGAGGACCTGGACCTGACGGTCCGGAGCTACAACTGCCTCAAGCGCGAGGGCATCCACTCGGTCGGCGAGCTCACCGCCCGCAGCGAGGCCGACCTGCTGGACATCCGCAACTTCGGCGCGAAGTCCATCGACGAGGTGAAGGTCAAGCTCGGCACCATGGGCCTGCAGCTCAAGGACAGCCCGCCCGGGTTCGACCCGAGCGCCGCCCTCGAGGCCATGGAGGAGGACGACGACACGTCGTTCGCCGAGGACGAGCAGTACTGACCACCCGCACGAGCTTCCCGTACGGCCCACCTGAGGAGACACCATGCCCACCCCCACCAAGGGCCCGCGGCTCGGCGGCGGTCCGGACCACGAGCGGCTGATCCTGGCCAACCTGGCCACGCAGCTGTTCGAGCACCGCAGCATCACGACCACGCAGGCCAAGGCGAAGCGGCTCCGGCCCTTCGCCGAGCGCCTCATCACGTTCGCCAAGCGCGGTGACCTCGCGTCGCGGCGTCGCGTGATGACGGTCGTGCGCGACAAGACCGTCGTGCACGAGCTCTTCACCGACATCGCCCCGCAGATGGTGCAGCGCGACGGCGGGTACACCCGCACGACGAAGATCGGCCCCCGCAAGGGCGACAACGCCCCCATGGTGGTCATCGAGCTGGTGACCGAGCCCGTCTCGGCGCGCCAGGACGTCGTCCGCGAGGCCAGCGCCGCCACCGGTCGCGCGTCGCGTGACGCCGCCCGCGCCAGCGCCGCCGAGGCGGCCGACGTGCCGGCCGAGCAGCTCGGGGACGACGACGCCGCGGCGGTCTCCGCCGCGAGCGCCGAGGACTCGGCCGCGCAGGCCGAGGACGCGGCGGGCCGCGCCGACACCGAGGGCGCGGGCGACGCGACGGCCGACGCCGAGACGGCTGCCGGCGACGCGGACGCGCTGGCCCCCGGATCCTCCGACGCGCAGGACGCCGACGCGGCGGCCGACGCCGCCGACGAGGTCACCACGGCGTCCGAGGACGCCGAGAAGGACAGCCGCAGCTGACCGAGGACCGCGTGCGAGAGCCCGTCACCCCTGCTGGGGGAGGCGGGCTCTCGCCGTTCCCGGGGCCGCCTCGAGGACCGGGCGAGGGGCTCCTGCGGGTGCGCCTCGACCTGGCCTACGACGGGGCGGGCTTCGCGGGCTGGGCGGCGCAGCCGGGTCTGCGCACGGTCGAGGGGGAGCTGTCCCGGGCGCTGGGGCGGGTCCTGCGCGTCCCGGCCCCGCGCGTGGTGGTGGCGGGCCGGACGGACGCCGGCGTCTCCGCCCGCGGCCAGGTCGTGCACGTGGACGTCCCCGTCGCGGCGTGGGAGGCGCTGCCCGGCCGAGCGGTCGGGCGCGCGGACGCGCCCGCCCCGGCCGCGTCGCTGCTGCGGCGGCTGGCCGGCGCCCTGCCCGAGGACGTCGTCGCCCGGGGCGCGCGCCCGGCCCCGGAGGGCTTCGACGCCCGCTTCGGGGCGCTGCGGCGCCGCTACGCCTACCGGGTGGTCGACGACCCCGCGGCGCGGGACCCCCTGCGGCGGCGCGAGGTGCTCGTCGTGCGGCGGCGCCTCGACGAGGCGGCGATGGCGCGAGCCGTGGCGCCGCTGCTCGGCGAGCACGACTGGCTCCCGTTCTGCCGCCCGCGCGAGGGCGCGAGCACGGTGCGGACGCTGCTGCGCCTGGGCTGGTCGCGGCGGGACGACGGCGTGCTCGTGGCCGACGTCGAGGCGGACGCCTTCTGCCACCACATGGTGCGGTCGCTCGTGGGCGCGAGCCTGGCCGTGGGGGAGGGGCGCCGGGACGAGGGCTGGCCCGCCCGCGTGCTGGCGGCCGGGGTGCGCGACCCGGCCGTGGCCGTCGTCCCCGCGCACGGCCTGGTGCTCGAGGAGGTCGTCTACCCGCCCGACGGGGAGCTGGCCGCCCAGGCGCGCCGTGCGCGGGTGCACCGGGGGACGCCGGGCGCGCGACCGGGCGCGGCGGATGGCAGGGTCGAGCCATGAGCACGACACCTGATGACTCCAGCGCCGTCGGCGACGACGTCTACCAGCCCGACGGCGGCGGGGTGGGCGACGCCGCGGTGGAGCCCGACATCCGCGACTACGACGACGAGAACAGCCTCGGCACCCTGACGCAGGACGAGGCGCTCGACCAGGGGTACTCCCCGCCCGAGCGCCCCCGCGAGATGGGCCGGTTCGGCGAGACGCTCGAGGAGCAGCGCGAGGGCGAGAGCCTCGACCAGCGCCTCGCCGAGGAGGTCCCGGACCCGGCCATGGCGGTCCCGGACCCGCTGGCCGAGGACCCGGGACCCGTGCGCCACGACGCCGAGATGTCGACCGGCATCAGCGAGGACGCGCTCGACGAGCCGCTGCCCGGCACCGAGGCCGACCTGGACACCGACGGCGAGCTCCTCGACGACCAGGTGGGCGACGTGCGCGCGGGCCGGCTCGTGAGCCCGTCCGGCGGCATCGGGCCGGACACCGAGAAGGACGAGGTGGCCCGCGACGCCGGCATCGCCGGCGGGGCGGCCGGGGCCGAGGAGGCCGCCGTGCACGTCGTGGACGCGGACGAGGCGCCCGGGCTCTCCACCCCCTGACGCCCGACGACCACCCCCCGCCACGGGGGCAGCACGACACCGGGCGTCCCCGGGGCTCTCGCCCCGGGGACGCCCGTGCTTCGGGAGACTCGTGCGCTGGGACACTCGCGCGCATGGGCCACGTCGAGCTGAACCGGGTGAGCCTCGCGCTGCCCGACGGGCGGCCGCTCCTGCACGAGGTCTCCTTCCGGGTGGGTGAGGGCTCCACCACCGCGCTCGTGGGCCCGAACGGCGTCGGCAAGACGACGCTGCTGCGGGTCGTGGCCGGTGGCGTGATCCCCGACGCCGGGGCGGTGACGCGCTCCGGCGGCCTCGCGGTCCTGAGCCAGGACGTGGGGCGCGCCGGCCCCGGCCCCGGTGGCGAGCAGCGGGTCGTCCGCGACCTGCTCGTGGAGACCTCGCCGGCGCGGCTGTGCGACGCGCTGCTCGAGCTGGACGCCGCCGAGCTGGCGGTGATGGAGGTCGACGACGAGCCGAGCCAGATGCGGTACGCGCAGGCGCTGGTGGACGCGGGGGAGGCCGGGGCCTACGAGGTGGAGGTCGCCTGGGACGCCCTCACCCGGGCAGCCCTCGGGATCCCCTACGAGCGCTGCCGCTGGCGCTCCCTCGCCGAGCTCTCGGGCGGCCAGGCCAAGCGGCTGGCCGTGGAGGCGCTCCTGCGGGGGCCGGACGAGGTGCTCGTGCTCGACGAGCCGGACAACTCCCTCGACGTCCCCGCCAAGCGCTGGCTCGAGGCGGCGCTGTCGTCCTCGCCGAAGACGGTGCTGTTCGTCAGCCACGACCGCGAGCTGCTCGCCCGGACGGCGTCGTCGGTGGTCGCGCTCGAGCCCGGTCCGCGTGGAGCCGTGGCCTGGGTCCACGGAGCCGGGTTCGGCACCTGGCACGCCGCCCGGGAGGCGCGCACGGCGCGGCTCGAGGAGCTGCGGCGCCGCTGGGACGAGGAGCACGTCCAGCTCCGCGCGCTCGTGGTCTCCCTGAGGCAGCGGGCCACCTTCAACGACGGCATGTCCTCGCGGTACCAGGCGGCCCTCACCCGCCTGGCCCGCTTCGAGGAGGAGGGCCCCCCGCCCGAGCCGCCCCAGCAGCGGGCGCTGCGCCTGCGCCTGCGCGGCGGGCGCACCGGGCGGCGCGCCGTCGTGCTGGACCAGCTGGCCGTCCCGGACCTGCTGCTCCCCGCCGACGCCGAGATCTGGTTCGGCGACCGGGTGGCGCTGCTGGGGCCGAACGGGTCCGGCAAGTCCTCGCTCCTGCGGCTGCTCGCCGCGGGCGGCACCGAACCGGGGCCCGAGCACGCGCCCGCCACCTCCGACGTCCCGGTCGAACCGGTGCCGCACACGGGCACGGCCCGGCTCGGCGCCCGCGTGGTGCCGGGCTGGTTCTCCCAGCGCCACCGCGGCCCGGAGGTCCCCGGACGCGAGGCCGGGGGGAGGGGGCCGACGCTGCTGGAGGTCCTGCACCGCGGGGACGGCGCGCGAGCCGGCCTGGGCCGGGAGGGGGCGAGCCGCGCCCTGGACCGCTACGGCCTCGCCGGGGCCGCGGAGCAGACGGCGGCCGAGCTCTCCGGCGGCCAGCGGGCGCGCTTCCGGGTGCTGCTCCTGGAGCTCTCCGGCGCGACGCTGCTCCTGCTCGACGAGCCCACCGACGACCTGGACCTGGAGTCGGCGGAGGCGCTGGAGTCCGCGCTGGCGGACTTCGAGGGGACCGTCGTCGCGGTCACGCACGACCGCTGGTTCGCCCGCGGGTTCGACCGCTTCCTCGTGCTCGGCGCGGACGGGCGCCTCGTGGAGGTGGCCGAGCCGGTCTGGGAGCCCCTGCCGGCGCGCTGAGCGCCGGGCGGCCGCCGGGCGCGGTGACCCGGGTGGGACGGGAGCCGCTTTGACCGGCGCGGCGCCCTTCCGTACAGTCGACGCGAGTTCCGGGACGTGCCATGCCCTGCGGCAGCCACGTCCGCCTCGTCGGGTGACGACCGCGGTGGAGACACCGCGCGGCGTGCACGACGAGCCCCGGACGAAGCAGCCCGGACCCAGGCCGTGGACGACCCCGACAGGACGAAGGCAACGACCGTGCGCACGTTCTCCCCCAAGCCCGCTGACGTCGAGCGCCGCTGGCTCGTCATCGACGCCAATGACGTCGTGCTCGGCCGGCTCGCCACCCACGCCGCCTCGCTGCTGCGCGGCAAGCACAAGACCGTGTACGCCCCGCACGTCGACACGGGTGACTTCGTGGTCATCATCAACGCCGACAAGGTGGCGCTCACCGGCAGCAAGCGCGAGCAGAAGATCGCCTACCGCCACTCCGGCTACCCGGGCGGCCTCAAGGCGACCTCCTACACCGAGCTCCTCGAGAAGGACCCGGAGAAGGCCGTCGAGAAGGCGGTCCGGGGCATGCTCCCCAAGACGACTCTCGGGCGAGCGATGATCAAGAAGCTCAAGGTCTACTCCGGCCCGTCGCACCCGCACGGCGCCCAGCAGCCGCAGCCCTTCCAGATCACCCAGGTCGCGCAGTAGTCCCCTCGCGCCCGGCCCCCGAACCCGCTCCCGAGGAGAACCCGTGACCGTCCAGACCGACAGCACCGAGATCCAGGACGGCGGCCTCGACACCACCGTCGAGGACGACGCCCCCAGCAGCTACACCAGCGAGTCCGCAGCCACCGTCGGCGGTGGCCAGGGGATCGTGGCCCCGTCCATGGCCACCGGCCGCCGCAAGCAGGCCGTGGCGCGCGTGCGCATCTTCCCCGGCACGGGCCAGTACCTGATCAACGGCCGCGACCTCGCGACCTACTTCCCGAACAAGGTCCACCAGCAGCTCGTCAACGACCCGTTCACGGTCACCGAGCTGCAGGGCCGCTTCGACGTCGTCGCCAACATCGACGGCGGCGGGACCTCCGGCCAGGCCGGAGCGCTGCGGCTCGGCATCGCCCGCTCGCTCAACGCGGTCGACGTCGAGGCCAACCGCGCCGTGCTGAAGAAGGCCGGCTTCCTGACCCGCGACGCGCGGGTCAAGGAGCGCAAGAAGGCCGGGCTCAAGAAGGCCCGCAAGGCGCCCCAGTACTCCAAGCGCTGACCCGGCGCCGGGCCCGCCCGGCACCGCGACGCGTCGCACCGAAGCCCCGGGGCCTGCGCCCCGGGGCTTCGCCGCGTCCGGGAGCTCCTGCTCCCGCCCGCCGCCCGCTCCCGCGCCGCCCACGGCGCGGGCCCACCAGCGACCACACGGAGGACCCAGTGGCCAGGCTCTTCGGCACCGACGGGGTGCGGGGCGTCGCGAACGTCGCCGTCACCGCCGAGCTCGCGCTGGACCTGTCGGTGGCGGCGGCGCACGTGCTCGCGGACATCGGGGCGTTCGCCGGGCACCGGCCGCGCGCTGTCGTCGGGCGCGACCCGCGGGCGTCGGGGGAGTTCCTCGCCGCCGCGGTGACCGCGGGTCTGGCGAGCGCCGGGGTCGACGTCGACGACGTCGGCGTCGTGCCCACGCCCGCCGTCGCGGCGATCGTGGCCGCCACCGGGGCCGACCTGGGCGTGGTGCTGTCCGCCTCGCACAACCCGATGGCCGACAACGGCATCAAGTTCTTCGCCCGCGGCGGGCACAAGCTGCCCGACGACGTCGAGGACGCGATCGAGCGGCGCGTCGGCGAGACGTGGGCCCGCCCCACCGGCCCCGGCGTCGGCCGGGTCCGTCGCGACGACGAGGCGGGGCCCGCCTGGGCGCGCGCCCTCGGCGAGGCGGTGCCCCACCGCCTCGACGGCCTGCGCGTCGTCGTGGACTGCGCCCACGGCGCGGCCAGCGCCCTGGGGCCGCTGGCCCTGGCCTCCGCCGGTGCGGACGTCGTGGTCGTCGGCGCCTCGCCCGACGGGGTGAACATCAACGACGGCGTGGGGTCGACGCACCCCGCGGGCCTGCAGGCGGCGGTCGTCGAGCACGGCGCGGACGTCGGGGTCGCCTACGACGGCGACGCGGACCGGTGCCTCGCGGTGGACGCCACGGGGGCGCTCGTGGACGGCGACCAGATCATGGGCGTGCTGGCGCTCGCGCTGCACGAGCGCGGCGAGCTGCGCGGGGACGTCCTCGTGACCACGGTGATGAGCAACCTCGGCCTCGTCCTCGCGATGGAGGGCGCCGGCATCCGCTGCGAGCGCACCGCCGTGGGCGACCGGTACGTGCTCGAGGCGATGCGCCGCGGCGGCTACGCGCTCGGCGGCGAGCAGTCCGGGCACCTGCTGCTGCTCGACCACGCGACGACGGGCGACGGCGTCCTGACCTCGCTGCACCTGCTCGCCCGCGTCGCCCAGACCGGTCGTCCGCTCGCCGAGCTCGCCGCGGCCATCCCGCGCCTGCCGCAGGTGCTGGTGAACGTGCCCGGGGTCGACCGCTCGGCCGCGGGCACGGACCCGGGCGTGCGCGACGCGGTGGAGGCGGCCGAGGCCGAGCTCGGCGAGACCGGCCGGGTGCTGCTGCGCCCCTCGGGCACCGAGCCGCTGGTGCGCGTGATGGTCGAGGCGCCGAGCGCCGAGACCGCCCAGGCCGTGGCCGACCGCCTGGCCGACGTCGTCCGCCGCCGCCTGGCGCTGCGCGAGGACTGACGGCGCCGACCGCCGCGCGGGGACGGGTGGGCCGAGAACTCGCTGGTCGCAGGGCGGCGTCGGCGCCATCCTGCACCCCGTGCACGTGACGACCTGCTCCGCGGACGACCCCGCCTTCCTCGCCGGCGGCTTCAGCGCCTGGCACGCGGCCCTCGAGGCGGGCCGCCACCACGACCTCCCCTCGGCAGCGCCCTGGCCCGCGGCGCAGGCGCGCGCCGAGCTGGCGCACCCCGTCTCGTGGGAGCACGGGGCCGCCTTGTCGGCGGTGGGGTCCGGCGCCGTCGTCGGCGCCGCCCGCGCGGACCTGCCGCAGCGGGACAACCGCGACGTCGTCTTCGTGGACCTGGCCGTGCCCGGCCCCCACCGCCGCCGCGGCACCGGCACGGCGCTCCTGCGGGCCGTCTGCGACCTGGCCGAGGCCGAGGGGCGCCCGAGGCTGCTGACCGAGGTGGCCGTGCCGCTGGGGGCCGACGTCGCCCGGTGGCCGGGCACCGCGTTCGCCGCCCGGTCCGGGTTCTCGCTCGGCGTCGCCGACGTCCGCCGCGAGCTGCCCCTGCCCCCCGACGCCGGGCTCCTGGCCGGCCTGCGGGCGGGCGCCGCGCCCCTCGCGGCCGGCTACCGCTGGGGGGTGGTCCGCGGCACCCCCAGCCGTCGCGACGCCGCCGCGATGGCGGAGCTCTCCTCGCGGATGCTCTCCGAGGCCCCGCAGGACGACCTCGTCCTTCAGCCCGAGGACGTCGACGCCGGCAGGGTCCTGGAGGAGCACGGGCGCTCGCAGGCCCTGCGGCGCACGACGTGGGTCGCCCTGGCCCGCGCCCTCGACGGGACGACGGCGGGCTACTCCGTCCTCGTGCGCAGCGAGCACGAGCCCGGCGTCCTGCACCAGTGGGACACGCTCGTGCTGCCCGAGCACCGCGGGCACCGCCTCGGCCTGCTGCTCAAGGTCGACTGCCTCGCGCGGGCGCTCGCCGACGGGGAGGCCGAGGGGTGGGCGGGGGACCTGCGGGCGGTGCGGACGTACAACGCCGCCAGCAACGCCCCGATGATCGCCGTCAACGAGGCCATGGGGTTCCGCCCCGTCGAGCTCCTGCACGAGATGCAGGCCGAGGTCGCGGACGTGCGCGCGGCGCTGGCCGGTCGGGCCGCGGCGCGCGGCTGAGCGTCAGACCTTCCGCAGCCGCACGCGGCGGACCGTGTGGTCGGCGTCCTTGGTGAGCACGAGGGACGCGCGCCCGCGGGTGGGCTGGACGTTCTCGACGAGGTTCGGCTCGTTGACCGCGCCCCAGATCTCCAGGGCCAGGGCGGTCGCCTGCTCGTCGGTGAGGTCCGCGAACCGGCGGAAGTAGGACTCCGGGCGGCTGAAGGCGGTCTCCCGCAGCCGCAGGAAGCGCTCGACGTACCAGCTGCGGACGTCGGGGGTCCGCGCGTCGACGTAGATCGTGAAGTCGAAGAAGTCGCCGACGGCGAGCCCCTGGCGCCCGTCGGCGCGGGGGCGGGCGGGCTGCAGGACGTTGAGCCCCTCGACGAGCAGGACGTCGGGCCGCCGGACGACGACCTGGGCCCCCGGGACGATGTCGTACACGAGGTGGCTGTAGAGCGGGGCGCGGACCTCCTCGGCCCCGGACTTGACCGCCTGGACGAAGCGCAGCAGCGCGCGCCGGTCGTAGGACTCGGGGAACCCCTTGCGCTGGAGCAGTCCCCGGCGCTCGAGCTCGGCGTTGGGGTGCAGGAAGCCGTCGGTGGTCACGAGCTCGACGCGGGGCGTGCTGGGCCAGCGCGCGAGCAGCTCGCGCAGCACGCGGGCCGTCGTGGACTTGCCCACGGCCACCGACCCCGCCACGCCGACGACGAAGGGCGTGGGCGCCGTCCGCTCGCCGAGGAAGGCCGCGCGCGCCGCGTGCAGCGCTCGGGCGGCCTCGACGTAGAGCTCGACGAGGCGCGAGAGCGGCAGGTAGACCTCCTGGACCTCGGCGAGGTCGATCGGCTCGCCCAGGCCGGCCAGGCTCTCCAGGTCCTCCTCCGCCAGCTGCAGCGGGGTCGCGGGCGCGAGGGCGCTCCAGGCGTCCCGGTCGAGCTCGACGTACGGGGAGGAGTCGGCGGCCACGGGCGTCGATGGTGCCAGGCGCCCGCGGGTCGCCCGCGGGTGCGTCGCGGAGCGGGGGCCGGACGCGGCGCACCTACGCTGGCGCCCATGTGCGGGATCGTGGGGTACGTCGGGTCAGCGGGCACCGGGAAGGCGCTGGAGGTCGTCGTCGACGGCCTCGCCCGCCTGGAGTACCGGGGCTACGACTCCGCGGGCGTCGCCCTCGTGGGCGCCGACGGGCTGGCGACGCGCAAGAAGGCGGGCAAGCTCGCCAACCTGCGGGCCCTGCTCGACGCGGCTCCGATGCAGGAGGCGTCCACCGGCATCGGGCACACCCGCTGGGCGACCCACGGCGGGCCGACCGACGCCAACGCCCACCCCCACCTCGCGGGCGCCGGCGAGGACGAGGTCGCCGTCATCCACAACGGCATCATCGAGAACTTCGCCGCCCTGCGCGCCGAGCTCGAGGCGGACGGCGTCGAGCTGGCCTCGGAGACCGACACCGAGGCGGCCGCGCACGTCCTCGCCGGCCAGCTCGTCGCCGTGCGCGCCGAGGGGCTGACGGGCGGCGCCGGGCTGACCGAGGCGATGCGCCGCACGTGCCGCCTCCTCGAGGGGGCCTTCACGCTCCTGGCCGTGCGGGCGGGCGACCCGAGCACGGTCGTGGGCGCGCGGCGGAGCTCGCCGCTCGTCGTGGGCCTCGGCGACGGCGAGACCTTCCTCGGCTCGGACGTGGCGGCCTTCATCTCCCGGACCCGCTCGGCCCTGGCCCTCGGCCAGGACGAGGTCGTGACCATCACGGCGGACGGCGCCTCCATCACGACCTTCGACGGCGAGCCCGTCGAGGGCTCGCCCTTCCACGTCGACTGGGACGTCGAGGCCGCGGAGAAGGGCGGCTACCCCTCGTTCATGGCCAAGGAGATCGACGAGCAGCCGCGCGCGGTCGCCGACACCCTCCTGGGTCGCAGCGACGCCGAGGGCCGCCTGGTGCTCGACGAGGTGCGCATCTCCACCGACGAGCTCGCCGCGGTCGACAAGGTCGTCGTGATCTCCTGCGGCACGTCGTCCTACGCCGGCCAGGTGGCCAAGTACGCGATCGAGCACTGGTGCCGGATCCCCGTCGAGGTCGAGTACGCGCACGAGTTCCGCTACCGCGACCCCGTGGTCGACGCCCGCACGCTGGTGGTCTCGATCTCCCAGTCCGGGGAGACGATGGACACGCTGATGGCCGTGCGCCACGCCCGTGAGCTCGGCGCCCGCACGGTCTCCATCTGCAACACCAACGGCGCGACGATCCCCCGCGAGTCCGACGCCGTGCTGTACACCCACGCCGGCCCCGAGGTCGCCGTCGCGTCGACCAAGGCGTTCCTGGCCCAGATCACCGCGTGCTACCTGCTGGGGCTCTACCTCGGGTCGCTCAAGGGGACGGCCTCGGCGGCCCTGGTCAAGGACGTCCTCGACGAGCTGCACGCCATGCCGGAGAAGATCCAGACGGTCCTCGACGGCCTGGAGCGCGTGCGCGAGATCGCCCGCTTCATGGCCGACTCCCGCTCCGTGCTGTTCCTCGGCCGGCACGTGGGCTACCCCGTGGCGCTCGAGGGCGCGCTGAAGCTCAAGGAGCTCGCCTACATCCACGCCGAGGGCTTCGCCGCCGGCGAGCTCAAGCACGGGCCGATCGCGCTCATCGACGCCGGGCAGCCCGTCTTCGTCGTCGTCCCGCCGCCGAGCAGCCCGCACGGCCTGCACGGCAAGGTCGTCTCCAACATCCAGGAGATCCGCGCCCGCGGCGCCCGCACCCTCGTCATCGCCGAGGAGGGCGACGAGGGCGTGGCGCCCTACGCGGAGGAGGTCATCCGGGTGCCGGCGTGCCCGCCGCTGCTGATGCCGCTGCTGACCGTCGTCCCGCTGCAGGTCTTCGCCGCCGAGCTCGCCACGGCCAAGGGGCTCGACGTCGACCAGCCGCGCAACCTCGCCAAGTCCGTCACGGTCGAGTGAGCCGGCCGTGACGCCTCCCGCGCCCGGCGGTGGTCCGGTCGGCCCCGGAGCCGGGGGAGGCGTCGTCGGCGTGGGCGTCGACGTGGTGGGGATCGAGCGGTTCGCCGCGGTGCTGGCGCGCGGGGGCGCCCTGCGCGCGCGGCTCTTCGACCCCGACGAGGCCGACCTGCCGGTGCGCTCGCTGGCGGCGCGCTTCGCCGCCAAGGAGGCCCTCGCCAAGGCGCTCGGTGCCCCGCCGGGGCTGCGCTGGCGCGACGCCCGCGTGCGCCGGGGCGACCACGGCGCCCCCTGGCTGGAGCTGCGGGGAGGCGTGGCGCTGCGCGCCGCCGAGCTGGGCGTCGGGGCGGTGCACCTCTCGCTCAGCCACGACGCCGGCATCGCCACGGCGTTCGTCGTCGCCGAGCGCGCCCCGGCCACCGCTCTCCCGCCGGCCGCCCCCGCCCCCGGACCGCCGTCGCGTCCGGCGCCGCCCGTCCCCGGTGCGCCGCCCGCTGCTCCGGGCCGCCCGCACCCCGACCCGACGCACCCGTCCTGACCGGCTCGGGCTGACCGGCCCGAGCTGACCCGCCCGTCCCGACCCCGCCCGCCCCGAGCCCGAGGAGCCCCGCGTGACCAGCGCCCACGCCGTCGACGCCGTCCGCGCCGCCGAGGAGTCCGCCGCCGCCGACCTGCCCGAGGGGCTGGCGACGCTCGTCGGACGGGCCAGCGCGGCCCTGGCCCGCGTCGTCGGCGGCCAGCTGCGCGACGTCGCGGGCAGCGTCTACGGCGCCCGGCTGGTGCTCCTGGTCGGCTCGGGCACCAACGGGGGCGACGCCCTGCACGCCGGGGCGCTGCTGGCGCGGCGCGGCGCGGCGGTCACCGCCCTGCTGGCCGCGGGCCGGGCGCACGGGCCGGGGCTGGTGGCGCTGCGCGCCGCCGGCGGCCGCGTGCTCGAGGACGGCGCGGGCGCGCGGGGACGGGCCGCCGTCGCCGGGGCGGACGTGGTCGTCGACGGGCTGCTCGGCGTCGGGGGACGTCCCGGGCTGGCCGGGGACGCCGCCGCGCTCGCGGGCGCCGCGGCCAGGGCCCGGGCCCGCGTGGTCGCGGTGGACGTGCCCAGCGGCGTCGACGTCACGACGGGCGCCGTGCCGCCGCCCGCGGAGCCGGGCGGGGCCTCGGCCGTCCGCGCCGACGTGACCGTCACCTTCGGCACCGCCAAGCCCTGCCTGCTGCTGCCGCCGGCGTCGGCGCTCGCGGGTCGCGTCGTGGTCGCCCCGATCGGGCTGGCGGAGGACGACCTCGGCGACCCCGTCGTCGAGCGCCTCGGCGCCGCCGAGCTCGCGGCCCGATGGCCGCGCCCGCACGGCGAGAGCGACAAGTACTCCCGCGGCGTCCTCGGCGTGGTCGCCGGCGGGGCCACGTACACGGGGGCGGCGGTGCTCTCCACCGGCGCCGCCGTGCGCGCCGGGGCGGGGATGGTCCGCTACCTCGGTCCGGTGCCGCCGACCGACCTCGTGCGCGCCCGCTGGCCGGAGGTCGTGCCCGGCCCCGGCCGGGTGCAGGCGTGGCTGCTGGGCCCCGGCGTCGACCCCGACGACGAGGGCCAGGGGGAGCACGTGCGCGAGGCTCTCGCCCAGGACGTGCCGTGCGTCGTGGACGCGGGGGCGCTCCCGGCGCTCGTGACCGCCCTCGACGAGGGGGAGCGGGGCACGGGCAGCACGCTCGTCGTCCCGCACGCCGGGGAGCTGGTCCGCTTCCTCGGCCTGCTGGGGCACGAGTGCGACCGCGAGGACGTGGTCGCCCGCCCGCTCGAGCTAGCCCAGCGCGCCGCCGACCTCTCGGGCGTCGTGGTCCTCCTGAAGGGGTCGACGACGCTCGTCGTCGCCCCGGGGACCGACGGGTCTCGCCTGCCGGTGCGGGCGCAGGCGGACGGGACGCCGTGGCTGGCGACGGCGGGCAGCGGCGACGTCCTCGCGGGGGTCGTCGGCGCGCTGGCCGCCCTCGGCCTCGCCGCGCGGGACGCCGGCTCGCTCGGGGCGGCCGTGCACGGCCTCGCCGCGCACGCCGCCTCCGGAGGCGGCCCGCTGCACGCCGAGGCCGTCCTGCACGCGCTGCCCGAGGTCGTCACGGCGCTGCTCGAGGACGTCCCCCGGGCCTGACGCGCCGGGACCGGCGAAGGGCGCACGGGGCGGCGGCGCACCGCGTCGGGGAGCCGGCGGGACCGGGCCGGCGCCGCGTCGGACAGGGAGGGCGGCCACCGGGGGCGCCGCGGCGGCGGCCCCGGCGACCCCGGGGCCGGGGCGTCCCACGGTGGCGACGTGCGGCCCGTCGGGGGCGCCGCGCCGCAGGAGCCGAGACGACCGAGGTGGCGGAGCAGGGCGTGGTGGCTGCCGCCGGGAGCCCGGTGCGAGACTGGGCGGCGATGAACGAGCCCGCGGTGGAGCCCGCCGGAACGCACGCCGCCCCGGCCGGCGACGTCCTCCCCGGCGACGTCGTGCCCGGCGGCGTCCTCCCCGCCCGGGCGGTGGTGGACCTGGACGCCGTGGCCGCCAACACCGGCGTCCTGCGCGAGCGCGCGGGCGGCGCCGCGGTGATGGCCGTCGTCAAGGCCGACGGCTACGGGCACGGGATGGTCCCCGCGGCGCTCGCCGCGCTCGCCGGCGGCGCCACCTGGCTGGGGGTGGCCCACCTCGCCGAGGCGCTGGAGCTGCGCGCCGCGGGCGTCCACGCCCCGGTGCTCGCCTGGCTCGTGGTGCCCGGGCAGGACCTGGCCCCCGCCGTGGCCGCCGGCGTCGACGTCTCCGCCTCGGCGGTCTGGGCCCTCGAGGCGCTCGCGGACGCCGCGCGCCGCAGCGGGCGCACCGCCCGCGTCCACCTCAAGGTCGACACGGGGCTGTCGCGCGGCGGCGCCACGGCGGACGACTGGCCCGCGCTCGTGCGCGCCGCCGCCGCGGCGCAGGCCGAGGGCGCGGTCGAGGTCGTGGCCGTGTGGTCGCACCTGGCCTCGGCCGACGACGAGGCCTCCGACGACCTGACGCTGCGGCAGGTCGAGCGCCTCTCCGACGCCGTCGAGGTGGCGGCGCGCTGCGGCGTCCGCCCCTCGCTGCGGCACCTCGCGGCGTCCTCGGGGGTGCTGGCCCACCCGGCCGCCCACCTCGACCTCGTGCGCCCCGGCGTGGCCGTCTACGGCGTCTCGCCCGCGCCGCAGCGCTTCTCGGCCGCCGACGTCGGGCTGGTCCCGGCCATGTCGCTGCGGGCTCGCCTGGCGCTGGTCAAGGAGGTCGGCGCCGGGGAGGGCGTCTCCTACGGCCACTCCCACGTCACCGGCGCCCGCACCCGTCTCGCGCTGGTCCCGCTGGGGTACGGCGACGGGCTGCCGCGGCACGCCAGCGGCCGCGGCCCCGTGGCGCTCGCGGGGCGGCGGTACGCCGTCGCCGGGCGGGTGTGCATGGACCAGGTCGTGCTCGACCTCGGCGACGACGAGGCCGCCCGCGCCGCCCGCGCCGGGGACGAGGTCGAGGTCTTCGGGTCGGGCGCGGACGGCGGTCCCACCGCCCAGGACTGGGCGGACGCCGCCGGGACCATCGCCTACGAGGTCGTCACCCGCATCGGGGCGCGGGTGCCCCGCGTCCACGTCGGCGCCGTCGCCGAGCAGCACGGCCTCGCGCCCGCCCGGCGACCGTCCCCCGTCCCCGCCCCCTCCCGCGGAGCCGGAGGCGTGCGGTGACGAGCGGGGACAACCTGCGCCTGCTCCACCTCGGCGCGGGCCTCGCGGCCGCGGGCGCGGGGGCCCTCCTCGGGCTGGGTGCCGAGCGGCTCGCCGTCGGCCGCCCCCTGCTGCCCGGCCGGCGCCCGCCCCGGCGCGAGGTGCCGCTGGGCTCGCTGTCGGGCCGGCGGGTGGTCGTCCGCGCCGGGGACGGCACCGAGCTGCACGTGGAGGTGGACGACCTGCCCGAGGCCGAGCGCGCCGCCGCGGAGGCCGAGCGCCGCCCGACGGTCGTCCTCAGCCACGGCTACGGGCTGAACCTCGACTTCTGGCACGTCCAGCGCCTCGCCCTGCGCGGCCGCTACCGCCTGGTGCTGTGGGACCAGCGGGGCCACGGCCGCTCCGAGCGCGGGCCGAAGGGGTCGGCGACGATCGACCAGGTCGGCGAGGACCTCGAGGACGTCATCGCGGCGACCTGCCCGGAGGGTCCCCTCGTCCTGCTCGGGCACTCGATGGGCGGCATGGCCGTCATGGCGCTGGCGTCGCGGCGCCCCGACCTCGTCGCCGAGCGCGTCGTCGGGACGGCGCTGATCGCCACCAGCGCCGGCGGCATGGACACCAACGACTTCGGCCTCGCGGCCCTGGCGCCGCTCCTGCACCGGTTCGCCCCCACCGCGCTCGGCCTGCTGAGCCGGCAGGCGGCCCTGGTGGAGCGCACCCGCGCGCTCGGCGGCGACCTGGAGTCGGTGCTGGTGCGGCACTGGTCCTACGCCTCCCCGGTGCCCCAGGACCTCGTCGACTTCACCGCGCACATGATCGCCGGCACGAGCGTGGCGGTCATCGACGACTTCTTCCCGGCCTTCGCCCTGCACGACAAGGCCGAGGCGCTCGAGGCCCTGTCCGGCGGGGAGGTGCTCGTGCTCGTCGGCGACGGCGACCTGCTGACGCCGCCCTCCTACAGCGAGGACATCCTGCGGCGGCTGCCGACGGCCGAGTACGTGCTCGTCCGCGACGGCGGGCACCTGGTGCCGCTGGAGCACCCCGAGGTCGTGCAGGACGCCGTCGAGCACCTCCT
Organism: uncultured Pseudokineococcus sp.; assembly: GCF_947495735.1. Lineage (GTDB taxonomy): Bacteria > Actinomycetota > Actinomycetes > Actinomycetales > Quadrisphaeraceae > Pseudokineococcus. Next base: position 54,286 of record NZ_CANMAA010000006.1, read on the forward strand.
CGCGCGCGCCGCCCGCGTGGTCGAGCACGACCGTGCGCAGGCGGTCGCCGAGACCGCGCAGGACGCCCTCCCCGAGGGGGGCGCGGGGTGAGCGACCGGGGCGAGCTCGTGCTCGAGATCCCCTCTGCGGCAGCGATGGACGACCTCGGGCGCCGGCTCGGACGCCTGCTGCGCGGCGGCGACCTCCTCGTCCTGTCCGGGGACCTCGGCGCCGGGAAGACCACGCTCGTGAAGGGCCTGGGGGAGGGGATGGGCGTGCGCGGCCCGATCACGTCCCCGACGTTCGTCATCGCGCGCGTGCACCCCTCGCTGGTCGGCGGCCCCGCGCTGGTGCACGCCGACGCCTACCGCCTGCAGGGCGCGCTCGAGCTCGACGACCTCGACCTGGACGCCGACGCCGGCTCCTCCGTCGTGGTCGTCGAGTGGGGCCGCGGGCTCGTCGAGCAGCTCGCCGGCGACCGCCTCGAGGTGGACCTGCACCGCGAGGACGGCGACCCGTCCTCGCTCGCGAGCCCCGCGCCCGCCGACGCCGGTGAGGTCGACGAGCACCGCACCGCCGTCCTGCGCGGCGTGGGGCAGCGGTGGGCCGACGTCGGTGCGCTCTTGGGCGTCGACGGCTGACACCGGCCCCGCGCCCCGGTGGCGCAGGACCTGGCGGTGGTCCTGCCCGACGGCGTCCGTGAGGCGCGGCGAGCCGCGCCCGCCGCCCGACCTACCCTGGGCGCGTGCTGCTGGCCCTCGACACCTCCGCCGTCGCGAGCGCGGCGCTGCTGGACGGCGGCCGCGTCGTCGCCGCGCGCACGTCGACCGACCCGCGCCGGCACGCCGAGCTGCTGCAGCCGATGGTGGCCGCCGTCCTCGCCGAGGCGGGCGCCTCCCGCGGTGACCTGGAGGCCGTGGCCGTCGGCGTCGGCCCGGGGCCCTACACGGGGCTGCGGGTGGGCTTGGCCGCCGCGCAGACGACCGGCCTCGCGCTCGGCCTGCCGGTGCACGGCGTCTGCAGCCTGGACGCGCTCGCCCGCGCGGCCGCCGACGCGCTGGCGGCCGACGGCGTCGGGGTGCCCGGGCGCTTCGGCGTCGCCACCGACGCGCGTCGGCGCGAGGTGTACTGGGGCGCCTACGAGCTCGGCCCGCAGGGGCTGCGGCGCACGGGGGGCCCGGGCGTGGGGGCGGCCTCCGACGTCGCCGGCGAGGCCCCGCTCTGGCTCGGGCGCGGGGTGCGCCTGTACGGGGAGCACCTGCCCGCCGTCCCCGGGACCGCGCGGGAGGCCCTGCTCGACCCCGGTGCCGCCGCGCTCGGCGTCGTGGCCGCCGACGCGCTCGCGGGGCGCGGCGCGACGCCGCTCGTGCCGGTGGAGCCGCTGTACCTGCGCCGGCCCGACGCCGTCGCGACCGCCGACCGCCTGCCGCCGCCGGCGCCGGCGCCCGTGCGCGCCCCGGCCCGCGACTCGGCCGCCGGAGCCCGGCGGTGACGTCGCCCGCGGCCGGCACGAGCGCACCTGCCTGCGGCTGGGAGCTGGCGCCGATGCGCTGGTGGGACGTCGCCGACGTCGCGCGCCTGGAGGCCGACGTCTTCGGCCCCACCGCGTGGAGCGCGGAGCTGTTCTGGTCGGAGCTGGCGGCGGCCGGCCGCGCGTTCTGGACGGCGCGGTCGGCGACCGGGGAGCTGCTGGGCTACGCCGGAGCGGCCTCGGCGGGGGCCGACGCCGACGTGCAGACGATCGCCACGGCGCCCGCCGCGCGGGGGCGGGGGCTCGGCGACGCCCTGCTGCGGGCCTGCGAGGAGCACGCCGAGCGGCTCGGCGCCACGGCCCTGCTCCTGGAGGTCGAGGCCGGCAACGCGCCCGCCGTGCGGCTGTACGAGCGCCACGGCTTCGAGCGGCTGGCCCGGCGACGGGACTACTACGGGCCGGGCGCCGACGCCCTGGTGATGCGCCGCCGCGTCGAGCACGACCCGATCGCCCTCGAGCCGGGCACCGGCGACCCCGGCGCCCCCGCCGCTCTCATCGCCCCCGCCGCCCCCATCGCCCCGAGAGCCCCAGGAGCCCCGACCGCATGAGCCCTCTCGTCCTGCTCCGGGCGGCCGGGGAGGAGGTGGGCGTCGACCAGGCGGTCGGCGGACTCACCGGCCTGTCCGGCGCCCTCGCGCGCTTCATCGCGGCCATCGGCGAGCCCGGCGTCTTCGTCGCCACGGTGCTGGAGACGGTGGTGCCCCCGGTCCCCAGCGAGGTGACGCTGCCGCTGGCGGGCTTCATCGCCGCGCAGGGCGGCATGAGCCTGGTCCTCGCGCTGGTCGCCGCCACGCTGGGCTCGCTCGTCGGCGCCCTCGCGCTGTACTGGCTGGGTCGGGCCTTCGGGGAGGCCCGCGCCGTGGCGTGGATGGCGCGGGTGCCCCTGGTCGACCGCGAGGAGGTCGAGCACGCCGTCGGCTGGTTCCACCGCCACGGCTCGGCGTCGGTCTTCGTCGGGCGGCTCGTGCCCGGCGTGCGCAGCCTCGTGTCGATCCCCGCGGGCGCCACGCGCATGTCCCTGCCGCGCTTCTGCCTGCTCACCGCCGCGGGGTCGCTGCTGTGGAACGCGTTCCTCGTGGGCGGCGGCTACGCGCTCGGGTCGCAGTTCGAGCGGGTGGAGCAGTACGCCCAGTACATCGACTACGCCGTCATCGCGGTGCTCGTCGTCCTGCTCGCCTGGTTCGTGCGCAGCCGGGTGCAGCGGGCCCGCCGGCACCGCGACGTGAGGGAGGCGCTGTGAGCGCGGCAGACCCGGGCACCGGCTCGCGGACGGCGGTCCCCCAGGGGGGCGGGGCGCGGCTGCTCCAGCCCGGCCGGCGCCCGGCGCCCGGGATCGAGCCGCTGGTCCTCGGCATCGAGACGTCCTGCGACGAGACGGGTGTCGGCCTGGTCCGGGGCACGACCCTGCTGGCCGACGCCGTCGCCAGCAGCGTCGAGGAGCACGCGCGCTTCGGCGGCGTCGTGCCCGAGGTGGCCAGCCGCGCCCACCTCGAGGCGATGGTCCCGACCATCACCCGCGCGTGCGAGGACGCCGGCGTCACGCTCGCCGACGTCGACGCGGTGGCGGTGACGGCCGGCCCGGGCCTCGCCGGCGCGCTGCTCGTGGGGGTCGGCGCCGCCAAGGCGCTCGCCTGGGCCCTCGACGTGCCGCTCTACGGGGTCAACCACCTCGACGCGCACGTCGCCGTCTGCGTCCTCGACGGCGGGCCGATGCCCACCCCCTGCGCGGCGCTGCTGGTCTCGGGCGGCCACACGTCGCTGCTGCACGTGGTCGACATCGCGAGCGACGTCCGCCTGCTCGGCGAGACCGTCGACGACGCCGCGGGGGAGGCCTTCGACAAGACGGCGCGCCTGCTGGGCCTGCCCTACCCCGGGGGCCCGTCCATCGACGCGGCCGCCCGCGAGGGCGACCCGACCGCCATCGCCTTCCCGCGCGGGCTGACGTCAGCTCGCGACCTGCAGCGGCACCGCTTCGACTTCTCCTTCTCGGGCCTGAAGACGGCCGTCGCCCGGTGGGTCCGCGCGTGCGAGGCCTCGGGGCGCCCGGTGCCGGTGGCCGACGTCGCGGCGTCCTTCCAGGAGGCGGTGGCCGACGTCCTCACCCGCAAGGCCGTCGACGCCTGCCGGGAGAACGGGCTCGAGCACCTCATGCTCGGCGGCGGCGTCTCCGCGAACGGGCGGCTCCGGGAGCTGCTCGCCGAGCGCTGCGAGGCCGCGGGGATCGCGCTGCGGGTGCCGCGGCTGCGCCTGTGCACCGACAACGGCGCCATGGTCGCCGCGCTCGGCGCCCAGGTGGTGGCCCGGGGGCTGGCGCCGTCCGGGCCCGAGCTCGGCGGCGACTCCTCCCTGCCCGTCGGGACGATCCTGGTCCCCTGAGGGTCGCGGCGACGCCTGGGCTCGTCCCGTGGCTGCGCCGGGGGCGGTCAGACGGCGATCGGGCGCGGGAGCGCGCGGCAGATCAGCGCGCTCTGGCGGCCGGCGACGCGGGTGAGGACGAGGACGGCCTCCTCGGGGCCCTCGAGCCGCAGGCGCCGGCGCAGCTCCTCGGGCTCGACCGCGGTGCCGCGCTTCTTGATCGTCAGGCGCCCGACGCCGCGCTCGCGCAGGCGCGCCCGCAGCGGCTTGAGCCCGAACGGCATCACCTCGTCGACGACGTAGCCGGTCGCCGACGGCAGCTCCAGGTGGCGGTCGGCGGTGACGTAGGCGATCGAGGGGTCGACGAGCCGGCCGTCGAGCGCCGCGACGACGGCCCCCACGAGGCCGGCCCGCACGACGGCGCCGTCCGGCTCGTAGAGGAAGCCGCCCACCGGGCCGACCGGGGGCGCCGTCGCGGCGAACGGGTCGGCGGCGTCGTCGACGACCGCCGCGGCGCCGCCGCGCACCACCACGGCGCTGCGCCGCACCCCGGGGCGCGCCAGGGGGCCGCTCCACAGGGCCGCCTCGACGACGTCGCCGTCGACGGAGGTCCACTGGCACTCCCACGCGCCGCCCGGGCCGGTGGGCACGAGGTCGTGGTCGATCCCGGGCGCGGTCTTGACGCCGACGGGCAGGCGCTCGGCGAGGTCGACGGCGAAGGACAGCGGAGGGCTGGCGCGCCGCGGGTCCAGGACGCGGCGGCCGGCGGCGTCCCGGCGCGCCGGGTCGAGCCAGACGCCGTCCACGCCCGTGAGGTCGGTCGCGACGACGTCCTCGCAGCGCACGGCGGCGGCCGGGAAGCGCCGCAGGTTGGCGGCGGCCACCGCGGCGGTCGGCTCGTCGCGGTCGACGGCGAGGACGCCGAGCCCCAGCCCGGCCAGCGCCAGGGCGTCCCCGCCGATGCCGCACCCGAGGTCGGCCACCCGCCGCACGTCGGCGGCGGCGAAGCGCCGCGCGTGCCGCGCGGCGACCTCCAGGCGCGTGGCCTGCTCCAAGCCCGCTGCGGTGAAGAGCATGTCGTCGGCGAAGGGGCCGAACTTGGCGACGGCCCGGGCGCGCAGGCGGCTCTGGGTCAGGGCGCCGGCCACGAGGGCGGGGTCGTGGCCCTCCGCGCGCAGCCGCGCCCCCAGCGCCAGGCCCGCCGCCTCCTCGTAGGGGGGCAGGGCGTCCAGCAGGGCCAGGCCCTCCGGCGCCAGCACGGCGGCGAGGCCGGCGACGGCGGGATCCTCCACGCCGCGGATCGTCGCACGCCGGACGACGCGGGCTCCCCCCACCGTGCTGGCACTCGGATTGACCGAGTGCTAACCACCGTCCTAGAGTCGCGCACGGCGAGACGGCAGGACCCGGCCGACCCCCGCGACGGCGGACGGCTCCCGCTGCACCGCCTGCCCCCGTCACGTGAACCACCACGAAGGAGAGGTCCGCACAGTGTCGGTCTCCATCAAGCCGCTCGAGGACCGCATCGTCGTCAAGGCCGTCGAGGCCGAGCAGACGACCGCATCCGGCCTGGTCATCCCGGACACCGCGAAGGAGAAGCCCCAGGAGGGCGAGGTCCTCGCGGTCGGCCCGGGTCGCATCGACGACAACGGCCAGCGCGTGCCCGTCGACGTCAAGGTCGGCGAGAAGGTCATCTACTCCAAGTACGGCGGCACCGAGGTCAAGTACGGCGGCGAGGACCTCCTGATCCTCTCCGCCCGCGACGTGCTCGCCGTCGTCGGCTCCTGACGACAGCGCCCCAGCACCCTGGCGGAGCGCGGCCCTCGGCCGCCCGCCCGCACGACCGCCCCGGCGGACCGGTCCGCCGGTCCCCGGGGCGTCCTGCGTCCGGAGGTCGACCAGCACCCCGCGCCGACGCGCGCCGAGCCGTCGTCCTCCGAGGCGCCCCGCCGGGGCGCCGCCGCACACCCGCACGACCCACCCAGGACGGAGCACCATGGCCAAGACCCTGAAGTTCGACGACGAGGCGCGCCGCGCGCTCGAGCGCGGCGTGGACGCGCTCGCCGACGCGGTCAAGGTGACCCTCGGCCCGCGCGGCCGCAACGTCGTCATCGACAAGCAGTGGGGCGCACCCACGATCACCAACGACGGCGTGACGATCGCCCGCGAGGTCGAGCTCGACGACGCGTACGAGAACCTCGGCGCGCAGCTCGCCAAGGAGGTCGCCACCAAGACCAACGACGTCGCCGGCGACGGCACCACCACGGCGACGGTCCTCGCGCAGGCGCTCGTGCACGAGGGTCTGCGCAACGTGGCGGCGGGCGCGGCCCCCGGCGCGCTCAAGCGCGGCATGGACGCCGCCGTCGTCGCGGTCGGCGACGCGCTGCGCGCCGCGGCCCGCGAGGTCGACGGCAAGGACGAGATCGCGCACGTCGCGGCCATCTCCAGCCAGGACCGCACCATCGGCGAGCTCATCGCCGAGGCCTTCGACAAGGTCGGCAAGGACGGCGTCATCACGGTCGAGGAGACCTCGACGGCGGCGATGGACCTCGAGTTCACCGAGGGCATGCAGCTCGACAAGGGCTACATCTCCCCGTACTTCGTCACCGACAACGAGCGCATGGAGGCCGTCCTCGAGGACGCCCACGTGCTCATCACCTCCGGCAAGATCAGCGCGGTGCAGGACCTCCTGCCGCTGCTGGAGAAGGTCCTGCAGACCTCCAAGCCGCTCTTCGTGGTGGCCGAGGACGTCGACGGCGAGGCGCTGTCCACGCTGGTCGTCAACAAGATCCGCGGCACCTTCACCGCCGCGGCCGTCAAGGCCCCCGGCTTCGGCGACCGCCGCAAGGCGATGCTCGAGGACCTGGCCGTCCTCACCGGCGCGCAGGTCGTCAGCGCCGACGTCGGCCTCAAGCTCGACCAGGTCGGCCTCGAGGTGCTGGGCTCGGCCCGCCGCGTCGTCGTCACCAAGGACGACACGACCGTCGTCGACGGCGGCGGGGAGCGCGACGACATCGAGGCGCGCGCCGCGCAGATCCGCTCCGAGATCGAGCGCACCGACTCCGAGTGGGACCGCGAGAAGCTGCAGGAGCGCCTCGCCAAGCTCGGCGGCGGCGTCTGCGTCATCAAGGTCGGCGCGGCCACCGAGGTGGAGCTCAAGGAGAAGAAGCACCGCATCGAGGACGCCGTCTCGGCGACCCGCGCGGCCATCGAGGAGGGCATCGTCGCCGGCGGCGGCTCCGCCCTCGTCCAGGCCGCCTCGGTGCTCGAGGGCGACCTCGGCCTGAGCGGGGACGAGGCGGTGGGCGTGGGCATCGTCCGCCGCGCCGTCGACCAGCCCCTGCGCTGGATCGCCGAGAACGCCGGTCTCAACGGCTACGTCGTCGTCGACAAGGTCCGCACGCTCGGCGGGGGCCAGGGCCTCAACGCGGCGACCGGGGAGTACGAGGAGCTCGTGCCCGCCGGCGTCATCGACCCGGTCAAGGTGACGCGCTCGGCGCTGGTCAACGCGGCGTCCATCGCGTCGCTGGTGCTGACGACCGAGACGCTCGTCGTCGAGAAGAAGGAGCCGGTCGAGGAGTCCGAGGCCGGGCACGGCCACGGGCACGGCCACTGATCCACCGCTGACGCGCCTCCCCGGCTCCGGGGCGGCGCGCGCGTGACGAGGGCCCCGGGCGGCACGCCGCCCGGGGCCCTCGTGCTCCCGGCCCGGCCGCCTCGCGCGGTCGAGGCGTCCAGGGTGCGCAGAAGGCCCCGCACCCTGGTCGGGTGCGGGGCCTTCGTGGTGCTGAGCGCTGCGGCGCCGGAGAGCGAGCCCCCCTCAGAGACGGTGCGCGGACGCCGAGCTCGGGGAGGTGGTCAGCTCGCGAGGGGGAGCACGCGGGCCGCGCTGCGACGGCGCGTGTACTCGGCCTCGCGCTCGTCCTCGGTCATGCCGCCCCACACGCCGTAGGGCTCGCGGACGGCGAGGGCGTGCTCCTTGCAGGACTGGATGACGGGGCAGCTGGCGCAGATGGCCTTGGCGGCGTTGTCGCGGTTGCGACGGCTCGGGCCGCGCTCGCCCTCCGGGTGGAAGAACAGGGTGTCGTCCGCCTCGCGGCAGGCGCCCTGCATCTGCCACTCCCAGAGGTCGGCGACGGGTCCGGGGAGGCGCGAGATCTCAGCCATGGGTGCTCCTGCGGTTCGTGCCCTGAGGGGGGCGGTGCGGTGAGCGCCTCGCTGGTGTCAGCGGCGGCGCCGTGTCGATGTGCAGGACGCTACAACCGATCCAGAAGTTGTTCAAGGACCTGCTGGCGCGGATCTGAACTTGTTCACCGAGCCGTCACGGCCTGTGCAGGAGCGCGCCAGGCGCGAGCGGGGCGCGGTGCCGACTGGCCGGCGGAGGCCGCCGCCGCCAGCATGGGGTCGTGCCCGCCTCCGCTCCCGCCCCCCGTGCCGAGGGGGACGTCGTGGGGCGACGATCCGACGACGACGCGAGACCCCCTGCGCGGCAGCGCCTCCGGAGTCGGCGCGAGGAGGTCCGGGTGGACTCCCAGGACGACAGCACGGCCGCGCTCGCGCCCGTGACGGCCCAGGACGGGGCGCCGACCCTGAAGGTCGCCGCCGTGGCGCGGCGCCTCGGCGTCGCCCCGGCGACGCTGCGCACCTGGGCGCGGCGCTACGACCTGGGTCCGTCGGCCCACACCGCCGGCGCGCACCGCCAGTACTCCCTCGAGGACCTCGACCGCCTCATGGTGATGCGGCGGATGACGCTGGAGGGCTACTCGCCCGCGGAGGCGGCCCGGGTGGCCGTGCAGACGTCCGGGACCACGAGCGCGGGGCCCGCGGCTCGCGCCCCCGAGCCCGCCCGGGCGCGGGAGGTGCAGCCGCCGGCCGAGCCCGGTCCGGCGCTGCGCGCGACCAGTCCCTCGGTGCGCTCGCTCGCGCGGGCGGCGATGGCCCTGCAGGCCGGCGAGTGCGGTCGCCAGCTCGAGGCGAGCACCGCGGTGAGCGGTGTCGTGGAGACGTGGACCGGGCTCGCCCGGCCGGTGCTGCAGGCCCTGGCCGACCGGGTCGGCGCCGTCGCGCCCGGGCGCTCGCCCGGCGCCCTGCTCGAGTCGGCGGTCATGGCCGCCCTGCGCGGCGTCGCCGACGCCGAGCCCGTCAGCGGTCCGAGCGTGCTCGTGGTCCGCCCGTGCGTGCCGGCCGAGGGCGCCGCGCGGGCGACTCCCGACGGCCCGACCGGGGACCTGCTCTCCCACGTCGTCGCCGCCGCGCTGCGCGAGGAGGGGGCGGACAGCTCCGTCCTCCCGGGGGCGCACCCGGCCGAGCGCGTCGCCGCGGTCGCCGAGCAGGTGGACGCCGCCGTCCTGGTCGTCGTCTCGGACGCCGCCGTCGGGAGCGCGGCCGCCGCCGAGACGGGGCGCCTGGTGGACCCCGACGGGCTGCGCGTGCTGCTCGTCGGCCGGGGGTGGGGGGACGGCGCACCCGCGCCGGTGGTCCCCGACCTCGGCGACGTCGTCGCGGCCGCCCTCGCCTGATCGGCGGCGGCGGTCGCCGCGGCGCCGCCGAGCGCACCGCGACCCGCCTCGCGCCCTCCGCGGCCCCCGCCCGACCCGTCCGGGGCGCCGGCTGCTCCGAACCCGGTCCGGAGCCTGTGGACGACGCCTGCGGCGGTCGTGCCTGCTGGGGTTCCCTCAGGTCTCGGTGCCCTCCTGCCGATCACCAGGGCAGACAGGCCGCGACCGCGGTCACACCACCCGGAGGTTCGCGTGTCCACCGTGCTCGTCTGCGACGACGTCCTGCCCGTGCGGGAGTCGCTCCGCCGCCAGGTCGGCTCCATCCCCGGCGTCAGCCGCACCGCGGGCGCCGCCAGCGGCGGCGCCGCGGCGCGCACGGCCCCGGGGGGCCCGCCGGACGTGGTCCTCATGTCCTGCTCCTCCCCGCGCTCGGCCGAGCACATCCGCTCCTGGATGCAGGCCCGGCCGCAGACCGCCGTCATCGCCCTGGTCGCGCCCGGGGACGGCGACACCGCCGGTGCGGCCATGGCCGCCGGCGCCTGCGCCGTGCTCGTCCGCGAGCCCAGCACCCCCGAGCTGACCGCCGTCCTGCACCACGCCATGTCCGTCAGCGACGCGCGCCGGGCGGCCGTCGCGGCCAGCGCCCAGGACGACGTGCCGGTGCTCACCGAGCGCGAGCAGCAGGTCCTCGCCGGCATGAGCCGCGGGCGCAGCAACGGCGAGATCGGCAAGGAGCTGTTCCTCTCCGAGGACACCGTGAAGACCCACGCGCGCAGGCTCTTCCGCAAGCTCGGCGCGGCCGACCGCGCGCACGCGGTCGCCATCGGGTTCCGCGCCGGTCTCGTGCGCTGACCCCGGGTCGGCGCCCGGTCGGCGGGGGGTCCTCCGGGCGGCGCGCGGGGGCTGCGGGCGGTCGTACGATCGCCTGACGCAGCGTCGCGTCCGCAGCCGTCCCCGTCCCCCTGGGAGCCCCGCCGTGCCGGACATGCCCGTCGACCCGTTCGCCCGCGTGGGCCTCACCTACGACGACGTCCTGCTGCTGCCGGGGGAGAGCGACGTCATCCCGAGCGAGGTCGACACCAGCACGCGCCTGTCGCGGCGGGTCGAGCTGCGGGTCCCGCTCCTGAGCTCGGCCATGGACACCGTCACCGAGTCGCGCATGGCCATCGCCATGGCGCGCCAGGGCGGCCTCGGGGTGCTGCACCGCAACCTCTCCATCGAGGACCAGGCCGACCACGTCGACCTGGTGAAGCGCTCGGAGGCGGGGATGATCACCTCGCCCGTGGTGACCTCGCCCGAGGCGAGCCTCGCGGAGGTCGACGCGGCCTGCGCCCGCTACCGGGTCTCCGGGCTCCCCGTCGTGGACGCGGGCGGCGTGCTCGTGGGCATCGTCACCAACCGCGACCTGCGGTGGGAGCCCGACCACAGCCGTCGCGTCGCCGACGTCATGACGCCGATGCCGCTCGTGACCGCGCCCGTCGGCGCCGACCGCGACACGGCGATGCAGCTGCTGCGCCAGCACAAGATCGAGAAGCTGCCGATCGTGGACGCCGACGGCCGCCTGCGCGGGCTCATCACCGTCAAGGACTTCACCAAGAGCGAGCAGTACCCGCTCGCCACCAAGGACGACGCCGGGCGCCTGCGCGTGGGGGCGGCCGTCGGCTTCTTCGACGACGCCTGGGAGAGGTCCATGGCGCTCGTGGAGGCGGGCGTGGACGTGCTCGTCGTCGACACGGCGCACGGGCACAGCCGCGGGGTGGCCGACATGGTGGCCCGGCTCAAGGCCGAGCCCGCCGCCGCGCACGTGGACGTCGTCGGCGGCAACGTCGCCACCCGCGAGGGCGCGCAGGCCCTGGTCGACGCCGGCGCCGACGGCGTCAAGGTCGGCGTCGGGCCGGGCTCCATCTGCACGACCCGCGTCGTCGCGGGAGTCGGCGTGCCGCAGGTCAGCGCGATCTGGGAGGCCGCGCAGGCCGCCCGCCCCGCGGGCGTGCCCGTGATCGGCGACGGCGGCCTCCAGCACTCGGGGGACATCGCCAAGGCGCTGGTCGCCGGCGCCGACGCCGTCATGCTCGGCTCGCTGCTCGCCGGCTGCGACGAGAGCCCCGGGGACCTCGTGTTCGTGGGCGGCAAGCAGTACAAGGGCTACCGCGGCATGGGCTCGCTCGGGGCGGCCCAGACCCGCGGTCGCGCCCGCTCCTACTCCAAGGACCGCTACTTCCAGGGCGACGTCGACGACGACGCCTTCATCCCCGAGGGCATCGAGGGCCGGGTGCCCTACCGCGGCCCGCTGTCCGCGGTGGCCCACCAGCTCGTCGGCGGCCTGCGGCAGTCGATGTTCTACACGGGCGCCCGCTCCGTGCCGGAGCTGCAGCAGCGGGGCCGCTTCACGCGGATCACGGCCGCGGGGCTCAAGGAGAGCCACCCGCACGACGTGCAGATGACGGTCGAGGCGCCCAACTACGGGCGCCGCTGACCGCGGCGGCCCCCGGCCGGGCGGCGACGGCGGAGGCGGCGTCCTCCGCCGTCGGTGCGCACCGCTAGCCTCCCGGCGTGGCTGAGATCGAGATCGGACGGGGCAAGCGCGCCCGGCGGACGTACTCCTTCGACGACGTGGCGGTGGTCCCGAGCCGCCGCACGCGCGACCCGGAGGACGTCTCGACGTCCTGGCAGATCGACGCCTACCAGTTCGAGGTCCCGGTGCTCTCGGCGCCGATGGACTCGGTGACGTCGCCGGCCACCGCCGTCGCGCTCGGCCGCCTCGGCGGCCTGGGGGTGCTCGACCTCGAGGGGCTGTGGACCCGCTACGAGGACCCGGAGCCGCTGCTGGCGGAGATCGCGTCCCTGCCCGAGGCCGAGGCGACGCGGCGCATGCAGGAGATCTACGCCCAGGACATCGACCCCGACCTGGTCACCCTGCGGCTGCGGGGGATCCGGGAGGCCGGCGTCACGGTCGCCGGGGCGCTCAGCCCGCAGCGCACCAACCAGCTCTGGAAGACCGTCGTCGACGCCGGCGTCGACGTGTTCGTCATCCGCGGCACCACGGTCTCGGCCGAGCACGTCTCCTCGCGCACCGAGCCGCTGAACCTCAAGAAGTTCATCTACGAGCTCGACGTGCCCGTCGTCGTCGGGGGCGCCGCCTCCCACACCGCGGCCCTGCACCTGATGCGCACGGGCGCCGCGGGCGTCCTCGTCGGCTTCGGCGGGGGAGCGGCCAGCACCACGCGCACGACCCTCGGCATCCACCCGCCGATGGCGAGCGCCGTCGCCGACGTCGCCGGGGCGCGCCGCGACTACCTCGACGAGTCCGGCGGCCGCTACGTGCACGTGATCGCCGACGGCGGCGTCGGCCGCTCCGGCGACCTGGTCAAGGCCGTCGCGTGCGGGGCCGACGCGGTCATGCTCGGCGCGGCGCTCGCCCGTGCGGTGGAGGCGCCCGGGCGCGGGTGGCACTGGGGGCCGGAGGCCCACCACACCGAGCTGCCGCGCGGTGAGCGGGTGCACGTCGGCACCGCGGCGCCGCTCGCGGAGATCCTCGGCGGCCCCGGCCGCACGGCCGACGGGACGACCAACCTCGTCGGGGCGCTGCGCCGCGCGATGGCCACCACGGGCTACTCCGACCTCAAGGAGATGCAGCGCTGCGAGGTCGTCGTCAGCCCCTACCAGCCCGGCTGACCGCCGGGCGCCTCGCCGGCGGGACGCCCCTGCGCCCCGTCCCGCGCTGCGCCTCCGGGGGTCCCCGGGGGAGGGTGGGGCCATGAGCGACGCCCCTACCCCGCCCCCCGGCCCCTCGACGAGCGGCTGGACCCCTGAGCAGGTCGGCGACCAGAGCGGCCGCACGGCGCTCGTGACGGGCGCCACCTCCGGGCTGGGGCTCGAGGTCTCCGCCGTGCTCGCCGACGCGGGCGCGCGCGTGCTCATGACGGCCCGCTCGCGCGCCAAGGGCGAGGCGGCGGTCGCGGAGGTGCGGCGCAGGGTGCCGAGCGCCCGGGTGGAGCTGGAGATGCTCGACCTCGCCTCCCTCGCCAGCGTCACCGAGCTCGCGCAGCGGCTGCCCGAGGGGCTCGGCGCCTCCGGGCTGGACCTGCTCGTGAACAACGCCGGCGTGATGGCCGTCCCGCACGCTCGCACCGAGGACGGCTTCGAGCTGCAGCTCGGCACCAACTTCCTCGGCCACTTCGCCCTCACCGGGCGACTGCTGGGCCCCCTGCTGGCGAGCGAGGCCGCCGGGCGCCGGCCGCGGGTGGTGGCGCTGTCGAGCATGGCCCACCGCTTCGGGCGCATCACCCCGCAGGACCTGATGCGCGAGAAGCGGTACGAGGCCTGGAGCGCCTACGGCCAGTCCAAGCTCGCCGACCTCATGTTCGCGCTCGAGCTCGACCGGCGCACCGATCGCGCGGGGCGCGAGCTCGTCAGCGTCGCCGCCCACCCCGGCATCTCGGCCACCAACCTCTTCACCGGCGGCCCGCTGGGCCGGCTGCCGGGCCCGGTGCGGGGTGCGCTGGGGCGGGTGGGCGAGGCGCTCATGCAGAGCGCCGAGATGGGCGCGTGGCCGGTGCTGCGCGCGGCGACCGCCCCCGACGTCGTCGGGGGCGAGTACTACGGCCCCGCCGGCGCCGGCGAGCGCAGCGGCCCGCCGGTCCGCGTGGGCACCTCCGCCCGCGCGCAGGACACCGACATGGCTCGCTGGCTGTGGCAGGAGGCCGTGCGGCTCACCGGTGTCGACTACGCCGATCTGGAGCCGACCCCCGCCTGACCCGAGCCGGTCCCATGCGGCCGGTGCCACGCGGCCGTCCCACGCGGACTCCCGGGTCCTCGCCGCTGGGCCGGCCGCCCTCGGCGGGCGCCCAGGGAGGCCCCGTACCGTGGCCCCGTGCCGCCGACCGACCCCCGCGCCCCCGCGGGCAGCCTCGTCCGGACGGCCCTGAGCCCGCGGATGCTGGCCCTGCTGGCGCTGGCGGTCGTCCTCGCCGTCGTCTTCGCCGAGCTGGGCTCCTGGCAGCTGGGGCGCTCGCGCTCCGGTGACCAGGCGCCGCCCGAGCGCGCGGTGGTCCCGCTGCAGGAGGTCCTGGCGCCGCAGGAGCAGCTGGACGGCGAGGCCGTGGCCGGCCCGGTGTCCGTCGAGGGCGCCTGGGCCGACGAGCCGCAGCAGCTGGTCGTCGACCGGGCGCCCGACGGCTCGCCGGGCGACGGCGCGTGGGTCGTGGCGGCCGTCGAGGTGGCCGACGGGACGGGCGACGGGGCGCTGCTGCCGGTCGTGCGCGGCTGGGTCGCCGGCGAGCCCGGCGCCGACGGCTTCGCCCCCGCCCAGGAGGTCCCGGAGCCGCCCGCCGAGCCGGCGGACCTCGTCGGGCACCTGGCCGTCTCCCAGGACCCCCGGGGCCTGGCCGCCCTCCCGGAGGGCCAGCTCGCCGCCGCGAGCTCCGCGGACCTGCTCAACGTCTGGGACGGGCGCATCTACGCCGGCTACCTGGTCGCGGACGCCCCGGCGCCCGGCCTGGCCGCCGTGCCCGCTCCCGAGCGGGAGGGCGGGACCAACCTCCAGAACGTCTCGTACGCCTTCCAGTGGTGGGTCTTCGCCGTCTTCGCCGTCCTCATGTGGCTGCGCGTCGTCCACGACGTGCACCGGCGCGGGCTGGAGCGCGCCGAGGACGAGGCGGAGGCCCGGCTCGCCCCCGCCGAGCACGTCCCGGTCGACGAGCCCGTCGACCGCTCCCGACCCCAGGAGGCCTCCCGGTGACCACCGGACCGTCGTCCACCGCCGCGCCCACCGGCGCCCGCGCCCGCCGGCTGCGGGAGGCGAGCCTCGGCCCGGCGCTCACCCGCTACCGGGTGATGGCGATCATCACGGGCGTCCTGCTCGTGCTGGTCTTCCTCAACCTCGGCGTCCGGCTCGTGACGCACCTGCTCGGGGACGAGGTCGAGCTGATCGGCAGCTGGCTCGCCGTCACCCACGGGTGGGTCTACATCATCTACCTGGTCACGGTGGTGGACATGTGGTCCCGCCTGCGCTGGGGGCCGGGCCGTCTGGCCGGGCTCGTGCTCGCCGGGGTGGTGCCGGCGGTGAGCTTCGTCGTCGAGCGGCGGGTCACGCGGGAGGTCCGCGCCCTGCTGCGCCAGCTCGGGGTGCCGTCGGGGTCCTCGTCCCCGCGGTGACCAGCGGCGGGGCGGCTCCCGCGCTCCGCGCGGTGAGGGCTGTCGAGCCGGCGCACTAGCCTGGCGCGCGTGAGCGAGCCCACCCGCGAGGCCACCGGCGACCCGAGCGCCGCAGACCCGGGCGCCCCCGGCCCCGACGACGCGCCCAGCGCCCAGCAGGTCGAACCCGTGCCGGGGCAGCTGCCCGCGGTCGCCCCCGGGGCCTCGGCCCCCGGTGGCGGGCTCCCGCCGGGCGAGCGGACCGCGCGTCCGGTCCTCGTCGTCGACTACGGGGCGCAGTACGCCCAGCTCATCGCCCGGCGCGTGCGCGAGGCCGACTCCTACTCCGAGGTCGTCCCGGCCTCGTCGAGCGTCGCCGAGCTGCTGGCGCGCGACCCCGCGGCCATCGTCCTGTCCGGCGGCCCCGCCTCGGTGTACGCCGAGGGCGCGCCGCTCGTGGAGGCCGACCTCTTCGAGGCCGGCGTCCCCGTCCTCGGCATCTGCTACGGGTTCCAGGCCATGGCCAAGGCGCTCGGCGGCGACGTCGCCCGCACCGGGCTGCGCGAGTACGGGGGCACCGACGCACTGCTCGAGCCCGTCGAGGAGACCGCCGCTGGCCCCGGCAGCGTCCTGCTCGAGGGGCAGCCGACCACGCAGAGCGTCTGGATGAGCCACGGCGACGCCGTCCGCAGCGCACCGCCCGGCTTCACCGTCACCGCCTCCACGCCGGGCGCCCCCGTCGCGGCGTTCGAGGACCACGAGCGGCGGCTCTACGGCGTGCAGTGGCACCCGGAGGTCAAGCACTCGACGTTCGGCCAGCAGGTCATCGAGAACTTCCTGCGCGGGGCGGGCGTGCCCGACGACTGGACCACCGAGGGCGTCATCGCCGAGCAGGTCGAGCGCATCCGCGCGCAGGTCGGCTCCGCGCGCGTCGTCTGCGGGCTCTCCGGCGGCGTCGACTCCGCCGTCGCCGCCGCGCTCGTGCACCGCGCCGTCGGCGACCAGCTCACCTGCGTCTTCGTCGACCACGGGCTCCTGCGGGCCGGCGAGGCCGAGCAGGTCGAGCGCGACTACGTCGAGGCCACCGGCGTCGACCTCGTCGTGGTGGACGCCGAGGAGGCCTTCATGGCGGCGCTCGCCGGGGTCACCGACCCGGAGACCAAGCGCAAGGCCATCGGCCGCGAGTTCATCCGCGCCTTCGAGGGGGCGGCGGCCGACCTGGTCGCGCGCGCCGGGGAGCACGGCGAGGAGGTGCGCTTCCTGGTCCAGGGGACGCTGTACCCCGACGTCGTGGAGTCCGGCGGCGCCGTCCACGGCGGCACCAGCTCCACGGCCACCATCAAGAGCCACCACAACGTCGGCGGCCTGCCCGACGACCTGCAGTTCGAGCTCGTGGAGCCGCTGCGCACCCTGTTCAAGGACGAGGTGCGCGCCGTCGGCGCCGAGCTGGGCCTGCCCGAGGCCATCGTCTGGCGCCAGCCCTTCCCGGGCCCCGGCTTGGGCATCCGCATCATCGGCGAGGTCACCCGGGAGCGGCTCGAGACCCTGCGGGCGGCTGACGCGATCGTCCGCGAGGAGCTCACCGAGGCCGGACTGGACCGCTCGATCTGGCAGTGCCCGGTGGTCCTGCTCGCCGACGTCCGCTCCGTCGGCGTCCAGGGGGACGGGCGCACCTACGGCCACCCGGTCGTGCTGCGCCCGGTCAGCTCCGACGACGCGATGACCGCCGACTGGTCGCGCCTGCCGCACGACCTGCTGGCGCGGATCTCCACGCGCATCACCAACGAGGTCGACGAGGTGAACCGCGTCGTCCTCGACGTCACGAGCAAGCCGCCGGGCACCATCGAGTGGGAGTGACGCCCGGGTGACCGGTCGGGGGCCCGCGCCGGCCGTGCCCGACCGAGCGGGGCAGCAGGTGCGCGCCGGGGTCGTCCTCGCGTGGGCCTCCCTGGCTGCCGCGGTCGTCGCCGCGGTGGCGACGGCTCTCCTGCTGGGAGGGACGGCGCTCGAGGACGGCGGCGCCGTCACCGTCCTCGTGCTGCTGGGGCTGCCGGCCCTCTGCTGCGCCGCGGGCGTGCTCGGCGCCCGCCGGCGCTCGCGCTGGGCGGTGCCGCTCATGGCCGCCGCGGCGCTCGTCTGCCTCGCCTGGACCCTGCTCACCGCGCTCGGGGTGGGCTTCCTCCCGCTCGTCCCGGCGGTGCTGCTCGTGGCGGCGACGGTCCTGTCGGGGGCCGGTCGCCTGGAACGGCGGATGGACGCGAGATCGCGGACGTCCGGGCGGTGAGCCGCAGGGCAGCGGCGCCGCGGCAGCCCGGGAGCGCGAGGTCAGGCGTGCCCGTGCGCCGGCGCCGCGCCGGCCTCGCGCGCGGCGGCTGACGGAGCCGTGGTGGCTCGACGAGCCACCTCCGGGTCACCGGTGAGCACGCCGCGCGCGACCTCGACCGGGTCCGGGCCCAGCGGCCCCCGGGCGCCCTGCTCCAGAGCGCGCGCCAGCCGCGCCAGGGTCGGCGAGCCCGCCGCCTCGACGACGAGGGCGGCCACCGCCTCCGGCGCCCCCGCTGCTGCGGAACCGGGCTCCAGCGCGGCCGCGAGCACCCGTCGCTGCTCGGGGTCGGCGCGCTCGGCCGCCAGGGCGGCCAGCGCCCCCAGGACGGCGCCCCGCGCGTCGGCGAGGTCCTCGGCGTCCGGGCCGTGCGAGGCCAGCGCGGCCTCCAGCTCGGAGGCGGCCGTCGCCTCGCGCAGCACCGCCCCCTCGCCGTGCCGGACGTCGACGACGCCGCGGACCTCGAGCGCGACGAGGGCCTGGGCGAGCGTCGCCCGGCTGACGCCGAGCTGCTCGGCCAGCAGGCGCTCGGGCGGCAGGCGCTCGCCGGGGGACAGGCCCTGGGCCTCGATGAAGGCCGTGATGTGGTCGGCCAGCTGCTCGTACAGGCGCGGGCGGCGCAGGCGGGCGGGACCCGTCGACGGCGCGCTGCGCGCGCGCCCCCGGGAGCCGGCCCCCTCGCCCACCGGGCACCCCCTCCTCGGCCGACGTCGCGGCGTCGTCGTCGCGGACCACGGCGTTGACAGCCGGCCTCGCTGGCCAAGAGGCTAGGCCACTGCGCCACCCCGGAGGGCGTGATCCACCGTCGTTCACCGTCGAACCGAGGTGCTGCCCGTGTCCCCTGATGTCATCGCGCTGCTGGTGCTGGCCGCCGTCTTCCTCATCGCCACCGTGCGGCCGGTCAACATGGGCGCGCTCGCGCTCGTGGCCGCCTTCGTCGTCGGCACGTACGTCTTCGGAGTCGAGACCGCCGACGTGCTCGGGGGCTTCCCCGCCAGCCTGTTCGTGATCCTCGTCGGCGTCACCTACCTGTTCGCCCTGGCGAAGAACAACGGCACCGTCGACTGGCTCGTGCACGCGGCCGTGCGCGCGGTCGGCGGGCGGGTCTCGCTCATCCCGTGGGCGCTGGCCCTGGTGGCCGGCGCCATCACCGCCATCGGCGCCGTCACCCCGGCCGCCGTGGCGATCATCGCCCCGGTCGCCATGCAGTTCGCCGTCCGGAACCGGATCAACCCCGTCCTCATGGGCTTCATGGTGGTCCAGGGCGCGACCGCCGGGAGCTTCAGCCCCATCGGCGTCTTCGGCATCATCACCAACACGGTCGTGCGCGACAACGACTTCGACCAGTTCCCCGTGCGCCTCTTCCTCGGCAGCGTCATCACCGCCGTGGTGCTGAACGTCATCGCCTACGTCGTCTACCGCAACCGCGACCTCGACGGCGGTCGCATCGACCGCTCCGGGCGCGACGAGGCCTTCTCGGTCGACGCGCTCGCGGCCAGCGCCACCACCCGCACGCCCGTGCAGGGGACGCCGTCGGCGCTCGTCGAGCGCGGGGAGCGCCTGCGGCACAGCGGCGGCCGCGGCGGGGGAGGGCAGGGCGAGGAGCCGGAGGTCGTCTCGCCGTCGCTGGACGCCCAGAAGTCCCTCACGCTGGCCGGCCTCGCCCTGCTGGCCGTCCTCGCGCTCGCCTTCGGCCTGGACGTCGGCTTCACGGCCCTCGCCGTCGCCGTCCTGCTGACGCTGCTGTTCCCCGCCTCCGCCAAGGGCGCGGTGGACAAGGTCAGCTGGGGCACCGTCCTGCTGATCGGCGGCATCGTCACCTACGTGGCGCTCCTGGAGGAGCAGGGCACCATCGACCGCTTCGGCGACGCCGTCGCCGGCTTCGGCACGCCGCTGCTGGCCGCGCTGGTCATCTGCTTCATCGGCGCGATCGTGTCCGCCTTCGCCTCGACCACCGGCATCCTCGGGACGCTCATCCCGCTGTCGGTGCCGTTCCTGCTCGCCGGCGAGGTCGGCACCGTCGGGCTCGTGGTCGCCCTCGCGATCTCCAGCTCGGTCGTCGACTGCAGCCCGTTCTCGACCAACGGCGCCCTCGTCGTCGCGAACTCCGAGCCGGAGATGCGCGACAAGATCTTCCGCTCGCTGATGATCCTCGGCATGGGCCTGGTCGTCGTCGCGCCCCTCGTGACCTGGCTCGCCCTGGTCGTCACGACGTCCTGAGCCCGGGCGGCCACCGCCCACCGCCCACCCCGCCCCTCGGAGGACCTCGTGACCGACCCCACCGGCCCGCTCGCCGGGACCCTCGTCGTCGACCTGACCCGCGCCCTCGCGGGTCCGCACGCCGGCATGGTGCTGGCCGACCTCGGCGCGCGCGTCGTCAAGGTCGAGACGCCGGGCGGCGGTGACGACACGCGCGGCTGGGGGCCGCCCTTCGTGGAGCCCGAGGGGGAGGGCGACCGCCAGTCGACGTACTTCATGTCCTGCAACCGCGGGAAGGAGTCCGTGGCCCTCGACCTCAAGAGCGAGGACGGCCGCCGCTACCTCACCGCGCTGGTGGAGCGGGCGGACGTGCTGCTCGAGAACTTCCGCACCGGCGTCCTGGACCGGCTCGGCTTCTCGACCGAGCGGCTGCTGGAGCTGAACCCCCGCCTGGTGGTGCTCTCCATCACCGGCTTCGGGCACGACGGGCCCGAGGGCGGGCGCGCCGGCTACGACCAGATCGCCCAGGGGGAGGCGGGGCTGATGTCGATCACCGGCTCGGGCCCCGACGACCCGCAGCGGGTGGGCACCCCCATCGCCGACCTGCTCGCCGGCATGACGGGCGTCCACGGCGTCCTCGCGGCGCTGCTGGAGCGCGAGCGGACCGGACGCGGCCAGGTGGTGCGCACCTCGCTGCTCGCCTCGGTCATCGGCGTCCACGCCTTCCAGGGGACGAAGTGGACCGTCGCCGGCGAGGTGGGGCGCGCGCAGGGCAACCACCACCCCTCGATCAGCCCGTACGGACTGTTCCGGTGCGCCGACGGAGCCGTCCAGATCGCCGTCGGCAGCGAGGGGCTGTGGCAGCGCTTCTGCGCGGGCTTCGGCGTCGACCCCGCGACCGAGGGGATGACGACCAACGGGGAGCGCGTGGGCCGGCGCGAGGAGGTGATCGCCCTCGTCGAGGACCTGTTCTCCTCGTGGTCGGCGCCCGACCTGCTGGCGCGCCTGGCCGAGATCGGGGTGCCCGCCGGCAAGGTCCGCACGCTCGACGAGGTCTACGCCTGGGACCAGACGGCGAGCCAGGGCCTGCTCGTGGACGTCGAGCACGCCACGCTCGGCACGCTCACGCTCCCCGGCCCGCCCCTGCGCTTCTTCGACGCCGACGGCGCGGAGACCACCCGCCGCGAGCACGTCGCCCCGCCCGTGCTGGACGGCGACGGCGACGCGGTGCGCGCCTGGCTGGACGCCGGGTGAGCGGCTCCGGCTCGTCCGCAGGAGCAGGGGCCCCCGGCGAGCGCCCCCGCCGCCTCGGCGGCCGGGAGATGCTCGAGCTGGTGCTCGACGACGGCACCTTCAGCTCGTGGGACGTCGCCCCCGTCCAGACCCGCACGAGCCCGGCCTACGCGGCCGAGCTCGTGCGGGCGGCGGAGCGCTCGGGGGCCGACGAGGCCGTCGTGACGGGCGAGGGCCGCCTCCGCGGGCGCCGCGTCGCCGTGGTCGCGGGGGAGTTCTCCTTCCTCGCCGGGTCCATCGGCGTGGCCGCGGCCGACCGGCTCGTCGCGGCCGTCGAGCGCGCCACGGCGGAAGGCCTGCCCCTGCTGGCGGCGCCGTCCTCGGGCGGCACGCGCATGCAGGAGGGCACCATCGCCTTCCTCACCATGGTGAAGATCTCGGCGGCGGTGGCGGCCCACAAGGCCGCCGGGCTGGCCTACCTGGCCTACCTGCGGCACCCGACGACCGGCGGGGTGTTCGCCTCCTGGGGCAGCCAGGCGCACGTGACGGTCGCCGAGCCGGGTGCGCTCGTGGGCTTCCTGGGGCCCCGCGTCTACGAGGCCCTCTACGGCCAGCCCTTCCCCGAGGGCGTGCAGACGGCGGAGAACCTGCACGCCCACGGCCTCGTCGACGCCGTCGTCGCGCCGGAGCGCGTCGCCGACGTCGCCGACCGAGCGCTGGGGATCCTGCTGGCCGGGCGCCCCGACGAGCCGCCGGTCCTCGCCGAGGGCGACGCGGTGCCCGCCGACCGCGCGCACGAGCTGCCCGACGTCCCGGCCTGGGACTCGGTGCTCACCTCGCGGCGCCGCGAGCGGCCGGGCATCCGCCGGCTGCTGCGGTACGCCGCACGGGACGTGGTGCCCCTCAACGGCACCGGCGCGGGGGAGAGCGACCCGGGCCTGCTGCTGGCGCTCGCCCGCCTGGGCGGCACCGGGTGCGTGCTCCTGGGGCAGGACCGCCGCGGGCAGACGCCGGACGCCCCGCTCGGGCCCGCCGCCCTGCGCGCGGCCCGCCGCGGCATGGCCCTCGCCGGGCAGCTCGACCTGCCCCTCGTGACGGTCATCGACACGCCCGGCGCCGCCCTGTCGGTGGAGGCCGAGGAGGGCGGCCTGGCAGGGGAGATCGCCCGCTGCCTCGCAGACCTGGTGACGCTGCGGGCGCCGGTGGTCAGCGTGCTGCTCGGCCAGGGCACCGGGGGAGGAGCGCTCGCGCTCGTCCCCGCGGACCGCGTCGTCGCCGCCCAGCACGCGTGGCTCTCCCCGCTGCCGCCGGAGGGCGCCAGCGCCATCGTCCACCGCGACGTGGCGCACGCCCCGGAG
This sequence comes from uncultured Pseudokineococcus sp., assembly GCF_947495735.1. Taxonomy (GTDB): domain Bacteria; phylum Actinomycetota; class Actinomycetes; order Actinomycetales; family Quadrisphaeraceae; genus Pseudokineococcus. The sequence goes on from NZ_CANMAA010000006.1 coordinate 76,895, forward strand.
ATGGCCGCCTCCCAGGGGGTGCGCTCGCTGGACCTCGTCCGCGACGGCGTCGTCGACGTGGTCGTGCCGGAGCGGCCCGACGCGGCCGTCGAGCCGGAGGACTTCTGCCGCCGGCTCGGGCGCGTCGTCGAGGCCGAGATCGACCGGCTGGTGCGCCAGCCCGCGGACGAGCGCCTCGCCGCGCGCCACGAGCGCTACCGGCGGCTGGGGCACGCGGGCTGACGGGCGCGGGCTCCGCCCTCCGGGCGTCCCGGAGGTGGAGCCGGCGCCCGGGTCGTGCTGCCGGTGCTCAGGCTCCGACGACGGCGAGGGACTCGCGGGCGATCTGCAGCTCCTCGGCGGTCGGGACCACCAGCACGGTGACGGGGGACCAGTCCGGGGAGATGCGCCGGACCTCGCCCGAGCGCTCGGCGTTGCGCTGCTCGTCGAGCACGACGCCGAAGCCCTCGAGGCCGGTGAGGGCGCGCCGCCGCACCTCGCTGCTGTTCTCGCCGACGCCCGCGGTGAGCACGACGGCGTCCAGGCGCCCCATCGCGAAGGCGTAGGCGCCGAGGTAGTGGCGCACGCGGTGGGCCATGACGTCCAGGGCGAGCTCGGCGTCGGCGTCGCCGCCGGCGGCCCGCTCCACGACCTCGCGCACGTCGGAGACGCCGGCGAGGCCCTTCAGGCCGCTGCCGCGGTTGAGCAGCTGGTCGAGCTCGTCCACCGACAGCCCGCCCTCGCGCAGCAGGTGCAGCAGAGCGCCCGGGTCGACGTCGCCGGGCCGGGTGCCCATGACGAGCCCCTCCAGCGGCGTCAGCCCCATGGACGTCTCGACGCTGCGCCCGCCGAGGACGGCCGTGGCGGAGGCGCCGTTGCCCAGGTGCAGCACGACCATGGCGACCTCCTCGGCGGGCCGGCCCAGCGCCTGCGCGGCGCGCGGGACCACCGAGGCGACGGACGTGCCGTGGAAGCCGTAGCGCCGCACACCGCTGCGCTGCGCCACCTCGCGGTCGAGCGCGTACGTGTGCGCGGCCGCCGGGACGGTCGCGTGGAACGCGGTGTCGAAGACGGCGACGTGCGGGACGCCGGAGACGGCCCGGCGCGCGACCCGGATGCCCTCGAGGTTGGCGGGGTTGTGCAGCGGCGCGAGCGAGGAGAGCTCCTCGACGGCCCGCTCGAGGTCGTCGTCGACGAGGGCGGGCGCGGAGAACCTCATCCCGCCGTGCACGACGCGGTGGCCGACGGCGGTGAGGCCGGCCTCGCCGAGGTCGGGGCCGTGCTCGGCGAACGCCTGCACGACCGCCTCGAGGGCGGCGCCGTGGTCGGGCACCTCGACGTCGCGCTCGGTGCGGTCGTCCCCGCGGTCGTGGCGCAGGCGGCCGGTACCGCCCGTCCCGATGCGCTCGACGAGTCCCGCGGCGAGCGAGCGGCCACCGCCGTCGTCGCCGACCTCGACGAGCTCGTACTTCACGCTGGACGAGCCGGAGTTCAGGACGAGCACGACGCCGCTCACGCGACCTCCTCCTGCGCGGCGTGCTCGGACGCCTGCACCTGGGCCTGGACGGCCGTGATGACGACCGTGCTGACGATGTCGCGGACCAGGGCGCCGCGGGACAGGTCGTTCACCGGGCGGCGCAGCCCCTGGAGGACGGGGCCGATGGCGACGGCTCCCGCGCTGCGCTGCACCGCCTTGTAGGTCGTGTTGCCGGTGTTGAGGTCGGGGAAGACGAAGACCGTGGCGCGCCCGGCCACGGCCGAGTCGGGCAGCTTGGTGCGCGCCACCCCGACGTCGACGGCCGCGTCGTACTGGATGGGCCCCTCGACGGACAGGTCCGGGCGCTGCTCGCGCACGAGCGCCGTCGCCCGGCGCACCTTCTCCACCCCGGCGCCCGAGCCCGAGCCGCCGGTGGAGTAGCTCATCATCGCGACCCGCGGCTCCACGCCGAAGGCCGCGGCCGTGTCCGCGCTGCTGGCGGCGATGTCGGCGAGGGCGCCGGAGTCCGGGTCGGGGTTGACGGCGCAGTCGCCGTACACGAGCACCCGGTCGGGCAGGCACATGAGGAAGACGCTGGAGACGACGTCGCGCCCGGGCGCCGTCTTGATGACCTCGAAGGCCGGGCGCAGCGTCTCGGCCGTGGTGTGGACGGCGCCGGAGACCATCCCGTCGGCGTCGCCGAGGTGGACCATCAGGGTGCCGAAGCGGGTGACGTCGGTGAGCAGGTCGTGCGCCTGCTCGGGCGTCACGCCCTTGTGCGCCCGCAGCCGGGCGTACTCCTCGGCGTAGCGCCCGCGGTCCGGCGACGTGGCCGGGTCCACGACGCGGGCCCCGCCGACGTCGGCGCCGACCTCCTCGGCCAGCGCCTGGACCTCGCCCTCGGGCCCCAGGAGGACGAGGTCGACCACGCCGCCCCGCAGCAGCTCCGCGGCGGCGTGGAGGACCCGCGGCTCCAGCCCCTCCGGGAGCACGACCCGCATCCGCTGGCTGCGGGCGCGCTCGAGCAGGACGGCGGCGAACATCCGCGGCGTGACGACCTCGACCCGCGCCTCGTCCGCCAGCGCCACGAGCCGGGCGCCGTCCACGTGGGCGGCGAACAGCTCGCGGGCGGCGCGGACCTGCTCGCGCGCCCGCTCGGTGCGCCGGGAGAGCCGGCCCCGGACGGCGAGCAGGCGCGCGGCGGTCTCCACCGTCCCCAGGTCGGTGCTCACGACGGGCAGGTCGCCGTCGAGGCCCTCGAGCAGGCGCACGACGACCGGCGGCAGGGCGAAGCCGCCCGTGAGCACCACCCCGGCGAGCTGGGGGAAGGTGGCCGACGCGTGCGCCGTCACCAGGCCGAGCACGACCTCGCTGCGGTCCCCGGGGACGATGACGACGGCGCGCTCGGCGAGGTGCTCGAGGGCGTGGGGCATGGACATCGCCGCGACGACGAGGCCGCCCGCGCGGTCGTCGAGGGCGTCGTCGGCGCCCAGGACGAGGGAGGCGTCGCACGCCTCCACCAGCTCGCGGACGCCCACCGAGGTCAGCAGCGCGTCCTCGGGGAGGGCGAAGGCCGGCACCGTCGGCGGGCCGTCGCGCCGCCCGGGGGCCGAGAGGGCGGCGACGACCTGCTCCAGCTCGTCCGGCGCGGCCCGGGTGGCCACGACGCCGAGCACGCAGGCGTGCTGGGCCACCACCTCGTCGCGGGCGACGTCGGCCACGGAGCGGACCTCGCGCGGCGTGCGCCCGAGCGCCTTGACCACCAGCAGGACGGGCGTGCCCAGGTCCGCCGCCACGCGCGCGTTGAGCGCCAGCTCCGTGGGACCCGCGACGTCGGTGTAGTCGCTGCCCAGCACCATCACCGCGTCGCAGCGCGCCGCGAGGGCGCGGTAGCGGGCGACGATCTCGTCGAGCGCCGCGTCGGCGTCGGCGTGGACGTCGTCGTACCCGACGCCGACGCTGGCCGCGTACGTCTCGTCGTCGACCTCACCGCCGTCCGCGAGCTCCGACAGCAGGACGTCGAGGACGTCGTCGCGGCCGCCGTCGGCGCGCACGAGCGGGCGGAAGACGCCCACCCGCCGCGGCGCCCCGGCGTCGGCGGACCTCAGGGCCGCGAGGACCCCGAGCGCGACGGTCGACTTGCGCGTCTCACCCTCGACGGAGGCGATGTAGAGGCTTCCCACGCCTCCGACGCTAGGGGGTGGCGCGCGGCCACGCGCGGTGCGGCCCGGGCCGGGGCCCGCCCCGGGGCGCCCTCAGCCGCCGGCGCCGACGGTCAGGCGCGAGGCGGCGTCGCCCGCGCGGACGACGTCGACGAGCACCTCGTCCGCCTCCACGACGGCGCCGTCCCAGACGACCGAGCGGACGACCTCGCCGTCCACGCGCGCGCCCTCGCCCACGACGCTGCGCCCGCCCGAGGCCGCGAGGTTGGCGGCGAGGTAGCGCCGCGGCGTCCCGCAGTCGACGGCGTCCTGGTCGGTGCGGTGCAGGTCGAGCCGCCCGGCGTCGCGCTCGGGGCGCCACAGGACCTCGAGGAGGCCGCTCGGGGTCGGCGCGAGGTCGCGCACGAGCCGCCACGGCAGGGCGCACGCGCCCGCGTAGCGGACGGCGGGGCCGTCCTGGCCCGCCCGGCGCAGCGGGTCGCCGGCGCCGGACCCGGCCGGTCCCACGAGCAGGCGGCAGCGCTCGCCGTCCCACCCCTCGAGCAGGCCGTCGAGGCCGGCCGGCAGCCACGCGTCGGCGTTGGTGAGGAGGACGTCGCGCCCGTCGAGCCACTCGCGCAGCGCGCCGAGGGCCCCGGCCGTGCCGAGCGCCTCCGGCTCCTCGCGGGAGAGGTGGGCCCGCGGGGTGCCGCCGAGCCGCCCGCCCGCGCCCTCCACGAAGCCCGCGACCTGCTCCGCGCGGGCGTGCGCGTTGACGGCGAGGTGCCGGGTCGGGTCGGCCCCCGCACCGGGCAGGGCGTCGGCGAGGCGCTGCAGGGCGTGCTCGAGCAGGGGGCGCCCGCCCACGGGGCACAGCGCCTTCGGGCGCAGGTCGGTGAGCGGGCGCAGGCGCGTGCCGGCCCCGGCCGCGAGCACGACCCCCGCGGTGCTCACCGCCGGCTCGCCGCTCACGGCCTGCTCACCGGGCGGGGGAGCCCGGCAGGACCTCGCCGTCGTAGCAGCCGGGCTGCTCGGCCCGCCGCAGCAGGTCGACGATCTCGCGCGTGGAGTCGTCGGCCTCCTCGAGCGCGCCCAGGGGCAGCCAGCGGAAGCCCTTCGCCTCGCCGCCGACGTCCACCTGCGGACGCACGGACGTGCGCAGCCGGTAGATGACGTCGACCCGGCGCACGCGGGCGTTGACCTGCGTGGCCACGGGCAGCCCGACGCGCACGTGCAGCCCCGTCTCCTCCCGGACCTCGCGCGCGACGCCCTCCGCGGGGCGCTCGCCGCGGTCCAGCAGCCCGCCCGGCAGGCTCAGGCCGGCGCGGTGCGGCTGGCGCAGGAAGAGCACCTCGCCGTCGTGCTCGATCGCGACGACCGCGCCGACCGTGAACCCCGGGGTGGCGGCGCGCACGAGCCCGCGGCGGACCGGCGCCGGGAGGTGGCGGAAGACGAGCAGCAGCGCGGTGTAGCCGCGGCGGCGCAGGACCGCCGGGGACCACGGCGCGGGCGTCGCACGAGCGGGGTCGGCCATGGGATCGAGCGTAGGGGGGTCCGCGGCCGCCGGCCCGGGTGCGGTGCCGGGCCGCGGCCCCGTCCGGTGCGGCGGCGTAGCGTTCGCCGTCGTGAGCGGTGCGACGTCCCGGCAGGTCCACCACGTCGAGGGGGCGGACGCCGAGGTGCCCGTCCGGCGCCAGCGCGTCGCCGCGTACGTGCTCTGCCGCCGCGGGGACGCGGTGCTGCTCTCGCGGCTGTCGCCGGGCACCCCGCGGCCCGGGCTGTGGTCGCTGCCGGGCGGCGGGCTGGACCACGGCGAGCACCCCCGTGACGGCGCCCGCCGTGAGGCGCACGAGGAGACCGGTCTCGACGTCGTCGTCGGGGGCGTCCTCGACGTCGGCTCGACGCACTTCACCGGGCGCGCGCCCGGGGGGTCGCTCGAGGACTTCCACGGCATCTCCGTCGTCTTCGCGGGCACCTGCGACGACGAGCGCCCCCCGCGCGTCCTCGACGTCGGCGGCACGTCGGACGCCGCCGCCTGGGTGCCGCTCGCGGACGTCGCGTCGGGGGTGGTCGGCGTCACCGAGGTCGTGCGGCTGGCGCTCGCCGCGGGCTGAGGCCGCCGGCGGCGGCCGAGGGCGCCCGTCGTCCACCGAGCCGGCTGCGGGCGGCGCCCGTCGTCGGCGCCGGTGCGTAGGCTCGGACCCGCCATGAGCGCTCTCTTCGACGACCTGCCCCTGCCCGGCCTGCGACCCCGGGGCAGCGGTGCCGCCGCGGCGGGCACCGCCGCCGGCGGCGTGCGCGAGCGGCTGCTCGCGGGGCGGTCGGGCGGCGGCGCCGAGAGCGCCCAGCCGCGGACCGGGCCCGGCTCGGCGCGGGCGCTCGCCCTCCTCGAGGGGCTCAACCCGCCGCAGCGCGCGGCGGTGCTGCACTCCGGCGGCCCGCTGCTGCTCGTCGCCGGCGCCGGCTCCGGCAAGACCCGCGTGCTCACCCACCGCATCGCGCACCTGCTCGCGGCGCGGGGCGTGCGCCCGGGCGAGGTGCTCGCCATCACCTTCACCAACAAGGCGGCGGCCGAGATGCGCGAGCGCGTCGAGGCGCTCGTCGGCCCGCCCGCCCGTGCGATGTGGGTCTCCACGTTCCACTCGGCGTGCGTGCGCATCCTGCGCCGCGAGGCCCAGGCCGTGGGCCTGCGCAGCAGCTTCTCCATCTACGACTCCGCCGACAGCCAGCGGCTGATGGCGCTCGTGTGCCGCGAGCTCGACCTCGACCCCAAGCGCCACCCGCCGCGGTCCTTCACCTCGCAGGTGTCGAACCTCAAGAACGAGCTCGTCGACGACGAGACCTACGCCGCGCGGGTCGCCGCGGAGGGCACGCCCGCGGAGAAGGTGCTGGCGGACGCCTACCGGCTCTACACGGCGCGGCTGCGGCAGGCCAACGCGCTCGACTTCGACGACATCATCATGCTCACGGTCAACGTGCTGCAGGCCTTCCCCGACGTCGCGCAGTCCTACCGCCGGCGGTTCCGGCACGTGCTCGTGGACGAGTACCAGGACACCAACCACGCCCAGTACGTGCTCGTGCGCGAGCTCGTCGGCGGCGCGGTGCACGGGGCGGACGCCGAGCGGTCGGGGGACGGCAGCGGGCGGGGCAGCGGGGACGGGAGCGACGCCGCGCTGCCGCCCTCGGAGCTGACGGTCGTCGGCGACGCCGACCAGTCCATCTACGCCTTCCGCGGCGCCTCGATCCGCAACATCGAGGAGTTCGAGAGCGACTACCCGGACGCGACGACGATCCTGCTCGAGCAGAACTACCGCTCCACCCAGACGATCCTCACCGCGGCGAACACCGTCATCGCCCGCAACCCCGACCGCCGGCCCAAGAACCTCTGGACGGCCGCGGGCCAGGGCGAGCCCGTCGTCGGCTACGTCGCGGACACCGAGCACGACGAGGCCGCCTTCATCGCCGAGGAGGTCGACCGCCTGCACGACGAGGCGGCCGTCCGCTACGGCGACGTGGCCGTCTTCTACCGGACGAACGCCCAGTCCCGGGCGCTCGAGGAGGTCCTGGTCCGCACCGGCGTGCCCTACAAGGTCGTCGGCGGCACCCGGTTCTACGAGCGCCGCGAGGTCAAGGACGCCCTGGCCTACCTGCGGGTGCTCGCCAACCCGACCGACACCGTGAACCTGCGGCGCATCCTCAACGTGCCCAAGCGCGGCATCGGCGAGCGCGCCGAGGCGTGCCTCGCCGTGCTCGCCGAGCGCGAGCGCATCCCGTTCGCGGCCGCGCTCGGCCTGGCCGAGGACGCGCCCGGCCTCGCGACGCGCAGCCTCACGGCGGTCACGCGCTTCCGCGAGCTGCTCGAGGAGCTGCGCACGGTCGTCGAGGCGGGCGCCGGGCCGGCGGCCGTCCTCGAGGCGGTGCTCGACCGCACCGGCTACGTGGACGAGCTGCGCCGCAGCGGCGACCCGCAGGACGAGTCGCGCGTGGAGAACCTCGCCGAGCTCGTCGCGGTGGCGGGGGAGTACGAGACGGCCAACCCCGAGGGGAGTCTCGGGGACTTCCTCGAGCAGGTCTCGCTCGTGGCCGACGCCGACGAGATCCCCGACGAGCCGGGCGACGGCGCGCACCCCGACGACGTCGCCGCGGCGCGCGAGGCCGCCGCGCAGGGCGTCGTCACGCTCATGACGCTGCACACGGCCAAGGGGCTGGAGTTCCCGGTCGTCTTCCTCACGGGCATGGAGGAGGGGGTCTTCCCCCACCAGCGCTCGCTGGCGGACCCGACCGAGCTGGCCGAGGAGCGCCGGCTCGCCTACGTCGGCCTCACCCGGGCGCGCCACCGCCTCTACGTCTCGCGCGCCGCCGTGCGGACCGCGTGGGGCCAGCCCCAGTACAACCCCGCGAGCAGGTTCCTCGACGACGTCCCGCCCGACCTGCTGCAGTGGCGCCGCGGCGCCTCGAGCGCGGTCGCGCCGTCCTCGACGCCCGCGGTGGCGCGCCTGGCCCAGCGCCCCGGCGTCCGCTCGCCCGGCAACCGCGAGGTGATCCACCTCGAGGGCGGGGACCGCGTGACCCACGACGCCTTCGGTCTCGGCACGGTCGTCCGCGTCGACGGCAGCGGGGACAAGGCCGTGGCGCACGTCGACTTCGGCGACCAGGGCGTCAAGCGGCTCCTCCTGCGGTACGCGCCCGTCGAGAAGCTCTGACCCGCCGGGCGCGCGGTGCACCCGACCGGGTTGCGGGTCGGTCACGCCGCGAGCCCGGCGGCGCGGTGCGCGCGGATGCTCTTTCAGAGTTGTACCGTCCCGGGCGGCGCCGCCACCCCCGAGGAGGCGCTCAGACCGACGAAGGAGAACCCCGTCCATGGCCAGCTTCCTCGACAGGTCCCGCACCGTCGCGGGACCGGGGTACTCCCGGTGGCTCATCCCGCCCGCCGCGCTCGCCGTCCACCTGTCCATCGGGCAGGTCTACGCGACGAGCGTCTACAAGACCTCCCTGGTCGAGCACTTCGGCACGAGCCAGACGGCGATCGGCGTCATCTTCTCCATCGCCATCGTCATGCTCGGCCTGTCGGCCGCGGTGCTGGGCAAGTGGGTCGACCACGGCGGTCCCCGCAAGGCCATGTTCACCGCGGCGATGTTCTGGGCGGCCGGCTTCTTCGTGGCCGCGCTCGGCATCTCCACGACCCAGCTGTGGCTGGTCTACCTCGGCTACGGCGTCCTCGGCGGCATCGGGCTCGGCATCGGGTACATCTCCCCGGTCTCGACGCTCATCAAGTGGTTCCCGGACCGCCCGGGCCTGGCGACCGGCATGGCGATCATGGGCTTCGGCGGCGGCGCGCTCATCGCGAGCCCGCTGTCCAACCAGCTCCTGCGCGCCTACGACCCGGGCTTCGACGGCGCCGCGGGCTCCGTCGCGGACGGCTCCGCCGTCGCGTCGCTGTTCGTCACCCTGGGCGTCGTCTACCTGGTCGCGATGCTCTACGGGGCCGCCACCATCCGCGTCGCGCCGCCGGACTACCGGCCCGCGGGCTGGGACCCCTCGACCCGCACGACGAACGCCATGGTCACGACGGCGGCCGTCTCGGCGGGCAACGCCATCAGGACGCCTCAGTTCTGGCTGCTGTGGGTGGTCCTCTTCTGCAACGTCACCGCCGGCATCGGCATCCTCGAGCAGGCGTCGCCCATGATCCAGGACTTCTTCCGCGACGGCGGCTCCTCCGCGGTCTCCGTCGTGGCGGCCGGCGGCTTCGTCGGGCTCCTGTCGCTGGGCAACATGGGTGGCCGCTTCGTGTGGTCCTCGACCTCCGACGTCGTCGGCCGCAAGCGCATCTACATGGTCTACCTGGGCGTCGGGGCCGTGCTGTACGTCCTGCTCGCGCTCGTGGGCCAGAGCGCCACCGCCCTCTTCGTGCTCCTGGCCTTCGTCATCCTGTCCTTCTACGGGGGCGGCTTCGCGACGATGCCCGCGTACCTGCGCGACCTGTTCGGCACCTACGAGGTCGGGGCCATCCACGGCCGCGTCCTGACGGCGTGGTCGGCGGCCGGGGTCGCCGGGCCGCTCATCGTCAACGGCTTCCTCGACGCGCGGGGCACGCCCGGCGAGCTCGTCGCCGCGGACTACCGCCCGGCGCTGCTCACGATGGTCGGCCTGCTCGTGGTCGGCTTCGTCGCCAACCTGCTCATCAAGCCCGTGGCCGAGCGCTTCCACGAGCCCTCCGACAAGACCGCCGCTCCCGCGGCCGGTCGCTGACCACGAGGAGACAGGCATGTCCCACACCGCCGCCGCCGGCCCCGAGGACACCGCGGGCGGTCGCAGCGACCCCTCCGCGGGCGTCCAGAAGATGCTCCTCGGGGTCGGGTGGACGCTCGTCAGCGTCCCGCTCCTGTACGGCCTGGTCCAGACCCTGCGTCGCGTCGTGACGCTCTTCACGGGCTGACCCCGCACGACCCCGGCGCCGAGAGGGCCGCACCCGACCGGGTGCGGCCCTCTCGCGCGTCGCGGGTCGCCGCGCGCGGGGCTCCGGGACGAGCGCGGGGGCGGGCGCCGCTAGGGTCGCGGCCGTGCGCCGCCGACCGGCGGCGCGAGAACCCGAGGTGAGGATCACTGGTGGACCTCTTCGAGTACCAGGCCCGGGACGTCTTCGAGCGGCACGGCGTCCCCGTGCTGCGCGGGGTCGTCGCGACGACGCCGCAGGAGGCGCGCGACGCGGCGGAGCAGCTGGGGGGCGGCGTGGTCGTCGTCAAGGCCCAGGTGAAGACGGGCGGCCGCGGCAAGGCCGGTGGCGTCAAGGTGGCCAAGGGGCCCGAGGAGGCCCAGGCGCACGCCGAGGCGATCCTCGGCATGGACATCAAGGGCCACACCGTGCACCGCGTGATGGTTGCCGAGGGCGCCTCCATCGCCGAGGAGTACTACTTCTCGATCCTGCTCGACCGCTCCGAGCGCCGCTACCTGGCCATGGCCTCCGTCGAGGGCGGGGTCGAGATCGAGCAGCTGGCCGTGGAGCGCCCGGAGGCCCTGGCGCGCGTGGCCGTGGACCCGCGCACCGGCGTCGACCGCGCCAAGGCCGAGGAGATCGCCGACGCCGCGGGCTTCGGCGCCGACGTCCGCGAGCAGGCCGTCGAGGCGTTCCAGAAGCTGTGGACCGTCTACCGCGAGGAGGACGCCACGCTCGTCGAGGTCAACCCGCTCGTGCGCACGGAGAGCGGCGACGTCATCGCCCTCGACGGCAAGGTGACGCTGGACGAGAACGCCGCCTTCCGCCACGAGGACCACGCGCAGCTCGAGGACGCCGAGGCGGCCGACCCCCTCGAGGCGAAGGCGAAGGCCAAGGGCCTCAACTACGTCAAGCTCGACGGCGAGGTCGGCATCATCGGCAACGGCGCGGGGCTCGTCATGAGCACCCTCGACGTCGTCGCCTACGCGGGGGAGGCGCACGGCGTGAAGCCGGCGAACTTCCTCGACATCGGCGGCGGCGCCTCGGCGCAGGTCATGGCCGACGGCCTCGACGTCATCCTCGGCGACGACCAGGTGCGCAGCGTGTTCGTCAACGTGTTCGGCGGCATCACGTCCTGCGACGCGGTGGCCAACGGCATCGTCTCGGCGCTGCAGATGCTCGGCGACTCCGCGACCAAGCCCCTCGTCGTCCGCCTGGACGGCAACAACGTCGTCGAGGGCCGGCGCATCCTCGACGAGGCGGCCCACCCGCTCGTGACCCTCGTCGACACCATGGACGGGGCCGCCGCGAAGGCGGCCGAGCTCGCGGCTGCGAAGTAAGGACGGACGAGAACATGGCGATCTTCCTCGACGACAGCAGCAAGGTCATCGTCCAGGGCATGACCGGCTCCGAGGGCACCAAGCACACGACGCGGATGCTGGCCTCCGGCACCCAGGTCGTGGGTGGAGTGAACCCCCGCAAGGCGGGCACCTCGCAGGACTTCTCCTTCACCACGGTCGACGGCGAGCAGAGCAGCGCCTCGGTGCCGGTCTTCGGCTCCGTGGCCGAGGCGATGGCCGAGACCGGCGCGAACACCTCCGTGCTGTTCGTGCCGCCGGCCTTCACGCGCGCCGCGGTGGTGGAGGCGGTGGACGCCGGCATCCCGCTGGCCATCGTCATCACCGAGGGCGTGCCGGTGAAGGACACGGCCGAGTTCTACGCGTACGCGGCCGAGAAGGGCACGACGCGCCTCGTCGGGCCGAACTGCCCCGGGGTCATCAGCCCCGGCAAGGCCAACGCGGGCATCATCCCCGCCGACATCACGGGCCCCGGCCGCATCGGTCTCGTCTCGAAGTCCGGGACGCTGACGTACCAGATGATGTACGAGCTGCGGGACCTCGGCTTCTCCACGGCCGTCGGCATCGGCGGCGACCCGGTCGTCGGGACGACGCACATCGACGCGCTCGCGGCCTTCGAGGCCGACCCCGAGACCGACGCCGTCGTGATGATCGGCGAGATCGGCGGCGACGCCGAGGAGCGCGCGGCGGCCTACATCGCCGAGCACGTCACCAAGCCCGTCGTGGGCTACGTGGCGGGCTTCACGGCGCCGGAGGGCAAGACCATGGGCCACGCCGGCGCCATCGTCTCCGGCTCCGCCGGGACGGCGCAGGCCAAGAAGGAGGCCCTCGAGGCCGCCGGCGTCAAGGTGGGCAAGACCCCCTCGGAGACCGCGCGGCTCCTGCGCGAGGTCCTGCCGGGCTGACGCCCCGCGGGGGCGACCCGCCCGCCACGAGCACCCGTCGCAGGACCGCACCGGTCCCGCGGCGGGTGCTCGTGCGCGCGGGCCCGGACGACGCACCCGAACCCGCCCTCGGACGACGTGCGGAGGCGACGCGCCCGGACGACGAGGCACCGGGCGGGACCCGGCGTCACGGCGTGGCGGGACCGGCGCCGTCGCGCCGGGGGAGACCATGAGGGCGATGAGCACGCCGACCGCCCCGCCGCAGGACCTCCCCGACCCGGCCTCCCCGGCGCCCGAGGACGGCGGCCCGGGCTCGCCGCGGGGCAGCGCCCTGCTCAGCTCGCCCCTGCTCATCGGGCTGCTCGCGGGGGCGCAGGCCGTCCTCGGGTCGCTGCTCTGCGTCGTCGCACCCGTGATGGCGGTCTGGCTGGTCGCCTCCCAGACCGGCGCCACGTGGGACGGGGCCCTGCGGGTCGCCGCCGACGGGTGGCTGCTCGCCCACGGCGCCGCCCTCGCCGTGCCGGGCGGCCGGCTGGCCCTGTGGCCCCTCGGCCTCGCCCTCCTGCCGGTGGTGTGGTGCGTCTCCGCCGGTCGGCGCACGGCTGTGGCGCTGGAGGAGACGCACCCGGCGGCGCGAGCCCCGCGCGAGGGCCTCGACAGCGCGCTGCTGGCCGCCCTGGCGGGCATCGCGGGCTCCTACGTGGTCCTCGCGACGGTGGTCGCGCTCGTCGCGGGCTCCTCGGTGGTGCGCCCCGGGCTGGGCTCCACGGCGCTGGGGGCGCTGCTGGTGGCCGGGGGCTCCGCCGGCGCGGCCATGGCCGGGGCGAGGCTGCGCCTGGCCGCCGGCGGTCCGCGCCGGCTCGGCGCCGCCCCGCGGCCGCGGCCGCTGGGGACGGCTCTGGCGGACCTCCTGCGGGTGCCCGCCCCGGCGAGGCCCGCGCTGCGCGCCGGGGGGCGGTCGCTGCTGTGGTGCCTCGTGGGCGCCGCCGCCTGCCTCGCGGTCTCGCTCGCGGCCGGCGCCTCGCAGGTGGCGGACCTCCACCGCGCCCTCGACGCCGGGGTGGTCGGCGGCGTCGTCCTCGTGCTCGGGCAGCTGCTGCTCCTGCCGACGGCGCTGGTCTGGGCGCTCGCGTGGACGGCGGGGCCGGGCTTCGCGGTCGGAGCCGGCACCTCCGTCAGCCCCGGGGCCACCGAGCTCGGGCTGCTGCCCGCCCTGCCCCTGCTGGGGGGGCTCCCGCAGCAGGGGACCGGCGGCGGCTGGCTCTGGGTGGTGCTGCTCCTGCCGGTGGCCGCCGGCGCCGTCGCCTCCGCCCGGCTGCGCCTGCTCGAGCCCCTGCGCGGGCCCTCGCCGACCGGGGACGGCGACGACGACGCGCCGTCGTCGACCCGTCGTCGGGCCGTCCTCGAGCTGCGCCGCCGGTGGGCGCCGGCCGCGGTCCGGGCGCTGGGCGTCGGGGCCGTCGCCGGCGCCGGCGCCGGCCTGCTGGCCGCGCTCTCCTCGGGACCGGTGGGCCCCGGCGCGCTCGCCGAGGTGGGGCCCGTGTGGTGGCAGGTGGCGGGCTGCGTCGGCGGCCTGGTCGCCCTCGGGTCCGCGCTCGTGCTCCTGGTGCCCGCGGGGGCGGGACGGGCGTCGCTGCGGCTCCTGCGGCGCTGAGGGCGCTGCCGGGGGCCCCCGCAGCGGGCCTCAGCCCCCGGCGAGCTGGGTCAGCTCGTCGGCCCAGCGGGTGATGCCGTCGGTGAACTCGTTCTGGCACTGCGTGCGGGCCCCGTCCGTGACGGCGCCCGACAGGCACTCCCGGAGCTCCTCCTGGACGGGCCAGACGAGGAGGGCCGCCGCCTGGGACAGCAGCACGAACAGGGCCAGCACCAGACCTCCCACGAGCACCGCCGCGGTGCCGCGCCGACGGGCGCGCAGGGCGGCCGCGAGGCCGAGGCCCCCGACGACGAGCGCGGCGACGGTGAACAGGAGGCCGACGGCCGACCAGGGGAAGGGCAGCCGCGCCGCCAGCAGCGCGCCCAGCAGCAGCAGGGAGAACAGGAGCGAGTGCCGAGCCGCCTCGCGCGCGGTCTCCTCGTCGCGGGAGCCGGGGGGCTCGCCCGGCCCCCCGGCCGTGCGGCGGGGCGGTGTGCTGCCGGGGGCGGCCACGGGGTCCTCCTGGGCTCGACGCGCGCCGGCGGGCACCGGGCGTGCCGCTATGGTCTCCGACCGTGACGGCTGGCGGGACGGCGACCCCGGGGGCGCCGCCGGACGCCTCCTCCTCGGCGCCCGCGCCCGGAGCGCGACCCTCGACGAGCGGTCGGCCCGGGGCCCGGGCAGCGGGTCCTGCCCGCGTCGTGGTGCTGGTCTCCGGCACGGGCACGAACCTGGGCGCACTGCTGGAGGCCTCCGCCGACGGCCGCTGGGGCGCCGCGGTCGTGGGCGTGGTCTCCGACCGCGCCGACGCCCCCGCCCTGCAGCGCGCCCGGGACGCCGGGCTGCCGGCCGAGGTCGTCGCCCTGCGCGACCACCCCGACCGCGCCGCCTGGGACGCCGCGCTGACCGAGGCGGTCGTGGCCCTGGCGCCCGACCTCGTCGTGCTCGCGGGCTTCATGCGGCTCGTCGGGCCGACGTTCCTCGGCCGCCTCGGCGGTCGCGTCGTCAACACCCATCCCGCGCTCTCGCCGTCCTTCCCCGGCACCCGCGCGCCGGCCGACGCCCTGGCCTACGGCGTGAAGGTCACCGGCGCCACCGTGCTGCTCGTCGACGAGGGCGTGGACACCGGGGCCGTGCTGGCCCAGGTCACCGTGCCCGTGCACGACGACGACGACGTCGAGGCGCTGCACGAGCGCATCAAGTCCGCCGAGCGGCCGCTGCTCGTGGACGTCGTCGGCCGGATGGCCCGCGGCGGCTGGTCCACCTCGCCCGACAACCCCCGGAAGGTGCTTCTCCCGTGACCTCTGCCACCCCGACCCCCCAGCCCGGCGACGGCGTGCGCCCGCTGCGTCGCGCCCTCGTCTCCGTGTGGGACAAGTCGGGCCTGGAGGAGCTCGCGCGCGGCCTGCACGGCGCCGGGGTCGAGATCGTCTCGACCGGGTCGACGGCCGCGCGCATCGCCGGTGCCGGCGTGCCCGTCACGGCGGTGGAGGAGCTCACCGGGTTCCCCGAGTGCCTGGACGGGCGCGTGAAGACGCTGCACCCGCGCGTGCACGCCGGGATCCTGGCCGACCGGCGGCGTCCCGAGCACGAGGCCCAGCTGGCCGACCTCGGCGTGGAGCCGTTCGACCTCGTCGTCGTGAACCTCTACCCCTTCGAGCAGACCGTCGCCAGCGGCGCGGGCGTGGACGAGTGCGTGGAGCAGATCGACATCGGCGGGCCGTCGATGGTCCGGGCGGCCGCCAAGAACCACCCGAGCGTGGCCGTCGTCACCTCGCCGGACGCCTACGAGCAGGTGCTCGCCGCGGCCGCGGGCGGGGGCTTCGACCTGGCCGCCAGGGCGCGCCTGGCCGCGCGCGCCTTCGCGGCCACCGCCGCCTACGACGCCGCCGTCGCGGCCTGGACGCAGACGGTCCTCGTGCCGGCGACGTCCGGCGCCGCGGGCGACGACGCGGCCCCGGCCGCGCCCTCCGACGCGGCGCCCGCCGCCACCGGCCCGGGGGCCCCCGGCGCAGCGGCCGAGCCGCCCGCCCGGCTCGAGCTCGCCTGGTCGCGGGCGGCGGTCCTGCGCTACGGCGAGAACCCGCACCAGAGCGCGGCGCTGTACCGGCCCGAGGGGGAGCCCGTGGCCGGGCTCGCCGGGGCCGAGCAGCTGCACGGCAAGGAGATGAGCTTCAACAACTGGACGGACGGCGACGCGGCCTGGCGCGCCGCCCACGACCACCACGACCCCTGCGTCGCGATCATCAAGCACGCCAACCCCTGCGGCATCGCCGTCGCCGACGACGTCGCCACCGCCCACCGCGCCGCCCACGCGTGCGACCCCGTGTCGGCCTTCGGCGGCGTCATCGCCGTCAACCGCCCCGTGACCGCCGCGATGGCCGAGCAGGTGGCCGAGGTCTTCACCGAGGTCGTCGTGGCCCCGGCGTTCGACGACGACGCGCTCGAGGTGCTCACCCGCAAGAAGAACGTGCGGCTGCTGCGGGCTCCGGCGCCGAGCGCCGGTGAGCGGCTCGAGCTGAAGCCCGTGGACGGGGGGCTGCTCGTGCAGACGGCCGACCGCCTGCAGGCCGCCGGGGATGACCCGCGGACGTGGACGCTCGCGACCGGCGCGCCCGTCGCGGACGAGATCCTGGCCGACCTGGCGTTCGCCTGGCGCGCGGTCCGCGCGGTGCGCTCCAACGCGATCCTGCTGGCGGACGGGCGCGCCACGACCGGCGTCGGCATGGGCCAGGTCAACCGCGTGGACTCCGCGCGCCTGGCGGTGGCGCGGGCGGGGGACCGCGCCGCGGGCTCCGTGGCCGCCTCGGACGCCTTCTTCCCCTTCGCCGACGGCCTGCAGGTGCTCCTCGACGCCGGCGTGCGCGCGGTCGTCCAGCCCGGCGGCTCGGTGCGCGACGAGGAGGTCGTCGCGGCGGCGACCGCGGCCGGGGCGGCGATGTACCTCACGGGCACGCGCCACTTCACCCACTGACGCGTGGCCGACGAGCAGCCCCGGCCGGGCCCGCGCGAGCGCGAGCGCGAGGAGGGGCCGGACGTGGAGGTGGACCTGCGCGCCCGTCGGCGGCACGGGACGGCGGTGCTCGTGCTGGTGGCGGCGGTCGTGGCCGCCGCGGTGCTGGCCGGCCCGCTCCTGGGCTTCCGCGCGACGGGGCTGGTCCTGGGGGCCGGGCTGGTGGCCGTCGCCGCCGTCCGGCTGCTCGGCTCCACCCGGCTCGCCGGGCCCCTGGCCGTGCGCTCGCGGTCCGTGGACGCCGCGGTCGCGCTGGTGCTCGCGGCGGCGCTCGTCGTGCTCTCGCTCACCACGCCGGGAGCCGACGCCCTGCCCTGAGGGCGCTCCCCCGACGAGGACGGCCCCCCGTCCGGCGCCGCGAGGACGCCGGGCGGGGGGCCGCCGCAGCTCGAGCCCGGATCAGCCGAGCAGGCCCATGCCCTGCACGGCGTCGCGCTCCTCGGCCAGCTCGGCCACGGAGGCGTCGATGCGGCTCCGGGAGAAGTCGTCGACCTCCAGGCCCTGGACGATCTCCCAGGAGCCGTCGCGCGTGGTCACCGGGAAGCTCGAGACCAGGCCCTCGGGGACGCCGTAGGAGCCGTCCGAGCGCACGGCCATGGAGGTCCAGCCGCCGTCGGCGGTGCCGGTCAGCCACGTGCGCACGTGGTCGATGGCCGCGTTGGCCGCCGAGGCCGCGGAGGACGAGCCCCGGGCCTCGATGATGGCGGCGCCGCGCTTCTGCACCGTCGGGATGAAGTCGGACTCGACCCAGGACTGCTCCACGACGTCCAGGGCGGGGCGCCCGCCCACGGTCGCGTGGGTGAGGTCGGGGTACTGGGTCGCGGAGTGGTTGCCCCAGATGGCGAGCCGGGAGACGTCGGGCACGCCCGCGCCCGCCTTCTGCGCCAGCTGCGCGACGGCCCGGTTGTGGTCGAGGCGCGTCATGGCCGAGAAGCGTTCGGCGGGGACGCCCGCCGCGTTGTTCATGGCGATGAGGCAGTTCGTGTTGGCCGGGTTGCCGACGACGAGGACGCGCAGGTCGTCGGCCGCCGACTCGGCCAGCGCCCGGCCCTGGCCGGTGAAGATGGCGCCGTTGGCCTCGAGGAGGTCGCCGCGCTCCATGCCCTTGGTGCGGGGGCGGGAGCCGACGAGCATCGCGACGCTGGCGCCGTCGAAGGCGGTCGCCGCGTCGTCGGAGATGTCGACGCTCTGCAGCAGCGGGAAGGCGCAGTCGTCGAGCTCCATCGCGACGCCCTGGGCCGCGCCGAGGGCGGGGGTGATCTCGAGGATGCGCAGCCGCACGGGGACGTCGGGCCCCAGGAGCGCGCCGCTCGCGATGCGGAACAGCAGGCTGTAGCAGATCTGCCCGGCGCCGCCGGTGACGGCGACGGTGACGGGGGAGCGGCCGGAGCTCCCGGTCGCGGTGGTCTGCGAGGTGCTGGAGGTCACGCTGCACTCCTTCGTGCCCGGACCGCGCGGGCGCCGGGTCTCGTGGTGGGGACGGGGCTGCCTGCGCCCTCCCGCGACGGTATCGGCCCCGCCGCGGGCGTGCGGCGCGACGCGGGGCCCCGCGCCGCGGCGCGCGCCCCGCCCCCTCGGCCGCGCGGCCCGGTAGTTTGACGTCGAGACAGTGACCGCTCGCGACGAGGAGAGCTACCGCATGGCCAAGATCAAGGTCGAGGGGACCGTCGTCGAGCTCGACGGCGACGAGATGACGCGGATCATCTGGCAGTTCATCAAGGACCGCCTGATCCACCCGTACCTCGACGTGGACCTCGAGTACTACGACCTCGGCATGGAGCACCGCGACGCCACCGACGACCAGGTGACGGTCGACGCGGCGCACGCCATCCAGAAGCACGGGGTGGGCGTCAAGTGCGCCACCATCACCCCCGACGAGGAGCGGGTCGAGGAGTTCGGCCTCAAGAAGATGTGGCGCTCGCCCAACGGGACGATCCGCAACATCCTCGGCGGCGTCATCTTCCGCGAGCCGATCGTCATCTCCAACATCCCGCGCCTCGTGCCGGGCTGGACCAAGCCGATCATCGTGGGCCGTCACGCCTTCGGGGACCAGTACCGCGCCACCGACTTCCGCTTCCCGGGCGAGGGGACGCTGACGGTCTCCTTCACGCCGGCCGACGGCTCCGAGCCCATCGAGCACGAGGTCTTCCAGGCCCCCGGCGCGGGCGTCGCGGTGGCGATGTACAACCTCGACGACTCGATCCGCGACTTCGCGCGCAGCTCGCTCAACTACGGGCTCGGCCGCGGCTACCCGGTGTACCTGTCGACGAAGAACACGATCATGAAGGCCTACGACGGGCGCTTCAAGGACATCTTCGCCGAGGTCTTCGAGGCCGAGTTCAAGGAGAAGTTCGCCGAGGCGGGCATCACCTACGAGCACCGCCTCATCGACGACATGGTCGCCGCGTCCCTCAAGTGGGAGGGCGGCTACGTCTGGGCCTGCAAGAACTACGACGGCGACGTGCAGTCCGACACCGTCGCGCAGGGCTTCGGCTCGCTCGGCCTCATGACGTCGGTGCTGACCTCGCCCGACGGGCGCACCGTCGAGGCCGAGGCGGCGCACGGCACCGTCACGCGGCACTACCGCCAGCACCAGGCGGGCAAGCCGACCTCGACCAACCCGATCGCGTCGATCTACGCCTGGACGCGTGGCCTCGCCCACCGCGGGCGCCTGGACGGCACCCCCGAGGTCACCGAGTTCGCGGAGACCCTCGAGGACGTCGTCATCAAGACCGTCGAGAGCGGCAAGATGACCAAGGACCTCGCGATGCTCGTCGGCCCCGACCAGGGCTGGCTGACCACCGAGGAGTTCCTCGCGGCGCTGGACGAGAACCTCTCCGCGCGCCTGGGCTGACCGCTCCTGCACCACGACGAGGGCCCGTCACCGCGACCGCGGTGGCGGGCCCTCGTCGTGCTCGGCGCCCCGGGGGCTCAGGTCGGCGGTGCGGGGTGCGAGCCCTTCCGCAGGTCCGGCTCGAGGTAGATGACGCGGGCGATGGGCACGGCCTCCCGCACCCGCCGCTCCGCGGCGTCGATGGCGTGCGCCACCTCCTCCGCGGTGCTCGCGCCCGGGACGGCGATCTTCGCGCCGACGAGCAGCTCCTCGGGCCCGAGGTGCAGCGTGCGCAGGTGGATGATGCTGCGCACGCCCTCGCCGGGGAGCGCGGCCTCGATGGCTCGCACCTGCGCCGGCGTCGCGCCCTCGCCGACCAGGAGGGACTTCATCTCGACCGCCAGGACGACGGCGACGGCGGTCAGCAGGAGCCCGATGCCCCCGGTGCCGGCGGCGTCCCAGCGGCCGTCCCCGGTCAGGAGCGTGAGCCCGACGCCACCCAGGGCGAGTACCAGGCCGACCAGGGCCGCTGAGTCCTCGAGCAGCACGACGGGCAGCTCCGGCGCCCGCGCGGTGCGGATGAACCGGGGGAGGCTCTGGGCCCCCCGGACCTCGTCCGCCTCGCGCACGGCGGTCCGCAGGCTGAGGGACTCCATCACCAGAGCCGCGACGAGGACGACGACGGGGACCCAGCGCCAGGAGGTGATCGGCTCCGGGTCGTGGAACTTCTCGTAGGCCTCGTACAGGGCGAACAGCCCGCCGACGCTGAAGAGGACGACGGCGACGACGAAGCCGTAGACGTAGCGCTCGCGGCCGAAGCCGAACGGGTGCTCCGGGGTGGCCGACCGCCGGGACCGCTTCCCCCCGACGAGGAGCAGCACCTGGTTGCCCGAGTCGGCGAGGGAGTGGATGGACTCGGCGAGCATCGCCGAGGAGCCGGTCAGCAGGTAGGCGAGGAACTTGGTCGCCGCGATGCCGAGGTTGGCCGCCAGGGCGGCGAGGATCGCGGTGCGCGATCCCGAGTGGCCACCGCCGCCGTCGGAGGGCGCTGCCTGGCCCGCCGAACTGGTTGCCTGAGGTGTCGTCATGGTCCTGAGGGGAGCACACGACCGCCGGGCGCGCTCGCGCTGGCCCGCCTCAGCCGGAGAAGACCTCGTCGTCCAGCCGCGGGTCGAGCTCCTCGAGGCGCAGGGACAGCAGGAGCTCCCCGCGGGGCGGTGCCGCGCGCAGCAGCAGCCCGCTGGCCGCGTCCACGACGACCACCAGCTCCCGCCCCGCCCGCAGGCCACCCAGGGTGCCGCGCACGCAGGGGCGGCCGTCGACGACGACGTCCTCGACGCCCCCCACGACCAGGCCGGCGACCGCCGCGCGGCGCTCGCGCGAGGGCAGGGCGCCCACGGCGGGCGGCAGGCCGGTGACGAGCGCCAGCGGGTCGAGGGCCGCGCCGACGCCGGTGCCGAGGGGCAGCGGGGTGCCGTGCTCGTCGAGCGGGACCCCGAGCGCTCGCGCGAGGACGCCGCCCTCGGCGTCCTCGAGGCGGACCCCGGCCGGCACCCCCATGAGAGGGCGCCGCAGGAGCGCGCGAGCCGCGCCGGGGGCCAGGAGATCGCCTCCCTCGAGGAGCGCGACGCGCGCGGAGGACCACCAGCCCGCGGTGCCGGCGAGCAGATCCCGCAGATTCCGCAGGTCCGGCTGGTCCTGGTCCCGGTCCGGGGCGTGGTCCGGGCGGTGCCGGTGCGCGTGGTCTCCGTCGGCGGGCACGGCTCCCACCGTACGGCGGTCGGCGGCCCCGGTGCGCCGCCGCCGACGACCGGCGGTGCGCGGCCGGGTGACGCCGGCGGGCTCCTCTCCAGCAGCCGCACCCGGGCGCCGACACCCCGGTGCGGGGCGGGAACGGGCCCGGGCCGCGGGAGGAGGTCGTCGTGGCTCAGCAGGGGTCGGTCGCACGTGGTGGCGTGGCGCGGAAGGTCGCCGCCGTCGCGGGCGCGGGGGTGCTCGGCACGGCCGTCATCGGCGGTGCGGCCCTGGCGGGCACCGCCTCCGTCGAGCGCGCCGAGCAGGCGCTGGCGACGAGCGCGGAGGCGGACCTCCTGGTGCGCGCGCTCGACACCCGCGCGAGCGAGCTCAAGGTGGCCGCCTACCGGTCCCTGACCTCGGACCCGGCCGGCGCCCGGGCGGACGTCGCCGAGGACTCCGCGACCGTCGAGGAGCTGCTGGGCGAGCTCGGGGCGCTGCCGCTCGACGACGCCGGCCAGGAGAGCGCCGCGGCCCTGGAGGACACCTACGGCACCTACCTCGCCGACATCAGCGCGTTCGTCGACCTCGCCGTCGCCGACCAGGCCGCCGCCCTCGCCCGCCAGGACGAGGTCCAGGTGGCGAACGACAGGACGGACGAGGTCGTCGGGGCCGCGGTCGACTCCTTCACCGAGGACCGCCAGGCCCGGACCGCCCAGGTCGAGGCGGCGCTGTCGGCCCTCCGCTACACCGTCCTCGTCGTCGCCTCCGTCGTCGTCGTGGCCCTGCTCGCGCTGGGCGTCGCCGTCAGCCGCAGCATCGTCCGGCCCCTGCGCCAGGCGGTCGCGACGCTGGAGCGCGTGGCCGCGGGCGACCTGACCGCGCGCCTCGGGAGCACGTCGGCCGACGAGGTCGGCCAGATGGCGCGCGCGCTCGACACCACCGTCGAGACCCTGAGCGGGGCCATGTCGACCATCGCCGCGTCGTCCACGGCCCTCGCGGCCGCGGCCGAGGAGCTGTCCGCCACCTCGCAGCAGATCACCGGGGTCGCGCAGTCCTCGGCCGACCGGGCGGGCAGCGTCGCGACCTCCGCGGACGCCGTCGCGGGCAGCGTCTCCACGGCGGCGGCCGGCGGCGAGCAGATGGGCGCCTCCATCACCGAGATCGCGCACAACGCCACGGAGGCCTCCCGGGTGGCCTCGGACGCCGTCGAGGCGGCGGAGCGCACGTCCGCGTCCGTGAGCCGGCTCGCGGAGTCCAGCCGCGAGATCTCCGTGGTGGTCCGGGTCGTCTCCGGGATCGCCGAGCAGACCAACCTCCTGGCGCTCAACGCCACCATCGAGGCGGCGCGGGCCGGCGAGGCGGGCAAGGGCTTCGCGGTCGTGGCGGGCGAGGTCAAGGACCTGGCCCAGGAGACCGCCCGCGCCACGGAGGACATCGGCCGGCGCGTGGAGGCCGTCCGCGCCCAGGCGGAGGACGCGCTGCAGGAGATGACCCGCGTCGGGGAGGTCGTCGGCCGCATCCACGACAGCCAGGCCAGCATCTCGGCGGCGGTCGAGGAGCAGACGGCGACGACGGCCGAGATGGGGCGCAGCCTCGCCGAGGCCGCGGCCGGCGCGGGGAGCATCGCCGGGGACCTGTCGGGGATCCTGCACGCCGCGCGCACCACCACCGACGCCGCCGACCAGTCCCAGCAGGCGGTCGTCGAGCTCGCGCGCATGTCCTCCGACCTGCAGGTGCTGGTGGGGCGCTTCCGCTACTGACCGCCGGCGGGGCGGGCAGACCGTCATCCCTGCCTAGGGTGGCGGGCATGGACCTGGGACTGGCCGGCACGCGGGCGCTCGTCACCGGTGCGAGCCGGGGGATCGGCCTCGCGGTCGCCGACGCGCTGGCCGCGGAGGGCGCCGACGTCGCGCTGCTGGCGCGCGGGGCCGACGGCCTCGCCGCCGCCGCCGCACGCGTCGGCCGCCACGGGGGCCGGGTGCGCACGGCGTCGGTCGACGTCACCGACTTCGGGGCCCTGGCCGCCGAGGTCGACGCCGCCGCAGCCGATCTCGGCGGGCTCACGCACGTCGTGGCCAACGCGGGCGGGACGGTCGGCGGGGGCAACCTCCTCTCCGGCTCGGCGCAGGAGTTCGTGGACACCTACGCGCTCAACGCCGGCCACGCCGTCGCGCTGCTGAAGGCGGCCGCCCCGCACCTGGCCGCCGCCGGGGGAGGGGCGGCCGTCGTCATCTCCTCCGTCACGGGGCACCGCCCGGCGCCGCGCACCGCCTACGCCGCCGCCAAGGCGGGGGAGATCCACCTCGCGGCGACCCTGGCCCGCGAGCTCGCGCCCCAGGGCACGCGCGTGAACTCGGTGAGCCCCGGCTCGATCCGCTTCCCCGGCGGGGGCTGGGAGTCCTTCGAGGGGGCGAACCCCGAGCGCTACGCCGACTTCGTCGACCGCGAGTTCCCCCTCGGCCGGCTCGGGCGCCCGGAGGAGGTCGGCGAGGTCGTCGCCTTCCTGCTGTCCGAGCGCGCGTCCTGGGTCTCGGGCACCGACGTCGTCGTCGACGGCGCGCAGGGCTACCCGAGCGGGCGGCGCTTCACCGACTGACCGCCGGCCACGGGCGGACCGGGACGTGGGAGCCGCTGCGGCTCAGCGGAAGACGACGGTGCGGTGCCCGTCGAGGAGCACGCGGTGCTCGGCGTGCCAGCGGACGGCGCGGGCCAGCACCTGCGCCTCGACGTCCTGGCCGATGCCGACCATGTGGGCCGCCGACGAGGCGTGGTCCACGCGCTGGACGTCCTGCTCGATGATCGGGCCCTCGTCCAGGTCGGCCGTCACGTAGTGCGCGGTCGCGCCGATGAGCTTGACGCCGCGGTCGTGGGCCTGGGCGTAGGGGCGGGCGCCCTTGAAGCTCGGCAGGAACGAGTGGTGGATGTTGATGGCCCGCCCGTGCAGGGCGCGGCACGTGTCGTCGCTGAGCACCTGCATGTAGCGCGCGAGGACGACCAGCTCGACGTCGCGCTCCTCGACGAGGGCGAGCAGGCGGGCCTCGGCCTCCGCCTTGGCGCCGCGCTCGACGGGCAGGTGCGTGAAGGGGACGTCGTAGGACGCCGCCATCGGCTCCAGGTCCCGGTGGTTGCCCACGACGCCGACGACGTCGACCGGCAGGCGCCCCGAGCGCTGGCGGAACAGCAGGTCGTTCAGGCAGTGCGCCGCGCGCGAGACGAGCACGAGGGTGCGCACGGGGCGCCCCAGGACGTCGAGCGTCCAGTCCATGCCGAACCGCGCGGCGACCGGCGCCAGGCGCGCGGCCAGCTCCTCGCGCCCGAGCGGCACCTCGACCTGCACGCGCAGGTGGAAGCGACCCGTGCCGGGGTCGCCGTACTGCTGGCTCTCGGTGATGTTGCCGCCGGACTCGGCCAGGACCCCGCTGACCGCGTGGACGATGCCGGGGCCGTCGGGGCAGGCCAGGACCAGGACGTACGCGGGCACGGTCTCGTCGGCCGGGGCGGTGGTCACGGTCGGGCACGCTACTGGCCGCCCCGGGCTACCCTGGCCCCGCCGCGACTGGCGAGGGTGGTCACCACCGGGGAGCGGCAGCGAGGTCGGTGCGCCGCGGGTGGGCCGGCCCCGAGCAGCGCGCGGTCGTCCGCCTGGGCCGTCGCCTGCGACGCACGAGACGCCCCGCCCGTGCCCGCCAGCCGCGAGGAGACGCGATGAGCACCGTCGAGCCCGTCCAGCCCCTGAGCCCCGCCGAGGTCCACGAGGACCCGCCCGCGGCCCCGGTCGCCCGCACCCCCGTGGACGGCGGCGTCACCGACCGCCCGCTCGCCGAGGTCGACCCCGAGATCGCCGAGGTGCTCGAGCGCGAGCTCGGCCGCCAGCGCGGCACCCTCGAGATGATCGCCAGCGAGAACTTCGCCCCGCGCGCCGTCCTCGAGGCGCAGGGGTCGGTGCTCACCAACAAGTACGCCGAGGGCTACCCGGGGCGCCGCTACTACGGCGGCTGCGAGTTCGTCGACGTCGCGGAGGACCTCGCCCGCGACCGCGCGAAGGCCCTGTTCGGCGCCGAGCACGTCAACGTCCAGCCGCACGCGGGCGCGCAGGCCAACGCCGCCGTCATGCACGCGCTCATCCGCCCCGGCGACACGATCATGGGCCTCGAGCTCGCCCACGGCGGGCACCTGACCCACGGCATGAAGATCAACTTCTCCGGGCGCCTGTTCGACGTCGCCACCTACGGGGTCGACCCCCAGACCCACCTGGTCGACATGGACCGCGTGCGGGAGACGGCCCTCGAGCGCCGCCCGAAGCTCATCATCGCCGGCTGGTCCGCCTACGCCCGCCACCTCGACTTCGCGGCGTTCCGCGCGGTCGCCGACGAGGTCGGCGCGCTCCTCATGGTCGACATGGCGCACTTCGCGGGCCTCGTGGCCGCGGGCCTGCACCCCTCGCCCGTGCCGTACGCCGACGTCGTCACCTCCACGGTGCACAAGACGCTCGCCGGGCCCCGCAGCGGCGTCATCCTCTGCCGAGCCGAGCACGCCAAGAAGATCGACTCGGCCGTCTTCCCGGGGCAGCAGGGCGGGCCGCTCATGCACGCGGTCGCCGCGAAGGCCGTCGCCTTCAAGATCGCCGCGAGCGAGGAGTTCCGCGAGCGCCAGGAGCGCACCCTCCGCGGGGCGAGGGCCGTGGCCGCGGCCCTGACGACGGACGCCGCCCGCGGCGCCGGCGTGGACGTCCTCACCGGCGGCACCGACGTCCACCTCGTGCTCGCCGACCTGCGCGAGTCCGCGCTCGACGGCAAGCAGGCCGAGGACCGCCTCCACGAGGCCGGCATCACGGTCAACCGCAACGCGGTGCCCTTCGACCCGCGACCGCCGATGGTGACCTCCGGGCTGCGCATCGGGACGCCCGCGCTCGCGACCCGCGGCTTCGACGACGCCGAGTTCGCCGAGGTGGGCGAGGTCATCGCCGAGGCGCTGCAGCCGGAGTGCGACGTCCCGGCGCTGCGGGCGCGGGTCGCCGACCTCGCCGAGCGCTTCCCGCTCTACGCCGGGCTGGAGGGCTGGTGACCGGCGCTCGCGCGGTCGTCCTCGACGGGCGCGCCGCGGCGGCGGCGGTCAAGGCCGACCTCGCGCAGCGCGTGGCCGCGCTGCGCGAGCGCGGCGTCGTGCCGGGCCTGGGCACGGTGCTCGTGGGCGACGACCCGGGCAGCGCCAGCTACGTCGGCGGCAAGCACCGCGACTGCGCCGAGGTCGGCATCGAGTCGATCCGCGTGGAGCTGCCCGCGGACGCCGGCGCGGCCGCGGTGGAGGCGGAGGTCGCGCGGCTGAACGCGGACCCGGCCTGCACCGGCTTCATCGTCCAGCTCCCGCTGCCCTCGGACGTCGACACCAACCGCGTCCTCGAGCTCGTGGACCCGGGCAAGGACGCCGACGGCCTGCACCCGACCAACCTCGGCCGGCTCGTGCTGCGCGTGCGCGAGGAGGCCACCTCCCCGCTGCCCTGCACGCCGCGCGGGTGCCTGGACCTGCTGGCGCGCCACGACGTCCCGCTCGACGGCGCGGAGGTGGTCGTCGTGGGCCGCGGCACGACGGTGGGCCGCAGCATCGGCCTGCTGCTGACCCGCCGCGACGTCAACGCCACGGTGACGCTGTGCCACACCGGGACGCGCGACCTGTCCGCGCACCTGCGCCGGGCCGACGTCGTCGTCGCGGCGGCCGGGGTGCCCGGGATCGTGCGCCCGGAGGACGTGAAGCCCGGTGCCGCCGTGCTCGACGTGGGCGTGAGCCGCGTCGTCGACGCCGCCGGGAAGGCGCGGCTCGCGGGCGACGTCGCCCCGGGCGTCGAGGAGGTCGCCGGCTGGCTCTCGCCCAACCCCGGCGGCGTCGGGCCCATGACCCGCGCGCTGCTGCTCGCCAACGTCGTCGAGGCCGCGGAGCGCTCGCTGGCCTGACGAGGCTGCTCGAGCGTGACGAACGGCCGGAACGCCAGGTCGAGACTGACGAAGGGCGTGATCCCCGGCCAGGGATCACGCCCTTCGTCGGTCTCGACCGCTGCGGGTGACGAGCAGGCGGGCGAGGTGCCGCAGGAGCTCCTCCGGACGCGCGAGCACCTGCGCGTCGACCTGCAGCACCACCCAGCCGAGGGCTCGGAGGCGGTTGTGGCGGGCCAGGTCCCGCGAGTGCTGGCGCGGGTCCCGGTGGTGCGCGCCGTCGTGCTCGACGGCGACCCGCTGCTGCGGCCAGGCGAGGTCGAGCCGGGCGACGAAGGCGCCGTCGGCG
Organism: uncultured Pseudokineococcus sp.; assembly: GCF_947495735.1. GTDB lineage: Bacteria > Actinomycetota > Actinomycetes > Actinomycetales > Quadrisphaeraceae > Pseudokineococcus. The sequence continues at coordinate 104,659 of NZ_CANMAA010000006.1, forward strand.
TCGCGCACCTCGTGCTGGGGGACGGGCGGCGGCAGGCCCGCGTCGAGGACGAGCAGCCTCAGCGACGTCTCGCGCGGGGACTCCGCCCGCGGGTCGAGGCGGGCGAGCAGCCGGTGCGCGCGGACCACGCCCCTGGCGCCCGCTCGGCGCTCGAGCTGGGCGCGGAGGGCCTCCGGGGTGAGCGACCACCGGTGGGCCACGGCCTCCGCGGCGCCTGGGGCGCGGGCGTCGGGCAGCGTGCGCAGCAGGTCGACCGCGGTCCGCGCCGGCGACGTCGCCCAGCCCAGGGCGGTCCGGACCAGCTCGTCCCGCTCGAGGCGGCCCTCCCGCACGCGCAGGCCCTCGCGGGACCGGGGCGCCGGTCGGGGTGCGATGACGACGACGTCGTCACCCGCCCCGGCCTCGGGCACCCCGAGGGCCAGGCGGCCGAGAGGTCGGCCAGCACCGCGGAGCGGTGCAGGGCGGCGAGCGAGGCTCGGGCGAGCTCTCCGTGGTCAGCCGGCCGGTCGCCCGTCGAGCGGTAGACGCCGCGCGAGGCGCTCGAACCCCGGGCCCGCCAGCTGGCCCTCGGTGAGGCGCCCGTCGAGGCGGCGTCGCGCCACGGGGACGCCGCGCAGGTCGGCGGGGACCTCCAGTCGCTTCGGCACCCGGGGAGGGTGCCCGCTCGGGCCAGGTCCCCGCGGCGCCCCTGTGGACGACCCGTCGAGACCGACGTCTCGCACGATCCCGGCGCCGGGATCATGCGGTCCATCGGTCTCGGCGCAGCCGTCCCTCGGTTCGTCGGTCTCGGCGCAGCCGTCCCTCGGTTCGTCGGTCTCGCCGGGCGCCGGCGTCAGGGCTCGCGGTGCACCCGGTGCTGGGCGGCCTGGGCGAGGGGCTTGACGACGAGGAGGTCGACGTCGACGTGCGGCGGGCGGGTGACGACCCAGGAGACGCAGTCGGCGACGTCGTCGGCCGTCAGCGGCTCGGCGACGCCCTCGTAGACCTTCGCGGCGGCGCCGGCGTCACCGCGGAAGCGGTTCGTCGAGAACTCCTCCGTCGCGACCATCCCGGGGGCGATCTCGCTGACGCGCACCGGCTTCCCGAGGAGCTCCAGGCGCAGGGTCTCGGCCAGCGCGGTGGTGCCGTGCTTGGCGGCCGTGTAGCCGCCGCCGCCCTCGTAGACGATGCGGCCGGCGGTGGAGGACATGACGACGACGTGCCCGTTCCCGCTGGCCACCAGTGCGGGCATCAGCTCCTTCACCACGCGCAGGGCGCCCAGGACGTTCACGTCGTACATCCAGCGCCAGTCCTCGACGCTCGCGTCGACGACGGGGTCCATGCCCACGGCGCCGCCGGCGTTCGCGACGAGGACGGCGCACTCGCCGACCTCGCGCGCCATCGCGGCGACCGAGGCGTCGTCGGTGACGTCGCACACGACGGCGCGCCCGCCGACCTCCTCGGCGAGGGCGCGGATCCGGTCCTCGCGCCGCGCGGCGAGGACGACGTCGAAGCCGTCGGCGGCGAGGCGGCGCGCCGTCGCGGCGCCGATGCCGCTGCTCGCGCCGGTGACGACGGCGGTGCGGCGGGCGGGGGAGGTCCGGGGTCGCTCGGGAGCGGTGCCGTCGGCAGGGGTGTCAGCGGGGGCCATGGTGGGTGCCTAGCATCCCCCGGTGCCCGACGCAGCCCCTGCCCAGACCACCGCTCCCACGACCCCGCCCGACCGCGCCCCCGGCGCTCCCCTGGTCGTGGCCACCGCCAACGTCAACGGCGTCCGCGCGGCCGTGCGCCGCGGCATGGGGCCGTGGCTGGCCGCGCGCGGCGTCGACGTCCTGTGCCTGCAGGAGGTCCGCGCCGACGACGACGTGCTCCGGCGCGCGCTCGCCGAGATGGCGGGGGAGGGGGCGCCGGCGAAGGGCGCCGCCCAGGGCGACGCCGTGGCCGGCTGGCACCTCGCGCACGTCGAGCCCACCGACGCCGGCACCAAGGGCCGTGCGGGCGTGGCCGTCGCCAGCCGGCTCCCGATCTCGGCCCTGCGCACCGACCTGGGCGACGCCGACCCGCAGGGGCGCTTCGCCGGCGCGGGTCGCTGGCTGGAGGCCGACGTCGCGCTCCCCGACGGGCGCGCGCTCACCGCGGTGAGCGCCTACGTCCACTCCGGCGAGGCGGGCACGCCGCAGCAGGAGGACAAGATGGCGTTCCTCGCGGCGGCCACCGAGCGCATGGCCGCGCTCGGGGCGGACGGCGACGCGCTCGCGCTCGTGACGGGCGACCTCAACGTCGGGCACCGCGAGCTCGACATCAAGAACTGGAAGGGCAACGTCAAGAAGGCGGGGTTCCTCCCCGAGGAGCGCGCCGCGCTCGACCGCTGGTTCCGCGCCCCCGGGGGCGCGGGGGACGACGCCGGCGGCCTCGGCTGGGTCGACGTCGCCCGCCGGCTCGCCGGCGAGGTCGACGGCCCCTACTCCTGGTGGTCCTGGCGGGGGCAGGCCTTCGACCGGGACACGGGCTGGCGCATCGACTACCAGGTGGCCACGCCGGCGCTCGCGGCCGCCGCGCGCACCTGCGAGGTCGACCGCGCCCCCACCTACGCCGAGCGCTGGAGCGACCACGCGCCGGTGGTGGCGACCTACCAGCTCTGAGCCGGGCCGGCGCGGACCCCGGGGCCTCCCGGGCCCCGGGGTCTCAGGCCGTGTGGGCGGGCTGACCGGCGCCCGCGCCGGGCCGGGCCTCGCCGCGGCGCGCGCGCACCTGGTCGCGCGCGTCCTCGGCGGCCGGGAGCAGCAGCTCGCCCCACGCGGGGAACGGGTGCACGACCTCGGCGAGCAGCTCCACGTCGAGGCGACCGCGCACGGCGAGCACGAGCTCCCCGCCCCAGCTGTCCGCCTCGGGCCCGACGACCGAGGCGCCCAGGAGCACCCCCGTCCGCGCGTCGACGACGAGCTCGACCGTCCCCGGCCCGTCGTAGCGCTCGACGTGGGCCCGGCCCGTGTCGTGGGTCGGCTGCGACGCGACGACCACGTCGTGGCCGGCCTCCCGCGCGCCGTCCGCGGTCAGGCCCGTCGCGAGCACCGGCGGGTCCACGTAGACGGCGCGCGGCATGCCCGTCTCGTCACCGTCGCGGGGACGCCCCACGAGCGCGTCCGCGACGACCCGCGCCTGGTAGTTGGCCCCGTGGGTGTACGGCGCGAGCCCGTTGACGTCGCCCACGGCGTAGACGTCGTCCAGGGGCTCCCCGTCGGCCAGCACGCGGTACCGGGCGTCCACGGCGAGGGCGCCGGCGTCCGTCGTGTCGAGCACCAGGCCCTCGACGCACTGCAGGCGGGGCTTCCTCCCGCTCGCCAGGAGCACGCGCTCGCCGGTCACCTCCGAGCCGTCGTCGAGCTCGAGGACGACGCCGTCGCCGCCCGTCCTGGCCCGGCGCGCGGTCACGCCCGTGCGCACCTCGACGCCGGTGGCCGTCAGCGACCGCACGACCGCCTCGCCCACCGACGGGTTCTCGCTCGCCAGCACCCGGGGGGCGGTCTCGACGAGCGTCGTGCGCACCCCGAAGGAGGCGTAGACCTGCGCCAGCTCGCAGCCGACGGCCCCGCCGCCGAGCACGAGGAGGCTGCCGGGGCGGTGGTCGCTCGAGAGGGCCGCGTCGCTCGTCCACGTGGCGACGTCCGCGAGCCCGTCCACCGGGGGAGCCGACGGGCTGCTGCCGGTGGCGAGCACGAGGGTCCGCCAGCGCAGCACGTCGACGACGTCGCCGGGCTCCTCGGGCGAGGTGCCCCCGCGCCGCACGCGCACGAGGCCGCCGCCCGCGGCGTCGCGCTCGACCTCGCCCCACCCGCGCACGAGCTCGACGCCGGCCTCGCGCAGCCCGTCGGCCTTGCCGCCGTCGTCGAGGTCCGCCGTCGCCTCCTCCCGCCGCTGCAGCGCCCACGCCCAGGCGCCGTCGTGGTCGGTCGACCCGCTGCGGCGGTGCCCCCGGGCCGCCAGCAGCATCGCCTTGCTGGGCACGCACGCCCAGAAGGGGCACTCGCCGCCCACGAGGGAGCCCTCGACGACGGCCACGGACAGGCCCGCGGCCGCGGCGCGCGGCCCCGCGGTCTCGGCGGCGGAGCCGCCGCCGACGACGAGGACGTCGACCACGCGGGGCTCCGCGCCGCCGGTGCCCTCGCGGTCGAGGCCGGGGGCGGGGTCGGGGGCGGGGCGGGTGCCGGCGCGCTCGGACGGCGCGGTCTCGGTCGTCATGCCCCGAGTCTGCGGCGCCCGCCGCCGCGCGGTGCGGGCGGGGGCGCGGGGCGCGCCTGCGCGGGGCGGCCGGGCTGCCATGATGACGACCATGCCCGCACCGCCCGCGACGTCCGCCGCGACCCCCGCGCCAGCCCTGACCCCGGGCGACCAGCCCGCCGGCCAGCCCGCTCGCGACGCGGGCTCCCGCCCGCGCATCTTGTCGGGGATGCAGCCGACGTCGGACTCGCTGCACCTCGGCAACCTGCTCGGCGCCCTGCGGCAGTGGGTCTCGCTGCAGGACACGCACGACGCCCTCTACTGCGTCGTCGACCTGCACGCCCTGACCGTGCAGGTGGACCCGGCCGTGCTGCGCCAGCGCACCCGGCGGACCGCGGCGCAGTACCTCGCCGCCGGCGTGGACCCCGAGCGCGCGTCCCTGTTCGTGCAGAGCCACGTGCCCGAGCACGCCCAGCTGGCGTGGGTGCTCAGCTGCCTCACCGGCTTCGGCGAGGCCAGCCGGATGACGCAGTTCAAGGACAAGTCCCAGCGCGCCGGCGCGGACACGGCCAACGTCGGGCTCTTCACCTACCCCGTCCTCATGGCCGCCGACATCCTGCTCTACGACACCGACCAGGTGCCCGTGGGCGACGACCAGCGCCAGCACCTGGAGCTGGCGCGCGACCTGGCCGGCCGGTTCAACTCCCGCTTCGGGCGCACCTTCGTGCTGCCGCAGGCCTACATCCCCCCGCAGACGGCGCGCATCGCCGACCTGCAGGACCCGACCTCGAAGATGAGCAAGAGCGCCGCCAGCACAGCCGGTCTCATCGACCTGCTGGACGAGCCCCGCGTGGTCGCCAAGAAGATCCGCTCCGCGGTCACCGACACCGGGCGCGAGGTCGTCTACGACCCCGCGACCAAGCCCGGGGTCTCCAACCTCCTCGCGATCCACAGCGCCCTGTCGGGCACGGCGGTGGCCGAGCTCGAGGCGCGCTTCGCGGGCAGCGGCTACGGGGACCTCAAGAAGGAGGTCGCCGACGTCGTCGTCGAGGTGCTCACCCCGCTGCGGGCGCGGACGCTCGAGCTCCTGGACGACACGGCGCAGCTCGACGCGGTGCTCGCCACCGGCGCGGAGCGCGCGCGCTCGATCGCCGGCGAGGTCCTCGCGCGGGCGCACGACCGCCTCGGCCTGCTGCCGCCGGCGACGGGCGGGTGAGCGGCGCGCACGAGGGGGCCGCCGACCGCCTCGACCAGACCATGGGCCTCCCCCTCGCGCCGGCGGCCGCGGGCGTGGTGACGATCGGCGTCGCCGTGGCGGTCCCCGAGCCCCACGCGGACGAGCTGCGGGAGTGCCGCCGCGGCTTCGGCGACCCCCTCGCCGACGCGGTGCCGGCCCACGTGACGCTCCTGCCGCCCACCTCCCTGCCCGTCCACCGGGTCGAGGACGTCGTCGAGCACCTGGAGCGCGCCGCCGGCACCACCGCGCCGTTCACCATGCGCCTGCGGGGCACCGGGACCTTCCGGCCCGTCTCGCCCGTCGTCTTCGTGCAGGTGGCCGAGGGCATCTCGGCGTGCGAGCTGCTCGAGCGGGCCGTGCGCTGCGGACCGCTGGGCCGCGACGTCGAGTTCGCCTACCACCCGCACGTCACCGTCGCCCACCACGTCGTCCCGGACGCGCTCGACCGGGCCTTCGACGAGCTCTCCGAGTACGAGGTGGTCTTCCCCGTGGACGCGTTCTGGCTCTACCGGCACGGCGACGACGGGGTCTGGCGCCCCGACCAGCGCTTCGCCCTCACCGGTGCCCCGCCGGTCGAGGAGACCGCGCGGGAGCCGCTCCCCCCGGGGGAGGCCCCGTGAGCGCGGACGCGGCGCAGGACGCCTCGCCCGGCCTGGTGGCGCGGCTCGCCGGCTCGCGGCCCGTGCGCGCCCTGCTGCAGTACCTCGGCCACCGCGGCAACGTGCTCGCGGGCGGGATCGCCTTCGTCGGGCTGTTCTCGCTCGTGTCGCTGCTCGTCGTGGCCGCGTCCGTCCTCGGCCTCGTGTTCGGGTCGAGCTCCGAGCTCCAGGCGCAGGTCTACAGCCAGCTCAACGGCACCGTCCCCAACCTCGTGCGGACCGACGAGAGCCCCAGCGGGCTGCTGGACCCGAGCAGCCTCCTGCGCTCGGACGTGCTGAGCCTGACCGGCGGCGTCGCCCTGCTCGTGGCCCTGGTCACGGGGCTCGCGTGGCTCGACGCGCTGCGCGAGGGCATCCGCGCCGTCTTCACCGAGCCCCCGGACCAGCGACCGGTCCTGCTCAAGAAGCTGCGCGACCTGCTCGTGCTGCTGACCCTCGGGCTCGTCCTCCTGGCGACGGGGACGGCGACGCTGGTCGTCGGCGCCGCCTCGCGGACGCTGCTCGAGCTCGTCGGGCTGGAGGGCTCGGCCGTGGGCCCCGTCCTCCTGCCCGTGCTCACCTTCGCCGTCGTCGCCGCGGTCGACACCGGCGTCTTCCTCGTGCTGTTCCGGGTGCTGTCGGACCTGCGCCTGCCGGTGCGCGACGTGCTGCAGGGCGCCGTCGTGGGCGGCGTCGCCCTCGCGCTCATCACGACGCTGAGCGGAGGGCTGCTGCAGCTCGTGGGCAGCAGCGACAACCCCCTCGTCACGGCCAGCGCGACGCTCGGGGCCATCCTCATCTGGCTCGGGCTCCTGGCTCGGGTGACGCTGCTCGCCGCGGCGTGGGCCGCCACGACCGCCGAGGACGCCGGGAGCGTCCGCCTCGAGCGCCGCGAGGCGGCGGCGCCGGTCGGGGCGGTGCGCGAGGACCTCGACGTCCCCGCGGGGCCCCGCCCCCGGACCGCGGTCACCTTCGACCAGCGCACCACCGACCGCACGACGCTGGCCGCGGGCGCGCTCCTCGGCGCCGTGGGGGTGGGCCTGCTGCACATGACGACGGGCGCCGCCCGCGCCGTCGTCGACGGGCTGCGCGACCGGGACTGACGGGTCGTCGCGGCCTCACCGACCCACCGGGACGACGTGGGCCGAGCCGGTCGAGCTGGCCGGTCGGTCGGGACTCCGGTGCGCCCTCGCCGAGGTGACGGCGGCTCAGCGCGGGGGCGGGTGTCCTGCGGGGCACGTGAGGCGAGCAGCTCGAGCGGGGCGCACGCCCGCGAGAGCGCGTAGCCAGTGCCCCGCAGGACACCCGCCCCCGCGCACCCGACCGAGGACGACCCGCTCCCCGTCGCCTCCGGCGGAGCGAGCACGGTCGCCGGGCGTCCGACCCAGCACTCCCGCGCCCCGGTGCGCGCCGTGGACACTCGCCCCCGCGCAGCCACCGGGGACGACGACGGCCCGGCACCTCCCGCGGGAGGAGCCGGGCCGTCGTCGTGGGCGGCTGGGCCGCGCCCGCGTCAGACCGTGCGGGTCAGCAGGGCGCGCTTGACCTCGTGGATGGCCTTGGTGACCTGGATGCCGCGGGGGCACGCCTCGGAGCAGTTGAAGGTGGTGCGGCAGCGCCACACGCCCTCGCGGTCGTTGAGGACCTCGAGGCGGACGTCGGCGCCCTCGTCGCGGCTGTCGAAGATGAAGCGGTGGGCGTTGACGATCGCCGCCGGGCCGAAGTACTGGCCGTCCGTCCAGAACACCGGGCACGAGGACGTGCACGCGGCGCACAGGATGCACTTGGTGGTGTCGTCGAAGCGCTCCCGCTCCTCCTGGCTCTGCTTCCGCTCGCGCGTCGGCTGGTGCCCGGAGGTGATGAGGAAGGGCATGACCTCGCGATAGGACTGGAAGAAGGGCTCCATGTCCACGACGAGGTCCTTCTCGACGGGCAGGCCCTTGATGGGCTCGACCGTGATCGGCTTGTCGGGGTTGATGTCCTTCACCAGCACCTTGCAGGCGAGCCGGTTGACGCCGTTGATGCGCATGGCGTCGGAGCCGCAGACGCCGTGGGCGCAGGAGCGCCGGAAGCTCAGCGAGCCGTCCTGCTCCCACTTGATCTTGTGCAGGGCGTCCAGCACCCGGTCGGTGCCGTGGAGGGTGACCGTGAAGTCCTCCCAGCGCGCCTCCACGGGCGTGCCGTCCTCGGCGTCCTCGGCGTTGTACCGGCGGATGCGCATGACGACGTCGAAGCTCGGGATGGCGCCGAGCTCGCCGTTCTCCGAGGACGCCTCCTCGCCGGCCTTGCCGTGGGCGTGGCCGTTCTCGTCGACGTGCTCGCCGTTCCGCTTCGCGGCGGACTTCTCTCGGGCGGTGCTGCTCATGGTGCGGCGACTTCTCTCTCGCGGGGGTTCGCGCGGACGGGGGGCGTGCTCAGCCGGCGCAGAACGAGGGGGCGCCGGTGAGCAGTGCGCCGTCGGGGCCGACCGGGCAGGGCTCGAAGGTGAAGATGACGAGCGTGCCCAGGACGACGGTGAACACCAGGGCGACGGCCAGGAGGGTCTTGAGGACCATCCGCGTCGTGTCGCGCTGGGTGTAGTCGTTGATGATCGTCCGGACGCCGTTGCTGCCGTGGATCATCGCGAGCCACAGCATCGCCAGGTCCCAGACCTGCCAGAACGGGCTGGCCCACTTGCCGGCGACGAAGCCGAAGTCGAGGCCGTTGATGCCGTCGCCCACCATGAGGTTGACGAACAGGTGGCCGATGACCAGCACGGCCAGGACGGCGCCGGACAGCCGCATGAACAGCCAGCTGTACATCTCGTAGTTGGAGCGCCGGGACGTCGAGCGGCGGTACGGCGTCGAGCGCGGGGCCTCGAGCAGGGGAGCGGCCACGGTCAGCCTCCGAAGACGTGGGAGAGGTGGCGGACCAGGAACGGCACCATGAGCAGGACCCACAGCGCGCCGACGGCCCAGAGCATCTGGCGGTGGTACTTCGGCCCACCTGACCAGAAGTCGACGAGCATCACGCGGATGCCGTTGAAGGCGTGGAAGAGGACCGCGCCGACGAGGCCCGCCTCGCCCAGGCCGACGACCGGGTTCTTGTACGTCTCGATGACCACGTTGTACGCCTCGGGCGCGACGCGCACGAGCGAGGTGTCGAGCACGTGCACCAGCAGGAAGACGAAGATGAGCAGGCCGGTGATCCGGTGCGCCACCCAGGACCACATGCCCTCGCGGCCCCGGTAGAGCGTGCCCTTCGGCACGACCGACCGGGTCCTGGTCTCTGTCGCCACGGACGGCTCCTCGAGGGGTGTGTCGACGCGGGGGCCGTGCGGCGCTCCCGGGGCCGGGCACCCGGGGACCGTTCCCCGGACCGCGCAGCCACCCATATCGTACGGACGCGTGGGCGGGGTCCTGCACCGGGGCGGGCGCGCGTCGAGCGCGTGTGACGGACGCCTCAGGTGCGTGCGTGCCATCGTGACCTCATGCGCAACGCCGGTCCGTCGCTCGACCACTTCTGGGCGGTCGTGCCCGCCGGCGGGTCCGGGACCCGCCTGTGGCCGCTCTCGCGCGCCGGCGCCCCCAAGTTCCTGCACGACCTCACGTCCTCCGGGCGCACGCTGGTGCAGTCCACGTGGGACCGGCTCGTGCCCCTGGCCTCGCCCGAGCGGCTGCTGCTGGTCACGGGCGAGGGCCACGCGGACGCCGTCCGCGCGCAGCTCCCGCAGCTCGAGCGGGGCAACCTGCTGCTCGAGCCCTCGCCGCGGGACTCGATGGCCGCGATCGGGCTCGCGGCGGCCGTCGTCGCCCGCCGCGACCCCGAGGCCGTCGTCGGCTCCTTCGCGGCCGACCACCTCATCCCCGACGCCCGGGCCTTCGGCGGGGCCGTGCGCCAGGCCGTGGCCGTGGCGCAGGAGGGGCACGTCGTCACCATCGGCATCGCGCCGACCTCGGCCGCCACGGGCTTCGGCTACGTGCGCACGGGGGAGCCGCTCGCCGTTGCGGGCGCCCCGGACGCGGTCCGCGCCACCGGCTTCACGGAGAAGCCGGACGCCGCGACGGCCGAGCAGTACGTGGCCAGCGGCGACTACCGCTGGAACGCCGGCATGTTCGTGGCCCGGGCCGACGTCCTGCTCGGGCACCTGGCGGCCCAGCTGCCGCAGCTGCACGCGGGGCTGCTGGAGCTGGCGGAGGCGCACGAGGACCTCCCGGCGCACAAGGCCGCGGCCGTGGTGGAGCGCGTCTGGCCGACGCTGACCAAGATCGCCATCGACCACGCCATCGCCGAGCCCGTCGCCGCCGCGGGCGGCGTCGCCGTCGTGCGCGGCGCCTTCTCCTGGGACGACGTCGGCGACTGGGACGCGCTCGCGTCGCTGATGCCGGACCTCGGCGGCTCGTCGCTGCGCGTCCTCGGCGACATGGAGTCCGTGGTCACGCAGGACTCGACGGGTGTCGTCGTGCCGCGCGGCCAGCGGACCGTGGCCGTCATCGGGCTCTCCGACGTCGTCGTCGTGGACACCGAGGACGCCGTGCTGGTGACCACGCGCGCCCGGGCCCAGGAGGTCAAGCAGATCGTGGAGGCCCTGCGGGCCAAGGGCCGCGCCGACCTGCTCTGAGCCGGCAGTCGGGCGACCTGCCGCAGCGGGGCCCGCCGTCGGTCGCCAGCCCTAGCATCCGGGGCGTGACGACGTCGTCCCCCGCCGCAGCGACCCCGCCCGACGACGACGAGGCCCTGCGGCGCTGGCGGACCGCGGTGACGGCGGTGCTGCGCCGCTCCGGGCGCCTCGCCGCGGACGAGGAGCACCCCGCGCCGGAGGAGCTGCTGGCGGCGCTCGACGCCGACGGCCTGCGGCACCCGCCGCTCGGCACGGCGCGCACGCTCGAGGAGTCGGGCGCGCCCGACCCCGGCCTGCCGGGGGCCCCGCCGTTCGTCCGCGGGGCCTCCCCGGTGCTGGGCTCTCGCCCGGGCGCCGAGGCCTCGAGCAGCCGGGCGTCGACCGCCCCGGTGCCGACCGCCCCGGTGCCGACCGCCCCGGTGCCGACCGCCCAGGGGTCGACCGGCGTCGGCCGGGACCCCGAGCGCCCCGCGGGGTGGGACGTGCGCCAGCGGGTCTCGGGGGAGGACGCGGGCGCGGTGCGCGAGGCCGCCCTCGCCGAGCTCGAGGGCGGCGCGACCTCGCTGTGGCTGGACGTGGGCGGCCCCGGCGGCGTCCGGCTCGCCGACCTGCCGCGCGCCCTGGACGGCGTGCTGCTGGACCTCGCCCCCGTCGTCCTGCGCACCGCCGCCCGCGCGGACCCGGTGGCCGCGGCGCGGGCCCTGCTCGCCCTCGCGCCGAGCGGCCCGGCGCCGCACCCGCTGGCGCTGGGGGTGGGAGCCGACCCCCTGGCCCGGTCGGCCCGCACCGGCGAGCCCGCGGCCGACGGCGAGGGCGGCCGGTCGGTCGTCCTGGAGCTCGCCGGGCTGGCGCTCGAGCACCCGCTCGCGCCGGGGGCGCTCGCGGTCGACGCGCTGCCGGCCTCCGCGGCGGGGGGCACCCCGGCGCAGGTGCTGGCCTGGGGGGTCGGCGCCGCGCTCCAGCACCTGCGCTGGCTGCTCGGGGCCGGCGTCGACCCGGCGAGGGCGGCCCGCCTGCTCGAGCTGCGGCTGCCCGCCACGGACGACCAGTGGGCCACCACGGCGTCGCTGCGCGCGGCCCGGGCGGTGTGGGCGCGGGCGGCCGAGCTGCTCGGGGTGCCCGCCGACGCCCGCGGCCTGCGGCTGCACGCCGTCACCTCCCGCGCCATGCTCGGCGTCCGCGACCCGCACGTCGACGTGCTGCGGGCCACCGTGGCCGCGCTGGCCGCGGGCGTCGGCGGAGCGGAGGCCGTCACGGTCCTGCCGCACGACGCCGCCGTCGGCGCGAGCACGGCCTCCTCGCGGCGCCTCGCGCGGGGCACGTCCTCGATCCTGCTGGCCGAGTCCTCCGTGGGCCGCGTCGTCGACCCGGCCGGCGGGGCGCCCGCGCTGGAGCAGCGCACGTGGGCGCTCGCCGGGCGCGCGTGGGCGCTGCTGCAGGACCTCGAGCGCCGCGGCGGTCCGCTCGGCGTCCTGGCCGACGGGTCCTTCGCCGCCGCGCTCGCCCGCTCGTGGGAGGAGCGCCGGCGGGCGGTGGCCACGCGGTCGGCGCCGCTGACGGGCACGACGACGGTCGTCGAGACCGGCGCCCGACCGCTCGAGCGCGCGCCCGACCCCGCGGCGGCCGCCGAGGGCGCCGGGGGCTGGCCCGAGCACCGCTGGTCGCAGGACGTCGACGCGCTCCGGCAGCGCACCGACGCCCTCCGCGGGGACGGGCCGGAGCCGGAGGTCGGGCTGGTGCGCCTCGACGGGGGGAGCGCGGGCCCCGCGGCCGCGTGGGCCGTCGGGCTGCTGGGCGTCGCGGGCCTGCTCGCCCGGGACGCGCCCGCTCAGGCCCCGGGCGAGGCGCCCGCCGTCGTCCTGCTGGTGGGCGGGGACGACGACTCCCGCGCCGGCGCCGCCGCGGCGCTGCGCGCGCGCGGCGCCCGGTGGGTGCTGCTCGCGCGAGGGGACGACCCGGGGGCGGGGGACGGGCGGGCGCCGGGGGCCGCGGGCGCGCGCCCGGGGCTCCCCGAGGGCGTCGACGACGCCGTGGCGGAGGGCGAGGACGTGCTCGTCGTCCTGCACCGCGTCCTGGACGCGCTCGGCGCCGTCCCCGCGCCCGACGCGCCCCCGGGGCTCTCCTCCGCCGACGGCGCACGCACGCGCGGGTCGGCGGCCGCCGGCGGCGCGGGCCCGGCCGGCCCCGAGCTGCTCGACGCGCCGCTGGTCCCCGCGGGCGCCGCCGCGCCGGGCCCGTCCTCGGCCGCTGGGTCGTCGGCTGCTGGGTCGTCGGCCGCTGGGTCGTCGGGGGGCGGTGACCCGGGAGACGGCCCCGGGGGCGACGGCGCGCCCGCGCCGGCCGCGGTGTGGCGCACGCCCGAGGGGATCGCCGTGCCGGCGCTGGCCACGGCGGCGGACCTCGCCGCCCTGCCGGCGGCCGACCGAGCGGCGGCGGCGGGCTACCCGGGGCAGGCGCCGTACCTGCGGGGGCCCTACCCGACGATGTACGCGGCGCAGCCGTGGACGGTGCGCCAGTACGCGGGCTTCTCGACGGCGGCGGAGTCGAACGCCTTCTACCGCCGGGCCCTGGCGGCGGGGCAGCGCGGGCTGTCCGTGGCGTTCGACCTGGCCACCCACCGCGGCTACGACTCCGACCACCCGCGCGTGGCGGGCGACGTCGGCATGGCCGGGGTGGCCGTGGACTCCCTCCTGGACGCGCGCGAGCTCTTCGACGGCATCCCGCTGGGCGAGATGAGCGTCTCGATGACGATGAACGGCGCCGTGCTCCCGGTGCTCGCGCTCTACGTCGCCGCGGCGGAGGAGCAGGGGGTCCCGCGCGCGCGGCTGTCGGGCACCATCCAGAACGACATCCTCAAGGAGTTCATGGTCCGCAACACCTACATCTACCCGCCCGGCCCCTCGATGGCGGTGGTCAGCGACGTCTTCGCGCACACCTCGGCCCGGATGCCGCGGTTCAACTCCATCTCCATCTCCGGCTACCACATGCAGGAGGCGGGGGCCACGGCCGACCTCGAGCTGGCCTACACGCTCGCCGACGGCGTCGAGTACCTGCGCGCCGGCGTCGCGGCGGGGCTGCCCGTCGACGCCTTCGCGCCGCGGCTGTCCTTCTTCTGGGCCGTCGGCACGAGCTTCCTCACCGAGGTCGCCAAGCTCCGCGCGGCCCGGGTGCTGTGGGCCCGCCTGGTGCAGCCCTTCTCGCCGCAGGACCCGCGGTCGTCGATGCTGCGCGCGCACTGCCAGACCTCGGGGTGGTCGCTGACGGCGAGCGACGTCCAGCTCAACGTCGTGCGCACGTGCGTGGAGGCCATGGCGGCCACCCAGGGGGGGACCCAGTCGCTGCACACCAACGCCCTCGACGAGGCGCTCGCGCTGCCCTCGGACGCCGCCGCGCGCACCGCGCGCGTGACGCAGCTGCTCCTGCAGCAGGAGACGGGCACGACGTCGGTCGTGGACCCGTGGGGCGGCTCGCACTCCCTGGAGCGGCTGACGAGCGACCTCGCCGCGCGCGCCCGGGCGCACCTGGACGAGGTGGAGGCGGCGGGCGGCATGGCCCGGGCCATCGAGGAGGGCATCCCCAAGCGGCGCATCGAGGAGGCGGCCGCGCGCACGCAGGCGCGCATCGACGCCCGGCGCCAGCAGGTGGTCGGCGTCAACGTGTTCACGGTGCCGCGCGCGGAGCAGGACGTCGTCGAGGTGCGCCGCGTGGAGGGGGCCGGCGTCCGCGCGCAGCAGGTGGCCAAGCTCGAGCGGCTCCGGCGCGAGCGCGACGCCGGCGCCGTCGCCGACGCGCTGCGCCGCCTCACGGCCGCCGCCCGCGCGGTCGCCGACGGCGCGCGCCGCGGCGGGCCCGACGCCGAGGACGGCAACCTGCTGGCGCTGTCGGTCGAGGCCGCGCGGGCGCACGCCACGGTGGGGGAGATGTCGGCCGCGCTCGAGGAGGTCTTCGGGCGCCACACGGGAGCGGTGAGCACGATCACGGGCGTGTACCGGCAGGAGGCGGCCTCCGAGCAGGACGCGGGGGCGGACGCCGTCGCGGCCGTGGCCCTCGACGTCGCCGCCTTCGAGGAGGAGGAGGGGCGCCGGCCGCGCATCCTCGTCGCCAAGATGGGCCAGGACGGCCACGACCGGGGGCAGAAGGTCATCGCGACGGCGTTCGCCGACCTGGGGTTCGACGTCGACGTCGGCCCGCTCTTCTCCACCCCCGAGGAGGTCGCCCGCCAGGCGGTCGAGGCCGACGTCCACGTCGTGGGGGTGTCCTCGCTGGCCGCGGGCCACCTCGTGCTCGTGCCGCAGCTGCGGGAGGCGCTCGCGGCGGAGGGGCGCGAGGACGTCGTCGTCGTCGTGGGCGGCGTCGTGCCGCCCGACGACGTCCCGCTGCTGCTCGAGATGGGCGCCGCGGCCGTCTTCGGGCCGGGGACGGTCGTCGCGACCGCCGCGCGCGACCTGCTCGCCGAGCTGCGGGCGCGCCGGTGAGCGGCCCTGCGCCGGCGGCAGGACCCCCGCGGCGCCGGCCCGTCGACGTCCCGGCGCTGGTCGAGGGCGTCCTCGCCGGCCGGCGGGGCGACGTGGCGCGGGCCCTGACGCTCGTGGAGTCCCGGCGGGCCGACCACCGCGCGCAGGCCCAGGACCTGCTCGGCGCGCTGCTGCCGCGGTCCGGGCGGGCGGTGCGCCTCGGCGTGACGGGCGTCCCCGGGGTGGGCAAGTCCACGTTCGTGGAGGCGCTGGGCACGCGCCTGACGGCGTCCGGCCACCGGGTGGCAGTGCTCGCCGTCGACCCGAGCTCAAGCCGCAGCGGCGGGTCGATCCTCGGCGACAAGACCCGGATGGCGCGCCTGGCCACCGACCCCGCGGCCTTCGTCCGCCCCTCGCCGACCGCGGGGACGCTCGGGGGCGTCGCGCGGACGACGCGCGAGGCCGTCGTCGTCCTGGAGGCGGCCGGGTACGACGTGGTCGTCGTCGAGACGGTCGGCGTGGGGCAGTCCGAGGCCGTCGTGGCGCAGATGGTCGACACCTTCTGCGTGCTCGTCCTCGCGCGGACCGGGGACTCGCTGCAGGGCATCAAGAAGGGCGTCCTCGAGCTCGCGGACCTGCTCGTGGTCCACAAGGCCGACGGCCCCGCCGCGGCGGACGCCCGCTCGGCGGCCTCCGAGGCGCGCTCGGCCCTGCGCCTGGTCACGCCGCCCGACGCGCTGTGGCACCCGCCCGTGCTCGAGGCCAGCTCCACCGAGGACCGGGGCGTCGCGGAGGTCTGGGAGGCCGTGCTCGAGCACCGGCGCGTCCTGGAGGCGGCCGGCGAGCTCGCCCGCCGCCGGGGGCAGCAGCAGGTGCAGTGGATGCGGGCGGTCGTGGAGGACGAGCTCCTGGCGCAGCTGCGCGCCCCCGCGGCGCGCGCGGCCTCCGACCGCCTCGCCGCGCGGGTCCGGGAGGGCGACCTGCCGGCCACGGCGGCCGCGGCGATGCTCCTGGCGGAGCTGGGCGCCGGGGGCCCGCGGGGGGCGGAGCGCTCGTCCGGCGAGGACCGCCGGCCGCCCCGGCGGTAGCGTCGCCGCCCGTGAGCAGCACCGTCCCCGTCCCCGGCCGCGACCTGGTCGCCGCCCGCGCCCTCCCCCCGCGGCTGCCCGACCCCGCGCTCGACGCGGCCGTGCGCCGGCTCTGCGACGAGGTGGTCCCGCAGCTGCTGCCCGAGCTGGTCGCCCTGCGCCGCGACGTCCACGCCCACCCCGAGCTCGGCCACCACGAGCACCGCACGACGGCCCTGGTGGCGCGGCGCCTGGAGGAGGCGGGGCTGCGCCCGCAGCTCCTGCCGGGGACGGGGCTGGTGTGCGACATCGGCGACCCGCAGGCGCCGCCGGTCGTGCTGCGGGCCGACCTCGACGCCCTCCCGGTGACCGAGCGGAGCGGCCTGCCGTTCGCCTCCACCACGCCCGACGTCGCGCACGCCTGCGGGCACGACGTGCACACGACCGTGGTCCTCGGCGCGGGGCTCGTGCTCGCCCGCGCGGCCGAGCGCGGCCTGCTGCGGGGGCGCGTGCGGCTGCTCATGCAGCCCGCGGAGGAGATCACGCCGGGGGGCGCCCTCGAGGTGCTGGCCACCGGGGTCCTCGAGGGCACCGCGCGCTTCTACGCCGTGCACTGCGACCCGCGGCTCGACGTCGGGCAGGTGGGCCTGCGGCACGGCGCCATCACCTCGGCGTCGGACCACGTCCTGGTGCGCCTGCGCGGCAACGGCGGCCACACCTCCCGCCCCCACCTGACGGGCGACCTCGTGTACGCCCTCGGCCAGGTGGTCCTCGCGCTGCCGGCGGTGCTCTCGCGCCGCCTGGACCCGCGCACGGGGGTCAACCTGACGTGGGGCCGGATCGAGGCGGGCACGGCGCCGAACGCCATCCCCGCGGAGGGCTCCGTCGAGGGCACGCTGCGGGTCCTCGACGTCGCCGCCTGGCAGGAGGCCGGCTCCATCATCGAGGAGGTCGTGGAGGGCGTCGTCGCCCCCTACCGGGTGGACGCGACCGTGGAGGTCACGCACAGCGTCCCCCCGGTGGACAACGACGAGGCCAGCGTGCGGGCGTTCCAGCACGCCGCCCGGACGGTCCTGCCGGCGGGGGCCGAGGCGCGGACCGAGCAGAGCCTGGGCGGGGAGGACTTCGGCTGGTACCTGCAGGAGGGGGTGCCGGGCGCGCTGGCCCGGCTCGGCACGCGCACCCGGGGCGGGCGCACCCACGACCTGCACCAGGGCGACTTCGTCGCCGACGAGGACGCGATCGCGGTCGGCGTCCGGCTGCTCGCGGCGGTGGCGCTGCTGGGCTGACCGCTCGCCGCGGGCCGTCCCGCGGCGCAGCACGCCCGGGCCGCTCCCGCCACCCGGGCGGGTGGTCCTGCGGCGTCCCGGACGGGTCACGGTCCGGTCTCCCGGGCCCCGGGCGTCCCCGAGCGCTCCCCGCCGCTGCCTACACTCCTGCGACCGCCGAGGACCTGCCCGGTGGTCGGCCGAGGAGGAACACGTGAAGAACACCGTGCGCGGAGCCGCGCTCGTCGGGACGCTCGCGCTGGCGCTGACGGCCTGCGGCGAGGCCCCGGAGGAGACCGGCGCCGGCGGGACGGGCGGGACGTCCGCTCCCGAGGGCGGCAGCGACTACCTCGCCTGCCTCGTCTCCGACCAGGGCGGCTTCGACGACCAGTCCTTCAACCAGTCGGCCCGCGAGGGCGCGGAGGCCGCGGCCGAGGAGCTCGGCGTCGAGGTCCGCGAGCTCGAGTCCCAGAGCGCCTCGGACTTCGAGCAGAACGTCCAGCAGACGGTGCAGCTCGGCTGCGACCAGACGGTCTCGGTGGGCTTCCTGCTGGCCGACGCCACCGCCGCGGCGGCCGGGGCGAACCCCGACCTGTCCTACGCCCTCGTCGACGCCGCGACGGAGCAGTCCTACGACAACCTCCGCCCGCTGCTCTTCGACACGGCGCAGGCGTCCTTCCTCGCCGGCTACCTCGCCGCCGGGACGACGGAGACGGGCACCATCGCCACCTTCGGCGGGCTGCAGATCCCCTCGGTCACCGTCTTCATGGACGGCTTCGCCCGCGGCGCGCAGTACCACGACGAGCAGAACGGCACCGAGACGACGGTGCTCGGCTGGGACCCCGAGGCGCAGACCGGCTCCTTCACCGGTGACTTCGAGAACCAGACGAACGGCGTCAACACCACCCAGAACTTCATCGACCAGGGCGCGGACGTCATCCTCCCGGTCGCCGGCCCCGTCGGCCTCGGCGCCGCCTCGGCCGCGCAGGGCGCCGACGGCGTCAAGCTCGTCTGGGTCGACTCCGACGGCTACGAGTCCACCGAGTACGGCGACATCATCCTCACGAGCGTCGTGAAGGAGATCGGCGCCGCCGTCCAGGACTCGATCCGGGCCGGCGTCGACGGCGACTTCTCCGGCGAGCCCTACGTCGGCACCCTCGAGAACGGCGGCGTCTCGCTGGCGCCCTACCACGACTTCGAGGACCAGGTCCCGCAGGAGCTCAAGGACCAGGTCACCGAGCTGCAGGAGCAGATCGTCTCCGGCGAGCTGACCGTCGAGTCGGAGTCCTCGCCCAGCAGCGACGGCTGAGCCGGCCGCCAGGTCGTCCCCCGGCGCGGCGGCGCCGGCCCGGGGTCCCCTCCTCGGGCCGGCGCCGCGCGCGCGTGCGGCACACTCGCCGCGGCGCGCCCGCAGCACCCCTGAGCGGCGCCTCGCGCAGCACGCACGAGCACCAGCACGTGAGCACCACCAGCAGAGCAGCCCCCGCACAGGGCGTCCGACGACGGGCGCCGAGGCCCGCACCGGGCGACCAGGAGGACGGACGTGAGGCTCGAGCTCCGCGGCATCACGAAGCGGTTCGGGCCGCTCGTGGCCAACGACGCCATCGACCTGGTCGTGGAGCCGGGGGAGATCCACTGCCTGCTCGGCGAGAACGGCGCCGGCAAGAGCACGCTGATGAACGTCCTCTACGGGCTCTACACCCCCGACGAGGGCGAGCTGCTCCTGGACGACCGGCCCGTGGCGTTCGACGGGCCGGGCGAGGCGATGGCGGCCGGCATCGGCATGGTGCACCAGCACTTCATGCTGGCGCCCGTCTTCACCGTCGCCGAGTCGGTGGTCCTCGGCCACGAGCGGACGCGCGGCCCGCTGCTCGACCTCGACGCGGCCCGCGCCCAGGTGCGCGAGGTCTCCGACCGGTACGGGTTCGGGGTGGACCCGGACGCGCGCATCGAGGACCTGCCCGTCGGCGTCCAGCAGCGCGTGGAGATCATCAAGGCGCTCGTCGGCGACGCGCGGGTGCTGATCCTCGACGAGCCCACGGCGGTCCTCACCCCGCAGGAGACCGACGAGCTCATCGACATCATGCGCCAGCTGAAGGCGGGCGGGACGTCGGTCGTCTTCATCACGCACAAGCTGCGTGAGGTCCGCGCCGTGGCCGACCGCATCACCGTCATCCGCCGGGGGAGGGTCGTGGGCACGGCGACGCCGGACGCCTCGGAGAACGAGCTCGCCTCCCTCATGGTCGGCCGCTCGGTGAGCCTCGGGGTCGGCAAGGAGCCGCCGCGGCGGGGGGAGGAGCACCTCGTCGTCTCCGACCTCGTGGTCCGCGACGCCCGCGGCGCCCGCGCCGTCGACGGCGTCTCCCTCTCGGTGGCCCGGGGCGAGGTGCTGGCCGTCGCGGGCGTGGACGGCAACGGCCAGAGCGAGCTCGCGGAGGCCGTGCTCGGCCTCGTGGACGCGGAGTCGGGCTCGGTCCGCCTCGGGGGCCGGGAGCTGCTGGGCCTCGGGGTCCGCGGCGTCCTGGACGCCGGGGTCGGCTTCGTGCCCGAGGACCGCTCCGCCGACGGCGTCGTGGCGACCCTCTCGGTGGCGGAGAACCTCGTGCTCGACCTCGTGCGCTCGCCGGAGTACCGCCGCGGGCTGAGCCTGCGCCGCGACGCCATCCGCGCCAACGCCGAGCGCCGCGTGGAGGAGTTCGACGTCCGCACCACGAGCGTCGACGCCCCCGTCGGCACCCTGTCCGGCGGCAACCAGCAGAAGGTCGTCCTGGCGCGCGAGCTCTCCCGCCCGCTCCAGCTCTTCGTCGCCTCCCAGCCGACCCGCGGGCTCGACGTCGGCTCCATCGAGTTCGTGCACCGGCGGATCGTGGCCGAGCGCGACGCCGGCACGCCCGTCGTCATCATCTCCACCGAGCTCGACGAGGTCGTCGAGCTCGCCGACCGCATCGCCGTCATGTACCGCGGCCGCGTCGTGGGGGTCGTCGAGGGCGACACCGACCGCGACGTCCTCGGGCTCATGATGGCCGGCGTGCCCGAGGACGAGGCGCGCCTCCAGGCGTCCCGCGCCCCCGCGGGCGCCCCCGACCACGGCGGTCGCGCGACCGCCGCCACGAGCGCCCCTCCCGCCGGGAGCGGGCGCGCACCCGCCGAGGAGACCCCGTGACCGCCAGGGCAGGCGCCGCGTGAGCGCGCAGCGCGCCGAGGCCGACGCCGAGCGGCCCGACCAGCAGTCCCCGCCCGCGGGCCGCGAGCCCGGCCGCGTCGGCTCCACCCTCGCAGCCGTGCGCGACGGCTCCGGGCTGCTGTCGCTGCTCGCGGTCGTGCTGGCCCTCGTCCTCGGCGCCGTGCTCATCGCGGTCGCCGACCCGCGGGTGCAGGAGACGGTGACCTACCTGACGGCGCGGCCCAGCGACTTCCTCGGCGCCGTCGGCAGCGCCGTCGGCGGGGCGTACACGGCGCTGCTGCAGGGCGCCGTGCTCGACTGGACGGCGAGCACGCCCGCCCGGGTGGTCCGCCCGATCACCGAGACCCTCACCGTGGCGACGCCGCTCATCGCCGCCGGGCTGGGCGTCGCGCTCAGCTTCCGCGCGGGCCTGTTCAACATCGGCGCGCAGGGCCAGATCATCCTCGGGGCGGTCCTCGCCGGCTGGGTCGGCTTCGCGCTCGAGCTGCCGGTGGGGCTGCACCTGCTGCTGGCCCTGGTCGGCGGCGTCCTCGGCGGCGCGCTGTGGGGCGGCATCGCCGGCGGCCTCAAGGCCCGGACCGGCGCCCACGAGGTGATCGTCACGATCATGCTCAACTACGTCGCCCTGCGGCTCGTGGAGTTCCTCCTGACCCTGGGCGCCTTCCAGCGCGAGGGCCAGGCCAACCCGATCAGCCCGCCGGTGGCGGGCTCGGCGCAGCTCCCGCAGCTGCTGGGCACGGGCTTCCGCCTGCACGCCGGGCTGCTGCTGGTCCTGCTCGCCGCGGCCGGCGTCTGGTGGCTGCTCGAGCGCAGCACCACCGGGTTCGGGCTGCGCGCCGTCGGGGCCAACCCGGCCGCCGCCCGCACCGCCGGCATCTCGGTGCCGCGCTCCTACGTGACGGTGATGCTCCTCTCGGGCGGTCTGGCCGGCCTCGCGGGCGCCGTCCACCTGCTCGGCACCGAGGACTCCCTGACGGCCGGCATCGCCGGGTCCTTCGGCTTCGACGCCATCACCGTGGCGCTGCTCGGGCGCTCGCGACCGGGCGGCGTCGTGCTCGCGGGGCTCCTGTTCGGGGCGCTCCAGGCCGGCGGCGTGTCGATGCAGGCGCGCACCGGGACCCCGATCGACATCGTCCTCGTCGTGCAGTCCCTCATCGTCCTGTTCATCGCCGCGCCGCCGCTGGTGCGCGCGGTCTTCCGCCTGCGCGACCCGCAGGCGAGGGGAGCCCGGGCATGAGCCTGCCGTCCGCCACGAGCACGGCCCCGACCGCGGCGGCCTCGCCGCCGAGCGGGGACGAGGCGCGGCCCTCGCGCCGCGGGTCCGTCGTCATGGCCGTCCTGACGGCCGTCGGGCTCCTGTCCTTCGTCCTCCTGGCCTCCGGCGGCACGAGCACGCTGTCGCTGTCCAGCAGCCGTGACGTCGTCTCGCTGCCCGACCTCGTGCTGCCCAGCCGGTGGGCCTCCGCCGTCCTGCTGGTCGTGTGCGCCGCCCTCACCGGCCTCGCCGCCGCCCGGACCGCGGCGGGGCGGCGGACGCCGCGCTGGGTGGTCCCGGTCTTCGGCGCGGTGTTCGTGCTCGCCTTCCTCGTGTGGGTCGTGGCCGGCGCGCGCGTGTCGCTGGTGAGCCTGCTGGGCGGCACGCTGCTGCTCGGCGCGCCGCTCGTCTTCGGCGCCATGGCGGGCGTCGTGAGCGAGCGCTCGGGCGTGGTGAACATCGCCATCGAGGGCCAGCTGCTGCTCGGCGCCTTCGCGGCCGCCGTGGTCGCCTCACTGTCCGGGACGGCCTACCTCGGACTCGTGGCCGCGCCCGTGGGCGGGATGCTCATCGGCCTGCTGCTGGCGGTCTTCACCGTCCGCTACCTCGTGAACCAGATCATCGTCGGCGTCGTCCTCAACGTCTTCGCGATCGGCCTCACGAGCTTCCTGTACTCCACGGTCCTGTCCGACAACGCCGGGTGGAACTCCCCGACGGGGCTGCCGCAGCTGCCGATCCCGGTGCTGTCCTCCATCCCGGTCGTCGGGCCGGTGCTGTTCGCCCAGAACCTGCTCGTCTACCTGATGTACGCGCTCGTGGCGGGCCTGCACGTGGCGCTGTTCCGCACGCGGTGGGGGCTGCGGCTGCGGGCGGTCGGCGAGCACCCGAAGGCAGCCGACACGGTGGGCATCCCGGTCGCGCGCACCCGCTTCCGCGCCGTCGTGCTCGGCGGGGCGATCGCGGGGCTGGGCGGGGCGTCCTTCACCCTCGGGGCCTCCGCCGCCGGCCTGGCCTTCAACCGCGAGATGACGGCGGGCAGCGGGTACATCGCCCTCGCCGCGATGATCTTCGGCCGGTGGAGCCCGCTGGGAGCCCTCGGGGCGGCCCTGCTGTTCGGCTTCGCCTCGAACCTGCAGAACGTCCTGTCGGTCATCGGCACGCCGATCCCGAGCCAGTTCCTGCTCATGGCGCCCTACCTGGCGACGATCTTCGCCGTCGCCGGGCTCGTCGGGCGCGTGCGGGGCCCGGCCGCGGCCGGCGTCCCCTACGAGAAGTGAGGTCGGCGTGAGCGACGCGGTCGGGCCGTCCGGGCTCCCGGTCGACTGGGAGGCGCTGCGCGCCGCGGCCACCGAGGTGATGGCGCGCGCCTACGCGCCGTACTCGGGCTTCCCCGTGGGCGTCGCCGGGCTCGTGGACGACGGCCGGGTCGTCGTCGGGTGCAACGTGGAGAACGCCGGGTACGGCGTCACCCTGTGCGCCGAGTGCGGCATGGTCAGCTCCCTGCACGCCACGGGCGGTGGCCGGCTCGTGGCCGTGGCGTGCGTCGACCGCGCGGGGACGGCGCTCATGCCGTGCGGGCGCTGCCGCCAGCTGCTGTGGGAGAACGGCGGGCCGGACTGCCTGCTCGAGACGCCCGAGGGCGTGCTGCCGATGTCGGCCGTCCTGCCGCAGGCCTTCGGGGCGCACGACCTCGAGAGCCGCTGAGGACCGCCCCTCGCCGCCGAGCTGCTCGACGGCGGTGACCGCGTGCGGTCACCTCCGTGGAGCAGGTGCCCGGTGCGGGGGCGGGGCGCCGTCGTGCCACGGTGGGGCCATGGCTGACCGGGGGACGACGTCGCGCCGGGGCCGCTCCCGCGCACCGGGAGCGCTGCTGGTGGCGCTGCTCCTGGCCGGCTGCACCGGGGAGGCCCCCGGCGGCGAGCCGGAGGCGTCGTCCGCCCCGACGACGACGCCGCCGGCCGCGACCCCGTCGGCCGTCGCGCTGCCGTCCTCGTCCGTCGGGGAGGCGGCGGGCTGGGTGCTCGAGCAGCTGGCGGCCGACGCCGGGCCCTCGCCGGAGGCGGCGCGGGAGCGCTTCTCGCCCGGCTTCCTCGACCAGCTCGGGGCGACGCCGCTCTCCGAGGTCCTCGACGGGCTGCGCGCGCTGGGCCCGTGGACGCCCACGGCGGTGGAGGGCACCGAGACGGAGGCCGTGGTCTCCCTGGCGACGGGGTCGGGGACGGCCTACCGGATGCAGGTGGTCGTCGACGCCGAGGGCGTCATCGGCGGCCTGCTCTTCACCGAGGACGCCGTCGCCGGGCGCGAGCCCGCGACGTCCTGGGGCGCGGTGACCGACGAGCTGGCGGGGCTGGCCGACGAGGCGCACCTGCTCGCCGCCCGGGTGGAGGACGGGACCTGCGTCCCGGTGGACCCGGCGGCCGAGCTGGCGGCGGGGGAGCCCGCGCCGCTCGGCTCGGTCTTCAAGCTGTACGTCCTCGGCGCCGTCGCGGCCGCGGTCGAGGACGGCGAGCTGGGCTGGGACGACGAGCTGGAGGTCACGGCCGACGTGCGCAGCCTCCCGTCCGGGGAGCTCCAGGACGCCCCCGAGGGCGCGGTGGTCAGCGTCCGCGAGGCGGCCGGCGGGATGATCGCCATCAGCGACAACACGGCCGCGGACCTGCTGGCCACCGCGGTCGGGCGGCCGGCGGTCGAGGAGGCCGTGACCGCGCTCGGCACCGAGGACGAGGGCGGGCTGGTCCCCTTCCTGACCACGCGCGAGTACTTCACCCTGGGCTGGGGCGCCCCCGAGGTCCTCGAGCAGTGGCCGGGGGCGGACGCCGAGGAGCGGCGCGACCTGCTGCAGCAGCTCCCGCCGACCCCCGAGGGCGTCGCCCCTGCGGACGTCGTCACCCCGGTGTGGCCGCAGGGCGCGGGCTGGGCGGCCTCGGCGCAGGACGTCTGCCGCGCCCACGTCCGGCTGCAGGAGCTGGCCGCGCGGCCCGGGCTGGAGCCCGTGCGCGAGGTGCTCGCCGAGAACCCGGGCGTGCCGCTGGACGAGGAGGTCTGGGACTACGCGGCGTTCAAGGGCGGCAGCGCGCCGGGGGTGCTGGCGGCGTCGTGGTACCTCGAGCGCGCCGACGGGGAGCAGCTCGTCCTCGTCGCCCAGGCCGCCGACGGGGCGGCGGTGGACCAGCCCGTCTTCTTCGCGCTGGTGCAGGACGCGCTGGCGCTGCTGGCCGAGAGCCCCTGAGAGCCCCTCGGGAGCCGCGCGGGAGCTCCTGGTGAGCCGGTGGGAGCCGGCTCGCCGCTCGCCCCGAGCGGGCGTCCGCCGGTCGCCCGTAGGGTCCGGGCCATGGCAGCCGACCAGCCCGACCAGCCCCGCGCCGACGCCGGGGCCCCTGCCCGCACGGAGCCCTTCGACGCCGTCGACGTGATCCGCACCAAGCGCGACGGCGGGGTCCTCGACGACGCGCAGGTGGACTGGGTCGTCGACGCCTACACGCGCGAGGTCGTCGCCGAGGAGCAGATGTCGGCGCTCGCGATGGCGATCCTGCTCAACGGCATGACGCGTGCGGAGACCGCGCGCTGGACGGGCGCCATGATCGCCTCGGGGGAGCGGCTGGACCTGTCCGCGGGGCTGTCGCGGCCGACGGCCGACAAGCACTCCACCGGTGGCGTCGGGGACAAGATCACCCTGCCCCTCGCGCCGCTCGTCGCGGCCTGCGGCGTCGCCGTGCCGCAGCTGTCCGGCCGCGGGCTGGGCCACACCGGCGGGACCCTCGACAAGCTGGAGTCGATCCCCGGGTGGAGGGCGTCGCTGTCGACCGACGAGGTCCGCCGCCAGCTCGAGGACGTCGGCGCCGTGATCTGCGCCGCGGGGGCGGACCTGGCCCCGGCGGACAAGCGCCTGTACGCGCTGCGCGACGTCACGGGGACGGTCGAGGCGGTGCCGCTCATCGCCAGCTCGATCATGAGCAAGAAGATCGCCGAGGGCACCGACGCGCTGGTCCTGGACGTCAAGGTCGGCTCCGGGGCGTTCATGAAGGACCTCGCGACGGCGCGCGAGCTCGCCGAGACGATGGTCGCGCTGGGGACCGACGCCGGCGTGCGGACCGTCGCGCTGCTGACCGACATGTCCACGCCGCTCGGGCTCACGGCCGGCAACGCCCTCGAGGTCCGCGAGTCCGTCGAGGTGCTCGCCGGCGGCGGGCCGCGCGACGTCGTCGAGCTCACGCTGGCCCTGGCGCGCGAGATGCTCGCCGCCGCCGGGGTGGACGGCGTCGACCCGGCCGACGCGCTCGCCGACGGCCGCGCCATGGACGTCTGGCGGCGCATGATCGCGGCTCAGGGCGGCGACCCCGCGGCCGAGCTGCCGCGGGCCCGGGAGACCGACGTCGTGCTCGCCCCCGCCGACGGCGTCCTCGTGCGCCTGGACGCGCTCGCCGTCGGCGTCGCGGCCTGGCGCCTGGGTGCGGGGCGCGCCCGGCGCGAGGACCCGGTCCAGGCCGGGGCCGGTGTGGAGCTGCACGCCAGGCCGGGCGACGAGGTGCGCGCCGGGCAGCCGCTGATGACGCTGCACACCGACACCCCGGAGCGCTTCGCCCGGGCCCGCGAGGCGCTGGAGGGCGCCGTCGACGTCGCCCCGGAGGGCTCGCGGCCGCACGTGCCGGACCTCGTGCTCGAGCGCATCGGCGGCTGAGCCGGCCCGCGGGTCGCGCCGCGGCGGCGCGGCGCCCAGGGTGGGGCGTCGGCGGGCGCGCGCCCGCCCGGAGACGAGGAGGACGCGTGAGCGAGCAGACCGGCACGAACGGCACCGAGGGCGACGAGACCGAGGAGCCCCGCGACGTCGACGTCTTCGACAACCCCGAGGTCGAGACCGTCCAGGGCGAGCAGACGAACTACGTCTCGCGCTCCTCGGGCGGCGGCTCCGTGCCCGAGGACCAGGACGAGACGACGCACCTGCCGGACACGACCGGCACGTCGGGCGGCGACCCGCTGGCCGGCGTGACCGCCGGCGAGGACGGCACCCCGGGCACCGAGGACGCCGTCTCCGGGGACACCGGGCCGGAGCACTCCAGCCAGCACGGCAGCGGGTACTGAGCCCTCCCGTCCCAGCTCGCGCCGCGCCGCCCGCCCCTGCGCGGGCGGCGCGGCGCGGTCGCGTCAGGACAGCGCGACGGGGTGCCCCAGGGTGATCCGCAGCAGCTCCCCGTAGCTGGTGCTCAGGGCAGTGCCGGGGCGGCCCGCGGGCGCCCACAGCACCGCGTGGTCGCCGAGGGCGGTGTCGACGAGGACGGCCTCCACGTCGACGCAGTCGCCGGGCAGGCCCGTCGGCGGCAGGTCCTGCGTCGAGCAGCCGGTCAGGGCCCGCACCTCGCCCTCGGTGGCGTGGCGGACGCCGTCCACGCCGAGGCCGGCCACCGCCTCGGCCACGTCGGCCGCGAGGAGGCGGCGCTCCCGTGCGGCCAGCACCAGGACGGCGCGCGCCGGGTCGCCGTCCCCCGCGGCGGGCACGGGGTCCGACGGCTCGTCGAGGCCTCCGCCGTACGACGTGGCGCTGGGCGCGGTGAGGTCCGCCGCCTCGACGAGGAGCAGGTGGCACCGCACGAGCGCCCCGAGCGGGACGCCGAGCTCGTCCGCGAGGTCCTCGGGGGAGCGCGGCGCGTGGTCCAGGACGACGACGTCCGCCTCCGCGCCGCTGTCGGCGAGCGCCTGGCGCACGCGCGTGACGCACGGGTCGGCGTCCGCGCCCGCGACGACCTCGTCGCCGAGGTCGACCCCCCGGGGCGCAGGAGCCGGCCTCTCGACGGTCGGGACGGCCTCGGGCGCCGGGAGCATGCGGGCACGCTAGTGGCCGCGCTCGCGCGCGGCACGGCGTGACGGGATCCCCGTCTCCGCCCCGCCTCCGCCCCGCCTCCGCCCGTCCCCGCCCTCCCGTCCCACCCCCGCCCGCGCCCGACGCGCCCGGCCTTGACGGCTGTCGGTGGGGGGCGCTTCACTTCCGACGTCGGTCGAACACCAGTTCGAACGACGGAGTCGGGAGAGCCGCCCCGCGAGGGGCCGGCCGGAGGAGGCAGCGTGGCACGCACCTACGACGACGAGGTCGACGTCCGGACCAGCGCCGCCGCCGCGGGGCTCTCGGCCGGCAGGGCCGCTGCCGGGGGGTCTGCTGCCGAGGGGGCGGGGAGCGCGGAGGAGCGGCCCGAGGCCTTCGTCTGGCACGGCCGGCTGCACGTCGTCCGCGCCGTCCTGGGCCGCTGGTACGAGCGCCGGGCCTGGTGGGAGCAGGACCCCCAGCGCGACCGGGAGACGTCCGTGCCGGCGCGCGCGGCCTCCTCCGCGACCGCCGGGGCGACGGGCGGAGCCGGTGCCGCCCCCGGCTCGTCCCGGGGCTCCTCCGGGGGCCCCTCGAGGGCCCCGTCGCTGGACCGGGAGGTCTGGCAGGTCGAGGCCAGCACCGGGCGCGCCGCCGGGTGCGGGGTGTACGAGCTGTGCCGGGAGGACCCGGCAGCGCCGGGCGGGTGGAGCCTGCGCCGTGTCGACGACTGAGAGGGCCCCCATGACGACCCGGACGACGACCTGGACGACGACCCCGCCGGCGGTGGGCCCGGTGACGACCGGCGCCACCACCACCCGCGCTCCCGGGAGGGCCGGGGTGGTGGCCGGGGCGGGGCCGGTGCTCGCCGGCCGCCCCGCCGCGGCGGCGGCCGACCTGCTGGCCCGGGCCCGCGACGGGCTGGGGCTCGCCCGGGCGGCCGCCACCCCGGGGGACCGCTACGTGGCCTCCCACCTGGCGGCGCTGCGCAGCGCCGCCGCCGTCCTCGCCGTGCGCGGCCGACCGCGCCGCGGCGCCGTGCTCGGGGTCTGGCAGGTGCTGCCCCGGGTGGCGCCCGAGCTCGCCGAGTGGGCGCTGCTGTTCGCCGCCGGGGCCCCGCGGCGCGCCGCCGTCGAGGCCGAGCGCACCGGCGTCGTCAGCGCCCGCGACGCCGACGACCTCCTGCGCGACGCCGAGGCGTTCGCGGGGGTGGTCGCCGACGTGCTCGGGCTGCCCCGTCCCGTGCCCACCGGCCCGGTCGGCCTCGTCGCGGCCGGGTCCTCCGGGCTGCGCGGGTCCGGACTGCCCGGGCCGGGCGGAGAGCGCTGAGCCGTGCCCTTCCCGCACCTGCACGTCGCCTCGGGGTACTCGCTGCGGCACGGGGTCTCCAGCCCGGAGGCGCTCGTGGCCCGGGCCTCCGAGCTCGACCTCGACACGCTGGCCCTCACCGACCGCGACGGCCTCTACGGCGCCGTCAAGCACGTCACCGCCTGCTCGGAGGCGGGCGTGGCCCCGGTCCTCGGGGTCGACCTGGCCGTCGAGCCGTCCGGCCTCGTCGCCGGCCTGCCCGCGTGGGCGGACCCGTCCCGGGCCGCGCGCGAGCGCGCCGCGGCGGGCGGCCCGGCGCGCGGTGGTGCGGCCGTGGACCCCCGTCTGCCCCGCGTCACCGTCCTCGCGCACGCGGGCGGCACCGACGCCGACGGGTCCCGGCGGCGCAGCGGGTCCCGAGGTGGGAACGGGGGCGACGAGGTGCTGGCGCCGGGCGAGGGGTGGGCTGCGCTGTGCCGCCTGGTCTCGGCCACCCACCTGCGGGGGGAGCGCGGTGCGCCCGTCACCTCGCTGGACCTCCTCGCCGAGCACGCCACCGGCGCCCGCACGGGCGCCCCGGCGCTCACCGTGCTGCTCGGGCCGGCCTCCGAGCTCGGACGCGCCGTCCTCGCGCGGCGCGACGACCTCGCCCGCGCCGTCCTCGCCCGCTGGTACGACGCCCTGCCGCTCGGTTCGCTGGCCGTCGAGGTCGTCTGCCACGACGGCCCTCCCGGCAGCCCGGCCAGCGCGACCCACGCGGGGCGGATGCTGGCGCTGGCCCGCAGCGCGGGGCTGCCCGCCGTGCTCACCGGCGCCGTCCGCTACGCCCGGCCCGAGGGGGCGCGCACGGCCGACGTGCTCGACGCCACCCGGCGCCTGGTCCCCCTGGACCTGCGCCACCTGGACCGCACGAGCGCCCGCGGCCACCTCACCGGCACCGCGGAGATGCGCGACGTCGCCGCGCGCGTCGAGGCCGCGGCGGGGGCCTGCGGCGACGACGGCCGGGGCAGCGGCGGGGGAGGTCCGACGACGGGGTCGGGGCTGCTGCGCGACACCGAGCGGCTGGCCGAGCGCTGCCGCCTCGACCCGGCGGCCGACCTCGGCATCGGACGGGTGCACCTGCCGGAGGCCTCGGTGCTGGGGGTCGAGGGCGACCTCGACCTCGCCCTGCGGCTGCGGTGCGAGGGCGCGGTGGGCGCGCGCTACCCGGGGGCGTCGGCGGCGCACCTGCGCCGCGTCACCGACCGGATGGAGGACGAGCTCGCCGTCATCCGGCAGCTCGGGTACCCCTCGTACTTCCTCACCGTGGCCCAGGTCTGCGACGAGATCCGCGGCCTCGGGGTGCGCGTCGCCGCGCGGGGGTCGGGCGCCGGGAGCCTGGTCAACCACCTGCTCGGCGTCTCGGGGGTGGAGCCGCTGTCCCAGGGCCTGCTCATGGAGCGCTTCTGCACGGTGCAGCGGGCCCAGCTGCCCGACATCGACGTCGACGTCGAGTCGGCCCGCCGCGAGGAGGTCTACGCGCGCGTCGTCGAGCGCTTCGGCGGCGAGCGCGTCAGCGCCGTCTCGATGATGGACACCTACCGGGTGCGCCACGCCGTGCGCGACGTCGGCGCCGCGCTCGGCATGCCGCCCTCGGAGGTCGGCGCCATCGCCACGTCCTTCCCCCACGTGCGGGCGCGCGACGCCCGCGCGGCGATCGCCGAGCTGCCCGAGCTGCGCGCCTCCGGGCTCGGGCACGAGCGGCTGTCGCTGCTGCTCGACCTCGTCGAGGACCTCGACGCCCTGCCCCGGCACGTCGCCCTGCACCCCTGCGGGGTGCTGCTGTCCGACGCCGGGCTGGGGGACCGCACGCCCGTGGAGGCCAGCTGGGCCGGGTTCCCCATGAGCCAGTTCGACAAGGACGACGTCGAGGTCCTCGGGCTGCTCAAGCTCGACGTCCTCGGCATCCGCATGCAGTCGGCCATGGCGCACGCCGTCGCCGAGGTCGAGCGGGTCGACGGCGCCGGGGCGGCCGCGGCGGGCGGGCACCCGCCCGACGCCCCCTACCTCGACGCGTCCACGGGGCGCCTCGACCTCGACGCGGTGCCGCTGGACGACGAGTCCACCTACCGGCTCGTGCGCTCGGCGCGCACCCTCGGGTGCTTCCAGATCGAGTCGCCCGGCCAGCGCGAGCTCGTGGGCCGCTTCGCCCCGCAGGACTTCGCCGACCTCGTCACCGACATCTCGCTGTTCCGCCCCGGGCCGGTGAAGTCCGACATGATCACGCCGTTCCTGCGCGCACGGCAGGGCTGGGAGCCGCGGCGGCGGGTGCACCCGCTCGTCGACCCGGCCCTGGAGGAGACGTGCGGGGTCGTCGTCTTCCACGAGCAGGTCATCCGGCTCGTGGCCGCCACGACGGGCGTCGACCTCGCCGAGGCCGACGAGGTCCGCCGCCGCCTGGGCACCCGGGAGGGGCAGGCCGAGGTGCGCGAGCAGTGGTTCCCCCTCGCCGCCGCGCGAGGGCTGGACGGCCCCGAGGCGGAGCGGGTGTGGGAGGTCCTCGCGGCCTTCGCCTCGTTCGGCTTCTGCAAGGCCCACGCCGCCGCCTTCGCCCTGCCCACCTACCAGTCCGCGTGGCTCAAGACCCACCACCCGGCGGCCTTCCTCGCCGGCGTGCTCACCCACGACCCGGGCATGTACCCCAAGCGGCTGGTGCTCGACGACGCCCGCAACCTCGGCATCGCCGTCCTGGGGCTCGACGTCAACGCCTCCGACGCGGTCTACCGCGTCGAGCGCGTCGAGGTCGACGGCCCGGTGCCGCCGCCGCCCCCCGCCGGCCCCCTCGCGTCGGTGCCCGCCGCCGCGCCGGCGCCCGACGACGTCCCGGGCGCGCCCGTGCCGGGCCGCGGCGGCGAGCCGCCGTGGCGCGGGGCCGCGCTGCGCACCGACGCGGCGGTCCCGGACGCCCGCGGGTACGGCATCCGGCTCTCCCTCGCCGACGTCAAGGGCATCAGCGAGGCCGAGGTGGCGAGGGTCGTCGCGGGGCGTCCCTACGACTCGCTGCCCGACCTGTGGGAGCGCGCCCGGCCGAGCCGGCCCGTGGCCGAGCGGCTCGTGCTGGCCGGGGCGCTGGACTCCCTCTACGGCCTCGGCGGCACCGCGCCCGCCCGCCGGCGCGGCGTCGTCACGCGGCGCGACCTGCTGCTGCAGCTCGGCGAGCTCGAGCGGTGGACGCGCGGCGCCGACCGCGCGGCCGCCCGCGCCACGGGGCGACGGGGACGGCCCGCCGCCCCGGCGCCGGCGGACGCTGGGGCGCGGGGCGTCCCGCCCTCCCCGGGAGGTCCGCGGCCCTCCTCGGCCGGGGGCGCGGCGCACGGGCTGGACGTCGCGGCGGCCTCGGCCCGCCAGTCGCGGGCTGCGGCGCCCGCCCCGGCGCCCGGCGCGCTGGAGGTGCAGCTCGCCCTCGACGTGGGCGGCCCCGGGAGCGCCGCCCTGTCCGGGCTGCCGGAGATGACGGGCGCCGAGCGCGTGCGCGCCGAGCTGGAGGTGCTCGGCCTCGACGCGAGCGCCCACGTCCTCGAGCTCTACGGGCCGCTGCTGCGCGAGCTCGGCACCACCGGCTCCCGGGAGCTGGTCAGCCGGCGCTCGCGCAGCGAGGTGCTCGTCGCCGGGGTCAAGGTGGCGACGCAGACCCCGCCGATCCGCTCCGGGCGGCGGGTGGTCTTCCTCACCCTCGACGACTCGACCGGTCCGGTGGACGCGACCTTCTTCGAGGACGTGCAGGGGCCCTGCGCCGCCACGGTCTTCGGCTCGTGGCTGCTCGTCGTGCGGGGGGAGCTGCGGCGCACCGGCCCGCGCGGGGTCTCCCTGCGCGCCACCGGCGCGTGGGACCTGCCGGCGCTGTGGGCGGTGTGGTCCGCGGGCGGCCGGTCGGCGCTGCACGAGGCGCTCGCCGACCTCCCGGGGCCGGGCGAGGTCGCCGCCTACGACGAGGCGGCCGTGGTGGGCGCGGCCGGCTCGCGCGCACCCCGGCCCGTCGCGGCCCGCAGCCCCGCCCCCGCCCACCGGTCCCGCGCCGACCTGGTCCCGGCCGCCGGCCGGTGGGTCGGCGTGGAGCAGCGCACCGGGCGCACGGTGGGGGTCGGGCGAGACGACGGCGCCCTGCGCGACGACGGCGCCAGCCGCGCGGCGGGCGCCGAGGCCGAGCGCCGCGCCGCGGCGGCCTTCCGCCGCGCCATGGCCGTCTCGGCGCGCTCGGCCGCCGCGGCCGCTGCGGTGGAGGAGGCCGAGGAGCTCGCCGCTGCAGCCGGCGCGGCGGTCGCGGCCGCGCGGCGGGGCACCGGCACGGACGGCGCGGCCGCCCCGCGCCCGCGCCCGCGCCGGGTCCTGGTCCACGCCAGCGGCTTCCGGCAGTCGCCGTACAGCGACATCCGGCCTCCCGGTGGTGACGTGCGCGACACCCGCGGCATGGTCCGCGGCGGTGAAGGGGGCGCTGCGGACGCCCGCCGGGAGCAGAGCGGGACGAGCGGCCGCGCTGCGGCGGCCGGTCGGGCGACGGGCGCGGAGGGGCTCCGCGCGGCGGCGGCTGCCCCGCGCAAGCTGTGGCACTCCAGCTCGGGGAGCTCGGGTCGGTGAGCGGGGTGCCCGCCGCGGCGGGGCCGGGCGCGCCCGCCCCCGCCCGGCCGGAGGGAGCGGCGGGTCGGCGGCCGGTGCGCGGCCGCCCGGCGCGCGCACCGTCCCCGGGCCCCGGGGAGATCACTAGGGTGGGAGCGGCGACAACCCGGAGGAGGGCCTCGACGTGCCAGCTGACGCAGTGGCCGGTGCTGCCCGCGGGGCGGCCCCGGCGGGCCCCGGCCAGACTGGTGCCCCCCCGAGCGGCGGGGCGTCGCCGCGCGCCGAGCGCCGCGGCGCCCGGCCCTCGGCCCCCCGCGTGCTCGTCGACGGGGTGGCGGACCTCCTCGCCGGTGCGAGCGGTGCCCCGCGAGCTCACGGTGCCCTGCGGGTCCTCGACCTCGGCGGCGGCACGGGCGGGCTCGCCGTCCGCCTCGCCGCCGGAGGGCACGACGTGGTCGTCGTGGACCCCAGCCCCGACGCGCTGGCGGCCCTCGCGCGCCGCGCCGACGAGGAGGGCGTCGCCGACCGGCTCACCGGGGTGCAGGGCGACGCCGAGGACCTGCCCGACCACGTGGCCGACGCGAGCGTCGACCTGCTCCTCGCCCACGGCGTGCTCGAGGTGGTCGACGACCCGGCGCGCGCCCTGCTCGCCTGCCGGCGCGCCCTGCGCCCGACCGGTCGGCTCAGCGTCCTCGTCGCCGGTCGCGGGGGCGCGGTCCTCGCCCGGGTGGCGTCCGGCCACCTGCGGCAGGCGCGCGCCCTGCAGGTCGACCCCGACGGCCGCTGGGGCCCGCAGGACCCCCTGCGGCGCCGCTTCGACGCCCGGGGCGCCGAGCACCTCCTCGCGGAGGCGGGGTTCTCGGTCCTGCGCACCGAGGGCGTCGGCGTCCTGTCCCCCCTGGTGCCCCGCAGCGGACCGGCCGTCGACCCGGCGGCGGCCCAGGCGCTGGAGGACCTCGAGCGGGCCGCCGGCGCCGACCCGGCGCTGCTCGGGGTCGCCGGTTCCCTGCACCTGCACGCCGCTCCGGTCTGACGGCCCCCGGCCGCCTCCCGGGCCGGCTGCCTCCCGGGCCGGCTGCCTCCCGGGCCGGCTGCCTCCCAGGCCGGCCGCCTCCCGGAGGGCCGCCGGCTCCCGAGCTCCGCCGCCGGTCCCGCCGGGTCCGCGCTCGTCGTGGTGCTCTCGTGCCGGCTGCTCCTCGTGCGTCCACCCCGTGCGCCGACCCCGTGCGCCGGCTCCTCGACGCCCGTGCTCTCGTGGTCCCTGCTGCTCGTGGCCCTCCTGCTCGTCCCCTGAGCCGACGTCCCGCGCCGCCCCGGTGCCGCGACCGCCCGAGCGCGGTCGTCGCGTCCGCCACCCGCCGTCACCACCCGCCGTCGCCCGAGGAGGAGGTCGTCCCGATGGGCCGCTCGCAGCTGGACCGCACCGCCGGCCAGGTGCCGCCCGACCGCGAGGGCGCCGCGCCGGTCGCCGGCCCGGACGCCGACGACACCGGGTGCACGGTGCTGCACGCCGACATGGACGCCTTCTACGCCGCCGTGTCCCTCCTGGACCACCCCGAGCTCGTCGGTCGGCCGGTGGTCGTCGGCGGGGCGGGGACCCGGGGCGTCGTGCTGTCGGCCACCTACGAGGCGCGGGCCCTCGGCGTCCACTCGGCCATGCCGATGGGGCGGGCGCGCCGCCTCGCCCCGCACGCCGTCGTGCTGCCCCCGCAGCACGGGCGGTACGCCGAGGTGTCCGCCGGGGTGATGGAGGTCTTCCGGTCGATCACCCCGGCCGTGGAGCCGCTCAGCCTCGACGAGGCCTTCCTGGACGTCAGCGGCGCGCTGCGGCGCCTCGGCAGCCCGCGGGAGATCGCCCAGCAGGTGCGGCGGCGCGTCGAGGACGAGCAGGGCGTCACCTGCTCGGTCGGCGTGGCCCCCACCAAGCTCGTCGCCAAGCTGGCGTCCTCGCGCTGCAAGCCCGACGGCCTCCTCGTCGTGCCCGCCGACCGGGTCGTCGACTACCTCCACCCGCTCCCGGCCTCCGCGCTGTGGGGCGTGGGGGAGAAGACCGCCGAGCAGCTCGAGCGACTGGGCCTGCGGACGATCGGCGACATCGCCCACACCCCACGGGTCACGCTGGTCAGGGCTCTCGGCGAGGCGGCCGGCACCCACCTGGCCGCCCTGTCGTGGGGGCGCGACCCCCGGCCCGTCGTGCCCTCCGTGGCGGAGAAGAGCGTCGGCGCGGAGGAGACGTTCTCCTCCGACGTCGACGACGAGACCGTGGTGCTGCGCGAGGTCCTGCGCCTGTCGGAGCTGACGACGGCGCGGCTGCGCGCGTCGGGGACGGTCGGGCGCACGGTGGTGCTGAAGGTGCGCTTCGCGGACTTCACGACCATCACGCGCTCGCGCACGCTCGACGAGCGCACGGACGTCAGCCG
This sequence comes from uncultured Pseudokineococcus sp., assembly GCF_947495735.1. GTDB lineage: Bacteria > Actinomycetota > Actinomycetes > Actinomycetales > Quadrisphaeraceae > Pseudokineococcus. The sequence continues at coordinate 140,674 of NZ_CANMAA010000006.1, forward strand.
TGAGGTCTACGCCGCGGCGCGCCGGCTGTGGGAGGGGCTGCGCCTGGACCGCGCGCGCATCCGGCTCGTGGGGGTGCGCGTCGAGGGGCTCGCTCCGGCCGGCACGGCGCACCGGCAGATGCGCCTCGACGAGAAGGACCGGGGCTGGCGCGAGGCCGACCGGGCCGCCGACCGGGCCGCGGCGCGCTTCGGCGGGGGCAGCATCACCTCCGCCAGCCTCCTGCGGGGCGGCCGCGGCGACCCGGGCGGCCGTCCCCGCTGAGCGTGCTGGGGGGCGCTCGGGAGACGGGCCCGGACCGCCCCGCCAGCCGCCCCTCCAGCACGTCGGCGGCGGCTCCGCGGCGCGTCCGCACCGCCGCGAGACTCGCCGGGCCGCGGTGTGCTGATCCTCACGGGGGACGTGGTAGACCCGGCTTTCCCCGGCGACCGGCGCGACATACCCTTGACCCGGGTGCACCGCTGTCGCGGGGGTCACCGTCATCACCGGGGAGGTCCTGTGCCGCTGTCCGAGCACGAGCAGCGCCTGCTCTCGCAGATGGAGCAGCAGCTCCTCAACGACGACCCGAAGTTCGCCTCGGCCATGAACGGGACCGCTCGCCGCAGCGGGTCCGCCGCCAGGCTGCTCCTCGGGGGCGGGGGGATCGTCCTCGGTCTCCTCCTCCTGGTCGTGGGGGTCGCCACCCAGCAGGTGGTCGTGGGCGCCGTCGCCTTCGTCCTCATGCTGGCGGGTGCTGCGTACGCCGTGTCGAGCCCGCGCCGCCCTGCGGCGTCGGGTCCCACGGGCGTCGTCCGGGGTGACGGGAGCCACCCCGTCCGACGCCCCAGCAAGGCCGCCCGCGGGAGCCGCGGGCCCTCCTCCGGCTCCTTCATGGAGCGCATGGAGGAGCGGTGGCAGAAGCGGCGCGACGAGGGCGGCGGTCGCTGAGCGATCCCGGCGACGGGCCGCGACGCCCCTCTCCGCGCCAGCAGCGCCCCCTCACGAGAAGCGCCCCCGGCTACCGCCGGGGGCGCTCCTCGTCCGGCCGGTCGTGGACGGCCGCGCGCCAGGCCGGCGCGCGGTGGTGAGCTCCGCGCGGGCGAGGACGACGTCACCCGTCCCGCCGCCCGTCCGCCACTGAGGTGACGTGCGAGGGCGCGGGCGGGCGGTGGCCTGGTCCCACGTGGGAGTGAGCGCGGGGCGGGCCGCGGTCGACGGGCCTCGTGGCTGGTCCACCGACCACCACCCGTCGCGCGCACCAGGTTTCCGACGCCAGGACTGCGCCCCCATGCCCGCAACGGCAGGACTGCGCCCCCATGCCCGCGACGCCAGGACTGCGCCCCAGGTCCACGACGCCAGGACTGCGTGCCCAGGTCCATGACGCCAGGACTGCGCGCCCGGGTCTATGGCGCCAGGACTGCGTGCCCAGGACAACGCCCCAGGCCTGCCTGCCCGAGCTCCGGTCCGCAGATGCGTCTCCGAGCCCGGCCTCCCTGGTGCCCAGCGCGCCCGACCTCCGTGCCCAGCGCCCGCCCGCCCCGGTGCCCTCGGCCCGAGCGCCGGCGGCGACGAGCGCCATCGTGAGGGTCGGTCGTCAGCGGCGCAGGTGCGCGAGCGGCAGCCAGCGAGCCCGCCACCGGCGGGCGCCGGAGGCGCGAGCAGCTACCGCGGCGAGCACGGCGTCGACGTCCTCGCGCGCCTGCCGAACCTGCTCCTCGACCGCGCGGCGGACCTCCGGGCTCGGCTCCACCTCGACCTGAGGGTGAGGCGGGGGCGGGGCGTAGCGCGCCGCCTCCACGGCTTCGCGCCGCCGCCGCAGGTGCAGTCCGAGGTCGTCCCGAGCCGCCTCCGCGGCGAGGGCAGCGGGGGCCGGCGCCGGGGAGGAGCCGGACGGACGGCTCCCGGCGCTCGCGCCGGGAGCGTCCGTCGTGGACGCCCGCTGCGCCGCCGCCCCGGAGGCGACCAGCAGGGGCTCGCCTCCCTCGGCGGTCGGTGCAGCGACGCCCTCCAGACCCACGAGCACTCGCAGGCGCCCCTCCTCGGCCCGGGGGGTGGCGGCGGGGTCCACGGGGACGCCGAGGTCCGCCAGCCCCCGGCGGAGGTCGTCCTGGGCGCGCTCGGCCACCGCGGCCGACGCCCCGGCGCCGGCGGCGCGGCGGCACGCCCGCCAGCGGGCGCGACGCCGGAGCCCGGCCACCGCGGCGGGGAGCAGGGCCACGAGCAGCAGCACGAGCGCCGCCGCACCCACGAGCGCCGGCACCGCCGAGCCCTCCTCCCGGTCCGCGGGGGCCGAGCCCGGCGCCGCCTCGCCGGCCTCGGGCGCCGCCCCGGCCTCGGGCGCCGCCCCGGCCGCGGGCGGCTCGGGCGCGGGTGCCGGTGCGGGCGCCGGCGCCTCCGGGGCCTCCTGCGCCGCCACCGCCGCGTCGGCGGCGGCCACGCCCGTCCAGCGCGGCGCCTCGCCGGTGCGGATCCCGGGCGTCGGCTCGAAGCGGACCCAGCCGCTGCCGCCGATGTAGACCTCGGGCCAGGAGTGCGCGTCGCTGAGGCTCACCCGGTAGCTGCCGTCCTCCTGCCGGGTGCCCGGCAGGAAGCCCACCGAGACCCGGGCGGGCAGGCCCAGCGAGCGGGCCATCAGCGCCATGGCGGAGGCGTAGTGCACGCAGTAGCCGGACCGGCGCTCGAGGAAGGCGGCGACCGAGCCGGCGCCCGTCCCGCCGGGGGCCTCCTCGCTGTAGGTGAAGCCGCCGTCGTCGCGGAAGAAGGCCTGCAGCCGCGCCGCCCGCTGCAGGGGCTCGCCCTCGCCGGCCACCTCGGCGGCCAGCTCCCCGATCTCCGGCGGCAGGTCCTCGGGGAGGTCGGTCCAGGTGGCCCGCACCGACGGGGGCGGTGCGCCGGAGTCGACGAGGTCGGCGGCCTCGGGCACCAGCCGCAGCGACTGCACCGCGTACTCCTGGCCCTCCTGCGTCGTCGTGGACCCCTCGGCCACGAGGTCGAGGGTGTCGGGGCGCACGCCCCAGTCGCCGTCGTCGGGGTCGAGCGCGACCGAGGTCGACGGGTACGGCGCGGGCAGGTACTCCTGGCGCAGCGTCGCCACCGAGAAGGCCAGCGACTGGGGGACAGCTGCCCCCGCCGCGACGGCGGCCTCGACGTCCAGGCCCGGGGGCGCCGGCAGCTCGCCGCCGGCCAGGGGCTCGGGTGCGTCGCCGTCCTCGCGCGGGCGCCACGTGTCGCCGTCGAAGACGTCGACGGTGACCAGGCGCAGCGGCTCGGTCGCCGCGCCGCCGTCCTCGAGCCGGTAGGTGAGGGCGGTCGCGTCGGAGCGCTCGTCCAGGTCCTCCGCGAGGCTGAGCAGCGGGTTGACGCGCGCCCCGCCCGCCCCCGCGCCCGCGCTGCCGCCGCCCCACCCCTGCAGGGACAGGAGCCCGGTGCTGCGCCACGGCCCGAGCACGGGCACCACCAGCGCGGCCCCCAGCGCCACGGCCGCGGTGACCGCGACGGCGGCCACGGGAGCGCGCGGGGCGTCCACGACCCCGCCGCCGCGGGTCCAGCGCGTGGCCGTGCGCCCCCAGCGGCTCTCGCGCCAGCGGCTCTCGGCCCGCAGGAGGAGCAGGAAGGGCACCACGGCGACGACGAAGGCCAGGGCCGGGAGCCCGCCGCGCTGCAGCGCGGCGGCGGCGCCGACGAGCGCGAGCAGCGGGAGCCCGGCCGCGGTCACGCGCCCGAGCCGCACCGCCAGCACGTCGACGGCCACCGCGACGACCGCGGTGCCGGCCACGACGACGAGCCGCAGGCCCGGCGGGTCGGCGACGGGCGGCAGGGACGTCCGGATGACCTCGCGGCCCTCCTCGAGGAGCAGCCGCAGGGAGCCCAGGGCGCTCGGCCCCGGGAGGAGGCCGAGGACGGCGCTGCCGGGGGTGTAGAGGGCGGTGAGCACCATGAGGGCGGCCAGCGCCTGCGCGCCGGCGCGCAGGACGGGCGAGGACGTCAGCGCGTCGAGCACGAGCCCCACGAGGCCGACGACCGCCACGACGACGACGGCGTCGACGAACCAGCCGGGGCCCTCGACGAGGGGCAGGAGGGCGCCGGCGGCCGCGAGGACGCAGACGCCCGCGAGCGCGGACGGCGCGCCCGGGGGCACGCCCTCCCTCCCTCCCGGGCGGGGGTCGCCGGCGCTCACGGGACTCGCCCGTCCGGGGCCGGCCCCGCAGCGGCCGCCGCGGCGGCCGTCTCGGCGGCCGTCTCGGGGACCGTCTCGAGGGCCCGGCCCCCGGCGCCCTGCCCCGGGCGCCCGGGCCGCTGCGCGGCGAGCCAGGCGTCGGCCAGGTCGTCGTCCGGGCCGAGCGCGGCGGCGCCCCACCCCGTCCGGTGCAGGGCGCGGACGGCCTCGGCGGCCGCGGCGTCGTGCGGTCCGCCGTCCCCCCGCGCCACCACCAGCGCCACGCGGTGGCGGGCCGCCGCGCCGTCGAGCGCCCCGGCGGCCTCGGGCCGGCAGACGGCGACCAGGACGTCCTCGCGGGAGCCGCGCAGCGCCCCGAGGGCGGCGCCCAGCGCGCCGTCCGCGTCGGCGCCCGAGGTCGGCGCGGCAGCGCGCGGCGCCGAGCCGCCGGGAGCCGTCGGCGTCTCCGGCTCGACGAGCGCCAGGCGCTCCAGGCGCGTCGCGCGCCCCCGGGCGTCCGCGCGCACGGCGTCCCCCGGGGCCCCGAGCAGGAGGCGGACGGCGAGCCCGTCGCGGGCCAGCCGCTCGGCGACGGAGGCCGCTGCCGTGACCGCGCGCTCGAAGGCCCGGCGGCCCGGGTCGTCGGCGGCGCCCGCGACGCCCCCGGCGCCGCGGTCCAGCAGCACCGCGGCGCCCGCCCGGCGCGGGCGCTCGTCGCGGCGGACCATGAGCTGGCCCCGGCGGGCGCTCGTGCGCCAGTGGACGCGCCGGCGGTCGTCGCCGGCGACGTACTCGCGGGGCACCACGTCGTCCTCGCCCGCCCCCGGGTCCGTGGAGGAGGCGCCGGCGTCGACCCCGCGCACGCGCAGGCCCGGCAGCGGCTGCAGGGCGGGGACGACGAGCAGCGGGTCGACGGCGCGCGTGGAGCGGGTGAGCGCCACGAGGCCGAGGGGGTCCTGCGCCACGAGCCGCAGCGGGCCGACGGGGTGGCGACCGCGCTGCGCGCCGCCGAGGGCGTAGCGCACCGAGGCCGACGTGCCGGCGGGCAGGCGCTCCACCACGAAGCGCGGGCCGGCCCGCAGGGCCGGCGGGACGACGTCCTCGGCGAGCAGGACCCGACCGCCGCGCCCGCGCCCGTGCAGGTCCAGCCGCACGGACGCCGAGCCCCCGACCGGGACCACGCCCGGGGACACCGTGCGCTCGACCACGAGCGCGGGGGGTGCGGACCGCGCGAGCGCCCAGGCGGCGAGCGGCAGCGCGAGCAGCAGGACCCCGAGGCGGACGAGGTCGCGGTGGCCCAGGGCGACGCCGAGCCCGCCGGCCAGCGCGCCCGCTCCGAGGAGGGCGGCCCCGCGGGCGGTCAGGGAGCCGGGCCCCGCCGCCCACGCCGCCCCGAGGCGGGCGCCGCGCCGGCCGCGCTCGTCGCCCGCCCCCGCCGCGCCCCGCCGGGTGGTCGGGGCCGGGTCGCGCCGCGTCGTCCGCGTCGTCCTCACCCGCCCCGGACCGGCGTCCTCGCGACGACGTCCGACAGCGCGGCGCGGGCGGCGCGCTCGTCGGCCAGCAGGTCGCCCCGGTCGGCCGTGACGAGCCGGTGGGCGAGGACGGGGGCGCACAGGGCCTGGACGTCGTCGGGGAGCACGTGGGGCCGACCGGCCAGCAGCGCCCGCGCCCGCGCCGTCCGGAGCAGGTGCAGGGCCGCGCGGGGCGAGGCGCCCAGGACGACCGACGGGTGCCGGCGGGTCGCGCCCACCAGGTCGACGACGTAGCGCACGAGCTCGGGGGAGGCGTGGACGCGGGCGGACAGGTGCACCAGCCGCCGCACGTCCTCGGCGCTCGCGACGGCGCGCACCGCGTCGAGCGGGTCCCCGCCGGCGCCTCCGCCCCGGGCGAGGAGCAGCGCCACCTCCTCCTCCGGCGCGGGGTAGCCGACGGACAGGCGCACGCTGAAGCGGTCCCGCTGCGCCTCGGGCAGGGGGTAGGTGCCCTCCATGTCCGCCGGGTTCTGCGTGGCGACGACGAAGAAGGGGCTCGGCAGGGCGTGGGTCGTCCCGTCGACGGTGACGTGCCCCTCGGCCATGCACTCCAGCAGCGCCGACTGGGTCTTCGGCGAGGCCCGGTTGATCTCGTCGGCGACCACGAGGCCCGCGAACACCGCGCCGGGGGTGAAGGTGAAGCGGCGCTCGCCCGGGTCCCAGATGCTCACGCCGGTGACGTCGCTCGGCAGCAGGTCCGGGGTGAACTGGATCCGGCGCACCGAGAGGTCGACGGCCCGCGCCAGGGCGCTCGCGAGCACGGTCTTCCCGACGCCCGGCACGTCCTCCAGCAGGAGGTGGCCGCCGGCGACGAGCGTCGTCACCGCCGTGCGCACGACCTCGTCCTTGCCGCGCACGACCGCCCGCACCTGGTCCACGACAGCGGTCGCGGTGCGCCGGGCGCCCTCCACCTCCTCCGGCGAGGGAGGGGGGAGGGGGACACGACCGGCGTCCTCGGTGGCCCCCCCGGCCGTCGGCGGCGCGGTCGTCGACGTCACCGGAGCACGGTACGTGAGCGCGCTGCCCGCGACGAGGGCTCCCAGCGCCCTCCCCGGACTGGTGCACCCGTCCCGCCCCGCCCGCCCGCAGGGGCGTCGCGGTCCCCGCCCACCTCGGCCGTCGAGCTCCGCCCCCACGTCCCTCCACCGCTCCCGGCCCCACGTCCCCCCACCGCCCCCGGCCCCACCGTCCCCCCACCGCTCCCGGCCCCACGTCCCCCACCTGCTCCGCCCGCCCCGCCGCGCCCCGGCCCCCACTTCCCCCCACCGGCCCTCCCGGGCGGGCGGCTCCGGGGCCACGAGGGCGCTGCGGGGCACCAGGGAGCGGCGCGAGGGCTCCGGATCCGCCCACGGACGCCTCGGCAGGCGCTGCCCCCACCCACCCGGGCTCCCAGGCCCTCCACCACGCCCCACCGGCCTGCACCAGCCGCTGCGGCTCTCTGACCTGCGCAGATGTCGCTCCGGGGGGGCCGCAGGGTGCGGAGAGGGGGCTCTGGCGGCGTTGACGGTGGGGCGAAGTGGAGTACGGTGGAGAACGTCGGAGCGGATGGGCGTCGGCAGCTCTCCCGAGCGAGGGGGAGGGCGGCCGGAGCCCTGCAGGGGAGGAGCGGCCGGTGTTCCTCGGCACGCACTCGCCCCGCCTCGACGACAAGGGCCGGCTGATCCTCCCCGCGAAGTTCCGGGACCAGCTGGCGGACGGTCTGGTGGTCACGAAGGGGCAGGAGCGCTGCCTCTACGTGTTCCCGGAGCGGGCGTTCGAGGAGCTGCACGAGCAGCTCCGCCAGGCGCCCGTGACGAGCAAGCAGGCTCGGGACTACGCGCGCGTCCTCCTCGCGGGGGCGTTCGACCAGGTCCCGGACCGGCAGGGGCGCATCACCGTGCCGCAGCCCCTGCGCACCTACGCGGGCCTCGACCGCGACGTCGTCGTGATCGGGGCCGGCACCCGCATCGAGGTGTGGGACGCCACCGCTTGGGAGGCCTACCTGGCCGAGCAGGAGGAGTCCTTCGCCAGCACCGCCGAGGAGGTCGTGCCCGGCCTCTTCTGAGCCGGTCCGGCTCCGTCGCCACCTCGTCGGGTGGTGCGGCTCCGGGTCCGTCCCTCGTCCGGGGCGCCGCGCCGCGCGCCTCCCCGGGCGACAGGCCTCGGGCCTGCACGATCAGCAGCACGGTGTGACGAGCGCCACAGCGCGTCACATCAGTCACGTCAGTCACACGAGCACCACCCGGCGCCCGGTCCGGCCTCCAGCCGCTCCTGCCGCCCCGGGTCCTGGCGCACTTCCCCGGCGCCAGGCACCGGGACCGGCCGGAGCGGATGGGGACCAGTCCCGGCGGCGGGACGCGGCGGACCAGGGAGGGGGCAGGCATGGGCGAGACGCCCGACGCGTTCGTCCCCGCGCCCGCCCCGCACGAGCCGCTCCGCTCCGAGCAGCCCCTCCCGACGGCGCCCGAGCCGGCCCCGTCCGACCAGGACCTCTCCGGCGACCAGGGCCTCTCCGGGCCCGCGGGCGCCGAGCGCCACGTCTCCGTCCTCCTCGAGCGCTGCGTGGACCTCCTCGCGCCCGCGCTCACCGCGCCGGGCGCCGTCGTCGTCGACGCGACCCTCGGCCTGGGCGGCCACGCCGAGGCGCTGCTCCGCCGGTGCCCCGAGGCCGTCCTCGTCGGGCTGGACCGAGATCCCCAGGCCCTGGCCCTGGCCGCCGAGCGCCTCGCCCCCTTCGGGGACCGGGTGCACCTGGTCCGCACGGTCTTCGACGGCCTGCCCGACGCGCTCGCCGACCTGGGCGTGCGGGAGGTCTCCGGGGTGCTGTTCGACCTGGGCGTCTCCTCGCTGCAGCTCGACGAGGTGGAGCGGGGCTTCTCCTACGCCCGCGACGCCCCGCTGGACATGCGGATGGACCCGACGTCCGGCGTGACCGCCGCCGAGGTCCTGGCCACCTACGCCCCGCGCGACCTCGTGCGCGTCCTGCGCGAGTACGGCGAGGAGCGCTTCGCGAGCCGCATCGTCGAGCGGGTCGTCGCCGCCCGAGCCGGCGCGCCCCTGCGCACGACGCGCGAGCTGGCCGACCTGGTGCGCGACGCGGTGCCCGCCGCGACCCGGCGCACCGGGGGCAACCCCGCCAAGCGCACGTTCCAGGCGCTGCGCGTGGAGGTCAACGACGAGCTGGGCGCGCTGCGGCGCGCGCTGCCGGCCGCCGTGGACGCGCTCGCGGTCGGCGGCCGGGTCGCCGTCATGTCCTTCCAGTCGCTCGAGGACCGCATCACCAAGCAGGTGCTGGCCGCCGGTGCGGCGAGCACCTCCCCGCCCGACCTGCCGGTCGAGCTGCCCGAGCACGCGCCGCTGCTGCGCCTGCTCACCCGCGGCGCCGAGACGGCGCCCGAGCCCGAGACCACCCGCAACCCCCGTGCCGCCTCCGTGCGGCTGCGCGCCGCCGAGCGGCTGCGCGGGGGCAGCCTCCGAAGGAGCGCCGCATGAGCGCCACCAGCGCCGCGCGCGCCGTCCGGGCCGCCTCCGCCGCCCCCGCACGTCCCATCGGGCCGCCCCGCGGCCGGACGGCCCGGCCCGGCGCCGCGCTCGCCCGCTCGGCGAGCAGCCGACCGGCCTCCCGCCCGGCGCCGTCGGCGCGGGCGGCCGCGCCGGCGCGCGAGGCCGCCGCGCCGCGGGTGCGCCTCGTCGCCCCGCCCGCCTCCTCGCGCCGGCGGCTGCCCTTCGGGGTGCTCTGCGGCGCGGTGCTGCTGCTCTCCCTGCTGGCCGTCCTCCTCCTCAACATCTCGCTGTCCCACGGCGCCTACGAGCTGCACGAGGTCCAGGCGCAGCAGCAGGACGCCGGGGAGCGGCGCCAGGCGCTGACCGAGCAGCTGGAGCGCACCCAGGCCCCGGACGAGCTCGGGCGCCGCGCGGCCGCGCTCGGGATGGTGCCGGCCGGCACGGCCGCGTTCGTGCACCTGCCCGACGGCGAGGTGATCGGAGCGCCGGAGGTCGCGCCCGAGGCGCCCGAGGCCGCGCAGGACGCGGCCGCCGTCGCCCCCGTGGACCCCGACGACGTCGCCGCCGACGAGCCGGCCCCCGCGGAGGGGGCGGCGACGGCCGCCGAGGCGGCGGGCACCGACGAGACCTCTGACGACCGCACCGCGGACGACGAGACCGGCGAGGAGAGCGCGCCCCGATGACCGACCCGCACGCGACCCGCCCCGTCCGCCGGCCCGCCGGCGCGCCGCGCGCCTCGGCGCGGCCGCTGGTGCGCCCCGAGCGGCGCGCGCGGCTGATGCTCGCCCTCGTGCTCGCCGTCCTGGTCGTCTTCGCCGGGCGCCTGGTGCAGGTGCAGGCCGTGGACGCGGACGCCGTCGCCGAGCAGGCGCTCGTCGACCGCATGGGCCTGGAGCAGCCGCTGCTGGCCCAGCGCGGCGACATCGTCGACGCCGGCGGCCAGGTGCTCGCCACGAGCGTCGAGCGGCGCGACGTCATCGCCGACCCGTTCATCGTCGGCGAGTACCGGCGCGACGGCGAGGAGGGCGTGGCCGGCGTCGACGGCGCGGTCGAGGACCTGTCCGACCTGCTGGACGTCGACGAGGACGACGTGCGCGCCGCGCTCACGCGCGAGGGCACGCGCTGGAGCGTCGTCACGAAGGGCATCACGCCGGAGCTGTGGGCCCGGGTGGCCGACCTCGGCGTCCCCGGCATCACCTCCGAGGCGCGGTGGACCCGCGCCTACCCGGGCGGGGACCTGGCCGGCAACGTGCTGGGCTACGTCGGCGGCGACGGCGGGAGCGGCCTGGCCGGCGTCGAGGCCGTCATGGAGGACGACCTGGCCGGGACCGACGGCATGCAGCGGGTCGAGCGCGGCCGCATGGGCCAGGCCATCCCCATGGGCGAGAGCCAGCGCGTCGAGCCCGTCCCGGGCTCGCAGGTCCAGCTGACCATCGAGCGCGACCTGCAGTGGACGGCGCAGCAGCGCGCCGACGCCATGCGCGAGGAGGCCGACGCCGAGTGGGTCAGCGTCGTCGCGCTCGAGGTGGGCACGGGGCACGTGCTGGCCCTGGCCGAGTCGCCGACCGTCGCTCCCGAGGACTTCGCCTCGGCCGACCCGTCGGCCCTGGGCAGCCGGGCCGTCTCGGACGTCTTCGAGCCGGGCTCGACGAGCAAGGTCATCACGGCCGCGGCGGCGCTCGAGGAGGGCGTCGTCGAGCCGCTCGAGCAGTTCGAGGTCCCCTACACCTGGGAGGCCTCCAACGGGCAGAGCTTCCGCGACTCCCACCAGCACGACCTCGAGAGGCTGACCTTCGCGGGGATCCTCGGCGAGTCGTCCAACACGGGCACGGTGCGGGTCGGGGAGAGGCTCACCCGCGACCAGCGGCACGACTACATGCGGCGCTTCGGCTTCGGGGAGCGGACGGGCATCGAGCTCCCCGGCGAGACGGCGGGCATCCTCGCGGCGGCCGACGACTGGGACTCCCGCCAGCAGTACACGGTGCTCTTCGGCCAGGGGGTCTCGGTCAACGCCCTCCAGGCCGCGGAGGTGTACGCCACCATCGCGAACGACGGGGTGCGCATCCCGCCGCGGCTGGTGACCGGGACCGTCGACCCCGACGGCGCCGAGCACCCCGCGAAGGACCCCGCCGGCGTGCGCGTCGTGAGCCGCGAGACCGCTCAGCAGGTCTCGACGATGCTCGAGGGCGTCGTCGCCGACGGCACCGGGGACAACGCCGCGATCCCGGGCTACCGCGTGGCCGGCAAGACGGGCACGGCGGAGGCGCCGGACGACCGCGGCGGGTACACCGGCTACACGGGCTCCTTCATCGGCTACGCGCCCGCGGACGACCCCGAGGTGGTCGTCGCGGTGATCGTGCAGCGGCCCACGAACGGGTTCTACGGCGGCCAGGTGGCCGCACCGGTCTTCAAGGACGTCATGAGCTACGCGCTCACCGCGCGCAGCGCGATGCCCTCGTCCGAGCCCGCCCGCCTGTACCCCCAGACCTGGTGAGCCGCGCCCCAGGGAGCCCGGCGTCGCGCCCCGCGGCAGCACCGGGGACGCCGTCCCGCGCCGGTAGCCTCGCCGCGTGCCCCACCCGACCGGCCCCGCTCCGACCGACCCGGCTCCGACGGACCCCGACGGGATCGACCCCGACCCGACCGACCCGGGCCCGACCGACCCCGGTCCCGGCGGCGGCTCCGGGCCTGGTGGCTCGGGTCCTGGTGCCTCCGGTCCCGGTGGCTCGGGGACGACGGTGACGGGCCGGGGTGCGCAGGGTCCCGCGGTGGCCCTGGACGACCTCGTCGCGGTCCTGCCCGGTGCCCGGGTCACCGGGGACGCCGCGGGCGTCGTCGTGCGCGGCGCCGTGCTGGACTCGCGCGCCGTGCGCCCGGGCGACCTCTACGCCGCCCTCCCGGGGGCGCGCGCCCACGGGGCGGACTTCACCGCCGCCGCGGTCGCCGCCGGGGCCTCGTGCGTGCTCACCGACCCCCGCGGCGCCGAGCGCGCGGGCGCGCCGGGGGTGCCCGTCGTCGTGGTCGAGGACCCCCGCGCCGTCCTCGGCGACCTGGCCGCGCGCGTGCACGGCACCGGGGTGCACGCGGGGAGCGGGCCCGCCGGCGGCCGTGGCCCGGTGCTGCTCGGCATCACCGGCACCAACGGCAAGACGACCACGGCCTACCTCCTCGAGGGCGCCCTGTCGGCGCTGGGCCGCACGACCGGCCTGGTCGGCACGGTCGAGACGCGCGTCGCGGGGGAGGTCGTCGCGAGCACGCGCACGACGCCCGAGGCGCCGGACCTGCACGCCCTGCTGGCGCGCATGGCGCGGGCCGGCGTGGAGGTCGCGGCCCTCGAGGTGTCCAGCCACGCGCTGGTCCTGCACCGCGTGGACGGCGCGGTGGTCGACGTCGCCGCCTTCACCAACCTGTCCCAGGACCACCTCGACTTCCACGACGACCTCGAGGACTACTTCGCGGCCAAGGCGTCCCTCTTCACGCCGCAGCGCGCGCGGCGGGGCGTCGTCGTCGTCGACGACGCCTGGGGCCGGCGGCTGGCGGCCACGGCCTCGGTGCCCGTGGTGACGGTGGCCACGGCGCCCGGGCAGGACGCGGACTGGACGGCGCGCGACCTCGTGGTCGAGGGGACCGGCACCCGCTTCGTGCTCGTCGGCCCGGACGGGCGTCGCCTCGACCTGCGCGCCCCGCTGCCCGGCGCCTTCAACGTCGCCAACACGGCGCTCGCGGCGGTCGTGCTCCTCGAGGCGGCCCCCCTGCTCGAGGGCGGGACGAGCGCCGAGGACGTCGCCGCGGGGCTCGCCCGCGCGGGGGCGGTGCCCGGGCGGCTGGAGGTCGTGGCTCCCCCCGGCGCGCCGGACGGCGGCGCGCCGGACGGGCGCGCCCCCGGTGAGGGCCCGCCCCGCGTCCTCGTGGACTACGCGCACACGCCCGACGCGGTCGCGGCGGCGCTGGCCGCCGTGCGCCCCAGCACCACCGGCCGCCTCGTCGTCGTGCTGGGCGCGGGCGGCGACCGCGACCGCAGCAAGCGCGGGCCCATGGGCGCCGCCGCGGCCCGGCACGCCGACGTCGTCGTCGTCACCGACGACAACCCGCGCTCGGAGGACCCCGCGGCCGTCCGGGCCGCCGTCCTCGCTGGCGCCACCGCGCCGGGGCCGGAGTCGTCCGGGCGGGCGGCGCCGCAGGTGCTCGAGGTCGCCGACCGGGCGAGCGCCATCCGCGCCGCGCTCGACGCCGCGGGCCCCGGCGGCACGGTGCTGGTGGCCGGCAAGGGCCACGAGCGCGGCCAGGAGGTCGCCGGCGTGGTCCACCCCTTCGACGACCGGGACGAGGTCCGCGCGGCCCTGGCCGCCGCGGCGCGGGCCGCTGCGGTCCAGGCCGCCCCGGACGAGAGCGAGAGCGCATGATCCCCCTGTCCCCGCAGCGCCTGGCCGAGGTCGTCGGGGGGGTGCTGCACGCCCCCGACGACGAGGGCGCCGCCCTGCCCGAGGTCACCGGACCCGCGGCCACCGACTCGCGCGAGGTGGTCCCCGGCGGCCTGTTCGTGGCCCGCGCCGGCGAGCAGGCGGACGGCCACGACTTCGTGGCGGCCGCGCACGCGGCGGGCGCCGCCGCCAGCCTCGTCGCGCGTCCCGTCGCCGGCGCCGACGGGGCCCTGCTCGGCCCCCAGGTGGTCGTCCCCGACGTGCAGGTCGCCTTCGAGGCCCTCGCGCACCGGGCCGTGGCCGCGCTGAAGGACCGCGGGGCGGTCGTCGTCGGCGTCACCGGCAGCGCCGGGAAGACCACGACGAAGGACCTGCTGGCCGCGCTGCTCGCCGAGCTCGGCCCCACGACCGCGACGCCGAGGTCCTACAACGGCGAGGTCGGACTGCCCCTGACGGTGCTGTCGGCCGACGAGCGCACCCGTCACCTGGTGCTGGAGATGGGCGCGCGCGGCGTCGGCCACATCGCGGCCCTGTGCCGGGTCGCGCCGCCGGACGTCGCCGTCGTCCTCAACGTCGGCTCCGCGCACGTCGGGGAGTTCGGGTCGGTCGACGCCGTGGAGCGCGCCAAGGGCGAGCTGCCCGAGGCCGTCGGCGAGGGCGGGGCCGTGGTCCTGGACGTCGACGACGAGCGGGTGGCCCGCATGGCCGGCCGCACGCGCGGCGCCGTCCTCCCCGTCCGCGCGAGCGGCTCCGGCGAGGGCGCCGCGGTCTGGGCGCAGGACGTCGACCTCGACGCCGGCGGCCGTGCGGTCTTCCGCCTGCGCTCCCGCCTCGGGGCGCCCGAGGGCGCCGAGCCGCGCGAGGCCCGCGTGGCGCTGCGCCTGGTGGGCGAGCACCACGTCGCCAACGCCGTGGCCGCCGCCGCGGTGGCCCTGCACCTGGGCCTCGCGCTGGACCGGGTGGCGTCGGTGCTGTCCACCACGGCCGCGGCCAGCCGCTTCCGGATGGAGGTCGTGGAGCGCTCCGACGGCGTCACCGTCGTCAACGACGCCTACAACGCCAACCCCGAGTCGGTGCGCGCGGCGCTGAAGGCCCTGGTGTCGCTGCGGCGCGGGCCGGACGGCCGCGAGCGCCGCACCTGGGCCGTGCTGGGCGAGATGCTCGAGCTCGGCGACGCGAGCACGACCGAGCACGAACTGGTCGGGCGCCTCGCGGTGCGACTGAACGTCTCCCACCTCGTCGCCGTCGGGCCGGGCGCCCGCGCCGTGCACTCCGGCGCCCAGCACGAGGGCTCCTGGGGCGACGAGGCGGTCCACGTCGCCGACGCGGGCGAGGCGCTCGCGCTCCTGCGCGAGGAGCTGCGACCGGGCGACGTCGTCCTCGTGAAGTCCTCGAACGCGGCCGGCCTCCGCGCCCTCGGCGAGCAGCTGGTGGCCGACGCGCCGCCCACGGCGGCGAGCCCCTCCGCGACGACGGCGGGGGAGGGGGCCGCCCCGTGCTGACCGTCCTCGTCGCCGCGGCGCTCGCCCTGGTGCTCTCCCTGCTCGGCACGCCCGTCTTCATCCGGTGGCTCGTGCGCCAGGGCTACGGCCAGTTCATCCGCGACGACGGCCCCACCTCGCACAAGACCAAGCGCGGCACCCCCACCATGGGCGGCGTCGTCATCGTCGCCGCGACGGTGCTCGCCTACCTCGTGGCGCACCTGGTGACGCTCGACGCGCCGACGGCGTCGGGGCTGCTCGTGCTGCTGCTCATGACCGGTCTGGGGGTCGTGGGCTTCCTGGACGACTACATCAAGATCTCCAAGCAGCGCAGCCTGGGCCTGCGGAGCCTGCCCAAGCTGCTCGGGCAGATCGCGGTGGCGGTGGTCTTCGCCGTCCTCGCGCTCCAGTTCCCCAACGAGCGCTTCCGCACGCCGGCCTCGACGAGCATCAGCTTCATCCGCGACACCGGGATCGACCTCGCCTTCGCGGGTGCGCTCGTCGGCACGGTGCTGTTCGTCCTCTGGGCGCTGCTCATGGTCGCGGGCGCGAGCAACGGGGTGAACCTCACCGACGGGCTCGACGGCCTGGCGACCGGCGCCACCACCGCCGTCGCCGGGTCCTACCTGCTCATCGGGGTCTGGCAGTCCAACCAGAGCTGCCAGGTCGTGGCCGCGGCGGGGCCGAACTGCTACGAGGTGCGCGACCCCCGCGACCTCGCCGTCGTCGCCGCCGCGCTCATGGGGGCCTGCTTCGGCTTCCTGTGGTGGAACGCCTCGCCCGCCAAGATCTTCATGGGCGACACCGGCTCCCTCGCGCTCGGCGGCGCGCTGGCCGGTCTCGCGATCCTGTCGCGCACGGAGCTGCTGCTGGTCCTGCTGGGCGGCCTCTTCGTCATCATCACGCTGTCCGTGGTCATCCAGGTCGGCTCCTTCAAGCTCACCGGCAGACGGGTCTTCCGCATGGCGCCCCTGCAGCACCACTTCGAGCTCGCCGGCTGGGCCGAGGTGACCATCGTCATCCGCTTCTGGATCGTCGCGGTGCTCTTCGCGGCCCTGGGGCTCGGCATCTTCTACGCCGAGTGGGTCGTGGGGACGGGCCTGTGAGCTCGCCGGAGCGAGCGGGCGCCCAGCTCGAGACCCCGCGCACGGCCGCCCTCGTCGACGCCGGCTCGGAGTGGGCCGGGCTGCGGGTCGTCGTCGCGGGCCTCGGCACCTCGGGCTTCGCCGCGGCCGACGCCCTCGCCCAGCGCGGGGCGCGCGTGCTCGTCGTCGACGCGCGCGACGGCGACGACGAGCGGGAGAAGGCGCGCGTCCTGGACGTCATGGACGTCCGCGCCGCGCTCGGGGCCGACGCGGCAGCCGCTCTGGGCGGCGACCTCCCGCAGGTCGACGGCGCGGCGGCGGACCTCGTCGTCACCTCGCCCGGGTGGCGGCCCACCGCCCCCCTGCTGGCGGCGGCCGCCGCGGCCGGCGTCCCCGTGTGGGGCGACGTCGAGCTGGCCTGGCGCCTGCAGCCGGCCACCGGCCGCGCGCCCTGGCTGGCGATCACGGGCACCAACGGCAAGACGACGACGACGCGGATGCTCGCGGCGATGCTCTCGGCCGCGGGGCTGCGGACCGCCGCCGTCGGCAACGTGGGCGTCCCGGTGCTGCACGCCGTCGTGGACCCGGTGCCCTACGACGTCCTCGCCGTGGAGCTCTCCAGCTACCAGCTGCACTGGTCCTCCTCGATCGCGGCGCAGTCGGCGGCCGTGCTCAACCTGGCGCCGGACCACCTGGACTGGCACGGCGGCATGGACGCGTACGCGGGCGCCAAGGGCCGCATCTACGAGGGCGTCGAGCGCGCGTGCGTCTACAGCGTCGCGGACCCGGCCACGGAGGCGCTCGTGCGCGAGGCCGACGTGGTCCAGGGCGCCCGCGCGATCGGCGTCACCCTGGGCGTCCCGGCGATCGGCATGCTCGGCGTCGTCGAGGACGTCCTGGCCGACCGGGCCTTCGTGGAGGGGCGGGCGGACTCGGCGGCCGAGCTCGGCACGCTCGAGGACCTCCTCGGCGCCTCGGGGGGCACCGGTCCGGCCCCGCACGTCGTGGAGGACGCGCTCGCGGCCGCGGCGCTGGCCCGCTCCCACGGGGTGGAGCCGGCCGCGGTGCGCGCCGCGCTGCGCGGGTACCGCCCGGACGCGCACCGCATCGCCCTCGTCGGCGAGGCCGGCGGCGTGCGTTGGGTGGACGACTCCAAGGCCACCAACCCCCACGCGGCGTCGGCCTCCCTGACGGCGTACGACCCCGTGGTGTGGGTCGCCGGAGGGCTGCCGAAGGGCGCCGTCTTCGACGAGCTCGTCGCACGGCACGCCGCCCGCCTGCGCGCGGTGGTGCTGGTCGGCGTCGACCGCGAGCCGCTGCGCGGGGCGCTGCGGCGACACGCCCCCGAGGTCCCCGTCGTCGAGGTCGAGGAGCCCGAGACTGCGGCCGTGGCAGACCTCGCAGCGGCCGGTGGCGCGCCCCTCACGGGGCGCGCGGTGATGGAGCGCGCCGTCGCGCTGGCGGGCGAGCTCGCCCGGCCCGGCGACGTCGTCCTGCTGGCGCCCGCCAGCGCCTCCATGGACCAGTTCACCGACTACGGCGCGCGCGGCGACGCCTTCGCCGCCGCGGTCCGCGGCCGGATCGCCGGCGCCGCGGGCGGGGGGCGCTGAGCCGTGGCCACCCGCACCCCCGCGCCCCGCACGTCCGCCGCGGCCCCGGGCCGGGTCCCGCGCCAGGAGGCGCGCGGCGCCGGCGCGCACCCGACGACGGCGCCGCGCGGCGGCGTCCGCGGCGCGCTCGGGCGCGCCGGCGAGGCGGTGTCCGCGTGGGTCGCGCGCGCCGACACCCCGGCCACGAGCTTCTACCTGCTCGCCGTGACGACGGGCGTCCTCGTCGTGCTCGGCCTGGTCATGGTCCTGTCCAGCTCCAGCGTCGAGTCGCTCCAGGCGGGCCTGTCGCCCTTCGCCCAGTTCACGCGGCAGCTGCTCTTCGCCGCGTTCGGCCTGCCCATGGCGTACGCGGCCTCCCACGTGCCGGTGCGGGTGTGGAAGAGGGTCGCGTGGCCGGCCGTCGCGCTGGCCGCGGTGCTGCAGCTCCTCGTCTACACGCCGCTGGGCTACGGGTCCGGCGGCAACCGCAACTGGGTCTCCTTCGGCCCGCTCAACGTCCAGCCGGCCGAGTTCGTCAAGCTGGCGCTCGCCGTCTGGTGCGCCGCCGTGCTGGTCCGCAAGGCGCCGCTGCTGCGCGACTGGAGGCACGTCGTCGTCCCCGTCGTCCCGGTGGCCGGCGGCCTCCTCGGCCTGGTCCTGCTCGGCCGTGACCTCGGCACCGGGATGGTCGTCATGCTCGTCATCGCGGCCGCCCTGTGGGTCGCCGGGGTGCCGCTGAAGATCCTGCTCTGGCCGGCCGCGGGGCTGGTCGCGGTCGCCGCCGTGCTCGTCGTGACGAGCCAGAACCGCATGAGCCGGATCGGGGACTTCCTCTCGGGCGACTGCGACCCGCAGGGCGGCTGCTACCAGTCGGCGCACGGCCTCATGGCCCTCGCCGGCGGGGGGATCACCGGGCTCGGGCTCGGCTCGAGCCGGGAGAAGTGGTCCTACCTGCCCGAGGCGCACAACGACTTCATCTTCTCGATCATCGGCGAGGAGCTCGGCCTGCTCGGCACCCTGCTGGTGCTCGTCCTGTTCGGCGCCCTCGCCGTCGGCTGCATGCGCGTCATCCGGCGGCACGAGGACCCGTTCGCCAAGATCGTGACCGCCGGCGTCATGGCCTGGGTGGTGGGCCAGGCGCTGGTCAACATGGGGGTGGTCCTCGGCCTCGTGCCGGTGATCGGCGTGCCGCTGCCCCTCGTCAGCGCCGGAGGGTCCGCGCTCGTGGCGACGCTGCTGGCCCTCGGCGTCGTGCTCTCCTTCGCGCGCAGCGAGCCCGGCGCCCCCGCGCTGCTCGCGACGCGGGCCGGGGTGGTCCGCCGCTCGCTCGTGGTCGCGGCGTCGCCGCTGGCCCGGCGCGGGGCCCGCCGCCGCGGCGACGCGCGGGGCGCCCGGTGACCGCTCCGGAGGGTCTCGCGGGCGGCCCGGCCGCCGAGCCGGCGGCACCCCCGCGCGCGGACGGCGCCCGGGGGCGCCCGCCGTCGGTGCTGCTCGCCGGGGGCGGGACGGCCGGCCACGTGAACCCCATGCTGGCCCTGGCCGACGCCCTGCGCCGGCGCCACTCCGACGCCTCCCTGCTCGCGCTGGGCACCGAGGCCGGCCTGGAGTCCCGCCTCGTCCCCGCGCGCGGCTACGAGCTCGCGATCGTCCCGCGGGTGCCGCTGCCCCGCCGTCCCTCGCCCGCGCTGCTGTCGCTGCCCGGGCGCCTGCGCGCCGCCGTCGTCGCCGCGGACCGGGCCATCGCCGCCTGCGGGCCGCACGGCGCCGACGTCGTCGTCGGGATGGGCGGCTACGTCGCGGTCCCGGCCTACCTGGCCGCCCGCCGGCGGGGCGTGCCGGTGGTGGTCCACGAGCAGAACGCGAGCCCCGGGATCGCCAACCGCCTGGGCGCCCGACTCACCCGGCACGTCGCCACGACCTTCCCCGGCACCCCGCTGCGCGGCGCCGTGCGGGTCGGGCTCCCCATGTCGCCCGCGCTCGCGCACCTCGACCGGGCCGCGGTGCGCGCGGAGGCGGTCGAGCACTTCGGGCTCGACCCCGCCCGTCCCACCCTGCTCGTCGTCGGCGGCTCGCTGGGCGCCCAGCGGCTCAACGAGGCCGTCGCGGGGGCCTGGTCGGACGTCGCCGCGGCGGGCGTCCAGGTGCTGCACCTGACCGGCGCCGGCAAGGTCGTCCCCCGGGCCGACGGGGGAGAGGGGTCGGGAGGACCGGTGCACCGCGTGCTGGAGTACAGCGACCGGATGGACCTCGCCTACGCGGCGGCCGACGCCGCCCTGTGCCGCTCCGGCGCGGGCACCGTCTGCGAGGTCAGCGCCGTGGGGCTGCCGGCGGCGTTCGTCCCGCTGCCCGTCGGCAACGGCGAGCAGCGCCGCAACGCCCAGCCGGTCGTCGCCGCCGGCGGGGCCCTGCTCGTGTCCGACGCCGACCTCGACGCCGCGTGGCTGCGGCACGAGCTGCTCCCGCTCCTGCTCGACCCGCCGCGGCTCGCCTCGATGGCGGCGGCCGCGCAGGCCAGCGCCGTCCGGGACGCCGACGAGCGGCTCGCCGACCTCGTGCTCGCCGCGGCGGTCGGCTCGTGAGCCTCCGGTCGCCCGTGGTGGACGGCCCCCCCGGCGTCGAGGACCTCCTCGGCGGCGACGTGCCGCTCGCCTTCGACGTCACCGAGCCCGTGCCGGCCGCCGCCGACCTCGGCGGGGTCCACCTCGTGGGCGTCGGCGGCGTCGGCATGTCCGGCATCGCCCGGGTCCTGCTGGCCCGGGGGCTGCGGGTGAGCGGCAGCGACGCGAAGGACGTGCCCGTGCTCGCCGCGCTGCGCGCCGTCGGCGGGCGGGTCGCCGCCGGCTTCGACCCCGCGCGCCTGGAGGGGGCCGGCACGGTGGTGGCCGGCTCGGCGATCCGGGCCGACAACCCCGAGCTCGTGGCCGCCCGCGAGCAGGGCCTGCGCGTGCTGCACCGCTCGCAGGGCCTGCAGGCGCTCATGGCCGACCGCCGCGCGGTCGCCGTGGCCGGGACCAACGGCAAGACGACGACGACCTCCATGCTCGTCGTGGCCCTGCAGCACGCGGGGCTGGACCCCTCCTTCGCCGTCGGGGGGGAGCTGACCGGCGCCGGCACGAACGCCCACGACGGCACCGGCGACCTCTTCGTCGCCGAGGCCGACGAGTCGGACGCCTCGTTCCTCGTCTACGCCCCCGAGCTGACCGTCGTGACGAACGTGCAGCCCGACCACCTCGACCACTACGGCGACGCCCGCACCGTCGAGCGCGCGTTCGGCGCCCTCGCGCGGCGGGTGCGCCCGGGCGGGGTGCTCGTCGTGTGCGCCGACGACCCCGGTGCCGCCCGCCTCGGCGACGCCGTGGTCCGCGCGGGCGAGCGGGAGCCGGGCGCGTGGCCCCGGGTGGTGACCTACGGCCTGTCCGCCGGGGCGGACGTCCGCCTCGAGGACCTCGCGCCCGTCGGCGGGAGCATCTCCTTCTCCCTCGTGGACGCGGGCCGGCGGGTGGGCGCCGTGCACCTGGCCGTCCCGGGCGTCCACAACGCGCTCGACGCGGCGGCGGCCTACACGGCGGCCACGCGGCTCGGCGTCGACCCGGGCACCGCCGTCGCCGGGCTGGAGCGGTTCACGGGCACGCGGCGGCGCTTCGAGGACCGGGGGCGCGCCGGCGGCGTCCGCGTCTACGACGACTACGCGCACAACCCCGCGAAGGTCGCGGCCGCCGTGGCCACCGGCCGGCAGGTGGCGGGGGAGGGGCGGCTCGTCGCCGTCTTCCAGCCCCACCTCTACAGCCGCACCCTCGACTTCGCGGCGGAGTTCGGCACCGCCCTCGGCGCGGCCGACGAGGTCGTCGTGATGGACGTCTACGCGGCGCGGGAGGACCCGGTGCCCGGGGTGACGGGCGGCCTCGTCGCGCGGGCCGTGCCCCTGCCGGGCGACCGGGTGGTCTACGTGCCGTCCTGGGGCGACGTCGCCCGCGAGGCCGTCCGTCGCGCCCGGCCCGGGGACCTCGTGCTCACCATCGGCGCCGGGGACGTGACGATGGTCGCCCGCGAGGTCCTCGGCGAGCTCGAGCGACGGGACCCCGACGGCACGGCGCCTGGTGGCGGGTCCCCTGCCGGCGGGTCCGCTGACCGCGGGCCGGGGCACGACGGCGGAGAGACCGAGGTCCGCGGCGGGGCAGGGGCGGCGTGAGCCGCCGACCGCTCGCGCCGCGCTCGCGGCCCGCGCCGCCGGAGCCCCGGGCGCCGCAGCCCGCTGACCACGAGGACCTAGCCGACCACGAGGACCTGGCCGACCACGAGGACCTCGCTGACCACGACGACCTCCGGACCTCCGGCGCCCCGCGCCGGGACGCGGCGGAGCCCGGCCTGCTCGCGCCCGGCGACCGGGGCGACGGGGCGCCGGTCCGCGACGGGCGCAGCGCGGGCGGGGACCCCGCGTCGCCGGCGGTCGCGCACGACGGCGGGCACCAGCCGGGCGGCGCGTCGGCCTCCGGCGTCCGGCCGTCGCCGGGTGGTCCGCCCTCGCGGCTCCGGGCCGGGGCCTCGCCCGCCGTCCCCGGCCGCCCGGCCGCGCCGGGTGCCGTGCACCTGCGCCGCTCCTCGCCGCGCTCGAGCGCGGCACCCTCCGGGCAGGCGCCCTCAGCCGTCCTGCGCGTCCCCCGGCGAGCGGGAGCGACCGGGGGCAGCACCCCGGACACGGCTCGGCGCTTCGCCGAGCGGTCGCGCCGTCGTCGGCGCAGCGCCCTGGCGCCGGTGCTCGCCGGCCTGGCCGCGCTCCTCGTGGTCGCGGGCCTCGCCTACGTCGTCCTCTGGTCGCCGCTGCTGGAGGTGCGCGAGGTCGGGGTGGTCGGTCTCGAGCGCCTGGACCGCCAGGTCGTCGCCGACGTGGTCGACCCCGCCCGCGGCACCCCGCTGGCGCGCGTGGACACGGGGTCGCTGGAGGAGCGCCTCGAGGCCGTCCCCCTCGTGGACTCCGTCGTCGTGGCGCGCGCGTGGCCCTCGAGGCTCGAGGCGCGCGTCGTCGAGCGGGTGCCGGTGGCCGCCGTGGCCGCGCCCGAGGGGGGCTTCGGCGTGGTGGACCGCACCGGCCTCACGCTCTTCACCACCCCCGACGCACCGGTGGACGTCCCGCTGGTCGAGGTGGACCTCGCCGCCGCGGGGCCCGCGACGGTGGAGGCGGTGACGCAGGTGCTCGACGAGCTGCCGCCCGCGCTGCGCGCCGAGGTGGCCACGGCCGGCGGCACGAGCCGCGACGACGTGATGCTGGACCTGCGCTCGGGCGCCCGGGTCGCGTGGGGCGGGGCGGAGAGCACGCCCCTGAAGGCGGACGTGCTCACCGCGCTGCTGCAGCGCCCGGCCGCCGTCTACGACGTCAGCGTCCCCGAGGCACCCGTCACCCGCGCGGGCTGACCCGCGGCGGCACCGCCCCGCAGGACCCGGGCCGCCGCCCGTGCCGGAGGTCGGCGCGCCGCACGGGGGTCGTCGCCCCTCTCGGCACGCACACGCATGCGCGTGCGACCCGGTCCGCGAGCCGCGTCCCCGTCAGCCACCCCCGCCGGCGACCCGCAGGCGTGCCCGCCCGGCCGGATCCAGACGTCGGTGTGCGCCGGCGCCGTGCGCCACGTGCACCCCGCGCCGGCGGAGCCCTCGTCCACGCACGAGGGCTGCTCGGCCCCGGAGGGCGACCCGCTCACGCGGCGATGACGCCGGTCCGGACACCCCCGGGTCGGCGGTTCCCGGCGTGTTCCCGGCGCGGCGGTCGACAGCGCCGTCCTACGGGTCCTACCGTTCAGCCCAGCAGGGACCTGACATAACTATCACCCTCTACCTGAGGGTGAAGGTCTCGGGACGCACGGCACCGGCACGAACACTCCAGCGAAGGGCTCGCCTCGTGGCATCACCGCAGAACTACCTCGCCGTCATCAAGGTCGTCGGCATCGGCGGCGGCGGGGTCAACGCCGTGAACCGGATGATCGACGTGGGCCTCAAGGGCGTCGAGTTCATCGCGGTGAACACCGACGCCCAGGCGCTGCTCATGTCGGACGCCGACGTGAAGCTGGACGTCGGCCGCGAGCTCACGCGCGGCCTCGGCGCGGGCGCGGACCCCGAGGTCGGCCGCAAGGCCGCCGAGGACCACGCCGAGGAGATCGAGGAGGCCCTGCGCGGCGCCGACATGGTCTTCGTCACCGCCGGCGAGGGCGGCGGCACCGGCACCGGCGGGGCCCCCGTGGTGGCGCGCATCGCGCGCGAGCTCGGGGCCCTGACGATCGGCGTGGTGACCCGCCCCTTCACCTTCGAGGGGCGCCGCCGCGCGAACCAGGCCGACAGCGGGATCGAGAGCCTCCGCGAGGAGGTCGACACGCTCATCGTCATCCCCAACGACCGGCTGCTGTCGATCAGCGACCGCGCGGTGAGCATGCTCGACGCCTTCCGCTCGGCGGACCAGGTGCTGCTCTCCGGCGTCCAGGGCATCACCGACCTCATCACCACCCCGGGCCTGATCAACCTCGACTTCGCCGACGTCAAGAGCGTCATGCAGGGCGCGGGCAGCGCCCTCATGGGCATCGGGTCGGCGCGCGGCGACGACCGCGCGGTGCTCGCCTCCGAGGCGGCCATCTCCTCGCCGCTGCTCGAGGCGAGCATCGACGGGGCGCACGGCGTCCTGCTCTCCATCCAGGGCGGGTCCGACCTCGGCCTCTTCGAGATCAACGAGGCCGCGCGGCTGGTGCAGGAGGCCGCCCACCCGGAGGCCAACATCATCTTCGGCGCCGTCATCGACGACGCCCTGGGCGACGAGGTCCGCGTCACGGTCATCGCCGCGGGCTTCGACGGCGGCACGCCGTCGCGCCGCCGCGACGAGCGGGGCGCCGTCCAGGCGGCCCCGGCCCGCCAGCAGCCGGCGCGCGCCGCCGTCCCGCCCCGCCAGCAGCCGGCCCCCGCCGCCGACGACGTCCCCAGCTCGCCGTGGCCGAGCGCCCAGCAGCAGGGCCAGGGGCAGCAGCAGGGCCAGGGGTACTCCTCGGGCCAGCAGCAGGCCCAGCAGGAGCCCGAGGAGGAGGCGGCCGAGGAGCGCGACGAGCGGCCCTCGCCGCAGCCCCTCGACCAGGGGCCGGCGTGGGGCCGCGGGCAGCGCGCGGCCGACGACGACCTCGACGTCCCGGACTTCCTGCGCTGAGCGCAGCCCGCCCCGAGCCCGTGCCCGCAGAGCCCGTGCCAGAGCCCGTGCCAGAGCCCGTGCCAGAGCCCGTGCCCGTGCGGGGGACCGCCCCGGCGCCCCGCAAGACACCGGGGGCGGCTCCCGCGGGCGTGCTCGCCTGGTCCCGCGCCCTGCCCGCCCCCGCCGGGGGGCGGGCGGGGCGCGGTGCTGCGCTCGCCCACACCTCCCGCGCGGGCGGCTCCTGGCGGCCCCCGGGGGCCGGGCCCGTGCCGGGGCCCTACGACGGGCTCGACCTCGCCCTGCACGTCGGGGACGACGAGGCGGCAGTGCGCGCCTCCCGCCGCGCGCTGGCCGAGGACCTCGCGACGCGGGGGGCGCGGGGCGTGCGCTACCTCCAGCAGGTGCACGGCGCCGACGTCGCGCTCGTCACGGCGGACGCCGCCGGGGACGACGCGCCGGACGTGCCCGCCGTCGACGCCGCGGTGACGGCCGCGCCCGGCGTGGTGCTGGCCGTGCTCGTGGCGGACTGCGTCCCGGTGCTCCTCGCGGACCCGGCCGCCGGCGTCGTCGGCGTCGCGCACGCCGGGCGGCGCGGCGCCATCGCCGGGACGGCGCTGCGCGCCGTGGAGGCCATGCGGGAGCTGGGCGCCCGCGAGGTCTCCGCCGTGCTCGGGCCGAGCATCTGCGGCCGCTGCTACGAGGTCCCGGCGGCGCTGCGCGCGCAGGTCGCGGCCCAGGACCCCGTGATGGCGACGACCACGTGGGACGGCGCGCCGGCGCTCGACGTCGCCGCCCTCGTGCTCGAGCAGCTGGTGGGGGCCGGAGTGCGCGCCGAGCAGCTGCCCGGCTGCACCGCCGAGCGCGCCGACCTGTGGTCCTACCGGCGCGACGGCGCCGCCAGCGGCCGCTTCGCCGGCCTGGCGTGGGTGCCGGCGTGAGCGCGGTCGGGGAGGACGGGCCGGACGCCCGCGCCGCGGCGGACGCCCGTGCCGCGGCAGACGCCCGCGCCGCGGCGGACGCCGGCGCCCGCGCCGACGAGCTCGCCGAGGCCCTGGCGGCGCTGCGGCGCCGCGTCGAGGGCGCGTGCGCGGCGGTGGGGCGCGACCCCGCCGGCGTCCAGGTCGTGGTCACCACCAAGACGTTCCCGGCCTCCGACGTCGTGCACCTGGCGGCCCTGGGGGTGCGCGACGTCGGCGAGGCCCGCGAGCAGGAGGCGCGCGCCAAGCGCGCGGAGGTCCTGGAGGCGGCGGGCCGGAGCGCGCTCGACCTCCGCTGGCACTTCCTGGGCCGGCTGCAGCGCAACAAGGCGGGCGCCGTCGCGTCCTGGGCGCACCTGGTGCACTCCTGCGACAGCGAGCGCCTCGCGGACGCGCTCGGCCGGGGCGCCGAGCGCGCCGGCCGCGAGCTGGGCGTGCTCGTGCAGGCCGACCTGGAGGGCGAGGAGGGGGACGCCGGCCGCGGCGGCGCCCCCGCCGGGGAGGTGCCGGCCCTCGCCGACCACGTGGCCGCCGCGCCCGGGCTGCGCCTGGCGGGCCTCATGGCGGTCGCCCCGCGCGGCGCCGACCCCGCGGCGTCCTTCGCCCGCCTGGCGGAGCTGGCGTCGCGCGTGCGCGCCGACCACCCCGGCGCCGACGTGCTGTCGGCGGGCATGAGCGAGGACCTCGAGCAGGCGGTCGCCGCGGGCGCCACGCACCTGCGTGTCGGGCGCGCCGTCCTCGGGGGCCGTCCGCCGACCGGGTAGCGTCCTCCGCGAAGCCCCGCCTGCGGGAAGGGCACCACCAGGCACGCGAGGGCACCGCACGCACAGCGGGCAGCGAGGGAGCGACATGGCAGGCGCGCTGCGCAGGACGATGGTCTACCTCGGCCTGGCGGAGGAGGACCCCCGCGAGGACGAGCTCGACGCCTACGAGGGCGAGGAGCGCCGGGACGAGCGCGAGCCGCAGCGCTCCGTGGAGCGCGCCGGCGCACACCGCGCGCCCGAGCGGACCACCGACCACGAGCCCAGGTCCGAGCACCGGGCCGCCGTCACGCCGATCACCCGGGAGCGCTCCATGTCACGCGTCGTGCCCGAGCCGCTGGGGGGCGACCTCAGCCGCATCACGACCATCCACCCGCGCAGCTACAACGAGGCCAAGGCCATCGGGGAGAGCTTCCGCGAGTCGGTGCCGGTCATCATGAACCTCACCGACATGGACGACGCCGACGCCAAGCGGCTGGTGGACTTCTCCGCCGGGCTGGTGTTCGGGCTGCGGGGCTCGATCGAGCGGGTCACCAGCAAGGTGTTCCTGCTCTCGCCCGCGCACGTCGAGGTCACCGCCGAGCAGGCCACCCCGCAGCGGACGGGCACCTCGAGCTCCTTCTTCAACCAGAGCTAGGGCGCCGTGTCGTTCCTCTTCAGCCTGCTCGCCCTCCTGGTCCTGCTCTACATCGTCGTCCTGCTCGGTCGGCTGGTGCTGGACTGGATCCAGGTCTTCTCGCGCGACTGGCGCCCCTCGGGCTTCGTGCTCGTGGTCGCCGAGGGGGTCTACTCCCTCACCGACCCGCCGCTGCGCGCGCTCCGGCGCGTGATCAAGCCGATCCGGCTCGGGCAGGTCCAGCTCGACCTCGCCTTCATCGTGCTGTTCTTCGGCCTGAGCATCCTGCGCTCGGTGCTGCTCGAGCTCGCGGCGCGGACCGTCTGACCCGGACCCAGGTCCCCGGCGACCCGGTGCGTCGCGGCGGCGGGGGGCCCGGTCCACGCGGTCCGCTACCGTCGTCCCTGCTCACGCGGACGGCGTGGCCCGACCCAGGACAGAGGTGGATGCTCATGGCTCTGACGCCGGAAGCGGTCACGGGGCGCACCTTCACGGTGACCAAGTTCCGTGAGGGCTACGACCAGCACGAGATCGACGACTTCCTCGACGAGGTGGTCACCGAGCTGACCCGGCTCCACTCCGAGAGCGCCCACCTGCGCGAGCAGCTCGCCGCGGCCGAGCGCCGCGCCGACGAGGCCTCCGCGCCGGTCCGGGAGCCCGCCGACGCCGGCGCACCGGTCGCCGCCGCCCCGGTGCCCGTGCAGGTCGCCCCGGCCGACGACCAGCCGGCCCCGGACGTCGAGGCGACCGCCTCCGTGCCCGACAGCGCCGCCGGTGTCCTCGCCCTCGCGCAGCGCCTGCACGAGGAGCACGTGCGCGCCGGCGAGCAGGAGCACGACCGCCTGGTGACCGGCGCCCGCGAGGAGGCGGACCGGCTGGTCGGCGAGGCGCAGGAGCAGCGCCGCACGACGCTCGAGCAGCTCGAGGAGCAGCGCGCGAGCGAGATCGGCGCGCTGGAGCACGAGCGCACCCTGCTGGAGCGCAAGATCGACGAGCTGCGCGGCTTCGAGCGCGAGTACCGCTCCCGGCTGCGCGCCTACCTCGAGACCCAGCTGCGCGACCTCGACGGCACGGCCGCGGTCGTCCCGGGCTCCGAGGGCGCGACCCCGGGCGGCCTCAGCTGACCGCTGACGTCCCGGGCCCCGCGGGCGACGCCGCGCACCCCGCCACCGGGGGGCCGGTCTCGTCGCCGGCGTCCGCCCCGCCGGGTCGCCGCCGGCTCCTCGTCGCGCTCGTGGCGGTCGTCGCCCTCGTGTGGGGGCTCGACCAGCTCACCAAGGTCCTCGCGGTGGACCGCCTCGTGGAGGGGGAGCCGGTCGAGCTGGTCCCCGGCGTGCTCGACCTCTACCTGCTCTACAACCCCGGCGCCGCCTTCTCGCTGGCGACGGGGCTCACGTGGGTCCTCACCCTCGTCGCGGTCGCCGTCGTGGTGGCCGTCGCGCTCATGGCGCGGCGGCTGGGCTCGCGCGCCTGGGCCCTGACCCTGGGGCTGCTGCTCGGCGGCGCCCTGGGCAACCTCACCGACCGCCTCCTGCGGGAGCCGGGCTTCGGCGTCGGCCACGTCGTGGACTTCCTGCGCCTGCCGCGGTGGCCCGTCTTCAACCTGGCCGACACGGCCATCGTCGTCGCCGCCGTCCTCGTCGTGGTGCTGAGCTTCCGCGGCATCGGCGTGGACGGGCGGCGCGACGGGGCGGAGCAGGTGGAGCGGGAGCCCGACCCCACCGGTCGGACGGCTGCCGACGGCGACGTCCCGCCGGCGGCGGGCACCGCCGCCCCCCGCGAGGCCCCTCGGCCGCCGTCGCCGGGGGAGCCGTCGCCGGGAGAGCCCTCGCCAGGGGAGCCGTCGCAGGGAGAGCCGTCGCAGGGGGAGGTGGGGCGCCGTGGGTGAGATCCGCTCGATGCCCGTCCCGGACGGTCTCGCGGGCCAGCGCGTCGACGCCGCCCTGGCGCGCCTGCTGGGCATCTCGCGCTCGCGCGCGGCCGAGGTCGTCGCCGGAGGCGGGGTGCAGGTCGACGGGCGCGAGGTCCTGAAGTCGGAGCGGCTGCCGGAGGGCGGCTGGCTCGAGGTCGAGCTGCCCGACCCGCCGGCGCCGCCGTCCGTCGTGGCCGAGCCCGTGCCGGGCCTGCGCGTCGTCCACGACGACGACGACCTCGTGGTCGTCGACAAGCCCGTCGGCGTCGCGGCGCACCCGAGCCCGGGCTGGACGGGTCCCACCGTCATCGGCGGGCTCGCGGGTGCTGGCTACCGCGTCGCCACGTCCGGCGCCGCCGAGCGCCAGGGCGTCGTCCACCGCCTCGACGTGGGCACCTCCGGGCTGATGGTCGTCGCCAAGAGCGAGCGCGCCTACTCGCTGCTCAAGCAGGCGTTCCGCGACCGGACGGTCGAGAAGACCTACCACGCGCTGGTCCAGGGCCACCCCGACCCGAGCGCGGGCACGATCGACGCGCCGATCGGGCGGCACCCGACCGCGGACCACCGCTTCGCCGTCGTCGAGGGCGGGCGCCCGAGCATCACGCACTACACGACGCTGGAGGCGCACCGGGCGGCGAGCCTGCTCGAGGTGCGCCTGGAGACCGGGCGCACCCACCAGATCCGCGTGCACGTCGCGGCGCTGCGCCACCCGTGCGTGGGCGACCTGACCTACGGGGCGGACCCGACCATCGCCGAGCGGCTGGGGGTGCGGCGGCAGTGGCTCCACGCCCTGCGGCTGGGCTTCGCCCACCCGGGCACGGGGCTGCCGGTCACCTACGAGAGCACCTACCCCGAGGACCTGGCGCGGGCGCTCGAGCGGCTGCGGGACTGACGAGGTCCTCGGTCCGCCGCGGCTCGACGACCCGGGGGCGGGACGAGCAGGGGGCGGACGAGCAGGGGGCGGACGAGCACGGCACGAGCGCCACGACGACGAGCGCCCTCCCACCGCGATGCGGTGGGAGGGCGCTCTCGTCTCGCGGGGTCGGGCGTCAGAAGGACATCCCGAAGGCGAGGCCGCCCAGCAGGTAGGTCGCCAGCGTGATGAGGACGACGCCGACGACGTTGAGCACGATGCCGCCGCGGACCATCTCGCCGATGGTCACCTTGCCCGTCGCGAAGACGATGGCGTTGGGCGGCGTGCCGACGGGCAGCATGAAGGCGCAGGTCGCGGCGAGCGCGGCCGGGATGAGGAGCGTGAGCGAGTCCACGCCGAGGCCGAGCGCCACGCCGCCGAGCACGGGGATGAACGTCGCCGCGGTGGCGGTGTTGCTGGTCACCTCGGTGAGCAGCAGGATCAGCGTCACGACGGCGGCCACGAGCAGGATGAGCGGCAGCCGGCCCAGGGGCTCGACCTGCCCGCCGATCCAGACGTCCAGCCCGCTGGAGGCGACGGCGCCGGCGAGGCTGAGGCCACCGCCGAACAGGAGCAGGACGCCCCAGGGGAGGCCCTTCTGGGCGTCCTCCCAGCCGAGGGTCATCCGCCCGCCGCGCTCGGCGGGGATGAGGAAGAGGGCGAGCCCGGCGGCGATGGCGATGGCCGTGTCGTCCAGCTCGCCGAGCCACGGCGCCGCGTCGCCCAGGCCGGGCACGTTGGACAGCAGGCCCGGGACGATCCACAGGAAGGCCGCGGAGGCGAAGACGGTGAGGACCATCTTCTCGCCGCGGCTCATGGAGCCCATCTCGGCGAGCTGCTCGTCGAGCATCTCGCGACCGCCCGGGATCTCCTCCAGGTCCGAGCGGAACAGCACCCGGGTGATGAGCAGCCAGGCCACGACGACGAACACCGCCGACAGCGGGACGCCGAGCGTCATCCACTGGAGGAAGCCGACGTCCCCGCCCAGCTCGTCGGAGACGTAGCCGGCGACGATGGCGTTCGGAGGGCTGCCGAGCAGGGTCGCCAGGC
This sequence comes from uncultured Pseudokineococcus sp., assembly GCF_947495735.1. Classification (GTDB taxonomy): domain Bacteria; phylum Actinomycetota; class Actinomycetes; order Actinomycetales; family Quadrisphaeraceae; genus Pseudokineococcus. The sequence continues at coordinate 171,783 of NZ_CANMAA010000006.1, forward strand.
CGCCGATGGACGCCGCCCAGGCCACGGAGAGGATCAGCCCGACGCCGAAGGTCTTCACGGCCGGGTCGGCGACGGCGTCCGCGATCGAGGTCGTCGAGTCGGCGACGGCGTCCTTCTGGTCCGCGAGGTCCGCCCGCGACCCGGACCCGACGCGGTCGACGACGAGGGTCAGGACGCTCATCGCGATCGGCAGCATCATCAGCGTCGTCGCCGTGTTGGAGACCCACATGCTGAGGAACGCGGTGGAGACCATCATCCCCAGCACGATGCGGCGGGGGTGCGTGCCGAAGGCGCGCAGCGTCAGGAGGGCGATGCGGCGGTGCAGGCCCCACTTCTGCATGGCGATGGCGATGAGGAACCCGCCGAGGAACAGGAACACGATCGGGTTGGCGTAGGGCGCCGTGGCCTCGGCCACCGTGAGCACGCCGAGGACTGGCAGCGCCACGATCGGGACGAGCGCCGTCGCCGACAGGGGGATGGCCTCGGTCATCCACCACGTCGCCATGAGCACCGCCACGGCCGCCGTCACGCGGCCCTCGACCGGGAGGTCGTCGGCACCGCCCAGCAGGACGTAGACGAGGACCGCGAGCACGACCCCGAGGCCGCGCAGCGCCCACGTCCTGCCCGAGGAGCGCCGGGGACCGCCCTCGGTGTCGTCGCCGGGACCGTTGGCGCGGTCGCTCGACCGCCCGCTCGTGTCCGGCCTGCTGCCGCCGGGGCCCGGCGGCGACGGGGTGCCGCCCCGCGCGGAGCCCTCACCGCCCGGCAGCCCCGCTCCTCGTCCTGACGTCGTCGTCATGTCCGCCTCCTCGCGTCCGTGTCGAGGGGCACGGTCGCACAGCCCGGGCCGCGGACGACCGACCAGCACGCCGATGTGGTCCAGGTCGCACGGTCGTCTCGTCCTGGACGCGGTCGTGCGCCGACGACTCCGGCCGCACCGGCGTGGACGTCCTCTTCCAGCGGACCGACCCGATGCTGGTCCACCTCGAGCTGGACCTCTTCTGGTGCTACCGGGGCGCCGCGGACCCGGTCGACGTCGTGCGCGCCGACCCCGGTCGCCTCCGGCAGCGGCACGTCGAGGACCTCGGGCCCTCCGGGTCCTTCGAGGACCTGTGCCGCGGCGTCATCGACCTCGGCCGCGTCTTCGCCAGCAGCGGGCGAGCCGGTGCGGTCGAGCTCGTCGTGGAGCGCGACGACGCCGGCACGGGGTCCCGCCGGTCCGAGCAGGCGCTGGACTCGGCGAGGGTGGGCTTCGAGCTCCTGCGCGCCGTCCGCTCCTGAGCCCACCGACAGGTCCGTCGCGGCGCGCGGGGGTGGTTAGCGGCGCCGGCGGAGGGCCCCCTCCCGCCCCCGCGTGGGGCAGCATCTCCGGGTGAGCATCCGCTTCCCCGCGCCGCTGCGACCGGGCGACGTCGTCGGGGTCACCGCCCCCTCCAGCGGCGTGCCGGCCGACCTGCGTCCGCGCCTGGCGGTCGCCGCGGAGGTCCTGCGCGGCCGAGGGCTCGAGGTCCGCGAGGGCGAGTGCCTGCTCGACCGCCCCGGCGGGTCGACGACCACCAGCGCCCCGGCGGCCGAGCGCGCCGCCGAGCTGCAGGACATGCTGCTCGACCCGGGCGTGCGGGCGGTCGTGCCGCCGTGGGGCGGGGAGCTCGCCGTCGAGGTGCTGCCCCTGCTCGACTGGGACGCCCTCGCCGCGGCCGAGCCGACGTGGCTCGTCGGGTACTCCGACGTCTCCACGCTGACCCTCGCGCTGACGACGAGGCTCGGGTGGGCCTCGGTGCACGGCCAGAACCTCCTGGACACCCCCTACCGGGTGCCCGACCCGCTGCTGCCCTGGCTCGACGTCGTGACCGCGCCCGCCGGCGCCCGGCTCGAGCAGGGCCCGTCCGCGCACCACCGCGAGAGCGGCTGGGACGACTGGGCCGCCGACCCGGGCGTCCGCGAGCGGGTCTACGACCGGGCCGGGACCTGGGAGCTGCTCGACCCGGGCGCCGGGCCGGTGCGGGCCCGGGGCCGCCTGCTCGGCGGGTGCGTCGAGACGACCTCGGTCCTCGCGGGCACCCCCTTCGGCGACGTCGCCGCCTTCGCCGCCGCCCACGCCGACGGCGAGGGGCTCCTGCTGCACCTCGAGGCCGGCGGCGACGGGGCGCTCGACATCGCTCGCGACCTGTGGCGGATGCGCCTCGCCGGCTGGTTCGACGTCGCCGCGGCCGTCCTCGTCGGGCGGACGGCCGCGCCGGACGCGCCTTCCTTCACCCAGCACGACGCCGTCCGCAGCGCCCTGGCCGGGCTCGACGTCCCGGTCGTCACCGGCGTCGACTGCGGCCACCCGCCGCCCCACCTCGCCCTGGTCCAGGGGGCTCCCGCCGAGCTGGTGGTGGACCCGGCGACGGGGGAGCGCTCGCTCGTGCAGCACCTGGCCTGAGTGGCCGGGGCGTCGTGGCAGGACGCCGCCGCGGCGCCCGCGGGCGAGCGGCCGGAGGTGTCGGCGGCCCGACCTAGACTCGTCCGGTCCCGCTCCCGACGGGCGCCCCGGCGCCCCTCGGAAGTGGTGGCGCCCCACCCACCGCCCGACCCGCGCCGCTGCCCGCGACGGCGCACCGGAGGCCCCCTCGATGCCCTCATCCCCCGCCGGAGACCAGTTCGTCCACCTCCACGTGCACACCGAGTACTCGATGCTCGACGGGGCCGCGCGGGTGGACGACCTCATGGCCGAGGCCGCGCGCCTCGGGATGCCGGCGCTGGCCACCACCGACCACGGCTTCGTCTTCGGCGCCTACGACTTCTGGCGCGCCGGGCAGAAGCACGGCGTCAAGCCGATCATCGGCCTCGAGGCGTACGTGGCCCCCGGGACGCACCGCGGCGACCGCACGCGCGTCAAGTGGGGCGACCAGGGCACCTCCAGCCGCGACGACGTCTCCGGCGGAGGCGCGTTCACGCACATGACGATCCTCGCCGAGAACACCGCCGGCATGCACAACCTCTTCCGGCTCGGCTCCCGCGCCTCGCTCGAGGGGCACTTCTACAAGCCCCGCATGGACCGGGAGATCCTCAGCGAGCACTCCGCCGGCCTCATCGCGACGACCGGCTGCCCGTCCTCGGAGGTGCAGACCCGGCTGCGGCTGGGCCAGTACCGCGAGGCGCTGCAGGCCGCCAGCGACTACCGCGACATCTTCGGGGCCGAGAACTACTACTGCGAGCTCATGGAGCACGGCCTCGAGATCGAGCGCCGCACCCGCGAGGACCTGCTGCGCCTGGCCAAGGAGCTGCAGCTGCCGCTCGTGGCCACCAACGACCTGCACTACACGCGGGCCGAGGACGCCACCGCCCACGCCGCGCTGCTGTGCGTGCAGTCCGGCTCGACGCTGGCCGACCCCCACCGGTTCAAGTTCGACGCCGACGACTTCTACCTCAAGAGCGCGGCCGAGATGCGCCGCACCTGGTCCGAGCTGCCGGAGGCGTGCGACAACACGCTGCTCATCGCCGAGCGCTGCGAGGTCTCCTTCACCGAGGGCAACGGCACCTACATGCCGCACTTCCCCGTGCCCGAGGGGCACTCGGAGGAGAGCTGGTTCGTCGAGGAGGTCCAGCGGGGCCTGCACCGGCGCTACCCGGGCGGCATCCCGGCGGCGTCGCAGGCGCAGGCCGACTTCGAGTGCCAGGTCATCGCCCAGATGGGGTTCCCGGGGTACTTCCTCGTCGTCGCCGACTTCATCAACTGGTCCAAGGAGAACGGCATCCGGGTGGGTCCGGGCCGCGGCTCCGGCGCCGGGTCCATGGCCGCGTACGCCATGCGGATCACCGACCTCGACCCGCTCGAGCACGGGCTGATCTTCGAGCGGTTCCTCAACCCCGAGCGCGTCTCGATGCCCGACTTCGACGTCGACTTCGACGAGCGCCGCCGCGGCGAGGTCATCCGCTACGTCTCCGACAAGTACGGCGACGACCGGGTCGCCATGATCGTCACCTACGGCACCATCAAGGCCAAGCAGGCGCTGAAGGACTCCTCGCGCGTCCTCGGCTACCCCTTCGCGATGGGCGAGCGCCTCACCAAGGCCATGCCGGCCGCGGTGATGGGCAAGGACATCCCGCTGTCGGGGATCTTCGACTCGAGCCACAAGCGGTACGCCGAGGCGGAGGAGTTCCGGCAGATCCACAGCTCGGACGCCGACGTCCAGAAGGTCGTCGACACGGCCCGCGGCCTGGAGGGGCTGAAGCGGCAGTGGGGCGTGCACGCGGCCGGCGTGATCATGTCGAGCGAGCCGCTCATCGACATCATCCCGATCATGCGCCGCGAGCAGGACGGAGCGGTGATCACGCAGTTCGACTACCCGACCTGCGAGGGCCTCGGGCTGATCAAGATGGACTTCCTGGGACTGCGCAACCTCACGGTCCTCGACGACGCCCTCAAGAACATCGTGACCAACGGCGGCGAGCCGGTCGACCTCGACGAGCTGACCCTCGACGACCCGACGACCTTCGGGCTGCTCCAGCGCGGGGACACCCTCGGGGTCTTCCAGCTGGACGGCGGGCCGATGCGCTCGCTGCTGCGGCTGATGAAGCCCGACGTCTTCGCCGACATCTCCGCCGTCGGCGCGCTGTACCGCCCCGGCCCGATGGGCGCCGGCTCCCACACGAACTACGCCCTGCGCAAGAACGGCCAGCAGGAGATCACCCCGATCCACCCCGAGCTGGCGGAGCCGCTGGCGGACGTGCTCGGCGAGACCTACGGCCTGATCGTGTACCAGGAGCAGGTCATGGCCATCGCGCAGAAGCTGGCCGGGTACTCCCTCGGCAAGGCCGACCTGCTGCGCCGGGCCATGGGCAAGAAGAAGCGCGAGGTCCTGGACGCCGAGTACATCGGCTTCCGCGACGGCATGGCGGCCAACGGCTACTCCGAGGCCGCGGTCAAGACGCTGTGGGACATCCTGCTGCCCTTCTCCGACTACGCCTTCAACAAGGCGCACTCGGCGGCCTACGGCGTCGTGTCGTACTGGACGGCCTACCTCAAGGCCAACCACCCGGCCGAGTACATGGCGGCGCTGCTCACGAGCGTGCGCGACGACAAGGACAAGTCGGCGCTGTACCTGGGCGAGTGCCGGCGGATGCGCATCACGGTGCTGCCGCCGGACGTCAACTCCTCGATCGGCACCTACGCGGCCGTGGGGCAGGACATCCGCTTCGGGCTCGCCGCCATCCGCAACGTCGGGCAGAACGTCGTCGACGCGATCGTCGCCGCGCGCGAGGCGAAGGGCGCCTTCACCTCCTTCGAGGACTTCCTGCGCAAGGTCCCGGCAGTGGTGTGCAACAAGCGGACCATCGAGTCGCTCATCAAGGCGGGCGCCTTCGACTCCCTCGGGCACACCCGGCGCGGCCTGGCGGCCGTCCACGAGGTCTACGTCGACGCCCTCGTCGTGGAGAAGCGGCAGGAGGCCATCGGGCAGGACTCCCTCTTCGGCGGGCTCGGCGACGACTCCGCGGTCACGCTCGCCGCGCTGCCGCCGGTCGGCGACATGGAGTGGGACAAGCGCGAGCTCCTGGCCAGCGAGCGGGCGATGCTCGGCCTGTACGTCTCCGACCACCCGCTCTTCGGCCTCGAGCACGTGCTCGCGTCCTCCGCCGACTGCTCCATCTCCTCCTTCGTCACCGACGAGTCCCGCCAGGACGGCTCGACCATCACCATCGCGGGGATGGTCACCACGGTCACGCGCAAGATGACCAAGCAGGGCAGCGCCTGGGCCATCGCGACGGTGGAGGACCTCGAGGGCTCGGTCGAGGTCCTGTTCTTCCCCAAGACCTACGCCGAGGTCATGCACGAGCTGCGCGAGGACCTCGTCTGCGTGGTCCGGGGCCGCGTCAACCGCCGCGACGACGTCCCGACGATCTACGCCTCGGAGATGTCCATCCCGGACACCACCCAGGCCTCGGGCGGTCCGCTGGTCATCGAGATGCCGACCGCCCGGTGCACGCCGCCGCGGGTGGAGCGGCTCAAGGACGTCCTGCTCATGCACGCCGGTCCCACCGAGGTCCACCTGCGGCTGCGCAGCTCCCCGGAGCGGGCCACGCTCATGCGCCTGGACGCCGGGCTGAAGGTGACGCCGTCGCCGTCCTTGTACGGCGACCTCAAGGCGCTGCTCGGGCCCTCGTGCCTCGCGTGAGCCCCGCTCGTGCGACGGCCGACGTCGCGACGGCGGCCCGGGCGTGACGTCGGTGCGCCCGGCGGGGCGGGGCCGCGGGGCCGCGCTGCGCGCCGTCGCCGGCTGGGTCCTGCTCGTCGTCGGCAGCGCGGTCGCGTGGTGGCTGCTGGCGCCGCAGCCGCCGGTCGTCACCGACGGGACCCAGCGCGTCTCCCCGGGGATGCCGGAGCTGGCGGCGGCGCAGGACGGCTTCTTCGTCCTCGCCACAGGTGTCGCGGGCGTCCTGGTCGCCGTGGCGGTGCTGCGCGCGCGCGGCGGACCGACGGGTCCGCTGGCCCTGGGAGCCCTGGTCGCGTCCGCGCTGGGCGCGGTGTGCGCGGCCCTGCTCGGCAGCGCCCTCGGCGAGGTGGTGGCCGGACCCCGCCGCGCCCCGGCGCTGCCCGCGGACGTCACCGACCGCGTGGCCGAGGGCGTCGTCGTCGCCCCCTCGGGGCTGGTGCTGTCCGCGCAGGCGGCGCTCGTCGTCTGGCCGCTGCTCGCCGCCCTCGTGGTCACCGGCGTGCTCATCGCCGCGATGCTCCGGGCGCCGTCGCCGAGCTCGGGGTCGCGGCGGGGCCCCGTCCCCGACGCCGGGGGTCAGGACGTCGCCGGGCGCCCCACCGGCGCGTAGGTCGCCCCCGCCAGGCGCACGAGGTCGGCGGGCGCGAGCTCGACGTCGAGGCCCCGGCGCCCGGCGCTGACCAGGACGGTGGGGTGCGCCGCCGCCGAGGCGTCGACGACGACCGGCAGCGGCCGGCGCAGCCCCAGCGGGCTGATGGCGCCGACGACGCCGCCGGTCAGGCGCTGCGCCGCGGCCGGCTCGCACAGGGCGGCGCGCCGCCCTCCCCGCGCCGCCGCGAGCGCCCGCAGGTCCAGGCGCCCGGCCACGGGGACGACGGCCAGGAGCGGGGAGCCGTCGACCTCCGCGACGAGGGTCTTCAGCACCCGCGCGGGGTCGACGCCCAGCGCGGCGGCGGCCTCCTGCCCGTAGCCCGCCTCCGCCGGCGCGTGCGCCACGCGCTCGAAGGGCCGCAGCACGTGGGCCGCCCCGTCGGCGACCAGGGCGCGGACGGCGGCGGTGGGGGCGGTGGGTCGTGTCGCCACGGCGTCCTCCCGGTCGGCTCGGGACCGCGTCAGTTCGGCGTGGCGAAGGACAGGTCGGGGCCGGTCTGCGGCAGCGCCCCCGTCGCGGTGAGGAGGGCGTCCTCCCGCGCGAGGAGCCGCAGCTGCGCCCCGAGGCGCGCGACGGCGTCGGGCTGCTCGAGCAGCGCCTGGCGCTCGTGCAGCGGCAGCACCATCCCCGCGGTGACGAGGTGGGAGAGCACGCGCGGCGACGTGACGCCCAGGGCGTCCTGGGCGCCGCCGAGGCGGGCCCGGTAGGCGGCGAAGGCGGCGGCGACCCGGACGCCGAGGAAGGCCGCCCGGTCGGGGTCGCCCTCGACGTCGTCGAGGGGCGAGACGAGCCCGGTGGCGTAGGGGGTGCCCGCGGTCTCGTCGAGGCCGTGCAGGCGGAAGCGCAGCGCGCCGCTCGTGACCAGCTCGAAGCGGCCGTCGTCCAGGGCGGTGATGTCGCGGACGACGGCCGTGCAGCCCACGGCGTGCACGGCGTCGGCGCCCTCGCGCACGTCCCGCCCCGGGCGGACCGCGACGACGCCGAAGACCCGTCGCTCGGGCGGGGTGTCGAGCAGGTGCTGGGCGAGCGCGCGGTAGCGCGGCTCGAAGACGTGCAGCGGCATCACCAGGCCGGGGACCAGCACCGACGGGAGCGGGAACAGCGGGAGGGGCTGCACGTCCGCGACCCTACGTCCGCAGCAGGAGCCGGCGTCCGGGCGGGCGCCGCGCCTCCCCGCGCCCTCCCGGGTGCGCGGGGAGGCCCGCGCGCCGGGCGCCCTACGATCGAGGCGTGATCCGCCGCCTGGACCTGCGAGGACGTCCCCTCGACGCGCGCGAGCTGCGCGGCACCCTGCCCCGCGCCGAGCAGGACGTGGAGTCCGCGCTGGAGGTCGTCCGCCCCATCGTCGAGGACGTGCGCACCCGCGGGGCCGCGGCCCTGCGCGACCTCGGGGAGCGCCTCGACGGCGTCCGGCCCGAGCACCTGCGCGTCCCGGCCGACGCCCTCGCCGACGCCCTCGACGGGCTCGACCCGGCGGTGCGGGCCGCGCTGGAGGAGTCGGTGCGCCGGGCCCGGCTCGTGCACGCCGACCAGCGCCGCACCGACACGACGACCCAGGTGGTGCCGGGCGGGACGGTGACCGAGCGCTGGGTCCCGGTCGGGCGCGTCGGCCTCTACGTCCCCGGCGGCGTGGCGGTCTACCCCAGCAGCGTCGTGATGAACGTGGTGCCCGCGCAGGAGGCCGGGGTGGCCTCCCTCGTCGTCGCGAGCCCGCCGCAGCGCGACCACGGCGGGCTGCCGCACCCCACGATCCTCGCGGCCTGCGCGCTGCTCGGCGTCGAGGAGGTGTACGCCGTCGGGGGGGCGCAGGCGGTGGCGATGCTCGCCCTGGGCGCCCGGGACGACGACGGCTCGAGGCTCTGCGCGCCCGTCGACCTGGTCACGGGCCCGGGCAACCGGTACGTCGCCGCCGCCAAGCGGCTCCTGCGCGGCGTCGTGGGCATCGACGCGGAGGCCGGGCCCACCGAGGTCATGGTGCTCGCCGACGAGAGCGCCGACCCCGTCCTCGTCGCCGCCGACCTGGTCAGCCAGGCAGAGCACGACGAGGTCGCGGCCGCCGTGCTCGTGACGACGTCGCCGGACCTCGCCGAGCGCGTCGTGGCCGAGCTCGGGCGGCAGGTGCCCGCGACCAAGCACGCGGAGCGCGTGCGCACCGCGCTCTCGGGCCCGCAGTCCGCCGTCGTCCTCGTCGACGACGACGCGGGGCTGCTGGCCGTGGCCGACGGCTACGGCGCCGAGCACCTCGAGGTGCAGACGGCCCACGCCGCGGTGCTCGCGGCGCGCGTGCAGAACGCCGGGGCGATCTTCGTGGGCGCGCACGCGCCGGTGTCCCTCGGCGACTACTGCGCCGGGTCCAACCACGTCCTGCCCACGGGCGGCTGCGCGTGCTTCTCCAGCGGGCTGTCGGTGCAGACGTTCCTGCGCGGCATCCACGTCGTGGACTACTCCGCGCAGGCGCTCGCCGACGTGGCCCCGCACGTCGTCGCGCTCGCCGAGGCCGAGGACCTGCCCGCGCACGGCCAGGCGGTCACCGCGCGCCTGGCCCGCGCTGCGGACGGGGCCGGCCGGTGAGCGGCGACGCCGGGACGACGACCGACCCGGTCGCCGCCCAGCCCGCCGCGTCCGACCCCCCCGCCGGTGGCACGGGCCTCGCCCTGGCGGACCTCCCGCTGCGGGAGGAGCTGCGCGGCGCCGAGCCCTACGGCGCGCCGCAGCTCGACGTGCCGGTGCTGCTCAACGTCAACGAGAACCCGGTGCCGCCGTCGGAGGCCGTCGCCCGCGAGATGGGGGAGGCGGTGGCCGCCGCCGCGCGCGGGCTGAACCGCTACCCCGACCGCGAGTTCCTGGACCTGCGCGCCGACCTCGCCGACTTCCTGGCGCTGGAGTCCGGCGTCCGCCTCCCGCCCGAGCAGCTGTGGGCGGCCAACGGCTCCAACGAGGTCATGCTGCAGCTGCTGCAGGCCTTCGGCGGGCACGGGCGCACCGCGGTGTCCTTCGCGCCGACCTACTCGATGTACCCCGAGTACGCCCGCGACACCGGCACGCGCTGGGTCGCCGGGCACCGCCGCGAGGACTTCACCGTGGACCCCGCCGCGGCCGTGGCGCTGGTCGAGGCCGAGCAGCCGTCCGTCGTGCTGCTGACCTCGCCGAACAACCCCACCGGCACGGCGCTGCCTGCCGACGTCGTCGAAGCCGTGTGCGAGGTGGCCCCCGGCGTCGTCGTCGTGGACGAGGCGTACGCCGAGTTCCGGCGCGCGGGCGTGCCCAGCGCGCTGGAGCTGCTGGAGCGCTACCCGCGCCTGGCCGTCAGCCGCACCATGAGCAAGGCCTTCAGCCTCGCCGGGGCGCGCGTGGGCTACCTCGCCTCCTCGCCCGCGGTCGTCGACGCGCTGCGCGTCGTCCGGCTGCCGTACCACCTGTCCGGCGTCACCCAGGCGGTGGCGCGCGTGGCGCTCCGGCACTCCGAGGAGCTGCTGCGCGGCGTCGCCGCCCTGCGGGCCGAGCGCGACGACCTCGTCGCGTGGCTGCGCGGGCTGGGCCTGGAGGTGGCCGACTCCGACGCCAACTTCGTCCTCTTCGGCCGCCTCGCCGACCGGCACGCCGCCTGGCAGGGCCTGCTCGACCGCGGCGTCCTCATCCGCGAGACCGGGCCGCCGGGGTGGCTGCGCGTCTCGGTGGGGACGCCGGAGGAGACCGCCGCCTTCCGCGAGGCGCTGGGAGAGGTCCTCGCCACCCCCGCCGGCGCCCGGGAGCCCTCCCGGTCCGGCGACCACGACCCCTCGACGAGGAGCACGCGATGAGCGAGACCCCGACCCCCGCAGCAGCTCTGACCGGCACCTCCTCTCGCCGGGCGCGCGTCGAGCGCCGCACCAGCGAGTCGCACGTCGTCGTCGAGGTCGACCTCGACGGCACGGGGGAGTCGCGCATCAGCACGGGCGTCGGCTTCTACGACCACATGCTCACGGCGCTGAGCCGCCACAGCCTCGTCGACCTCGTCGTCGAGGCGGAGGGCGACCTGCACATCGACGCCCACCACACCGTCGAGGACGTCGCCATCGTGCTCGGGCAGGCCTTCCGGCAGGCGATGGGGGACAAGAAGCGGCTGGTCCGCTTCGGCGACGCGACCGTCCCCCTGGACGAGGCCCTCGTGCAGGCGGTCGTCGACGTCTCCGGGCGCCCGTACTGCGTGCACTCCGGCGAGCCCGAGGGCCAGGAGCACGTGCTCATCGGCGGCGGGCCGGGGAACACGCCCTACCTGGGCTCCCTGACCCGGCACGTCTTCGAGTCCTTCGCCTTCCACGCCCACCTCGGCCTGCACGTGCGCGTGCTCGCCGGCCGCGACGCCCACCACGTCGTCGAGACGCAGTTCAAGGCGGTGGCCCGCGCCCTGCGCACGGCGCTCGCGGTGGACCCCCGGGTGACGGGGGTGCCCAGCACGAAGGGCGCCCTGTGAGCGACGAGCCCGCAGGAGGCCAGCCCGTCGACGACGGACCCGGGAGCGGTTCTCTCGCAGGCCCTCCCGAGCGCGTCGTCGTCGTGGCGCCGGTGGCGGACGCCGGTCGCCTCGCCGGGGTGCTGGCGCTGGCGGGCGTGCGGGCCGACGTGGCCCCGCTCGGGGGCCGGGGATGCCTCGTCGCCGCCAGAGCCGCTGCGGGAGAGGCGGGTGCGGACGCCGACGCGTCCGACGCCGTCGTCCGCGGCACCTCGCGCGCGCTCGGCGCCGCTCCTGTCGTGGTGCTGCGCACGGACGTGCGCGGCGGGGCGGGCGGCTCCGTCCGCGCTGAGGAGTGGGTGCGCGGGCAGCGCCGGCACGGCGCCGACGTCGAGCGCTCGCCCGGCCTGGTCCTCGCCGGGCTGCCGGACGACGCCGAGCGCGTCGTCCACGGCACCCGCCGCGTCGACGAGCTCGACGGGGCGACGACGAGCGATGGCCTCGGGCGGATGGCGGCGGCCCGACTCGCCACCGGTCGCGGGGCCGGGGGCGGCCCGCGACCGGGCGGTCCCGTGGGGGCGCCGAGCGCGCCCTCACCGGTGCTGCCGGCGGCCCTGGCCGTCGCCGCGGCCCTGGTCCTGGGGCTCGAGGTGGCCCGGCTGCTCGCCGGAGGGGGCTCCGCGCTCGTGGCGGCCGTCGCCCTCCTCGGCGCCGTGCTCGCCGCGGGGGTCGCCCTGCGCCGGGGTGCCGCCCGGGGGAGCGCGGCGCGCAGCGCGTCGACCGGCTCCGACGACGCCGCGGGCGAGGACGGCCCCCGCGCCGAGGGCTCGTAGGCTCTGCGCGTGGCTTCCCCGCGCGTCGTCGTGCTCGACCACGGCTCCGGCAACGTCCGCTCCGCCGTCCGCGCCCTCGAGGCCACGGGCGCGCGCGTCGAGCTGACCGGTGACCGGACCGCGGCCCTGGAGGCCGACGGCCTCGTCGTCCCCGGCGTCGGCGCCTTCGCCGCCGTCGCGCGCGACCTGCGCTCGGTCGGCGGCCACGAGGTCGTCGCCGAGCGCCTCGAGGCCGGTCGCCCGGTCCTCGGCGTCTGCGTCGGGCTGCAGGTGCTGTTCGCCCGGGGCCTGGAGCACCAGGCGGAGGGGGGCGGCCCTCCGGTGCCGGGGGAGGAGCCGGGGCTGGGCCTGTGGCCCGGCGAGGTGGCGCGCCTGCCCGCCGCCGTCGTCCCGCACATGGGCTGGAACACCGTCGAGGCGCCCGAGGGGTCGCGCCTGTTCGGGGCCGAGCCGGACCCGGACGAGCGCTACTACTTCGTGCACTCCTACGCCGTGCAGGAGTGGAGCGGGCCGGCCTCGGCCCGGGTGACGTGGGCCGACCACGGCACCCGGTTCGTCGCGGCGGTGGAGGACGGCCCCCTGTCGGCCACCCAGTTCCACCCGGAGAAGTCCGGGGACGCCGGCCAGCGCCTGCTGCGGCGCTGGGTCTCCTCGCTCGACGGCGGAGCGGGCGAGCCGCGGTGAACCCGCTCGTCATCGGCCTGGTCCTGGCCGTCGCCGCGGCCTTCCTGGCCGGGGGAGCCCTGTCGCTGGGGCGCCAGCACCTCGTGCGCGGGGCCGTGGCCGTCGGCGCGCTGGCGGCCCTCGCCCTCCTCGGCGCGGGCCTCTACCTGGTCCCCTACGCCCTGGACCGCTAGCCCGCCCCGGGGGCGGGGCCGCCCCGCCGCGGGCGCTCGCCCGGGCTGCCAGGATGGAGCCGTGAGCGAGCCCGACCAGACCCCCACCCGTCTCCAGCTCCTGCCGGCCGTCGACGTCGCCGACGGGCAGGCCGTGCGCCTCGTCCAGGGCGAGGCCGGCTCCGAGACCGGCTACGGCGACCCCCTCGGGGCGGCGCTGGCCTGGCAGGAGGGCGGCGCGGAGTGGGTCCACCTCGTCGACCTCGACGCCGCCTTCGGGCGCGGCACGAACGCGGAGCTGCTCGCCGACGTCGTGGGCCGTCTCGACGTCGACGTCGAGCTGTCCGGGGGCATCCGCGACGACGCCTCGCTGGCGCGCGCCCTGGCCACCGGCTGCCGCCGGGTCAACCTGGGCACCGCGGCGCTGGAGGACCCGGAGTGGACCCGGCGCGCCATCGCCGAGCACGGCGACCGCATCGCCGTGGGGCTCGACGTGCGCGGCACGACCCTGGCCGCCCGCGGGTGGACCCAGGAGGGCGGCGACCTCTGGGAGGTGCTCGCGCGCCTGGACGCCGACGGCTGCGCCCGCTACGTCGTCACCGACGTCACCAAGGACGGCACGCTGCGCGGGCCGAACACGGCGCTGCTGGAGCAGGTCTGCGCCGCCACCGACCGACCCGTGGTCGCCTCCGGCGGCGTCTCCAGCCTCGAGGACCTCACCGTCCTGCGCGCGCTCGTGCCGAGCGGCGTGGAGGGGGCCATCGTCGGCAAGGCGCTGTACGCGCAGGCGTTCACGCTCGGCGAGGCGCTGGACGTCGCCGGGCGCCCGTGACCCCGCCCCCCGGGACCCCGCCACCGGCGACATCTCCGACGGGTGGCGCCCACGCGGCCGGGGCCGACTCCGGCGGCGTGCCCTGGGCCGGGCGCACCCTCACCCCCAGCCCGTTCGCGGGCGACGACGGGAGCGCCGACGCGGGCGTCGTGGCCGCGCTCGCCGAGCGCGACGCCACCGGCCCCGCGGCCGTCGTCGCGGCCCTGGCGGGCACGCGGGTCTTCGTCCCCGTGGTGGCGGTCTCGGCGGGGGAGGAGGCCTCCCCGCTGACGGGCGTCGCCTCCGACACCGGGGCGGACATGGCCGTCGTCACCCTCACCGCCCCGGACGGGCGGCGGGCCCTGCCCGTCTTCACCTCGACGGCGGCGCTGGCCGCCTGGGACGCCGCCGCGCGGCCGGTGCCGAGCGAGGTCGAGCGCGCGGCGCTCTCGGCCGTCGACGAGGGCTGCGCGATGCTCGTGCTCGACCCGGCGGCGCAGCGGCCCCTCGTCGTGCCGCGCCCGGCCGTCGAGGCCCTGGCCCAGCAGCGCTCGTGGACGCCGTCCTGGGAGCGCGAGGACGTCGCCGAGGCCGTGCGCGCCGCCGCCGAGGTCGAGCCGGCCGTGGCGAGCGCCGCGGTCGAGCGCGGTCGCCGGGCGGAGACGGCCGTCGTGCTGGCCCTGGCGCCGGGCCTGGACCAGCCCGCGCTGGACGCCCTGCTGCAGCGGGTGCAGGACCGGCTGGCGACGTCCGCGGTCGTCGCCGAGGGCGTGGACTCCCTGGAGCTGCGCCTCACCACCGCCGGCTGAGCCGGGCGCTCGCGGGCCGGGGCCCGGAGCCCGGGCCGGCGCCCGCGGAACAGCGGGCGGGGCGTCCCGGTTGGCGCCGGGCATGACCACCATCGCCATCATCGGCGCCGGCCGCGGCCTGGGCCGCGCCGTCGCCCGCCGCTTCGGCGCCGAGGGCTTCTCCGTCGCCCTCCTGTCCCGCACCCAGTCCCGCGTCGACGCCCTCGCCGAGGAGCTCGCCGCGGACGGCGTGCACGCGCGCGGCTACGCCGCCGACGTCCGCGACCCCGCCTCCCTGGCAGCGGCTCTCGAGCGCGCCACGGAGGAGCTCGGGCCGATCGAGGTGCTGCAGTACAGCCCGCTGCCGCAGAAGGACTTCATGCGGCCGGTGCTCGAGACGACGCCCGCGGACCTGCGCGGTCCCGTCGAGTTCTCCATCTACGGCCCGGTCGCCGCGGTGCACCAGGTGCTGCCGGGCATGCGCTTCCTCGGCGAGGGCCGCGGCACCGTGCTCTTCGTCAACGGGGGGTCCGCCGTCACGCCGGGGCAGGCCGTCACGGGGACGAGCGTCGCCTTCGCGGGCCAGGCCGCCTACGCCCAGCTCCTGCACGAGAAGCTCGCCGAGGAGGGCATCCACGTGGCCCAGCTCGTTATCGGCGGTCGGATCGTCGAGGGCGACCCCGAGAAGGACCCGGCCGTGCTCGCCGAGCACCTGTGGTCGCTGCACACCGGGCGCGACCGCTTCCGGCTGCAGATCAGCGCCGACTGACGACCTCGTCGGCCGCGGTGGCGTCCGCCCGCGCGCGGGTGGCCGTCACCGCCGGCCGGCTGAGGCCGGCCAGCAGCGCGTCGGAGCGGGCCAGGGCGTCCCGGTCGGTCGTGCTGGAGGTCGCGAGGACCTCCTCCGCCCCGGTGCGCGCCAGGAGGCGGGCGAGCGCGCTCTCCACCTGCTCGGGCGTCCCGGCCACCGTCGTCCGCGCCGCCGCGGCGAGGTGGCGCTCCTGGGACCCGGTGGGCGTGCGCTCCCGCAGCGCGGCCACCGGCTCCAGCGGAGGGAACGCACCGCGGGTGCGCGCCTCGGCCATCGCCCAGGCCTCCGGCAGCGCGAGCTCGGCCGCCGCCGCCGCGTCGTCCGCGACCAGCACGTCGAGCGCCACGAGGACCCGCGGCCGCGGCTCCCGGGCCGAGGGCCGGTAGGCGTCGCGGTACCCCGCGAGCGCCTCCTCGCCGCGCGCGGCGTCGGCGTCCTGCCCGTCGGCGGCGAGCAGGGGCGCCAGCAGCGGGCCGCCGACGACGACGGGCAGCCCCAGGCGCGCCGCCACGGCCAGGCCCGCCCCCGTGGCCAGCACGAGCAGCGGCACGTCGACCCCCTGGGGCCGCGCCGTGACCTCGGCCTCCCCGGCCAGGTGGGCGCGCAGCTCGTCGAGGTCGCGGGCGAAGTCGTCGTCGGCCGCGGGTGCCCCCGACCGGCGCAGGGCGCGGCGGACGGGCGCGGTGAACCCCGGCGAGCGGCCCACCCCGAGGTCCACCCGGCCCGGGTGCAGCGCCGCCAGCGCGGCGAACTGCTCGGCCACGACGAGCGGCGCGTGGTTGGGCAGCATCACCCCGCCGGAGCCGGCGCGCAGGTGCCGCGTCGCGCCGAGGACGGCGCCGGCCAGCACGGCGGGGGCCGAGCCCGCGACGCCGGGGACGGCGTGGTGCTCGGCGACCCAGAAGCGCAGGTACCCCAGGGCGTCTGCGCGCCGCGCCCGCTCGACCGCCCCCGTGAGCGCCGTCGCGTCGGGCTCGCCGGCGCGGGTGCGCGCGCGGTCGAGCAAGGAGACCGGGACGTCGAGCACGCCCGCGTCAACACCGCCGTCCGACGGCGCCTTCCGCGCACGGGACCCGCGGGCGCGGCCGGGGCCCGTGCGGCGCGGCAGGATGGGGCCATGGCCGCCCAGGACGACCCCAGCCCGCTCGACGACCAGCACTCGGCGGACGAGCAGCGCTCGGGAGCGCCGGGCAGCGAGCCCGAGCTGGTGCCGACCGACGGCGACATCCGGCTCGGCCAGCTGCTGAAGCTGGCCTCGCTCGTGGAGTCCGGGGCGGACGCCAAGGAGGCGCTCGCCGCCGGGGTCGTCTCGGTGAACGGCGAGGTGGAGGTCCGTCGCGGCCGCCAGCTGGTCCGCGGCGACGTCGTCGAGGTGGCCGGGGCCGCGCCGGTGCGGGTGGGCTAGGCGCGCTCCGGCGAGGCTCCGGCGCGCGGGAGCGCGCCCGTGCGGCACAGGATGAGGGTTCCGCGCAGCCCCGCAGCGGTGCCCCTAGAGGAGTCCCCATGTCTCGCATCGTCTCCGTCGGCAGAGCCGTGCCGGCGCGCACGTCCGCCCAGGCCGACATCACCGACGCCTTCAGCCAGGTGATGGCCTCGGGGGGCGAGCTCGACGGCACCCGTCGCCAGCTGCTGCACCGCCTGCACGGCAACACGGGGGTGCGCACCCGGCACCTGGCCCTCCCGCTGGAGGAGTACCCGCAGCTCGACGGCTTCCGCGACGCCAACGACGCCTACCTGCGGGTGGGTCTGGAGCTCGGAGAGCGCGCCGTGCGCGACGCCCTGGGCCAGGTGGGGCTGACGCCGCAGGACGTCGACGTGATCGTCTTCGCCAGCACCACGGGGGTCGCCGCGCCCTCGCTCGACGCCCGCCTCGTGGAGCCCCTCGGCCTGCGGGCCGACGTCAAGCGGATGCCGCTGTTCGGCCTCGGGTGCGTCGCCGGGGCCGCCGGCGTCGCGCGCGTGCACGACCACCTGCGCGGGGACCCCGACGGCGTGGCGGTCCTCCTCGCCGTCGAGCTGTGCTCGCTCACGGTCCAGCGCGACGACACGTCCACCGCGAACCTCGTCGCCTCCGGCTTGTTCGGCGACGGCGCCGCCGCGGTCGTCGTGCTGGGGGACCGGCGCGCGGCCGAGCTGGGCCTGCCCGGCCCCGACGTCGTCGGCGCGAGCAGCCGCTTCTACCCGGACACCGCGGACGTCATGGGCTGGGACGTCGGCGGCAGCGGCTTCCGCATCGTCCTGACGACGAGCGTCACCGACGTCGTCCAGCAGTACCTGGCCGACGACGTCACCGGCTTCCTCGACGGCCACGAGCTCCGCTCGGGCGACGTCGCGCGCTGGGTGGCCCACCCCGGCGGCCCGAAGGTGCTCGAGGCGGTCACCGAGGTCCTGGAGCTGCCGGAGGGCGCCCTCGCGCGCTCCTGGGCCGACCTCGCCGAGAACGGCAACATGTCGTCGGTCTCGGTGCTCCACGTCCTCGCCCAGACCCTCGCCGAGCCGCCGGCCGACGGCGACCACGCCCTGATGTTCGCCATGGGCCCCGGCTTCTGCGCCGAGCTGGTCCTGCTGCGCTGGCCCGACGCGCAGGGCGCGGCCGGGGTCGGCGGGGGGCCCGCGCGCGAGGCGGCCGCTGCGTGAGCGTCGCCCTCTACGCCGTCGTCGTCGTCCTCGTCGCGCTCGAGCGCCTCGTCGAGCTCGTGATCTCGCGCCGCAACCTGGCGTGGGCGCGCGAGCGCGGCGGCTTCGAGACGGGCAGCGGCCACTTCCCGGTCATGGTCGCCCTGCACACGGGCCTGCTCGTGGCCTGCCTGGTGGAGGTGGTGGTCCTCGACCGCCCCTTCGCGCCCCTGCTCGGCTGGACGATGCTCGTCCTGCTCCTGCTCACCGAGGCCACCCGGGCCTGGGTCATCGCCACCCTCGGGCGGCAGTGGAACACCCGCGTCGTGGTCGTCCCGGGCATGAGCCGGGTCACCCGCGGGCCCTACCGGTTCATGAGCCACCCGAACTACGTGATCGTCGCCGTCGAGGGCGTGGCCCTGCCCCTCGTGCACAGCGCCTGGATCACGGCTGTCGCCTTCACGGTGCTCAACGCCGCGCTGCTGCTGCTGGTGCGCATCCCCGCCGAGGAGCGAGCGCTGGCCCGGCTGAGCACCTCCTGAGCGGTGCTGCGCCGCACACGTCCTCGGAGACCGGCTGCGGGGCAGCCACTTCGCGAGGGGCGCTGCGGCGCGGGCGAGACCACGTCGTCGGCTGGCGCCACGACGCACGAGAGCCCGGGAGCAGGTGCTCCCGGGCTCTCGCGCGTCAGCGCCGGTGCCCCAGCGCTCGCGTCTCAGCGCTCGGCGGCCTCGTCGCCGGGCGCCGTCGGCGAGGCGCTCGTGGTGGGGGCCGACGAGGGCTTCTGCTCGCGCACGGCCGCCTCGACGCGCCGGCCGGTCTCGGCGTCGATGCTCCGCCAGTAGGCGAAGGCGCGCTCCAGCACGGGCTCGCTGACGCCGTTCAGCAGGTGGCCGGAGACGTTGGTCACCAGCCGCGCCCGGGCGTCGTCGTCCATGACCTCGCGGACGAGGGCGCCCGCCTGGCTCCAGTCGTCGTCCGCGGCGTGCTCCACGTACGGCGTGCGGGCGGTCCGGCCGCCGGCGACCCAGCCGGGAGCCTCGGCGGCCCGCCGGGGGTCGGCCACGGGGCCGCCGTAGCTGCTGGGCTGGTAGACGGGCTGGCCCGGCGGGTTCCACCGGTACGCCATGGAGCCCTCCTTGGCGTACGTGCCCAGGGGCGCCACCGGCGCGTTGACCGGGAGGTGGGCGTAGTTCGTGCCGATGCGGTAGCGGTGGGCGTCGGCGTAGCTGAAGATCCGCCCCATCAGCATCTTGTCCGGGCTCGGGCCCACGCCGGGGACCATGCTGCTGACGTCGAACGCCGCCTGCTCGACCTGGGCGTGGAAGTTGTCCGGGTTCGTGTCGAGCGTCATGCGACCCACCTCGACGAGCGGGTAGTCCTTCTGCGAGACCGTCTTCGTCACGTCGAAGATGTTGGTCGGGTAGGTCTCCGCGTCCGCCGTCGGGATGATCTGGACGTGCAGGGTCCAGCTGGGGAAGTCGCCCTCGCGGATCGCCGCGAAGAGGTCCTGCCGGTGGTGGTCGGGGGAGGCGCCCGCGATCCGGTCCGCCTCGTCCTGCTCCAGGAACTCGCTGCCCTGGTCGGTCTTGACGTGGTACTTCACCCAGCAGGCCTCGCCCTCGGCGTTGACCCACTGGAACGTGTGGGAGCCGTAGCCGTTCATGTGCCGCCAGGTGCGGGGCACCCCGCGGTCGCCCATGAGCACGACGACCTGGTGGGCGCTCTCGGGGGAGAGGGTCCAGAAGTCCCACTGCATGTCGTTGTCGCGCAGCCCGGAGTCGGGCAGGCGCTTCTGGGAGCGGATGAAGTCCTGGAACTTCATCGCGTCCTTGACGAAGAAGACCGGGGTGTTGTTGCCGACGAGGTCGTAGTTGCCCTCGCTCGTGTAGAACTTCAGCGCGAAGCCGCGCGGGTCGCGCCAGGTGTCGGGCGTGCCCTGCTCGCCGGCCACGGTGGAGAAGCGGGCGAGCATCCTCGTGCTGGTACCGGGCTGGAAGAGCGCCGCACGCGTGTAGCGGCTGACGTCCCCCGTCACCTCGAAGGTGCCGAAGGCGCCGCCGCCCTTGGCGTGGACGACGCGCTCGGGCACGCGCTCGCGGTTGAACTGGGCCATCTTCTCGACCAGGTAGTGGTCGTGCAGCAGCGTGCCGCCGCCGGTCCCCTGGGTCATCGAGTGCTCGTCGCTGGCCACGGGCACGCCCGCGCCGTCGGTGGTCCAGCTGTCCTGCGTGGTCATGCGTCCTCCGGAGGTGGTGGGGGGTCGTCACCGGCCCGGGGGCGGTCGTCGCACCCGGGACGTGGTCGAGAGGGGGTGGTGGGGAGGGAGGCGCCGTCGAGACGGCGCGGAGAGCGGCCGGACCGCTGGTCCTCGCACCCCTGGCCCGCGGCGGCGGTCGTCAGCCGCCGGCGCTGCCGGCGGTGGTCACCTGCCCGCGCCGCCGGCGGCGCACGCGGCGCAGGTGCCCCAGTAGATGACCTCGGCCTCGTCGACGGCGAAGTCCGTGCCGTCGTGCGCGGGGACCAGGCAGGGGGCGGCGCCCACGGCGCAGTCGACGTCGCGCACCCGGCCGCAGGAGCGGCAGACGAGGTGGTGGTGGTTGTCGGCGACGCGCAGCTCGAAGAGGGCGGGCGAGCCGGCGGGCTCGATGCGCCGGACCAGCCCGGCCTGGCACAGCGCGCGCAGGACGTCGTAGACGGCCTGCGTCGAGACGCGGCCGATGCGGTCGCGCACGCCGCGGGCGACGTCGTCGGCGTCGGCGTGCGGCTGCTCGGCGAGGACGGCGAGCGCGGCCACGCGCGGGCCGGTCGCGCGCAGCCCCGCCCCGCGCAGCAGGTCCGCGCCGGGGACCTCTGCGGCCGCCGGGGCGGACGGGACGACGGGAGTGCTCACGTCCTCAACCTGACCACCCAGTCTGGAACCCGTCAAGTGAAGGGGTCGTTCGCGCCTGCCCGGCGGGGCGGTGGCTCAGCGCACGGGGCCCGTGAGCCGCTCGCCCGGCCCCTGCCCCGGCGGGTCCGGGACCACGGACGCCTCGCGGAAGGCCAGCTGGAGCGAGCGCAGCCCGTCGCGCAGCGCGCGGGCGTGCTGGTTGCCGATGTCGGGGGCCGCCGCGGTGACGAGCCCGGCGAGGGCGCCGATGAGCACCCGCGCCTCCGCGAGGTCCAGGTGCTGCTGGGCGTCGGCGTCCTCCGCGAGGCCGCACTTCACGGCGGCGGCGCTCATCAGGTGCACGGCCGCGGTCGTGATCACCTCCACGGAGGGCACCTCGGCGATGTCCCGCAGCTCCGCCCCCTCGGCCGCGTCGTGCCCTCCGGGCAGAGGGGCGAGGGCGGGCTCCCCGGGCGGGGCCGCGGTGCTGCGGTCGGCGTCCTGGTGCGCGTGCGCTCCGTGCTCTGGGGTTCCCGGGGTCATGGCTGCTAGCCTGGCACGCAGACCGACCGCTCCCGCGCGCCCGCCCCCGGGCTGGTGCGGGGGAGCGGGCCGCCAAGCGGAGGACTTCCTCCCACCCGAGAGCGACCTCCCCGGCCCCGCCGGGACGAGGTGGCCGGGTCCGGTCCGCGCGGTGGCTCCGCTGGAGCCGCTCGTGCGTGCGCCTCGTGGCGCCGTCCGTCGACGGCGCGCGCGAGCACCGGCCCCCGGGTGGACCGTCACCGCTGACGCGACCACGGCGGGGGACCCCCCGCGCCGCGGCGGTACCGCACGCACGACTGAGGAGCAGCACATCAGCGAACCGCGCATCAACGACCGGATCCGCGTCCCCGAGGTCCGACTCGTCGGCCCCGGCGGGGAGCAGGTCGGGATCGTCCGCGTCGAGGACGCCCTGCGCCTGGCTCAGGAGGCCGACCTCGACCTGGTCGAGGTCGCCCCGCAGGCGCGACCGCCCGTCTGCAAGCTCATGGACTTCGGCAAGTTCAAGTACGAGGCCGACATGAAGGCGCGCGAGGCGCGCAAGAACCAGGCCAACACGGTGCTGAAGACCGTGCGCCTGCGCCTGAAGATCGACCCGCACGACTACGCCACGAAGAAGGGCCAGGCCGAGAAGTTCCTCTCCGCGGGGGACAAGGTCAAGGTCATGATCATGTTCCGCGGGCGCGAGCAGTCGCGTCCCGAGATGGGCTACCGCCTCCTGCAGCGCATGGCCGGGGACGTCGAGGAGCTCGGGGCGGTCGAGAGCGCCCCGACCCAGGACGGCCGCAACATGGTCATGGTCATCGGGCCGCACCGGAAGAAGGCCGAGGCGCGCGCCGAGCAGCGCCGGCGCCGCGAGAGCACGACCGAGCAGGCGCCCGCCGAGCAGGCGCCCGCGGAGCCGGCACCCGCGGAGCAGGCGTCGGCGGAGCAGGCACCCGCGGAGCGGGCGCCCGCCGAGGGCCAGCAGGCCTGAGCCGACCGGCCGCTCCCCCGGGCGCAGCCGCCGGCCAGCACCACCGCAGACCGCACCACCGCACCTGGGGCGCACCCCGGGTGCCACGCACGAGCTGAGGAGATCGGCGCCATGCCGAAGAACAAGACGCACAGCGGCGCCAAGAAGCGACTGCGCCTGACGGGCACGGGCAAGGTCATGCGCCAGCGCGCCGGCCGCCGCCACCTCTTCGAGGGCAAGTCCTCGCGGGTGACGCGCCGTCTCGCCGGCGACGTCCAGGTCGCGGGCGCCGACGCCAAGAAGGCGCGCCGGCTGCTCGGTCACTGAACGGGGCCGGGGCGCGTCCCCGGTCTCCCGCAGGCCGTCCGTCGCTCCCGCGACCGGCGCCGGCGCCCCAGGTCCGCCGGCCCGGTCCCCGCGGCACGGCACCTGAGCACCACCCCAGCAGCACCCGAGCACACGCCCGCGCGGCCCGGCCCTCCCGGCCGGCCGCACCGGGCCCCACGGCCCCCGGGCCGAGACGACGAGGAGCACGTCAGTGGCACGCGTCAAGCGGGCGGTCAACGCCCAGAAGAAGCGCCGAGAGGTCCTCGAGCGCGCCAGCGGCTACCGCGGCCAGCGCTCGCGGCTCTACCGCAAGGCGAAGGAGCAGGTCACCCACTCCCTCGTCTACTCCTACCGCGACCGCAAGGCGCGCAAGGGCGACTTCCGCCGCCTGTGGATCCAGCGCATCAACGCGGGCGCGCGCGCCCACGGCATGACCTACAACCGCTTCATCCAGGGCCTCAAGGTCGCGGGTGTCGAGGTCGACCGCCGCATGCTGGCCGAGCTGGCCGTCAACGACGAGGCGGCCTTCGCGGCGCTCGTCGAGCTCTCGCGCGCCAACGTGCCGGCCCAGGCCGGCGCCGCGGCCTGAGGCCGACCGGCGAGACCGCGAGGGCGGACGGCGTGGCTGAGCCGACCTCGCGTCGCACGAGCACCCCGGGGCGTCCCGACGCCGACGTGCTGACCAACCCCCGCAGCGAGCGGGTGCGGTCGGTGGGTCGGCTGTCGGGGCGCCCCGCGCGCGTCCGGGCGGGGCTCTTCCTCGCCGAGGGCCCGCAGGCCGTCCGCGAGGCCGTGCCCGCGGGAGCGGTGCGCGACCTGTACGGCACCGTCGAGGCGCTGGAGCGCCACGACGACCTGGTGGTCGAGGCCCGGCGCCGCGGCGTCCCGGTGCGACCGTGCACCGAGGAGGTGCTCGCGGCGATGGCGGACACCGTCACCCCGCAGGGCCTCGTGGCGGTCTGCCGCCCGGTGGACGTCCCGCTGGCCGCGGTGCTCGCGCGGCGGCCGCGTCTCGTGGCGGTGCTCGCCGAGGTGCGCGACCCCGGGAACGCCGGGACGGTGCTGCGGGCCGCGGACGCCGCCGGTGCCGACGCCGTCGTCCTGACGGCCGGCAGCGTGGACCCCTACAACCCCAAGTGCGTGCGGGCGACCGCGGGCAGCCTCTTCCACCTCGAGGTCGTCACGGGCGTCGAGCTCCCCGAGGTCGTGACCGGGCTGCGCGGCGCCGGAGCGGCGGTCCTGGCGGCCGACGGGGAGGGCGAGCAGGACCTCGACGACCTCGCCGACGCGGCGCACGAGGGGCGGGGCGCGCTAGCGGGCCCGGTCGCCTGGGTCTTCGGCACGGAGGCCCAGGGCCTGCCGCCCGCGGCGCGAGCGCTCGCCGACGCCGTCGTGCGGGTCCCGCTCCACGGCCGCGCCGAGAGCCTCAACCTCGCCACCGCCGCCGCCGTCTGCCTGTACGCCGCGGCCCGCGCGCACCGCCCCGCCGGCGGGAGCGGTCCGGCGTGAGCGGGGCGGAGGCGGGCGGACCGAGTGCGGGCGGGCCGCCGACGGACGGGGCCGAGTCAGGCGGGGCGGAGGCGCTCGGGGCGGGGAGCAGCGCCGCGGAGCCCGCGCCCCTGCTGCTCGAGCCGGGAGACCTGCCCGACGGGATCCTCGTGGCGGACGACCGGGCGCGCGTCGTCGTCGTCACCCCCGAGGCCGAGCGCTGCCTCGGCCTGCGCGCGCAGGACCTGCTGGGGCGCGACGTCCGGGAGGCCCTGCCGTGGCAGGACACCTCGGGCCGGCGCTGGTGGGCCTGCACCGACCCGTGGTCGGGCCTGGCCATCCGCCGGGGGCACCGGGAGCGGCTGCTCGTGCTGCCCGGGGGCCGCGAGGTCCTCGTCACCGCCCGGTACGTCCGCCCCGGCCGCGGGGAGCCGGTCCGCCGCGTCGTGCTGTCCCTGCGCAGCACCGACTCCCGTCGCCGGGCCGAGCAGGACCACGCCGGGCTGATCGCCACCGTCGCCCACGAGCTGCGCTCGCCGCTCACGAGCGTCAAGGGCTTCACCTCCACCCTCCTGCGGCGCTGGGACCGCTTCAGCGACGAGCAGAAGCAGCTGATGCTGCGCACCGTCGAGTACGACGCGGACCGCGTCACCCGGCTCATCACCGAGCTGCTGGACATCTCGCGGATCGACGCCGGGCGGCTGGAGGTGCGCACCCTGCCCGTGGACCTCGGCGCCGTGCTGCGGGCCCACGCGGAGCGGGCGGTCGCCTCCGGCCTGGACCCGGCGCGCATCCGCGTCGAGGTGCCGCCCCCGGAGGCCCTGCCCGAGGTCTGGGCCGACCGCGACCGCCTCGACCAGGTGCTGGCCAACCTCGTCGAGAACGCGGTCCGCCACGGCGACGGCCTCGTCCGCCTGTCCCTCGGCACGGGACCGGTGGCCTCGGAGTCGTGCGGGCGCGAGACCTCCGTGACGGCGCCCGCGGTCGTGGTGTGCGTCGAGGACGCCGGTCGCGGCATCGACGAGGCGCACATCCCGCTGGTGTTCTCCAAGTTCTGGCGGGGGGAGAGCCGCGGGGGCACCGGGCTCGGCCTCTACGTCGTCCGCGGGCTGGTGGAGGCCCACGGCGGGCGCATCGTGGTCCGCCGCTCGGACCTCGGGGGCGCGCGCTTCGTCTTCACCCTCCCCGCCGGCGACCCGACGGCGAGCCTGCACCCGGACGTCTGAGCGGCCCGCCGTCCCGCCCCGGGGCGCGGGGCGAGGACGGGGTGGGTGGAGCCGCCCGCGGTCCCTAGACTCAGCGCCCGTGCCTGACCCGACCCCCGAGCCCGCCCCGAACAGGGACCCCGACCCCGTCGCGGTGTCGCCGACGGACGCCGAGCAGGTCGAGGCGGCCGTCGCCGAGGCCCTCTCGGCCGTCGCCGCCGCCGGTGACCTCGACGAGCTGACGGCCGCCGCGCGCGCCCACGGGGGTGACCGCAGCCCGCTCTCGCTCGCCAACCGCGAGATCGGCGCGCTGCCCGGTCCCGCCAAGGCCGAGGCCGGCCGCCGGATGGGCCAGGCCCGCCGCGACGTCGCCGAGGCCGTCGCCGAGCGCCGCGCCGTCCTGGAGGCGGAGCGGGACGCCGCCGTCCTCGTCACCGAGGCGCAGGACCTCACGCAGCCGACGTCCCGGCGTCCGCGCGGCGCGCGCCACCCGCTGGGGCTGCTCGTCGAGGAGGTCGAGGACTTCTTCACGGGCCTGGGGTGGACGGTGCTCGAGGGCCCCGAGGTCGAGGCCGAGTGGTTCAACTTCGACGCCCTCAACTTCGGCCCCGACCACCCCGCGCGGCAGATGCAGGACACCTTCTTCGTCGACCCGCCCGAGGACGGCCTGGTGCTGCGCACGCACACCTCCCCGGTGCAGGCCCGGGCCCTGCTGGACCACGGCGCGCCCCTCTACGTCGCCGTGCCCGGACGGGTGTTCCGCACGGACGAGCTGGACGCCACGCACACGCCCGTCTTCACGCAGGTCGAGGGCCTCGCGGTGGACGAGCACCTGACGATGGCCAACCTGCGCGGCGTCCTCGACGCGATGGCCGTGGCGGTGCTGGGCGAGGGGACGACGACGCGCCTGCGCCCGGCGTTCTTCCCCTTCACCGAGCCCAGCGCCGAGATGGACGTGCGCTGCCCCGTGTGCGCGGGCACCGGCGAGGTGGCTCCGGGGGCGGCGAGGGGAGCGGGGGCCGGGGCGCCGTCCGCGGCCGAGGAGGACGCCTCGACGCGGACCGAGGACCCGGCGGGCGAGGGCGTCCCGTGCCGCACCTGCGGCAGCACCGGCTGGATCGAGTGGGGCGGCTGCGGGATGGTCAACCCCCACGTCCTGCGGGCCGCCGGCGTGGACCCCGAGCGCTACTCGGGCTTCGCGTTCGGCATGGGGATCGAGCGGACCCTGATGTTCCGCAACGGGGTGGAGGACATGCGCGACATGGTCGAGGGCGACGTCCGGTTCAGCCGGCAGTTCGGGACGGAGGTCTGATGCGCGTCCCGGTGAGCTGGCTCGCGGAGGTCACGGACGTGGACCCGGCGGCGAGCGCGGAGGACGTCGCCGCGGTCCTGGTGCGCGTCGGCCTGGAGGAGGAGGGCATCTCCGGCGGCGACGTCGCGGGCCCGGTCGTGGTCGGGCGGGTGCTGACCGCCGAGCCCGAGCCGCAGAAGAACGGCAAGACGATCCGCTGGTGCTCCGTCGACGTCGGCGAGGCCGAGCCCCGCGGGATCGTCTGCGGCGCGCACAACTTCGGGGTGGGCGACCTCGTCGTCGTCAGCCTGCCCGGCGCCGTCCTGCCCGGCGGGTTCGCCATCGCCGCGCGGAAGACGTACGGGCACGTCTCGGACGGGATGATCTGCTCGAGCGCCGAGCTCGGCCTCGGGCAGGACGCCGACGGCATCATCGTGCTCCCCGAGCTGCTGGGCGCGGCGGCCGAGGGCGCGCGCCCGGGCGACGACGCGAAGGCCCTGCTCGGGCTGGAGGACCGCGTCGTCGAGGTGAACGTCACCCCCGACCGCGGGTACTGCTTCAGCGTCCGCGGCCTCGGGCGCGAGCACGCGCACGGCCGGCAGCTCGACGTGGCGACGGCCTTCCGGGACCCGGTGGTCGGCGTCGCGGGGCCTGCCGGCCCCGGCAGCCGCGGGGTCGTGCTCGCCGACGAGCGGCCGGTCGACGGGCGCCCCGGTGCGCGCCGGGTCACCGCCCGCGTCGTGCGCGGCGTCGACCCGGGCCGGCCCACGCCGTGGTGGCTGCGCCGCCGGCTGGTGCAGGCGGGCGTGCGCCCGGTCTCCCTCGCCGTCGACGTGACGAACTACGTGATGCTGCTCGTCGGCCAGCCGCTGCACGCCTACGACGCGGAGCGCCTCGACGGGGGCCTCACCGTGCGCCGCGCCCGCGAGGGCGAGCGCCTCACCACGCTCGACGGCGTCGAGCGCGCGCTGCACCCCGAGGACCTGGTCATCGCGGACGGCGAGGACGGCGCCCGCGCGGTCGGCCTCGCCGGGGTGATGGGCGGCGCCTCCACGGAGGTCTCGTCGTCGACGCGCGACGTCGTCCTCGAGGCCGCGGTCTTCGACCCGGTGTCGGTCGCCCGCACCGCTCGCCGGCACCGGCTGCCCAGCGAGGCGAGCCGCCGCTTCGAGCGCGGCGTCGACGACGCCATGACCGCGGCCGCCTCCCAGCTGGCCGTCGACCTGCTCGTCGAGCACGGCGGCGGCACCGCCGAGGAGGGCCTGACCGACGTCGGCGCCCCGGCGGAGCGACCGACCATCGCCCTGCCCGTCGGCGAGCCCGCGCGCCTGGTCGGCGTCGACTACGCGCCGGAGCGCGTGCGCTCGCTCCTCGAGCAGGTGGGGTGCGCCGTCTCCGGCGGTCCCGGGGCGCCGGACCCCACCGGCGGCGCCGCCGCGTCCGACGCGTGGTCGGTGGTCCCGCCGTCCTGGCGGCCCGACCTGCTGCAGGCCGCCGACCTCGTCGAGGAGGTCGCGCGGCTCGACGGCTACGACCGCATCCCGTCGGTCCTCCCGCGCGCGCTGCCGGGGACGGCGGGCGCCGGTCTCGGCGGGCTGTCGCCGCGCCGTCGCGCCGTCCGCTCCCTGGCGCGCGCCCTGGCGGAGGCGGGCCTCGTCGAGGTGGCCAGCTACCCGTTCGTCGCCCCCGAGCGGGCCGACGCCCTCGGGCTGCCCGAGGACGACGACCGGCGGCGGGCCCTGCGCGTGGCGAACCCGCTGCGCGAGGAGGAGCCGCTGCTGCGCACGAGCCTGCTCGCGACGCTCGTCGACGTCCTGCGCCGCAACACCGGGCGCGGCGCCGACGACGTCGCGCTCGTCGAGCTGGGCTCCGTGGTGCTGCCCGCGGCCGACCGCGCGCCGGCGCCCCGTCCGGGCACCGCCGAGAGGCCGAGCGCGCAGGAGGAGGCGGCCGTGCGCGCCGCCGTGCCGCACCAGCCGCTGCACGTGGCGGCCGTCCTGGCCGGGGCCCGGGTGCCCCGTGGCTGGGAGGGGAAGGGCCGCGTCGTCGACGCGCGCGACGCCGTCGAGCTCGCCCTGCTGGTGGGCGAGGTGCTCGGCGTCTCGCTCGAGGCGGTCGCCGACCCGGGGCGCGCGCCGTTCCACCCGGGCCGGTGCGTCGCCCTGCGGGTGGCCGAGGGCTCGCCCGCCGCCGGGTCGCTCGTCGGGCACGCGGGCGAGCTCGCCCCGCGCGCGGTGTCCGCCCTGGAGCTGCCGGCCCGCACGGTCGCCCTCGAGCTGGACCTCGAGGTCCTCCTCGGCGAGCTGGCGGGTCCGCCCCGCGCGGCAGCCGTCTCGACCTACCCCGTGGTCAAGCAGGACGTCGCGCTCGTCGTCGACGCGGGGGTGCCCGCCCGCGACGTCGAGCGCGCGCTGCGCCGCGGCGCGGGGCCGCTGCTCGAGGACGTCCGCCTCGTCGACGTCTACGTCGGCGAGCAGGTGGGGGAGGACCGGCGCTCGCTGGCCTTCTCGCTGCGCCTGCGCGCGCACGACCGCACCCTGACGGCCGCGGAGGCGGCGCAGGTGCGCGAGGCGGCCGTCGCCACCGCAGCGCAGGTCACCGGCGCGGTCCTGCGCGGCGCCTGAGGGCTCTCCTCCCGTCGGCGCGGCCGCGCGCCGCGCCGATGGGAGGCGTTCGCATGGGCATCCGCCGCTGTGTATGATCATGCGCATGGTCACGGTGGCGGTCGCGGGCGCGAGCGGGTACGCGGGGGCGGAGCTGTGCCGCCTGCTGCTCGCCCACCCGCAGGTGGAGATCGGGGCGCTGACGGCGGCCTCCAGCGCAGGCACGCCGCTGGGGCAGCACGCGCCGCACCTGCTGCCGCTGGCGGACCGGGTGCTGGCGCCCACCACCGCCGAGGTGCTGGGCGGCCACGACGTCGTCGTGCTCGCGCTGCCGCACGGGAGCTCGGGGCCGCTGGCCGCCGAGCTCGGGGACGACGTCCTCGTCGTGGACGCCGCCGCCGACCACCGCCTCGCCGACCCGGCGGCGTGGGAGGCCTTCTACGGCTCCGCCCACGCCGGCACGTGGCCCTACGCCCTGCCCGAGCTGCCGCTCGCCGGCGGCGGTCGCCAGCGCGAGGCCCTCGTCGGCGCACGGCGCCTCGCCGTGCCCGGCTGCTACCCGACGGGATGCACCCTCGCCCTCGCCCCGGGCTTCGCCGCCGGGCTGTGCGAGCCGCAGGACGTCGTCGTGGTGGCCGCGTCGGGCACCTCCGGAGGAGGGCGCGCCGCGAAGGTCGCGATGCTCGGCGCCGAGGTGATGGGGTCGATGTCGCCCTACGGCGTCGGCGGGACCCACCGGCACACGCCCGAGGTCGAGCAGGGCCTGGGGGCTGCGGCGGGGGAGCCGGTCTCGGTCTCCTTCACGCCCACGCTCGCACCGATGCCCCGCGGCATCCTCGCCACGGCGACGGCCAGGGCCCGACCCGGCACCACCGCCGCGCAGGTGCGCGAGGCGTGGGCGTCGGCGTACGCCGCCGAGCCCTTCGTCCACCTGCTGCCCGAGGGCCGCTGGCCGCGCACGAAGGACGTCGCCGGCTCCAACGCGGTGCACCTGCAGGTGGCGCTCGACGAGCGCGTGGGCCGCGTCGTCGCCGTCGCCGCCGTGGACAACCTCGTCAAGGGCACCGCCGGCGCCGCCGTGCAGGGCCTCAACCTCGCGCTCGGCCTGCCCGAGGGCGCGGGGCTCTCCGCCGTGGGGCTCGCCCCGTGACCACCCGCCCCGTGACCACCCGCCCCGTGACCACCCGCCCCGTGACCACCCGCCCCGTGACCACCCCGAGGAGCACGTCGTGAGCACCACCGCCCCCGCCGGCTTCCGCGCCGCCGGCGCGACGGCCGGCCTGAAGCCCAGCGGCCGTCCCGACGTCGCGCTCGTCGTCAACGACGGCCCGCTCGACGTGCTGGCCGCCGTCTTCACCTCCAACCGCTGCAAGGCCAACCCGGTGCTGTGGTCGGAGGTCGTCGCGCGCTCCGGGCGCGGGCGCGCCGTGGTCCTGAACTCCGGCGGGGCCAACTGCTACACGGGCCCCCAGGGCTTCGCCGTCACCCACCGCACCGCGGAGCGGACGGCCGAGCTGCTCGGCTGCGGGGCGGGCGAGGTGCTCGTGTGCTCCACCGGCCTCATCGGCGACCAGCTCGACCCCGAGCGCCTGCTCGCGGGCGTGTCGGCCGCGGCCGACGGCCTGGCGGCCGAGGGCGGGGACGACGCCGCGGTGGCGATCATGACGACCGACACCGTGCCGAAGACCGCCGTGGTCGCCCGCGACGGGTGGAGCTGCGGGGGCATGGCCAAGGGCGCCGCCATGCTCGCCCCCGCCCTGGCCACGATGCTCGTCGTCCTCACCACCGACGCGATCGTCGACCCCGCGGAGGCCGACGCCGCCCTGCGCGCCGCGACGGCCGCGACCTTCGACCGGCTCGACTCCGACGGGTGCCAGTCCACGAACGACACCGTGGCGCTGCTCGCCAGCGGCGCCTCGGGCGTGCGCGTCTCGGCGCGCGAGCTCGCCGAGGCGCTGGAGCCGCTGTGCGCCGACCTGGCCGCCCAGCTGATGGGCGACGCCGAGGGCAGCGAGCACGACATCGCCCTCGAGGTGCGCGGCGCCGTCACCGAGGCGGACGCCCTCGAGGTGGCGCGCTCGGTGGCGCGCAGCAACCTGTTCAAGGCGGCGATCTTCGGCCGCGACCCGAACTGGGGGCGGGTGATGGCGGCCGTCGGCACGACGTCGGCGACCTTCGACCCCGCCGTGCTGGACGTGTCCTTCAACGGCGTGGCGCTCTGCCGCGACGGGTCGGTGGGGGAGGACCGCTCGCTCGTCGACCTCTCCGACCGGGCCGTGCACGTGCTCGTGGACCTCAAGGCGGGCGCGGAGAGCGCGACCATCTGGACCAACGACCTCACGCACGCCTACGTCCACGAGAACTCGGCGTACTCGACGTGAGCGCCGCCGCTGAGCCCGTGCCGGCCGCCGACGGCGCGGCCGCCACGGCCGCTGCGGGCCTGGACGCCGGCGCGAAGGCCGCGGTGCTCGTCGAGGCGCTGCCCTGGCTGCAGCGCTTCGCGGGCGAGGTCGTCGTCGTCAAGTACGGCGGCAACGCGATGGTCGACGACCGGCTGCGTCGCGCCTTCGCCGCCGACATGGTCTTCCTGCGCTCCGCGGGCGTGCGTCCCGTCGTCGTGCACGGGGGCGGCCCGCAGATCTCGAGCATGCTCGGGCGCCTCGGCATCGAGAGCGAGTTCCGCGGCGGGCTGCGCGTGACGACCCCCGAGGCCATGGACGTCGTGCGGATGGTGCTGGTCGGCCAGGTGGGCCGCGAGCTCGTGGGCCTCCTCAACGCCCACGGGCCCCTCGCCGTCGGCCTGTCCGGGGAGGACGCCGGGCTCCTGCGGGCGGTCCGCCGCGAGGCGGTCGTGGACGGCGAGGCGGTCGACATCGGCCTCGTGGGCGACGTCGTCGACGTCGACCCGGCGGCGGTGCTCGACCTGCTGGAGGCCGGGCGGATCCCCGTCATCGCCACCGTCGCGCCGGAGGTGCAGGACGACCTCGCCGCGGGCGACGTGGAGGAGGCCGGCGCCGTCCTCAACGTCAACGCCGACACCGCCGCGGCGGCCATCGCGGCGGCCCTGGGCGCGGCCAAGCTCGTGGTGCTCACCGACGTGGAGGGCCTCTACGCCGACTGGCCCGACCGCTCCTCGCTCGTCCGGTCCATCGCGGCCGCCGACCTGGAGGTCCTGCTGCCCAGCCTGGACGCGGGCATGATCCCCAAGATGGAGGCCTGCCTGCGCGCCGTGAGAGCCGGTGTGCCGCAGGCCACCGTGCTCGACGGCCGGGTGGAGCACGCGGTGCTGCTCGAGGTGTTCACGCCCGAGGGCGTGGGCACGCAGGTGGTGCCCTCGTGAGCGCCCTCACCGCGTCCGGCGGCGGCGTCCCCGCGCCCGACGCCGTCCCGGGACTGACGGGCCTCGCGGGCGCGGACGTCGCCGAGCGCTACGGCCGCGCGCTCATGGGCACCTACGGAGCCCCGCAGCGCGTGCTCGTGCGCGGCGAGGGCGCTTGGGTGTGGGACGCCGACGGGCGGCGCTACCTCGACCTGCTCGCCGGCATCGCCGTGAACGCCCTCGGGCACGCCCACCCGGTGCTGACGGCGGCGGTGACGGCGCAGATGGCCACCCTCGGGCACGTCTCGAACTTCTTCGCGACGGGCCCGCAGGTCGCGCTCGCCGAGCGGCTGCTGGAGCTGCTGGGAGCCCCCGACGGCAGCCGGGTGTTCCTGTGCAGCAGCGGGACCGAGGCCAACGAGGGCGCGTTCAAGATGACGCGGCGCACGGGGCGGCCCGAGGTGCTCGCCCTGGAGGGCGCCTTCCACGGCCGCTCCATGGGCGCGCTCGCGATGACGGCGAAGCAGGCCATCCGCGAGCCGTTCGAGCCGCTGCCCGGCGGTGTGCGCCACCTGCCCTTCGGCGACGTCGACGCGCTCGCCGAGGCGCTGGACGGCGACGCGGGCCGGCGCGTGGGGGCGCTCGTCGTCGAGCCGGTGCAGGGCGAGGCGGGCGTGCGCCCGCTGCCCCCCGGCTACCTGGCGGCGGCGCGCGAGCTCACGGCGGCGGCGGGCGCGCTGCTCGTCGTCGACGAGGTCCAGACCGGGGTGGGGCGCACCGGCCGCTGGTTCGCCAGCGCCGGGCCGGACGGCCGGGTGGACGCCGACGTCGTCACCCTCGCCAAGGGCCTGGGCGGGGGCCTGCCCGTCGGCGCCGTGGTCGGCCTCGGCGAGGGGCCGGGCTCGCTGCTGTCCGCCGGGCAGCACGGCACCACGTTCGGGGGCAACCCCGTCTGCGCCGCAGCGGCTCTCGCCGTCCTGCACGTCCTCGAGCGCGACGGCCTGGTCGAGCGGGCGCGCGAGCTCGGCGACCGCTGGCGCGCGGACATGGCCTCCGTGGACGACCCGACGGGCCTGCTCGCGGGCGTCCGCGGGCAGGGGCTCCTCCTGGCGCTCGAGCTGTCCCGGCCCGCGGCGCCCGCGGTGGCCCGGGCCGCGCTCGAGGCGGGCTTCGTCGTCAACGCGGTCAGCCCCTCGGCGATCCGCCTGGCGCCTCCGCTCGTCCTCACCGACGAGCAGGCCGACTCCTTCACCGGCGCCCTGCCCGGCGTGCTCGCCGCGGCCGCGGCGCAGGAGGCGTCGTGAGCCCCGCCGCAGGGGGCCCCGGAGACCTCGCCCCGAGCAGCCCGGGGCGGCCCTCGACGCGGGCGGCGCGCCACGCCCGGGTCGTGGACCTCCTGCGCTCGCGACCCGTGCGCTCGCAGACCGAGCTCGCGGGCCTGCTGGCGGCCGAGGGCGTGGACGTCACGCAGGCGACGCTGTCCCGCGACCTCGTCGAGCTGGGCGCCACGAAGGTGCGCGACCCCGACCACGGCCTCGTCTACGCCGTCCCCGGCGAGGGCGGGGACCGCACCCCCGTCGCCGCGCAGGCGGCGGGGACCTCGCTGGCGCGGCTGGCGCGCCTGGCGGAGGAGCTGCTGGTGACGGCGGAGGCCTCCGGGCCCCTCGTCGTCCTGCGCACGCCGCCGGGCGCGGC
Source organism: uncultured Pseudokineococcus sp. (assembly GCF_947495735.1). Taxonomy (GTDB): domain Bacteria; phylum Actinomycetota; class Actinomycetes; order Actinomycetales; family Quadrisphaeraceae; genus Pseudokineococcus. The sequence goes on from NZ_CANMAA010000006.1 coordinate 206,054, forward strand.
GCAGTACCTCGCCTCGGCCGTCGACACCTCGGTGCTGCCCGAGGTGCTCGGGACCATCGCCGGGGATGACACCGTGCTCGTCATCGGGCGCGGCCCGGACGGCGAGTCCACGGCGCGCCGCCTCCTGGACCTCGCCGCCGGGCGCACGGGAGCCTGAGCCCGGCGGCCGGCACGACGGCCCGACCCGCACCACCCGCAGACCGCACCAGCACGACCCAGCACCGCGCGCGCCGCACCGGCGCGACCACACCGAAGACCCCGACACCTAGGAGCACCCCGTGACCGACCGCGTCGTCCTCGCCTACTCCGGAGGCCTCGACACCTCCGTGGCCATCGGCTGGATCGCCGAGCGCACGGGAGCCGAGGTCGTCGCCGTGGCCGTCGACGTCGGCCAGGGCGGTGAGGACCTGGAGACCATCCGCGAGCGCGCGCTCGCCTGCGGCGCCGTCGAGGCCGAGGTGGCCGACGCCCGCGACGAGTTCGCCGACGAGTACTGCCTGCCGGCCCTGCAGGCCGGCGCCCTCTACATGGACCGCTACCCGCTGGTGTCGGCCATCTCGCGCCCGGTGATCGTCAAGCACCTCGTGGCCGCGGCCCGCCAGCACGGCGCCTCCGTCGTCGCCCACGGCTGCACCGGCAAGGGCAACGACCAGGTCCGCTTCGAGGTCGGGATCCAGAGCCTCGCGCCCGAGCTGTCCTGCATCGCGCCGGTCCGCGACCTCGCGCTGACCCGCGACAAGGCCATCGAGTTCGCCACCAGCCGCGAGCTGCCCATCGAGACGACGAAGAACAACCCGTTCTCGATCGACCAGAACGTCTGGGGCCGCGCCGTCGAGACGGGCTTCCTCGAGGACATCTGGAACGCGCCGACCAAGGACGTCTACAGCTACACCGAGGAGCCGGGGCAGTCGCCCGGCCCGGACGAGCTCGTCCTGGAGTTCGAGCGCGGCGTGCCCGTCGCCATCGACGGCCGCCGCGTCACCGTGCTGCAGGCCATCGAGGAGCTCAACCAGCGCGCGGGCGCCCAGGGGGTCGGCCGCATCGACATGGTCGAGGACCGGCTCGTGGGCATCAAGAGCCGCGAGGTGTACGAGGCGCCGGGCGCCATCGCGCTGCTGACGGCGCACGAGGAGCTCGAGAACGTGACCCTCGAGCGCGAGCTCGCCCGCTTCAAGCGCGGCGTGTCCCAGCGCTGGGCCGAGCTCGTCTACGACGGCCTGTGGTTCTCCCCGCTCAAGCGAGCCCTCGACGTCTTCGTCGCCGAGAGCCAGCGCCACGTCACCGGCGAGGTGCGCCTGGTCCTGCACGGCGGCCGCGCCGTCGTGACCGGCCGCCGCAGCGAGACCAGCCTCTACGACTTCTCCCTGGCGACCTACGACTCCGGCGACACCTTCGACCAGTCGCTCGCCAAGGGCTTCGTGGACATCTGGGGCCTGTCGAGCAAGATCGCCTCGGGCCGGGACCAGCGCACCGATGGCTGAGCCCTCGACCGCCGGCAGCGGGGGCACCGGTGAGGGCCGGCTCTGGGGCGCGCGCTTCGCGGGCACGAGCGCCGAGGCCCTGACCGAGCTCTCGCGCTCGACGCACTTCGACTGGCGCCTCGCCCGTCACGACCTGGCCGGCTCGCGCGCGCACGCCCGGGTGCTGCACCGGGCCGGGCTCCTCGAGGAGGACCAGCTCCGCGACATGCTGGCGGCGCTGGACGGCCTGGAGGCCGACGTCGTCGCGGGGACCTTCGGGCCCCTGCCGTCGGACGAGGACGTGCACGGCGCGCTGGAGCGCGGCCTGCTCGAGCGGGCGGGCGCCGAGCTCGGCGGCCGCCTGCGCGCCGGGCGCTCGCGCAACGACCAGATCGCCACCATGGTCCGCGCGTACCTGCGCGAGGAGCTGCGCGTCGTGGCCGGGCTCCTGCTCGACCTGGTCGACGCGCTCGCGGAGCAGGCGGGCGCCCACCCCACCGCGCCGATGCCGGGGCGCACGCACCTGCAGCACGCCCAGCCCGTGCTGCTGGCCCACCACCTCCTGGCGCACGCCTGGCCGCTGCTGCGCGACGTGGACCGCCTGCGCGACTGGGACGCCCGCGCCGCCCGCTCGCCGTACGGCTCGGGGGCGCTCGCCGGCTCGTCGCTGGGGCTCGACCCCGCGGCCGTGGCGGCCGAGCTCGGCTTCGACGGACCGGTGGAGAACTCCATCGACGGCACGGCGGCCCGCGACGTGGTGGCCGAGGCGTGCTTCGTCCTCGCCATGGCCGGCGTGGACCTCTCCCGCCTGTCCGAGGAGGTCGTCCTGTGGGCGACGAAGGAGTTCTCCTTCGTCGTGCTCGACGACGCCTTCTCGACGGGGTCGAGCATCATGCCGCAGAAGAAGAACCCGGACGTGGCCGAGCTGGCCCGCGGGAAGGCGGGGCGGCTCGTGGGCGACCTGACCGGGCTGCTCACGACGCTCAAGGGCCTCCCGCTCGCCTACAACCGCGACCTGCAGGAGGACAAGGAGCCCGTGTTCGACGCCGTCGACACGCTCCAGGTCCTGCTCCCGGCGGTCACGGGCATGGTCGCCACGCTGCGCTTCCGCACCGAGCGGATGGCCGAGCTGGCGCCGCAGGGCTTCTCCCTGGCCACGGACGTCGCCGACTGGCTCGTGCGGGCGGGCGTGCCGTTCCGGGAGGCCCACGAGGTGGCGGGCTCCTGCGTGCGGCGCTGCGAGGAGCGGGGGGTCGAGCTCGTCGACCTCACCGACGCCGACCTCGCGGAGATCTCCCCGCACCTCTCGCCCGCGGTGCGCGAGGTGCTCACCGTCGAGGGCTCGCTGGCCTCGCGCGACGCCGTCGGCGGCACCGCCCCGGCGCGGGTCGCCGAGCAGCTCGGCGCGGCGCGCGAGCGCAGCGCCGAGCTGCGGGCCTGGGCCCGCCGGGCACCGGCTGCGGCGGCGTCCTCCTGACGGGGCGGGGTGGCGCGGTGGCGGCAGCAGCGCTCGGGCGGGACTTCTTCGCCCGCCCCGTCCTGGAGGTGGCCCCGGCGCTGCTGGGGTGCCGGGTGGTCCGGACCTCGCCCGAGGGGCGGGTCGTCGTCCGGGTCACCGAGGTCGAGGCCTACGCCGGCGAGGGAGACCCGGGAAGCCACGCCGCCCGCGGTCGCACGCCCCGGACGGCGGTCATGTTCGGGCCCGCCGCCCACCTGTACGTGTACTTCTCGTACGGCGTGCACTGGTGCGTGAACGTCGTGACGGGGCAGGAGGGCGCGGCGTCAGCCGTCCTCCTGCGCGGCGGCGAGGTCGTCGAGGGCGTCGACCTCGCCCGGGAGCGGCGGCCCGCCGCGCGCGTCGAGCGCGACCTGGCGCGTGGACCGGCCCGGCTCGCCTCGGCGCTCGGGGTCGCGGGCGACCTCGACGGCCACGACCTGGTGGGGGGAGACCCGCACGTCCTCCCGCCGGCGACGGGCGACCCCGCGCGGCGGGTGAGGACCGGCCCGCGGGTGGGGGTCGCCGGCCCGGGAGGAGACGGCGAGCAGTACCCGTGGCGCTTGTGGCTGGACGGCGAGCCGACGGTGTCGGTCTACCGGCCGGGCGGCGTCCGGCGCAGGCGCCCGACGACCTCGTGAACGGCCTTCGCGGGCCCGGCGGCGCCGCGGGGCCCTGGAGGGACGGCTCTGGCAGGCTGGACGAGCCGCCCGCGACCGCCGCGGGCGGCGGCGCACCGGAGGAGTGAGACGTGGTCGACGTGCTCGACGACCTGCAGTGGCGGGGCCTGCTGGGCCAGTCCACCGACGAGGCCGCGCTGCGGTCCGCGCTGGCCGAGCCGCTGACCTTCTACGTGGGCTTCGACCCCACGGCGCCGAGCCTGCACATCGGCCACCTCGTGCAGATCCTCGTCGCCCGGCGCCTGCAGCGCGCCGGGCACCACCCGCTGCTGCTCGTCGGAGGGGCCACGGGCCTCATCGGGGACCCGAAGCCCACGGCCGAGCGCCAGCTCAACGACGCCGAGGTGGTCGCCGGGTGGGTCGAGCGCCTCCGGGGCCAGATCGAGCCGTACGTCGAGCTCGACGGCCCCAACCCGGCGCGGATGGTCAACAACCTCGACTGGACCTCGCAGCTGTCGGCGCTGGACCTGCTGCGGGACGTGGGGCGCCACTTCCGCGTCGGACGCATGCTCGCCAAGGAGGCCGTGGCGGCGCGCATGGCCAGTGCCGAGGGCATCAGCTACACGGAGTTCAGCTACCAGGTGCTGCAGGCGATGGACTACCTCGAGCTGCACCGCCGGCACGGCTGCACCCTCCAGTTCGGGGGCAGCGACCAGTGGGGCAACGTCTCGGCCGGGGTGGACCTCGTCCACCGCGTCCAGCGCACGGCGGTGCACGGCTTCACCGTCCCGCTGCTGACCAAGGCCGACGGCACGAAGTTCGGCAAGACCGAGTCCGGCACGGTGTGGGTCGACCCGGCGCTCACCTCGCCCTACGCCTTCCACCAGTTCTGGCTCAACGTGGAGGACGCCTCGGTCGACCGGTACCTGCGGGTGCTGACCGACCGCTCGCGCGAGGACCTCGAGGCCCTGGCGGGCAGGACGGCGGAGCGCCCCGGCGCGCGCGAGGCGCAGCGCACGCTCGCGCGCGACGTCACCGCGCTCGTGCACGGCGCGGCGGCGGTGGACGCCGCCGAGGCGGCCGCCGCGGCGCTCTTCGGCCGGGGTGATCTGGAGGCGCTCCCGGAAGACGTGCTCGGCGCCGCTCTGGCCGAGCTGCCGCACGCGGTGGTGGGGGAGGGAGCCCGCACCGTGGTCGAGCTCCTCGTCGCCACCGGCTTGTGCGCCAGCCGCTCGGCCGCGCGCCGGGCCGTGGCGGACGGGGGGGCGTACGTCAACAACACCGCGGTGGCGGACGGAGACGCCGAGCTCGCCGACGACCAGCTCCTGCAGGGTCGCTGGGCGCTGCTGCGCCGCGGCAAGCGGACGCTCGCCGCGGTGGACGCGCGCCCTCGCTGACGCGGCTCGCCCTCCGGTGCGCGCCGGCGTCGCCCGTGCGGCGGGGTGCGCACCGGAGGGCCCGGCCCGCGACTTGCGCCCGGGCGGGGGCGGGGTCTAACTTCTTCCACGTCGCCCGGCAGGGAGGAACGGACACCGCGAGGTGGTCAGTCCCGCCAGGTAGGCCGCCCCGATCGGCAGGAGCGTGAAGTCCTCGGACTTCGACTCGGCCAGGTCGGGAGCTCCAGGTGCGGAGCGCTCCGGTTCAGGAGCGCGAGCGGGCTGGGGTAGCGTACGGAACATCAGCCCTTCACCGGGGCCGGCTGTGAAGTCGGTCTGGTGTGCGGGTCTGCTTCTTGAGAACTCAACAGCGTGCCAAAGTCGAATGCCAAGTTTTTGTGGTTCGGCTGGTTGTCGTGTCTGTCTGCCGTTGTGGTGGGTGGGTGTGGTGCTGGTCGGGCAAGTGTCTCGCTGCCTTTTGGGTGGTGGGGGGCGTTTTTCGGGTGCCTTGCTCGCCAGTGGGTGGGGTGCTTTTGTTCCACGTGTATTGGTTGCGGCTTCCTGGGCTGCTGGGTCTTCGGGTCTGGTGGTTGGGGGGTTGTTGACTGTTGTGCATTGATGGAGAGTTTGATCCTGGCTCAGGACGAACGCTGGCGGCGTG
>NZ_CANMAA010000007.1 GCF_947495735.1 uncultured Pseudokineococcus sp.
CCGGGTACTTCCTCGGTGCTGCCATGACTCTCATCCTCCCGTGCGATGAGAGCCTCCATCAGACCCGGTACGAGACACAGACAGCGGGAGCTGTTGTACCTCGCCTCCTCGTCGCCGACCACGGGCCCAGGTGTCCTGGGCTTCGCAGGCCTTCTGGCCGGCGGATTCGTCGCGGGAGGGCATGTGTGGAGGAACAGCCCTCTGCTCAACGGCAGCGGTTGCTGGTCGCGGTGCATGACGGTCTTCTTCAGCGAGCGTCGGCTGGGACGAGCGCACCGCGAGACGGCGCGGTCGGCGCCAGAGCCGCAGGGAGGCGGCCCGTGACGCATGAGCAGGTGACACGGTCCGGCCTCGCCACACGCCGATCCTCGACCGGACGCCAGGGCCGCGTGTCGCCAGCTCGTGCAGCAGTCTCCCATCGACGATGTCGCCGCCAGCGCTCAAGCTCCTCCCCAGATGATCTTCGCTAGGTTCGTGGTCATGCGCACAGACGCGACCTCTCGATACGGCGGGTCGCTGCTCATCGCCGTGGTCTTCGGCCTCGTGCTCGGCTTCGCGGTGACTCCGACCGTCGGCGTGGTCGTCGGACTCGCCGCCGGCTCCGCTTGGCTCGCCGTCGGACTGATCGGTCAGCGAGGCACGAGGCGCACCTGAGCACAGCGACCGCCCCTCAGTGGATCCTCGTCCGGGAAGGACGGCGCGGCGTCCTGGGTCCGGAGGCCCTGATGCACCCGCCCCGGCCACTGCCGTGCCTACGGTGAGGCCATGCCCTCATCCCGCGACGCATCTCCGTGGGCGGCCGTCGCCGTGCGCTTGATCGGCGCCCTCGTCCTGGTCACCGCCGTCGCGGGCGTCCTGGCACTGCTCGACGTCTCCGGTCTCGCCACCGCCTGGGGACTGAGCGCCATCGTGATCGGCGCCCTCGTCGGCCTGACGGCCAGCGACCAGGTCACCCGCGGCGTGGGCATCGACCTCGGCACCGCCTTCGGAGGCGGCACGGCGATCGGCCCAGACCGGCGCAGGGAGCGCCACGCGAGTCCGCTGACGGGCTTCGGGGCCTTCCTGCTCGTGGGCCTCCCCCTCGCAGCGCTGGGCCTGGTCGTCCTCAGTCTCTGACCCCTGCGCTCGCGCCGACACGCCCTACCTCGTCGACGAGGGCGCGCATCGGCTCCCGCAGACGGTCGCTGGACGGTCAGCGTCCCGCTGACGACGGCCGGCCGATCGGAGTTCCCCTGGCGACTCGCTACAAGCCCGTGCTGCACCGGTCGAGGCGCGCCCCCCGGGGGGAGCGATGAGCACGCGCCCGGCCGCCGGTCGAAGATGCAACCGACACGAGGAGCGTCATGCCGCAGCTGCTGAAGGTCCAGAACTTCACCGTCTCCGCCGACGGCTACGGCGCTGGCGACGACCAGAGCCTGGAAAGACCCTTCGGCCATGCCGACCCAGGCACCCTGCTGTCCTGGGTCTTCCCCACCGCCAGCTTCCCTGGTCGCACCGCACCCGGAGGCACGCGCGGGCTCGACGACCACCTCGCCCGCGACTTCCACCACGACATCGGCGCCGAGATCATGGGCGCGCACGAGTTCAGCCCCCACCGAGGGCCGTGGACCGACCACGAGTGGCAGGGCTGGTGGGGCGACGAGCCGCCGTTCCACACGCCCGTCTTCGTCCTCACCCACCACCACCGCCCCTCCTTCACCCTCGCCGACACGACCTTCCACTTCGTCGACGACTCCCTGGAGGACGTGCTCGACCAGGCGCGCACCGCCGCGGACGGCCGCGACGTCCGCCTCGGCGGAGGCGCCCAGACCATCCGCGCGTTCCTCGAGGCCGATCTGGTCGACACCCTCCACGTCGCCGTCGCCCCGATCGAGCTCGGCTCAGGCACCCGGCTCTGGGCCTCGACCGATGAGCTCGACGACCGGTACCACCACGACGTCATCCCCAGCCCCAGCGGAGTGGTCCACCACCTGCTCTGGCGACGTTGAGCGACCGCCGACAGGTCGAGGACCCGGGCCCACAGGTCGTCCCATCGGTCGGTCCTCGACCGGTCACCTCGTCGCGACAGCACCGCTTCGCTGTCACTGGCTCCTGCAGCACTCCCCCGCAGGAGCCCAGGAACGTGCGGGCGCGTCGAACGTCTCTGACGCATCACGGCTCCCCCACCTCGTCGCTGGGTCGATCCCGCGGCATGGGTCCCGCTCGACGTGGCGCCGCGCTGGTCCTCGTGGCGGCTCTAGCGGGCTGTGGTGAGTCGGCGCCGACGACGCGAGAGGACGGCCTCGCAGTCGCCTACGACGAGCCCACGGGCGGTGGCGGGAACAGCGCCCTGCTCACCGGCGTCGTCGAAGACCTCGACGGCTGCCTGGTCGTGCAGCAGGACGGCGGTGGTCAGGAAGAGCCTTACGTGCCGGTGTTCCCCAGCAACGACAGCACGGCGCGCGACGTCACCGAGGGAAGCACCGTCGAGCTCGGCGGCGGATGGACTCCTGAGCTCGATGCAGACGCGGACATCCCCGACGCCTGTCCGACGGACGGCCCCTTCTGGGTGGTCGCTCAGCCCGACTGAGACTCGGTGGACGGCATCCCGCAGACGGTCGTCGACCGGCGATGGGCAGGCTGTTCGGGCCTGGGGCAGCGTGGAGCACGACCCGCAGACCTACGTGCCGGTGCGCTCTCGGTGCGTGCACCCCGGCCAGCAGCACGGTCGCCGCTCGCCGCGCTGCAGCTCGTCCTCGGTGACGCGGATGCGACGTCGGCGGGTCTGGTCCTGCTCGGCGTCCTCGACCCAGCAGATGAACTCGTTGCGGGCCAGTGGCGTGATGTCCCGCCATGCGGTGAGTGCGGTGTTGTCGTCGACGAGCATCCGGTGCAGGTCCTCCGGCAGTGGGTGCACCACTCCGCCGGGTACGTCGTGGACGCCCTGCTGGGCGACTACCTGGTTCATCGTGCTGCTCACGCGCTCCCTGTCCGCAGGTGATGGCCTGTGCCCGGTGGGTCAGCTGTCCGGAAGGCCGGCGAATGTCCTGTGGACGTCGCGGTACCAGCCGAGTGACTTCTTGGGGTGACGCCACCGGGCCCTCATCGCGTCCCGGGCGAGCTGGTGAGACGCGTCCCCGGCCTTCTCAGCCTCCTTCAGGTGTCGGTCGTTGGCGATGATGATGTCGTCGGCGGTCTTGCCCTGGTGCTCGACGTCGCAGGCGCCGCCCAGCTGGCGGCAGGTCATGGTCTTCACAGCGGGTCTCCTTCAGCGCAGTCCTGCACGTGGTCGGGGTTCCGTGCTCTTGACGTTCCTGAGGGGTCGGGTGTGACCGGCCCCTCCAGTCCTCCTCCTCACTGGCGTCGCATCCCGCCGTCGCGGCGGACCACCTGGGCCAGCACGTCGGCGTCGGCGCGGAAGGTGATGCGCGCGACGACGCCGTCGATGACGGTGATGTCGAAGACCACCCGCGCGTGCCCGCGGTGGAACCAGGCGGCCACCGGCCGGTCCCGGAGCAGGACCGGCAGCGCGGCGCTGGCGCTGCCGTTGAAGAAGGCGGCGACCTCCTGCCGTCCGTCGAGCCGCTCAGGGGTGCCGAGGCCGGCAGCGGCCGCGTCGGCGCGGACCCCGACGTCCGGAGCCAGCAGCTGCAGGAGTCGCTGGAGGTCCCCGCCGCGGGCGGCCGCCATGAAGGCGTCGACGACCTGCCAGTCGGCCAGCCCGTCCTGCGGGTCGGGCTGGCCGATCTTGGCGCGGGCCCGGGAGGCGAGCTTGCGCGCGGCCGCCGGCGTGGTCTCCAGCACCGCGGCGATGGTGGAGAAGTCGAACCCGAAGCTGTCGTGCAGGACGAACGCCACCCGCTCCCGCGGGAAGAGCCGCTCGAGCACGACCTGGAGGGCGATGCCCACGGTGTCGGCCAGAGCGACCTCGTCCGCCGGGTCTCCTGCGGCGCCCGCCTCGACCTCGATCCCCACGTCCTCAGCCAGGGGGGTGCGCGCCCGCAGGCGGTCGAGGCACAACCTGGTCGTGACCGTCGTCAGCCACGCGGGCAGGCTCTCGATCTCTGCGGTGGTGCCGTGCAGACGCAGCCAGGCCTGCTGCACGACGTCCTCGGCCTCAGCCGGGTCGTCCAGCACGCGCGCCGCGATCCCGACCAGCCGAGGGCGTTCCCCCTCGAAGGCCTCCGTCACATCCACCGACGACACCCCTTCTCGACGACCACGCCTTGACGGGCACTGACGTCTGGACAGCGGCGAGTGTGACGGGACCATCGGCCCCATGACCGAGACGGTGGCCCTCGATCATGACGTCGAGGACTGCCGCACGAGGGTGGCACCTGGGTCGTGGCGTCCGAAGACGACCGCTGCCTGCACGCTGGTGGACGCCGGCGACGCCGCCGACGCCTGCACCTGAGCATCCCGCTGACGATGGTCATCCGGGGCGGCATGACGGTGGGAGAGCACGAGCGCACCTGGAGCCGTCGAGACCTGATGAGGAGCGCCCGCGAGCCCTGCGAGGTGAGCGGGCAGTTGGCGCAGCCTGCGCCGCCGGGCGGGGCCGGTGGGGCGCTCAGGCGAAGGCTGAGATCACGGCGACCAGGGCCGCGAGGCAGAGCAGCGCGAGGACGAGGACCTCGTAGCGGCCTGGGTCGAGTGCGCGGAAGATGCGGTCGCCGGCGAAGAAGCCGGCGAGGGCGGACAGGACCAGCCAGCCGAGACCGGGGATGAGGACGAGCACGCCGCCGATGGCCAGTGCGGTCACGCTCAGCGGAAGACGGACGAGGTTGAGCGTGACGAGGGTGTCCCTGACCGTCGCCGGGCCGTGAGGCCGATGGGTGAGGTAGTAGACGGTCGGAGGGCCACCGAGCGTCGTCGAGGTCGCCAGGGCGCCGGACAGCAGGCCCGCCACGGCACCCCACCTGCGCGAGGCGGGCTTCGCCGCCTGGCCTGCGCGGCGGGAGGCGACCCGGAAGGCGATGGCGACCAGCACCGCGGCGGCGATGACGATCATCAGCAGCCGCTGGGGCAGGACGACGAGCAGGTACGCGCCCAGGGCCAGGCCGGGCAGCGAGCTGATCCCGAGGACGGCGACCTCGTCCCACCGGGGGGCAGGTGGGCGGCGCCGCAGGAGCAGGACCAGCAGGTCGACGGCTGTGCCGACGATCACCACGGTGGTCACGGCTGCGGCCGGGCTGTGGAGCAGCACGGCGCCGAGGGGGGCGCTGAGGATCGCGAAGCCGAACCCGGTGGCGGTCTGCAGCGCGGAGCTGACCGCCACGAGCAGGGACAGCGCGACCAGCAGGCCCGGGTCGGGGACCGCGAAGAGCGCCACGGGCTGCATCCTCACGCACGCACGAGCACCGGCGGCACTGGCCCATGGACGGCTGACACCGGACCCGTCGCGCCCGTGAGCCGACCCTGCGACTGCTCGACGACATCACCGACGAGAGCGCCGCAGCCGCCCACTCGACGATCGCTGGCCGGTCGCCGTGCCGCTGACGGTCGTCGACCGGACGATGATCGACGACCGGCCACGCACCGTGGGTCCGTCGGCGGGCACGAGTGATGCTCGGGCGTCCGCCATGGAGCGCCGGTGGACGCCCGAGCGGCCCGGAGGATCAGGAGGGCTGGTCGAGGCCGCCGGACTCGGCGGCGGCGGGGACGTCCATCCACGTGACCTCCCACACGTGGCCGTCCGGGTCGCGGAAGCTGGTGCCGTACATGAAGCCGAGGTCCTGCGCGGGACCGTAGGGCGATCCGCCGTGGGCCAGAGCCTTGGCCCTGAGGGCGTCGCACTCCTGGCGGCTGCCCGCCGACAGCGCGACCATGAACGCCGTCGTCCCTGCGGGCGCGGCCTCCGAGTGCAGGAACTCGCGCCACCTCGTCGGCTCGTGGACGAGGACGAAGATGTTCTCCTCGACGACGATGCACGCGGTGGTGTCGCTCTCGAACTGCGGGTTCGGCGTGAAGCCGAGGGCGGAGTAGAAGGACTTCGAAACCTCCTTGTCCGCGACGGGCACGTTGATGAAGGCCATGCGCACGGCGATCTCCCGGTCGGTCGGTCGGCCCCTCGCGGGCCGCCTGCTGCGTGGACGTGCGGCAGTCGCCGAAGTCATCGGTCCCCTGCCGTCGGGTGTGCGGGCTCAGGCAGGTCCACCGCACCGCGCCGCCGAACCCGATGCCGCGGCCGGGTCGAGGGGCCACGCCCGCCGTGCGACCCACGCATCCGGTAGACGACGCCCCTTACCGGTGACGGCCGAGGTCGGAGAGCCGTCGTCCACGACGGCCCCCTCCTCGGAGGTCACGGGTCTGCGCGTGCGTCGGTTGCACCCCGTCGACGAGCGGCCCCACGCCTGGCGCGGCGACCGTCCGCGCAGCGACGTCGTCAGCGCCCGCCGACCGCCACGAGCACCCGCCCAGCAGCGCGCCACCGCCCGGCGGGCCTGCTGGGACGCCGGCGGGGCGCCGTCCCAGCAGGCCGCCACGGCGTGGCCCGAGATCAGCCCGGGACCACGTCCACGCCGACGACGCGCCGGTCGGCGGTGGTGACGCGGTGCACGGCACCGGTGAGCTCGACGGCGGCGGTCAGCACCGGGTCCTGGCAGGAGGTGCCGACGGCCAGGTCGATCGCCCCCGGCTCGACGACCCGGGTCATCGAGCGGTCGGTGAACGCCAGCCGCGTCGTCGGGACGTCGAAGACGACCTCCGCGCTCTGCCCGGGCGCGAGCTCCACCCGCGCGTACCCGAGCAGCTGCGTGACGGGCCGGGTCACCGAGGCCACGGGGTCGCTCGCGTAGAGCTGCACGACGTCGGCGCCGGCCCGCTCGCCGGTGTTCTCCACGCGCACCGAGACCTGCAGCGCGCCGTCGGTGGGCACCTGCGCCGAGGCCACGCGCAGGTCCTCGTGGGCGAAGGTGGTGTAGGACAGGCCGAACCCGAAGGGCCGCACGGGCGCGGTGTCGATGTTGCTCACCGAGCTCTGCGCCCCCAGCTTCGGGTGCAGGTAGGAGTACGGCTGGGCCCCCACCGAGCGGGGCAGCGACACGGGCAGGCGCCCCGAGGGGTTGACCCGCCCCGACAGCACCCCCGCGACGGCCCCGGCGCCCTCCTGGCCCGGGAAGAACGCCTGGACGACGGCGGCGCAGCGCTCCAGCGCCCAGTCGACCGCGTAGGGCCGGCCGGTGAGCAGCACGGCCACGACCGGGGTTCCCGTGTCGAGCAGCGCCTCCAGCAGCTGGCGCTGCACGCCCGGCAGGTCCAGGGACTCGGCGTCGCAGCCCTCGCCCGAGGTGCCGCGGCCGAAGAGCCCGGCGCGGTCGCCCAGCACCGCCACGACGACGTCGGCGTCGCGCGCCGCGTCGACGGCCGCGGCGATCTGCGACGTGTCCGCCGTGTCGACGTCGCACCCGCGCGCGGAGGTGGTGGTCGCCCCGCTCAGCTCGGCGCGCACGGCCTCGAGCACGGAGGCGACGTCCAGACCCAGCTCGACGCCGGGGTGCTGGGCCAGCACGTGGTTGGCGAAGCTGTAGCAGCCGAACAGCGCGGAGGTGTCGTCGGCGTTGGGGCCGACGACGGCCACCCGCCGCGGCTCGGCCGCCGCGAGCGGGAGCACGCCGTCGTTGCTCAGCAGCACCACGCCCTCCTCGGCGATCTGCCGGGCGAGCTCGCGGTGCGCGGGCGGGTCGAGGTCGATCTCCCCGACGGCGTCCGGGTCGAAGACGGCGTCGAGCAGGCCCAGGCGCTCCTTCTGCGCCAGGACGCGCCGCAGCGCCCGGTCCACCAGCTCCTCGCCGGTGCGGCCGTCGCGGACGCGGGCGGCCAGGGGCTCGAGGTAGGTGGTGCCCGTGGGCAGCTCGACGTCGATGCCGGCGGCGAGCGCCTGCGCGGCCGCGTCGCCCGGGTCGCCGGCCACCCCGTGCAGCGACTGCAGGAACGCGACGGCGAAGTAGTCGGCGACCACCGTGCCGGTGAAGCCCCACTCGTCGCGCAGCAGGTCGGTGAGCAGGGACGCGTCCGCGGCCACGGGCACGCCGTCGACCTCGGCGTAGGAGTTCATCACCGAGTCGACGCCGCCGTCGAGGACGGCCATCTCGAAGGGGGGCAGGAGCACGTCGGCGATCTCGCGCGGGCCCGCGTGGACCGGGGCGAGGTTGCGGCCGGCGCGGGAGTTCGAGTAGCCGACGAAGTGCTTGAGGGTCGCCACGACGCCGGTCGACTGCACCCCACGGACGTAGGCGGTGGCCACGGTGCCCACCACGTACGGGTCCTCGGCGATGCACTCCTCGACCCGTCCCCAGCGGGCGTCGCGCACGACGTCGAGCACCGGGGCCAGGCCCTGGTGCACGCCGAGGGACCGCATGGACTCGCCGATGGCCGCGCCCATGCGCTCCACCAGCTCGGGGTGGAAGCTCGCGCCCCAGCTCAGCGGCGCGGGGAACGTGGTGGCGCGCCAGGCCGCCAGGCCGGTCAGGCACTCCTCGTGCACGAGCGCGGGCAGGCCCAGCCGCGTCTTCTCCGTCAGCCACCGCTGCCGGGCGGCCAGCCCGCGCGCCCCCTCGACGGGGTCGAGCGGTGCCGTGCCGAAGGGGCGGGTCAGCTGCCCCAGCCCCTGGGTGGCGAAGGCCTCGAACTCCGCGTCCTCGGACTGCATGGCGTCCTGCATGGGCGCGACGTCACCGCCGTCGCCGTCGCCGCCCCTGCCCTCCCACAGGCCGACGAGCTGGGCCAGCTTCTCCTCCAGCGTCATCGACGCCAGGAGCTCCTCCACGCGCGCCGAGGCGGGAGCCGGGGCTCCGAGGCCGGTGGGCGGGGACAGGTCGGTGCTCATGGGGTCCTTCCGGAGGGCGTGGTGGAGAGGAGGGCTCGCGGCGGCGGGCGGTGCGCCACCGCGAGGGGGCGGCTCGACGGTAGGCCGCTGCAGCGGGACGGAGGCAGGTCGGTGCAGAGGGATCGAGGTCCGCTCAGCCCTTGACGGCGCCCTGGAGGCCGTTGACGATCCGCCGCTGCATCGCGAGGAAGAAGATCAGGGCCGGGATCATCGCCAGCGAGGTGAAGGCGAGGACGCCCGCCGTGTCCTGGGCGTACTGGCTCGAGAAGCTCGCCACGCCCAGGGGCAGGGTCTGCGAGGCGGGGTCGGAGAGCACGAGCAGCGGCAGCAGGTAGGCGTTCCAGGAGGCGACGAAGGCGAGCACGCCCACCGTGACCAGGCCGGGCCCGGACAGCGGCAGCAGGACCCGCCAGAAGAAGCCGAACCGGGACGCGCCGTCGATCATGGCCGCCTCCTCGAGCTCCTTCGGCAGCGCCGCGAGGAAGGGCCGGAGGATGACGACCGTCAGCGGCAGGGCGAACGCGGCCTGCGGCAGGGCCACGCCCCAGACCGAGTTCGTCAGGCCGACGTCCCGCACGAGCAGGAAGAGCGGGATGATCGCCACGGTCAGCGGGAACAGCAGGCCCAGGGTGAAGACCAGCGCCAGGGCCTCGCGGCCCTTGAACTGGTAGCGGGCCAGCGGGTAGGCCGCCATGACGCCGAGGACGCACACGATGACGGTCGTGACGAGCGCCACGAGCGTCGAGTTGAGCGTGTAGCGCCAGAAGCTCGGCGACGTCAGCACGTCGACGTAGTTGTCGACCACCCACGGGTCGGGCAGGCCCGTCGGGTTCGCGGCCAGCTGCGCGTTGGAGCGGAAGCCGCCGAGGAAGGCGTAGGCGACCGGGGCCACGGTGACCACGACGACGACCGCCGCGATCGCGTAGACCAGCGGGCCGCCGCCCCCGAAGGCGGTGCGGCGACCGCGCCGCTCGGGCTGCAGCGGGACCGGTCGGCCCGGGGCGGGGGTGGTGGTGGGTGCGCTCATCGCACGGCCTTCCTCGGCGTCGGTGCGCTGTCGGTGTCGCGACGCAGGATGAACTGCTGGTACAGCACGGCCAGCACCAGCGAGATGACGAAGAGGATGACGGCGACCGCCGAGGCGTAGCCGTACTGGCCGCGCTCGGTGCCCTGGTTGATGAGGTAGATCGCCATCGTGACGGTCGAGTTGGCAGGACCACCGCCGGTGAGGATCCACACCATGTCGAACAGCTGCAGCGAGCCGATCATGGACAGGAAGCCCCAGGTGCGGATCGTCGGCCCCAGCAGCGGGATCGTGATCCGGCGCTGCACCTGCCACCACGACGCGCCGTCGAGCTGCGCGGCCTCGTAGACGTCCTCGGGCACGCCCTGCAGGCCGGCCAGGAACAGCAGCACCGCCAGGCCGAGGTACTTCCAGGTGAGCACCACCATCACGGTCCCGAGCGCGACCTCGGGGTCGCCGAGCCACAGCTGGGTCAGCCCGCCGAGCCCCACGCCCTCGACGACGGCGTCGACGAGGCCGTTTGGCTGCAGGAGCAGCACCCAGACGACGCCCGCCACGACCTCGGCGAGGACGTACGGCATGAAGATGACGACCCGGAGGAAGCCCCGGCCGCGGATCTCCCGGTTGAGCAGGAGCGCGATCCCCAGCCCCAGCGGCAGCTGGATCGCGATGGACAGCCCGATGATGAGGAAGTTGTTGAGCACCGCGCTCGTGAAGACGGTGTCCTGCAGCGCGCGGGCGTAGTTCGCCAGGCCCACGAAGTCGTCCAGGGGCCCCAGGCCGTTCCAGTCGAACACCGAGTAGCGCACGGCCTGGACGACCGGGACCACCACGAAGAGGGCGAGCAGGGCCAGCGCCGGGCCCGTGAAGACGGCGATCTCCAGGCGCTGGCGCCCCGCCGAGGAGAGCCCGCGCCGGCCGCTGCCGCCCCCGGCCGCCGCGGGGTGGGGCCGCGACGTGCGCGCCCGTCGAGCGTCCGCTCACGTCGTCCGCCCCCGGCCTCAGGCGGTGCCGGCCGCGGCCTGGACCGCGTCGACGACGTCCTGCGGCGTGGCCTGCCCGGCGAACAGCAGCGCGATCTCGTCGTTCATCGCCCCGCCGACGTTCTCGCCGAACGCCGTGTCGAAGTACAGCTGCACGTACGGCGCGCTGTCGCGGTACTCGATGAGGTCGGCCAGCGCCGGGTCGGACACCGCGTCGTTGGCCGCCGGGTTGGTCGGCAGGCCCATGTCGCGCTCGGCGAAGCCCTGCTGGACCTCGTCGCTCAGGAGGTGCTGGACGAAGTCCACGCACACCGGCGGGGCGTCGGCCGCGCAGGCCCAGGCGTCACCGCCGCCGAGCGCGGCGTCGGGCGCGCCGTCACCGCCCTCCACGGAGGGGAAGGGGAACCAGCCGGTCTTCTCGCCGAGGCCCTCGCCGTCCTCGGTGAGCCCCTGCATGACGCCGGGCTCCCAGTGGCCGGCCAGCTCCATGGCCACCTGCTCGGTCGCGAGCAGGCCGGAGGCGCTGGCGGGGCCCTCCTGGGCGGGGGTGCCCAGGAAGCCCTCGTTGAAGGGCTCGGTGGCGACGAGGCCCTCGAGGTCCTCGCCGGCCGCGACGAAGCACGGGTCGGAGAAGTCGAGGGTGGTCACGGCGTCCTCGAGGACGTCCTGGCCGCACTCGCGCAGGGCGGTGTAGTACCAGTAGTGCGCCGCCGGCCACTTGTCGCCGGCGCCCACGGAGATCGGCTGGATGCCGGCGTCCTTGAGCGCCTGGACCGCGGCGTCGAGCTCCTCCATCGTCGCGGGCGGCTCGGTGATGCCGGCCTGCTCGAAGAGCTCGGTGTTGTACCAGAAGCCCACGACGCCGACCGAGAACGGCAGGGCGTACGTGGCGCCGTCGACCTGCCAGCCGTTGACCGAGCTGCCGATGGTCTCGATCGTGTCGGCGGCGGCCTCGGAGAGGTCCATCGTGAGCCCGGCCTCGACGTGGTCGGCGAGCTCGCCGCCGCCGCGCTCCATGTAGACGTCGGGCGTGTCACCGGTCTGGAAGGCGGCGTTGAGCCGCGTGAGCATGTCCTCGTGCGCCAGGGCGCTGATCTCGATCGTCGTGCCCGGGTTGGCCTCCTCGAAGTCCGCGGCGACCTGCTCGTAGTAGGCCTTGCCGGGGTCGCTGTTGGAGTTGTGCCACCAGGTCATGGTGCCGTCGGACTCGCCGCCGCCGGCGTCGGAGTCGCCGCCGCCGCAGGCGGTCAGGACGGACGCCGTCGCCAGGATCGCGACGGCGGAGAGGGCTCGGTTCCTCGCCATGGGGAGTGTCCTTGTCGTCGTTGACGGAGGGGTGCGCCGCCGAGGATGCACACGCCCCATTCCGGGTGTCAAACGTTTTCGACAACGGTTTCGAAACGCTAGGCTCCTCGCGTGGACGAACTCCGTCAGCGCGCGACGACGCCCGCTGACCCCCAGCGCGTGACCATCACCGACGTCGCCCGGCTGGCCGGGGTCTCCGCGGCGACCGTCTCGAAGGTGGTCAACGGCCGCTACGGGGTCTCCGCCCGGACCGTCGAGCACGTGCGGGGCGTCATCGAGGAGGTGGGCTACGAGTCGAGCCTGGTCGCGCGCAGCCTGCGCAGCCACCGCACCAACGTCATCGGGATCCTCGTGGCCGAGTTCGAGCCCTTCAGCACCGAGATCATCAAGGGCACCGCGGCGGCCATCAGCGGCACGGGGTACGAGCTGCTGGCGTACTCCGGCGGCGGCCGCGCCGAGGAGGACGCGGGCTGGGAGCGCAGGTCGCTCTCGCGGCTGGGGGGCACCCTCATCGACGGAGCCATCCTCGTGACCCCCACCGTCGTCGGGGCCGCCGGCGCCGTGCCCGTGGTCGCGATCGACCCGCACGCCGGCCCGAGCGACCTGCCCACCGTCGACGCCGACAACGTCCGCGGCGCCGTCCTCGCCACCGAGCACCTGCTCGGCCTGGGCCACCGCCGGATCGCCTTCCTGGGCGGGCGCCCGGGCCTGGAGTCCTCCCGCCTGCGCGAGGAGGGCTTCCGCACCGCCATGGCGGCCGCCGGCGCGCCCGTCGACCCCGACCTCGTGCGGGTGGGCGGGTACCGCCCCCAGACCGCCACGGGCCCGGCCCACGAGCTGCTGGCGCACCCGGACCGCCCGAGCGCCGTCTTCGCGGCGAACGACGTCTCCGCGATCGCCACCATGGGCGTCGCCCGCGAGCTGGGCCTGTCCGTCCCGGGCGACCTGTCCGTCGTCGGCTTCGACAACGTCCCCGAGTCGGTGCTGGCGGAGCCGCCGCTGACCACCGTCAGCCAGCCGATGCAGGCGATGGGCACGTCCGCCGTGCAGCTGCTGGTCCAGCTGATGAACGGCTCGCCGGAGACCGCCCCGGACGGCGGCACGCACGTCCGGCTGCCCACCGAGCTCGTCGTGCGCGGGTCGACCCGGGCGCTGTAGCCCGACCACCCGCGCCGCGCCGGCGACCCGTCCGCGCCCGGTCCGGCCGCTCCCCCGGCCGCCGCTCCCCCAGCCACCGCTCCCCCAGCCACCGCTCCCCGACCGCCGACGAGAGGCGCACGCCGTGCCCCTGCCCCACCGCTCGCCCTCCCCCGACCCGCAGCTGGCCCACCGCACCGCGGACGCCGTGCTCGAGCTGCGCGGGCCCGACGGCGCACCGCTGGCCGGCACCGACGTCGTCGTCGAGCAGACGCGGCACGCGCTGTCGCTGGGCAACATCGGGTTCGACTTCGTCGGCCACGCGAACGGCGAGACGGAGGCCGACCCGGACAGCGCCTTCGGCGGCGCCTCGCCCGGGCTCGCCGAGCGGCTGGCGGAGCTGTACGTGGACC
This sequence comes from uncultured Pseudokineococcus sp., assembly GCF_947495735.1. Lineage (GTDB taxonomy): Bacteria > Actinomycetota > Actinomycetes > Actinomycetales > Quadrisphaeraceae > Pseudokineococcus. Next base: position 13,669 of record NZ_CANMAA010000007.1, read on the forward strand.
TCTACAACACCACGACGCTGCCCTTCTACTGGGGCGGCTTCGAGCCCGAGCGCGGGAAGCCGGACACCGCTCGCCTGCTGCGCACCGCGCGGTGGTTCGCCGACCAGGGGGTCCGGGTCAAGGGGCACCCGCTCGTGTGGCACACCGTCACGGCGGACTGGCTGCGCGACCTGCCGACCGAGGAGGTGGAGGCCGCCCAGCGCGCCCGCATCCGGCGCGAGGTGGGCGCCTTCGCCGGCGTCGTGGACGTGTGGGACGCCGTCAACGAGGTGGTGATCATGCCGGTCTTCACCAACGAGGAGCGGATGAACGGCATCACCCGCCTGTGCCGCGAGCGGGGTCGCATCGCCGTGATCCGGATGGCGTTCGAGGAGGCCCGCGCCGCCAACCCCTCAGCCACCCTGCTGCTCAACGACTTCGACATGTCCCCGGCGTACGAGTGCCTGGTCGAGGGCGTGCTGGAGGCCGGCGTGCAGGTCGACGCCCTGGGCCTGCAGAGCCACATGCACCAGGGCTACTGGGGCGAGGAGAGGACGCTGGCCGTCCTCGAGCGCTTCTCCCGGTACGGCCTGCCGATCCACATGACCGAGAGCACGCTGCTGTCCGGGCCCCTCATGCCGCCGGAGGTCGAGGACCTCAACGACTACCGCGTCGAGTCCTGGCCGTCCACGCCCGAGGGCGAGGAGCGGCAGGCCGACGAGCTGGTGCGGCACTACCGCACCCTCGCCTCCCACCCCTCCGTGGAGGCCATCACCTACTGGGGCCTGACCGACGACGGGGCGTGGCTCGGCGCGCCGGTCGGCCTCGTGCGGGCCGACGGCACGCCGAAGCCCGCCTACGACGCGCTGCGCGACCTCGTGAAGGGCGAGTGGTGGCTGGCGCCCACGACGCTGCGCACCGACGAGCAGGGCCGCGTGCGCGTGCGCGGGCTCCTGGGCGACTACCGCGCCACCGCGGGCGGCGCCACGGCGGCGTTCTCGCTGCAGGCGCCGGGCGAGGTGCGGGCGAGCGCCGTCCTGACGGGCTGAGACCGCCAGGAGGGCGCGGCCCCCGGCCTCAGCGCCCCCCGAAGGCCGCGTCGAAGGAGGCGGACGGCGGGTCGAACTGCTGGGCGCGCACGAAGGCCAGGGCCTCCGGCGCCCCGTGCAGCCGGTCCATCCCGGCGTCCTCCCACTCCACCGAGACGGGGCCCTCGTAGCCGATCGTCGTGAGCATCCGGAAGCACTCCTCCCACGGCACGTCGCCGTGCCCGGTGGAGACGAAGTCCCACCCCCGGCGGGGGTCCGCCCACGGCAGGTGCGACCCGAGCCGGCCGTTGCGCCCGTTGCCCACCCGGCGCTTCGCGTCCTTGCAGTCCACGTGGTAGATCCGGTCCCGGAAGTCCCACAGGAAGCCGACCGGGTCCAGGTCCTGCCAGACGAAGTGGCTCGGGTCCCAGTTCAGGCCGAAGGCCGGGCGGTGGTCGACGGCCTCGAGCGCCGCCACCGTCGTCCAGTAGTCGTAGGCGATCTCCGAGGGGTGGACCTCGTGGGCCCACCGGACGCCCACCTCGTCGAAGACGTCGAGCAGCGGGTTCCACCGGTCGGCGAAGTCCCGGTAGCCGGCCTCGACGAGGCCCTCGGGCACCGGGGGGAACATGGCGACGTACTTCCAGATGCTCGAGCCGGTGAAGCCGACGACGGTGTCGACGCCGAGCCGGGCCGCGGAGCGCGCCGTGAGCTCGATCTCGCGCGCCGCCCGCCGGCGCACGCCCTCGGGGTCGCCGTCGCCCCACACCCGCTCCGAGAGCATCGCCCGGTGGCGCTCGTCGATCGGGTCGTCGCAGACGGCCTGACCGGTGAGGTGGTTCGAGATGGCCCAGACCCGCAGGCCGTGGCGCTCGAGGACGTCGAGGCGGTCGCGGACGTAGGCGTCGTCCTCGGCGGCGCGGGCGACGTCGAGGTGGTCGCCCCAGCACGCGATCTCCAGGCCGTCGTAGCCCCAGCCGGAGGCGAGAGCGCACACCTCCTCGAACGGGAGGTCGGCCCACTGGCCGGTGAACAGGGTCACGGGACGGGTCACGCGCGTCTCCTCGGGTCGGGCTCGTCGAGCCGGATCTCGGACTCGGGTTCTCCAGCAGCGGTTCTGGGTGCGGCCCGCCCGCCCCCCGCACGGGCGGGCCGCACCGGCTCAGCCGGCGGCGCGGCGCGGCGCGGCGTCCTGCGCGGGGGCGGGCACCTCGACCCACCGCCCCCCGGCCGCCGCGCTGCGCTCCACCGCGTCGAGGACCCGCTGCACCACCAGGCCCTCCCGGAAGGACGGCGAGGGGGCGCGACCGGCGGCGAGGTCGCCGAGCAGGTCCACGGCCTGGTGCGTGAAGGCGTGCTCCCACCCGAGGACGTGCCCGGGGGGCCACCAGCCCGACATCCAGGGGTGCCCCGGCTCCGTGACCACCACGCGGCGGCGGCCCTCGACCAGGGCGTCGCCCCCGCGCTCGTGGACCTGGAGCTCGTTGAGCCGCTCGAGGTCGAAGACCACGCTGCCCAGCTCGCCGTCGACCTCCAGCCGGAGGGCGTTCTTGTGCCCCGTGGCCGTCCGCGACGCCTCGAAGGTGGCCAGCGCGCCGCCGTCGGTCCGCGCGAGGAAGACGGCGGCGTCGTCCACCGTCACCGGCGCCGTGGCCCCCCGGGCGCCGGTGCCGCCGGTCAGCCCCGAGGGACCGTCCACCACCGGGCGCTCGCGGACGAAGGTCTCGAGCAGCCCGGTGACCCCCGTCAGCCGCTGGCCGGTGACGTGCTGGGCGATGTCCACGGCGTGGGCCCCGATGTCGCCGAGCGCGCCGGAGCCGGCGCGCTGCTTGTCGAGGCGCCACGACATCGGCGCGTCGGCGTCGACGAGCCAGTCCTGCAGGTAGGCCACGCGCACGTGGCGCAGCGCCCCGAGACGCCCGGAGGCCACGAGCTGGCGCGCCAGCTCCAGCGCGGGCACCCGTCGGTAGGTGAAGCCGACCATGGAGCGCACGCCGCGCGCGGACGCCTCCTCGGCGACGGCCACCATGGCCTCGGCCTCCTCGACGGAGTTGGCGAGCGGCTTCTCGCACAGCACGTGCTTGCCGGCGGCCAGTGCGGCGCAGGCGATCTCGGCGTGCGTGTCGCCCGGCGAGCAGATGTCGACGAGGTCGACGTCCTCGCGCTCGAGCAGGGCCCGCCAGTCGGTCTCCACGTCCGCCCAGCCCAGGCGCTGCGCCGCCTCGGCGGCCCTGGTCCCGTCCCGCCCCGCGAGCGCCGCGAGGCGGGGCAGCAGCGGCACGGGGAAGCTCGCCGCCGCCGAGGTCCAGGCGCGGCTGTGGGCGGCGCCCATGAACGAGTGGCCCACCATGCCCACCCCGAGGGCGGGCCGGTCGTCGGCTGCGCCGACCCGGGGGCCGGACGGGAGGGACCCCTGCTCGGCGGTGCGCGGGCTCACGACTCGAACGCCATCGGCAGGTAGTCGTCGACGTTCTCCGCCGTGACGACCGGGGCGTACAGCGTCATGGAGCGGGGCACCTCGTTCTCCACGAGGTCCGAGAGCCCCTTGCCCTGGGCGATCAGACGGGCCAGGCGGATGCCGTCGGCCGCCTGGGTCGAGGGGTAGACGACCGTGGCCTGCACGACCGAGCCGCCCTCCTGGATGTCCCGCATCACGTTCGCGGACCCCGCCCCGCCGACCATGATGAACTCGTCCCGACCGGCCGCCTCGATGGCGGCGAGCACGCCGACGCCCTGGTCGTCGTCGTGGTTCCACAGGGCGTCGATCTCCGGCGCCGCCTGGAGCAGGTTCGCGGTCACCGCCTCCCCCGACTCCACGGTGAACTCGGCCGCGACGCGGTTGTCCACGTCCAGGCCGCAGTCGGCGAGCGCGTCGGCGAAGCCCTGGCTGCGGTCCTGCGTCAGGGGCAGCGAGTCGATGCCGGCCACCTCCGCGACGACGGCGTCGGGCTGGTCGCCGAGCTGCTCGCAGATGTAGGTGCCGGCCGAGACGCCCATGCCGTAGTTGTCGCCGAGGACGGTGGAGCGCGCGGCGAAGGGGCTCGAGAACTCGCGGTCCACGTTGATGACGGGGATGCCCTCCTCCATGGCGCGCAGGGCGATCGGCGTCAGCGCGGCCCCGTCGACCGGGAGCAGCACGATGGCGTCGACGCCCTCGTTGATGAAGGTCTCGACCTGGCTGATCTGCAGGCCGACGTCGTTGGTGCCCTCGGCCTGCCGGAGCTCGACGTCCTCGTAGCCGTCGGCCTCCGCGACGGCGGCGGTGCTGACCGCGGCCATCCAGCCGTGGTCGGCGGCCGGTGCGGTGAAGCCGATGACGACCTCGTCGCCGGGGGCGTCGTTGCCGCTGCCGGCGGCGGGCGCCGCCGCGGCCTCGGCGCTCTCCTCCTCGGGCGCGGCGTTGCTGACGCAGCCGGGGAGCAGCACGGCGACGGCCAGGGCGGTCGGCAGGGCGAGCGCACGGCTGCGGCTGCGGCGGGCGGCGGTGCGGGGGGTGCGGGTGGTCGACATCGTCGTCTCCTGGGGGTGGTGGCACGGGGTGCGCGGTCGGGTGGTGCCGGGGGGCGCGGCGGTGCGCGGGGTCGCGGGGAGGGCCGGCGGGACGGGTGCGGGACGCGGAGGCCGGCGCTAGTGCCGCCCGCTGCCGGAGCTCGCCCTCCCGGCGACCCGCTGCTGCAGGAGGACCGCGCCGACGATGACCGCGCCGCTGGCCACGGCCTGCACGGACGTGGAGAGGTTGTTGAGGACGAAGACGTTGGTCAGCGTCGTGAAGATCAGGACGCCCAGGACCGTGCCCGTGATGGTGCCGCGGCCACCGGCCAGGAGGGTCCCGCCGATGACGACGGCCGCGATGGCCTCGAGCTCGAGCAGGGTGCCGTGGGTGGAGCTGCCCGTCGTGGTGCGGGCCATGAGCATCACCGCGGCGATGCCGCAGGTGAGGCCGCTCAGGGTGTAGAGCATCAGCGTGTGCCGCTGCACGCGGATGCCGGCGAGGCGGGCGGCCTCGGGGTTGCCCCCGACGGCGAAGGTGCGCCGCCCGAAGGTGGTGCGGTTCAGCAGGACCCAGCCCGCGGCGGCCACCAGCCCGAAGACGAGCACGAGGACGGGGACGCCGAGGACCGACGCGCCGAAGAAGTCGGCGAAGCCGGGCACGCCGTCGATGATCTGGGTGCGGCGGCCGGCGATGATCTCGGCGAGGCCGCGCGAGGCGACCAGCATGGCCAGCGTCGCGATGAAGGCGACGACCCTGCCGTAGCTGATGACCACGCCGTTGACGAACCCGGCCGCGGTCCCCACGGCGAGGGCCGTGAACACCATGACGCCCCAGTGCAGGTCCGCGGCCAGGGCCTGGGTCGCCAGGGTGGTGGCCCACACCGAGGACAGCGCCACGAGGCCCCCGACGGACAGGTCGATGCCGCCGCCCGTGATGACGAAGGTCATGCCCACGGCCACGATGCCGACGACGGCCGCGGCGCGCAGCACCGTGACGAGGTTGTCCACCGACGCGAAGCGCTCCCCCGCCGTGAGCGCGCCGACGGCGCACAGCACGAGCAGGGCGAGCACCAGGCCCGCGCTGCGCCCGGCCGAGCCGGACAGGAGCCCCGCCCGCCGGCGTCCGCCGGAGGCCCCGGGCTCGGGCGACGGCTCGGGCAGGCCCAGGGCCGCCCCCGGCTGCGCCGTCGTGCTGCTGCTGCTGCTGACGCTCATGCCGCGCTCCCGTGCGTCGTGGGGGCTCCGGGCCCCGGTGCGGTCGTGCTGGGCGGTGCCGTCGGGCCGGGCGGGGCGGACGTCCCCGGCGAGGAGGTGGAGGCCCTGCTCCCCCGCCTCGCGCCGCCCCCCTGCATCACCAGGTCCAGGACCCGGTGCTCGTCGAGCTCGCCGGCGGGCCCCTGGTGCACGACCTCGCCGTCGGCCACCACGAGCACGCGGTCGGACAGGCCGAGGACCTCCTCGATCTCGCTCGAGACGACGACGACCGCCACGCCCGAGTCCGCCAGCGCCCGCACCAGGGCGTACAGCTCGGACCGGGCGCCGACGTCCACGCCGCGCGTCGGCTCGTCGAGCAGGAGCACGCGGCAGCCGCGCAGGAGCCAGCGCCCCAGCAGGACCTTCTGCTGGTTGCCCCCCGAGAGGTCGCCCGCGGGCCGCTCGGGGTCGCGGGGCCGCACGTCGAGCGCGGCCACCTGCTCGTCGGCCGCGGCGCGCTCACGCCCCCGGTCGACGAGGCCGCCACGGGCGAAGCGGCCCAGGCTCGAGAGGCTGATGTTGCGGACGACGGACTCGCCGAGGACCAGGCCCTGGCTCTTGCGCTCCTCCGGGCACAGCCCGACCCCCGCGCGGACGGCGCCGGCCACGTCCCCCGGGCGCAGCGGCCGGCCGTCCACCTCCACGACGCCCGAGGTGGCTCGGCGTGCGCCGTAGACCGTCTCGACGATCTCGGACCGGCCGGCGCCCACGAGCCCGGCGAGGCCGACCACCTCGCCCGCGCGGACGTCGAAGCTGACGCCGGTGAACTCCCCCCGCCGCGCGAGGTCCCGCACCGAGAGCACCGGGGCGGCGTCCTCGACCGGCGCCGGGCGCGGTGGGAAGACGTTCTCCACGGAGCGCCCGGTCATCAGCCGGATGACCTCGTGCGTGGGGGTGTCCCGGACGTCGAGCGAGGAGGCCACCGTCCGGCCGTCCTTGAGGACGGTGATGCGGTCCCCGATCTCGCGGACCTCCTCCAGCCGGTGGGAGATGTAGACGACGGCCACGCCCTGGGCCGTGAGCTCGCGCACGACGGCGAACAGCCGCTCGACCTCGCCGGAGTCGAGCACGGCCGAGGGCTCGTCCATGATCATCAGCTGCACGTCCCGCGAGAGGGCGCGCGCCATGCTGACCACCTGCTGCGCCGCCGCGGGGAGCGAGCCCACCTCCGCCGAGGGCGAGATCTCGGGGTGCCCGAGCCGGGCGAGCAGCGCCGAGGCCCGCTGCCTGGCCTCCCTCCGCCGGGAGAGCCCGGCGCGCGAGCGCTCCTGCCCCAGCTCGACGTTGTCCGCGACGGTCAGGCCGTCGACGAGGTCGAGCTCCTGGTAGATCGTGCCGATGCCGAGGTCGATGGCGGCCTGGGGGGTCGTGACCCGCACGGGCTCCCCCCGCCACACCAGCTCCCCCTCGTCGGGGGCGTGGGCCCCCGCCAGGACCTTGATCAGCGTGGACTTGCCGGCGCCGTTCTGGCCCAGCAGGCAGTGCACCTCGCCGGGGAGGACCTCGAGGTCCACGCCGTCGAGGGCGCGCACGCCCGGGAAGGCCTTCACGAGACCGGTGCACCGCAGCAGCGGCGCACCCGCCGCGGGCCGCGGCGCCGGGGGCGCGGTGCTCGGCTCAGCTGGCACGGGTGCCTCCTCGTCGACGTCGACGCCGTCGTCTCCGCCACCCCGGGGGGTGACCCGGCTCCTTCGCCGGGCACGACGGACGCTAGGGAGACTTCTGACGCCCGTCAAGCAAAAGTTCTCCGTCGACGGTGTGAAAGGCCTCACGTCCCGCCGCGTAGTGTCGGTCGGCGGTCACCTGGCACCGCGGCAGAGCAGGAGGACCCATGGCGCAGCAGACCCCCGCCGCCGGGACGGCCGAGGCCGTGCCGCCCCCCGCCGGGGCGCCCGCGAGCCGCTCGGGCGCCGCACGCCCGCGGCCGGCCGTCGCCGGGGTCGGCGACCTGTTCCAGCACCTGCGCGACGGCCGCGCCCGCACCCGCGCCGAGCTCGCGGAGACGACCGGCCTGTCGCGCTCCTCCATCGCCTCCCGCGTCGACCGCCTGCTGGAGTCCGGGCTCGTCGCCGCGGTGGGAGAGGCGGTCTCCACGGGCGGGCGGCCACCGGCCCGCTTCGCCTTCGCCCCGGGGTCGCGCGTCGTGCTGGGCGCCGACCTCGGGGTCACCCACGGCGTCGTGGAGCTCACCGACCTCGCCGGCGAGGTGCTCGCGGCGCACGCCGCGCCGCTGCGCATCGCCGACGGCCCGGAGCCCGTGCTCGAGTGGGTCGTCCGGACGGCCTCGCACCTGCTCGAGCGCGCCGGGCGCGGCCCCGAGGAGCTGGTGGGCACGGGGATCGGCCTGCCGGGCCCCGTCGACCACGGCAGCGGGCGCCCCGTGCGGCCGCCGATCATGCCCGGCTGGGACGACGCCGACGTCCGCGGCCTCGTCGGCGCGCACCTGCCCGGCGTCGTCCTGGCCGACAACGACGTCAACCTCATGGCGCTGGGAGAGCACGTCCACGCGTGGCGCGGGGCGGACCACCTGCTCGTGGTCAAGGTCTCGACCGGCATCGGCCTGGGCATCATCAGCGGCGGCCGGCTCGACCGCGGCGCCCGCGGCGCAGCGGGCGACCTCGGCCACGTCCAGGTGCCCGGCCGCGACGACGCCCCGTGCGCGTGCGGCCACACCGGGTGCCTCGAGGCGGTCGCCGGGGGCGGGGCCCTCGCGCGGGCGCTGGCGGCGGACGGCGCGCGGGTCGAGGGCGTCGGGGACGTCGTGGAGCTGGTGCGCGGCGGGGACGCCCGGGCCGTGGCCGCCGTCCGCACCGCGGGTCGCGACCTCGGTCGCGTCCTCGCCACCTGCGTCAACATCCTCAACCCGTCGGTGGTCGTCCTGGGCGGCTCCCTGGCCGAGGTGGACGAGCACCTGCTGGCCGGCGTGCGCGAGGTCGTCTACGCGCGCTCGCTGCCCCTCGCGACCGCGGACCTGCGGGTGGTCCGCTCGCAGATGGGCGACCGGGCGGCGGTCGCGGGCGCCAGCGCGATGGTGGCCGAGCACGCCCTCTCCCCCGAGGGCGTGGACGCCGCCTGCGGGTGACCGGGGGCGGGTGACGGGCGGCCGCCGCCCCGGCACCCGGCGCTCAGTCGCCCCGCAGCGCCCCCGCGACGGCGCGCCCGGCGGCGCCGACCGACTGGCGCAGGCCCTGGCGCAGGACGCCGGCGGCAGCCGGGTCCCCCTTGAGCTGGCTCTTGAGGGTGTTCCACGCCTGCTCGGCGCTGGGGTGCGGCGGGATCATCGGCACGTCCTCGTCCACGACCGCGTCCAGCACGAAGGGGCGGTCCCACGCCCACGCGGCGTCGAGGGCCGACCCGACCTGCTCGGGCCCGTCGAGGCGCCGCCCGGCCAGCCCGAGCAGCTCCGCCCAGCCCGCGTAGGGGACGTCGGGGACGCGCTGGGCGTCGGCGTAGGGCACCTCGCCCTGCTGCGCCCGCGCCTCCCAGGTGACGAAGGACAGGTCGCGGTTGTTGAGCACGAGGACGACGAAGCGCGGGTCCGCCCACCCGCGCCAGCGCTGGGCGACGGTGATGAGCTCGTTGACGCCGTTCATCTGCATGGCCCCGTCCCCGATGATCGCGAGGACGGGCCGGTCGGGGTGGGCCTCCTTGGCGGCGAGGGCGTACGGCATCCCGCCGCCCATCGACAGCAGCGTGCCGGACAGCGAGGCGAGCATCCCCGGGCGCATCGACAGGTCCCGGGCGAACCAGGCGGTCGCCGTGCCGCAGTCGGCAGCCACCATGACGTCGTCGGGCAGGCGGTCGGACAGGCCGCGCACGACCAGCTGGGGGTTCAGCGGCTCCGCCTTCGCCGTCGCGCTCTCCAGGCTCCAGGCGTCCCACGCGCGGTTCCAGCGCGCGACGTCCTCGCGCCAGGACGGGTCGGGCTGCGCCCCGCCGTCCTCCTCCAGGAGCGGCAGCAGCGCCGCCAGGGTGAGCGCCGCGTCGCCGACGAGGTTGACCTCCGTCGGGTAGCGCAGCCCGCAGCGGGCGCCGTCGACGTCGATCTGCACGGCCCGCGCCGCCCCGGGCGCCGGGTAGTACTCGCTGTAGGGCATCGTCGAGCCGACGATGAGGAGGGTGTCGCAGCCGTCCATGAGCTCCCACGACGGCCGCGTCCCGAGCAGCCCGATGGCGCCGGTGACCCACTCGAGGTCGTCGTCGAGCACCGTCTTGCCGAGCAGCGCCTTCGCGACCCCCGCGCCCAGCCGGTCGGCCACGGCCGTGAGCTCCTCGCGAGCGCCCGCGGCGCCGACGCCGGCCAGGACCGCCACCTTCTTGCCCGCCCGCAGCACCTCGGCGGCGGCGCGCAGGCTCTCGGCCGGCGGCGTCCCGACCGGGCTGCTCGGCACGGACGAGGTGTGCACGTACCCGTGCGCGTACGGCGGGTGCTCGACGGCGTCGGCGTCCTGGAGGTCGCTCGGCAGGACCAGCACCGTGACCGTCCGGTGCGCCAGCGCCGTGCGCGCCGCGCGGTCCACCGCGTGCTGCACCTGCGAGGCGTCCGACAGGACGTGCACGTAGTCCCCGGCGACGTCCTTGACGAGGTTCGCCAGGTCCACCTCCTGGTAGAACGACGTCCCCAGCGCCGAGGTGGCGGTGTGCCCCAGCAGCGCGACCACGGGGACGTGGTCCATCTTCGCGTCGTACAGGCCGTTGAGGGCGTGGATCGCCCCGGGGCCCGAGGTGACGGCCACGACGCCGAGGTCGCTGCCGCCGTACTTGACGTCCGCGCACGCCGCGAAGGCGGCCGTCTCCTCGTGCCGGACCTGGACGAACTGCGCCGCGCCCCGCTGGGCCGCGCGGTCGACGGCGGACATCACGCCGCCGATGCCGTCCCCGGCGTAGCCGTAGTACCGGTGGGCGCCCCAGGTGGCCAGGCGCGAGACGAGGTGGTCGCCGACGGTGGGCATGGGGGACCTCCGAGGTGGGGGGGTGGGCGCCCCACCCTCGCCGCCGGGGCGGCCGGGCGCACGCCGCGGGGCCTCGGCGAGGCCCCCCAGGACGGGGCCGGCCGGACAGCCGGCGCCCAGCGACCTCCCAGGCGAGGGGCAGACGCGGGCCAGGCTCGGCGCGCACACTGGCCGACATGACCGACTCACCGGAGGCCCGCCTCCTCGTCGTCGACGACGAGCCGAACATCCGCGAGCTGCTGTCCACCTCGCTGCGCTTCGCGGGCTTCGAGGTGCACACGGCCGCGGACGGGCACGAGGCGCTGCGGCAGGCCGAGCGCGTGCGCCCGGACCTCCTCGTCCTCGACGTGATGATGCCGGACCTCGACGGGTTCGCCGTGACGCGCCGCCTGCGCGAGCGCGGGCGCGACACGCCGGTCCTCTTCCTCACGGCGAAGGACGACCTCGCCGACCGCGTGCAGGGCCTGACGGTGGGCGGCGACGACTACGTCACCAAGCCCTTCAGCCTCGAGGAGGTCGTCGCCCGGATCCGCGCCATCCTGCGGCGCACCGGGGGCGGGGCGGCGCCGGCGCCGGGCCACCTGGTCTTCGCCGACCTGGAGATGGACGAGGACAGCCACGAGGTCCGCCGCGGCGGGCGCGACGTCGAGCTCTCCCCCACCGAGTTCAAGCTGCTGCGCTACCTGATGCTCAACCCGAACCGGGTGCTGTCCAAGGCGCAGATCCTCGACCACGTGTGGAACTACGACTTCAACGGCGAGGCCGGGATCGTCGAGTCCTACATCTCCTACCTGCGCCGCAAGGTCGACACCGGGACGGGCCTCGACGGCCAGCCGGTGCACCCGCTGATCCACACCCGCCGCGGCGTCGGCTACGTGCTGCGCCTGCCCCCCGAGGCGGCGTGAGCCCCACCCGCTACGCCCGGGTCACGCGCCGGCTGCCCGAGCCGGTGCGCCGGCGGCTGCCGGCCGAGCCACCGCCGCCCGAGGTGGGCCCGGACGGCACCGAGCGCCGGCCCCCCGCGTCCCGCTGGGTCGACCAGGTCCCGCTCAGCACCAAGCTCGTCGTGCTCGTCGCCGGGCTGCTCCTGCTCGCGCTGCTCGTCACCGGCGTGACGACGACGTCGCTGCTGCGGTCGGTGCTCGTGGGCAGCGTCGACGACCAGCTGGTGGCTCAGAGCGCCACCCCGCGCGACATCAGCAGTCTGCTCCAGCGCCAGGCGGCCGGCGAGGACGCAGCGGTGCCCACCGACTACGTCGTCGTCGTGACCGACGACGACGGGCGCGTCAGGTACCCGCCGGAGACCCCGGGGGCAGACCTGCCGGACCTCAGCGGCCTCGACGTCGAGGTCGCCGTCGAGCGCGAGGGCGCTCCCTTCGGCGACGACGACTGGCGGGTCGTGGCGGTGCCCTTCCCCGCCCAGGGCGAGGTCCTGTCCATCGCCTACCCGCTCGACCAGGTCGACGCGGCCGTGTCGACCGTGCGGACCCTCTTCTGGCTGGTGGCGCTGGCCGTCCTGGTCGTCGCCGCCCTCGCCGGGCGCGTGGCGGTGCGCCGCTCGCTGCGCCCGCTGCGCGAGGTGGAGGCGGTGGCCGTCGCCTACGGCGCCGGGGACGCCAGCCGGCGGGTGCCCGACGCGTGGCCGGGCACCGAGGTGGGGCGCCTGGGCGAGGCCGTGAACGCCATGCTCGAGCGCATCGAGACCTCGCTGGCCGCGCGCGAGGCGTCCGAGGCGCGCATGCGGCGCTTCGTCGCCGACGCCAGCCACGAGCTGCGGACGCCGCTGGCCGCCATCCGCGGCTTCGCCGAGCTGCACCGGCAGGGCGCCGTGCGCGAGCCCGCCGACGTCACGGCCGCCTTCAGCCGCGTGGAGACCGAGGCGTCCCGCCTGGGCGGGCTCGTCGAGGACCTGCTCGCCCTGACCCGCCTCGACGAGCAGCGACCGCTGCGCCGCGACCCCGTCGACCTCCTCGTCCTGGCCGGCGACGCCGTCCACGACCTGGGCGCGCTGGCGCCCGACCGCGCCGTCCGCCTGACCGGGCTCGACGGCTCCCCGGCGCCCTCGCCCGCCCCCGTCACCGGCGACGACGCCCGGCTGCGCCAGGTGCTCACCAACCTGGTGGGCAACGCCGTCCGGCACACGCCCGCGGGCACCCCGCTGGAGATCGGCGTCGGCGTCCGGCGGCACGAGGGCGGGGCCTGGGCCACGTGGCAGGTCGTCGACCACGGCGCCGGCATCCCCCCGGACGAGGCCGAGCGGGTCTTCGAGCGCTTCTACCGCTCGGACACCTCGCGGACCCGGGGCAGCGGGGGCGGCAGCGGGCTGGGGCTCGCCATCGTCGCCGCCCTGGTCCGGGCCCACGGCGGCGCGGCGCGGGTCGTCCCGACGCCCGGCGGCGGGGCGACCGTCGAGGTGGCGCTGCCCGCGGAGGAGCTGCCGGACGACGACGCCGCCTACGACGACGAGGTCGACGACCTCGACGGCGAGGGCCCGCTCGAGCGCTGAGCGAGCCGCCCGCCCGCCCGCGTCGGCCGGCAGCGGGAGCGTGCGGGTGCGGGCGGTCCGGCGCACGGGCCCGCCTTCGGAGGCAACGTCCAGGCTGCACCCGGGGTGCGCGCATCCGCGGGGTCTCTACTGGTCGCATCGCCCGGAGCGTCCCGCTCCGCGCCTCGCACCACCCGCAGGAGGAACGACGTGACCCACCCCGCCCCGCCCCAGGCCGGCGTCCCCGGTGACCGGCTCCCCCCGCGCGACGGCTCCGACCGGGACCCGCACGGCCCCTACGACGTGCACGGCCACCACGACGGGGCGCCCGCTGCGCGCTACGCGGGGCAGCCGGTGGGTGGCGGCGCACCGTCCTCGTGGGAGCGCCCCCGGGCGAGCTCCCCGCAGACCGGCTCCGCCCAGGCCAGCCCCTCGCAGACCAGCCCCTGGCCCTCGGACCCGTGGGCGGCGCCGACCACCGGTGCCCGCCACGGCGGCGAGCAGCCGACCGCCTGGTACGGCGCGGCTCCGCCGCCCCAGGGCCCCGGGGGCAGCGCCCCGACCGACGGCGCGCGCCCGTCCCGCCAGCGCCGCGGGCCCGGCTGGGGCTCCCTGGTGGCCGTCGGCCTCGTCGCCGCGCTCGTCGGCGGGGGCGCCGCCCTCGGCGTCGACGCGCTGACCGACCGCGGCGCGTCCACGACGTCCGCGGCGGCCCTCGCGCCGTCCTCCAGCTCGTCGTCCGCCTCCGGCTCCGCCGGCGCCCCGGCCACCACCGGCGCCGTCGACTGGCAGCGCGTGTCCCGGGAGGTCGCCCCCAGCGTCGTCGCGATCCAGGTGGCGAGCCAGGCCGGCTCGGGCGAGGGCTCCGGCGTCGTGCTGGACGACCAGGGCCGGATCCTGACGAACTACCACGTCATCAACGGCGCGGGCCCGGGCGCGCAGCTGCGGGTGGTCCTGTCCGACGGCCGCGTCCACGACGACGTGACCGTCGTCGGGGAGGACGCCGCCACGGACCTCGCCGTGCTCCAGATCGCCGACCCGCCGGCCGACCTGCCCGCCGCGACCCTCGGCGACTCCGCCGCCGTCGAGGTGGGCCAGCCCGTCATGGCCGTCGGCAACCCGCTCGGCCTCACCGACACCGTGACGACCGGCATCGTCTCGGCGCTCGACCGCCCCGTGACGACCACGCAGCAGACCGCGCAGGAGCAGCCGCAGCAGCAGCTGCCCTTCGGCACCTCGCCGCAGCAGCAGCAGACGGAGCAGGTGGTGACCAACGCCATCCAGACCGACGCCGCCATCAACCCCGGCAACTCCGGCGGCGCGCTCGTGGACGCGAGCGGCGCCGTGATCGGCATCAACTCCTCGATCGCCAGCACGGGCGAGGCGGCCGGGTCCATCGGCCTCGGCTTCGCCATCCCCTCGGACGAGGCGCGGCGGATCGCCGACGAGCTCATCGCGGACGGGACGGCGGACCACGCCTGGCTCGGCGTCTCGCTCACCGACGCGACGGCCACGGCCGACGGCACGACGCGCCTGGCCGCCGGCATCCAGGAGGTCACGGGCGGGACGCCCGCCGAGGAGGCCGGCCTGAGGGCCGGGGACGCCGTGACGGCCGTCGACGGCCAGCCGGTGGTCGGCGCCGAGTCCCTCACCGCCCAGCTGCGGGAGCGGGCGCCCGGCACCGAGGTGGAGCTCACGGTCGTGCGCGACGAGCAGCAGAGCGCCGTGCCGGCCGTGCTCGGCACCCGCGCCGTCGGCTGACCACCGCCCTGCCGGCACCTCCGACGACGCCCCGGCGCACCGCGCCGGGGCGTCGCGCCGTCCGCGCCCGCGGCGGCGCCCGGGGCCTGTGGACGAGCGCTGCGGAGGCGCGGCGCGGCGACCTAGCGTCCCGCGCAGCGGGACCGCACCGGTCCCCGAGACGAGGAGGTGCCGTGAGCAGGTTCGAGGTCGACAGCGGCCAGGTGCAGCAGGCGAGCGCGGCGGTGCGGGCGTCGTCCGCCGCCCTGGCCGGCGAGGTGGACCGGATGATGCGCTCCCTGCTGGACCTGCAGGGCAGCTGGAAGGGGCAGGCCTCCAGCCAGTTCCAGGCCGTCGTGGCCGACTGGCGCGGCACGCAGGAGCGCGTGCGCTCCTCGCTGGACCAGGTGAACGGCGCGCTCGCGGCCGCGGGCACGTCCTACGCCGAGGTCGAGGAGCGCAACGCGCGGATGTTCGCCCTCTGACGGTCCGCCCACGCCCTCGGGCGTCCGCCCTCCGGAGCCCGGTCACCGGCCCGCCCCCCGTCGGGCCGGTGGCCGACCGGGACCTCGGTCGGGGGCGGGCGCCCTGCCGCAGACGTACCCTGGTGGGCGATGAGCGTCCCGCAGGCACCCACGGCACCGACCGGTGCCGTCGCGCTCGGCATGCCCCCCGTGCGGCGCCCGCCGCGGGACGCCCGCGACCCCGCCGCCGTGGCCGCGGCCACGGCGGGGCGGCCCGCCGTCCCCGGGCTGGTGGACCGCTCCGGGCGCACGGCGGTCGACCTCCGCGTCTCGCTGACGGACCGCTGCAACCTGCGGTGCGGGTACTGCATGCCGCCCGAGGGCCTGGACTGGATGCCGGACGACCAGCGCCTGTCCGACGACGAGGTCGTCCGCCTCGTGCGCCTCGGGGTGGAGCGCCTCGGCGTCCAGGAGGTCCGCTACACCGGCGGTGAGCCGCTGCTGCGGCGCGGCCTCGAGCGCATCGTCGCCGAGACGACCGCCCTGCGGACGGCCGACGGCGCCGCCGTCGAGGCGTCCCTGACCACCAACGCCCTCGGCCTGGACCGACGGGCCGCCGGGCTCGCCGCCGCCGGGCTGCGCCGGGTCAACGTCTCCCTCGACACCCTCCGCCCCGACCGCTTCGCGCGGATCACCCAGCGCGACCGGCACGCCGACGTCCTCGCCGGCGTGGCCGCGGCCGCCGCCGCGGGCATCGGGCCGATCAAGGTCAACGCGGTGCTCCTGCCCGGGGTCAACGACGACGAGGCGCCCGAGCTCCTCGCGTGGGCCCTGGAGCACGGCTACGAGCTGCGCGTCATCGAGCAGATGCCGATCGACGCCCAGGGGGCCTGGACGCGCGAGGGCCTCGTCACGGCCGACGACGTCCTCGCCCGCTTGCGCAGCGCCTACGACCTCGAGGCCGAGGACCCGGCGGTGCGGGGCGGCGCCCCCGCGCAGCGGTGGTGGGTGCGCCCCCTGGGCGCCGACCCGGCGTCGCCGCCGCTGGGCCGCGTCGGCGTCATCGCCTCCGTCACCCGCCAGTTCTGCGGGCCGTGCGACCGCACCCGGCTCACCGCCGACGGCCAGGTGCGCAGCTGCCTGTTCTCGACGTCCGAGACCGACCTGCGCGGGCTCCTGCGCTCGGGGGCGAGCGACGACGAGGTCGCCGACGTCTGGCGCGCGGCGATGTGGGGCAAGGCCCCGGCGCACGGCATCGGCGAGGCCGAGCCGCTGACGACGAGCGGCTTCGCGCGTCCGTCGCGGTCCATGAGCGCGATCGGTGGATGAGGAGCGCATGACCACGCACGACACCGCGCGCAGCGGCACCGCCGTGGACGGCGCCCGCCTGCGCGTCCGGCTCTTCGCGGGCGCCGCGGCGGCCGCGGGCACCGAGGAGGACGTCGTCGACGTCCTCGCCGGCGAGGCGGGGGCGGTCCCGGTGGTCGCCGACCTGCGCCGCGCGCTCGCCCGGCGCCACCCGGCCCTGGGCCCGGTGCTCGAGGTCGCCACCGTGCTCGTCGGGGAGGTGGCCGCCGGGCCGCAGGACCCGGTCGTCGTCGGGCCGCAGGACCCCACGGCACCGCTGCCCGTCGTCGACGTGCTGCCCCCCTTCGCCGGTGGCTGACGCCGGGCGGGGTGGCGTCGAGGTCCGCGTCGTGCCCGGTGACGACCCGCGCCACGCCCGGCTGGTGCGCGCCGCCGAGGCGGAGCTGCGCCGGCGCTACGGCGACGGCTCGCTCGAGCCGCCCGAGGGCCTGCCCGCCCCAGAGGCCGGTGACGTCGTCCGCCTGCTCGCGTCGGCGCCCGACGACGCGGAGCCCCTGGGCTGCGCGGTCGTCGCGCCGCTGCCGGTCGCGGGCCCGGGCGTCGGCGAGCTGAAGCGGCTCTTCGTGCCCGCGTCGGCCCGGCGGCGCGGCGTCGCGACGGCGCTGCTCGCCGCCGCCGAGGACGCCGCCCGGCAGCGCGGGTTCCGGGCGCTGCACCTGGTCACGGGCACGCTGCAGCCCGAGGCGATCGCCCTGTACGAGCGCGAGGGATGGCGCCCGGCCCCGGCCTACGCCTGGGCGGACGACGAGATGACGCGGACCTACGGCAAGGGCCTGGTCGCCGCACCCGCCGAGCGCTAGGGCCCGGCTCGAGCTCCACCCCCGTCCCGGCCAGGCCGAGGCACGTCGGCGGAGCGCCGCCGCGGGGCGGTCGTGGCATGCCGGCCCGCTCGTCGGGCGGTCAGGGCGTGCCGGCCCGCTCGTCGGGCGGTCAGGGCGTGCCGACCCGCTCGTCGGGCGGTCAGGGCATGCCGACCCACTCGTCGCCGCCGTCGGACAGGAGCTGGTGCTTCCAGACCGGCAGGCGGGCCTTGACCTCCTCGACGACGACCTCGCAGGCGGCGAAGGCCTCGCGGCGGTGCGCGGCGGACACGGCGACGGCGAAGGCGACGTCCCCGACCTCCAGGGCGCCGGTGCGGTGGCTCACAGCCAGGGCGTCGACCGGGTGCGCCGCCAGCACCTCACGCGCCACCTCCTCGACGACGCGACCGGCGGTGGGGTGCGCGGAGTACTCCAGCCGCGCCACGCCGACCCCGTGGTCGTGGTCGCGCACCACGCCGCCGAAGGTGACG
This sequence comes from uncultured Pseudokineococcus sp., assembly GCF_947495735.1. Lineage (GTDB taxonomy): Bacteria > Actinomycetota > Actinomycetes > Actinomycetales > Quadrisphaeraceae > Pseudokineococcus. The sequence continues at coordinate 31,722 of NZ_CANMAA010000007.1, forward strand.
ACCGCCCCCGCCGCGGCGTCCTCGACGGCGGCGGCGTGCTCGGCGACGTCCAGCGGCTGCTCCGTGACGACGGCGCGGGCCAGGCGCCGAGCCGGTGCCGAGACGCGCGAGGAGTCGCGCTCCCGGGCTGGGCCGCGGGGTGCGGAGACGTCCGAGGTGCTCACGCGCCCACGGTAGGCCTGCGCCGAGGTCAGCGCCGCGCGGCCACGACCGCCTCGAGCGAGTGGACGACGAGCGGCCACCAGGGCGGCGCGCCGCACACCTGGGCGGCGCTGGTCACCGGGACGCGACGCAGCTCGTCGAGCGCCCCCGCGACGACCTCCGACGGGGCCGCGTCGACGAGCGCGAGGTGGCGCCAGGACGACGACGGCGCCCGACGCCCCCCGGCGGCGGGGTCCGCCGGCGGCCGGTGGCGGGTGAAGCCGAGCGGCCGGCCCACGACCGGGACCACCACGGGCAGCGCCCAGCGACCGTCCTGCGAGCCCGCCAGTCGGCGCAGCAGCAGGCACCGGTCGTCGTCGAGCACGAGCCCGCGGACGCCGCGGGTCGTGGGGGCCGGGGGCGGGTGGGAGCTGGCGACGAGGTCGACGTGGACGGCCGCGCCGTCGGTCCTGCGCTCGAGCCAGCTGTCGAGCACCCGCTGCCCGCGGCGCTTGGGCACCCGCAGGCCGCTCGCGACGAGGCGTCGCAGCAGCTCGCCCGCCGGCACGAGGACCGCGCCGGCGGCCAGCAGGTCCTCGAGGCGCTCCGCCGGCACGTCGTAGTGGTCGCCCTCGAAGCCCCGCGCGGGGATGCCGACGCGGCGCGCGAACGCGTGCAGCTCCTCGAGGGAGACGTCGCTCACGAGGTGCGACCACTCGCGCCCGTGCGCGGGCCAGCGCGGGGGGTCGACGAGCACGGCCACCGCCCGACCCTACGTCCGGGCGCGCCCGCTCCCGCCGGCCGACGTGGCCGCGCGCCGCCGTCCCCGGCGCCCCTCGCCCGACGTGGCCGCAGGTCGGGGTCTCGACGGCACGGCGAGCGGGCACGGGGACGCCACGAGGGCGGCACCCCGGTGGGGTACCGCCCTCGTGGGACGTGCAGCTCGGTCAGGAGCGGTGCCGGGCGAGCCCGGCGGGCGGACTCAGAAGTCCATGCCGCCCATGCCGCCGTCGGCGCCAGCGCCGGCGCCGGCGCCAGCCTTCTCCGGCTTGTCGGCGATGACGGCCTCGGTGGTGAGGAACAGGGCCGCGATGGACGCCGCGTTCTGCAGCGCCGAGCGGGTGACCTTCACCGGGTCGTTGATGCCGGTGGCGAGCATGTCGACGTACTCGCCGGTGGCCGCGTTGAGGCCGTGGCCGACCTCGAGGTTGCGCACCTTCTCCGCCACGACGCCGCCCTCGAGACCGGCGTTGACCGCGATCTGCTTGAGCGGGGCCTCGACGGCGACCTTGACGATGTTCGCGCCGGTGGCCTCGTCCCCCGTGAGGGACAGGGTCTCGAAGGCGGTCTTGCCGGCCTGGATGAGGGCCACGCCACCACCGGCGACGATGCCCTCCTCGACGGCCGCCTTCGCGTTGCGGACGGCGTCCTCGATGCGGTGCTTGCGCTCCTTGAGCTCGACCTCGGTGGCCGCGCCCGCCTTGATGACGGCGACGCCGCCGGCGAGCTTGGCGAGGCGCTCCTGGAGCTTCTCGCGGTCGTAGTCGGAGTCGCTGCGGTCGATCTCCGCGCGGATCTCGTTGACGCGGCCGGCGATCTGGTCGCTGTCGCCCGCACCCTCGACGATGGTCGTCTCGTCCTTGGTGATGGTGACCTTGCGCGCCTGGCCGAGCAGCTCCAGGCCGGTGGTCTCGAGCTTGAGGCCCACCGTCTCGGAGATGACCTGGCCGCCGGTGAGGATGGCCATGTCCTGCAGCATCGCCTTGCGGCGGTCGCCGAAGCCCGGCGCCTTGACGGCGGCGGAGCGGAAGATCCCGCGGATCTTGTTGACGACCAGCGTGGCCAGGGCCTCGCCGTCGACGTCCTCGGAGATGATGACGAGCGGCTTGCCCGACTGCGTGACCTTCTCGAGCAGCGGGAGCAGGTCCTTGATCGAGGAGATCTTGCCCTCGTTGAAGAGGATGTACGCGTCCTCGAGGACGGCCTCCATGCGCTCGGAGTCCGTGACGAAGTAGGGCGAGATGTAGCCCTTGTCGAAGCGCATGCCCTCGGTGAGCTCGAGCTCCAGGCCGAAGGTGTTGCTCTCCTCGACCGTGATCACGCCCTCCTTGCCGACCTTGTCCATGGCCTCGGCGATGAGCTCGCCGATGGACGCGTCGCCCGCGGAGATGCCCGCGGTGGCGGCGATCTGCTCGCGCGTCTCGACCTCGGTGGCGGAGGCGAGGAGCTGCTTCGAGACGGCCTCGACGGCCTGCTCGATGCCCTTCTTGAGGGCCATCGGGTTGGCGCCGGCGGCGACGTTGCGCAGGCCCTCGCGGACCATCGCCTGGGCCAGGACCGTGGCGGTCGTGGTGCCGTCGCCCGCGACGTCGTCCGTCTTCTTGGCGACCTCCTTGACGAGCTCGGCCCCGATCTTCTCGTAGGGCTCCTCGAGCTCGATCTCCTTGGCGATGGAGACGCCGTCGTTCGTGATCGTGGGGGCGCCCCACTTCTTCTCGAGCACCACGTTGCGGCCCTTGGGGCCGAGGGTGACCTTGACGGCGTCGGCGAGCTGGTTCATGCCGCGCTCGAGGCCACGGCGGGCCTCCTCGTCGAACGAGATGATCTTGGCCATGCTGGGGGTTTCCTCCCGGTGACGGGTGGGCGGCCGGTCGGTGCCCGCGACGGACGAGCCGCGGCGCAGCGGTCACGTCCCGCCGCGCGCACGGCCCTCACCTGACGACCGAGGTCCGTTGTCACTCTCGTGCGAGAGTGCCAGTCCCCATGATGAGCACTCCTCCCCCTCGAGTGCAAACGACCCGGCCCCCGGATCTGCGGCCGCGCGGGCGCCGGCGCCCCGGCCCCGGGACCCCGACGCACGACGACGCCGCCGCCCGGTGCGGGCGACGGCGTCGTGGGTGGCAGCCCGGCTCGGGCGCCGTGAGGGTCAGGAGGCGAGTCGCACGGCCTCCGCCTGGGGGCCCTTCTGGCCCTGGCCGACCTCGAACTCGACCTGCTGGCCCTCCTCGAGGGAGCGGTAGCCGTCCATCTGGATGGCGGACCAGTGCACGAAGACGTCCGGGCCACCGCCGTCGACGGTGATGAAGCCGTACCCCTTCTCGGCGTTGAACCACTTCACGGTTCCCTGAGCCATGGTGCTACTCCTGTGTCGCTGTGTGCGGGTTCGCGGCGCCGTCGGGCACCCCGGGTCTCACGCTCGCGGAGCTCGCGATGGTTGCGACGCGCGGGTCGTCCGTCCGGGCGCGCCCGGGACCGGTGCTCGTCGAACTGCTCGACCGGCGCCGAGAGTAGCCGCTCGCTCCCCGCGCTGGCGAGGAACGGAGGAGGTCGCTGCGCCCCCTCAGCGGCGCGGAGGAGCTCAGCGACCCAGGTCGAACCAGAGGGTGACGACCAGCGCGGCGAGCACCGCCAGCGCGAGGACGAGCAGCACGGGGGCGACCCGGCGCAGCGCGCTCGGCCGGGCCCGGTGCGCCCCCTGGCGGCGGGGGTCCTCGGGCAGGTCGTCGAGCTCGTCGCGCGGCGGGCCGGACGCCACGCCTAGCCCCGCGCGCCGAGCCGGCGCTCGGTGCGCGAGCGCTGGCGCTGGCTGCGCATGCGCCGCAGCCGCTTGACGAGCATGGGGTCGTGCGCCAGGGCCTCCGGGGAGTCCAGGAGGGCGTTGAGCACCTGGTAGTAGTGCGTCGCCGAGAGGTCGAACAGCTCGCGGACCGCCTGCTCCTTGGCCCCGGCGTAGCGCCACCACTGGCGCTCGAAGGCGAGGATCTCCGCGTCGCGCTCGGACAGCGCGCCCACCGGCGGGCCGGGGACGGCGGGCGCGTGGTCGGCGCCGGCGGCTGCCTCGTCCACGGGGTCTCCTCTCGAGCGCGGCGCGGCGCGCGTCCGCGCCGCTCGGGCACCCTACGCCGCGGATGACACCGGTGTGGTTCGTCGCAGGAGCACCACCCGACCGGCGCCCGCGCGGCCCCGGGGGCCGCCCGGGCGCCGGGCCGTCGCGGGCCGCGCCTAGCGTGGACGGGTGCCGAGGCCGCCGTCCCAGTCCCCGTCGCCGTCGTCCTCCCCGCCCCCGGTCCCGGACGACCAGCTCGCGCTCCTGCCCGAGCCGCCGGCACCGGCGCCGGAGGGCCCGTCGGCGGAGGTGGGCCCGTCGGCGGAGGTCGCGCGCGCCGCGGAGCGCGCCGGCGTCGACCTGGGTGTCGTGCACCCCGGGTGGTGGCCCGCGCTGGGCGCGGCCCGGCACGCCCTCGTGCGCGCGCTGGACGCGCTGGCGGACGACGTCGCCCGCGGCCTCGAGGTGCTGCCGCGCGGCGGCCGGGTGCTGCGCGCCCTCGCCCAGCCGCCCGGGGACGTGCGCGTCCTCGTGGTCGGGCAGGACCCCTACCCGACGCCGGGCCACGCGGTGGGCCTGTCCTTCTCCGTCGAGGCGCACGTGCGCCCGCTGCCGCCCACGCTGCGCAACCTGCTCGCCGAGCGCGACGCCGACACCGGCCTGGCCCCGGCCGCCACGGGCGACCTCTCCCCCTGGGCCGACCGCGGGGTCCTCCTGCTCAACCGCGTGCTCACCGTGGAGGCGGGCCGCTCGGCCGCCCACCGGGGCCGCGGCTGGGAGCAGGTCACCGAGGAGGTCGTGCGGGCCCTGGTCGCCCGGGACCTCCCGCTGGTGGCCGTGCTCTGGGGCCGCGACGCCCAGGCGCTGCGCCCGGTGCTCGGCGTCACGGCGGTCGTGGAGAGCGCGCACCCCAGCCCCCTGTCCGCCCGGCGGGGGTTCACCGGCTCCCGGCCCTTCTCGGCCGTCGACGCGGCCCTGGCGGCGCAGGGCGCGGGCCCGGTCGACTGGTCGCTCCCGACGTCCTGAGCGCCGCCTCGACCAGCGGACCGGCGCGCCGTCGTCGGCGGGCGCTGGTAGGACTGCCTCCCCCCGGTCGGGCACCCTGGGGGCGCGTCGGCGCCAGCTCCCCGCCCGCCGCTCGACCCAGCAGAGACGGGACCCCGCTGTGACCACGCCGCCCACCGGCCCCGCGCCGACAGCGCCCGCGCCCGCGGCGACGGCGCGGACGGCCGCCGCCTGATGCCCCTGGTCGTCCTGCTCGCCGGCCTCGTCGCGCTCGCCGCGGCGGCCCCGGTCCTGGGCCGGGCCCTGGGCCGCAGCTCCTGCCTGGTCCTCGCCGGGGGCCTCGCGGCCGCCTCCGCGCTCGCGCTCGCGCTCGCGCCCGGCGTCGTGGCCGGGCGGGACGTGGTCGTCTCCGCGCCCTGGCTGCCGTCGCTCGGGGTCAGCGCGGCGCTGCGCCTGGACGCCGTCGCCCTGGTCTTCGTGCTCGTCGCCCTGCTGGTGGGCGTGCTCGTGCTCGTCTACTGCGCGCGCTACCTCGACGACGAGGAGGCGCGCGGGCCGGTGCCCGCCCTCCTCGTGCTGTTCGCGGCGTCCATGACGGGTCTCGTCCTCGCCGACGACCTGGTGCTCCTCTACCTCTGCTGGGAGCTCACGACGCTGTGCTCCTTCCTCCTGATCTCGACCGCCGGGGCGGACGCGACGGCGGCCGGGCGGCAGGCCCTGCTCGTCACCGTGGCGGGCGGGCTCTGCCTCCTGCTGGCCGTCGTCCTCGTCGCCGCGGCGACCGGCACGACGAGCGTCTCGGAGCTGACCGCGCAGCCCGAGCGCCTGCTCGGCTCGCCCCTGGCCCTCCCGGTGGCCGCCCTCGTCGTCGTGGCCGCCGCCACCAAGTCGGCGCAGCTGCCCGTGCACTTCTGGCTGCCCGGCGCCATGGTCGCCATGACGCCCGTCAGCGCCTACCTGCACGCCGCGACGATGGTCAAGGCCGGCATCTACCTGCTGGTGCGCACCAGCAGCGTCTTCGCCGGCGAGCCAGCCTGGACGGCCGTGCTCGTCACCCTCGGCCTCACCACCGCCCTCGGCGGCGCCCTGCTGGCCCTGCGCGACCACGACCTCAAGGGCGTGCTCGCCTACTCGACGGTGAGCCAGCTCGGCCTGCTCGTGGCGGCCGTCGGGGTGGGCACGCCCGAGGCCCTCGCCGCGGCGCTCCTGCACACGGTCGCCCACGCCCTCTTCAAGGCCACGCTCTTCATGCTCGTCGGGATCGTCGACCACGAGACGGGGCAGCGCGACGTCCGCGACCTCGCCGGCCTGCGGAAGGTCATGCCCTGGACGGCGGCCGCCACGGGCGTGGCCGCCCTGTCCCTCGGGGGCGTGCCGCCCCTGCTCGGCTTCGTCAGCAAGGAGTACCTCTTCGAGGGCTACCTGACCGCCGGGCCCGCCGCGTGGGCCGGGCCGCTGGCGGTCGGCGCGGCCGTGGCCGCCTCAGCCCTGACCTTCGCCTACGCGGCGCGCGTGGCCCACGGCGCCTTCGGCGGCGGGGAGCTCTCGCACCCCGGCCTGCACGAGCCCGCCCGCCTCTTCGTCGCCCCCGCGGCCGTGGCGGCGCTCGCCGGCCTCGTGCTCGGTCCGGCCGTGTCGTGGCTGTCCCCCCTGGTGGCGGCCGCGACGGCGGACGCCCTGCCCGGAGAGGAGCCGCCGGAGGTCTACCTCTGGCACGGCCTGACCCCCCAGCTCGGGCTCTCGGCGCTGACGCTCGCGCTCGGGGTCCTGCTCTTCTGGCGGCGCGACGACGTGGACCGCCTGCTCCAGCGGCCCCGGCTGCCGTCCGCGGCCGACGCCTTCGAGCGCGCGCACTCCGGGCTCGTCCGCCTGGGCGACGCGGTCGGGGCGCCCGACCGGGCCGGCGGCGCGCCGGCGCAGCTCGCCCGCCTGCTCGTCGCACTCGTGGTGCTCGCCGGGGTGGGCGCGGCCGTCCTCGGCCCCCAGCCGGCGCGCGTGGCGCTCGACGACCCCGTGGGCTGGGCCGTCCTCGCGCTCGTGGCCGCCGTCGTCGCGGTCGCGGTGGTCGTGCGCTCCTCGCTCGTCCTCGTCGCGGTGACCGGGCTGGTCGGCCTGCTCGTCACGCTGTGGCTGCTGCTGCAGGGGGCGCTCGACGTCGCCATGACGCTGCTGCTCGTCGAGGTGCTGACCGCCGTGGTCGTCGTCCTCGTCCTGCGCGGCTCCCCGCGCCGGCTGCCGCGGACCCCGCCGCGCCGCGCCGTCCCCACGGCCGCGCTGGCCCTCGGCGTCGGGCTCGCGGCGGGGGCCGGCACCTACGCGCTCACGGGACGGCGGGAGCTGTCCGACACCGGCGCCACCGTCCTGGCCCGGGCGGAGGAGCTCACGGGCGGGCTGAACGTCGTCAACGTCGTGCTCGTCGACCTCCGCGGCCTGGACACCCTCCTCGAGTCGGTCGTCGTGGGGGTCGTCGCCGTCGGGCTCGTCGTGCTCGGGCGCGGGCCCGCCGGACGCCGCGCCGGCCCGCCCGGCCCCGACCCCGTGACCGAGGACCTGGTCCTGCGCGTCGGCACCCGCCTGCTCGTGCCGCTCATGCTCGCCCTGTCGGCGTTCCTGCTGTGGCGGGGCCACGACCAGCCGGGCGGCGGGTTCATCGCCGCCCTCGTGACCGGCACCGCGGTGGGTCTCGGCCACCTCGCCGGCGGGCGCTCGCCCCTGGCCCGCACCCCGCGGGTCATGCGGCCCAGCACCCTCGTCGGCGCCGGCCTCCTCGTCGCGGTCACCACCGCGCTGGTGCCGGTCCTGGGCGGCGGCGCGCTCTTCGAGCCCTTCGACCCGCCGCTGCTCAGCGCGCTGGGCGTCACGTCCGCGCTGCTCTTCGACGTCGGCGTCTACCTGCTCGTCCTCGGGCTCGCGGTGGCCGCCGTCAGCTCGCTGGACGCCGGGGCGCCGAAGGTCGACGGGGCGCGGCACCAGCGGGCGGCGACGGCGCCCGGCCCGTCCGGCGAGGCGCCGGCGCCCGAGCCGGCCGGCGAGGGGGCCCCGAGGTGACCACCGCGCTGCTCGTCGCCGTCCTCGCCGCCGGCGGGACCGCCCTCGTCCTCCAGCGCGGGCCGCTGAGGCTCGTCATCGGCTTCGTGCTGCTGGGCCACGTGGGCACCGTCCTCGTGCTCGCCTCGGGCGGCGGCGACCGGCGCGGCGTGCCCCTGCTCGGCCAGGGGCCGGAGGACGTCCCGCTCGGCGACCCGCTGCCGCAGGCCTTCGTGCTGACGGCCGTGGTCATCGCCTTCGCCATCACCGTGCACCTCCTGGGCGTCCTGCGCGCCGAGGAGTCCGCCGCCGAGGACGACGAGGAGGACGCCGACGTGGAGGTCGAGCAGGAGCGCCGCGCGCGCAGCCGCCGCGCCGAGCAGGGCGCCGACGGCCCGTCGAGGGCCCGCGAGGTCGCCGCGGACGAGGCGGGCACGCCCGCCCCGGGCGACGACGGGACGGGCGCGTCGTGAGCGGCGAGGTGCTCGTCGTCCTGCCCGTCGTGCTGCCCCTGCTCGTCGCCGGGGCCCTGGTCCTGGTGCGCGGGGCCACGCGCGGCGGGTCGCCGGCGCTGGCGCGCTGGGCCGGCGTCGTGACGACCGGCGCGGTCGGCGTCGTCGCCGGCGCCCTGCTGGCGACCACCCTCGGCGGCGAGGTGCCGGCGGTGCGGGTGGGCGGGTGGGCGCCGGGCATCGCCATCGCGCTGGCCGCGGACGTGTTCTCCTCCGCGGTGCTGCTGGCCGTCTCGCTCGTCGTGCTGGCCGGGCTCGTGCACGCCCGCGGCACGGGCGAGGACCGGGCGCCGGCGCTCGTCCCCCTCGTGCTCGTCATGGCCGCCGGCGTGCACGGCGCGCTGCTCACGGCGGACCTGTTCAACCTCTTCGTCTTCGTCGAGCTGATGCTCGTGCCCAGCTACGTGCTGCTGCTGCTCGGCCGGCGGCGCACGAAGCGGCGGCTGGCGGCGGCGCGGCTCTACGTGTCGGTGAACCTGCTCGCCTCGACCGTCTTCCTCGTCGGCGTGGGCCTCGTCTACGCGGCGACGGGGACCGTCGCCCTCGGCGAGCTCGCGCAGGGCGAGCCGACGCCCGCCCGCCAGGCCGCGGTGTGGCTCCTGCTGCTGTCCATGGGCGCCAAGTGCGCCGCCGTCCCCCTGCACGGGTGGCTCTCGCGCTCCTACGCGGTCGCCGGCCCGGCGGTGGTGGCCATCTTCTCCGGCCTGCTCACCAAGACCGGCGTCGTCGTGCTGGTGCGCCTGGACGCGCTGCTCGTCCCGGAGGGCTCCGCCGTGCCCGCGGTCGTGCTCGTCGTCGGGCTCGTCACCGCGGTCGTCGGCGTGCTCCTGGCGGTCGGCGAGCACGACGTCACCGCCGTCCTCGTGGCGCACATGGTCAGCCAGGTGGGCTACCTGCTCACCGGCCTGGGCCTGGCCACGACGGCGGGCACGGCGGCGGTCGTGGTCTTCCTCGTGCAGTACGTCCTGGTCAAGGCGGCCCTGCTGATGGTCGCCGGGGCGCTCGAGACGCGCTACGGCACCGGTCGCCTCGACGACCTCGGGTCCCTCGCCCACCGCGAGCCCGTGCTCGCCGCCGCCTTCGCGCTCTCGGCCGCGGCGCTCGTGGGGCTGCCGCCGACCTCCGGCTTCGTCGGCAAGCTCGGGCTGGTGACCGCGGCCGGCGAGGACGGGCGGTGGGTCACCGCGGCGGTGCTGGTGGCGGTCAGCCTGCTCACGCTCGTCTCGATGCTCAAGCTGTGGGACCGCGTCTTCTGGGGCCCCGCGGAGGCCGCCCCGGCGCTCGCCATGGCGCCGAGCGGGTCCGGCGCCGCCGACGACGCCGACCCGGGCCGCACGGCCGGCGTCACGCCGCAGGCGCCCGCGGGCCGGGCCGGGGCCGGGAGGCCGGACGCCGGCCCCGACGCCGGAGCCGGCTCGGGCCCCGGCCCCGGGAGCGCCCGGGCGCCGGGAGCCGACGGGTCCGGGTCGGACGCCGCGGGCTCCGACGTCGCCGGCGGCCGCGGCGGCCACCGCGAGCGGGTCGCGCTCGTCGGACCCCCGCTCGTGCTGGGGGCGCTGGCCCTCGTGGCCGGCGTCGGGGGCGAGGCGCTGCTCGTCGTGGGCGCGGCGGCCGCGCAGGGGCTGGCCGACCCCTCGGCGTGGGTGGCCGCGGTGACGGGCGGCGCCCCGTGAGCGTCCTGCGGCAGCTCGGGCGGCTCGTCGCCTTCACCGCCTGGTACCTGGGCCGCTTCCTGAGCTCCAACCTCGTGGTCACCCGCGAGGTCGTCTCCCCCGGCACCGACGTGGCCCCGGCGGTCCTGGACCTCCTGCTGCGGTGCCGCACCGACGTCGAGGTCGCCTCCTACATCGCGCTCGTCGGGCTCACCCCGGGCACCCTCGTCCTGAGCAGCGACGACCAGCGGGAGCGGGGCGGCGGGGCGCGCGTCGGGGTCCACGTCATGCACGCGGCGGACGCCGGGCAGGCGCGCGCGGAGCTGCGCGATCTCGAGGCGCGCCTCCTGCGCGCCCTGCGCCGCCACCCCGACCCCCTCCCGCCGGAGCCCGACGAGAGCGGCCGCGACCAGGACCCCAGGGCCCCGGACGGACCGCCCCCGGCCGACCCGGACCGGAGCGGAGCGGTCCGGACCGAGCCGGCCCGTCCCGCCCGGAACCACCCCGCCCGGAACGACTCCGCCCGGACCGACCCCGCCCGGACCGAGGAGGACTGATGGTCGTCGAGACGGCCCTCGTGGTCATGGCCCTGTCCCTGGCGGTGGCCGCCTGGCGCGTCGTCGTGGGCCCCAGCGACGCCGACCGGGTGCTCGCCGTCGACCTCGGCTTCATCGTCGTCGTGTGCTCCATCGCGCTCCTGGCGGTGCGCGCGCGCACGCCGGCGCTGCTGGACCTCGTCCTCGTCGCCACGCTCGTGGGCTTCCTCACGACCGTGGTGCTCGCCCGCCTCGTCGCCGGGAGGGGCCGGTGAGCGGGGACGCGCTGGGAGAGGTCGTCGCCGTCGCCGCGGACGTCCTCGGCCAGGGGCTGCTGCTCGCGGGGTCGCTGCTCGTCGGGGTGGCGGCCCTGGGGCTCGTGCGCCTGCCGGACGTCTACTCCCGCATCAACGCCGGCACCAAGGCGGCCGCCCTCGGGCTCGTGCTCGTGCTGCTGGGCGGCGTGGTCCTCGCGCCGACGGCCGGCTCGGTCCTCGTCCTCCTCGTGGCCATCGCGCTGCAGCTGTTCACCGTGCCGATCGCCGGCTTCGAGATCGCCCAGGCGGCGCGCCTGACCGGCACGCCGGTGACCGGCCGGACGCACCACGACGAGCTCGGCCTACCGGGCGCCGGCGCCACGGGCGCCGCCGACGAGGGCCCCGACGGGGAGCCCCCCGGGGCCGGGCGCGGCGCCCGGCCCTGACGAGGGCCGCGGCGGCGCGACGGGCGCGGGCCGCGGGGGCTCAGCTGGTGAGCGGCGCCTGCCGCCGGCGACGACCCACCTGGTCCAGGCCGCGCTCGACGGGCGCCGCCAGGGAGTCCCCGAGGGAGACGCCCGCGCCGATCGCCAGGGCCACGGCTCCCGCCTCCGCGAGCAGGACCAGCCCCGTGATGACCGTGCCGGTCGTGAACTCCACCAGCGAGGTGTAGATGGTCAGGCCGGGCAGCAGCATGATCGTGCCCGGGACGACGACGGCCAGCGGCGTCGCGCGGCGCCGGAGCGCGGCGACCCGGCCCACGGCGCCGATGGTGATGGCCGCCACGAGGGTGCCGGCCGCCCGCGGCCCGGCCGCGTCGTCGGACAGGCTCAGCGCCACCTGGCCGGCCATCGCGGCGACGGCCGTGGCCGCCAGCAGCCGCGGCGGCGTCCGGTAGGCCACGGCCGCCGCGGAGGCGCCGAGGGCGGTGGACAGCAGGAGCACCGGGAACGGCGTCAGGGCGCCCCCGACGGCGGCGGCCGCGGCCTGCGGGTCCACCCCGGGCACGCCCGCCCGTCGCGCCAGGTCGAGCGACAGCACGACGCCGGCGATGATGGCCGCCGCCGTCATGAGGACCGTGACGAGGCGCGCGGCCGCCGTCACGGGGAAGCTGCGCAGGGCGTCCTCCACCGCCGCCACGAGGGTGGCGCCCGGGAGCAGGACGATGATGCCGCTGGCGACGACGAGCGCCGAGGGCGGCACCTGGCCGGCGAGCGAGGGCGGCAGCAGGTCGGCGACCAGCGTCAGCACCGACGACAGCGCCCCCGCCACGAAGGCGCCCGCCCCGACCGTGAAGAAGGCCGGGGCCCCCGCCCTCGACATCGCCCGGGCCCCGGCGTCCACGGCCACGGCGAGGCCGAAGCCCGTGAACAGCGCGAGCGGACCGCCGCCGAAGCGGACGACGACGGCGACGGCGAGCAGGCCCCAGGCCACGCGGACCATCCATCGCCGGTAGGGACGCGGGCTGCTCTCCACCTCGGCCAGCCGCACGGCCACGTCGCTGCGGTCCAGGCGCCCCTCGACGAGGTCCAGCACGAGGGCGTGGGCCTGGCTGAGGCGCGCGTACTCCGTGCCGGCGGAGCGCACCACCTGCAGCCGCACCACCGGCAGCACGCCCTCGGGCGCGTAGGCGACGGTCACCGAGGAGTACGTGAGGTCGACGTCGAGGTGCTGCTCCTGCAGGCCCAGCGCGACCGCGGCGGCGACGACGCTGGACTCCACCTCGGCGGTGCCGGACCCCGAGCGCAGCAGGAGGACCGCCAGGCGGAGCACCAGGTCCACCGACCGCTGCGGGTCGACCGGCGCGGCCATCCGGTACGGGGAGGAGAAGGGCGTGCCCCGCAGCCGGTCCACGATGAGGACCGGTCGGGTCTGCTCCTCCGAGCCGATGACCCGGCGCCTCCAGCCGGCCGTGCGCGGCTGGCCCGCGACGCGCGGCACCCCGGACGGCGTCACCGGGGCCGACGGCGTCACCGGGGCCGACGACGTCACCGGCGTCGTCGGCGACGCCGGTGCCTCGGCCGCGGGGCGCCGCAGGGCGCCGTCGAGGTCGTCCTGGTCGGTCACTGCGAGATCCTCCCGAACCACATGAGCGAGCCGAGCGCGGAGAGGACGACGAGCGCGAGCGCGAGCCCCGTCCACCGCGCCGTCGTCTCCTCCTCCTCCACCACCGTGCCGATGGAGGAGCCGATGTCCTGGTACACCTCGTCGAGCTCGCCCGCCGACTCGGCCTCGTACGCCTGGCCGCCGGTCGTCTCGGCGATCTCCGCGAGCTCGCGCTCGTTGACCGGCACGGGCGTGCGCACGCCCTCCTGCACGATGACGCCGCCCGGGGTGCCGAAGGCGATGGTCGAGACGGGCACGCCCGCCTCGGCGGCCGCGCGGGCGGCGTCGGCGTTGGTGCGGCCGACGGTCGTCTCCCCGTCCGAGAGCAGCACGACCGCGGCCGGGACCGGGGCGGTGGGGTCGTCGGGGTCCGGCGGGGCCTGCTCGACCGCGGACAGGGCGGTGTAGAGACCCTCGCCGATGCCGGTGTAGGAGGCGAGCTCGAGGCCCTCGACGCCCCGGGCCACGAGGCTGCGGTCGGTCGTGGGCGGCACGAGCACCTGCCCGGCGCCGGCGAAGGCCACGAGGCCGACGTTGAAGCGCGGCGGCAGCTCCTCGACGAAGGCCAGCGCCGAGCGCTGGGCGGCCGTGAGCCGGTCGGGCTCGACGTCGGTGGCGCGCATCGAGATCGAGACGTCGACGGCGAGGACGACCGTGGCGCGCTCGCGGGGCACCTCCACCTCGCCGAGCGGGCGCGCGAACCCGACGGCCGCGGCGCCCACGCCGGCGACCAGCCCGGCCGCGACGACGTGGCGCCGCCAGGCAGCGCGGCGCGGCGCCACCGCGCTGAGCACCGGCAGCGCGGAGAACCGCAGCGCGTTGCTGCGGCGCCGCCGCTGGGCCAGCACGTGCGCGGCCACGAGGAGCGGCACGAGCAGCAGCAGCCACAGGCGCTCGGGGGCGAGGAAGCCCGTCACCAGGCCGTCGAGCGGACCGCCGTCCGCCGCGGCGAGCACCCGGCTCACGACCGGCCCGCCATCCGGTCGACGGCGCGCGCGGTCCGCCGCTGCGCCAGCACGAAGCGCGCGGTGGCGGCCACCCAGTCCTCGTCGGTGGCCAGGCGCAGGTGCGCCGCGCCGCACCGCCGCAGCGCGGCGGCGACCCGCTCCCGGTGCTCGGCGCCCGCGGCGGCGAAGGCCGAGCGGACCTCGGCGCGGCCGGTGTCCACCTCGACGACCTCGCCCGTCTCGGGGTCGACGAGGTCGACGACGCCGACGTCGGGCAGCTCGGACTCGCGGCGGTCGACGACCTCGACCGCGAGCACCTGGTGACGGGCGGCGAGGCGGCGCAGCGCCCGCTCCCACGGCGGGGGCGGGCCCCCGGGGAGCCCCTCGCCGTCGAGGAAGTCCGAGACGACGACGCGCAGCCCGCGGCGCCGGTGGGCCGCGCCGAGCCGCTCGACGGCGGCCGCGAGGTCCACGACGGGGGCGCCCGGCGCGGCGGGCGCGCCGCGCCGGGCGCGACGGGGCGGCTCGGGCAGGGGCGCGGGCTCGGCCAGGGAGCGGACCAGCAGCTCGCGCAGGGCGGCGTGCAGGGCCGTCCGCCCCGTGCGCGAGGGACGGCGCACGACCCCCTCCTCGTCCAGCACCCACGCGCCGAACCGGTCCCCGAGCCGCGTCGTCAGGTGCCCGACGACGGCCGCGGCCGTCACCGCGAGCTGGCGCTTGTCGCTGGTCGCGGTGCCGAAGGCCATCGAGGGCGACAGGTCCACCAGCACCCACGTCTCCAGCTCGCGGTCGGCCACGACCTCGCGCACGTGCGGCTCGCCGGTCCGGGCGGTGAGCGGCCAGTCCATCCGGCGGACGTCGTCCTCGCCCGCGCGGTAGGGGCGGCTGTCGGCGGGCTCGCTGCCCGGGCCGGTGCGCACGCCGAGGTGCTCCCCGCGCAGGAAGCCCTCGAGCCGGCGCACGACGGCGAGCTCGAGGCCGCGCAGCGCGCGGGCCCGGCCGAGGACCGCGGTGGCCGCTGCGCGCTCGTCGGGGGCGCCCGTCGTCGCACCGGTCGTCGCCCCCCGGAGCTGGGGGCTCACCGGCGCGGACCGCCGACGGGGACGGGAGGGGGCACCGCGGCGACGAGGCGGGCGACGACCTCCTGGGCGGCGACGCCGTCGGCCAGCGCGTCGAGGGACAGGACGAGGCGGTGCGCGACGACCTCGACGGCCAGCTCGCGGACGTCCTCGGGCAGCACGTGGTCGCGCCCGCGCACGAGCGCCAGGGCGCGGGCGGCGGCGAGCAGGCCCAGCGAGGCGCGCGGGCTGGCGCCGGACTCCAGCAGCGGCGCGACGTCGGGGGCCCCGTAGGCGGCCGGCGCGCGCGTCGCCATGACCAGACGCACCACGTAGTCGCTGACGAGGGGGTGCACGTAGACGCCGTCCGCGGCCGCCTGCAGCTCCAGGACGCGCGCGGGCTCGAGCACCTGCCGCGCGCGCGGGGGCTCGACGCTCATCCGGCGCAGGATCTCCGCCTCGTCGGCGGCGCCGGGCAGGGGCACGTCCACCTGCAGCAGGAAGCGGTCGCGCTGCGCCTCGGGCAGCGGGTACACGCCCTCGGACTCCACGGGGTTCTGCGTGGCGATGACGGTGAAGGGCTCGGGCACGGCGTGGGTCTGGCCCGCGAGGGAGACCTGGCGCTCGCCCATCAGCTCGAGCATCGCGGCCTGCACCTTCGCCGGCGCGCGGTTGATCTCGTCCGCGAGGACGACGTGGGTGAAGACGGGCCCCAGCTCGACGCTGAAGCGCTCCGTGGCGGGCGACCAGATGCGCGTGCCCACGATGTCGGAGGGCACCAGGTCCGGCGTGAACTGGATGCGCGTGAAGCTGCCCCCCAGGACGGTGGCGAACGAGCGCGCCGCCAGCGTCTTGGCCGTGCCGGGGACGCCCTCGAGCAGGACGTGGCCGCGGGCCAGGACGGCCACGGCGAGCCGCTCGACCATGCCGCGCTGCCCGACGACGACCCGCTGCGCCTCCGCGACCGCCTCCGCCAGCCCAGCGGCGGCGGGGCCGGAGCCGGTCGAGGTGGAGCCGGTCGAGGTGGAGCCGGTCGAGGTGGAGCCGGTCGAGGTGGAGCCGGTCGAGCCGGAGCCGGTCGGGCTGGCCGGCGCGGTCCCGGTCGGGTCGAGGTCGGCGGTCGGCACCCGCCCATTGCACCACCTCGGCGGGGCGGCACCCGGGGGTGGCGGCGCCGCCCTCCGCGCCGGCGCCGGGGAGGGCGGCGCGGCGCTGTGGTCTCATGGCCCGCGTGAGCGCGGAGCCCGACGCAGCGGCCGGGTCGCCGTCCGGCGGGGAGCCGGGCGACGCGGCTCCCGGCGGCGCCCGGGCCGAGCACCCGGAGGACCTCCCGGCCGAGCAGGGGCCCGGCGGCGCGGCCCCCGGCCACGTGCTCCCCCTCCAGCCCGGCGACCCCGCGCGGCTGGGCCCCTACGCCGTCGTGGGCCGCCTGGACCCGGGCGAGGGCACGACCCGGGCTCTCGACCGGCGGGGCCCGGACCTCGTGGGCGCCCCCCGGCCCGACGCGGCCGAGGCCGCAGCGGTCCTGGCGGCGCACGCGCCCGACGGCACGCCCGTCCGGGTGGTCCTGCTGGGGTCGGGGCCCTCGGGCGACGCCGCGGCGCGCGACCGCTTCGGCGCCGCCGTCGCCGACCTCGGCGCGCAGGGGCGACTGCTCGGCTCCTCGCTCGCGGGCCCCTGGCCGTGGGCCGCGACGAGGGCCTCCGACGCCCGCTCAGCCGCGCACCTGGCCCGCTCGCCGCTCGCGGCCCCCGGGCTCGCCGGGGACCCGCCGCGCGGCCCCGCCTTCGCGCCGCACTGGTCGGGCGGGACGAGGCCCGAGCCGTCCGCCGCCGTCCCCGCGCCCCCGACCGGGGCTCCCGCCCGGGACCGCCGCCCGTGGCTGCTGTCGGCCCTGCTGGGGCTGCTCCTGCTGGCCGCCGTGGTGCTGCTGCTCACGGGCGCCTGCGAGCCCTCGGCGCAGGAGCCCGAGCCCGCCCCGAGCAGCTCCCGGCCCGCTCCCGAGCCATCCCCGCAGCCGAGCCCCGAGCCGACGGCGCCCCGGGCCCCGACGCCCGGGGACGGCGAGCCGGCACCGGGCGAGGAGGGCTCCCCGCTGCTGCTCGGCCCGGGCGTCGTCGGGCCCTCGTTCGGACCGGGCGAGGACACCGAGACCCTCACGCTCGAGGACCTGCCGTTCTCCTTCCGGGTGCCCGCCGGGTGGTCGTGCGAGCGCGCCGACCTGCCCTCGCCCGTCGTCCGCTACGACTGCGCCTCCCCGGACGGGGCGTCCGGCGGCGCCGTCCAGCTGCAGCCGTGCCCGGTCCCCTGCGGGCAGCAGGCCTGGGAGGCGCTGCAGGACGTCCTGGCGCCCGGGGCCACCTGGTTCGAGGTCGACCCGACCACCGTCGCGGCCGAGGACTCCCTCCCCGGCCGCGAGGACTCCTACCGGCTGCGGATGAGCCACCTGCTGGTGGCCGGGGAGCGCGAGGAGTCCGACCTGGCCGCGCTGGACTCGCACCTGTACGCCGAGTTCTGGTCGCCCGCGTCCGACCGCGGGGACGTCCAGGGCGTCGTCAACGACCTGCGGGCCAACACCCCCTGAGCCACCGGACGGGCCGGCGGGGCGGGGCCCCGGGGGAGCTCGCACGCGCCGGGCGGTCGGCGACCTACGCTGGCCCCATGGGCGCAGGGGGGTCGGCGCCGGCGGCGCGGCGCCCGGGTGCCCCCGCCGGGGCAGCGGTGGTCGTCGGCGCCCTGGGCGTGGTCGCGACGCTCCTGTCCCCCGCCGCGGTGCGCGGGTGGGTGGTGCTCGCGGTGCTGCTGCCGTCCGGGCCGCTCGTGGCCCTGGCCGTGCGCCGCTTCGCCCCGCAGCGACGGACGCAGTGGCTGCTCGTCGCCGCCGCCGGTGCCGCGCTGTCGGCCGCGTGGCTCGGCGTCCTCCTGACCTGGATCCCCCTGGCCTCGGCCGCGATGCTCGTCGTCTACCTCTGCCTGGGCACCTCCGCGCACCTGGCGCTCGGCACCGAGGGCCGCCGCGGGTGGGTGCTGGCGGTCGACGTCGCCGCCATCGCCGTCGTGGGCGCGGCGGGCGCGCTGTGGGTCCGCGGCCTGGTCGGCGGACCGGCCGCGCTCCAGGCCGCGCTGCTGGCCGCGGGCGACCTCGTCCTGCTCGCCTACCTCGTGGCGCTCCTGCACTCCCGGGCGCGCGTCACCGCCTCGGTGGCCGCGCTGGTCGGCTCCCTCGCCGCGCTCGAGCTCCACCACGTGGGCATGTGGATCGACCCCGGCGACGACGGCGCGTCCCCGTGGTCCAGCGCCCTGGTGGTGGCCGCCGTCCTCGCCGTGACCGCCGCGTGGCACCCGAGCATGGCCGCCTTCGGCGACGTCGTGAGCCCGCTCGTCGCCCCGCGGCGGCAGGTCCTCGTCATGGTCCCCGCCGTCGTCGGCCTGCTGGCGGCCGTCGCCCTGGCCGCCCTGGGCGTCCTGCCCCCGCCCCCGCCGGCCGTCGTCCCGGTCGTCGCCGTCGCCGCCCTCGCCGCCGTGCTGCTCATGACGACGAGCTTCACGCTCTCGGCGGAGGTCGACCGGGAGCAGCTGGAGACCGACCCGCTCACGCGCGCCGGCAGCCGCGTCGCCCTCGAGCGCCTGCTGGGCGCCCAGATCCACCAGGGCACCGCGCCCGTCCACCTGGTCGTCGTCGAGCTCGACGAGGTGTCGGTGCTCGCGCGCCGCCAGGGGCGCCAGGCCGCCGACGAGCTGCTCGTGCGCAGGGTCCGCGACCTGGCGGAGGGCCTGCCGGACGCCGTGGTCTGCCGGACGGGGCCGCAGACGCTCGCCGTGGTCGCCCCCACGGCCTCGCGCGTCCGCCGCGACGAGACGCCGCTCGGGCTCGTCGCCGCCGTGCGGGCGCAGCTCGGCGCCCCCGTCGGCGAGAGCGGCCGGGCGCCCTCCACGACCGCGGCCGTCCTCACGGTGCCGCCGCGGGCGGAGGTCTCCCCGGGCGGGCTGTCCACGCGGGAGATCGTCTCGGCCCTGCTGCGGCACGCCGAGCTGTCGCTGCTCGTGGCCCGCGACCGCGGGGTGCCCGTCGAGGCCGACGTCGCCCGCGACGGCGCCTACGAGCGCGCGCGCCGCCTGGACAGCGACCTGGCCGCCGCGCTCGCCGGCGTCGAGCAGATCGCCGTCCACTACCAGCCGCTCGTGGACCCGCGGACGGGCGCCGTCCGCTCGCTCGAGGCGCTGGTGCGCTGGGAGCACCCCGAGCTCGGCCCCGTGCCCCCGGACGACTTCCTGTGGGCCGCGAGCCTGCAGGGGCGCGCGCGCGACCTGGACGACCTCGCGCGCCGACGGGCCCTGGAGGACTTCGCGGGGTGGCGGGCGGCCGGCGTGGAGCCGGAGCACGTCGCGGTCAACCTCTCCGCGCAGAGCCTGGAGTCCCCCGACCTCGTCGAGCGCGTCACCGCCGACCTGGCCGCGAGCGGCGTCGAGCCCGAGCACCTCGTCCTGGAGGTCGTCGAGCAGGAGGAGCTGCGCGACCTGCGCGCGGTGGCGGAGCGGCTGGTGCGGCTGCGCCGGCTCGGGCTGGGCGTCGCGGTGGACGACTTCGGCGTCGGCCACGCCGCGCTGCAGTACCTCCTGCACCTGCCGGTCACCGCCGTGAAGCTCGACCGCTCGCTCGTCGCCGAGGTGCTGACCCCCGCCGGGCGGGCCCTGCTCGGCTCGGCCGTCGCGCTCTCCTCCTCCCTGGGCGCCGAGGCCGTCGCCGAGGGGGTCGAGTCCGCGGAGCAGATGCGCGCGGTCGCCGACCTCGGCTTCGCCCTGGCCCAGGGCTACTACTGCGGGCGCCCCCGGCCGGCCGACGAGACGGCGGCCCTGCTGGCCACGCACGGGGCGGGTCGGGGCGCCGCCGCCCCGACGCCCCTGTGACGCAGCGGCCGGTGGTCCGCCGCGGTCGCGGCGGGCAGGGCTGAGCCCGCCCCCGGGGCGGGCCCGATGCCCGGTCCGGGCTACAGGTCGTAGGCGCCGGTCGAGCGCACGAGGTCCACGCGCGCCTCGTCCTCGGCCCAGCCGGCCCGCACGAGCGCGGCGCCGGCCGCGTCCTGCACGACGTCGCGGGCCGCGACGTCGGTCTCGGCCTCCACGAGCAGCACCAGGTCCGCCCCGCGGCCGTCCTCGTCGACGCGCACGTCGCGCGCAGCGGGGTCCTCCTGCCCCGTCTCGAGGGCGGGCTCGGGCAGGTCCAGGTCGCTGCGCAGCTGCTCGACCGCCTCCCGGGACACCGGGGCGGCGAAGGACAGGACGACGTCGACGCGGTAGAGCGTGGGCATGCGGCTCAGCATCCCCTCCCGCGCGGGCCGGCGCCCGTCGTCCCGCACGGCGTCGTGCCCCACCGCCCTCCTCCGGCGCCGCCCTCCTCCGGCGCCGCGCTCCTCCGGCGTCGCCCTCGTCCGGCGTCGCCCTCGGACGTCGCGGGGGGATCACCCGTCCGGCCCTGTCGCCCCGCGTCGTCGCACATCGAGGACATCTGCGGCGACACCCGCCGATACCCTGGTCGGCACTGGTGGTCGGCGTGCGCTGCGCCGGCCACCCCGGCGCAGGACGGGCGAGGTGGGGCAGATGACCGGGCAGACGACCGGCGGGACGACCGGGCAGGCTCCGGGGACGACGAGCGCTCCGGGAGCGGCCCTCACCGGGTACCGCGAGGGCGGCTCGCGGCGCATCGACCGGGTGCTCTCGCCGCCCTTCGTCCAGGGCCTCGCCGACCTGCCGGACGCCGAGCTGCGCGAGCGCCGGGACCTGGCGATCGCCGAGGAGGCCGACCTCGCCTACACCCGCCGCCTCGTCGACGGCCGGCTCGCGCTCCTGCTCTCCGAGCGCGCTCGCCGGGAGCGCTCCGAGCGCAGCGCCGACCTCGGCCAGCGCAGCGACGACGAGATCGTCGCCGGCCTCGTCGCCGCGCTGCTGAGCCCCGCGCCGGACGGCGCCGGGGGCAACCAGGACGACGCCGCCCGCGAGGTGGTCGACGCGCGCGACATGCCCGTCGTGCCGAGCAACGCGGGCATCTACCACCGCGACGCGGAGCGCGCCTTCGCCGACATCCGCTTCAGCGACCTCGGCTCCCTCGAGGACGCCGACCTGGTGGAGCACGCGGCGCTGCTGTCCACGCTCGAGCAGCGCCTGACGGGCGACCGCGGGCGCGTCCTGGAGGTCCTGCGCCTGCTGCGCCGCGAGGCGGACGCGCGCGCGCACACCCGCTGACGTCCGCCCGGACGGGGAGCAGGTGCTCGCCCGGACGGGGAGCGGGTGCTCGCAGCCTGCTTGCCAGAGCAAGCACCCCGGGCGCACGATGGGTCCATGACCAAGGTGCTGGGCGTGGACGTGGGCCGGGTCGGCGAGCTGGGCGGCGCGGTGGGCGACCTGGGCGGCTTCCTGCGCGAGCAGCGCGAGTCGGCCCAGATGTCCCTGCGGCAGCTCGCCGCGGCCGCCGGTGTCAGCAACCCCTACCTGAGCCAGGTCGAGCGCGGCCTGCGCCGTCCCAGCGCCGAGGTCCTCCAGCAGATCGCCCGCGGCCTGCGCATCTCGGCCGAGGCGCTCTACGTGCGCGCCGGCATCCTCGAGGAGCGCCCGGGCGACGGC
The DNA here is from genome assembly GCF_947495735.1 of uncultured Pseudokineococcus sp. GTDB lineage: Bacteria > Actinomycetota > Actinomycetes > Actinomycetales > Quadrisphaeraceae > Pseudokineococcus. The sequence goes on from NZ_CANMAA010000007.1 coordinate 53,407, forward strand.
GGGGAGGTCCGCGCCGCGGTGCTGGCCGACCCCTACCTCTCCGAGCGCCAGCGCGAGGTGGTCCTGGAGATCTACACGACCTTCCGCGCCGAGAACGCGCGCTCGGAGGTGCCGCCGACGGCCCCCTCCCCCGCCGCGGACGCCCCGGGCGGCGAGCGCCCCTCGGCCCCCGCGGGCGCGGCGGACGAGAGCGGCGCGCCCGGCGACGAGCCCGCGCCGCCGCGCCGCCGGACGCCGCGTCGCACCGCTCCCCGCGCCACCGGCACCGCGCCCCGTCCGTCCGACGACCACGCGCCCGAGGGCGGCGCCGCAGGCGGCGCGGACGAGGACGGCGCCGCGAGCGGCCCGGACGACAGCGAGGCGGGTCGACGGGCCCCCGCCCCCGCCCCCGCCCCCGCCCCCGGCCGGGCGCGCTCGGCGCGCTCCCGGCGCCCCGGCGCCGCCGCCCGCGGCGAGGAGCCCCCGGCGGAGCAGGCGCTCGCCCCCCGAGCGGCGACCGAGGAGGCCGCGACGGGCGCGCCGACCGAGCCCTCCCCCGAGGACGTCGGAGCCCCGCGCGCCCCGTCCGCACCCCCGCAGGTCCCCAGCCAGGACCCGCGCTCGACCTGACCCCCCTCCGCGGGGGCTCCGGCGCCCGCGAGCAGCCCGTCCCTCGCCCTGCGCCCGTGCTCCACGACCCGGAAGGACCTCCATGGCTCTGTCCCACGACCTCCGCAAGACCGCTGCCGACCTCGGGTACACGCTCGCCGGCGTCGCCGACGTCGCCGCGGAGCAGGCGAAGGGCCTGCAGGAGCGGGCGCGCACGCGCCGCGACGAGGTGGTCTCGCGCGACTACGTCGCCGAGGCCCGCGCGGCCGCCGGGCGGCTCCAGAGCGCGCCCGCCCTGGCTGTCGCCAAGGGCCTCGAGGTGGCCAGCCGCACGCAGGGAGCCGTGGACGGCCTGTCGGCCCGCGGCCGCCGGCTCGTGGAGCGCAGCCAGGCCTCGGAGACCGTCGAGGAGGTCGTGGAGCAGGCCGAGGTGACCCTCGACCGAGGCCGCCGCACCGCGCGCACCGCCCAGCAGGGCGCGGAGGACGCCGCCCGCACCGCCACGCGTCGCACCCGCCGCACCGCCGCCGAGGCCCTGGACCCCGAGGCCTCCGACGAGGGCGGCCCGAGCACCAGCGCGGCCGCCGCCGCCGGGCGGCGCAGCGGGACGGCCCGCCGGACCACGACGGCGCGCACGACGACCGCGGACGGCGGGAGCACCGGCGCCCCCTCCACCGGCGCGAGCACCAGCACCGGCACCGGCACCAGGAGGACCACGGCGGCCGGGGGCGGCGGGACGCGGCGCGGCGCGGGCGAGGCCGGCGGGACCAGCGGCGTCGCGGGGACGGACGGCGGGGCCACGAGCGGGGACGCGGCGAGGGCTGGGACGCGGAGCGGCACGGCCACGGGCCGTGCGAGCGCCGGTGAGACCGACGGCCGCGGCGCGCCCGTCGCCGGCACCCGGCGACGCGCCTCGGGCGGGACCGCAGGGCGGAGGAGCGCCGCCGCGGGCGCCACGTCGAGCGGTCCCTCGTCCAGCGGCTCCCCCTCGGGGACCACCGCGTCGGAGGGCGCGGTGTCCGGTGCCCCCGGCAGCGAGGGCACCGCGGCGGCCACCCCCGGGACGACGTCGGGGAGCGCCACCTCGGCTGCGGGTCCCCGCACGGGGCGCCGCGGCGGCACCGGCGCGGGCGAGGCCCGGGCCACCACGAGCGTCGCGCGGCGCCGCGCCGAGGCGGCCCGCGCGGCGGCGGCCGGCACGGCCGACGCCGCGCAGGAGACGGCGGAGGCCGCGGGCGACGCCGTCCGCCGCACGGCCCAGGAGGCTGGGCCCGAGACCTCGGGGTCCTGAGCTCGGTCGGCTTCCCGCCGGTCGGCCCGGCCCCCGGCTGCCGTGCCGACCAGCGGGTCTCGGCCCCACGTCCCCGTCGTCGGGGGCGGCGCGGGGCCGCTGGTGACCCCGGGGGACGAGTCCTTCGCTCAGCCGCCGACGGGCGTCACCGCCAGGTCAGCAGGTCCTCGGGGACCAGGTCCTCCGGCAGGAGGTCGTCGGGGACAAGGTCCTGGGGGACCAGGTCCTCGGGCAGCTGGTCGCCCAGGTCGCGCAGACGCTCCTGCACCTCGTCGGGCAGGACGCCGCGGTCCAGCTCGCGGAGCTGCTCGAGCGAGCCCTGCAGCCCCTCGGCGGAGGACAGCGACCCCAGGGAGCTCAAGGACCCCAGCGAGGCCAGCCCGGGCAGCGACACCGTGCCGAGCAGCTCCTCCGCCCGCTGGGCGAGGTCCAGCTGCTCCCGGAGGTCGTCGCGCGCCGCCTCCACCTGGGGCAGCAGGTCCTCGCCCTGGATGTCGGCGAGCCGTCCGCGCGCGGCCTCGCTGGCCGTCCGCACCTCGCCGAGGCCGTCGAGCGCCCGCCGCAGGGCCGCCAGGTCCAGGCCCCGCCCCGTCGTGAGGGACGTCCGCGCGTCGTCGACGCCCCCGACGACGCGCTCGAGCCCGGGGAGGCCCTCGTCGGCCAGCCGGTCGACGGCCACCGACGCGGTGGTGAGGGCGGTGAGGTTCTCCCCGCCGAGGGGGAAGCGGCTGGCGAGGCGCCAGAGCGGGTCGTCGGTGGCCTCGAGCGCGCGCTGGCTGCGCTCCCGCACGCGCGCCACCGAGACCGCCAGGGCGTCCGGGTCCACGGACGTCACCGCGGACGTGATCGCCGGCACCTCCTCGCGCACGTCCTGCAGCGCCGAGTACGCCACCCAGCCCCGCGAGGCGGTCCAGGCGCCCGCCGCCAGGACGAGCACGACGCCGACCAGCAGCACCCACCCGACGGCGCGGCGCATCAGACCTTCTTCAGCCTCGCGGAGGCGTACGAGCGCATCGGGGTCGTGGGCGTCGCCACGTCCAGCGCCCAGAGCAGGTCGCCGTCGACCGCCCCGTAGATGCGCTGGCCGGCGGTGTACGTCCCCGTCGAGGTCGACGTGCGCGCCACGAGGTCGGTGGTGAGCTCGACCTTGGTGCCCGAGGCGCGGCCGACGTAGATCTCGACGGCGCCCTCGGGCTGGGCCAGCAGCAGCTCGACCTGGACGCCGCCGCTGCCGTCGTCCCCCGTGCGCCAGACGCCCGACTCGGACGTCATCGGCTCGGTGGGAGTGCCGTCGTCGTCGAGGTACCAGCTCTGCGCGCGGTAGGCGAGCCCCCCGCGCCCGTCGTGGGCCAGGACGACCTCCTGCCCGAAGCGGCGCTCGGGGACGTCGTCGTAGCCGACGACGCCGGCGCCCTCCCAGCGGCCCTCCATCCAGGCCAGGGGCACGAGGGAGGCGGGCAGGTCAGCGCGGATCTCGAACGGCATGCGGGCTCCTCCGTGGTGTCGGTCTCCCCGGGCCGGGGCGGCCGGGGGCGGGCGCCCGGGTGCGTGCGGCTCCGCCGGGCGGCCAGATCGTGCCCCGTCCACCCGGCGGGAGCGAGCGGAGCCAGGTCAGCGCTGACCGGTGAACAGCTTGTAGACGACGTAGACCGAGAACCACCCGATGACCAGCGAGGACAGCACCAGCAGGGACGTGTAGAAGACCTCGAGCGCGTGGAGGTCGTCCTGGGTCAGCTCCATGCGCGAAGGGTAGCCCTGCCGCGCCGCGAGCTCGCCCGGGGCCGCCAGCGCCCCGGGGCCGTCAGCGGGAGGGGCGCCCGGCACCCGCCGGACGGCCGAGGCCGTGCGCGGCGGCGCGGCGCCTCGCGCGCAGCCAGGCCGCCGCCGCGACGGCCGCGAGCGGGGGCACGAGGAGGTCCGCCACGGTCACGCCGCGACCGGGGGCGAGCTCGACGAGCACGGCGCCCTCGACCGGTCCGTTGACGAGCCACCACGCCACGCCGGCCGCGAGCACCGCCCCGACCGACCAGGCGGCCGGGCACCAGAGCGCCACGGCCGTCGCGCCGAGCAGCGACAACAGCACCACCCCGACGACCACCGCACGACCGTAGTGCTCTGCGGCCCAGCGCACCTCGCCGACCGGGCGGCCGTCACCCGCGCTGGTCGCCCGGTCGGCGGTCAGGGAGCGACCACGAGCTCCTGGGCGGCGGTGACCGCCCCTCCCGCGGGGAGCGCGGCCAGCAGCACGGCGTCGGCCGGGGTCGAGCGCTTGACCACGGCCAGCGCCACCGGACCGAGCTCGTGGTGGCGGGCCGCGGTGGTCACCGCGCCCACCGCGCGCCCGGGGGCGCCGTCCTCGCCCGTCAGGGAGACGACGCTGCCGGCGGGCGGCAGGTCGTGCCCGTAGCCGTCCAGGTGGAGCGCCACGAGCCGGCGGGGCGGGCGGCCGAGGTTGTGCACGCGCGCCACCGTCTCCTGGCCGCGGTAGCAGCCCTTGCGCAGGTGCACCGCCGTGCGCAGCCAGTCGAGCTCGTGGGGGATGGTGCGGTGGTCGGTCTCCGCCCCCGCGCGGGGGCGCCAGGCCTCCACGCGCAGGGCCTCCGCCGCCCAGGTCCCGGCCAGGTCGCGGTCGGCGGTGAAGCCCACCAGCTCCTCGCGCGGCACGAGCACCTCGCGCCACGCGCGCGAGGCCCCGGGGTGCTCGGCGTCGGGGACGGCGGCGTACGCCACCCCGGACGGCGCCGTCGCCGGCCACGGGTCCACCCAGGCCAGGGGCTCCCCCGGGGCGCTCTCGCGCCGCACCGGCTCGCCGACCACGGCCACGCGGTCGGTGACGTCCTCGACCTCCACGCGCAGCATGAACCGCATCCGGTCCAGGAAGGTCACGAGGGCGGCCTGCGCGCCGGGCTCCACGGTGATCCACGTCGCCTCGCCGTCGTCGACGACGTGCATGGCCTGCTCGACGTGGCCCTTCGGGCTCAGCAGGAGGGCCTCGGCGCTGGTGCGGGGCGCCAGGTCGGCGAGCGCCTGGGTGGTCAGGGAGTGCAGCCACGAGAGGCGGTCCGGCCCGGCGACGCGCACGACCCCGCGCGTGGACAGGTCCACGAGCGCCAGGCCCTGCTGCAGGAGCCGCTGCTCGCGCACCGGGTCCCCGTAGTGCCAGGCCGTGCCCGCGTCGACCCCCTCGGCCGGCACGGCGCCGGGCAGGTCGAGCAGGGGGGACGCCGGCTGCGCGGGTGCCGCGTCCGGCCCGGCTCCGGTGCTGTCCCCGGGGGCGGGTGAGGCCTCGGGCGGGGCGGAGGGGGTGCTCGCCGTCATGGCCGTGCCAGCGCTCGCCGGTCCGCGGCTGTTCCCCGCGCCCGCCCGGGCCGGGCGCGGGCGGCTCAGCGCCGCGGGTCCTCCGGGCGCTCGGCGTCCACCTCGACGGCCCACCCGTCCCGCTGGCCCACCTCGTACCAGTCGATCCGCCCCTCGATCCGCACCCCGCGGTCGGCGTACTTGCGGCGCGCGCGCTGCAGGTAGGTGCGCACCGTCGCCTCCCCGACGCCCATCTGCCGCGCGACGGTGCGCAGCAGCAGGCCCGAGCCGAAGAGCACCAGGGCCCGGCTCTCCTGCGGGCTCAGCGCCGGCCGCCACTCCTGGCCGGCGGCGAGGACCTCGGCCAGGGCGGGCGTCACGTACGACTCGCCGGCGGCGGCCGCCCGGACGGCCGCGAGCAGCTCGGCCCGCCCGCTGACCTTGGGCACGTACGCGAGGGCGCCGGCCTCGACGGCGCGCTGGACGGACGCCGGCTCGGCGTCGGCGCTGATGACCACGACGGCGCAGCCCTCGGCGACCAGGCCGGCGACGCCCGCTCCCGGGGAGGACCCGTCGTCGAGGACGAGGTCGAGCACCACGACGTCGGCCGGGTGGGCCGGCGAGGCGCGCAGCGAGGCCAGGTCGCCGTGCGTGCCGACCAGCTCGACCTCGTCCTGGGCCGCGCCCATCCAGGCGGCGATGCCGTCGAGGATGACGGGGTGGTCGTCGACGACCGCCACGCGCGCGCGCCCGCTCACGGGGCGCCCTCCACCGCCGGGGCGCCGACCTCGAGGACGAGGAGCTCCTCCTCCTCGATCCAGGCGGCGCCGAGCTCGTCCAGCAGGTCCGCCGCGAGCCCGTCGCCCGCCAGCTGCGGCGCCCCGCGCACGGCCACCACGGCCCCGCCCGCGAGGAGGACCACCGACACCTCGCCCCCGAGCGCGCCGGCCCGGCGCACGAGCGCGACGAGCGGGCCGCGCAGGCCGGCGCCCAGGTCGTCCTCGCCGTCGACGGCGCGCACCACCACCGCGGGCGCGGCGCCGCCCCCGACCTCGCCGGCCAGGGCGTCGTCCAGCCAGGAGCGCGCGTCCCCGCGCAGCAGCCGCGCCCGCAGCCGGCGGCTGCTGGCGACCGCCGCGGCGGCGTCGGCCGGCTCCAGCGGCACGGGCGCCCCGGCGACGACCCGCTCCAGCAGCGGGCCGACCTCCGCCCGCGCCGCCGCGAGCCGCACGGCGCCCTCCTGGGCGGCGGCGGCCGCGGCCCGGCGCTCGCCCTCCTCGCGCGCCGCCGCGGCGTCGGAGGCGCGACCGGACTCCACGAGACGGGCGACGAGCACGAGGTAGGTCGCCCACGCCACGACGGGCACCGCCCCGACCGCCGCCATCTCCGTCCCCCGGGCGAGCGCGAGCCCGGGCGCCGCCGTCTCGTGGCGCAGCGAGCCCCCCAGCATCACGAGCGCGTGCAGCCCCCCGGCGACGACGACCACGCCGAGCGGCCGGACCGCCAGCAGGCACAGGACCGCCACGCCGACCCCGGTGGCGGCGAACAGCCCCTCCCCGTAGACGCCGCGGTGGGCGGTCTGGGCGATCACGACGACGTCCACGCCCAGCAGCACGGCGACCACCGCCACGACCACCGGGCGCGAGCGCACGAGCCGGTGGGAGGACAGCGCCACGAGCAGGCCCGGGACGGCGACGAGCACGGCCAGCGCCCCCGCGGCGACCGCGGCCGAGGCGTAGGTGCCGGGCGGGGAGACGAGAGCGCGGAGCACCGCCTGCAGGGCGACGACCGCGACGAGGACGAAGAGCGTGGGCCGGGCGCCGGGCAGGACCTCCTCCTGCCGGACCCGCCACCAGCGGCCCTCGCCGGGGACCGCGGCCGCGGCGCCCCGCGACCACGAGCGCCCGGCCCCGCGGGCCCCCCGCGCCGCGGCGTCCGCGGCGCTCACGCCCCGCACCCCCTCGGGCCGGGGCGCGGGGCGGGAGAGGTGCCGCGCGCCCGCACGGGCCGCAGCGGCGCCTCCACCTGCACGACGGTCCCGCGCCCGGGGCGCGAGCGCACGGAGGCGCTGCCCCCGACGTCCTCCAGGCGCCCGCGCACCGACCGGGCCAGGCCCAGGGAGCCGGCCGGGACGGCCGCGGGGTCGAAGCCCGCCCCGGCGTCGACGACGAGCACCCGCGCGCTCCCCGGCCCCGCCGCCCACACCAGCAGCGCCGAGCTCGTGCCCGCGTGGCGCTCGACGTTGCGCAGGCACTCCCCGACCGCGCCGAGCAGCGCCTCGACGACCTCGGGCTCGGGCTCCGGCTCGGGGACCGCGGGGCGGACGGCGCCCGAGCAGGCGTCACCGGCCCGGACCGGGGCGGCACCGGGCTGCGCGGCGGCCTCGTGCCGCAGCTCCACCACGAGCCCGGTCTCCGCGGCGCGCGCCACGAGCCGGACCAGACCCGCCTCCAGCGCGGAGAGCGGCTGGTCCGGGGCGGTCGGGGCGTCGACGTCGCGCCCGGCGCCCTCGGCGGGCTCCCGCCGCCCGGGAGCCCGCACCGGGGCGTCCGCGGCGTCCGGCCCGGCGGCCACGAGCAGCGCGAGGGCCTCGGCCGCGAGCTCCCGGACGGCGGGGGCACGGGCGGCGTCGGCGGTGACCATCGTGGCGAGCGAGCCCAGGACGATGTCGTGCAGGCGCACGTCGAGCCGCCGCCGGGCGGTGGCGAGCTCGCGGGCGACGAGGAGGTCGACGGCGGCGACGCGCCGCGCCGCGAGCGAGCGCTCGGCCCGGGCGGCGCACCCGTGCGCCACCAGCAGCGAGGCGACGGCGAGCAGCGCGGTGACGAGGGGGCCCACGACGTCCAGGCGCCCGAGTCCCACGAGCCCCGCCGACACCGAGGCCAGGGCGAGGGCCGCGGCGCCGACCACGACGGCGCGCACGAGCACCGGGGCCACGCGCCCCGGCGTCCCGGCGAGCAGCCACAGCACCGCCGAGGCGGTGGTGGGCAGCACGCGCAGGACGCCCTCCTCCTCGACGGGGGTGCCCGCCGCGACCAGCGGGGGCAGCGCGGCCGCGCAGACGAGGCCCACGAGCACGAGCAGCGGGACGGGCAGCCCTCGCACGAGGTGGGCGACGGCGAGGGCGAGCCACCCCGCCGCCAGCGCGGCCCCGACCACCACCGACGGGCTCCCCCCGCCCGGGGCGAGGGCCGCCCCGGTCAGGGCGGCGACGACGACGAGCAGCTGCAGCACCACGACGACCGCCGTGTAGACCCGGCGCCCCCGCTCCAGGACCTCCCGGAGCTGCCGGGACCCGGTGTCGAAGCCGGTGTCGGGGTCGCTCCACCCCCCGCGGCCGGGAGCGGGACCTGCGCCGGGACCGGGGGCCCCTCGACCTGCCGGCGCGCCCGGAGCCCGGTCGGCGTTCGTCGCGGGCGCGGCGGCCTCGCGGGTGACCACGGCCGCGGCTCAGCCGCGGTCGGCGCCCGGTCGCCGCCGCAGCGGCTCGGGCGGTCCGGCGTCCGGGCCCAGGACCCGCGCGAGCACCTCCACCGCGGCGGCCACGACCGCGGCGCTGTCGGCGAAGCCTCCCGCGGGGCCGGCCAGCGGGTCGGGCACGTCGTCGTCCTCGGGGCGCCGGGGCGGCGGGGCCCCGGCGCGCAGCCGTGCCGCCGTGCCGGCGGCGGCGCGCACCCGCGCCGACGGGTCGCGGCCGGGCACCCGGGCGCCGTCGAGCACCCGCGCGAGCTCGCGCAGCGTGAACGTCCACCGCGCCGCCCGCGGTGCGGTGCGGGCCACGTCCGCGGCGTGCACGCGGGTCAGGGCGATGACGAGGTCGGCGCCGAGCAGGGAGCTCGCGTCCACGCGCCGGGAGCGGAAGTCCTCGACGGAGCCGCCGTGCTCGAGGACCTGGCCGACCGCACCCGGTGCCATGGCGGACCCCGGCGCGGCGCGCATGCCCGCGCTGGACACCTGCACCCCCGGGCCGAGGGCGGGCGCCAGCAGCCGCTCCACCATGGGCGAGCGGCAGGTGCCCTCGCCGCAGACGGCGAGGACCCGGGCCGTGCCGGTCAGCGTCGGGCTCACGGGCGCACCACCTGGGCGAGGAGCTGGACGGGGACGGCGGAGAGGCTCACGGCCACCAGCCCGATGACGCCCGCGAGCCGTCGCGACGTCGACCGCGGGAGCGCCACGAGGAGGCGGTCGACCGAGCCGACGACGACGGCGAGCACGACGCCGAGCACGGCGCCCTCGACCGCGGTGACGGCCTCGACGAGCCCGCCGACCACCGCCGCCGCCGCACCGGCGGCCACGAGCGCGAGCGCCCCGGTGAGCCGCTGCGGCCACGGCAGGGCCGTGACGAGCAGGGCCGCCGCCAGGCCCCCGACGCCGACGAGCACGGCGTCCGGCTGCACGGCCGCGGCCGACACCCAGCCGGTGGCCACGCCGGCGACGGCGGCGCCCGCCACCGTCGCCGCCACGGACTCGGCCAGCCGCGGGCGACCGTCGCGGCGCAGGATCTGGTGCACGAAGGCGAGGACGACCGACAGGCCCAGGGCGGCGAGGACGGCCTGGGCGGCCCCCGCGGGCCCGAGGACGTCGGCCACCCCGGCACCACCGGCGTCGCCCGCCCCCGCAGGACCCGGGGGTCCCGCCACGGCGACGGCGGCCGTGGCGGCGAGGCCGGCCACCACGACGACGGCGGTCGTCCCCGAGGGCGACGGCAGCGCGAGGAGGCGGGGCCAGCCGAGGGCCACGAGGACGGTGACGACGGCGACCACGGGGGCGACGGCGACGGGCAGCCACAGGACGCCGGCCGCGAGGAGGCCGGCGGACGCGATTCCGGCCGCAGCGGGCAGGACGCGGCTCACCGCCCGGGTCTCCTCACGCGGGGCATCCTCGCAGACACCTCCCAGGGAGTCCCGCTCCGCGGGACCGCAGCGGCGGGAGGCGCCCCTCCCCCTATCCTTCGTCCCGGACGGAGCCCCCGCCGCTCGGCGGCCCGCCGCGGGCGCCGGCCCCGGTGCGCCGCGCCGGCGCGGGCGCGAGGGGCCGCGAGGTCCGAGGGAGGTCGCCGTGGCGCAGCTGCTGATGCTCACCAACGCCCTGGCCCCCTCGGCGGAGGTCCTCCCCGCGCTCGGCCTGCTGCCCCACCACGTGCGGGTGCTGCCCGCGGAGCCGTCGGTGCTGGTCGACGCGCCCTCCGCCGACGCCGTCCTGGTCGACGGCCGGCGCGAGCTCGTGGCGGCCCGGTCGCTCACCCGGCTCCTGCGCACCACGGGCGTGTCCTGCCCGCTGCTGCTGGTCCTGACCGAGGGGGGCCTCGCCGCGGTCGCCGCGGACTGGGGCGCCGACGACGTCCTGCTGGACACGGCGGGGCCCGCCGAGGTCGAGGCCCGCCTGCGGCTCGCGACCGGGCGCGCGCGCCTGGCCGAGGACGACGCCGAGGTCTCCGACGAGATCCGCGCCGGGGACGTCGTCATCGAGGAGTCCACCTACACCGCCCGCGTCCGCGGCCGGGTGCTCGACCTCACCTACAAGGAGTTCGAGCTCCTCAAGCACCTCGCCCAGCACCCGGGCCGCGTGTTCACGCGCGCCCAGCTGCTGCAGGAGGTCTGGGGCTACGACTACTTCGGCGGCACGCGGACGGTCGACGTCCACGTGCGCCGCCTGCGCGCCAAGCTCGGCGTCGACCACGAGCAGCTCATCGGCACCGTCCGCAACGTCGGCTACCGCTTCGTGCCGCCCGCGCGCGAGCGCTCGGGCGCGGAGCCCGTCGAGGCCTGACGCACGCCGTCGGCAGCCCGTCGCGCCCCGCTCCGCCCCTCGCCCCGCACCCGGACGGCTCCCTCGCGTCGCGGGAATGGTTGCCCGGAGCATAAGGTTGCTTCCTGCACGCAACGAGGAGGCGACGGGTGATCACCACGAGCACGGCCGAGGCCCTGCTGGAGCAGGCGCGCGGGCTGCACCGCTCCAGCCGGGCGATGCTGCGCGCGTCGGCTCCCGACCGCACGGGCGCCGCCGCCGAGGCCGTGCTCGGCGTGGTCGCCGAGGCGGGCGAGTCGCGCCCGGGCGCCCTCGCCTGCCGCCTCGGCACCTCGCCGTCCGTGCTGAGCCGCCAGCTGGCCGAGCTGGAGGACGCCGGCCTCCTCGACCGCCGCGCGGACCCGGCGGACGGCAGGGCGCACCTCGTCCGCGTCTCGACCGAGGGCGCGGCCCTGCTGGCCGAGACGGCCGCCGCCCGCGCCGAGCGCCTGCGGCGCGCGCTGGACGGCTGGACCGAGGACGAGGCGCGCAGCGCGCTGGAGTCGCTCGCGCGCCTGCGCCGCGACCTCGAGGCCTCCGGCCCCGGGCGGGTCCTCCCCGCCCCCGACGACCACCGGCTCCCGCCGGCGACCGGCGGACGACGACGTCCTGCGGTGCAGCACCACGACCCGACGACCGCAGCGACCGGCCCCCGGGCCGCCCGCGCAGAGCAGGAGGTGGGCGCGTGAGCGCCCTGTCGACATCCCGGAGCGCCCCGCCGCCCGGTACCACGGGGCCGACCGCGGCCTCCGTCCCGCCGGGGGCCGCCGGGCCCGGCGGCAGCCCCGCCGGCCCCACCGGCCAGGCGCCCGGCATGAGCCACCGCCAGGTGCTCCAGGTCCTCGCGGGCCTGCTCGCGGGCCTGTTCACGGCGCTGCTGTCGACGACGATCGTCGCCACCGCGCTGCCCACGATCATCGGCGACCTCGGCGGCACGCAGACCGCCTACACGTGGGTCGTCACCGCGGCGCTGCTGGCCAACGCCGTCTCCACCCCGCTGTGGGGCAAGCTCGCCGACCTCTTCAGCAAGAAGCTCCTCGTCCAGCTCTCCCTCGTCGTCTTCGTCGTCGGGTCGATGGTCGCGGGCCTGTCCCAGGACGTGGGCCAGCTCATCGCCGCCCGCGTCGTGCAGGGCGTCGGCATGGGCGGCCTGACCGCCCTCGTCGTCGCGATCATCGGCTCGGTCATCCCGCCCCGGCAGCGCGGGCGCTACTCCGGCTACATGGGCGCCGTCATGGCGGTCGCCATGTCCGGCGGCCCGCTCGTCGGGGGCGCCATCGTCGGCGTCGTCAGCTGGCGCTGGACCTTCTTCGCCTGCGTGCCCCTCGCGGTCCTCGCCCTCCTCCTCATCCAGCGCACGCTGGTCCTGGTCGAGGAGAAGCGGCGGCCCAGCATCGACTGGCCGGGCGCCGTCCTGCTGACGACGGGCGTGAGCCTGCTCCTGGTGTGGGTGTCCTTCGTCGGCGACTCCTTCGCCTGGGCCTCCTGGCAGACCGCGGCGATGGTCGGCGGCGGGCTCGCGCTGTGCACCGCCCTCGTGCTCGTCGAGCAGCGCACCGCCGAGCCGATCATCCCGCTGGCCGTCCTGCGCGAGCGGACGACGGCGCTGGCCGTCGTCGCGAGCGTCGCCGTCGGCATCGCGCTGTTCGGCTCGAGCGTCTTCCTCGGCCAGTACTTCCAGACCTCGCGCGGCTACAGCGCCTTCGACGCCGGCCTGCTCACGCTCCCCAACGTCGCCGGCTCCCTCGTCGGCACCATCGTCTCGGGGCGCCTGATCACCCGCTACGGGCGGTGGAAGAGGTTCCTCGTCGGCGGGGCGCTGCTGATGATCGCCGGCCTCGGCCTCATGGGCACCGTCGACCACCTGACCCCGCTGTGGCACGTGGGCGTCTTCATCGCCCTCATCGGCCTCGGCACGGGCTGCCTCATGCAGAACACCGTCCTCGCCGTCCAGAACACCGTGGCCCTCAAGGACATCGGCTCGGCGTCCAGCTCCGTGGCCTTCTTCCGCACGCTCGGCGGCACCATCGGCGTCTCGGTCCTCGGCTCGGTCCTGGCCTCCCGCGTGGCCGCCCTGACCACGCAGGGCTTCGCCGACGCCGGCGTCGTCACCGGCTCCGACCAGCCCTCCACCGGCGGCGGCAGCCTCGACATCGGCGCGCTCCCGGGCCCGGTGCAGGAGGTCGTGCGCGCGGCCTACGGCGACGCCACGGGGCGCATCTTCCTGATCGCCGCCGCCGTCGCGGTCGTCACGCTCGTGGCGGTCGCCCTCATCCGCGAGGTGCCGCTGCGCACCACCGTCGACGTGGCCGCCCCGCGCGCCGACGCCGCGTCCACCGCGGCGCCCGTCCCCGCGGGGGCCGGCGCCGCAGCGGCCGTCCCCGCAACCGGCGACGCCGAGCCCGCGCCCGAGCGCCCCCGGGGCCGCCACGTCGACCCGACGGCCGACGTCGACGGCGGGCGCACCGCCACCGGGTCCCCCGGGGGCCGGCACGCCGGGAGCCCGCGCAGCGGCGACTGACCCGCCCGGGCCCGGCCGGCGACCCGTCGACGCAGGTCGGGACCCCGCCCGGGCCCTCCGGGGCGGCCGTCGCCGGACGCGGGCACCCGCGGCTGCCTAGGGTGGTCGCCCGTGGCCGAGACCCCCGAGCACCCCGCCCCGACAGCCCCCGAGGGCGCCGACGGCGTGCGCCTCGTCCCGGCGCTCGCGCCGTCCGAGGTCGGCGAGGTGCTCGCCCTCGTGGCGGAGGCCGAGCGGGCCGACGGCGCGCCCCCGGTCTCCGAGCAGGGCCTGCTGCAGCTGCGGGCCGGGGACGCCCGCCAGCAGCACCTGCTCGCCCGGGCCGGCGGGCGCGTCGTCGGGTACGGCAGCCTGCTGGCGGAGCCGGACGAGGACGGCGCGCCCGGCGCCCTGGTCGGCGAGCTGGTCGTGGCCCCGGCCGACCGCGGCCGCGGCACCGGTCGGGCGCTGGTCGAGGCGGCCCTGGCCGCCCGCGGCGAGCGGGCCCTGCGCCTGTGGATGCACGGGGACCTCCCCGCCGCCCGGGCCCTCGCGGAGCGCGCCGGCCTCGTGCGCGTGCGCGAGCTGATGACGATGCGCGCGGACCTGTCCGCGCCGCTCCCGCCGCTGCCGGAGGTCGCGGGCGTGCGGCTGCGCACCTTCGCGGTGGGACGCGACGAGGAGGCCTGGCTCGCCGTCAACGCCCGCGCCTTCGCCGACCACCCCGAGCAGGGCGCCTGGACGCTCGAGGACGTCCGCGCCCGCGAGGCCGAGCCGTGGTTCGACCCGGCCGGCGTGCTGCTGGCCGAGGACGAGCGCACGGGCGCGCTCCTGGGCTCGCACTGGACCAAGACGACGACCGGCGAGGACGGGGCGCTGGAGGGGGAGGTCTACGTCGTGGGCGTCGACCCGGCGGCCCAGGGCCGGGGCATCGGGCGCCTGGTGACCCTGGCCGGCCTGGCGTCCCTGCGCGAGCGGGGGGTCCGCGTCGTCGAGCTGTACGTGGAGGCCGACAACGCCGCCGCGGTCGCCGTCTACCGGCGGCTGGGCTTCGAGCGCTCCGGCGCCGACGTCGTCGTCGCGGCGCCCTCCCGGGCCGGGGCCGCGTGAGCGCCGGGCGCCGCGAGCGACGCCGGCGCCGCTCGCAGCGGGACGCCCGCGGCGGGGCGCCGACCGGGCCCGCCGGTGGCAGCATGGCGGGGGTGACGACGTCGACCACGCCCGGCTCCAGCTCCTCCGCGGACTCCGCGCCCGCGGGCGCGTCCCGCGGCGACGGCAGCCCCGCGGCCAGCGGGGAGGGCGTCCTCGCGCAGCCGGACGCCGTCGCCGAGGTCACCGGTCGGGGGCCCGGCGCCTCGCGCTCGCTCGACATCGAGACGGCGGCGCACCTCGGCGACGCCGCCCCCATGCCGGTGCCCGGGTCGGCCGCCGGGGACGACGAGCCGCTGCCGGAGGACCGCTTCCTGGACCGCGAGCTCTCGTGGCTGGCCTTCAACGACCGCGTCCTGCAGCTCGCCGAGGACGAGGACCTGCCGCTGCTCGAGCGCGCCCGCTTCCTCGCGATCTTCGCGTCCAACCTCGACGAGTTCTTCATGGTGCGCGTGGCGGGGCTCAAGCGCCGCATCGCCACCGGCCTCGCCGTGACGGCCGCGTCGGGGCTGCAGCCCCGCGAGGTCCTGTCCCAGATCTCCCGCCGGGCCCACGAGCTGATGGAGCGCCACGCGGCCGTGCACTCCGAGGTGGTGCGGCCGCGGCTCGCCGAGGCCGGCATCCGGCTGGTGCGGTGGGAGGAGCTGGACGAGGAGGAGAGGGCGACCCTCGGGACCTTCTTCTCCCGCCGGGTCTTCCCCGTGCTCACTCCGCTGGCCGTCGACCCGGCGCACCCCTTCCCCTACATCTCCGGGCTCTCGCTCAACCTCGCCGTGGTCGCCCGCAACCCCTCCACGGGCACCGAGCACTTCGCGCGGATCAAGGTTCCCCCGCTGCTGCCGCGGCTGGTCCCCGTCGACGACGACGACGACGCCGGGGCCCGCGGCGCACCCGCCGAGGTGCGGTTCCTCCCCCTCGAGGAGCTCGTCGGGGCGCACCTGGACCAGCTCTTCCCCGGCATGACCGTGGTGGCGAGCTCGGCCTTCCGCGTCACCCGCAACGAGGACCTCGAGGTGGAGGAGGACGACGCCGAGAACATCCTCCAGGCGCTGGAGAAGGAGCTCCTGCGGCGGCGCTTCGGCCCCCCGGTGCGCCTGGAGGTGGCCCACGACACCGACGAGCACGTCCGCGAGCTGCTCGTGCGGGAGCTCGGCGTGCGCGGCAGCGAGGTCTACGAGCTGCCCGCCCCGCTCGACCTGCGCTGCCTCAACGCGGTCGCCGACCTGGACCGGCCGGAGCTGCACTACCCCAAGGCGGTCTCCCGCACCCACCACCTGCTCACCGAGGGCCGCGAGACCTCCGCGCCCGGCGACGTGTTCACGGCGATCCGCAAGCACGACATCCTCCTGCACCACCCCTACGACGCCTTCTCCACGAGCGTCCAGGAGTTCCTGCGGCAGGCGGCCGCCGACCCCGACGTCCTGGCGATCAAGCAGACGCTGTACCGCACGAGCGGGGACTCGCCCATCGTCGACGCCCTCATCGACGCGGCGGACGCGGGCAAGCAGGTCGTGGCCCTGGTGGAGATCAAGGCCCGCTTCGACGAGCAGGCCAACATCTCCTGGGCGCGCAAGCTCGAGCAGGCCGGCGTCCACGTCGTCTACGGGATCGTCGGGCTCAAGACGCACGCCAAGCTGTGCCTCGTCGTCCGCCAGGAGCGCGACGGCCTGCGCCGCTACTGCCACATCGGCACCGGCAACTACAACCCCAAGACGGCGCGCCTCTACGAGGACATGGGCCTGCTTACGGCCGACGAGGTCGTCGGCGAGGACGTCACCAAGCTGTTCAACCAGCTCTCCGGCTACGCGCCGCGGACGACGTTCTCGCGCCTGCTCGTCGCCCCCCGCTCGCTGCGGGCGGGGCTCGTCGAGCGCATCGAGCGGGAGGTCGAGCACCACCGCGCCGGCCGGCCCGCCAGCGTCGGCGTCAAGATGAACTCCATCGTCGACGAGACGGTCATCGACGCCCTCTACCGCGCGTCGCGCGCCGGCGTCCCCGTCACGATCGTCGTCCGCGGCATCTGCTCCCTGCGCCCCGGCATCCCCGGCCTGTCCGAGACCGTGCGCGTGCGCTCGGTGCTCGGGCGCTACCTGGAGCACAGCCGGATCTTCGCCTTCGCGGCCGGCGGCACGCCGGAGGTGTGGATCGGCAGCGCCGACATGATGCACCGCAACCTCGACCGCCGCGTCGAGGCGCTCGTCAAGATCGACGACGGCGCCGAGGTGGCCGAGCTGCTCGAGTACCTCGAGCTGCAGGCCGACGACGGCACGGCCTCGTGGCACCTGGGCCCGGACGGCACCTGGACCCGGCACAGCCACGACGCCGACGGCCGGCGCCTGCTGGACGTCCAGCAGCACCTGCTGGAGCGGCGGCACACCTCCGCCGCGCGGTCCTGAGCCCGCAGGGGGCGCCCGAGCCGCGGGCTCCCCGTCCCGGACCGCCGCCCGGCCGCCGGGCGGCGCCCCTCCCCCTGCCCGAGAGGGCGTCCGGCTCGCCCCGCCCGCCGTCCGCGCCGGACGGGGTCGGCCCCGCGAGGTGGCAGCATCGGCGGATGGACCCCGCGCCCCGACCCCGCCCGGGCCCCGACCCCTCGACGCGGCGCCTCGCGGCGGCGCCCTCGCCCGCCGTGGCGCAGCGGCCCGCCGAGCCGTCGGCGGCGACGTCGGCACCCGTTGCGCTGCAGCCCGTCCCGCGCTCGTCCGCGCCCTCGGGCCGGCAGGCCCGCGGGGGCGGCCCGAGCGCGGCCGAGGAGCCCGACGCCGCCCGCGAGGCCGGGGACGACGGCCCCGGCCGCGCCGACCCCGTCCGCGCGGCCGGCGCGCTCGTCTGGCGGCTGCGCGGTGACCGGCTCCAGGTCGTCCTCGTGCACCGCCCGCGCTACGACGACTGGTCGTTCCCCAAGGGCAAGCTCGAGAAGGGCGAGACGGCCGTCGCCGCGGCCGTCCGGGAGGTGGCCGAGGAGACCGGGCTGCGCATCGCGCTGGGCCAGCCCCTGCCCGCGGCCCGGTACGTGCTCGGGGCCGGGACGGGCGACCGCGTCGTCAAGCACGTGGCCTACTGGACCGCTCCCGCCCCGGCCGGCGACCTGCCGCGGCCCCCGCGCCCGGACGAGGTCGACCGCACGGAGTGGGTCGACGTCGACGAGGCGTTCCGGCGCCTGACGCGCCGCGGCGACCAGGTGCAGCTGCGCGCGCTGGCCGCCCTGCACGCCGACAGCTGCCTGGACACCTGGCCGCTCGTCGTCGTGCGCCACGGCCACGCGCGGCCCACGACGGTCTGGGCCCACGACGAGGCCGACCGGCCGCTCGTCGCCTCCGGTCGGCGCGAGGCCGCCCAGCTCGTGCCGGTGCTGGCCGCCCGGGCCCCGGCGCGCGTCGTCTCCAGCCCGTGGGACCGCTGCGTGCAGACGGTGCGGCCCTTCGTCGAGGCCTCGGGCACCAGGCTGCGCACCAAGGGGCGTCTCACCGAGTCGGCGCACCGCCGCGACCCCGACAAGGTGGCCCGCTACGTCGGCCACCTCGTCGACAAGGGGCGACCGGTCGTCGTCTGCACCCACCGGCCGGTGCTGGGCACGCTGCTCGGCGCGCTCGCCGGCCGGGCGGCGGGCGGCAGCGGGGCCGCGGCGGCCATCCCCGCCACGGACCCGTTCCTGGCCCCGGGGGAGGCGCTCGTCGCGCACGTGTCGCGGCGCTCGGGGCGGGTCGTCGCGGTGGAGAGGCACCTCCCCCAGCCCTGACCACCGGGCGTGGCTCCTCGGCGCCGCCCGTGGCGGCGCGGCGCCGGCTCGGCGAGCGGACGTCAGCGGAGCGTGGCCACGGCGTCGGAGCGTGGCCGGACCGCCCGACCCCGGACCTCCGGACACGCCTCGTTCACCCCTGGTTCACCGAGCCCCCTGGGTCGCGACACCTCCCCTGCCTACCGTCGGCCCCGCCGGCGGGACTCCCCGCCGCTCGACGGCCGCAACCCGGCCGCCCTACGACGGAAGGCCTCTCCCTGATGCGCAGCTCCACCACGCGCGCGGCGCGCGCCGCCCTGGCGACGACGTCCGCCGCGGCCCTCGCCCTCACCCTGGCCGCCTGCGGCGCCTCGAACGAGACCGGCGGCGAGACGCCGGAGGCCGAGCTCCCCAGCGGCGTCTCCTCCGAGGACCTCGCCGGCTCCATCGCCGGTGCGGGCGCCAGCACGCAGCAGGCCGCCTTCCAGGCGTGGCAGGTCGCCTTCGGCGAGGCCGCCGGCACCACCGTCAACTACGACCCGGTCGGCTCCGGCTCGGGCCGCGAGCAGTTCCTCTCCGGCGGCGTGGACTTCGCCGGCTCGGACGCCTACCTGGACGAGGAGGAGCTGGCGACGGCCGACGAGCGCTGCACGGACGGCGCCATCGACCTGCCCGTCTACGTCTCCCCCATCGCGGTGGCCTTCAACCTCGAGGGCGTGGACGAGCTCCAGCTCACCCCCGCGGCGCTCGCCGGGATCATGTCCCAGCAGATCACCACCTGGAACGACCCGGCCATCGCCGAGTCCAACCCCGACGTCGAGCTCCCCGACACGACCATCACGCCGGTCAACCGCTCGGACGACTCCGGCACCACGGAGAACTTCACCGAGTACCTGGACGCCACGGCGCCCGAGGCGTGGACCTACGGCCCCGTCGAGACGTGGCCGATCCCCGGCGGCGAGGCGGCCCAGGGCACCTCCGGGGTCGTCCAGGCCATCACGAACGGCAACGGCACCATCGGCTACGCCGACGCCAGCCAGCTGGGCGACCTGCCCGCCGCGACCGTCCAGGTCGGCGAGGAGTACGTCGGGCCCACGCCCGAGGCGGCGGCCGCCATCCTCGACAACTCCACCCGCGTCGAGGGCCGCCCCGAGGGCGACATCGCCATCGACCTGGACCGCCAGACCGAGGCGGCGGGCACCTACCCGATCGTGCTCGTCAGCTACCAGGTCGTCTGCAAGGGCTACGAGGACCCGGCGATCGGCGAGACCGTCGCCGCGTTCGTCGAGTACGTCGCCTCGGAGGAGGGCCAGCAGGCCGCCGCCGACCAGGCCGGCAGCGCGCCGATCTCCGAGGACCTGCGCTCGGACATCATGACCTCGCTCGAGCTCGTCACCGGCAGCTGAGGAGCACCTCCCAGGTGACCACCACCACGCCCGCCCTCACGGGCAGCCGCCGCCGTCCCGGGGACAAGATCTTCTCCGGGACGGCGGCGGCGAGCGCCGTCCTCATCCTGCTGATCCTCGCCGGCGTCGGCCTCTTCCTCCTGGCCGAGGCCTACCCGGCCCTCGTCGCCCCGTCGGAGGACATCGAGGGCGGGCGTGGCCTGGTCCTGTACCTGTGGCCGATCCTGTTCGGCACGCTCATCACGTCGATCATCGCGATGGTCGTGGCCGTGCCGGTGGCCGTGGGCATCGCCCTGTTCATCTCGCACTACGCCCCGCGCCGGCTGTCCCAGGGGCTCGGCTACACGATCGACCTCCTGGCCGCCGTCCCGAGCATCGTCTACGGCTTCTGGGGCGTGCAGGTCTTCGCCCTCGCCCTCGTGCCGCTGTACCAGTGGCTGGAGGAGAACCTCGGCTGGATCCCGCTCTTCGCGGGACCGGCGTCGACGACGGGCAAGACCATCCTCACGGCCTCGCTCGTGCTCGCGGTGATGATCCTGCCGATCATCTCGGCGCTGTCCCGCGAGGTCTTCCTGCAGACGCCGCGCCTGCACGAGGAGGCGGCCATGGCCCTCGGGGCGACCCGCTGGGAGATGATCAAGTACGCCGTCATCCCCTACGGACGCTCCGGCGTGGTGAGCGCCTCGATGCTCGGCCTCGGCCGCGCCCTCGGCGAGACGATGGCCGTGACGCTGGTGCTCTCGGCCTCCGGCGGGGTGAGCTTCAACCTCATCAACAGCGGGAACCCGCCGACGCTGGCCGCCGAGATCGCCCTGAACTTCCCCGAGGCGACCGGGCTGCGCCTGTCCGAGCTCATCACCGCCGGGCTGCTGCTCTTCCTGCTCACCTTCGCCGTGAACTTCGCGGCGCGGGCGCTCGTCACCCGTCAGAAGGGCGGCTCCACCTGATGTCCACCCCCAGCACGCGCGAGCCCGCGCAGCGGGACGAGGAGCACCAGCACGGCCCCGGGGACGCCGGCGCGCTGTCGAAGCACCAGCCGCCGTCCCTCGCGGACTCGATGCACGGCTCGCTCCCCCGCTGGGCGGGTGCGGCCGCTGCCGGCCTCGCGGTCCTCGTCGCGGCGGCGCTGCTGGCCGTGACGGGGCTGCACGTCGCCCTCGCGGTCATCGTCGGCGTCGTCGTCGGGGTCGCGGCGTTCGTCATCGCCTCCCGGGCCGTCGAGGGCGAGCGCGCGGCGACCGACCGCTTCGTCACCGCCCTGGTGACGGTCGCCTTCGTCGTCGCCCTGCTGCCGCTGCTCTCCGTGGTCTGGACGACGGTGTCGCGCGGCGCCGCCCGCTTCGACGTCGCCTTCTTCACCCAGTCGATGTCGGGGATCGTCGGCGAGGGCGGCGGCGCTTACCACGCCATCATGGGCACGCTGATCATCACGGGGCTGGCCACGCTGATCTCCGTGCCGATCGGCACGATGACGGCGATCTACCTCGTCGAGTACGGCGGCGACAACAAGCTCTCCAAGGTCGTCACCTTCCTCGTGGACGTCATGACGGGCATCCCGTCGATCGTGGCCGGGCTGTTCTCGCTGGCCCTGTTCACGCTCATCTTCGGCCCGGGCCTGCGCCTGGGGATCATGGGGGCGATCGCCCTGTCCGTGCTGATGATCCCGATCGTCGTGCGGGCCGTGGAGGAGATGCTCCGGATCGTGCCGGCCCGCCTGCGGGAGTCGGCCTACGCCCTCGGGGTGCCCAAGTGGCGCACGATCGTCAAGGTCGTCCTCCCGACGGCGGCCTCCGGCATCGCGAGCGGCATCGTGATCGCCATCGCCCGCGTGATGGGCGAGACGGCGCCCCTGCTCGTCACCGTGGGCCTGACCAGCGCGACGAACTTCAACCCGTTCGACGGGCGCATGCCGGTCCTGCCGGTCTTCGCCTACTACCAGATCATCACGCCCGGCATCCCGCCGCAGGCGTTCATCGACCGGGCCTGGACGAGCGCCCTCGTGCTCATCCTCTTCGTCATGGTCCTCAACGTCGCCGCGCGGGTCCTGGCCAAGGCCCTGGCGCCCAAGACCCGCTGAGAGGCAGCATGAGCATCCTCACGCGCTCCCCCCGCCGCGAGGCGCAGTCCGGCGACCGCCGGGACGAGCGCCCTCCCCGATCCGCAGGAGCAGTCATGAGCCGCCAGATCGACGTCTCCGACCTCGACATCTACTACGGCTCGTTCCTCGCCGTGGAGAAGGTCACGATGGAGATCAAGCCGCGGAGCATCACCGCGCTGATCGGCCCCTCCGGCTGCGGCAAGTCGACCTTCCTGCGCTCGCTCAACCGCATGCACGAGGTCATCCCCGGCGCCCGCGTGGAGGGCAAGGTCGTGCTGGACGGGCAGGACCTCTACGGCCCCGGGGTCGACCCGGTCGCCGTCCGCCGCTCCGTGGGCATGGTGTTCCAGAACCCGAACCCGTTCCCGACGATGTCGATCTACGACAACGTGCTCGCGGGCATGCGCCTGAACAACAAGCGCATGAAGCGGGCCGACGCCGACGAGGTCGTCGAGCAGTCGCTGCGCGGCGCCAACCTGTGGAACGAGGTCAAGGACCGCCTCGACCGGCCGGGTGCGGGCCTGTCCGGCGGCCAGCAGCAGCGCCTGTGCATCGCCCGCGCCATCGCGGTGCAGCCGCAGGTGCTGCTCATGGACGAGCCGTGCTCCGCGCTCGACCCCATCTCGACCCTCGCGATCGAGGACCTGATGGGCGAGCTGAAGAAGGAGTACACGATCGTGATCGTGACCCACAACATGCAGCAGGCCTCGCGCGTCTCCGACCGCACCGGCTTCTTCAACATCGAGGGCACCGGCAAGCCCGGCAAGCTCGTCGAGATGGACGCCACCGACACGATCTTCTCCAACCCGTCGGTCAAGGCCACCGAGGACTACGTCAGCGGCCGCTTCGGCTGAGCCGCCCCTGCAGGCCGGCAGCGATCGCAGGGCCCGACGGGACGCTCCCGTCGGGCCCTCCGCCGTCCCGGACCGTCCGCCCTCTCGCCCCCAGCACTGCGGTGCCGAGGGGCGCCGACCAGGCCCCCTCCCCGGCACCCCGGCACAGTGCCGACACAGTGCGCCAGAACAGCCCCCTCCCCGGCACAGTGCCGACGCAGTGCGCCGACCAAGCCCCCTCCCCGGCACACTGCCGACACAGTGCGCCGACCAAGCCCCCTCCCCGGCACAGTGCCGACGAAGTGCGCCAGAACAGGCCCCTTCCCGGCACGGTGGCGACGAAGTGCGCTGGGCGGGTGCTGCCCGCCCCCCGCCCGGAGGCGACGGGCGCGCAGGAGGTGGGGCGGGCCTCAGGACCCGACGGGCACCAGCGACACGAGGACGTGCGCGAGGGCGGCGAGCAGCCCCGCGGCGGGGACGGTCGCGAGCCAGGCGAGCGCCACGCGACCGACGACGCGCCAGCGCACGCGGTGCAGCGAGGGCACCGCGGCGGCGCCGACCACCGCGGAGGAGACCGTCAGCGACGTCGAGACGGGCGTCCGCAGGAGCACCGCGGACGCGTGCAGCACCAGCGTGGCCGTCGCCTGCGCCACGAAGGCCGTCGACGGCGCCAGCGGGGCGAGCCGCTCGCCGACCGTGCGCACGATGCGCCAGCCCCCGGTGAGGACGCCGGCCGCCAGGGCGACCGCGACGACGACGACCGTCCAGGCCGGGCGTCCGCCCGGGGCGTCCGCGACGAGGGTCACGCCCGAGGCGGCCAGGCCGTAGACGACGACGGCGGCGGTGCGCTGGGCGTCGAGGACGCCGAGGCCGACGGCCGTCGCGGCGGCGGCCACGACCTGCGCGGTGCGCAGCCGCCGGTTCGCGCGGGAGGGCATCACCCCGCGCAGGAGCCAGAGGAGGGCCACGACGCCCAGGCTCGAGAGCAGGGCCGCGACGACCACGACCGCGAGCCCCGGGACGACGACGCCCACGAGCAGCACGTCCCAGCGCACGGAGGCCGCGGGCGCGGCGAGCGCCGCCCCCGCGAGCCCGCCGAACAGCGCGTGCGTCGTGGAGGTGGGCATCCCCCACCGCCACGTCAGGAGGTTCCAGGTGATCGCGCCGAGCAGGGCCGCCACGAGCAGCCGCAGGCCCGGGGCGCCCAGGGGCACGACGGCCGCGTCGGGCACCCCGACGACGACGAACCAGCTCCCGAGCAGGCCGCCGAGCAGCGCGAAGCCGGCGGCCATGACGACGGCGACGCGCGGCACGAGCGCCCGCGTGGCCACGGACGTGGCCACGGCGCCGGCCGCGCCGTGCAGGCCGTTGGTGACCGCGAACGCGAGCGCCAGCACGACGACCGCGCCGAGGAGGACGCCCACCCGCTCAGGGCTCCACGAGGGCGATGACCTCGACGACGTGGGCGAGGCGCTCGAAGGCGCCGACGGAGCGGTGCAGGCCGTCGGCCACGTCGCGCAGGCGCAGCGCCCGGCGCAGGTCCGGGTCGTCGAGCAGGTCGGCGCGCAGCTGCAGGAGCAGGGCGTCGGCGCGGTTGTCGAGCCGGTTGACCTCGACCCAGTACTCGGCGAGGCGGTCGGCGGCGTCGACGCCGGCCATCGCCCGGTGCGTCAGCTCCGCGAGGCGCACCAGCACGGGCGCGACGTCGAGGAAGGCGGGGGGCAGGGCCCCGAGCCGGTGGACGCGCACGACCTGCGCGGTCGCCGTCATCTCGTCGAGGCAGGAGTCCAGGGCCTGGGCCAGCGCGTGCACGTCGCGGCGCGCGAACGGGGGCGAGAACGTCGACGTGAGCCGCCGGGAGACGAGGTGCACGCGGTCGTCGGCGGCCCGCTCGACCTCCTGGAGGGCCTGCACGACGGCCTCGCGCTCCTCGGGCGCCGAGGCGAGCACCTCGGCCAGGAGCAGCGCGCCCCGGTGGACCTGGTCGGCGACGTCGACGAACAGGGCCGCGAACGAGGGCTCGCGCGGTGTCAGGCGCAGGCGCACGACCGTCCTTCCTCGAGAACCCCCCAGCCGCGCCCGGCGTGATCGTCGAGCGGCGGACAGGCTAGGGCACGACGACGGCGCGCTGACGCCCGCGCGGGGCCGGCGGCTACCAGCCGGGGCCGCTCGCCCGTCCGGCGCGGTCGGCCGGCATCCCGAGCGCCTCGTCGATCTCGGCGGCCGTGAGGCAGCCGTCCTTCTCGGAGGCGGCCACGACCACGGCGCCGTAGAGCTCGATCTCGTCGGCGAGGGCGTCGTCGCCCAGCGACGTCGCCCGCAGCCGTCGCGCCGGACCGCCTGCCGGCTGCGCCGGGGCCGCCGGTGCCGGGTGCTCCTCCACGTCCTCTCCCGCTCTCCCCCGTGCCACCTCGGTCTGCTGCGGGTGGTCGAGAGGCCCTCCGGCCCTCGACCACCCCGAGGACGGCGGGTCCCCGCACCCGCCGGACGCCGTGCTCCGACAGCCGCGGGGGCCTGGCGGGGGTGGGCGCTGGGCGGCACCGTACGCCGCCGCCGGCCTCCCCGTGGCCGACTCGCACAGGTCGCCCGCGGGCCTACCGTCGTGGACGTGAGCAGCAGCGGAGGGACCGGCGCCCCGGACGAGGACGACCTGCACGCGCGGGTGCTGGCGGCCCTGCGCCGGACGGCGTTCCTGCTGGAGCGGGAGCTGGCCAGCACGCACCGCGTCAAGGCGTTCCGCGCGGCCGCCACCACCGTGACGCGAACGCCCCCCGCGGAGCTGGCGCGGCGGGTCGCCGAGGGCTCCGTCGAGGAGCTGCCGGGCGTCGGGCGCACCACCGCGGCCCTGGTGGCCGACGTCGCGGCCGGTCGCCGACCCGCCTACCTCGTCGAGCTCGAGGAGCGGGTCGCGCCGCTGGTCGACCCCGGTGACGAGGGCGCCGAGGGCGGCGCCGCGCTGCGGGCGGCGCTGCGGGGCGACCTGCACCTGCACTCGGACTGGAGCGACGGCGGCAGCCCCGTGGAGGACATGGCCGTCACCGCCGTCGAGCTCGGCCACTCCTACGCCGCCCTGACCGACCACTCGCCCCGCCTCAAGGTCGCCCGCGGCCTCAGCCCGGCCCGGCTGCGCCGCCAGCTCGCGCTGCTGGAGGAGCTCGCCGCGCCGCTCGCCCCGTTCCGCCTGCTGTCCGGGATCGAGGTGGACGTCCTGTCCGACGGCTCCCTGGACCAGGAGGAGGGGGTCCTCGAGCAGCTGGACGTCGTCGTCGCGTCCGTCCACTCCGAGCTGCGGATGGAGCGGCGCGCCATGACGCGCCGCATGGTCCGCGCGGTGCGCGACCCCCGCACCGACGTCCTCGGGCACTGCACGGGGCGGTACGTGCAGCCGCGCGAGGGCGTCGGGAAGGCGCGCCCGGAGAGCGAGTTCGACGCCGAGGAAATCTTCGCGGCGTGCGCCGAGGCCGGCGTCGCGGTCGAGGTCAACAGCCGTCCCGAGCGCCTGGACCCGCCGCTGCGGCTGCTGCGGCTGGCCGTCGAGGCGGGGTGCCTGTTCAGCATCGACACCGACGCCCACGCCCCGGGGCAGCTGGACTGGCAGGAGCGGGGCTGCGCCCGGGCCGCGCGCTGCGGCGTCCCGCCGGAGCGGGTGGTGAACACCTGGCCGGTGGAGGACCTGCTCGCCTGGACCGCCGACCACGCCCACCGGCCGGGCTGAGCGCCCGGCCGGTGAGCGCCGCGTCACTGCGGGTCCGCGGTCCCGAAGAGCCTGTTGACCCGCTCGTTCGCCTCCACGAGGGACTCGACCGGCGCGGTGGAGCCGACGACGCGGTCCATGGCGGGCCCCATGATCGCGTTGACCTCCGCGCCGTTCTCGGTGATGGGCACCGGGATCGTCGTGCCCTCCTCCACGTGCACGGTGAAGGCCTTGATGTCGACGCCCGTGGCGGCCAGGGTCTGCTCGGCCTCCGCCACCACCTCGGTGCGGGCCGGCAGCACCACGCCGCCGCGGGCGACCACGGACTGGCACTCGACCGTGCCGAGGTGCTTGACCCACGCCCAGGCCGCGCCCTTGCGCGGGGAGGAGGTGGAGATCGAGTCGGCGAGCGAGTTGAACATGGCGGCGCGCTCGCCGGAGGGCCCGACGGGCGTCGGGAACGTGCCCAGCTCGATGCCCTGCAGGCGTGTGAGGTTGTTGATGTTCCAGGACCCCTGGGTGGCCATGGCGTACCGGTCGGCCTGCAGCTGCTGGTCCACCGACCCGCCGACCGTCTGGGCCAGCGGGGGCATGTAGCCCTTGTCCACCAGGCCGCGCCACCAGGCGATGGTGGCCTGGAAGCGGGGGTCGTCGTACTGGTACTCGGTCCCCCACAGCGGCTGGTCGGTGTGGGTCCAGCCCGTGGCGCCCGTGTACATCGACCACTCGGTCTGGCCGAAGCCCTCGCCGGCCCCCTCGAGGGCGAGCCCGTAGGTGGCCACCGAGGTCTTGTCGAAGCCCGGCTCGTCGCCCCGCACGCCGTTCCGGTCCACCGTCAGGCGGGCGATGAGCTCCTCGTAGGAGCCGCCGTCCTCGGGGTTCCAGTCCAGCTCCCAGAGGTCCTCCGGCGCGTACCCCGCGTCGGCCATCATCTCCGCGTTGTAGAAGACGCCGACCGTGTCGAAGTCCTTGGGCAGCCCGTAGCGGCTCCCGTCGGGCCCCACCCACAGGTCCGTCGTCCCCTCGACGTAGACGGACAGGTCGACGCCGTCCCGCTCCACGAGGTCGTCGAGGGGCTGGAGGAGCCCGCGGGTGGCGTAGTCGGCGTAGCGGGACGTGTGGTCGACGAAGACGTCGGGCGCCGAGTTCGAGACGAACGCCGTGAACAGCTTGTCCCAGTAGTCGTCCCAGCCGAACTGCTCGATCACGACGTCGACGTCGGGGTTGTCCGCCTCGAACTGCTCGGCGCACTGCTGGTAGGCGGGCAGCTGCGCCGAGTCCCACATCCAGTACGTCAGCGTCCCGGTCTCCTCCCAGCCCCCCTCGCCGACCTCGCTCGTCGTGCCGCAACCGGCCACGAGCAGGCCGAGCGCGGTGCCGGCGGCTGCGGCGCGCGCGGCGCGGCCTGGGGTGCGTCGCCTCGTCATCGAGGTCCCTCCGAGGGGGTCGTGGTGGCTCACTTGATGCCCGAGAAGCCGATGGAGTTGACGATCTTCCTGCTGGTGACGGCGAACAGGAGCAGGACCGGCAGCGCCGCGACGAGGGTCGCCGCCATGAGGCCCGCCCAGTCGGGCGTCCCCTGCGGCGTCTGGCTGCGGAAGATGCCGAGCGCGACGGTGAGCACGCGCACGTCCTGGGCGCTGCCGACGAGCAGGGGCCAGAAGTACTCGTTCCAGGCCAGCACGTACTGCAGGAGCGCCAGCGTCGTGATGGGTCCCCAGCTCATCGGCACGATGATCCGCACGAAGGTGCCGACGTGCCCGGAGCCGTCCAGCCGCGCCGCCTCCTCCACCTCGGAGGAGATGCCGAGGAAGAACTGCCGCAGGAAGAAGATGGCGAAGGGCGTCATGAAGAAGAACGGCAGGATGATCGCCGGGTAGGTGTTCAGCAGCCCCAGGTCGCGCATGAGCAGGAAGTTCGGGAGCTGCGTGAAGATCGGCGGCACCATGAGCGCGGTCAGGAAGAGGAAGAACACCGCGTCCCGCCCGGGCCAGCGCATCCGCGCGAAGGCGTAGGCCGCCATGGCGCCGAAGACGACCTGGCCCGCCGTGATGACCGTCGCGACGAGGACGGAGTTGAGCAGGTACCGCCAGAAGCTGATCGCCGCGCCCGAGCCGCCCTGGGCCTGGGCCTCCTCCGTGGTGGCCAGGCCGAAGACGCGCTCGAAGGCGCCCGTCGTCGGCTCGACCGGCAGGAGCGACGAGGGCTGCGTGGCCAGGACGGAGCCGTCGGACAGGGCCGTCCGGAGCATCCAGTAGAAGGGGAAGAGGGTGATGGCCATGATGCCGACGAGCGCGGTCCAGGCCAGCACCCGGCCCGCGGTCGGGCGGGGCCGCCGGCGCGGGCGCACCCGCCCGCCCGGGTCCGCGCCGCCGCCGCCGGCGGTGCCGGTCGGGGTGTCGTCCGCCGCCGGTCGCGACGGCTCTGTCGTGACTGCCACAGGAGCCTCCTAGCCCAGGTCCGACTCGTTCGCGCGCGTCAGCCGGAGCTGGACGACGGCGACGGCCATGAGGATGAGGAGCAGGACGACCGAGACCGCCGAGGCGTAGCCGTAGTCGAGCCGCTGGAACGCCAGGTCGAAGATGTAGTACTGCAGGACGCGGGAGGCGTCCGCCGGCCCGCCCGCCGCGGTGACGGCGACGGTGTCGAAGACCTGGAACGAGCCGATCATCGTGATGACGAGGACGACGGCGAGCACGGGGCGCAGCAGCGGCAGGGTGATGGACCAGAACATCCGCCACTCCGAGGCGCCGTCGGTGCGGGCCGCCTCGTAGAGGTGCCCGGGGATCATCTGCAGGCCCGCGAAGAGCAGCAGCGCGGTGTACCCCATGTGCCGCCACACGTTGACGAGGGCGATGGTGGGGATGACCCACGCCTCGTCGCCGAAGAAGGCGACCGGGTCGAGCCCGACGCCGGCCAGCGCCTGGTTCACGATGCCGATCTGGGCGTCGAGCATCCAGAAGAAGACCAGCGCCACGACGACGTTCGCCACCAGGTACGGCATGACGACGACGGAGCGGACGAACGTCGACTGCGTGAGCCGGTGCATGAGCACCGCGATGGCGAGGGCGAGCACCGTCTGGACGCCGATGTTGATCGCCACGTACAGCAGCGTGACGCGCATGGCGTTCCAGAACGTCGGGTCCTCGAGCAGCCGCTGGTAGTTGGCGAGCCCGACGAAGGCGGGCGCCGAGAAGAAGTCGAAGTCCGTGAGGCTGAAGTACAGCCCGCGCAGGGTGGGCCAGAAGTAGAAGACGCCGAAGCCCAGCAGCGACGGGGCGATGAAGCCCGCGGCGACCAGGTTCTCGCGCCGCTGGCGGGCGCGGGCGCCGTCGCTCTGCGCACCCCTGCCCCCGCCCCGGCCCGGGGGCCTGGCGGGGACCGGCACCGGCCCGTCCCCCGCGGGTGACTGCGGCAGCGCCGGGCCGCTCGGGGCCGTGGAGCTCATCGCGCTCCGCCCCGGGCCGCCGGCGAGGGCACCTCGGTCACGCGCAGGAGCAGCAGCTGCTCGGGGTCCAGCGCGGGCGCCCGGAGGCCCGCGGAGGCCAGCACGGAGCCCGGCAGCACGACGCCGTCGTCCTCCGCGAGCCAGGGCGTGAGCCGCTGGCGGCGCACGCGCGGGAGGTCGCCCGGCGCCTGGGCGACCACGCGGTAGGTCGCCTCCGGGCGCAGGCCGGGCAGCCGGACGCTGCCGGGCACCGACGTCAGGGCGGTCGTCAGCTGCACGAGCGCGAACAGGGCGTCGGAGCCGTCCGGGGCCACGACGCCGTGCAGGGCGACGGCCGGGTCCCACTGGTCGGCCCGGACGACCGTGCCGGTGTGGAGCAGGCCGCGGACCTCCTGGTACAGCGACACCCAGCCCGCCAGCTCCTGGCGCTCCTCCGCGCTCGCCGAGGAGATGTCCCACTCGATGCCGAAGGAGCAGAACAGCGCGGTGCCGGCCCGGAAGGACAGGTCGTGCGTGCGCCCCGTGGTGTGCGAGTGCGGGCTGCCGACGTGGCTGCCGACCAGCTCGGGCGGCACGAGCTGGGTCGTCCAGCGCTGGATCTGCTGGCGCTCCAGCGGGTCGATGCAGTCGCTGCCCCACACGCGGTCGGTGCGCTCGAGGATGCCCAGGTCCACCCGCAGACCGCCGGAGCTGCAGGACTCGATCTCGACCTCGGGGTGCCGGCGCCGCAGCTCGTCGAGCAGGCCGTAGACGGCGAGGGTCTGCGCGTGCACGCCGGCCGCGCGCACCGGCCCGGAGCCCGCGTCGAGGAGGTCGCGGTTGTGGTCCCACTTGACGTAGCTGATGTCGTACTCGGTCAGGAGGCTGTCCAGCCGCTCCAGGATGTGCGCGCGGGCGTCCGGGTTGCCGAGGTCGAGCACCTGCTGGCGCCGGGAGAGCAGCGGCTCCCGCCCGCCCGTCCTCAGGATCCAGTCGGGGTGCGCCCGGGCGAGGTCGGAGTCGGGGTTGACCATCTCGGGCTCGAACCAGAGGCCGAACTCCATGCCGTGCGCGCGCACGGCGTCGACCAGGGGCGCGAGCCCCTGCGGCCACACGTCCTCGTCGACGTACCAGTCGCCGAGGCCCGCCGAGTCGTCCCGTCGGTGGCGGAACCAGCCGTCGTCGAGCACGAAGCGCTCGGCGCCGACCTCCGCGCCCAGGCGCGCGAGGTCGACGAGCCGGTCGAGGTCGTGGTCGAAGTAGACCGCCTCCCAGACGTTCATCACGACCGGGCGCGGCGAGCCGGGGTGCTGCTCCCGCGCGCGCAGGTCGGTGTGGAAGCGCGCGGCGACGCCGTCGAGGCCGTCCGCCGCGTGCGCGCCGTACAGCCACGGGCCGACGTACTCCTCGCCCTCGGCCAGGCGCACCTCCCCCGGCAGCAGCAGCTCACCGCCGGACAGGAGGCGCCCGCCCTCGGCGACCCGCTCGGCGCACGTCACGTGGTTGCCGCTCCACGCCGTGTGGACGGCCCACACCTCCCCGGTGCGGAAGCCGAACCCCTCCGCGCCCGCGGCGAGGACCAGGGGGGCGTCCGGGCCGGTGCGGCCCCGCCGGTTCTCCCGGCTGTGCGCTCCGACGGCGAAGGGCACCCGCTGCGGGGCGCGCTCGCGACCCCAGCGACCGGCGAGGTCGAGCAGCTCGGTCGCCGTCTCGGGCACCGGCAGCGCCGGCACGAGCCCGTCGACGACGTAGGCCTCGGCGAGGAGGTTGCGCACCGCCGCGCGGGTGCGGACCAGCCCGGAGGGGCGCAGCTCGAGCTCCAGCCGCACGGCGAGGCCGGCGTCCGCGTCCTCCCCCTCGAAGACCGCGCTCCCGCCCTGCCCCGGCCCGGAGGGCCGGACGTCCCACCGGACGAGGCGGGCCGACGGCGACCAGCCGGCGCCGTCGCGGTGGCCGCTCAGCCCGGGCCGCCCGCGCCACCCGGTCGCCATCTCCGGGAGGAGGCCGACGGGCACGTGCACGTCGAGGTCGTTGTTCACGACCTGCGGCACGGTGGCCGCCCGCAGGACCGCCAGGTCGTGCTCGGAGACCTCGCCGAGGTCCGGCCCCCAGTGCAGGACGGAGGGCAGGCGGCCGTCCTGCACGGACAGCACGACGCTGACCCCCGCGGCCCGCAGGTGCGCGAAGCCGTCGCCGCTGGTGCGCGAGGGAGGAGCCTCCGCGGGCGCGGGGTCGATCGGTGCGGTGCTCGTCACGGGGGCCTCCGGGGCGGATGTCGGGGCGGGGGGCTGGCGACCGCTGGGCGGGCCCCGGGAGGACCGGGGAGCGCGGTGGAGAGCGCAGCGGCGGACGCCGCCGGCGTCGGTGCCGGGCGGGTGTCACGGGTCTCTCGTCGTCGAGCAGGACGCTGCGAGTTCTACGTCGGAACACGAGCGCGCGTCAAGGCCCCTCCCCGCACAGGTCCGGCCATTGGCATCTGGGGTGGCGTTTCGCGGCGGAACCATCGGTGGGGCTGGTGCAGAATCGTCGGACGCACGGCGGGCGCCCGCGCCGCCACCGGACCGAGCACCGTGGGAGCCGCTGTGAGAGCGCCGCAGTGGAGCCCGCTGGAGGGCTCCTCCCTCAGCGTGGCCCTGGAGGTGCTGCGCCGGGGGCCCCTGTCCCGCAGCGAGCTGGCGCGCCGGCTCGGCCTCTCCCGCGGGAGCCTCACGCGCCTGGCGCGCCCGCTCCTGGAGAGCGGGCTGCTCGTCGAGTCCGGCGGTCCGGAGGCGTCGGGCTCGCGTCCCCTCGACGTCGCGGTCGACCAGCACCGCTTCGTCGGGGTCAAGGTGACGGCCGACGCCGTCCACGCCGTGGCGACGGACCTGCGGGCCCGGACGCTCTCCGGCGCCGAGGTGCCGCTCGCCGGCACGTCCCCGCGGGAGGTCGTCGACGCCGTCGGGGACCTGGTGGACCTCCTCCGCGCCGACGCGGCCGGGGCGCCCGTCGCCGCCGTCGGCGTCGGCGTCGGCGGCCTGGTCGAGGGCCTCGGCCGCGTCCGCAGCGCGCGGTACCTGCGGTGGGAGGACGTCGACCTCGGCTCGCTCCTGGGCGAGCGGACCGGGCTGCCCGTCGTCGTGGACAACGACGTGCTCTCCCTCGCCCGCGCCGAGCAGTGGTTCGGCGCGGCGCGCGGCTGCGACTCCTTCGCCGTCCTCACGATCGGGGAGGGCATCGGCTACGCGCTGGTCGTCCACGACCGGGTCGTCGCGGGCCCGGACGCCGGCATCGGGCTGCTCGGGCACGTGCCGCTGGCGGCGTCCGGGCCGACGTGCCCCCTCGGCCACGTCGGCTGCGCCGACGCGCTGCTGACCGTCGACGCCGTCGAGGCCCGGGCGTCCGTCGCGCTGCGCCGCCCCGTCCCCTACGCCGAGGTGCTCCGCCTCGCCTCGGCGGGAGACCCCGCGGCGGGTCGCGTCGTCGAGGACTCCGCTCGCGCGCTCGGCCGCCTCGTGGCCCTGGTCGCCAACACGACCATGCCGGAGAAGGTCGTGCTCTCGGGCGACGGCGTCGCCCTCGCCGAGGTCGGTCGCCCGGCGCTCGACGCCGCCGTGGCCGCGGACCGCGACCCCCGCGCCCGGGCGGTCGACGTGGACGTCCAGGCGGTCGGCTTCGCCGAGTGGGCGCGCGGCGCCGCCGTGACGGCGATCCAGACCTTCGTCCTCGGGCCCGGGATGCACCACTCCTGAGACCGGGTCAGAGCCCGGCGCCCCTCCCCGGCGGTCTCTGCGCGCGCGGGCGCGGGCGCCGGGCGCGTGGCAGCGTGCGCAGCCACCGGCACCGAGGAGGACACCGTGGGCGCACCCCGCGACGACGACCAGCCCGGCACGGCAGCGCAGGAGCACGCCGACCTCGACTTCTACTTCGACCCCGTCTGCCCCTTCGCCTGGATGACGAGCACGTGGGTGCGCGAGGTGGCGCGCCAGCGCGACTACCGCGTGGCCTGGCGCCCGGTCTCGCTGCGCCTGCTCAACGCCGCCGTGGACTACGACGCCCAGTTCCCGCCGGAGTACGAGGCGGGCCACACCGCGGGGCTGCGGCTGCTGCGCGTGGTGGAGCGGGTGCGCGCGGAGCACGGCGAGGACGCGGTGGCCCGCCTGCACGAGGCCCTGGGCGCCCGCGTGTTCGAGTCCGCCCCGCTGCCCTCCCCCGCGCCGGGGGAGCCCGACGTCCGCGGGACGGCGGGCTTCCTCGCCCCCGTCCTGGAGGAGCTGGGCCTGCCCGCCGCCCTGGCGGGGGCGCTCGAGGACGACCGCTGGGACGAGGTGGTGCGGGCTGGGACGGAGGAGGCCCTCTCCCTCGCGGGGCGCGACGTCGGCACGCCCGTCCTGCACGTGGACCCGCCGTCGGGGCTGGCCTTCTTCGGCCCCGTCATCAGCCGGCGCCCGACCCCCGAGGAGGCCGTCGAGCTCTGGGACCACGTGCTCGGCCTCGCGCGCTTCCCCGGCTTCGCCGAGCTCAAGCGCAGCCTGCGCGAGCTGCCCCGGCTGCCCGGCCTGGGCGTCGCCGAGGACGAGACCGGCCCCGTCGAGGACTGGCACGGCGGCAGCCGGCGCCAGCACCGCTGAGCGCACCCGTCGCCCGGAGGGGCTCCCGGGCGACCTGCGCGGCTACCGGTCGGAGGGCAGCTGGTCGCGCCAGCCGGGCGGCTCCGGCTCGGCGTCCGCGACCGCGGGCGTCTGCCCCGTGTCGTCCCGCCCGCGGGCCTCGTCGGCCCGGCGGCGGTCCTCCATCTCCTCCTCGCTCGGGCCGGAGAAGTTCTGGGCCCGGGCGAGCGCCTCGACGCTGCCGGTGAAGAGCCCGGTGTCGTACTGCCGCGCGGGCCGCTCCGGCGGCGCCCCGGCGCGCTCCGCGGCGGGCGAGGACCCGCCCCGGGGCGCCGGACGGGACGGCGAAGCCCCCTCGGCGGAGGTGACGACGCGCGTGCGCGGCAGCGCGTCGGGGGCGTTGCGCTGCAGCCAGACGACGAGCGCCTCGCGCAGGCCGGTGCGCAGGTCCCAGAGCGTGGCGCCGTCCTTGGCGCTGACGAGCGCGCGCAGGCTGATGGTGCCGCCGACCGCCTCCACGACCGTGAGGCCGGCGACGCGCCCGTCCCAGTTCTCGGTCGACTCGACGTAGCAGTGCATCTCCTCGCGCAGGCCGTCGAGGGGCACGTCCCAGTCGACGTCGAGCATGACCGAGCCGAGCACCTCGGAGTCCTTGCGCGTCCAGTTCTCGATCGGCGTGGTCGTGAAGTACGTCGAGGGCACCACGAGGCGCCGGTCGTCCCAGATGTGCACGACGACGTAGGTGAGCGTGATCTCCTCGATCCGCCCGAACTCGCCCTCGACGACCACCACGTCGTCGACGCGGATGGCGTCGGTGAAGGTGATCTGGAGCCCGGCGAACACGTTGGCCAGCGAGGTCTGCGCGGCGAGGCCGGCGACCAGGCCGACGACGCCCGCGGAGGCGAAGACCGTGGCGCCCCACTCCCGCGCGGCGGGGATGGTCAGCAGCATGGCACCGAGGGCGAAGACGACGACCACGGCGACCGTGAGGCGGCGCAGCAGCGACACCTGGGTCCGCACCCGTCGGGCGCGGCGGTTGTCCGGCCCGTCCAGCCGGTACCGGTCGAGGGTCACGTCCTCGAGGACGAACGCGACCGCGACGACCATCCACGCGACCATCGCGATGATCGCGATGTTGACCACGTGGGCGAGCGGCTCGGCCCACGACGACTGCAGGGTCGCCGCCTCGAGCACGACGCGGGCGACGACGAGGACCAGCACGACGCGGAAGGGTCGGCGCGCCCGGACCTCGACGTCGCGGACGACGCTCGAGCGCCGGCCGACCCGGCGCAGGACGGCGGTGACGACGAGGCCGACGAGGAACGCCGCGGCGACGCCGACGGCCAGGTAGCCGAGCACCGTGGTGGCCGAGGCGTCGACGATGTCCTGGGGCAGGGCGTCGCGGGTGACGGAGCTCTCCTCGGCCTCCGAGGCGAGCAGGGACGGGCGGATCACGCGGGGCCTCCTGGTGGGTTCGCGGGCGGGCTCGCGGCGACGTCAGCGGCGCCCGACCAGCGCTCTACGGTGGCCGGTCGTCCGGGGGACGTGCAAGCCCCCGGCGGCCCGCGCGCCTGGGAGGGTGCTGGCAGTCCCCGGGCGAGCGGCCGCGAGCCCCCTGGGCCCGGAGCTCCCGGGTCGCCTAGGGTCGCGGCTCGTGCCCCTGCCGACCGCCCAGCGCCCCCGGCCGTCGGCCGACCCGCGGCTCGCCGTCGTCGTCATCACCCACCGGCGCCGAGCCGAGGTGCTGGCGGCGCTGGAGCGGCTGCGCGACCTCCCCGAGCGCCCCGCCGTCGCCGTCGTGGACAACGGCTCGGACGACGGGAGCGCGCAGGCGGTCGCCGAGCAGCACCCGTGGGCGCTGCTCGTGGCGAGCCCGGAGAACCTCGGCGCCCTGGGCCGCGACGTCGGCGTCGCCGCGCTCGAGCGGGCCCTGGACCCGCCGCCCGAGCTGATCGCGTTCTGCGACGACGACACGTGGTGGGAGCCCGGGTCCCTGGCCCGTGCGGCGGACGTGCTCGAGGCGCACCCGGCGCTCGCCTGCGTGACGGCGCAGATCCTCGTCGAGCCGGGCGGCCGGCAGGACGCCATCAACGTCGAGCTGCGCGACTCCCCCGTCGAGGGGCCGGCCTGGCTGCCGGGCCCGGCGCTGGGGTCCTTCCTCGCCGGCGCCTCCGTGGTCCGCCGCAGCGCCTTCCGCGAGGTGGGCGGCTTCTCGAGGCGCCTGTGGCTGGGCGGCGAGGAGGAGCTCATGGCCTCCGACCTGGCCGCAGCGGGCTGGGAGCTCTGCTACCTGCCCGAGCTGGTGGTCCACCACCAGCCCTCGCCCGCGCGCGAGCGGCTGCGCCGGCGCCGCGACGGCGTCCGCAACACCCTGTGGTTCACGTGGCTGCGCCGGCCGCTCCCGGCCGCGGCCCGGCGCACCGCCCACCTGCTGGCCACGATCCCGCGCGACCGCACGAGCGCCGCCGGCGTGGGCCTGGCGCTGGCCGGCCTCCCGTGGGTCGTGCGCGAGCGCCGCACCCTGCCCCCGTGCGCCGAGGCCCGGTTCACGGCGCTGGAGGACAGCCAGCGCCGCTCGAGCGCCCGCCACTACGGCTGAGCGGGCCCCGGCTCAGCCGCGGCCGTCGCCGCCCACGGCCCGCGCGAGGTCGTCGGGCGTGACGACCGGCCCCGCCTCGGCCGGCCGCGGCCGGTCGTGCGGGTGCACCCGCACGGCGAGCAGGGCGACGTCGTCCTCGACGTCCGTGCCGACGTCCGCCAGGAGGCCGTCCAGCAGCTCCGCGAGCGTCGCGCCCTCGCGAGCGCGCCGCTCGACGCTCTCGCGCAGCCACGCGAGGCCCTCGCTGAGGTGCGACCGGCGCCGCTCGACCAGCCCGTCGGTGACCAGGAGGAAGACGCTCCCGGACGGCAGCGGCACGGTGTGGTCGTGGCGCGCACCGCCCGTGGACAGCCCCAGCAGGAGGTCGCTGCGCCGCTGGAGGAGCTCGGTGCGGCCGTCGGGGTGCACCAGGAGCGGCGGCAGGTGGCCGGCGCTCGACCAGCGCACCAGGTAGCCGCCGTCCTCGTCCTCCTCGAGCCGGGCGAGCACGGCCGTGGCCAGCGACCCCACGGCGAGGTCGCGCATCGCCCGGTCGAGCTCGGAGAGGACCGCTGCGGGCGGCTCGCCCAGGGCGTGCCCGATGCCGCGCAGGACGTTGCGCACCTGCGCCATGGCGATCGCGGCGCCGGCGTCGTGGCCGCTGACGTCGCCGACGACGAAGGAGGTGCCGCCGTCCGCGGTGGTGAAGGCGTCGTACCAGTCGCCGCCCACGGCCATCTCGGAGGCGGCCGGCTGGTAGCGCGCGGCCAGCTCGACGTGGTCGGGCTGCGGCAGCGGGGTGAGCAGGTCGCGCTGGAGCGCCTCCGACATCGAGCGCGCCAGCTGGCCGGAGGCGCGCTCGTCCGCCCGGGCGTGCGCCCGCTCGAGCGCCGTGCCCAGCACGCCGGCCACGAGCACGAGCCACTCCAGCAGGACCTGGTCGGCGACGACCTCGGGCACGACCTCCGCGACGAGCACCGGCCGCCGGCCGCTCGGGCGGACCCCGGGCAGCCTCAGGAGGACGCGCCGCCGCAGGTGCGGGCCCTCCCCCAGCTCCTCGACGACGACGTCGCGGTCGTCGGGGGCCAGCGGGTCGTCCGGGGGGAGCAGCGCGGGGTCGAGCAGGTCGTGCCGGGCGCTGCGGAGCACGGGCAGCGCGGCGGCGGCCAGCCCCTCGGGGTCCTCGAGGTCGGTGAGGCGGTCGGTCAGGCGCGCCAGCAGGGCCAGCCGGCGGCGGTCGACGACCTGGCGCGTCGTCTCCGCGGTGATGTCCAGGACCCCGGCCACGTCGCCGTCCGGGGTCGTCACGGGCGAGTAGGAGTAGGTGAAGTAGCACTCCTGCGAGCGCCCTCCGCGGCGCACGAGGGGCATCAGCACGTCCTCGGTCCAGGTGGGCCCGCCACCCGCCATGACGTCGGCCAGCATGGGTCCGATCACCGGCCACGCCTCCGGGAAGACCTCCTCGCACGGCCGGCCCAGCGCCGCCGGGTGCTTGTCCTCGACGAGCCCGGCGTAGGCCTCGTTGTAGAGGAGCACGTGGTCGGCCCCCCCACAGGAGCGTGACCGGGAAGCGCGTGGTGAGGGCCAGCCCGAGGGCCCCCCGGAGCGTGGCGTCCCACGTCTCCGGAGCGCCGAGCGAGGTCGACGCCCAGTCCACGGCCTCGTACAGGGGCAGCAGCGGCCCGGCCGCCGCGTAGGGGGCGCTCAGCGCCACGTCGTCACGAGTCCGCCCGCGGGCCGCTCGGGGTCGAGTCGCCCAGGCGGCGCTTCTGCAGCGTCAGGACGACCGAGGCGGCGAGCGCCGAGACGAGCGAGCCCACGAGCACCGCGACCTTGGCGCCGTCCTGGGTGTCGCCGACCTCGAAGGCCAGCTCCGTGATGAGCAGGGAGACGGTGAAGCCGATGCCGGCGAGGAAGGCGACGCCCAGCAGGTCCAGGGTCTTCAGGCCCTCCGGGAGCGAGAGCGGCGTCGCCCTCATGATGATCGCGGTCAGGCCCAGGATGCCGAGGACCTTGCCGAGCACGAGGCCGAGGACGACCGCGACGGCGACCGGCTGGGCGAGCACCGAGCCCAGGCCGCCCGCGTCGACCACGGAGACGCCGGCGGCGAAGAAGGCGAAGACGGGCAGGGCGAAGGCCGCGGAGAAGGGGCGCACCGCGTGCTCGAACCGCTCGGCGACCGAGACGTCCTCGCCGCGGCGGGCGAGGGCGGGCACGGTGAAGCCGAGCACGACGCCGGCGACGGTGGCGTGGACGCCCGACTCGTGCACCATCGTCCAGGCGACCGCCGCGGCGACCAGCATCCCCGCGAGGAGCAGGACGCGGAGCCCCGTGCCGCCGGGACGGACGCGGGAGAGCAGGGCGAAGACGACGACCGCGGGCAGCGCGGCGAGGAGCCAGAGCACCGCCAGGTCGGCCGTGTAGAAGACCGCGATGATCGTGATGGCGAGCAGGTCGTCGACGACCGCGAGCGTCAGCAGGAAGGTGCGCAGCCCCACGGGCAGTCCCTTGCCGACGACCGCGAGGACGGCGACGGCGAAGGCGATGTCGGTGGCCGTGGGGACGGCCCAGCCCTGCAGGCCCTCCGCGCCGAAGAGGAGCAGGACGACGACGTAGACGAGCGCCGGCAGCGCCATGCCGCCGACGGCCGCGATGGCCGGGACCGCCGCCGTCCGCGGGTCGCGCAGGCTCCCGGCGACGATCTCGCGCTTGAGCTCGAGGCCGACGACGAAGAAGAAGATGGCGAGCAGGCCGTCCGCGGCCCACGTCGCCAGGGACAGGTCGAGGTGGACCGCCGACGGGCCGACGACCGTCCCGGCCAGGTCGGCGTAGGCCTCGCGCCACGGCGAGTTCGCCCAGACGAGCGCTACCGCGGCCCCGAGCAGCAGGAGCACGCCGCCGAGGCGCTCGCCGGAGAGCAGGTCCCCGAGGCCCTTGCGCCCCGACGGCAGGGGGTGGGTGCCCAGGTCGGTGGGGCTCTGCGGCGTGTGGTCCGCGCGCTGCTGGTCCGCGGACCGCGGGTCCACGTGCTGGTCGTAGCGGCCCTCCGGGCCGGCTCCGGGGTGGGACGGGGTCATGGGCTCT
Organism: uncultured Pseudokineococcus sp.; assembly: GCF_947495735.1. GTDB lineage: Bacteria > Actinomycetota > Actinomycetes > Actinomycetales > Quadrisphaeraceae > Pseudokineococcus. The sequence goes on from NZ_CANMAA010000007.1 coordinate 93,440, forward strand.
CCTGGGGTCGACGAGGACGGTGCCGACCAGACTTCCCGGCTCACCACCCGCGCCACGGCACGGGGACTCCCGAGGGTAGAGGTCGGAGCGGGCGGCCGTCTCGCTCGCCCGGCCTGCGGGACGCCCGGCGCGGCGGGCAGGAGCCCGAGCCGGTCAGTGCACGAGCACGTCCCGGCCGCCCCAGGCCTCGCGCTGGGCCCCCTCGGGGTCGTCCACCACGCGGTCCTCGACGTCGAGGACGAGCGTGGCGCGCCGGTCGGCGTCGTAGCGGGGCCAGGGCCCCACGGCCGGGTCGGGCCGGCCGTGGGTGACGAAGTGCAGCCAGTGGCGCTGCACGCGGTCGGTGAGGTCGGCCACGCGCCCGTCGCGGTCGAGGCGCTGCAGCACCCGTCGCATGGGCGCGTACGGCCACAGCAGGTACAGCTCGACGCCGTGCGTGGCGCCGAGCCCGAAGGCGCTGGGGCCCCAGTCGACCCGGTAGCGCCAGGTCGGGCTCCTGCGGGAGTGCGCCTCGCTGTGGTGGATGCTCGGCATGGTGAAGACGAGGTGGGACCCCAGGTCGGTGAGGCCGCGCTCGTCGCGGGGGTAGGCGGCCAGGATCCGGTCGACCTCGTCGGGCTCCGCCGCGTCGTCCAGCGCCTGCGCCAGCCGCGCCCGGGTCTCGGGCAGGACGTCGCGCGCGAACGTCCGGAAGAGCGTGTGCTCGTCGCGGTTGCTCCCCGCCAGCAGGGGGATCGGCGGCGTGCTCGTCGCGTGCGCGGCCGACAGCGAGCCCGGGAGCAGGTCGTCGTCGAACCACGGCCGGGTCACCAGGCCCTGCGGCCGCGTGGCGGACACGGCGCTGACGGCCTGCAGCAGGTCCCGGGTGGACGCGCGCCACAGCCCCTCGGGCTCCTCGCGGCTCACGCCGAGCTGCGCGCAGAGCTCGCGGCCCAGCCGCGTGGCGTCCTCGCGGTCGGTGGCGATGGACAGCGCCCCGCTCTGGCAGATGGCGCCGGAGAACAGCCCCCGGGCGGCCGAGCTGGTCATGAGCAGCGCCACCGACGCCGAGCCGGCCGACTCCCCGGCGAGCGTGACGCGCGCCGGGTCGCCGCCGAAGGCCTCGACCTGGTCGCGCACCCACTCCAGGGCGAGCACCTGGTCGCGCAGGCCGAGGTTGCTCGGCACCCGCTCGGGGTCGACGCCGCCGCCCCCGGGCCGGGTGCGGGCGACGACGTCCGCCAGGTCGACGAAGCCGAAGGCGCCCAGGCGGTAGTTCACGCAGACGACGACCACGTCCCCGCGGGCGGCCAGCACCGAGCCGTCGTACTCCCCCGAGCTGCCGCTGCCGAAGGCCCCGCCGTGCACCCACACGAGCACGGGACGCCGGCGCCCGTCCTCGGCCGCGCCGGCCGGCGCGTGCACGTCGACGGTCAGGCAGTCCTCGGTGCGGCGCCCGCTCGTGCCGAGGACGAGGCCCAGCGGCCCCGGCAGGACGGGCACGACCTGCGCGCACGCGGGACCGGGCCCGGTGGCCTCGCGCACGCCCGTCCACGGCTCGTGCGGCACGGCCGCCGCGAAGCGGTGCTCACCGACCGGGGGCCGGGCGTAGGGGACGCCGCGCCAGGAGTCCGCCTCGCCGTGCGGCGTGCTGCGCCGCACGCCCCGCACCGACCCGGTGGGCGGGTGCGCCACGACGTCGGGACCCCCTCGGCGCCCCCCGGCCAGGGGCAGGCCCGGGAGGCCGGGCAGCCCCGACCGGCGGGGCGCGGTCCCGCCCTGCTCGGGACCGGTCGCCTCGGGCGCGGCCTCGGCGGGACGCGGGTGGTCGGGCGCGCCCTCGGGCGACTCGTCCGAGCGGGCGGAGGAGGGGCCGGTGATCACCCGCCCAGGGTCGCGGCACCCCGCGGCGCGCACCACCCGGACGGGGCGACCGCCGCACGGGGCTCCCAGCCGGCGCCCAGGTGGCTCCTGGGACCCTGGGGCATGCCCGCGATCCCCGCGCCGCCGTCGTCCCCCCGCTCGCGAGCCCGCATCCGCACCGCCTTCCGCGTCCTCGCGGTCGTCGAGGCGCTGACGTGGGCGGGGCTGCTGGCCTCGATGGGGTGGCACTACCTCCTGGACGGCAGCCGCCACGGCATCGAGGTCTTCGGCAGCCTCCACGGCGGCGCGTTCCTGCTCTACGGCGCGGTGGCGCTGCTCACGTGGGCGGTGCAGCGCTGGTCGTCCGGCGTCGGGCTGCTCGCCCTGCTCGCGGCCCTCCCGCCCGGCGGCACCGTCGTCTTCGAGGTGTGGGCGCAGCGCCGGGGTCTCCTCGACGACCGCCCCGGCCCCTCCTCGGCCAGCGCCCGCACCCGCCCCTGAGGGTCGGCCGGTCCGACGGGTGCACCGCGCCCCCGGGGCGCCCCGCCGGGCGGGGGCGCCGCCGTCAGTGGTCGCCGGTGCCGGGCGCGGCGGCGGGGGCGTCGGCCCCGCCGTCGGGCGTCGTCGGCGCCGGCGCGCCCCGCAGGTGCAGGAACCAGTACGCCAGCGCGACGAAGAGGACGCCGCCGACGGCGTTGCCCATCGCCGCGAACACCCAGTTGCCGAGGATGTCCCCCCACCCGATGCCCGGGGTCCCCGCCCACCGCGCCGCCGGCAGGAAGAACATGTTGGCCACGACGTGGTCGAAGCCGAGGGCCACGAACGCCGTGATGGGGAAGAAGATGGCCAGGACCTTGCCGCCGATGTCCTCGGCGGACAGGGACATCCACACCGCCAGGCAGACCAGCCAGTTGCAGCCGATCGCGCGCAGGAACACGGCGGCGTCGCTCTCCTCCACCGCCTTCCCGGTGGCGATGGCGGACAGCCGCTCGAACGACGCGGCGGCCGCGCCGCCCTCGACCGCGTCCGGTCCGCCGATGACGCCGCTCTGCACGGCCAGGAAGTAGGCCACGAACAGGGCGCCGAGGAGGTTGCCGACCAGCACGACGGACCAGTTGCGCCCCAGGCGCAGCAGGGTGGCGCGCCGGGTCAGCACCGCCAGCGGCAGCAGCGCCATGTTGCCCGTCAGCAGGTCGGCGCCGGCGACCAGCACGAGCACCAGCCCGAGGGTGAACACGACACCGGTCATGAGGGTGGCCATGCCGCCCCAGATCTCCCGGTCCATCCCGGCGCTGACGTCGACGGCCAGCAGCCCGGCGAAGGCGATGTACGCCCCCGCCAGGAACCCGCTGACGAGCATCTTGGGGACGCTCATCCGCGCCTTCTTCGCCCCGGTCTCGGCGGCGAGGACGGCGATCTGGTCAGGTGTCTTGAACGCCACGCCCGGTCCTCACTCCCCGGCGGTCTCGCGGGCGGCGATGCGCTCCCGCTGCGGGCGCACGACGTACTTGGGGTCCAGCGTGGACGCGACACCGGCCTCGAAGACGGCCATCCGCGTCAGGAACGACCCGGTGAGCAGGCCGGCCCCGGCCAGCGCCGACACCAGGCGCGAGCGCCGGCCGACGACCGCCCCGACCGCGCCCGCGACGGTCAGCGCCCGCGCGGCCCGCAGCATCTTCCCCGGACGGCCCTCGTGGAAGGGCTCGCTGACGACCCCGTGCGCGCTCTCCATCCGGTGGGCGGCGACGAGCTCGGCCGCGGCGCCGATGACCGCCACGCGCGCGGCCGGCCCCGACTGCGCCACCGGCGACAGCACGAGGCCCGCCCCGGCCCCGGCGGCCAGGGCGCTGCCGCCGAAGACGAAGGGCAGCTCCCGGAACGGCTCGTGCCAGGAGGGGACGGCGGTGTCGGCGAGCAGCACCGCCGTGTACGTGGCCAGGAGCGGACCGGTCACGGCGGCCCCGGCCCCCGCGGCGGAGGCCAGCGGCGGCGCCACCCGGCGGGCGAGCCCCGGCAGGCCGCGCTCCGGCAGCAGCGCGGCGGCCTCGAGCACGGCCGCCGCCCCGCTCAGCGGGCCGAAGGCCGTGAGGATCCACGTCCCGACCGACATCGGGGAGGTGATCTTGGCGACGCGGAGCATGTTGTAGAAGCGCTCGGGGCGGCCCAGGTCGGCGATGAGGAAGTAGGCGCTGGCCCCGACCGCCGCCAGCGAGGTCACCCGCAGGCCCCGGCGGGCCTCGACGTCGCCGCGGGCGTCGGCGACGACCGCCAGCATCGACGTCCCCGCCGCCACCCCGCCGCAGAACAGGTAGTAGGCGATCTCGTGCGTCCACACCGGCGGCTTGAGGACGGCGCGGCCGTAGTAGGAGGAGAACTCGGCCTCGGGCACCACCGCGTTCGCGTCGCCCTTGCGGCCCCTCCCCTTCCCCTTGCCGCCGCCCTTCTCGCGCCGGCCCATCCCCGCGTCCCACATGCGCGCGGCCTGGCCGCCGACGGGGTCGGTGCCGGGGACGTGCTGCCCCGGCTGGTCGGGCTGGCCCGGCTGGCGCGGGGTCGCCTGCGCCGGGGCGTCGTTCCCCGGGCTCATCGCCGGCCCGCCGCAGCCGCCGCGGCCGCCGCGACGCCTACGACCATGAAGCCGGCCGCGGCGAGCATGTGCCGGTACATGGAGGGCAGCTCGCGCGTGGTGACGACCGGGTCCGGCGGCAGGCCGTAGACCTCGGGCTCGTCGAGCAGCAGGAAGAACGCGCCGTCGCCGCCGACCCCGTCGTCGGGGTCCTCGCCGTACAGGCGGGCCTCGGTGACGCCCACGTCGTGCAGCTGCTGGCGGCGGCGCTCGGCGCGCTCGCGCAGCTCGTCGAGGTCGCCGAACTGGATGGACTCCGTCGGGCAGGCCTGGGCGCAGGCGGGCGTCTGCCCCTCCCCCAGCCGGTCGTAGCACAGGGTGCACTTCCAGGCCCGGCCGTCCGACTCGCGCTTGTCGATGACGCCGTAGGGGCACGCCGAGACGCAGTAGCCGCACCCGTTGCAGATGTCCTCCTGCACGACCACCGTCCCGAACTCCGTGCGGAACAGGGAGCCGGTGGGGCAGACGTCCAGGCAGGCGGCGTGCGTGCAGTGCTTGCAGACGTTGGACATCATCAGCCAGCGCAGGTCCTGGCGGCCCTCGCCGTCCGGCACCGCGGCGGGCGCCAGCATCCCGGGCATGCCCAGGAACGCCCCCTCCTGGACGGCCGTGGCGGCCGGGGCGGACGAGCCGCACCCGCCGCTGGGCTTCGGGCCGGCCTTCGCGCCGGAACCGCACCCGCCGCCGCCACCGCCGGAGCCGCAGCCGCCCCCCCGGGTGGTCTGGGCCGCGGCCACGTCGGCCAGGGGCTGGCCCCCGGGCACCTCGGTGCCCAGCCGGGCCGCCGCCTCGAACACGTCGGTCGCCGCGGCGACGACGTCCTGCTGCATCGCGTCCGACGACGCCCCGGTGGCGGCGCCGGCGAAGGGCGAGCCCTGGTTCCCCACGGGACGGGCCTGCTCGATGAACGCGACCGCCCGCCAGGAGTCCGCCCCGAGGCCGCCGGTGTTGTCGTAGGACATGCCCAGGAGGTCCAGGCCGTCCTCCGGCACCATGTTCCACTCCTTGCACGCCACCTCGCAGGCCTTGCAGCCGATGCAGACCGAGGTGTCGGTGAAGAAGCCCTTGCGCGGGGGCGGGTCCGCGTACCCGGCGTCGCGCGCCGGGTCCAGGAGCCGGCCGGAGAAGCTGTTGGCGTGGATCGTCAGGCCGCCGACCTCCCGGTCGCCGGTGATCACGTCGCGAGCCATCAGCTCTCCTCCAGGGTGGTGTCGGGGTGCGCGTCCAGGACGGCGGCCTCGACGCCGTTCTGCTGGGCCTGCCCCGGTCGGGACCGCACGTCGTGCCGCACGGACAGCACCTGCTCCATCTGGTCGGCGCGGTGCCCGGTGCCGGACGGCGTCGTGCCGGCCGACGCCTGCTCGGCGCGGTCCTTGCCCTGCGGGTCGAGGAGCTCGGCCGTCACCGCGACGGCTCCGGAGGCCATCGTCACCCCGCCGCGGACGCGGTAGGAGTCGATGAGCTCCAGCGACGCGGCGCCTCGCGGCCGCCGTCCCGGCTGCACGTCGCACGTCCCGGCCTTGAACTCCTGGATGTGCACGTTGGGGTCCAGGGTCAGGTGCGCGAGGTCGTTGACCACGTCGCCGGTCGTCAGCCCGCCCTGGCCCCAGTGGTAGGGCAGCCAGACCTGGTGGACGACGTCGTTCTGGATCCGCAGCGGCGCGAGCCGGTCGGTCACCAGCACCCGCGCCTCGACGACGGCGCGCGCGGTGATGACGTGCGCCCAGCCCAGGTGCTCCAGGCCGCGCCCGGCGGCCAGCTCCGGGGACACCTCCATGAACAGCGCGGGCTGCAGCTCGGACAGGTACGGCAGGAAGCGGCTCATGCCGCCCGCCGTGTGGTGCTCGGTGAGCCGGGAGGTCATCCACACGAACGGGAAGACGCTGCTCCCGCGCTCGGGCGGCGAGGGGTGCACCTGGTTGAGGTGGTTGGTGTAGATCGCCCGCGCCGGGTTCGCCTGCTGGGTGTACAGGCTGTTGCGGAACGGGGACTCCGCCGGCTCGTAGTGCGTCGGCAGGGGGCCGTCCACGACCCCCTTGGGCGCGTAGAGCCAGCCCTTGCCGTCGCTCTGCATGATGAACGGGTCGTCGCCGGCGATCGCCTCGACGCCGGTCGCGCCCTTCCGGGGGCGGTACGACGGGGCCTTCGTCAGCTCGAAGTCGGGGACGTCGTCACCGGTCCACCGCCCGGCCTCCTCGTCCCACCACACCAGCGCCTTGCGCTCGCTCCACGGCTTGCCGTCGGGGTCGGCCGAGGCGCGGTTGTAGAGCATGCGCCGGTTCATCGGCCAGGCCCAGCCCCACTCGGGCGCGTGCAGGGACTGCTCGCGCCCGGGCTTGCGCCGCGCCGCCTGGTTGACGCCGTCGGCGTACACCCCGGAGTAGATCCAGCAGCCGCTGGAGGTCGACCCGTCGGCCTCGAGCGCGGTGTACCCCGGCAGCAGCTCGCCGCTGGCGACGTCGCGACCGTTGATCTCCTGGAGCACCGCCTCGGCGCTCGGCTCCTGGTCCTCCCCGTGGACGGGGTACTCCCAGGTCACGTCGAGCAGCAGCCGGTCGCGGGGGTCGGTCGAGCCCGCGAGCTTCTCCCGCATGCGCCGGCCCAGGTGGTAGAAGAACCACAGGTCGCTCGTGCAGTCGCCGCGGGGGTCGACGGCCTTCTCGCGCCACTGCAGCAGGCGCTGGGTCTGGGTGAAGGTGCCCTCCTTCTCCACGTGCGCGGCGGCGGGCATGAAGAAGACCTCGGTGCGGCACTCCTCCGTGACGATCTCGCCCGTCTCGACCTCGGGGGCGTCCTTCCAGAACGTGGCGCTCTCGATCATCACGAGGTCGCGGACCACGAGCCAGTCCAGGTTCGCCATCCCCAGGCGCTGGGCCCGGCCGTTGGCCGACCCGACCGCCGGGTTCTGGCCCAGGAGGAAGTACCCGAAGATCTTCCCGCCCTCGATCATGTCCATGACCTGGGAGTAGGTCCCGTGGTCGCCGTTGATCTTGGGCATGGACTCGAACAGGTAGTCGTTCTCGGCCGTCGCGGCGTCGCCGAAGTAGGCCTTCAGCAGGCTGACCATGTAGGCGTCCGCGTTGCCCCAGTAGCCCTTCTGGTTGCGGCCCTTGATGTCGTCGACGTACTCCGCGAGGGTGCGGTGCTTCTCCGCGTTCGGCATCTGCAGGTACCCGGGCAGCAGGTTGTAGAGCGTGGGGATGTCCGTGGAGCCCTGGATGCTGGCGTGGCCGCGCAGCGCCATGATCCCGCCGCCGGGACGGCCCATGTTCCCCAGCAGCAGCTGGAGGATGGCGCCGGTCCGGATGTACTGGACGCCCGTCCCGCGCTGGGTCCAGCCCACGGAGTAGACGAGGGCTCCCGTCTTGTCGCGGCCGGAGTTGGAGATCCACGCCTCGGCGACCTCGTCGAAGAGGTCCGTCGGGATGCCGCAGACCTCCTGCACCATCTCGGGGGTGTAGCGGGCGAAGTGGCGCTTCATGACCTGCCACACCGTCTGCGGGTGCTGCAGCGTCGGGTCGCGCCGGATGCTCTGGTGGTCGACGGGGGCGCCGCCGGAGCCCATGGACTGCCCGGCCTCGGTCTCGCTGTCCTCGTCCGTGGAGTCCTTGTCGTCGCCCTGCTCCTGCTGGCCGCCGGCGTACTGCCAGGACGCGGTGTCGTAGGTGCGGGTCTCGGAGTCGAAGCCGGAGAAGAGCCCGTCGAGGTCCTCGGTGTCCTGGAAGTCCTCGCTGATCAGCCAGGAGGCGTTCGTGTACGCCAGGACGTACTCGCGGAAGTCCCGCTCCTGCGTCAGGACGCGGTTGATGATCGCGCCGAGCAGCACGATGTCCGTGCCCGTGCGGATGGGGACGTAGGTGTCCGCCAGCGCGCTGGTGCGGGTGAAGCGGGGGTCGATGTGGATGACCTTCGTGCCCCGCGCCTTGGCCTCCATGACCCACTGGAAGCCCACGGGGTGGCACTCGGCCATGTTGGAGCCCTGGATGACGATGACGTCGGCGTTGCTCAGGTCCTGCAGGTCACCGGTCGCTCCGCCGCGACCGAACGAGGCGCCCAGACCGGGCACCGTGGCGGAGTGTCATATGCGCGCCTGGTTCTCCACCTGGATCGCGCCCATGGCGGTGAACAGCTTCTTGATGAGGTAGTTCTCCTCGTTGTCCAGCGCCGCACCGCCGAGGCTGGCGATCCCCATCGTGCGGTTGAGCCGGTTGCCCTGGCTGTCGAGGTCCTGCCACCCGCGCCGGCGCGCGTCGATCACCCGGTCGGTGATCATGTCCATGGCCGTGTCGCGGTCGAGCTCGGTCCACTCCGTGGCGTACGGGGCCCGGTACTTGATGCTCGTCATCCGGCTGTCGCCGTTGACGAGCTGCTCGCTGGCCGCGCCCTTGGGGCACAGCCGGCCGCGCGAGTGCGGGCTGTCGGGGTCGCCCTCGATCTGGGTGACGCGGCCGTCCTTGACGAAGACCCGCTGGCCGCAGCCGACGGCGCAGTACGGGCAGACCGACTTCGCGACGGAGTCGGCCTCGACCGTGCGCGGGGTGAGGGCCAGCGACCGCTTGGACTGGGTCGCGGCGCCGCGCCCCAGCGGGTCGTCGCCGGTGAGCTGGCGGTAGACCGGCCACCCCTCGATGAAGGTCTTGAGCCCCATTGCGGTCTCCCTGTCGTGTGACGTGCCGAGCCCCCGGTGGGTGCAGGCGGTGCAGCGTACGTCGTGCTCCGCCGTCAGCGCGTCGTGCGTGCGGCGCGGCGGTCTCCGGGACGGCGACCGGCCCCGGGCGGGGGCGCCCCGGACGCACGAGGGCCCCGCCGACGTCGTCGGCGGGGCCCTCGTCGTGCGGGGCGGCGATCAGCTGGCGGGCTCGTCGCGGTCGCGGCGGACCATGGCCTTGCGGCCCTTGATGGTGCTGCCGCGCAGGGCGGCCACGACGTCGTCGGCGGCGCTCTCGGGCACCTCGACGAGCGAGAAGCGCTCGGTGATCTCGATGGCGCCGATGTCGCGGCCGCTCACCGGCGACTCGTTGGCGATGGCGCCCACGAGGTCGCCCGGGCGGACGCCGGCCCTGCGGCCGACGCCGACGAAGAGCTTCGCGTTCCCGGCGGCCGGGCCGGTGCGCGCGCCCGGACGTCCGCCGCGGGAGGCCGGGCCCCGGCTGTCACGGCTGTCGCGGCCGCGAGGACCGCTGTCGCGGCCGACGCCCGCGCGGGGGCGCGTGTCGGCGGCCGGGATCTCCTGGTCGTCCACCGCGCCCTGGGCCCGGTGGGCGAGGCGCAGCGCCGCGAGGGCGACCTCCTCGGCGCCGTGCTCGGCGAGCAGCGCGTCCAGGACGCCGCGGACCTCGTCGAGCTCGGCGCGGTCCCCGTCGAGCGCGCCGGCGACGGCGGCCCGGGTCTCCTGCAGGCGGTGGGCCCGCAGGTCGGCGACGGTGGGCAGCGGCGCGACGGCGATGGGCGCGCCGGCGACCCGCTCGATGACCGAGAGCTGGCGGCGCTCGCGCGGCTCGGCGAGCGTGAGGGCGACGCCCTCGCGCCCGGCGCGACCGACGCGGCCGATGCGGTGCACGTAGGACTCCGGAGCCGCCGGGACGTCGAAGTTCACGACGTGGGAGAGCTGCTCGACGTCGAGCCCGCGGGCGGCGACGTCGGTCGCGATCAGCAGCTGAGCAGCCCCGGCGCGCAGGCGGGAGACCACCTTGTCGCGCTGCTCCTGGCCCATGCCGCCGTGCAGCGCCTCGGCGCGGTAGCCGCGGGCGCCCAGGCGCTCGGTGATCGTGTCGACCTCCTCGCGCGTGCGGCAGAAGACGATCGCCGCGGTCGGCTGCTCGAGGTCGAGGATCCGGCCCAGGGCGGCGACCTTGTGCTGGCGGCCGACGACGTAGGCCGTCTGGCGCACCTGCGGCGCCTCGCCCTCGGCGGTGCGCTTCTTCGCGATGCTGATGCGCACCGGCTGGTTCAGGTGCTTGCGGGCGATCCGGTCGATGCGCGGCGGCATCGTGGCGGAGAAGAGGACCGTCTGCCGCTCCTGCGGGGCCGCGGACAGGATCTCCTCGATGTCCTCGGCGAAGCCCATGTCGAGCATCTCGTCGGCCTCGTCGAGCACGACGGTCTGCACGGCGGCCAGGGGCAGCGTGCCGCGGCCGATGTGGTCGATGGCGCGGCCCGGCGTGGCCACGACGATGTCGACGCCGCGCTCGAGCTCGCGCAGCTGGCGACCGATCGGGGTGCCGCCGTAGACGGCGAGGACGCGGGCGCCCAGCTGCTTGCCGTAGGTGGTGATCGCCTCGGAGACCTGCAGCGCGAGCTCGCGGGTCGGGACCAGCACCAGGCCCACGGGACGACGACCGCCGCCGGCCGGGATCTTCTCGAGCAGCGGCAGCGCGAAGGCCGCCGTCTTGCCGGTGCCGGTGGCGGCCTGGCCGAGGAGGTCGTGGCCGGCCAGGAGCGGGCGGATGGACTCCGCCTGGATCGGGGTGGGCTCCTCGTAGCCGAGGGCGCTCAGCGCGCGCAGCACCTCGGGGCGCAGCCCGAGGTCGGCGAAGGTGGGACCGCTCTCCTCGTCCGCGGCGGGCGCGGGGGCGTCGTCGCGGCGGCCCTGCGCCGGCACGCCCGGGGCGGCGTCGTCGGTCGCGGCGTCCGGCGAGGTGGTCTCGTCGGCGGGGGTCTCGACGTCCTGGACGCCCTCGGCGGGGGTCTCGACGTCGGCGGGGTCGCGGTCCAGAGCGGGTGCGGTCAAGGCAGGAGTCTCCTCGGATGGGTCGGCCGTCGTCGGCCTGTCGGCAGGTCGCAGCCGGACTGGTGGCTGCTGCGGAGGGGACCTGTCGGCCGTGGACCCTGTGGAGATCGCTGCCCTGATGTCGCGTTCACGTGCCCGCTGCGCGGGCTCACCTGGCTGCTCGACCTGCGTCGGCCCCGTCCGAGCGCCCAGGGCGCTCGCTCCTCCGTCAGGCACAAGTGTGACGCACGCGCGGGCATTCCCCGACCACGCCCGCGCCCGACCGGCGCCGGTCGCCCGAACGCCGGACCAGAGCCGCACTCTGTCGGCACCACGCCGCGGACAGCTCCCCGGAGCCGCACCCTGTCGGCACATCGCCGTGGAGTGGCCCCGTCCTCGGCGATGTGCCGACAGAGTGCGGAGGGGTGGGAGGTGTGGGGGGGGGCGGGGGACGACGGGGCCCCGGCCGAGCGGCGCCGCTCAGGTGACGGGGTCGGCCCCGCGCGTGGGGCCCGGGCCGGCCGGGGCCCCGAAGCGAGCCACGAGCTCGCGCTTGAGGACCTTCCCGCTCGGCCCGAGGGGCAGCTCGTCGACGACCTCGATGCGCCGCGGGTACTTGTACGCCGCGATCTGGTCGGCGGCGTGCCGGCGCAGGTCCTCGGCCGTCGTCGTCGACCCCTCGACGAGCACCACCGCGGCGGCGACCTCCTCGCCGTGCCGCTCGTCGGCGACGCCGAAGACGGCCACGCGGGCGACGTCGGGGTGGGCGGCCAGCACCTCCTCGACCTCGCGCGGGTACACGTTGTAGCCGTTGCGCAGGATCATGTCCTTGGTGCGGTCGACGATCGTGACGTAGTCGTCCTCGTCCTTCGTCCCGAGGTCACCGGTGCGGAACCAGCCGTCGACGACGGCGGCCGCGGTGTCCTCCGGGCGCCCGAGGTAGCCCTTCATGAGGTTGTGCCCGCGCACGACGACCTCGCCCAGCTCCCCCCGGGGCAGCAGCTCGACGCGCTCGAGGACGTCGTGGCGGGCCACCTCCACCTCGACGCCCCAGATCGGGATCCCGACCGTGCCCGGCCGCGGCGCGCGTCCCACCGGGTTGAACGTCGCGACGGGCGAGGTCTCGGTGAGGCCGTAGCCCTCGTGGATCGGCGCGCCGAAGACGTGCTCGAAGCGCTCGATGACGGCGAGCGGGATCGCCGCGCCGCCCGAGACGCCGTACTGCAGCGGCGGCCGTCGCTCGTCCTGCGCCGCCGCCTCCAGGAAGGCCATGTACATGGTCGGCACCCCCATGACGACCGTGCAGCCGTGCTCGACCATCAGCGACAGCGCCGTCGCGCCGTCGAACTTCGGCACGAGCACGAGGGTGGCCCCGGCGCGGAAGGCGGTGTTCATCGCGCAGGTCTGCCCGAAGGTGTGGAAGAGCGGCAGGCACCCGAGGACGACGTCGTCGGGTCCGAGGCGGAAGGTGTCCAGCAGCGAGGTCTCCACCTGCGACACGAGCGAGAGGTGGCAGCCCTCGGCGCCCTTGGGGCGCCCCGTCGTCCCGCTCGTGTAGAGGATCGTCGCGGTGTCGTCGGGCTGCCGGGGCTCGACCGCGGCGATCGGGGTCGCGGCGGCGGCGAGCTCCTCCAGCCGCGCCAGCCCGTGCTCCTCGGCGAGCTCGGCGGGCGCCAGCACGGTCACCACGTCCACCCCCGCGGCGCGGGCGCCGCGCAGCCCCTGGGCCAGCAGCGGCGCCGCGCAGACCAGCAGGGACGCCTCGCTGTCGCGCAGGACGTACTCGACCTCCGGCCCCTGCAGCAGGGCGTGCACGGGCACGACGACACCGCCCAGCGCCAGCACCGCGTAGTACGCCCGCGGGAAGTCGGCGACGTTGGGCAGCAGGAGCGCCACCCGCGTGCCGGGACCGACGCCCCGCTCGCGCAGGGCGCCGGCGACGGCGCGCGTCTGGTCCCAGAGCTCGCGGTAGGTGATCCGCGCGTCCCCCACCACCACGGCGGTGCGGTCGGCGTGCCGGACGGCCGACTCGGCGAGGATCGTGGCGACGGACAGCGTGGCGAAGCCCTGCATGGCGCGCTCCTGAGCCCGGGGCCGCACCGTCGCGGCCCGCGTGGCGGCAGGGTAGGCGCCGACCGCGGGGGCGGCCAGGCTCCCCGGCCCCACCGTCGCGGGCGGCTCCTCCGGCGGCGTCGGCTCGAGCGGGCGCCGGCTCAGGCGGGCGCCGGCTCAGGCGGGCGCTGGCGCGGGCGGCTGCCGGCTCCGGGAGGCCGCGACGATCCCGGCCCGGGCCAGCCTGCGGACCAGCACGACGAGCACGACGGCGCCCAGGGCCGTCCACGACGTCCCGGAGGTCAGGCGCAGGAGCCCGGCGACGAGCAGCAGGTCCAGCAGCACCGCCGACGGCCGGCGGGTGGCGGCGAGCACGAGGGCGGACAGCACCAGCGCGGCGACCGCCGCCGCTGTGGCCGCCGCCGCGACCAGCTCGCTCACGCCGGGCTCGAGCCCCGGGGGCCGGGCGACGCGGCGCCGCCCGCGCTCCCGCTGCCCCCGGTCTCCTCCCTCTCCGCCTTCTCGTCGAGGATCCGTCGCTCCTCGGCGATCTCCCGGGCGAGGAAGAAGTTGAGGGCCGTGCGGATGGCGGCGACGGCCGCGAGCTTGCCGAGCTCCTCGTAGCTCGGGGCGACCGCGGTGCGCAGGACGTCCGAGGCCAGCTGGAACTCCAGGCCGAGCGCCAGGAAGCGCCCGAGCGACAGGCGCACGGGCACGAAGGCGTCGGGGTCGCGCTGCGGGAGTGCGCGCGCGAACCCCACGACGGCGACGAGGGCGCCCACGAAGATGATGACCGCGCCCGCCGCCTCGACGACCTGGACGAAGGCGTCGACGACGGTGTGCAGGAGGTCCTCGGTGGTGGTGCCGGCGGTGCTCTCCCCCGCCGTGGCCCAGGTGCCTGTCACGGGCCGACGGTAGGCGGGAGCGCGCTGGCGCGCCGGTCGGGGACGCCGGGCCCCGAGCGGCCCGCCGTCCCGGCTCGTGGTGGGCTGCTCCCGTGGCGCGAGCGGACGGCGGCGGAAGACGGAGGGCCCCGGGGCCGCGGGGCCCGGTCGGCCGCCTCGCCCTCGCCGCGGGCGCGCTGGCCGCCGGGCTGCTGGCCCTGCTCGTCGTCGCCGCGTCCTCGGGCCGGGTGTCGGTGGCGGGGGTCGCCCTCGTCGGCGTCGGCCTCGTCACGGGGGCCACCGCGCTGCGGGACCGGCGCCGCGAGGACCGCGCGGGCCGCTGACGCCGAGCGACCTGCGGATGTCCCGGTGGCACCGCGTCACCGCAGGTCAGCGGCCCGTGCCTGGCACGACGCGCGACCTCTGCAGGTCGCCGCGCCCCTCAGGCCCTCACGCACCAGGGCCCTCACGCACCGGGAGCCGCGCCCCGCGCCCGGCGACGACGTCGCGGGCGACCTACCGTGCGGGGCATGAGCGACCCCGGCGCCGCCCCGCAGAACACCACCTTCCCCCGCCCCGGCGGCGAGGAGGGCCACGGCTACCTCGAGCTGCCGCCGTCCGGTCGCGGGCCGGGGCTCGTGGTCGTGCAGGAGTGGTGGGGGCTCACCGAGCACATCGCCGACCTCGTGCGCCGCTTCGCCGCCGAGGGCTTCGTCGCGCTGGCCCCCGACCTCTACGGCGGCCGCACCACGCACGACGGCGAGGAGGCGATGCAGCTGATGCGGGAGCTGCCCGTCGAGCGTGCAGCGCGCGACCTGGCCGGCGCCGTCGACCTCCTCCTCGGCCACGAGGCGGTCACCAGCAGCACCGTCGGCGTCGCGGGCTTCTGCATGGGCGGCTCCTTCGCGCTCACCCTCGCCAGCCAGCAGGGGGAGCGCGTCGGCGCGGTCACGCCCTTCTACGGCCTACCCGACCCGGAGACGACGGACTGGTCGGGCGTGCGCGCCGCCGTCCAGGGCCACTACGCGCGGGAGGACCGCATCGACCTCGACGTGGTGCGCGGCGTCTTCGACGACCTGCGCGGGCGGCTCGAGGTCCCCGTGGAGCTGCACGTCTACGACGCCCAGCACGCCTTCGTCAACGACACGGGCCCCGCCCACGACGAGGCCGCGGCCTCCCTCGCGTGGGGCCGCGCGACGCAGTTCCTGCGCGAGCACGTGCGCTGAGCCGCGCGGGCGGCCCGACGCGACGGGGTCGACGGCGGGGCGGTGCGGGATCTCGGCGCGGACGAGGCACCCTGGTGCCGTGAGCGCCCCCTCCCTCGCCCGCGCCGAGGTCGACCCGGCCCTCGCGGCGCTGCGGGCCGCCGGCCTGGTGGGCGACGAGGCGGGCGAGGACCTCGTCGCCGCGGGCGGCGCCCCGACCGACGAGGTCGCGCCCGACGCCCCGCTCCTGCTGGCCGTCGACGGCAACAGCCTCCTGCACCGCGCCCACCACGCCCACGCCGCGGGCCAGCACCGCGACGCGGCCGGGCGCCCGGTGTGGGCGCTGCGCGGCGTCGTCAGCCTCATCGCGAGCGCCGCCGCGCGGCTGACGCCCGACGCGCTCGTCGTCGGCTTCGACTGCACGGACGCGTCGGTGCGCCGGGCGGAGCACCCCGCCTACAAGGCGCACCGGCCGGACAAGCACCCCGACCTGCGCGCGCAGCTCGACGACGCCCCGGCGCTGCTCGCCGAGGCGGGCCTGCCCGTCGTCGTCGCCGAGGGCTTCGAGGCCGACGACGTCCTGTGCTCGGCCGCCGCGCTCGCCCGCCGCAGCGGCTGGCGCTGCACGGCCGTGACGAGCGACCGCGACTCCTTCGCGCTCGTCGACGGCTCGACGTCGGTGCTGCGCGTGCTCAACGGCGGCATCGGCGGCTCACCCGTGCTCACCCCGCGCACCCTCCCGCTGGTCACCGGGGTGCGCGCGGGGCAGTACCGCTGCCTGGCGGCGCTGCGCGGGGACGCCTCGGACAACCTCCCGGGCGCGGCGGGCATCGGCCCGAAGACGGCCGCCCGGCTGCTCGCCGTCTTCGACAGCGTCGACGACGTCTACGCCGCCCTGGACGGCGGCCGCGAGGACGAGGTGCTGGCGGCCGTGGGGGCCGGCGCGGTGGCGCGCCTGCGCACGCCGGAGGCCCGTGAGAACGTCGCCCGCAACCAGCGGCTCATGGCGATGCGCGACGACCTGGCACTGCCCCCGGTCGACGACCTGCGCCTGCCGCTGGACCTCGTGCGACTGCAGGCGGCGCTCGGCGCCCGGGACGTCCGCCTCGGCCCGTCCCTGTGGGCCCTCGTCGGCGGCGCCCCGGCCGCCGACCGCTGGGGCGGCCTGCCGGCGTGGGCCGCCGACGCGCCCCTGCCCGACGGCCCGCCGACCGACGACGGGGCGGCCCCGCCCGACCTCGCGGCGCCGGCCGCGACGGCCTGGGGAGCTCTCCCGGGCCCGACCGTGACCGCTCCGGCGGAACCGGCCCCGGAGCCCGCTCCCGCCCCGGCGCCCCTGGGCGCCCGCGGCCTCGCCAGGGCCCGCAAGGACCCGGGCGAGGACCAGCTCGACCTCTTCGGCTGAGCCCTCGGGCATGCGCAGGCCCGCCCGCGACGAGGCCCGGACCCCGCCGCGGGCCCGGGCCCCGTCGGCCCCCGTCGACGGGAGCCGCCGGTCAGAAGGTGAGCAGCACCTTGCTGCTGCCGGTGCTGCGGTCGCCGGCCACCTGCAGCGCGCGCTCGACGTCGGCGACGTCGAACTCGTGCGTCACCACCGCGCTGACGTCGGTGCCCGCGGCCATCGCGGCCAGGGCGTCGTCGATCTCGTCCACGAAGCGGTAGGAGCCCACCCACGTGATCTCCCGGGTGACGAGCGCGGCCAGCAGAGCCGGCGCCGCCTCCCCCGGCAGGTTGCCGACCTGCACCAGCAGGCCGCCGCGCGCGACGGCGCCGAGCACGCCTCCGAGGGCCGCGGGGTGGCCGGACGCCTCCAGCGCCACCTCGACGTCGGCGGGCAGCGCGTCCCCGGCGGACAGGTCGCGGACGTCGTCGGCGCCGAGCGCCCGCGCCACCTCGAGCGAGGAGCGCTGCAGGTCGGCGGCGACCACCTCGCCCGCGCCGCGGGCCTTCAGCGCCGCCACGACGAGCGCGCCGATGGGGCCGACGCCGTTGACGAGGACCCGCTTGCCGCGGACGTCGCCCGCGCGCGCCACGGCGTGCAGCGCCACCCCGAAGGGCTCGGCGAGCGCACCCTGGCGCGTGGTGACGCCCCCCGGGAGCGGCCGGACCTGGTCCGCCCGCACCACGACCCGCTCGGCGAACCCGCCGTCGGTGTGGGGGTCGAGGGCCGCCGACCCCAGGTAGCTCGTCCGCGCGTGGAGGTTCGTCCGGCCGGCGAGGCGCTCGGGCAGCGCCTCGTCCCCGAGCACGCTGGCGGGGTGCACGGTGGCGGGCAGGCCGACCTCCAGGCCGGTGACCCCCTCGCCGAGCGCCGCGACCCGACCGGCGACCTCGTGGCCGAGGACCAGCGGGTGCTTGAGCACCGCCGTGCCCGAGCCGCCGTGGCGCCAGTAGGACAGGTCGGACCCGCAGATCCCGCCGTGCTCGACGGCGAGCACCACCTCGCCCGGGCCGGCCTGCGGCTCGGCGCGCTCCTCGACCCGCACGTCCCCCGGGCCGTGGGCGACGACCGCCCTCACGCCGCGTCCTGCAGCTGCACGAGGTCGCGGCCGCGGGTCTCCGGCGCGAGGCGCGCGGCGACGAGCGCGCAGGCCGAGTAGGCGACGATCATCACGGCGATCGGCCAGCCCGAGCCGGTGGCCACCGTCAGCGCGGCGGCGAGCACGGGGCCGATGGCCGTGGCGAGCACGCCACCGATCTCCTTCGCGAGCGCCAGCTGGGTGAAGCGCGAGCGGCCCCCGAACAGCTCGGCCATCGTGACGCTCTCCATGGAGAACAGGCCGAGGACGCCGAGGTTCAGCGCGACGACGATGGCGATGCTCACGAGCAGCGGGTCCCGGGTGTCCAGCATCGCCACCATCGGGAAGGCGTAGGCCATGGTGAAGATCGTCAGCACGGTGTAGACCGGCCGCCGCCCGAAGCGGTCGCCCGCCATCCCGGCCAGCGGCACCGTGAGGAACCCGATGGCCGAGCCGATGAGGATCGCCGTCGTGCCGACGGTGCCCTCCAGGAGGAGCTCGGTCGCGAGGTAGCCGAGCAGGAACGTCTGGATGATCCCCGAGTTGCCGGCCTGGCCGAAGCGGAGGCCGAAGGCGAGGAAGAACGCCCGGCCCTTGCGCTGCTCCAGACCGCTCTCGATGACGCCCCGGTCGGCGGCGGACTCCTGCGCCGCGATCTCGGCGCGGGTGAGGGCGACGCCGTCCTGCACGTCGGCCCGCTGCTCGAAGACCGGGCTCTCCTTGAGGTGACGGCGGATGTAGACGGTCATCAGGAGCAGCACGATGCTCAGCAGGAACGGCAGTCGCCAGCCCCAGGAGAGCAGCTGGTCCTGGGTGAGGACCTGCAGCAGGATCGCCCAGATGCCCGACGCCAGCAGGGTGCCGGTGTTGGTGCCCAGCGCGACGAGCGAGGCGATGAGGCCGCGGCGGCGGACCGGCGCGTACTCGACGAGCATCACCGTGGCGCCGGCGATCTCGGCGCCCGCGCCGAAGCCCTGCACCAGCCGCAGCGCCACGAGCAGCGCGGGGGCCAGGAGGCCCACCTGCTCGTACGTGGGCAGGACGCCGATGAGGGTCGTCGACCCGCCCATCAGGGCGATCGTGATGACGAGGACCCTCTTGCGCCCGAGCCGGTCGCCCATCCGGCCGAAGTAGACGGCGCCGGCGAGCCGGGCCACGTACCCGACGCCGTAGACGCCCATGGCGGCGATGAGGGCCACGCCCGGCTCGTCCGACGGGAAGAACAGGAAGGCGAAGACCAGCGCCGTGGCGAGGGAGTACAGCTGGTAGTCCATGAACTCCAGCGCGGTGCCCAGCCAGCCGGAGACGGCGGCCCGGGCGAGGTCCTTGGTGCTGCGCTCGCCCTCCGCGGGCGGGGCGCCCCCGGACGCCGTCGGTGTCCTGGGTGTGCTCATGTCCGCTCCTCCATCGCAGCGACAGCCTGACGGCCGCGTCAGTCGGCTACCATACAAGTATGTCCCGGCACTCTGGCACACTCCGCAGGTGACAGTCCACGACGCCGCCCGACGCGCCCCCCGGGGCCGGGTGGTGATGCCCCGGGGCGCGCGCGCCCACGTGCTCGAGCTGCTGCGCCACCGCATCATCACGCTGCAGATCCCTCCGGGCGCCCCGCTGTCGGAGAACGAGCTCGCCGCCCAGCTCGGGGTCAGCCGGACCCCCGTGCGCGAGAGCGTCATCCTCCTGGCCGAGCAGGGGCTCGTCAGCGTCGTCCCGCAGGTGGGGACCTACGTGGCCCCCCTGCGCCTCAGCGACATCGCCAGCGCCCAGTTCGTGCGCGAGGCCCTCGAGGTCGCCTCCCTCGCAGAGGCTCTCGACAAGGTGGGCGACCAGGACGTCGCCGACCTGCGCGCCCTCGTCGCGGCGCAGCGGAACGCCGCCCCCGACGCGTTCTTCCCCCTCGACGAGGAGTTCCACCTGCGCCTGCTGAGCATCAGCGGGCACGCCTCGGCGTGGCGGGCCGTCAGCCACGCGAAGGCCCACCTGGACCGGGCGCGCCACCTCAGCCTGCCCCTGCCCCGCCAGGTCGACGTGCTCGTCGACCAGCACGAGGCCGTCGTCGACGCCCTGGCGCAGGGGCGCGCCGAGGAGGCGACCGACGCGCTGCGCACCCACCTGCGCAAGGTCTTCGACGACGTCGCGGTCGTCCGCCAGCAGCACCCCGACTACTTCGTCGACGACCCCGCCTGAGCGACGACGCGACGCCCTGCCGTCGCGCTCAGGCGGCGGACGCGCCCCGGTGCGGGCCGAGCGCCTCGACCGCCTCCCGGGCCAGCCGCTCGACCTCGCCGAAGCGGCCCTCGGCCACGACCGACGCGGGGGTGAGCCAGCTCCCCCCGACGCAGGGCACGTTCGAGAGGCCGAGGTAGTCCGGCGCGCTCGCCTGGCTGATCCCGCCCGTGGGGCAGAACCGCAGCTGCGGCAGCGGGGAGCGCAGCGCGCCGAGGAACGGCGCCCCGCCCGCCTGCTCGGCGGGGAAGAACTTCAGGTCGCGGACGCCGAGCTCGAGGGCCGCGAGGGCCTCGGAGACCGTCGAGACCCCGGGCAGGACCGCGACGCCCGACTCCTGCGCCGCCCGGATGATCGCCGGGGTGCTGCCGGGGCTGACGACGAACCGGGCACCCGCCTCGACGGACCGCTCGACGTCGGCCGCGCTGACGCACGTCCCGACGCCGAGGACGACCTCGGGCACCTCCGCGGCGATGCGCCGCGCGCTCTCCAGGGCGGTGGGCGTGCGCAGCGTCAGCTCCACGACGCCGACTCCGCCGGCGTGCAGGGCGCGGGCGAGGGGCACCGCGGCCTCGGGGTCGTCGAGCACGACGACGGGGATCACGGGCGAGAGCCCCATCACCTCGGCGGCGGTGGGGCGGTCAGGCGTCGTCACGGTGCAGCTCCTCCTCGAGGCCCGCGGTCCCGGAGGAGGCGAGCAGGGCGTACCAGCGGGTCACGGCGTCGGCGAAGCCCCGCGAGGCGCCCACCTCCTCGGTGAACACCTCCCGGGACCCGAGCAGGGCGGGCACGACGTCCTCGGTCCGCCGGCTGCCGCCGAGGCGGCCGGTGAGGAGGTCCGCCAGGGGGTCGGCCAGCTCGGCGGCCGGGGTGCGCGCCACGTGCAGCATCCACGCCGCGGCGAGCAGGGCGTGCCAGCGCGGCACCGCGCCGGCGCGCAGCCGCTCCGCCGCGGGGGCGACGACGCGGGGCACCAGCTTCTGCGAGCCGTCGGAGCCGACCTGCGCGCTCGTGTGCGCGAGCGCCGGGTTGGCGAAGCGCCCCAGGACCGTGCGGCCGTACTCCGCGACGTCGAGGTCGCGGGGCACGTGCAGGGTCGGGACGACGTCCTCGGCGACGAACCGCTGCGCCACCGCCAGCAGGGTCGGCCGCGAGACCGCCTCGGCGATGGTGCGCGCCCCGTCCACCTCGCCGAGGTGGGCGAGCAGCGAGTGGGAGGCGTTGAGCACGCGCAGCTTGCACGTCTCCCACGGCTCGACGTCGTCGGTGAGGACGGCCCCGGCGAGCTCCCACGCGGGGCGCTCCCCCGCGAAGTCGTCCTGGACCACCCACTGCCGGAAGGGCTCGGCGACGACGGCCGCCTCGTCGCGCAGGCCCAGCTCCTCGGCGACGGCCGCGAGGTCCGCCTCGGTGGTGGCCGGCGTGATCCGGTCGACCATGGTGGAGGGGAACGTGGTGCGGGACAGCTGCTCCCGCAGCGGGCGCGCCCGCTGCGCGGGCAGGGCGTCGGCGAAGCCCTCGACCAGGCGCCGCAGCACCGCGCCGTTGGAGGGCAGGTTGTCGCAGGAGACGACGCTGAGCGGCCCGCCGCCCCGCTCCCCGCGCAGGGCGAGGCCCCGCGCCAGCAGGCCCACCGGGGTGGTGGGCCGCTCGGGCGCGGCGAGGTCGGCCGCGACGGCGGGGTCGCCCGCGGCCAGGCCGCCGGTGGCGGGGTCGACCCGGTAGCCCTTCTCCGTGATCGTCAGGGTCACGACGGCCGTCTCCGGGGCGGCGATGTGGGCGGCCACCTCGTGCGGCTGGGTGGGCGCGGTCAGCACCTCGCGCACCGCGCTGACGAGCCGCAGCGGCGCCGCGCCCTCCCCGCGCTCGCTGACCGTGTAGAGGCAGTCCTGCGGCGCCAGCTGCCGGGCCACGGCGTCGCTGCGCAGCGTGGCCGCGCTGAGGCCCCAGCGCGTCTCGCCCGTGGCCCGCATCGCCTCCTGCGTGTAGACGGCGGTGTGCGCGCGGGCGAAGGCCCCGATCCCGAGGTGGACGACGCCGGTGCGCAGGCTCTCCGGCGACGGCGCCGGCTCGGGGTGGCCGGCGCTCGCGAGGGCGCTGCGCGACAGGCGGGTCACCGGCCGGCCCGGCGGGCGGCGAGGTGGGCGCGCACCTGCTCGGCGGAGGGCACGAGGCCCGTCCCGCCGCGCCCGCCGACGACGAGCGAGGCCGCGGCCACGCCCTGCAGGACGGCGTCGGGCAGGTCCGCCCCCAGGGCCAGGTGCGCGGCCGTCGTCCCGACGAAGGAGTCCCCCGCTCCGGTCTGGTCCACCACGTGCGGCGCCGGCACGGCGTCCACCCAGGTGCCGCCGTCGGGCAGCCCGTCGGCCTCGACGTGGACGCCGCGGGCGCCGCACGTCACGGCGACGCCGCGGGCGCCCCGGCCGCGCAGGTCGCGCGCGGCCTCCTGCGGCGTCGACGCGCCGAGCAGGCGGGTCTCGGCCGGGTACGAGGGCGTCACCAGCGCGCAGCGCGGCGCCAGCGCGAGCAGGTCGGCCAGCGCCTCCTCCGACGAGCGCAGGCGAGGCCGGTGGTTGGGGTCGTACACGAAGCGCGAGGCCGCCTCGGCGGCCGCCATGACGGCCGCCCGCGCCGACGCGGAGATCGCACAGGTGATGCCGCCGGCGAGGACCGCGCCCGCCGCGGCGAGCACGCCCGCGTCCAGGTGCTCCGGGCCCAGCGTCGAGCCGACGCTGCCCCGGCGGACGTAGGTGAACTCGCGCTCGCCGTCCGGGTCGGCGTGGGTGAGGTAGAGGCCCTGCTGGCCCTCGCCGGTCACGAGCAGGTCGGTGCTGACGCCGAGCTCGGCCACCCGCGCCCGCACGGCCCGCCCGGCCTCGTCGTCCGCGACGACGCTGACCAGGCCGGTGCGCGCACCGGCGGCCGCGGCGGCCGCGGCGGCGTTGAGCGCGTCGCCCGAGATGCCGAGGCGGGCGGGCACGCCGTCGCCCAGCGGGGCGTCCGTCGAGACCTCCAGCAGCACCTCGCCGAGGACGACCACGTCGAAGGGGCGGCGCGCGTCGGCGCTCACCAGTCGTGCACCGCGCCGTCGAGGCGGCGGTTGACCGGCAGGTAGCGCCGGTCGTAGGGGAAGCGGGCCGCCGCCTCCTCGTCGAGCTCCACGCCCAGGCCGGGCGCGTCGCCGGGGTGCATGTAGCCGTCGTCGAAGGTGTAGCTCCAGCGGAACACCTCGCCGGCGGGGTCGAGGTGCCCCATGTTCTCCTGCACGCCGAAGTTGGAGGTCGCCAGGTCCAGGTGCAGCGCCGCGGCGTGGGCGACCGGCGAGAGGTCGCCGGCGCCGTGGGCGCCCGAGCGGACGCCGTAGAGCTCGGCGAGGGCGTAGATCTTGCGCAGGTGCGAGATGCCGCCGGTGTGGGCCACCGAGCAGCGCACGTAGTCGATGAGGCGCTCGGTGATGAGCGTCTCCACGTCCCAGATCGAGCTGAGCACCTCGCCGACGGCGATCGGCGTCGTCGTGTGCTGGCGGATGAGCCGGTACGCCTCCTGGCTCTCGGCCGGCGTCGGGTCCTCGATCCAGAAGGGGCGGTACGGCTCGAGCGACTTGCCGAGCCGCGCCGCCTCGACGGGCGTCAGCCGGTGGTGCACGTCGTGCAGGAGGTGCACGCCGTAGCCGAACTCCTCGCGCACGGCGCGGAAGACCTCGGGCACGTGGTCCAGGTAGAGGGTCGTCTCCCACGAGTCCTGCTGCGGCAGCGAGCCCTTCGCGGGCTCGTAGACGCCCGCGCCGCCGGACATGCCGTAGGTCTTGGCCAGACCCGGCACGGCCGACTGGATGCGGACCGCCTTGTAGCCGCGGTCCAGGTAGCCCTGGAACCGCTCGAGCAGCTCGGGCACGTCCTGGCCGTCGGCGTGCCCGTAGACGAGGACGCCGTCCCGGGCCGCGCCGCCGAGCAGCTGGTAGACGGGCAGGCCGGCCACCTTGCCCTTGATGTCCCACAGCGCGACGTCGACCGCGGCGATCGCCGTCATCGTGACGGGGCCGCGCCGCCAGTACGCGCCCTTGTAGAGGTACTGCCAGGTGTCCTCGATGCGCGAGGCGTCCCGCCCGACGAGCAGCGGGCAGAGGTGCTCCTGCAGGTAGGCCGCGACGGCCAGCTCGCGGCCGTTGAGGGTCGCGTCCCCCACGCCGACGACGCCGTCCTCGGTCTCGACGACGAGGGTGACGTAGTTGCGCCCCGGGGAGGACACCACGACCCGGGCATCGGTGATCTTCATCGAGCACTCCTGTGCGGTCGGCTTGTATGCAAGTACGGTACCGCACCCTGGCACTCCGCGGTCAGCGCCCGCGACCACCGTGCCACCTCCCCGGCCGCGGCGGGAGGGACGCACCTCTTGCCACTGCAGACGACTCTGCGCTACAAAGCGCACACCTGCTCTGCGGTGCAGACCACTTTGGAGGCCGTGATGAACGCCAGCGCACCCCGCTCGCCCCGGGCGACGGACGACGACGCCCCGCTCGACCCCCGCGAGGCGCTCGCCGTGCTGGAGTCCGAGCGGAGCCGCACCCAGCGCCAGCTCGAGCCCGACGTGCGGCTCATCTACGGAGTCTGGGGCGCGACCTGGCTCGTCGGCTTCCTGGTGCTGTGGGCGTCGTCCACCGGGCGCGGCCCGCTCGTCCTGCCGCCTCCCGCGGCGGGCTCGACCTTCGCCGCGCTGATGGCGGTCGCCGTGGTCGTCACCGGCGTCCACAGCACGCGCCGCATGGCGGGGCTGCGCGGCACCTCGAGCACCCAGGGCGCCATGTACGGCTGGGCGTGGCTGCTCGGGTTCGGCTGCGTCGCCGCGCTCTTCACCTCCGCCGCCGGGGCGGGCGCGTCCGCGGAGGTGATGGGCGTCCTGGCGCCGGCCCTGTCCGGCCTCGTCGTCGGGCTGCTCTACCTGGCCGGGGGGGCGATGTGGCAGGACCGCGCCCAGTACGCGCTCGGCGCCTGGATCCTCGTGACGAGCGCGGCGGGGGCGATCGCCGGCTACCCCGCCAACCACCTCGTGATGGGCCTGCTCGGCGGAGGAGGCTTCCTCGTCGCCGCCGTCGTCGTCGCGGTGCGGGGGCGGTCCGCGTGAGCGCGGAGGAGGTGGCGCTGCCGGACCTGGACCCGGTCATCCACGCGCCGGCGCGCCTGCGGCTCATGGCGGGCCTCGCGGTGCTCGGCGACGACGACCGCCTCGCCTTCCCCCGCCTCCAGGAGCTGCAGGGCCTCACCGCGGGGAACCTCGGCGCCCACCTGCGCAAGCTCGAGGACGCCGGCTACGTCGCCGTCGAGAAGACCCACCGCGGGCGCACCCCGGCCACCTACGTGTCCCTCACCCGCCGCGGGCGCCGGGCGCTGGAGGACCACACCGCGGCGCTGCGCGCGCTCCTCGAGCCCGTCACCGCCCGCACCCCGTCCGGCGACGCCTCCCGCGGCGCCTCCGCCGACAGCCCTGGAGGGCTCGCATGACCGCCTCGACCGCGCCGTCCGCCGACGGCGCTCGCACCGACGTCGCGCCCCTGGCCCGGCTCGTCGGCGCCACGCGCCGGTACGGCGACGTCGTCGCGCTGGACGACGTCACCCTCGACGTCCCGCCCGGGCAGCTGCTCGGGCTCCTCGGCCCCAACGGCGCCGGGAAGTCGACGCTGCTGCAGCTGCTCTGCGGCCTGCGCCGGCCGACGTCCGGCTCCGTCGAGCTCTTCGGCCGGGCGCCGTGGGACCCCGCGGCGCGCGTGCACCTCGGCCTCACGCCGCAGGAGACCGGGCTGCCGCCGACCCTGCGGGTGGGCGAGGTCGTCGACGTCGTCGCCGGCCACTTCCCCGACCCCGTGCCGACGCCCGAGCTGCTGGAGCGGTTCGGCCTCGTCGAGCTGCGACGCCGCCAGACCGGCGGTCTCTCGGGCGGCCAGAAGCGGCGCCTGGCCGTCGCCCTGGCGTTCGTCGGCCGCCCGCGGCTCGTCCTGCTCGACGAGCCGACCACCGGGCTGGACGTCGACGCCCGGCACGACCTGTGGGACGCGGTCCGCGAGTACCACCGCGGCGGCGGGACGGTCGTCCTCACCAGCCACTACCTCGAGGAGGTGGAGGCGCTGGCCGAGCGCGTCGTCGTCGTCGACCGCGGGCGCGTCCTCGTCGACGGGACGCTGGAGGAGGTCCGCTCGGCGGTCCCCGCGCGGCGCGTGCGGCTGCGCGCGGCGTCGCTGCCCGAGCTGGGCGCCGAGCGCGTCGTGGTCGAGGGCGACCGGCACGAGATGTGGACCGCCGACGCCGACGCGCTCGTCCGCCGGCTGGTGGCCAGCGGCGCCGACTTCTCCGCCCTCGAGGTCGCCTCCCCCTCCCTCGAGGAGGCCTTCCTGGCCGTCACGGCTGCCGGTGGCGACGCCGACGGAGCCCCGCACCCGACCCGCACCCCGGAGGTGGCCCGATGAGCGCACCCGGCCCGACCAGGACCAGCAGCTCCAGCACCGGCACTGCGACCAGCACCGACCTGGGGCGCCGGGGGCCCGGCGCGCTGCGCCTGACCGCCCTGCACACCCGGTCCCAGCTGCTGGAGACGGTGCGGGTGCCCATCGCCGTCGTCGGGACGGTCGTCTTCCCGACGCTGACGATGCTGTTCTTCGTCGTGCCGCAGCCCTTCGCCGGCGACCCGGTGCAGGCGACGGGGGCGACGGCGCAGATCTCGCTGTTCGCCGTCATGAGCGTGTGCCTGTTCACCTACGGGGTCGGCGTCGCGGAGGACAGGGCGCTGCCGTGGGACTCCTACCTGCGCACGCTGCCCGTCGGGGCGGGCCCGCGGCTGGCCGGGCGCCTGCTCAACGGGCTGGCCTTCGCCCTCGTGAGCCTCGTCCCGCTCGTGCTGGTGGCCTGGCTGCTCACGGCGGCGACGCTGCCGCTGGACCGGCTGCTCCTGACGGCCGGCGCGCTCGCCGCGGCGGCCCTGCCGATGCTCGGGCTCGGCCTCTGGATCGGCTACCGGATGACGACGAAGGCCGCCCTGGCCGTCGCCCAGGTGCTGCTGCTGCCCCTGGCCTTCGGGGGCGGGCTCTTCCTGCCGCCGCAGCTGTTCCCCGCCTGGCTCGACGCCGTCTCGACCTGGCTGCCGACCCGCGCGGGGCGCGACCTCGTGGTCAGCGCCACGACCGGCGCCGACCTGCCCGCGACGACGTGGCCGGTGCTGGCCGCCTGGACCGTCCTCACGGGGGTCCTCGCCGTCCGCGCGTACCGCCGCGACGAGGGCCGCCGCTTCCGCTGAGCCGGACCCGGCGCACGGCCCCGACAGCGCCGCGCCGAGGGCCCCGCCGTCGCCCTTGTGGCGCTGCGGGCTCCCGCCTAGCGTCGGCGCTCTCACCCGGACGGGTGATGCCGAGGAGGAGCCCCGTGGACGACCGCCAGCCAGCCCCCGCCCCGCGACGTCGCCGACGCTCCGCCGCTGCCGTCGGCCTCGCCGGTGCGCTGACCGCGGGCCTGCTCGCGGGGGCGCCCGCCGCGAGCGCCGACCGGCCCGGCGGGCGGGGCGGCGACCCCGTGCCCGCCCCGGAGAGGTCGCCCGTCGCCGTGGGCACCGGGGGCGCGGTGAGCACCGTCGACCCCTACGCCACGCAGATCGGGCTGGACGTCCTCGCCGACGGCGGCACGGCGGTCGACGCCGCCATCGCCGCGGCCGCGGCGCTCGGCGTCACCGAGCCGTACTCAGCCGGCATCGGCGGCGGGGGCTTCCTGCTCCACCACGACGCCGAGACGGGTGAGACCCGCTCCTACGACAGCCGGGAGACCGCGCCGGCGACCTTCACCGAGAAGACCTTCCTCGGTGAGGACGGCGAGCCGCTGCCCTTCGGCGAGGTCGTCAGCTCCGGGCTGTCGGTCGGCGTGCCGGGCACCCCGGCCCTGTGGGAGCGGCTGGCGGCGACCGAGGGCACGCGCCCGCTCGGCGAGCTGCTGGCCCCGGCCCGCGACCTGGCCCGGCGCGGCTTCGTCGTCGACGAGACCTTCTCCGCCCAGACCGCGGCCAACGCCGAGCGGTTCCGGCGCTTCCCCGCCACCGAGCGGGTCTACCTGCCCGGGGGCGAGGTGCCGCAGCCGGGCGACGTCTTCCGCAACCCCGGGATGGCGCGCGCCTACGACGAGCTCATCCGCCGCGGGACGCAGACGCTCTACGAGGGGCCGATGGCCCGCGCCGTCGTGCGCGCCGCCCGCTACCCGCGCACGGCGCCCGGCGTCGAGGTCCTCGCCGGGCAGATCACCGCGGCGGACCTGGCCGCGTACGAGGTGCTCGAGCCCGAGCCGGTGCGCTCGGACTACCGGGGCCTGGAGGTCGTCGGGATGCCGGTGCCCTCCTCGGGCGGCATCGCCGTCGCGGAGAGCCTCAACCTCCTGGAGGCCTACGACGAGCTCACCGGGGAGCCGCTCCCCGACGTCGCCGAGGACGCCTACCTGCACCGCTTCGCCGAGGCGAGCGCCACGGCCTTCGCCGACCGCAACCGCTACGTCGGGGACGTGCCGGGCGTGCCGACGGCCGAGCTGGTCTCCCAGGGCTTCGCCGACGAGCGCGCGTGCGAGTTGTTCGACGCCGACGCGGCAGCGGCGCGACCGATCCCCTTCGGCACGCCGGACGGGCAGTACGAGGACTGCGCCTCCGCGGCCGGGACGCAGGAGCCGCCCCGCGACGACCACGGCACGACGCACCTGACCGTCGCGGACGCCAGCGGCGACGTCGTCTCGTACACGCTGACGATCGAGCAGACCGGCGGATCCGGCATCACGGTGCCCGGCTACGGGTTCCTGCTCAACAACGAGCTGACGGACTTCAGCTTCGTGCCGGTGACGGCGGGGGTGCCGGACCCGAACCTGCCCGGGCCGGGCAAGCGGCCGCGCTCGTCGATGGCGCCGACGGTCGTCCTCCAGGACGGCGTGGCGGTCGGCGGCCTCGGCTCGCCGGGCGGCGCGACGATCATCACGACGACGGCGCAGGTGCTCGTCGGCGCCGTCGACCGCGGGCTCCCGCTGGTCGACGCCGTCGCGGCGCCGCGGGTCTCCTCCCGCAACGGCGCCACCACGACGGTGGAGCCCGCCATCGCCGACGGACCGCTCGGCGCCGCCCTGCGCGAGCGCGGCCACGAGCTCTCGACGTCGGCCGAGATCGGTGCGGCCACCGCCGTACGGGTGCTGCCGGACGGGCGCTTCGAGGCCGCCGCGGAGACCTCGCGCCGCGGGGGCGGCTCAGCCGGCGTCGTCGACCCCGGCTGAGGCGAGGACGGGCCCGCGCCCGCCGGGGCGAGCACTCGCCCTCGGGGTGGGCTCAGACGCCGGCGGGCCGCTGGGCGTAGGCGACCTCGGGGTACTCGATGCCGCAGCCGGTGCAGCGGTACCAGTCCATGCCGCTGACGACGACGCGCAGGTCGGCGGGGGCGCCGCAGTGCGGCAGGTAGCAGGTGCGCTGCGGGGCGGCCGCGCGCTGCGCGGGGATGCGGGCGGCGGTGCGGACGACGTGCAGGGTGCTGGCGCTCATGGCTGGGTCCTGTCTGGGTGTGCGAGCCGGCTCCTGTGCGTCCGGCGACTCCCCGGGCTATCGGTACGTCGGGGACGGTCCTGGAACACCAGGAGTCGTCCCGTACCTTCCCGGCGGTGGACGACAGGGCGCAGCGGACGTGGTGGGGGCTGACCGGGGCGGTCGCCGGGGTGCTGGTCGTCCTGCAGGTGGGCCAGGCGCTCACCTCGGGCGAGCCGGAGGTGGGCGCCCGCCTGGTGCGGACCCTCAGCTACTTCACCATCGACACGAACGCGCTCGTGGCCGTCCTGGGCGTGCTGGTGGCCCTCCGCCCCGAGCGGAGCGGGCCCTGGTGGCGCGCACTGCGCCTGGGCGCCCCGCTGTGCATCGCGATCGTCGGCGTCGTCTACCACGTCGAGCTGCGCCGGGTGGGGCTGACGGGCCTGGACCTCGTGCTCGACGTGGGCCTGCACTACGTCGTCCCCGCGCTGGCGGTCGTCGGCTGGCTCGCCCTCACCCCCCGCGGGCTGGCCGACGCCGGCACCGTGCTGCGCGTCCTGGTCTACCCCCTCGCCTGGTGCGCGTGGACGTTCGCCCACGGCGCGGTGACCGGCTGGTACCCCTACCCCTTCCTCGACGTCACCCAGGTGGGAGCGGGCGGGGCGGCGCTGGCGGTGCTCGTCGTGGCGCTCGTGCTGGCCGTCCTGGCGGGCGCGGCCGTCGTCGTCGACCGCGCCGCGGCACGTCGCGCCGTCCGCCCGCGCGGCTGACCGGCGCGCCCGTCGAGGGGCGGCGCCCCTCACTCGCGGACGGCGCCCTCGAGCATCCCCCGGATGAAGTGGCGCTGGAGGACGAGGTAGACGACCACCACCGGCAGCGCCACGAGCACCGCGCCGGCGGCCAGCAGCGACGTGCCCTGCGTGTACTGCCCCTGGAAGAGCGCGAGGCCCAGCGGGGCGGTGCGCAGCTGGCCGGCCGGCGCCATCACGAGCGGGATGAGGAACTCGTTCCACGTCCACATGAAGACCAGCAGCACGAGCGTCGTGATGGCCGGTCGTCCGATCGGCACGAGCACCGACCACAGGAGGCGGTGGGGGCCGGCGCCGTCCAGGCGCGCGGCCTCGATGAGCGAGCGGTTGGTCGTGCGGAAGTAGGCGCGCATCCAGTACGTCCCGAAGGCGACGGACTGGGCCACCTGCGGCAGCGCGATGCCCCAGACCGTGTTCGTCAGCCCGAGGCTGCGCAGGTCGAAGAACAGGGGCACGACGACGGCCTCGGCCGGGACCATGATGCCGAGCAGGAACAGGTAGAAGAGCACCTCGCGACCGCGGAACTCCATGGTGCCGAAGGCGTACCCGCTCATGATCGACAGCAGGACCGCCGCGACCACGACGACGACGGCGACGAGCGCGGACGTCGCCATGTACTGCCCGAAGCGGCCCTGCACCCAGGCGTCGGCGAAGTTGGCCACGCGCGGCCCGTCCCCCGCCGCGGCCGACTCGGGCGACAGCGCCGCCACGAGCACGGTGACGACCGGTCCGAGCGCGAGCAGCGCGAAGACCACGAGCACGACGTAGCTGGCTGCGCGGTGGGCCGCCGAGCCGCGCGACGGCCCCCGGGCGGGGCCGGCTGCGGCGCCGCGGCCGGCTGCGGCGCCGGGGCGGGCTCCGCCGAGGACGGGCGCGCTCACCGCTGCCGGTCCGCGACGCGGTTGACGACGAGGTTGATGCCGAAGATCAGCACGGTCAGCACCACGCCCACGGCCGCGGCGGCACCCACCTCGCCCAGCTCGAAGGCGCGGCGGTACACCTCGTAGCTCGGCACCGTCGTGGAGGTCCCCGGCCCCCCGCCCGTCGTGACGTACACGAGGTCGAAGGTCTTGAGCGCGGCGATGATCGTCAGGGTGAGCGCCACGGCGATCTCCGGGCGGATGGCCGGCAGCGTGATGGCGCGCAGCTGCCGGGCCGGACCGGCGCCGTCCAGGCTCGCGGCCTCGTAGAGCTCGGGGGGCACCCGGGCCATGCCCGCCATGAGCAGCACCGTGACGAGACCCGTGGAGTACCAGGTCCCGATGACGCCGACGGCCGGCAGCGCGGTCGCGTAGTCCCCGAGCCAGGTCCGGGTCAGCCCGTCGAGCCCGACGGCGCGCAGCAGCTGGTTGAGCGTGCCGTCGGGGGCGTAGATCCGCCGCCACGCGACCGCCACGACGACCATCGCGATCACCTGCGGCAGGAAGACCACCGTGCGGAACAGCGGGAGCCCGCGCACGCGGGAGCGCACGAGCAGGGCCGCCAGCACCAGGCCGATGAGCAGCGGCAGCAGGGAGAAGAAGCCGATGAGCACCAGCGCGTGGCCGAAGGCGTCCCGCAGGCCCTCGTCGGTCAGCACCGCGGCGTAGTTGGCCAGGCCGACGGGCGTGCCGACGGTGAGGCCGTCGTAGTCGTAGAAGGAGAACTGCACCGCCCGCGCGAGCGGGTAGAGCAGGAAGGCGCCGTAGACGGCCAGCGCGGGGGCGAGGAAGAGGTAGGGCGTCAGCCGTCCTCGCGGCGAGCGCCCCCGCACGGGGGCGCTCGCCGCGGCTCCGGGCCGGGCCGCGGCCTCAGCCGCCGCTGGAGGTGAAGTCGGCATAGTCCTGCTCGAGCGCCTCGGCGGCCTGCTCCGGCGTCAGCTCACCGGCCAGGAGCCCCTGCAGCGTCTGGCCGAGGGTGTCGCCCATGGTCGGCGTCGCGTAGTCGAGGTAGGGCAGCAGTGCGCCCTCGGAGCTGACGTCGTCGAAGGCCGTGTAGACGTCGGACAGCAGCCCGCTCTCGGGGGCGTAGGAGGCGGTGTCGACGACGGGCAGGTTGCCGGTGTCCGCGAGCACCTGCATCGCGTCGTCGCTGGTGAGGAAGTCGAGGTAGGCGGCCGCGACGTCGGGCTCCTCGGCGGCGCTGGTGATGGAGAAGGGGATGCCCGTGCCGCCGGTCGTGGCCAGCTGCCCGCCGTCGGCCGGGGGCGGGGCGAAGAAGCCCGCGTCCTCCCCCATGGCCTCCTGCAGGTCCGGGGCGAGCCAGGAGCCGGCGATCAGGAAGACGCCCTGCCCGTCGGCCAGCTGCTGCCAGGCGGCGTCGTAGTCGGTGCCGTTGACGCCCTCGTTGAACCAGCCCTGCTCCTGCCACGTCTGCAGCTGGGTGAGCGCCTCGAGGTTCTCGGGGGTGGTCCAGCTGGCGCCCTCGTTGCCGAGACCCAGCGCCTGGACCTCCTCGGGGGCGACGTGCGCGCCCTGGACGGCGCCGAGGACGTGCCCCGCGGGCCACCCCTCGATGTTGCCCAGGAGCAGCGGCGTGCGGCCGGCGTCGGCCGCCGCCTGCAGCGCGGCCTCGAAGTCGGCCCACGTCTGCGGCACCTCCAGGCCCAGCTCGTCGAGGGCGCTGCGGCTGTAGTAGACGCCGACGACCTCGCCGACCTGCGGCAGGCCGTACAGGGAGCCCTCGCCGAACACCCGGCCGTCGCCGGAGTACGTGGAGTACTGCAGGACGCTCTCGGGGTAGCGGTCCCGCCAGCCGTACGCGTCGGCGTAGGCGTCCAGCGGCACGAGCTGGCCGGACTCGACGAACTGGCCCATGGTCGCCCGCGCGTTGTTGGTCTGGACGACGTCGGGGGCGTCGTCGCCGGTCAGCGCGAGGCGCAGCGTCGTCGACAGGTCGTCGAAGGACTGCGAGACCCGCTCGATCGTGACGTTGGGGTTCGCCTCCTCGAAGGCGGCGTTGAGCTGGGTGATCTGCTCGTCCTGCCCGCCGCGGACCTCCTGGTCCCAGACGGTGAGCGTGACGTCGCCGACGTCGGAGACGTCCGTCGACACCGGGCCGCTCGGAGCGGGCTCCCCGGAGCCGTCGTCGGAGCCGGCCCCCGGCGCGCACGCCGTCAGCACGAGCGCGGTGGCCGCGGCCAGCCCGACCGCTCGCGACGCCGCCCGGGGGGCGGCCCATCTCGCTCGGGGTGCCATCGGGTCCTCCAGGGGGTCGGGGAGCCCGGGCGCGTCAGCGCGCCCGGCGGACGTCGTGCGGGGGTGCGACGACGGAGCCTGCCTCACAGGTCCGACGCCAGGGCGAAGGTGGCCTCGGCGCGCCGGACGGCGTCGACGGGGTCCGGGGGCAGCAGCTCGGCGAGGAACCCGTAGCGCCGGGCCAGCTCCTGCGCGGCCGGCGCACCCGTGGCCGCGCGGGCCGACGTCGCGGCCCACCAGTCGGCGATGTCGCCCCAGCCCGGCGCGGCGAGGGAGCCGCCGAACTGCTGGACCGCGAGGGACGCCGAGAGGGCCGCGAAGGCGAGGCGCTGCTCGAGCGGCCACCCGGCGAGCGTCCCCAGCACGACCGAGGCGCCGAAGACGTCCCCGGCGCCCGTGGGGTCGACCGCCTCGACGGGCACGCCCGGCACCCGAGCGCTCTCCCCCGTCGTCGCGTCGACGGCGAGCGCACCGTCGGCGCCGCACGTCACGACGGCGAGCGGCACCCGGTCCGCGAGCGCGGCGAGCGCCCGCTCGGGCGAGGAGGTGCGCGTGTAGGCCATCGCCTCGACCTCGTTGGGCAGGAAGGCGTGGCAGCTCTCGAGGCGCTCGAGGACGGCCGGGTCCCAGACCCCGCTGGGGTCCCAGCCGACGTCGGCGAAGACCGCCGCGCCCTGGTCGCGGGCCACGAGCCACCACGGGGCGTCGGCGGCGCCGTCCGGCGACGTCGCGGCGCAGGGCTCCTCGCCGTGCGGCAGCGCGAGCTCGGTGATGACGGCCCGGGACCGCGGCGGGACGCCCACCAGCTCGGCCTGCGGCACGGGCAGCGGGTGCCCGTGGGTGACCATGCTGCGGTCGCCGTGGTGGGCCATGGACACCGTGACCGCCGAGTGCCAGCCGGGGAAGACCCGCGAGCGCGAGAGGTCGACGCCCTCCTGCTCGCAGAGCACCTGCCAGCAGAAGCGCCCGTAGACGTCGTCGCCGAAGCCGGCGGACAGCCCCGTGCGCAGCCCCAGCCGGCTCGTGGCCACCGCCAGGTTGGCGATGCCGCCCGGCAGCGACCCCATGCCCGTCGTCCAGACCTCCGTGCCGGGGCTCGGGGCGGCGTCCAGCCCGGTGAAGACCATGTCGAAGAAGAGCTGGCCCGACAGGAAGACGTCCAGCGGCGGCGGGCGGGTCGGGTCCTCGAGGCGACGGGCTCCCGCGAGCGGGTCCCAGCGGCGCCCGGCCGGGCGGCGCGGCGAGGTCGGCCCCGGGTGCGGGGTGCCGCCCCGGGGGTCGGGGTGCTCCACGCCTGCGCCCGTGACCATGCCGCGCCCCCTCACCCGCTCGTCGTCCACCTGGGCGAGGACGCTAGTGCCGGCGGCACGCTCGGACAAGGGCGATCGTGCGCACTGGTGCGCGCTCGTGCGCGGGATCCGTGCGCTAGCGTTCCGCGCATGCTCAGCGCGACGCGCCAGACGGAGATCCTCCGCCGGCTGCGACGCACCGGCGAGGTGTCGGTGCAGGCCCTCGCCGCGGACCTGTCCGTCAGCGCCTCGACCATCCGGCGCGACCTGAACGCCCTCGACGCCGACGGGCGCCTGCGCCGGGTGAGGGGCGGGGGCGGCAGCGTCGAGCCGGACGAGAAGCCGTTCCGCGACGTCGCCCGCCAGGCGCCGGACGCCAAGGACGCCGTCGCGGCCCGCGCGGCGGAGCTGGTGCAGGACGGGGACGTCGTCGTCGTCGACATCGGGACGACCACCGAGCGCCTCGCCCACCACCTCGCCGGGCGCCGCCTCACGGTCATCACCGCCAGCCTGGCCGTCGTCGACGTGCTGCGCGAGGACCCCGACGTCGAGCTCGTCGTCCTCGGGGGCGTCCTGCGCCGCTCCTACTGGTCCATGGTCGGCACCCTGACCGAGCAGGCGCTGGGCCAGCTGCAGGCGCACGTCTGCTTCCTCGGCACGAGCGGCGTGCGCGCCGACGGCGTCGTGCTCGACTCGACCGGCATCGAGGTGCCGGTCAAGCGGGCCGTCGTCGCCGCCTCGCAGCGGGTCGTCCTGCTCGCCGACGGCAGCAAGTTCCCCGGCACGGGCCTGCTGCCCGTCTGCGGTCCCGACGCCGTCGACGTGCTGGTCACCGACGACGGCGCCGACGACGCCACGCTGGCCGTCTTCGAGGCCGCCGGCACCGAGGTGCTGCGAGCCTCGGCCGCCCCCACCGCCGCAGGAGGACCGTCCGCATGAAGCTCGTGCTCGTCGGCGGGGGCGGCTTCCGCGTCCCCCAGGTGGTCGAGGCGGTCGGCGCCGCGGACGCCGCGGTGCGCGTGGACGAGGTCCACCTCCACGACGTCTCCCCCGCCCGCCTCGCCGTGGTCCGCTCCGTGCTGGAGCAGCTGGCGCAGCGACTCCCGCACCCGCCCCGGATCAGCGCCGGCACCGACCTCGACGAGGCGCTGCGCGGCGCCGACTTCGTCTTCTCCGCCATGCGCATCGGCGGCACGGCCGGGCGCGTCCTCGACGAGCGCGTGGCCCTCGACCTCGGCGTCCTCGGCCAGGAGACCGTGGGCCCGGGCGGCCTGGCCTACGCGCTGCGGACGCTGCCGCACGCGCGCCACCTCGCCGAGCGCGTGCGCGCGGTCGCGCCCGACGCCTGGGTCATCAGCTTCACGAACCCGGCGGGGATCGTCACCGAGGCGATGCGGGCGGTGCTCGGCGAGCGCGTCGTCGGGATCTGCGACACGCCGATCGGGCTGGTGCGCCGCGCCGCGCGCGCCGTCGGCGCCACCAGCGAGGGCGTCACCTTCGACTACGCGGGGCTCAACCACCTCGGGTGGCTGCGCTCGCTGCAGGTGGACGGCCGCGAGCGGCTGCCCGACCTGCTCGCCGACGACGAGGCCCTGGACGGCATCGAGGAGGCGCGGACCCTGGGGGTCGACTGGGTGCGGACCGTCGGGGCGCTGCCCAACGAGTACCTCTACTACTACTCCTACCCGCGCGAGGCCACCGAGCGCCTGCGCGCCGCCGCGCAGACCCGCGGGCAGTTCCTCGACGCGCAGCAGGGCGACTTCTACGCCCGCGCCGCCGCCCATCCCGAGCGGGCGCTGGAGACCTGGGAGTCGGTGCACCGGGCGCGCGAGGCCAGCTACATGGCCGAGTCGCGTCCCGAGCCGACCTCGGTCTCCGCGGCCGGGGCCCCCGTGGGCGGCGGCTCCGCCGCCGAGGGCGCCGGAGCCGGGGACCGGCGCGCCGAGGACCTCGAGGGCGGTGGCTACCAGCGGGTGGCCCTGGACCTCATGGCGGCGCTCGTGACCGGCCGGACGGCGACGATGATCCTCGACGTCGCGAACGACGGCGTCCTGCCCTGCCTGCCCGACGAGGCCGTCGTCGAGGTCCCGTGCACGGTGGACGCCGAGGGCGTGCACCCGCACGCCGTGGCCCCTCTCACCGGAGACATGCTCGGGCTGGTGCAGCAGGTGAAGGCCTCCGAGCAGCTGCTGCTCGAGGCGTCCGCCACGCGCTCGCGGGAGCTGGCCTGGCGCGCCTTCGCGGCGCACCCGCTCGTCGACTCGGTCGCCGTCGCGCGGCTCCTGCTCGACGGCTACCGCGAGGCCCTGCCCGAGGTCGGCCGCGCGCTGGACTGACGACGCCCGCCCCGCCCACCAGCGGTGGACGGGGCGAGGTCGCGCGCCGCCGGCGGGTGCGGGGGCACCGCCGGCGGCGCGGGTCAGCGGACGGGCGCCACCGAGGCCAGCGTGCCGCCGTCCGGAGCGGTCGAGGCGGCGAGCACCCGCAGGCCGCGGACGTCACCGGCGCCGTCGGGCAGCGGGATCCACCACCGCGTCGGTCCCGACCGCTCGAGGTCGACCACCCGGCCGGCGACGACCTCCTGCGCCACGTCGTCCCAGACCCACAGGTGCATCTGCGCCGGCCCGGTCGCCCGCACGGTCGCCACCACCGCGTCGCGCCGCTGCACGGCGTCCCGCAGCCAGGCGCGCTGGCCGGCCGGCGCCGCCGGGCCGCCGGCGAGCGGCACGTCGTCGAGCACCGCTTGGGCGATGCTGGGCGGGGACTCGACGCTGGCCAGCGCCGTCTGCGGGATGACGGGCGCCGAGGGCTCGCTCGAGCGGTCGGCCGGCGGGGCGTACCCGTCGAGGCGGACGACGCCCCAGCGGTAGGGGTCGCCCTGGACGCCCTGCCAGGTGGACCAGCCGAGGCGCGTCTGACCCGTCTGGTCCTGGGTGTCGGAGTCGTAGACGAAGAGGTCGACCGCCATCGCGTCGGGGTCGACCGCCGCGGGCAGCAGCTCCAGCGGGATGGTCGCCTCGAGCGTGTAGCCGGCCGAGCCGGTCGAGGGGTCGTCCAGCTCGACGGCCACCTCCATGCCCGGCGCCGTCTCCGCGCCGGGGCCCTGGCGGTTGTCCGCGTCGCGCGAGAAGCACGGGCCGCCCTCCGTCGTCTCGGGCAGCACCGCCGCCTTGAAGGTCGTCGAGGTGTTCTCCGCGTCCCCGCGGGGGTCGATCGCGATCTCGACGGAGTCGGTGCGCCAGTGGCGCTTGCAGTCGGCGGCGTCCAGCACGGAGCCGCGGACGTCGTCCTCGACGCGCACGAGCACCGACAGGGCGTCGTCGTGCCAGGACAGGTGCGCCGTGGCCGAGCAGTCCGCGGCGGACTCGCACGCCTGCCCCTCCCAGACGCGCGAGAGGTCCAGCTCCTCGCCCGGGTGCTCGTGGTCGTGCCCGACGCCGTCGACGACCGGCGCCGCGTCGGTCTGCGGCGCCACGGTCGTGGGCACGAGCTCCAGCGCCGGCGAGCTGGTGCTGCTCACGCCCCCCGCGGTGGTCGTCAGGGTCACGGCGTAGTCGCCGCCCTCGCCGCCCTCGTTCGACGTCGGCAGCGCGGCGTCGGAGTTCTCCACGACGAAGGGGACGACGACGCTCTCGCCGGGAGCCAGTGCCGTGAAGGGCTTCTCGAGGGCGTCGGCGCTGAAGCCGGGGGGCAGCCCCAGGGCCGTCGTGCCGTCCTGCGGCTGGGCGCTGTCGTTGGTGACGACGACGTCGACCTGCTGGGTGCCGCCGGACGGCATCGTCGTCACCCGGCGGACGGTGCCCTGCAGCTCGGGGAAGCCGGTCCGGCGCGCCCAGTCCTCGTGCTCGGCGACGCGCTCGAGCGGTGCCAGCTGCCCGCGCACGGGCGCGGCGGCCTCGACGACCTGCGACGCCCACCCGCTCCCGACCTCGCTCGACAGGCTCGCCTCGAGCCGGACGCGCTGGCCGGGCGTCGCGCCGGCGGGCGCCGTCACGACCAGGGTCGCGGCCGCCTGCTCACCGGCGTCCACCACGCCCAGGTCGCCGTCCCCGGTGACCTGCCACCCGTCCGGCGCCGCGAGCGAGACCGACGCGGCGCCGAGCGCCTCCTCGCCGGCGCCCACGCGGACGACCACCTCGGTCGGCTCACCGGGCACCACGCGCAGCCCGGGCGCCTCGACCTCGAGCGTCGTGCCGAGCGGCGCGGCGCCGGGACCGCGGACGAGCGCCCCCTGCAGCGCGGCGTCCGGCTGCGCGGCCGCCTCGGTGCCCGGCTCGGCCGACGGCACGCGCGCGTCGACCTGCGTGAAGTAGTCGCACCCGAGCGCGTCGGGGTCCGCCGGCACGTCCGGGAAGGCGGCCCAGCCCTGGGAGACGTACTGGCGCTGCGCGTCGCGCTCCACCTGGCCCCAGGTGCGGCCACCGGGCGCCCGCGCGCCGCTCCACACCCCGTAGACGGTCTGGGTGGGGTCGGTGAGCTCGACCTCCGACGGGCAGGACGGCCCCGTGGCGCGGGTCCCGGCGACGGTGTTGAGGAGCACCCGATCGGGGCTGAACGGCTCCAGCCCCTCCTCGGTGACCTGCTCGGGGAAGGCGTCCG
This sequence comes from uncultured Pseudokineococcus sp., assembly GCF_947495735.1. Taxonomy (GTDB): domain Bacteria; phylum Actinomycetota; class Actinomycetes; order Actinomycetales; family Quadrisphaeraceae; genus Pseudokineococcus. Next base: position 132,889 of record NZ_CANMAA010000007.1, read on the forward strand.
GGTCCCCCGCCAGGTCGTAGGCCTCCAGCGCGAGGCGCGCGGCCTCCTGGTGGTTGCCGTGGTTGCCCGGCGACGGCGCCGGGTTCATCGTCATCACGACCTCGGGACGGGTGGTGCGCACGACCCGCACGACCTTCTCCAGGACGTCGTCGTGACCCCAGATCTCCTGCGTCAGCGGTGCGCTCACGGTGTAGTAGAAGTCGACGTCGTCGAGGTTGTAGACGTTCTCGACGCCCGCCATCCCCACCGCCGAGCGCTCCTCCACCTCGCGCAGCAGGCCCAGCGCGGGCCCCTCCTCCGGCCCGACGGCGTTGCCGCCGCCCTCGCCGCGCGTCACGGTGATCACGCCGGAGCGCACGTCGTGGTCCTGGCGCCACTTCCCCAGGCTCGACAGGGCGCTGGCCTCGTCGTCGGGGTGGGCCCCCACGAAGAGCACGTCGAGGTCGACGGGCTCCCCCGCGGAGGTCGTCGCCGGCGGCGGCGTCCCGCGACCGGCGCGAGGGACCTCCGTCGCGCCCGCCGGTCCGGTCCCTGCGAGGAGCCCGGCGCCGAGCACCAGGGCGCCGGCGCCCGCCACGGGCGCCGAGCGCCACCTCCGGACCGTGCTCCCGGCCCGGGAGGCCGAGGTCCTCCTCTGCGCCATGACGGGCTCCTTCGCGGTCGACATGTCGGGTGCCGACCATCCTGTCCCCGCATGACCGGTCCTGACAAGGACTGGATGAAGCTGACGCAGCTGTGCGCGTTCGTGCGCGCACCGCAGTGCTGACCCCGGCTGCTCGTCCGCCCGCCCCGCCGCCCGGTGGACCGGTGCGGGCGCCGGTGGCTGCACGAGGACGCCCTCTACGCCGTCCTCGTGCAGCCACCTCACGCGCGACGACCCGCGTAGCGTGTGCCTGCGCGCGGTGACGCCGTGCCGGGGCCTCTAGCTCAACTGGCAGAGCAGCGGACTTTTAATCCGCGGGTTGTGGGTTCGAGCCCCACGGGGCTCACACGACTGCGGGCGCTCCTCACGGCGACGACGTCCGGCCGTCCACCGGAGGACCACCGATCGGGGTGCGCACGTGCGCCGACGGCAGGTGCCTTCCCACCGTGCCGCCACGGGCCGACGCCCCGGCGGCACCCGGGCCTGCCGTGACGCCTGGACCGCGCGGCGGCCGATGGCTAGTGTCCGCCCCCGTTGTCGTGCGACGAGAGGCTCCCCGAATGTCCACTGACGCGCAAGAGGATCGACCGGACGAGGCCACCAGAGCAGGTGGCTCCGCCCTCCGCCGGTCCGTGCGGCGGACCGAGGACGCCCTGTCGAGCCTGGACTACCGGGTCCCGAAGTACCCGCACGACACCCACCCGGCCCTCGTCCCCGGGATCAGCATCGACGAGCAGCGCCGCCGCTACTCCGTCTCGAGGTTCGTGCTCGCCCTCGCGGGCACCCTGACCGTCGCCTTCGTGGTCTGGGGCGTCGCCTCGCCCGACACGGTGGCCACCGCCGCCCAGGCGGCCTACGACTGGGCGACGACGAGCCTCGGCTGGATGTTCAACCTCGTCGCGGTCGTCGTCCTCGTGGCGCTCCTCGGCATCGCGCTGTCCCCGTACGGGAAGATCCCTCTGGGCAAGGAGGGCGAGAAGCCGGAGTTCGGGACGTTCTCGTGGACCGCGATGCTGTTCGCGGCAGGCCTCGGCGTCGCCGTCCTCTTCTGGGGCCCGGCGGAGCCGCTCACGTACTTCATCACGCCGCCGCCGCTGACCAACGAGGCCGAGACCGTCGACGCGCTGCACTACGCCTTCGCGCAGACCTACTTCCACTGGGGCTTCCACGCGTGGGCCATCTACGCCGTGATCGGTGGCGCCGTGGGCTACGCCGCCTACCGCCGCGGGCGCCCGCTCCTCGTGTCGTCCGTCTTCCGGACGCTCTTCGGCGCTCGGGCCACCGACGGCGTCGCCGGCAAGCTCGTCGACATCTTCGCGATCGTCGCCACGCTCTTCGGCACCGCCGCGGCGCTCGGCATCGCCGCGCTGCAGATCGGCGCCGGTGTCAGCATCGTGTCGGGCGGCGGACCGGCCACGAACACGGTCCTCGTCGCCATCATCGCCGTCCTGACCGCCTGCTTCGTCGTCTCGGCGGTCTCGGGCGTCGCACGGGGGATCCGGCACCTGTCCAACGCCAACATCCTGCTGACGCTGGGCATGCTGCTGGTCGTGGTCGTCCTCGGACCCACCCTGTTCCTGCTCAACCTCGTCCCGTCGGCGATCATGGAGTACCTCGGGTCCCTCTTCGACCTGATGGGCCGCTCGCTGTCCTGGGGGGCGGAGACCCAGACCTTCCAGTCGACGTGGACCGTCTACTACTGGGCCTGGTGGATCTCCTGGGCGCCCTTCGTCGGGATCTTCATCGCTCGCATCTCCCGCGGTCGCACCATCCGGCAGTTCCTCCTGGGCACCATCTTCATCCCCTCCGCGCTGATCTTCGTCGCCTACGGGGTCATGGGCGGCACGGCGATCTCCATGTACCGGGAGGGCGCGCCCGGCTTCTCCGACGACATGGCAGCCCCGCAGGTGCTCTTCGCCATGATCGACAACCTGCCGCTCGTGGCGGGCTGGCTCCCCTACGTCGCGATGGCGATCCTGGCCGTCTTCTTCATCACCGCGGCCGACTCCGCCTCGATCGTCATGGGCATGCTCAGCACCAGGGGCTCGCAGAGCCCGCCGCGCCCCCTGGTCGTCTTCTGGGGGCTCGTGATGGCCGGGATCGCCGTGGTCATGCTGACGCTCGGCGAGGGCCTGGCGCTGCAGGGCCTGCAGCAGCTCGTCATCGTCACGGCCGTGCCGTTCGCGCTCGTGCTGCTCCTGGCCGTCGTCGCCTGGTTCCGGGAGCTGCGCACCGACCCGATCGCCCTGCGCCAGCACTACACCCGCTCGGCGCTGGAGAACGCCGTGACCGACGGCATCGAGCGCTACGGGGACGACTTCGCGGTCCAGGTCGGCAGGACCGAGCGCGACCGGGGAGCGGGTGCGGACGTCGACTCCCACAGCGCGCAGTACACCGAGTGGTACCAGCGGCGCGACGAGGACGGCGAGCCCGTGGGGTACGACTTCGCGACCGGCGAGTGGGCCGACGGCTACCACGACGGCAGCGGAGAGCCACTGCGCCCCTCGCCGGACGGCGCCCCGGCCGAGACGTCCGGCGAGGCTGCGCCGCCGCCCGCGGCGCCTCGGCCATGACCTCGTCGACCCCGGAGCAGCGACCCGGCGCCGTCAGAGCTGGGGCCGCATGACGGGTGCGCGCCGGCGCTGAGGCCGTGGACGTCGTCCACCGACCCGGAGCAGGTCGCCGACACCACCCGCGTCGCCGCCTGCACCCGGCCCCTGCCCGAGGACGCCGTGGCGGAGGCGCGTGGACGAGGAGCCCCAGATCCGGACCCGGGCCGTCCTCAGGTCCGTGACCGGGCCGTCGCGCCGCCTCGCGCAGCCGCGGCGAGGTCAAGGGGGCCCCTTCGCCTGCCGACTGCTCGAGCATGCGCTCCACCACCACCGATCGCCCGGCCGCGCCCGTGCGCCGTCTGCTCGGCCCCCTGCTCGTGCTGGGGATGCTCACCGCCGCGCTGACGCTGCTCCACCGCACCTTCCGCAGCTACGACTGGTCCGAGCTCGGAGGCGACCTGCTGGCGCTCGGCCCGGGCGTCGCGCTCGCCGCCGTCCTCGCGACGGCGGTCTCGTACGTGGCGATGACCGGGTACGACGCGCTGGCGCTGCGCTACGTGGGGCACCCGCTGCCCTACCGCCGCTACGGCCTCGCCTCGTTCGTGGCCACGGCGTTCGGCAACAGCCTCGGCGCCTCCGCGGTGGTGGGGGCGGCGCTGCGGGCCCGCGTCTACTCCAGCTGGCGCGTCCCCCGGTCCGCCATCACCCGGATCATCGGGTTCAACCTGGTCACCCTCGCGCTGGGCGCCGCGGTCCTGGCCGGCGCCGGCGTGCTGCACGACCCGGCGGCGGCCGGGCGGGCCCTGCACCTGCCGGGCGGGGCGGTCCTGGTCCTCGGGTCGCTGCTGCTGGCGTCGGTGCTGGGCTACCTCGTCTGGGCGCGCACCGGGCGGTCGGTCGGCCGCGGCCGCTGGCGCCTCGAGCGGCCGTCCCCCCGCCTGGCGCTCGCCCAGGTCGTGCTGTCGAGCGTCGAGTGGCTCACCATGGCCGCGGCCCTCTACGTCCTGCTGCCCGCCGACGGCAGGCTCCCGTTCCTGCCGTTCGCCGCCGCCTTCGCGATCGCGACCGTCGCCGGGCTGCTGAGCAACGTCCCCGGCGGCCTCGGCGTCTTCGAGACGGCCCTCGTGGTGATGGTCGGGGCGACGACGTCGCCCGCGGGGCTCGCGGTGGCGCTGGTCGCCTACCGGCTCGTCTACTTCGTGCTGCCGCTGCTCCTGGCGGCCGTGCTCCTCGTCCGCCACGAGGTCCGCGGGGACGCGGCGGTGCCCCTCGCCCCGGCGGCCGCCGCGACGCCCTCGGCGCCGGTGCCAGCGACCTCGTCGCCCAGGATCCCGTCGCAGAGGGGCGCCGCGCGGGAGCTCCCCGCGCAGGGGACGGCAGTGCAGGAGACCGCGGCGCAGGAGACCCTCGTGCCGGTGACCGCCGTGCGCCTGCCCACCGTGCTGACGCCGTCCGTGCTCGCGCTCGTCGTCGCCGGCGCCGGGGTCTTCATGGTGGTGCGGGGAGACCTGCCGGGTCCCCGGGGGCTGGACGTCTCGGCGGTGACCACCAGCCTCGCCGGCCTGGCCGCGCTGCTCCTGGCCCGGGGCCTGCACCGGCGCCTGCGGGTGGCCTGGGCCGCCGCGCTCGCGCTCCTGGCGGGGGTCACGGCGGTGGCCGCCGCCCACGGGGACCTCGTGCTGGCCGCCGTCACCACGGGGCTCGCCCTGCTGCTGGTGCCCGCGCGGACGGTCTTCCACCGCGGCTCGCGCTCCCCCCGGCCGCGGGACCTGGTGTGGCTGGCCACCGCGACCGCGCTGGTCGGGGCGGCCGTGTGGTGGCTGGAGCTCAGCAGCACCGGCGGCGCCGGCGACGCCCCCCTGCTGGCGGCGTCGGTCTCCGGCGACACCCCGGTCGCGGACCGGCTCGCGATGGTGGCGGGCACCGTCGGGGTGCTCGTCGGCGGGCGATGGGTCCTGCGGCGCAGGACCCCCGACCAGCGGGCGTCCGACGACGCCGAGCTGGCCCGGGTGGAGGACCTCGTCACCCGCTCCGGGCGCTGCCTCGCGCACCTGGCCTTCACCGGTGACAAGCGGTTCCACTTCGCGCCCTGCGGGGCCGCCTTCCTCATGTACCAGGTCGAGGGCCGCAGCTGGGTGGTCATGGGCGACCCGGTCGGGGACCCGACCGCCTTCCCCGGCCTGCTCCGGAGCTTCGTCGAGGAGGTCGACCGCCACGGAGGTCGCCCCGTCCTCTACAACGTCCTCGAGGACCACGCCGAGCTGTACCGCGAGTGCGGGCTGGCGCTGACCAAGCTGGGCGAGGAGGCCGTCGTCCCGCTCGCGGACTTCACCCTCTCCGGCAAGGCGCGGACGAACCTGCGCACCTGCCGCAACAAGTCCTCACGCCTCGGGATGACGGTCGAGCTCGTGGCCGCGGCCGACGTGGGCCCGCTGGTGCCCGAGCTGCGGGAGGTGTCGGACGCCTGGCTCGCGGAACGCAACGGCAAGGAGAAGCGGTTCTCCCTCGGCGCGTTCGACGAGGAGTACGTCCGCCGGACGCCGCTCGTGGTCGTCCGCCAGGAGGGGCGGGTCATCGCCTTCGCGACCCTGTGGGTCGGCGGGGACGGCGAGGAGGTGCAGGTCGACCTGATGCGCCGGCTGCCCGACGGGCCGAGCACCGTGATGACCTACCTGTTCGTCGAGTGCATCCTCTGGGCCAAGGAGAACGGCTTCTCGACGTTCAACCTGGGCATGGCGCCGCTGTCGGGGCTGCGGAGCGGCGCCGGCGCCCCCGTCTGGGAGCGGCTCGGCCACCTGGTCTGGACCCACGGCGAGCAGCTCTACAACTTCAAGGGCCTGCGCGGCTTCAAGCAGGGCTTCGGCCCCCGGTGGCGCACCTGCTACGTCGCCGCCCCCCGGGGCCTGGCCCTGCCCCACGCCATGGTGGACGTCGCCACGCTGGTCGGCGGCGGCGTCCGCGGTCTGGTCCGGAGCTGACCCCGGGGCCGGGACCTCGGGGACCGACCTGCTCCGCCTCGTCACGTGCGGCGGCGTCCTCGACCGGACGACCGGGCACGACCAGACGGCACGGAGGTCCACGGCCACCTCGTGGCGGGTGGGCGCCGGCTCCCGGCGCCGACGGCCCGTGCGGGTCACCCGGCCGCGCGGGCGGGACCGACCGGCGTCGACAGGCTCAGCGCGACGTCGCCGTCCGGGTCGGTCCACCACCGCCGGACCGCGAGCCCCGCCGCCTCGAGCTCCGCCGTCAGGCTCTCGCGGCGGAACTTGCCCGACACCTCGGTCCAGAGCTCCTCGCCCTCGGCGAAGTCCACGACGAGGTCCAGGGCCGGGACGGCGACGCGCAGGTCCCGACGGGCCCGCAGGTGCATCTCGACGCGCTCGTGCGCGGGCACCCAGCGCGCGACGTGGTCGAAGTCCTCCTCGTCCAGCTCGGCGCCGAGCTCGCGGCGCAGCACGCGCAGCACGTTGCGGTTGAAGTCCGCTGTCACACCGGCCTCGTCGTCGTAGGCCGCGACGAGGCGCCCGACGTCCTTCACCAGGTCGGTGCCCAGCAGGAAGGCGTCGTCCGGCCCGAGGTTCGCCGCGACGTCGGCCAGGAAGCGGGCGCGCGGCCCCTCCTCGAGGTTGCCGATGGTCGAGCCCAGGAAGACGACGAGGCGGCGCCCGCCCGTGCGCGGGAGGGCGCGGACGTGCCTCTCGAAGTCCCCCACGACGGCGTGGACGCCGACGCCCGGGTACCGCGCCGCCAGCTGCCTGCCCGCGGCCGCCAGCGTCACCGCGTCGACGTCGAAGGGCACGACGGAGCGCAGCGTGCCGGCCCGCGCCAGGGCGTCCAGCAGCAGCAGCGTCTTCTCGCTCGTGCCGCTGCCGAGCTCCACGAGGGCGTGCGCGCCGGTCACCTCCGCGACCTCGTCGGCCACCAGCTCCAGCAGCGCCCGCTCGCGGCGCGTCGGGTAGTACTCGGGCAGCCGCGTGATCTCGTCGAAGAGGCGGCTGCCGCGCTCGTCGTAGAGGTACTTGGACGGCAGCCGCTTCGGCGTCGACTGCAGGCCGGCGCGCGCGTCGTCGCGCAGGGCCGCGGCGAGGTCCTCGGCGGTCAGGTGGCTCTCCAGCACGACCTCGCCGGGGCGCGGGGCCCGCTCGTCGACGTCCTCGGTCGCAGAGCTGGTCACGAGACCTCCTGCGGCAGCGGCGAGGCGGCGGCGCGGGTCGGGGTGGTGCCGCGGTCGGCCAGGGGCACCAGCCGGGCGCCGGCGGCGGTGGCGACGACGAGGGTGCGGTCGGGCACGTCACGCCAGCGCGGGTCGTCGTCCCACGGCTCGCTGGCGAGCGCCACGCCGTCGGCGGTCTCCAGGACCGACAGGACGTCGCCCCAGGCGGTGGCCACCAGTCGCTCGCCGTCCCCGGCGAGGACGTTGAGGCGGGCGGTCGGGTCAGCCGCGCCGACGGCGGCCACGCGCTCCCCGACCAGCCGGGGCGCGTCCGGCGCGCCCTCCAGCCCCTGGAGCAGGTGCGCGGCGAGGACCGCGCTGTCGCAGACCGACTCGGCCCGCGGCCAGGCCTCCACCGGGAGCACCGACCGGTCGACACGGCCGTTGTGGGAGAGGAGCCAGCGGCCCGCGGCGAAGGGCGCGACGGCGGTCTCGTCAGCGGGCATCCCCTCCGTCGCCGAGCGCACCGCGGCGAGCACGCACGTGGAGGAGACGTGCGGGGCCGCCGAGGCGAAGGACGCGTCCTGCCACAGCGGCCGGGTCGAGCGCCACCGGGCGGGCTCGGGCCGGGCCGGGCTCCACCAGCCCGCGCCCCACCCGTCGGCGTTGACGGTGCCGTGGGCCTGGCGCTGCGGGGCCCAGCTCTGGCGCGCGAGCCCGCAGGGCCCGTCCAGGACCACCTGCGCCAGGCTGCGCGGCGCACCCACCCAGGCGACGTGCCGGCACACTCAGGCGTCCCAGGCCAGGCGCAGGCCCGCGAAGACCTGCCGGCGCACGGGGTGGTCCCAGTTCCGGAACGACGGGCGCACCGCGGCGGCGTCCGTGGCCCACGACCCGCCGCGCAGCACGCGGTAGTCGCCGCCGAAGAACGGCGCCGAGTAGCCGTCGTAGAGCATCGTGCGGAACCCGGGCCAGGGCTCGAAGCCCGACGACGTCCACTCCCAGACGTCGCCGACCATCTGCTCCGCGCCGCACGCCGAGGCCGACGCCGGCAGCGCCCCGGCCTCGGCGGGGCGCAGCGAGCGACCGCCCAGGGTCGCGCGCTCGGGGGTCGGCGGCTCCTCCCCCCACGGCCAGCGGCGGCGCCCGGCGGTCGCGGGGTCGTGCGCGCAGGCCTTCTCCCACTCCACCTCGGTGGGCAGGCGCGCCCCCGCCCACCGGGCGAACGCCTGCGCCTCGTGGAAGTCGACGTGCTGCACCGGCTCCCGCTCCGGCACCTCCTCCACGACGCCGAAGCGGCGGCGCGTGAAGCCGCCCGCGCCGTCCGGCGCCCAGCCCAGGGGCGCCTGCAGGCCCGCCTCGCACCGGTGGCGCCACCCCCGGTCGGTCCACCACCGCGGGTCGTCGTAGCCCCCGTCGGCGACGAAGCGGGCCCACTGGCCGCAGGTCACCGGCAGCCGCCCCAGGCGGAAGGCCGCGACGTCGACCCGGTGCTGCGGGAGCTCGTTGTCGAGGGCGAAGGGCTCGGCCAGCGGGTCCGCGCCGAGGGCGAAGGAGCCGCCCGGCACCAGCACGGAGTCCGCGCGGGGGTCGGCGCCGGCGTCGGGCACCGCCCCCGGGCGGGCCCGCGGCACGGGCTCGGCGACGAGCAGCGCCTCCCCGGCGCGCAGGCCGTGCGTCGCGAGCATCGTCTCGTCGTGCTGGTGCTCGTGCTGGGCCGTCATCGAGGCGGCGAAGACGGCGGCGTCGGCGGGCCCTCCGCTGCCGAGGCCGCGGTGCGCGCCGTCCCGCGCGTCGTGCGTGGCGCCGGTGTCCGGCACGGCGCGCGCGAGCGCGTCGAGGACGCGGCCGCGGACCTCGGCGAGCGAGCGCCGGGAGGCCGCGGCGTCGAGCAGCGGCAGGCTCGTGCGCGTCGCGCGGGGGTGCTCCGCGGCGTCGTAGAGCGAGGCGACCTCGGGCGCGAAGACGCGCGGCCGCACGGCGCCGCACGCCGCCCGCCCCAGCCCGGCGGCGTCCCCGAGCAGCCAGTGCTCCTCCTGCTGCCCCACGTGGGCGAGGTCCCACACCAGGGGGCTCATGAGCGCCGAGTGCTGCACCACCAGCTCGTCCTCGGGGACGTCGGTCAGGCGCAGCGTCTGGGCGCGGGCGCGCTCCAGGGCGGCCAGCGCCCCCTGGAGGTCCGGGCCGGGGCGCTCGAGCGCCCCGGCGGTCCCGGTCGTGGTCGTGGTCGTGGTCGTGGTCGTGCTCATCTCAGCTCCTCCGCGAGGAGGCAGGCGGCGTGGCCGTCCCTCCGCGCGCGCTCGGTGACGAGGTCGGCGGGGGTGCGTCCGGCGTCCACGAGCGCGGCCCAGCGCTCGACGTCGGGTCGCAGGGCGTCCGGGACGGCGGGCAGCGCGGCGGCGACGACGCCCGCGGCGGCGCGGCGCAGCCGCCGGTCGGACAGGCCGTCGCGCGCCGCCTCGCCCACGAGGTCGGCGACGGGCTCGGCGGCGTGCGCGGCGCCGTCCGCCGCGGCGGGGTCGTCGAGGGCCGCGACGACGAGCGCGGCGAGCCCCGGCCACAGGTCGGCCGGGACGGCGTCGAGCAGCCGCAGCTCGAGGAAGCCGCGCAGCCGCACGGGGGGCCACAGGGTGCTCAGGTGCAGCTCGAGGTCGTCGGCCGTGGGGCGCCGGCCCGCCAGCGGCCGGGCGCCGGTGACCCACTCGGCCATCGTCGCGGCCTCGAGCGCCGGCGCGACGGCGTCGCCCGCACCGCGCACGAGCATGACGGGGGCCTCCAGCGCGAAGCCGGCCCACGCCTGCGCGGGGTCCGCGGAGCCCGCCGCGAGGCCGCCGGACGCCGGCCCGGCGCAGCGGCCCGGGTCCAGGCGGCACCACATCGCGGCGCGGGAGGAGCGCAGCCCCGTCGGCCCGCCGGCGACGTACGGGCTGCACGCCCCGAGGGCGACCAGGACGGCGCGCAGGCGAGCCAGGGAGGCGAGCCGCTCGGCCCAGCCCGCGGCCGGCCCGGCCTCGACGTTGACCTGCAGCGACGCCGTCGAGCACATCATCAGCGCGCCGTCGGCCCCGTGGCCGGCGCGGCGGAAGTAGGCCTCCATGGCCGCGTAGCGCGCCCCGGGGTTGACGCGCTCCGGCGGCCGGCTGGGGTCGGCTCCGACGGACAGCAGCACCAGGCCCTCCCCCGCGAGCGCGGCGTCGAGCACGGCCGCGTCCTCGCGCAGCGCGGCGACGGCGCCCGCCACGTGGGCGGCCGGCGGGCTGGACAGCTCGACCTGCCCGCCCGGCTCGAGCGTGACGGCGCTGCCGGAGGGCGTGCGCACGCCCCGCAGCGCGCCCCGCAGGCGGTCCCAGGGCACCCGCCGCTGCGGCGCCGCGACGTCGACGACGTGGCGCTCGAGCTCCAGGCCGACGGCGCCGACCGGGCCGGCGCGCAGGGCGCCCGCCGCGACGAGCTCGCGCGCGGCCTCGAGCGCCAGCGGCTCGGCGGGGTCAGCGACCGGCGGGAGCGGGGGGCGGGTGGGGCGCGGTGCGGCGGCGGCCTCGTCGGCGGAGCCAGCGGGCTGGGCCCCAGCAGCGGCGCCCGCCGCGACGGCGCCCGCCGCCTCGGTGGTGGTCGTCATGGGTCGAGCCCCTTCCAGGTCCGGACGGGCTCCTCGAGAGGAGCCCCGGGTCGGCGTGGGGCCAGTGGTGATGACCTCACCGCCACTCTCATCCCGCCGACGCCGATGGTCAAGAGGACGGCCGCGAGCCCCGCCGGCCGAGGACGTGCACCTGCCCGGGGCGGACGCGCTCGACGACGTCGCGGGCGCCCGCGCGGTGCCGGCCGGCCCGGGCCGCCGTCGGCGCAGCCCCGCTCACGCGCCAGGACGCCCCTGCCGGTGCTGCGGCGACCCGCAGCCCCCTTGCCACGGGCGCGCTCGATCGGGACGCTGCGCGGATGCGCGTCGACGACAGCCCTCGCACCGTCGCCCCGCCGGTCGAGGACCCCCTGGCCGAGCTGGCGCGGGGCGCCGCCCTCACCGGCGGCGCCGAGACCCTGCTCGACCAGGACGCCGTCACGTCGTTCGTCGCCGAGCAGCTGGGCGCCCTCGACCTCGCCGGCCGGTCGGTCTGCCTCGTCATCCCCGACGCCACGCGCAGCTGCCCGCTGCCCCAGCTCCTGGACGCCGTCCACGGCGCCCTCGCGGGACGGGCCGACCGCATCACCGCGCTCGTCGCCCTCGGCACGCACGCGGCGATGAGCGAGGAGCAGCTGGCCCGCCACTGCGGCTACCCGGTGGGCGACGTCGACGCCCGCTTCCCGGGCCTGACGGTGCTCAACCACGCCTGGCGGGACCCGAGCACCTTCGTCACCCTCGGCGCCATCTCCGCGGAACGGGTCGAGGAGCTCTCGCAGGGCCGCCTGGCAGTGGGGGTCGACGTGCGCATCAACCGCGCCGTCGTCGAGCACGACGTGGCCCTCGTCGTCGGACCGGTCCTGCCCCACGAGGTCGTGGGCTTCTCCGGCGGCAACAAGTACTTCTTCCCCGGCGTCTCCGGCCCCGAGGTCATCGACCTCTCGCACTGGCTCGGCGCGCTCATCACCAGCGCCGCGATCATCGGCACCCGCGAGGTCACGCCCGTGCGCGCCGTCATCGACGAGGCCGCCGCGCTCATCCCCACCCAGACCCTCGCGCTGTGCGCCGTCACCCAGCACGGCGGGGCCGGCCTGCACGCCCTCGCCCTCGGCGAGCCCCGGGCCGCCTGGGCGGCCGCGGCCGGCGTCGCCGCCCAGACCCACGTGCGCTACCTCGACGCACCCGTGCAGCGCGTCCTGTCGCTCATCCCCCGCAAGTACGCCGACGTGTGGACCGCCGCCAAGGGCTTCTACAAGCTCGAGCCCGTCGTCGCCGACGGCGGTGAGGTGATCCTCTACGCCCCCCACATCACCGAGATCGCCGCGATGCACCCCGAGATCAACACCATCGGCTACCACTGCCGCGACTACTTCACCGGCCAGTGGGACCAGTTCAAGGACGTTCCCTGGGGGGTGCTCGCCCACTCCACGCACCTGCGCGGCGCGGGCACCTGGGACCCCGAGCACGGAGAGCGCCCGCGCGTGCGGGTGACGCTCGCGACGTCGATCCCCGAGGACGTCGTCCGCGCGGCGAACCTCGGCCACCTCGACCCCGCCGAGGTGGACGTCGCCGCCTACGAGGCCGACCCCGGCACGCTCGTCGTCCCCGACGCCGGCGAGGTGCTGCACCGCCTCCGCTGAGCCCCTCCGCCCCAGGACCCCGGGCGAGTCGCTCGCACGACCGGTCGTCGGCCGCGCGACGCGCCGGGCCGCCGGCCGACCGGCTGCCGGGGACTCGCCTCAGCTGGCCGGATCAGCCACCGGGAGGGCCTGCTGGGCCCAGGCGAAGGACATCTGGTGCGACAGGAAGGGGGTCTCGACGCTGGGGACGTCGACCTCGATCATGAAGTCGCCGTCGTAGTCGTCCGGCACGGCCGCCATCACGCCCGCGAGGTCCACGACGCCGTGGCCGGGCTCGGCCCACAGCCGCTTGGTCGCGGTGATCTCCTGGTAGGTCATCCCCCTCGCCGCGTCGCGGTCGAGGAAGTCGGGGAACACGTCCTTGAGGTGGATGCCGCCCAGCCGGTCGGCGTAGCGGCGGACCATGGCGACGGGGTCGACCCCGGCCCAGTGCAGGTGCCCGGTGTCCGGTCCGAAGCCGATGACGTCCGGGCCGAGGGTGTCGAGCAGTCGCACGACCTCCCCCTCGGTCTCGAACACCCCGCCGACGTGGGAGTGGTGGAGCGGCCGCAGACCGCCGGCCTGGAGCACCTCGCAGACGGCGCCGACGGCGTCGACCGCGCGAGCGAGCCGGTCCTCGTCGAAGCCCGCCCCCACCGCCGGCTCGGCCATCCGCGCCGGGAGGGCGACGGAGGAGACCATGGTGCGGTCGAGCCCCAGCGCGGCCTGGTCGTCGGCGAACCGCTTGGCGCGCTCGAGCTCGACGTCCATGTCGACGGTCTCGTCGAAGGCCGAGCTGAACAGGCTCAGCGACGGCGCCAGCTGGTGCTCGCTGATCCAGCGCTCGTAGTCGTGCGGCGTCATCCCCTCGGGGATGTCCGCCTTGACCGCCCGGAACCCGATCTCGCGGAAGTCCCGGAAGGCCTGCTCGAGCACCTCCGGGGACTTGTCGGCGACCCCGTCCCGCAACCAGTACGGGATGGGGTTGGCCGCCAGGCGCGGCGAGCGCCCGCTCACGACGCCCCCGACCCGACGCCGAGGCGCACCGGGCGGCCGGTGCGCGCCGACTCGTAGACGCCGAGGATCACGCTCACCGAGCGCCGGTTGTCCTGGAGGGTCACCCGCAGCTCCTCGTCGCCGTCGAGCGCCGCGAGGACGTTCTCGTACTGGTGGCGGTGGGCGTCCGACATCGCGCCCGGGTCCGAGCCCGCCGTGGGCCCGGACGGACCCTGCTCGGCGTAGCGGGACACCTGGTTGGTGCTGTCGTCGCCGTTCGCGCCGTAGGCCCTGTCCTCGCCCGGCTCCTCGGACGAGCTCTCGTGGATGTACACGAGCCGGTCGTCGTCGATGACCGCGGACCCGCGGTCCCCGTGCACCTGGAGCCGTGCGCTCATGCCCGGGAAGGCGGCGGTCGACCCGTGCAGGACCCCGAGCGCCCCGCTCGCGAAGCGGACCACGCCGACGGCGACGTCCTCGACCTCGATGCCCTCGTGCGCGAGCAGGCCGGTGTAGGCGAAGACCTCGACCGGTTCGCCGAGGGCCGCGACCAGGAGGTCGACGGTGTGGACGCCCTGGTTCATCAGGGCTCCACCGCCGTCCAGCTCCCAGGTGCCCCGCCACTGCCCGGAGTCGTAGTAGGACTGGCCCCGCCACCAGTCGATGGAGGCGATGCCCGAGGTGAGGCGCCCCAGCCGGCCCCCGGCGATGGCGTCGGCGACGATCTCGGTGGACCGGTCGAAGCGGTGCTGGGAGATGACCGTGACCAGCGTCCCGGCCCGCTGCTGAGCCGCGATGATTTCGTCGATCCTCTCGAGGGTGACCTCGGCGGGCTTCTCGATGACCACGTGCTTGCCGGCGTCCAGCGCAGCGACGGCGACCTCGCCGTGGGCGCCCGTCGGGGTGCACACGGCGACGACGTCCACGTCGGTCGCGGCGAGCACCTCGGCCACGTCGCGGAACGGGGCGCCGCCGCGGAGGTCCGTCAGCTCCCGGGCCCTCTCGACGTCGTGGTCGGCGACGGCGACGAGCTCGAGCCGGTCCAGCTCGGAGACGAGCTTGCCGTGCTGCTTCCCGATGACCCCAGCCCCGATGATGGCGATGCGGTACGTCCTGCCGTTCATGTGCGGTGGGTCTCCTCGTCGTGTCGCCCCCCGGTGCACGTCACCTGGGGGCCCGGGACAGGTCACCGGTGCTCGAGCCCGGCGACGTGAGCGCGTCGGCCGCCTTCAGCCTCGGGGGACGAGGTCGACGGCCTGCGTCTGCGCGCGCACCGACAGCTCGGCGGCCTTGAACGCGTGCTCCTGGGTCATCGCGGTCTCCGTCCGCTCCAGGCAGTCGCGGACGAGCTGGCCGAAGAACGGGTAGCCGACCCGGCCCCGCGCCTCGATGTGCGTCTCCTCGTCCCCGTTGGCGAGGTAGAGGTGCCCGGGGCCGTCCTGGGTGCCGATGTTCAGGTACTTGCGCTGCTCGATGAAGCCCTCGGTCCCGAGGATGAACGTCCGGCCGTCGCCCCAGGTCTGCAGGCCGTCCGGGGTGAACCAGTCGCACCGGAAGTACCCCGTGGCCCCCGAGTCCGTCACGAGCATCGCCTCGCCGAAGTCGTCCAGGTCCGGGTGCTCGGGGTGCGCGTGGTTGGCGACGTGGCTGCGGACCACGGTGGCGTCGCTCGCGCCGGTGTAGTGCAGGATCTGCTCGATCTGGTGGGACCCGATGTCGCAGAGGATGCCGCCGTACCGCGCCTTGTCGAAGAACCAGTCGGGGCGGGTGGGGGCCGACAGCCGGTGCGGCCCCGTCCCGATGACCTGCAGCACCCGACCGATGGCGCCGGCCTCGATCAGCTGACCGGCGAGGACGGCGGTCTCCACGTGCAGGCGCTCGGAGTAGTAGACGGCGTACTTGCGCCCGGTGCGCTCGACCGCGTCCCTGGCCAGGTCGAGCTGCTCCAGGGTCGTCAGCGGCGCCTTGTCGGTGAAGTAGTCCTTCCCCGCCTCCATGGCCCTCACGCCGAGGGCGCACCGCTCGGACGGGACCGCCGCCCCCGCCACGAGGCGCACCTCGGCGTCGTCGAGGACCTCCTGCTCGCTGCGGGCGACCCGCACCTGCGGGAACCGCTCGACGAAGCGCTCCACCTTGGCCGGGTCGGGGTCGTGCACCCACCCGATCGTGGCTCCCGCACCGATCAGGCCCTCGCACATGCCGTAGACGTGCCCGTGGTCCAGGCCGACCGCTGCGACGACGAACTCCCCCGGCTCGACGACCGGCGCGGGCATGGGCTCGGGGGCGTAGGAGCTCCCCTCGCTCGCACTCATGGCACTCCTCTCGTGGGGGTGGCTGAGCCGCCCCGAGGCACCTGAGCGCACGCCCCGCCTGACGGTGCGCCGAGGCTAGCGCGGGGGGCACCGCCAGCAGGGGCCTGCGCACCGCACCTCCTGCAGGACCTCGGACCGCCTCCGGACCCAACCGCGGGCCCCGCGCCCCCGAACCACGTGTGCGGCCACCGCCCCAGGGCGGGCCGCAGACCTCGAGGAGGACGCCGGGACGAGCAGGACCGGCTCGGCACCAGCAGATCCCGGGAGGGACCCCGCATGCACGCCCACGTCGCCGTCGCGGTCCCGCTGACCACAGGGAGCGGCCCCAGCCCCGGCCGCGGCCCCGCCGTGGAGCGCTCCCCCGTCGGCGAGAGCGCGTCCCGGCGCACCGTCGAGGTCGCGCACGCCGACGCGGCCGGCCGTGCCGCGGTGGTGCAGCACGGCGCGGACCTGGATGGCTCGGGCGCCCACGGCGGTGACACCATGGCGGCTCCCGACCCGTCGCTCCCCCAGGAGGCCACCGTGCTCGCCGCCTGCGGCACCCCGACCGCCGCCTCGGTCGTGCCCGACGGCCCCGACCAGGGCGCGGGGCCGGGTGGCGCCGTCCGCGCGGGCGCTCCCGCCGGGCGTCGCCCCGCGATCGCGGCGGAGGGCTGACGGCCGTGGCTCGCACGGCAGCACGACACCGGAAGCACGGAGGCCGCGTCGCCACGGCGGCCTCGATCGCCTGCGTCGCCGTCGGTCTCGGGCTCGTCGGATCGGCGCTGGCCGACGACGGGGAGGCCCCCGTGGAGCCTCCGCGCACGGCCGCGGACGTGGCCGCCGCGCCGTTCTCCCCGGGCGGCGACGACGCGACCTCCGTGCCCGCCCCCACGACCGCCGAGCCGACCCCGGCGCAGACCACCCAGGAGCCGCGCGACCCGGACCGGGCGACCAAGGGCGACGTCATGCCCACGACCGCCCTCGCGCCGGAGGGCGACATCCCCGGGCTGGTCCGCATCCCGCCCCCGCCCCCCGCGCCCGAGCCGGAGGTCGAGGTGGCCGAGGTCGTCGCCGAGCCGGTCCGGCTGCGCGTGCCCGCCGTCGGCATCGACACCGACCTGCTGCACCTGGGGCTGAACGAGGACGGGACCCTCGCCGTCCCGCCGAGGACCGGTCCGGACAACCTCAAGGCGTCCTGGTACGACGGCTCGCCGCGGGCGGGCCAGGTGGGCCCGACCGTCATCGCCGGGCACATCGACTCCCGCGAGGGCCCCTCGGTCTTCTACCGGCTCGGCGAGCTGGAGCCGGGCGACGAGGTCCACGTCGACCGGGCCGACGGCACGACGGCGACCTTCGTCGTCGACACGGCCGAGCGCTACCCCAAGGACGACTTCCCCACCCAGCGCGTGTACGGCAGCACCGACGACCCGCAGGTGCGCCTGATCACCTGCGGCGGCGTGTTCGACCGCACGACCGGGCACTACCGGGACAACACGGTGGTCTACGGCCACCTCGTGGAGGACTGAGCGGCCCCGCGACGCCGACGGCCCGTGCGGTCTCCCGTCAGGGACCGCACGGGCCGTCTCGCTGCGTCCGACCGACGGTCCGGGGACCGCTCGCTGCGGAGGCGGGTCGTGGACCCGCGCTGCGCGGGGTCCCTACGCGGCGACGAGGGACACGGCCTGCGCCGTGAGCTCGACCGAGCGCACGCGCGCCGCGGTGGTGGGCCCGGCGTGGGCGGTGATGAGCTCGTCGGCGTTCGCGTGCGCCGCGAAGGCGGCGAGCTGCTCGCGGACGTCCTCCGGGGTGCCCGCGGCCGTGTGCGTCATCATCGCGTCCACCTGGGCACCCGCCCCGGCGTCGAGGAGCACGTCCGCCTCGGCGTCGGTCATCGTGCGGCCGCGGCCGAACAGCAGGACGGCGCGGGAGCGGCGCACGACCGCCCGGTGCTCCTCGGCCTCCTCGCGGGAGTCGGCCGCGAGGACGTTGATCCCGGCGATGACGTGCGGGGCGTCCAGCTGCTCCGACGGCTGGAAGTCGCGGCGGTAGGTCGCCACGGCGGCCGTGAGCGCCTGCGGGGCGAAGTGCGAGGCGAAGGCGTAGGGCAGCCCGAGCGCCGCCGCGAGCTGGGCGCCGAACAGCGACGACCCGAGGATGTACAGCGGCACGTCGGTGCCCGCGCCGGGCGAGGCCTGCACGCCCGGCACGAGCGAGCGCCCGGCGAGGTAGCCCTGCAGCTCCTGGACGTCGCGGGGGAAGGAGTCGGCGGCCGACGGGTCGCGCCGCAGGGCGTACATCGTGTTCTGGTCCGAGCCGGGCGCGCGCCCCAGGCCGAGGTCGATGCGCCCGGGGTGGATGGACGCCAGCGTGCCGAACTGCTCCGCGATCGTCAGCGGGGCGTGGTTGGGCAGCATGACGCCGCCCGCGCCGAGCCGGATGGTGCTCGTCTGCGCCGCGACGTGCGCGATGAGCACCGACGTCGCCGACGAGGCGATGGCCGGCATGTTGTGGTGCTCGGCGTACCAGACCCTGCGGTAGCCGTTGGCCTCCGCGGCCCGGGCCAGGGCGACGCTGCCGGCGATGCTCTCGCCGACGCTGTGCCCGGCGTCGACGGGGGCGAGGTCCAGGACGGACAGGGGGACGGACATGCGGGTCACCTCGGTGCTCGGAGCGGCTCCCGGCGTCAGGTGGTGACGTCGGGCACCGGCTCCAACGAGCACCGGGCCCGCCGTAGTCCCGCGCCGGCGGACGTCAGGGGGTGCGCACGTCCAGCCGGCCGTCCTTCGCCACCACGGGCACCTCCCCGCCGACGTCGACGGAGACGGCGTCGGGGTAGATGATCCCCGCGCCGGTGTTGAGGACCACCACCTCCTCGTCGGCGCCGATCCACCCCGACCCGCGCAGCCGGCGGACGGCGGAGACGACGGCGGCGCCCTCGGGGCACAGGAACAGCCCCTCCCGGGCGCCCACGACGCGCAGCTCCTCGAGCAGCTCGGCGTCGTCGACCGCCAGGGCCGTGCCCCCGGTCTCCCGGACGGCCTGCAGCACGAGGAAGTCGCCCAGCGCCTTGGGCACCGTGATGCCGAAGGCGACCGTCGAGGCGCCCACCCACGGCTCGGATACGTCGGCGCCGGCCTCGAAGGCCCGCACGATCGGCGCGCAGCCGGTCGACTGGACGGCCACGAGACGCGGCATCGGCCCGCTGATCCAGCCCAGCTCGAGCAGCTCGTGCAGCGCCTTCCAGATGCCGATGAGCCCGACCCCGCCGCCGGTCGGGTAGGCGATGACGTCGGGCATCCGCCAGCCCAGCTGCTCGGCGATCTCGAAGCCCATCGTCTTCTTGCCCTCGATGCGGTAGGGCTCCTTGAGCGTCGCGACGTCGGTCCAGCGCTCCGGGTCGTCGGCGACGGCCGCGGCGACCAGCTTGCCGGCGTCGCTGATGAGCCCGTCGACGAGGTGGAGCTGCGCCCCGGCCGCCACGCACTCGGCCCGCGTGATCGTCGGGGCGCCCACCGGCATCGCCACGAGCAGCGGGATGCCCGCCCGCGCGGCGTAGGCGGCCCACGCCGCGCCGGCGTTGCCGTTGGTCGGCATCGCCAGACCGCGCACGCCCAGCTCGGCGGCCCGGGAGACCCCGACCGCAGCGCCGCGCGCCTTGAACGACCCCGTCGGCAGCAGCCCCTCGTCCTTGACGAGCAGACGGCCGACGTCGAGGTCCTCGGCCAGGCGCGGCAGGTCGAGCAGCGGCGTCATGCCCTCCCCCAGGGTGACGACGCCCGCGGGCGACTGCACCGGCAGCACCTCGTGGTAGCGCCACAGGTCGGGCGCCCGACGGGCGACGTCGTCCGGCGTCACGACCACCGCCCCGAGGTCGTACCGCGCCAGCAGCGGGGAGCCGTCCCGCGGGCACAGCCCCTGGTGCACCGACGCGTCGAGGCGGTCCCCGCAGCGCGGGCACTCCAGGTGGGACAGCGTGCTCCAGGGGGGTCCGCCGGCAGTCGTCGCCACGTCGTCGCTCACGCGCCCATCCTCACCCCCGTCCGCCTCGCCGGCCCGCGCCGGGGCGGCGGAGCAGCGCGAGGGCGGAACCGGTGGCCGGCGGTCGGGGGCCCGCCGGCGGACCGGCAGGATGGCGAGGTGACAGGACGTGCGCCGGCCGGGGACCTCGCTGCGCGCACCGGTCGGGCCGCACCGCCGACGGCGCTCGTCATCGCCGCCGTCCTCGTCGTCGCGCTGAGCCTGCGCGGGCCGATCGTCGCCGTCGCGCCGGTGCTGGGCCGTCTCACCGAGGACCTCGGGCTCGGGCCCTCGACGGCCGGCCTGCTCACGACCATCCCCGTCGTCTGCTTCGCCCTCGCCGCACCGCTCGCCTCGGCGCTCATCGCGCGGGTCGGCCCCGGCGCCGCCGTGTGGTGGTGCCTCGCCGGAGTGGCGGCCGGCACCGCGCTGCGCTCGTCGGGCGGCACCGAGGTCGTCCTGGCCGGCACCGCCGTCATCGGCACGGCGATCACGGTCGGCAACATCGTCGTCCCCGTCATCATCCGGCGGTCGGTGCCGCCCTCGCGCACGGGGGCGGCGACAGGCGCCTACACCGCCGCGCTGAACGTGGGCTCGATGCTCACCTCCCTCGGCACCGAGCCCCTCGCCCAGCTGCTCGGCTGGCGCGCCGCGACGGCGTCGTGGGCGGTGCTGGCCCTCGCCGGCGCCGTCCTGTGGGGCCTCGCGACGCTGCGCCGGCGCCCGCTGGCCGCAGAGGCCCCGCGCGAGCGGGGGGCCGAGGACGCGCCCGCGCCGACCGCCCCGGCGCACCGGCCCGCGTGGGCGCCGGCCGTCCTCACGGTCGGCTTCGGCGCCCAGGCGTTCGCCTACTACGGCCTCACCGCGTGGATGCCGACCCTCCTCGCCGACCGGCTGGGCCAGAGCCCGGCCGAGGCGGGCGCGGCGTCGTCGGTCTTCCAGGTGATGGCGGTCGTCGGGGCGCTGGGCGTGCCCGTGCTCCTCGCGCGCTCCTCCCCCGAGCGGGTGCTCGGGCCCGTGGGCGCCTGCTGGCTCGCCCTGCCCGTGGGCCTCCTGCTCGCGCCGGAGCTGTGGCTCGTGTGGACGGCCCTCGGCGGCGCGGCCCAGGGCGGGGTCTTCACCCTGGTCTTCGTGCTCGTCGTGCGGCTGTCCTCCGACGACCGGCAGGCGCGGCGCACCTCGGCGCTCGTGCAGGGCGGCGGCTACGCGCTCGCCGCGCTCGGGCCCTCGGTCGTCGGCGTCGTGCACGACGCGACGGGCGGCTGGGACGCCCCGCTCGTCGTCGTCGCGGGCGCGCTCCTCGTGCTCGTGCTCGCCACCGGGAGCGTGGCGCTGACGGTGGGCCGCGGCGCCGCCCGGGCCTGAGCGCACTCCGTCGGCACATCGCCGCCGGGAGGCGCCGTCCCCGGCACCCTGTCGGCAGGACGCCGCGGGGACAGGCTCCGCTACGCACCCTGTCGGCAGATCGCCGTCTGGAAGGGCTGCTGAGCGCACTGTGTCGGCAGATCGCCGTCAGGGGGGCCGCGCTCCACACCTTGTCGGCAGAACGCCGTCAGGGGGCCGCGCTCCGGCACCTCGTCGGCAGATCGCCGGCGGAAGGGCCTCGGGGTCAGGCCGGCGGGACGGCCTTGGTGAAGCAGACGCTGACGTCCAGGACGTCGTACGGCGCGAAGACGGGGACCCGGTCCCAGCCCTCGCGCTCGTAGAGCGCGATCGCCTCGGGCTGCAGGTCGCCGGTGTGCAGGTGCAGGCGCCCGACGCCGAGACGTCGCGCGCTCACCTCCACCTGGCGCAGGGCCTGCGCCGCGAGGCCGCGGCGTCGCCCCGCCGGGGCGACGTAGACCTTCTTCACCTCGGCGAGGCGGTCGGGCCCCTCCCCCAGCCACCGCAGGGTGGCGGTGGCCACGGGCTCCTCGCCCAGCAGCGCCACCCACGTCGTCAGCCAGGCCGTGCCCGGCGGCATCACGAGCGCGGAGAACAGGTCCTCGACGTGGGCGTAGCGCACCGACATCTCGGCGTCCATGGCCACGCGCAGGGCCGCCGGCGCCGGGTCGTCCCAGCCCCGCTCGACCCACCGCACCGGCAGCGCCGCCGGCGGAAGCGGCTCGCCCGGAGGCGTCAGCGTCGTCACGGCCCCGAGCATGCCGCAGGCCGCGCCGGGGACCGGCGCGGCCTGCGGTCGTGCTCACGTGCGGTGCTGCTCAGGTGACGGGGTGCTCACCGGGGGTGGTGCTGCGGGCCCGGCCCGCGGGCGCTCAGCGCTGCACGCGCTCGTTCGCCACGCAGTGCGTCATGGCGAGGCCCTCGACGTCGCGGGGGCCGTTCTTGCCGAGGTTGCGGGCCCGCTCGAGCTCGTCCTCGGTCAGCGTCTGCGTGGCCAGCGGCTCGAGCCCGCGGACGTCGTCCGCCGAGATGCCGATGCCCTCGCCGACCCGGCCGCCCAGCTCGTCGTCGCACATGAGCAGGTGCCACACCATGCGCTCGGCGATGGGCCGGTCGCAGGTGCCGAGCGCGCCGGTCAGGTTGGCGACGAGCTCGTCCTTCTCCCACTGCTCGGACAGCTGGTAGCGCTGACCGGCCTGCAGGTAGTCGTTCGTGCGCTCGATCCGCTTGCGCGTGAGGCGCCCGGTGATCTCGGGGCCCTGCACGTCGTGCGTGGGGTAGGTGCCCTCGCGCAGGCCGCCGATGATGGACGGCTCGTAGTTGACCGTCGGGTTGACGCCCTCGGGGCGGTCCACGACGTAGGTCATGGCGCCGTCGCGCTGGTTGGTGGCCACGCGGGCGCCCTTGGGCGAGTTGACCGGCAGCTGCAGGTAGTTCGGGCCCACCCGGTAGCGCTGGGTGTCGCTGTAGGAGAACGTCCGCCCGACGAGCATCTTGTCGTCGGAGAAGTCGAGCCCGTCGACGAGGACGCCGGTGCCGAAGGCGATCTGCTCGCTCTCGGAGAAGAAGTCCTGCGGGACGCCGTCCAGCGTCATGGTGCCGACCTTGCCCAGCGGGAAGCGGTTCTCGTCCCAGACCTTGGTGTCGTCCAGCGGGTCGAAGTCGAGCTCCGGGTGGTCGTGGTCGTCCATCATCTGGACGTACAGGTCCCACTTTGGGAAGTCCCCGGCCTTGATCGCGTCGTAGAGGTCGCGCGTGTGCGATCCGAGGTCGGAGCCCTGGACCACGGCGGCGTCGTCAGCGGTGTAGGACTTCACGCCCTGCTGCGGGAGCCAGTGGTACTTCACCAGCTTGGTCTCGCCCTGGGCGTTGACCCACTTGTAGGTGTTGACGCCGAAGCCCTGCATCTCGCGGTAGGACGCCGGGATGCCGCGGGGCCCGAAGACCAGCGTGACCATGTGCATGGCCTCGGGGCTCTGGGAGATGAAGTCGAAGACGCGGTTGGCGACCTGGCGCTCGAAGTCGACCGGGTCCGGCTTCTGGCTGTGGATGAAGTCGGGGAACTTGATGGCGTCGCGGATGAAGAAGACGCCGAGGTTGTTGCCGACGAGGTCCCAGTTGCCGTCCTCGGTGTAGAACTTCACCGCGAAGCCGCGGGGGTCGCGGGCCACCTCGGAGGAGTCGCGGCCGCCGGCCACCGTCGAGAAGCGGATCGCCAGGTCGGTCTTCTTGCCGGCCTCGGAGAACAGCTTGGCGCGGGTGTAGGTGGCGATGGGCTCCTCGCCCCACGCCCCGGTGGCCTCGAAGTGCCCGAAGGCCGTGGTCCCGCGGGCGTGCACGACGCGCTCGGGGATCCGCTCGCGGTCGAAGTGGCTGATCTTCTCGAGGAACTGGTAGTTCTCGAGCGTCGCCGGGCCGCGCGAGCCCACCGTGCGCTGGTTCTGGTTGTCGTAGACCTGGTGGCCCTGGCGGTTGGTCAGGACGGGCTGCTCGCCCTGCGTCGTGCGGTCGCCGGTCGTCGTCATGGCTGTCCTCTCCTCGGTCCTCGCCGTCGGGCGGGTGCCGTGCTCGACGGCCGTTCCCCGCTGGGCGGCACCTGCCGCCCCGGCTCCTATTCTGGACTGGTTCCAACCTAGCCCACCGGAGAGCCCGTGGCACCCCTCCGGCCGGCGGTCCTGCGACGGGCGCCCCGGGTGGGCCCACGGGCGCCCGCCCGGCGGACCGCGCCGCTCAGGGGCGCAGGGACGGGTCCTGCAGCAGCTCGAGCATCGCGGGGAGCTCGAAGACGCGGGCGGTCTCCACCGCCGACCTCGGGCCCGCGTCGGGCTCGGCGCCCGCCGCCAGCAGCGTGCGCACGACCTGCTCGTCCTGGCGGAAGACGGCGGCGGCCAGGGCCGACTGCCCGCGGTCGTTGGTCCGCTCGACGTCGGCCCCGCGCTCGAGCAGCACCCGGACGGCGTCGTGCTGCTGGTGGTAGGCGGCGAGGACGAGCAGCGTGTCGCCCGAGGAGTTCGTGAGGTCGACCGGCACCCCCTTGTCCACCACCTCGGCGAGCTCGTCCGCGCGGCCCTCGCGGGCGGCGTCGAAGACGCCGTGCAGGAAGGCGAGCTCCTCCGCCGTCAGGTCGGGGACCGCGGTGGCGGAGCCGCCCGCCGCCTCGTCGGGTCCGGTCGGGCTCGTGCCGGGCACGGGGGGCGGTGCGCCGTCGCCGTGCTGGTGGTCTGCCTGGCTCATGCCCCGACGGTAGGACGCCCCCCCGACGTCGGCCCGTCGTCCGGGGCGCTCGCGCCGCACCCCGGCACGACAGCGGCGGCCCGGCGACGACACGTGCGTCGTCACCGGGCCGCCGCGGAGCGCCCCGACCGGCGGGGCGGGCGTCAGCGCCGCTTGATCGCCTGCGCCACGCCCGGGCGCGGCACGCGCACCTCGCCGTCGTAGGGGTAGCGCGAGACCTGGTTCTCGATGCTCGCGCCGTCGACCTCGCCCGGGTGCTGGACGCAGACCATGACGACGCCCTCGTCCACGTCGACCAGCGGACCGCACGTCTCGGCGCCGACGGGCACGGTGAGGAAGGTCTGCACCTTGCCGCGGTCCGGCCCCTCGGTGGCCACGTGGTGCAGGGCGTCGTTGAGGTCGAGCGAGCCCGGCTGCCCGTCCGTGGAGACCCACAGGCCGCCCTGGCTGTCGAAGGCGACGTTGTCGGGGCAGGCGATGGGCATGACCTCCGACGCCGGGAGCCCGGAGAAGTAGGTGCTCGGGTCCGAGGGGTCGCCGCAGACCACGGGCAGGGCCCAGGTGAAGGTCGTCGACGTCTGGTCCTGCGCCTCGGTCACCTCCACGATGTGGCCGTAGCGGTTGCGGACCCGCGGGTTGGCGGCGCCCGGCTCCTGGCGGCCGGAGTTGTTCGTGCAGGCCATGTAGACGCGGCCGGTGACCGGGTTGCGCTCGACGTCCTCGGGCCGGTCCATGGGCGTCGCGCCGACGGCGGCCGCGGCGGTCCGCGTGAAGAGCAGGACCTCCTCGAGGCTCATGCCGGGCACCATCGAGCGGCCGTCCTTGGTCAGCGGCACCCACTCGCCGGTGCCGTCGTAGTCGCTGGAGGGCTCGCCCTCGACGGAGAACCGGGCGACGTAGAGGTCGCCGTGCTCCAGCACGCTGTAGTCGCGGCCCCGGCGCGGCTGCTGCCCCACCCGGTCGCGGGAGATGAACTTGTACATGTGCTGACCGCCCTGGTCGTCGCCCATGTAGCAGACGACGCGGCCGTCGGGGGCGATCGACGCCGTGGCGCCCTCGTGGCGGAAGCGGCCCATGGACGTGAGCTTCTTGGGCGCCGAGGACGGGTCGTAGGGGTTCAGCTCGACGATCCAGCCGAAGCGGTGGACCTCGTTCGGCTCCGAGGCGGTGTCGAAGCGGGCCTCGGCGAGGTCCCAGCCGCGACCGGTGCGGCTGATGCCGTAGACGCCGTTGCGGGCGTCCAGCGCGCTCGAGCTCTTGAAGTAGCCCTGGAAGTTCTCCTCGCCGGAGAGCACCGTGCCCCACGGCGTCGTGCCGCCGGCGCAGTTGTTCAGCGTGCCGATGACCGTGGTGCCGTCCGGGTCCGCGGACGTGCGCACCAGCTCGTGGCCGCGGACCGGCCCGGTGAGCCGGAACTCCGTGGTGGAGGCGGTGATGCGGCGGTTGTAGCGGCTGGGCACGACCTTCCAGGGGCTCGTGACGCCGTCCCGGCGGACCTCGACGACGGACATGCCGTGCGCCGCCATGGAGATCCGGCGCTGCTCGAGCGTGAGGGACTCGTCGTCGACGTAGCCCGGGTACATGATGTTCTCGTTCGTGTACTCGTGGTTGACCACGAGCAGGGCGCGCTTGCCGGAGCCGTTCAGCGGCAGGACCGTCAGGTAGTCGACGTTGTAGCCGAACTGCGTCAGCTGCGCCGCCTCGCTCTGGTCGTCCAGGTCGAACTCGGGCGCACCGAGCTCCACGGGGTCGCCCCAGGCGATGATCGAGTGCCAGTCCCAGCCCTCCGGGACGACGAGGTCGTCGACGTCCGAGGGGATCGGCCCGACCGGCGCGAACCCGGCCATCAGACCCGCGGGCGCCATGGCCCCGGGGGCGGAGGCCGCGGCGGCGGCCCGCGAGCCGCGACCGGCGGCCCGGGCGTCCTGCGGGGCGAGGGCGGCGCCGGCCACGAGGGCGGCGCCCAGCCCGGCGAGGACCGAGCGGCGGGCGATCGCCTGCTGGGCGAGGGCCTCGAACGGCGGGGCCGTCGAGGCGCTGCGGTTCTCGGTCAGGCAGGCGTCGCCGCACCGGAAGTGGCAGGTCTGCGCGGAGCGCGAGCCTCGGG
Organism: uncultured Pseudokineococcus sp.; assembly: GCF_947495735.1. GTDB lineage: Bacteria > Actinomycetota > Actinomycetes > Actinomycetales > Quadrisphaeraceae > Pseudokineococcus. The sequence goes on from NZ_CANMAA010000007.1 coordinate 159,503, forward strand.
TGTGGCCGAGCATGGGCAGAGCCATCCGGGGCGCCGTGAGCGCGGGCGCACCCGTCCCGTGCGAGCAGTTCGTCGTCATGCGCCCAGGGTGGGAGGCCTCGTCGACCACCAGACCCGACATGAGGGACACCGCGGTGAACAACGAGTGACGAGTACCGGTGGGACGACGGCGCCGGCGCTCCTGCGACCGGCGCCCGTCGGGCGCCGGGCCGGACGCGCCCGGCCCCTCCACCGCGCCGGGTCGCGACCCCGCGGCGAGGATCAGCACGTGCCCCTCCGCCGCCCCACCCGCCGCCCGCCCGCCGCGACGTCCGGGACGAGGGCGCCCCTGGCCGCGCCGGGCTCCCCGGCGCCGGACCTGGCCCGCGCCGCGTGGGGCGCCGCCTGCCTGCTGGCCCCGGGCCCCGTCGGGCGCGCGCTGGCCGGTCACGAGCCCGATGCCCGCGCGCGCCGTGTGCTGAGGGTGCTCGGGGCCCGGCACCTCGTGCAGGCCGCGGGGACGCGGGTGCTGCCGGCGCCCCTGGCCCTCGTCGGCGGGGCGGGCGTCGACGGGCTGCACGCGGCGACGGCGCTGGCCACGGGGCTGACCCGGCCCCGGCGTCGTCGCGCGTCGCTCGCGGACGCCGTCGTGGCCGTCGGGTGGTGCGCCTGGGGCGCGGTCCGCGCCCGCCGCCTGGCCTGAGCGACCCGGGGCCCGAGCGGCCTCAGCCCGAGGGACGGCGGGCGCCGTCCCTCAGCGGCGCCGCAGCAGGGCGACCGCGCCCAGGGCGGCACCGGCGCCGGCGACGACGGCCGCCGCCCCGCGGCGCATCGACACGGCCGACCACGGGTCGGAGGCCAGGCTCTTGTCGTCGAAGGAGCCGTGGGCGCCGCGGTCGGCGTCGGCGTCCCGGGGCTCGTCGAGGTTGGCGCCGTGGCGGGCGCGCTCCCCGTCGGCGATCTGCTGGCCGCTGATGCCGGTCTTCGCGAGGTAGAGGTCGAGGAACCACGGCGCGACCCGCTCGCCCAGGACGGTGTACGCCGTCGAGACGCCGACCCACATCATCCGGCGGGGGTGCGCGGCGACGAAGGCGATGGCCCGGGCGGCCACCTCCGGCTGGAAGATCGGCGCGACCGGCTGGGGGTGCCCCGCCATCCGGTTGAGGTTCCAGTCGAACTGGGGCGTGTTCAGGCCCGGCAGCATCACCTGGCACACCTGCACGCGGCTCCCGTCCGCCTTCAGCTCGACCCGCACCGACTCGCTGAAGCCCTTCACCGCGTGCTTGGCGGCGCAGTACGCGGACTGCAGCGGGATGGCGCGGTGGGAGAGCGCCGAGCCCACGTTGACGACGACGCCGGCGTCGCGCGGGCGCATGTGCCGCAGCGCGGCGCGGGTGCCGTTGACCTGCCCGAAGTAGGTGACGTCGGTCATGCGGCGGAACTCCTGCGGGGAGGTGTCCCAGAAGCGGGCGAGGGAGCCGACGAAGGCGTTGTTCACCCAGACGCCGACCGGGCCGAGCTCGGACTCCACCCGCTCGGCCGCGGCGTCGACGGCCTCCTCGTCGGCCACGTCGCACTCGACGGCCAGGCCCCGGCGCCCGGCGGCCTCGACGTCGGCGACGGCGGCGTCGAGCCCGGCGCGACCGCGGGCGAGCACCGCGACGTCCCAGCCCTGCGCGGCGAGCTCGCGGACCACCGCGCGGCCCACGCCCGCGGTGCCCCCGGTCACGACGGCTGTCCTGCTGCTCATGAGCGCTCCTCCTGGTGGGTGTCCTGCTGGTCGGTGCCGTCGACCCGCCGGCTCCGCGGGGGCCGCGCCCGCCCGCCACGAAAGCGCACGCGCGCCCCGGCGGCGACCCGGGGCCCGGGCCGGCCCGCGGGTGGGCGCGACGGGCGGGCGGGACGGGCGCGCGCCGCGAGGACGGGGCGTGCTTCCATCGCCGGGTGCCCGTCCCCTTCACCCCCTCGCCCCGGCCGACGGTCGGCGTCGAGTGGGAGCTCGCCCTCGTCGACCGCGACTCGCGGGACCTGGTCAACGCGGCCGCCGACGTCCTCGAGGGCGTGCGCTCCGCCGGGGTGCTGGCGCCGGGCCGGGTGACGGGCGAGCTGCTGCGCAACACCGTCGAGGTGGTCAGCGGCGTCTGCGAGAACGCCGACGGGGTGGCCGAGGACCTCGCCGCCTCGCTGGAGGAGGTCCGCGCGGCGGCCGACCCGCTGGGGGTCGACCTCGCCTGCGCGGGCACGCACCCGTTCGCCGAGTGGTCGAGCGCGCAGGTCACCGACGGCGAGCGCTACGCCGAGCTCATCGAGCGCACGCAGTGGTGGGGCCGGCAGATGCTCATCTGGGGCGTCCACGTCCACGTGGGCCTCGACTCCGCCGACAAGGTCTTCCCGGTGCTCGGGGCCCTGCTGCACCGGGCGCCGCACCTGCAGGTGCTCTCGGCGTCCTCGCCGCTGTGGGCGGGCACCGACACCGGGTACGCGAGCAACCGCGCGATGATGTTCCAGCAGCTGCCGACCGCCGGGCTGCCCTTCGCCTTCGAGCGGTGGGCGGAGTACGAGGGCTTCGTCGACGACCAGACGCGCACCGGCGTCATCGACCAGCTCGGCGACATCCGCTGGGACATCCGCCCGGCGCCGCACCTGGGCACGATCGAGGTGCGCGTCTGCGACGGCATCCCGACCCTCGCGGAGGTCCGCGCCGTCACCGCGCTGGTGCACTGCCTGGTGGTCGACCTCGACCGCCGGCTCGTCGCGGGCGAGCGCCTGCCGTCGATGCCGCCGTGGCACGTGCAGGAGAACAAGTGGCGCGCCGCTCGCTACGGGCTGGACGCCGAGATCATCCTCGACGCCAGCGGGCGGGAGCGCCTCGTCACCGACGACCTGGCGGACCTGCTGCAGGACCTGCAGCCGGTCGCCCGCGACCTGGGGTGCGTCGACGCCCTCGCGGCCGTCGAGCGCATCCCGCGCACGGGCGCCAGCTACCAGCGCCAGCGCGCCGTCGCCGAGCGCACCGGGGGCGACCTCGTCGCCGTCGTGGACGCGCTCGTCGCCGAGCTGCGGGTCGGCGCACCGCTGCCGACCTGAGCCGGAGGTCGCTGCCCGGACCTCGGCGCGAGGCGAGCCGCGAGCCGCGAGGTCACGGGTTGCGGCACTTCCCGGACGGGCGGACCGCGCGCCGGGCAGCCTCGGGGACGGCCGCCGCACCGGGCGCGGCCACCGCACGCACCCAGGAGGACCTCCCCGTGAGAACCGCTGCGCGCACCACCGTCGCCCTCGCCGTCACCGCCGCCTGCCTCGCTCCCACCCTGCCCGCTGCGGCAGCGGCACCGGACGAGCTCTACGTCGTCGACCTGCGCACGGACTCGTCGGGGGCGGGGTCCCCTACGCCGGCTCCCTCGCGGCCGGGGACGTGCCGCTCTTCTGCGGCTTCGAGGGCGTCGCCCCCACCCCGCCCCGCCCGACGAGGTGGAACGCGGGCGTGTGGACCATGCCGGACGGCGAGGGCTCGTTCAGCTTCGGCCGCGCGACCGACCTCCCCCTGTGCGGTGACTTCGACGGCGACGGCGACGCCGAGCCCGCCGTCAAGCGGGGGAACCGGTACTCCCTCGCCTCCGGCGCCCTCGACGGCGGCGGTGGCGTCACCTCCTTCGTGTTCGGCCGGGGCTCCGACCAGCCGCTCGTGGGCGAGTGGGACGGAGACGGGGTCGACGAGATCGCCGTGCGCCGCGGCGGGGTGACCCACTTCGCGGAGGGCGCCGTCGACGGAGGGGGCGCCGTCGTGTCCACGGTGTTCGGGCGCGCCACCGACCAGGTGGTGGCGGTCCGGGGACTCTCCACCCAGGAGCACGACAGCCTCGCCGCGCGCCGCGGCCGGACCGTCTACGTCAGCGAGGACCGCGTCGACGGGCCCGTGACCGCCGACTACGACTTCACCCTCGGACGCCCGGGCGACCTGGCGATCACCCCCGGTGACGGCCTCGTCGGCGTCCTGCGACCGGCGCTCTGAGCAGACCGACCGCGACTCCCCCCCTCGACGCGACGGAGCGCCCTCGCAGCGCCGTCGCGTCGAGGGGGCTCGACGGGCGAGCTCGCCGCCGCAGCTCGCCCGTCCGTGATCACGATGCTGCAACGACCAGGACATCTGTCGCCCTGCTCCTCCAGGATCCGTAGTGCCGCGCGATCCCGCGGCGACCGTCGGACGACATCTCGGAGGAGAACCCCTGTGAAGACCGCCCTGCGCGCAGCTCTCGCCCTCGGCGCTGCTGCCGCCGTCCTCGCCCCCGCCCTGCCCGCCTCGGCGCTGGGCCCCGACGAGATCTACGTCCAGGGGCTCAACACCGAGGTCAGCCCTGCGCGGGTCCCGTACTCGTACTCCGTCTACACGGGCGACTTCCCCCTCTTCTGCGACATCGGCGGCACGACGGACCGCCCGGCGGTGTGGAACGGCGGGGAGTGGCTCCTCCCGGACGGCGGCTTCGCCAGGTTCGGCCGCGCGACCGACGTCCCCCTCTGCGGTGACTGGGACGGCGACGGCGACGACGAGCTGGGCGTGCAGCGCGGCAGGACGTTCTTCCTCGGCAGCGAGGCCGTCACCGGTGGCGGGTCCGTGACGTCCTTCGCCTTCGGCAGCCCGGGCGACGTCCCGCTCGTCGGCGACTGGGACGGCGACGGGGTCGACGAGGTCGCCGTCAAGCGGGGCAACCGCTACTACTTCGCGAGCGAGAACGCGCCGGGGGGTGGTCGCGTGACGTCCTCGGTCTTCGGGCGCGCCAGCGACATGCCGGTGGCGGGGAACTTCGAGGTCGAGCCGGACGCCGACTACGACGGCCTCGCCCTGCGCCGCGGGCGGACCTTCTTCGTCAGCGACGACCGGGTCGGCGGCAGCGTCAGCTCGACGTACAGCTTCGTCCTCGGCCGCCCCGGCGACCTCGCCCTCCCGCAGGCCGTCCCGGGCGGCGGCGGCCCCGACTCCCTGGCCCTGCTGCGCCCCGTGGGCTGACCCGCTCGCCGGTCCTCGCCGGGTGCCGCGACCGCCTCTGGGCGTCGCGGCGCTCGGCGGGGGCCCTTCACCGGGGGTCGGCGGGCGCTCGCCGCCGCGAGGCGACAGCATGGAGCGATGACCGACGTCGACCCCGATGCCCTCCGCGCCGGGCTCGCGCGGCTCCAGCAGCTGGCGGCCTCCGCGGAGACCCCGACCGGCACGACGACCGCGGACACCCTGGGCGAGATCCTGTCCTCGCTGCGGTCCGCGCTCCCGCTGGCGTCCGCGGGCCTGATGCTCCGCGACCCCGACGGCCGGCTCACCTGCGTCGCCTGGACGGGGAGCGCCTCCCGGACGCTGGAGGAGGCCGAGGACGAGGTCGTCTCCGGCCCCGCCACGGACGCCCAGGTGCTCGGGATCGTGCGCGCGAGCGCCGACGTCACCGTGGACCCCCGGTGGCCCACCCTCGGCCCCGCGCTGTCCGGCGAGCCGGCTGCGCCGCAGGACGAGCTGCCGGCCGGGATCGACGACCCGGCGTCGCCGACCGACGGGGGCACGCCCCCGGAGAGGGCCACGGGCGGCGGCTCGCCCCGGGCCGTGGCCACGGTGCCCGTCTCCGTGGCCGGCGGGCCCGTCGGCTGCCTCGTGGCCGTGCGGGAGGAGGCTCGGGCATGGGAGCCGTCCCAGCTCGAGGTCCTGGAGTCCTCCGCGCGCCTGGCCGCCGGCCTGCTGCAGACGGCCGCCGCCGCGGAGAGCACGGGCCGTCTGGCCGAGCAGCTGCAGCACGCCCTCGACCACCGCGTCGTCGTCGAGCGCGCCGTCGGGTACCTGATGGCGCAGCAGGACGTGGACGCCACGGCGGCCTTCGGCGCGCTGCGGCGCGCCTCGCGCTCGGCCCGGCGCCGCGTGGCCGACGTCGCCGAGGCCGTGCTGTCCCTCGGCGGCCTCGAGGCGGCGGCCGGCGCCGTCCGCGCGCCCGCCGGCTGACCCGCGCCCCGCGGGGAGCCCGCGCGGGGGCTCCCCGACAGGAGGACGCCCGGTGCGCCGTGGCGCGCCTCGGTGACGCGATCGTGACCTGACCGGGAAGCGGTGCAGGACAGACCGCGTCGGAGGCGCTCGGCGGACCCCTGCGTCCCTCACGAGCCGTTCGGGTCGCCGTCGGCTCCCCTGCGCCTACCGTCGCGACCCATGGACCTCTGGGACTTCGTGGCCGAGCGCCGCGAGCAGATCGCCTTCCAGGCCTTCCAGCACGTGAGCCTGGTCGTGCAAAGCGTCCTCCTCGCGACGGCGCTCGGGGTGGCCCTCGGGGTCGTCTGCCACCGCCGGGCCTGGGCGCGCGGGCTCGCGGCGACCGTCTCCTCGGTCGGGCTGACCCTCCCCGCGCTGGCGGTCATCGCCGTCGTCTACGGCGCCACGGGCCAGGGCGTCACCGCTGCGGTGTCGGCGGTGACCCTCTACGCGCTCCTGGTGATCTGGCGCAACGCCGTCGTGGGCCTGTCCGGCGTCGACGGCCAGCTGCTCGAGGCCGCCCGCGGCCTCGGCATGGGCGCGACCCGACGGCTGCTGCGGGTGCAGCTGCCGCTGGCGTGGCCGGTGATCCTGTCCGGCGTGCGCGTCTCCACGCAGATGGTGATGGGCATCGCCGCCATCGCCGCCTACGTCACGGGCCCCGGCCTCGGCGGCCTCATCTTCACCGGGCTCACGCGCCTCGGCGGCGCCGGCGCCCTCGAGTCCGCGCTCACGGGGACCGTGCTCGTCGTCCTCCTCGCGCTCGTCCTCGACCTTCTCCTCGTCCTGCTCGGACGGGCGACCACCTCCAGGGGGATCCGTGCCTGACTCCACCGCCTCCGCCGGACCGCTCGACGGGCACCGGCCCGACGGCGTCAGCGGCGCCGCCATCGACCTCGTGGGCGTGACGAAGTCCTACCCCGGGCAGGGCGGCGCGGCCGTGGACCGGATCAGCCTGCAGATCCCGGCCGGGGAGATCGTGATGCTCGTCGGGCCCTCCGGCTGCGGCAAGACCACGACCCTCAAGATGATCAACCGCCTCATCGAGCCGACGAGCGGCACCATCACCATCGACGGCCGCGACGTCCTCTCCCTGGACGGCGACGAGCTCCGCCGGCAGATCGGCTACGTCATCCAGGCGGGCGGCCTGTTCCCGCACATGAGCGTCGCCACGAACGTCGGCATCGTCCCCGGCATGCTCCGGTGGGAGAAGAAGCGGATCGCCGAGCGCACCGACGAGCTCCTCGAGCTCGTCGGGCTGGACCCGGCGAAGTACCGCGACCGATACCCCGGCGAGCTCTCCGGCGGGCAGCAGCAGCGCGTCGGCGTCGCCCGGGCGCTCGCGGCCGACCCGCCCGTCCTCCTCATGGACGAGCCGTTCGGGGCCGTGGACCCCATCACCCGCCAGCGGCTCCAGGACGAGCTCCTGCGGATCCAGGACGAGCTGCGCAAGACGATCGTGTGCGTCACCCACGACTTCGACGAGGCGGTCAAGCTCGGCGACCGGATCGTCGTCCTGGGCGAGGGGGCCCGCGTCGTCCAGTACGACACGCCCGCGCAGGTGCTGGCCCACCCCGCCGACCCCTTCGTGGAGGACTTCGTCGGCTCGGGCGCCGCGCTCAAGGCGCTGACCCTCACCCGGGTCGGGGAGCTCGAGGCCCTGCAGGAGACGACGACCGCGCGCGTCGGGGACGCCGTGGCCGACGTCGTGGCGCGCGCCCGGGCCGTCGGCGACGCCGCCGCGGTCGTCCTCGACGACCGCGGCCGGCCTCAGCGCTGGCCCTGGCTGCGCCAGCTGCAGGCCGAGGGCGACGTGGTCCTCGACCGCGTGGAGGACGTCCTCTCCGTCGACCGGCGGGCCACGCTCAACGCGGCCCTGGACGCCATGCTCGGGTCCCGCTACGGCGGGGTGGTCGTCACCGGGAAGAACGACGTCTACGAGGGCGTGCTCTTCCTGCAGACGGCCATCGACGCGGTCGCGACCACGCGGGGCGGCTCGGGCGACGACGGTCCGGTCCCCGTCGCCGGCAACGACGAGGACGCCGCTCGCGCGCTCGCCGGCGAGGGCGCGTCGTGAGCACGCCGGTGCAGGCCCAGGAGGGGCGGGTCCCGGGAGCGCGGACCCAGGGGGCACCCGCCGGGCGGGGGCGGGGCGGACGGCTCGGGCTGCGGCCGGGGCGGCGCCGGCTCGTCGTGCAGCCGCTCGCCGTCCTCGCCGCGCTCGGGCTCTTCGCCCTGTGGGTCGCGACCGGCGAGATCACCGGCACGGCCTCGGCGCTGCTCACGCCGGCGACGGTCGTCTCGCTGACCCTGGAGCACCTCGAGCTGACGCTCGTGGCGGCGGTGGTCGTGCTCCTCATCGGCATCCCCCTGGGGATCTTCCTCACCCGTCCCCGCACGCGCCGCCTCGCGGGCCCGGTCGTGCTGGTGGCGAACTTCGGCCAGGCGGCCCCGGCCATCGGCCTGGTCGTCCTGCTGGCGATCTGGCTGGGCGCCCAGTTCTCGACGGCCGTCGTGGCCCTCGTCGCCTACGGCGTGCTGCCCGTGCTCGCCGGCACCATCACCGGTCTGCAGGGCGTCGACCAGCGGCTCGTCGAGGCCGGCCGCGGGATGGGCATGACGACCGGGGCCGTGCTGCGCCGCGTCGAGCTGCCCCTCGCCGTGCCGGTGATGCTCTCCGGCGTCCGGACGGCGCTGGTGCTCCTCGTCGGCACGGCGACGCTGGCCGCCTTCATCAACGGCGGGGGGCTCGGCGAGCTCATCACCACCGGCATCACGCTCGACGACACCCTGCTGCTCGCGTCCGGCGCGGCGCTGGTCGCCCTGCTCGCGCTCCTCGTCGACTGGGCCGGGCGGGTCGTCGAGGAGGTCGCCCGCCCGCGCGGGCTGTGACCGCGGCACCCCCCGGGGCCGGCGCCCACGCCGGCACGTCCGCCCGCAGAGACCGGAGACCTCCCATGCGCACCTCCCCTCGCGCCCCCCACCGCGACGCCCTCCCCCGCGACGCCCTCCCCCGGGGCGAGCGCCGCACCGCCGGCCTCCGCCGGGCGAGGGCGACCGCGGTCGCCGTCGCCCTGGTCGCCGCGACGGCGTCCTGCGGCCTGCAGGGGGCCAACCAGTTCATCCCCGCCGCCGAGCCGGGCTCCATCGAGCCGGTCCCCGCGCTGGACGGCGTCGAGGTCGTCGTCTCCGGCAAGAGCTTCACCGAGCAGCTCATCCTCGCGAAGATGCTGGCGATCTCCCTCGACGTGGCGGGCGCCGACGTCGTGGACACCTCCGGCATCCCCAGCAGCGTCTCGGCGCGGAGCTCGCTCGTGCAGGGCGACAGCGACGTCCAGTTCGAGTACACGGGCACCGCCTGGCTCACCTACCTGGGCCAGACCGAGACCATCCCGGACTCCCAGGAGCAGTACGAGGCGGTGCGCGACCTCGACGCGGCGAACGGCGTGACGTGGCTGCCCCCGTCGCCGATGGAGAACGCCTACGCGTTCGCCATGGGCCCGGAGACGGCCGAGCGGCTCGGCATCACGACGACGTCGCAGATCGCCGAGGTCCCGGTGGAGGAGCGCACCTTCTGCCTGGAGCCCGAGTTCCGCAGCCGCTCGGACGGGTTCGAGCCCCTGCTCGAGGCCTACGACCTGCCGCTGGGCTCCCCCGAGGGCGTCCCGCCCGACCAGGTGGGGATCTACGACCTCGGCGTCGTCTACTCCGAGACGGCCCGCGGCACGTGCAGCTTCGGGGAGGTGTTCACGACCGACGGGCGCATCGCCTCGCTCGACCTCACGGTCCTCCAGGACGACCGCGAGTTCTTCCCCGCCTACAACGCGGCCCTCGTCTTCCACGCCGCCACCCTCGAGGCGCACCCCGAGATCGCCGACGTGCTGCAGCCGGTGAGCCAGGCGCTGAGCAACGACGTGCTCATCGAGCTCAACCGGCGCGTCGACGTCGACGGCGAGGACCCCGCCCTGGTGGCGCGCGACTGGCTGGCCTCCGAGGGCTTCGTCACGTGCGAGGGGTGCCCCACGGTCGACGACCGGTCCTGACCGCCGCCCCTGACCGACGTCGGAGCCGCCCCCGGGCGGGGGTCCGACCGCCCCGGGGCGCGACCAGGCAGGATCGGGGCCGTGGACGACGCGACGCCCGACCTCGACCGCCCGCAGGCCCCCCTCGCCGGCCCTCCCGGTGTCACCCCCGGAGGCGCCGTGGACCTGCGCGGCCGCAGCTTCCTCAAGGAGCTGGACCACACGCCGCAGGAGTGGGCCGCCCTGCTCGACCTGGCCGCCCGGCTCAAGGCCGAGCGCCGCGCGGGCACGAGCAGGCGCCGCCTGGAGGGCCGCGCGATCGCGCTGCTCTTCGAGAAGTCGAGCACGCGCACCCGCGCGGCCTTCGAGCTGGCCGCGGCGGGCCAGGGCGCCACCACGACCTACCTCGACCCGGCGGGCTCGCACCTCGGCTCCAAGGAGTCGGCGGAGGACACCGGGCGCGTGCTGGGCCGGCTCTTCGACGGCATCGAGTACCGCGGCGCCGCCCAGGCCACGGTGGAGCTCCTCGCCGAGGTCTCCGGGGTGCCCGTCTGGAACGGGCTCACCGACGAGTGGCACCCCACGCAGTCGCTGTGCGACGCGCTGACCATGACCGAGCGCTGCCCGCGCCCGCTGGCCGAGACGTCGTTCGCCTTCCTCGGGGACGGACGGGGCAACGTGGCCGCGTCCCTGCTGGCCATGGCCGCCCTCACCGGCATGGACGCGCGCGTCGTCGCCCCGCCGGAGCTGGCGCCCGCGCCCGAGGTGCTGGCGGCGGCGCGCGCCGTCGCGGACGGCACGGGAGCCCGCCTGAGCGTCACCTCCGACGTCGAGGAGGGGGTGCGCGGCGTCGACGTCGTGCACACCGACGTGTGGGTCTCCCTCGGCGAGCCGGAGAGCACCTGGGACGAGCGGGTCCCCCTGCTGCGGCCCTACCGGGTGGACGCCGGGGTGATGGCCGCCACCGGCAACCCCGACTCCCTCTTCATGCACTGCCTGCCCGCCTTCCACGACCTGGAGACCTCGGTGGGGCGCGCCGTCCACGCGCGCTACGGCCTGGAGGAGATGGAGGTCACCGACGAGGTGTTCCGGGGGCCGGCGTCCGTGGTCTGGGACCAGGCCGAGAACCGCCGCCACACCATCGAGGCCGTCCTCGTCGCCACCCTCGCCGGGCTCGACGCGTAGCGGCGCACCGGGCGTCCATCGGCCGCTCGCGTCGGGCGACGCGCCCGCTCGGGCCCCGCGTCGTCGGGCGCCCGAGGTCCCGCAGCGCGTAGGGTCGCGGCCGAGCACTCTGCGTGCACCGGTCCGACGGGCTCCCGCCCGGCGGCCGAGCAAGACCAGCACCACCCACCGACTCGGGCGCGCGGTCCGCCGGCGCCCGAGACCACCGACCCGGCCGAGCCGCCGGGCCAGACCTGGAGGTACCGCGTGTCCATGAACCGCAGCCAGCTCGTGCAGAAGATCAGCGACAAGATCGACGGCGACCTGTCGCAGAGCGACGTCGACAAGGTCATCGGCGGCTTCGCCGACGTCCTGATCGAGGCCGTCTCGCAGGGCGAGGGCGTGCAGATCCAGGGCCTGCTCACCGTGGAGACCGTCGAGCGCGCCGCCCGCCAGGGCCGCAACCCCCGCACCGGTGAGTCCATCGAGATCGCCGCGACCACCGGCGTCAGCATCAAGGCCGGCAGCAAGCTGAAGGCCGCCGCCAAGAGCTGACCCGCTCTCAGCGCACCTCGGCCCTCGCGGGCCGCTCGACGGCGCCCGTCACCGCTCGCGGTGGCGGGCGCCGTCGCGTGCGGCGGGGGCCGTCGCGCGCAGGGGGGCCGTCGGGTGCCGTGGGTCCTCGCCGCGCGCGGCGTGTCGGCCGGGCGAGGACTACCCGTCTGGCTCATCCTGGGGTGACAGACCGTCACCGACGGACACGCCACCGGCTCGAGGAGCGTCCTCCCCCGTGCTCCCCTCCCCCGCGCGCAGGACCCCGCGGCACGGCGCGCCCCGACCGAGCGCGACGACGGTCCCAGCCCTGCGCGTGCGCCCCGCCGAGCCCGGCGACCTGGCCGTCACCGCTCGCTGGCAGTGCCAGCACCTGCCCCACGGCTTCTTCCCCGGGCTGGGAGAGCGCTTCGTCGCGCGCTGGCACGACACGCACCGCGACGCCCCGCACGGGACGGCCCTGGTCGCCGAGCTCGTCGACGCCGAGGGACCGGTCTCCGTCGGCTTCCTGGTCGGGGCGAGCGACCAGGCCGCGCACGTCGAGGACGTCCTCGCCCGGCACCGCTGGGCGCTGCTGCGCGCGGGAGCCGTGGCGCTGCTGGCCCGCCCCGCCACCGCGGTCCGGTTCGCGAGGACCCGCGCCCGCCCGTACGCCCGGCGCCTGCTCGCCAGCTCACGGGGCGGCGACGTCCCGACCGCCCCCGCCCCCGACGTCGGCCCCGTGACGCCCGTCGCCGTCGTCTCCGCCGTCGTGGTCGACCCGGCGGCGCGGGGGGCCGGCGTCGGCGAGGCCCTCCTCGCCGCCTTCTGCGAGCGCGCGCGGGCGGCGGGGACCCCGGTGGCCGAGCTGGTCACCCGGGCCGACGGCGGTGCGGCCGCCTTCTACGAGCGGCTGGGCTGGCAGCGCGTGGCCGACCGCACGAGCCGCGACGGCGCCCGGGTGCTCACCTACCGCCTCGACCTGGGGAGCACCGCCGCGGAGCCCCGGGGGCGGACGACCTCCGGGCCGCGCCTGGAGGTGCGACGCGAGGGCGGCGACCTCGCGGGGGTGGTGCGCGCCACCGCCGCCGACGCCCGGGTGGGTGCCACCCCGTCGCGCGAGGCGGAGCGGTCGGCCCGCACCAGCGGCGCGTGAGCCCCGCGGCCTCCCGCGCCGCGGACGGCGCGCGCACGACCCGCGGTCTCGCCTGCGCGCTCGCGCTCGCCGCGGCCGCCGCCCTCGTGGCCTGCAGCCCCGCACCCACCGCGGGAGCGGGCGCTCCCAGCAGCACGGCCGTGGCCTCGTCCGGCGCGCCGCCGGCGCCTGCGCTGGAGGTCCCGCCCGTCGAGGCGCCGCCCGTCCCCGCGCCCTGGGAGCCCGGGCCCGGGGAGGTGCAGCCGGAGGTCAAGACGGCGGCCGCCCGCGCCGTCGAGGTGGCCGGCACCTGGGACGAGGCCGCGACCGCCGCCGCCGGCGGGTCCCCCTCGGGGGGCGACGGCGAGAGCCTGCTCGAGCGCCTGGACGCCGCCGGGCTGCTCGCCCCCGACGTCGACCGCGCCGCCCTCGCCGCGGCCCTGGGGCCGCTGGCCTCGCCCGCCTCGGCGGCAGCCGCCGCGGAGGTCCTCTACCCGCAGTACGGCGGGCTGACCGCCAGGGCCGCGAGCGTCATGGTCGCCGCCCGCCAGGAGCTGCGCGGGCCGCGCGGCGCGGCGTCCTCCCGCGGCACCACCCTCGACGTGCGCCTGGCGCCCTCCCCCGACGGGGACTGGCGCGTCACCGGGGTCGTCCCGGCAGCGCCCCGACCGCCCGACGGCGCGCCCAGCGCGCTCGGCGAGCAGGTGCTCGCCTCGCCCCGCGTCGAGCTGCCCGAGGACGCGGCGGCGGACGTGCGCCAGGGCGTCGTCGCGGACGACGCCCTGGCGGTGCTCCTGCGGCTCGCCGAGCAGCACGAGGTGGCGGTCTCCGTCTTCCGGACCGGGCACCCCGCCGAGGTCTTCGGCACCGACCGGCTCTCCAACCACACCCGCGGCCGCGCCGTCGACGTCTGGCGCCTCGACGGCCGCCTGGTCGTCGACCCCGCCGCGCGGGGGGTCGCCGTCGCGGCCATGCGCGCGGCCGGGGCCGCCGGCGCCACGGAGGTGGGCGGGCCCGTCGACCTCGACGCCGGCCCCGGCGGGGGCTTCTTCAGCGACGCCCTGCACGCCGACCACCTGCACATCGGCCTGACCCCGGGCGAGGAGCCCATCGGGCCGCCCCGCTGACGGGAGGGATCGCCGCCCGGCGGCACGTCCCCCGGCACCCTGACGACACCTCGCCGCCCAGCGGCGCGGTTCCCGGCACTGTGACGCCACCTCGCCGTCCAGCGGCGCGGTTCCCGGCACTGTGACGACATCTCGCCAGCCACAGACGCGATCCCCGGCACTGTGACGACATCTCGCCGCCCACCGACGCGATCCCCGGCACTGTGACGACACCTCGCCGCCCAGCGGCGCGGTTCCCGGCACTGTGACGACACCTCGCCGCCCAGCGGCGCGGTTCCCGGCACTGTGACGACACCTCGCCGTCCAGCGGCGCGGTTCCCGGCACTGTGACGACATCTCGCCGAGCGGGGACGCGGGAGGTCAGAGGCGGCGCACGAGCCGGACCTCGTCGCGGTCGTCGCCGGGGCCCACCCGGAGCGCGCCGGGGTGGCGCCCGACGACCACGTACCCGGCCCGCTCGTAGAACGGCTGCAGCCCCTGGCCGTCCCGGACGGCGAGGGACAGCTGCTCGAGGCCGAGGTCGCGGGCGGCGTCGTGGACGGCCTCCAGCAGGCGGCGCCCCACACCGCGGCCCTGCAGGTGCGGGGCCACCATCAGCCGCCCCACCGTGCGCCAGTGCGCGGTGATGGCGCTGCCCCCGCTCGCCAGGACCGCCATGCCGACGGCCCGGCGCCCGCCCCCGTCCTGCTCCTCGAGGACGACGAGCGCGTCGGCGCCGGCGCGCACGCGCTGCAGCGCGGCGTCGAGCGCGACCGCCACCGCGGCCGGGTCCACGGGGGGCACGAAGCCGACGCTGCCGCCCGCCTCAGAGACCTCCACCCACGTGCGCAGCAGGTCCTCGCGCAGGGCGGGGTCCTCGGCGCTGCCGGCGCCGACGACGCGCGTCGTGAGCACCGCCCCGCCGTCGGCGGGGGCGCCGCTGCCGGGTGGTCGTGCCGTCCGCTCGCCCGTCGTGCTCACCGCGCGATCGTCCCAGAGCGCGCGCCTGGTCCCGCCGGGGTCCGTGCCGGCGGAGGGACCACCGGGGCCCGCGCAGGCAGGCCGGAGGACGGAGCGGTCACCATGGCCGGGTGGACGCGCGGGAGCTGGACGAGGTCGTCGCCCTGGAGCGCGAGCTGCTCGAGCCGGTGGTCCGGGGCTGCCGGCAGCGCCTCGAGGCGCTCCTCGACGAGGACTTCACCGAGGTCGGGGCCTCGGGGAGAAGCTGGACGCGGGCCTCGGTCGTCGAGGCCCTGCTCGCCGAGCGCGCCGCCGGGCCCGCACCCCTCGACGACGTGCGGGCGGTGGCGCTGGGCGAGGAGGTCGTCCTCGTCACGTACCTGTCCGACCGCCCGACCAGGCCGGTGCGGCGCAGCTCGGTGTGGCACCGCCGCGACCGCGCGTGGCGGCTGCGCCACCACCAGGGCACGCCCCTCCCACCGCCCCCGGACCGCGGCGGCGCCGCGTGAGCGGCGGCCGCGCCGGGGGCGACCGGCGAGGGCCGGCCCGGTGGGGGCCGGCTCAGCGGGGGCCGGCTCAGCGGGGGCCGGCTCAGCGGGGGCCGGCTCAGCGGGGGCCGGCTCAGCGGCGGGACAGCTGCTCGGGGGTCAGCTCGGCGGGTCGGCGGGCGCCAGCACCCGGTCGTACAGCACGGACGCGAGGACGCCGCCCACGACCGGGGCGAGCAGGTAGATCCACAGCGGCGCCAGCTCGCCCGCGAGCAGGTTCGGGCCGATCGCGCGCGCGGGGTTGACGGCGCCACCGGTCAGCGGACCGGCGACGAAGATGGCCGCCGCGAGGGCGAAGCCGACGGCGATCGGCGCCGCGGCGCCCTCCGCGCGGTCGTCGGTCGCCACGGAGATGACCACCAGGACGAGCACGAAGGTCACGAGCATCTCCACCAGGAACGCCCGGCCGGAGGACACGCCCTCGCCGGGCGTGGTGGCCGCGAGGAGGGCCTCGGTGCGGGCGCTGTCCCCGTAGGACGCCCACGTGGCGAGCGCCCCCACGAGCCCGCCGACGACCTGGGCGCCCACGTAGGCCCCCGCGAACCTCCACGGGAAGCGGCCGGTGCTCGCGAGCCCGATCGTGATGGCGGGGTTGAGGTGGCACCCGGACACGTGGCCGAGCGCGGCCACCAGGGCCACGAGCACGACGCCGAACGCGAGGACGACGCCGAGCAGGTCGTAGGTCTGCGAGCCGAGAGCACCGGCCACGGCGGCGCTCGTGCCCACGTAGACGAGGATCGCCGTCCCGACCCCCTCGGCGACGGTGGCGCGCACGATCCGGTCGCCGATGGTGCTCCCGTAGAGCCCGGCGGGGGCCTGGTCGGTGCTGGGTGCGGACGAGCTCATGGACCTGGTTCTCCTCGGTGCCTCGCGGACGGGCCCGACAGGGCCCGGTCGAGCGTGGAGGCAGGACGGCCGGACCGCGCGGCGGAACGGCGCGCGGTCTAGCTGAGGACGTCCTTGCGGCCGAAGGACCAGAAGGCCAGGCGGATCGCGACGACGGCCCACAGCAGGGCCCACAGGCTCCCGGTCAGGAGGTCGTCCCAGGCGGGGTCGGGCTGGAACAGGCCCACCCAGGCGTACTGGAAGTGCGTCGGCAGGGCCTCGCGCAGGTCGCCGAGGGCCTGGATCTGGTCCAGCACCGTGGAGATGACGACCAGCAGCACCGCGCTGCCCACGGCGGCCAGGGGCGCGTCGGACCGGGTGCCGACGAGGAAGGCGAAGCCGCCGAAGGCCGCCGTCGAGACCAGCACGTAGGCCGTCGCGACGCCGAGGCGCCAGAGCCCCTCCCCCAGGTCGAAGGCGTCCCCGCCCGGCGACACGAGCGGGTCCGCGCCGTAGACGAGCGTGCCGAGCAGGTACGCGACGACCATCAGCTCGGCCACCGCGATCACCGAGGACACCAGGGCGACGACCAGCTTGCTGCGCAGCAGCCGGCGCCGCGGCACGGGCGAGACGAGCAGGTACCGCAGGCTGGACCAGCTGGCCTCGGAGGACAGCGGGTCCCCGCACAGCAGCGCCACGACCAGCGGGATGAGGAAGCCCGTGGCGACGAAGAGGGTGAACAGCGCCAGGTTCGCGCCGCCCTCGGTGGCGAGCTGGACGAAGTCCGGGGCGCCGGAGGTGTCGCCGTCCCCGAGCGCGAAGGCGCCCACGAGCAGGACCGGGAGCAGGGCGAGCAGGACCGCCGTGACGACGGTGCGCCGGCGCGTGACCTGGCGCGCGGCCTCGGCGCGCAGCGTCAGCGTCCGCCGCGGCGCGTAGCCCTGCGCGCCGCCGGCGGAGGCCGGCCCTCGCCGTCGTCCCCCGGGTCGCGCCCCGGCGGCGTCCGCGCCCCCGCCCGGCTCGGCGCCGGTCGGCGCCGAGCCGAGCGCGTGCTCGAGCTCGTCGGTCCCTCCGGACGCGTGGCGTGCGCCGGGGCTCGCGCCCTCGTGGCGCGGGCTCGGCTGCCGGCTCGGCTGCTGGCTCGGGTCGCTCACGTGCCGGTCACCTCCAGGAAGACCTCCTCCAGCCGGCGGCGCGGGGCCACCCGGTGCACCGCGACACCCGCCTCGACGAGCACGCGGACGACGTCCTCGGGCTCGGCGCCCGTGACGGTCAGCTCCCCGTCGCCGGGCGCCGGACGGTCGGACGGCTCGGCGCGCTCGGCGGTGCGCTCGACGCCGGCCCCCGGCAGGCGCGAGAGCACCGCGCGGGCCCGCTCGACGTCGTCGACCACGACGGCCGTGCCGCCGGCGCCGTCCCCGGCGCCGCCGCTCGTCAGCTCCTCCAGGGAGCCGCCCGCGACGACCTGCCCGCGGCGCATGATCACGGCGTGGGTGCAGGTCATCTCCACCTCCGCGAGCAGGTGGCTGGAGACCAGCACCGCGCGGCCGGAGGAGGCGTAGCCCCGCAGCACGTCGCGCAGCGCGCGGATCTGCGGCGGGTCGAGGCCGTTGGTGGGCTCGTCGAGGACCAGCAGGTCCGGGAGCCCGAGCATGGCCTGCGCGATGGCGATGCGGGCGCGCATCCCCTGGCTGTAGCCGCGCACGGGGCGGTGGACGGCGTCGCCGAGGGCGGCGATCTCGAGGACCTCGTCGATGCGCGCGTCCTCCAGCGGGCGCCCCGTCGCCTGCCACGCGAGGCGCAGGTTGGCGATGCCGGTGGCGTGCGGCAGCAGGCCCGGCCCCTCGACGAAGGCGCCGACCTGGGACAGGACCGCGGAGCCGGGCACGACCTCGTGGCCGAGGACGAGCGTGCGTCCCTCGGTCGGGTGGACGAGCCCGAGGACCATCCGCAGCGTCGAGGTCTTGCCGGCGCCGTTGGGGCCGAGCAGCCCGACGACCTGGCCGCGCCCGACGGTGAAGCTCACGCCGTCGACGGCGCGCAGCCCGCTGGCGTAGACCAGCGCGAGCCCGTCGACGACGAGCGGCGGCGGCGGGCCGTCGCCCTCGAGCGAGGCCGCGCCGGCGAGCACGCCCGGGCCGAGGGCCGGCACCGTCGCCGGGGCCGCGCGCCGGGCGTCGACGCGACGGCTGACCGGGCCGAGCAGCGCCGACAGCAGCAGGACGACCCCGAGCGCGATGACCAGCCCCCACGGCACCTCGACGCCACCGTCCTCGGTCTCGCCCGACACGAGGACCACGTCGTCGGCGGGCGCCACCGGGACGCCGACCGCCGGGGCGGCGTCCTCGGCCGCGAGGGCCACGCCGTAGAGGCGACCGTCCTGCGGGACGGCGTAGCCCTGGTCGGTGCTCGAGACGAGCAGCCGCATCGTGGACCCGGCCGCGAACCGGTGGACGACGGCGGGCAGGGCCACGTCCACCCGCGCGGGCTCCCCCGGCACGAGGCCGGTCAGCCGCACCGGGGAGACGAGCTGGCGCGGCAGCACGGCCTGGCCGCCGGAGGGCACCTCGAGCAGGCTCGTGAACAGCGTCGCGTCGCTCGCCGTGGAGGTGACGACGAGGCGCACCGTCGGGGCGCCCGCCACGAGGACGTCGTCCTCCAGCTCCGCGGAGTCGAAGGTGGCGCTCTGGCCGGGCAGCACGGCCAGGCCCGCGCCCAGCGCGGCGAGGCCGCCGCCGAGCGCTCCCGCGCCGGGCAGCGTCGTCAGCGCCGACGGCGTGCCCCCGGCGGGCGAGAGCACCTGCTGCACGTCGCCGACGAGCGGCACGTCCCGCACCTCCAGGGGCGGGGTGCCCGCGTCGCCGCCCGCACCGGGGTAGCCGGGCAGCTCGAGGACCTCGCGGTCCTCCTCGTCCGGCGTCGGGCCCGCCACGGGAGGCGCGCCCGGCTGCTGCGCGGCCCCGCTCAGCGCCTGGTCGAGGAGGCTGTCGTCGTCGGGCACGTCGGCCGCGAAGCCGGGGGCCCCCTCGGCCGCGTCGCCGGACGCGAGGGTCTCGTCGAGGAAGGCGAACAGGTCGTCCTCGGCCGTGCTGAAGCCGCCGCCCGAGGTGTCGCCGTCGTGGCCGCCCGCGATCCAGCGCACCCGCACGTCCGTGCCCGCCTCCGCGAGCCGGCGCGCCGTCGCGTCAGCCTCGGAGAGCGGGAAGAGGCTGTCCTGCTGGCCCTGCACCAGCAGCACCGGCACGTCGACGCCGTCGAGGACGGTCGCGGGGCTCGAGGCGCGCAGCAGGTCGGCGAGGTCCTCGCCGACCTCGCCGGTGGCGATGGCGTCCAGGTAGGCGGTGCAGACGTCGGGGGCGAGGCTGCCGCACGAGGCACCACCGGGGCCGCCGACGCCCGCCACGGGCACCGCGCCCCGGGCGGCCGCGAGCTGGGTGACCCAGGCCCGCTTGAGGACGCCGGGCTCGGTGTCCTCGACCGCCGCCGGCGTGCTCGCCCCGACGGCGGGCACCGCGGACGGCGCGAGGGCGCCCGCGAGGTCGTGCCACGTGATGGCGGCGGCGGCCGCGTCGACCCGGTCGTCGGTGCCCGCCAGCAGCAGCGCCAGCGCCCCGCCGTAGGAGCCGCCGGCGACGCCGACCCGCGGGTCGCCCGTGGCGTCCAGGAGCACGTCGCGCCGCTCGGCGAGCAGGTCCACGAGGGCGCGCGCGTCGGCGACCTCGAAGTCGGGGGCGTCCAGGTGCACGAGCCCGCCGGACTCCCCGAAGCCGCGGGCCGACCAGGTGAGGACCACGAAGCCCTCGGCCGCCAGCTCGCGCGCCTGGGCGTCGCGGTCGGTGCGGTCGCTGAGGAAGCCGTGCGCGAGCAGCACCGCCGGGCGGCGGTCGGTGCCGCCGGGCGCGCGGTAGACGGCGACGTCCAGGGCCACCTCGTCGTCCGGGGCCGTGGGCTCGGCGCCCACCGGGACCTGCAGCACCTCGACGTCCACCGCGGCGGCGTCCTCGCTCAGCCCGTCCGCGGTCGCGCCCGCGCTCGGTGTCGCGCCGGCGCTGGCGGACGCCTCGGGCGCCGGCGCCGCGGGCGGCACCGCCGCGGCCGGGCCGGGCAGCAGCACGAGCGCCGCGACCGCCGCAGAAGCCGCAGAGGCGGCGCGTCGTCCCACGGCGCCATCGTCACACCCCGCCCCGGGCGGCGGCGACGCGCCCCGCGACCTAGCGTCGGGGGCGCCGCCGGACGGCCAGCCGCCCGGCGGCGGCACGGACGACACCAGTGACGACGACACCAGTGATGACGACGCGAGGAGAGATGACGATGAAGGCCGTCCAGTACCGGCAGATCGGCGCCAGGCCCGAGGTGGTCGAGGTCGAGGACCCGACCCCGGGCCCGGGGCAGGTGCTGCTCGACGTGACGGCGGCGGGCCTGTGCCACTCCGACGAGTACGTCATGGGCCTGCCCGAGGAGGAGTACACCTACGGCCTGCCCCTGACCCTGGGCCACGAGGGCGCCGGCACGGTCGCCGCCCTCGGCGAGGGCGTCACCGGCGTCGAGGTCGGCGACGCGGTCGTCGTCTACGGCCCCTGGGGCTGCGGGCGCTGCGTGCGCTGCTCGGCCGGCGAGGAGAACTACTGCGAGCGCGCCGCCGAGCTCGGCATCGCGCCCCCCGGGCTGGGAGCGCCGGGCTCGATGGCGGAGCGGATGCTCGTCGACGACGCCCGCCACCTCGTCCCGATCGGCGACCTCGACCCGGTGGCCGCGGCGCCGCTGACGGACGCCGGGCTGACCCCCTACCACGCGATCAAGCGCTCGCTGCCGAAGCTCGGCGCCGGCTCCACCGCCGTCGTCATCGGCGTGGGCGGCCTGGGCCACGTGGCGGTCCAGATCCTCTCGGCGCTCACCGGGACGCGGGTCGTCGCGCTGGACATCGGCGAGGACAAGCTGGAGCTGGCGCGCCGCGTCGGCGCCGCCGAGGCGCTGCAGTCCTCGCCCGAGGCCGTCGAGGCGGTCCGCGAGATGACGCGCGGACGCGGCGCCGACGTGGTGCTGGACTTCGTCGGCGCGCAGCCGACGCTGGACCTGGCCCCGCAGCTGGTGCGCGTCGGGGGCGACCTGACGGTGGTCGGCATCGCCGCGGGCGGGCCGGCGATGAAGGTGGGCTTCGGGACGGTGCCCTTCGAGGTCAGCACCCTGGTGCCCTACTGGGGCTCGCGCGACGAGCTGATCGAGGTCGTCGAGCTCGCGCAGCGCGGGCAGATCACCGTGCACACCGAGCGCTTCTCCCTCGACGAGGCGCCGGAGGCCTACCGCCGCCTGCACGAGGGCACGCTGACGGGCCGCGCCGTCGTGGTGCCGTGAGCAGCACCACCCCCCGCGACGCCGCCCCCGCCGACCGGGCGGGGGCGGCGTCGTCGCCGGAGGCAGCCGAGCGCGTGCGCGCCGTCGCGGTCCGCCTGGCCGCGCTGGCGCAGAGCGGGCTCGCCTTCTCCCCGACCGCCTACGACGTCGAGCGCTTCGAGACGGCGCGCGAGCTGGCCGCCGAGCTGATGTCGGTCCTCTCCGGCGACGACGCCGCCGAGATGGCGCTGGAGCTGGAGCGCCGCGACACCGGCTACGCGACGCCGAAGGTCGACGTCCGCGGCGTGCTCGTCGACGACCGCGAGCGCGTGCTCCTCATGCGCGAGCGCAGCGACGGCCGCTGGTCGGCGCCCGGCGGCTGGGCCGACCCCGGCGACACCCCCGTCTCGGCGACCCTGCGTGAGGTGCGCGAGGAGACCGGCTACGGCGCAGAGGTCGTCAAGCTCGTCGGCTGCTGGGACCGCGACGCCCGCGGCCACCGCCCGGCCATGACCGTCGGCGTCGTCAAGCTGTTCTTCCTGTGCCGGGCGACCGGCGACGTCCGCCCGCCCGACGAGCTCGAGACCCTCGAGATCGGCTGGTTCGGCCTCGACGAGCTGCCCGAGCTGAGCCAGGGCCGCACGACGCGCGAGGAGCTCGAGCGCTGCGTCGCCCACCACCGCGACCCGTCCCTGCCCACCGAGATGGACTGATCCCGGGCGCGGGTGGACCCGACCGGGCCCGCCCCTCCGCACTCTGTCGACACCCTGCCGCCCAGGGGCGCCCCTCCCCGCACTCTGTCGACACCCTGCCGCCCAGGGGCGCCCTCTCCCGCACTTCGTCGGCACTCTGCCGCCTGGGGGCGCCGCTTCCTGCACTTCGTCGGCACTCTGCCGTCCTGGGGGCGCCCCGTTCCGCACTCTGTCGGCACTGTGCCGCTGAGAGGCGCCTTCCTCGGCGATGTGCCGACGACGTGCGGAGGAGGGGGGCGTCGCCCGTCGGGGTCAGCCCTCCGCGAGGTCGCCCAGGTCGTCGAGGGCGACGCCGGTGCGCTGCTCGACGGAGCCCAGGAGCGTCGCGGTGGCCCAGCCCTGGGCCAGCAGGACGGTGTCGCTGCCCGGGTCCTCGGGCCGGTCGTCGTCGGGCGGCGTCGAGGCGGTGAGGCGCACGTAGCCCTCGCCGGCCTCGAAGGCGCTGCCCTGGGCCACGCCGACCGCGGCCAGCGAGGCCGGGCGCAGGCCCTGCAGCCGCTCCCCCGCCTCCAGGTGCGGCACGTTGACGTTGAGGGTGCCCGTGGCCTCGTGGTCGAGCACCCAGCGCAGCGACGGGCGGACGGCGTCGAGGACGCCCGCCCAGGTGGTCGGCGCGACCTCGAGCGTGGACGTCGACGCGACGCCGGCGGAGACCGCCAGCGCCCGGACGCCGAAGACCGTGGCCGTCAGCGCGGCGCCGACGGTCCCCGAGTGCAGCACCGCCTCACCGGTGTTCATGCCGTGGTTCACGCCGGACAGCACGACGTCGGGCACCCGCCCGAAGACCCCGCGCAGCCCCACGCGGGTGCAGAACGCCGGGCTGGCGCTCACGGCCAGCACCCGCAGCCGGTCGGTGCCCTCCACGGCCCGCGCGTCGGCGCACCACGCCTGCGGGTCCTCGTGACCCGGGCCCGCGAGGTCGGGCCAGGGCAGCGCCACCTCGACGACCGGCAGGCGGTCGTCGTCCAGCTCGGCGTCGACGGCGGCGCTCGCGCCGCTGCGGTCGCGCGACGGCGCCGCGACGACGACGTCGAAGTCCGCCTCGAGCGCGGCGACGGCGAGCAGCGCGAGGCCGCGGCCCTCCACGCCGTCGTCGTTGGTCACCAGTGCGCACGGGCGCTGCCCGGTGGTGGTCTGGTCGGCGGGGGTCTGGTCGGCGGGGGTCTGGTCGGCGGTGGTCTGCCCGGTGGTGGTCGGGTCGGCGGGGGTCTGCTCGGTGGTCTCGGCAGCGTCAGGGGTCGGCACGCGGCCCATCGTCCCGGGCGCCCCCCGGCCGCGCATCACCGCGGAGCCCGCACCGGTGCGAGGGGCCGGCACGGCGGGCGAGACCGACGAACGGCGTGATCCCCCGCGAGGGATCACGCCGTTCGTCAGGCTCGACCGCGACCGGGCTGTCCGTCGACCTCGGCCAGCGGTCCCCGGGTCAGCCGGCGGGCGAGCGCTCCGGCGCCGGGCCGTACGTCGTCGTCCGCTCGCGCACGGGCCGGCCGATGCCGTCGGCGATCTCGGTGATCTCCGCGACCGACTTGGCCGAGCCGTGCTCGGAGCCGGCCATCCGGCTGATGGTCTCCTCCATGAGCGTGCCGCCGAGGTCGTCGGCGCCGCCGGTGAGCATCGCCCGCGTGCCCTCGACGCCGAGCTTCACCCACGACGTCTGCACGTGGTCCACCCTGCCGTGCAGCATGATCCGCGCCAGCGCGTGGACGGCGCGGTTGTCGCGCAGCGTCGGGCCCGGGCGCGCGATGCCCGCCAGGTAGACGGGTGAGCTGGTGTGCACGAACGGCAGCGGCACGAACTCGGTGAACCCGCCGGTGCGGTCCTGCACCCCGGCGAGCGTGCGCAGGTGCGCGACCCAGTGCCGCGGGTCGTCCACGTGGCCGTACATCATCGTGCTGGAGCTGCGCAGGCCCAGCCCGTGCGCCGTCTCGACGACGTCGACCCAGGCGGCGGCCGGCAGCTTGCCCTTGGTGAGCACCCACCGGACGTCGTCGTCGAGGATCTCGGCCGCGGTCCCCGGGATGCTGTCGAGCCCCGCGTCCTTCACCTCCTCCAGCCATGCGCGCACGCTCATGCCCCGCTTGGCCGAGGCCGTGGCGATCTCCATGGGCGAGAAGGCGTGCACGTGCATGTCGGGGACGGCCGTCTTGACCGCGCGGACGATGTCGACGTACGCCGTCGGCCCCAGGTCGGGCGAGATGCCCCCCTGCAGGCACACCTCGGTGGCGCCCCAGACGTCGCGCGCCTCGCGCACGCGGTCCGAGATCTGCTCCAGCGAGAGCGTGTACGCGTCGGCGTCGGTCTTGCGCTGGGCGAAGGCGCAGAAGCGGCAGCCGACGTAGCAGACGTTGGTGAAGTTGATGTTCCGGTTCACCACGTACGTCACGTCGTCCCCGACGACGTCGCGGCGCAGGCCGTCCGCGAGCGCGGTGACGGCGTCCAGCTCGGCGCCGTCGGCCGTCATCAGCGCGAGGTACTGCTCGTCCGACAGGCCCGCGGGGTCGGCCTCGGCGGCGCGCAGGGCGGCGGCGACGTCGCCGTCCAGGCCCGCGACGGGAGCGCGGACGCCCCCGCGCCGGTCCTGCGCGGGCACGCGCTCGGCGACGGCGTCCCAGTCGCCGTAGACCTCGTCGAAGTCGCTGCGGCGGTCCGCGGTGCGGCCGGTGGTGTCCACCTCGACGTGCAGCTCGGTGCGCCCGGTGCCGCCGCCGCTGGCGACGAGGCCGCCGTCGGGCTCCTGCCAGGGCAGGCCCACCGGCTGCGTGGTCGGGTCCGCGAGCCCCGTCGCGGGGTCGACGAGCGCGCGCACGTGCGGGTGCAGGCGGGGGTCGAGCCACGCCTCGTCGCGCTCGAGCGAGCCGAGGACGAAGCGCGGGTGCGCCGTGAGCCGCTGCGCGAGACCCAGCCCGGCGTCCGCCGTCCACCGCTCGAGGTCGTCCAGGTGCGGCCAGGGGCGCTCGGGGTTCACGTGGTCGGGCGTCACGGGCGAGACGCCGCCCCAGTCGTCGACGCCGGAGGCCAGCAGCGCGGCGACGTCGGCGGGGTCGGAGAGGTTGGGCGGCGCCTGCAGGCTCACCGTCGGGCCGAGCAGGACGCGGGCGACGGCGAGGGTGGCGAGGTAGGTCTCGCGGTCCAGGTCGGGGGTCGCCTGCATCGCGGTGGCGTCCTTGGCCCGGAAGTTCTGGACGATCACCTCCTGGATGCCGCCGTACTCGCGGGAGACCCGGCGGATCGCGAGGAGGGAGTCCACCCGCTCGGCCGGCGTCTCGCCGATGCCGACGAGGATCCCGGTGGTGAAGGGGACGCCGACGCGGCCGGCGTCCTCGAGCACGCGCAGCCGCAGCGCCGGGTCCTTGTCGGGGCTGCCGTAGTGGGGGCCGCCGGGCTCGGACCACAGCCGGGTCGCCGTCGTCTCCAGCATCATCCCCATCGACGGCGCGACGGGCTTGAGCCGCTGCAGCTCCGACCAGCTCATGACGCCGGGGTTGAGGTGCGGCAGCAGGCCGGTCTCCTCGAGCACGCGGATCGCCATCGCGCGGACGTAGGAGAGCGTGTCGTCGTAGCCGTGGGCGTCCAGCCACTCCCGCGCGGCGGGCCAGCGGTCCTCGGGACGGTCGCCGAGGGTGAAGAGCACCTCGCGGCAGCCCTGCGCGGCGCCCTCGCGGGCGATCTCGAGCACCTCGTCGGGGCTGAGGTAGGCCGCGGGCAGCCGGTGCGGCACCGTGACGAAGGTGCAGTAGTGGCAGCGGTCGCGGCACAGCCGCGTCAGCGGGACGAACACCTTGCGCGAGTAGGTGACGACGCCGGGCCGCCCGGCGCGCGCCATGGCCGCGTCGCGCACGCGCGAGGCGACCTCCTGCAGCGCCAGGAGGTCCTCACCGCGGGCGTGGAGCAGGACCTCGGCCTCGGCGGCGTCGAGGGTCTTGCCGTCACGCGCGCGGGCCAGGGACCGGCGCACCTGCGCGGGCGTCGGCGGGGCGGTCGGAGGGGGGAGCAGCGTCACGCCGGAAGACTCGCACGCGCGCGCCGCGCCCGGCGCCGCGGACCGCGATGAGCGCCTCCCCCGTCCGCGCCGTCGCCTCTCGCCGGCCGCCCCGACGACGGAGCCGGCGCCCCCGGTCGGGGACGCCGGCTCGGCGGTCGGCGGCCGGGGCGTCAGTTCAGCGGGCGCGTGCCCTCGGGGATGCCGCCGCCGGCGTAGATGCCGCGGGCGGCGTCCTGCAGGGCGGTCAGCGCGACCCGCTGGGTCAGGGGCCCGTAGGTGACGCGGGCGACGCCGAGCTCGGCGAGACGGGCCTGGTCGGGCACCCCGGGGAAGCCGATGACCGAGAGCCGCTGCGGGCCGAGGGCGCCGACGAGGTGCTGGACGGCGTCGTCGTCGAGGACGCCGGGGACGAAGACGCTCGTGGCGCCGACGTCGAGGTAGGCCCGCCCGCGCTCGACGGCGTCGGCGAGGACGACGTCGCGCGGCCGGTCCCCGCCCCGGGCGAAGGCGTCCGTGCGGGCGTTGAGCGCGAACGGCACGCCCTCGGCCTCGGCGGCGCGCACGACGGCGGCCATGACCTCCACCGACTCCTCGAGCGGGCGCAGCCGGTCCTCGACGTTGGCGCCGACGACGCCGACGCCGATGGCGCGGCGCGCCGTCTCGCCGGAGTCGCCGAAGCCGCCGTCGAGGTCGGCGCTGACGGGCAGGTCACCGGCCGCGACGACGATGCGCTCCACGAGGGAGAGCGAGAGGTCGAGGGGGATCTGCTCGCCGTCGGCGTACCCGAAGGTGGAGGCGATGGAGTGGCCGGCCGTGGCCAGCGCCCTCGTCTGCGGCTCGCCGGCGACGACGGTCGCGCTGACGGCGTCCCAGACGTTGACGAGCACGAGCAGCTCGGGGTCGGTGTGCAGGCGCCGGAGCTCGGCGCCCTTCGCGGAGGTGTCCATGCCGCAGACGCTGCCACCCCTCGGCGGACGCCGCGACGCGTCGGGCCCCGAGAGCCCGCGGGTTCACGCGGTCGGCGGGTGCCGCACCTCCCCCTGGCGCGGCAGGACCCCGAGCAGGGGCACGCAGGCGAGCAGCAGGAGGGCGCCGCCCAGGACGACGACCCGGTCCAGGACGCCCTGCGGGCCGGCTCCCGTCCCGTCGACGGCGCCGAGCAGGGGCGCGGCCATGACGACGAGGGCGGCGCCCAGCGCCCCCGCCCGCCGAGCCGCGCCGAGCGCGCCGGTGGCCTGGCGCTCCTGGCCGGGGGGGCACGCGAGCGAGACCACGAGGCCCGTCCCCTGGACGACGGCCCCCAGGCCGGCGCCCACCAGCAGGAGGGGCAGCACCGAGGTCGCCTGCCCCGCACCGGCCAGGCGCGGGAGCAGCACGAGCCCCGCGACGGCGACGACCAGGCCGACCGTGCCCACCTGGGCCATCTGCGGACGGGCGCCGAGGCGCGCCACGGCCGCGGACGCCGCCACCACGCCGACGACGCCCGCCAGCACGCCCGCGGCCACGAGCAGGCCCCGCAGCAGCGGACGCTCGAGGCCCAGGACGAGGGGGGCCTCGACCAGGACGGCCACGGCCACGGCACCGACCACGCCTCCGGCGACCGCCCCGAGCAGGACGACGCGCGTGCCCAGCGCGCCCAGCGGCGTGGCGACCTCGGGCGGCGGCCCCGCGGCGTCGCGGGGCAGCGAGCGCACCGACCGGAGCAGGACCAGGGCGACGAGGGCGAGGACGGGCGCCAGCAGCGGCACGACCCGCCAGCCCGCGGGGACGTCGGCGAGCAGTCCGCCGACCAGCGCCCCGAGGACGGCGCCCACCCCCGTCACGAGCACGAGGGCGGCCTGCACGCGCACCTGCAGCCCGGCCGGCACGGTCGAGGCCAGCGTGGCGCCGGCGCCGACGACGAGGGCGCCGGCGCCCGCGCCGGCCAGCAGCCGCCCGGCCCCCACCGCGAGGACCGAGGCCGGGTCGTCGCCGCCGGCGCCGGTGGGCACGGGGGCGAGCGCCACGAGGGCCGCGCCCGCCACGACGAGGGCCGCGGCCACCACCAGGAGGCGGGCGCGGGGGCCGCGCGCGGAGGCCCGGGCCGCCAGCGGCACGGCGAGGACGAGCCCCACGACGGAGGCGGCCGCGGGCACGGCGAGCGCGCGCTCGAGCTCGAGGTCGAGCACGAGCGCCGGGGCCGCCACGGCGGCGGCGACGAGGTCGAGCGCGGCCAGGAGCGTCGCGACGAGCACGCCGGCCAGCACCGAGCGCGCGGTCCCGGGGCGGCCGCCGGTCGTCGCCGGGGAGGCGTCCGCGGCGGCGGGACGGGCGCCGGCGGGTCCGGCGAGAGGGCGGTCGGCGTCGCGGTCGGGCACGGCGGGAGGCTAGCCGCGCCCCGGCGGGGGCTCGGCCCCCGCTCAGCCCCCGCAGGGCCGGGCGACGCCGGCGCGCGCGGTGGGGTCGCCCCACGAGGGCCAGGGGCGCGTGTCCTCGACGGGGGCCCAGCGCCCGTCCACCAGGGCGTAGCCCACGGCGGGCCCGTGCGCCACGAGGGCCCGCAGGCCCGCGACGAGGCGGTCGACGTCGTCGGCGCGCGAGCCGACGCCGACGCTGGCGCGCACGGCCCCCTCGGGCAGCCCGAGGCGGGCGAGCAGCGGGTGGGCGCAGAAGCGGCCGTCGCGCACGCCGATGCCGTGCTCGGCCGACAGCACCGCGGCGACGAGCCCGGGGGCGACCCCCTCGACGGTGAACGTGACGACGCCGATGGACGACGGCGCACCCGCCAGGGTCTCCACGACGCGCACCCCGGCCACGTCGGCGAGCCCGCGGACGAGGCGCTCGCGCAGAGCCGCCTCGTGGGCCTCGAGCGCCCCGGGGGCCAGCGCGCCGAGCGCCTCGCAGGCGGCGGCGAGCGCCGCGACGCCGAGCACGTTGGGGGTCCCGCCCTCGTGGCGGGCGGGGGCCGCGGCCCAGCGGACGTCGTCCGCCCCGACCTCCTCGACGGCGCCGCCGCCGGCGAGGTGCGGCGTCCCGGCGTCGAGCCAGTCGCGGCGCCCGACGAGCGCGCCGGCGCCGAAGGGGGCGTAGAGCTTGTGGCCGGACAGGGCCACCCAGTCCACGCCGTCGCGGGCGACGTCGACGGCGCGGTGCGGCGCGAGCTGCGCGGCGTCCACGGCCAGGCGGGCGCCGGCGGCGTGGGCGAGGTCGGCGAGCCGGCGCAGCGGCAGCTCCTCGCCGGTGACGTTGCTCGCGCCGGTGACGGCGAGCAGCGCCGTCGGCTCCTCGGCGAGAGCGGCCTCGAGGGCGGCCAGCGTGCCCTCGAGCGTCGGGGCGGCCGTCACGACGCGGGAGGTGACGCCGCGGTGGGCCTGCGTGCGCCACGGCAGCAGGTTGGCGTGGTGCTCGAGGTCGAGCGTCAGCACCGAGCCGCCGTCCGGGACGCAGCCGGCGAGGACGGCGAGCGCGTCGGTGGTGTTGCGCGTCCACACGACGACGTCGTCCTCGCGCGCCCCGAGGAAGGCGCCGACGACGTCGCGCGCGCCCTCGAGGACGGCCGTGCTCACCTGGGAGGCGTAGCCGGCGCCGCGGTGCACGCTGGCGTACAGGGGCAGGACGCGCTCGACGTGGTCGGCGACCCAGCACAGGGCCGGGGCGCTCGCCGCGACGTCCAGGTTGGCGTAGCGGGCCGTGCCGCCCGTGACGAGCGGCACCTGCTCCTCGCCGCCGACGACGGGCAGCAGCGGCTCCTCCCCCGGCGCCGGGGCGCCGCGCCGTCCGCTGCGCTCCGGGCGCGCGGCAGCGGGGGGCACGACCGCGAGGCGGCGCGCCGGGGCGCGCTCGACGTCGGAGCTCACCGGGACGTCGGCGTCGTCCGACGCGGCGAGGGAGGTGGCGAGGGAGGTGGCGAGGGGGTGCGTGCTCACAGAGGTCTCCGATGCGTCCACCGGACCCGCAGGTCCGCGCTTGCCGCACCGGGGCCGGTGCGGCCTGGTCCTCACCCGGGGCACCCCACCGCGGAGGAGGGTTGCCGGCCAGCGAGCCGGGGCTTGTCGCTGGCGCTCTTGACCTGGGGCCGACGCTAGGGCAGCCCGGCGGCGGCGCACCACCTCTCCGCGCGCACGTCCCGCCATTCGGACCAGTGCCCGCGCGCTGAGACGGCGCGGAGGTGGAGGGGCGGCCCGGGGACGGCCCCGGCGGCGTCGTGGCGGGGCCGCCCCGCGGTGCGGCGCTCACACCAGGCGGCCGAGGACCAGCCCCAGCCCCGCCGCCGCCGTGCTGACGCCGACGGTGACGACCGCCGCCGCCGCGGCCGCGCCGGGACGCCGCTCCTCGGCGAGGCGCAGGACCTCCACGACCGCCGTGCCGAACGTGGTGAAGCCGCCGCAGAAGCCCGTGGCGAGGACGGG
This sequence comes from uncultured Pseudokineococcus sp., assembly GCF_947495735.1. Classification (GTDB taxonomy): domain Bacteria; phylum Actinomycetota; class Actinomycetes; order Actinomycetales; family Quadrisphaeraceae; genus Pseudokineococcus. The sequence continues at coordinate 190,218 of NZ_CANMAA010000007.1, forward strand.
CAGCAGCGCCGCCGTCGTCGTGGTGACGGGCGCGGGGCCGCCCAGGAGCCCGGTCACGACGCCGATGAGCAGGGAGCCGAGGACGTTGACGACCGCTGTGCCCCAGGGCAGCCGGCCGCCGGTCCGGGCGCGCACCTCGCCGTCGACGACGACGCGCACGACCGCGCCGAGCCCGCCGGCCAAGCAGACGGCGAGGACCGCGGCGCCGCTCACGCCCGGGCCCCCCGCCGGCCCGGGCCCCACGCGCCCGGCCCCCGCCGGACCAGCCCCACCCCGGCCGCCGCGGCGGCGACCCCGGCGACGAGCGAGGTGACGGCGTACGCCACCGCGACGCGCGGAGCACCGGACGCGCCGAGCTGGACGGTCTCCAGCGCCAGGGCGCTGGTCGTCGTCAGGCCGCCGAGCAGCCCGGAGCCCAGGACGACGCGCGCCGCGCGGCGGCGGCCGACGTCGGGCCCGGCGCGCACCAGCGCCTCGAGCAGCGCCCCGAGCAGCAGCGCGCCGACGACGTTGACGAGCAGCGTCCCCCACGGCCAGGCGCCGGCCTGGTGCGGCAGCACCTGCCCCACCGCCCAGCGCAGCCCGGTGCCGGCGGCCCCGCCGACCAGCACGCCCAGCAGGAGCGCCGGGGAGCGGTGCGGCGGACGGGTCAGGGGCTGGCGCACGCGCGGACCCTAGGGGGCGCCCCGACGGGGCTCAGGTGACGGTCAGCTCGCCGACCATGCTCGGGTGCGGGTCGCAGACGTACCGGTAGTCGCCCGGCTCGAGGGTGACCTCCCACGTCGTGGTCGTCGTCTCGGCGACGCCGGTCGCCTCGTCCACGCCCGGCCCCGTGAGGTGCACGTTGTGGGTGGTCGAGGGGTCCTCGACCTCGATGACGTAGTCCCCGGCCGGCAGCTCGGTGACCTCCTGGCCGTCCGCGTCGACGAGGGAGATGACGTACGCCTCGGGGTCGTCGGGCTCGCCCACCGAGGCGGTCAGCGTCGTCGCGCCGGACCCCGCGGCGTCCTCGCCGGGCTCGGTCGCGGCGTCGTCCTCGCTCGGCTCGGCGACGGCTCCGGGCGTCGCCGCGGCGTCGGAGGGCGTCGCGGGCTCGTCCTCGCCGCCGCAGGCGGCGCTCGAGAGGACGAGCAGGGCGGCGAGGGCCAGGGCTGGGGTCTTCACGGCGTCCTCCACGGGGGCGGGCCCGGACGGACGGCGTCCGACGGGCGGCGCGGCTGGTCCCGGCACTGTAGGCACGCCCCGGCGGGGCCGTCGTGGGGAGCCGGTCACCCGCTCGCGCCGTCGGCGGCGCTCACCCGCCCGCGCCGTCGGCGACGGCGAGGGCCAGCAGGTCGCGGGCGGCGCCCGCCGGGGGCGTCGGCCCGTCGCGCCAGACGGCCCGCAGCCGGCGGCGCAGGTCGACCCCGCGCACCGGCACGGCGACCAGCCGCCCCAGGGCGAGCTCGTCGGCGACGTCGAGGCTGCTCAGGGCGCCCGGGGCGACCCCGGCGACCACGGAGGCGCGCACGGCCGCGGCGCTGGCCACCACCAGCGCCGGGTCCGCCACCTCCGCCCCCTCGGTCAGCACGGCCGCCAGCGCCCGCCGCAGGGCCGAGCGGGTGCCCGACCCGCTCTCGCGGCTCACGAGCGGGGTGCGGGCCAGCTCCGCCGCCTCGATCCCCCGCCGGCGCCGCGCCCACGGGTGCTCCGGCGCGACGACGACGACGAGGCGGTCGGCGGCGACGTCGCGCGTCGCCAGCCGCTCGGGCGGCTCGGGCCCCTCGACGAAGCCGAGGTCGACCTCCCCGGCGCGCACGAGCGCGGCGACGTCCTCGCTGTTGGCGGTCCGCAGGGAGACCCGGACCGGCTCGCGACCGCCCGCCCGCTCGCGCCGCGCCGCCTCGGCGAGCCAGCGCGGCACGAGGTGCTCGGCCACCGTGAGCGACGCGGCGACGCGCAGGTGCGTGGCGGCGTCCTGGCGCAGCGCGGCGGCCGCCGCGTCGAGGTGGGCGGCGGCGTCCACGACGGCGTCCGCCCAGCGGGCCAGCAGCTCCCCCGCCGGCGTGAGGCGGGACCCGCGCGCGCCGCGCACCACGAGCGGGACGCCGACCAGCGCCTCGGACGCCCGCAGCCGCGCCGACGCCGCCTGCTGGCTGGTGCCGCACGCCGCGCCCGCCGCCCCGAGCGACCCGGTGTCGCGCACGGCCAGCAGCAGCTCCAGCGAGCGCAGGTCCGGGACGCGGTCGCTGAGCACCCCCGCAGCCTCCCACCGGCGTCGCGCCCGCACCCGTCAGCCACAACCCCTCGTTGGGCACGCACGCGGAGCGGGGGGCTACCGGACCCGGGGGGGCGCCCCGCAGGCTGCTCGCGTGCGCACCGCCGGACCCGACCTCGACGCCGACCCCGCCCGCTCCACCGACACCCGACCCGCCGGCACTCGACCCGCTGACGCCCGGCCCGCCGTCACCCGGCCCGCCGCCGCGACGCCGCCGACCGCGGCCGCCACGGCGGCCACCGGCCGGCGCCTGTGGTCGGAGCTGGAGCACCCGGGGCAGGCCGTCGCGCACCTGACGCCCAACTGGTTCGCCTCCGTCATGGGCACGGGGGTCGTGGCCGTCGCCGCGTCCTCGCTGCCGGTGCGCGAGCCCCTGCGCGGGACGGCCGCCGGCGCTGCGCTCGACGCCCTGGCGCTGGCGGCGTGGCTGACCGCCGCCGCGCTGCTCGTCGTCCTGCTCGCCGGGTCGGCGCTGCACTGGGCCCGGCACCCCGCCACGGCGCGCGCGTACGCCCGCCACCCCGTGATGGCGAACTTCTACGGCGCGCCGGCCATGGGGCTGCTGACGGTCGGCGCGGGCGCCCACCTGGTCGGCGAGCGCGTCCTCGGCGCGACCGCGGGCCTCGCCGTCTTCGCCGTCCTCTGGGTCCTCGGCACGGCGCTGGGCCTGGCCACGGCGGTCGTGGTGCCGTTCCGGGCCGTCGTCGGCACCGGGGCGGGCGGCGGGACGAGCACCGGGGCGGGCGGCGGGACGAGCACCGGGGCGGGCGGCGGGACGAGCACCGGGGCCGGCGCCGTCCCGACGACGGCCCCCGCGGCGCTGCCGGCCTGGATGATGCCCGTGGTGCCGCCGATGGTCTCGGCGTCGACGGGCGCCCTCCTGGTGCCCCACGTCCCCGCCGGGCAGCCCCGGCTGACCCTCCTGCTGCTGCTCGCCGCGCTGTTCGGGCTCAGCCTGGTCGCCGGCCTCATGACGGCGACGCTCGTGCACGGCCGCCTGCTCGCCGGCGGTCCGCTGCCGGTGCAGGCGGCCCCGACGACGTGGATCACCCTCGGCGTCGTGGGCCAGTCGATGACGGCGGCGCTGCTGCTCGCCGCGGCGGCCGCGGGGGTGGCCGGCGAGGGCGCCGCCCAGGTGCTGCGCGTGCTCGCCGTCGTCTACGCCGCGGCGATGGGCGGCTTCGGCGCGCTCCTCCTGCTCACCGCGGCGGCGCTCACCGCGCACGCGGCCCGCCGCGGCCTGCGCTTCTCCCTCACCTGGTGGAGCTTCACCTTCCCGGTGGGCACGTGCGTCACGGGCACCAGCGCCCTGGGGGCGGCGACGGGCTCCCTCGCCGTGGACGCGCTGGCCGTCGCCCTCTTCGGCCTGCTGCTGCTGGCGTGGTCGCTCGTGGCGGCGCGGACGGCGCGCGGCGCGGCCACGGGCGCCCTGCTCCTCCCGGTCCGGGGGTGAGGGAGCCCGCCACCGCAGGGGCCGCGAGGGCCGGCCCGTCGACCCGGGGCTGACACCGCCCGCCGGGGCACGTACGGTAGGGAAGGCAAGCCTCACCACAGACGTCCGGCGTCACGGTGAGCCCCCATCGCCGTCGCCGTCCCGGCCCGGCACCCGAGGAGCCCCATGACGACCATGACCGCGACGCGCCCCCGGCGGGGCGCGCACGTCGCCGACCGGCCCGCCGCGGCCGGCCGCCGCGCCACGGCCCAGCGCCTCGCGGCCGTCGCCGTGCCGGTCGTGGTGAGCGCCGTCCGGCGCGTCACGCCGTCCGTCGTGCGGGTCACGCTCGCCGGGGAGGACCTGCGGAGGGCCACCGCGCTCGGGGCCGACCAGTACTTCCGCCTGCTGCTCCCGCAGCCCGGCCAGCAGCGCCCGCGGCTGCCCGAGACCGAGGAGTGGTGGCCGCAGATCCAGGCCATGCCCGAGGACGAGCGCCCGGTGGTGCGCAACTACACGGTCCGCGGCCTCCGGCCCGAGCTGGGCGAGCTGGACGTGGACGTCGTCGCGCACGGCGACACGGGCCCCGCCAGCCGGTGGGCCCTGCGGGTCGTGCCCGGCGACGAGGTCGGCGTCATCCTCCAGGACACCTGCTACGCGCCTCCCGCGACCACGACCCACGTGCTCCTCGTCGCGGACGCCACCGCCGTCCCGGCCGCCGCCGGCATCCTCGCGGGGCTGCCCGCCGAGGTGACGGCCACCGTGCTCGTCGAGGTCCCGAGCCGCGAGGACGCGCCCGAGCTCCCGGTCCGCGCGGGCGTCGACGTCCGCTGGCGCGCCGCGGGCGACCAGGGCTCCCTGCTGGCCGACCTCCAGGCCCTCCCGCTGCCCGTCGAGGGCCTGTACGCCTGGGTCGCCGGCGAGGCGAGCCTGGCGACGACCGTGCGCCGCCACCTCGTGCGCGACCGCGGCGCCGACAAGGACGCCGTCTACTTCTGCGGCTACTGGCGCGACCAGGCGCCCGTCGCCGGCTGAGAGCTCCCACCGCTACGGCCGGTCGGCCGGCGCCGCTGCGGCCGGTCGGCCGCCGCCGGCGGGCGGCCACCCCGGCGCGAGGCGCACCACGTCGCCGACGACGACGACGGCCGGCGGCCGCACACCGCGGGCCGCGGCGAGGTCGGCGATCGTCGCCAGCGTGCCGAGGGTCGTGCGCTGCCCGGGCCCGTAGCCGTCCTCGACCACCGCCGCCGGCGTGGAGGGCGGGCGACCGCTCGCCACCATCGCCCGCGCCGAGGCCGCCAGGGCGCTGACGCCCATGAGCATCACCACCGTGTGCGCCTCGACCGGCACGCCCGCCAGCAGCGCCGGGGTGCTCGCGAGGTCCTCGTGGCCGGTGAGCACCGTGAACCCGCGGGCGATCCCCCGGTGGGTCACGGGGATTCCGGCCGCCGCGGGCACCGAGACGGCCGAGGTCACCCCGGGCACCACCTCGACGTCGAGACCCGCTGCGCGGCAGGCGGCCAGCTCCTCGCCCCCGCGGCCGAAGACGTAGGGGTCGCCGCCCTTGAGGCGCACGACGGCCCGGCCGGCGAGGCCGTGCTCGACGAGGATCTCGTTGATCTGCTCCTGCGGCACCGGGTGGTTCCCCGGCGTCTTGCCCACGTCGACGACGACGACGTCCTCGTCGAGCTCGGCCAGCACCGAGCGCGGCCCGAGCCGGTCGACGACGACGACGTCCGCCTCGGCGAGCAGGCGGCGTCCCCGCGCCGTGAGCAGCCCCTCGTCCCCGGGCCCGCCGCCGACGAGCGCCACGCGACCGCGCGCCAGGGGCCGGGAGCGGCGCAGCGGCAGGTCGCCCGCCTGCAGCGCGGCGGCCACGCCGTCGCGCAGGCGCCCGGCGCGTCGGGGGTCGCGCCCCGCGCTCACGGCGACGACGACGTCGTCCACCCGGGCGACGGCCGGCGTCCACGCCGTGGCGCGGGCGGCGTCGCCGCGGTCCAGGCACCAGACGCGCCGGCGCTCCGCCTCGGCGCCCACGGCCGCGTCGACGGCGGGGACCCCCGTGGCCGTGACCGCGAGCCACGCCTCCTCCAGGTCGCCGTCGCGGTACGCGCGGCGCTCCAGGCGCAGCCCCGCCCCGCTCGGCGCACCCGCCGCCAGGAGGGCGAGCAGCCCCTCCCCCGGCTCCGGGGCCACCACGACGACGTCGGCACCGGCCTGGAGGAACCCGCTCGTCGTCCGGGCGGCGACCGGGCCGCCGCCGACCACGACGACGCGGCGCCCGGCCACGCGCAGCGACAGGGGCAGCAGGCCGTCCGCGTCGGAGGTCACGCCGGACCCCCCGCCCGGCGGGAGCCGGCAGCGGTCCGGCGGGGCGTCCTCAGGTGTGGATGCCGCACTCGGTCTTGCCGAGACCGGCCCACCGGCCCGAGCGCGGGTCGGCGCCGGGCTCCACGCGCTGGGTGCACGGGGCGCAGCCTATGGACGGGAAGCCGTCCATCAGGAGCGGGTTGAGCAGGACGCTGTTCTCCTGCGCGTAGCCGACCAGGTCGTCCCAGGACCAGGCCGCGATCGGGTTGATCTTGACCAGGCCGTGCTTCTCGTCGAACTGCACGACCGGCGCCCCGGTGCGCGTGGAGGACTCCTCGCGCCGGACGCCCGTGACCCAGGCGTCGTAGGTGGCCAGCTCGGCCCGCAGGGGCTCCACCTTCCGGATGCCGCAGCACAGCCCCGGGTCGCGGTCGTGCAGGCGCGCGCCGTACCGGGCGTCCTGGTCGGGCACCGAGAGCGAGGGCCGCACGTCCACGACCGTCACGTCCATGGTCTGCGCGACGGCGTCGCGGGTGCCCAGCGTCTCGGCGAAGTGGTAGCCGGTCTCCAGGAACAGGACGTCGACGCCCGGGAGCACCCGGGCGGCCAGGTGCGGCAGCACGGCGTTGGCCATCGAGGACGCCACGGCGACGCCGTCGCCCAGCTCCTCGGCCGCCCACCGCAGGACGGCGAGCGCGCCGTCCACGCCCCGGGCGTCGCCGAAGCGCCGCTGGCCCTCCTCGGCCAGCGCGCGGAGCTCGCCCTCGCTGCGCGTGCGGCGACGGCGCGGCTCCGGGACGGGCGCCTCCGCGTGCGCCCGCTCGGCCGAGCGGGCGGAGACGTCGGGGTCGGTGCTGGGACCGGAGCCCACGCCCGCGCCGGCCTCCTCGCGAGGCCTCGCCACGCCCGGCGGGGCGTCACGGGAGGTGCTGGGAGCGGTCATGCGAGGGCCTCCTCGTCGGCCCGGTGCGCCCAGGTGGCGAAGGTCTCGTCGCCGTCGCGGTCGTCGGCGTAGCGCCGCACCACGCGCTCGACGTAGTCGACGAGGTCGTCGGCGGTGACCTTCAGGCCGCGCACGGTGCGGCCCACGCCCGCCTCCGGGCGGTCGGCGTCGGCGAGCCCGCCGCCGAGGTGCACCTGGAAGCCGGCCACCTGCTCGCCGTCGTCGCCCGGCACGAGCTGGCCCTTCAGGCCGATGTCGGCCGTCTGGATGCGGGCGCAGGAGTTGGGGCAGCCGTTGACGTGCAGGCGCACCGGCGAGGGCAGGGTCGACTGCACGTCCGCGAGGCGGCGGTCCAGCTCGGCCGCGGCGGCGGTCGCCGTCGCCTTGGTCTCGACGATGGCGAGCTTGCAGTACTCGATGCCCGTGCAGGCCATCGTCGTGCGGCGGAACAGGCTGGGGCGGGCCTGCAGACCGAGCGCGTCCAGCTCGGTGACGACGTCCTCGGCCTCGTCGGCCGGGACGTCGAGGACGACGAGCTTCTGGTGCGGGGTGAGCCGCACCCGGCGGCTGCCGTGCGCCTCGGCGACGTCGGCCACGCCGCGCAGCACCTGGCCGCTCACGCGGCCGACGGACGGCGCGACGCCGATGTAGCGGCGCCCGTCCTTCTGGGCGTGGACGCCGACGTGGTCGCTGCTGCCGACCGGCGCAGGCGGCGGCGGGCCGTCGGGCAGCGCGCGGTGGAGGTACTCGTCCTGCAGCACCTGGCGGAACTTCTCCGGGCCCCAGTCGGCGAGGAGGAACTTCAGCCGGGCCTTGTTGCGCAGGCGCCGGTAGCCGTAGTCGCGGAACACCTGCACGACGCCGTGCCAGACGTCCGGGACCTCCTCGGGCGTGACGAAGGCGCCGAGGCGCGAGGCCAGCCGCGCCGTCGTCGAGAGGCCGCCGCCCACGAAGACGTCGTAGCCCAGGCCCAGCTCGGGGTGCTCCACGGCCACGAACGAGACGTCGTTGATCTCGTGGACGACGTCCTGGCTCGGGTGGCCGGTGATGGCGGACTTGAACTTGCGCGGCAGGTTCGCCAGCTCGGGGTCGCCGATGTAGCGCCGCTGGATCTCCTCGATCTGCGGCGTCGGGTCGAGCAGCTCCTCCGCGGAGACGCCGGCCACCGGCGAGCCGAGGACGACGCGGGGGCAGTCTCCGCACGCCTCGGTGGTCCACAGGCCGACGGCCTCGAGGCGGCGCCAGATCTCCGGGACGTCCTCGATGCGGACCCAGTGCATCTGGATGTTCTGGCGGTCGCTGATGTCGGCGGTGTCGCGGGCGAACTCGGTGGAGATGCCGGCGACGACGCGCAGCTGCTCGGTGGTCAGCGCCCCGCCGTCCACGCGCACGCGCATCATGAAGTACTCGTCCTCGAGCTCGTGCGGCTCGAGCTGCGCCGTGCGGCCGCCGTCGATCCCGGGCTTGCGCTGGGTGTAGAGCCCCCACCAGCGCAGGCGCCCGTGCAGGTCGTCGGGGTCGATGCTGGCGAAGCCCTCGCGGGCGTAGACCTCCTCGACCCGGGCGCGCACGTTCAGCGCGGGGTCGTCCCGCTTGAACTGCTCGTTGTGGTTGAGCGGCTCGGTGCCGTCGACGGCCCACTGGCCCTGGGGCTTCGCCGCGCGCGGGGGGCGGGCCGGGGACGGCGGCGCGGACGTCGTGGGAGCGGGCGCGGGCGGAACGGCGTTCATGGCGGGCGTCCCTCGAGGTCGACGGTGGAGCGGGTGACGGCTCCAGCAACCCCACCAGCGTAAGCACCATTCCGACCGACTCACTTCAGGTCCAGGATCCGGGACCGGCGCGGCGGCCCGCCCGGCCCCTCCCCCCGTCCGGGCGCGCGCCGGCTCGCGCGAGCGGCGGGCTCACCTGACGATCGTGAGCATGCCGCGCCTGCGCACGTCCTCCCCCAACGACCCGGGGTGGACCCGCACGAAGCACGGCCGCGGCTTCCGCTACCTCGACGCCCTGGGCGAGCCGCTGGCGCGGGAGGACCGCGACCGCTGCGCCGCTCTCGTGATCCCCCCGGCGTGGCGGGACGTGTGGATCTGCCCCTGGCCCAACGGCCACATCCAGGTGGTCGGCACGGACGACGCCGGACGCCGCCAGTACCGCTACCACGACGAGTGGCGGCGCCAGCGCGACCGGGCCAAGCACGACCGCGTCCTCGAGGTGGCCGAGCGGCTCCCCGCGGCGCGCGAGCGGGTCCAGCACGAGCTCCGGCAGCGCGGGATGCCCCGCGAGCGGGCGCTGGCCACGGCGTTCCGGCTGCTGGACCTCGGCTTCTTCCGCATCGGCGGGGAGACCTACGCCGAGGCCAACGGCAGCTTCGGCCTGGCCACCATCGAGAAGCAGCACGTGAGCGTCTCCGGCGACCAGATCGTCTTCGACTACGTCGCCAAGTCCGGCAAGGACCGGCACATCGCCGTCGCGGACGCCGACGTCATCGACGCCGTCCAGACGCTCCGGCGCCGCCGCGGGGACCGCAGCGACGACCTGCTCGCCTGGAAGGACGCCCGGGGCTGGCACGACGTCACGAGCGGCGACATCAACGCCTACGTCAAGGAGGTCGTCGGCGGCGACGTCTCCGCCAAGGACTTCCGCACCTGGCACGCCACGGTGCTGGCCGCCGTCGCCCTCGCCGTCTCGACGCACGCGGCCACCTCTGCCACGGCGCGCAAGCGGGCGGTCACCCGCGCCATGCAGGAGGTCTCCATGTACCTCGGGAACACGCCCACCGTCGCGCGCAGCAGCTACGTCGACCCCCGGGTCGTGGACCTCTTCGAGGACGGCGTGACGATCGAGAACGCCCTCGGCCTGCTCGGCGGCGACGTCGACCCCGGCGAGCCCGCCACCCACGGCGACATCGAGGCCGCCGTCCTGGCCCTGCTCCACGACGAGCCCGTCTCGGACCGGCGCGCCGCCCGGCTGGGCCGGCAGCGGCGCGACCGGGCGGTTGCCTGAGCCGCCGGCTCAGCCCCAGCCGAGCTCGTGCAGGCGGTCGTCGTCGATGCCGAAGTGGTGGGCGACCTCGTGGACGACCGTGACGGCGACCTCCTCGGCCAGGTGCTCGGGGTCCTCGCACAGGCGCAGGAGCGGACCCTTGAACACGGTGATGCGGTCCGGCAGCGAGCCGGCGTCCCACCACCCGTCGCGCTTGGTCAGCGGCGTGCCCTCGTACAGGCCCAGCAGCGTCGCCCCCGGGTCGTCGGGGTCCAGGTCTCCCGCGGCGCGGGCCTCGGCCACCGCCTGCTCGTCGGGCTCGTCGGCCACGAGGACGACGACGTTGCGCATCGCCCGGGCGAGCTCCTCCGGGATGCGGTCCAGGCCGTCCCCCACGGCCGCCTCGAAGTCCTCGTCGCTCATCTCCAGCACGCCGCGAGCGTGCCACCGCCGGGGGCCGCGGGGCCGCCGGGCGACCCGCTTTGGAGATGAGCCCGCCCTGCCCCTATGCTCCTTCTCGTCCGAGCGCGGCACGCCGCGGGAGGACGCCCCGGGCTCGCCCGGCGAGGGGCTGGCCCCCATCGTCTAGCGGCCCAGGACACCGCTCTTTCACAGCGGCAGCACGGGTTCGAATCCCGTTGGGGGCACGCACCACCAGCACCACGTAGGGTCTGCAGCACAGCACCACGGCCTCATCCTGAGGCCCCGTAGCGCAGTTGGTTAGCGCGCCGCCCTGTCACGGCGGAGGTCGCGGGTTCGAGTCCCGTCGGGGTCGCCAGCAGCACCGGGCAGCCGAGTCCCTCTCGGTCGCCTCCGGCACTGCCCTGCAGGGCCAGATAGCTCAGTTGGTAGAGCGTCCGACTGAAAATCGGAAGGTCGGCGGTTCGACCCCGCCTCTGGCCACCTCATCAGCAGCCGCGCAAGGGCGGCCACCCCTCGGGGTGGCCGCCCTTCGGCGTCTCCGTGGTCGACGGTGGTCCTCTACGTCCTGGCCGTCCTCCGGGGGGGGGGGGGGGGGGGGGGGCGGGGGGGGGGGGGGGGGCCGGGGGGGGGCGGGGCGGGCGCGGGGGGGCGGGGGGCGGGCGCGCGGCCGGGC
>NZ_CANMAA010000008.1 GCF_947495735.1 uncultured Pseudokineococcus sp.
GCTGTTCCGGTACATGGCTGAACTCCTGGGAGGTTGGACGCTGCCTTGCGGTGTCCAACTTTTGGGGGTCAGTCCAGTCATGGGTGCCCCCTCATCGCCGGCTTCGATCATCTACTACGGGAGGGCGCGCGTTGATGGTCACGGTGTCCGCGGCACCGGTGGAGCGGTCGGGTTGGCAGCTCCCTCAGGGGGTGCCCCTCTCCGGTTGGGGATCGACAGCGGGACGCTGTCCGGCCAGCGATCCGATGTGGCACAACCACTGGGGGAGAGGCAGCGCCGCCCTCCGGCGGCCGCGACCGTGCCGCCACGCGGTCGGCATACGGAACGGGTCCCGGTCGTCGACACCCTAGCCAGCCGTAGTCGGTCGTAATACGCTCACCGCGTGGAGCGGTTCGACGTCGACGTTCTCGACGACGACGAGCCCTTCGAGGTCGACGGCCAGGTCGCCCACCTCTTCAAGCACCCGGGCCTGGGCCTCGAGGACGTCGAAGAGGCGTGGGCGAGCGACCCGTTGTTCTACCCGGCCACCCCACCGGCGCACTGGCTGATGGTGGCCGAGGTCGCCGGGCGAGTGCTCACCGTGCCGCTCGCGCCATCGCGCTCCGGCGACCATCGCCGCTGCCGACCCATCGGCTGCTACGAGGCAGCCGCCCACCTCGCACGCCGCTACCGGGAGGACCGATGAGCACCCACGACCAGGAGCCCGCGGCGACGGCCCCGATGACGCCCGAGCAGGAGAACGCCTTCTACGCCGACCCGCACAACCAGACCCCCCAGGGACCGCCGGTCCGCCGCCGACGAGGCGGCACCGCCAAGCTGAGCGACCCGGTGCCTGTGCGCTTCCCCGAGGACCTGCTGGAGCAGGTGCGCCAACGCGCCGCGGCGGACGACAGGTCCTTGTCGAACTGGATCCGCCGGGCCGTGGAGCACGAACTCACCCGACCCGGCGCCTGAAAGCCTGCCGACTGGCGATCCCCGGCGGACGCAGAGCGCTCCTCACACGCGGCGGCGTCAAGTCGCGACGCTGTCCTCGCCGCCGGGACGGGGAGAGCCTCTAGACCAAGTCGGGTGGGGGAACGTCGGGCTTCGGTCACCCTTCGTGCTGCTGCCGGAAGCGCTCCAGCGCCATCGGCCAGGCCTCGGCGAACTGGTCTCGGTAGGCAGCGGCGCCCTCGCCGTGGCGCTCCCAGTCGTCGTGGGTGACCGCGATGGTCGTGCCGCCGTCCTCGGCGGTGAAGCAGACGGTGACGGTGCTGGCCTGGGCGGGATCGGGGACCGGGCTCCGGTCGGCGGAGATCTGCCACGTGAAGGACAGCGACGTCGGCGGGTCCCAGCGCTGGATGCGGCCCCAGTCGATGCGGAAGCCGTGGGGGCCGGTCTCGGTGAGCAGTCCGCCGGGGCGGCAGTCCATGCCGATGGACTCCAGGAGAGCGGGCTGGGACCAGGTGAACTCGGCCGGCCACCAGGAGCCGAACCCGTCGGTGAACCTCGAGAAGGTCTCGTGCGGCGGGCTCGGGACGGTGACGGAAGCGGTCAGCGCTGGGACGTCGGCCATCACGGCACGGTAGGGCGGGCCCGTCGCCCGTGCCGCGTCCGGCCAGCGATGGGCTCGAGGAGCGTGCCGGATGCCGATCCCGAGTGGACGGCGGCGGGGGAGCGGCGGCGCCGCCGCCGAGGGGCGCAGTTTCGCCGGCAGGGGGGCGGTTGGCGGGACGGTGCCCTCAGCGCCACGGGGCGGTTGGCGGGTCCTCGTGCAGCGGTCGTGACCTCAGTCCTCGTGGGCGTCGTCATAGGCGCGCCGCGCCTCCTGGATGCGGGGCATCTGCACCTGCGCCCATGCCAGCAGCGCGTCGACGGGCTCGCGCAGCGTCTTGCCGAGCGGGGTGATGCGGTACTGCACGGCGACCGGACGGGTGCTGATCACCTCCCGCTGGACGACGCCGTTGCGCTCGAGCCGGCGCAGCGTCGCGGTGAGCGACTTCTGCGTGACCGCGGGGATAGCGCGGCGCAGCTCGTCGAAGCGGCACGGCCGCTCGCACAGTTCGGCGAGGACGCCGAGGGACCAGGTGTCCAGGACCTGGTCGAGCAGCTCGCGGTGGGGGAGGTCGACGTGGAGGGCACCGGGGTGCGCTGGTGCGGTATCGGTCATGACACCTGGTCTCCTCGAGGTGGCCTGGTCTCGTTGAAGTGCTCTGCCGGTGGTGACTACGAAGGGGGCGTCCGTCCCGACCAGAGGAGATCTCCGTGGCCGTCCAGCGCCTGACCCCCGAAGGCATGATGCAGCCCGTCCCGTACGCCCACGTCGCCGTGGCCACCGGCACCCGGCAGGTCCACGTCGCCGGGCAGGTGGCCCGGACGCCCGACGGTCAGCCCGTCGCCGCTGGCGACCTCGCCGGGCAGGTGGCCCACGTCCTGCTCGCTACCGCCCGAGGCCTGGCTGCGGGCGGGGCCACGTACGACGACGTCGTCAGGCTCACCTTCTACGTCGCAGGGTGGGAGCCCGAGCAGATGGGTGCCTTCATGGCCGGGGTCGAGGCCGTGGCCGAGGAGGTGGGACTGCCGACGCCGATGCCGCCCGCGTCCCTGATCGGCGTCACGATCCTGTTCGAACCCGACGTCCTCGTCGAGCTCGAGGCCACGGCAGTCCTCGACTGACCAGCCCGCGTCCCAGCTGATGATCGGCTGCGGGACGCTGACCGGTCAACGGTTCTTCACGGGAGGGTGCCGCGGTGCCGCCGCCGAGGACCATGACGCGGGGCAGGGGCTGTCGGACGGTGGTGACAGCGGCCGGCTCAGAGTCGCGGGTGCTGCACCAGTGCGTCAGGGCCGACCTCGACGAAGTCTGACTCCTGCAGCGCTGCTGCCATGGCTGTGCCGTAGGTCTCGAACAGCGCGAGCAGGGCGGCATCCGTGGTGTTGCCGGTGACCACGAGCAGCAGCCGCCGCGGCGAGCCTTGGAGCAGGTGGCTGTCGCGGAAGTCGCGGTCCTTGGTGACCGCGACCCGGTTCTGCTGGTCGGCAGCCTCACGGACCTCGCGGTCGGTGCTGGCGTTGCCGCGGGGCAGGTCGCTGGTGTGCACCACGTCATGCCCGGCGGTGCTGAGTGCTCGCGCCAGACGTATCGGCAGCTGCGCGTCGAGCAGCAGCCTCACGCCGCGCCGAGACTCACGCGCTGGCCCCCGACGGCCAGCGCGGCGAACTCGAGCACCGCGAGCAGGTCTTCTCGCTCCAGGTCGGGGTGGTCCTGGAGGACCTCCTCGAAGGTCATCCCCGAGCCCAGCAGCTCCAGCAGCGTCTGCACGGGGTAGCGCAGGCCGCGCACGGTCGGCTGGCCGTGGCACACGTGGGGGTCGGTGGTGATCCGCTGCAGCCTGGACACGACGACGACGGTACCGCTGGGCGACTCCGCGAGGCGCTACCGCGAAGGGGCGTCACCGTCGTCGTCAAGCAGCTTCGTGCTGCTGCCGACCTCGGTGCGAGGACGCTCCGGGACTACCAGCAGTCGGTCGGCTATCGGTCACTTCGTCGGCTGGGCGGGTACTGAGTTGTCAGATCAGGTTGACGCTCGAGGACTTGTCAGTCCAGGCTGACGGTATGGACCTGGGCGACGTCACGGCGACGGCCACCCAGGCCGAGCCTCGTGAGGGACTGCGAACGGCGCTGGCCCTGCGGAGGCTGGCTGAACGACTCGAGGCCCTGCATGTCCGGGCTGCCCGCGACCAGGGACTGTCCTGGGCCGACATCGCGGCCGAGCTGCAGGTCACTCGCCAGACCGTCCACAAGAAGCACGGCCGCGCGGAGCGGCCGCGACGAGGGGACAGCGATGCTCTTCTATGACGAGACCTTCTCCGAAGCCATGACCGCCGGCGGGCGCGAAGCCGAGCTGGCGGGCCGTCGAGCCATGGGCACCGAGCACCTGCTCCTCGGGCTGCTCATCGCACGCGGCCCCCTCGTGGACCCGGCTGTCCGAGCGGCGCCGGCGCTGAGCGAGCACTCGGTGCGCCAGGCGATCGAGCGCGGCCTCGACGACCTGCCCTACCTGCACCAGCTCGGGATCGACCCCGACCGTGTGCTCGCCTCCGCAGGTGCGCCCTCGGCCAGCCACCTGCTGATGTCGGGGAGCCACACCAACGACCTGCAGGCCGCGCTGGAGGCGGCGTCGCTGAAGCTGCACCAGCTGCGGAAGTCCGGCGCGCTCCCACGGGAGCGGAAGGTGACCTCGGCGGTCGCGTGGATGACGGTCCTGGAACCGACCACGCGGGTCAGCCGACTGCTCGCCGCGATGGACGTCGACGCCGACCACCTGCGCGACGCACTGCTCGGCGCCCTGGTCGTCGACGGCGCCCCGACGCCGCCCTGGCCGGAACGGGCGCGTCCCGGCGTCGTCAACCGGGGGTTCCAACGACTCTTCCGCCGACTCGACGTCGCCAGCTGAGTCGTCGCAGCCGCGCCACCGCTGACGGATCGACTGCAGGACGCCGACCGGGCCGAGGAGGACCCGCTCGTGCTCCATCTCGGCGCTCCCGCCGACGAGCAGCTGCTCGAGCGCCTGGTCGCAGCAGGCGGCACCCGCGTCATCGCGCGCAACCCCTGCCGGGAGCAGTGGGGCACCACCGTCGCCGACCCCGACGGGTACCGCCTCGTCCTGGACCACCGCACCTGGGGCTGAGGCGTACCGCCCGGATCGGTGCGCCAGTCAACGACCCCCGACCGGTACGCGTTGTCTTACGTCCTGTGGGACGCTGGAGCCATGGCCGAGACGATCACCTTCCGTCCCGACGAGGACGCCCGCCGCGCCCTCGCCGCTCTCACCGCTGACGGCACCGCGGTCTCTTCCGCCGTGCGCTCGGCGCTGATCGACGCCGCACGCAACGCCGCGGCGCAACGACTGCGCGCCGAGGCGACAGCCCTGGCTGCCGACGAGCACGACCGCGCCGAGGCCGCGCAGGTGCTGCGCGACATGGAGACCCTGCGTGCGTGGTGACGTCTACCGCCTCAGGTCACCCCGCGGCACCCGGAGCCACGAGCAGTCGGGCGCGCGCTTCGCCGTCGTCGTCCAGTCCGACGAGCTGCCCCTGTCGACGTGGCTGGTCGCGCCGACCTCGACATCAGCCCGCTCCGCGTCCTTCCGGCCAGAGGTCGAGGTGGACGGCCGTACCACCCTCGTCCTCGCCGAGCAGACCGCGGCCATCGACCCGGAGCGACTCGGAGCCGCGGCCGGCGCACTGTCCCTCGAGGAGATGCGGCGAGTCGACGCTGCCCTGCGAATCGTCCTCAGCCTGTAGGCCACCGGCCCGGCAGGCGATCGGCTGCTGGACGGTCGGGTGAGCCGCGCCGAGGCAGGTGAGCAGTCGCCGCTGAAGCGGGGTCGCACGCGCCTCCGCGCCTTCGCGGGCGTATCCGCTCGAGGAAGCGCCATGGCTATCACCCTGTGGCCGTAGCCGTCTCCTGTGTGACCGTCGGCCTGCCGGCGGGTGATCTTGTTCGAGTGCAGGGGCGCCTTCGAGACGGGGGGCCTGACCTCGAGCCCGCGAGAACGCCCGTCAGGGAACGGGACCGCCGAACGTGGTGGTCGACGAGGACGGCGCGGGCGAGTGAGGCAGACCTCGCCCGCGCCGTCGGGCTCGGTCGTGCTGATCAGATGCTCGTGTAGCCGCCGTCGATGAACCACTCGGCGCCGTTGACGTACGTGGCGGTGTCCGAGGCCAGGAGCAGGGCCGCCGACGCGACCTCGTCGGGGTCGCCGAGCCGCCCCGCCGGCAGCACCGTCTCGAACATCTCCACGAAGTCGTCCTGCTGGTCCTCGGGGACGACGCCGAGCAGGCCGGGGGTCCGGATCGGCCCCGGGCTCAGCACGTTGACCCGGAAACCGTTCTCTCGCGCGTTCAGCGTCCAGCTGCGGGCGAAGTTGCGCAGAGCCGCCTTCGTCGCGCCGTAGACCTCCAGGCCGCGGTCGGGACGCGTGGAGGTGCTCGACCCGACGAGGATCACCCAAGCCCCCTGCGAGAGGAGGGGCATCGCCTTCTGCACCCCGAACACCGCGCCCTTCACGTTCGTGGCGAACATGGCGTCGAACTGCTCCTCGGTGATGTCCCCGAGCACGGCCGGCACCGCGCCGCCCGCGTTGGCCACCAGGACGTCGATGCGGCCCGACTGCCGGGCGACGACTTCGTAGAGGGCGTCGAGATCGGCCAGCTTCCCCACGTCGCAGCGCACCCCGACGGCCCGCGGCCCGAGCTCGGCGACCGCCGCGTCGATCTGAGCCTGCCGTCGGCCGGTCACGAAGACCTGCGCACCCTCGGCGACGAAGCGCCGGGCGATGGCCAACCCGATCCCGCTCGTCCCGCCGGTGACCACTGCCACCTTGTCGTCCAGAAGCCCACTCATCGCCTGGTCACTCGCTCTCGCCGAAGTCCCGTTCTGGAATGAAGCGTCCACAACCTAGGGTCATCTGGACGGTGCGGTCAAGAACGCCTACGCTGCCGGGGTGGCGCGGCCGAGGGAGTTCGACGAGGTGGACGTGCTGACCGCAGCGCGTGATCAGTTCTGGACGACCGGCTTCGCCGGCACCAGCATGGACGCGATCGCCTCGGCCACCGGCCTGGGCAAGGGCAGCCTGTACGGGGCGTTCGGCGGCAAGCGCGAGCTCTTCCACCGGGTGTTCGACGACCACTGCAGCGCGGCGATCTGCTCGGTGAGCCGCCAGCTGGGTGGGGACGACGAGCAGGCGTTCGAGCGGCTCGCCGCCTACCTGCTGGCCCACGCGACTGCTTGCGCCGAGCCCAGCCACCGCGGCTGCCTGCTGGCCAAGGGCACGGCCGAGCTGGCTGGGCACGACGAGGTGGTCGCGGCTCGCTCTCTGGAGGCTCTCGAAGGGATCCAGCGGGCCATCGCCGCTGACCTGGAGGCGTGCCAGCGCAACGGCGACATCGACCCGGCCGCCGATGCGCAGCAGCTCGCCGGGCTGCTGCTGACCGTGCACCGCGGCCTGGAGGCTCTGGGCAAGGCAGGGGCTGAGGAGAGCACCCTGCGGGGTATCGCGGAGACGGCTCTGGCCGGCCTGCCGCGTTCGTCTCGATAGCGCGAACGGCTGCCTCGTCGGGTGGCCCACCAGACGCCCGATGGCTTCACGGCGTCCATCGAGCTGCTGCTGGACGGCCTGACCGTCCGTCCCAGCTGACGATCGTGCGCAGGACGCCCGAGAGGGCTGCCGGCTGGAGGCCGAGCCGATCAGCAGAGCTGGTCCGTCATTCCCCGATTGCACTCGCCGAGGAGCGTGATGGTCGCGGTCGACCCATCGCGGTAGGTGACCTCGACCTCGATGCCGTCTGGGTCTGCGGCGTCCTCGAGCTCGTCGCCGGGGAACCAGAGTGCCCACGCGCCTGAGCTGACGGTCGCGACGACGTCGCCGTGGTCCTCGCTCGGGTAGGTGACGCCGGCCACGTCGTCACCGGCGAGCCCCGTGAGCTCGGAGACGTCCCCGGCGTCGAGGGTGGCGGTGCCGGCGCTTCGGATGGTGAGCTCGTCGGGGCTGGGGAGAGGGCGTCCCTCACCAGTGCCCGCGGAGAAGCTGTCCGCCGCCGGCGCGGTCGACAGGCAGCTGGCGAGGAAGCCGTCCGCGCCGGTCAGGACCACCTGTGTCCAGTCGCCCCGGCGTTCGGCGATGGCGACGTCGGCGCCCCGCAGGCCGCCGATGGAGGGGGCGTTCTCCGCCAGGAGGTCGCGGCAGTCGCCTTCGGCCGTTGCGGTCTGCTCCGGCGAGAGGCCCGTCGGGTAGGCGGTCCAGCTCGCGAAGGCAGAGCTCTCGCCGAGGAGTGGGGGCAGTACCAGCAGGCCGGTCGTCGCGGCCGCCACGAGACCGCCGGCGACGCCGACTCGCCGTGCGGTGCGGGCACGAGGGCGCTGGGGGAGGCCTGTCTGCTGCGGCGTCGTGGTCGGGTCCGTGGCGAGGATGCGCTTGAGGTCGGCGGCGGCGCGGGTGCCGTCGTCGGCGGCGTCGGCGGTCGTGCGATCCAGGCTCTTGAGGGTGGCGTCGAGGTCACGTGTGCCGGTCATGGGGTGCTCCTCGCGGTGGTCCTGGTCGCGGCAGGTGCTGCGGACGGCTGGTGGTGCAGGTGCAGCCTCAGCGCCCGGCGGGCACGGGACAGGCGCAGGCGGAAGGCCACCGGTGAGATGTCCAGGACACGCGCGGCGCCGGGCGCGTCGAGCCCCTCGATGACGGCGAGCCCGAGCACCTCCTGGTGCCCTTCGGACAGTCGACGCCAGGCCCTGGCGAGGTCGACCCGGTCGAGGACGTCCTCGATGTCGTCGTGCCCCCCTTGGGCGGCGACCTCGTCCTCGGTCATCAGGCGCAGTCCCAGGGCGCGGCGGCGCCCGAGGCCGCGTCGCTGGTTCAGCAGGGCGTGGCGGGTGATGCCGTAGACCCAGGCGCGGGCATCGTCCAGCCCTGAGGGGACCTCCTCCAGGCGCCGCCAGACCACCAGGAAGGTGTCGGCGACGACGTCCTCGGCGGCCTCGGAGCCGGCTCTGCGGCGCGCGAATCGCAGCAGCTGCGGACGCAGCTCGTCGTAGAGCAGCTCGAAGCGCTGCTCTCGGGTCGGTAGCGGGCTCATGCCGGGCTCATGTCCGGATCAGCCTCGAGTGTGTCGCGGCCACCTGAGGTCGTCGCGGGTACGGGCGCTGGGACACCAGGGCAGAGGTCCACCACGAGCTCGGGTGGTTCCGCCTGGGCGACCGCTCGGTGACCTTCCACGTCGTCGAGCGCACCGCGACCCTGCGCGAGCAGCTCGTCGACGAGAGCGCCGTGCCCCGCTCCTGACCGCGGCCGCGCGCGGCGGACGGCGTACTCGAGGTGCTCCACGACCGCGATCAGCGCACGCCGTGCGCCCGCGAGTCGACACGCAGGCGCGCCGCACCTCACCGGCCGGCGGTGGGTGCGCCAGCACCGCCAGAGCGGCGGTCTGCCGACAGGTCGGATGAGAAGTCGACACGTCGCCGACACGATCGTGAGAAGACGGCACGTCGGATGAGACTCGACATCGGCTGCGGCGTCACCGGGCCGCCCAGAGGAGCCCGCGCTCGACGATCGTGCGCACCTGCGGCGTGCGCAGCACGTCCGGGTCGTGGCCGGGGGTGCAGACGAGGACGCGGCCCTCGCCCCACCGGCGGGTCCAGACCGCGGGCGACGTCACGGGTCGGTGCCAGGGATCCCCCGGGCGGACCGCCTGCGTCGTCGTGGCCAGCACGTCGACGTAGTCGTCGGTGAGCACCCAGTACTGCTCCGTGACGAGGTCGAAGCCGCCGAGGCCGGCGGTGACGGGGTGGTCCGCCGCGGCGGGGAGCATCTCGACGCGGTAGGGCACGTAGTCGTCCGCCGGCCCTCCCTCGCGCTCGGCCTCCGGCTTGCCGGGGTGGCAGGCGAACTGGCCGCCGACGAGGTGCAGGTAGTCCGAGGACGCGCGGTAGGAGTCGGCGATGCCGCCGTGCCAGCCCGCCAGGCCCGTCCCGGCGGCGACGGCGGAGCGCAGGCCCTCGAGCTCGCGGCTCTCGATGCTGGTCATCGTCATGCACTGCAGGACGAGGTCGACGCCGGCCATGTAGTCGGCCTCGGCGTAGACCGCCGTGGAGTCCTCCACGACCCGCACCGAGAAGCCGTTCGCCTCCAGGTGGGGGATGAACAGGTCGGTCGCCTCGACGGGGTGGTGGCCCTCCCAGCCGCCGCGGACGACGAGCGCGCTCCGGTCAGCCACGGCCGCCTCCCTCCCGGGCGCCGGGGGACGCCAGGTCGACCAGGCCGTCGACCGCGGGCGGCCGCTCGCACGTCGTCGTGGTGGCCACGCCGCTGCCGCTGGCCGCGGCCCGCTCGAGCGAGGCCATGACGTCGACGACGTGCAGCGCCAGGTCGAGGGAGGCGCGGTGGGGCGCGCCCGCCCGCAGCGCGAGCGCCAGGTCGGCCAGACCCGTGCCGCGGCCCGCGCCGAGGTACCCGGCGCGGACGCCGACGTCCTCCCAGCGCGCGCCCCGCAGCGGCTGCTCGGCCGCCCGGGCGACCTCGACGGCGCCCTCGAAGTAGTTCGGGTCCGGGACCGAGAGCGAGCCCTGCGTCCCGTGCACCTCCACGGGCGGCACGCGGGAGGCCCAGGTGTCGAAGCTCATGACGAGCGTGCTCACCGCGCCCGAGCTGTGCTCGAGCACCCCGGTGACGTGCGTGTCGACGCCGACCTCGACGCGCTCGCCCTCCCGCGGCCCGGAGCCGATGACCCGGCGCGGGCGCGGGCGCGTCGAAGCGCCCGTCACGCGCGCCACGGGGCCGAGCAGGTGCACCAGCGCGCTGAGGTGGTAGGGCCCCATGTCCTGGAGCGGGCCTCCTCCCGGCTGGTAGTAGAAGTCGGGCTGCGGGTGCCAGCGCTCGTGGCCCGGCGTCGCCATGACGGCCGTGGTGGCGAACGGCACGCCGATCTCGCCGGCGTCGAGCACCGCCCTGGCGGTCTGGACGCCCGTCCCCAGCACCGTGTCCGGCGCGCAGCCGACGCGCAGGCCGGCGTCCGCCGCGGCGCGCAGCACCTCCTCGCCGTCCGAGAGCGTCGTCGCGAGCGGCTTCTCGCTGTGGACGTGCTTCCCGGCGCCCAGGGCCCGCGCCGTGACGTCGGCGTGCCCGGCGGGCAGCGTCAGGTTGAGCACGACGTCGACGTCGTCCGCGGCGAGCAGGCCCGCGAGCGGGAGCGCGCGCGCCCCCTCGTGCTCGGCGGCGAGGGCGTCGGCGCGCTCGGGCACGGCGTCCGCGACGGCCGTGACCCGCAGCTGCGGCAGCCGGTGGAGGGTCGCCGAGTACTGGGCGCTGATGAAGCCGGCGCCGACGACCCCGACGCGCAGCGGCGCGGCGCCGTCGCCGTCGCCGAGGCGCCTGCCGCGCCCGTGGTGCTCCGCCATCGCAGCCTCCCGAGGGTGCGCTGCTGCGGTGCAGCGCTCCGGTGGCGACCACCGAGGTGGCCCGGACGTAGGTCTCGCTCTCGGGGCCATCGTGCCCCGCCCCGGGGCCCGCGCCGCTCGCGCCCCGCGCGACGGCTTGACCCGGCACCCGCGCGAGTTGCACCCTAGGACCGGTTTACAACGATGTAGACGACCTGAGGAGCGCTCGTGAGCCATCCCCGCCGCACCGTCCGCCGGTCCTTCGCCGTCGCGCTGGCCGCCACCGCCCTGCTCGCGCCAGCGGGCGCAGCCGTCGGCGCGGCGCCCCCGGCGCCGTCCGAGGACCCGACCGTCGTGGTCGACGGCGTCGACACCGGCGTCCCCGACCGCGTGCTCGAGAGCGGCGCCCGGATCTCCGACGCGCTGCAGGTCGAGGGGGGCTGGGCCGACCGCCCGTCCTTCCAGCGGCACGTCACCGCCGAGCTCTCCGACCTGCGCCGCGACGGCGTCATCTCCCCGCGCGAGATCGGGGCGATCCGCTCCGCCGCCGCGCGCTCCGACATCGGCACCGCGGCGGGCGAGCAGCCGCCCCGCGGGAAGCTCGAGATGACCGGCGCCGCGGGCGACTACGTCGCCGGGGTGGTCGACGACCCGGTGCACGACCCGACGCTCTTCGAGGACGACGGCACCTACTACGTCTTCTCCACGGGCATCGCGAACGCCGACGACCCGGGCGGCGTGTTCGCCCGCCGGTCCGTCGGCTCGCTGGCCGGCCCCTGGGAGTCGCTCGGCGAGATCGAGCTGCCGGCGTGGACCCTCGACTACGGCGTCGGCCACCTGTGGGCGCCGCACGTCGTCGAGCGCGACGGCGTCTTCCACCTCTACTACAGCGCCTCGTCCTTCGGGTCGAACCGCTCGGGCATCGGCCACGCCAGCACGCGGACGCCGGGCGACCTCGACAGCTGGGTCGACAGCGGCCCGATCTTCACCAGCGCCCCCGGCGACCCGTACAACGCCATCGACCCGATGGTCTACGAGGGCGACGACGGGCAGTGGCAGCTGGCCTTCGGCTCGTTCTGGACCGGCCTGCAGGTGACCGACCTCGAGGACATGACGGAGCCCGTCGGGCCGGTCGAGAACATCGCCCGCCACCCGGAGGACCCGCCCAACCCCATCGAGAACCCGCAGGTCTTCCAGCACGGCCGGTACTGGTACCTGACGGCGGCGTGGGACTTCTGCTGCCAGGGCGTGAGCAGCACGTACAAGACGGTCGTGGGGCGCTCCGACTCCCCGACCGGGCCCTTCGTCGACCGCGACGGCGTCCCGATGCTGGAGGGCGGCGGCACGGTCCTGATCGAGAGCCGCGGGGACCAGGTCGGCACCGGGGCGCTCGACGTCCTCGAGGACCGCGGGCTGCTGTACGGCGTGCACCACTACTACGACGCCTCGACCGGCGGGACGATCCGCATGCAGGTCCGCGAGGTCGAGTGGGAGGA
Organism: uncultured Pseudokineococcus sp.; assembly: GCF_947495735.1. GTDB lineage: Bacteria > Actinomycetota > Actinomycetes > Actinomycetales > Quadrisphaeraceae > Pseudokineococcus. Next base: position 12,405 of record NZ_CANMAA010000008.1, read on the forward strand.
CGGCTGGCCCGTCTTCCCGCTCGGCCCCGACGAGGGCTGACGCACTCACCCGCCCGGTCCCGCGCCCAGGTGCGGGACCGGGCGGGCGCCGGTCAGCGGTGGCCCGGGCCGGCCTCGGGCGGGCGGGGCCGGCCCTGCGGGTGGGCGCGCACGGCGAGCAGCGCGACGTCGTCGCCCCCGTGGCCGCCGACCATGTCGGCCAGCAGCGCGTCGGTCAGCGCCTGCAGCGGCAGGTGGCCGTGGCGCTCCACCGCCCGCCGCAGGTCCTCCATCCCCGTGCGCACGGGGCGGTCGCGGCGCTCGACGAGGCCGTCGGTGTACAGGAGCAGGGTCGAGCCCTCGTGCAGGAGCGCCTCGTGGTCGCGGCGGGCGGTGCCGGCGCGCACGCCCAGCATCAGGTCGCTGGCGCCCTCGAGCAGGCGGGCGGAGCCGTCGGGCTCGAGCAGGACCGGCGGCGGGTGGCCCGCGCTGGACCACCGCAGCCGCCGCAGCCCCGCCGCGGCGTCCTCGGAGGACTGCTCGACGCGCGCGAGGACGCAGGTCGCGAGGCAGGTGACGTGCAGCCCCGGCATGGCCTCGTCGACGCGCTCGAGGACGTGGCTCGGCGGCTGGCTGTGGGCCCACGCCATGCTCCGCAGCAGCGAGCGCAGCTGCCCCATGGACGCCGCCGCGCGCATGTCGTGCCCCACGACGTCGCCGATGACGAGGTTCGTGGCCCCGTCGGGCATGACGACGGCGTCGTACCAGTCGCCGCCGACCTCCGCGCCGTCGGCCGCGGGCACGTAGCGGGCGACGAGGTGGAGCCGCTCGGGCTGCGGCAGCTCGGTGAGCATCGCCTCCTGCAGCACCCGAGCCGTCGAGCGCTGCTCCGCGAGCAGCTGCGCCCGGGCGACGGCCTGGGCCGTGTAGCTCGTCATGGCCGCCACGACGTCGCGCGTCGCGTCGTCGAGCCCGCCGGCCTCGGACCAGGTGAGCACCAGCGCACCCAGCACCCGGTCCCCGACCTCCAGCGGCAGCACGAGGACGGCGCCCGTCGCGGCCGCCGCGCACATCTCGGTGGTCGGGTAGCTCGCGAAGAGGGCCTCGCGGTCGTCCGCCACGACGGCGGCGCGGCGCCTGACGGCCCAGGCGACGGCGTCCTGGAGGTCCAGGCGACGCTCGGTCGTCGCGGTCTCCCCCGGGACGTCGGGGCAGACGGCGACGATCCGGCTCCGTCCGGCGTCGAGCAGGTGCAGGTCCGCGGTGGTCGTGCCGAGCCCGGCGCGCGCGAGCGGGGCGACGGCGCGGACGACGTCACCGGGCGAGGAGGTGCGCGCCAGGCCCTCGGAGAGGCCGAGCAGGAGGCGCGAGTGCAGGTCGGCCGCGTCGGCCCGGCGCCGCCCGACCTCGGAGACCTCCAGCGCGCTCCCGGAGCGGTCGCGCAGCTGGCGCAGCGCCAGCTCCGAGGAGCACGAGTCCGCCAGGTCGGCGAGCACCTGGAGGTCGCGCTCGTCCCAGGACCGCGGTCGGTCGTCGATGGCGCACAGGGAGCCCACGACGGTCCCGTCCGCGTCCCGCAGCGGGTAGCCGGCGTACGCGACGACGCCGAGGTCGTCCACGGCGAGCGAGCCGGCGAGCTCGGCCACCTCCCGGACGTCGCGCACGGCGAGCGGCGCCCGCGTCCGCACCACGTGCTGGCACACCGAGTGCGTCAGCGGGGTCGAGCGCCGCTCCTGCCAGGGCTCCGGCAGGCCGAGCGCCCCGGGGAGCACCTGACCTGCGCGCGAGACGAGGGAGACCAGTGCGGTCGGCACGCCGAGCTGCGCGCGCACGAGCCGGGCGTAGCGGTCGAAGGCCGCGTCGGCGGTCGCCGGCAGGGGGGTGCTCTCGGGCAGGCCCGCTCCTGCCCGGTCGCTCACCCGAGGATCATGCCCTGCCCGCCTCCGGGCGCCGTCACCCGTCCGGCCGCACCCGCACCGGTGACCGGTGCAGGCTGTGGTGGATCGTGCCGCGGGCCGCGCCGAGGGCTACCCCATGGACGTGGAGACCCCGGTGCCGCGCACCACCGATCCGGCGGCCGCCCCCCGCTCGGGGCCCGGGGGGACGGGTCTGGAGGGGGCCGTGGTCACGAGCACCCCCGCGCTCGTGTGCGTCATCGGCGCCGACGGGCGGATCCTGCTGTGGAACCCGGCGCTCGAGCGGTCCACGGGGTGGTGCGCCGAGGAGGTCGTGGGCCGCAGCTTCTTCGACGTGCTCGTCGTGCCGCACGAGCTCGAGCTGGCGCGGGAGTTCGTCGACGACGCCGTCCGCACCGGCACGGCCGACCCCCAGGAGGGCGGCTGGCTGGACCGCTGGGGCGGCGTCCGCCAGGTCTCGATGGTCAACAGCGTCCTGCGGGGCGAGGACGGCCGGGCCCTGGGCATCGCCTGCGTCGGGGTCGACGTGACCGAGCGGCGCCGCGAGGAGGCGCGCCTGCGCGAGGCGGCGGCGAGCGACCCCCTCACGGGCCTGCGCAACCGGACGGCGCTCATGGCGGCGCTGTCCGTCGCGCTGGCCGCGCCGGTGCCCGGTTCGACGGGCGCGCCGGCACCCGGCGGGACGGGCGTGCTGTTCTGCGACCTCGACCGCTTCAAGGCGGCCAACGACACGCACGGCCACGACGTCGGCGACCACCTGCTGCGCCAGGTCGCCGAGCGGCTGCTCGCCCTGGTCGGCCCCGACGACGTCGTCGGCCGGCTCGGCGGGGACGAGTTCGTCGTCGTGCTCCCGGGGGCGGACGCCGCGCGCCTCTCCACGACGAGGTGCGCCGTCGACGACGCGCTGGGGCTGCCCTACGTGACCCCGCACGGGTCCGTGCTGCTCGGCGCGAGCGTCGGCGCCGCCCTGGGGCACCCCGGCGCGGACGGCGAGCGCCTGCTGGCCGCCGCGGACCGGCACATGTACGGCATCAAGAGCCAGCGGCGGCGGGCGCGCCGGGTGCCCGAGCCGCGCTGAGGACCCCCCGCGCCGAGCACCCCGCCGCGCCGAGCACCCCGCCGCGCCGAGCACCCCGCCGCGCCGAGCACCCCGGCCGCGCCGAGCACCCCGGCCGCGCCGCTACCACCCCGCCGCGCCGAGCACCCCGGCCGCGCCGGGGGAGCGCGGCATGCTGGCGGGGTGGACAGCGACCTGCCGGCGGAGCTCGGGACGCGCCGCGGCCCGGGGCGCGTGCGCCGCGCCGTGAGCGACGACGTCCCCGCGCTGGTGGCCCTGCTGGCCGACGACGTGCTCGGGGCGACCAGGGAGTCCGGCGACCCGGCCCCTCACGACCTGGCCCCGTACGAGCGGGCGTTCGCAGCGGTCGACGCCGACCCGGCGCACCTGCTCGTCGTCGCCGAGGTCGACGGCGAGGTGGCGGGCACGCTGCAGCTGACCGTCCTGCCGGGCCTGTCGCGCCGGGGGGCTCTGCGGGCGCAGGTCGAGGGCGTGCGGGTCGCCGCGGCGCACCGCTCGTCCGGGCTGGGCAGCGCGCTGGTCACCTGGGCCGCCGACGAGGCCCGCCGCCGCGGCTGCGCCCTCCTGCAGCTGACGACCGACGCGCGGCGCGTGGACGCCCACCGCTTCTACGAGCGGCTCGGCTTCGAGCGCTCGCACGTCGGCTTCGAGCTCCCGCTCGACCGGGGTGAGCCGGGCCGGCCCCGGGGGTGAGGGCTCGCGGTCAGGGCCGAGGCGGCCGCAGGTCGGGGTCCTGCGGACCCCGGATCAGCGCCGCGGGCCCGACCCGCCGCTGCTGCGCAGGGCGTCGGCGACGGCGTCGAGGGCGCCCGGCACGAGGGCGTAGAACGCCCAGGAGCCGCGGCGCTCGCGCGTGAGCAGCCCGGCGTCGACGAGCGTCTTGAGGTGGTGGCTGACCGTCGGCTGGCTCAGCCCCACCGGCTCGGTGAGGTCGCAGACGCACGCCTCCGCCTCGTCGGTCGAGGCGATGAGGGAGAGCAGCCGCAGCCGGGCGGGGTCCGCGAGGGCCTTGAGGGTCCGCGCGAGCTCCCCCGCCGCCGCGGCGGGCAGGGGTGCGGCGGTGACGGGCGTGCGGCAGCAGCCCGCGACGTCGCGGGCCGGCGCGGGGGCCGTCGTCGTGCTCATCGCCGGAGGCTACGTCGCGACATCGACGACTGTCGATGTTGACGGACCCCCGAGGCGCCGGGCAGCATCGACGGTGGTCGATCACCCGACGGCTGCCCCGACCGCGGAGGACCCCGTGAGCGACGCCGTCTCCGAGACCGCCCGACCCGCGCCCCCGGACGCGCCGGTCCTGCAGCGCCTGTCGGTGCTCGACCGCTTCCTGCCCGTGTGGATCGTGCTGGCCATGGCCGCCGGCCTGCTGCTCGGCCGGTTCGTGCCCGGCCTCGACGACGCCCTCGAGGCGATCACGGTCGGCGACGTCAGCCTGCCGATCGCGATCGGGCTGCTGCTGATGATGTACCCGGTGCTTGCGAAGGTCCGGTACTCCGAGACCGGCCGCGTCACCGGCGACCGCCGGCTGGTCGTCGCCTCGCTGGTCCTCAACTGGGTCGTCGGCCCGGCGCTGATGTTCGCCCTCGCCTGGGTGATGCTTCCGGACTCCCCGGAGTTCCGGACCGGCCTGGTCATCGTCGGGCTCGCCCGCTGCATCGCGATGGTGCTGATCTGGAACGACCTGTCCTGCGGCGACCGCGAGGCCGCCGCGGTGCTCGTGGCGATCAACTCGGTCTTCCAGGTGGTCGCCTTCGCCGGCCTCGGCTGGTTCTACCTCGAGGTCCTGCCCGGCTGGCTGGGCCTTCCGACGGCGTCCGCGGACTTCTCCGTCGGCGCGATCCTCGTCTCGGTGCTGGTCTTCCTCGGCATCCCGCTGGTGGCGGGGTTCCTGACCCGCACGCTGGGCGAGCGGGCCCGCGGCCGCGAGTGGTACGAGTCGCGCTTCCTGCCGCGCATCGGGCCGGTGGCCCTCTACGGCCTGCTGTTCACGATCGTCATGCTCTTCGCGCTGCAGGGCGAGGCCATCACGTCCTCCCCCCTCGACGTCGCGCGCATCGCGCTGCCGCTGCTGGCCTACTTCGTGCTGATGTTCGGCGGCTCGTTCCTGCTCGGCATGCGCCTGGGCCTCGGCTACGCGAAGACGTCGACGCTCGCGTTCACGGCCAGCGGCAACAACTTCGAGCTCGCCATCGCCGTGGCCATCGGCACGTTCGGCGTCACCTCGGGCCAGGCGCTCGCCGGCGTCGTGGGCCCGCTGATCGAGGTGCCCGTGCTCGTCGGCCTCGTGTACGTCGCCCTCTGGGCCGGGCGGCGCTTCTTCCCCGGCGACCCGACGGCCCCCGCCCCCACCGACCCCCGAGGAGCCACCCGATGAGCGAGCGCCCCAGCGTCCTGTACGTCTGCGTCCACAACGCCGGCCGCAGCCAGATGGCCGCCGGCTTCACCGCCGCCCTGTCCGGCGGCGCCGTCGAGGTGCGCTCGGCGGGGTCGATGCCGGCCGAGCAGATCAACCCGACCGCCGTCGAGGCCATGGCCGAGGTCGGCATCGACCTCACCGCCGAGCAGCCGAAGGTGCTCACGACCGAGGCCGTGCGGGCCTCCGACGCCGTCATCACCATGGGCTGCGGCGACGCCTGCCCGATCTTCCCGGGCAAGCGCTACGAGGACTGGGCGCTCGAGGACCCGGCCGGCCAGGGCCTGGAGGCCGTCCGGCCGATCCGCGACGAGATCCGCCGCCGCGTCGAGGCGCTGCTCGCCGACCTGCTGCCCGACCGGTCCTGACGACGGACGGGGACGCCGGCCGCCCCTGACGGCCGCCCCTGACGACGGGCGGGACGGCGGTCGGGGCCACGGACGGGTGGCGTCCCGGAGCCCGGGTGCGACGAGTCCCCGTGGGGGAGACGCTAGATCGACCTCGCGCCGGGCTCACGCCCGCGCGACACCGATCGTTGGAGGACACCATGGGGCACTTCGGACGACATCTGGTCGGCGGCCTGCTCGCCGGCGCCGCCGGCACCACCGCGCTCAACACCGTGACGTACCTCGACATGGTGGTCCAGGGGCGCGGCGCCAGCAGCACCCCCGAGCAGACCGTCGAGGCGATCAGCGAGCGCACCGGCGTCGCGATCCCCGGGGACGACGACGCTCGCAGCGCCCGCACCAGCGGCCTGGGCGCCCTGACGGGCATCGGTGCGGGGCTGGCCGCCGGCGCGGTCTACGGCGCCCTGCGCGGCCTCGGCCACCGCCCCGGCCTCCTCGGCGGCACGGCCGTCAGCGGCCTGCTCGCGATGCTCGGCGGCAACGTGCCCATGACCGCCCTGGGGGTCACCGACCCGCGCACGTGGCCCGCGAGCAGCTGGGCCAGCGACGTCGTCCCCCACCTCGCCTACGGCCTGGTCACCGCCGTGACGGCCCGCGCGGTCGAGCGGGTCTGACCCGACCAGGTCCCCGGCGGCGGGAGCACCCCCCGCGACCCGCGATCCTTGACGGGTGATCCCCGACGCGCGCCGACTCCGCCGGGCGGAGGACGGCGCGCTCGACCTCCTGGGGCGGGTGCTCGCCGCCGTCCCCGTGCCCGCCGCACTGCGCCTGCCCGGGACGGTGGAGCTGCCGGGACCGGGGCACCGCACTGCGCGGCTGCCGTTCACGCGCCACGAGCGCCGGCGCTCCCTGCTGCGGCGGGCGGCTGCGCTCGCGCTCCCGGGCGCCGCGCTCGGGGCGAGCTACCTCGTCGTCGTCCGCCGGCCCGCGGGCGGGGACGTGGTCGCGCGCATGACCCACCGCGAGTCCGACCCGGCGACCCCGGGCACGCCCCGGCGGAGGGAGGCGTCCGCGGCGGAGGGCGGGGCCCTCCCGCCCGTCGACCGGCCGCCCGTCGACCTGCCTCCCGTCGACCTGCCGCCCGTCGTCCTGGTGCACGGCCTGGGGATGTCGAGCACGTCGATGGGTCCGCTCGTGCGCGCCCTCGGCGGCTCGACGCGGGCCCTGGCGCCGGACCTGCCCGGGTACGGCCGCAGCCCGCAGCCGCGGACCGGCATGCTCGACGTCGCCCAGCTCGCCGACGCCGTCGTCGCCTGGATGCGCCTGCGCGGCGTGGGGCCCGCCGTCCTCGTCGGGCACTCCCTGGGCGCCCAGGTCGCCGGGGAGGTGGCCCTGCGGGCGCCCGACCTGGTGCTGCGCCTCGTCGTCGTCGCCCCCACCGGCGACCCGGCCCGCCCCAGCGTGCGAGACCTGGCGGGCCGCCTGGCGCAGGACGCGCTGGAGGAGAGGCCCTCGCTGTGGCTCGTCGCGGGGCTGGACTACGTGCGCGCCGGCCCGGGGCAGATGGTCGCGCTCATGCGCCGGGCCCTGCAGCGCGCGCGGCAGGAGCTCGACGGCCGGCTCGCCGTCCCGCTGCTCGTCGTCCGCGGCGATCGCGACCCGGTGTGCCGCCAGGAGTGGTGCGACCAGCTGGCGGCCTCGGTGGACGACGGTCGGTCCGCCGTCGTGGCGGGTGCCCACGGGGTCGCCTTCGACGCGCCGCCCGAGCTCGTGCGCCTGGTGCTCGACGAGGTGCGCGCGGCGGCGGCGGGCTAGGAGCCCTCGCGCCGGACGGCGTCCTCGGCCGGGCCGTCCGCCCGCTCCCGGGGGGCGCGGCGCCGGGGCCTCGACACGAGCGCCACCGCGCTCACGGCGACGGCGCCGACGACCGCGCCCGCCACCAGGTCGCTGACCCAGTGGTAGCCCAGGTAGAGGGACACCGAGGACATCAGGGCGACGGGCGCGACGGCCGCGGGCACGGCCCACCGGATGCGCACGACGACCCGGGAGTAGCCGGAGAGCAGGAGCAGGGCGCCGAGCACCCCCATGGCGACGTTGGCCGTGTGGCCGGAGGGGAAGATCAGCCCCACGGGCCAGTCGTGGGCGAACAGGTCGCCGTCGCCGGTGACGGGGCGCGCGCGCCCCGTCGTCGTCTTGAGCGCGCCCACCACGGCCGTGGTCAGCAGTGCCAGGACGACGACCTCGAGGACGGGGCGCAGCGTCCGGCGCCGCCGCGCCAGGACCACGGCGAGCAGCGACAGCGGGGGCAGGACGAACCAGCGGGCGCCCATGTGGTCCAGGACCGTGGCCGCGGCCACCCCTCCCGGCCAGCGCCCGCGCAGGTCGAGGGCCTGGACCGCGTCGTCGAGGCGGCTGAGGGGGCCCCCGGACCACAGGTCCGCGACGACGGCCAGCAGCACGGCGAGGCCGACGACCACGACCGTCGCGTGCAGGCGCAGGGGGCGGGCCGAGGCCGCCAGGGGCCGGCGCGGCTCCCGCGCTGCGGGCACGGGCGCGTCGCGGCGCTCGCGGTCCGCGGGTCCCTCAGCGGCGGGCACCTGCTGCGGGCGCCCCGCCGACGGCTCCGCCGGGCGCGGTCCTCGACGCCCCGTGGGGGATCCGCCGGTCGGCGAGACCTCACGCAGCGTCAAGGTCCTCCTCCAGGCGGTCCACCGGCCGTGAGCGGCGCCCGAGCGGCGCGCGGTCGTCCACCGGCCCGAGGACCGTACGTCGGGAGCGAGCGCTCCGCAGGTCGACCTCGGGCCGCTGCGCGCGCGGTCAGCCCCGCAGGACGGCCCAGCCGTGGGGCGGCAGGTGCACGGTGGAGCCCTCGAGCCGCGCGCCGTCGCCGGCGAGCACCTCGCGGGCGCCGGGCGCCTCGAGGCCCACGGCCTCGTCCTCGAGGGAGAGGGCGAGCAGCAGCCGCTCGGTGCCGCCGTCCTCGCCCCCTCGGCCCGCCGGGTCCTCGGACGCGACGACGAGGCGGCGGTTCTCCACCGACAGCACCGACGGGCGCGCCGTGTGCAGCCAGCGGTGGCGGCGGCGCAGCGCGAGCAGCTCCTGGTGGCGGTGGAAGAGCGGCAGCCCGACGGGGGAGAGGTCGCCGGGCGCGGCGGGGAAGGCCGGCCGGACGTCGTCGTCGCCGCCCTCGCGGTCCTCCTTGACGCCGCGGTAGCCGTGCTCGTCGCCGTAGTAGACCGACGGCGTCCCGCCCACGGCGAGCAGCACCGCGAGGGCGTGGACGAGGTGCCGGGAGTCGGTGAGGCGGCTGGCGATGCGGGTCACGTCGTGGTTGCCGACGAAGGTCTGCGGCGTGAAGGACCCGAGGAACTCGGCGTGCCGGCCGAGGGCGTGGCTGAGCTCCCAGAGGTTGCCCTCCTCGAGGCTCGACCAGACCGCCTTCCACAGCTCGTACTGCGTGACGGCGTCGAGGTGCCCCTCGCGCACGAGCCCGGCGTAGTCGCCGTGGATGACCTCGCCCAGCAGGTAGGCGTCGGGATGGCGCTCGCGCACGCGGTCGGCCACCTGCGCCCAGAAGGCCGACGGGACGGCGTAGGCGGCGTCCAGGCGCCAGCCGTCGACGCCCCGGTCGAGCCAGTGCGTCATCACCTCGGCGACGTGGTCGACGACCTCCGGCGAGGAGTGGTCGAGCGCCACGAGGTGGTGGTGGCCCTCGAAGTCGTCGTGGTCGGGCTCGACGCCGGGCTGCCACTCCCCCTGCGGCCAGCGCAGCCGGAACCAGGAGGCCGTCGGCGCGGTCGGCCCCTGCTCGAGCACCGCGCGGAAGGCCCAGTGGTCGCGCCCGACGTGGTTGAAGACGCCGTCGAGCAGGACCCGGACGCCCCGGGCGCGGGCCGCGTCCAGCAGGGCCGCGAGGTCGTCGTCGTCGCCGAGGCGGGGGTCGACGCGCAGGTGGTCGACCGTGTCGTACCCGTGCGTCGAGGAGGCGAACACCGGCCCGAGCAGCAGGCCGTTGGCGCCCAGCGCCAGCAGGTGGTCGAGCCAGGCCGTCAGGTGCGGCAGGCGGTGGGTGACCGGCGCCTGCGGGTCCCCCGCCCTCTCGGCGCCCGTGAAGCCCAGCGGGTAGACGTGCCAGAAGACGGCGTCGGCCACCCAGTCCGGGCCCTCGACCCTCGTGCTGCTCATGGACCCACCCTCCCGCACGCGCGGGAGCGCCTCGACCCGGGCGCCGGGCGCCCCCGGGCGCGAGCCGTCAGTCCTGGTCGGCGTGCTCGTACGAGGTCGGCGCGGAGTCGAGCAGCTGGCGGGCGGCGACGCCGATGACGGCGCTGTAGGTGGGGTAGGCGTACTCCACGCGCGCCAGCACGGCGACGTCGACGCCCGCGGCCATCGCGGTCGTCACCGCCTGCACGACCTCGACGGCGCTCTCCCCGACGGCGTGCGCGCCCAGCAGCTGCTCGCGGCGGCCGTCGGCGACGAGCTTGAGGAAGCCGCGGGTGCGGTCGTCGATGACGGGGCGCTCCATGCTCGCGAAGGGCACGAGGGCCACGACGCAGCCGGGGTCGCGCTCGCGGGCCTGCTCCTCGGTGAGCCCGACGTCGGCGTAGTCCGGGTCGGTGAACCCGCCGGCGGGCAGCAGCTCGTGGCGGCGGCTGCGGCGCGGCCCCAGGACGGCGTTGACGGCGGCGTCCTCGGCCTCGCGGTGCGCGGCCTGGACGAGCATCGCCTCCTGGTTGGCGTCGCCGACGGCGTAGACGTGCTCGAGGTTGGTCCGCAGGTGCTCGTCCACGCCGATGCCGCGCGCGGTGTGCTCGATCCCGGCGGCGTCCAGCCCGAGCCCCTCCAGGGACGCCGGCCAGCCCGTGCTGGTGATGACGACGTCGAAGACCTCCGAGCGCTCCTGCCCGCCGTCGGCCTCGCCGTCCGTCCAGGTCAGGCGCACGCCCTCGCCGTCGCGCTCCAGCGAGGCGATGCCCGCCACACCGGTGCGCACGCGCACGCCCTGGGCGACGAAGGCCTCCTGGACGGCGGCGGAGACGTCCGCGTCGGTCTGGGCGAGGATCCGCGGGGCCACCTCCAGGAGGGTGACCTCGCTGCCGAGCGCGGCGAAGACCGTGACGAGCTGCGCGCCGGTGTTGCCGGCGCCCACGACGGCCAGGCGCCGGGGGATCGCCGGCAGGTCGAGCACCTCCTCCGGCAGCACGGCCAGCTCCGCGCCGGGCACGGGCAGGCGGCGGGAGTGGCCGCCGACGGCGAGGACCACCGAGCGGCCGCGCAGGCGGCGCCCGGTGTCCTCCAGCTCGACCTCGTGGGGCCCGGTGAGGCGGGCGCGCCCCTCGAGCACGAGGTCGACGCCGGCGTCGGCCAGCTTCTCCGGCTCGGCCTTGGCCGCCTGGACCCGCTCGATCGTCTCCCGGACGCGGGCGACCGTCCGGGTCCAGTCGACGGGCTGCTCGGTGACGGCGATGCCGTACTCCCCGGCCTGGCGCACCTCGCGCACCAGGCGCGCGGTCCTGGCCAGGACCCGCGTCGGGACGCAGCCGGTGTTGACGCACGTGCCGCCGGTGCGCCGGGCCTCGACCAGGGCCGTGCGGGCCCCGAGGCCGGCGGCGCGCAGGGCCGCCGCCGTCCCGGCGGGCCCGCCCCCGATGACGAGGACGTCGTAGCTCTCGGGCTCCTGGGCGCTGGTCTCGCTCACGCCCGCCAGGATCACCCGGCGGGCCGGGAGCCGCCCGACGGGCGGCCACCGGCGGGCTCGGCGCGGCTCAGCGCAGCTGCGCGGACAGCGGGCAGGTGTAGGCGTCGCGGGCGCGCAGGCCCATCACGTTGAGGTGCGCCACCACGGCCGCCATGGCGCCCACGTAGGTCGTCTCCGCGTAGGCGAGGCCGCGCTCGGCGCAGAACGCCTTGACGATCGGCTGCGCCCGGCGCAGCTGGGGCCGGGGCATGCTCGGGAACAGGTGGTGCTCGATCTGCAGGTCGAGCCCGCCCATGCCGAGGTGCACGAGCGGGCCGCCGCGGACGTTGCGCGACATGAGCACCTGGCGGGAGAGGAAGTCGATCTTCGCGCTCTTCGGCACGATCGGCATGCCCGTGTGGTTGGGCGCGAAGGCGCCGCCCATGGCCACGCCGAGCAGCGCGAGGTGGACGCCGACGAAGGCGGCGGCCTTGCCGGGGCTCAGGACGACCAGCAGCAGCGTGAGGTAGGCGGCCCAGTGCGCGCCGATGAGGGCGAGGTCCACGGCGCGGCGCTTGACCTTCCCCCCGGACAGCAGGGCGCGCGCGCTCTCCACGTGCAGGTTGGCGCCCTCCAGCAGCAGGAGCGGGAAGAAGAACCAGCCCTGGTGCTCGGTGAGCCAGGTGCCGACGCGGCCGCGCGGGGCGTCCGCGGCGGGCTCGGTGAAGGCGAAGACCTTGGAGTCGATGTCGCCGTCGACGCCGATCGTGTTGGGCGCCTGGTGGTGGCGGTTGTGCTTGCCGAGCCACCAGCCGTAGCTGAGCCCCGAGGCGAGGCAGGCCATGCCCCGCCCGGCGACCTCGTTGGCGCGCGCGGAGGCGAAGATCTGCCGGTGCGCGCCGTCGTGGCCGAGGAAGGCGCACTGGGCGACGACCAGCGCGAGCGCGCCGGCGAGCAGCAGCACGAGCCAGCTGTCGCCGAGCAGGACGACGCCGGCGGCGATCGCGGCGAGGGCGAGCACCGCGGTGCTCATGCGCCACCAGTAGTAGCCGCGACGGCGCTCGAGCAGCCCCTCGGCGCGGATCTGCCGGGAGAGCTCGGCGTAGGCGGTGGTCGCGCGGTGGCGAGGGGCCAGGGGGGCCGGCGACGGGCCGGCGGGCAGGGGGGAGTGCTGGTCGATCGCGGTCACGGGGGTGCTCCCGGGGGGCGTGCGGTGCGCGTGCGGCGCCGGTCCGCAGCGGCCTGGCTCCGGGCGGGTCCGGGTCCGAGAGGCGAGACGACTACCTCACGAGAGTGGCACGGGGCGTCGAGAGGTGCGCGCGGGAGGGCGCCGACCGGGTGGTCGGCGGCGCGGGGCGTCAAGGGGGCGCCGCGCCGTGCCGACCGCAGGACGTGGGCAGCAGCGGGGGCGGTGGGGCGGCGACGGCGCGCGGGGCGCGGTCCGTGCCCGCGGAGGTGGCGCGCCAGGTGGTGCTGGCGGTCCTCGGCAGCACCGTCGCCGTCCTGCTCACGGCGGCGGCCCTGCGCGCGGCCGGCGGGCCCGACGTCCCGGTCCTGCCGCAGGTCCTGGCCTGGTCGTTCGTCATGGGCGTCCGCGTCAACGCCGTCCAGCGCCTGCTCGGCGGCCCCGACCTCACCCGGCGCACGGTCCTGCGCCAGCTCAACGGGTGCGCCAGCATCACCGTGGCGCTCGCCCTCGGCGGCTTCGCGGTCCTGGTGCCCGCCGCGTGCAGCCTCGTGACCGCCGTCCACGCCCAGTGGGACGAGCGCCCGTCCGCCTGGACCGGGGTCCTCGCCTCGGTGGTGCTCACGGCCGCCACCCAGGCCGCGGTCCTCACGGGAGCGGCCCCCTCGGTGGTGCCGCCGGCCACGGGCGCGCTCCTCGCCGTGGCCGCGCTGCTGCTCGCCGCGGGGACCTCCGCCAACCTGGCGGTGGTGGCGCGCCACCGGCGCGCGGCCGACGCGGCCCTGGGGCAGGAGCGGGCCCGGCGCGACGCCGAGCTCCAGCACGCGCTCGACCACGACGCGCTGACCGGGGCGCTCGGGCGCCGGGGCCTCGGCCGCAGGCTGGCCGCGTCCCCCCGCGGGTGCGGCGCCGGTGGCGCGGCCGCGCTCGTCCTCGACCTCGACGGCTTCAAGCCGGTCAACGACCGCCACGGCCACGTCGTCGGCGACGCCGTGCTCGTCGCCGTCGTCGAGCGCTTCCGCCGCGCCCTCCCGGCAGAGGCGCTGCTCGCACGCACCGGGGGCGACGAGTTCGCGGTCGTCGTGCCCGGCGTCGGGAGCGCGGCGGAGGCCGACGCCATCGCCCGGCGCTTGGAGGCGTGCCTGGCCGCGCCCGTCGTCGTGGGCGACCTCGTCGTCTCCGTCGGCGTCAGCGTCGGGTCCACCTGGACGGCGGGGCGCCCGAGCGCCGAGCAGCTCCTCCTCGAGGCGGACGCCGCGATGTACGCGGTCAAGCGCGGCCGCCACGGGCGCGCCCCTGCCTCCGCCCCAGCCCCCGCCTCAGTCCCCGACGAGGACCCCTGCTCAGCCCCCGACGAGGACCCAGGCGCCGGCGTCCCCCGGCAGCACGCCGTCCTCGACGGGCGCTGAGGCGACGAGCACGCGCGCGCCCGCCGGCAGCGCGACGGGGTCGGCGCCGAGGTTGACCCAGCTCTGCAGCGCCGTGCCCTCGCGGGCGAGGGCCAGCACGTCCGGCGACGGCGTCGGCAGCCACCGCATCGGCCCCGCGCCCGCGAGGTGCTCGCGGCGCAGGGCGAGCAGTCGGCGGTACAGCGACAGGGTGGAGGAGGGGTCGCCGTCCTGGGCCTGCGCGCTCAGCGCCGCCCAGCCCGCCGGCTGGGGCAGGTGCGGTGGCGCGCTCGGGCTCCCGTCGGGCCGCGTCGGCGGGGAGAAGCCGAACGGCGGGGCGTCGCCGGACCACGGCAGCGGCACCCGCGAGCCCTCGCGCCCCGGGTCGGTGCCGCCGGAGCGCGCGAAGATCGGGTCGGTCCTCAGCGCGGCGGGGAGGTCCTCGACCTCCTCCAGGCCCAGCTCCTCGCCGAGGTAGACGTACAGGACGCCGGGCAGCGACGCCGTCAGCACCACCGCGGCCCGCGCGCGGCGCCGCCCCAGCGCGAGGTCGGGCACCTCGTCGGGCCAGCGCGCCCGCTCGGTCTCGTTGGTCCCCTTCTCCGCCCACTGGCTGCGGGCGTAGCGCGTCGCCTGGCGGACGACGTCGTGGTTGGTGAGCACCCACGCGCACGGCGCGCCCGTCAGCCCCGCCATCGCCAGGGACCGGTCGACGACGTCGCGCCACGGCCGCGCCCGCCAGGCCACGTGCAGCGGCTCGAACTCGAAGGCGGTGTGCAGCTCGTCGGGGCGCAGGTACAGCGGCAGCCGCTCGGCCCGCCGCGCCGGCCACGCCTCGGCGACGAAGACCCGCGGCGGGTCGTAGGAGTCCGCGAGCGCCCGCCACTCGCGCCAGACGTCGTGCACCTCGTCCTGGTCCCAGCCCGGGTGCTCCTCGGTCCGCCGGTCGCGGCCCTCGGCGTCGGGCAGGCCCGGTGCCTTCACGAGCCCGTGCGCCACGTCGACGCGGAACCCGTCGACGCCCCGGTCGAACCAGAAGCGCAGGACGTCGAGCATCTCCTCGTGCACCTCGCGGTTCGACCAGTCCAGGTCGGGCTGCTCGGGCGCGAACAGGTGCAGGTACCAGTCACCGGGCTCGCCGTCGGGCGTCGTCGTGCGGGTCCAGGCGGGCCCGCGGAAGCAGCTCTCCCAGTCGTTGGGCGGCAGCTCGCCGTGCTCGCCGCGCCCGGGCCGGAAGAGGTACCGCGCGCGGGCGGCCCCGTCCCCGGCCAGCGCCGCGCGGAACCACGCGTGCTGGTCGCTCGTGTGGTTCGGGACGACGTCGAGCAGCACCCGCAGGCCCAGCGCGTGGGCCTCGCGCACCAGCGCCTCGGCGTCCTCGAGCTCGCCGTAGCGCGGGTCCAGCGCCCGGTAGTCAGCGACGTCGTAGCCGGCGTCGACCATCGGCGAGGCGTACCAGGGGTTGACCCACACGGCGTCGACGCCGAGGGCGGCCAGGTGCCCCAGGCGCGCGCGCAGCCCGGCGACGTCGCCCACGCCGTCGCCGTCGCCGTCGGCGAACGAGCGCAGCACCACCTGGTAGACGACCGCCGTCCGCCACCACTCGCGCCCGGCGTCGGGCGCGACCTCCAGCGGCGCGACCGCGGCGTCGAGCGACGGGTCGGGGACCGGCTCGGGGGTGGGGGAGGCGTTCGGCTCGCGCACGCGGCCATCGTCACGCAGACCCCGCCACCTGGTCGACGGAGGTGACCGCGCACGGTCACCTCCGTCGCACAGCTCCGCCGTCCACAGGCCTCCGGCGCGACGCCGCGGCGTGCGGGACGCTGGCGCGGGTGCGCAGGCGCGAGGTCCCCGAGGAGGTGGCCCGGCTCGCCCGCGCGCAGGCCGGCTGCGTCGCGCGGGCCCAGCTGCGCGCGCACGGCCTGGGGCCCGACGTCGTGCGCCGGCGGGTCGGGGCGGGGCTGTGGCGGGCGCTCGGCCCGCACGTCGTGGTCCTGCACGCCGGCCCGCTCGACGTCGGCGCCCGCCGCGCCGCCGCGGTGCTGCACGCCGGCCCGAGCGCGGCGCTCGGGGCGTGGACGGCGCTCGCGGTCCACGGCCTCGGCGGCTGGGAGAGGGCGGACGCGCACCTCGTGCTGCCGCCCGGGCGCAGCCGGGGACCGCTCGAGGGGGCGGTGCACCACGTGTCCCGGCGCTGCCGGGCCGAGGACGTCGTCGTGCGCGACGGGCTGCGCGTCCACCGCGTCGAGCGCGCCGCCGTCGACGCCGCGGCGTGGTCGCCCTCGGGCCGCGCGGCGGGCGGCCTCCTCGCGGCCGTCGTGCAGCAGCGCCTGAGCACGCCGGCGCGGCTGCGGACGGCGCTGGACGCCGCCGGTGGCCTGCGCGGCGTCGCGGAGCTGCGGGCGGTGCTCGACGACCTGGACGGGGGGTCGCAGGCGATGTCGGAGGTCGACCTGGTGCGGCTGTGCCGCCGGAACGGCCTGCCCGTGCCGGTGCGCCAGGGCGTGCGCCACGACGCCGCGGGACGCCGCCGCTACCTCGACGCCGAGTGGGAGCTGGCGGACGGGCGCCGCGTCCTCCTCGAGGTCGACGGCGTCGGGCACCTCGACCCCGCGCGCTGGTACGACGACCTGCTGCGCGCCGCCGAGGTGAGCCGACCCGGCGAGGTGGTGCTGCGGCTCCCGGCCCGGGCGCTGCGCACCGACGGGGCGCGCGTGGTGGCGCTGCTCCGGGCCCACCTCGCACCGGACCCGTCCTGCCCGAGCGGACCTGCTCGACGGAGGTGACCGTGCACGGTCACCTCCGTCGCACAGGTCGGGCGCACAGGGTCGGCGCACGGGTCGGCGCACGGGTCGGGCGCACGGGTCGGGCGCGCGGCTGTCGGTGGCGCGGGTGACGATCGGGCGGTGCCGCTCCTGCCCAGCCCTCCGACCGACCGCGACGGCGCCGTCGCGTGGGTCGCCGAGCACCTCTCCCACCTGACCTGCGACGAGCCGCCCGCGTACGGGACGTCGCGCTTCCGCGGCGGGCAGGCGGCGGCCGACGCGGCGCTGGCCTCGCTCGACCTCACGGGGTACGCGCGCCGCCGCAGCACCGTGCTGCCCGAGGCGCAGCGCGGCGCCAGCCGGCTGAGCCCGTACATCCGCCACGGCCTGCTGCCGCTGCCCGACGTCTGGGACGCCGCGGCCGCCGCGCCGCCGCGCGACCGCCAGCGCTTCCGCGACGAGCTGCAGTGGCAGGAGTACGCCCGCCACCTCTACGCCCGCGTGGGCCGCGACCTGCGCGAGCCCCTGCGCGCCGGCTCGCCCGTGCCCTCGCCCGGCGCGCCCCCGTGGCGCGACGCGCCCTGGCCGGAGCGCATGGCCTGCATGGCCGCGACGACGGGCGAGCTCCACGAGCACGGCTGGCTGGTCAACCAGACGCGCATGTGGCTGGCCTCGCAGTGGTCGGTGCGCGCGGGCGCGGACTGGCGCGAGGGCCGCGACGAGATGTACCGCCACCTCCTGGACGGCTCGCCCGCCGCCAACGGCCTCGGCTGGCAGTGGTCGGCCGGGACGGCGACGGGCAAGGTCTACGGCTTCAGCCGCTGGCAGGTGGAGAAGCGGGCGCCGCAGCTGTGCCGCTCGTGCCCGCTGCGCGACGCCTGCCCCGTCCAGGACTGGCCGGAGGCGCAGTCCGGCGCCCGGCTCGAGGGCCCGCCCGGGCTCGGCGGCGGCCCCACGGACGCCGGCCCGCGCCGGCCCGAGGTCACCGGCGAGCCGGAGGCCGTCTGGCTGACCGCGGAGTCTCTCGGCGACACCGACCCGGCCCTGGTCGCGCACCCCGACGTCCCGGCCGTCTTCGGCTTCGACGAGCCGCTGCTGGCCCGGCTGCGCCTGTCGGGCAAGCGCCTGGTCTTCCTCGCGGAGACGCTCGCGGAGCTGGGCGCGCAGGTCCACCTCGGCGACCCCGTCACCGAGCTGGCCGGCCGCCGGCTCGCGACGACGTGGACCTACCCGCCGGGGTGGCGCCGCCGGGCCGACCGGCTCGACGTCGTCGCCCTGCACCCGTGGCCGTGGCTGCGCCGGCCGGGCTCGGGCTCGGTCCGCTCCTTCTCCGCCTGGGTGCGCACCGCGCCCGGGCGCGGCTGAGGGTGCTCCCGTGAGCAGGGGAGGCAGCAGGACGGGTCGGGGCTCGGCGCGCGACGCGCTGCCCACCAAGCCGTGCGCGGTGTGCGGGCGCACCATCACGTGGCGCAGGGCGTGGGAGCGCGACTGGGACGACGTCCGGTACTGCTCCGACGCGTGCCGGCGCACCGGCGTCTCCCCGGTCGACGCCGACCTCGAGGCCGCCGTCCTGCGCCTGCTGGACGCGCGGGGCGAGGGGAGGACCATCTGCCCGTCCGAGGCCGCGCGCGCCGTCGGGGGCGAGGACTGGCGCCCGCTCATGGAGCCGGCGCGGGCCGCCGCCCGGCGCCTCGTGGTGGCCGGCGACGTGGAGATCACCCAGGGCGGGGCCGTCGTCGACCCCTCGACGGCGCGGGGCCCGATCCGCGTGCGCAGGGTGCGGCGCCCGCCCGAGCCCGAGCGGGTCCCCCGGTGAGGTGAGCCCCGGGCGTCGACCCGTCGCCGCTGCGGGGCGCCTCGTCGACCGCTCCGTGCTGCCGGGTGCCGGGAGTCGACGACGACGTCGTCCTGCGCCGCTCAGCCCGCGGGCGTGACGTCCGTGTCTCCCGCGGGCGAGGTGCCGTAGTGCTGGTACAGCGCGACGGAGTCGGCGTGCGAGACGTGCTCGACCTCCTCGGCCGCGGGGGCGCTGAGCAGGCGGTCCGCGGTGACGGCGAGGTGCAGCCGCCCGTCGCGGACGTCGGCGTCCGCCAGCGGCGCGAGGCGCTCCAGGCCGGCGACGCGCACGACCGCCCACTCCGGGCGCCCGGTGTGGTCGTCGTCGAAGACGCCGGTCACCGGGCCCAGGGGGGCCCCGTCGGCGTCGACGGCGGGCGTCCCGGGCAGGCCTGCGCCCACCTCCTCGGTGATCGGCACGAGCTCCTCCTGCACGTCCTGTCGTCGTCGTGGTCGCTGGGCTCGGCCCCGACGGCGGTCCGGGTCGATCCTCGCGGCATCGCCGCCCGCGCGCGCGCCGTGGTCGGCGCCGCACCCCCCGCCCGCACGGGCGGGGGTCGCGGGCACCATGATCACGAGCGTCCCACCCAGCGCCCGGCCGTCGTCCGGGGCACTGTGGGGGGCTCGCAGCAGGAGGAGGTCGCGTGGGGGACGAGGCCGGCCGGAAGGCCGCCGGGCAGAGCGGCGCGACGCGCCGCCCTCCGGGGCTCTCTCGCGCCGCCGTGCTGGACGCCGCCCTGGACATCGTCGACCGCCGCGGGATCGGCGACCTGTCGATGCGCAAGCTCGGCGCCGCCCTGCACGTGGAGGCCATGGCGCTGTACCGGTACGTCCAGAGCCGGGAGGCGCTGCTGGACGGCCTCGTGGACCGCGTCATGGACGACCTGTACGCCGACCCGTCGACGCTGCTGCGCCCGGAGGACGACTGGCGCGACTTCCTGCAGCGGGTCGCGGCGGGGGTGCGCCGCATCGCCCAGCAGCACCCCCAGCTGTTCCCGCTGGTGGCCACGAGGCCGCCGGCGGCTCCGTGGATCCGCCCGCCGCTGCGCAGCCTGCGCTGGGTCGAGGGCTTCCTCTCGGGCCTGCAGGAGCGCGGCTTCACCGAGGACGGCGCGATCTACGCCTACCGGGCGTTCGCCACCTTCCTCGTCGGACACCTCCTGCTCGAGGTGTCCGCCCGCGGCGTCGACCCGGTGCCCGCCGCCGCGAGCGACGAGCCGGCGCCCGAGGTCGACCTCACCGCCTACCCCGTCCTGAGCCGCCTAGCGCCGAGGCTGGCGGTCGAGGACCTCGACGAGGAGTTCGCCCACTCGCTGGGGAACCTGCTCGACCGCATCGGCGAGAACTCCCGGCTCGCGCGTCCCGCGGCGCGGGGTTAGCGTCACGAGGCGCCGTCCTTACGGTGTAAATCGCTGACTGCCGCGGTGCGCCGCGGAGAACAGGACGAAGAGCATGAGCGAGTCCCCCAGCACCGGCTCGTCGGCCGCGGGCACCGCCGCGCGGGCCGCGACCCCGAGCGTCCTCGTCACCGACGAGGGCCGCACGTCCATCGCGGACGGCGTCGTGGCCAAGATCGCCGGCCTCGCGGCTCGCGAGGTCAACGGCGTGCACGCCCTCGGCGGCGGCGCGGCCCGCGCCATCGGCACCCTGCGCGAGCGCATCCCCGGCGGCCGCACGAACCACAGCCAGGGCATCGCGGTCGAGGTGGGCGAGCGCGAGGCCGCCGTCGACATCGCCCTCATCGCCGAGTACGGCGTGTCCATCGCCGACCTCGCCTCCGGCGTCCGGCGCAACGTCATCACCTCGGTGGAGCGCATGACCGGCCTGTCCGTCACGGAGGTCAACATCGACGTCAACGACGTCCACCTCCCCGAGGACGACGAGCCGGACGAGAGCGCCGAGCCGCTCCCCGCGCGCGTCCAGTGACGCGCGCGCCCGGCGCGACGTCGTCGCCCGGGCCCGCCCGGGCGGCGGGTTCGGGCGGCGCCTCCGCTGCCCCCGAGCCCGCTGCCCCGGCGCTGCGCGACCAGCAGCCCGACGCGGCCGAGGTCGTGCGGGACGCCGTCCTCGCGGTGCCCGGGGTGGTGTCCCTCTCCGCCGGCGCGCTCGGCGAGGTGGGCACGCACCTGCCGGGCCGGCGCGTGGCCGGCGTCCGGCTCACCGAGGACGAGGTCGAGGTCCACGTCGTCGCCGAGCTCGGCACGCCCGTCCACCTCACCTCCGCCCGCGTCCACCGGGTCCTGGCGGGCCTGGCCCCGGTGAGCGGCCGGCGGGCCCACGTCGTCGTCGACGACGTCCTCGACCCGGCCGCATCGGGTCGGCCCGCCCCTCCCGCGGCCTAGCCCGCACCGCACCGCACGGCGTCCGGCGCACCCCGACGGCCGCCCGCCCGACCCCCTCGTGGAGCACCGGACCACCGGGCTCCCGCCTCGAGACCGGAGCACGCCATGCCCACCTCCTCCGTCGGCCTCCTCGCCGGCCTGCTGCTCGCCCTCGTGGCCGCCATCGGCGGCTTCGGCTACTTCCTCCTGGCGGTCGTGCTCGGGGCGATCGGCCTGGGCGTCGGGGCGCTCCTGGAGGGCAAGCTCGACCTGGCCGCCCTCACGGGCGGCCGCGGCCGTGGCTGAGACCGCCACGGCGCTCCCCACCCCCGTCGCGGACGTCGGCGGACCCGCTGAGCGGGGCTCGCTGCAGATCGCCGACCGCGCGCTGTCGAAGATCGTCACCGCGGCGGCGCGCGAGGTGGACGGCGTCGCCCCCAGCGGGTCGCAGGCCCTCGGCGGCCTCCTCGGCTCGGGCTACCCGAGCGTCGAGCTCGAGTCCGCGGGCTCCCGGGTGCGCGTCCAGGTGGACGTCGCGACCCTGTGGCCGCACCCCGCGGCGCGCGTCGCGGCGGACGTCCGCTCGGCGGTCGCCCGGCGCCTCGACGAGCTCGCGGCCGTGCACGCCGACTCGGTCGCCGTCACCGTCCGCGACGTCGTGCGCCCGACCGCGCGCGGCAGGGGGCCGAGGGTCCGATGAGCAGCCCGGTGGACGCCGGAGCGATGGCTCCGCGCACCGAGGACGAGCGCGCGCCCCTGCGCGGGGCCAAGGAGCGGACCGGCTCCGGGGTCGTGCCCGTCCTCGGCGTGCTGATGTCCCTGCTCCTGCTGGGCCTCGCCGTCGCCCTCGTCCGCGACGCGCTCGTGCTGCTGGGCGTGCTCGGGGGCGCGCCCTGGCTGCAGACGGCGGTCGAGGCGGTCCGCGGCACGGCCCCGGCGACCTGGACGGCCCCCGCGGGAGCGGCCCTGGCGCTGCTCGGGCTGTGGCTGCTGAGCCGGGCCTTCGCGCGGCGGAGCCGCGACGAGCTGCGCCTGCGCTCGCGCACGGCCGTCACCACCCGGCCCCGCGACGTCGCCCGGCTGTCGTCGGCGGCGGCCCGGGACGTCGACGGGGTCCTGCGCGCCCGCACGTCGGCCACCCGCCGGGCGGTCTCGGTCGCCGTCACGACGACCGGCGGGGAGTCGGTGGGCGCCGCCGTGCAGCAGGCGGTCACCGACCGCCTCGCGCCGCTGGAGCGCCGTCCGTCCGTGCGCGTGCGGGTCGAGGGGGGGCAGCCGTGATCAAGCGCAGCGTGCTGGGCGTGGACCGGCTGGCCGCCTTCGTGGCGGGCCTGCTCCTGCTCGCCCTCGGCACGGCCCTGGTCCTGTGGTGGGGCGGCTGGCTCGTGCGCCTGTGGCCCCAGGCGCCGGACGAGCTGACCCTGCGGACGGCCACGGACGCCTTCGCGGCGCCGTGGTGGGCGGGCGCCAGCCTGGTGGCGGGCGTCGTGCTCGGCCTGCTGGCGCTGTGGTGGCTCCTCGCCCACCGCCCCCACCGCAGCACCGGCCCCGTGCGCCTGCAGGGCTCGGACGGCTCCGGCGGGCTGCTGCTCGAGGGGTCCGCCGCCGTCTCGACGGCGGCGGACGTGCTGGAGGACGCCCACGGCGTCCGCTCGGCCCGCGGCCGGCTGGTGCGCGACCGCGGCGAGCTCGTCGCCGAGGTCTCCGCCGTGGTGGAGCCCACGGCCGACCTGGAGCGCGTCGCCTCCGCGGCCGAGGAGGTCCTCACCGACCTCGCCGTCGTGCTGGGGCGCCCCGACATCCGGGGGCGCGTGCGCCTCGCCGTCGCCCGCGACGTCCGCCGGGAGGCGCGCGTCCAGTGACCGGCGGCCCCGGGAGGGCTCGGCCGGGCGCGCGCGACGGGCGGCGCTGAGGGCACCCGCGCGCGGTTACGGTGAGCACCTCCCGGGGCAGCCGTCCTCGGGGCACCGGCGCCGGTGCGGGTCAGCCCGTCACGGCCGACGACGGGGGAGAGCCCTGGAGACCATCGACGACTGGACGCAGACGCTCGGGGCCGGAGCGCTGCTCGGCATCGCGGCGGTCGCCATCGCCGTCCTGCTGCTGCTCATCATCCGCTTCAAGGTGCACGCGTTCATCGCGCTCGTGCTCGTCAGCCTCCTGACGGCCTTCGCGACGGGCATCCCGTCGCAGTTCGTCATCCCCACGCTCACGACGGGCTTCGGCTCCACCCTCGCGAGCGTCGCGCTCCTCGTGGGCCTCGGGGCGATGCTCGGCCGCCTCGTCGAGGTGAGCGGTGGCGCGCAGGCGCTCGCCGACTCGCTCATCAACCGCTTCGGGGAGCAGCGGGCGCCGCTGGCGCTCGGCATCACGTCGCTCATCTTCGGCTTCCCGATCTTCTTCGACGCGGGCCTCGTGGTCCTGCTGCCGATCGTCTTCACCGTGGCGCGTCGCCTCGGCGGCGGCGTCCTGCGCTACGCGCTGCCGACGGCCGGCGCCTTCTCCGTGATGCACATCCTCGTGCCGCCCCACCCCGGCCCCGTGGCCGCATCCGGGCTGCTCGACGCGAACGTCGGCCTGGTCCTGCTCGTCGGCCTCGTCATCGCCCTGCCGACCTGGTACCTGTCCAGCTACCTGTTCGGCCTGTGGGCGGGCAGGCGCATCGTGCTCGGCGTGCCGAACATCCTCTCGGGCGGCGAGGAGCGCGAGCCCGACGCGAACCCGCCGAGCCCCGGGCTCGTCATCGGCCTGCTCCTGCTGCCCCTGGTGCTCATCTTCCTCGAGACCGGGCTCAACACGCTGACCTCGGCGGGCGTCCTCGACGGCTCCGCGGGCTGGGTCAACCTGCTGCGCGTCTTCGGGGCCACGCCGGTCGCCCTGCTCATCACGGTGCTCGTCGCCTCGTACGTGCTCGGCACCCGCCGCGGCCGCGGCGGCGAGGTCGTCCAGGGCCTGCTGGACAGCGCCCTCGGGCCCGTGTGCGCGATCATCCTCATCACCGGCGCCGGCGGGATGTTCGGCGGCGTCCTGCGCGCCAGCGGCATCGGCGACGCCCTCGCCGACGCCCTGGGCGACATCGGGCTGCCGATCGTCGTGGCGGCCTTCGTCATCTCGACCCTCCTGCGCGTAGCCCAGGGCTCCGCGACGGTGGCCCTCACCACGGCGGCCGCCCTGGTCCAGCCCGCCGTCGCCGCCGGTGGCTACACCGAGCTGCAGGTCGTCGCCATCGTCCTGGCCCTGGCCGCCGGCTCGGTGATGCTGAGCCACGTCAACGACTCGGGCTTCTGGCTCGTCGGCCGCTTCCTCGAGATGGACGTCAAGACGACGCTGAAGACCTGGACGGTGCTCGAGACGCTGCTCGGGCTCATCGCCTTCGCCCTGGCCGCGGTGGTCTTCGCCCTCGGGTAGCCCCCGACCCCCCCGACCCCCGACCCTGCGAGCCGCGACGGCCCCGACCCCCAGCGGGGTCGGGGCCGTCGTCGTGCCGGGCGGGCTCAGGACTCGAGCGCGGCGTCCAGGGTGATGTCGACGCCGGTGAGCGCCTTGCTCACGGGGCAGCCGGTCTTGGCCGACTGCGCGGCGCGCTCGAAGCCGTCGGCGTCCAGGCCCTCGACCTCGCCGCGGACCACGAGCACGATCCCGGTGAGCCGGAAGCCGCCGTTCGCCTCGTCCGGGCCGAGCGAGACGTCCGCGCGCACCTCGAGGCTGTGCGGCGTGCCGCCGGCCTCGGCGATGACGTTCGAGAGCTGCATCGCGAAGCACGCGGAGTGCGCCGCGGCGATCAGCTCCTCGGGGCTCGTGGTGCCCCCGGCGTCGTCCGCTGCCCGCTTCGGGAACGAGACGTCGTAGGTGCCGACCTTCGAGCTGGAGAGCTCGACCTGGCCGGAGCCGTCCTGCAGGCCGCCGTTCCAGGCGGTGCGAGCGGTGCGCGTGGGCATGGGTCCTCCTGCGGTCGGCGCCGGAGCGACCGGCGCCTGTCTGGGTCCACCGGGGCGTGCACCACCCGCCGCGGCGGCGAGGTGGCCGAGGACTCGAACCCCGTCGGCGCGCCGCCGCTTCCCGCTGGGCCGGACGGGCGGCGCGGCCCCGCGCGGGCGGGGCGTCCGGGTGGGACCCCCGCGGGGGTGGTGACCCGCGGCGGTGGGCCCCGCCACGGTGGGCGCCGCGCCGACCACCGGCGGCGATCCCGCCCAGCCCTCGCAGGAGCAGACCGTGACCGACACCGCACGCCCCCCCGCCGTCCCCGACCCCCGGCTGCGAGCCCGCCCGGGCGCGCGACCGCGCGCCGCCGCCGGCCTCGCGCTGGTCACCGCCGCGGGCCTGCTGGCCCCCCTGGCCGCTGCGCCCGCCGCCGCGGCCGCGGGCGCCTCCGCCGACGCCTCCACCGACGTCCGGGCCGACGTCCGGGCCCCGGGCCGCCTGGCGCCGCTCGAGGACACCTGGGGCGACGACACGACGCGGGAGGACGAGGCCGCCAGCCGGGCCACGGGGACGTGGTCCGCCCCGGCCGACCAGGGCTCGGCGTTCGTCCTCACCCGGGAGACGGGGGCCCAGGCGGTGTGGGCGATGCCCGCCGCCGACGGCGGCCCGACCACAGGCCGGGGCGTCGGCGTCGCGATCCTCGACACCGGCATCGCCCCCGTCGCGGGG
Organism: uncultured Pseudokineococcus sp.; assembly: GCF_947495735.1. Classification (GTDB taxonomy): domain Bacteria; phylum Actinomycetota; class Actinomycetes; order Actinomycetales; family Quadrisphaeraceae; genus Pseudokineococcus. The sequence goes on from NZ_CANMAA010000008.1 coordinate 37,955, forward strand.
CTCGACGCGCCGGGCGCGGTGGTCGAGGGGCCGGACCTGTCGCTGGAGTCGCAGTCCCCCGCGCTGCGGGGCCTGGACGGCTTCGGGCACGGCACCCACATGGCGGGGCTCGTCGGAGGGCGCGACGCCGAGCTCGAGCTCGGCGAGGAGGTGAGCCCCGAGCGCTTCTCCGGCATGGCCCCGGGCGCGACGCTCGTCGACGTCAAGCTCGGCACGGCCGACGGCGCCGTCGACGTCAGCCAGGTCGTCGCCGCGCTCGACTGGGTGGTCGAGCACCGCGCGGAGACGGGCGTGCGCGTCGTCAACCTCTCCTACGGCACCGGCTCGACCCAGCCCGCGGACCTCGACCCGCTGGCCCACGCGGTCGAGAGCGCGTGGCGCGCCGGGGTCGTCGTCGTCGTGGCGGCCGGGAACGACGGCGAGGGCGGCCCCTCGCCGCTGACCATGCCCGCCGCCGACCCGTGGGTCCTCGCCGTGGGCTCCTCCGACCACCGGGGGACCCCGTCCCGGGCGGACGACGCGGTCGGGGCGTGGACGAGCAGCGGCACGGACGCGCGGCGCCCCGACCTGCTGGCGCCCGGCAAGTCCGTCGTGAGCCTGCGCGTGCCCGGCTCGCTGGCCGACGTCGAGCACCCCGAGGGCCGGGTGACGGGCGACGCCGAGGGCCGCTTCTTCCGCGGCACCGGCACGTCGCAGTCCGCGGCGGTCGTGTCCGGCGCGGCGGCCCTCCTGCTCCAGCGCGACCCCTCGCTGACGCCCGACCAGGTCAAGGGCCTGCTGGTCGCCAGCGCCGAGCCCCTGGCCGGGGACGGCTCGCCCGTCCAGGGGGCGGGCGAGCTGGACGTGCTCGGCGCCGTCCAGCTCCTCGACGCGCAGCGCGCGGCGGGCGGGGTGCCCGCGCACGCCCAGCAGCACGCCGTCTCCACGGGGCTCGGCTCCCTGGAGGCCTCCCGCGGCGGGGTCCACGTCGTCGACCCCGGCACCGGTGCCGCGCTGACCGGTGAGCAGGACGTCTTCGGCGTCGCGTGGGACGCCCCGTCGTGGGCGGCGGCCTCCAGCGCCGGCACGGCCTGGGACGGCGGCGCCTGGCGCGGCTCGGTCTGGGCAGCCGACGGGTGGGCCGGCCCCGGCGCGTGGGGGTCGGTGGAGTGGCAGGGCGCCAGCTGGACGGGCCGCTCGTGGCGGAGCACCTCCTGGACCTCGGCGGTGTGGGAGGGCCGGTCCTGGCGGGACCAGTCCTGGACAGGGCGCTCGTGGCGGGACGAGTCCTGGTCGGGACGGTCGTGGCGGGGCTACCAGGCCTGGTAGCCCCTCCCCGGGCGGGGCGGTCGGGAGACCCTCGACCGCCCCGGGGGACACGTCCCTCGGAAAGGGCTCAAGCCGGGCGGCCTGCGCGCCGATGCACGACGCGTGGAGACGATGCGCGCAGGCATCCCGGCGCCCCTGCGGCCCTGGGGCGTCGCCGTCCTGTGCGCGCTGCTGCTCGCGCTCGCCGTCTGCGCCGCGTCCGCCGCGCCGGAGGCGCCGCTCGTCGCCTCCCCCCTCCCGTGGTGGGCCCTCGTCCCGGCGTTCGTCCTCGCCGAGCAGCTGGTCGCCCACGTCCAGGTGCGGCGGGAGCTCCTGACCGTCTCGCTGCGCGAGGTGCCGCTCGTCGCGGGCCTCTTCCTGCTCACCCCGGCCGAGCTGGTCGCGGCCGGGGTGCTCGGCGCCGCGGCGTCCATGGCGCTGCTGCGGCCGGGGGCGCTGAAGGCCGGCTTCAACGTCTGCCTGGTCGCCCTGGAGACGGCGCTGGCCGCCTGGCTCCTGCAGGCGCTGCTCGGGGGGGCGCCGCTGGGGAGCGGGACCGCGGCTCTCGCCGTGCTCGCGACCGTCCTGGCCGTCGACCTCGTGAGCGCGCTCGCCGTCACCGCCGTCGTGTGGGTCGTCTCGGGGCGCATCGACCGCGGGGTGCTGCGGGACTCGCTGACCGTGGGCGCGGTCTCGGCGGCGGCCAGCGCGAGCGTCACGCTGCTCGTGCTGACCCTCGCCCAGGACCGGCCCGGGGCCCTCGTGCCCCTCGCCGTCGTCGTCCTCGTGCTGCTGGCGGCCCACCGCGGGCACGCGAAGCTGCGGCGCGACCACGAGCGCCTGGAGGACGTGCACCGGCTCGCCGCGCGCTTCAGCTCCTCCACCACCGGGCGGCGGGCGCTGGCCGAGCTCGTCCTGCGCGAGGCGCGCGACGTCATGAGCGCGACCACGGCGGAGATGGTCTGGGAGGTCGCCGACGGCTCGTCCTGCGGCTGGATGCGGCTGGACGGCGACCGGGTGGTCTGCGAGGCCGCTCCCCCCGACGACCCGTGGTGGTCAGCGGTGCGGACGGGGGGCCAGCCGGTGCTCCGGGCGGCGGAGCACGGCCGGGGCCCCTCCCTGGCCGTGCCCCTGGGCAGCCACGACCAGCAGTGGGGCGTGCTCGTGGTCGACGACCGCAGCCGCGCCCTCGGCCCGTACACCGCGGCGGACGTCCGGCAGCTGCGGCTGGTCGCCGACCAGGCCGGCGTCGCCCTCCAGCGGGCGCGCCTGACCGAGCTGCTGCGCACCGACCTCGCCGAGCAGGAGCGCGCGGCGTCCACCGACGCCCTGACCGGCACGCCCAACCGCACCGGTCTCCTCCGGCGCCTGGACGAGGCGCTGCGGGACGGCCCGGCCACCGTCCTCGTGGTCGACCTCGACGGCTTCTCCGACGTGAACGAGGCGCTGGGGCACGACGTGGGGGACCAGGCCCTGCGCGCCGTCGTGCGCCGCCTGGAGCGGGGCCCGGGGCCGGCCGGCGCCGTCGTCGCCCGCCTCGGCGACGACGAGTTCGGCGTGCTCCTGCCCGGTCTCACGGGCACCGAGGAGGTCGTCCGCTGCGCCGAGGCGCTGCTGGCGGGCGTGGGCGAGGCCGAGGCGGGCGACCCGCCGGTGGACCTGTCGGCCACGGGGGGCCTGGCCGTCGGCGGGCCCGAGGACGACGCGGCGGCCCTGGTCCACCGCGCGGAGACCGCCCTCGCGGGGGCCCGCGCGGACCACCACCCCCTCCGGATCTGGTCGGCGCGCGACGAGGCCAGGACGGCGCGCCGCCTCGCCCTCGTGGGCGCCCTGCGGGTCGCCATCAGCGCCGGCGACCTCGACGTCGCCTACCAGCCGGTCGTCGAGCCCGTGAGCGGGTCGCTGCTGGGCGCCGAGGCGCTCGTGCGCTGGACGAGCTGCGAGCACGGGCGCGTGGGGCCCGACGAGTTCATCCCCCTCGCCGAGCGCTCCGGCCTCGTCCAGCCGCTGACGGAGGTGGTGCTCCGCCGCGCGCTGGCGGACGCCGCGCGCTGGCGCCGGCAGCACCCGGGCTTCGTCGTCGCGGTGAACCTGTCCACGCGCGTGCTGCAGCACTCCGGCTGCGCCGCCGGCGTCGCCGCGGCGCTCGCCGAGGCGGGCCTGCCGGCGTCGGCCCTCGTGCTCGAGATCACCGAGACGGCCGCGCTCGTCGACCTCGAGCAGTCGCTGCTGGCGCTGGGGGAGCTGCGCGCCCTCGGCGTGCGCCTGTCGGTGGACGACTTCGGCACCGGGCACTCCTCGCTGTCCTACCTGCAGGTGCTGCCCGTGGGGGAGGTCAAGATCGACCGCAGCTTCGTCGCGACCATGCTCGAGGACGCCGGCAGCGCGGCCATCGTGCGCGCCGCCGTCCGGCTGGGGCAGGACCTCGGCATGCACCTGGTCGCCGAGGGCGTCGAGGACGCGGAGACGCTGGCGGCCCTCGCCCGCCTGGGCGTGGACGCGGTGCAGGGCTACCACGTCGCCCGCCCGATGCCCGCGGCCGACTTCGACGAGTGGGCGCGGGGGCGCCGCTGCCCCGCGCTGCCCGCCCCGCGCGCCGCGACGGCGGTCGGCGCGGCGCCGGACCGCGCGAGCGGCACCGCGTGAGCGCGGCGCCGGGACGCCGGGCCGTGGTGCCGCTCGTCGCCGGGGCCGCGGTGCTGGGGCTGGGCTCGCTCGTCGTCCCCGAGGGCCCGCGGCTGGCGGCGGGCACGGGGATGTCGGTGCTGCTGCAGCTGGCGGCCGCGGTGGTCGTGGTCGCGGGGCTGCGCGCCGCCCCGGCGCGCCGGCGCGTCCTGGTGCCCCTGCTGGGGGCCCTGGTGCTGTGGGCCCTCGGCATGCTCGGCGTCCTCCTCGAGGTGCTCCTGACGGGGGAGCCGTCCTTCCCCTCCGCGGTCGAGGGCCTGTTCGTCGCCGCCTTCCTCGGCTTCGCCGCCGCGGTGCTGCTGGACCTGGACGCCGGGGCCGCGACGCGCCCCCGCGCGGTCGTGGCGCTCGAGACGGTGGTGCTCGTGGGCGGCGGCGTCAGCGGGGCCGCCGGCGTGATCGCCGCCGCGCTGCTGCTCGGCGCCGTCGGCGCCGTCGTCGCGCTCGGCCTCCTCCACGCCGGCGTCTGGGCGACGCTGCTCGTGCTCGTCGTCGTCCAGTGCGCCCGCCGCACGAGGCCCTGGGACGCGCGCTCGGGGGCGCTCCTCGCAGGACTGGCGCTCATGGTCGTCTCCGACGCCGCCCTCTTCGTCGCCGCCGGGGACTTCGGCGAGGCCGCCGGGCTCCTGCGCCTCGCGGTGTCCGAGTCGGGTCTCCTGCTCCTCGCGCTCGCCCTGTCCCGCCCGCCGTCGCCCGCCTCGTGGGGGACGAGCGGGGTGGGCGTCCCCGCCGTCGTCGCCGCCTCCACGACGGCGCTCGGCCTGCTGGCGGTCCGGCCCGCGCTGCCCGCCCCCTTCGGCGGGTACGTGGCGGGCACGGCGCTGACGACCTCCCTCGCCGCGACGGCGCTCCTGGGGCTGGCGCTCGCGGGCGCCCGCTCCGCCTCCGCGGCCCACGCGCTGGCGCGCACCGACGAGCTCACCGGGGCGGCCAACCGCCGAGCCCTGCGCGAGGAGGTGGCCCGCCCCGGGGCCGGCGGCGTGCTGGGACTGGTCCTGGTGGACCTCGACGGCTTCAAGCAGGTCAACGACGAGCACGGGCACGCGGCGGGCGACGCCGTCCTCGTCGCCACGGCCCACCGGCTGCGGGCGGCGGCCGGGCCGGGCGACCTCGTCGTGCGGCTCGGCGGCGACGAGTTCGCCGTCCTCGTCCGCGGGGCGGCGGCGTCCGAGGCCGGCGTCGAGGCCCTGGCGCGGCGGTGCCGCACCGCGCTGGCGGCGCCCCTGGCCCTCGGCGAGGTCGTGCTCGCGGTGGACGGCTCGCTCGGGACCGCGCGGCGCCTGCTCGGCGGACGCACCCGCGACGACGCCGAGGAGGCCCTGGACGCCCTGCTCCGCCAGGCGGACCGGGCCATGTACGCCGTCAAGGCCGCCCGGGCGGCCCGGCCCCCCCGACCGCGCCGCTCGGTCGAGCCGGGGGAGGCCGAGGGTGTCAGCGCGCCAGGAGCTGCTGGGCGCGCCGCGTGCCCAGCAGGCCGCGCAGGTAGTCCCGGTTGCGGGCGCTGACGGACAGGCCGTCGCCGCCGTAGTGCTCGCAGGTGACGGGGCCGCGGAAGCCGTGCTCGAGCGCGTCCATGAGCATGGTGCGGTAGCTCATGACGCCGGTCTCCAGCGGCGCGGGCGCCGTGCTGATGGCGCCGGTCGTCGCGTCCTCGGTGCGCAGGTAGTTCTTCGCGTGCCAGAAGTTGGTGTGCGGGAGCACCTTGGCCGCCATCTCCTGCCAGCGCTCGACGGGGCGGTGCAGGCGCTGGAGGTTGCCCAGGTCGGGGTTGAGGCCCACCTCGGGCAGGTCGACGTCGGTGACGAAGCGCACCGCGTCGTCGGCCGTGCCCAGGTAGGTGTCCTCGTACATCTCCAGGGAGAGCACCATCCCGGTCCCGGCGGCGTGCCGGCCCAGCTCGCGCACGCGCTCCACCGCGAGCCGGTAGGTGTCGGGGTCGTCCGAGTCCACCGGTCCCTGGGCGGTCCAGAACCACTGGGCCTCCCGCTGGGCCGGCGCCAGCGCCCGGAAGAAGCCGATGTTGAAGACCTGCGCGCCCACGGCCGCGGCGGCGTCGATGCCCCGGTGCAGCGTGGCCATGTTCTCCTCGCCGCGCTCGGGGTCCACGGGGCTCTCGCGGGCCGTGGAGACCGCGGGCACGCGCAGGCCGAGGTCGGCCACGACGTCGCGGAACTCCTGCAGGCGCTGCGGGCTGAGGTCGCCCAGGCGCAGCCAGGAGTCCGTCGGGTCGACGCAGTCGAAGCCCGCGTCCGCGACGTCGCCGAGGGCCAGGGCCCAGCCCTCGGCGCTCTGGTCCTGCACCGAGGTGCCGTCCGCGAGGGTGGCCGGGTACTGGATCATCGCCGCGGCGATGGGCCAGTCGTCCGGTCCGGTCGGGGTCGTGCCGGGCTGGGTGGGAGCCACGGTGCCTCCTGGGGTCGGTGCTCGGGTGGGCGGGCTCCGCACAGCCTCTACCATCGTCGCGCCGAGGGGCGGCGTCGGGGAGGTCGGGGTGCAGGGGGTCACCGACGGCTTCGCGACCATCCTGCTCGTCATCGCGGTGGGCGCCCTGGTGGCGCACCTGCGCGTCGTCGACGAGGGCGGCCAGGCGGTCCTGTCGCGCGTGGCCTTCACGGTGGCCAGCCCCGCCCTCATGGTCGTCGTGCTCGCGGACGCCGACGTCTCCCGCCTGTTCACCGGCTACGTCGGGGCGATCGCCGCCGGCCTGGTCGTGACGGCGACCACCTACCTCCTCGTCGCGCGCCTCCTGCTGCGGCGCGACCTCACCGGGACCACGGTCGGGCTGCTGTGCACGGGCTACCTCAACGCCGGCAACCTGGGGCTGCCGGTGGCCGCCTACGTGCTCGGCGACGCGGCGCTCATGGCGCCGGTGCTGCTGCTGCAGATGCTCGTCCTGCAGCCGCTCGCGCTGGCGGCCCTGGACCGGGGCGCGGACGACCGTCGCTCGTCGGCGCTGCGCCTGCTCACGGTGCCGGTGCGCAACCCCATCACCGTCGGGGCGCTGACCGGCGTGGCGCTGGGCCTCACGGACGTGCAGCTGCCGACGGCGGTCGCCGCCCCGCTGGGCCTGGTGGCCGACATGGCGGTGCCCACCATGCTGCTCGCCTTCGGCGTCTCCCTGCGGCTCGGTCCGCTGCCGGGGCGCGGGAGCTCGGTGCCCGAGCTGGCGCTCGTCACGGGGCTCAAGGTGGTCGTGCAGCCCGCGGTGGCGTGGGCGGTGGCCGGCCCGCTCCTCGGCCTGCCGGACGAGGACGTGCTCGCCGCCACGGTCATCTCGGCGCTGCCCACGGCGCAGAACGTCTTCGTGCTGACGTCCCGCTACAGCACCGGGAGGGCGCTGCTCACCGCCCGCGACGCGATCGCGCTGTCGACGCTCGCGTCCGTCCCGGTGATGGTGGGGCTGTCCGGCCTCCTCCTGTGACGCCCGCGCCGTCCCCGCCGCAGCGCGGAGGCCTCACTGCAGCGCGGAGGTGAGCCGCGCGAGGTCCTCGAGGACGCGCTGGCGGCGCGGGCGCTCCGACCACTCCTGCGCGCTCAGCAGGTGGCTGACCTCGCGGCGTCCCGCCTCGGACGCGCGCACGGCCGCCGTGGGGCCCGTGCCGCGCACGACGAGCGAGATCTCCAGGTCCAGCTCGAAGGAGCGGATGTCCATGTTGGCCGATCCGAGCATGACGACGTCGTCGTCGACGGTGATGTGCTTGGCGTGCAGCACGGTCGGGGCCGGGTAGAGCCAGATGCGCACGCCCGCCTCGAGCAGCGCGTCGTAGTAGGAGCGCTGGGCGCGCGTGGTGACGGCCTTGTCGGCGATCTCGCCGGTGTAGAGCTCGACCTCCACCCCGCTCAGCGCCGCCGACGTGACGGCGTGCAGGAGCGACTCGTCCGGCACGAAGTAGGGCGTCGTGATGGCGACGCGCCGCTGCGCGCCGCTGACGAGCGCCGTCGTCATGCGCAGGGCGCTCTGCCGGTCCAGGCCCGGGCCGCTCGGGACGACCTGCACGAGGTCGTCCCCGCGCGGCGCGGGCGGGTGCTCGGCGAGCGGCGGCGGCTCGCCCGCCTCGCTGCGCCAGTCGGCGGCGAAGACGGCCTCCACCGCGGCGACGGCCGGGCCCTCGAGGTGCACGAGCACGTCCTGCCACCGCAGGCCCTTGCGCCGGTTCGAGCGCTTCTCGTAGCTCGGGTCGATGAGGTTGAGCGAGCCGACGAGGGCCACCTCGTGGTCGACGACGACGATCTTGCGGTGGTTGCGCAGGTCGGGGCGCTGGTAGCGGCCCCTCAGCGGCTGGACGGGGAGCGAGTACCGCCACTCGACGCCGGCCTCGTCGAGGACGCGCCGGGCCCGCTTCCAGCCCGGGTAGGGCAGGCAGCCGAGGTGGTCGGCGAGGACCCGCACCTGCACGCCGCGGCGGTGGGCGCGCACGACCGCGTCGAGGACGGGCCTCGTCGTGCCGTCGAGGGCCAGCGTGTAGTACTCGACGTGCAGGGTCTCCCGCGCGCCGTCGACCACCTCGACGAGGTGGCGGACCTGGTCCTCGATGCCGAGGACCACCTCCACGCGCCCCCCGCGCAGCAGGGGCGCGGCGCCGAGCGCGCCCATCAGCCGGGTGAGGCCGCCCAGCCAGGTCGGCTCGGGGTCGTGCTCGACGAGGTCGGGCACCTCCGGCGCCCTCTCCGCGAAGCGCTCGCTCGCGAGCGCCTGGTCCCGCTGGCGCTCGCGGGGCAGGTCGGGCCGCCCGATCACCAGGTAGGCGAGACCGCCGAGGATCGGCAGGAAGAAGATCGCGAGCAGCCACGCCAGCCCCGCGCTGGGGAGGCGGCCCCGGGGCACCGACACCAGCGCGAGCACGCGGATCGCCATGTCGACGACCAGCAGGACGGAGCCGACCTGCGCGGGGAGCTGGAAGAGGTCGGCGATCACGCGGGGCCGCTCCGCCGGCGCGGGAACCTCCGCTGTCGCGCGACCTCGTACAGGGCCACCCCGGCGGTCGCCGCGGCGTTGAGGGAGCTGGCGGACCCGCCGATCGGGATGCCCGCCACGTCGTCGCAGGCGCGGCGCCAGGCCGCGCTCATGCCCGTGGCCTCGGTGCCGACCACGAGCACCACCGGACCCGTGAGGTCGAGCGCGTCCAGGTCCTGCGCGCCCCCCTCGTCCGTGCCCACCACGCGCAGCGGGACGCCGCGGTCGCGGTGGCGCTGCACCCAGGCCAGCACCTCCGACGGCGCCGGGACGGCGACGACGGGCACGGCCAGCATCGAGCCGGTCGACGCCCGCAGGGCCCGCGAGTCCGTCGGGTCGGCCGAGCGCCCGCAGACGACGACGCCGTCGGCGCCCAGGGCGTCCGCCGAGCGCACCGACGAGCCGAGGTTGCCGGGGCTGGCCGGGCGGTCCAGGACGAGCACGAGCGCGTCGGGGCCCACGGGGATGCGGTCCAGGTCGTCGGGGCGCGTGCGCGCGACGAGGACGAGCTCGACGCCCTCCTCGCCGTCCTCGGGCTCCTTCTCGGCGAGGACGGCGAGGAGCTCCGGCGCCATCCGCGCGCGGACGGCGTCGGGGTCGGCCTCGTCCCACACGCGCTGGGCCCAGGGGCTGAGCGTCCGGTCCAGCGGCGCGAGCACGGCGGCCAGCGGCCAGTCGCGCTCCAGCGCCGCGCTGACCGGCCGCACCCCCTGCACGAGCATCTCGCCCTGGCGGTGGCGCTTGGAGCGGTTGCCCCGGAGGGCCTCCCACTGCTGGAAGCGCGCGTTGCGGGTCGTGATGCGCAGGACGTCGGTGGGCATGGGCGAAGGCTCCCAGACGCGGGGCCGCCGAGCCGCCCCGCGCACCGCGGCCCCGCCGGGAGCGCGGCTGCGGGTGCGCGGGACGCGGCGCGGTGCTGGGGTCGGGGAGCGCACCACGCCCCGGGGGCCGAGGACGACCCCGGGACGCCCCCACCGGAAGGACGCCCGCCATGCCGAAGCTCCTCGTCTCCCGCGACGACCGCACCGACGTCGAGATCAGCTACGAGGACCTGGGCACCGGGCGCCCGGTCGTGCTCGTCCACGGGTGGCCGCTGTCGGGCCGCTCGTGGGAGGCCCAGGTGCCGGCGCTCGTCGGCGCCGGCTACCGCGTCATCACCTACGACCGCCGCGGCTTCGGCGACTCCTCCCGCCCGTGGCACGGGTACGACTACGACACCCTCGCCGCCGACCTGCACGCCCTGCTGGAGCACCTGGACGTGCGCGACGCCGCGCTCGTCGGCTTCTCGATGGGCGGCGGCGAGGTCGTGCGCTACCTGGCGCGGCACGGCACCGAGCGGGCCAGCCGGGAGGTGCTGGCCTCCGCCGTCCCGCCGTACCTCCACGCCACCGACGACAACCCCGACGGCGGGCTGGACGACGCGACGATCGATCAGTTCCAGCAGGGCGTCGCCTCCGACCGCCCGGACTTCCTCGAGACCTTCACCGAGCGGTTCTTCACCGCCGACGGCCGGGTCGTGGTGAGCGAGGCCCAGCGCCGCGCCACCTGGGACGAGGCGGTGAGGGCCTCCCCGAAGGCGACCTACGACTGCATCGCGACGTTCGGCCTCACGGACCTCCGCGACGACGTCCGGGCGGTCACCGTGCCGACGCTCGTCATCCACGGGGACTCCGACGCGGTCGTGCCGTTCGAGGTCAGCGGGAGGCGCTCGGCCGAGATGGTCGAGGGCTGCGAGCTCGTCGTCGTCGAGGGCGGGCCGCACGGCGTCAACGTCTCGCACGCCCGGCAGTTCAACGCGGCGCTGCTCGACTTCCTGGGCGGGCGGACCACCGCGGCGCGCGACTGACGGGCGGCGCGGGGCGGGAGGGCCCGGCGCCCGCTGCGGCGGCCGGGCGCCGGCCCTCGCCCCCGCGGAGGGGGCGGGCCGCGCCTACGCTCGGTGCCGTGAGCGGGCCGACGACCTCCGGCGGTGCCGCGCGATGAGCCTCCTCGCGGTCCTCGCCACCACCCCCGACCTCGTGGCCACCGAGTCGGGCGCCGTCCAGGTGCTCGGCGTGACGCTCGTCGGCGTCAGCGTCACGACGGCCGTCAAGCTCCTCTTCTCCGGGCTGCTCGTCGTCGCGGTGCTCCTCCTGCGCGCCGGCGTCATGCTCGCCCTGCGGCGCGTCCTCGGCGGCGAGGTGGCCGATCCGCGGCGCTTCTGGGCGCGGCAGGGCGTGGCGGTCGTCACCGCCGTCGTCCTGGTGCTCGGGGCGGTCTCCATCTGGGTCACCCCCGAGACCGACGTCTCCACCGGCATCGGGCTGATCAGCGCCGGCCTCGCGTTCGCGCTGCAGCAGGTGATCGTGTCGCTGGCCGCCTACGTCGTCATCCTGCGCGGCGACACCTTCGGCGTCGGCGACCGCATCGAGCTCGGCGGCGTGCGCGGCGACGTGGTCCGCCTGGGCTTCCTGCGCACGACGATCATGGAGATGGGGCGCCCGCCCGCCGTGGCCGGCTCGGACGGCGCCTCGTGGGTGCACGCCCGCCAGTACACCGGGCGCCTGGTCACCGTCAGCAACGGCGTGATCTTCCAGGAGCCCGTCTCCAACTACACCCGCGACTTCCCCTACCTGTGGGAGGAGGTCGTGCTGGCGGTGCCCTACACGGCGGACCGGGGGCGGGCGGAGGAGATCCTGCTGGCGGCCGCGCACGACCACGCCGTCGTGGGGGACCAGGAGGCCGAGTGGGCCCTGGCCCGCATGCGCGCGCGCTACGCCATGGCCGACGCCTCGCTGGACCCGGCCGTCTACTGGCGGATCACCGAGTCGTGGCTGGAGCTGTCCGTGCGCTTCCTCGTGCCGCACCGCGGGGTGCGCGAGGTCAAGGACGCCATGGCGCGCCAGGTGCTGGCCGGCTTCGACGCGGCGGGCATCGCCGTCGGGGCGCCGACCTCCGTGGACGTCGTCGGCGTGCCCCCGCTGCGGCGGGCCGAGCCGGCGCCGGAGGGCTGAGGCCCCGCCTCAGGGGCCGGCGTCTCAGGGGGCCGGCGTCTCAGGGGGCCGGCGTCTCAGGGGGCCGGCGACTCAGCGGGCCGGGCGGACGAGCACCCCGGCGGCCCCGGTGACGACGACGGCCTCCCGGCGCCCGGGCACGACGCCGCGCGCCGCGGCCTGCGCGAGGGGGACGTCGACGGCCGGGCCGGGCCAGGCGCCGTCGTCCGCGCCGCGCAGGCGCACCACCTCGCCGCGGGGCTCGACGGCGACGACGTCCAGCGCGAGGTCGCCGGGGCTCCCCGGCGGGGCGAGGGCGAGCGCGGAGGGGGGCACCGCGGCGGCGGCCGGCTCGCCCTGGCGGCACCCGGGCGCGAGGGCCCCGGGCAGCACGCGGCCCGAGGGCAGCACCAGCCCGCCGCGGGCCGCGGTGCCGCGCAGGCGCCCCAGCCCGGCCAGGCGGGCGGGGAAGGGCGTCCGGGGCGCCGCGAGCACCTCGGCGGCCGGCCCCTCCTCGACGACGCGCCCGCCGTCGACGACGACGGCGCGGTCGGCGAGGGCCAGGACGTCCAGCGGGTCGTGGGTGACGAGCAGCGCCGAGCGCCCGTCGGCGCGCAGGACCTCGCGCAGCAGCTGGCGCAGCGCCGGCGCGGCGGCGACGTCGAGGGCGGCGAGCGGCTCGTCCAGCAGGAGCAGGCGCGGCTCGGCGGCCAGCGCCCGGGCGAGCGCGACCCGCTGCGCCTGGCCGCCGGACAGCTGCGCCGGGCGCCGGTCGGCGAGGGAGCCGGCGCCGACGCGCTCGAGCCACCGGGCGGCGCCCGCGCGTGCGGCCGTGCGGCCCGCGCCCCGGGCCCGCGGGGCGAAGGCGGCGTTGTCCAGCGCCGTCAGGTGGCCGAACAGCAGCGGGTCCTGCGCCAGCAGCGCCGTCCGGCGACGGTGGGGTGCGACCCACGTGCGCGTGCGCCCGTCGTCCCCGGCGTCGGCCAGCACGTCGTCGTCCAGGACGACGCGGCCGCGGTCGGGGCGCAGCAGGCCGGCGACCAGGCCGAGCGCGGTGGACTTGCCCGCGCCGTTGGGTCCGAGGAGGGCGACCACCTCGCCGGGGCGCACGGCGAGGTCCACCTCGAGGCCGCGCGCGTCGACGGCGGCGGCCAGGTGCAGGCCTCCTGAGCGCGGCGCGGGGGTGGTGCCCGCCCCGCTCGTCACAGGGCCGGCCGGCCGCGCACGGCCACGACGACGGCGGCCGCGACGACGACGAGCAGCAGCGCCAGCGCGACCGCGGCGTCGGGGTCGGTCTCGCGCTGCAGGTAGACCTCCAGCGGCAGGGTGCGGGTGGTGCCCTGCAGGCTGCCCGCGAACGTCAGCGTGGCGCCGAACTCGCCGAGGGCGCGGGCGAAGGACAGGACGGCGCCGGAGACGAGCCCCGGCAGCACGACCGGGAGGGTGACCCGGCGCAGCACCGTCCACGGGCCCGCGCCGAGGACGGCGGCGACCTCCTCGTGGCGCCGCCCCGCCGTCCGCAGGGCGCCCTCGAGGCTGACGACGAGGAACGGCAGCGCCACGAAGGTCTGCGCGAGCACGACCGCCGCGGTGGTGAACGCGACCGAGACGCCGAGCGCCTCGAGCTGCCCTCCCAGCAGCCCGCGCCGCCCGAACGCGTAGAGCAGCGCGAGGCCGCCGACGACCGGCGGCAGCACGAGCGGCAGCAGGACGAGCGAGCGCAGCACGTGCAGGCCGGGCAGCGCCGTCCGCGCGAGCACCAGCGCCATCGGCACGCCGAGCAGGACGCACAGCGCGGTGGCCGCCGACGCGGTGCGCAGGCTGAGCGCCAGCGCCGCGCGCGAGGACTCGCTGGTCAGGAGGGCGGGCAGCTCGGCCCACGGCACGCGCGCGACGAGCGCGACCAGCGGCAGCAGCACGAGCAGCGCGCCGACCGCCGCCGGCACCAGGACCCAGCGCGGCAGCTCGGCGCCGGTGCTCGCGGGGCGCGCTGGCCGGGCGCCCCTCACGGGCCGCCGGGCGGGCCGAAGCCCGCGTCGGCGAGCACCCGCTGCCCCTCGGCGCCCGTCAGCAGCGCGACGAGGGCCGCGGCGGCGTCCGGCTCGGTCGCGTCCGCCAGGACGGCGACCGGGTAGGCGTTGACGGCGGCGCCCGCCTCCGGGACCTCGACCTCGCGCACGGCGTCCCCCGCGCGCCGGGCGTCGGTGGCGTAGACGACGCCCGCGTCGGCCTGCCCGCTCGTGACCTTGCCGAGCACGTCGGTGACCGAGCCCTCCTCGCTCACGGGGTGCAGCGCGACGCCGGTGGCCTCCTCGAGCTGCTCGGTGGCGGCGCCGCACGGCACCTGCGGCGCGCAGACGACGACGTCGGTGCCCGGGCGCGCGAGGTCGGCGAAGGAGCCGACGCCCGCCGGGTCGTCGGGCGGGGTCACGACGGTGAGCGTGTTCGTGGCGACGACCTCGGGGGCGCCCGCCACGAGCCCGGCGTCGACCACCCGCTGCATCGTCGCCTCGTCGGCGGTGACGAGGACGTCGGCGGGGGCGCCCTGCTCGACCTGGGCGGCCAGCTCGGAGGAGCCGGCGTGGCTGGTCCGCACGGTCAGCCCCGGGTGCTGCTGCTCCAGCGCCGCGGCCAGGTCGTCGACGACCTCGGTCAGCGACGCCGCCGCGAAGACCGTGAGCGTGCCCGACAGCTCGTCCGGCACCGGGGTGCCGGGCGCGGTGGCCTCCGCGGCGGGCAGGCCGGGCGCGGCGTCGCCCGTGCCGTCGTCGTCACCGGCGCCGGCGCAGGCGGTGAGCACGAGGAGGGACGAGCTGAGGGCGACGGCCCGGAGGCCGGCGGTGCGCGGCCGCACGAGGCAGCCCGCCGTGCGGCGTCCCTGCTTCGGCGCTCTCACGAGGCGCCGCGGGGCGTCTCGACGACGACCGTCGTCGCCTTCACGACGGCGACGGCCACCCGCCCGGGCTCGAGCTGCAGCTCCCGGGCGGCGTCGGCGCTCATCAGCGAGACGACGGAGTGCGGGCCGCACTGGACCTCCACCTGCGCCATCACGCCGTCGACGACGACGCGCGTCACGAGCCCGACGAAGCGGTTGCGCGCCGACCGGGCCACACCGGTGGGGTCGCTCGCCGGCGCCGCCGCGTGCTCCCGGGCGTGGGCCGCGAGCGCGGCGCCGTCCACGACGAGGCGGCCGGCGTCGTCCTTGGAGGCCTCCAGGGCGCCGGCGTCCACCCAGCGGCGCACCGTGTCGTCGCTGACGCCGAGCAGGTCGGCGGCCTCGCGGATCCGGAAGTGCGGCACGAAGAGGAGCCTATCGCCGCAGGTGCGGACTCACGAGGTCCGCGAGGGGCGACGTGCGGCCGTCACGCCGGGGCCGCCCGGGGAGGGCGAGCTGCGCCGCGGCGCCGGTCCGCGCGCCGCGGCGGTGCGGGGGAGGACGCACGAGGACCGGTCGGCAGCGCTCGCGCGCCGCGGACCGGTCCTCGGGGTGGGTCTGTCAGGCGCCGGTGGACTGCGCCTGCTCGGCGGCCTGGACCTGCTCGGGCTCGCTGGTCTCCTGCTTCGCCGCCGCGGCGGCGACGACCTTGCGGCGCTGGGTGATGACGTGCGCGGCGGCGAGGCCGAAGACGGGGAGCACCGCCGCCGCCATCCAGGGGCGGTTGAGGCGGTCGCCCAGGAGGGCGTCGAGGGAGTAGCGGCCGGGGCCGCCGACGGCCAGGGCGGAGCCCACGGTCGCGAGGACGGCGTTGTACTCGAAGCCGCCGTCCGTCGCCCAGAAGCCGGCGGGGCCGTGGACGGTGCCCGCGGTCGCCATCGTGGCGGCCGTCGCGGCGCCGGCGACGGGCGTGCCGAGGCCCAGCGCGAGGGCGACGCCGCCGCCGGCCTCGCCGAGGCCCGCGAGCAGCGCGCTGCGGCGGCCGGGCGTGAAGCCCATGGACTCCATCGCGCCACCGGTGGCCTCGAGGCCGTAGCCGCCGAACCAGCCGAAGAGCTTCTGGGCGCCGTGGGCGAACAGCGTGCCGCCGACACCCGCGCGCAGCGCCAGGAGGCCGAGGTCGGTGCGCTTCGTGCTCGTGCGGAGGTGCGTCATGGGTTCTCCTCGCCGGTCCGGCGCGTCGCCGGCCTGCTGATGTGCTGGCTCGCGAGCGTGCGGCTTCGCGAGGTGGGTGGGGCGACGTCCATGGCGCCGTGACCGAGGGTACGCACGGTTAGTTGAGTGCGCAAGTAGCGGGCGCCGGACATGCCGTCACGGGGGCGCCCCCACGATGCGCGCCCGGGGTGGCGGGCGCGCGGTCGGGCGGACCCGCGGCGCCTCCGGGGCGCGGCGGTCGTCCACAGGTCGACGAGGAGCACTGGTCGCAGCTCATCTCGAGGGGTAGCCTAAGACTCGTTCGAACACGTGTTCGACACGGTGGCGGGAGGTGGCAGGGCTGACGACGTCGCGTCGCGCAGCTGCCTCTGGCGCGCCGGCGAGCCCGGGTCCTGGCCGAGGAGATCAGGGCCGAGGAGGCGGAGCGGTCGCGGGCGTGGGCGCGCACGCTGCGCCGGGTCGCCGACCTCGTCGAGGAGATGGGCCGCCCCGGTGGTCCTCCCGGCGCCCTGGCTCCCGGCTCCCCCGGCGGAGGGGCGCCCGAGGGCGTCGACCCGGTCGGCGACCCCCGCGAGGCCGCCGCCGCGGAGCTGGCCGGGGCGCTGCGGATGACGCTGAGCGCGGCGAGCAGGGTCGTCGAGCAGGCCGTGGCGCTGACGGAGGCGCTGCCCACCACGTTGAGCGCCCTCGAGGCCGGGCGCCTCGACCAGGCCCGTGCGCGGGTGGTGGTCGACGGCACCGCCGCGCTGGCGCCCGCCGACGCCCGCGTCGTCGACGCCCAGCTGGCGCCGTCGCTGGGGCCGCTGACCACGGCGCAGCTGGCCGCGAGGATCCGCTACCTGGTGGCCCGGCTGGTGCCCGACGCGGCTCGTCGTCGCAGCAGGAGGGCGACGTGCGAGCGCGGGGTGCGCCTGTTCCCGCTCGAGGACGGCATGGCCCAGCTGACCGCCACGGGTCCCGCCCTCGACCTGGTCGCCGTCGCGGAGCGGCTCACCGCCGCGGCGCAGCAGCGCCTGGGCCCGCACGGGCGCACCGACCCCCACGCCGCCACGTCCGCCGGTCTGGCGGGGCCGGACCTCCTCGCCGGCGCCGGCTCGGCCGTCGACGGCGGTGCGCTGCCCGACCGGCGTCGGATGGACGCCCGTCGTTTCGACGCCCTCGTCGACCTGGTGCTCGCTCCTGCTGCCCCCGGACGGTCGTCGTGTCCGCCAGCCCACCGCGACGCGGCCGCCGACGCCGACCCCGGCGTGCTGGAGGGCGGCGCAGCACTCGCCGGCGCGGAGGCGCCCGCCGGCGTGCACCGCGGCGCGCGCGGTGGCGCGGGTGCCTGTCACGGCCCCCAGGTCGTCGTCGCGCTGACCACGCTGGCGGGTCTGGACGACGAGCCCGCTCAGCTCGCGGGCCACGGCGCGGTCCCGGTCGAGCAGGTGCGCGAGCTCCTCGCCGCCGGCCACCCCTACCGCCGGGCCCTCGTCGACCCCTGGACCGGTCAGCTGCTCGGCCTCGACGGCCACCTCAGCCATCCGGCCGTCCCACCCGCCGACCCACCGCGGACGCCGCGTCCCCGACGCGGGGAGCCCGGGCAGGACGAGGCTCCACCGCTGCCGAGCGAGCTGCCGCGCGGGTCGGCGGCGCCGCGCCGGGCGACGGCGCCGGTCGGGGACCCCGCACCACCACCGGAGCCGGCCGAGCCCTCGGCCGGCGTCCGCCCCGTCCCCTCCGCCTTCGCGGCTGCGCCTGCTGCTCGGCCGGCCACGTCGGGCTGCCCGGTCGCCGCCCGCGGCGGTGGCCCGTACGCGCCCTCGCTCCCGCTGGCCCGGTTCGTGCGGCTCCGCGTCCAGCGCTGCACGTTCCCCGGCTGCCGCACGCCCGCCACCCGGTGCGACCTCGACCACCGCATCCCCTACGCCGACGGCGGGCCCACGTGCGAGTGCAACCTCGAGCCCAAGTGCCGTCGCCACCACCTCGCCAAGCACCGGTACGGCTGGAGCGACGAGCGCCTGGTGGACGACCCCCGCGACACCGGCACGCGATGGACCTCGCCCCTCGGCCAGGTCCTCGAGTCACCCGGTGAACCGCTGCTGCCCCTCCCGCCCGAGGGAGGGGTGCGCCGGGGAGCCGTCGACGCCCGGGGCGCCGACCCGCAGGGCGGCAGCGCGACGGGCGCCGAGGCCACGGACGTCGGTGCTCCAGACGCTGGTGCGTCGGACGCCGAGGCCACGAACGCTGGTGCCACGGACGTCGGCGCCCCGGGCGACGCACCGGGGGCGTCGCATGACCGGCGCGGGGCAGCGCTGGGTGCCGCGGCGCTCGGCGGGTACCGGCTCGTCCGCACGACGCGCACCGGTGCGGGCGGCTGCGCCGGGGCTCCGGTCGCGCGCGTCCGCCCGTGCCGCGGCACGGACGTCGCCGACCTCGGCGGGTCGGTGGAGCTCAGCCGGTCGCTCGCCGTCGGGCACCCCTACCGCGCCGACACCGCGACCGAGGACGCGCGCCGCACGCGCGCCGAGCACGCCCGGCAGGTGGCGCAGCGGGAGGCGGAGGAGGCAGGAGCCGTCCGGCGAGCGGCGGAGGCCGCCGGGCGAGCTCGCACCCGGGCGAGGCGTGAGGACGACCCGCCGCCCTTCTGAGGCAGCCGGGTCCCGGTGCCCGAGCTGCGGGGCCTCGACGGCGCCGCGGTCCGGTGGCCGCTCGCGCTCGCGCGCACACTGGGTCGGTGACCCGTGCTGCGAGCCGTCAGCCCCTGCCCGTCGGCCCCGGGCAGGAGTCGGTGTGGGACTACCCGCGACCGCCGGCCCTCGTCCGCAGCGACCGCCTCGTCGAGGTGCGCCTGCGCGAGGGCGGCCCGCTGCTGGCGACGACGCGACGCGCGTGGCGGGTGCTCGAGACGAGCCACCCGCCGACCTGGTACGTGCCCCGCGAGGACGTCCTCGACGGCGTGCTGGCGCTCTCGGACGCCCCGTCGACCGGGTGCGAGTGGAAGGGCCGGGCCACCTACTGGGACGTCGCCGAGCCCTCCAGCAGCACCGGTGCTCCCGCGCCCCGGCGGGCCGGCGCGTGGACCTACGAGGAGCCGACGCCGCGCTTCCGCGAGCTCGCCGGAGCCGTGGCGTTCTCGCCGTCCCAGGTCGTCGCGACGGTCGACGGCGAGCGGGTCCGCCCCCAGGAGGGCGGCTTCTACGGCGGCTGGGTCACCGACGACGTCGTGGGCCCCTTCAAGGGCGGCCCCGGTACCTGGGGCTGGTGACCTGGCACCTGCTCCGGCGTGCCGGCGGGGTCAGTGCGCGGCAGGTGCGCGCACGGCGAGCACGGGGCGGGTCGCGGCGAGCAGCACCCGCTGGGCCGTGCTGCCCATGAGCAGCTTGCCGACCGACGAGCGCCGGCGCAGGGCGATGACCACGACGGAGGCGTCCACCTCGTCGGCGACGCGGAGCAGCTCGTCGGCGGCGTCTCCCTCGTGCGCCTGCCGGCGGACGTGGAGGGGGATCCCCGCCTCCGCGGCGCGGGACCGCAGGCCGGAGACGGCCTCGTCGCCCACGGCGTCGGTGCTGACGCTGGCGCCGGAGCGCGGCGTGTTGAGGACCACGAGGTCCTCGCCGCGCCGGCGCGCCTCCTCGAGGGCGGCGGCGAAGGCGGCCTCTCCCCGGGCTGTGGGCAGGTATCCGACGAGGACGGTCACACGAGCTCCTTGGTGTCGGGGCGACCGCCGCTGCGGTCGTCGTCGCGCGGGCCGCCGCGGCGGCCCCGCAGCAGGCGCGTGGTGAGGGGCAGCAGGACGACGACGGCGAAGGCGGCGAAGAGCACGCCCGAGATCGGTCGGGTGAGGAATCCGGTCGGGTCGCCGTCGAAGAGGAGCAGCGAGCGCCGCAGGTTGCTCTCCAGCAGCGAGCCCAGCACGAAGGCGAGCACGAGCGGGCCGGGGTCGAATCCCGCCTTCTTCATCAGGTAGCCCAGGACGCCGAAGGCGACGACGAGCCCGATGTCGAAGACGCTGCTGCGGACGGTGTAGACGCCGACCAGGGTCACCATCACGGTGATCGGGGCCAGGATCGCCCCCCGCACCTGCAGCACGCGGACGAAGATCCCGACCATGGGGATGCTCATGATGAGCAGCAGGATGTTGCCCACGTACATCGAGTTGATGACGCCCCAGAAGAGCTCGGGGTCCTCGTCCACCAGGCGGGGGCCCGGCGTCACCCCCTGGACGAGCAGGGCGCCGAAGATGACGGCCATCGTGGCGTTGGCGGGGATGCCGAGGGTCAGCAGCGGGATGAACGACGACGTGGCGGCGGCGTTGTTGGCCGTCTCCGGCGCGGCGACCCCCTCGATCGCGCCCTTGCCGAAGCGCTCTGGCGTCTTCGACCGCCTCTTCTCGAGCGCGTAGGCCGCCAGCGACGACAGGACCGCACCGCCGCCGGGGAGGATGCCGAGGACGAAGCCGATGACCGACCCCCGGCCGATGGCCCCGCTCGCCTGGCGCATGTCCGCACGGTCGGGCCAGACGCGCGTCAGCGTCGGGGGCGCCTGCACGCGGCGGTGGCGCTCCTCGAGCGCGTGGAGGATCTCCCCCAGGCCGAAGAGCCCCATGGCGATGGGCACGAAGTCGATGCCGTCGGCGAGGTTGAGGTCGCCGAAGGTGAAGCGCTGAGCCCCGGTGAAGCCGTCGCGGCCCACGGTGGCGAGCAGGAGGCCGACGCAGGCCGCCGCCAGGGCCTTCACGCGGCCCCCTCCGCTGACCGTGGCCACCAGCAGGATGCCCAGGAGCGCCAGGGCGGTGTACTCCGGCGGACCGAAGTCGAGGGCGAAGGAGGCCACGACCGGGGCGACGAAGGACAGCGCGACGATGGAGACGGTCCCGCCGACGAAGCTGCCGATGGCGGCGATGCCGAGGGCCTTGCCGGCGCGGCCCTGGCAGGCCATCGCGTAGCCGTCGAAGACCGTCACCACGGACGACGCCTCGCCGGGCAGGCGCAGCAGGACCGACGTGATGGTGCCGCCGTACTGGGCCCCGTAGAAGATGCCGGCCAGCATGATCACCGACGTCACGGGCTCGAGCCCGATGGTCAGCGGCAGCAGGACGGCGATCGTCGCCGCCGGACCCAGGCCGGGCAGGACCCCGATGAGCATGCCGACGACGACGCCGACCAGGCAGTAGAGCAGGTTCTGCGGCTCCAGCACGACGGCGAAGCCCTGCAGGACCGGGGTGAGCTGGTCCACTGGACCTCCTCCGCGTCAGCCCGTCGCGGGACGGCGGGCCGGGGGTGTGTGCCGGGCGGCGACGGACGTCACCGCGGGGTCGGTGCTCGTGGTGCGTCAGAACAGGTGGGGGACGCCGACGCCGAGCGCACCGACGAAGACGGCGTAGAAGGCCGCGACGATGCCCAGGCTCACGAGCACCGAGGTGCGCCAGCCCTCGCCGCCCAGCCAGCGCAGCCACACGAAGCACAGCAGCGCGCCCGGGATCTCGAAGCCGATCCGACCGATGAGCGCGGTGAAGGCCACCATCGTGCCGATGCCGGCCACGACCCCCAGCGCCTCGCGGGGGAAGCGCTCGGCGTCGGCGGTGCGGCGGGCTCCGGCGACCAGCGCCAGGCCGAAGACGACCACGACCAGGCCCAGCGCGAAGGGCCACGTGCCGGCGCCTGGCTCGCGCGCGGAGCCGATGCCGAGGGCCAGGGAGCTGACGACCGTCGCGACGCCGAGGCCCGTGACGAGCACGGCCACGACGAGGTTGGCGACCGTGCCGGCCGGCGGTGGCGGCTCCTCGTCCAGCGGGGCGTCGGCGGCGTCGAGGGCCTCCTGCACCGTCGGCGTCTCGGGGACGTCCGACGGGTGGTCCCCGGCGTCCCGCTCCGTCCCCACGGCCGCCGCTTCCGCGCGCTGGTCCTCGGCCGGGGACGGGCGTCCCGCGGGCGTGCTCCCGGCACGCCCGGTCGTGCGACGGCTCACTGCTCGCCGAGCTCGATCCCGTACTCGTCGGCCAGCGCGCCGTAGGAGGAGAGGTTCTCCGTCCAGGCGGTGGTGACCTCCTCGCCCGCGACCTCGTTCGGCACGAGCAGGCGGGAGGAGTTGAACTCCTGGTAGCTCGGGTCGGCGAAGGCGGCGTCGAAGGCGTCCCGGAGGGTGGAGACGGCCTCTTCGGGCGTCCCACCGGGGGCGACGACCGCGCGGGACTGCTGGACGACGGCGCTCGGGTAGCCGGCCTCCTCGGCGGTCGGCACGTCCGGGAAGCCTTCGTTGCGCTCGTCGGCGAAGGTCACCAGGGGTGTGAGCTCGCCCGCCTCGATCTGCTCGGCGGCCTCGCCCAGCTGGACGGAGGCGATGTCCACCTGGCCACCGAGCACGGCGGTCAGCGTGGGCGACCCGCCGTCGAAGGGCACCGCGGTGCCCTCCACGCCGGCCTCCCCGAGCAGCAGCGCGGTGCTGAGCTGGCTCCCGGTGCCGACGCCCGTGGTGCCGTAGGACAGGGAGTCGCGCCCCGCGAGGTCGTCGACGGAGGTGATGCCCGAGTCCGCGGAGGTCACGAGGACGTAGTCGTCCTGCGAGATGCCGGTGACGACGGTGTAGTCGGTGATGTCGACGGCCTCCTCCTCGCCGACGGCGAGGGGCGTGATGTAGGCCAGGCTCCCGACGAAGACCATGATCGTCTGGCCGTCCGGCTCGGCCTGCGCCAGCTGCTCCGCGGCGATGGCCCCGTTGGCGCCGGGCACGTTCTCCACGCTCACGGGGACGCCGAGCTCGTCGGAGGCGATGTCGGCGAGGGCGCGGCCGATGAGGTCGGTGCTGCCGCCCGGGTCCTGCCCGACGAGCATCGTCACCGGGCCGTCCGGGAAGGCCGCGCCGCCCTCGCCGGCGGTGGCGTCACCCCCGCCACCGCCGCCCCCGCCGACGTTGCCGCCGCATCCGGTGAGCGCGACGCCGAGCGCCGCGGTGGTCAGGGCAGCGGCTGCGCGCCGAGCGGTGGTCCAGGTCATGTCGTCCTCCTCGTCGAGAGCGTCCTGGCCGCCCCTCCGCGACCGGCGGCCGGGGTGCCGAGCGCGAGGCTAGGCAGCGGGACCGATGCTCGTCCATGAGCGATGGGGCATGGTGCGATACCTTCGCGGCATCATGCTCTCCCTCGACCAGGTCCGGTGCTTCGTCGCCGTCGCCGACGAGCTGCACTTCGGCCGCGCGGCGGCGGCGCTCCACATGACCCAGCCCCCGCTGAGCCGCGCGGTGCAGAAGCTCGAGCGCGTCGTGGGCGCGCAGCTGCTCGAGCGGGACAGCCGCCAGGTGCGCCTGACGCCGGCGGGCGAGGTCTTCCTCGTCGACGCCCGGCGCCTGCTCGACCTCGCCGGTACGGCTCCGGTGCTCGCGCGGCGCGTGGCCGAGGGCGCCCGCGGGGCGCTGCGCGTCGGCTTCACGGCGGCCTCGGCGTACCGCGTGCTCGGTGACGTCGTGGAGCGGTTGACGGCCTCGCTGCCCGAGGTGCACCTCGAGCTGTCCGAGATGGTCACGGGCGAGCAGGTCGCCGGCCTGCTGGGCGGCGACCTGGACCTCGGGCTCGCGCGCCCGCCCTTCGACCGCTCTGCCTTCGCCTCGCGGCTGCTGCGGCGCGAGCCCCTGCTGGTGGCGCTCCCGCTGGGGCACCCGCTCGCCGCGGGCGGTGACGCGGAGCGACCGGGGGCGGAGGGGGCGGCGGAGCCGCTGGACCCCGAGGAGCTGGTCGACGAGCCGCTCGTGCAGTACTCGCCGGTGCGCGCCCGGTACTTCCACGACCTCGTCCTCGCCTCGGTGCCCGTCCGGCACGACCGCGTCGTCCACACGGTGAGCCAGGTCCTCTCCGTGCTCCTGCTGGTGCAGGCGGGTCGCGGGGTCGCCGTGGTGCCCGAGTCGGCCCTCGCGCTCGGCCTCGAGGGCGTGGCTTACCGGCGCCTCCGGACCCGCCGCCCCGAGCCCGTGGAGGTGCACCTGCTGTGGGCGCGCGAGGCGGCGAACCCGGTCCTGCCGCGAGCGCTCGCCGCGCTGGCGGCCGTGCCGACCACCGGCGGCTGAGGACGGGCGTCCCGCAGCGCCCGCTCCAGCTCGCAGGCGATGCCCGCCGTGCATCGGTTCATGCCCAACGACTCTTGGACAGGCATCACCGGCCTGCCTAGCGTTCGCGGGGCGCCCGGTCCCGGGCGGCGAGGACCCCGATGCGAGGAGGCATCCTCCGTGCCCCAGCCCGCCCTGACACGCCGACCGGCGCTCTCGCCCCAGGACCTGAAGGCGCAGCTGCCGACGGGGCTGCTCTCCTTCCCCGTCACGCTCTTCGACGACCAGCTGCAGGTGGACGAGCCTCGCTACCGCGAGCACCTGGCGTGGCTGTCCGGGTACCCGGTCGCGGGCCTGTTCGCGGCGGGGGGGACGGGGGAGGGCTTCTCCATGTCGAGCTCGGAGGTCGACCGGGTCGTCCGCGCCGCCGTGGGCGAGGTCGCCGGTCGGGTGCCGGTCCTGGCGCCCGCCACGGGCAGCACCGTCAACGCCGTCGAGATGGCCCGGGCGGCGCAGGAAGCCGGCGCCAGCGGCCTCCTCCTCATGCCGCCCTACCTCACCGAGGCCAGCCAGCAGGGTCTCGCCGACCACGTCAGCGCCGTGTGCGCGGCCAGCGACCTGGGCGTCGTCCTCTACAGCCGCGCCAACGCCGTGGTCGAGGCCGAGACGGTGGACCGCATCGCGGACCACAACCCCACGCTCGTCGGCCTGAAGGACGGTGTCGGCGACGTCGAGCGCATGACGCGCACGTACGCCCGCCTCGGCGACCGGCTCGTCTACGTGGGCGGCCTGCCCACGGCCGAGACCTTCGCCCTCCCGCTGCTCGAGCTCGGGGTCAGCACCTACTCGTCGGCGATCTTCAACTTCGCGCCGGCCTGGGCCCTCGACTTCTTCGACGCCGTCCGTCGCCGCGACCGCGAGGGCGTGTACGCGCGCCTGAACGACTTCGTCCTCCCCTACCTCGACATCCGCGACCGCCAGCGCGGCTACGCGGTGTCCATCATCAAGGCGGGGCTGACGGCCGCGGGCCGTGACGGCGGGCGCGTGCGCCCGCCCCTGACCGACCTCACCGAGACCGAGCGGGCCGAGCTCGCCGTCCTGGTGGGCAGGGTCGTGGACTGACGCCCCGCCCCGCGCCACGCGCGGGCCCCGCACCGCACGGCACCACACCGCTTCCGCACGAACGGGCACCGAGGAGACGACGTGACGACGACGCACGAGAGCACCGACGCCCCCGAGGAGCGCCTGACGGCGACGGGCTCCTCGCTCGTCGCCGGGGAGGAGGTGCGGGGTGACGCGGGCGAGCTGCGCGCGGTCGACCCGTCGACCGGCGAGCCGGTCGGCCCCGTCTTCGCCCTCGTCGGGACCGACGTCGTGGAGCGTGCGACGCGCGCTGCCGCGGACGCCTTCCCGGTCTACCGCGACCTCGAGCCCGCGGCCCGGGCCGCCTTCCTGCGCCGCGCCGCGGACGAGGTCGAGGCCGTCGGCGACGAGGTGGTGCGCCTCGCCGGCCTCGAGACGGGGCTGCCCGCCGGCCGCCTGGCTGGCGAGCTGGGGCGCACGGTCGGCCAGCTGCGCCTGTTCGCCGACGTCGTCGAGCAGGGCGACCACCTGCGGGCGCGCCTCGACACGGCGCAGCCGGACCGCACGCCCCTGCCCAGGCCGGACCTGCGCCTCGTCCACGTCCCGGTCGGGCCGGTCGCGGTCTTCGGGGCGAGCAACTTCCCGCTGGCCTTCTCCGTGGCCGGCGGTGACACCGCCGCCGCGCTCGCGGCGGGCTGCCCCGTGGTCGTCAAGGCCCACGGCGCCCACCCCGCGACGTCGGAGCTCGTCGGCCGGGCGGTGGCGCGGGCGGTCGCCGCCGAGGGCCTGCCCGGGGGCGTCTTCTCGCTCCTGTTCGGCCCGGGCACGGAGGTCGGCCAGGCGCTGGTCGCCGACCCGCGCATCACGTCCGTGGGCTTCACCGGGTCGCGATCAGGCGGTCGGGCTCTCATGGCGGCCGCCGCGGCGCGGCCCGTGCCGATCCCCGTCCACGCCGAGATGTCCGCGGTGAACCCCGTCGTCGTCCTGGAGCCCGCGCTCGGGGACCCGGGCGCGCTGGCCCGGGACTACGTCGCCTCGCTCACGCTCGGGGCCGGTCAGTTCTGCACCAGCCCGGGTGTGCTCCTGCTGCCCGCTGGGCCCGCCGGCGACGCGTTCGCGGCCGCCGCGGCCGCCGCCGTCCGCGAGGCCGTCGGGCAGCCGATGCTCACCCGCGGCATCCGCGAGGCTCGCGAGCGCGGCGCGGAGGCGCTGGTCGGCCTGGCCGACGTGGAGGAGGTGGCCGGTGGCAGCGCGGGCGAGGGCCCGAACGCCCCGGGCCCGCAGCTGCTCACGACGACGGCCACCGCCTTCACGACCCGCCCCGAGCTGCAGGAGGAGGTCTTCGGCGCCGTGTCGCTCCTGGTGCGCTACCGAGGCGCTGCCGAGCTCGTCGAGGCGGTCACCGCCCTCCAGGGGCAGCTGACGGCGACCCTGCACGCCGGTGCCGCGGACGCCCAGGGCGAGGACGGGGCGGCCCTGGTGGCGCGAGTCGTCCCGCTGCTGCAGGAGCGCGCCGGGCGCGTGCTCTTCGACGGGTGGCCCACCGGTGTGGAGGTCTCCCCGGCGATGGTGCACGGCGGCCCCTGGCCCGCGACGTCGGACGGGCGGACCACATCGGTCGGCACCCTCGCGATCGACCGCTTCCTGCGCCCGGTCTGCTACCAGTCCGCCCCGCAGTCGGTGCTGCCGCCGTCGCTGCACGACGACAACCCGTGGGGCCTCGTGCGCCGGGTCGACGGCGTGCTGCGCCTGCCCGAGGTGCGCTCGTGAGCACGCCCACCGTCACCCGCGTCGAGGTCGTCCCCGTCGCCGGGCACGACAGCATGCTGCTCAACCTCTCCGGGGCGCACGGGCCGTTCTTCACCCGCACCGTCGTGGTGCTGACGGACAGCACCGGGGCGACGGGCGTCGGCGAGGTCCCCGGCGGCGAGGCCATCGCCCGCACGGTGGAGGACGCCGCCGACCTGGTCGTCGGCCAGTCCCTCGCCCGCGCCGGGACGCTGCTGCGGCAGGTGGCCGGCGCGTTCGCCGGCCGGGACGTGGGCGGTCGGGGCCAGCAGACCTTCGACCTGCGCACCACCGTGCACGCGGTCACCGGTCTGGAGTCGGCCGTGCTGGACCTCCTCGGCCAGCACCTCGGGGTCCCGGTGGCCGAGCTGCTCGGCGAGGGCCAGCAGCGGACCCGGGTGCCCGTCCTGGGCTACCTCTTCTACGTCGGCGACCACGGGGCCACCGACCTGCCCTACGTCGTCGAGCCCGAGCCGGCCGACGACTGGGAGCGCCTGCGGCGGCAGCCCGCGATGACGCCCGAGGCCGTGGTGGAGCTGGCCCGGGCGGCGCAGGAGCGGTACGGCTTCGCGGACTTCAAGCTCAAGGGCGGCGTCCTGCCCGGCGAGCAGGAGGTCGAGGCCGTCCGGGCGCTGGCGGGGGCGTTCCCCGCGGCGCGGGTGACGCTCGACCCGAACGGCGCCTGGCTCCTCGAGGAGGCCGTCGCCCTCTGCCGGGACCTGCGCGGCGTGCTCGCCTACGCCGAGGACCCGGTGGGCGCCGAGGGCGGCTACTCGGGCCGGGAGGTCATGGCCGAGTTCCGCCGGCGCACGGGCCTGCCCACGGCGACGAACATGGTCGCCACCGACTGGCGGCAGATGGCGCACGCGGTGCGCTCGGCTGCGGTCGACATCCCCCTCGCCGACCCGCACTTCTGGACGATGCGCGGTTCCGTGCGGGTGGCCCAGCTCTGCCAGGACTTCGGGCTGACCTGGGGATCGCACTCGAACAACCACTTCGACATCTCGCTGGCGATGTTCGCGCACGTCGGCGCCGCCGCCCCGGGCGACATCACCGCCCTGGACACGCACTGGATCTGGCAGGACGGCCAGGGCCTCACGCGCGCACCGATGCCGATCACCGACGGGCACCTGACGGTGACGGACGCGCCCGGCCTGGGCGTCGAGCTGGACCGCGACGCGCTGGCGGCGGCGCACGAGCTCCACCTCGAGCACGGCCTCGGCGGGCGCGACGACGCGGCCGCGATGCAGCACCTCGTCCCCGGCTGGACCTTCGACCCCAAGCGCCCCGCGCTCATCCGCTGAGCCGGCGCCCCACCCAGGAGGCACCCATGAGCACCGACACCACGACGGCATCGCCCGGCTGGACCTCCGCCCCGGTCCTCGACCGCATCACCGGGGTCACCCTCTCCTCGGTCCGCCTCCCGCTCGCGACGCCCATCAGCGACGCGAAGGTCTTCACCGGCCGGCAGAAGCCGATGACCGAGGTGATGGTGCTGGTGGCGGAGGTGCGCACCGAGTCCGGCCTGGAGGGGTTCGGCTTCGGCTACTCCAAGCGCGCCGGCGGCCCCGCCCAGTTCGCCCACGCCGTCGAGGTCGCCCCCAGGCTGCTCGGCGAGGACCCCAACGACATCGCGCGGCTGTGGACGGCGATGGTCTGGGCGGGCGCCTCGGTCGGGCGCAGCGGGGCGTCGACGCAGGCGCTCGCCGCGCTCGACATCGCCCTGTGGGACCTCAAGGCCAAGCGCGCCGGCCTGCCGCTGGCCAAGCTCCTGGGGGCCCACCGCGACTCGGTCCGCTGCTACAACACCTCGGGCGGGTTCCTCCACGAGAGCATCGAGCAGGTCTGCGAGAACGCGACGCGGACCCTCGAGGCGGGCATCGGCGCCCTGAAGATCAAGGTGGGCCTGCCCGACACCTCGGAGGACGTCCGCCGGGTCTCCGCCCTGCGCGAGCACGTGGGCGGCGACGTCCCGATCATGGTCGACGCGAACCAGCAGTGGGACCGGCCCGCGGCCATCCGGGCGTGCCGGGCCCTCGAGCCCTTCGACCTGGTCTGGATCGAGGAGCCGCTCGACGCCTACGACGCCGAGGGCCACGCCGACCTCGCGCGGGCCCTCGACACGCCGATCGCCTCCGGGGAGATGCTCACGAGCGTCGCCGAGCACGCGGAGCTGGTGCGCCACCGCGCCGTCGACGTCATCCAGCCCGACGCCCCGCGCATCGGCGGCATCACGCAGTTCCTCCGGCTCATGGCCATGGCCGAGCAGCACTCCCTGACGCTCGCCCCGCACTTCGCCATGGAGATCCACGTCCACCTGGCCGCTGCCTACCCGCTCGAGCCCTGGGTGGAGCACTTCGACTGGCTGGCGCCGCTGTTCCACGAGCAGCTCGAGACGTCCGCCGGGCGCATGCACCTGTCCGGCCGTCCCGGGCTCGGCGTGACCCCGACCGACCAGCTGCGCGCCTGGACGGTCCAGTCGGCGACCGTCGGCGGCTGAGGCCCGGCGACCGCGCCGGCCGCCCTCAGGCGAGGGGCATCACGACGTCGCGGCGCAGGCGCACGTCGTCGGGGCGGCGGCAGTCCGTCCCCGGGCCGCGGCCGGGCTCGGCCTTCTCGAACACGACGCGCGCGGACGGGCCCGAGAGCTCGAGCGTCGCGAACCCGTTGCCGAACATCGGGCCGGTCGTCGAGCGCCAGGACACCGCGAGCGGCGGCACGCCGACGGAGCGGCGCAGCAGCCGCCCGACCAGGCGCGCCGGCGCGGTGTGCAGGAAGCGGAAGGTCGTCGGCAGCCCGGCGGGCAGGGCGTTGCGCAGGGGCGAGCTGACGAGCTGCACGACGGGGGAGCGCACGCCGCGCTCGGGCGGGTAGCGCAGCGGCGCCACGTACCCGTGGTGGACGTCGCCGGACAGCAGCAGCACCGAGCTGGGCGCCCGGCCCAGCCGGCCGGCGGCGACCTCTCCGAGGCGGTCCACGAGGCGGTGGAAGGAGGACTCGAAGGCCCCCCAGTGCTCGAGGTCCACCGCCTGGCGGAAGGCCTCCGCGTGCGGGCGGAAGCGCTCCCCCCACGCCCCGGCGGACGCCGTCTCGGCGTTCCACAGCTCGAGGTCGTGGAGCGCCGGCTCCAGCAGCACGGGCAGGGACGCCGCGACGAGCAGGTGGTCGACGTCGCCGGTGAGGTGCTGCTCGACGTCGGCCCACTCCTGCTCGTCGAGCATGGAGCGGCGCTCCTCGGAGAGCACCCGGCCCGAGCGGGTGTCGACGACGACGAGCCGGGTGCGCCCCAGGTCGCGCACGTAGGACCACTCCGAGGTGCCGCCGCCGTCGATCTGCTCGTCGGCCGCGAGGGCGAACTCGCGCAGCACGTCGCCGGCGTCGCCCTCGGTGCCGACCTCGCGCACGCGGGCCCACAGGTCGTCCTCCGCCAGTCGGGCGGGCATGAGGTTCCCGAGGTGCTGGTGCAGCCAGTACGAGGCGTAGGCGCCGCAGATGCGGTCGCGCCACCAGGGCAGCCGCTGGACGCCCTCGCGCCAGGCCCGGGAGGTGTTCCAGTCGTCCCGGACGTCGTGGTCGTCGAAGATCATCGCGGTCGGCGTCGTCGCGAGCAGCCAGCGCACCTCGGGGTCGGACCAGCTCTCGCGGTAGAGCCAGGTGTACTCCTCGAAGTCGGCGACCTCGCCGCGCGGCTCGGCGTCGCCCCGCTTGCCGGCGATGCGCTCGCGCAGGTGCGGCGACAGCCCCTCGTCGGCGTAGACCTGGTCGCCGAGCAGGAGCAGCAGGTCGGGCAGCTCGCGGCCGGCCTGGCAGGCGGTGGACAGCGCGACGAGCGCGTCCACGCCGACGCCCTCCGGGTCCTCCTCGACCGTGCGCGTGAACGGCGGCGTCATGGGCCGGTCGACCCGGCACGAGCCGAGGGCGATGCGCAGCGGCGGCGCGCCCCCGGTCCTCGGCGTCGCCCCGTCGGCAGCGGGCAGCGGGCGCACGGTCGGGGCCGGCCGGGGGTCGTCCGGCAGCGGCCAGGCGCGCTCGCCGTCCAGCTCGACGACGTAGGGGACCCGGACGCCGGGCGCGAGCCCCTCGACCACCACGAGGGCGTAGTGGTGGCCGCCGACGGTCACCGTGCGGTCGCGACCCACGACGCCACCGGCGCGCACGACGACCTCGCCGCGCCGGGCCGTCTCGACCCACACGGTGGCGCTGCTGCTGTCGACGTGCCGCAGGAGGGGGCCCAGCAGGACGGGTCCGTCGTGCTCTTCCGCGCTGAGGGAGCGCTCCGCCGGCTCGGACGAGCCCGGTGCGACGTCGGCGACGTCGCCCCCGGTGCCGCCGAGGAGGGGGCTCCCGGGGGCGGCGCCGTCGGGGACCGGGCCGACGGCGTTCTCGCCGACCGCGCGGGGACCGGTCGAGCCGGACGTCGTGGTCACGGCGCCGATGGTCGCAGCAGGGGGAGGGGCCCGGGCGAGGACCACCCGTCCGCGCGCCGCGAGCGACCGGCGCGCCTGACCCGGGGCCGCGCGGGGCGCGGCGGGGCGACGCACGCCCCGCGCGGCGCGCCGGGGGCGCCGGCCCGCGAGGGGGGCGCAACCACGAGCCTGCCACCGCGGTCCCGAGCGCCCCCGCCGGGGGGAGGCGCCGGTC
Organism: uncultured Pseudokineococcus sp.; assembly: GCF_947495735.1. Classification (GTDB taxonomy): domain Bacteria; phylum Actinomycetota; class Actinomycetes; order Actinomycetales; family Quadrisphaeraceae; genus Pseudokineococcus. The sequence continues at coordinate 69,468 of NZ_CANMAA010000008.1, forward strand.
GGCGGGCGGTCCTGCGGCGTCTGCGCGGGATGTCCTAGGGTCAGCGGAACCTGAGTCCGCGAGGAGGCCCCGTGAGCGTCGTGGTCGGCTACGTCCCCAGCCGTGAGGGCGCGGTCGTGCTCGAGCGCGCCATCGAGGAGGCGCGCTCGCGCGGCACGCGCCTGGTGGCGCTGAACGTGCCGAGGGCCGCCGAGTTCGCGCAGGACTTCGTCGCGGACGCGCAGGACCTCCAGCACCTCGACGAGGCGCTGGCGGCCGCCGGCGTCGAGCACGAGGTCCGGCGCGGCTCGGGGCAGGACATCCCCGCCGACACCCTCCTGGACCTCGTCGAGGAGGTGGGTGCCGAGCTCGTCGTCATCGGCCTGCGGCGCCGCTCGCCCGTCGGCAAGATGATCATGGGCAGCACCTCGCAGCGGGTCCTGCTCGACGCGCCCTGCCCGGTCCTCGCCGTCCAGTTCGACTGACGCCGGCGACCAGACCTCAGAGACCGACCACCGGAGCATCCTCGAGAAGGGGCCTCGGCCCCGGAGAGCAGGCGCTGTGAGTCCCCTCCCGGTCCCGCGCGGCCCGCACCACCGCTCCTCGCACACCGTATGGGACGCCTCCCTGGAGCCGCTCGCGGTCGTGGCCTCCGGGGACGAGGTCGAGGTGGTCACCCAGGAGGCCTCGGGCGGCGGCCTGCGCCCCGACAGCACCGCCGCGGACCTCGCGAGCCTGCGGATGGACGCCCTGAACCCGGTGGTCGGGCCCTTCGCCGTCGAGGGCGCGCGCCCGGGCGACGCGCTCGTCGTCGACGTCCTGTCCATCAGCCTCGACACGTGGGGCTGGACGGCGCTCATCCCCGGCTTCGGGCTGCTCGCCGACGACTTCCCCGACCCCTACCTGCGCACCTCGGCGGTCGACTCCACGCCGGGCGGCGGCGGGGTGCAGCTGCTCCCCGACGTCGTCCTGCCGCTCTCGCCGATGGTCGGCACGCTCGGCGTCGCGCCGCCCGAGCCGGGCCCGCACAGCGTCCTCCCGCCGAGCCGGTGGGGCGGCAACATGGACATCCGCGACGTCGGGGCCGGCTCCCGCGTCGTCCTGCCCGTCGGCGTCGAGGGCGCCCTGCTCTCCCTCGGCGACGTGCACGCCGTCATGGGCGACGGCGAGGTGTGCGGCACGGGCGTGGAGACCTCGGCCGTCGTCCGCGTGCGGCTCACCGTGGCGCCCGGCCGAGCGCCGCGCTCGCCGGTGCTCATCACCGACCAGCGCAGCCTGCGGCTGGAGACGAGCGTCGCGACGACGGGCATCGGGCCCGACCTGCTCGAGGGCGCGCGCGACGCCGTCCGCCAGGCGATCGACCTGCTGGTCGAGGAGCGCGGCACCAGTCGCGAGGACGCCTACCTGCTGCTGTCCCTCGCTGCGGACCTGCGCGTCTCCGAGGTCGTCGACGCCCCCAACTGGGTCGTCACCTGCCACGTGCCCCGCCGTCTGCTCGCCGGCTGGCCGCACGTCTGACGCCACCGGCCCCCTCCCCGGGCACCTCGTCGGCACATCGCCGCGTGGGCCCTCCCGTGGCGGCACTCTGTCGGCACGTCGCCGTCTGCGGGGCCTCTACCGGGCACCTTGTCGGCACTTCGCCATGGGGGGCGTCTCTTGGCGGCACTCTGTCGGCACTTCGCCGTGAGGGAGCGTCCCCTGGCGGCACTTCGTCGGCACGACGCGGGGGAGGGTCGCTGACGGCGGCAGGGTGCCGACGAGGTGCAGGGCGTCAGCGCTCGGTGACGACGCCCGCCTCGACGTCCCAGCGGCGGGTGAGGGAGACGGCGTCGAGCATCCGCCGGTCGTGCGTGACGAGCAGCAGCGTCCCGGGGTAGGCGTCCAGCGCGCTCTCGAGCTGCTCGATCGCCGGCAGGTCGAGGTGGTTGGTGGGCTCGTCCAGCACCAGCAGGTTGACCCCGCGGGCCTGCAGGAGGGCCATCGCCGCGCGGGTGCGCTCGCCGGGCGAGAGGCTCGCCACGGGGCGCAGCACGTGGTCGGCGCGCAGGCCGAACTTGGCCAGCAGCGTGCGCAGCTCGGCCGGGGGCAGGTCCGGGACGTGCGCCGCCATCGCGTCGAGCACGGACGGCGGGGCTGCCGGTGCGCCGCCCGGCGCGCCTGCAGGCGCCAGAGCCGCCTCGCCCAGCGACCGCCGCGCCTGGTCGACCTCCCCGACGGCGACGCCGGAGCCGAGCCCGCCGTCGCCCTCGTCCAGCGGCGTCCGCCCGAGCAGCGCGCCCAGCAGCGTCGTCTTGCCCGAGCCGTTGCGGCCCGTGACGCCGATGCGGTCGCCGGCGTCGACCTGCAGGTCCAGCGGGCCCAGCCGGAACGACCCCCGCTGCACGACCGCGGCCCGCAGCGTCGCGACGACCGAGCCCGAGCGCGGCGCCGCGGCGATCTCGTACCGCAGCTCCCACTCCTTGCGCGGCTCCTCCACGACCTCGAGCCGCTCGATCATCCGCTGGGTCTGGCGGGCCTTGGCCGCCTGCTTCTCGGAGCCCTCCCGCGCCTTGTGGGTGATGTGCTTGTCGCCGTCGCTCTTCTTCTTGACGGCGTCGCGCACGCCCTTGGCCAGCCAGCTGCGCTGCACCTGCCCGCGCTCGGTGAGCGCCGACCGGCGGTCGTCGTACTCCTCGTAGGCCTCGCGCGCGTGGCGCCGGGCGGTCTCGCGCTCCTCGAGGTAGGCGTCGTACCCGCCGCCGAAGACGCTGACCTGCTGCTGCGCGAGGTCCAGCTCGACGACGCGGGTGACGACGCGCGAGAGCAGCTCGCGGTCGTGGCTGACGAGCACGACGCCCGCGCGCTGCTCGCGCAGGAAGCGCTCGAGGCGCGCGAGCCCGTCCAGGTCGAGGTCGTTCGTCGGCTCGTCGAGCAGCACGACGTCGAAGCGGGAGAGCAGCAGCGCCGCCAGGCCGACCCGGGCCGCCTGGCCGCCGGACAGCGACGTCATGGCCGCCGAGGTGTCCAGCGCCAGGCCCAGGTCGGCGAGGACGGCGCCGGTGCGCTCCTCGAGGTCGGCGCCCCCGAGGGCCAACCAGCGCTCCAGGGCCTCGGCGTAGGCGTCGTCCGCCCCGGGGGCGCCGTCGGCGAGAGCCTGCGCGCCGGCGTCCATCGCGGCCTGGGCGTCGGCGACGCCGGTGCGCCGGGCCAGGTGCGCCAGCACGTCCTCGCCGGCGCGGCGCTCGACCTCCTGGGGCAGCCACCCGCGGACGGCGCCGGGCGGGGTCGTGGCGACCGTCCCCTCCTGCGGCTCCTCGACGCCGGCGAGCATCCGCAGCAGGGTGGACTTGCCGGCGCCGTTGGCGCCGACGAGGCCGACGACGTCGCCGGGGGCGACGACGAGGTCCAGGCCGGAGAAGAGGGTGCGGTCGGCGTGGCCGGCGGCGAGGCCGCGGGCCACCAGGGTGGCGCTCACGCGGGACATGCTCCCAGCGTCGCGGGGGGCGGGTCGACGCAGTTGACCGCGCGGTGAGCCCCTGGGGTCGGTAGACACGTCCCTCAGGCCACACCCCCGACGCACTCCTGACGCACCTGGAGATCTCCGTGCCCTTCATCATCAACATGGTCCGCCGCTGGGCCCTCGCCGCCGTCGTCATCCCCCTCGCGGGCAAGCTCCTGGGCGTCGTCTCCCGCAAGGTCAAGGCCAGCCGCGGGGAGAACGGGCTCACCAGCGCCCTCGACAAGGCCAGCAGCGCCGTGACGGCCCGGGGACGCCGGAAGAAGTGATGCGCGTCCCCGCGCGGCCCCGCCTCGACGGCGGGACCGCGCGGGGGCAGGCGGGCTCGGTCGGCGGGCGCGGTCGTCGGACCGGGGTCCGCGGCCTCAGGCGGCCGGGTCGTCCGGGTGCAGCCGCAGCGCCAGGAGCGCGACGTCGTCCTCGGCGTCCAGGGCCAGCCGCAGGACGAGCTGGTCGAGCAGGTCGGCCAGGGGCAGGCCGCCCAGCTCCGCGAAGGCGGCCTCCAGGGCCGCCGTGCCCTCGCTGACCCCGAGGTCGCGCCGCTCGACGAGCCCGTCGGTGTAGAGCAGCACGGTCGCCCCGGCCTCGAGGTCGACGGTCCTGTCCTCGCGCGGCATCTCCGGCAGGACGCCGAGCATCAGGTCGCCGGCGCCGCGCAGGTCCGTGACCTGGCCGTCGGCCCGGCGCAGCAGCGGGGCCGGGTGGCCCGCGCGGCTCCACGTCAGCCGCCGCGAGGTGTCGGGCCCCTCCGGGGGCTGCGCCACGTGCATGACGACGGCAGTGCCCGTGCGGCCGGGCAGCAGCCGGTCCATGGCGCGGTCCAGCCGTGCGAGCAGCGCCGACGGGGGCTCGTCGCGGTCGGAGACGAACCCGCGCAGCATCGAGCGCAGCTGCCCCATGGTGGCGGCGGCGCCGACGTCGTGGCCGGCGACGTCGCCGATGACCAGCGTGGTGCCGCCGTCGGGCGCGTCCACGGCGTCGTACCAGTCGCCGCCGACGCGGGCCGTGCGCGCCGCCGTCCGGTACAGCGCCGCCAGCTCGAGGGAGTCGCGCGGCGGCAGGTCGGTCAGCATCGCCCGCTGCAGCGTCTCGGCCACGTGCTGGCGCTGCTCCAGCAGGGTGGCCCGCTGGATGGCCTGGGCCGTGTAGCCGGCGAAGACCGACAGGAGCCCGCGCTCCTCGCGGCTCATGACGTGCTCCTCGGCCCACGTGACGGCGAGGGTGCCGAGCGCCACGTCCCCCGCGATGAGCGGCAGGTGCGCCAGCGCGTGCACGCCGGCGGTCTCCAGGTCGGGGCCGACGTCGGGGAACTCCGCCAGGGCCTCGGCCCGGCTCTCGTGCAGGTGGGCGCGCCCGGTGCGGGCCGTCGTCGCGGGCGGGCTCTCCACGTCGAAGGGGAAGACCGCCCACGCGTCCGCGGTCGCCTCGGGCAGGGGGGCCAGGCTGACGTACCGCATGGTCCGCTGGTCGGCGCTGAGGAGCGCGATGCCGGCGAAGCTCGCGGTGAACCCGGTCAGGGCCACCCGGGCGACGACGTCGGCCACCTCGGCGACCGTGCGCGGCCGGGCGACCGCCTCGGACAGGCGCAGCAGCAGGTGGGCGCGGTCGAGGGCCCGCTCCAGGTCGTCGGTGAGGCGGGCGGCCTGGCGGTCGCGCGCGCGCCGGGCGTCGGTGGTGCGGGCGGCGACGACGACCTCGCCGTCCTCCCCGGCCGTGGCCTCGCCCTGGACCCACATGTCCAGGCCGGTGTCGTACCCGTCGAAGGGCGCCGGCTCGTCGAGCGCGCGGGCCGTGGCCACCGCCGTGCGCAGGAGGCCGTCGCGCGCCAAGGGCAGCGCGTCCAGGTGCTGGCCGAGCACCCCACCGGCCACGACGCCCAGCACCTCCGCGGCACCCCGGTTGGCGTAGAGGACGACGTCGCAGGCGTCGACGACCACGAGGCCGTCGCGGGCGCTGTCGAGCGCGCGCAGCAGCGAGGCGGGTGCCTGCGCGCCAGCCTCCACGTCCACCTCCGTCCTCCTCCGAGCCCTCGAGCACGAGGTCCGCTGGGCTGCTGCCCCGTTCGTCCGTCTCCTGCAGAGGTTAGCCGCCGGTTCCCGACCGGGTTCCCGCGCCGGGGTGCGGCAGGGCAGCGGTGGGACGGGGAGCCCCCACGCAGCAGGACCGCCCACGACGAGCGTCGTGGGCGGTCCTGTGCGGTGCGCAGGAGCGGGTCAGGCGTTGCCGCCCTGCCTCTCGAGCTGGGGGTCGACCTCGGCCTTCGGCTCGTCGGAGAGCTGGCGGCCCGCCTGGGGCACGCGCTGGGTCTCCCCCGGGATGAGGTTCTGCATGCCGGTGCGGGTCAGGTGCGTGGCGATGTTCGTCAGCACCGCGAGGCGGTTGCGGTAGGAGTGCAGCAGCGCGATGTGCAGCCCCATCCACATGAGCCAGGCGACGGCGGCCGTGAACTTCCCCTTGAACGGCCACTTGATGTCGGCGACCGCCGCGCCGCGGCCGATGATCGCCATCGTGCCCTTGTCCTTGTACTGGAAGGGCACCGCCGGCTCGCCGGCGAGCAGGTGCTTGACGTTCAGCGCGGCGTGCTTGCCGGTCTGGATGGCGGGCTGGGCGAGCTGCGGCAGCGGGGACCCGTCGACGACGCCGACGTCGCCGACGGCGAAGACGGAGTCGCTGCCCTGGATGCGCAGGTCGGCCTCGGTCTGGAGGCGGCCACCCCGGCCCTGCGGGAAGCCCCACTCCGACAGCGACTTCGGCGCGGACACGCCGCTGGTCCACACGGTCAGGGCCGAGGGGATCTCCTCGCCGCCCTTGAGCACGACGACGTCCTCGCGCACCTCGGCCACGGCCGAGCCGAGGCGCAGCTCGACGCCGCGCTGCTCGAGCGCGCCCCTGGCGTACTGGCGCAGCGAGTCGTCGAAGGGCGCGAGCACGAACTCGAGCATCTCGATGCAGACGACGCGCACCCGGGAGGGGTCGAGCTCGGGGTAGTTCTCGGCGACGTAGGTGTTGCGCAGCTCGGCGATGGAGCCGGCCATCTCGGAGCCGGTCGCGCCGCCCCCGACGACGACGATGCACGGCGGCTCCTCGCCGCCGTGCTCGGCGGCCTGCTCGAAGGCCGTGAGCAGCCGGTCGCGGACGGCGATCGCGCCGTTGCGCGTGTACATCGTCAGCGTGTGCTCCTCGGCCCCGGGGATGCCGAAGTAGTTCGCCGCGATGCCGGTGGAGACGATGAGGTAGTCGTAGGAGACGTCCTCGCCCTCCGCCATGCGCAGGACCTTCGCCTCGGCGTCGAGGCCGGTCACGGTGCCCTGGCGGAAGCCCACCCGGCGGCGCCCGCCGGTGAAGGTCCGCAGCGAGTAGGTGACGTCGCCGGGGTTGAGCCCGCCGGTGGCCACCTGGAAGAGGAAGGGCTGGAAGGTGTTGTAGGCGTTCCGGTCGACGAGCAGGACGTCGGCGTCGGCGTCGACGTCGCCCAGCTCGCGGACGGCCGACAGCCCGGCGAAGCCGGCGCCGAGCACGACGACCTTGGGTCGGCCGGCGGAGCGGCCCTGGGGTCGACCAGTGGTGGCGGTGGTGGTCAAGAGGACTCCTCGAGCGCGCGGACAGGTGCCTGGGCGCAGCACAGCCTAGGGAAGCCGCGGCGCCCGTCGACCCCCAGGGTGCCCGGTGCGCCCTCTCCGCCCGACCCGCCGTGCTCCGGCGGCGCCCGGGGAGCGCCCAGGACGGCGCCCAGGACGGCGCCCAGGACGGCGCGCCGACCGCCCCCGATCGCCCCCGCCTCGGACGGGCGGGGGACCGGTCCGGAGCCGGGCCCGCGCTGCGCTCCCGCCGCTGCGGCACCGCCCGTGGACGTCCCTCCCGGTGGCGCGGTGAGGCGAGGGCTTCATCGACGGCTCGGCCTGCCGATGGAGACGGGGCGGGGACGTCCCCCGCCGTCCCCTGCGCCCGAGGAGCCCCGATGAGCCGCCCCGCCGAGACGTCCGGCGCCGCCCGCGCCGCGCTGCGGCGACCCGGTGCCCCCGCGCGCGGACCGGTGCTGGCCCTGCTCGCCCTCGTGGCGGGCCTGCTGGCCCTCGCGCTGGGTGCCTCGCCGGCGAGCGCGCTGGCGGCGGAGCCCGACCTGCGCGTCGCCCCCGGCGGCAGCGCCGTCCTCCCCGCTGCGGCGCCGCCCCGCGAGGGCGTCGAGTGGCAGCTGGTGGGCGAGCCCGACGCCTCGCTGGTGCGCTCGGCGGTCGTGGACGCGGCGACCGGGGAGCTCGCCGTCGAGGTGGCCGACGGGTACCGCGGGCGCCTGGTGCTGGCGCGGCGCGCCGTCGACCGCGGGACGGGCACCGCCGACGAGCCGGAGCGCGTCGTGGTCGAGGTGGCGGACGACGAGCCGCTCGCGCCGGGCGAGCGCCTGCGCGCGCCCCTGTCCGCCGACGGCACGGCCGTCGTCGAGGTCCTGCTGCCCCCGGCTCCCGACGGCGCCGCCCGGGCGGTCGAGGCGGGCCCGGGCCTGGTCGCGGACGTGGACCCCGAGACCGGGGTGCTGCGCGTGGAGTCCGAGCCGGGCGTCGCCGGGGCGAGCCGCGTGACGGTGGTCTCCGTGGACGCCGACGGCGCCCCCGCGGGCGAGCCGCTCGAGGTGCCCGTGGACGTCGCGCCCTCGCTGCCCGCGCTGCGCGGCGAGGGCCGCGCGGACGCCCCCGTCGGGGTGCCGCTGCCGGACGTCGTCGGCGGGTCCGCGGGCGACCTGTCCGTGCAGACCGGGGAGGACGGCCCCGCCGCGGACGTCCGCGGCGGTGCCCTCGTCCTCGAGCCGGGCGGCGCGAGCGGCCTGCTGCACCTCGCGCTCGTGCCCTCGGCCGGCGGGGTCGCGGGCGACCCCGCCCCCGTGGCGGTGGACGTGGCCCCCGTCGTCGTCGCCGAGGAGGTCTCCGGGGCCCCGGGCGAGGAGGTGCCCGTGCCGCTGGAGCTGCTGGGGACCGACGCCGCTCCCGTCCTCGTCGACGACGCCGCCGGCGCGCTGGCCGTGGTCGGCGACGGGCTCGTGGCCCGGGTGCCCGGCGACGCGCGGGAGGACCTGCGCGGCGCGGTCGCCGTCGTCGACGCGGACGGGCTGCGCGGGGAGCCCGTGCCCGTCGTCGTCCGGGTCAGCGCGCCCGTGGTGGAGGCGCCCGTGGTGGAGGCGCCCGTGGTGGAGGCGCCGGTGGGGGACGCGCCGGAGCCCGCGACCCCGGAGCCCGTCGTCGAGCCGGTGGCCGAGCCCGCGGCGCCCGCGGGTCGCGTCGCTGCCGCCGTCCTGCCCCGGGCGCAGGCGGCGTCGACGCCGGAGCCCGTCGACGTCGTCGCCGAGGCCGCGGCGCGGCAGCAGGCGGAGGACCAGGCGGCCGCCGAGCGGGCCGCCGCCGACCAGGCCGCTGCCCAGCGGGCCGCAGCCGACCAGGCGGCCGCCGACGCGGCCGGGGGGCAGCAGGTGTCCGCCTCCGGCGCGCTCCCGGACCCCGTCCTCACCAGCGCGGCCGCGACGACGACCGCGGGAGCGCCGCCGGCGGGCGACCAGGTGGCCCCCGGCCTGGTGGTCCTCGACACGTTCAGCACGTCCGCCACCACCGACGTCGGGTCCGCGGCGACCGTCCCGCCCGTCACGACCGCGCCCCCGACGACCGCGCCCGTGCTCACGGCCCTGCCGCGCACGGGCGGGGAGCTGGCGCTCGGAGGGGCGCTGGGGGGCCTCGTCCTGCTGGCCGGCCTCGCCCTGCTCGTGGGCGCGCGGCGCCGGCTGCGGGTCGCCAGGGGCTGAGCCCGCCGGCGGCGCGACGCCGGGGGCGGGGCCGCGGGGTGCGGCCCAGTCGTGGGCCAGAGGTGACGTCCCGACCACGCGTCCTCGTCCGCGACCAGGCGGCGGGAGCGCTCAGACGGGGTGCGCGGCGCGCCCGCGGCGGCCGCGCAGCCGCACCACGACGACGGCGGCGACGACGAGCAGCGCCAGGGCCACGAGGACGAGCAGCGGGGCCAGCAGCGCCGAGGCCACGAGCCCGAGGGAGAGGGCGTCCTCGGCGACCGAGGCCACCGGGGCGCCGATCCCCAGCGTCGCGGCGTCGACGCCCGCCCGCCCCGCCGCCTTGAGCAGGTGGACGGCGAGCGCCAGGGCGGCGCCGGCCACGACGGTCCCCCAGTCGACCGAGGCGAGCCACGAGGGCAGGTCCGTGACCGGGGCCCCTCCGGCGACGCCCGTGCCGGCGCCGGCGGCGACGCCGCCGGCGAGCGGGCGCACCGCCGTCTGCAGGACGTCGTTGACGGAGTCGACCCCGGGCACCTTGTCGGCGAGGGTCTCGACGAGCAGCAGCGCGCCCAGGCCCACGAGCACGGCGGACTCGGCGAGCCACGCCCAGCCGTCGGGCAGCGCCAGGAGGTCGGTGGTCCGGGCCACCAGCCCCAGGACCAGCAGCGGCAGCCAGGCGTTGAGCCCGGCGGCGCTCGCGAGCCCCGCCCCGGTCAGCAGCTCCACGGGTCCCCCTCCGCCGGCGTCCTGCGCGCCCGTCCTCGGGCGGTGGCCACGCTACGGACGTCCGCGCGGCCGGGCTCGGCGGTCCTCAGGAGGCGGCGGTCCCAGGAGGAGGGGCTCCAGGAGGCGAGGGGCTCAGGTGGCGGGGCGGTCGCCGCCGCTCGCGGTGGCGTCGGGCCCGCCGGCCAGCCGCTCGACGACGAGCAGCACCACGACGAAGGCTGCGCCCGCCAGGGCGAGACCCACGACGGGAAGGACGTCGCCGGTGGGGGCGAGGACCCCGCGGTCCTCGGTCTGCCACGGCCACAGGGCGCGCAGCGACCCCGCCATCAGCCCCGTCATGACGGCGAGCGTGACGGCGCGGTGGGTGGAGAGCAGGTGCTGCAGCAGCCGCACGAAGACCGCCAGCCCGAGGCCGGCGCCCAGCGCGAAGGCCCCGAGGTAGGCGAGGTCGCGGGCGTTGACCGCGGCGAGCGTCGGCTCGTACAGGCCGACCGTCGCGAGCAGGAACGAGCCGGAGACCCCCGGCAGCACGAGGGCGCAGATGGCCACCGCGGCCGCCAGCGAGACCACGGGCAGCGGCGGGTCGGCCGCCGTGCCCGGGGGCAGGCCCGTCAGGAGGAAGGCGAGCACCGCCGAGACGGCCATCAGCAGCACCAGCCGGCCCGTCCAGCGGCCCACCATCATCGCGGGCACGGCGAGGGAGGCGAGGACGAGCCCGGCGAACACCGCGCGCGAGCCGACGGGGTGCTCCTCGATGAGCGGCTCGATGAGCCGGGCGCCGAGGACGACGGCCACGACCATGCCCGCCAGCAGCGGGGCCACGACGAGCCAGTGCCCCCGCGCGATCTCCGCGCGGGCGCCGCGGACGTCGCCCCGCAGGAGGCGCTGGGCGGCCGACACCGTGTGCCCGGCCGTGTCGATCAGCCGGTCGTAGACCCCGGTGATGAGCGCGATGGTGCCGCCGCTGACGCCGGGCACCACCTCGGCGGCGCCCATCAGGAGACCCCGCCCCACGTGCAGGGGCAGGTGGCTCACCGGCGTCCGGGTCTTCGCCGGCTGCGTCGTCATGGCAGAACCGTAGGCGGGGCCGCCGCCCCCGGGCGCCGCTGCCGCGCTCAGCCCCTGCCGGGCCCAGCCCCGCGGCGCAGCACGTGCGCCGCGTCGCGGACCCGCGTGCGCAGCCGGTAGAGGCTCGTCGAGGCGGTGACGAAGACGTCGGTCCCGTCGTCCCCGCCGAAGCACAAGTTGCTCACGAGCTCGCCGACCGGCACGCGCCCGACCTCGCGGCCGTCGGGGTGCAGGACCAGCACGTCGGTGTCGCTCGTCGTCCACAGGTGACCGCGCTCGTCCACGCGGATGCCGTCGGGGACCCCGGGGTCGACCTCGGCGAGCACGCGGCCGCCCTCGCACCGGCGCCCGTCCACGACGTCGTAGGCGTGGACGGCGTGCCCGGGCCCGGGAGGTGCGTCGTCGCGCGTGGGCGAGCGGGAGGAGTCCGCGACGTAGAGCACGCGCTCGTCGGGGGAGAAGGCCAGGCCGTTGGGCATCGCGACGTCCGTGACGACGGCGTCGAGCTCGCCGGTGGCCGGGTCGTGCCGGAAGACGTGGTGCCCGCCGTACTCCTCCTCGCCCGGGTGCCCCTCGGCGGCCTTGTGGATGCCGTACGAGGGGTCAGTGAACCAGACGGTGCCGTCGGAGCGCACGACGACGTCGTTGGGCGAGTTCAGGCGGTGGCCCCGCCAGGAGTCGACGAGACCCGTGACGACGCCGTCGCGCTCGACCTCCACGCGACGGCGGCCGTGCGAGCACTGCACGACCTCGCCGTCCAGGCCGAGGGTGCGGCCGTTGGTGAACTCCACGTCCTCGGCGAGGACGCCCCAGGAGCCGCTCGGCGCGTGCCACTCCATCACCCGGTTCCCCGGGATGTCGCTGCAGCGCACGGCCCGCCGGGCCGGCACCCACAGGGGGCCCTCGGCCCAGGTCATGCCGCCGCCCAGCCGCTCGGGCGCCACCCCGGCCACCAGCAGGTCCTCCAGCGCGTCCGCCACTGCTCCTCCTCGAGCCGCTCCCCGTCGTGCGCCCTTCCCCTCGGGGGCGGGCGGCGCCAGGCTGGCGCCATGCCGATCTTCGCCGACACCGCGCCCGACGAGCGCGGTCAGCTGCTCGCCTTCCTCGCCGGCCAGCGCGCCAGCCTGCGCGCACTCCTGGCCGGGCTCCCCGACGACCGCGCCCGGGCGACCCCGACCGCGAGCGCCCTGTCGCTCGCGGCGCTCGTCAAGCACGCCGCGGCCGTCGAGCGGCGGTGGGTCGGCGCCGCGGTCGCGGGCCGTCCCGAGGGGCTGTGGCCGGTCCCGGACCCGAGGGCGGAGTGGACGCTCCAGCCGGAGGACACCGTCGAGCACCTGTGCGCCGAGCTGGACGCCGCCGGCGCGCAGACGGAGGAGGTCGTCCGGGGCGTGGAGGACCTCGGCGCCCCGTGCCCGATGCCCGGCGCCGAGCAGTGGACGGTGCGGTGGGTGCTGCTCCACCTGCTGGAGGAGAGCGCGCGGCACTGCGGCCACGCCGACCTCCTGCGCGAGCAGCTCGACGGCTCCACGACGCAGCAGCTGGGGGCGTGAGGTCGGCCGTCGCGGCTGGAGGTGCCGCGGCTAGAGGTACAGGCTGCCGTCGGCGAACCAGCGGTCGCCGCCCGTGGTGAGGCGACGACCGGTGACGCGGTGCGGGATCAGGCGGACCCAGTGCTCGCGCTCGCCGGGGGCCCACGGGTCCGCGCCGGAGCGGCGGGTCCGCTCGACGATCTCGGCGGAGTGCTCGCCCCCGACCTCCTCGGCCAGGCCCTGCACGAGCACGCTCCACCCGCTGCGCGTGGACGGGTCGACCTGGTCCACCTGGAAGGCGACGTTGCGGTGGTCCACCCGCCGGCGCATCGGCTCGCCCGTCCGCAGGACGACGACGCCGCCGCTCATCGCGTAGTTCACCGGGACGACGAGGGGGTGCTCGCCCTCGACCACCGCCAGCCGCCCCAGCACCTGCGAGGCCAGCAGCTCGTGGCACTGCTCGCTCGTCAGCTCCTCGAGGCGCTGCTCCTGCGTCGTCATGGTGCCCTCCCGCTCGTGCGTCGACCTGCCTCGCCTCCAGCACACCAGCCCCGGGTCGCGCCGACGCGGGACCTTGGTCCTGAGGTGGCTGCACGAGGACGGTCTCTACGCCGTCCTCGTGCAGCCACCTCGGGTGTCCACAGGGCCCCGGCGCGACCGGCTCGTCCCGGCCACCCTGGTCCCGTGCCGAGGACCACCGCGCTGCCCGCCGACCTGCGCGCGCTGGCGGCGCACCAGGGCGGGTGTCTCTCGCGGGCGCAGCTGCGCGATCACGCCGTCGACGCCGACCGGGTGGCCGCCGAGGTGCGCGCCGGGCGGTGGTGCGTCGTCGGCCCGCTCGTCGTGCGCACCTGCACCGGGGCGCTCGACGCGGCGGCGCGGCGCTGGGCGGCGGTCCTGTCCGCAGGAGAGGGGGCCGCCCTGTCGGGGCTGACGGCGCTGGAGGTCCACGGGCTGCGCGGGTGGGAGCGGCCGTCCGTCGCCGTCCGGGTGGCTCGTGGGCACCGGCTGCCCGCGCTGGTCGGCGTCGTCGCGACGTCGAGCCGCCGGCCCGCCCGGGTGGTGCGGCGCGGGGGCCTGCCGCTGCTCGCCGTCGAGGACGCCGCGGTCGGGGCCGCGGGGGCGGCTCGGTCTCCGGCGACGGCGGGCGGCCTGCTCGCGGCGGTCGTCCAGCAGCGCCTGACGACGCCGGCGCGGCTGCGGGACGCCGTCCTCGCCGCGGGGCCGGTGCGCCACCGGCGGGAGCTGCTGGCCGTGCTCGACGACGTCGAGGGCGGGGCGCAGGCGCTGTCGGAGGTGCGGCTCGTGCGGCTGTGCCGGACGGCGCGGCTCCCGGCGCCGGCGCAGCAGGTGGTCCGGCTCGACGGCGCCGGGCGGCGTCGCTACCTCGACGCGCTGTGGGTGCTCGACGACGGGCGCCGCGTCCTGCTCGAGGTCGACGGCGTCAGGCACGTCGAGGAGGCCCGCTGGTACGACGACCTGCTGCGCGCCGCAGAGGTGGCGCAGCCGGGGGAGGTGGTGCTGCGGCTGCCGGCCCGGGCCCTGCGGGTCGAGCCGGCGCGGGTGGTGGCGCTGCTGCGCCGGCATCTCGGGCCGGGTGGCTGCACCAGGACGGCGTAGAGGTCGTCCTCGTGCAGCCACCACCGGCTCAGTGGGGCGCGACCTCGGGCGAGGGCAGCTGCGCCGGGCGCCGCACGAGCAGCGAGATGGCCACGGCGACGACCGAGAGGCACGCGCCGACGAGGAAGGCGGCGCGCACGCCGTCCGCCGTCGCGGCGACCTGGTCGGCGCCCTCGGCGAGCCGCGAGGCCGCCGTCGTGCTGAGCAGGGTGACGAACAGCGCCGTCCCGGCACCGCCGGCGAGCTGCTGCACCGTGCTGACCACGGCGCTGCCGTGGGAGTACAGGTGCGGCGGCAGGGAGCCGAGCGCCGAGGTGAGCAGCGGGGTGAAGACGAAGGCCAGCCCGGCGCTGAGCAGGACGTGCGCGGCGACGACGTGCAGCGTCGAGGAGCCGACGCCGAGCGTCGTCATGGTCCACAGCGCCGCGCTCACGACGACGACGCCCGGCGTCACGAGCGGCCGCGGGCCGACCTTGTCGAACAGCCCGCCGACGACCGGCGAGAGCACGGCCATGACGAGGCCGCCGGGCAGCAGCAGCAGGCCGGTGCTCAGCGTGGACAGGCCGAGGACGTTCTGGAGGTAGAGCGGCAGCACGATGAGCGAGCCGAACAGCGCCATCATGCTGATGACGACGAGGCCCACCGCCACCGCGAAGGAGCGGGTGGCGAAGACGCGCAGGTCGAGCAGGGCCGCGTCCTGCCGGGCCAGCCGCAGCTGGCGGCGGACGAAGACGACCAGCGCGACGACGCCCACGACGAGCGGCAGCCACACCGGGACGACGTGCTCGCCGCCGCCCTCGCCGATGCTCGCGAGGCCGTAGAGCAGGCCGCCGAAGGCCAGCGCCGAGAGCACCACGGAGGGGACGTCGAGGTGGCTCGGGCGCGGCGTCGTGGCGTTGCGGATGCGCAGCGCGCCCAGGGCCAGCGACGCGAGCGCGATCGGCAGGACCAGCCAGAACATCCAGCGCCAGTCGAGGACGGAGAGCACCAGGCCCGAGAGCGTCGGGCCGATGGCCGGGGCCACGGCGATGACGATCGAGATGCGCCCCATCATCCGGCCGCGCGAGGAGGCCGGGGCCAGGGTGAGGACGGTCGTGAAGAGCAGCGGCAGCATGATCGCGGTGCCGCTGGCCTGCACCACGCGGCCGAGCAGCAGCACGCCGAAGCCCGGGGCCAGCGCCGCGATCAGCGTGCCGGCGCTGAACAGCGACATCGCCGTGAGGAAGAGCGGCCGGATGTGGAAGCGCTGCAGGAGGAACCCGGTCACGGGGATGACGACGGCCATCGTCAGCAGGAAGCCGGTGGTGAGCCACTGCGCCGTCGCCGTCGTGACGGCGAGGTCCTCCATGAGCCGCGGCAGGGCCACGCTCATGATCGTCTCGTTGAGGATGACGACGAAGGCCGACACGAGCAGCAGCCCGATGACGAGCCCGCTGCCCGGCGCCATCTTCTCGGCCGTGCCGGTGACGCCCGTTCCCGCGCTGGGGTCGCCGCCCGCGCTCTTCTCTGTCCTGGTGCTCATGCCTGGCCTCTCACCGTCCGTGTCGTCCTGCTTGCGACGCGACGGACGGCGGTGTCCACGGCATCGACGCGCAGCATGGCACAGGCTGCCACGTCGGCACATCCTGTTAACCTCGGCGCCACCCGACCCGTGGAGCGCCCGTGACCGCTGAGACCGCCGACGCCGCCCCCGCGGCGCCGCCGCTGCGCCCCGACCTGCGCGAGCGCCGACGCCGCGAGACGCGCGCCGAGATCAGCGCCGTCGCGCTGGGCCTGGTCGAGGCGCGCGGGTACGCGGCGACGACGGTCGAGGACATCGCCCGCGCGGCCGGCGTCTCCCCGCGCACGTTCTTCCGCTACTTCCCCAGCAAGGAGGCCGCCGTCCTCGCCCCCGACGAGGAGGCGGAGGCGGCGCTGGCCGACGGGCTGGCCCGGCCGCGGCCCGGCTGCTCGCTGCTCGAGCGCGTGGAGGCGGCGTTCGGCGAGCTCGTCGCGCGGCTGGCGGCCGAGCCCGACGACGACGTCGTCCCCCGGATGCTGCGCGTGCGCCGCGTCGTCCTCGCCGACCCGGCGCTGACCGCCGCGGCCCTGGGCCTGCAGTCCCAGCAGGCCGACCGCGTGACCGAGCTGGTGGCCGAGCAGGCGGGCACGAGCGCGCACGACGTGCGCACGCGCGTGGTGGTCGAGCTCGCCGGCACCGCCGTGCGGCTCACCTGCGACGAGTGGGCCCGCCGCGCCGAGGCCGGCGAGCGGCCCGACCTCGTAGCGCTGCACGTGCAGACCTGGGCCCTGCTGCGCGAGGTCGTCGCGCCCGGCTGAGGCGCCCCCGGCCGGACCCACCGGCCGGACCCACCGGCCGGACCCGTCGGCGGGCCGCCGCGCCGGAGCGGCACGATGCGGCCTCGACGTCGACGCAGGAGGCCTCGTGGGAGACCGGACGACGGGCGCGCTCGTGCTGCTGCGCCACGGCCAGAGCGCGTACAACGCCGAGCGGCGCTTCACCGGGCTGCTCGACCCCGACCTGACCGAGCGCGGCGTCGCCGAGGCGCGGCGCAGCGCCGCCGAGCTGGACGCCGCTGCGCTGGTCCCGGACGTCGTGCTCGCCTCGCCGCTGCGCCGGGCGCGGCGCACGGCCGACCTCGTCGTCGAGGAGCTGCGCGGGCGCGGCCGCGAGGTCCCCGACCCGGAGCACGCGTGGGCGCTCGCCGAGCGCCACTACGGCGCCTGGACGGGCCGGCTCAAGGAGCCGCTGCGCGCGGAGGTCGGCGCCGACGCGTTCCACGTGGAGCGGCGCTGCTACGACGGCGCCCCGCCGCCGACGGCGCCAGACCACGAGCGCCTCGCCGACCTCGGTCCCGCCCTGGCGCACCTGCCCGCGGCGGCGGCGCGCGGGACGGAGGCGCTCGCCGACGTCGTCGAGCGGGTGGGGCCGTGGTGGCGCGAGGTCGCGTGGCCGCTGCTGCGGGAGGGCCGCACCGTCCTCGTCGTCGCGCACGGCAACTCGCTGCGCGCGCTGTGCGCGGTGCTCGACGACCTCGCCCCCGAGGAGGTCGAGGCGCTGAACCTGCCGACGGGGCAGCCGCTCGTCTACCGGCGCGGCGACGACGGCGCGCTGCACCCCCGCGGCGGCACCTACCTCGACGGGGAGGGCGCGCGGGCCGCCGCAGCGGCCGTCGCCGCCGAGGGCGGCACCTGACCGGAGCGCGCCGCCGCGGTCGCGGGCCGCCCTGGGGCTCCCTACGTTGGACGGGGGTCGCCCGAGCGCGGGCCCCGTGCGGAGCAGCGACGCACGAGCAGCGCGGGGCCCCTGGTGCCTGCGAGCACCCGAGCAGAGGACCTCCCATGGCCGACACCGCGATCTTCGACGTCGACGGCACCCTCGTCGACACCAACTACCAGCACGCGCTGGCCTGGTTCCGGGCCTTCCGGCGCTACGACATCACCCTGCCGATCTGGCGCCTGCACCGCGGCGTCGGCATGGGCGGCGACGTCTACGTCCCCGAGCTCGCGGGCCAGGACGTCGAGGAGGCGCACGGCGACGACCTGCGCCAGGCGTGGACCGAGGAGTTCGACCAGATGATCGGGGAGATCCAGGCGGTCGAGGGCGCCCACGAGCTGCTGCAGGACGTCAAGGACCGCGGCTTCAAGGTCGTCCTCGCCAGCTCGGGCAAGAGCGAGCACGTCGAGGCCTTCCTCGACCTGATCGACGGCAAGTCGATCGCCGAGGCCTGGACGACCTCGGAGGACGCGGAGACGAGCAAGCCCGCGCCCGACCTGGTCCAGGTGGCCCTCGCCAAGGTCGGGGGCGCCTCGGGCGTGATGGTCGGGGACTCGGTCTTCGACGCCATCGCCGCCGGGAAGGTCGACGTCCCGACGATCGCCGTGCGCACCGGCGGGTTCTCCATCGGCGAGCTCGAGGACGCCGGCGCGGTGCGGGTCTTCGACTCCCTCGTGGAGCTCCGCCAGAACCTCGACGACACCGCGCTGGCGCGCCCGAGCAGCTGATCCGGCGGGGGCTGCGCCCCGCCCGCCTCGGCCCGTGGCTCGGGCCGGCCCCGACGCCGCCTCAGGCGGAGGCGCTGCCCGCGGCGTCGACGCCGAGCTGGGCGGCCAGGGCGTCGCGGGCGGTGGTGGGGGTGCGGCCCAGCAGGTCGGCCAGGGCCGGGTCCGTGGTGGCGAAGTCGCCGCGGCGGCCGGCCGTGAAGAAGCTCATGATCAGCGGCACGTAGGCCTCGGGGGTGCCGCTCGCGACGAGGCCGGCCGCGTACTCCTCGTCGGAGACGGTCGAGCGGGTGATCTGCCGCCCGGTGAGGTCGGACAGCAGGCGGGCGACGTCGTCCATGTCGAGCAGCTCGGTGCCCGTGAGCGGTGGCGTGGTCGTCCCGAAGCGGTCGGGGTCGGTGAGGGCGAGGACGGCCGCCGCCGCCAGGTCCTCCTGGGTGGTCCAGCAGACGGGGCCGTCGGCGGGCAGGCGCAGGTCGCCGGTCTGCAGGCCGGCGCCGATCATCTGCAGCGCGCTGGCGGTGTGGAACCCGTTCCGCAGGGCGGTGGAGGCCACGCCGGAAGCGCGCAGGTCACGCTCGGTCTCGGCGTGCTCGACGGCCGGCGCGAACAGCGGTGCGGGGCTCGCCGCCGCGGCCATGTGCGAGGTGTAGACGATCCGCTCGGCGCCGGCGGCGACCGCTGCCTCGACCGCCGCCCGGTGGGCCCGGGCGTCGCTGGGGCCCGAGACGAGCAGGACCTGCGTCGCCCCCTCGAAGGAACCGGCCAGGGTGGCCGGCTCGGTGAAGTCGCCCCGACGCACCCGCACCCCGCGCTCGGCCAGGTCCTGGGCGCTCTCGGGGTCGCGGACGCTGACGGCCACCTCGGAGGCCGGCACCCGCTGCAGCAGGTGCTCGACGGCGGCGCGGCCCAGTCGGCCGGTGGCTCCGGTCATGACGATCACAGTGTTCTCCTCAACGTGGTTCCAGTGGTAACACCGATGCTAGTCCCATGGTTCCGTCGGTAGCAAGCCCTCGGTACCATCGGCAGCATGAGCGAGCAGGACGACGCGTCGCCGGCGACGGGACGGGCGCGCACGCGCGAGCACGTGGTCCGTGCGGCGGCGGCCCTGCTGGCCGACGGCGGGCGCGACGCGGTGTCGACGCGCTCCGTGGCGGCCGCGGCGGGGACGCAGCCGCCGACCATCTACCGCCTCTTCGGGGACAAGGCCGGCCTGCTCGGCGCCGTCGCCGAGCACGGGTACGCGACCTACCTCGCCGCGAAGCCGCCCGCGCGCACGGGGGTCGACCCGGTGGGCGAGCTCCGGGCGGGCTGGGACCTGCACGTCGAGTTCGGCCTGGCCAACCCGGCGCTGTTCTCCCTCATGTACGGCGACCCCCGGCCCGGCGAGCCCTGCGAGGCCGCCGTCCGGGGGCTGGAGGTCCTGCGGGCCAAGGTGGACGCCGTCGCCGCCGCCGGACGCCTGCGCGTCGACACCGGCCACGCGGCCCGGCTGATGCACGCGGCCGCCTGCGGCGTCGTGCTGACGCTGCTCGCCTCGTCCCCGGAGCGGCGCGATCCGGCGCTCTCGGGGGCCGCCTTCGACGCCGTCATCGCCGCCACCACCACCGACGGCCCCGCCGCTGCGGGAGGTGGGCCCGTCGCCGCCGCGAACGCCCTGCGCGCCGACCTGGGCGCCCTCACGGCGCTCACCGAGGCCGAGCGCTCGCTGCTCGACGAGTGGCTCGCCCGCACCACGCGCGGGCCGTCCGACGGGGGTCCCGACGAGCGCACCGCTCGCGCCTCCCCGGCGGGATCGTCCTAGGGTGCCTCGGTGGCGTAGGGCCGGTGGGGCGTCAGCCCGAGGTCCGCGGCGGCAGCGCCCGCACGCAGTCCGGGCGCAGCGGGGTCAGCACCGCCTCGGTGAGCCCCTCGAGCTGCTCGGCCCGGTCGGCGTCGAGGCGGTCGAAGACGAGTCGGCGCACCTCCCGGGCGTACCCCGGCTCGACGCGGTCCACCAGCTGCGCGCCCGCCTCGGTCAGGCGCGCCAGCGTGCGGCGGGCGTCGTCGGGGTCGCTGCTGCGGGTGATCCAGTGCCGCTTCTCCAGCCTGGCGACGATGCGCGACAGGTGCGAGGGGGTGACGTTGGCCGTGGTGGCGAGCCCGCTCATGTGGACCTCGCGGTCCTCGCTGGCCGACAGCCAGCGCAGGGCCTGGTACTCCGCGTGGCTGACCCCGGCTGCGCGCTCGAGGTGGGCGTCCAGCTCGGCCGGGAGCCACGTCATCACCCCGACGAGCAGGGACCAGGTGCGGTCCTGCTGCGGCGAGAGGTGCGTCGGCTCGTCCATCGCCCCACCGTAGCGTTGCTTGCCACGGCAAGCGTCTGTGCGTACGGTCGCTTTCCGCAGCAAGCATCTGCTGCGCCCGTCGACCTCCGGAGAGATGCCATGAAGGCTGCCCGCTACCACCGCTACGGCGACCCCGACGTCCTGGTCGTGGAGGACGCCCCCGAGCCCCGCGCCGGCGCCGGCGCGGTCCGCATCCGGGTCCGGGCCGTCAGCGTCAACCCCATCGACGTCCTGCTGCGCGCGGGTCACCTGCAGGCCGTGCTCCCCCTGGAGCTGCCCGCGGTGCCCGGCCGGGACGCGGTCGGGGTCGTGGACGAGGTGGGTCCGGACGTCGAGGGCGCGCAGGTGGGTGACCTGGTCTTCGGCCTCGGCGGCCTCAGCGACACCACCGCCGAGCTGGCGGTCCTGACGGCGTGGAGCGCCGTCCCCGCCGGCTGGTCGACCGAGCAGGCGGCCGCGGCCGGGCTCGCCTCGGCCACCGCCGCTGCCGCCCTCGAGGCCCTCGGTGACCTGGACGGAGCCACCCTGCTGGTCGAGGGGGCCTCCGGCGCGGTCGGCAGCGCCGTCGCCGCCTTCGCGCTGGCCGCGGGGGCGCGGGTGATCGGCACCGCCCGGCCGGCCAACCAGGTGCACCTCGCGGACCTGGGGATCACGGCGACCACGTACGGCCCGGGGCTGGACGAGCGGGTCGCGGCCCTGGCCCCGGCCGGTGTCGACGCGGCCGTGCACGCCGCGCCGTCGGCCTCCCTGCCGGACCTGCTCGCGATCGTCGGCGACCCCGCCCGCGTCGTCACGGTCGTCGACGGCGAGGGCGCGGCGCGGCTGGGACTGCGCCAGGTCAACGCCCGCAACGACTCCGCCCTGCTGCGCCACGCCGCCGACCTCGGCCGTCGAGGGCTCTACACCCCCCGCGTCGAGCACGTCCTGCCGCTGGGCTCCGTCGCCGAGGCCCACACCCTCGCCCAGGGCAGCAGCGGCAAGGTCGTCATCACCCTGCCCTGAGCCGCTGGACCGCAGCCGCTGGATCGACCGCCGACGACGCGGTGGACGACCTCGACCACGACGACGCCGGCCCGGGGGCACGTCCCGGGCCGGCGTCGCCCCGCCTGATCGGGGCTGGAGGGGGCCGTGCACCTCGCCCCGGAGCAGCTCGCCGCCGCCGTGGCGCGCGGGCCCAGGCGGACGAGGAGCGCGCCCTCCCACCTGAGGAGGGCCCGGAGCGCCCGCGGGGTGTCCCGTCCAGCGCGCGTGCGCGGAGATCCGTGTCCGACGGGCCAGCTGGGACGACGGCGCTCGCCTCCGCCTGCGCTGCGCCGCACGCGCTGGGCGACACCACGACACCTGGTCAGCTGAGGCCGGTCAGCTCGACCGTCGCCCGCCACAGCTCGGCCGCTCTCGCGGCGTCCAGCCCCCGACGGCCGGGTCGGCGCACCACCGGGTGGCCCTTGACGCTGCCGAGTCCGTCCGGGCCGACGTAGGCGTTGCCGGGCACGTCCCGCGTCGCGGCGAACAGCGTCGGCAGCGCGCCGTGCTCGGCGTCGTTGAGCAGCCGCCCACCCAGGCGCAGGACCGCCTTCTGCGACGAGTGGTCGACCAGGCCGGTGCGGGCGATGCCCGGGTGCGCCAGCACCGACCGCACCGCGCTCCCCGACGCGGTGAGCCGGCGCTGCAGCTCGAGGGAGAACAGCACCTGGGCGAGCTTGGAGTCGCGGTAGGCCTGCAGCGGCCGGTAGGGCCTGGCCCGCCAGTCGAGGTCGGGCACGTCCAGCCTCCCCAGCCGGTGCAGCTGGCTGGTCACGCTCACCACCCGGTCGGTGATCCGCGGGAGCAGCAGGTTCGTGAGCACGAAGGGGCCGGTGTAGTTCGTCGCCGTCTGCAGGTCCATCCCGTCCGCCGTCCGCGCGGCCGGGACGTCCATGATCCCGGCGTTGTTGACCAGCACGTCCAGCGGTCCGACCCAGGAGCCGGCGAACGCGCGCACCGAGCTCAGGTCCGAGACGTCCAGCCGGCGCAGCTCGAGCTCCCCGGGAAGGCCGTCGACCGCCTGCCGGGCCCGCTCCGGGTCCCGCACCCCCACCACGACCCGGGCACCGGCCCGGGCCAGCTCTCGCGCGGTGACCAGCCCGAGGCCCCGCGCACCGCCGGTCACCACGATCGTCCTGTCGGTCTGGTCCGCCAGGTCCGCCGCTGTCCAGGTCGCCATCTCGTCGCCTCCTCCGGCGGCCGCCCGGTGCGCCCGCCGTCGTCGAGTGCACGCCGCCGCAGCCGTCGGCAGGAAGGACACGTGCAGCCGCTGACCGGCGGTCAGTGGCTGCGGGACGGGCGACCAGTGACCCTGGACGACGACGGGAGGAGCAGCCGATGGGGATGCACGTCGATCGATCAGCGCTGGGTGACTTCCTGCGGGCACGGCGCGAGGCGCTGAGCCCGGAGGACGTCGGGCTCGTCGCGCGCCCGCGCCGACGGACACCGGGGCTGCGACGCGAGGACGTCGCCGAGCTGTGCGCCATGTCCGTGGACTACGTCGCGCGCCTGGAGCGCGGCGACGGCCCTCGGCCCTCGCCGCAGATGGCGGCGGCTCTGGCCCGCGGCCTGCGGCTGACCCTGGAGGAGCGCGACCACCTGTTCCTGCTCTGCGGGCACCGGCCGGCGGCACGGGAGCTGCGCGGCGAGCACGTGGGCCCCGGCTTGCTGCGGGTGCTGGACCGGCTGGGAGACACCCCCGCCCAGGTGATCGGTGCGGCCGGGGAGACGCTGCTGCAGACACCCGCTGCCGTCGCCCTGCTCGGCGAGCAGACGCAGTACGACGGCCTGGCTCGCAGCGCGCCGTACCGGTGGTTCACCGACCCGGCCGAGCGCGCCCGCTACCTGCCCGACGACCACGAGCACAACGGCCGGGTGCAGGTGTCCCAGCTGCGGGCGGCAGCCCTGGTCGGCGCCCGCTCGCGCGCGGCGCACGTGGTCGCCGAGCTGCGGCAGCGCAGCCCCGAGTTCGCCGGCTACTGGGACCGGCACGAGGTCGGGCTGCGATGGAGCGACGCCAAGCGCTTCCTCCACCCCCAGCTGGGCCGGTTGCAGCTGCACTGCCAGACGCTGCTCGACCCCGACCAGAGCCAGTCCCTGCTGGTCTTCACCGCGACCCCCGGCACCGAGGACGCCGAGAAGCTGGCGCTGCTCGCCGTCCTGGGCACCGACTCGTTCCCGGTGGGCTGAGTCCCCGACTGCCGACGTCTGCGGTGGGCGACGCCTCGCCAGGTGCCTGAGCTGGACCGCCGCGGCAGACGGTCGCCTGCCGGGGTGCCGCCCGGACGGCCACGGGGCCGTCAGGGGGTGGAGCGCCGGTGGTGGGTCGCCTCCTGAGCAGCCAGAGCAGCCGTCTCCTCGCTCGGCCGGCAGGGAGCTGTCAGGTCGCAGTGGGTGCTTCGCCGGGGTGTGCGGCGTCCTGCCGGCGGGCCATCGCCCACGACTGCCAGACGGCCAGGAGCGCGGCGCCGCCCCCGAGGACCGGACCCAGCACCGACATCCCGGTGAGCCGGGCTCCGCTGAGGACCCCGAGGACGCCGACGACGGCCACGACCGCGGCCGTGGCGGACACCGCGGCGGCGACCCGCCAGGTGTGCCCGCTGTCCAGGAGCCGGCCGGCGAGGGTGCCGCACCCTGCGCCCAGGAGGCCGGCGAGGACGACGAAGGGGAGCGTCAAGGGCGCGAGGTCCGCGCCTCCGCTCAACAGCACGGGCAGCGTGACCACCGCGAGGACGAGCGCTGCCGCCGTCGCTGCGCCGCGGACGGCTCCTGGCCCGGCCATGCTCACCGCGTCACCCCACCTCGGGTCGCCCGGTCGTCGCCGGCCGAGGCGCACCACGTCGACCGGGGGCTGCTGCGCAGGAGCGGGTGGCGGTGGGCGCCCACGGGGCGCCTCAGCGGGCGGCAGCGCGCCGGCGGCGCGCTGCGTCGACAGCCCCGACCGCGGTGAGCGCCAGCAGGGTGAGGGCGAACAGGCCCGCAGGGTGGAGGAAGGCGAAGATCTCGAGGCCGGAGCCCCACCCGCTCCACTGGTACCGCGCGAAGACCACCGCAGCGACGACGACGTGCGGCACGACGAGTGCAGCGCCGACGGCGACGTAGGTCGTGAAGCCCGCCGCAGCTCGCCAGAGGAGGACGGCAGCCACGGGCACCAGCGCGTAGGCGAGCCACCACAACCACTCCGTGACGAAGGTCGTGTCGTAGCTCGTCCCGTCGACCGTGGTGGCTCCCGGGGCGGTCGTCAGGGCCAGCACGCCGAGGATCGTCGAGAGCGCACCGACCATGGCGACGGGAGCCCAGGAGACCCGAGGCGGGCGAGGCGGTGCGTCGATCTCTTCCACGGTCATGGCGGAGGGTCTCACCACGACGTCCACCACCGCCGTGGTTCCCGGAGACCTGCTTCGACCGCGGACCGCACCTGGCGCGCTGCCCCAGTGCGTCCCTCCGTCCCGTCCTGGAGCCGATCGGCGCTGGGACGGCCTCGCCCTCGTCGACGACGCGCCGGTCAGCCGCTGCCCTCGTCGGCGATGAGCCAGGGACCGTCGCCGTCGCGGACGAGCAGGAAGGACCAGGTCGTGGGGCCGTCGGGCACCGAGTCGTCTCCGCCGCTGAGCTCGAAGGTGGTGCGCACGCTGGTCGCCTCGTCGTGGCCGTCGGCGAGGCTGGCGCCGGTCTCGACGTCGTCGTCGGTGGGGCGCTCCTCAGCGGGCTCCAGCGCGAGCTCGGTGATGGTGGGGGCGGCCCCGGCGGCGAGGCCGGTGCCGGCCTCGGCGTGCTCCGTCGTGGACAGCGAACCGGCGGTGTCGTCGTCGCCGACCTGTGCTGCGGCGAGGTAGGTGGCGACGACCGCCTCAGGGGCGTTGCCGGCAGCGAGGGTCGGGACGCCGGCGCTGCCGCACCCCGTGAGGACGAGGAGAAGGAGGAGAGGTGTCAGGCGTGGCGTGGGTGAGCGCATGTGCTGGATCGTGGCAGTGCTCTGCGCGCCCAGGAGTCGAGCTGCCCGGTCCGCGCCTCGCTGGCTGGCCGCGCTCCGGTCGACGTGGGCTCCGCCGTCCCACGTCGGCCCAGCAGGCGACGGCGGTCCTTCGCGGGGGAACCGGTGCGCCGCCCGGGGAGTCGTCGAGAGCGCCGCGACCGGCATCACCACGTCGAGGGCGGCTCGTCGTGGGCGGACCAGCGCGTCCGTCCTCGTCGCGATCGCGGCGGACACATCTCCGTGACTTCCGTCCCCACTGCTGCTGGTGCTCGGTCGCGCCGGCTCAGTCGTCGACGGGCTCGAAGAGGCGCCAAGCGCCCTCTTCGTAGGCGGTGAGCGCTTCCGCCGGGGCGCGTCCTCGGACCTGGTGGACCTGGGTGCCCACGGCGAGGTAGGCGGCGTCGCCGTCGCGGGGCTCGAAGTCGGGATCGCCGACGTCGGCGATGCGGCAGGTGACGGTGGTGATGACGTCGCTGACCTGGTCCTCCTCGAGCACCTCCTCGAGGCTGTCGTAGCTGGTCGCGTACATCTGCCCGTCGACGACGACGAAGGGGACCCAGTCGATCAGCGCATCGCCTCGGGCCGGGGGCGGGCAGGGCGGGGTCGAGGACTCCTCACCGGCGCGGGCCGACGAGCATCCGCCCACCAGCACGGAGGCGACGGTGGTCAGCAGGGCGAGGGCTGTCCGTGCGCCGCGGGCTGAGGTCGTCGTGGCCATGGCCATGGGACGCGCGCGTGGGCCGGGCCGGTTCCGCGCCGGACCCAGAGCGCCGTGCGGCCCGCCCGGCGCCGGCGGCGTCGGGCCTGGTGGAGCAGGTGGATGCCATGACCGGCGACGAGCCCAGCGGTCACCACGGGGAAGGTCCCGGACACGGACCCGAGCAGCTCCAGGCCACTGGCCTCCTCGGCGGCGAACGTCCACGGCAGGTAGGACGTCACCGCCGCGGCGGCCCCCGCCGCCACCGCTGCCCACGTCCGGGCGATGAGGAGCCCGCAGGCGAGGGCCAGCCCTGCCACCAGAAGCAGACCTGCCGGGCCGGCGGGCTCGTCGGGGGAGTACTGCCCGGTCAGGGCGAGCAGCGCCGGGACGCCGCAGACGCAGGTCAGCGCCCCGCTGAGCTCCACGCGATCCACGCGTCGTCCTGCGCCGCCGCACCCACCTCCTGGGTCGTCACGCGCGGGCACCCGGCCGCTCGGCCCCGATGGTGCGCTGGGCAGACGCAGCTCGACGTCGGTCCCGCCACTGCAGCACCCAGGCGTGGAGGACCACGTTGATCCACGCCGGGACGTAGAGCATCGCGTAGAAGATCACGAAGACCCGCACGGGAGGGGGCCAGGCGCCGTCGTCGGCACCCGGCGAGAGGGCGGGCACGAAGGCGGCCAGCGACCACGGCAGGCCCAGGGGGATCAACGGCGAGCCGGCCAAGCCCGCGCCGATGTTCGCGTCCTCGTCGGGGTGCCCGGCGACCCAGGCCGCGACCGACAGCACCGTCGGGACCGCCACCACGACGACGTGGGCCAGCAGGGACGGGTGACGCACCGACCAGCGTCCACTCAGGGCCAGAGGATGGACCCTCACGCAGACCGGGGGGAGGCGAACGGCCAGCCGAGGAGTGCTCGTTCTCGGCGAGGCAGGTGCTGGTGCGCTCGAGCTCGGCCCGGTGACGCAGGGCCCGACCCGGCACCTGTCGCGGGTGGGGGCACCGGCCGATGTCGGCCGGAGGCGTCTGCGGAGACGGCCGGGGCCACGTGTGCATGACCGCCGGAACTGCTCGGTCAGACGCACGAGCTCTTCAGCGGCACCGCCCTGCAGGCGCCATCTCGACGACTGCGTCGGCGAGCGCTCGGTCCGAGCGGTGCGTCGCCACGGCGACCGTCCGTCCCTCCACGCCGGTCAGCAGCTCGTCGAGCACCGCCGTCGCGGCGCCGGCGTCCAGGTGCTCGGCGGGCTCGTCGAGCAGGACGACGGGCGCGCCGGTGAGCAGGGCGCGGGCCACGAGCAGCCGGCGGCGCTCACCGCCGGAGACGTCGGTGCCGGCGGAGCCGAGGACGGTGCCGAGGCCCTCGGGCAGGGCCGTGGCCCACGCGGCGAGACCGACCTGGCCCAGCGCCGCGAGCAGCACCGCGTCGTCCACGGCACCGCTGGCGAGGCGGAGGTTCTCGCGCAGCGTGGTGGCGAACAGGTGCCCGTCCTCGGCGGCCAGCGCCACGAGCCCGCGGCGCTGGTCGTCGGAGAGCTCGTGCACCGGGACGCCACCGACCGTGACGGTGCCGGCGACCGGCGGGATCAGCCCCGCCAGCGTCAGGAGCAGCGTCGTCTTGCCGCAGCCGCTGGGGCCGGTGATCGCCAGGGTGGCGCCGGGCTCGAGGTCCAGGTCGAGGCCGGTCAGCACCGGCGCGGCGCCGGGCCAGCCGACCGACAGGCCGCGGGCGCGGATCGTCGTCCCGTCCGGGGTCTGCTCCACGACCGGCGCAGCCGTCGGGGCGCCGTCCACGAGCGCCAGCACCCGCGCCGCCGCGGCGCGGCAGCGCACGAGCGACGTCGCGGCGGCGGGCAGCGCGGCCACCCCCTCGAACGCGGCGAGCGGCAGCAGCGCCACCACGACGAAGTGCACCGCCGACAGCGCGCCGTCGGACGCCGCGGGCACGCCCACGACCAGCGAGCCGACGACCGCCGCGCCGAGGGCCAGCTGCACCAGCGCCTTCGCCGCGGCCGCCGGTCGCGCCGCGCGCTCGGCGGCCTCGTCGAGCCGGGCCTGGGCGCTCGCCAGCGCGTCCTGCCGCGCGGTGAGCTGACCGGCCACCGCGAGCTCGTCCGCGCCGTCGAGGACGGCCAGGGACTCCGCGGCCACGGCGCCGCGGGCGTCGGCGGCCTCGACCTCCGCCGCCCGGGCGGCGCGGCCCGCGAGCAGGGGGGCGCCGACGCCCGCCACCAGCAGCGCGGCGGCGAGCACCGCGCCGGCCGCGGGCAGCAGCGCGGTGGCCAGCACCACGGTCGCGAGGCCGGTCACCAGCGCGACGAGCGCCGGCAGCAGGACGCGCACCACCAGGTCGGCGAGGGCGTCGACGTCCGCGCCGAGCCGGGCGAGGAGGTCGCCGCGCCGCAGCCGCGCGACGGCGGAGGTGTCCGCCGCAGCCAGCCGCCGGTAGACGCCCTCGCGCAGGTCGACGACGCCGCGCAGCGCGACGTCGTGCGACACCAGGCGCTCGACGTACCGGAAGACCCCGCGCCCGAGGCCCAGCGCCCGCACGCACACCACCGCGACCGACAGCGCCAGCACCGGCGGCTGCTCGGCCGCCCGCGCGATCAGCCACGCCGACGTCGCCGCCAGCCCGACCGCGCACCCCAGCGCCAGCGACCCCGCGCCCACGGCACCGGCGAGGCGCCAGCGGGGGAGGTCGAGCATCGCCAGCGCGCGGACGGCCGGGTCGGCCAGCACGGCCGAGCGCACCCGGCGGGGGAGGCTCACGAGACGCACAGCGCGCCGTCCTTCGTGTCGTCAGACGTGGTGGGGGAGAGGTCGTCACCGGGGCGGGTCGGCGCCGGGACGGCGGGAGCGGCCGCGTCGACGGCCGCCGAGCGGACGGCCACCACCTCGTCGGCGACGGCCAGCAGCTCGGGCCGGTGCGCGACGACGAGCACCGCGCACCCGGCCGCGGCGAGCTCGCGGATCGTCGCCAGCACCACGGCCTCGGTGCCCGCGTCGAGGTGGGCCGTCGGCTCGTCGAGCACGACGACGTCCGCGCCCGCCTCCACGCGCAGCAGCACGCGGGCCAGCGCCACCCGCTGCCGCTGGCCGGCGGAGACGCCGACCCCGCCCTGCCCGAGCGGGGCGTCCCACCCGCGCTCGGCGACGACGGGCGCGAGCCCGACGCGCTCGGCGGCGCGTTCGAGCGCGGCGTCGTCGGCGTCGGGGGTGGCGAGGCGCACGTTGTCCGCGAGCGTCCCGGGGACGACGAGCGGGCGCTGCGGGACCCACGCGACCCGGCGGTGCGCCACGGGCACCGCGGTGCCGGAGGTCGGCGCCGCCAGGCCGAGCAGGACGGCGGCGGCCGTCGACTTCCCGCACCCGTTCGGCCCGGCCAGCGCGACGATGCGGCCGGGCGCGAGCGACATCGACAGCCCCGCCGGCGCGAGCACGCCGCGCCCGGGCTGCTCGACGCTGACGTCCACCAGCCGCACGGGGGCGCCGTCGGCACGGCCCGGCTCGCGGGCAGGAGCCGCGGGGAGCGGCGTCTCGAGCACCGCGAAGGCCTGCTCGGCCGCGGCGACGCCGTCCGCGCTGGCGTGGAAGGAGGCGCCGACCGCGCGCAGCGGCAGGTACACCTCGGGCGCGAGCAGCAGGACGACGAGCGCCGTCTCCAGGTCCAGCGACCCCGACACGAGCCGCAGCCCGACGCCCACCGCGACGAGGGCCACCGACAGCGTCGTCAGCACCTCGAGCACGAGGGAGGACAGGAAGGCCATCCGCAGCGTCGCGCCCGTCGCGGCCCGCGCGGCGTCGCCCGCGGCGCGCACCCGCGAGGCCTGGCCGGTCGCGCGGCCGAGCGCCCGCAGCGTCGGCAGGCCGGCGACGAGGTCGAGCACCTGCGCGCCGAGGGCCTGCAGGCTGTCCTGGCGGCGCAGGGCGGCGTCGCGCGTCGCCCACCCGACGAGGGCCATGAACAGCGGGACCAGCGGGAGCGTGAGCGCGATCGTGGCCACCGCCAGCAGGTCCGCGCGCAGCATCACGAGCAGCAGCGCCGGCGGCAGGAGCGCGGCGAGCAGCAGCTGCGGCAGGTAGGTGACGAGGTAGCCCTCGAGCCCGTCCAGCCCGCGGGTGGACAGCTCGGTGACGGCGACGGAGCGGTCCCCGAGGCCCCGCCGTCCCAGCCGTGCGGCGTGCGCGACGACGGCCGCCCGCAGCTGCCCGATCGTCTGAGTCGCCGCGCGGTGGGCGAAGCGCTCCTGCACCCAGACGACCCCGACGCGCAGCGCGAGGACGACGGCGAGCCATCCCGCGCTCGTCGCGACGTCGGACCACGCGTCGCCCCGCATCGTCACGCCGGCGACGGCGCGGGCCAGCAGCAGCGACTGCACGACGACGAGCACCGCCGTGGCGCCGCCCAGCAGCGCCGTCAGCACGACGTAGCGGCGGGCCGCGCGCGAGGTGCGCAGCAGGCGGGGGTCGAGCGGGCGCACGGCTCAGGCCTGACCGGGAGCGCTGCTGCTGGTGTCGGTGTCGGCCTCGCGCACGACCGTCGCGGGGCTGCTGCCCCCGCCGCCGCGCTGGCGCGGGACGACCTCCAGGCCGATGCCCGCGGGGATGTGGTCCACCGACAGCCGGCGGCGGAACACCCACAGCGTCCACCCCTGGTAGAGCAGGACGAGGGGGGTGAGGAAGCCGGCTACCCACGTCATCACGGTGAGCGTGTACTGCGTGGACGAGGCGTTCGCGATGGTGAGGGTGCCCGCCGGGTCGGTGCTCGAGGGCATCACGGCCGGGAAGAGCGACCCGAAGATGAGCACCACCGCCGCGACGACGACCAGGCACGTCCCGGCGAACGCCAGCCCCTCGCGGCGCCGCGGCGCCAGGACGACGACGGCCAGCAGGCCCGCGGCGGCGACGGCCACCACGCCCCAGGTCCAGCCCTTGCCGTGCGCCAGCTGGGTCCAGACCGCCCAGGTCCCGGCGACGAGGAGCGTCGGCACCGACAGCCGGACGGCGGTGCGGTGCGCGCGCTCGCGGACGTCGCCGAGGGTGCGCAGGCCCAGGAACAGCGCGCCGTGCAGCAGGAAGAGCATCAGCGTGGTGACGCCGCCGAGCAGCGCGTAGGGGCCCAGCAGGTCGAGCACCGAGCCGGTGGAGGTGAAGTCCGCGTCGATCGGCACGCCGCGCACGATGTTGGAGAACGCGACGCCCCACAGCAGCGCCGGGAGGACCGAGCCCACGAAGATCGCGACGTCCCACCGGGTGCGCCAGCGCTGCTCGTCGAGCTTGCCGCGGTACTCGAAGGCGACGCCGCGGATGATCAGCGCGAACAGGATGGCCAGCAGCGGCATGTAGAAGCCGCTGAAGAGCGTGGCGTACCACTCGGGGAACGCCGCGAACGTGGCGCCGCCGGCGACGATCAGCCAGACCTCGTTGCCGTCCCAGACGGGGGCGATGGTGTTGATGACGAGGCGGCGCTCGGCGTCCGACCGCGTGACGAACGGCATCAGCATGCCGACGCCGAAGTCGAAGCCCTCGAGCACGAGGTAGCCGGTCCACAGGACGGCGATGAGCAGGAACCAGACCAGCTGGAGGTCCACGGGGAGGTCTCGCTTCTCGGGGAGGGGGCTTCTCGGGAGGTGGAGGCGCGTCAGTACGCGAAGTGCAGAGGGGCGTCGGGCTGGCGCTGGTCGTCGCCCGGGGGCGCCTCGGCCGGCTGCGCGCCGTGCTGGACGTAGCGGCGCAGCAGGCCGAACCACACGACGGCGAGAACGCCGTACACGAGCGTGTAGACGACCAGCGAGGTGAGCACGGCCCACTCCGAGATCGGCGACACCCCCACCGCGGTCAGCAGCCGGACCTCCGTCTCGCCCGTCGGGTTCGGCGCGACGACCCAGGGCTGGCGCCCCATCTCCGTGAAGATCCAGCCCGTCGCGTTGGCGAGGAAGGGCATGGGCAGGGCGACCAGCGCGAGCCGGCCGAACCAGCGCTGCGACGGGATGCGGCCGCGGCGCGTGAGCCACAGGCCGGCCAGTGCGAGCGCCGCGGAGAAGAC
Source organism: uncultured Pseudokineococcus sp. (assembly GCF_947495735.1). Classification (GTDB taxonomy): domain Bacteria; phylum Actinomycetota; class Actinomycetes; order Actinomycetales; family Quadrisphaeraceae; genus Pseudokineococcus. Next base: position 101,728 of record NZ_CANMAA010000008.1, read on the forward strand.
GCCGAAGCCCATCATCAGGCGGAAGGACCAGTAGGTGACGGGCAGCAGCGGCGTGTAGCTGCCGGGGCCGTAGAGCTGCTCGTAGCTGGCCTGCACCTCGCGGACGCCGGGGACCGTGGCGTCGACGTCGCCCGTGGCGAGGTAGGCCGTCACGCCCGGGACGGTGAGCTGGCGCACGTCGCAGCGGTTCTCGAGGTCGCCGACGGCGAAGATGCTGAAGCCCGCGCCGGTCTCGGTGTCGCACAGCGCTTCGGCGGCGGCCATCTTCATGGGCTGCTGCTCGAACATGAGCTTGGCCTGCGCGTCACCGGAGACGAAGACCCCCACGCCGCCGACGAGCAGCGCGACGAGCCCGACCATGAGCGCGGGGCGGTAGACCGCGGCCTCGTCCGTGCGGCCGGCCCTCATGTGCCGCACGCACCACCAGCCCGCGATGCCGGCGACGAACGTCCCGGCGACGACGAGGGAACCCGTCACCGTGTGCGGGAACGCCGCCAGCAGCGTCGAGTTCGTGAGGACGGCGAGGATGCTGTCCATCTCGGCGCGGCCGGTCTCGGGGTTGTAGTGGGTCCCGACCGGGTGCTGCATCCACGAGTTCGCGGCGAGGATGAAGTACGCCGAGGCGTTCACCGACAGCGCCACGAGCCAGATGCAGGCCAGGTGGACGAGGCGGGGCAGGCGGTCCCAGCCGAAGATCCACAGGCCGAGGAACGTGGACTCGACGAAGAACGCCGCGAGGCCCTCGATCGCGAGCGGCGCGCCGAACACGTCCCCGACGAAGCGCGAGTACTCGCTCCAGTTCATCCCGAACTGGAACTCCTGCACGATGCCGGTGACGACGCCGGTGGCGAAGTTGATGAGCAGGAGCTCGCCGAAGAACTTCGTCAGCCGCAGCCAGCGCTCCTGGCCCGTGCGGTGCCAGGCGGTCTGCATGACGGCGACGAGCGGTGCCAGGCCGATCGTGAGCGGCACGAACATGAAGTGGTAGATCGTGATGATGCCGAACTGCCACCGCGCGAGGTCCAGGGTGTCCACGCGAGCGACGCTAAGGACGGCGCCCGCCCGGGAGGCTCGCCGAGAGTCGCCCCTCCTCGGGACCAAGGTCCCTCACGTGCGCGCATCCGTCCCGGATGTCCGGATCAGCCAGGCTCGTCCACACGTCCCCCCGGGGCGAGTCGTCGCCTGCTCGCCCCGGGGGTCGCCCTCGTGGGGCGAGTCGTCGCCTGGTCGCCCACGTGCTGTCGTGCCGCGCCCCCTGGTCGGGGCGACGTCTCAGCGCACGACCACGGTGCTCCCGATCGGCATCAGGCCCTTGCTCCAGATCATGTCCATCGCCGCGGTGCTCACCCGGGCGCACCCGTGGGACGCCGGGTAGGCCGGGATGCTCGTGGAGCCGTGGACGGCGATGCCGTCCGGGTGGAAGTACCGCGGCCGGTACAGCCGGCCGAGCGCCGCGTCCCGCCAGCCGTCCTGGGCCCAGCTGACGCGGAAGGTCCCCGCGGGGGTGTCCGCGAGGCTCCGCCCGCCCTTGCTGTTCCGGTAGTACTCGAACGTCCCGGTGGACGTGTGCAGGACCGTCCGGACGCGCCCGCCGTCGACGAACAGGACGAGCCCGGCGTCGCGCACGACCTCCACGGCGCGCCCGCTGCGCGTGCTGGCCCGCGGGACGACGCCGGAGTCCAGCGCCCGGCGGGTCCTCGGCCCCAGGACGCCGTCGCGCGACAGCCCGGCCGCCCCCTGCAGGGCGAAGACCGCCTGCTCCGTGAGCGGGCCGAACGCGCCGTCCGGCGTGCCGAGCCAGTACCCCAGCGCGCTGAGCCGCTTCTGCGCCGCCAGGACCGCGGCGCTGCGGTCGCCGCGGCGCAGGACCGGCGCCGCTGCGGTCGAGCCGGCAGCCGAGGCGGTGAGGGCAGGTGGCGCCGACCCGACCCGCGGGGTCGTCGCCCCCGCCCCCGCGCCCGTGCCGAGGACGACCAGAGCTGCTGCCGCAGCTGCCGTCGCCGTCCTCACCAGGTGTGTCGTCGTCGTCCCTCGTCGCATGGCCGCCCCCACGTCCTCGCACCGAGCGTGACGACGTGGTCGTCGCCGCGCACGCCTGATCGTCCTCGCCGCGACGGCTCGTGTCCGGCGCTTCGGCGGATCGGTGGACGACGCACCGGCGCACCGGGGGACGACGCAGGGCCCCGCGGGGCTCAGCCCGCCGACCCCGTGGCGGCCCACAGGTCGGGGCCGAAGACCTCGTAGTGGATGCGCTCGGCCGGCACGCCCTGGCGCAGCAGCCCGGCGCGCACCTCGCGCATGAACGGCAGCGGCCCGCACACGTACGCCACCGCGCCGTCGGGGACGGCGACGTCGGCCATGTCGACGAAGCCCTCCCGCGGCACCGCGCCGCCGCCGGTGACCGGGTCGGCGCCGGGGCGCTCGTACCAGACGTGCTGCTCGGCCCGCGGCAGCTGCGCGCTCAGGGCGTCGACCTCCTCGCGCAGCGGGTGGACGTCCCGCGAGCGGTCGGCGTGCACCAGCACGACCTGCCGGTCCGGCGTCCGCCGCGCCACGGTGTCGAGCATCGCCGCCATCGGCGTGATGCCGACGCCGGCGCTCGCGAGCACCAGCGGCGCCGTCGAGGTGTCCAGCACGACCTCGCCGAAGGGCTCGCTGAGCAGCAGCGCGTCGCCCTCGCGGACGTCGTCGTGCAGGTACGTCGACACGGCGCCCTCCGGGGCGCCGTCGTGCGCCGCGACCCGGCGCACGCTGATGCGCAGGGAGTCCCGGCCGGGGCCGCGGGAGAGCGTGTACTGGCGGGGCTGGCGGCGCCCGTCCGGCAGGTCGACGACCACGGAGACGTACTGGCCCGGCGAGAAGTCGGGCACGGCGTCGCCGTCCGCCGGGGTGAGGACGAAGGACGTGACCTCCTCGGTGCTCGCCTCCTTGGCGCGCACCACCCACTCCCGCCACGGGTCCTCGGGGTCGACGCCGGCCCCCTGGTACAGGCGGGCCTCGGCGGCGACGAGCTGCACGGCGAACAGCCAGTACACCTCGTCCCACGCCCGGGCGACCTCCGCCGTCACGGCGTCGCCGAGGACCTCGCCGACCGCCTCCGTCAGGTGCCGGCCGACGACCAGGTACTGCTCGGGGCGGATGTCGAGCGCCGCGTGCTTGTGCGCGATGCGGGCCATCACGCGGTCGAAGTCGACGTCACCGCCCGGGCCGGCGTCGTCGCCGTCCTGGGCGAGCAGGTGCTCTGCGTAGGCGACGACGGACATCGCCAGAGCCTGCTGCTGCTCGCCGCTGGCCTGGTTGGCGGCGTTGAAGGTGCGCAGCAGCTCGGGGTGCGCCGAGAGCATCGCGGCGTAGAAGGTCGTCGTGATCTGGACGCCGTGGGCCTGGACGGCGGGCAGCGTCGCGCGCACGACCTCGGCGGAGCTGGGGGACAGGATCGACATGGGACCTCTTCCGGGTCGTCGGGTCGTGAGACGTGGTGCCGCGCAGCGGGTCACGACTGCGGGTCACGACTGCGGGTCAGGGCTCCGGGTCAGGGCTGCGCGGGACGGCCTGCGAGGGAGCGCATGGCGAACCACGTGTAGAGCGCGGCGACCAGGGCGACCGCTGCGAGCAGGGCCAGCCCGGGCCGGTAGTTGCCCTGCCAGCCGTAGATGGCGCCCATCAGCAGGGGCGGGGCGAAGCCGCCGAGCCCGCCGGCCGCGCCGACGACGCCGGTCACCGAGCCGACCGTCCCGGCCGGTGCGACGAGGGCGACGAGCGCGAACACGGCGCCGGAGGCGGTGCCGAGCGCCGCCGCCATGGCCAGGAAGGCGATGGTGCCCACGGGAGCGAGCGGCCGCTCGAACGCGGAGACGGCGGCGAAGACCGCCACCACCGAGAAGCAGGTGACGAGCACGGGCACGGGGTGCACCCGGTCCGAGAGCCACCCGCCGATGGGGCGCATCGCGACGGCGAGGACGACGAAGCCGGCGGTGCGGACGGCGGCGTCGCCCGGGGTGAGGCCGAAGGCGTCCCGCAGGTAGGTGGGCAGGTAGACGCTGAAGGCGACGAACCCGCCGAAGCCGACGGCGTAGAGGAAGGACAGCTGCAGCGTCACCGGCATCCGGGCGGTGTCCCAGGCGCGGCGCAGCGCGCTGCCCGAGGCGGGCTGGCGACCGGGCGGGTCGCGGAGCACGATCGCGGAGACGACCGCGAACGCGGCGAGCGCCACGGCGACGAGGACGAACGGGAAGCTCAGCGCCAGCGCGTCCTTCAGCGCCACGGTGGTGAAGGAGGCGATGGCCGTGCCGCCCATGCCGATGCCGAAGATGCCGATGGCCGTCCCGCGCCGCTCCGGCGGGAACCAGGCGTTGACGAAGGGCACCCCGATGGCGAACGTCGTGCCGCCGAGCCCGAGGACGACGCCGCCCAGCACGAGCAGCGTGTACGAGTCCGGCGCCACGAGCCCCACGAACAGGACGGGGACGATCGTCAGCGCCGTCACCACGGGGAACATCACGCGGGCGCCGAAGCGGTCGGTCAGCGCGCCGACGGGGATGCGCCCGAGGGACCCGACGACGACGGGCACGGCGACCAGCAGGGACTTCTGCATCGCGGACAGCTGCAGGGAGTCGGCGAAGAAGGAGCCGAGCGGGGCGATGAGGGCCCACGCCCAGAAGTTCACGGCGAAGCCGACGGTCGCGACCGCGAGCATGGCCCAGGCGCCCGGCGGGACGGGCGTCGCCGCGGGACGGGACGCGGCGGCCCCGCCGGTGGTCGTGCCGGGAGTCGTGCCGGGGGTGCTGCCAGCGGTGTGGCGGGTGGTGCGCGCGGACGGCATCGCGCTGCTCCTCAGGGGTGCGCAGGGATGAGCGGGAAGGGGCGGGGCGCCCCCGGGGGTGCGGCTGCAGTGGTGCGGCGGCGGCGGTGCGGCCGAGGTGGTGCGGCCGAGGTGGTGCGGCGGGGCGGCTCAGCGGCGGGAGGACCCGACGCGGTCCCACCCGCGAGCGGTGGCGCGGCTGCCCAGCTGCGGGGTCCGGCTGCGGTAGACGATGTACGGGCGCGTGAAGTACCCGAGGGGCGCGCTGAACACGTGGACGAGCCGCGTGAAGGGCCACGCCGCGAACAGCGCGCAGGCCGACAGCGCGTGCAGCTGGTAGCCCAGGCCGGCCTCGGCCATCAGCTCGGGCTTCGGCGAGAAGTAGAAGAGCCCGCGGAACCACGGGGAGACCGTGTGCCGGTAGTCCACGCCCTCGCCGACGAAGTTGCCGAGCACGGTGTTGCTGAGCCCGAGCAGGATCGTGGTCGTCAGCAGGACGTACATGAGCTTGTCGTTGCGCGTGGTGGCCGAGAAGACCGGCCCCACGGTGCGCCGCCGGTAGATGAGGATGGCGAGGCCGGCGATCGTGCCGATGCCGGCGACGGCGCCCAGGCCCACGGCGACGACGTGGTAGGCGTGCTCGGGGATGCCCGCCGCCTCCGTCCAGGACGTGGGGATCCCGAGGCCGACGACGTGCCCGCCGAGGGCGGCGAGGATGCCGAAGTGGAACAGCGGGCTGCCCCAGCGCAGCAGCCGGCTCTCGTAGAGCTGGGACGAGCGCGTCGTCCACCCGAACTTGTCGTACCGGTAGCGCCAGTAGTGCCCGACGACGAACACCGCCATGGCCACGTAGGGGACGACCACCCAGAGCACGACGTCGAGGGGGTTCACGCGGAGGCTCCTGTCGAGGAGGCGCTCTCGAGGTCCGAGGGGCGCCGGAGGGTGGGAGTCGGCAGGGCGGTCGTGCTCCGCCCGGGAGGGGTCCCGGTAGGTGGCCCGGGCATGACGTCGGGCGGGGAGAACGGCGTCGTGCCGTACGGGTCCAGGCCCACGTCCTCGGTCGGCGGGCCCTGGCGGGCCAGCGCCAGCACGGACTCGCGGTCCTGCGCGGGCAGGGCCGGCAGAGTGGCGCACACGGCCCGCAGCACGTCGACGTAGGGCGAGCCGCGCTCCTCCAGGGCCAGCCGGATGAGCTCGACCCCCGTGCGGTACGAGGTCAGCAGCCGCTCCCCGCGCCGGGCGTCGCCCGTGGCGGCGAACTCCAGGACGACCGCGAGGTGGTCGGGGAGCTCGGCGTCGCCGAGGGCCAGCCCGGCGCGGGAGTACAGGTGCTTGAACTGCAGCAGCGCCATCCCGCGCTTCCGGGTGTCGCCGTAGGTGTAGTAGGTCAGGTACAGCGAGCACCGCCGGCGCAGGTCGAAGGTCGCGACGTAGTCGGCCTGCTGCTGGGCCAGGGGCGTCGTCTCCACGTGGTCGAGCGCGCGGCCGAGCGGACCGGCGAGGTCGACCGGCAGCGGCGCTACGGCGGCGCGCAGCAGCGGCAGCCGGGACTGCAGCTCCTCGCCGGGGTAGTCGAGCAGGAGCGAGGCGACCTGGCGGGCCGTGGCCCGCTGGGCGTCGCCGGCGCTCCCCGCGGAGCCGCGGGTGCCCCGCCTCACGGCCTCGGCTCCGGGTCACCGCTCGTCGGGTCGTGGTCGAGGCTGCCCGGCTCACCGGGCTGGGTGCCCCCGCCGGTGGGCTCGTCCGTCGGCCGCGCCTCGCCGTCGCGGCGCGGGAACAGCCTCTCGGGCGCGCCCTTGCCGTCCCAGTTCAGGAGGTTGACGCGCTGCGACTTGTCCCGCGGGGCGGCGATCGTGTCCGTGGTCTGCCGCTGGGCGAGCATGTGGAAGTTCTCCACCGCGATGGGGGTGGTGCCCCCCGACGTCTCGCCGAACGGCCCCCAGCCCCCGTCCGGCCCGCCCATCCCCGGGCCGCCGTCGTAGTCGAGAGAGCAGCCCGAGGCGTACTCCTCACCGCCCGGGCCGTGCTCGCTGTGCGCGGTGGGGATGACGTACCGGTCCTCGTACTTGGCGATGGCGAGCAGGCGGTGCATGTCCTCGACGTCGCGCCCGGTCATGCCGACCGCCTCGGCGATCGACTCCTGCGCCGGGCGGCCCAGGTTCAGGTCGCGCATGTACGAGCGCATGGCGCCGAGCTTGCGCAGCACCCGGGTCACCCGGTCGGTGTCCCCGGCGGTGAAGAGCTCGGCCAGGTACTCCACGGGGATCCGCAGCGACTCGATGGCGCCGAAGAGGTTGCCGGCCTCCTCGCCGTCGTGGCCCGTCTCGGTGAGGGCGTCGACGACGGGCGACAGCGGCGGGATGTACCAGACCATCGGCATCGTGCGGTACTCCGGGTGCAGGGGCAGGGCCACCTGGTACCGGTTGATCAGCGCGTAGATCGGGGAGCGCTGGGCCGCGTCGATCCAGTCCTCGGCGATGCCGGCCCGGCGGGCGGCGCGGATGACCTCCGGGTCCTCGGGGTCGAGGATCAGCGACCGCTGGGCGTCCTGGAGGTCCTGCGGGTCGGGCGTCGAGCCGGCCTCGAGGACGCGGTCGGCGTCGTAGAGGACGATGCCCATGCAGCGCAGGCGCCCCACGCACGTCTCGGAGCAGACCGTCGGGATGCCGACCTCCACGCGCGGGAAGCAGAACGTGCACTTCTCGGCCTTGCCGGTGCGGTGGTTGAAGTAGATCTTCTTGTAGGGGCACCCGGTGACGCACATGCGCCACCCGCGGCAGCGGTCCTGGTCGACCAGGACGATCCCGTCCTCCTCGCGCTTGTAGATGGCGCCGGAGGGGCAGGAGGCCGCGCACGAGGGGTTGATGCAGTGCTCGCAGATCCGCGGCAGGTAGAACATGTAGGTCTGCTCGAACTTCTCCTTGACCTCGGCCGAGATCTTGCGGAGCACCGGGTCGGCCTGCGTCAGCTCCGGTGCGCCGCCGAGGTCGTCGTCCCAGTTGGCGCTCCACTCCACCTTCATGGGCTTGCCCGTGATCATCGACTCCGGCCGCGCGACCGGCGTGTGCTCCTGCACCGGGGCGTTCAGCAGGGTGTCGTAGTCGTACGTCCACGGCTCGTAGTAGTCGCCCATCGACGGCTGCACCGGGTTGGAGAAGATCGTCATCAGCCGCCGGAGCCGGCTGCCGGTGCGCAGCTGCAGCCGGCCCCCGCGGCCGACCACCCAGCCGCCCTTCCAGCGCTCCTGGTCCTCGTAGGTCCGCGGGTAGCCCTGGCCGGGGCGGGTCTCGACGTTGTTGAACCACACGTACTCGACGCCCGAGCGGTTGGTCCACGCCTGCTTGCAGGTGACCGAGCAGGTGTGGCATCCGATGCACTTGTCGAGGTTCATGACCATGCCCATCTGGGCCATCAGCCTCATCGAGCCGCTCCGCTCGTGGTCGCTGCGCTCCTGGGCATCAGTACTGGACCTCCTGGTCGCGGCGGCGGATCACGGTGACCTCGTCGCGCTGGTTGCCGGTCGGGCCGAGGTAGTTGAAGGCGAAGGAGAGCTGGGCGTACCCGCCGATCAGGTGCGTCGGCTTGAGGAACAGGCGCGTGAGGGAGTTGTGGATGCCGCCGCGCTTGCCGGACGTCTCCGCGAGCGGGACGTCGATGAGCCGGTCCTGCGCGTGGTGCATGTAGACGGTGCCCTCGGGCATGCGCTCGGACACGATCGCCCGGGCGACGACGACGCCGTTGCGGTTGACCGCCTCGATCCACTCGTTGTCCTTCACGCCGATCGCGGCGGCGTCCTGCGTGCTCATCCAGATCGTCGGGCCGCCCCGGGAGAGGGAGAGCATGAAGAGGTTGTCCTGGTACTCGGAGTGGATCGACCACTTGTTGTGCGGCGTCAGGTACCGCACGGTGATCCCGAGCTCGCCCTTCTCGCCGACGTGCGGCTCGCCGAAGAGCGCGTGCATGTCGAGCGGCGGCCGGAAGACCGGCAGGTTCTCGCCCGCCTCGGTCATCCAGTCGTGGTCGAGGAAGAAGTGCATGCGCCCCGTGAGGGTGTGCCACGGCTTGAGCCGCTCGACGTTCACCGTGAAGGGCGAGTACCGGCGCCCGCCGGTCTCGCTGCCCGACCACTCCGGGGAGGTGATGACCGGCGTCGGCCGCTGCTGCGTGTCGACGAAGGTGATCAGGTCGCCCTCGCGCTCGGCGGCGAGGTCGGCCAGGCGCCGGCCCGTGCGCTCCTCGACGTGCTCGAACCCCTGGACGGCCAGGCGCCCGTTCGTCGTGCCCGACAGGGCGAGGATGGTCTCGCACCAGTGCACGTCGCGGGTCAGGTTCGGGCGCCCGTCGGCCACCCCGCTCCCGCGGAAGGCGCCGTTCTTGCGGCGCAGGTGGTCGACCTCCCGGTCCGGCGTGGTCAGGACGCCCTTGACCTGCAGCCCCTTCTCCTCCACGAGCGGCCCGAGCGAGGCCCACTTGCTGGCCACGGCCCCGTAGTCCCGCTCGATCACCTGGATCTTGGGCATCGTCCGGCCCGGGACCGGCTCGCACTCGCCCTTCGCCCAGTCCTGCACGACCCCGCGGGGGTTGGCCATCTCGTCCGGGGTGTCGTGCAGCAGCGGCAGGGCCACCAGGTCGCGCCGCACGCCCAGGTGCTCGGTGGCGAGGCGGCTGAAGGAGCGGGCGATGGCTCCCCACGCGTCGAAGTCCGTGCGCGTCTCCCACGGCGGCGAGATCGCCGGGTTGAAGGAGTGCACGTAGGGGTGCATGTCCGTGGTGCTGAGGTCGTGCTTCTCGTACCAGGTGGCCGCCGGCAGCACGATGTCGGAGAAGACCGTGGTGCTGGTCATCCGGAAGTCCAGCGTCAGCAGCAGGTCGAGCTTGCCGGTGGGCGCCTCCTCCCTCCAGCGCAGGTCCTTCGGCCGCGCCTCGGGCGGCGTCTCGGACGCGCGGACGGAGGAGTCGGCGCCGAGCAGGTGCTTGAGGAAGTACTCGTTGCCCTTGGCGGAGGAGCCCAGCAGGTTCGCGCGCCAGATGGACAGGATCCGGGGGAAGTTCTCCGGTGCGTCGGGGTCCTCGCCCGCGAAGCGCAGCCGGCCCTCCGTGAGCTCGTCGACCACGTGCTGCCCCGGCTCCTTGCCCGCGGCCTCGGCCTCGTCCGCCAGGTCCAGCGGGTTGCGGTCGAAGGTCGGGTAGGAGGGCATCCAGCCCATCCGCGCCGACTCCGCCAGGACGTCGGCGGGGGCCCTGCCCTCGAACCGCCCCGTGCCGAGCGGGGAGGAGACGCCCTCCATCGTCGTCTGGTCGTAGCGCCACTGGTCGGTGTGCAGGTACCAGTACGCGGTCTGGATCATCTGGCGCGGCGGACGCGCCCAGTCCAGCGCGCCGGCCAGCGTCATCCACCCGGTGACGGGTCGGCACTTCTCCTGCCCGACGTAGTGGGCCCAGCCGCCGCCGTTGACGCCCTGGCAGCCCGTGAGCGTCGTCAGGGTGAGGAAGGCGCGGTAGATGGTGTCGGAGTGGTACCAGTGGTTGGTGCCGGCGCCCATGATGATCATGGAGCGGCCGCCGGAGTCCTCCGCGTTCTGGGCGAACTCGCGCCCGATCTTCGCGGCGGCGGCGGCGGGGACGCCGGTCAGCTCCTCCTGCCAGGCGGGCGTGCACGGCTCGCTCGCGTCGTCGAGCCCGCTCGGCCACTGCCCGGGCAGCCCGGGGCGGCCGACGCCGTACTGCGCGAGCAGCAGGTCGTAGACCGTGGTCACCAGGTGGCCGCCGACGCGGCGCGCCGGGACGCCGCGGCGCAGGACGGCGCCCTCGCCGCGGGGGGTGTCGAAGCGCGCGAGGTCCACCTCGACCGCGTCCTGCACGGCGCCGTCGGCGCCGCTCCCGGAGCCGGGCAGGTCGAGCAGGGACAGCGCGGGGTCGACCTCGCCCAGGTCGAGGTTCCAGCGGCCCTTGCCCTCCTCGCCGAAGCGGAAGCCGAGCGAGCCGTTCGGGGCGTGCGCCTGCCCGTCGGCGGAGTCGATCAGCACGGTCTTGAACTCCGCGCCCTCGCCCGTGGCGCCGAGGTCGGCGGCGGTGAGGAACTTGCCCGGGACGTAGGCGTCGCCGCGCTGCTCGAGGGTGAGCAGGAACGGCAGGTCGGTGTAGCGCTTGACGTAGTCGACGAAGCGCGGCACCTGCCGGTCGACGAAGAACTCCTGGAGGACGACGTGGCCCATCGCCATCGCCAGCGCGCCGTCGGTGCCCGGGTGCGGGGCCAGCCAGTCGTCGGCGAACTTGGTCGCGTCCGAGTAGTCGGGCGACATCACGACGACCTTCTGCCCGCGGTAGCGCGCCTCGGTCATCCAGTGGGCGTCGGGCGTGCGGGTGACGGGGACGTTGGAGCCCCACAGCACGAGGTAGGACGCGTCCTACCAGTCGCCGGACTCCGGCACGTCGGTCTGGTCGCCGAAGACCTGCGGGGAGGCGACCGGCAGGTCGGCGTACCAGTCGTAGAAGGACAGCATCGGGGCGCCGATGAGCGACATGAACCGCGAGCCGGCCGCGTGGGAGACCATCGACATCGCGGGGATCGGGGAGAAGCCGGCGACGCGGTCCGGGCCGTAGGTCCCGATGGTGTGCACGTGGGCGGCGGCGATCATCTCCGTCGCCTCGTCCCAGCTGGCGCGGACGAGGCCGCCCTTGCCGCGCTCGGACTTGTACCGGCGAGCCCGCTCGGGGTCGCTGACGACGTCCTCCCACGCCAGCACCGGGTCGCCGAGGCGCTGCTTCGCCTCGCGGTACATCTCCAGCAGGGACCCGCGCACGTAGGGGTAGCGGACCCTGGTGGGGGAGTAGGTGTACCAGGAGAAGGCGGCGCCGCGGGGGCAGCCCCGGGGCTCGTACTCGGGGCGGTCCGGCCCGGTCGACGGGTAGTCCGTCTGCTGCGCCTCCCACGTGATGATGCCGTCCTTGACGTACACCTTCCACGAGCACGAGCCCGTGCAGTTCACGCCGTGCGTCGAGCGGACGACCTTGTCGTGGGACCAGCGGTCCCGGTAGAAGCTGTCGGCGTCGCGGCCGCCGGCCTGGTGCAGGGAGCGCAGGTCGGCGCTCACCTCGCCCTTGCGGAAGAAGCGCGACGTGCGGACGAGGGCCTCGTAGACCTGCCCGTCGAAGCCGCCCTCCCCCAGGCTCGTGCTGGTCCTGCCCTCGCTGGTGCTGGTCACAACCGTGTCCTCCTCGTGCCCGTGGCCGTCCGCCCGTGGCGCTGCTGCTCTCGGTCCGGCGGGGGGCGTCCTCCTGCCCCGCCGGGTGCGCGCTGCGACGTGGTCAGCCCTCGGCGAGCACCTGCTCGTGCTCGGCGACGGTGAGCAGGACCACCGAGTCCTCCAGCGCCTCCAGGGCGTGGACGGCGTCGGGGACGGCGAGGAGCTCGCCCTCGGCGGCCTCGCCCGCGTCGTCGCCGGCGGTCATCCGCACCCGGCCGAGGAGCACCTGGACCGTGGCCTCGCCCGGGTTGCGGTGCTCGGAGAGGGAGGCGCCCGACAGCAGCGCGATCGCCGTCTGCCGCAGCAGGTGCCCGGAGCCGCCGGAGACCGTCCGCGCCGACCGCTGCGCCGGCGCCGTCCGGGCGCGGTCGAGCTCGTCTCGGGCGAGGGCGGTCAAGGAGGTCCTGTCCATGCCCCGACCCTGGGGGACCTGGGCGGTCCGCCCCCTAGGACCTACGTCCCGCGACCAGGGACCTCCGGCGAGCGGTCGGCCGCGGAGGGGAGCGGAGACTGCCTGCGGGGCAGATGGTCCCGCCGGAGGAGGTCTCTCGATGTGCAGCTACTGCGGGTGCCGGGACGTCGTCCTGATCGGCCAGCTCACCGCGGAGCACGAGGCCGTCGTCAACGCCGGCGGCCTGCTCCAGCGGGCGGTCGCCGCGGGCGAGACACACCGGGCGGTCCGGCTCCTGGAGGAGCTGGAGTCCCTCCTGCACCCCCACACCGCCCTCGAGGAGCGCGGCCTCTTCGCCGAGCTGCGCCAGGACGAGGTCTTCACCGAGCACGTCGACCGGCTCTGCGGCGAGCACCGAGACCTCGACGAGCGGCTCGCCGTGTGCCGCGGCGGGGACTGGTCGGGCCTCGAAGCCCTCCTCTTCGCCCTGCGCGAGCACATCGAGAAGGAGGAGAACGGCCTCTTCCCGGCGGCGCTCACCTCCCTCGACGGCGACCAGTGGGAGCGCCTGCACGAGGACCCCGCCGTCACCGGCACCCCCCAGCACGCGCACCCGCACGACCAGGACCACCAGCACGCCCACGGCCACGACCACCCGCACGACCACGACTCCGCGCGCCCCCAGGCCCAGGTCTGACCAGCACCGGTGCTGCGGCCCTCGGCCGCCTCGTCAGCAGGGGCGCCCGCGCCGACGGGAGCCGCGCGGGCGACCCCCTCCGGTCGCCCGCCGCTCCTCGCCCGCCGGGCACCTCCGGGAGCGCGCCTCGCCGCGCCCCGACTTCTCCGCCCGCCCGCCCGCCCGCCCGCCCGTCCGCTCGCCCGCCCAGCGGGCGGGCACGGGCCGACCGGTCCGCGCCGTGGGCGGGACGGACTGCGGCGCAGGGCGACGCGTCCGCGCGCCCCGTCGAGGCCACCGTCGTCGACGGCGCGCGGGTCAGCGGCGCCGGCCCTCGACGATGTCGGCGTGCACCCGCACCAGGACCTCGCCGGGGCGGCGGGGCACACCGGTGCGCGCCATCGCGGCGGCCAGGCCGCCGTCGACGTCGACGACCTCCGCCCGGCCGGTGACGGTGACCGACCACTCAGCCGGAGCCGGCGCGGTCGAGGGCCCGCCGAGGACCGGCACCGGGCCGCCGTCGGCCTGCACGGCGACGACGCCGCCGTGCGCCGCGCGGGCCAGGGTCGACCCCGCGCGGGCCAGCAGCACGAGCGTCGAGCCGTCCAGGACCACCGGGACGGCGTCGAGCGCCGGCAGCGCCCCGCTGGTGTAGGCCACCCGCACCCGCCGGACGCCGCTGAGCAGCCGCCAGCACGTGGCGAGGTCGACCTCGGTGCCGTCGCCGGTGCCGTCGCCGGGGTCCAGGTCGGGGCCCAGGTCGGGGCCCGGGCCGCGGCGCGGGGCTGCACCGACGGGGGCGGTCGGGGGGAGGGGGCTCACCGAGCCAGGATCGGCACCCGCGGGGCGGCTCACCCCGGGACGAAGGTCCCCCGCGACGGGCCCCAGGCCCCCTCTACGGTGCTCGGGTGCCCCTGCGCGTCTTCCTCCTCGACGACCACGAGATCGTCCGCCGCGGCCTGCGCGACCTGCTGGAGCAGGCCGGCGACCTCGAGGTGGTCGGCGAGGCGTCGACCGCCGCCGAGGCGCTGCGCCGCATCCCGGCGACGCGCCCGGACGTCGCCGTCCTCGACGCGCGCCTGCCGGACGGCTCCGGCATCGACGTGTGCCGCGAGGTCCGCTCCGCCGACCCGAGCATCCGGGCGCTGGTCCTCACGTCCTTCGACGACGACGACGCGCTCTTCGCCGCGATCATGGCCGGGGCCGCGGGGTACGTGCTCAAGCAGGTGCGCTCGGCCGACCTCGTCGACGCCGTGCGCCGGGTGGGCGCCGGCCAGTCGCTGCTCGACCCGGCGGTGACCGCGCGCGTGCTGGAGCGGCTGCGCAGCGGCCCCGCCGAGGACCCGCGGCTGGCCTCGCTGACGCCGACCGAGCGCTCGGTGCTCGACCGCATCGCCGAGGGGAAGACCAACCGGCAGATCGGCTCCGAGCTCTTCCTCGCCGAGAAGACGGTGAAGAACCACGTGACGGGGCTGCTCGCGAAGCTGGGGATGGAGCGCCGGACCCAGGCCGCGGTGTTCGTCGCGCGCCTGCACGAGGAGCGCTGACCCGCGGCGCCGCCCGGCGGCGGTGCGTCCCTACAGGGGCACGCGCCAGCGCACCGACGCCCCGCCCGCCGCGCCGGGGCCGATCTCCAGGACGCCGCCGCGGGCCCGCGCCCGCTGCTCGAGGTTGGCGAGGCCGCTGCGCCGCCCCGGCCCCGACGGCACGCCGCGGCCGTCGTCGACGACGCTGACGAGCGCCTCCTCACCGACCTCCACCCGCACGTCGACCGCGCTCGCCCCCGCGTGCCGGGCGGCGTTGGACAGCGCCTCGCGCAGCACCGCCAGCAGGTCCGCCCGCAGCGGCGCCGGGACCGAGCCGAGCGGGCCGCCCACGACCAGCGACGGCGCGAAGCCGAGCCGGTCGGCGGCGAGGGCGAGCTCGTGGTCGACGTCGGCGCGCAGGTCGCCCTCGCCGGGGCGGCTGTGGAGGGCGAAGATCGTGCGCCGCACGTCCTTGATCGTCTCGTCGAGGTCGTCGACCGCCCGGTCCAGCCGCTGCGCCAGCGGGGCCGGGACGGCGCCCTGGCCCACCGCCTGCAGCGACAGCCCGACGGCGAAGATCCGCTGGATGACGAGGTCGTGGAGGTCGCGGGCGATGCGGTCCCGGTCGCCGTAGACCGCGAGCCGCGCCCGGTCGGCCTGCGCCCGGGCCACCTCGAGGGCGAGCGCGACCTGCTCGGCGAAGGCCGAGACCTCGGCGGCGTCCTGGTCCAGGACGTGCTGGGCCGCCTCGCGGCCGGCTCCCCGCGGCCAGGCGAGCACGAGCAGCCCCGTGACGTCGTCGGCGCCGGCGGGCAGGTCGTCGCGCCGCCGTCCCAGGGGCCGCACGAGCGCAGCGCCCCGCTCCGGCAGGTCCAGGGCGCGCGCCAGCGGCCCCGGGGCCCAGTGCAGCTCGTCGCACTCCAGCCCTTCGCCGTCGCGGCAGGCCGCGTCCGCCGTCACGGCGACGTCCTCCGGCAGGTGGTCGCCGACGGCGAGGCCGACCTCGCCGTCGACGGCCTCGACGACCAGCGGCCCCCCGCCCGCGGCCAGGAGGAGGGCGGCCCCGCCGGCGCCGGCGGCCGCACGGGCCTGCCCCGTGATCTCCTGGGTGCCCGCCGCGCGGCCGTTGCCCACGAGGGAGCGGGCGGCCGTGGCGGCTGCGGCCAGCCAGCGCTGGCGGCGCAGCCCCTGCTCGAAGAGGCGCGCGTTGTCGACCGCCGCGCCGGCCGCGGACGCCAGCGCGCTGACGACGGCCTCGTCGTCGGCCGTGAAGCCGCCGCCCTCGTCGTCCCCGCCGCCCTGCTTGTCCGTCAGGTACAGGTTGCCGAACACGCGGTCACCGGTGCGGACGGGCACCCCGAGGAAGCCGCGCATGCGGGGGTGGTCGGCCGGGAAGCCGACCGAGCGCGGGTGCTGGGCGATGTCGTCCAGGCGCAGGGGCTCGGGGTGGCGGATGAGCTCGCCGAGCACGCCGCGGCCGCGGGGGAGGTCCCCGATGCGGGCGATGGTCTCCGCGTCCAGGCCGGAGGTGACGAAGTCGGTCAGGAGCCCGTCGGGCCCGATGACGCCCAGGGCGGCGTAGCGGGCCCCGGACAGCAGGCGCGCGGCACTGACGATGCGCTCCAGGACGGCGTGCAGGTCCAGGTCCCCGCCGATCGCCACGACCGCGTCGAGCAGCGCCTCCCAGCGGCCGTCGAGGGGTCCGCTCCCCACCGGCTCGGCGGGGAGGTCGCTCCCGGACCCCACGGAGCTCGGCGTGACCCGCGGCGTCGCCGAGGGCGGCGCGGCGTCGGCCAGCCGGTAGTCCGCGGAGGGCGCCGAGGGGTCGCCCCCGGGGTCGGACGTCGAGGGACTGGCCACGCGCGGCGATGCTACGCACCACCGGTCCCCGCTCGCGATCATGACCCGGACGTCGGTCCGGCGGCTGTGAGGATGCCGCCATGGCTGACCGACGGATCGACCTGCAGGCGGCGGCGCGCGAGCGCGCGCCCAAGACCGGCCCGGCGCTGTACGCGGGGGTCGTGGCGCTGGTCGTCCTGTCCGTCTGCGGGCTCGTCGGGCTGCTCGTGGGGCAGCCGCTGGTCTTCCCCAGCCTCGCGCCCACGGTGATGCTCTTCGTCGAGAGCCCGCACCAGCAGACGTCGGCGCCCCGCAGCGTCGTCGTCGGGCACGGCATCGCGCTCGTGGCGGGCTCCAGCAGCCTCCACCTGTCCGGGCTGGCCGACCACCCGCCGGTGACGGAGGAGGGGCTGACGCTCCTGCGCGTCGTCGTGGCCGCGGTGGCGGTCGGGGTGACGGCGTTCCTCCTGTCGCGGCTGGAGGCCCCGCACCCGCCGGCCGGGGCGACGGCGCTGCTGTTCAGCCTCGGCGTCCTGACGAGCTGGTCCGACGTGGCCACCGTGGCCGGAGGGGTCCTGCTGCTGACCGTCGTCGGCGTGGGCCTCAACCGGCTCCTCGGCGTCCGGCAGAGCCTGTGGGGACCCGAGGGCGAGTCGGGCGTCTGACCCGCCCGCCCCTCGGGCCGGTCAGTCGGCCGACGCGACGGGCTCGCGGTCGCGCGCCCGGGGCTCGCGCGGCACGAGCAGCCCGACGAGCGCACCGGAGGCGACGATCACCGCGCCGACGAGCAGGCCGCGGTCGTAGCCGGCGGCCAGGGCCTCGACGCCCGCGGCCCCGGCGGACGCCGCGGCGTCGGCGTCCTCGGTGCCCAGCACCGAGGCGGTGTGGGCGGCGGCGATCGTGGACAGGACGGCCAGGCCGATGGCGCCGCCCATCTGCCGCGAGGTGTTGATGAGCCCCGACGCCAGGCCGGCCTGCTCGCCGGGGACGCCGGCCGTGGCCGCGGCGGCCAGCTGGACCATGGTCAGGCCGATGCCCAGGCCGGCCAGCATCGTCGGCCCGAGCAGCTCGCCGACGTAGCTGCCGCTCGGCGAGGACGCCGACAGCCACAGGAGGCCGGCCGCGGAGACGAGGGGCCCGACGACGAGCAGCGGCCGGGGACCGGTGCGCTGGGCGATGCGCCCGGAGACCACCGTCCCGGCCACGAGGGCCAGGCTCGCGGGCAGGAACGCCAGGCCGGCGTCGAGGGCGTCGAAGCCGTAGACGCGCTGCAGCTGCAGCGACATGAAGAACCAGAACGAGAACATGCCCATGCCGACGGTGAGGGCGACGCCGTTCGCGGCGGACAGGGCGCGGCGCCGGAAGATGTCCAGCGGGACGAGCGGGCGGGGCGCGTGGCGCTCGATGAGCACGAACAGCGCCAGCAGCGCGAGGCCGACGGCGATCGGGGCGAGCACGACCGCGGACGTCCACGAGCTCGTCTCCGCGCTCACGACGCCGTAGACGACGGACGTCAGGCCGAGGGTCACGGTCAGGCTGCCGGGCACGTCGAGGTCGCGCAGGCGGCGGACGACGGGCGCGGAGCCGACCAGCGCCCACGCCGCCCCCGCGATGAGCAGGACGCCGAGCGGCACGTTGACGAAGAGCACCCACCGCCAGCTGAGCAGCTCGGTCAGCACACCGCCGACGAGCCCGCCCATCGCGCCGCCGGCGCCGCCGACCGCGCCCCACACGCCGAGGGCCCGGGCGCGCTCGGCCGGCTCGGTGTAGGTCGTCGTCAGGAGGCTGAGCGTGGCCGGCGCGAGGACGGCACCGCCGACGCCCTGCGCCGCGCGCGCCGCCACGAGCCAGGTCTCGGTCTGCGCGAACCCGCCGACCAGGCTGGCCAGCGAGAAGAGCGCCACCCCCCACAGGAACACGCGCTTGCGCCCGAAGAGGTCGCCCGCGCGCCCGCCGAGCAGCAGCAGCCCCGCGAAGGCCAGGGCGTAGGCGTTGACCACCCACTGCAGGCCGGCGGTCGACAGGCCCAGGTCCGTGCGCATCGACGGCAGCGCGACGTTCACGATGCTCACGTCGAGGATGACCATGAACTGCGCCGTCGCCGCGACGACCAGGACCATCCAGTGCGGCACGTCGCGCCGTCGGCGCGCGCGGCCGCCCGACGGCCGACCGCCGACCGGGTCGTCGGCGCCGCTGGTGCGGGGCGCAGTGGCGGTCACGGGCTGCTCCGAACTCTCGGGTCGTGCGAGGACGGCCGCGCGCGTGCCCGACCACGAGCGGCAAGCGCGGCGGCCGCCGCGGCATTCCGAGGGCCTCCCGGCACCCCGCACCGGCGGGGCCGGTCACGCGCGTCCCGCGGGGGCGAGGGAGCTCCTGCGGGGCGCCCGGCGGGCGGGCCGAGCACCGGGCTCAGGACGCGGTCGGCGGCACCGGCCCCGGGGGGACCGGTCGGCTGAAGGAGTAGCCCTGCGCCAGGTCGCAGCCGAGGGCCTCGAGCGCCGCGCGCTGCTGGGGCGTCTCCACGCCCTCGCCGACGACGACCACGCCCAGGGCGTGGCCGAGGCCCACGCAGCTCGCCACGATGGCGTGGTCGCGCGGGTCGGTGGTCATCCCCGCGACGAAGGAGCGGTCGATCTTCAGCTCGTCCACGGGGAACCGCTTGAGGTAGGTGAAGCTCGAGTAGCCGGTGCCGAAGTCGTCGACCGCCAGGTGCAGGCCGAGCGCCCGGAGGCTGCTCAGCGCGGCGAGCGCCACCTCGGGCTCGCGCATCAGCGCGGTCTCGGTGATCTCCAGCACCAGGCGGGGCGCGGGGAGGCCGTGCCGCTCGAGCAGCTCGGTGATGGCGGGGACCAGCTCGGGGTCGACCAGCTGGCGCGCCGACACGTTGACGGCCATCTGCACCGCCGCGCCGTCGGGGTGCCGCTCCCAGCGCACGGCCTGGGCGACCGCCTCCTCGAGGACCCAGGCGCCGAGCTCGCGGACCAGGCCGGACTCCTCGGCGACGTCGACGAACTCCGAGGGAGGCAGCAGGCCGCGGGTGGGGTGCTGCCAGCGCACGAGCGCCTCGACGCCCACGACGGCGCCGCTGCCGACCTCCACGCGCGGCTGGTAGTGCAGGCGCAGCTGGCCGTCGGTGATGGCGTGCCGCAGCTGCTCGAGCAGGAGGAGGCGGTCGGCGGTCGGGTCCGCGCAGCCCGTCTCGTGCCGCCGCCAGCAGGCGCGGCCCGCGGCCTTGGCGCGGTACATCGCGGCGTCGGCGCGCTGCAGCAGGCGCTCGCCGGCCTCGTCCGCGCCGTCGCCGGGGCCGCCCTCCCGGGTGGCGACGCGCGCGCCCGCGGCGTCGTCGGCGACCGCCACCCCGATGCTCGCCGACACGACGACCTCGACGCCGGACAGCAGGACGGGCGCCCCGAGGGCGGCGAGGAGCCCCTCCGCGAGGGGCGGCACGTCGTCGACCGGCACGCCGTGCAGGACGGCGAACTCGTCGCCCGCCAGGCGCGCCAGCACGGCGTCCTCCGGCAGCGCGGTGCGCAGCCGGGACGCGGCCGCGACGAGGAGCTCGTCGCCGGAGGCGTGGCCGAGGCTGTCGTTGACCGTCTTGAAGCCGTCGAGGTCGATGTAGAGGACCGCCGCCGGCGCCTCGCGGTCGGCTGCCCGCAGCGCGCGGTCGAGGACCTCCAGCAGCCCGGTGCGGTTGAGCAGCCCCGTCAGCGGGTCGTGGCGCACCAGGTGCTGCGCCTGCGCCTCGGCCTCGGCGGTGCGGGCCTCGGACGCCTCCGCCCGACGTCGCGCCGTCAGCAGGCCCAGCTCGTAGCGCCGCCGCCCGGCGGCGCTGAAGAGGGCCACGAGCACCGACCCGTCGCCGTCCAGGCGGACGGCGCTCAGCAGCGCGGCCTGCCGGGTCCCGTCGGCGCCGCGGATCTGCAGGGCGACCTCGTCCAGGCGACCGGTGAGGGTGAGCTGGGGGAGCCCGTTCGTGCTGTAGAGGATGCGGTCGCCCACGGGCAGCAGCCGCGTGAAGGCGGAGCCGACGACGTCCTCGCGCCCGTGGCCGGTCCATCGCAGGAACGTCTCGTTGACGTCGGTGACCAGGCCCTCCGCGGACACGAGCAGGTGGGCGCAGGGCGCCGCGTGCCACAGGGCCTCGACGTCGGGGCGTGCGGGGACGAGCGGCGGCACGGCCGGCTGCTCGCCCCCCTCGCGGTCCGCCCGCGGCCGGGGCGGGGCGGACGAGCGCGGCGGGGCGCCGGCAGCCGGCGCCTCGACGCCGCGGTCGCGGGGCTCGGTCACGACCGCACGCGCAGGTGGGCGCGGATCGCCGCGGCGGTCTCCGCGGGCGCGCTGACGTGCGGGCAGTGGCCCGTCGCGCGCAGGTGGACGAGCGTGCTGTGCGGCAGGGCGCGGTGCACGTGGGCACCGACCTCCGGGGGGGCGAGCGCGTCCTGCCGGCACTGCAGGACGACGGCGTGGACGGGCACCCGCGGGAGCAGGTCCCGGCTGTCGGACAGGAAGGTGAGCCGGGCGACGTCGCGCGCGACGTCGGGGTCGAGCCGGCAGAAGCCCGCCTCGAGCGCCTCCCCCAGGTGGGGCGCGTCCGGGTTGCCCATGACGACGGGGGCCATCGTCTCCGCCCAGGCGAAGTAGTTGCTGTCGAGGGACTCCAGCAGCTCCTCGACGTCCTCGGTCGAGAAGCCGCCGACGTAGCCGGTCTCCGGGTCGTCGACGTAGCGCGGCGAGGGGGCCACGAGCACGAGCTGGGCGATCCGGCTCGCGTCCCGCGCGGCGGCGGCGACCGCGACCATCGCGCTGATGGAGTGGCCGACCACGACGGCCTCCCGCAGGTCGAGGGCCTCGCAGATCTCCAGCAGGTCCTCGGCGTAGCCGTCGACCGTCGCGTAGCGCCGGGGGTCGTACGCCTCGCGGTCCGAGCGCCCGGCTCCCACCTGGTCGTAGAGGACGACCCGGTGGTCCTCGGTGAAGCGCAGGGCGACGTCGCGCCACATGTCCTGGTCGGAGCCGAACCCGTGCGCGAAGACGACCGGGGTCGCCCCCGACCGGCCCAGCTGGGTGACGTGGTGGCGTCGCGTGACCGCGGCGGCGCTCGGAGCGGGCATGGTCGTCTCCTGGGGCTGTCGCGGTCGTCTCCTCGAGGTGGGTGGGCGAGCGCGCCTCGTGCTGGACGCGCTGCGCCACCTGCGCTCCCCATCGGCACCGGCGCCGGCGGACTTGAGCGCCCGCGCGCCGCGAGCTGGGCGGCCGCTGACCTGGACGGGTGCTGCCGCAGCGCGCGGGCTCCCGCGGGCGGCGCCCGCGCCGATGGCCGGGGTGTGGACCTCTTCGCGCCCCGCGACGCCAGGGCGGCCGCCCGCGCCCTCCAGGTGGTGCTGCTGCTGGCGGCGGCCGTGCTCGGGGGCGGCGCGGCCGTGCACCCGCCCGCGGCGGGCGGAGCGGTCGTGGTCGCCGTGGTGCTGTCCATGGTCGTCGTCGCGGGACTGCTCGTGCGCGTGCGCTGCCCCGGGTGGGCCTTCGGCCTGCTGCCCGTGCTCGGCGTCGCGGCGGTGGCGGTCCTCGACGCGCTGACGCGCGACGCCACCACCGCCGCCCAGGTCTTCTTCCTGCTGCCCGTCCTCTTCGCCGCCACGCACCTGCGCCCCACGGGCGCCTGGCTCGTGACGGCGATCTCCGTCACGGGCGAGGCCGTCACGACCCTCCTGCTGCTGCCGCTCCCGCAGGCCCTCACGGACTGGGCGTTCGTCAGCGTCGTGGCCGTCACGACCACGCTCCTGCTGGTCCGCGTGAACGGGCAGCGCGACCGGCTGCTCGCCGAGCTCCGCCGCCAGGCCGCCGTGGACCCGCTGACCGGGCTGGTCACGCGGCGGGTCCTGGACGACGCGGCCGCCTGCGCCCTGACGTCCGCGGACGCCGCGGACGGCACGGCGCTCGTCGTCGTGGACGTCGACCACTTCAAGGGGGTCAACGACACCCACGGGCACCCGGTCGGCGACGCGCTGCTGGTCCACCTCGGCGGGCTGCTGCGCGAGGTGAGCGGCCCGTCCGCGGTGGTGAGCCGCCTGGGCGGGGACGAGCTGGCGGTGCTCCTGCCCGGGGAGTCCCTCGCCGGCGCCGCGCGGCGCGGCGCGGCGGTCGTCGAGGTGGTGCGCGCACGGCCGCTCCTCCTCGACGGGCGCGGCGGGGCGCCGCTGCCCACCACCGTCAGCGTCGGGGTCGCCCACGCGCCGTCCCACGCCGCCGACCTGCCGGGGCTCTACCGTGCGGCGGACGCAGCGCTCTACCGGGCCAAGCGCACCGGTCGGGACGGCGTCGCCGTGGCCGGGGCGCCGGAGCGGGAGAGCGGTGCGGCGGTCCCCGGCGGGGCGCCGACCCCGGCGCCACCCGCCCAGCGCGCCTCGACCCCGGGCGCGGCGCTCGCGCCGCGGGCCTGAGGGGCCCCGGTGGAGCACCTCGGGCCGGGCGTCGAGGACGCCGGGCCCCGTGCCGCGCGCACGGGGGCGAGCCGGACGTCCAGCACGGCAGCGCGCACCGCCCACGACCCCGCGCTCCTCGTCGGCTGGTGCGTCCTCGTGGCCCTGGCGGTCGCGCTCGGGCGCTCGACGCGCGCGGAGGGCACCGAGATGAGCCTCGTGGGCCCCGTCGCCGCCGTGACCTACCTCGGGTCGCTGGCGGCGCGCCGCCGCGGCTGGCCCGCGGTGCTGGCCGTCGTCGGCCTGGGCGGCGCCGTGTCGGCGACGACCAACCTCGTCCTCGGCGCCGAGCCCGGGGTGGCCGCGGCCTTCGGCGCCGCCCACGCGGTGCACGGCCTCGTCGCCGCGGAGGCGCACGTGCGGCTCGCCCGCCGGGGGCGCAGGCCCCTGCGCCCGGCAGCGCGCCCCCGGTTCCGCGAGCCGGCCGACCTCACCGCCCTCATCGCCAGCGCCCTGGCGGGGTCGCTGGCCAGCGCGCTCGTCGGCCCGGCCGCCCTGGCCGTGGCGGACGGGGACCCGCTGCTGCAGACGGCGGGCGAGTGGACGCTGCGCAACGTCGCGAGCACGGTCGTGCTGGCGGGCGCCGTCCTCGCGCTGGGCGACCGCGCCGCCCGCCGGTCCGCGGGCCGGCCCCCGGCGGCCCGGTCGCTGCGCCGGCTGCCGCGCGGGCGCCACCTCGGGCTGGGAGGGCTGCACCTCGGCGCGTGGCTGGTCTACGCGCTGGTCTACGTGGTCTGGAGGGACGTGCCCGTCTCCTTCGTCACCCTCCCGCTGTCCCTGCTGCTGGCCCTGCGCACCACCCCCGCCCACGCGGCGGTCCACTCCGTCGTCGCGGGCGTCGTCGTCGTGGCCGGGACGCACGCGGGGAGCGGGCCCTTCTCGATGCTCGACCCCGGGGCGCGCGTCGTGGTGGCGCAGGGCTTCGTGGCGGTGGCGGCCGGCGCCGCGATGGCGCTGGCGCTGTACCGCCGCCAGCGCGACGAGCTGCTGGCGGGGCTCACCCGGGCGCAGGCGGCGGCCGACGACCGGGCGGACCTGCTGCGCCGCGGCTTCGACGACGCCCCGGCGGGCATGGCCCTCGTCGACCTCGCCCGGTGCCCGACGAGCGTCCTGGGAGGTCCCCCCGGGGGCGCTGCTGCCGGGGGCGCGCCGCCGTCCTCGGGCGGCTGCGCGCGGGTCCGCGTCGTCAACGCCTCCTTCGGCGCCTTCCTCGACGTCGCTCCCGCCGCGCTCGCGGGCACCCCCGTCCGGGAGCTCCCGGCTGCGCACCAGGGCGAGGGCCCGTGCGCGCTGGAGGTCGTGGGCGCCGGCGACGAGCGCTCGACGTGCGAGCACGTCACGGCGGGGGGCCGCCGGGGGCGGCTCGACGTCACCCGCATCACCCCGCGGCACAGCCGGCCGTACCTGCTCGTCAGCGTCGAGGACATCACCGCCCAGCGGCACCTGGAGCTGGCGCTGCGCCACCAGGCCGAGCACGACGAGCTCACGGGGCTGCCGGGTCGCGAGGTCCTGACGGCCCGGCTGCGGGAGGCGGTGGACCGGGGCGCGGCGGTCGGTGTGCTGTTCGTGGACCTGGACGGCTTCAAGGCGGTCAACGACTCGGCGGGGCACGCCGCGGGCGACGAGCTGCTGCGCGTCGTCGCGGCCCGGCTGACGGCGGCCGTGCGCCCGGGCGACCTCGTCGCGCGCTTCGGGGGCGACGAGTTCGCCGTGCTGTGCCGGGACGTCGGCTCGGCGCGGGCGCTCGTGGCCGTCGGCTCCCGGGTGGTCCAGCTCCTGGAGGAGCCGGTGGCGCTCGCGGGCGGGTCCCAGTCCATCAGCGCCAGCGTCGGGGCGTGCACGGCGACGGGCCCGGACGCCGACGCCGACGCCGTCCTCCGCCGCGCCGACGCGGCCATGTACGCGGCGAAGCGCTCGGGCCGCGGTCAGGTGCGCCTGCACGGCTCGGGGCGGTTGCCGGCGCCCCGGCGGCCGGAGCAGTGGCGGCCGGAGCAGCGGCGGTCGGAGCAGCGGGAGCCGGGGGCGCCGCTGCTGGGGCGCGCATCCCGGGGGTAGCGCACGCCGGCCGGCGCCTCCCGCCTCCTCCTGCGCGGAGGGCGCGGGGGGCGCCGGCCGGAGCGGGCTACCGCGCGGGGCGCCCCCGCTCCTGGGCGCCGCGCTCCTGGACGCCGCGGTCGAGGTCCGCCGCGAAGGAGGCCAGCCAGGACATCGGGGCGTTCCAGTTGACCGTGATCTCGTTGGTCGACCAGGACCCGATGTCGTCGACGTAGCAGAGCTGCGCCGCGCACCCGCCGAGGATCGGTGCCGCCACCGGGTCGCCGGAGGTCGCGGCGCTCGAGTTCGGCCCGCCGGAGAGGGTCCCTGCGGGCGGGTGCGGCAGCGAGGGGTCCAGCTGGTGGGCGTACCACCGGCTGTGCTGGTTGCGGCTGTCGCGCTCGCCGTAGCCCGTGACGTAGCTCTGCGCCAGGGCGTTGCGCCCGAAGAGGTAGTCCATGCCGCGCAGCACGGCGTCGGCGTAGACCGCGTCCCCGGTGAGGTCGTACGCCGTCGCGACCACCTGGAGGTTGTTGGTGATCGCGCTGTTCGAGCCCCAGGCGTAGCGGTCGCCCTCGGGGGCGTAGGGCTGGCCGAACGGCTCGTCCCGCTGGGCGGCGACGTACCCGTCCGCGCCCTCGACCACGCTGGCCCGCACGCGCTCGCGGTCCGGGAGCGCGCTCGGCACCGTCGCGAGGTCGAGGCGCGCCAGCGCGGCGACGTCGCCCCACGCGAAGCCGTCGGCGCCGAAGACGTCGCCGGTGTGGTGCGGCGAGGCCAGGACGTCCTCGGCGTAGGCGTCCTCGCCGGTCGTCAGGAACAGCTCGGCGGCCGCCCAGTAGAGCTCGTCGGTGACGTCGTCGTCGTCGTAGGGGCCGCTGCCCGGGTTCGGGTCGACCGAGGCGTCCGGGGCCGGGGCGTAGAGGTCCGGCTCCGCCTGCGCCGCGGCGTACGCGGTCCGCGAGGCCTCGAGCAGCCGGTCGGCGAAGGCGGCGTCGTAGGGCCGCCACAGCCGCGCGCCCTGGGCGGCTGCTGCGGCCAGGTTCAGCCCCGCCGCGGTGGACGGGCGGTAGAGCCGGCGGGCCTGCGGGTCCTCGGCGGGCAGCATCGGCAGACCGGTCCAGTCGGCGTCCGCGACCTTGTGGTAAGCGAGCCCCGCGTGCTGCTGGCCCGCGGGGACCTGCATCTTGAGCATCCACTCGAGCTGCCAGCGCGCCTCGTCGAGCAGGTCCGGGACGCCGTTGCCGGCCTCCGGGATGCGCAGCGCGCCGTCGGCCAGGGCGCCGCGGTCGGCGGACGGCGCGGTGAGGCGTCGCTCCTGCTCCTGCATCAGCTGGGCCACCGCGATGCCGCCGTTGACGACGTACTTGCCGTGGTCGCCGGCGTCGTACCAGCCGCCCGTCACGTCGCGGGTGCCCTCGCACGTCCACGGCTCCCCGCCCTGGGCGACGTAGAGCTGCTGCGCGTCGTCGTCGAGCGGCAGGCACGGCACCGCGGCGTCGCCCTGGTTCGGCGCGACGCCGACGTGCCCGGCCTCCCGGCCGTAGCCGGGGGCCAGCTCGTCGGAGATCTCGATGCCGCTGCGGTTGGTGTAGAAGAACGTCTTCGCGTCGGTGCGCAGCGGCTCGTAGAGGTCCGCCGCGATGGTGAAGGGCTCGCTCGTCGCCCCGTCGGCGACGAGCGTGAAGCCCTCGCCGGAGACCGGGACGCGGCTGAGGTCGAGGGTGTGCACGTTCACGCCGGCGGTCGGGTCGACGCCCCGCGGGGTGGTGGTGCCCCGCGACAGGCGCCTCCCGTCGGCGCGGCGCAGCTCCCAGCGCACCGGCTCGGTCGACTCGGTGACGAGGGTGGCCTCCTTCGGGCCGCGCGGCAGGTACCCGAGCTGGTTGACCTTGAGGCGGGAGCCGGTGTCGGGCGCGTAGACGTCGGGCTCCGCGCCGCCGGTGAGGCTGACGTCGTCGACGCACAGGCGGTAGGCGGCCGGGTTCGTGATGTCCTGCTGGACGGCCAGCTCGGCGGTGGCGTAGTCCTGCTCGGGCGTGAAGGTGGCCGAGGAGGTCGACGGCTCCGGGGTGAGGGCCAGCTTCTGCGCCGGGAGGAACTGCAGGTAGTTCAGGTCCGCCCCGGCCTGGACGACGACGCGCACGTTCGCCGCCGTCGCCGGCTCGGTGAGCGCCTCCATCGAGAGCCGGTACGTCTCCCCGGCCTCCAGCGGCACCTGCTGGGTGATGGCGGCGCTGTAGGGCCCGCTGCCGGCCGGCACGTCGACGCAGCCGCGGCCGTCCACGACCGACGCCGCGGGGTAGGCGTTCCAGCCCGCCAGGCCGTCGTCGAAGGAGCCGTTGCGCACCTGCTCGGCGCCGTCGGCGGCTCCGGCCGGCGCGGCGCCGACGGCGAGGCCGGTCGCCGCGAGCGCCGCGACGGCCAGGGCGGCGGTGGACCGGGTGGCGGTGGACCGGGTGGCGCTGGAGCGGGCGGGTGCGGGGTGCCGGGTGAGGCGCGTCATCGAGACCTCTCGGGTGGGTGCGGGGCGGGGCTGGTGGCGCGGGGTCGCGGCGCCGGAGCGGGGAGGCGTCAGCCCTTGACGGCGCCGGCGGTGATGCCGCCGACGATCTGCTTGCCGAAGACGGCGGTGACGAGGAGCAGCGGGACCGTGGCGATGACGGTACCGGCGAGGATGACCGAGATGTCCGGCGTGTACCCCGCCCCGATGCCGGCGACGGCGACCTGGATGGTCGGGCTCTGCCGGACGACGATGAAGGGCCACAGGAAGTCGTTCCACGACGCCATGAAGGCGAGGATCCCGAGGACGGCCATGCCGGGGCGGGCCAGCGGGAAGACGATGGAGAAGACCGTGCGGTTCATCGACGCGCCGTCGACCCGCGCGGCCTCGATGAGCTCGTCCGGCAGCGCCTGGGAGATGTACTGGCGCATGAAGAAGACCCCGAAGGCGGTGACCGCCCCCGGGAGGATGACCGAGAGCAGGTTGTTGACGAGGCCCAGGCGGCTCATGACGACGTACAGCGGGATGATGCTGAGGGTCGGCGGGATCGTCAGCGTCGCCACCGTGATGCCGAAGAGCGCGTTCCGCCCGCGGAAGCTGCACTTGGCGAAGGCGAAGCCCGCGAGCGTGCAGAAGAAGATGGTGGTCGCGGTGACGGCCAGCGAGACGACCAGCGACCGTCCCAGGGCGGCGAACAGGTCCGCCTGCTCCAGCGCCAGCCGCATGTTCTCGAAGAGCTGCGGCCCGGGCAGCAGGGGCGGCGTGCCGTCGTAGAGGTCGGACGGGGAGTGCGAGCCCGCCACCAGGGAGTAGTAGAAGGGGAAGAGGAAGACGGCGGCCGTCAGCCCCAGCACGACGTAGGTGAGGGGGCCCGCCGCGTCCTCGGAGCGGCGCTTGCGGGTGCGCGGCTCGGGGGCGCCCGTCAGGGCGGGCGCGGCCGTGCGGACGTCGTCGACGGAGCCGGTGCTCATCGGGCGGCCTTCCGGGTCGAGGCGGTGCTGCGCCGGCCCAGGAGCGGCTGCCCCTTGTCGCGGGTGCGCAGCTGGGCGAGGCCGGCGTTGAGCAGGACCAGGAGGATGACGATGATCAGCGTGACGCAGGCGATGGCGGCGGCCCGCCCGAGGCGTCCCACCTCGAAGCCGGTCTCGTACATGAACAGCGTCAGGACCTGGTACTGGCCCAGCGCGCCACCGCCCGCCCCGTTGCCGAAGAGGAAGGGCTCGGTGAACAGCTGGGTCGCCCCGATGGTGGACAGGACGATCGTGAACAGGATCGTCGGCCGCAGCCCGGGGATGGTCACGTGGAGGAACTGGCGGAAGCGGCTCGCGCCGTCGATGGCCGCGGCCTCGTAGAGGTCCTTGGGGATGGACTGCATCCCCGCCAGGTAGATGAGCGCGTTGTACCCGGTCCAGTGCCAGGTGACGATCACCGCGATCGCGATCTGGGCGGTCCAGTTGCCGGTCGTCCAGGAGATCGGGTCCAGGCCGAGGACGCCCAGGACCACGTTCACCAGGCCGCCCGCCGTGTTGGCGAAGATGGAGCCGAAGACGAGCGTCGCGGCGACGAGGGAGGTGGCGTAGGGGACGATCATCGAGATGCGGAAGAAGGCCCGCACCTTCATGTTGAAGTTGAGCAGGTGGGCCAGCCCCAGGGCGAAGAGCAGCTGCGGAACCGTCGAGATGATCCCGATGGTGAGCGTCTTCCACAGCGAGTTGTAGAAGGCCTCGCTCTGGAACAGCCAGGCGTAGTTGTCCCAGCCGGCGAAGGTGGGCGACGAGCCGCCCAGGCGGTACTCGTGGAAGCTGATCCAGACCGTGTGCAGGAGCGGGAAGAGCCCGAAGGCGCCGAAGAGCAGGAAGAACGGCGCGATGTAGGCGTAGGGCGCGTTCCGGTAGGCCCGGCCGGATCGCCGCGAGCTGCGTGCCGAGGACGGCGGGCTGTCGCCTCCCGCCCCGGCGCGGGTCACCTCGGTCGTCGTCGGTGCGTGGACCGCCATGTTCGCTCTCTTCGTCGCTCGGTCGCCTGGGCGGGGTGGGGGTTGGACGCGGCGGTGCCCCTCACGCGGTCGTGGGGACGGCGCGACGGGTGGCCCCCCGGGGTCGGGGGGCCACCCGTCGGTGCGGTCGTCAGCCGACCTGGTCCTCGATGGTGCTCGAGGCGCTCTCCCAGGCGTCGGCGGGCGAGACGCCGTTGGCCTCGACCGTGACCAGCGCCTCGGTCAGCGCGATGTCGATCGCCCCGTCGTCGACGCCCAGCGGCTGGGCGGGAGCGGCCTGCGCGGAGGCGGAGAAGATCTGGCCGATGGGCGCGCCGCTGAAGTACTCGTCCGTGACGTCCTGGATCTGCTCCTGCGCGACGGTGTTCGAGGGGAAGGCGAGGCCGGCCTCGAACTCGGTCTTCTCAGCCTCGGCGCTGGTCAGGAAGGCGGCCAGGTCCGCGGCGGCGGCGGCGTTCTCGCTGTCCCGCGGGATCGCCAGGAAGGAGCCGCCCCAGTTGCCGCCCAGGCCCTCGGGCAGGGGGATGGCCGACCAGTTGCCGGCGTTCTCCTCACCGGCCTGCTGCTTGATGTAGCCGAGCATCCAGGCCGGGCAGGCGATCGTCGCGAAGTCCCCGGTGCTCATGGCCGTGTTCCACTCCGGGGAGAACTGGTCGAGCCCCGCCGTCAGGCCCTGCGCGGCGACGGCCGCCGCCCGGTCGAAGGCGGGCTTGACGGTCTCGTTGGTGTCCCAGGTCGGGTTGCCCTCCTCGTCGTAGTTGCGCACCGGCTCCACCGAGGTGAGCAGCCGGTAGTACCCGCTGGCGGAGTCCGTCCAGGCGTCGCCGCCGGTGGCCTCCTGGTACTGCTGGCCCAGCGACTCGTAGGCGTCCCAGTCGGTGACCTGGGCCGCGAGCTCCTCCGAGGTGGAGGGCAGGCCGGCCTCCTCGAGCTTGTCGCTGCGGAAGCAGATGGCCATGGGTCCGGAGTCCGTCGGCATGCCGAGGACGGCGCCGTCCTCCGTGGTGATCGCCCCGACGGCGGCCTCGGTCTCCTCGCTGAGCTGGTCGGCGAACTCGGTGTCGTTGACGTCGAGCCACACGTCCTGCTGCTGGCTCGTCACGAGGGCGGCGCGGCTGATCTCGAGCGGCTGGATGTCGGCGAGCCCGGAGCCGGAGTTGATCTTCGTGGCGAGCGCCGTCCAGTAGTCGGGCTCCTGCTGCACCTCGGAGAACTCGATGGTGACGTTCGGGTGCTCCTCCCGGTACTGGTCGAGCAGCCCGGCCTTGTCGTAGTTGGCGAAGATCCCGCCGAAGGAGTCGACCGTGATGGTGACCTCCTCGTCGGGGTCGGCGGTCCCCACGGGGCCCGAGCTGGCCTCGGAGCCCCCGCAGGCGCCGAGGCCGAGCGACGCCACGCTGACCGCCGCGACGGCGAGCACGGCCTTCCGGGAACGAGCTGAGAACACGTGGGACTCCTCACGGACCTCCCGTCGGGAGGTCGATCGTCGTTGATCGAGTACTGCAGAGCCTCGGCGCAGCGCGCTCGCCGTGGGGCCCTGGCCGCCCGGGGCCGGATCGGACTCCGGGGCCGCCAGGTCTCCTCGGCCGCGGACCGACCGAGGACCTGCGTGGAGCTGGGAGAAGCACGTCTCGACTGGCCGCACCAGCCGTCGCCCGTGAGGGGGCGCCCGAGGTCGTCAGCACCGATGCCTGGTGCGGTCGGACCGGCGTCCGGGAGCCTCCTCCGGCCGAGATCGTCGTCGATCAGAGCGGTCGATCGCGTGGAAGCGCTTCCACGCGATGGGGAGACTGTGTGCCAGGTCCTGCACGGCTGTCAAGAGGCGTCCCGCGGCCCCTGCGGGCGGTGCAGGGGGCGGTGCAGGGGGGCGGGCGGGCGGTCGGTGCGGGGTCCGCGCGAGCGGGGCAGCTCAGGCCGAGTCGCGGACGACGAGCCGGGCGGGGAGCAGCGCGCGGCCCCGGGAGGCCGGGACCCCGCCGTCCAGGGCGGTGACGACCATGGTGGCCATCTCGCGTCCCAGCTCCTCGAGGGGCTGGCGGACCGTCGTGAGCGCGGGCTGGACGGCGGTGGCGAGCGGGATGTCGTCGTAGCCGACGACGGCGACGTCCTCGGGGACGCGGAGGCCGCGCTCGCGCAGCAGGGTCAGGGCGCCGACCGCCATGAGGTCGTTCGAGGCGAAGACGCCGTCCAGGTCGGGCATCCGCGCCAGCAGCTCGGCCGTCGCCCGGTGCCCGCCCGCCGTCGTGTAGTCGCCCTCGGCGACGAGCGCGGTGACCTCCGCGGGCGTCCCCCGCGCGTCCTCCTGGCCACGACCGGCGCCGTCGTCGAGAGCGCGGCGCCAGCCGGCGAGCCGGTCCTGCGAGCTGGCCATGTCCGGCGGCCCCGTGACGAGCCCGAGCCGGCGGCAGCCGCGGTCCAGGAGGTGCTGCGTCGCGAGCCGCCCGCCGTCGACGTTGTCGGTGTCCACGTGGGGGAGGTCCTCGCCCACGCCCGACGGCGGGCGACCGGCCAGCACCACGGGGACGCCGCGCTCGCGCAGCCGCGCCGGTGCCGTCTCGCCCCCGTGCGCGGAGAGGAACATCGCGGCGTCCAGGTGCCCGCCGGCGGCGTAGCGCACCAGCTGCTCGCGGTCCGCCTCGCCGGCGACGACCGCGAACAGCAGCTGGCGGCGGCTGGCCGCGACGACCCGGTGGACGCCCTTGAGCACCGTCGCGAAGAACGGGTCGGAGAAGAACCGCTCCTCCTGCTCGCAGACGACGAAGGCGACGGCGTCGCTGCGCCGCGTGACGAGCATGCGGGCCGCGCCGTTGGGCACGTAGGACAGCGAGGCCGCGGCGCGCAGGACGCGGTCACGGGCGCTCTCGCTGACGCGGGGAGAGCCGGTCAGGACCCGGCTGGCGGTCGCGCGGGAGACGCCGGCGGCGAGGGCCACCGCGTCGAGCGTCGCGGACGTCCGTCCGTCCTCGACGCTCATGGGACCTCCTCCGCCGCCGACCGGTGCACCGCCGGGAGTATGGCGCCCCCGCGGCGGTGGGCCCCGCCACCGGCTCAGCGGGCACGACGAAGGCCCGGTGCGCATCGCAGCGGCGGTGGGCCCCGCCACCGGCTCAGCGGGCACGACGAAGGCCCGGTGCGCATCGCACCGGGCCCTCGTCGGGGATCGTCAGGTCAGCGCTGCTGGCGCACGTCCTGCGCCTTGCCCTGCGCCTGGCCCTTGACGTCCTGGGCCTGGCCCTGGGCCTCGCCCTTGACGTCCTGCGCGCGGCTCTGGGCCTCGCCCTTGACGTCCTGGGCGCGGTCCCGGGCCTCGCCCTTGACGTCCTGGGCGCGGCTCTGGGCCTCGTCCTTGACCTCCTGGGCGCCGCTCTGGGCCGTGTCCTTGACGGACTGCGCGGCCTCCTGAGCGGGCTGCTTGAGGTCCTGCGCGATCTCCTGGCCCTGGCTCTTCAGGTCCTGGACGAGCGGCTGGGCCTTCTGCTTCGCGGTCTCGGCGAGCTCCTGCTCCTTGCGGCTGGTGGGGATGAGCCCCGCCGCGAGGAGGCCGGCGCCGAAGGCGACCAGGCCGGCCGCGAACGGGTTGCCCCGGGTGCGGCTGGCGGCCTCGTGCGGCGCCGACGTCACGGCGTCGCGAGCGCTGGAGGCCGCGTCGCCGGCGCTGTCGCGCAGGTCGGACGCCGTGCCGCTGGCGCTGTCGCCCGCGGAGTGGGCGGAGTCGCTGACGTCGTGGGCCTTGCCCATGACGCGCTCCTTCAGGTCGTTGACGCGGCCCTTGGCGTCGCTCTTGACCTTGTCCACCTGGCGGTTCGCCTGGACCTTGGGGTTGGCCTCGTAGCTGAGCTCGTCCACGTCCGCGCTCAGCGATGCTCGCGTGCGCTCGATCTCGGCGCGGATCTCTTCCGGGCTCTGGCTCATCGGTTTGCCTCCTCGTGCCCCTTGACGGCGTTCGGGATCTTCTGGAGGGACTGCTGCGTCTGGGGCAGGCCCTTGGTCTTGTTGAGCTCCTTGCGCCCGACCGCGGCCAGGACGCCGGCGATGACGGCCCAGAGGATCGCCACCACGAGGCCGGACCAGGCGTAGCCGATGGCGTTGCCGAGGCCCCACCACAGGGCGATCGAGAGGAACAGGAGCACGAAGTGCCCCGCCACACCCGCACCGGCGAGCATCCCGGCGCCCTTGCCCGCGTGGGCCGCGGACTCCTTCGCCTCGGCCTTGGCCAGGGCGACCTCCTGGCGCATGAGCGTGGAGATGTCCGTCGTGACCGCGCTCAGCAGCTCCCCGAGGGAACGGTGGTCGTCACCGGCGGGACCGGGCGTGGGCGGGCCCACGGGGTGCGAGCCCTCGGCGTACGAGCCCGCGGTGGGCGAGCCCCCTGCGGGGGCGCTCACAGGGCCGTTCCGCGCTGGCCGCCGGGGGCGGCGCGGTCCTCGAGGGAGAGGCCGGCCGTGCCGGTGCCCTCCGCGGGGAGCCGGGTGCCGGTGGCGGTGCCGTAGGTCCCCGTCGTCGACGCGGTGCCGTAGGTCCCGGTCGTCGAGGCGGTGCCGTAGGTCACGTTCGACGTGCCGGCGGTGGACCCCTGACCCGAGGAGGAGGAGCCGGCGCCCGAGTCGGAGCCGGAGTCCTTCAGCCCGCGGCCGAGGCGGCCGGCCAGGAGGCCGGCGCCCGCCGCGAGGGCGAGGAAGGTGCCGGGACGGCGCGCGGCGAAGCGGCGCACGTCGTCGAGCAGGTCGGCGGGCTCGCGCTCACCGAGCCAGCGCTGGGCCTCCTCGACGCGGTCGCCGGCCTGGCGCACCAGGTCGGTGACGGGGCCGGAGCCGGGCTCGCCGTTGGACAGGCCGCGGAGCTCGTCCGTCAGTGACGACAGGCCCTGGGCGGCGCGGCGCTGCTGCTCACCGGCGTGCTGGCTGAGCTGCGAGCGGCCCTCGGACAGGAGGTCCTTGGCCTGGTGCTCGGCCTCCTGGCCGACGTCGGTCGCCTTGTCCTTGGCGGTGCCGGCGACCTGCTGGCCGGCGTCCTTCGCCGAGCCGGCGACCTGCTGGCCGGCGTCCTTGGCCGAGCCGGCGACCTGCTGGCCGGCGTGCTGCGCAGAGCCCGCGACCTGCTTGCCGGACTCCTTCGCGTTCCCGGCGACCTGCTTGCCGGCGTCCTTCGCGGCGTCCTTGCGGCCACCGCCGGACTGCTCGGCCGAGGTGGTCGCGATCGGCTCGGCGTTCGTGCGGTCGAACGGGTCGTCGGCGCGGTGCGCGGACGAGCCTCCTGTGCTCTGGCTCATGGTCTCTCCATCCTGTGGTCGGCCCCGAGGGGCCGGGTTGCGCGGCCGTCCCCCCGGTGGGCCGCGATCTGGTCGTCGTGCGGAGGGATCCGCGCCCAGTCGCGGACGGCCGGTCCGGTGCGTGGTGCCCCGGACCTCCGAGCGGACGGGAGCGCTCTGCTGCACATCCCTCGACGGGATGACGATGGCGCAGGCGGGACCCGCCCGCATCTCGGGGATGTCGGGGTGTCCCTGCGCCCACGTCGCAGGACGGCGCGGCTGCCGCTCCCGCCGCGCGGGCGTCCCGGCCCCTCAGGCGCCGACGTACGCCGCGAGGTGCTCGCCGGTGAGCGTGGACCGGGAGGCCACGAGATCGGCGGGGGTGCCCTCGAAGACGACTCGTCCGCCGTCGTGCCCGGCGCCCGGACCGAGGTCGACGATCCAGTCCGCGTGCGCCATGACCGCCTGGTGGTGCTCGACGACGACGACCGACCTCCCCGCGTCGACGAGCCGGTCGAGCAGGGCGAGGAGCTGCTCGACGTCGGCGAGGTGGAGCCCGGTGGTCGGCTCGTCCAGCACGAGGAGCCCGCCCTCCTCGCCCGTGCGGGTGGCCAGCTTGAGGCGCTGGCGCTCGCCGCCGGACAGCGTCGTGAGCGGCTGGCCGAGGCTGAGGTAGCCCAGCCCGACGTCGGCGAGCCGCTCGAGCACCCGGTGCGCCGCGGGCGTGCGCGCCTCCCCGGTGCGGAAGAAGCCCTCGGCCTCGGTGACGGACATCGCGAGCACCTCGCTGATGTCGCGGCCGCCGAGTCGGTGCTCGAGGACCGCGGCCTGGAAGCGCTTGCCCCCGCACACCTCGCAGGGGGTCGTGACCCCCGCCATCATCGCCAGGTCGGTGTAGATGACGCCGGCGCCCTTGCACGTCGGGCACGCGCCCTCGGAGTTGGCGCTGAAGAGCGCCGGCTTCACGCCGTTCGCCTTCGCGAACGCCTTGCGGACCGGCTCCAGCAGCCCGGTGCAGGTCGCCGGGTTGCTGCGCCGGGAGCCCTTGATCGCCGTCTGGTCGATCGTCACCACGCCGTCCCGGCCGGACACCGAGCCGGAGACGAGCGAGCTCTTGCCCGAGCCGGCGACGCCGGTGAGCACGCAGAGCACCCCGAGCGGGATGTCGACGTCGACGTCCCGCAGGTTGTGCCGGCTGGCGCCGCGGACCTCCAGCGCGCCGGTGCGCGTCCGCACCGACTCCTTGACCCTCGCGCGGTCGTCGAGGTGGCGGCCGGTGAGCGTCCCGCTGGTGCGCAGCCCCTCGACGGTGCCTTCGAAGCACACCGTGCCGCCGGCCGTCCCCGCCCCCGGGCCGAGGTCGACGACGTGGTCGGCGACGGCGATCACCTCGGGCTCGTGCTCCACGACCAGCACGGTGCTGCCCTTGTCGCGCAGGCGCAGCAGCAGGTCGTCCATGCGCTGGACGTCGTGGGGGTGCAGGCCGATGGTCGGCTCGTCGAAGACGTAGGTGACGTCGGTGAGCGAGGAGCCGAGGTGGCGGATCATCTTGGTGCGCTGCGACTCACCGCCCGACAGGGTCCCGGTGGAGCGGTCGAGGCTGAGGTAGCCCAGCCCGATCTCGACGAAGGACTCGAGCGTCTCCCGCAGGGCGGCCAGCAGCGGAGCCACCGACGGCTCGGAGAGGTCGCGCACCCACTCGGCCAGGTCGCTGATCTGCATCGCGCACGCGTCGGCGATGGACAGGCCCCGGACCTTCGACGACCTGGCTCCCTCGTTGAGCCGGGTGCCACCGCAGTCGGGGCACGTCGTGAAGGTGATCGCCCGGTCCACGAAGGCCCGGATGTGCGGCTGCATCGCCTCGCGGTCCTTGGCCAGCAAGGACTTGGAGAGCTTGGGGACCAGACCCTCGTAGGTCAGGTTGATCCCGTCGACCTTGATCTTGGTCGGCTCCTTGTGGAGCAGGTCGGCCAGCTCGCGCTCCGTGTAGTCCTTGATCGGCGTGTCCGGGTCGAAGAAGCCCGACCCGCTGTAGATGCGGCCGTACCAGCCGTCCACGCCGTACCCGGGGATCGTGAGCGCGCCCTCGTGGAGCGAGAGGCTGTCGTCGTAGAGCTGGGACAGGTCGAAGTCCGTGACGGAGCCGAGCCCCTCGCAGCGCGGGCACATGCCACCGGTGGTCGTGAACTCGCGGCGCTCCTCCACGGTCGTCCCACCGCGCTCGAGCGTCACCGCGCCCGCGCCGCTGACGGACGCGACGTTGAACGAGAACGCCTGCGAGGACCCGATGTGCGGCTCGCCGAGGCGGCTGAAGACGATGCGCAGCATCGCGTTGACGTCGGTGGCGGTGCCGACCGTGGACCGCGGGTTGGCGCCCATGCGCTCCTGGTCGACGACGATCGCCGTCGTCAGGCCCTCCAGCAGGTCGACGTCCGGCCGCCCGACGTCCGGCATGAAGCCCTGCAGGAAGGCGCTGTAGGTCTCGTTGATCATCCGCTGGGACTCCGCGGCGATCGTGTCGAAGACCAGGGAGCTCTTGCCCGAGCCGGAGACGCCGGTGAACACGGTCAGCCGGCGCTTGGGGATGTCGACGCTGACGTCCCGCAGGTTGTTCTCGCGCGCCCCGACCACGCGGATGCGGTCGTGGCTGTCGGCGACGTGCGGGGCGGCGCCCGCCCTCCCCGGTGGAGCCGTCCTGGGGGCAGTGCTCATCGCCGTCTCCTCCGCTCCTCCGGGCCTGCGGAGCCGAGCATGCTCGCGCCGGCGCGCGCGCACCAGGGCCTCGGCGAGGTCGTCGTGCGGACGTCTGCCGGTCGCCGCCGTACCGTCGCCGTGTGGACGACGAGCCGATGACGATGCCCTCCAGCGCGGCGACCGACCTGGCGGCGGTGC
This sequence comes from uncultured Pseudokineococcus sp., assembly GCF_947495735.1. Lineage (GTDB taxonomy): Bacteria > Actinomycetota > Actinomycetes > Actinomycetales > Quadrisphaeraceae > Pseudokineococcus. Next base: position 139,363 of record NZ_CANMAA010000008.1, read on the forward strand.
TCACGCGCTGCGGGAGCGACCTGGACAGCCTCGACCTGGCCACGGTCGCCGAGGCGCTGGGGGAGGTGCGGCGCGCGTCCGACGCGCTGCGCGAGGCGCTGCACGACCGCGGCTGGGGCACCGGCCTCGACGAGTGGGGCGCCTTCGACGAGCTCACCGGTGACGGGGTCGACGGCGTCGAGGACCTCATCGACGACGACGAGGAGGACACCGAGCCGCTCGAGGGCGACCGCTTCAGCTGGCAGGCGCGCTACGACTTCGTCGTCACCGACCCCGACGCGCTCGTCGCCCGGGCGCGCGCCCGCTCCCTCGAGGTCGACCCCGACGTCGACCCCGACGAGGCGCTGGAGGAGCACGGCGGACCGCTGGGCCTCCTGCTCCTGCTCGACGGCCCGCAGTTCCGCGACTACGACGACCACGGCGCCGTGATGGCCTACGGCACCGACACCTTCGCCTCGGTGGAGCGCACGCTCGACGAGATCGGCCGGGACGCCGGGGAGCAGTCCTACCCGCTGGCCTGAGGGGCGCCGGAGCGCTCGGGGCCCCGCCGCCCGGGACCGCACCCACCGACCGCGCCGTGGAAGAGGCGCCCCGGTGCGCTGGTTGGGCTGGGCGTCGCCGGGAGGTGCCCGGCGGCAGCGGCGTCGCAGGGCGCCAGGAGCTCGGAGGTCGGACATGGCTGCAGCAGCGCGCATCGCGACGACGGGGGCGACCGGGAACGTCGGCGGCCGCGTGGCCCGCCTGCTGTCCGCGGCGGGGGTCGACCAGGTGCTCGTGGTCCGGGACCCCTCCCGCGCCCCGGAGCTGCCCGGCGCGATCGTGGCGCAGGCCTCCTTCGAGGACGCGGACGCCGTCCGCGCGGCGCTCGCCGGCGTCCCCGTGGTCCTCATGGTCTCGGCGTCCGAGCACCCCCGGCGGGTCGACCTGCACCGCGCGTTCGTGGACGCCGCCGTCGCCGCGGGCGTCGAGCACGTCGTGTACCTGTCCTTCCTCGGCGCGGCCCCGGACGCGACCTTCACCTTCGCCCGCGACCACTGGGCCACCGAGGAGCACCTGCGGTCGACGGGCGTGGGCCTGACGGTCCTGCGCGACAGCACCTACGCCGACTTCCTGCCCCTCCTCGTGGGCGAGGACGGCGTCATCCGGGGCCCGGCGGAGGACGGGCGGGTCGCCCCGGTCGCCCAGGACGACGTCGCGGAGGCGGCGGTCGCGGTCCTGCTCGACCCGGCCGCCCACGCCGGGCGCACCTACGACCTGACGGGCCCGACGTCGCTGTCGCTCGACGAGGCGTCGTCGCTGCTGTCGGCCGAGCTCGGCCGGCGAGTGCGCTACCAGCCCGAGACGGTCGACGAGGCCTACGCCTCCCGGGCCTCCTACGGCGCGGAGCAGTACGAGGTCGACGGGTGGGTCACCACCTACACCTCGATCGCGCGCGGGGAGATGGACGTGGTGAGCGACGACGTCGAGCGGCTCACCGGTCACCCCGCGCGCTCGCTCGTCGACGTGCTGCGCGCGTCCCGGGGCTGACGTCGAGGTCCTCGCCACGTCGGGCGCCGACGGTGGCGACGACCTCGACGTCGCCGGAGGGGGCCTCGAGACGGAGGTCGCCGTCGCGGTCCGCCTCGGGGCCGACCCGGGCCTCCCTCTCGGGCGGAGACCCCGCGGAGCCGCCGCCCGACCGCCGGCGCCGGGTCCTGCCCCCGCCGAGGGCCGCGGACCGGGCGACGAGAGTCCGGCGTCGTCGCGACCAAGGTCCCTGGAGCGCACCCGTCGTCGGGCGCAGCATCGAGTCGTCAGGCGGTCCACCCGGGGCCGCCCCTCACGAGACGAGGAGCGAGACGATGACGAGCACCGCGACCGCCGAGGTCCAGCAGGAGAGCGTCCCCCGCGACCACGACGGCGGTGACCTCCCCCGGGGCGGGGTCGTCGTGGGCTACGACGGCTCGAGCGCCGCTGTCGAGGCCGTGACGTGGGCCGCGGCCGAGGCCCGCGCCCTGGGGGCGCCGCTGACCGTGCTGCACGCCGTGGACTTCCACGGCACGAGCGCCGAGCTGCTCCGCGACCTGTCGATCCACGACCTGGAGGCGCAGGTGGCCGCTCAGGCGCGGCGCATCGCGGAGGAGGGCGCACGCATCGCCCGCGACGGCGCGCCCACGCCGGTGCAGGCGGTGTCGCGCCTGGTCAGCCCCGTCGACGCGCTGGTCGAGGCCTCGCGCCGGGCCGCTCTCGTGGTGGTCGGCAACCGCGGGCGCGGGACCCTGCGCGCCGCCCTGCTCGGGTCGGTCGCCTTCGGCACCAGCGCCCGGGCGAGCAGCCCGGTCCTGGTGCTGCGCCGCGGGACGGCCCGCACCCCGGACGCCGACCACCCCGTGGTCGTCGGCGCCGACGGCTCGCCCAGCGCCGAGCGCGCCCTGGACGTCGCCGCCGACCTCGCCGCGCGCACCGGGGCGGTGCTCCAGCCGATCACGGCCTGGACCGTGCCGCCGGTGGGTCCCTACGGGGCGGTCTCGGAGCTCTACGCGCCCGAGCTGCACGCGCTCGCGGGGGCCGCGAGCGCCGCGGCGACGGAGCGCGCGCGGCAGCGCCACCCCGACCTCGTCGTCGACGCGCGCGTGGTGCAGGACCAGCCCGTCCGGGCGCTGGGCGCGGCGTCCCAGGGCGCCGGGCGGGTGGTCGTCGGCAGCCAGGGCCACGGGCGCGTCCTCGGCGCCGTCCTGGGCTCGGTCAGCCAGGGCGCCGTCCACGCCTGCGCCTGCCCCGTCGAGGTCGTCCGCCCCGACCCCGTCTGACGTCGTCCGCGGGCGGCGCGGCGCGCGGAGCACCTGGCGGCCGCTCCCCGGGCGAGCGTGCGGTGGACGCGCCGGTCGGGTGGGGTCGGGAGCTGTCGACTACTCCGGGTGCGGGGCGCCGCGGGGTCGGGAGCCGTCGACCACCTCGCCGCGGGTGCCCGCCGCCTCCCGCGGCCGCGTCGCGGCGTACCAGCCGGCGGCGACGAGCACGACGAGCGCCACGTCCACGACGTCGCCGCCGTAGGACATGAGCTGGGCGCCGACCTCGGCGTCGCGGGCGTCGACGCCGGCGGGCGGGTGCGCGTAGAGGCGCTTCGCGAGGACCGAGTGCGCGGCGACGTAGACGACGAGCACGCCCGAGCGCACGGCGACGGACGCGCGGTGCGGGTCGGGGTCGACGCCCACCACCGACGCGGTGAAGAGGTACCCGGCCAGCAGGACGTGCGCGTGAACCGCGGCGTGCACCAGCGGCGAGGCGTGCATCGCCGGGTACAGGTCGGTGCCGTAGAGCACCCACAGGCCGCCGCCGGCGAGGACCGCGGCGACGGCCGGGTGGGTGAGCACGCGCACGGGCGGGCTGCGCAGCACCCGGGTGAGCGCCCGGGCTCGTCGCACCGGCATCGCGCGCAGGGCGAGGGTAACCGGAGCGCCGAGCACGAGCAGCAGGGGTCCGAGCATCCCCAGCAGCAGGTGCCCGGCCATGTGGGCGGTGAAGCTGGTGCGCGCGGCGTCGGCGAGAGGGCCTGCGAGCGCGGCGGCGACGCACACCAGCCCGCTGGCGAAGAGCGCGGTGCGGTGCGCCGGCCAGGGGCTGCGGTGCCGGGACGCGCGCAGCCCCGCGGCGTACGCGCCGGCGACCACGAGGACGCCCGCGACGACGGACACCTCGAGGACGGCCCAGCCGAGGGCCCCGTGCGCGGCGGCGTCGTGCTGGTGCTCCACGCGCCGTCAGCCCCGCGGGCGAGCGCTGGACCGGTCGGGGCGCGCGCGGCGCAGCAGGACCAGGCCGGCGAGCAGGACGAGGACGGCCGAGCCGATCCAGACGGCGTCGTAGACCCAGAGGTGCTCGACGCCGTAGCGGACCTGGTGGATGCGCAGCAGCTTGTGGTCCACGACGCCGTCGAAGAGCTGGAAGCCGCCGACGCCGGCCAGGACGGCGCCCGTCCACCGGCCCCAGCGCACCGGCGCGCGGCGCCGCACGTCGGCGAGCAGGAAGAGCCCCCACACGGTGATCGACCAGGTGACGGCGTGGAAGAAGCCGTCCGCGGTGATCGCGACGGCGGTCGTGGACCGGTCGTAGAAGTGGTGCCACTGGAGGGCGAGGTGGAAGACGAAGAGGTCGACCATCGAGCCCGCGACGCCGACGCCGAACAGGACGCCGGCCAGGACCGTCCGGCGGTCGAGGTCCGCGGGGCCGCTGCGCGCGGTCGTGCGGCGCGAGCCCTCGGCCGGTGTGCTGGCGGCCATCGGCGGCCTCCCGTCCCTCGTGGTCCGGCCATCCGACCACAGGTGCCGCGCGGGAGGACGGCGGGGCCACGCCCTGCGTCGGCGCGCCGGTCCGACGGGCGCGAGTCAGCCGACGGGCTGCCGCAGCACGGTCCTCAGGCGGCTCGCGCCGACCCGTCGCGGGTCGCTGAGGTAGATCTCGTGGTGCCGGCCCGTCATCGCCAGACCCAGGGACGGGATGACGACGGAGTGCATCTCCTCCAGGACGGGACCCTCGGCGTCGTAGGGGCCGACGTGCAGGGTCTGCACGCTCCGCCCCTCCGCGAGGCCCGTGAGGCGGACGCGCTCCAGCGCGGGCGGGGCGGCGCGGTCCGCGACGGCGGCCCGTGCGCGCTCGACGTGCTCCCCGGTGAGCCAGCCCGGGACCATGATCATCAGGGTCCAGCTCCAGCGGGACTTCTCCCGGGCGGTCGTGAAGGTCGCCATGTCGTCGGACCACCAGAGCGCCTCCAGCGGCATCACGACGTGGTCGCGGCCCAGCTCGTCCCTGCTCAGCGACTTGAGCCCGTAGGCCAGCGGGTAGAGGGAGGTGACGGCGTCCCGGTAGTCGCCCGCGGTGTTCGGGTCGCCCGAGCCGTCCACCGCCAGGTACTGGAGCGGGGGCACCTCGACGACGTCGAACCTCCCGCGGGTGGCGCGGTAGGAGGGGATCGTGCGCTTGTGGTCGACCTTCACGGCTCCTCCGCGGGCGTCGGGCGGGGCTCGTGCTCGGCCAGGAAGCCGAGCAGGAGCCGGTTCACGGCCTCGGGCTGGTCCTGGTTCGCGGTGTGGCCGGCACCCGGGACGACCTCGTAGCGGCAGCGGGGGTCGAGGGCGGCCCAGCGCGGGGCCTCGCGCGCGACGGTGCCGGTGCGGTCGTGCTCGCCGACGAGCAGCAGGAGGGGGTGCTCGAGGCGGTGCTCGGGCCGCGGGTCCAGCGCTCGCGTCACCGCGTCCCAGACCGCCAGGAGGTCCGCGCGCGACATCTGGTCGCCGGCCTCCCGGGCGTACCGCTGCACGGCGGGGACGACTGAGGTGGACCGGGCGGACAGCTGGCGCAGGTGCCGCTCGGGCCACCATCGGAACGCCGTGCGCGACGCCGCGAGCCCCCAGCGCTGCCACGCGGGCAGCGGCAGGGTGAGGCTGCTGCCGCCGATGACGACCAGCGAGGCGACGCGCTCGGGGGAGTCGAGCGCGATCCGCTGGGCCACGTAGGTGCCCAGCGACTGCCCGACGTGGTGGACGGGGCCCCGCTCGCCGAGGGAGTCCAGCACGGCGAGCAGGTCGGCCGCCATGTCCGCGACGGTGATCGGGGAGCGGCCGAGCGGGCGGGAGGCCCCGTGACCGCGGGAGTCCCAGACCAGCGCCCGGTACCCGGCCGCGGTCAGCGCCGGGACCTGCTCGTCGAACATGCGCGAGTCCGTCGTCGCGCCGTGGCTGAGCACCACCAGCGGCCCGCGCTCGGGGCCGGTGACCCAGGAGTGGACGCTCGTCCCGGAGCGCGTGACGACGTCGTGGCCCGCGCGGGGACCTGCCGGGCTGACCACCGGGCGATGGTCCCTCAGGCCGGGCGCGTGGCGGCGCGGACGACGGCGCTGATGGCGGTGCCGACGAGCCGCGAGGCGCCGCGGCGGGGCAGCGCGTCGAGCGCGGCGGTGTCGTCCAGGCGGGCGGTGTCGCCGTCGGCCGCGGCCCGGACGACGTGCAGGGCCGCCTCCTGGTGGGTGTCCAGGGCGCTGTGGCCCGTGCGCGCCAGCGGGACGAGCAGGCCGTCGGGGGCGAGGTCGACGGCGCGCCGGGCGACGGGTCGGGGGGTGCGCAGGTCGCGCTCCCCGGAGACGACGACGACCGGCCAGGGCGCGCGCCGCAGCGCCGCGGGCAGGTCGAGGGCCTCGCCGGTGAAGCGGGGCTGGCGCGCGGCGGCCTCGGCGAAGTCGAGCTGGGGGTCCAGCGGGCCGCCGTCGGGCGGCAGGCCGAAGCCGAGCTCGCCGTAGGCGATGCCCGCGACGAGGTCGGGCTCCATCAGGAAGCGCTGGCCGGCCCCCTCGAGCTCGCCGGCGCCGAGACCGGCGATCCGGGTCCACGTGCCCCGCAGGCGTCCTCGCGCGCGGGCGAGCAGCAGCCGGTGCAGCACGTCGGGCCCCGCGAACTCGAAGACGACCTGGACGACGTGCGACAGCTCGCGCATCGGGCCGCCGCGGGCGGCGAGGGCCCGGACGGCGGCCGCCACCGGCGCCAGCTCCGGGTCCTCGCCGTCCCAGAGGAGGCGACGGCGGTGGGCGCGGTTCGCGGCGAGGTCGTCCTCCACGGAGAGCATCGGCGAGTCCAGGACCATCGCCGCCACGCGCTCGGGGTGGCGGGCGCCGAGGGCCTGGGCCAGGTGGGTGCCGTAGGAGGAGCCGTAGACGACGGCCCGCTCGACCCCGGCGGAGTCGAGGACGGCGGCCAGGTCGTCGGCGGCCTGCCGGACGGTCACCGCCTCGCGCGGCAGGTCGGCGCCGCGGGCGTCGGTGCGGGAGAGCCCGACGCCGCGGTGCTCGACCATCAGCGCGTCCAGCCCGAGGGCGGCCGCCCGCGCGCGCAGGCCCCGGTACGGCAGGACCGAGGCGAGGCCGGGCCCACCGGGCACGAGCAGCACCGGCAGGCCCCGTCGGTCCTGCGCGGGCGTGGCGCGCACGTAGGTCAGCGGGAAGGAGGCGCCGGAGCCCAGCGGTCGGTCCACGACGTGCCCGTCGCGGCGGGCCAGCTGGCGGGCCATCCCCTCGAGGCCGGTGCGGCGGCTCATGACCCGACAACGGCGCGGGAGCGGAGTCGAGTTCCCCGGGCGACGGAGGACGGGCCTCGGGCGACGGCCGCCGTGCGCGCCGGGGGAGCGCTCAGGCGCGCTCGCGCAGCCCGAGCCGGACGTGCTCGGCGTGGTGGACGGCCTGGTCCAGGAGCGCGGCGACGTGGTCGTCGTGCAGCGCGTAGGTCACCGAGCGACCCGCGCGGGTGCCGGTGACCAGGCCGAGGTGGCGCAGCAGCCGCAGCTGGTGGGAGACGGCCGACTGGGCCATCGCCACGCTCTCGACGATCTCGCCGACGGTCGCGGGGCCCTCGCGCAGCCGTCCCAGGATGAGCAGGCGGCTGGGGGTGGCCAGCGCCTGCAGCGTCTCGGCGACCTCCTGGGCGGTGGCCGGGTCCAGGCGCGCGCGCGTCACCGCCTGCTCGCCCGCGTGGCCCATGAAGGCACTCTAGGCTCCGTCACATGAACGCATGAGCATGTGTAGGGTCCGGCGGCATGACGGCGACGACCTCCGCCCCGCCCGACGCGCCGGCCGCGCTCGCCGCGCCGCCCCGCCTCGGCGGGCGGGAGCTGGTGGCGATGCCCGAGGTGCGGTGGGCGGCCGTCGCGCTGGCGCTCTTCGCCGTCGGTGCGCTGGCTCAGCTCGCCGGTGCGCCCCCGGGCGTCTTCTGGTCCCTCTACCTCGCCTGCTACGCGGCCGGGGGGTGGGAGCCGGCGCTCGCGGGTCTGCGGACCCTGCGCGAGGGCGCCCTGGACGTCGACCTGCTCATGGTCGTGGCGGCCGTCGGCGCCGCGGCGATCGGCCAGGTCTTCGACGGGGCCCTGCTCATCGTCATCTTCGCGACGTCCGGTGCGCTGGAGGCCTTCACGACCCGGCGCACGGAGGACTCGGTGCGCGCCCTGCTCGAGCTGGCCCCCGAGCGGGCCCACCTCGTCGCCCGGGGCGCCCCCGACGGGTCGGTGCCGGTCGCGCCGGAGGACGTCGACGTCGCCGACCTCGGGGTCGGGGACGAGGTGCTGGTGCGCCCCGGCGAGCAGGTCGGCGCCGACGGCGTCGTGGTCTCCGGGGCGAGCGAGGTCGACGAGTCGTCGGTGACCGGTGAGTCGGTGCCCGCGGCCAAGGGGGTCGGCGCCGCCGTCTACGCCGGCACCCTCAACGGCACCGGCTCCCTGCGGGTGCGGGTGGAGGCCGCGTCCGGGGACTCCCTCGTCGCCCGCATCGGCGCGATGGTCGAGCGGGCCTCCTCGACCAAGGCGACCCGCCAGCTGTTCATCGAGAAGGTCGAGCAGCGCTACTCCGTGGGCGTCGTGGTGGCCACGCTCGCGCTGTTCACGGTCCCGCTGCTCCTCGGCGCCCCGCTGGAGGACGCGCTCCTGCGGGCGATGACGTTCATGATCGTCGCCTCGCCGTGCGCCCTGGTCCTCGCCACGATGCCCCCGCTGCTGGCCGCGATGGCGAACGCCGGTCGCCACGGCGTGCTGGTGAAGTCGGCCGTGGCGATGGAGCGGCTCGCCGAGGTCGACCAGGTGGTGCTCGACAAGACCGGCACCCTCACGCTGGGCGCCCCGCAGCTCGCGCGCGTCCAGGTGCTGACCGGCGCGCCGGTCGACGAGGACGCCGCCCTGGGCCTGGCCGCCGCCGCCGAGCGCCTCAGCGAGCACCCCCTGGCCGCGGCGGTCGTCGACGCCGCCCGGTCCCGGGGGCTGCGGGACGAGGCGGACGTCACCGACTTCGACGCCGCGCCCGGCCGCGGCGTCTCGGCCCTCGTCGGGGGCCGCCGCGTCGAGGTCTGCGCGCCCACCGCCCTCGCCGCCGACGGGCCGCCGCCCGAGGACCTCGCCGAGGCCGTCGCGGACGCCGAGGCGCGCGGCTGGAGCACCGCCGTCGTCCTGCTCGAGGGCCGGCCCGTGGCCGTCCTCGCCCTGGCCGACGAGATCCGCCCCGAGGCGGCCCCCGCCGTCGCCGCCCTGGCGCTCGCCACCGCCCACCCGCCGGCCCTGCTCACCGGCGACCACCACCGGGCTGCCGCGCGCGTGGCCGGGGCCACCGGCATCGAGGACGTCCGCACCGGCCTGCTCCCGCAGGACAAGGCCGACCACGTCGACGCCCTGCAGGCGCAGGGGCGGCGCCTCGCGCTGGTCGGCGACGGCATCAACGACGCCCCCGCGATGGCGAGCGCGCACGCCGGCCTGGCGATGGGGCGCCGGGGCTCGGACCTGGCGCTGCAGACCGCCGACGCCGTCGTCGTCCGCGACGACCTGCGCACCGTCCCCGCCGTGCTGCACCTGGCCGCCCGGGCTCGGCGCGTGGTCCGCGCCAACCTCGTGATCGCCGGGACCGTCATCGTCGTCCTCGTCACCTGGGACCTCTTCTGGCACCTGCCCCTGCCGCTCGGCGTCGCGGGCCACGAGGGCTCCACCGTCCTCGTCGCCCTCAACGGCCTGCGGCTGCTCTCCTCCCGCGCCTGGCGGGCCCCGGCCGCCTGAGCCTCGCAGCCCGCGCACGAGGAGGACGACGTCCTGCCGCCGTGGCGTCGCAGGTTCCTGACCTGCGACGACGCTCCGTGACGCGGTCTTCGTCCTCCCCGTCTGCGGGCGACGGACCGGGGAGGCGCCGCGGGGCCGACCGGGACGACGATGGGGTGTGGACGACGACGGCGTGGACGAGTGCCCGGCCTTCGTGCTGCACGACCACCGGCGCCCGACGCCGCACCTGGACCTGCGCCTGGAGGAGGGCGGCGTCCTGCGCTCGTGGGCGCTGCCGCGCGGCCTGCCGCAGGAGCGGGGCCAGCGCCGCCTCGCCGTCGCGGTGCCCGACCACGACCTGGACCACCTGGGCTACGAGGACGAGTCCAAGACCGTGGCGGACACGGGCTGGTGGGAGGAGCACAGCCGCGACGAGCGCCGCCTGGTGCTCACCCTGCACGGGCGCGGCGGGCCCCGCCGCTACGCCCTGGTGCGCACGGCGCGCGACTGGCTGCTGCTGCTCACGCGGGAGCAGCCGCAGGCTGCGCCGTAGCCTCGCGCCCGTGCCGCTGATCACCCCGGACGGGCGCTACCTCGTGGTCCGCGGCCGGCTGTGGCGCTGCACCGACCCCCGGCTGGACCCGGAGGAGCGCGCGGCGCTGACCTCGGAGCTCATGTCCGCCCGCCGGGCCAAGGGCGCGGCGATGCGCGCCGGGGACGACGCCGGCCGCGAGGCCGCGCGGGCGCGGGTGGACGCCGCCAAGCACGCCCTGGGCGAGCGGGGCCCCGTGTGGTGGGACGACGGCGCGCCCGACCTCACCCGGCACCTGGCCCGCACGACGCCGTACGCCGAGTGGTTCGCCCAGGTGGAGCCCACCTGATCTCCGGCCGGACCCGGCTGCGCCGATCGGACCGGGAGGGAAGGAGGCGCGCTGGTCCCCGCGCCCGACCGCGGACGACCGCGCGCGTTCCCGCCCGTACCCGCCCACGACCGCGGATCTGGCCGTACTGTCCGCCCGGTCTGAGGCGCATCGTCCGGTGCGCCCCTTCGCTGCCGCCGTGCCCGGCGCGGCGGCCCGCCACGCCGAGGTGAGCATGCGCTCCAGGACGCACAGGTCGAGCAGGTCGAGCAGGCGCTCAGGACGTCCGCGAGGAGTCAGCGACCTCGGGCAGCGGGCAGGGGCCGGACGGGGCCGCGCCGCCGGGACCGCGCTCGCCGTCGGCGCCGCGCTGCTGCTCCCGGTGGCGTCCGCGAGCGCCGCGCCGCCCGCACCGGAGGCGGGAGCAGCGGTGCCGGCGCTCGGCTGGGGGGCGTGCCCGGAGAGCTGGAGCCGCGCCGGCGTCGACGCCGGCGCGTTCACGTGCGCCACGGCCGCCGTGCCGCTGGACCACGACGACCCGACCGGCCCGACGATCGACCTGGCGCTCAAGAAGCTGCCCGCCGGGGACCCCGAGCGGCGCCTGGGCACCCTCTTCCTCAACCCCGGTGGCCCCGGCGGTTCCGGCGTCACGTTCGTCGACAGCGCGCAGGGCGCCTTCGACGCCGAGGTGCTGGAGCGCTTCGACGTCGTCGGCATGGACCCGCGCGGCGTCGCGCGCAGCACGCCGCTGACCTGCTTCCCCTCGCTGGAGGCGGGCCTGGACGCCCTCGGCGACCTGCCCGCCTTCCCCGTCACCACCCGGGAGGTCGTGCGGTTCGACGCCGGTCACCGCGAGTACACCGACGCGTGCGCGGCCTCGGTGGGCAGCGACCCCGTCATCGAGCACATGACGACGGCCGACGTCGCCCGCGACCTGGACCTGCTCCGGCAGGCCGTCGGCGACGACGGTCTGACCTACGCGGGGTACTCGTACGGGACCCACCTGGGCGACGTCTACGCGAACCTCTTCCCGGGCCGCGTGCGCGCCGTGCTGATCGACGCCGTCATCGAGCCGGTGGCGTGGACGACCGGGGCGAGCCCGCGCGAGGCGCGCACCGAGACGACGTCGCTGCGCCTGCGCACCGGCGAGGGCGCCTACGGCACCCTGCTCGCGCTCTTCGACGAGTGCACCGCGGCGGGACCGGAGCGGTGCGACCTGGCCGGGGAGGCCGAGAGCCCCTCGGAGCAGTACGACCGGCTGGCCGACGCCCTGCTCGCGCGGCCGCTGCAGCTGCCCGACGGGGAGGGCGGCACGCTGACCACCACGTACGCCGACCTCGTGAGCACCTCGCTGGGCGGGCTGTACTCGCCCTCGGCCTACCCCGCGCTCGCCTCCTACGTCGACGCGCTGCTGGACGCCGTCGACGCCCGGGGCCCGGCCCGCGCAAGCACGGCCGTGGCGGCCCGGGACGCGCTGGCGCGCCTCGAGGCGAGGCTGCCCGAGCGCGAGGACGAGCCGGTGCAGCTGCGCGAGGGCACCGACGGCGTCCTGTGCACCGACAGCGACAACCCGCTGCGGCAGCGCCTGTGGCGGGACTCCGCGGCGCAGGCCGACCGCGAGGGCCCGTACTTCGGCGCGGCGTGGGTGTGGGGCGAGCTGCCCTGCGCCACCTGGCCGGTGCGCCCCGAGGGCACGAGCCGGTACACCGGGCCGTGGGACGCGACCACGTCGTCGCCCGTGCTGGTCGTCGGCACCCGCTACGACCCCGCGACGCCCTACTGGGACGCGGTCACGGTCTCCGAGCAGCTGCCCGGCAGCCGCCTGCTGACGCTCGACGGCTGGGGCCACACCGCCATCGGCGAGAGCGCCTGCGTGGACGCCGCCGTGGCGCGCTACCTCGTCGACGTCGAGCTCCCCGCCGAGGGGACGGTCTGCCAGCCCGACCGCCGGCCCTTCGACCCGATCCCGATGACGCTCGCCGCGGCCGCGCCGGACGCCAGGGCCGACGTCGTGGCCGCCGCGCTCCCGGCGACGGTGGCCGGGCGCTGACCCCTCCCGCCCGGCGGCGCGAGCGCGTCGCCGGGCGGGGCACCGGCTCCCGGTCCCCGGCTCCCGACCCTCAGGACCGGGGCTGCGGCACGGCGGCGCCGGGGTGCGCCGCGTGGACGACGACGCCCCCGCGCGCCTCCTTGGCGAGGTACATGGCGGCGTCGGCGCGGCGCAGGAGCGCGCCGCCCCCGGGGCCGTGCTCGGGCGCGGCGCTGACGCCGGCGCTGGCGCCGACCGCCACGTCCCCGCTCTCGAGGGCGAAGGGCGCCTCGAGCGCGGCCAGCGCGGCCGCCGCCCGCGCGGCGGCCGCGTCGGCCCCGGCGCCGGGCAGGACGAGGGCGAACTCGTCGCCGCCGAGGCGCACGAGGTGGACGCGGGGTCCGGCGGCGCCGCGCAGGCGGTCGGCGACCCGGCGCAGCAGCTCGTCGCCGGCGGCGTGGCCGAGGGTGTCGTTGACGGCCTTGAAGCCGTCGAGGTCCAGCAGGGCCAGAGCGGTGGGCTCGCCCACCGAGCGGTCCAGGTGCTCGCGGAGCACCCGGCGGTTGCCCAGCCCGGTCAGCTCGTCGGTGTCGGCCTCCTGCCGCGCGCGGTGGTAGGCCGTCAGCGTGCCGAGGAGCAGGACCACCTTGGCCGAGCTGGCGACGACGCCCAGCGCGGCGGCGACGGCGGCGGCCAGGGGCACCTCGACCACCTGCCCGAGGAGCAGGACGACGAGGGACTCGACCGTCAGGACGACGGGGCCGATGCCGGCCGTGCGCTGGTCCTCGTCGCGCAGCTCCACCGCGCACGGCGGCGGCAGCGCGGCGCCGAGGGCCAGCAGCAGGACGGCGAGCACCAGGGCGCCCGCGAGGCCCGCCCCCACGGCGTCCTGCCCCGGGGGTCGGCCGGTCAGCGGGAGGTCGACCAGGAGCAGGACCACCGCGCCCCAGGTGCCCGCGAGGAGGACGACCGAGCCGGCGACGACGGCGCGCACGCGGCCGTCGACCCACCCGCCGCTGACAGTCGCGCTCGTGATCATGAAGCCGAAGGACAGGAGCGCCCCGGTCGCGGGCACGAGCGCCAGGCAGGCCTGGGTCGTGCTGAGGCCGGTGGCCGCGCGCAGCGGCTCGACGAAGACGGCCCAGGCGACGGCGGCGCTGGCGAGGAAGCCGGCGGTGATGTCGAACCAGCCGTAGGGCCCGGCGAGGCGCAGACGGACCCGCAGCAGGAGCATCTGGCTGACGAGGAGGACCAGGACGCCCAGCGACAGGGCGAGGACGGGCACCGGCGCGAACCACGGGGTCGCGGCGCCCGTCCCCGCGGGGGCCACCAGGACGCTGCCGCAGAGGGCGACCCCGAGCAGCACCGCGGCGACGAGGGCCAGCCGCCAGATCCACCGCTCGCCGGGCCGCGCGGTGCGGCGGGCGAGGACGCCGAGGGAGACGAGGTGGACCCCGGCGAGGACCCACGCCCCGGCGGGCGACGAGCCGGGCGCGGCGAGGGCCGCAACCGCCGCCGCCACGGCGAGAGCCAGCGCGAGGGCGGCGACGACGAGCAGACGCGCGGCGCGCGGCGCGCGCACCGGGTGGTGCTCCAGGTGCAGGACGCTCGCCCCGCCGGGGCCGGCCACCTCCGGAGCACCCCGGTCCGCGCTCACGGGCCGCGGCCGCTGGCGCCCGAGGGGCAGCAGCTGGGCGACGGAAGGCGTGGGCACGGCCCGATACTCCCCCGGCGCCCGCGCCCCCATCCGGGGCGACGCGTCATGCGGCCCGATCGGCGTAGCACCTCCCGGGCGCCGGGACCCGACCGGCGCAGCACCTCGGGCGCGCTGCGACCCGGACGGCCCAGCGCTCGGGACGGCGGTCGTCGGGCGTGAGGGACCGTGCCACTCGCTTGGAAGTGGGACGGTCCGGCGCCACCACCGACCGGCCCGGCCTCCGCGCCGCGCTGGCTCATGCCCGGCCCGGGAACGTGATCGTGGTGCACACCCTGGACCGGCTCGGGCGCACCGTCCGGGACACCCTGAACCTGATCCACGAGCTCACCGAGACCGGCATCGGGGTCCGCACCCTCGCCGACCCGATCCGGGTCGACTCCTCCCGCCCGGAGGACCCCGATGGCCCAGCTGGCGGTGGTGCTGCTGGCGCTGTTCGCGCAGATGGAGCGGACCTGCACCGTCGAGCGCGCCGCGCACGCCCGCTCGGTGGCGGCGGCCAAGGGTCGGCGCATCGGCCGGCCTGCCGTCGTCGACCCGGACGAGCTCGCCTACGCGGTGCTCCTGCGCGAGGGCGGGCACACCATCACCGACATCGTCGCCAAGACCGGCATCGCCCGTACCAGCCTGTACCGCCACCTGCCACCCCGACCGCCCGAGCAGATCACCGCCGCGCCGCAGGATTCACCGCTGCAGCGGGAGTGACCACGCGGTGTCTGCCGTCCGAGGGAGTCGCTCAAGGGGGTAGCCCCGGTGTCTTCCTCCGGCTGGACGTCGCCACGCGGGCACGGGCACGGGTCAGCGATGCCCTCGCCCTAGAACAAGTCCCGCGCGCAGCCGTGGCGCTGCCGCGACGACGAGGGCGCCGCTGACGGTGACCACGGCGACGGCCGCGAGCATCACCGGGAGCCCGACGAGGGGGATCAGGGCGCCCATCACCGCAGGCGCCGCGATCGAGGTGAGGGCCCCGACCACCAGGGCCACGGTGAAGCCGTCACCGGGCCGGTCCGCGACCACCTGCGCGGTCCAGATGGCCAGGACCGCCGAGCCGACCATGTAGCCCACCCCGAAGAGCACCGCGGACAGCAGGACCAGCAGCAGCGACGCGCGCCCCAGGGCCAGCAGCACGAGCGCGCCGCCGACCACGCCGACGCTCACGACGGCGACCACGGGTGCGCCGACGGCCTGGGCGATTCGGCCCGTGCGCAGCCCGACGAGTCCGCCGGCACCGACGAGGGCGAAGATCAGGGCCGCTACCCCCGCACCCCGCCCGCCGGTGCGGGCGACGTCGCTGACGTAGGTGAAGTAGACGGTGGTGGCGGCGAAGTAGAGGACGGCGTAGACCAGGGGGCGCGCCATGGCCCGGCGCAGCGGCGACGCTCGAGGGCCTTCCGCGTCGGTGCGGTGAGCAGGCAGCCGCGGCACCGCACGCAGGTTCACGACAGCGGCGACCGCGGCCGCGCCGGCGATGCCCGCCCAGGTCCACCGCCACGACGCGGCCCCGGTGAGCACGCTCAGCCCGGCCAGCGCGACCAGACCGGCACTGGTGCCCGTGGTGATCACCGCCAGCACAGCCGGGCGGTCGCGACGCGGCACAGCCGCAGCAGCGATGTCGGAGTACGGAGCCCACACCCAGCCGGCGGCGCTTCCCGCCAGGACCGCGCCGACTGCCAGGACCGAGGGTGAAGGAGCGACCGCGACCACAGCGCACCCTGCGACCCCGCACACGCCTCCCACGGTCGTCGGTGCCCGCGGTCCTCGCCGAGCCGACAGGCGAGGGGCACCGAGAAGGCCCAGGAGGTAGCCGACGAAGGTGCCGCTGGCGACCAGACCGAGCAGCAGCTCGCTCATCCCGAACTCCGCGCGCAGGTCCGGCAGCGTCAGGCCGTAGACGTAGCGGGCCATCCCGAAGGCGACGCCGACGACCGCAGCGCCCCCGACGGCGACCCTGACCGTCAAGGCCTCCACGCGCGCACCCTCTCACTTGACCAGACCCGGTTCTCGAGACCAGCCGACTCGAGCAGGCGCCAGGCATGGAACACCGGAAGCCTGACTGCCCGCCAGCGAACCGATCGTTTCCGGACACTTGCCTGCCGGGGTCCCTTGGGGGCGTCCAGAAGGGTGTCGCACAACGGTGGGTGCCTCGGGCACCGGAGCATCGGACACCCATTGCGGACACTTGTCGATGCATCCGCGTGTCGCGGCTCGGGATCAGGGGCGCGGGTGGCCCAGCGTCGGAACGTTCACCCACGCCGTCGCGCTCAGCGACCTGGCCTGCGGGCGTTGCTAGCTGGTCGGGCGGTTGGTGGGGTCGGTCCAGCGGAGAGCCGGCGCTCGTGGTGCAGGCGGGTGAGCTCGCGGCATCCCCGGGTGGCGTCCCAGCCCAGCTGTTGGGCGCTCGAGCGCCACAGCGGCGTCCGCAGTGGCCGGGGCAGAGCCTGGCGTCCCAGAGTGATGGCCCAGGCGAGGGAGGCTGTGATCACGAGGGCGGTGAACAGCGCGATCACTCTTTGTGGTGGTTGGGAGGCGTCGTCACGAGAGCTGGGGGTTCCGTTGTGCGCAGGGGGGCGCGGGTGAGGGTGGACCCGGCGCTGGCGGTGACCACCAGGGCGATCGCCACGATTCCCAGCAGGTGCATCCCTTGGGAGAGCAGCAGCCAGCCGGCGAGGGCCGCGACCGCTGGTTCCAGGCTGAGCAGGACGCCGAAGGCGCCGGGGCCCAGGCGCCGCAGGGCGGACAGCTCCAGGGAGTAGGGGATCACCGAGGCCAGGACCCCGGTGCCCGCGATGAGCAGGAGCAGGCCTGGCTGTGCCAGTGCTTGTGCGGCTCCGAGACCTCCCAGGGGCAGCAGGAGTAACGCGCCCACGGCGGTGGCCAGGGCCAGTCCGCCCAGGCCCGGGGCCTGGGCTCCGACGCGGGCATTGGCGAGGATGTAGGCCGCCCAGAACCCGCCGGCGACTAGCGCGAAGATCACCCCGACCGGGTCCAGGCTCGAGGTCCCGGGGCCGTGCCCGGTGAGCCCGAGCAGTACCACCCCTCCCAGGGCCAGGGCCACCCAGGCGAAGTCGCGGGCTCGTCGTGAGGTCAGCGCCGCCAGCGCCAGTGGTCCCAGGAACTCCACGGTGACTGCTGTGCCGAGGGGGATGCGGGCGATGGAGGCGTAGAAGAACCCGTTCATGGCTGCCAGGGCCAGACCCAGAAGCACCACCGCACGCCACTGCTGACGGGTCAGAGAACGCGCGCGGGGACGGGTCAGGGCCAGCAGCACCACGGCGGCCACGGCCATGCGCAGGAGCGTGGAGGGCGTCGGGCCGATGAGGGGGAACAGCTGCGCGGCGCACGCTGCGCCCAGCTGCAGCGAGATGCACGAGCCCAGCACCATCGCCACCGGCGCAGTGCGACCACCGTCGGAACGGGTCGACCCGAACGGCGTCCTCACGCGCCCGGCCCTCCAGAGCGCGAACTGCCGGACGTGCCGGGAGGCGTCCGGCGACCAGGACAGGCGGCAACGGGGTTGATAGCGGGCATGGCAACGAGCGTGAGGCCGCTAAGTACTGCAGGTCTAGCGACCGTTGGTGATGAACACTCATCACGTTCGCTGACGATTGGGTGCGGAGAGGGGTGGCGTGGTGCTGGACGTGCACCGGCTGCGACTGCTGAGCGAGCTGGCCCAGCGCGGCACGCTGGCCGCGGTCGCCAAGGCGCTCTCCTACAGCCCGTCGGCGGTCTCCCAGCAGCTGTCCCAGCTCGAGGTCGAGGCCGGGGTGCCGCTGCTGGAGCGGGTGGGCCGCGGGGTGCGGCTGACCGCGCAGGGGCACGTGCTCGTCGAGCACGCCGACGCGGTCCTGCAGCGCCTGGAGGTCGCGCAGGCAGACCTGGCCGCCTCGGTCAGCGAGGTGCGCGGCACGGTGCGAGTGGCCGCCTTCAGCTCGGCGCTGCTGCGCCTGGTGCCCCCTGCCGTGACGTCCTCAACCAGCCAGCACCCGCACCTACGGCTGTCCTTCGTGCACCTGCAGCCCGAGGAGTCCTCCGCCGCCCTGCTCGCCCACGACGTCGACCTCGTCCTGGGCGAGGAGTACCCAGGACTGCCCCTGGCGCGCCAACCGGGCGTGCACGAGGAACAGCTCGGCCACGACGAGCTTCGCCTGGCCGCTCCGGCCGGCTCTGCGCCAGGCCATGACCCGCTGGTCGCCTTGACCGACACGCCGTGGGCGATGGATCCCGCCGACAGCGCCTCCGGCCGATGGCAGCGGGGACTCTGCCGCAGCGCTGGCTTCGAACCCGACGTGCGCTACGAGACGCCAGACCCCCTGATGCAGGCCAACCTCGTCCGCAGCGGGCACGCCGCCGCACTGGTGCCCGACCTGCTCGCGACCGGCCAAGACCTCGGCGTGCGTCTGCTGCCGCTGCCCGGGCACCCGACCCGACGCCTGTACACCGGCACCCGCGTCGGAGCGGCGGCCCACCCCGCCGTCCGCGCTGCGCGCGAGAGCCTCAACCACGCACTACGAACTGCGCAGCCCCCCGCCGGCTGAGCCCGTCAAGCCCACGACGTCACGTCAACCTCAGGCCCAATCCCTCGAGGGTCAACCACGTCACGATCCGCCAGTCGGCGATGTGGCTCCCCGACAACGGCGGTGTCCGCGACCGAATCCGATCGTTTGAGCGACAGCTGCGTCGGCCGGGCGACACGCTGGCGGATCGGCGTCCGGAACTCGTGTCCGAAACCCCCGTGTCGCGGAACCAGTGTCCGACCGTTTCCGTACGCTCCCGAGCCATGGGACACGCCCTCGGCTACGCCCGCGTCTCGACCACCGCCCAAGACCCGTCGCTGCAGACCGACGCCTTGACCGCTGCCGGCTGCGCGCAGGTCTGGACCGACGTCGCCTCCGGTGGCCGTGACGACAGGCCCGAGCTCGCCCGGCTCCTCGAGCGCCTGCTGCCGGGGGACACCCTCGTGGTCTGGCGCCTGGACCGCCTCGGGCGGTCCCTGCCGCACCTGCTCGCCACGATCACCGAGCTCGAGGGCAGGGGGGTGGGCTTCCGTTCCCTGACCGAGTCCATCGACACCACCACCGCCGGCGGACGCTTGATCTTCTCGATCTTCGGCGCGCTGGCCGACTTCGAGCGCCAGCTCATCCGCGACCGCACCCTCGCCGGCCTCGAGGCAGCCCGCGTCCGCGGTAGCGTCGGCGGGCGACCCACTGTGATGACGCCCGCGCGGGTCGAGGCCGCCCGGGCGCTGCTCGCCCGCCCTGGCGCCACGGTCACCTCGGTGGCCAAGGACCTCGGCGTCAGCCGGGCCACCCTCTACCGGACGGTCCTGGCCGAGGGCGCGGCCGAGGATGCCTCGGCGTTGGGCGCCGGTGCCAGGGGAGGGGCCGGTCATGGCTGAGGTCAAGGTCTGGACCATCGAGACCCGCGACCCCTGGACCGGCCACGACCTCGAGTGCGTCGTCGCGACGACCACCCGCGCCGAGCTCCACGAGGTGCTGGTGCGCTGCGGGCTGCGCCGCAGTGATGCCGACATCACGCGCCGCAAGCCCGACGCCGACGACGTGAGCGCGCGAGCTCTCGCCGACGTCGGAGCCCTCAGCTGGCGCGACCTCGAGGCGAACTGGCCCTGGCGAGACGAGCAGGCGCTGACCGACCTGCGCGAGCAGTACGCCCAACGGCGACCCCAGGGCTGGCGACGTCCCTGAGTCGACCGCGGCGGTGCTCCGTACGACGCCCCAGTCCGGGACTGGCCATCCGGACGGGTCAACCGGGACGCGGCATGCGAGGCGGACGCTCGACCGCCTTCTGACCTGGTGCGTCACCGGTTGGGGGTCGGCTAGTGAGACGCGTTGCGCGGGCCACACGCCCCAGGGAGGGCACCAGCTCGTGCCGTAGGCCGGTCGAGTGCAGCAGTGCGCTTCTGCTTCCGTACTCGGCTTGGTGGGCGACGATGAGTGAAGGCCCCGCGGGACAGGCACCCACGGAGATTGGAGTGGTCATGCGAGTTCTGCTCGACGATAAGACGCGTGTGTCTTATCGCCAGATGTACCTGGGGACTGGCGGCGAACTCAAGTACGTCTGGGAGGAGGCATTCGAGGGCCAGACCAACGGCATTCTGGGCGCAGCCAGGCTCGGACAACTCACAGTCAGCAGCGGCGTCCACTCAGGTTTCGTCGGTGTACGCGTCACCCTCAGCGACTCGGCTCCGCCAATCGATCCTTCTTGGGAGGACGTCGTCGAGGTGTCCCTGACGGCTTCCAGTGAGCACTGGGGCATCGTCGAAGGCATTGTCGAGTCCGGGCACGGCTTCGAGGGCGCTGGGGGCGAGTACCGAGTCCGCATGTCCGTCAAGGGCATGGACGCTGGCGCGGCGGCGGATGTAGTGAGCGACGACGACCCGCTTGTCGAACATCACCTGTTCGAATTTTGGCCGGCCCCCTGGGCTGCGGACGAGATCGTCCGGCGAGGCAGTGACTACGCCGCCCGGAGGCACCAAGACGTGAGCTAGCGGCCGGAGCGCCCGCGAATGGCGGAGGCGCTCCCATCGCAGCCCGGGACACCTCGACCAATCGGCGCCTCATCACCTGCTGGACGTCGATCGTCAGCGGGACGCTGTCCGGCCAGCGATGAGGACCGGCTACGAGCAGACCTGGCTCGGTGAGGTCTCGGCGGTGAGGTAGACGGCGTCGCCGAAGGCGTTGATCGTGGCCGTGACGCCGTACCCGTCGCGGGTCAGCGTCAGCTCGGTCCAGTCGGCAGGGGTGAGCCTCTGGCCGCCGGCCCAGCCGAGGTCGCGCAGCTGCTCGGCGATCGACAGCGCCGCCTGCCTGCTCGCGGAGGTCGCATCGAGCGCCTGCTCCCCGGTGGCGGTGGAGGGCAGGTCCCAGACCCGTACTGCGGAAGGCTCGTGCGTCTGCCCGCTGTCGATGAAGCAGCCCTCGACGGTGGCGGCTTCGGTGCCGGCGGCACTACTGGCCGGAAGCGTGACCGCATCGAAGTCTTTAAGGACCGGCGCGAGGCGCTCTTCGACAAGGGCCATGGCCTGCTCATCGACGGCCGCGGCGGCGGGGACATCGGAAGGTGTGGTGACCCACCACCACAGTGCGGCAACCGCGGGCACGGCAAGGGCGAGGACGGTCACCAACGCGCCCACGGGGAGCAACCACCACCGCGGTGTCCGGGCGGGTGGCTGGCCCGCGTACCGCGACTCCCGCTGGTCCACCTGCATGCGTCCATGCTGACGACCGTCTGCCTCAGGAAGTGCATCCACGCGATGGCCTCACCCGTAGGAGTCATCTGCCAGGGCTCTTGAGCAGGACGCGACTCCTAGCCGAAGGTCTCGGCGCGGTGCTCCGGTCGACGATCGACAGCGGGACGCTGTCCGGCCGGCGATCGTGAGTGGACAGCCTCGGAGAGTGGGTGGACGCCTGTTCGTGGCGTCCCGGCCGCGCCGCCAGGGGCCGGCGTGCGGACGCGGCGGTCACACCGTCTGCGGGGTTCCTATGGCGACGGCCTGCGATCTCGAGCCGTCGTCGTGGATCCCGTCGAGTGCTGCTCGAGAGGTGCGGTGGGCGGGTGTCGGCATCGTTGGAGCGGGTCTGTGGCGGCCGTGATGACCTCGTCCAGGCGGGAGGCGGCGGCCTCGAGCTCCCGAAGCCTGCTCTCCAGTGCCTCTCGTTGGTCGAGGAGGTGCTC
Organism: uncultured Pseudokineococcus sp.; assembly: GCF_947495735.1. Classification (GTDB taxonomy): domain Bacteria; phylum Actinomycetota; class Actinomycetes; order Actinomycetales; family Quadrisphaeraceae; genus Pseudokineococcus. The sequence continues at coordinate 161,183 of NZ_CANMAA010000008.1, forward strand.
GATGGCCTCGGGGGCGGCCGTCCCTGCTTCGACGCTGGGCAGCAGCAGTCGGATGCTCGTGCTCGACAGACCGGCGCGGTAGAAGATCTGCAGCAGACGGACGCGGTCCACGGCCGTGTCGTCGTAGTGCCGCTGGCCTGAGGCGCTGCGGTCGCTGGGCAGCAGCTCCTGCTCCTCGTAGTAGCGCAGTGCGCGCACGCTCATGCCGGTCCGCGCCGAGAGATCACCGATCCGCACCGCTGCCACCTTCCTGCGCCGACCTCGATTTGCCTCTCACGTCGACGTGAGCTTTTACCGTACCGGCGGCCACCTAGGCCAGCCGCTTCCGACACCTCTCGGGGGCGCCCTCCCGGGCGTCGGCGGCATCTCGGACACGCTGGAGATGACGTGAAGATCGCTGGATCCGTTGCCCTGGTTACCGGCGCCAACCGCGGGATCGGCCGCGCGCTCGCTGCCGCCCTGCTCGAGCAGGGCGCGGCCAAGGTCTACGCCGGAGCGCGTGACCCCCGCCAGGTCGACCTCCCGGGAGCCCAGGCCCTGGCCCTGGACATCACCGACCCTGCCTCGGTGGCCGCGGCCGCAGCGGTCGCCGCCGACGTCACGCTCGTGGTCAACAACGCCGGCGTCAGCCGCTACCAGGGCCTGCTCGACGGCGACCCCGACGGTCTGCGCGCTGAGCTGGACACCCACCTGTGGGGCACTCTCGCGGTCACCCGTGCCACCGCCCCCGCCCTCGCCCGCAACGGTGGTGGCGCCCTCGTCAACGTCCTGTCGGTGCTGTCGTGGACCTCCACGCTCGGGGTGACGTCCTACAGCGTGGCCAAGGCTGCGCAGTGGGCGCTGACCAATGGGCTGCGCCTGGAGCTCGCTGCCCAGCACACGCACGTCCTGGGAGTACACCTGGGGGCCGCCGACACCGACCTCATGCGCGACTACGACGTCCCCAAGCTCGACCCCGCCGATGTCGCCTCCGCCACCCTCGCCGGGCTTGAGGCGCGCGACCTCGAGGTCCTCGTCGACGACGCCGCCCGCTACGTCAAGGCCGCCCTCGCCCGCGACCCCCGCGAGCTGTACGGACCCCACTTGACCGCCTGACCCGACGACGAGCACCGGCCGTACGAGCCGATGCTCGACCCGGGCCTCGACTCACGACCCCCGGAAGGGGATCGACAGCGGGACGCTGTCCGGCCAGCGATCGACAGCGGGACGCTGTCCGGCCAGCGATCCACTGAGGGACGGTCGCTGTGGTCAGGTGCGCCTCGTGCCTCGCTGACTGATCAGTCCGATGATGAGCCAGGCGACGCCGGCGGCGAGCCCGACGATCACGCCGACGGTCGGGGTCGCTGCGAAGCCGAGCACGAGGCCGAAGACCAGGGCGATGAGCAGCGCCCCGCCGTATCGAAACGTCGCGTCTGTCCGCATGGTGACGAACCTAGCGAAGATCATGTACGGAGGGCTTGAGCGCCGGTCGCGACATCGCCGATGGGGAACCGCCGCACGATCGGTGGACACCCCGATCCGTGTTGTCCAGGCGACGTGCCCGGATGAGGATCGGCGGATCCTGGCGGTCATCGCAACAGCAGCGGTCCGATCTTCTCGATCGGCTTCGCGAACCCTAAGCGTTTCCGTGGCCGGTCGTTGAGCTCGGCGGCGACCCAGTCCAGGTCTTCTTGGCTGTGCACCGAAAGGTCCGTGCCCTTCGGGAAGTACTGGCGGAGCAAGCCGTTGGTGTTCTCGTTCGTCGCCCGCTGCCAAGGCGCGTGCGGGTCGCAGAAGTAGATGTCCATGTCGGT
>NZ_CANMAA010000009.1 GCF_947495735.1 uncultured Pseudokineococcus sp.
CACGGAAACGCTTAGGGTTCGCGAAGCCGATCGAGAAGATCGGACCGCTGCTGTTGCGATGACCGCCAGGATCCGCCCCTGCCCGTCCGAGCTCGTGGACCTGCGGCTCCCTGCTCGCGACGACGCGCCGCTCCGGAGGGCCGGCTCAGCCGAGTCAGCCGAGCGTGCAGCCGACGAGGCGGGGCTCGGGCTCGAGGCGCACCCCGAGGCGGTCGGCGACGCCGTCGCGCACCTGCCGCGCCAGCGCCAGCAGGTCGGCGGCGGTGGCGCTGCCGCGGTTGGTCACCGCGAGGGTGTGCTTGGTGGACAGCGACGCCGGCCCCGGGAGGCCGTGGCCCCGCTCGAACCCGGCCGCGGCGATGAGCCACGCGGCGCTCGTCTTCACCCCGCCGTCGGCCGGGTACCGCGGCGCCCCCTCGGGCAGCCGGGCTGCGGCGTCCGCGGTGAGCACGGGGTTGGTGAAGAACGAGCCGGCGCTCCAGGTGTCGTGGTCGACGACGCCCGCGGCGGGGTCGTCGAGCACCATCCCCTTGCCGCGGCGCAGCTCCAGCACCGCGGTGCGCACGTCCGCCGCCGGGGCCCGCCCCCCCACGGCCACGCCCAGGCGCTCCGCGAGCTCGGCGTAGCGCACCGGCCCCCCGAGCTCCCCCTCGCGCAGCTGGAAGGTGACGTCGAGGACGACGTAGCGGTCGGCGTCCTCCTTGAGCACGGACGTGCGGTAGCCCAGGCCCAGGTCGCCGACCCGCAGGGTGGCCACGCGCCCCTCGCGGCGGTCCCACGTGCGCACCTGCGCCAGCGTCGCGGCGACGTCGGTGCCGTAGGCGCCCACGTTCTGGACCGGCGTCGCCCCGGTCGAGCCGGGGATGCCCGACAGGGCCTCCAGACCGAGCCAGCCGTTCGCCGTCGTCTCGGCGACGAGGTCCTCCCAGGGGTGCCCCGCCTCGGCGGTGACCCACACCCCGCCGCAGGCGTCCACGGGCTCGCGCCGCAGGCCGCGGCTGGCCACGACGACGGCCGTGGCGGGCAGGTCGTCGTCGCCGACCAGCAGGTTGGAGCCGCCGGCGACCAGGAGCACCGGCTCGCCGCGGTCGTCGGCGCCCCGCACGGCGTCGACCAGCTCGTCCGCGCTGCGGGCCACCGCCTCGGCGGCCGGCCGGCCCCCGACGCGGAAGGTCGTGCGCTCGGCGAGGGGGGCGCCGGGGCGGGCGAGGTCCGGACGCGGGGCTCCCGGGCCCGCCGCGGCGCCGGAGGTGCTCTGCTCGCGCGTGGTCACCGGGCCAGCGTAGGCGGGGCGGACCCGCCGGCCCCGGCCCGTGCCCCGCCCGGGTGCGCGCTGCCCGGGGGCGGCGCGAGGACGAACCGCACGGCGTCCCCCGGGCGCAGCTGGGCGGCGCGGTCGACGTCGGCGTCCACGACGACCGCGACCACCGGGTAGCCGCCCGTGACGGGGTGGTCGGCGAGCAGCAGGGTCGGCAGACCCGAGGGGGGCACCTGCAGGGACCCACGCACGACGCCCTCGCTCGGCAGCTCGCCGGTGCGCTCCCGCACCAGGGGCTCCCCCGCGAGGCGCAGGCCCACGCGGTCGCCCTCGCTGCCCGCCGTCCAGGGCGTGCCCACCAGCGCCTCCAGGGCGCCCGGCGCGAACCAGTCCTCCCGCGGGCCGGGCACGACGCGCAGGACAGCCGGCCCCCCGCGCTCGACCCGCGCGGGCGGCGCCAGGTCGACGACCGGTGCGGTGCAGCCCGAGTCCCCCGGCTCCCCCACCGGCAGGACGTCCCCGGCCGCCACCGCCGCCGGCCCGAGACCGGCGAGCACGTCGGTCGCGCGGCTGCCGAGCACGGCCGGCACCTGCACGCCGCCGCGGACGGCGAGCAGCGTGCGCACCCCCGCGGCGGGGGCCCCGACCTCCAGGACGGCGCCGTCGGGCACCACGACCGGGCACCCCGACCAGGCCGCCCGGCCGTCGACGCGCAGCGCGACGGGAGCGCCCGCGGCGGCGACGAGCAGCGCGCCCCGGGCGCGGACCCGCAGGCCGCCCAGCACGACCTCCAGGCCCGCCGCACCCTCCGGGTTGCCCACGAGGCGCTGGGCGAGCCGGTGCGCCGCCCGGTCGGCGGCTCCCGACTCCCCGACGCCCAGGTGCGCGAGGCCGGGGCGGCCCAGGTCCTGGACCGTCGTCGAGGGACCGGGCGCGAGGACCTCCAGCGCGCGCGGCCGCGGCCCCCGCGCCCTCCGACCGCTCACCGCCGGGCCCTGCGCGAGGGGCTCACGAGGCCCCTGCCGGGCGGGGGCCGCCCCCGACGTCCACGAAGCGCACGCGGGCCCCGGGCGGCAGCAGCGCCGGGGGCTCGCGGTCGGCGTCCCACAGCCGGGCGTCCGTGCGCCCGACGAGCTGCCAGCCGCCGGGCGCGCGGCGCGGGTAGACCCCGCTGAAGGGGCCGGCGAGGGCCACCGAGCCGGCGGGCACGGCCGTGCGGGGCGAGGCGCGACGGGGCACGTCCCAGCCGGCGCCGTCCGCCCCGGGCCCGTCCCCGGGCCCGTCCCCGGCCCCGTCCCCGCCCTGGGCCGGACCGCTGCCCGGCGCCGGCGGGCCGTCCTGCACGCAGTAGGCGAACCCGGGCGCGAAGCCCGCGAAGGCCGCGGTCCAGGGCCGCGCCGTGTGGCGGGCGACGAGCCCGGAGGGGTCGGTGCCGAGCGCCGCGGCGGCCTCCTCCAGGTCGGGGCCGTCGTAGACGACGGGCACCTCGAGCACCGCGCCCGCCTCCGCGGGGCCGCCCCCGTCCGCGGGGCGCGCGGTCCGCGCCGCGACGCCGAGCACGTGGGCCGACGCCGGCGCCGGGTCCGCTCCCGGCCGCAGGCGCACGAGCACGGTGGTCGCCGCGGGGACGAGGTCGACCGCCCCCGGAGGCGGGTCGGCCCGCAGCGCGGCGTGCAGGGCCAGCACCGACCCGAGCGCGTCGGCGCGCCCGCCGGCCGGCCCCGGGGTCGGCGACGCGACGTCCACGAGCAGCGCCGCGTCGCCGCAGGCCCGCAGCCGCACGGGCACCCCCGCGCCGGCCGGCCCGGGCGCGGCAGCCGGCTCAGGCACCGCCGGGCCCGGCGGGGGGCGGGGCGAAGGCCCGGACGGCGACGCCGGCCGCCTCGAGCGCCGCGCGCACCGCCCGCGCCATCGCGACGGCGCCCGGGGAGTCCCCGTGCACGCAGACCGACGCCGCGCCGACGGCCACCACCGACCCGTCCACCGCCTCGACCTCCCCGTCGACGGCGAGCCGGACGACCCGGGCGGCCACGGCGTCGGGGTCGGAGAGCACCGCGCCGGGCTGCCGGCGGTCCACGAGCCGGCCCTGCGGCGTGTACGCCCGGTCGGCGAACGCCTCCGGCACCGCCCGCAGGCCGGCGTCCTCGGCGAGCGCGAGCAGCCGCGACCCCGGCAGCCCGAGGACCGGCAGCGAGGCGTCGAAGGCGCGCACGGCCTCGACCACCGCGCTCGCCTGCCCCTCGTCCTCGACGCTCGCGTGGTAGAGCGCGCCGTGGGGCTTCAGGTAGGTCACCCGCGTCCCGGCCGCGCGGGCCATCGCGTCCAGGGCTCCGAGCTGGTAGAGCACGTCGGCGGCGAGCTCGTCCGGCGAGGCGTCGAGGAAGCGGCGCCCGAACCCGGCGAGGTCGCGGTAGCCGACCTGAGCCCCCACCGCGACGCCGTGCGCCGCCGCCCCCTCGCACGTGCGGCGCAGCGTGAGCGGGTCCCCCGCGTGGAACCCGCAGGCCACGTTGGCGCTGCTCAGCAGCGGCAGCAGCGCGGCGTCGTCGCCGAGGACCCAGCGCCCGAAGGACTCCCCGAGGTCGGCGTTGAGGTCGACGACGGGGCCCTCGACGGCGCCCGTCACCACAGCTCGCCCAGGCGGCTCAGCGAGCTCGCCCCGAGGAACAGGGCGACCCCCCAGGCGAGCACGCCGACGGCCAGCAGCCACCGCGGGTAGGAGTAGCCACCGAGGAGGTCGCGGCGGCGCCAGGCCACCCACAGGACGACGGTGAAGCCGAGCGGGAGGACCACGCCGTTGAAGGCGCCGGCGAACACGAGCAGGGACACCGGGGCCTGGCCCGCCAGCAGGTAGACGGTCGTGCTGACCGCGATGAAGCCGGCGGTGAGCACCCCGCGACGGCGCGCCATCGACGCCGAGGAGGTCGTGAGGAAGGAGACGGACGTGTACGAGGCGCCGATGACGCTCGTCACCGCGGCGGCCCACAGGACCACGCCGAACAGCCGCAGCCCCACCTCACCGGCGGCCGCCGAGAACGCCGACGCCGCGGGGTTGTCCTCGGCGAGCGCGGCCCCGCCCGCGACGACCCCGAGCACCGCCAGGAAGAGCAGCGCGCGCATGACCGCGGTCACCACGATGCCCACGACCGACGTCCGCGTGATCTCGTGCACCGCCCCCACGCCGCTCACGCCGGAGTCGAGCAGCCGGTGGGCGCCCGCGTAGACGATGTAGCCGCCGACCGTCCCGCCGACGAGGGTGGTGATGGCCAGCACGTCGACCTGCTCCGGCAGCACGGTCTGGCGCAGCGCGTCGCCGACCGGCGGGTCGGAGACGACGGCCACGTAGCCCGTCAGCGCGATCATGACGACGCCGAGGACGACGACCACGCGGTCCAGCGCCATCCCGGCCCGGCGGGAGAGGAAGATGCCCACGGCCACCAGCGCCGTCAGGGCCCCGCCGAGGCGCGGGTCCAGGCCCAGCAGGGCGTCGAGGCCCAGGCCGCCGCCGGCGACGTTGCCCACGTTGAACACCAGCCCGCCGAGGACGACGAGCGCCGCGAGCGCGTGCCCCACGCCGGGCAGCAGCCGGTTGCCGAGGTCCTGCGCCCGCAGGCCCGAGACGCCGATGACGCGCCACACGTTCATCTGCACGGCGATGTCGAGCAGGACGGAGATCAGGATGGCGAAGGCGAAGGCCGCGCCGAGCGCCGCCGTGAACGTGGTCGTCTGGACGATGAAGCCCGGCCCGATGGCCGAGGTGGCCATGAGGAACAGCGCCCCGAGCAGCGTGCTGCGGCGCGAGGAGCTCAGCGCCCCGGCGCCGGGAGCCCGCCCGCCCCGGGCCGACCCCTCCGCGGGAGCCGCGCTCACGCGCCGCTCCGGACGTCCGCGGCGGCTGCGCGCGCCGCGGCACCGGTGAGCGCCACGACCTGGTCGACGACCGCGCGGCGGTGCGCCTCGAAGGCGGCGTTCGAGATCTCGGCGCCCTCCCAGGGGTAGACGAGGGTCGGCGTGTGCAGGTGGCCGCCGAGCACGTCGTCGCGGCCCATCGCCAGGCGGAGCCGGTTGGCCCGGTACATCGACTCGTTGGACAGGTAGTCCCCGCCCCCGCCGGCGGCGGCCAGCCAGCCCGGCTGCGGGTCCTCCGTCGTGGTCACCGGGGCGCCCTCGCGCGTGCCGCCCGTCCACGCGGAGATCCGCTCGCGCAGCTCCACGGGGAAGGGCCCGGTGCCCGCGGCGAGCATCTGCGGCGCCGGCAGCGTCGTCCGGATGAACTGCTGCGCCGGCTCCGACGGGTCCGGCTGCGGCCAGCGCGGGGCGAGCGGGATCTCCTCGCGCGCGCTGGCGCGGGCGTTGTCGGGGTAGCCGCCGCGCCAGGCCCCGGCCCACTCCTCGACCGAGAAGATGCCGGGCGAGCCCTGGCTGATCGTCATGACGACGTCGGCGTCGCGCTCGGAGCGCACCAGGTGCGGCCCGTAGGCGTCCTCCACGACGCCGTCGTCGAACCCGCCCCAGGTGACGGGGAGGACGACCGCCTGGACGACCGCCGGCCCGTCGGGCGTCTGGACGCGGGTGCCGTCGAGCGCGAGGGCGGCGGCGCCGGACGGGTTCGAGCGCCGCGGCTCGGCGTCGAGCTGGAAGGGGTCGAAGCCGCTGACCAGGACGCGGGTGGCGCCCTCCCCCGCGGGGAACCGCGCGTCGTCCAGGCCCCGGGACGTGCGCTCGAGCGCGGCGAGCGCGGGCTCGGCGTCACGCCCGGGCGACGCGGCGGCCCACTCCTGCAGCGCCACCCTCATCGCGATCCGCGCCCAGTAGAGCCCGCGGTCGTCGGTGCGGTCGCCGCTGCGCCGGGCGATCCCCGCCGCGGGCGGGGCCTGGGCGCGGTCCACGGCCAGGCGCCAGAGGTCGGCGCCCGCGCGCCCCGCCAGACCGGCCACCGCGGACGAGGCCGACGCGGCGTCCGACCCCGACGGGCCGACCCGGCACAGCGTCCGGCCGAAGCGGGCGACGGGCCGGTCGAGGCCGCTCGCCGCCAGCACCTGGGCGGCGACGGACGACTCCTGGCCGGGCAGGGCCAGGTCGAGCCGGGCGTCCTCCACGCCGAGGTCGGCCGGGGCCCCGCACGCCGGGGACCCCGGGCGGGCGGCGCCCGCGGCCGGGGCGCCGGAGGAGGGACCGGCGGCGGCGAGTGCGCTCACCGGGGCCAGGGAGGCCAGCACGACCGCGGTGGCGAGGCCGGCGTCGGTGCGGCGCAGACGGGAGGAGACGGGGGTCATGGGGGAGGACGCTGGCATTGTTCAACAACTCGCACAAGGGGTCTTCGCGACATCCGCCTCCCCTCCGCCGACGGCGACCACCCGAGGGGGCCGTCGACCCGGCTCCTACGCTCGGTCGGGTGAGCACCGCCCCGACCTCGACCACCGGGGCGACGTCCCCCGGGCGGGGGCTCCCCGGGGCCGGGCGCTGGCACGGCGTCGTCCCGGGGGACGGCGCGGCGAGCGCCCCCGGCGCCACGGCAGCGGAGCAGGTCGCCGCGGTCCTGCGCGCCCTCGCGCTCGAGGGAGGGCTGCGCCCGGGCGAGCAGCTGTCCGAGCAGGCCCTCGGCGCCGCCCTCGGCGTCTCCCGCAACACGCTCCGCGAGGCGTTCCGGACGCTGGGCGAGGAGGGCCTGGTGGAGCACCAGCCGCACCGCGGCGTCTTCGTGCGGCTCCTGCGCGCCGACGACCTGCGCGACCTCTGGGCCCTGCGCGAGGTGCTGGAGTGCGGCGCCCTGGAGCGGGCGGCCGCCGGGACGCCTCCGCCGCCGGAGGCCGTGGGCGCCGTGCGCACCGCCCGGAGACGGGGCGAGGAGGCGGCGACCGCGGGCGACTGGCGCACCGTCGGGACGGCGAACATGGCCCTGCACGCCGCCCTCGCGGCGCTCGCCGGCAGCCCCCGCACCGACGCGGCCGTGCGCCGCCTGCTGGCCGAGGTGCGCCTCGCGTTCTCCGCGGCGCCGGACCCGCGCGCCGTCCACGAGCCCTGGCTGCCCGCGAACGCGCTGCTCGCCGAGCTGGTCGAGGAGGGCCGCCTCGCCGAGGCGGTGCCCGTGCTGCGCGAGTACCTGCGCGCCTCCGGCCGCAGCGCCGTGGCGAGCCCGCCGACCGCCTGACCGCGGGCGCGGACCCCCGTGGTCCGTTGCGGACCAACGTGGTCCATCATGGTCCGCGGAGGTCGGCGCCAGCCGGCCCGGGACGGGGGGCGCGTGAGCACGAGGGTGGTGGGGCTGCGCGAGGGCGCACGCCCGACGCGGGAGCAGATCGACGCCCGCATCCTCGACGTCGCCGCCGAGCTCTTCGCGACCCACGGCCTCGAGGGGACCTCCGTCCAGCAGGTGGCCGACGCGGTCGGGTACTCCAAGACCGGTCTGCTGCACCGCTTCGGCAGCAAGCAGGGCCTGCACGCGGCCGTGCTCGGCGAGGCGGAGCGGGTCCTGCGCGAGGTCCTGGCCGAGGTCCGCGGCCCCGGGGGCTCCTGCCCGCGCGACGCCCTCGCGCGCATCACGCGGCGGGCGGTCGAGCGCCCCGGCCTGGTCGACCTCCTCGTGCGCCACCTCCAGGCCCCGCCCCAGGGGCTGCCGACGACCTCCCTGCAGGAGCTCGCGCTCGAGCTGCTGGACGCGCTCGGCCCGGACGGCGGACCCCGGCGGCGCCTGCGCGTCGTCCTCGCCCTCCAGCTCGTCGTCAACGCCGTGCTCGCCCAGCGCGGCGACCTCGACGCCTCCCTGCCCCCCGACGAGCTCGTCGAGCTCGTCACCGAGCTCGCCGCCGGCGTCCTCGGGCTCGACGGCTGACCCCGCTCCACCACCTCGGAAGGCTCCCGTGTCCACCTCTCTGTACGCCCTCGGCTCCCTGGCCGCGCGCCGGTGGCGCGTCGTCGTGGTGGTCTGGCTGCTCGTCCTCGCCGTGGCGGGCACCGGCGCCCTCACGCTGTCCAAGGGCCTGACGAACACGTTCTCGATCCCCGGGACGGAGTCCCAGGAGGCGCTGGACCGCCTGTCCCAGACCTTCCCCGAGGTCAGCGGCGGCAGCGCCCAGCTCGTCGTCGTGGCCCGCGACGGGCGCGACGTCGACGACGAGGACGTCCGGCGGGCGGTCGCCGACCTCGTCACCGCCGCGGAGGACCTCCCCCAGGTCGCCGCCGTCTCCTCGCCCTTCGCCGACGTCGGCGGGGGCAGCACGTCGCCGGACCGCACCGCGGTGATCGTGCCGGTGCAGATGGAGGTGGGCGCCGACGAGGTGGCTCCCGAGACCCTCGACGCCCTCGTCGCCACGGCCGCCTCCGCCTCCGGCGAGGCGGTCGACGTGGTCGCCGGCGGCGGCGTCTTCGGCGGCGGCACACCGGGCATCACCCTCACCGAGGTCCTCGGGCTCGTCGTGGCGCTCGTCGTCCTGGTCCTCACCCTGGGCTCGCTCGTGGCCGCCGGGATGCCGATCCTCACCGCGCTCGTCGGCGTGGGCGTCGCGATGTCGCTGCTGCTCGCCAGCACCGCCGTCGTGGAGGTCTCCTCGACCGCCCCGCTGCTCGCGCTGATGATCGGGCTGGCCGTCGGCATCGACTACGCGCTGTTCGTCCTCACCCGCCACCGCGACCACCTGGCCGACGGCGTCGAGCCCGTCGAGGCCGCCGGGCGCGCCGTCGCCACGGCCGGCTCGGCCGTCGTCTTCGCCGGCCTCACGGTGATGATCGCGCTGGCCGGCCTGTCCGTCGTGGGCATCCCCTTCCTCACGACGATGGGACTGGCGTCGGCCGTCGCCGTCGCCGTCGCCGTCTGCGTCGCGCTGACGCTGCTGCCGGCCGTCGCGGGAGCGCTCGGCGCCCGCCTCACCCCCCGCCCGCGCCGTCCCCGCCGGTCGCGGTCCGGCCGCGGCGCGGCCGGCGCGGAGGCCGAGGGCGCCGGCGGCCACGCCGCCCCGCGGCCGGCCCACCCGGTCGCCGACCGCTGGACGGGGCTGGTCACCCGGCGTCCGCTGGTGACGACGCTCCTCGTGGTGCTCGGGCTGGGCGCCGTGGCGCTGCCCGCCCTCGACCTGCGCCTGGCGCTGCCCGACAACGGGTCCTCCCCCGAGGAGACGACGCAGCGGCAGGCCTACGACCTCGTCAGCGAGGAGTTCGGCGCCGGCTTCAACGGGCCCCTCATCGTGACCGGCGACATCGTCACGAGCACCGACCCCCTCGGGCTGGTGGAGGACGTCGCGGACGCGCTGCGCGCGCTGCCCGACGTCGCCGACATCCCGCTCGCCACCCCGAACCCGGGGGCGGACACGATGATCGTGCAGGTCGTCCCCGAGGAGGGGCCGTCCTCGGAGTCCACCGAGCAGCTCGTGGCGGACATCCGCGACCGGGCGCCCGAGCTGGAGGACGAGCTCGGCGTCTCGATCGCCGTCACGGGGCAGACGGCCGTCGGCATCGACGTCTCCGACCAGCTCTCGAGCTCGCTGCTGCCGTTCGCCCTGCTCGTCGTCGGCCTGTCGGTCGTGCTGCTCACCATGGTGTTCCGCTCGGTCCTCGTGCCGCTGAAGGCCACGGCCGGCTACCTGCTCTCGGTGGTCGCCGCCTTCGGCGCCATCGTCGCGGTGTACCAGTGGGGGTGGCTGGCCGGTCCCCTGCACACCTCGGCCACCGGCCCCATCATCAGCTTCCTGCCGATCATCCTCATGGGGCTGCTCTTCGGCCTGGCCATGGACTACGAGGTCTTCCTCGTCTCGCGGATGCGCGAGGACCACGCCCACGGCGCGCCGGCGCAGGAGGCCGTGCGGTCCGGCTTCGCGGCCTCGAGCCGCGTCGTCGTGGCCGCGGCGGTGATCATGGTCTCCGTCTTCGCGGCCTTCGTGCCCGAGGGCGACGCCACGCTGCAGCCCATCGCCTTCGGCCTCGCGGTGGGCGTCTTCATCGACGCCTTCGTCGTGCGCATGACCCTCGTCCCGGCGGTCATGGCCCTGCTCGGCGAGCGCGCCTGGTGGCTGCCGGGCTGGCTCGCGCGACGCCTGCCCGTCCTCGACGTCGAGGGCGAGGGGCTCGCGCACCAGGTGGCCCTGCGCGACTGGCCGCACCCGGGCGCACGCGGCGTGCACGCGCAGGACCTCGGGCTGGCGGCGGCCCGCGAGCAGGAGCCGGCGCTCGTCGCGGGGGCCGAGGTCCACGTGGAGCCGGGCGCCCTCCTGCTGGTGACCAGCCCCTCCCCCGGCACGCGGACCGCCCTGGCGCTGCTGCTCTCCGGGCGCGCGGCGCCCAGCACGGGCCGCCTCGTCGCCGACGGGCTCGTGCTCCCGGAGCAGGCGCGCAGCGCTCGTCGGCGCGTCGCGCTCGTGCGGGCCGCCGACGTCGCCGACGCGGCGGAGCACGTGCGCGCCGCCGCCCGGGGCAGCGCGGCCGTCCTCGTGCTCGACGGCCTGGAGCTCGTGCCGGCCGCCCAGCAGGACGGGGTGCTGGCGGACGTCGTGGACGCCTGCCGCGACACCGGCCTCGCCGCCGTGGTGACGACGTCGCCCGCCGGGCTCGACGCCGCGACGTCCGCGGCGGGCGCGCACGCGGGCGGCGCCGTGCCCGTGGACGCGCTCGTGCTCCCCGCGCCGCACGCGCCGCTGCCGCCGTCCGGCCACGACGCGCCCGCCCCCGGCCCGACCGCCGGGGGCGACTCCCCCGACGACGCAGGACGCGCCCCCGACGCACCCTCCGACCCCCGCCTGGAAGAGGTCCGCTGATGGCCCGCCCCGCCGCCGCACCCACCGGGACCGGTCGCCGCCCGCTGCTGGCCGCCGACCGCAGCACCCCCGACGGCCGCCCCGCCGTGGGGCTCTGGAGCCTCCTGGGACTCGTGCTCGTGCCGGTGCTCATCGCCGTGGCCTTCGTGACGGCGCTGTGGAAGCCGACCGAGAACCTCGACCGCGTGCAGGCGGCCGTGGTCAACGAGGACGAGCCCGTCGAGATCGACGGGCAGACCGTGCCCCTGGGGCGCCAGCTCGTCGCCCAGCTCGTCGGCACGGAGGACGACAACCTCTCCTGGGCCCTCGCGGACGCCGAGGGCGCCCAGGAGGGCCTCGAGGACGGCACCTACGCGACGGTGCTCACCATCCCGCCGTCCTTCTCGGCGGCCGCGACCTCCCTGTCGGACACGAGCGGCGAGCCGCGCCGCGCCGTCCTGGAGGTCCGCTCCAGCGACAGCGCGGGCGTGGCGGACGGCTTCATCGGCTCCTTCGTGGCCGACACGGCCGCGGGCGTGCTGGACACCCAGCTGACGGGCGGCGTCCTGGACGGCCTCTACGTGGGCTTCTCCACCCTCGGCGACCAGCTGGGCCAGGCGGCCGACGGCGCCGACCAGCTCGGCGACGGCGCCGGCCAGCTCGAGGACGGCCTCACCGCGGCCGCGGACGGCACCGACGAGCTCGTCGTCGGGCTCGGCGACCTCGCCGACGGCAGCGCCCAGCTGGCCGACGGCACGCAGGACCTCGCGGGCGGCGCCGACCAGCTCGCCGGGGGCCTCGGCCAGCTCGCCCCCGGCGCCCAGCAGCTCGCCGGGGGCCTCGGCCAGCTCGCCCCCGGCGCCCAGCAGCTCGCCGGCGGCCTCGGCCAGCTCGCCCCCGGCGCCCAGCAGCTCGCCGGCGGGGCGGACGGGCTCGCGGGCGGCCTGGACGACCTGTCCGGCGGAGCAGCGGAGCTGGCCGAGGGGAGCGGGGCCGTCGCCGAGGGGACGGCGTCTCTCACGCAGGCGATCGCCGCCGCAGCGGACGGCGCCGACGAGCTCGCCGGTGCCGGCGAGCAGGTCGCCGGCGGGGCGGTCGAGATCAGCGACGGCGCCGCGGCCCTCTCGACCGGTGTCGCGCAGCTCGCCGGGGGCGCCGAGGACCTCGCAGGGGGGCTCGGCGAGCTCGCCCCCGGCGCGCCGGAGCTCGCCGAGGGCGCCGACGCGCTGGCGGCAGCCGCTCGAGGATCGGCCACGGGGGTGGCGGCGGCGGACGAGGCCCTCGCCCCCCTGCCCGAGGCCGCCTCGTCGCTCGTCACCGGCCTCGAGGCGCAGGTGACCTCGTGCCTGGCAGAAGCGGGTGACTGCGCCGACCTGCAGAGCCTCCTCGACCAGGCGCGCGAGGTCGAGAGCGGCGCGACGACGGCGGTCGCCGCCACCGGCCCCGCCCTCGTGGCGGCCTCGACGGTCGACGACGTCGCGGGCCCCCTCTCCGAGTCGGTCCTCGCCCTGTCGAGCGGCCTCTCGGCGTCCGCCGACGGCGCCGAGGAGCTGGCCACCGGGATCGCTCCTCTGTCCGCGGGAGCGGCGGACCTCGCCGCGGGCGCCGACGACCTCACCGCGGGCGCCTCGGGCGTCGCCGGTGGCACCCGAGACCTGGCGACCGGCCTCGGCGACCTCGCTGCCGGCGGGCGGGACCTCAGCGCCGGCGCGGCCGGGGTCGCCACCGGCACGGGTGCGGTGGCGGACGGCCTCGACGAGACCGCCGCAGGCGCGCAGGCCCTCGCCGAGGGCGCGGACGGGCTCGCCGGCGGTCTCGACCAGAGCGCCACCGGAGCCGACGCCCTCGCCGGAGGGCTCGACCAGAGCGCCTCGGGCGCCCAGGACCTGGCCGGCGGTCTCGACCAGAGCGCCACCGGAGCCGACGCCCTCGCCGGAGGGCTCGACCAGAGCGCCACCGGCGCCCAGGACCTCGCCGACGGCGCCGACCAGAGCGCCACCGGCGCCCGGGGCCTCGCCGACGGCGCCGACCAGCTCGCCGACGGCGCCCAGCAGCTCCCCGGCGGCGCCGAGCAGGCGCGGGACGGGGCGGCCGAGCTGGCCGACGGCACCGAGCAGCTGGCCGGCGGGGCGGGCGAGCTCGCCGGCGGCGCCGGCGACCTGGCCGACGGGCTCCAGCAGGGCGCCGAGCAGGTGCCCGACCTGTCCGACGACGAGCGGGCGGCGGCGGTCGACGTCGCCTCCGACCCCGTCGAGACGGTGTCCCTGCAGGGCGGGGAGGTCGACCGCGCCGCGGCGGCCCTGCTCGCGGCGCTGGCGCTGGCCATCGGCGCCCTGGCGACGTCGACCGTCCTGCGCGCCGTCCCGGTCGGGCTCCTCACGTCCCCGCGGCGCTCGGTCTCGCTGGCCCTGCGCGCCTACGCACCGGCGGCGGCCGTCGCCGCCGTGCAGGGGGTCGCCGTCACGCTGGCCATGGCCGCGCTGCTCGACCTCGGCGTCCTCACGGCCGTGGCCGCCGGCGTGGTGCTGGTCCTGTGCGCGCTCTCGCTGGTGGCCGTCGTCCAGGCGCTCGTCGCGGTCCTGGGGGGCGCCGGTCGCCTCGTGGGGGTCGCCCTCGTGGCGCTCGGCGCGGCGGCCTCGCTGATCTCCACGACTCCGCCCGCGCTGACCGCGCTGGCGCCGCTGAGCCCGGTGACCCCGGCCCTCGAGGCGACGCGGGCGGTGCTCACCAGCAGCGCTCCGGGCTGGTCGTTCGCCCTGGTCGTCCTGTGGCTCGCAGGAGCTCTGGTCGTGTCCACGCTCGCGGTCGCGCGGCGCCGCACGGTGCGGGCCGGTCAGGTGCCGGAGCTCGCCGCCTCCCCCTGAGCGGCGCGGGCCTCCTCGCCCCGGAGGCGGTGACGGGCCGCGAGGAGCGCCTCGCGGCCCGTCACCGCTCAGCGCCGGACGACC
Source organism: uncultured Pseudokineococcus sp. (assembly GCF_947495735.1). Classification (GTDB taxonomy): domain Bacteria; phylum Actinomycetota; class Actinomycetes; order Actinomycetales; family Quadrisphaeraceae; genus Pseudokineococcus. The sequence continues at coordinate 13,929 of NZ_CANMAA010000009.1, forward strand.
GCCCGGGCCTTCGTGAGCACCGAGACGCCGGCGCAGGTGGCCGTCAGGTCGAGGCGGACCGTGGCCGGGCGAGCCGGCGCGTCGCCGTCGGCCGGCGCGCCGTCGTCGAGCGCCCCCACGACGGCGACGACCTCCACCTCGGTGCCCTCGTCCGGCACCACGACGGGCTTGGTGAAGCGGACGCCGAAGCTCGTGATCCGGCCCGGGTCCTCGCACCAGTCCTGCACGAGCCGGCCCGCGAGCGCCATCGTCAGCATGCCGTGGGCGATGACGCCCGGGAGGCCCACGCCCCGCGCGGTGGGCTCGCTCCAGTGGATCGGGTTGAAGTCGCCGCTGGCGCCGGCGTAGCGGACCAGGTCGGCGCGGTGCACGGGGAAGGTGCGACGGGCGACCTCCTGGCCGACCTCGAGGCTCTCGGCGCCGATCGCCGGGCCTTTCTCCGGGGTGCTCATGCGCCCTCTCCCTCCGGTGCGCGCACGACGAGGACCGACGTGGCGGTGCAGACCGGCTCGCCGCCCTCCGTGGCGATCTCGTTGCGCGTGGTGACGACGGCGTTCCCGGCCGCCACGCGCACGCCGTCGACGTGCAGCGTCGTCACGAGCCTGTCCCCCGCCACGACCGCGCGGTGGTGGGTGAAGGACTGCTCGCCGTGGACGACGCGGCTGAAGTCGACCCCGGCCGCCGGGTCGGCGAGGAAGCGGGCGTCGCTGCGCTGGGCGAGCACGACGGCGAAGGTCGGCGGCGCGACCACGTCCGCGTGGCCGAGGGCGCGCGCGGCCGCCGGGTCGACGTGGACGGCCGGCACGGGCGCCGTCGCGAGCGGTCCGCCCGTCGCCGAGGCCGAGCCGGCCCCCGCGACCGCGGTGGCGAACTCGCGGATCTTCTCCGCGCTCACCTCGTAGACGTCCTCGGGCGGGTACGTCCGCCCCACGAAGCTCTGGTCGACGGCCACGTCGCTCCTCCGCTGCAGCTGGTGGTGCTCCCCCGTGCGGTCGACCGTCGGTGGTCGACGGGGGGTGGGACGACGACGGCGGGGCCGCCAGTGGCGGCCCCGCCGTCCGGGGTCGTGCGCGCGAGCGCGGCGGGGCCTCTCCGGCCCCGCGGCTCAGCGGGTCTCGCGGTGCGCCGTGTGGTTGCCGCAGCGCGGGCAGAACTTCCCGAGCTCGATGCGGTCGGGGTCGTTCCGGCGGTTCTTCGTGGTGATGTAGTTGCGCTCCTTGCACACGGTGCAGGCGAGCGTGATCTTCGGGCGGACGTCAGCGGACTTGCTGGCCACGGCGGGAGCCTCTCGGTGTGTCGTCGGTGCGGGCGTGCGGCGGTGCTGCGGTCGAGCGGTGCCGCCCGCTCCTGCGTCGGTACCGGGTCCAACACCCGGAGAGCCCGCGTCCTTCCGACGGCGAGCCGGGCGGGCACCCGTCGTCGGCGGCGAGCGCCAGGCGTAGCGAGGGCGGGGATCGAACCCGCGACACAACGATTATGAGCCGTTTGCTCTACCACTGAGCTACCTCGCCGAGCGCCCCGCCCGGCGGCCCCGGAGGGTCGCCGGGCGGAGCCGCAGAGCCCCAGTAGGGAATCGAACCCTAGACCTTCTCCTTACCATGGAGACGCTCTACCGACTGAGCTACTGGGGCGGCACCCGCTGGCGGGCACGAGCAGGGAGCGTACACGGCTCCCGGGCCGGTCCCGAAACCGGCGGCCGACCGCCGCGCGACCGGGACCCGACGAGTCGGGCCCGGACGCGGACGAGGGCGCCCCGGTGTGCGGAGCGCCCTCGTCGCGTGACGTGGCAGGTGCAGGATTCGAACCTGCGAAGGCTGTGCCGGCTGATTTACAGTCAGCTCCCATTGGCCGCTCGGGCAACCTGCCGCGCGAGCACGCCGGCCGCGGACGGCCGGTCGTGCGGTGAGCGAGGATAGCAAGGACCAGCGGTCCCCGTCGCCGCCCTCGGCGGCCACCCCGCCAGGGCCGGCGACCGACGGGCCCGCGACGACACGACCCGGCCCGCCGGCCGCCGCGCGCGACGGGCCCGAAGGAGCACGCCATGGCCGCCGACTCGTCGTTCGACGTCGTCAGCAAGGTCGACCGCCAGGAGGTCGACAACGCGATCAACCAGGCCGCGAAGGAGATCTCGCAGCGCTACGACTTCAAGGGGATCGGCGCCGACGTCCGCTGGAGCGGGGAGGACGTGCTGCTCGTCGCCAACAGCGAGGAGCGCGTCGCCGCCGTCCTCGACGTGCTGCAGACCAAGCTGATCCGCCGCGGCGTCTCGCTGAAGGTCCTCGACCTCGGCGACGTGCAGCAGTCCGGGAAGGAGCACCGCCAGGAGGCGACCCTGAAGGAGGGGCTGTCCTCGGAGGACGCGAAGAAGATCTCCAAGCTCATCCGCGACCAGGGCCCCAAGGGCGTCAAGCCGCAGATCACCGGCGACGAGCTGCGGGTCAGCGCCAAGAGCCGCGACGACCTGCAGGCGGTCATCGCCCTGCTCAAGGACGCCGACCTCGACGTCGCGCTGCAGTTCACCAACTACCGGTGACCTCGGCCGACGGCACCGGCCCCGCCCTCGCCGGCGGGGCCGGTCCGGCGTCGGAGCACCGCTACGGGTCGGCCCCGCGCCAGGTGGCCGAGCTGCACCTGCCGGCGGCCCGGCGCACGGACGGCGTCGCGGTGCTCGTGCACGGCGGCTTCTGGCGCCCCGGCGCGGCCGACGGCTCCCTCGCCTACGACCGAAGGCTCGAGGACCACGTCGCCGCGGACCTGCTCGGGCACGGGGTGCCGGTGTGGCTCGTGGACTACCGGGCCGTCGGGGACGGCGGCGGATGGCCGGCGACGCCGGAGGACGCGGCCGCGGCGCTGGACCTGCTCACCGAGGTCGCCCCGGGCGCCGGGCTCGACGCCTCGCGGGCCGTCGTCGTCGGTCACTCGGCCGGCGGGCACCTCGCCGCCTGGGCGGCCTCGCGGCACCTCCTGCCCGCGGGGGCGCCGGGGGCCGGGCCGAGGCTGCGCCCGATCGCCGTCGTGAGCCAGGCGGGCGTGCTCGACCTCGTCGCCGCCGCCGAGGCCGACCTCGGCCGCGGAGCCGCCGCCGAGCTGCTCGGCGGCGGGCCCGCGGTCGTGCCCGACCGGTACGCGCTCGCCTCCCCCGCGGCCCTGGTGCCGACCGGGGTCCCCGTGCTGTGCGTGACCGGGGACCAGGACGACGTCGTCCCGCCCGACCAGGCCGAGCGCTACGACGCCGCCGCCCGTGCGGCGGGCGACGACGTCCGCGTCGAGCTCGTCCCCGGCGAGGACCACTCGGCCCACCTCGACCCCCGCTCGCGCTGCTGGGCCGTGGCGCGGGACGAGGTCCTCCGGCGCCTCGCCGTCGCCCCGGCCACCTGAGCCCCGCCGAGACGCACGACGGCCCCGGACCTCGTCGGGTCCGGGGCCGTCCTCGCTCGTGCTCGTAGGTCAGCCGCGGTAGCCGGCCATCGCCTCGAGGCGGGCGACGCGCTCGTCCATGGGCGGGTGCGTCGCGAACAGCGAGCGCGCGTCCTTCGCCCGGAACGGGTTGGCGATCATCATGTGGCTCGAGCTCACGAGGTCGCGCTCGGGCGGCAGCGGCGCCGCCGCGGTGCCGCGCTCGAGCTTGCGCAGGGCCCTGGCCAGGGCCAGGGGGTCGCCCGTGAGGCGGGCGCCGTCCTCGTCGGCGTCGTACTCGCGGGTGCGGCTGATGCCCATCTGGATCAGCCCGGAGGCCAGCGGGCCGAGGAAGAGCAGGAGCATCCCGGCCATCGGGTTGCCGCCGCCGTTCTCGCGGTTGCCGCCGCCGAAGAAGAGGGCGGCGTAGCCGAGGAACGTGATGACGCTCGCCATCGCCGCGGCCAGCGACGACGTGAGGATGTCGCGGTTGTAGACGTGCATGAGCTCGTGCCCGAGGACGCCGCGCAGCTCGCGCTCGTCGAGGATCTCGAGGATCCCCTGGGTGCAGCAGACGGCCGAGTTCTGCGGGTTGCGCCCGGTGGCGAAGGCGTTGGGCGCGCGCGTCGGGGACACGTACAGCCGCGGCATCGGCTGGCCGGCGGCCACCGAGAGCTCGCGCACGATGCGGTGCATCGCCGGCTGCTCGGCCTCGCTCACCGGTCGGGCGCGCATCGCCCTGATGGCGAGGGTGTCGCTCTTCCAGTACGTGATGCCGTTGACGACGAGCGCGATCACCAGGCCGAGGAGCAGCCCGCCGAGGCTCTGCCCGAAGACCAGCCACGAGGCGAAGAGGATCAGGGCGCCGAAGGCGCCGAACAGGACGGCGGTCTTGACGCCGTTGAAGTGCTGGTGCCCCATCTGGGTCGGTGCCTTCCTCGCACGGGCACCGGCCGGGCCGGTGCGTCCACGACGACGGCCGGCGGGTCGCCCCCCGGCTGCGTCTCACGGGGCACAACGCCGTCGGGCGACCCCTCGTTCCCCGCCTAGCATGGGCCCAGGCCCGCACTCCCCCGTCCGCCGCAGAAGTCTCCCGAGCGGATGAGTCGGGAAGCCGGGATGGACTCCGACCCCCGAGGTGTTGCCGCTCCTATGCGTCTCGAGTCGCCCACGCCCGACGCCCCGACCGCCCCGCGCGCCGACGAGTCCGAGGCCCCGCACGCCACCGGCAGCGGGGGCAAGCCGGTCCAGCGGGTCTCCGGCGTCGTCATCCGCTTCGCCGGCGACTCCGGCGACGGCATGCAGCTGACGGGGGACCGCTTCACCGCGGAGACGGCCACGATGGGCAACGCCCTGGCCACCCTGCCGAGCTTCCCCGCGGAGATCCGCGCCCCCCAGGGGACCCTGCTCGGCGTCTCCAGCTTCCAGCTGCAGTTCGCCGACCACGTCGTGCTCACCCCGGGCGACTCCCCCGACGTGCTCGTGGCGATGAACCCGGCCGCGCTGCGCGCCAACATCGCCGACCTGCCCCGCGGCGGCGTCATCATCGCGGACTCCGACGAGTTCACGAAGCGGAGCCTGCAGAAGGTCGGCTACACGGTCAGCCCGCTCGAGGACGGCAGCCTGGAGTCCTTCCAGGTGCACGCCCTCCCGCTCACCTCCATGACGGTGGAGGCGCTGAAGGACTCGGGCCTGTCGCGCAAGGACTCCGAGCGCGCCAAGAACATGTTCGCCCTCGGGATGCTGTCGTGGCTGTACGACCGCCCGACCCAGGCGACCGAGAAGTTCATCGCGACGAAGTTCGCGAAGAAGCCCGCGGTGCGCGACGCCAACCTCACGGCCTTCCGCGCCGGCTGGGCCTTCGGGGAGACCACCGAGGGCTTCGCCGTCCGCTACGAGGTGGCGCCGGCCGAGCACCCCGCCGGCACCTACCGCAACATCACCGGCAGCACGGCGCTCGCCTACGGCCTGGCCTCGGCCGCGCACAAGGCGGGGCTGCCGCTGGTCCTGGGCTCCTACCCGATCACCCCGGCGAGCGACATCCTCCACGCGCTGTCGGGCATGAAGCGCTTCGGCGTCACGACGCTGCAGGCGGAGGACGAGATCGCCGGGGTCGGCATCGCCCTGGGCGCCTCGTTCGGCGGCTCCCTCGGCGTCACGACGACGTCGGGCCCGGGCCTGGCGCTCAAGGCCGAGACCATCGGCCTCGCCGTGATGCTCGAGCTGCCGCTCGTCGTCGTCGACGTCCAGCGCGGGGGCCCGTCCACGGGCCTTCCCACCAAGACCGAGCAGGCCGACCTGCTGCAGGCGATGTACGGCCGCAACGGCGAGTCGCCGCTGCCGGTCGTGGCGGCCAGCTCGCCGACGGACTGCTTCACCGCCGCCGTCGAGGCCGTGCGCATCGCGGTGACCTACCGGACGCCGGTCATCCTGCTCTCCGACGGGTACCTGGCCAACGGCTCCGAGCCGTGGGCGCTGCCGAAGGTGGCCGACCTGCCCGCCATCGACCCGGCCTTCGCGACCGCGCACAACGGCGCGGGCGACGACGGGACGCCGGCCTTCCGCCCGTACCTGCGCGACCCCGAGACGCTCGCCCGCCCGTGGGCGGTGCCCGGCACGCCCGGCCTGGCCCACCGCATCGGCGGGCTGGAGAAGGCCGACATCACCGGTGAGATCTCCTACGAGCCCGAGAACCACGAGCGCATGACGGGCCTGCGCCAGGCCAAGGTCGACGGCGTCTCGGTCCCGCCGCTCGAGGTGGACGACCCGGTCGCCCCCGACGGCAGCCGCGCCCGCGTGCTCGTCCTCGGCTGGGGCTCGACGTACGGGCCCATCGCCGCGGCCGTCCGCGACGCCCGCGCCGAGGGGCTCCAGGTCGCCCGCGCCCACCTGCGGCACCTCAACCCCTTCCCCCCCGGCCTGGGCGACGTCCTGCGCTCCTACGACCGCGTCGTCCTGCCGGAGATGAACGGCGGCCAGCTCGCCCTGCTCCTGCGCGCGCGCTACCTCGTCGACGTCCAGAGCCACGGCCGCGTGCGCGGCCGGCCCTTCACCGCCGGTGAGCTCACCGACGTCGTCCGCGACGCCGTCACCCAGCTGCCCGACCCCCAGCTGCCCGACCCTCGCCCCGCCTCTGCCGCCGCCCCGTCCGCGGGCGGCGTCACGGAGAGCCCCCAGGAGGCCCGTCGATGACCACCACCCCGACCCGCACGACGTCCCTCGGCCTGCCCGGCGTCCGCACCGGCACCGAGGGCGTCCCCCGCCTCCCCGAGGGCACGAACCTCACCAAGAAGGACTTCACGGCCGCCAACGAGGTGCGCTGGTGCCCCGGCTGCGGCGACTACGCCGTGCTCGCGGCGGTGCAGGGGTTCATGCCCGAGCTCGGGCTGCGCAAGGAGAACATCGTCTGCGTCTCCGGGATCGGGTGCTCCTCCCGCTTCCCGTACTACCTGGACACCTACGGGATGCACTCGATCCACGGGCGCGCCCCGGCCATCGCGACGGGCCTGGCCACCTCGCGGGCCGACCTGTCGGTCTGGGTCGTCACCGGCGACGGCGACGCGCTGTCCATCGGCGGCAACCACCTCATCCACGCGATGCGCCGCAACGTGAACATGACGATCCTGCTGTTCAACAACCGCATCTACGGCCTGACCAAGGGGCAGTACTCCCCCACGTCCGAGGTCGGCAAGGTCACCAAGTCCACGCCGGCCGGCTCCGTGGACGCGCCGTTCAACCCGGTGTCGCTGGCGCTGGGCGCCGAGGCGACGTTCGTGGCCCGCACCCTGGACTCCGACCGCAAGCACCTCACCTCGGTGCTGCGCGCCGCGGCCGAGCACCGCGGCACCTCGCTGGTGGAGATCTACCAGAACTGCCCGATCTTCAACGACGGCGCCTTCGACGTCCTCAAGGACCGCGACGAGGCCCAGGCGCGCCTGGTCCGCCTCACCGACGGCGAGCAGGTCCGCTTCGGCCGCGAGGGCGAGGAGAAGGTCGTCGTCCGCACCGCCGGGGGCGGCGTCGAGGCGGTCCCCGCGGCGGAGGCCGGCGGCCGCGAGGTCGTCGTCCACGACACCGGCGCCCTCGACCCGTCGCAGGCGTTCTCCCTCTCGCGCCTGGACGGCCCGTCGATGGCGCACGTGCCGGTCGGCGTCTTCCGCTCCGTCTCGCGGCCGACCTACGACGACCTCGTGCGCGACCAGGTCGACTCCGCGCGCGAGGAGTCCGGTGGCCCCGCCTCCGACGCCGACCTCGACGCGCTCATCGCCGGCGGCGACACCTGGGTCGTCCGCTGAGCGCGCCCCCCGCGCCGGCACCCCCCGGTGCGGGGACGGCCGACCCCGCCGACGTCCGCCGCGGCACCCTCATGGGTGCCGCGGCGTACGCGCTGTGGGGGTCCTTCCCGCTCTACTTCACGGCGCTCGCGCCCGCCGGCTCCCTCGAGGTGCTCGTGCACCGGGTGCTCTGGTCGCTGGTGCTGTGCGCCGTGGTGCTGGTCGCCCTGCGGGGCCTGCCGCAGCTGCGCGCCCTGCTCGGGGACCGGCAGCGCACCGGGTGGCTGGCGGTGGCCTCGGTCACCATCGCGGCGAACTGGGGCGTCTACATCTACGGCGTGCAGTCCGGCAACGTCATCGAGGCGTCGCTGGGGTACTTCGTGAACCCGCTCGTGACCGTGCTGCTCGGCGTCGTGCTGCTGCGCGAGCGCCTGCGCCGGGCGCAGTGGGCCGCCGTCGGCATCGGCGTCGTGGCCGTGGGCGTCATCACCGCCGACTACGGCCGGGTGCCCTGGATCGCCCTGGTGCTCGCGCTCACCTTCGCCACGTACGGGCTGGCCAAGAACCGCGTCGGGCGCGGGACGCCGGCCCTGGTCTCCCTCACCGGCGAGACGCTCGTGCTGGCGCCCTTCGCCCTCGTCGCGCTCGTCGTCCTCGAGCTCGCGGGTGACGGCACGTTCACCACGGCCGGGCCCCTCCACACCGCGCTGCTCGTGACGACCGGCGTCGCCACGACGGTCCCGCTGCTGCTCTTCGGGGCCGCCGCCCGGCGGATCCCGCTGACGACCATCGGGCTGCTGCAGTACCTCACCCCCGTCCTGCAGCTCCTCTGCGGGGTGCTGCTGCTCGGCGAGGAGATGCCCCCCACGCGCTGGGTCGGGTTCGCGCTGGTGTGGCTCGCCCTCGTCGTCCTGTCCGCCGACACGCTGCGGGCGGCCCGGCGCCGCTCCGCCCTCGCGCGCTCGGCGGTCGCCTCGGCGCAGGGCTGAGGCGCCCTCGGCCGCGCGCGCTGGGCCGGCCGGGCGACCGCGCCGGGCGTCGGGGTGCGCCGGGCGCCGGGCGCTGCAGCGACCGGCCACGGCGACCGAGGGGCTCGCATGCCGCCGCGCCCGCCCTGCTCGCCCTCCCGGACGACCGCCCGCCGCCGGACCGCGGCGGGGGGCCTGCTCGCCGCGCTCGTCGCCGCCGTCGCGCTCGTCCCCGTGAGCGCCGGCGGGGCTCCGGCGGCTGCGGCCGCGACGTGCCCCGCGTCCAGCGGCGAGGTGCTGCACGGCGTCCCGGGCAGCGGTCGGGCCGTCGCGCTGACGTTCGACGACGGCCCCTCGACCTGGACGCCGCAGGTCCTCGACGTGCTGCGGTCGAAGGGCGTGCGGGCGACGTTCTTCGTGACCGGTGACCACGTGGCGCGCCACCCCGACGTCGCGCGACGGATCGTCGCCGAGGGCCACGTCATCGCCAACCACACGCAGACGCACCCGCAGGACGTCCCGGGGTCGGTGCCGCGGGGGCGCTTCGACCAGCTGCCGGCCTCGGCGCAGCGCGACCAGCTGGACCGCGCGACGCGCGCCGTCCGCGACGTCACCGGGGTCGTGCCGTGCCTGTTCCGCGGGCCGGGCGGCCACCAGAGCAGCGCCACGACCCGTGCGCTGCTGCGCGAGCGCCGTCTGGGCAACGTCCACTGGACCGTGGACTCCCGGGACTGGGAGCAGCCCGCAGGGCCGTCGCGCGGGGCCGTCGACGCCGTCGTGCGGGCGGCGACCACGGGCGGGGGCAGCCGGCCCGTCGTGCTCCTGCACGACGGCCAGGCGACCGCGCGGCAGGACCCCGAGGCCCACCGCGGGAGCACGGTCGCCGCCCTGCCGAGGATCATCGACGCCTACACCGCGCGCGGGCACCGCTTCACGACGCCCGACGGCCGCCCCTTCCCGAGCCCGCGCCCGGCGGCGCCCGAGGTGCCGGTGGCCGCTGACGTCGACGGCGACGGGCGTGACGACCCAGGGCTCTTCAGCGCCGGCCGCTGGTCCTTCCTCAGCTCCCGGACGGGGCTCCCCGTGCTCGTCTCGCACGGGACCGCCGGTGACGCACCGCTGGTCGGCGACTGGGACGGCGACGGCCGGGACGGCATCGGCGTCGCCCGCCGCGGCGTCCTCCACCTCCGGCAGACGGCCACCGCCGGGCCGGCCCAGGTGGTCGTGCGCTACGGCTCGCCCGGGGACGTCCCCCTGGCCGGGGACTGGGACGGCGACGGCCGGGACACCCCCGGGCTGCGGCGCGGGACGCGGACCTTCCTCGCCCGGGAGCTGCGGACCGGCACCTCCTCGTGGGTGCAGGACCTCGGCGGCAGCCGTGACCAGGTGCTCGCCGGCGACTGGGACGGCGACGGGCGCGACACGCTCGGCGTCGTGGCCCCGGACGGCCGCGTCGTCGTCACCGACAGCCCGGTCGGGTCCCCCTCGCCGGCGACCGGCGCCCGGCGGGCGACCGTGCCCGCCGGCGCGCGCGTCGCCGCCGGGGACTGGCACGGCCAGGGCCGAGACGCCCTCGCCGTCCTCGCAGCGGGTCGACCGCAGGTGGTCGCGCTGCGGTGAGGACGCCGGCCCCGGAGGAGACCCGGGGGTCCCCCTCCTCGCGCCGGAGCTGCTCAGCGCGTGCGGTCGGCGATCGCCCCGGCGAAGGCCGCCAGCGCCTGCTTCGCCTCGCCGTCGGGCAGCGGCGCCAGGGCGTCGACCGCCTCCTGGGCGCAGTGCTGGGCGCGGGCGCGGGCGACGTCGGTCGACGGCAGGGTGCGCAGCGCGTCGACCGCGCGGGCGAGCTCCTCGTCGGCGTCCAGGGGCCCGTCCAGCAGCGCGACGGCGGCCGCGGCGCGCTCGTCGCCCGACGCGGCGGCGTCGCGCGCCAGCAGCACGGGCAGCGTGGGCACGCGCTCGCGCAGGTCGGTGCCGGCGCGCTTGCCGCTGTCGTCGCCCAGGAGGTCTAGCACGTCGTCGGCCAGCTGGAAGGCGACGCCGACGCGCTCGCCGTAGGCGACGACCACGTCCCGGACCTGCTGGTCGCAGCCGCCGAACATGGCGCCGAAGAGCGCCGAGGTGGCGATGAGCGAGCCGGTCTTGTCCGAGAGGACCTGCAGGTAGTGGGCGACCGGGTCCTCGTCGTCCTCGGGCCCGACGGTCTCGTGCAGCTGGCCCAGGCACAGGCGCTCGAAGGTCGCCGCCTGGATCTCCACGGCCTCGGGCCCGAGGGCCGCCACGAGCCGCGAGGCGCGCGCGAAGAGGAGGTCGCCCGTGAGGATCGCGACGTTGTTGCCCCAGACCTGCTGCGCCGCAGGCGCTCCTCGGCGCAGCGGGGCCGAGTCCATGACGTCGTCGTGGTAGAGCGTGGCGAGGTGCGTCAGCTCGACGACGACGGCCGCCTCCACCACCTCGGGCGCCGCGCCGTCCCCCAGCTCCCCCGCCAGCAGCACGAGCAGCGGGCGCACCCGCTTGCCCCCGGCCTCGACGAGGTGGCGGGAGGTGCTGTCGGCCAGCCGGTCGGAGTGCGCGACGGCGGTGCGCAGCAGCGCCTCGACGCGCTCCATCCGGGCGCCGACGCGCTCGGCCAGGGCCCCGGAGGGACCCGGGACGCCCCACCCCGCGCCCGCCCCGGCCGAGGGCGTGCTCTGGAGGGGTCTGCGCGGGCTCACGCCCCCCAGTGTCGCGGACGCCGCCGGCGCCTGGTGCACGGGCACCTCAGGCCGCCGGGGCCAGGCGCTGCAGGCCGTTGACGACCCGGTCCAGCGCGTCCCCGCCGCGGGGGTCGGTGAGGTTGGCCAGCAGCTTGACGACCAGGCGCATGACCAGCGGCCGCGGCAGCCCGTGGCGGGTGGCCATCTCCATCACGGCGGGGTGGCCGATCATCTTCACGAAGACGGCGCCGAGGGTGAAGTAGCCGCCCCACGCCGACCGCAGCGCCTCCGGGTAGGCGTCCAGGGCCCGCAGCCGCGACGCGGCGTCCGGGCGTCCGAGCGCCTGGACGACGACGTCGGAGGCGATGCGCGCGGACTCCATGGCGTAGGCGATGCCCTCGCCGTTGAAGGGGTTGACCATGCCGCCGGAGTCGCCGAGCAGCAGCATCCCGGCGTGGTGGTGGGGCGTGCGGTTGAAGCCCATGGGCAGCGCCGCGCTGCGCACGGGCCCCTCGCGGTGCTCCTCGTCGAACTGCCACTCGCCCGGCATCGTGGCCGTCCAGCGGCGCAGCAGGTCGCGGTAGTCGACCTTGCCGTAGGCGGTGGAGGAGTTCAGGACGCCGAGGCCGACGTTGCTCGTGCCGTCCCCGACGCCGAAGACCCAGCCGTAGCCCGGGAGCAGGCGCGAGCGCCCGGGCTCGCCGTCCCAGAGCTCCAGCCAGCTCTCCATCCAGTCGTCGTCGTGCCGCGGCGAGCGGTAGTACGTGCGCACCGCGACGCCCATGGGGCGCTCCTCGCGGCGGGCGAGGCCGACCGAGAGCGCCAGGCGGGCGGAGACGCCGTCCGCGGCGAGCACGACGCGCGCGCGGTGCTCGACGTCCTCGCCGCTGCGCCGCCCGCGCTCGTCGACCGGGTGCGCGCGCACGCCGACCACGCGGCCGCTGGCCTCGTCCACCACGGCGCCGACGACGGCGGTGCGCTCCTGCACGCGGGCGCCGGCGGCGCGGGCGTGCTCGACGAGGACCTGGTCCATGTCGAGCCGCGGCCGCACCAGGCCGTAGGAGGGGAAGGACGCCAGCTCCGGCCACGGCAGCTCGACGCGCATGCCGCCGCCGATGATCCGCAGGCCCTTGTTGCGCACCCAGCCCGCGTCGGCGGACAGGTCCAGGCCCAGCGCCAGCAGCTCGCGCACCGCGCGCGGCGTCAGGCCGTCGCCGCAGACCTTCTCGCGGGGGAAGGACGTCTTCTCCAGGACGAGCACGTCGACGCCGGCGGCGGCCAGGTGCCGCGCGGCCGTGGCGCCGGCGGGACCGGCTCCCACGACGAGGACGTCGGCGGAGCGGTCGGCAGGTGTCGGCACGTCGCCTCGCAGGTCGGGTGGGGGGCCACCGGGAAGCGGTGCCCCAGGGGTCGATCCTACGAGCGGGCCGGGTCTCCTCGGCCACGGGGGGCCCATGGGCGGACGAGGGACCGGCGGCACCTCAGTCCTGCGGGCGGACCGCCCGGTGCAGCGCCACGACGCCGCCGGTGAGGTCGCGCCAGACCACCTGCGACCAGCCGGCCGCCTCGAGGCGCCCCGCGAGCGCGCGCTGGTCGGGCCAGGCCCGGATCGACTCGGCGAGGTAGACGTACGCCTCGGGGTTGGAGCTGGTGCGCCGGGCGACCGCCGGCAGCGCGCGCATGAGGTACTCGGTGTAGAGGGTCCGGAAGAGGCGCCAGGTCGGCGCGGAGAACTCGCAGACCACCAGCCGCCCGCCGGGGCGCACGACCCGCAGCATCTCCGCCAGCCCGGCGTCCGGATCGCTCACGTTGCGCAGGCCGAAGGAGATCGTCGCGGCGTCGAAGGCGCCGTCGGCGAAGGGCAGCCGGGTCGCGTCCCCCGCGGCGAAGGGCAGGGTCCGCCGGGCGGCGCCCGCGCGCAGCATCCCGAGGGAGAAGTCGCAGGCCACGACGTGCGCCCCCAGCGCGGCCAGCGGCTCGCTGCTCGTGCCGGTGCCGGCCGCGAGGTCGAGGACCCGCTCCCCCGGTCGCACGTCGAGGGCGCGCACCACGGCCCGGCGCCAGCGGCGGTCCTGGCCGAGGGACAGCACGTCGTTCGTGAGGTCGTAGCGCAGCGCCACGGCGTCGAACATGGCCGCCACCTCGGAGGGGAGCTTGTCGAGGTCGGCGCGCGTCACGGTCGGGGAGTCTGCCAGCACGCCGGCGCGGCGGGCTCGCCGCGCCGGCTGCGGCTCACGCCGCCTGCTCCCGCTCGACCTCCTCGCGCTCCTCGTCGAGGGCCACCTTGGTGCGCAGCAGCCGCAGGGCGGTGACCAGCAGGAGCCCGCCCGCCACGTTGAGCAGCGCCGTCGGGACGAACCACAGGAGCCAGTCCACCCAGCCGAAGGGCGCGCCCGCGAAGAGGGCCCCGAAGGCGAGCAGGGAGTCCAGGACCGAGTGCCACATCTGGAGCCCGGCGAGCAGGAAGGCGCCGGCGAAGGCGGCGGCGACCTTGCCCACCTCCGAGGTCGCGCCGTGCTGCATGCGCGTCATCAGCGTGATGGTGCTGCCCGCGAGCACCGCGAGGACGACGGTCTCGGCCGACCAGGAGGAGTTCACGAAGTGGGCGCCGGACTCGACGGCCGTCGAGCGCAGCGCCGGGAAGGCCGTCATCGCGAGCGCCATGAACAGCGCCCCGCCCAGGAGGTTGGTGACGAGGGTGCCGCCCCAGAAGCGCAGCAGCTGGCGCCCGGAGGCGCGCTTGGCCGCCACCGCGGTGACGGGGACGAGGAAGCCCTCGGTGAACAGCTCCGAGTGCGCGAGCATCAGCGCCAGGAAGCCGATGCCGAAGGCGATCCCCGCCAGCAGGTGGCTGCCGGTCGCCTCGTAGACGGCCAGCAGCGCGAGCACGCCGAGCCCCACCTCGAGGCCGCCGAAGAAGCCCGTGACCAGCAGCTCCACCCAGGTGCGGTGCAGCCGCTGCGCCCCCTCGCTGACGAGCTCGTCCACCTCCTCGTCGAGCTCGTCCTCCAGCGGCGAGTCGCCCTCGCCGAGCTCCGCGCGGGCCGAGGGGTCGGTGTCGCTCCCGGGGTCGGACGCGCCCGTGCCCTGGCTCTCGTGCGTGCGTGCGGTCACGGCCGTCCTCCTCGGGGTGCGGACGAGGCTCGGCGGACGCCGGGCGCTCGGGTCGGTCTGCGGTGCTGGTCGGGCGGGTCGGGCTGCAGCGGCGGTCCGGCGGGGTCGGGCTGCGGTGCTGGTCTGCGCGGCGCGCCGTCAGGCGAGGCCGTCGAGGGCCTCGTCGACGGCCCCGCGGACCCGGGCGTGCAGGGCGCGCAGGGCGGCGCGGTCGGCGGGCACGACGAGCACCGAGAGGCCGGGCTCCGGGGCGCGCAGGGCCGCGCGCAGGTCGCCGACGCCGGTGACCCGGCGGGCCGGCACCCCGAGGCCCCGCGCCAGCGCGACGAGGTCGGCGCCGGTCGGCGTCCCGAACAGCCGCTCGACGTCGGCGGCGCGCCCGGGCGAGCTGCCCGCGAGGCCGCCGTGCTCGAGCAGGCCGAAGATCCCGCCGCCGCCGTCGTCGAGGACGACGACCTGCAGCTGCAGCGGGGACGACCAGGGGGTCCGCCGCGCCCGCTCGTCGGCGGGCACCACGAGACCGGCGAGGTCGTGCAGGGCCGCCAGGTCCCCGACGAGCGCCCGGGCGCGGCGCCCGGTGGCGAGCGCGGCGCCGACCGCCCCGGAGAGGGTGCCGTCGATGCCGGCGAGGCCGCGCCCGGCGAGGACCAGGCGCACGTCCTCGGGGACGCGCAGGGGCGGTGGGGACGTCGCCCGCTGGGCGTCCAGCGCGGGCTCGGCCACCGGGGCGCCGGCCAGGTCGGCGTCCCGCACGGCGTTGGACGCCGCGAGGACGAGGAGGTCCTCCGGTCGCGTGGCCGCGACCACCTCGCGGGCCAGCAGGGGCCCGCTCAGCACGGCGCCATCCCCCGCACCGCCCCCCGCGTCGTCCGTCTCGGGGCCCGCGTCGAGCACGCCGTCGAGCGCCTGCGCCGCGAGCGCCCCGGCGCGCTGCCACGCGGCGAGCCACGCGTCGGGGGCCAGCGCCCGCCGGGCGTGCCACCCGCGGGGCGCGCCCGTGAGGTCGGCCGGCACCGCGGCGCCGACGACGCGGCGCAGCCCCGGGCGCGCCGCGGGGCCCGGGTCGCCCGCGTGCTCGACGAGCTGGACCACCTCGACCGCGGGGTCGGCGAGCAGCGCGGTCACGGGGCGCGAGAGCGTCGGGCGCCCGACGACGACGGCCCGCTCGACCCGCCCGCCGAGCTCGGGGCGCCCGAGGAGCAGCCGGTAGGGGCCGATGGCGCACGGTCCCGAGCGGGCGCCCGAGCTGGGCTCGGCGAGCAGCGGCCAGCCGCCCGCCTCGGCGAGCCAGCGCGCCGTCCACCCGGTGCGCGCCGGGGCGTCGCCCGCGACGACGACGGTGCGCGGGCCGAGGGGAAGCTCCAGCACCTCCTCGCCGCGCGCGGGCGGGGCCAGCCGGCGCGGGAGCACCGGGGGGCGCGGCGCGGCGTCCGGCGTCGGGACGAGCGGGTCGGCGAAGGCCAGGTCGACGTGCGCCGGTCCGGGCCGCCCCGCCGGGCCCGGCTCCTGCGCGCCGGTCCCCCGCGGCGCCAGCCCGCGGGCGGCGTCCGCCGCGTCGGCCACGGCCCCGGCCCAGGAGCGGGCGGTCTCCTCCAGCGCCGCGGCGTCCTCGCCCTCGGGCGCGCGCAGGTCCAGCGCGAGGCGCACGGCGGCGCCGAAGAGGCCGGCCTGCAGCTCGCTGGTCTGGTTGGCCCACGTGCCGCGCAGCGCGTGCGGTCGGTCGGCCGTCAGCACGAGCAGCGGCACGCCGCCGTGGTGGGCCTCGAGGACGGCGGGGTGCAGGTTGGCCACGGCCGTGCCCGACGTCGTCACCACGGCCGCCGGGACGCCCGTGGCGCGGCCCGCCCCGAGCGCGGTGAAGCCCGCGGCGCGCTCGTCGGTGCGCACGTGGACGACGAGGTCCCCGGCGCGCTCGGCGTCGGCGAGCGCGTAGGCCAGGGGCGCCGAGCGCGAGCCCGGGCAGAGCACGACGTGCCGGACGCCGCGGGCGACGAGCGCGGCCACCACGGCGGCGGCGCAGGTCTGGGCGGGGTGGGGCACCCGCTCATCGTGGCGGGTCGGGCCGGTCACCGCGCAGCGAGCGGGCTCCGGCGGGGTGGCAGCATCCCCGGCGTGCGAGAGCCGGGTCCGGGCGACGAGCGCCGCCCCGGCCGTCCGCGGCGGGTGCTGCGGGTCCTCGCGTCGGTCCCCTGGTGGCGGTGGGCCGCCGTCGTCGCGCTGACCGCCGCGCTGGGCGCCGCGCTCGAGCTGGTCGGCGTGCCCTCCGGCGTCCTGTTCGCCGGGCTCGTGGTCGGCGTCGCCGCGGCCCTGACGGGGCTGGTGGGCACCTCCCCGCGCGGGCCCGGCGCCGTCCCGCGGCCGGCGGCGCTGGCGGCCCAGGCCGTGCTCGGGGTGCTCATCGGGACGCTCGTGCAGCCGTCGACGCTGGCGGGCCTGGCCGCCGACTGGCTGCCCGTGCTCGTCATCACGGTGCTCACGCTGGCCGTCAGCGTCGGCGCCGGGCTGCTGCTGGGGCGCCACCGCGACGTCGACCTGCTCACCGGGTGCTTCGCGCTGACCGCCGGGGGCGCCTCCGGGCTCGTCGCCATCGCGGCCGAGCTGCACGCCGACCAGCGCCTGGTCGCCGTCGTGCAGTACCTGCGCGTCCTGGTGATCACCGCGACGCTGCCGCTCGTCCTGCTGGCCACCGGGGTCGACACGGGCGGCTCCGGCACCGGGGCGGGGGGACCGTCCGGTGGTGGGGCCCCGTGGTGGACGGGCCTGGTCCTCGTCGCCGTCGTCGGGCCGCTCGGCACGGTCCTGGGCCGCCTCTCGCGCGTGCCGGCCGGCTCGCTGCTGGGCCCGCTCGTGCTGGCGGCCGTCGTCGGGGCCCTCGGGCTGTCCGCCGGGGCGCAGGTGCCCGCCGCCCTGGTGCACGTCTCCTACGGCGTCATCGGGCTGCAGGCCGGGGTGTCCTTCACGCGGGAGACGGTGTCCGTGCTCCGGCGGGTGCTCCCCGTGGCGCTCCTGCTCATCGTCGGCGTGATCGTCGCGTGCGCCGGCCTGGGGGTGCTGCTGTCGGCGCTGACGGGCGCGAGCGCGCTCGACGGGTACCTCGCGACGACGCCCGGCGGCATCTACGCCGTCCTCGCCGCCTCCCTGTCGACCGGCTCCGACGTCACCTTCGTGCTCGCCGTCCAGGTCCTGCGCCTGCTCGTCATGCTCCTCGCGGCGCCCGCGCTCAGCCGGGGCCTGGCCGCCCTGGCACGGCGGCGAGGCGGCTGAGCGCGCGGGCGCACCGCTCGCGCCACCAGCGCTGCCGCTCCGGCGGGGCGGCCACCGCGGCCAGGCGCTCGGGGCTCACCGCGGCGAGGGCCCGGTCGGCGTCCGCGACGGCGACCGCCCCGTCGCGGACCGGCATGGTCGTCGTGACGTCGCGCGCCAGCAGCGACCCGGTGGCCAGCCCGCAGGCGTGCCGGAGCCCGGGCACGGCGGCGGCCGCCCGCACGCCCGCGGCCAGGCCGACGCCGGTGTCCAGGGCGCTGGAGACGACGACGGGGACGCCGTGCTCGCGCTCCAGCCGCTGCGCCAGGGCCACGACGGCGCGCGCGCCCCCGAGCGGCGGCACCTTGAGGACGGCGACGTCGGCCGCGCCGGCGCGCACGACGGCGAGGGGGTCCTCGGCGCGCCGGACGCTCTCGTCGGCGGCCACCGGCACGTCGACGCCGGCCGCGGCCAGCCGCGCGCGCAGGTCCACCAGCCCGGCGACGTCGGCGCAGGGCTGCTCGGCGTACTCCAGGGGCCCCTGGGCGCGCATCGCCGTCAGGGCGCGCTGCGCCTCCTCCGCGCTCCAGGCGCCGTTGGCGTCCACGCGCACGAGACCGGCGGGGCCGAGCTCGGCCCGGACGGCCGCCAGCCGGTCGAGGTCGCGGGCCAGCGACTCCTGCGGGGGCAGACCGGGCTCGGCGACCTTCACCTTGGCCGTGCGGGCACCGGGCGTGCGGGCGAGCACGCCCGCGACCTCGTCGGCGCGCACCGCGGGGACGGTGGCGTTGACGGGCACGACCTCGCGCACCGGCGCGGGCAGCCCGACCCACGCCGCCTCGAGCGCCGCGGCGAGCCACCAGGCGGCCTCGTCGTCGTCGTACTCGACGAAGGGCGCGAGCTCGGCCCACCCGGCCGGGCCGCGCAGCAGCAGCGCCTCGCGCTCGACCAGGCCGCGGAAGCGGGTGCGCAGCGGCAGCACGACGGCGAGCGCCCCGTCGAGGAGCTCCGCGGCCGACGGCAGCGGTGGCGGGTGCTCGACGCCCGGCGGCGGCCACGCCGCCGCCGCGCGCGTGCCCCCCGTCCAGCGGCTCACCGGGGGTGGTCCCCGTCCTCGCGGGCCGGGCCGGCCGTGGCCCCGGTGGCGACGTCGCCGCTGCCCGAGCGGCCGACCGGCACCCGGCCGTCGTCGCCCTCCTCCGACCCGCCGTCCTCGTCCTGGAGCCGCTCGACGCAGATCCGGTCGGCGCGGCGCCCGTCCAGGCGCAGCACGGTGAAGCGGTGCCCCAGCGCCTCGACGGCGTCGCCCTCGGCGGGCACGCGCCCCAGCTCGGCCATGACGTAGCCGCCGAGGGTCTCGAAGCTGCCCTCGGGCAGCTGGACGCCGGTCTCGTCGACGACCTCGTCGCGGTGCAGCAGACCGGAGAGCTCGACCTGGCCGCGGTCGGCGTCCCCGGCACCCGCCTCCGCCCGGTCGTGCTCGTCCTGGATGTCGCCCACGAGCTCCTCGACGAGGTCCTCGAGCGTGACGATCCCGTCCGTGCCGCCGTACTCGTCGACGACGACGGCGATGTGCCGGCGCGCCCGCCGCATCTCGGACAGGGCCGGCAGGACCGACTGCGTGCCCGTCACCAGGGTCACGGGCCGCATGACGGTCGTCAGCAGCGCGCCGGGATCCTCGTGCCGCAGGGCGGTGAGGACGTCGCGGACGTGGACGAAGCCGATGATGTCGTCGACGCCCTCCCCCGTGACGGGGTACCGCGAGTGCGCGTGGTGCTCGATCTGCCCCGCGGCCTCCTCGAGGGTGAGCCCGCTGTCGAGGAACTCCACCTCCGTGCGCGGGATCATCACCTCGGCCACGCGGCGGTCGGCCGCCGCGAAGACGTCGTCGATGAGGCGGCGCTCGTCGTCGTCGAGGTCCTCGTGCGTCGAGACCATCTCGCGCAGCTCCTCCTCGCTGACCTCGTCGCGCTCCTCGTCCGGGTCCATCCCCAGCAGGCGGACGACGAGGTCGGTCGACTTGCCGAGCAGCCAGATGACGGGCGTGGCCAGCTTGGCGACCCACTCAAGCATCGGCGCCACGAGGCGGGAGACGGCCTCGGGCTTCTGCAGCGCGATGCGCTTGGGCACCAGCTCGCCGAGGACGAGGGAGACGTAGGAGACCAGCGCCGTGATGACGACGAGCGAGATCGTCGTGGCCAGCCCCTGCGGCACGCCCCGCTCCACGAGGACGGGTGTCAGCCGCGCGGCGATGGTCGCGCCGCCGTAGGCCGAGGCGAAGAAGCCGGCGGCCGTGACGCCGATCTGGACGGCCGACAGGAAGCGGTTCGTGGAGGCCCGCAGGCGCTCGACGGCCGCGGCACCGCGCAGCCTGTCCCCCACCATCGCCCGCACCTGGCCGTCGCGCAGCGACACCAGCGCGAGCTCGGACATCGCGAAGACGCCGCCCACGAGCACGAAGGCGACGACGAGGACGATCTCCCAGCCCAGTGACATGGGGACATCCTCGCCGGTGCTGCGCCGCGCCCGCGCTCGCGCGCAGCACCCGCCGGGGCGGGGCCGTCGCGCGCCCGCGCGTGCGATCCTCCGCGGGTGGACGCCGACGACCGCCCCGAGGCCGGCCAGCGCCGCGTCTCCGACCTCTTCGACGACGACTCCTGGGCTCCCGTGCCGGGCTTCGAGGACCTCGTCGACGTCACCTACCACCGGTGCGTGCGGCCCGGCCCCGAGAGCGGCACCGTCCGGGTGGCCCTGGACCGCCCCGAGGTCCGCAACGCCTTCCGCCCCGGGACGGTGGACGAGCTGCTCGCCGTCCTGGACCACGCGCGGCGCACCTCCGACGTGGGCTGCGTGCTGCTCACCGGCAACGGCCCGAGCCCGCGCGACGGCGGCTGGGCCTTCTGCTCCGGGGGCGACCAGCGCATCCGCGGCCGCTCGGGCTACCAGTACGCCGAGGGCGACACCGCGGACACCGTCGACGCGGTGCGCACCCGCGCCGAGGGCGGGCGGCTGCACATCTTGGAGGTGCAGCGGATGATCCGGACGATGCCGAAGGTCGTCGTCGCCGTCGTGCCCGGCTGGGCCGCCGGCGGGGGGCACAGCCTCCACGTCGTGTGCGACCTCACGGTCGCCAGCCGCGAGCACGCCCGCTTCAAGCAGACCGACGCCGACGTCGGCAGCTTCGACGCCGGCTACGGCTCCGCCTACCTCGCGCGGATGGTCGGGCAGAAGAACGCCCGCGAGATCTTCTTCCTGGGGCGCACCTACGACGCCGAGACCATGCAGCGCATGGGCGCGGTGAACCTCGTCGTCGACCACGCCCACCTGGAGGAGGAGGCGCTCGTCGTCGCCGCGGAGGTCAACTCCAAGTCGCCGACGGCGCAGCGGATGCTGAAGTTCGCCATGAACCTGCCCGACGACGGGCTCGTCGGCCAGCAGCTGTTCGCCGGGGAGGCCACGCGGCTGGCGTACATGACCGACGAGGCCGTCGAAGGTCGCGACGCCTTCCTGGAGAAGCGCTCCCCCGACTGGTCGCCCTACCCCTGGTACTACTGACCGCCCGCCCGCCCCACCGGGGCGAGTCGTCGCCTGCTCGCCCCCGGACGAGGCCCCCGGAGGGCGGGTCGTGGGCTGTTCGCCCGCTGGGGGGCCGCCAGCGAGGCGCTAGTCGCCCGCGGGCGCGGGGAGCGGTCGGCGGGTGGCCGCCGCGACCAGGACGAGCACCAGCAGGACGACCGCCGCGACCACGCCGACGCCGAAGCCGGCCGACGTGCTCACGCTCTCGGCGAGGAGCCCCGCGAGCGCCGACCCGAGCGCCACGCCCAGCACGATGCCGCTGGTCAGGAGCGTCAGGGCCAGCCCGGCGCCGCCCTCCGGGGCCAGGCGGCCGGCGACGTCGGTGATGGTCACGAGCAGCGGCCCGACGGCGAAGCCGGCCAGGACGGTCGTGGCCACCAGCAGCGGGATGCCCGGGGCGGCCCAGAGCATCAGCGAGGACCCGACGACGAGCAGGACGGCCGCGCCGGCCCAGCGGCGCCACGGCCCGAGCGAGGCGGGCAGGGCGACGACGGCGAGCGCGGTGATGGCCGACCCGACGGCCATGGCCGCGGCCAGCAGGCCGCCCGCCGTCGGGACGCCGGCGTCGGCGGCCGACGCCGTCAGCGCGGTGTTGCTGCCGCCGAAGAAGGTGCCGATCGCGAGCATGCCGACGAGCGGGACGAGCACCAGGGGCTCCCGGCGACGGCCGGCGGCCGTGGCGGCCCGGCGCGCGTCGCGCTCCCGCGCGCGGTCCTCGGCCGACCGGGACGGGACGGAGCGCACCGAGGGGTGCAGCGCGAAGGCCGTCACCAGCACCGCGACCAGGGCGGCCGCGACGACGACGGGCGCCGAGCCGCCCACCAGGGTCGCGGTGATGCCGACGACCGCGGGGCCGAGCGCGAAGCCGACCTCGTCCGCCGTCCCCTCGAAGGCGAAGGCGGTGCGCACGTGGCGCGGCGACATCGCCATCCACCGCACGCGCGACATCGGGCCGATCTGCGGGACGGTCAGGCCCACGCCCGCCGCGGCCGCCACGAGCGCGACGGGGTCGGCGGAGGCCGCCGCGAGCAGCAGCGCGACGAGGGCGACGACGTGCAGCCCCGCGACCGACAGCAGCACCGGCCGCTGGCCCCGGCGGTCGGCCAGCGCCCCGCTGACGGGCGCCCCCACGGCCTCGCCGAGGGCCGCCGACGCCGCCGCCACCCCTGCCACGGCGGTCGACCCGGTGGCGACCTCGCCGAGCGTCAGCACCGCGATCGGCACCATCGTGATCGGCAGCCGGGCGAGGAAGGTGATCGGCAGGTAGGTGCGCCCGGCGACCTGCGGCAGGTCGCGGTACTGGGCGAAGGAGGACGTGAAGGTCCGCCAGCGTCCGCGGACCACCGCGCCGGGGGTCGAGGCGGTGCCGGGCGGGACGGGCTCCGCCGGCCGGGACGAGGGCCGCGTCGTGGGCCGGGTGCTCATCAGGGCGCGCTCCAGTGCTCGCGAGCCTCCCCACCACAGGCGTCGCCGGTTCCCTGGAGCCCGGTGCCCGGACCCGTCTCCTCCACGGTAGCCCGGCGCCGGCCGTGGCGCCGCACCGCGACCGGCCGCTGCGTAGCGTTCACCCGGTGTCCAGCTGGAGCGCGCACGGCGGGTCGTCCCCGACCCCGGAGCAGCCCCTCCCGGAGGGGTCGGGGGCGTCTCCCGCGCCCCTCGAGGTGCCCGTGGACGCGGCGGCGCCGCCCGGGGCCGCCGCGGACCCCGACCGCTGGGCCGCAGGGCTCCAGGAGCTGCTGGCCGAGCGGCTGGCCGTCGGACGCCCCGCCGGGGCGGGGACGCCGCCGTCCCTCCTGCCCCCGCCCCTCCTGCCCCCGGCCCTCCTGCCCCTGCCGGGCGGGCCGGGTGACGACGCCCTGCGGGACCAGGTCGCCCCCGTCCCGGGGGACGACGACGCCCTGGCCGCGGCGGCCCTGCTCGTGCCCACCTCGGGCAGCACCGGCGCCCCTCGGCTGGTCGCCCTGGGCGCGGGCGCCGTCGCCGCGAGCGCCCGGGGCGGCGAGACCCTCCTCGGCGGACCGGCGCACTGGCTCCTGGCCCTGCCGCTGGCCCACGTGGCCGGGTGGAACGTCCTGGCCCGCGGCGCGGTGGCCGGCACGGCCCCGACGGCCCTGCCGCCCGGGCGGCCCTTCACCGCGGCGGCGTTCACGGCGGCCGCCCGGCGGGTGCGGCGGCGGGCTGGCGCCGGAGCGGCGCGCACGGCCCTCGTGCCGACCCAGCTCGTGCGGCTGCTGGAGGACCAGGACGCCACGACGGCGCTGGCCGACCTCGACGCCGTCCTGCTCGGCGGCGCCGCGGCGGCGCCGGCCCTGCTGGCCCGCGCGGCCGCGGCGGGGGTGCGCGTGGTCACCACCTACGGCGCCACGGAGACGTGCGGGGGGTGCGTCTACGACGGCGTCCCGCTGCCGGGTGCGCGGGTGCGGCTGTCCGGCGACCGCGTGGTGCTGGGCGGGGACGTCCTGGCCCGCGGGTACGTCGGATCCGCCCCCTTCGCCCCTGACGCGGTCGGGGTGCGCTGGGTCGAGACCGCGGACGCCGGGGTCCTCGAGGACGACCCGGCGGCCCCGGGCGGGCGTCGCCTGCGCGTGCTCGGGCGCCTCGACGACGTCGTCGTGACGGGCGGGGAGAAGGTCGCCCCGGCGGCCGTCGAGGCGGTGCTCGCCGACGTCGTCGGGGTCGCCGAGGTCCTCGTCGTCGGCGTGCCCGACGAGCGGTGGGGCGCCGCCGTCGTCGCGGTGGTGCGGGCGTCGCCCTCCGCTCCTCCCGCGCTGGAGGACCTGCGAGCGGCCGCGGCCGCGGCGCTGGGCCGCGCCGCCGCGCCGCGCGCGCTGGTGCTCGTCGAGGACCTCCCCCGCCGGGCGCTCGGCAAGCCCGACCGCCGCGCCGCCGCCGCCCTGGCCCGCCGCGAGCGGGGTGCGCCGTCGGCGCCCGAGAGCCCGGGGGTCGCCCCCGCCGGATCGGGCGACGCGGGAGCGCTGCCCGAGGAGGCGGGCGGCGAGGACGCGAGCGGCGAGGAGGCGGGCGGCAGGGAGGCGGGCGGCAGGGAGGCGGGCGGCGGGCCCGCGCCGGCCGGCGGGTAGGTTCGACGATCGTGGCGACGCGGGCTCAGTGGGTGGAGGGCGCGCGCCCCAGGACGCTCCCGGCGGCGGTCTCGCCGGTGCTGGCGGGCACGGGAGCCGCCGCTGCGCTGGGCCAGGTGCACCTCGGACGGGCGCTGCTCGCGCTCGTCGTGGCGCTGGCGCTGCAGGTGGCCGTCAACTACGCGAACGACTACTCCGACGGCGTGCGCGGCACGGACGCCGACCGCGTCGGCCCGCTGCGCCTGGTGGGATCGGGCGCCGCGAGCCCCGGCGCGGTGAAGCGCGCGGCCCTCGTCGCCTTCGGGGTCGCGGGCGTCGCGGGCGTGCTCCTCGTCGCGCTGACCGGGATCTGGTGGCTGCTGCTCGTGGGCGCCGCGTGCGTCGTCGCGGCCTGGACCTACACCGGTGGCCGGCGCCCCTACGGCTACCTCGGCCTGGGCGAGGTCTTCGTCTTCGTCTTCTTCGGCCTCGTGGCCGTGCTCGGCACGACGCTGGTGCAGGCGGGGCGGGTCGACCTGGTCGCCGTGCTCGCCGCGGTCGGGGTGGGCCTGCACGCCTGCGCGATCCTCGTGGCGAACAACCTGCGCGACGTCCCCACCGACGCCGTCGCGGGCAAGCGCACGCTCGCCGTGCGCCTCGGCGCTCCGCGCACCCGGCGCCTGTACGCCGTCCTGGTGCTCGCACCGCCGCTGCTCTCGGCGCTGACGGCTCTGCTGGTCGGCTCGGCGTGGCCCCTGCTGGCGCTGGCGGCCCTGGCGCTGGCCGTGCCGCCCGCGCGCGTCGTCGGCGGGGGCGCGGCGGGGCGGGCCCTCGTGCCGGTCCTGCGCGACACCGGTCGCCTGGAGCTCGTGCACGCCGCCCTCCTGGCCCTCGGCCTGGCGCTCGCCGCGTAGGCGCACCCGGCTCCTCCGCGGCCGTCTCGCCCGGCGCGCCCGCGACGACCCGGGCCGTCGCGGCTGCGACCATCGACCCATGGCAGACGTGGACGTGCGGGCGGACGGCGACGGCGCGTACCTCGCCGCGGTGACGACGCAGGAGGGCGCCGACGCCCTCGCCGAGCCCGGTGAGGCGGGCGCGGGTGACCGGAGGCTGCGCCTCCTCGTCCCGGCGGAGCTGCTCGAGGGGATGGGCCTGCGGGCCGTCGACGGGCCCTTCCTCGCGCGCGCGGCTGCGGACCTCCTCGCCTCCGACCGCGCGTGGCAGCACGTCCCCGACGAGGTCTCCCTCGTCGACCTCGACCGCGACCGCCCCGGCTTCCTCGAGCGCGTCCGGCACCTCGCCGGACGCTGAGCCGGCCGGCACCCGCGACGGCGTCCCCGGCGCCTGCTGCCCGCGCGCGCCGGCGCGCCTGCACCGGAGGGCTCAGGACCGGAGCGAGCTCGGGCCGGACAGCTCAGACCAGAGGGCTCAGAGCTGCGGGGTCCGACCTGTGGGGCTCCGAGCTGTGGGGCTCAGACCTGGGGGCCGGGCCCCGAGCGCCCCTCGCGCCGCGCGTCGTCGGCGGCGTCCTCGACGTCCTCGTCGGCGACCCCCCGCCGCGCCGGCCGCCCGGAGGTCCGCGCACCGCCCTGCTGGCGCTGCTGCTGCCGGTCGATGATCGCCTGCGTCATCTGCTCCCGCGGCCCGCGCAGGAGCACGAGCGAGAGCAGGATCGACAGGACGGCCGTGAGCACCAGCCACCAGAGGCCGCTGAGGCCCACGGCGTACAGGACGAGCCCGACGGCGGCGAGCAGGGAGAGCCGCAGGAGGCTGTAGCGCAGGACGACCGACACCCCTCCAGGGTAGGCGGGGCCCCCGGCGTCCCGCGCCACCGCCCGACGCGCCGGCGACCGGCCCCGCCCCGCCCCCTGCCCCGCCCCTCGGCCGCCGGGCACGTGCCCGGCGCCGCAGGCCTGCCCCTGCCTCCCGGGCGCGAGGTCCGTACCATCAGGAGATGCTGCGCGCCGTCGTCGTCCTCCTGGCTGTCGGACTAGCCGTCTACGCCGTCCTCGACGTCCTGCGCAGCCGGGACGAGGAGATCAGCGTGCTCGGCCGCACCTCCTGGGTGGTGATCTCGGTGGTGCTGCCCGTCCTCGGGCCCGTCCTGTGGATCACCGTCGGCCGCCAGCGCGCCGGCGGTGGCGGCGGCGGCGGCGGGCGACCGCCCGGTCCCCTCGGTCCCGACGACGACCCGGGCTTCCTGCGCGACCTCCGCGGTCGGCGCGACGACGGCACCCGCGCCTGACCCACCGCGCCGCCTGACCCACCTGCGCCGGGGGCCGGACCTCTGCGCGCGGAGCCCAGCACGACGGCGAGGAGCACGACATGAGGGTCGAGACCATCCCCCTGCGCGAGGGGCGCGACGACGTCACCCTGACGACCTACGTCCTGGACGACTCGGCGGTGATGCTCGACCGGCGGCCGCGACCGGCCGTGCTCGTCCTGCCCGGCGGGGGCTACCGGTTCGTCTCCGACCGCGAGGGCGAGCCGGTGGCGATGGCCTTCGCCTCCCTCGGGTACCACGCCTTCGTGCTCCGGTACTCCGTGCACGGCAGCCCGACCGCGGGCGCGGTCGAGCCGCGGGAGCACTCGCAGTTCCCCGGGCCGCTCGTCGAGGTGGGCCTGGCGATGCGGGAGGTCCGGGCGCGCGCCGGCGACTGGCGCGTCGACGTCGACCGCATCGCCGTGTGCGGCTTCTCGGCCGGCGGCCACGTCGCCGCCCTGTACGGGGCGTACTGGAGCAAGCCGCTGGTGACCGACGCCGTCGGCGTGCCCGCCGAGCAGCTCCGTCCGGCGGCGATGGTCCTCGGCTACGCCGTGACGGACCTCGTGGACGTCGTGGCGTCCCTTCGCGACTCCTCCGAGCCGGGGGGCACCGACCACTCGGCCCTCGTCACCGCCCACCTCGGCGGCACCGACGTCGACGAGGAGGTGCTCGTCCGGGTCAGCCCCGCGCGGGTCCTCGACGCGGACGCGCCGCCCGCCTTCGTCTGGGCCACCGCGGGCGACCGGGTCGTCCCGCCCCGTCACAGCCTCGCGGTCGCGCTCCGGCTGGCCGCGGTGGGGGTGCCCTTCGAGCTGCACGTCTTCGAGGAGGGGACCCACGGCCTCTCCCTCGCCACCCGCGCCAGCGCCGGGTCGCCCGCGGACCTCGAGCCGCGCGCGGCGGCGTGGTTCGGGCTCTGCGCGAGCTGGCTGGAGGAGCGCTTCGCCCTCGACGTCCCGGACCGGTCCTCCTGACGGGATGGCCCGTGCCCGACGCGACGAGGCCCCCGTCCCCCGGCGGGGGTGGGGGCCTCGTCGCGTCGACCTCTGCGCTGCGCTCGGCGCGGCGCGGCGGTCAGCCGATGCCGGCGTAGGAGTGGTTGCCGGGGAAGAAGACGTTGACGACGCCCCAGTTGACGAGGATGCAGGCGAACCCGGCGATGGCCACGTAGGCCGACCGGCGCCCGTCCCACCCGCGGGTCGCGCGGGCGTGCAGGTAGGCCGCGTAGACGACCCAGATGACGAAGGTCCAGACCTCCTTGGGGTCCCAGCCCCAGTAGCGACCCCACGCGCGCTCGGCCCAGATGGCCCCCGCGACCAGGGTGAAGGACCACAGCGGGAAGGACACCGCGATGAGGCGGTAGGCGGCCCGCTCGAGCTCCTCCGAGCCGGGCAGCCGCTCCATGAAGCGCCCGCGCCGGGGCGGGCGGCCGGCGGCGGCCAGGCGCTCGCGGCGGTCCTGCACGAGCTGGAGCACGTTGAGCGAGAAGGCGATGACGAACAGGGCCGAGCTGACCGTCGCCACCGAGACGTGGATGACGAGCCAGTAGCTCTGGAGCGCGGGCACCAGCTGGGCCGACTCGGTGTACAGGACCGACAGCGCGATGCCGAGCGTCAGCAGCACGGGGCCCACGACGAAGACGCCCAGGTACCGCAGGTCCCGGCGCAGGAGCACGACGCAGAACACGGCCGTGACCACGGCGGCGCCCGTCAGCGTGAACTCGTACATGTTGCCCCAGGGCACGCGCCCCGCGGACACCCCGCGCGTGACGACCGCCGCGGTGTGCAGCGCCAGCGCGAGCCACGTCGTGGAGACGCCGACCGCGGCGGCCCGACGCCGCACGCCCGTCTCGGCGTCGTCCCGCACCGGGGCGCTGCCGCGCCCGGCCCCGGCGCCGACGAGGGCCTCCTGCCGCGCCGGCGCCGCGGCCGTGCGGCCGCGGCCCGAGAGGTCGAGCGCGAAGGCGAGGAGCGCGACGGCGTACACCGTCATCGCGGAGTAGACGAGCAGGTTGCTCGTCGCGGCGAGCGACTCGCCCATGGCTTCAGCTCCTGGTGGTCGTGGTGCTGGTGGAGGTCGGGCTCCCCGCCGGCGACCCGTCGGCGTCGGGCGCCGCGTCCGCCGCGGGCTCGGACGCAGCGGGCTGGGAGGCCGTGGGCTGGGGTGCCGCGGGCTGGGGCACCGCGGGCTGGGACGTCGTGCGGTCGGACGCGGCGGGGTGCCGGGCCTGGTCCTGCGCGCTGCTCCCGAGGGTACGGGCGAGCGCGTCGACCTCCGCCGCCAGGCCGGCGTCCTCCCCGCGGGTGAGGCCGGCGACCTCCACGCGGGCGGCGCCGCCCTCGCCCGGGCCCACGCGGACGAACACCCGGCGCCGCGCCGTGAACAGCGACGCGACGAGGCCGAGCATGGCGAGCACGGAGAAGACGAGGGCGGGGACGCGGCCCGGGTCGTGGCGCACCGTCAGCCCGGCGAAGCGGGGCAGCGGGTCGCCCTCCGCCGCGGTCGCGGCACCGCCCGGGGCGGCCGCCCCGGGCGGGTACCCGAAGCGCAGCTCGCCGAGCCCGCCCGGCAGGTCCACGGCGTCGCCCGGGCGCAGCGCCACCGACCAGGGCGCGCCCTCGTCCGTCGTGAGCTGATCCATCGACGTCGTGTCGAGCTCGTAGACGTTGACCGGCAGCCCGTCGTTGACGGCGCCGAGGTCGCCGCGGTAGCCGGTGAGCAGCAGCAGCGGGTCCCGGGCGTCGGGGAAGATCGAGCGCGGGCCGCGCTCGTCGATGACGGCGGTCGGCAGGAACGCGCCGGTGAAGCCCAGCTGCTCCGGCAGCGACCCGAGCACCTTGACGACCCCCGTCGAGGTGTAGGCCGCGTCCTGGGCGAGGAACGGCGTCGGCTCGGAGTAGACGACCCGGCCCTGGGCGTCGGTGACGGTGATGACGGGCGCGTACCCGTTGCCGGCGAGGTAGACCTCCGCACCGCCGGCGTGCAGGGGCTCGTTGACGCGGATGACGTCCTCGCGCGTCTCCTCCCCCGGCGAGACGACCTGCACCTGCGCCTCGAAGTCCCGCGGGGCGCCGAGCTGGCTGCCCGGGGCCTCCTCGAACTCGACGTCGAGGCCGTCGAGGCCGACGGCGAAGGGGGGCAGGTCGTCGGGGGCCACCCACGCCCCCGGGTCGAAGGTGTCGTAGCGGGCGACCGTGTTGGAGAAGCCCTGGCCGACCGGGACGACGACCTGCGCGCGGTAGCTCAGGAGGCTCGAGGCGGCGAGCGCCAGGAGCAGGCCCACGAGGGCGAGGTGGAAGACGAGGTTGCCCGTCTCGCGCAGGTGCCCGCGCTCGGCGGCCACCGAGCCGGTGGCCGCACCGGGCGCGTCGGGGCGCACGTCCACCCGGTAGCGACGTCGGCGCAGCGCCCCTCCCGCCGCGACCAGCGGCGAGGGCTCGGTCGGTGCGGTGACGACGCGGTGCTCGGGGAGGCGCTCCAGGCGCGAGGGCGTGCGCGGCGGGCGCGAGCGCCACGCCGTCCACTGCTGGCGGCTGCGCGGGAGCACGCAGCCGACGAGCGAGACGAAGAGCAGGAGGTACACCGCCGAGAACCACGGCGAGGCGTAGACGTCGAAGAAGCTCAACCGGTCCAGCCACGGCGCGAGCACCGGGTGCTCCTCGCGGAAGGTCACCACCGCGGCGGGGTCGACGTCCTCCTGGGGGACGACGGACCCGGGCACGGCCCCCACGGCGAGCAGCAGCAGGAGCAGCAGCGCCGTGCGCATGCTCGTGAGCTGGCGCCAGACGAAGCGCGCGGTGCCCACGGCGCCCAGGCGCGGCTGGACGGGCGCGCGGTCCTGCGGGGCCCGGGCCGGCGCGCTCACAGCAGCGCCCAGTCGGAGAAGCGGGCGCCGACGGCGCTGGTCCACTGGGTCCAGACCCCCGTCACGAGCAGCACGCCGACGACGACGAGCATCCCCCCGCCGGCGCGGGCCAGGGCCGTGCGGTGGCGGCGCAGCACGTCGAGGCCGCGCGCTCCGCGGCTGGCGGCCAGCGCCACGAGGACGAACGGCACGCCCAGGCCCAGGCAGTAGGCCAGCGCGAGCACGACGCTGCGCGGGCCCGAGCCCGAGACGAGGGCCAGCGAGGAGATCGCCGCCAGCGTGGGCCCCATGCACGGGGTCCACCCCAGTCCGAAGACGACCCCGAGCAGCGGCGCTCCCGCGAGCCCCGGGGGCGGGCGCCGGCGAACCGCCACCTCGCGGCGCAGCCCGGGCAGCACGCCCGCGAAGGACAGGCCCAGGAGGACGACGACGACGCCCAGCACGCGCGCCACCTCGTCGCCCCACTGCTGCAGCAGCCCGCCGAGCACGCCCGCGGTGAAGCCGACGACGACGAAGACGGCGCTGAAGCCGAGGACGAAGAGCACGGCCCCCAGCAGCACGCGCCCGCGGCGCTGGCGCTCCAGGGCAACGCCCGTCAGGCCGGTGACGTACCCCAGGTAGCCGGGCACGAGCGGCAGCACGCACGGCGAGGCGAAGGAGACCAGGCCCGCGAGGGCGGCCACCGGCAGCGCCAGGAGCACCGGGCCGGCGAAGGCCACGGCGCCGAGCGCGTCGGTCGCGGCCGGCACCGGCGCCGCCAGCAGGACGGGGGCGGTCGTCACGGTCGGGGACCTCGGGAGCGGGTGGTCATGCGCCCTCGGCGACGGCGTCGCCGACGACCGTGCGCAGCGTGGACGGCTCGACGGCGCCGAGGAAGCGCGCCGCCACGCGCCCCTGCGCGTCCAGGACGAGCGTCGTGGGGGTCGCCGACGGCGGCAGGTCGCCGCGCAGCGCCAGGACGCCCTCGCCGTCGCGGTCCAGCAGCGAGGGGTAGTCGATGCCGAACTCCTCCTCGAAGGCCAGGGCCTGCGCGGCGCCGTCGCGCGTGTTGATGCCGAGGAAGCGCACGCCGTCGGCGGCGGTCTCGGCGGAGATCTCCGCGAGGTCGGGGGCCTCCACCCGGCACGGGCCGCAAGCGGCGTACCAGGTGTTCAGCACGACGGGGGCACCGCGCCACTCGGTGACGTCGACCTCCTCGCCCTCGAGCGTGGTGCCGGAGAGCTCGACCGGCTCACCGCGCTCGTCCGGCGGCAGCTGGACGACGCTGCCGTCCCCCGCCACGTAGCCGGAGTCCACCACCTCGGTCTGGGCGCCGCTGGTGGAGCACCCGGCCAGGGCGGCCGCGCCGACGAGGGCGGCGGTCGCGAGGGCGGCCCGGGCCGCGCGTCCCGCGCGCACCCGGCTGCTGGTCCTGCTGCCGTCTCCCACAGCCTCCAGGGTTCCACACGCAACCTGGCAGGCCGCTGGGAGCCGCCCGCGCTCCCCCGGCTCCCGGCGGACGGGCGGGGTGTCAGGCCCCGGACACCTGGTTCGCGCCGGGCAGCAGGTCGGCGGCGGGCTCGCGGTAGGTGACGCCCTCGAGCCGGTGGCCGACGTAGTGCAGGGAGGTGAGGCTCGCGAGCGAGCACTGCCGCCGGCGCGGGTCGTGGACGTAGCGGCGGCCCTCCGCGGCCAGGCGCGCCACCCAGACCGGCAGCTGGTGGCTGACGAGCAGGGCCTCGCGCCCCTCGGCGCGCACGCGCGCCTCGTCGGCGGCGGCGTGCATGCGCGCCGCCTGCTCGGCGTAGGGCTCCCCCCAGCTGGGCCGGAACGGGTTGCGCATCTTCCACCAGTGCTCGGGACGCCGGAGGGCGCCGTCGCCCACGCCGACCGTGAGGCCCTGGAACTGGTTGCCCGACTCGATCAGCCGCTCGTCCGTGCCGACCTCGAGGCCCAGGACGTCGGCGGACGCCCTCGCCGTCTCCTGCGCCCGCTCGAGCGGGGAGGCGACGACGAGCGCGATGTCCGCCCCGACGTCCAGCAGGTGCTCGGCGACGCGGTCGGCCATGGCCCGGCCGCGCTCGGACAGGTGGTAGCCCGGCAGCCGCCCGTAGAGCAGCCCCTCGGGGTTGTGCACCTCGCCGTGGCGCAGCAGGTGCACCACCGTGCGCACCGACGGGTCGGGCAGCCGTGCCGGGCCGGGGCGCCCGGTCTGCTCCTGCTCCTGCCGGCTGGGTCGGTCGGAGGAGGACGGGGGCTGCGCCATGGCGCCCATCCTGCCCGAGCCCGCCGCGGGCCCCGGGCGCAGCCGCGCCGGCGGGGGCCGGCCCCGGCTAGGAGGGTCGGACGTGCCGCAGGTAGCGCTCAGGGGCGTCGAGGAAGGCGCGCCAGTGCCCGACGACGTCGAGGTCCTCCCACGCCCGCTCGACGAGGCCGTCCTCGGAGACCTCGAGCAGCCGGGCGCCCGGCAGCGCGGCGACCAGGGGCGAGTGCGTCGCGACGACGACCTGGGCGCGGCCGGTGGCCACCTGCGCCGCGAGCACGCCGACGAGCGCGAGCTGGCTCGTGAAGGACAGCGCCGACTCGGGCTCGTCGAGCAGGTAGAGGCCGGAGTCGTCGAAGTGGTCCTCGAGCACGGACAGGTAGGACTCCCCGTGCGACACCGTCAGCCGGTCGGGGCTGCCCTGGACCTGCTCGAGCAGCGCGCCGAAGGTGGCGTGCATCGTCTCGGCGCGCAGGAAGTAGCCCCACCGCGAGGCGCCCGCGCCCCGCACCAGCCGCAGCGAGCCGTGCAGCGGCGAGGCGTCCCGCGCCGCGTCGTCGGCCCAGTGCGCGGTGTTCGTGGTGCCGCCCTCCGGCGGCAGGCCGAAGGCCCGGGCCAGCGCCTCGACGAGCGTCGACTTCCCCGAGCCGTTCTCCCCCACCAGCACGGTGGCCGGTCCGAGGTCGAGCCCCTCGTCGAGGACCTGGCGGACGGGCGCGAGGATCGCCGGCCACGAGGCCCGGTCGGCGGGGTGCTCGGGGTGCTCCTCGACCCGGCGCACGGGCAGGCCCCACGGCGAGGGGCGCTCGTCCGCCCCGCCGCGGGGCGCCTCGCGCCGCGGCACCCGCTCCCCCACCCGTCCCCGCGCCCGCTCGGTCAGGTGCCGGTCTGGCCGGACAGGCTGCTCTGGGCGCGCGCCGCCGCCTCCGCGGCGGCCGGGAGCGCCTCGAGCACCCGGCCGACGGCCTCGTCGTCGTGGGCCGCCGAGACGAACCACGCCTCGAAGGCGCTCGGGGGCAGGTGCACGCCCGAGGAGAGCATCGACTGGAAGAAGGCGGCGTACGCGCCCAGGTCCTGGCTGCGGGCTCCGGCGTAGTCGTGCACCGGGTCGGGCCCGAAGAAGACGGTGAACATCGACCCCGCGCTGGAGACGGTGTGCGGCACCCCCGCGTCGGTGAGCGCCTGCGACGCCGCGGACGACAGGCGGGCGGCCGTCGCGTCCAGGTGGGCGTACACCTCGGGGGTGCAGCGCTGCAGGGTCGCCAGCCCGGCCGCCGTGGCGACGGGGTTCCCCGAGAGCGTGCCCGCCTGGTAGACGGGCCCCTCCGGGGCGAGCTGGGCCATGACGTCGGCGCGACCGCCGAAGGCCGCGGCCGGGAAGCCGCCGCCCATCACCTTGCCGAACGTCATGAGGTCGGGCGCGCCCGCGTGGACGTCGTCGTCGCCGTCCGCGCCCTGGGGGCCCTCGAGGCCGTACCAGCCGGCGGCGGAGACGCGGAAGCCCGTCATCACCTCGTCGCTGACGAGCAGCGCGCCGTGCTCGCGCGTCAGCCGGCGCATGAGCGCGGTGAAGCCCGGCCGCGGGGCGACGACGCCCATGTTGCCCGCCGCGGCCTCGGTGACCAGCGCCGCGACCCGGTCGCCGTGCTCGGCGAAGACGGCCTCGAGGGCCTCGGGGTCGTTGTAGGGGACGACGAGCGTGTCCGCGGCGGTCGCGCCCGTGACCCCCGGGGTGTCCGGCAGGGCGAAGGTGGCCAGTCCGGAGCCCGCCGAGGCCAGCAGGGCGTCGACGTGGCCGTGGTAGTGCCCCGAGAACTTCACGACCAGGGAGCGGCCGGTCGCGCCGCGCGCCAGGCGCACGGCGCTCATGACGGCCTCCGTGCCCGAGCTGACGAGGCGCACCCGCTCGACCGGCTCGACCCGGTCGATGATCTCCTGCGCCAGCTCGTACTCGCGCGGCGTCGGCGTGCCGAAGGAGAAGCCGAGCGACGCGGCGCGCGTCACGGCCTCGAGGACCTCCGGGTGGGCGTGCCCGAGGATCATCGGCCCCCAGGAGCACACCAGGTCGACGTACTCGCGGCCGTCCGCGTCGCGCAGGTAGGGACCCCGGGCCGAGGTCATGAAGCGGGGCGTGCCGCCGACGGCGCCGAAGGCGCGGACCGGGGAGTTGACCCCGCCCGGCGTCACGGCGCGGGCGTGGGCGAACAGCTCCTCGGAGGCGGGGGCCTCGAAGGGGTAGGGCGGCGCGACGGGGCCCGCTGCTGCGGAGGGGTCGGACGGGGAGGTGCTCATGCCCGCCATCCTGCCGCCCGGGACCGACGACGGCCCGGGCGGCCCGGGCCCCGGCGACCACGGGCCGCGGCCGCGGCGCGGCGCGGCGCGGCGCGGGCCCTCAGCCGCGGAGGTTGGCCGCGACCTTCTCCAGGGCGCTGCCGAGGGCGTCGACCTCCGCGGGCTCGAGGAGGTCGAACAGCGCGGCGCGGACGCTGGCCACGTGCGCCGGTGCCTGGCGGGCCAGCGCGTCGCGCCCGTCCTCGGTGACCACGCACAGGACGCCGCGGCCGTCGTCGGGGCAGGCGCGCCGCTCGACGAGGCCCCGGGCCTCCATCCGGCCGACCGTGTGCGTGAGCCGGCTGCGGGAGTGCACGAGGGCGTGCGCCAGCTCGGACATGCGCAGGGAGCCGCCCGGCGCCTCGGACAGGCGCACCAGCACCTCGTACTCCTGGAGCGGGACGTCGCCGTCGGCGTCCAGCACGGTGCCCAGGTGCTCCCACAGGCGCTGGGTGCCCTCGAGGTAGCTGCGCCAGACCCGCTGCTCCCGCGGGTCCAGCCAGGACAGCCCCCCGACCGCGGCCGGAGTCGCTGCCCCGTCGACGTCGACAGGCGCGGTGCTCATGAGGGTGACCTTACTCCGCCGGGCCCCGCCGAGACCCCCGAACGGGTGCTCCGAGCACCTGGCCGGCTCCGCCGCGTCGTCCGCGGCGTCCGCCGGTCAGCCCCGGCGCAGCCAGCGCGCGGCCTCCACGGCCCAGTAGGTGAGGACGGCGTCCGCCCCGGCGCGCTGCACCGACGCCAGCGTCTCGAGGATCGTCCGCTCCCGGTCGAGCCAGCCGTTGGCGGCGGCGGCCTCGACCATCGCCATCTCGCCGGAGACCTGGTAGGCCCACACCGGCACGTCGACGGCCTGCGCCACGTCGGAGAGGACGTCCAGGTACGGCAGCGCCGGCTTGACCATGACGACGTCGGCGCCCTCCTCGACGTCCAGGCGCACCTCACGCAGCGCCTCGCGCCGGTTCGCCGGGTCCTGCTGGTAGCCGCGGCGGTCCCCGACGAGGGTCGACTCCACGGCCTCGCGGAAGGGGCCGAAGAAGGCGGAGGCGTACTTCGCCGCGTAGGCGAGCAGCACGACGTCGTCGCGCCCCGCCTCGTCGAGGGCGGCGCGCACGACGCCGACCTGGCCGTCCATCATCCCCGAGAGGCCGAGCACGGTGGCCCCGGCCTCGGCCTGCGCCAGCGCCATGGCGGTGTAGCGCGCGAGCGTCGCGTCGTTGTCGACGGTCCCGGCCCGGGGGCCGTCGGGCACCAGGACGCCGCAGTGGCCGTGGTCGGTGAACTCGTCCAGGCACAGGTCCGCCATGACGACGGTGCGGTCCCCGACGGCGTCGGCGAGGTCGCGCAGCCCGAGGTTGAGGATCCCCTCGGGGTCGTCGGCGCCGCTGCCCCGGGCGTCGCGCTCGGCGGGGACGCCGAAGAGCATGAGGCCGCCGACGCCCGCCTCGACCGCCTCGTGCGCGGCGTCGACGAGCGAGGCCCGCGAGTGCTGGACGACGCCGGGCAGGCTCGTGACCTCGCGCGGGGAGTCCAGGCCCTCCTTGACGAACATCGGCAGCACGAGCTGGGAGGGGTGCAGCCGCTGCTCGCGCACGAGGGAGCGCAGAGCGGGGGTGGCGCGCAGGCGGCGGGGGCGCTCGATCGGGAAGGGCACGGGGCAGGTCCTCTCGCAGGCCGGCGCCCGGCCCTCGGTGAGGGGCCGGGCGCCGTTCGGATGGTGCCGTGCTGGTGGTGCCGTGCTGGTGGCGCCGTTCCGGCGGTGCCGTTCGGGCGGTGCCGTGCTGGTGGTGCCGTGCTGGTCGTCTCGCGGGGGCGCCTCAGCGGGCCCGGCGGCGCGCCGGCACGCGGCGCTCGCTGGGGCGCTGGAGCGGCTCGCCCGCCTGCGCCGCGGCCGCGGCGAGCCCGCTCCCGTGGTCGGCCAGCGCGCTCACGAGCGAGGCCGCGCTGGGCTCGGGCGCCAGCACGTCGACGCGCAGGCCGTGCTCCACCGCGGTCTGGGCCGTCGCCGGGCCGATGCACGCCACCACGGTGCTGGGGTTGGGCTTGCCCGCGATGCCGACGAGGTTGCGCACCGTGGAGGACGAGGTGAACACGACCGCGTCGAAGGCGCCGTTCTTGATGGCGTCGCGCACCGGGGCGGCCGGCGGCGCCGCCCGCACGGTCCGGTAGGCGGTGACGTCGTCGACCTCCCAGCCCAGCTCGGTGAGGCCCGCCACCAGGGTGTCGGTGGCGATGTCGGCCCGCGGCAGCAGGACCCGGTTGATCGGGTCGAGCACGTCGTCGTAGGCCGGCCAGTCGGCCAGCAGCCCCTTGGCGGACTCCTCGCCGCTCGGCACCAGGTCGGGCTCGATGCCCCACTCCCGCAGCGCCTGCGCCGTCACGCCGCCGACGGCGGCGACCTTCAGCCCGGCGAAGGCGCGGGCGTCCAGGCCGTACTCGACGAACTTCTCGCGCACGGCGCGGACGGCGTTCGCGGAGGTGAAGCCGATCCACTCGTAGCGGCCGGTCACGAGGCCGGTGACGGCCTTCTCCATCTGGTGCGGGGTCCGCGGCGGCTCGACGGAGATGGTCGGGACGACCTCGCCCACCGCGCCGGCCTCGGCGAGCAGCGCGCCCATGCCAGCCGCTTGGGCCTGCGTGCGGGGGACGAGCACGCGCCAGCCGAACAGCGGGCGGTTCTCGTACCAGGAGGCGCGCTCGCGCAGCGCGACGCCCGGGCCGGTGACGGCGACGAGCGGGCTCGGCCACGCGTCGTCCCCGCTGCCCTCGAGCAGGCCCGGCAGCTCGGCGAGGGACGCCGTGGCCGTGCGCTGCGCGGTCGTCGTCCCCCCGGAGGTGACGGCGACGGCCGACGAGGCGCTGCGGCCCGCCGCCACGAGGGCGCGCGCCGCGGCGGCCAGGCCCTCGCGCGAGCCCAGCAGCACGACCGTCTCCCGCGCCGCGGCGAGGCCGGCCGCGTCGGGCGACTCCGTCGCCGTGTCGACGACGTGGACGCGGTCGACGCCGGCCGTGGTGACGGGCACGCCCGCGTAGACGGGCACCGCGACGGCCGGGGACACGCCGGGGACGACCTCGAAGGGCACCGACGCGCGGTGGCACGCCAGCAGCTCCTCGGCGAGCCCCTCGAACGTCGCCGCGTCGCCGGGCAGCACGCGGACGACGCGGCGCCCCGCGCGGGCGGCGCGGGTGAGCAGGCGGGTGGTGGCCCGGGCGCGCGCCGACGGCGTCGGGTCGCTCGCCTCCTGCACCTGGCGGGCGTCGAGCACCTCCGGGCCCTCGGTCGGCAGGCTCCCGACGAGGGCCGCCCCGACGGGGCCGTCGACGACGACGACCTCCGCGCGGGCGAGCAGCTCGGCGGCCCGCACGGTGAGCAGCCCCGGGTCGCCCGGGCCGGCGCCGACGAAGGCCACCGAGCCGAGCGGCGTCGAGGCGCGCCGCCGGGGGGCGGCGCCTGCGCCCTCGGCCGTCGCACCGGGGGGCGGCGGCGCGGGCAGGGGGTCGGGGGCCGCGACGAGGTCGCCCTCGTCGTGGCGCGGGACGTCGTCCCCCGGAGCCGGGTCGGCGGGGACGGGGACGTCCAGCCCGCCGCTGGCGGGTCGCTGGTCGAGCTCGAGGCCGGTGCGCGCGGTCACGCTTCACTCTCCTGAGAGCTGGTCCGCCGCGCGGGCGCGGACGGACCGGTCGGTGCGGACACGGGGGACTCACGGCCGTCCTCGTGCGGCGCGGCCTGCGAGGGCTGCGCGGACGAGGTCGGGGAGCCGGCGGGAGGCAGGGCCGGGGACGGCGCCGGGGTCGACGCGGAGGGGTCGGCGGCGGCGGGCGCGAGCCCGTCCGCCCCGGGTGCGGGTGCGCCCTGCGAGGGCGCGGGAGGGGTGCTGCCGGGCAGCGGGAGCTGCTCCTCGCGCCGCGCGGCGGCGGGCGAGGCGGGGCCGACGGCGACGAGGTCGGCGGCCCCCTCGGCCAGGAGCTCGGCGGCCAGGCGCCGTCCGAGGCCGATCGGGTCGGTGTCGTCGCCGCGGGCCGAGCGGCGCAGCACGCGCGAGCCGTCGACGGCCGCGGCGACGGCCTGCAGCACGAGCTCGCCGCCGCCCTCGCCGCCGTCGGTCCGCGCGAGGGCGCCCACGGGGGCGCTGCAGCCCGCCTCGAGCGCGCCCAGGAGGGCGCGCTCGGCGGTGGTGGCCGAGCGGGTCAGCGGGTCGTCGAGGGCGGCGCAGGCCTGCGCCGTCACCAGGTCGTCGGCCCGGCACTCGAGGGCCAGCGCGCCCTGGGCGGGCGCCGGCACCATCTGCTCGACGTCCACCACCTCGGTGATCTCGTCGGCGCGCCCGAGCCGCCGCAGGCCCGCAGCGGCCAGGACGACGGCGTCGAGCCGCCCGGAGGTCACCATGCCGACGCGCGTGTCGACGTTGCCGCGCACCTCCACGACCTCCAGGCCCAGCCCGAGGGCGCGCAGCTGGGCGGCCCGGCGGGGCGACCCGGTCCCGATGCGCGCGCCCGGGGGCAGGTCGCCGAGCCCGGCGCCGCCGGCGGCGACGAGCACGTCGCGGGGGTCCTCGCGCGGCGGCACGGCGGCCAGCACGAGGCCCTCTGCCGCCGCCGTGGGCAGGTCCTTCATGGAGTGCACGGCGAGGTCGACCCGGCCCTCGAGCAGCGCCTCCCGCAGCGCCGTGACGAAGACGCCCGTGCCGCCGATCTGGGCCAGGGGGGCCCGGTCGACGTCGCCGCGCGTGGTGACCTCCACGAGGACGACCTCGCGGCCGCTCGTCTCGCGCAGCCGCTGCGCGACGACCTCGGACTGGGCGCGGGCGAGGGCGCTGCGTCGCGTGCCGAGCCGCAGCGGCTCGTCGGCGCTCACGAGCGGGTCCCCGCGTCGCCGGGCCGCGGCCGCCGGGGCGGGACGACGGCGCCGGTGAGCAGGTCGCGCAGCGCGTCGGCCGTCGCGGCGGCCCCACCGGTCGGGGCCTGCCCTCGCGCCTCCGGGACCGCCCGCAGCGCCTCGGTGACGGCCTCGGGCGCCCGCGTGCCGGCCGGGTCGAGGTCGAAGAGCTCGCGCACCGCCTCGACGTAGGCGGGACCGCTGGAGGCGTCCGCGGCGAGGTGCTTCATGCGCACGGTGGGCGTGTGCAGCAGGGTGGAGACGACCCGGTGGAGCGTCTGGGCGACCTCGGCCTCGACGCGGGCGTCGAGGTCCGGGCCGAGGCGGTGGCGCAGCCGGTCGAGCTCGGCGTCGGCGACCTCGCGCGCCTGGGTGCGCAGCGCGACGACGGTCGGCGCGACGGCGGCGGCGCGCCGCTCGGCCAGGTAGGCGGCGGACTCCTCGGCGACGATCGCGCGGGCGTCCCGCAGGTCCGCGGCGACGCCGGACCCCGCTCCCCCCACCTCGGCGGCCAGCTGCGCCCCGAGCTCGGCGAGGCCCACCACGACGACGCCGGGCAGGCGCCCCACCTCGGGGGCGACGTCGCGCGGCAGGGCGAGGTCGACGAGGAGCTGGGGTGCGGCCGCCCCGGAGCCGCCGGGCGCGCCGGCGCCCCGCAGGGCTCGTGCGGCGCCGACGGTGGCGGCGTCGACGACGTGGCCCACGGCGCCGGTGCAGGACAGGACGACGTCGGCCTCGGCGAGGGCGTGCTCCAGGCCGCCGCTCTCCCCCAGCGCGCCCCAGCGACCGCCGACCGCCTCGGCCAGGCGCTGCGCCCGGGCGGCGGTGCGGTTGAGGACCGTGATGTCGCGCGCGCCGAGGCGGTGGGCCGTCGTCGCGGCGAGGGCGCTCATGGCCCCGGCGCCGACGACCAGGACGCGGGCGTCGACCAGGGGACCCACGACCTCGTCCGCGTGGGCGAGCCCGGCCTCCACCAGGG
Organism: uncultured Pseudokineococcus sp.; assembly: GCF_947495735.1. Classification (GTDB taxonomy): domain Bacteria; phylum Actinomycetota; class Actinomycetes; order Actinomycetales; family Quadrisphaeraceae; genus Pseudokineococcus. Next base: position 54,811 of record NZ_CANMAA010000009.1, read on the forward strand.
AGTGGCCCGCGTGGTCCAGGCCCGTCTCGGAGTGGGCGCGCTTGCCGACGCGCAGGGCGCGCTGCAGCAGGCCGTCCAGGGCGCTGCCGACGCTGCCGTCCTCCTGGCCGCGGCGCAGCGCCGAGCGCACCTGGCCGAGCACCTGCGACTCGCCGACGGCCATGGAGTCCAGGCCGCAGACGACCGTGAAGAGGTGCTCGACCGCGCTCTCGGCGAAGTGCACGTAGAGGTGGTCGGTGAGCTCGGCCAGCGGCACGCCCGTGGCCTCGACGAGCGCGGCCCCGACGTCGGCCAGGCCGCCGTGGAAGGTGGCGACCTCGCTGTAGACCTCGAGCCGGTTGCACGTGGACAGCACGACGGCCTCGGTGACGTCGTCGGCGGTGCAGGCGCCGACCGCCAGCGCGCGGGCCGCGCCGGCGTCCAGGGTGGCGCGCTCGAGGACCTCGAGCGGCGCGGTGCGGTGGGACAGGCCCACGACGAGGGCGGTCACCGGGCCACCCCCACCCGGCGGCGGGCGGGCCGGGAGACCGGCGCGGGGCGCGCGGCGGGCGCACCGCCGACCGCTCCGGCGCGGCCGTGGCCGTGGCCGTCGGCCGGCACGGCGGCGGGGCCGGGCACCGCCGCGGCGCGCACGGCGTCGCCGGCGGCCTTGCGCTGCTCGTGGAAGGCCAGGATCTGCAGCTCGCTGGCCAGGTCGACCTTGCGCACGTCCACTCCCTCGGGCACCGACAGCACGGCCGGCGCGAACGTCAGGACGCCCGTCACGCCGGCGGCGACGAGGTCGTCGCAGGCGCTCTGGGCGGCGGCCCCCGGCACGGCGAGGACGCCGATGACGACGCCCTCGCGCCGGACGACCTCGGCGAGCTCGGACATCGGGCGGACCGGCAGGCCGGCCACCTCGCGGCCGACGACGGCCGGGTCCGCGTCGAACAGGGCGGTGACCCCCATGCCGCGCTCGGCGAAGCCGCCGTAGCTGGCGAGCGCCCGGCCCAGGTTGCCGAGGCCGACGATGACGACGCCCCACTCCTGGGTGAGGCCGAGCTCGCGGGAGATGTGGGTCACCAGGGGGCTCACCTCGTAGCCCACGCCGCGGACGCCGTAGGAGCCGAGGTGGCTGAGGTCCTTGCGGAGCTTCGCCGAGCCGACGCCGGCCGCGGCCGCGAGCTCCTCGGAGGACACCGTGGGGACGCCCCGCTCGACGAGGGCGGTGAGCGCGCGCAGGTACACGGGCAGCCGGCCGACCGTCGCCTCGGGGATGCCGCGCTCGGCGATGAGCCGCGCGGCGACCGGGCCGGGGGCCGCCACGGCGTGCCGCGGGCCGTCGGCTCCCGTGTCGGGGGCGCGGCCCGAGACCTGCCCGGAGTCGTGTCGGGGGGTGCTCACGGCGTCAGCCGGCTCCTTCGCGTGCGGCAGGGGATGTCGCGCGCGGGGGCCAGGGCGCTGCGGACCCCCCCAGAGTAGGCACTTGTGAACGCACGCACAAAGTCGAGAGCGGTGCGGGCGGCGCCTCAGCGCGGCGGCGCGAGCAGGACCGCCTCCAGCCGGCCGGCGTCCACGTGGTAGACGGCGTGCTGGACGCCGTCCACGACGACGACCGGGACGAGCTCGCCGTACCGGGCCGCGAGGGCGCCGGGGCGGCCGCCGGGCTCCTCCCCCGGCCCCGGCGCGTCGACGTCGACCTCGCGGACGCCGGCGCCCGTGCGGGCGGCGACGGCCGCGACCACCTCGCGCGCGTCCGCGCACAGGTGGCAGCCGGCCCGCCCGTAGAGCACGACGCGGGGCTCCGACGGCGTCGCGGCCGGCCCGCCCGCCCGGCGGGCGCGGCCCCCCGGCGCCCCGGCCCCGCGCAGGGCGCGCCGCAGCCGGCCGAGGCGCCCGTCGCCCTCCCCTGCCCCTGCCCCTGCCCCTGGGCTCACCGGAAGACCGACCCGCGGTGCAGCAGCAGGTCGTGCAGCGTCTCCTGGATCGTCTCGCGGACCTGGTCGGCCAGGTCGAGCACCGCGGCGGGGTCGTCGGCCGTGCCGGCGGGAGCGAGGTCGGTGCGCACCGGCTCGCCGAGCTCGACGACCCACCGGCTCGGGAGGGGCACCAGCCCCAGCGGGCCGAGCAGCGGGAAGAACGGCGTCACCGGCACGTAGGGCAGGCCGAGCAGGCGGGCCAGCGGCGCGATGTCCCCGATCTTGGGGTAGACCTCCTCCGCCCCGACGATGGCGCACGGCACGATCGGCACCCCGGCGCGCAGGGCCGAGGCGACGAAGCCGCCCCGGCCGAAGCGCTGCAGGCGGTAGCGGTCGCGGAAGTGCTTGCCCACGCCCTTGTAGCCCTCCGGCCAGACGCCGACGAGCTCGCCGTCCGCCAGCAGCCGCTCCGCGTCCGCGGGCGTCGCGAGGGTGATGCCCGCGCGCCGCGCGAGGTCGCCGAGCACCGGCGCGGCGAGCACCAGGTCGGCGGCGAGCACCCGCAGGTGGCGACCGCCGGGCACGTCGTCGTGGACGGCCACCATGGTCATGAGGGCGTCGATGCCGACGGTGCCGGAGTGGTTGGCCACGAGCAGGGCGCCGGTGCCCGGCGGCACGCGCTCGGCCCCGCGCAGCTCGACGCGGAACCAGCGGCGGTACAGGGGGCGCAGGAGGTCCAGCAGGACCTCCTCGGTGAGCTCCCGGTCGAAGCCGAGCTCGTCCACCTCGTAGTCGCCCGTGACGCGCCGCCCGAGCACGCCGGCGGTGCGCCGCGCGCGCCGCCCCAGGTCGCCGGCGGGGCCCTCCGCCGCCGCGGCGACGCGCTCCGCGGCCCGGCGCGCCGTGCGCCGCGCGGCCAGGCTCCCCGCCCGCGCCGCGGCGAGCGCCGCGGCCAGCCGGTCCTCGAGGGCCGCCTGGTCACCCGACGAACCGGTGCCGCCGTCCCGGCCACCGCCTGCGGGCCCCGCCCCGGCGGGACCGCCGGGGGCGTCCTCGCGGGTCGGGCCCGGTGCGGCGCCGGGACGGCGCAGGGGCACCACGACGCCGTCGCGATCGCGTGCCGCCGGCGTGCTGCTCACGTCCGCCCACCCCCTCGAGGTCCTCGCCCAGTCTGCCCCCGGCCCCCGCGGTGCGCGGCGCTCGCTCCGACGTCGGCCGTCACCGCGCGGCGCCGTCCCGCTCGTGCCCGGCGGCGGCCGCGACCGCCCGGAGCCGGGCCCAGGCGCCGGCCGCCCGGTCGGCGGCGGCGCGGCGCACCTCGGGCGACAGCGGCCCGGCGAGCCCGCGCCCCCGCGCCAGGTCCTCGACCGCGGCGCGGCTGGACCAGCGCGGCGAGAGGCCCAGGTCCTCGTGCATGCGGCGCAGGTCGACCACTCGTCCCGAGCGCAGCACCCGGTCGGCGTCGCCCCAGGGCAGGGGGACGGCGCGGCCCACCAGCGCGCTGGCGGTCCGCCCGAGCAGGGCCGCCGGCACGGGCAGCACCGTGCGACCGCAGAGCGCCGCCGCCTGGGACAGCGTCACCACCCCGTCGCCGGCCACGTTGACCACGCCCGAGACGTCCCCGCGGACGGCGAGCAGGAGCGCCTCGACCGCGTCCTCGGCGTGCAGCACCTGCAGCCGCGGGTCGTGGCCCCACAGGCACGGCACGGCCGGGAGCTCGAGCCACTCCCCCAGCGGCGTCCGCAGGCCCGGGCCGACGACCTCGGCCAGCCGCAGCACGACCGCTGCGACGTCCTCGCGCCGGCGCGTGGTGGCCCGCAGCGCCGCCTCGACCTCGGCGGCCGCGCGCTCGAGGCCGCCCGAGGGGGTGGCCAGCTCGGACGCCTCGGTGCGCACCGAGGGCGCCCGGGGGCTCGCGCCGTAGACCCCGGTGGACGAGGCGAGCACGACGCGGCGCACCGAGGGGACCCGCTGGACGGCCGACAGCACGTGAAGGCCCGGCGGCGGCTGCCCGTCGCGGGCCTGTCCCCCGGTGCGCGAGGAGCCGCCGGGGAGCAGGGAGCAGTCCACGACGACGCCGACGCCCTCGGCGTCCAGGACCCGGGCCAGGGAGGCGCCCCGGGCGTCCACGCGCACCCGCCGCGCCGCCCCGAGGTCCTCGGCGGGGCTGCGCTCGTCCAGCGCCAGGACCACCGGGGCCGGGCGGCGGGAGGGCGCGGAGGGCTCGCCGCCGGCCAGCCGGCGCGCGAGCGCCGCGGCCAGGGGGTGCGCCGCGCCGGTGACGGCGACCACCTCGCGGCGCAGATCGACGGGGGCGGAGCCGGCGGCGTCGGGGCGGACGGCGTCCGGACCGGCGGCGGAGCGGGGAGCCTCCACAGCTCCTCCCCTCAGCGCTCGACGACGGGACGCCGGTGCGCGGCGCGGACGGGCCAGGACGGACGACGCCCGCCACCGCGGGGCGGGGCGGGCGTCGTCGGGCAGGCGGGGGGCGTCGCGCGGGGCGCGCCCGTCCGCCTGCAGCAGGTCACTTCTTGTTGCGGCGCTGGTGGCGCGTCTTGCGGAGCAGCTTGCGGTGCTTCTTCTTCGCCATCCGCTTGCGGCGCTTCTTGATGACCGAACCCATGGGGCCTGCCTGTCGTCTCGGTGCTGCGACCGCGTCCGGAGCTGGCCGACGTGGTCCTGGTCTGCGGCCGAGCCTACCGGTGCCACCGGGGCGACGGCGCGGGCCGCCCTCCCGGCGCCGCGCCGGCGCCGCGCCCCGGAGCGCGCGACGGCCGCGGACGGCTCGGTGCGGTCCCCGCGGCGGGAGCGCTCAGGCGCTGCCGGCCCGCCGCTGCTCGTCCGCCGGCCCCGCGCCGGGCAGCGTCCCCGGCACCGTGCGGGCCGCGGCCAGGAAGGCGGCGGCCGCTCCCTCGGGCACCCGGTAGGAGCGCCCGACGCGCACGGCGGGGAGCTCGCCCGAGTGCACGAGGCGGTAGACGGTCATGCGGGAGACGCGCAGCGCGTCGGCGACCTCGGCCACCGTCAGCAGGTCCCCGTCCGTCAGCCCGCGCCCGGCGGCCGGTCGCGCGCCCTCGTCGGGGCGCGCGTCCCCACCTGCTGGTCGCCCGTCCGTCGGCACCTGGGCCCCCTCGTCGTGGTGGCGGCCCACCGGCCGCCTCGTCGGGCGCGGAAGGCCCTCGTGGCCTCGACCCTAGGGGACCGCGGGGACCCGCGTCTGCGCCCGCGGCCGCGGCCACCGGGACGGCTCCGCCCGCACCGGCGGCCTGACGGGCCGCCCCGACGCCCCGACGCCGGCGGAGGAGACGACTCGGTCGACGGAGGCGCTCAGTCGAAGAAGGGGTCGAGGCCCTGGGAGGGGAAGACGGCGCGGCGCGTGGCCAGGACCGCCCGGTCCACGGCGTCCTCGGGGTCGTGGCCGCCGGACCACGGCCGGTACCACGGCGGCCGGTCCTCGCACCGGCCGTCGGGCCCGGCGTCGCCCATGAGCAGGGGGGCCTCCCGCCGGTAGGTGCGCCGCACGTGGTCGCGCCACGGCTCGGGGACGGGGGTCGAGGGGCGGATCGGGGCGTGCGCCGCGATGGCGACGACGTGGGACCACGTGCGCGGTACGACGTCGACGACCGCGTAGCCGCCGCCGCCCGTGGCCAGCCACCGGCCGTCGCACACCTCGTGGCTGAGCTCGTGGAGGCTGTCGGCCGCGGCGCGCTGGGCGTCCACGGACACGGCGAGGTCGGCCAGCGGGTCGAGCTGGTGGCTGTCGCAGCCGTGCTGGGTGACCAGGACGTCCGGGGCGAAGGCGCGCACCAGGGGGTGCGCCACCGCGTGCAGCGCCCGCAGCCAGGCGGCGTCGCGCGTGCCCGGGGGCAGGGCGATGTTCGCCGCCGTGCCCTCGGCCCCGGGGCCGCCGACCTCGTCCGGGAAGCCGGTGCCCGGGAAGAGCGTCCGCCCGCTCTGGTGCATCGAGACGGTCAGGACGCGCGGGTCGTCCCAGAAGGCGGCCTGGACGCCGTCGCCGTGGTGGACGTCGACGTCCACGTAGGCCACGCGGCGCGCGCCGGCGTCCAGCAGCCGCCGGATGGCGGCGGCGACGTCGTTGTACACGCAGAAGCCGCTGGCGCGGCCGGCCATCGCGTGGTGCAGCCCGCCCGTGAAGTTGACGGCGTGCGAGACGTCGCCGCGCCAGACGTCGTCGGCGCAGTCGACGCTCGCGGCGAGGATGCGCGCGCTCGCCTCGTGCATGCCGGCGAAGGCGGGGTCGTCCTCGGTGCCGAGGCCGCGCTCAGGGTCCGCGCGCCGGGGGTCCTCCGAGACCCGGCGCACCGCCGCCACGTACTCGGGCAGGTGGACGGTGTGGAGCAGCGCGTCGTCCGCGACCTCCGCGCCGCGCACGTCCACGCCCGGGCGGTCGAGGACGCCGAGGTCGGACAGCAGCCGGACCGTCAGCTCCAGGCGCACCGGGCTCATCGGGTGGTCGGGGCCGAAGTCGTACGCCGTGAAGGCGGGGTCCCACACGACCCGGGTGCTGCTGGTCATGCGGCGACGCTAGCGTCCCCCCTGCGTCCGGCCGGTCCGGGCGCGCTGCCGGAGCCACCCGGTGGTCCGGCCCGCCGAGGGTCGCGGCCCCCCGGGCGCGCCGGGAGGCCGGGAGCCCGACCCGGCCACGGGAGGACGCGCGGTGGACCTGGAGACCCCTCCCCTCGCGCGGGGCGCCTCCCGCGGGGGCCTGGCCGGGCTGCTGCGCCGCTCCCCCGCCCGGCTGGCGGTCCTCGCCTTCGTCTCGGTCATCGCCGTCTTCACCGCGCTGCTGAGCCTGCCCGGCGCCACCAGCTCCGGCGAGCGGGCGCCGCTGGCCGACGCCGCCTTCACCGCCGTCTCCGCGGTCTGCGTCACGGGGCTCGTCGTCGTCGACACCGCCACGTACTGGTCGGACCTGGGCGAGGCGATCATCCTGGTCGGCATCGCCGTCGGCGGGTTCGGCGTGCTCGTGCTCGCCAGCCTCCTGGGCCTGCTCGTCTCGCGGCGCCTCGGCCTCTCCCAGCGGCTGCTCGCCCAGAGCGAGACCAAGGCGCTGCGCCTGGGCGAGGTGGGCGTGCTCGTGCGCACCGTCATCCTGGCCTCGCTGGCGATCGAGGCCGTGCTCGCGCTGGTCCTCTTCCCCCGGTTCCTCACGGCCGGGGAGAGCCTGCCCAGCGCCGCCTGGCACGCCGCCTTCTACGGCGTCTCGGCCTTCAACAACGCCGGCTTCGTCTCCCACCCCGGCGGGCTGCCCGCCCTCGAGGGCGCCTCGCCCGCCGGCGACTGGTGGCTGTGCGTGCCGATCATGGTCGGCGTCGTCCTCGGCAGCCTCGGCTTCCCGGTGCTGCTCGTGCTGCGCGACCGCTGGCGCCACCCCCACCGGTGGGGGCTGCACACCCACATGACGCTGGCCGCCACGGCCGTCCTGCTCGTCCTCGGCGCCGTGCTCATCGGGGCCATGGAGTGGGGCAACCCGCGCACGCTCGGCGGGCTCCCGCTGGGCGACCGGGTCCTCGCGACGGGCTTCGCCTCGGTGATGCCCCGCTCCGGCGGGTTCAACACCGTGGACCTCACGGAGATGTCGACGGCGACCTGGCTCGTCCAGGACGCGCTGATGTTCGTCGGCGGCGGGAGCGCCTCCACGGCCGGCGGCATCCGCGTCACGACGCTGGCGGTGCTCGTCCTGGCCGTCGTCGCCGAGGCCCGCGGGGACCGCGACGCCGAGGCCTTCGGGCGCCGCGTGCCCCAGGGCTCGCTGCGCCTGGCCGTCGCGGTCGGCCTCGTCGGCACGACGACGGTGCTCGTCGGGACCGTCGCCATGCTGGCGATCACCGGTGACAGCCTGGACGTCGTCCTGTTCGAGGTGATCTCCGCCTTCGCCACCGTCGGCCTGTCCGTCGGCGGCACGAGCGACCTGCCCGACGCCGGCAAGTGGGTGCTCTCCGCGCTCATGGTCGTCGGCCGGACGGGCACCATGACCCTGGCCGCCGCCCTCGCCCTGCGCGAGAGCGGCCGGCTGTTCCGACTCCCGGAGGAGAGGCCCATCGTTGGCTGACAGATCGCGCGACGACGCCGTGCTCGTCATCGGGCTCGGGCGCTTCGGCAGCGCCATGGCCGCTGCGCTCGACCGCATGGGGCACGACGTCCTCGCCGTCGAGCGCGACCCCGGCCTGGTCCAGGAGTGGTCGGGTCGCCTCACCCACGTCGTGGAGGCGGACGCCACCAACGGCGACGCGCTCGCCCAGCTCGGCGCCCAGGACTTCGGGGTGGCCGTGGTGGGCATCGGCACCTCGCTCGAGGCGAGCGTCCTGACGGCGTCCACGCTCGTCGACATGGGCGTCCCGCAGATCTGGGCGAAGGCGATCACCCCCTCGCACGGGCGCATCCTCACCCGGCTCGGCGCCCACCACGTGGTCTACCCCGAGGCGGACGCCGGCGAGCGCGTCGCCCACCTCGTGGGCGGCCGGCTGCTCGACTTCATCGAGTTCGACGACGGCTTCGCCATCGTCAAGATGCGCCCGCCCCGCGAGTGCCAGGGGTTCACCCTCGGGCAGAGCAGGGTCCGCGAGAAGTACGGGGTGACGATCGTCGGCGTGAAGTCGCCCGGCGAGGACTTCCACTACGCCCAGCCCGACACCCGGGTGCGCGACCGCGACGTCCTCATCGTCTCGGGCCGCACCAGCCTCATCGAGAAGTTCGCGGGGCGGCCGTGAGCGGCGGCGCGGGGGCCGAGCGCGAGCTCGGCTACATCGAGATGCGCCTGCACGTCCTGTCCGCCCTGGCGCTCGCCGTGGAGCGCCGGGCCGATCTCGTCGACCTCGTCGCCGACGCCCCCGACGTCGGCGCCGCCGCGGCCGCCCTCGGCGCGTGGGGCCTCGACGACGCCCAGGCCCGCGCGGTGCTCGACCTGCAGGTGCGCCGCCTCGCCGGCCGCGAGCGCGAGCGCCTGGAGGCCGAGCGCGAGCGCCTGCTCGCCCGCCGCGCCGAGCTCGGGGGCTGAGGCCCCGCCACCCGCCGCGAGGTCGGGGCCGTCGCCACCGACGGCCCCGGGGGTGACCGCACCCCCGTCGTCGTCGCGGCGTCCCGGGACGCCGGTCAGGCCAGCTCCCCGGCCCGGGCGCGGGCGGCCTCGACGGCGGCCAGGAGGGCGGCGCGCACGCCGCGCTCGTCGAGCTGGCGCAGCCCCGCCGCCGTCGTCCCCCCGGGGGAGGTGACGCGCTCGCGCAGCAGCGAGGGGTGCTCGCCCGTCTCCTGCAGCAGCGCCGCCGTCCCGGCCAGCGTCCCCGTGGCCAGCCGCGCGGCCGTCGCCCGCGGCAGGCCGGCGTGGACGCCCGCCTCGACGAGCGCCTCGAGCACGTGGAGCACGTACGCCGGGCCCGACCCGGAGACGGCGGTGGCGGCGTCCTGCTGGGACTCCGGCAGGTGCACGACGTCGCCCGCGCCGGAGAGCATCTCGGCCACCAGGGCCACCTGCTCCTCCCCCGCCCCGGGGCCGGCCGAGACGGCCGTCACGCCCGACCCGACGAGCGCGGGCGTGTTGGGCATCGCCCGCACCACGGCGACCCCCTCGGGCAGCGCCGCGGCCAGGCGCGCCGTCGTCACGCCCGCGGCGACGGAGACGACGAGCGCGCCGGCGCGCACGTGCGGCGCCGCCTGCGCCAGGAGGTCGTCGAGCTGCTGGGGCTTGACCGCGACGACGAGCACGTCGCGCGCAGCGCCCTCGGCCAGGGGGACGGAGCGCACGCCGTGGGCGTCGGCGAGCTCGGCGGCCCGCTCGTCCCGGCGGACGACGGCCACGACGTCGTCGGGCGACCACCCGGAGCGCAGGACGCCGGCGAGCACGGCCTCGCCCATGGTGCCGACGCCGAGGACGGCGACCGAGGGGCGGGCGCCCCGCCCGCTCGGGCTGCCGGCGGGACGGGGCTGCTCAGCGCTCATGGCCCGACCCTAGGAGCACGCCCGTCGCGGCCGCCGCGCCCCGCCGGCGGACCTCCCGCGGCCCGGGAGCCCGCGGGGAGGTCCTCGGCGCGGCGCCCCCGCGGGGCGCCCGGGGTCGCTCAGGACTGGCGCAGGTGGCGGCGGGCGAAGGCGAGGGTCTCGGCGAGGTCGCGCTCGCGCTCGCCCGGTGCGCGCGAGCGCCGCGTGTTGATCTCGGCGACGACGTGCCCGGTGAACCCGGCGTCCACCAGGTCGCCCAGCAGCCCGGCCACGGGCTGGGCGCCGCGCCCCGGCACCAGGTGCTCGTCCTTGGCCGACCCGCTGCCGTCGGTCAGGTGCAGGTGGCGCAGGCGGCCGGCCAGCTCGCGGGCGAGCTCCTGGGCGTCGCGCCCGGACGTGGCCGCGTGGGAGACGTCGAGGGTCACCTGGTCGTAGTCCTCGTCGACGACCTCCCAGCCCGGGGAGTACGCGAGCAGGTCCCGCCCGCCCGCGCGCCACGGGAACATGTTCTCCACCGCGATCGCGGTGCCCGTGCGCCGGGACACCTCCCGCACGCCGTCGACGAAGCCCGCGGCGTACTCGCGCTGCCACCGGAACGGCGGGTGGGCCACGACGACGTCGGCGCCCAGGTCCTGGGCCAGCTCGACCGAGAGCTCCAGCTTCGTCCACGGGTCGCGGCCCCAGACCCGCTGCGTGAGCAGGAGCGTCGGGGCGTGCACGGACAGGACGGGCATCCCGTAGTGCTCGGCCAGGCGCCGCAGCGCGACCGCGTCGCGGCTGACCGGGTCGGTCCAGACCATGACCTCCACGCCGTCGTAGCCGAGGCGGGCCGCGGTCTCGAAGGCGTCGGCGCACGACCCCGGGTAGACCGAGCTGGTGGAGAGGGTGATGGCGGGTGAGCGTCGGGGCGTCACGGGCTCGCTCACGCCTCCACAGTAGGCCCCGCCCGCCGGGGGCGTCCCCCGACGGGGGTTCCCGGCGCGGTCAGCGGCCGAGCAGGGGCGTGAGCGCGTCGAGGCGCCGCAGGATGACGCCCTCGCGCAGCGCCCACGGGCTCAGGGAGAGCCGCTCGACGTCGAGCGCGCGCATCGCCTCCAGGGCGACGACGGCGCCGGCCACGACCTGGCCGGCGCGGGCCTCGGACACCCCGGCGAGCCGGCGGCGGCCGGCCGGGCCCAGGGACGCGAGGCGGGGCACCAGCTCGGCGAGCGCCTCCTGCTCGAGGACGCGCGGCACGTGCATGCCCTCGCGCGCCGGCGCCGCTCCCGTGAGCCTCCCGAGCGTGCGGAACGTCTTGCTGGAGCCGACGGCGAGGTCGACGGCGCCGGCGTCCCGCACGCGGCCCGTCGAGGCCTCGAGCACCGCGCGCGCGTGCTCGCGCAGCGGCGCGACGTCGCGGGGGCGGGTGACGCCGCCGGCCAGGTGGGAGCGGGTCGTGCGACCGGCGCCCAGCGGCGTGCTCAGGGCGACCTCGGCGTCCTCGTCGCGGCCGACGGCGAGCTCGAGGGAGCCGCCCCCGATGTCCAGGACCAGCAGCCGCCCCGCGGACCAGCCGAACCACCGGCGCACCGCGAAGAACGTCAGCCGCGCCTCGGCCCCGCCGCTGAGGACCTCCAGCGCCACGCCCGTCTCGCGGCGCACGCGCTCGAGGACCTCCAGGCCGTTGGGCGCCTCGCGCAGGGCGCTCGTCGCGAAGCCCGACAGCTCCTCGACCCCCTCGGCGGTGGCCACCTCGCGGGCCGACCGGACGGCGTCGAGGAGGTCCGCGACGCCCTCCTCGTGCACCGCGCCCTCGGCGTCCAGGCGCTCGGCGAGGCGCAGCACCCGCTTGTGCGAGGCGGTGGGCACCGGCGAGGCGCCCGGGTGGGCGTCGACGACGAGCAGGTGGACGGTGTTCGAACCGACGTCGAGGACCCCGAGGCGCATGGGCCGGAACCGTAGCGGCGCCTAGCATCCCGCCCGTGCCAGCCCTCCCCCGACGCAGCGGCCCCGCCGACGCCCTCGGCGGCGACAGCGGTCCGGACGGCGGTCGCGCCGAGGGCGGTCGCGCCGAGGGCGGGGACCCGCGGGGTCCGCTGCCGGGGGTCGTCCCGAGCCCCAACGCCTGGCACCACCCCGACGCCTACGCGCTGGAGAACGCGTTCGTCGACGTCGAGCGCCGCGTGGACGCGGCCGTGCGCGAGGTGGCCGACTGGACGGGGCTCGACGTCGTCGACATCGGGTGCGGACCCGGCGTGATGCTCCCGCGCCTGGCGGGCGCCGACCCCGGGCCCGGCGAGGACGCGGCGGCGGCCGCGCGCGGGGCGGCCGCCTCGGTCGTCGGCGTCGAGCCGCACCCCCCGCTGCGCGAGCGCGCCCGCGCGCTCGTGGCGGGCCTCGGCCCCGCGGGGAGCCGGGTGAGCGTCGTGGCGGGGACGGCGCAGGACCTGCCGCTGCCCGACGCCTCGGCGGACGTCGCGCTGGCGCGCTGGGCCTACTTCTTCGGGCCGGGCTGCGAGCCGGGGCTGGCCGAGCTGGACCGGGTGCTGCGCCCGGGCGGCGTCGCCGTCGTCGTCGACACCGACGCGTCGCGCTCCACCTTCGGCGGCTGGTTCGCCCGCGCGCGGCCCTGGCACGACGCCGCGGCCGTCCGCCGCTTCTGGCGCCGGCACGGCTTCGCCGAGCGCTCGGTCGACGTCCGCTGGTCCATGCCCGACCGCGCCGCCCTGGAGGCGGTGGTGCGCATCGAGCTGCCGCCGGCGCTCGCCGACGAGGTGCTGGCCGGCCACCCGGGGACCTCGCTGGACGACGCGGTGGCCGTCCGCTGGCGACGGGCGGGCGGCGGCCCCGCGGGCGGGTCCCCCGCCGCTGTCGGTGGGTCCGCCTAGCGTCCCGCCCATGGTCTCCAAGAGCGCCGCCCCGCGACCTCCGCGCCCCGCCTACCGCTGCGCCGACTGCGGCTGGGCCACGGGCAAGTGGGTCGGGCGGTGCGCGGAGTGCCACGCCTGGGGCACCGTCGAGGAGGTCGCGGCGCCCTCCGGCCCGCGCACGGCCCCCGCGCGGGCCGTGCGCCGCGCCGCGCAGCCGATCGCCGAGGTGGACGCCCAGGAGGCCTCGGCCGCGCCCACGGGCGTCGACGAGCTCGACCGCGTGCTGGGCGGCGGCATCGTCCCCGGCGCCGTCGTCCTCCTCGCGGGCGAGCCCGGCGTGGGCAAGTCCACCCTGCTGCTCGAGGTGGCGGCCCGCACCGCCACCACGGGCAAGACGGTGCTGTACGTCACGGGCGAGGAGACCGCGGCGCAGGTGCGCCTGCGCGCCGAGCGCATCGGCGCGCTGCGCCCGCGCCTGTACCTGGCCGCGGAGAACGACCTGGCCGCCGTCCTGGCCCACGTGGAGGCGGTCTCGCCCGACCTGCTGGTGCTCGACTCGGTGCAGACGGTGGCGTCCGCGGCCGTCGAGGGCTCCGCGGGCGGGGTCACCCAGGTCCGCGAGGTCGCGGCGGCGGTCATCGCCACCGCCAAGGAGCGCGGCATGGCCGCGCTCCTGGTCGGTCACGTCACCAAGGACGGCTCGGTGGCCGGCCCCCGCGTGCTCGAGCACCTCGTCGACGTCGTCTGCACCTTCGAGGGCGACCGCCACTCGCGGCTGCGCATGGTCCGCGCGGTGAAGAACCGCTACGGCCCCACCGACGAGGTCGGCTGCTTCGACCTCTCCGAGGGGGGCATCACCGGCCTGGTCGACCCGAGCGAGCTGTTCCTCTCCCGCACCACGACACCGGTGCCCGGCACCTGCGCCACGGTGGCGCTGGAGGGGCGGCGCCCGCTCGTCGTCGAGGTGCAGGCACTGGTGGCGCCCGCGGCCGGGAACGCGCCCAAGACGCGCTCCACCGGCCTGGACGCCAGCCGCGTCGCCCTGGCGGTCGCCGTGCTGCAGGCGAGAGCGGGGCTGCTGCGCACCCCGAGCGACGTCTTCACCGCCACGGTGGGCGGCGTGCGCACCACCGAGCCGGGCGTCGACCTCGCGCTCGCCGTCGCCATCGCCAGCGCCTGCTTCGACACCCCGCTGCCCCCGGGCACCGTGGCGATCGGCGAGCTCGGCCTCTCGGGCGACGTGCGCGCGGTGCCGGGCACCGAGCGCCGCCTGGTGGAGGCCGCCCGCCTGGGCATGCAGCGCGCCCTGGTCCCCCGCGGCGCGCTCGGCGTGCACTCCCCCTCCCCGGCCGGCGGCGGGCGCACCGACCGGTCCCTGCGGGCCGGCTCCTCGCCGTCGGCCGGCCCCGACGGCGACGGCCCCGTCGGCCCTCCGCCGTGGGGGGCGATGCAGGTCCTCGAGGTCGACGACGTCCGCTCGTGCGTGCTGCGCCTGTTCGCCGCCTCCGACGGGGCCCCGGGGGGCGGTCACCGCTCGTCCCCCGGCGAGCGGTAGCCCCGCACCCGCCGCAGGTCACGGCTCGGCGACGACCGGCCGCGGCGGCTCGGACGCCCTCGCAGCGCCGGTAGCCTGCGCTCCGGCCCGCCGTCCGGTGCGCCGACCGACGCCGGGCTGAGGGGGACGATGGCCGCCGAGCGCTCGCCCGAGGAGCTCCTCCTCGCCACCCTGGCCGCTGTCGCGCCGGGCACCGAGCTGCGCGACGGGCTCGAGCGCATCCTGAGGGGCCGCACCGGGGCCCTGGTCGTGCTGGGCCACGACCGCGTCGTCGAGTCCCTCTGCAGCGGCGGGTTCACCCTCGACGTCGACTTCTCCGCCACCCGGCTGCGCGAGCTCGCCAAGATGGACGGCGCGATCGTCCTGGACGCCGGGGCCAGCAAGATCCTGCGCGCCGCCGTGCAGCTGGTCCCCGACCACACGATCGAGACGTCCGAGTCGGGCACGCGCCACCGCACCGCCGAGCGCGTGGCCAAGCAGACGCGCATGCCCGTGATCTCGGTCAGCGCCTCCATGCGCATCGTGGCGCTCTACGTCGCGGACCGGCGCTTCGTCCTCGAGGGCTCCGCCGCGATCCTCGGACGGGCCGAGCAGGCGCTCGCCACCCTCGAGCGCTACAAGTCCCGGCTGGACGAGGTGGCGGGCACCCTGTCCGCCCTGGAGATCGAGGACCTCGTCACCGTCCGGGACGTCGCGGCCGTCGTGCAGCGCCAGGAGATGGTCCGCCGCATCTCCGACGAGATCGCCGGGTACGTCGTCGAGCTCGGCGCGGACGGCCGCCTCCTCTCGCTGCAGCTGGAGGAGCTCATCGGGGGCATCGGGCCGGACCAGGAGCTGGTCCTGCGCGACTACACCGACCCGGAGCGGGTCGGCGCGTCCGTGCCCGACGTGCTGGCGGACCTGGCGCGGCTGGAGTCCACCGAGCTCGTCGACCTCGCCCAGGTGTCCCGGGCGCTCTCCCTGACCGCTGCCGGCGAGAGCCTCGACAGCGCCATCAGCCCTCGGGGCTTCCGCCTCCTGCACAAGATCCCCCGGCTGCCGGGCGCGATCGTGGAGCGGCTCGTGCACCACTTCGACGGGCTGCAGCAGCTGCTCGCCGCGGGCATCGACGACCTGATGGCCGTCGACGGCGTCGGCGACCAGCGCGCCCGCGCCGTGCGCGAGGGCCTGTCCCGCCTGGCCGAGTCGAGCATCCTCGAGCGGTACGTCTGAGCCCCTCCCGCACCCCCCGGCGAGCGGGCAGCACCGCCGCGGCCCCGCCGCCCGCCGCGCTCGCGAGCCTGCACGCGGACCTGCTGGCCTGGTACGCCCGCGAGGCGCGCGACCTGCCCTGGCGCGGCGAGGACCCCGACCCGTGGGGCGTCCTGGTCAGCGAGGTGATGCTCCAGCAGACCCCGGTCGCCCGGGTGCTGCCCGTGTGGGGCCAGTGGCTGGAGCGCTGGCCCGACCCGGCCGCCCTGGCCGCCGAGCCCGCGGGCGAGGCCGTCCGCGCCTGGGGCCGCCTGGGCTACCCGCGGCGGGCGCTGCGGCTGCACGCCGCCGCGGTCGCGCTCGTCGAGCGGCACGACGGCGTGGTGCCGGCGGACCTCGACGCGCTGCGGGCCCTGCCCGGCGTCGGCGCCTACACCGCGGCCGCGGTGGCCTCCTTCGCCCACGGGCGCCGGCACGCCGTCGTCGACACCAACGTCCGGCGGGTCCACGCCCGGCTCGTGGCCGGTGCGGCGCAGCCCGCCCCCTCGCTCTCGGCCGCGGAGACGGCGCTGGCCGCCGTGCTGCTGCCGGCCGACGACGCCGCGGCGGCGCGGTGGGGGGTGGCCGTCATGGAGCTGGGGGCGCTGGTCTGCACGGCCCGCGCACCGCGCTGCGCGGCGTGCCCGGTGGCCGACCGGTGCGCCTGGCTGCTCGCCGGGTCCCCGCCGGCGGCGGGGCCCGCTCGGCGGGCCCAGCGCTGGGAGGGCACCGACCGGCAGGTCCGCGGCCGGCTGCTCGCGCTCCTGCGAGCGGCGGACGGTCCCGTCGGGGCCGCCGAGCTGAGCACCGCGTGGGCCGAGGACGACCAGCGGGAGCGCTGCCTCGCCTCGCTCCTGGACGACGGGCTCGTGGAGCCCGCTCCGGGCGACGCCTACGCGCTGCCGGGGTGGGCGGCGGGGCCGAGGGCTCCCGCGCGCGCGGCGTCCAGCGCCCGGGCCGACTCCTCGAGGTAGTGGATCATCCGGCTGTTGCCGAGGGTGTTCGGCTTCACCCGGGCGAGGTCGAGGAACTCGGCGACGCCGTCGTCGTGGGAGCGCAGCAGCTCGGCGAAGACCTCCGGCGCCACCGGCGTGCCCTCGATCTCCTCGAAGCCGTGGGCCGCGAAGAAGCGGGTCTCGAAGGTGAGGCAGAACACCCGGGCGACGCCGAGCTCGCGCGCCCGGCGCAGCAGCTCGGCGAGGACGAGGCCGCCCACGCCGACGCCCCGCGCCTGCGTCGAGACGGCCAGGGTCCGCACCTCCGCGAGGTCCTCCCAGAACACGTGCAGCGCGCCGCAGCCCACCACCGCGCCGTCGAGCTCGGCGACGACGAGCTCGGGGAGCCCCTCGTAGTAGGCGACGGCCTCCTTGGCGACCAGGACGCGCTGCTCGGCCAGCGGCGCCGTCAGCGCCCGGATGGCCCGGACGTCGGACGTGCGGGCGGGGCGGACGCGGACGCGCCCGCCCCCTGCGTCGGCGCTCACTCGTGGCGACGCCAGGCGACGGCGCTCGCGGCCGCCGTGTCCACGGTGCGCAGCCGGGTCGTGAGCAGCTCCTCGATGCGCTCGAGCTCGCGGCTGCTCGGGGCGGTGCAGTCCACCACCACGGTCTCGGCGCCGGCCTGCAGGTGGGCCGAGCCCACCGGGCTGTCCCCGATGGCCTCTCCCGCCGGCGGGAAGACCAGCGTCGTGCGCTCCTCGTCCGTGCTCACCTGGGCCGCGCCGTGCAGGGCCTGCACGAGGCGCTCCACGAGGACGTCGGGCGCCAGCGGGCTGGAGGAGGAGATCGTCGTCTGCGACGTGGTGCTCATGGGCCGACGGTAGTGCGGACCACTCCCCCTCGCCCGAGCGGAGCGGCGCGGCGCCCCGCCCCCGGACGCAGCACCGCCCGGGCCCCTGGCGGACCCGGGCGGTGCCGGCGTGCAGCGGAGGGGTCAGCCCCGGCGGCTGTCCCGCCAGGACGTGTAGGCGCCCTGCATCTGCGGGTTCAGCTGGCCGAGCTCGACGTTCCGCGCCTGGGCGAAGGCCGAGCCCCGCAGGGAGAGGACGTCGAAGCCCTGCTGGATGTCGTTGGAGTACACCCGGCCGTCGTACCAGTACGCGGACCACGACCCACCCGTGACCATGGTCTCCGTCGAGAGCGGGCCGCGGTCGAACCAGGCGATCTCCCGCGGGTTCGCGGAGTCGGTGAAGTCGAACACCGAGATGCCGCCCTGGTACCAGGCCTGGACCATCACGTCGCGCCCCTCGACCGGGAGGAGGGAGCCGTTGTGGGCCACGCAGTTCTCGAACTTCGTCTGGTGGCGCGGGATCTTGTAGTAGCTCCCGAACTCCAGCGACCCGTCGACGACGTCGTAGATGGCGTTGGCCCCGCGCTCGGGGCCGATCTCGGCCGTGCACGTGGCCGCGCCGCCGCCGCCGAGCTCGTCGGTGAAGACGACCTTCGTGCCGTCGTTGTTGAAGGTGGCGGAGTGCCAGAAGGCGAAGTTCTCGTCCTGGATGCGCTCGGTGACCACGGGCGACCGCGGGTCGCTGATGTCGAGCAGGACGCCGTCGCCCATGCAGGCGCCGGCGGCGATGTCGAGCTCCACGAAGGAGGTGATGTCGTGGCAGCCGGAGGTGGGCCCGCGGACCGTGCCCGGGACGCCGGGGAACCCGCCGTCGGGGAAGATCTGCGGCACGTCGATGACGGCGGCCTCCTCCATGGCGTCGAGCGGGATGTCGACGATGGAGATGGCGTCGTGCGGCGGCAGGCAGTTGGGCGTGGCCGGGTTCGGCCCGTAGCTGCTCACGTAGACGAGCAGCGAGCCGTTCTCCTCGTCGGGGACGAGCGTGTTGGTGTGCGAGCCGCAGGTCGTCTTGACCGCGGCGACGTACTCCGGTGCGAGCGGGTCGCTGATGTCGAAGATCTTCAGCCCCTCCCACACGTCGGCGGAGGAGGCGGGGACCGAGGTGGACTCGCACGAGGAGTCGCTGCGGACCGAGTCCGTGGACAGGACGAGGACGTCGCCGTAGACGGAGACGTCGTTCTGCGCGCCCAGGCACGTCACCTGCGTGACGAGCTCGGGAGCGTCGGGCTTGGACAGGTCGTACACCGCGAAGCCGTTGTAGTTGCCGGCGTAGGCGTACTTCCCCTGGAACGCCAGGTCGCTGTTCAGCGCGGACGCCGAGGCGAAGCTCCCCTGCTTCGGGGTGTTGTGCGTCAGGCGCATGTTCGCGCTGGAGGCCGTCGCGCCGACCTCGGTGGGCGCCTCGCCCACCGGGGCCGTCGGCGCCGGGGGCGCCTGGTCGGGCGCGGCGACCGCGGTGGCGGCCGAGCCGCCGACCAGGCCCGCCGCGGCCACGGCCGCGACGAGGGGCCCGAGCGCGCGGTGGCGCCTCGTGCGGCCCCGGTCGCCCGTCCCGTCCCGGTCTCCTGCGCGGTCCTGGCCTGCGTGTGCTGCTGCCATCGCTGCTGCCGTCCTCCCCGACCCGCTGGGTCGCGCCCCTGTGGGCGACGTCGCGTCACTCCTGACCACCAGGAGTGACTGAGCATGCCACCAGATCCGGCGACCGTGGGATCATCGACGCGAGATGGACAGCAGACCGCAGACCGGTGGCGGTCCCCACGACCTCGTGCGCCACCTCGGGAGGAGTCCGATGCCCGCCCCCTCGACCGGTCGACGCGTCACCGCGAGCCGTGCCCTCGCCCGGGCGGCCGCGTCCGGGCTCGTCGTGCTCGCCGCCGTCGGCACGTCCTCCTGCAGCGGCTCCGAGGACGCGGCCCCGCCCGAGGCGTACGCCCCGCCCACGGCGGAGGCCTCGGTGCCGGTCCTCCAGCCCGGGCTGCCGGGAGAGCCGGCGCGCACGCTCGCCCCCGAGGACGCGGCCCCGCCGACCGACGGCGCGCGCTGGAGCCCCGCCGACGCCGAGTTCCTGCAGCAGATGGTCACCCACCACCGGCAGGCCGTGGAGATGAGCGCCCTGGCGGCCGAGCGGGCCGGCGACCCCGACGTCGCCGCGCTGGCCGAGCGCATCGGGCTCGGCCAGGCGCCCGAGGTCCAGGTCATGACCTCGTGGCTCGAGCAGCGCGACCAGGAGGTGCCGCCCGAGCGCTCCTGGCTCTCCGGCCGCGGCGAGGTCGCCGACGGACCGGACGGCGGGACGGACGCGCACGCAGGGCACGGGTCCGGCTCGGGGTCGATGGCGGGGATGGCGACCGCCGTCGAGGTGCAGCAGCTGGCCGACGCCCGGGGCGAGGCGTTCGACGCCCTCTTCGTCGACCTCATGGTCCGCCACCACCGCGGTGCCCTCGCCATGGTCGAGGAGCACGCGGGCGCCGGCGTCGACCTGCAGGTGCGCGAGATGGCCGACGAGATGACGGCCGTCCAGACCGCGGAGATCGCCCACCTCGAGGGCCTGCGCCCCGCCTGACGCCCGCGCTCGGCGGCGAACAGGCGCTGACTCGCCCGCCCGAGGCACCCCCCGGGGGGCGACCAGGCGACGACTCGCCTCGTCGACGGGCCCCGGACGCGCCGGAGGGCGGGACGCACGAGGCGTCCCGCCCTCCGGCGGTGGTGCTGTCGCGGCGCCCGAGCGGTGCTCGGGCGCCGCGCTCCGGGTCACTCGGTGCTGGCGGCCTCGACGACGGGGGCGTCGGGCACCTCGCCCTTGGGCGTGCCCGTGAAGGTCAGCTTCTCGGCCGGGCCCTCGCCCTCGGCGTCCACGACGATGATCTGGCCGGAGCCGATCTCCCCGTAGAGGATCTTCTCCGACAGGACGTCCTCGATGTCGCGCTGGATGGTCCGGCGCAGCGGGCGCGCACCCAGGACGGGGTCGTACCCGCGGGTGGCGACCACGTGCTTGGCGGCCGGGGTCAGCTCGAGCGCCATGTCCTGGTCGCGCAGGCGCCCGTCCAGCTTGGCGAGCATCAGGTCGACGATCTGGATGATCTCGTCCTGGGTGAGCTGCGGGAAGACGACCGTGTCGTCGACGCGGTTGAGGAACTCGGGGCGGAAGTGCTGCTTGAGCTCCTCGCCGACCTTGCGCTTCATCCGGTCGTAGTCGGTCGACAGGTCGCCGCCGGCCTGGAAGCCCATCTGCAGGCCCTTGGCGATGTCCCTCGTGCCGAGGTTGGTCGTCATGATGATCACGGTGTTCTTGAAGTCCACCGTGCGGCCCTGGCTGTCGGTCAGGCGGCCGTCCTCGAGGATCTGCAGCAGCGAGTTGAAGATGTCGGCGTGCGCCTTCTCCACCTCGTCGAACAGCACCACCGAGAACGGGCGGCGGCGGACCTTCTCCGTGAGCTGGCCGCCCTCCTCGTACCCGACGTACCCGGGGGGCGAGCCGAAGAGCCGCGAGACCGTGTGCTTCTCGGAGAACTCGCTCATGTCGAGCTGGATGAGCGCGTCCTCGTCGCCGAAGAGGAACTCCGCGAGGGCCTTGGCGAGCTCGGTCTTCCCGACGCCGGTGGGGCCGGCGAAGATGAACGAGCCACCGGGGCGCTTGGGGTCCTTCAGGCCGGCGCGCGTGCGCCGGATCGCCTGGGAGAGCGCGTGGATGGCGTCCTCCTGGCCGATGACCCGCTTGTGGAGCTCGGCCTCCATGTTGAGCAGGCGGCTGGACTCCTCCTCGGTCAGCTTGACGATCGGGATGCCCGTGGCGATGGCCAGCACCTCGGCGACGAGCTCTTCGTCGACCTCGGCGACGACGTCCATGTCACCGGCCTTCCACTGCTTCTCGCGCTCGGTGCGCGAGGCCAGCAGCTTCTTCTCGTCGTCGCGCAGCGACGCGGCCTTCTCGAAGTCCTGCGCGTCGATCGCGGACTCCTTCTCGCGACGGACCCCGGCGATCTTCTCGTCGAACTCGCGCAGGTCCGGCGGCGCCGTCATCCGGCGGATGCGCAGCCGCGCGCCCGCCTCGTCGATGAGGTCGATCGCCTTGTCCGGGAGGAACCGGTCGTTGACGTAGCGGTCGGCCAGGTTCGCCGCCGCGACGAGCGCGCCGTCGGTGATCGAGACGCGGTGGTGCGCCTCGTAGCGGTCGCGCAGGCCCTTGAGGATCTCGATGGCCTGGGCCAGGGTCGGCTCGGCGACCTGGATCGGCTGGAACCGGCGCTCGAGGGCCGAGTCCTTCTCGATGTGCTTGCGGTACTCGTCGAGGGTGGTGGCCCCGATGGTCTGGAGCTCCCCGCGGGCGAGCATCGGCTTGAGGATGCTGGCGGCGTCGATGGCGCCCTCGGCCGCCCCGGCCCCGACGAGGGTGTGGATCTCGTCGATGAACAGGACGATGTCGCCGCGGGTGCGGATCTCCTTGAGGACCTTCTTCAGGCGCTCCTCGAAGTCACCGCGGTAGCGGCTGCCGGCCACGAGCGCGCCGAGGTCGAGGGTGTAGAGCTGCTTGTCCTTCAGCGTCTCCGGGACCTCGCCCTTGTGCACGGCCTGCGCCAGGCCCTCGACGACGGCGGTCTTGCCGACGCCGGGCTCGCCGATGAGCACGGGGTTGTTCTTGGTGCGCCGCGACAGCACCTGCATCACGCGCTCGATCTCCTTCTCGCGCCCGATGACCGGGTCGAGCTTGCCCTCGCGCGCCGCCTGCGTGAGGTTGCGCCCGAACTGGTCGAGGACGAGCGAGCCCGCGGGCGTGCCCTCGGCGGGGCCGCCGGCCGCGGCCGGCTCCTTGCCCTGGTAGCCCGACAGGAGCTGCAGGACCTGCTGGCGCACGCGGTTGAGGTCGGCGCCCAGCTTCACGAGGACCTGGGCGGCGACGCCCTCGCCCTCGCGGATGAGCCCGAGCAGGATGTGCTCGGTGCCGATGTAGTTGTGGCCCAGCTGCAGCGCCTCGCGCAGGCTCAGCTCCAGGACCTTCTTGGCGCGGGGGGTGAAGGGGATGTGGCCGGAGGGCGCCTGCTGGCCCTGGCCGATGATCTCCTGGACCTGCTCGCGCACGGAGTCCAGGGAGATGCCCAGCGACTCGAGCGCCTTCGCGGCGACGCCCTCGCCCTCGTGGATGAGGCCGAGGAGGATGTGCTCCGTGCCGATGTAGTTGTGGTTGAGCATCCTGGCTTCTTCCTGTGCCAGGACGACGACTCGACGAGCTCGGTCGGTGAACCTCTCGAACATGTGGCGCTCCTCGCGAACGATCCGGCGGCGGAGGGCGGTCCCCCAGCGAGTCGCTCGATGCTAGTCCCGCGGGTGGGGCGGCGGTCGGCCGCTCCTTGCCCCGGGCGCCGCTGCTCGCGGCGCCCTTCCTGCCGATGGGGACAACGCCCCGGCGATCCGGGGGTGTTCCGGTCACGTCGTTCGCCCTGGGCGTAGGCGGCCGCTCCTCCGGACGGGTGACGACGTCCGGGCCGCGCTCAGCGGGGCGCGCCGCCGGGGCGGGTCGGCCCCCCGGGCCCGCCCCGGGACGGGGGCGGCGCGTCGTCCCGGGCGCCGACCGCCGGGCGCGCGGGCGAGCCCTCGGCCCGCGCCCCGGGGGCCCTGCGGGCGCGGACGTACCGCCGGCCGCTGGAGTCCACGACCGTCTCCCACGCCTGCTCGTGGGCGCTCCGGCTCGCGGCGGCCTCGCGGCGCAGCTGCTCCGGGGGCTCGTCGTGCCGGCCGAGCTGGGCGGGGCCGACGAGCCGCTTCAGCAGCGCCTCGAGCCGGGCCAGGGGGGAGGTCACCTCAGCGACGGGCGAGGCGCCGGCCCGTGCTGGCGCCCGCGTCGATGCCGTAGTGGAGGAACACCCTGGGCTCGTCGTCGGCCAGGAGCTCGCCGTCGGTGTCGATGGACGGGGCCTCCTTCACCAGCGCCTTCGAGTAGGCCACCTTCAGGTAGTCCGGGCCCACCGTGGCGCCGGCGAAGGGGACGAAGGCCAGTCGCTTGGCGCCGAGGAGCCCGCCCAGCGTCACGGTGCCGAACGCGGGCAGGTCGGTGGCCGTGTCGACGTAGACGGCCTCGAGGTCGCCGATCTTGTCGCCGTCGGCGTCCACGACCTTGTGGCCCCGGTACTCGCGGATGTCAGCTGCCTCGAACATGGCGCTCCTCGCTCTGGTGGTGGTCGGACTCGGGACGGGCGCAGGCGCCCGCGCCCGGCCCTCGGGAGGAGCCTAGGCAGCAGCAGGGGCGGCCGCCCGTCACCGGTCGACCGCCCCTGCTGCTGCCCCCGGTGTCAGCGGGTGATGCCCGCGCGCTTCTTCGTGTAGACGTCGAAGGCGACGGCGGCGAGCAGCACGAGGCCGCGCACGACCGACTGCGTGGACTGGTCGATGCTGAGCAGCTGCATGCCGTTGCTCATGACGGCCATGATCAGACCGCCGACCATCGCGCCGACGACGGTGCCGACGCCGCCGGTGACCGCCGCGCCGCCGATGAAGGCCGCGGCGATGGCGTCGAGCTCGAACATGTTGCCGGCGTTCGGCTGCGCGCTGTTGGAGCGCGAGGAGTAGATGACGCCGGCGACGCCGGACAGGAAGCCCATGTTGACGAACACCCAGAAGTTGATGTTGCGGGTGTTGACGCCGGACAGCCGGGCCGCGCTGAGGTTGCCGCCGAGGGCGTAGACCTGGCGCCCGAAGACCGTGTTCTTGGTGATCAGCGCGTACGTGATGATCAGGACGGCCAGGATGATGAGCACGACCGGCAGGCCTCGGCTGTTGGCGATCAGCCAGGCGAAGCCCATCGTGACGGCGGCCACGAGGACGATCTTCAGCGCGAAGAGCGGGAGCGACTCGACCTGCTGGCCGTAGCCCTGCCGCGTGCGCCGCGTGCGCAGGGCGGCGACGGCGAAGCCGGCCACGCCGAGCGCGAAGACCAGCAGGGTGAAGGCGTCGTACCCGTTCCCGCCGAGGAGCCCGTTGATGAAGCCGCTCGCGATGGCGGAGTAGCCGTCGGGGAACGGGGACAGCGAGACGTTGTCGAGGACCCGCAGCGTCAGGCCGCGGAAGAGCAGCATGCCCGCGAGCGTCACGATGAAGGCGGGGATGCCCACCTGGGCGACCCAGAAGCCGTGCCAGGCGCCCACCGCGATGCCCACGGCGAGCGCGGCGGCGACGCCCACGGGCCAGGGGGCGCCGCCCTGGATGACGACGACCGCCGAGACGGCGCCCGTCAGCGCGACGACCGAGCCGACCGACAGGTCGATGTGGCCCGCGATGATGACGATGACCATGCCGATGGCCAGCACGAGGATGTAGCTGTACTGCAGCACGAGGTTCGTGACGTTGGTCGGGCTGAGCAGGACGCCGTCCGTGGCCACCGCGAAGAGCGCCACGATGGCGACGAACGCCAGGAAGATGCCGCTCTGGCGGAGGTTGCCGGTCAGCGCCTGCAGGTGGGCGAGGGGGCCGCGCGAGCCCGCGCCTCCCCCCTGCTGCCCGGTCGAGGCGCCCGCGTCGGATCGGGCGGTGCCCGGGTCGGGGGCGGTGGTGTGGCTCATCGCGCGGTGTCCTTCTCCTGGGTCATGAGCTGCATGAGGCGCTCCTGGCTGGCGCCGCGCGCCGGGAGCTCACCGGTGGTGCGCCCCTCCGCCAGCGTGTAGATCCGGTCGCACACCCCGAGCAGCTCGGGGAGCTCCGACGAGATGACGACGACGGCCTTGCCGGCTGCGACGAGCTTGTTGATGATGGTGTAGATCTCGACCTTGGCGCCCACGTCGATCCCGCGCGTGGGCTCGTCGAGGATGAGCACGTCGGGGTCGGTGTAGACCCACTTCGACAGCACGACCTTCTGCTGGTTGCCGCCGGACAGGCCCCCGACCACGGACATGACCCCGGGCGCCTTGATGCGCATGCTGCGTCGGCTCTCCTCGGCGACCTTGACCTCCTCGTGCCGGTTCACCCAGCCGCGGCGGGAGAGCTTGCGCAGCCCGGCCGCCGACACGTTGCCCCGGATGTCGTCGATGAGGTTGAGGCCGAAGGTCTTGCGGTCCTCGGTCGCGTAGGCCATCCGGTGGGCGATGGCCTCCTGGACGCTGCGGGCCTGGACCTCCTGCCCGTGCAGGTACAGCTTCCCGGAGACGTACTTGCCGTAGGAGCGGCCGAAGACGCTCATCGCGAGCTCGGTGCGCCCGGCGCCCATGAGCCCCGCGATGCCGACGACCTCGCCGGCGCGCACGGTGAAGGAGGCGTCGTCGACGACGAGGCGGTCCTGCACGGGGTGGCGGACCGTCCAGCCCTCGACGCGCAGGACCTCCTCGCCGGGGGTGCTCGTGCGCTCGGGGAAGCGGTCGCCCAGCTCGCGGCCCACCATGCCGCGGATGATGCGCTCCTGGCTGATCTCGTCGGCGCGCATGTCGAGGGTCTCGATGGTGCGCCCGTCGCGGATGATCGTCGTCGCGTCCGCGACCGCCGTGATCTCGCCCAGCTTGTGGCTGATGATGATGCAGGTGATGCCCTGCTCGCGGAGCTGGCGCAGCAGCCCCAGCAGGTGCTCGGAGTCGTCGTCGTTGAGCGCCGCGGTGGGCTCGTCGAGGATGAGCAGGCGCACGTCCTTCGACAGCGCCTTGGCGATCTCGACGAGCTGCTGCTTGCCGACGCCCAGCTGCCCCACCGGGGTGATGGGGTTCTCCCGCAGGCCGACGCGGCGCAGGAGCTCGCCCGCCTCGGCGTTGGTGCGGTTCCAGTCCACGACGCCGCGCACGGAGAGCCGCTCGTTGCCGAGGAAGATGTTCTCGGCCACCGACAGGTGCGGGATCAGCGCGAGCTCCTGGTGGATGATCACGACGCCGTGCTGCTCGCTGTCGCGGATGCCCGAGAAGCGCTGCGGCTCGCCGTCGAGCAGGATCTCGCCCTCGTACGTGCCGGCCGGGTACACCCCCGACAGCACCTTCATCAGCGTCGACTTGCCCGCGCCGTTCTCGCCGCAGATCGCGTGGATCTCGCCCCGGCGGACCGCCAGGGAGACGTCCTCGAGGGCCTTGACCCCGGGGAACGTCTTCGTGATGGCCCGCATCTCGAGGATGTTCTCGCTCATACCGCCTCTTGCCGTCCGTCCGCGGGCGACCGCGGGGCGGCCGCTGCGCGGTTGGTGCCGCCCCGGGGGGCGACGTGGGTGGGGCCCCGCGGCTCCTGGGAGCCGCGGGGCCGGTCGGGCCCGGGGCCCGGGTGCCGGACCGGCGCCGCGAGGGCGCCGGTCCGGCGGGTCGTCAGCCGGCCTGGCCGGCGGCGACCTCCTCGGCGGTGTAGTAGTCGGACTCGACGAGCAGGGGCTCGATGTCGTCGGCGAAGACGATGTCGGACTCGAGCAGGTACGACGGCACGACCTTCACGCCGTTGTCGTAGGTCTCGGTGTCGTTGGCCTCGGGCTCCTCGCCCTCGAGGAAGGCCTGCGTCGAGACGACGGCCTGGTCGGCGAGCTTGCGCGTGTCCTTGAAGATCGTCGAGCTCTGCACCCCGTCGGCGATGAGCTTGACCGACGCGATCTCGGCGT
Organism: uncultured Pseudokineococcus sp.; assembly: GCF_947495735.1. GTDB lineage: Bacteria > Actinomycetota > Actinomycetes > Actinomycetales > Quadrisphaeraceae > Pseudokineococcus. Next base: position 81,688 of record NZ_CANMAA010000009.1, read on the forward strand.
CCTGGCCCGTGATGACCGGCACGGGGTTGTCGGCGCCGCCGTAGCCGCGGTTCTGCAGCGCGGTGATGATGCCGCGGGAGATGCCGTCGTAGGGCGACAGGACGCCGTCCACGCGGGTGCCACCGGAGTAGGAGGACGTCAGGAGGTCCTCCATGCGGCGCTGGGCGGTGCCCTGGTCCCAGCGGAGCGTGGCGGCCTGCTCGATGGACGTCTGGCCCGAGGGGACGACGAGCGTGCCGTCGTCGAGGAAGGGCTGCAGGGTGTCGATGGCGCCCTGCCAGAAGAAGCCCGCGTTGTTGTCGTCGAGCGAGCCGGCGAACAGCTCGATGTTGAACGGCCCCTCGGCCTGCCCCGGCTCCCCCGCCTCGTCGAGGACGCCGAGGCCCTGCAGGAGCGCGGTGCCCTGCTGGACGCCGACGTTGTAGTTGTCGAACGTCACGTAGAAGTCGACGCTCTCGCTGTCGCGGATGAGGCGGTCGTAGCTGACGACCGGGATGCCGGCCGCGGCGGCCGCGTCGAGCTGGCCGCTGAGGGCGGTGCCGTCGATGGCCGCGATGATGAGGGCGTCCGCGCCCTGGGTGATCATCTGGTCGACCTGCTGCTGCTGCGTGGGGATGTCGTCCCCGGCGAACTGGAGGTCGACCTGGTAGCCGGCCTCCTCGAGGCCGGACGAGACGGCCTCGCCGTCGGCGATCCAGCGCTCGGAGATCTCCGTGGGCATCGCCACGCCGATCGTGAGGTCCTCGGGGGCGGCGCCCTCGGCGGCCACCTCGCCGCTGCTGCCGGCGCCCTCGCCCCCGCAGGCGCTCAGCCCGAGCACGAGAGCTGCTGCGGCGGCCGTGGCCATGGTCCTGCTGCTGGACATGAATCCTCCTCGAGACGCGCGTGCCCGGCCGCCTCCATCGGCGCCGGCACCTGCGCGCGCACCGCCACCATCGGTGGGCGCTCGCAGGCCGAGAGGAGAGTGAACGTTCACACGCCACGGGTCAAGCGAGGTCCCCGACCGGGTGACTCGCTAGCCTCCGTCCCGTGCATCCCAGTGGAGACCAGCACGTCCTCGAGCACGGACCCCTGCGGGCGGTGGTCACCGAGGTGGGCGCGAGCCTGCGCTCGCTGACCGACGACGGGCGCGACCTGGTGGTGCCCTTCGGCGCCGACGAGGTCCGGCCCGTGTTCCGGGGCGCGGTCCTGGCGCCCTGGCCCAACCGCGTCGTCGACGGGCGCTGGAGCCTGCCCGACCTGGGGTCGGCCTCCGGCGTCGAGCAGCAGCTGGCGATCACCGAGCCCGCGCGGGGGCACGCCCTGCACGGCCTGCTGGTCTGGGCGTCCTACGCCCGCACGGGCGGCAGCACCACCGAGGAGGCCAGCACGCTCCAGCTCAGCGCGCGGGTGGTGCCGCAGGCGGGCTACCCCTTCGCCGTCGACGTCGTCGTCGACCTGCGCCTGGACGAGACGGGCCTCACGACGACCGTGACCGGCACCGGGCTCGGCGACGACCCGGCGCCGTGGGGCTGCGCGGCCCACCCGTACCTCTCGGCCGGCACCGGGAGGGTGGACGACTGGACGGCGACCGCCGACGCCTCCTCCTACCTCGAGGCCCTCGGGGACCGGATGCTGCCCGGCGACGTCCGCCCGGTCGACGGGACGCCGCGCGACCTGCGGGCGGGCCGCCCGCTCGCGGGCGTCGAGCTGGACGACGCCCTGACGGACGTGCGGCCCGACCCGGCCGACGGCCTCGCGCACCTGTCCGTCGTCGCGGCGGACGGCCGCGGCGCCGAGATGGTGTGGGACCCGGCCGTGCTCCCGTGGGTCCAGGTGCACACGGCCGACCGCCCCGAGGCCGAGCTGGACCGCGCCGGCCTCGCGGTCGAGCCCATGACGTGCCCGCCGGACGCCCTCAACAGCGGCACCGGCGTCGTGCGCCTGGCGCGCGGGCAGAGCGCCTCCGCCTCCTGGACGATCCGCCCGCTGCGCGGCGCGTGAGCCCCTCCCCCGGCGCCCCCGACGGCGCCGGGGCGGGGAGCCTCGCCGCGGCCCTGGCAGCGGTGGCCCCCCTCGCGCGCGAGCGCGTCGTGCACGTGCTCGACGAGCTCCCGCAGGGGCCCTCGCACGGCACGGGCTGGGTCGCGCTGGCCGACGCGCTGGCGCCCGGGGAGGTCGAGCGCTGGGTCGCCGTCGCGGACGCCGGTCTGGCGGCGATGGTCCGCAGGGGCTCTCCCGTGCCCGGGCAGGTGGCGCCGACGTACGTGCTGGGGTTCGTCCTGGACGCCCTCGCACAGGCCGGGGGCACGCCCTACGCGCTCCTGCGACGGGTCCCGGACCTCGACCTCGCCCGCGTGGCCGTGCGTCGGGCGGCCCCCCTCGGGCAGCCGGACGCCGTCGCCCTGCTCGCCGGCGGCTCCTGGTGCCTGCCCGGGGACCGCGCGGCCGAGCGGGCGGGCGCCCGGCCGGCCGCCGGCCAGGACGACCTCGCGGCCGTGCTGGGTCGGGAGCTGGTGGGCGCCGCCCGCGCGGTCGAGAGGGCCTGGACGCCCCGGGTGCGCGTGGGCTCGCACCAGCGGTGGGGCCTGCTCGCCGACGCCGTCGACGGGGTGCTGGGCGCGCTCGGCGCCGCTCGCGGGGACGTCGCCGCCGGTGCGGCGGACTCCGACCGGGTGCTCTCCCGCGCGCCGCACCCCCTGCGCCGGCCCGGCCGGGTCCGCACCTGCGGCTCGGAGGGCTGGACCCGCGCGCGCCGCTCGTGCTGCTTCGCCTACGCGGCCTCGCCCGCCCTGCTGTGCCGGACCTGCCCGCGGCTGCCAGGCCGCTGAGCGGGCTCAGCGGGGGCTGGACGCACGAGGGGGCTGAGCGCACGAGGTGGGCTGGACGCACGAGGGGCCTGAGCGCACGAAGGGCCTGAGCGCACGAAGGGCCTGAGCGCACGAAGGGCCTGAGCGCACGAAGGGCCTGAGCGCACGAGGACCCCGTGACCGGAGGGTCACGGGGTCCTCGAGAGGTGGGGCGTCAGCCGTTCGCGGCCTTGTAGGCGTCGAGGACGGCGCCGGAGATGCGGCCCCGCTCGCTGACGGTGTGGCCGTTCTCCCGCGCCCACTCGCGCACGGCGGCGGTGTCGACGCCGCTGCCGGAGGAGCCGGAGGAGGTCGCGGAGCTCGACGAGCGCGTCGTCCGGCGCCCGGAGCCGCCCGAGCGACCGCCCGACTTGCGGGCGTGGCCCACCCAGGGCGCGAGGGCGTCGCGCAGCTGCGCGGCCCGCTCGCTCGTAAGGTCGATCTCGTAGCTCACGCCGTCCAGGCTGAACGTGACGGTCTCGTCCGCCTCGCCACCCTCGACGTCGTCGATGAGGATGACCTTCGTCTTCTGCGCCACGCGCGTCTCCTGATGTGCTCGATATCCGGGGTTTCTCGTCCGAGCAGCTCGCGCGAGTCGCGCGCCACCGCCCTGGTGCGTTCCCACGATGGCAGCAGGCAATAGCCAGGTCAAAGCGGAAGTCCCTTTCCGGCATGTTCGCGCCGAGAATGGGAGAGGGGCGGGGCCGGGCGGACTACTGCTGCTCGGCGCCGCGCTCCTCGGCCGCCGTCGTCCGCTCGCGCTCGGCGCGGCGCTCGGCGGCCTCCAGCCGGGCCTGGGCCGCGCGCTCGTCGCGGTCGGCGGAGATCATCTTGCGGACGACGACCACGAAGAGGGCGAGGACGCCCGCGGACGGCAGCAGGGCGCCCAGCACGGGCCAGATGTCCACGCCCCAGGGTAGGACTCGCCCGCGCCCCGGGACGCCGCGGGCGCCCCGGGGCTCAGCGGTCGCGCCGTCGGGTCGGGGTCGGGGAGGCGTCAGCGGGTCGGGCGCACCATCGGGAAGAGGATCGTCTCCCGGATGCCGAGCCCGGTGACCGCCATCAGGAGGCGGTCGACGCCGACGCCGACGCCGCCGGTCGGCGGCATCCCCGTCTCCATCGCCGCCAGGAAGTCCTCGTCCAGCGACATCGCCTCGACGTCGCCCGCGGCGGCGAGCCGGGCCTGCTCGACGAAGCGCTCGCGCTGGACGACCGGGTCCACCAGCTCGGAGTACCCGGTGCCGAGCTCGAAGCCGCGCACGTAGAGGTCCCACTTCTCCACCACGCCGGGCTCGCTGCGGTGCGCCCGCACGAGCGGGGAGGTGTCGACGGGGAAGTCGCGCACGAAGGTCGGCCCGGTCAGGGTCGGCGCCACGAGGTGCTCCCACAGGTGCTCGACGACCTTGCCGTGCCGGCGCTCGGCCGGGTCGTCGGCCACGGGCGCCCCCGCCCGGTCGGCGAGGGCCAGCAGCTCCTCGACGGGCGTCGCGGCCGACAGCGTCCGCCCGACCGCCTCGGACAGCGAGCCGTACATCGTCACCGAGGTCCAGGTGCCGCCCAGGTCGTCGGTGCTGCCGTCGGCGAGGGTCACCGTCGTCGAGCCGCACGCGGCGACCGCGGCCGCCTGCACGAGCTCGCGGGTGAGGTCGGCCATCACGTCGTAGTCCGCGTACGCCTGGTACATCTCCAGCATCGCGAACTCCGGGCTGTGCGTGGAGTCGGCGCCCTCGTTGCGGAAGTTGCGGTTGATCTCGAAGACCCGCTCGAGCCCGCCGACCACGCAGCGCTTGAGGAACAGCTCGGGCGCGATGCGCAGGAACAGCTCCAGGTCGAACGCGTTGCTGCGCGTCCGGAAGGGGCGGGCGCTCGCGCCCCCGTGCAGCGTCTGGAGCATCGGGGTCTCAACCTCGAGGTAGCCGCGGTCCTCGAGCTCGTGCCGGAGGCTGCGCACGACGGCGGCGCGGGTCCGGACCACGTCCCGGGCGCGCTGGCGCACCACCAGGTCGACGTAGCGGGCGCGCACCCGCGCCTCCTCGGACATCTCCGCGCCCTCGTACAGGTTCGGCAGCGGGCGCAGCGCCTTGGCGGCCAGCTGCCAGGAGTCGGCGAGGACGCTGAGCTCGCCGGTGCCGCTGGTGATGACGCGGCCGTGCACGGCGACGTGGTCGCCGATGTCGACGTCGGCCTTCCACGCCGCGAGCGCGTCGGCGCCGACGCCGACGGGCAGGCCGCGGTCGGGGCGGGCGTCCTGGGCGAGCATGACCTGCAGGCGGGTGCCGTCGCCCTCCTGCAGCACCGCGAAGAAGAGCTTCCCGCGGCCCCGCTGGAAGACGACGCGACCGGTCACGCCGACCTCGTCCTCGGTGGTCTCCTGCGGGCCCAGGTCGGCGTGGCGCTCGCGGACGGCCGCCAGCGTCGTCGTCCGCGGCACCTGCACCGGGTAGGGGTCGCCGCCGGCCTCGAGGATGCGCGCCCGCTTCTCGTGCCGGACCCGCTGCTGCTCGCTCAGGTCGTCGGCCGCAGCCGCCCCCCGGTCGTCGGGCTCGGGGTCGCCGGCCGTGCTCGCGGGGTCGGTCGTCGGTGCGTCGCTCACCGGGCGAGGCTATCGGCGCGGGGCGGCGCTCCTCCCCCGCGCGGACGGGCGCGCGCGGGCGACGCCCGCGGTCAGGCGGGCCGCAGCTCGAGGGGGACGTTGTCGATGAGGCGCGTCGTGCCGACCCGGGCGGCGACGGCGAGCAGCGCGGGACCGCGGTGGTCGTCGCCGACCTCGGTGAGCTCCAACGGGTGCACCAGGGCGACGTAGTCCACGACGGCGCGCGGCTCGCGGCCGAGCTCCTCGGCGGCGGCCCGGCGCACGGCGGCCGCGCCGTCGGCGGCACGGTCCCGGCCGCGGCGCAGGGCCCGGGACAGCGCGGTCGACGCGCGGCGACCGTCCTCGTCGAGGTAGGCGTTGCGGCTCGAGCGGGCCAGCCCGTCCTCCTCCCGGGAGGTGGGAGCCGCGACGACGTCCACGCCCATGTCCAGGTCGGCGACCATCCGGCGCACCAGGACCAGCTGCTGGGCGTCCTTCTGGCCGAACAGCACGACGTCCGGGCGCGTCAGGTGCAGCAGCTTGGCCACGACCGTCAGGACGCCGTCGAAGTGCCCCGGCCGGCTGGCCCCCTCCAGGACGCGGCCGAGCGGGCCCGCGCTGACGACGACCTGCGGGGGCCCGTCCGGGTAGACCTCCTGGGCCGACGGCGCGAAGACGACGTCGACGCCCTCGCGGCCCAGCAGCTCCAGGTCGGCGTCCAGGGTGCGGGGGTAGGCGTCTAGGTCCTCGCCCGCCCCGAACTGCAGCGGGTTGACGAAGACCGTGGCCACGACCGAGCGGGCGCGGCCGCGCGCGGCCCGCACCAGGCTCGCGTGGCCCTCGTGCAGGGCGCCCATCGTGAAGACCGCAGCCACGGGACCGGGGAGGACGGCGCGGGCGCGGGCCAGCTCCGCGCGGGTGCGGACCAGCAGGGGCCGCCCGCCGGCGGGCACGGGCGAGGGACGCGGGTGGTCGCCCTCCGCCTCGTGGGGCAGGACGGCTCCGTCGGCGTCGGGGATGGGCATGCGTGCGGCAACGACGTGCGCCGCGGGGCTCTTCCCGCGACCGGGGGCACCGGTCGCCCGCCGGCGACGTCGGCGCGGCGGCGACGGAGGACGCCCGTCAGACCGGTCGGCGCGCCGCGGCTGCCCGAGCACGCGGGGTGCCGGCGGCGAAGGGCCCGCCCCCCACGAGGCCGCCCCCCACGAGGCCGGGCGTGCGTCTCAGCCCGACGGCGGCGGGTCGGCGAGGAGGGAGAGCATGCGAGCGGCGGCCTCGGGCGAGAGGCGTCCGCGCGCGAGCGCCCGGCCCGCGGTGGCGCGCGCCAGGGCGCGGTGGGTGTCGGGCAGCTCCGCCGAGCCCGAGCGGGTCGCGTGCTCGGCGAGCGCCGCCCGGTGGGCCGCCAGGGTGCCGGCGTCGGCGCGCGCCACCGGGCCGGTGAGGGCGTCGTCGCCCGCGCGCAGCGCGCCGTCGAGGCTGGCCTGCAGCAGCGGCCCGAGCACCCGGCCCGGCTCGTCCACGCCCGCCGCGGCGAGCAGCTCGCGCGCCTGCGCGACCAGCGTCACGAGGTGGTTCGCGCCGTGCGAGAGCGCCGCGTGGTAGAGCGCGCGGTCGTCCTCGGCGACGACGACGGGGTCGCCGCCCATCTCGACGACCAGCGCCTGCGCCACGGGGAGCACCGGCCCCGGGGCGGTGACGGCGAAGCTGCAGTCCACGAGGCGGGCCAGGTCCAGCGACGTGCCGGTGAAGGTCATCGCGGGGTGGACGGCCAGGGGGATGGCGCCCGCGGCCCGCGCCGGGGCGAGGACGTCGACGCCGTAGCGCCCCGCCGTGTGCACGACCAGCTGGCCCGCCTGCCAGCCGCCCGTGGCCGCGATCCCGGCCACCAGGTCGGGCAGGGCGTCGTCCGGCACCGCCAGCAGCACGAGCTCGGCGCGGCGCACCACCTCGGGCACCTCAAGCAGGGGCACGCCCGGCAGGAGCGCCTCGACCCGGTCGCGCGTCTGCTCCGACACCCCGCTCGCGCCGACGACGGCGTGCCCGGCGGAGCGCAGCGCCGCCCCCAGCACGGCGCCGACCCGGCCCCCGCCCACCACGCCCACGCCCAGCCGCCCGGGCCGCGACCGGGGATCGGGGCTCGGCGCCCCAGAGCTCCGCGCGACCGGGCTCGACGGAACCGAGCTCGAAGGGCCGGGGCTCGACGGGCCAGGGCTCGACAGGCCAGGGCTCGAGGGGCCAGGGCTCGAGGGGCCAGGGCTCGACGGGCCAGGGCTCGAGGGGCCGGAGCCCGCCGGGCGAGAGCCCGTCGGGTCGGGGCTCGCCGGGGGGCCGGGGCTCGGGACGGGCTCGGGCACGGCGGGAGTCTGGCACGCGAGGACGCCCCGGCCCCGGCGCCCGCCCCGCCCGCGCCGGGCGCGCCCACCGGCTCGCGGCGACTCCGGCGCCTACTGTCGCGGCGTGGGCAGGCACGAGCGGGTGGCGGAGCTCGTGGGCGAGGACCTCGCCGGCCTGGAGGTCGCCGACCTCGGCTGCGGCCCCGGGCGCACCGTGCGAGCGCTGCTGGCCGCCGGCCCCCGCCGCGTCCACGCGCTCGACCGCACCTCGGACCTGGACGACGACCTGCTGGCGGACGCGCGCGTGCGCAGCGGGCTGGCCGACCTCGACGAGGGCGTCCCGCTGGGGGACGCCGGTCTCGACGCCGCCGTGTCGCTGAACGTCGTCGAGCACCTCGCGTCGCCGGCCCACCACCTCGCCGACTGCCACCGCGTGCTGCGTCCCGGGGGCCGCCTGGTGCTCGCCCACAGCGACTGGGACACCGCGCTGTTCACCAGCTCCGACGACGCCCTGACGCGCGCGCTGGTGGACCGCTTCGTCGCCGCCGCCCACGGGCCGGCCCCGCGCTCGGACGGCTTCATGGGCCGCAAGCTGCTCGCCCTGGCCGACGCCTCGGGCGCCGCCGGGGCGCCGTGGGCCGTGCGCGGGGTCCACGTGTGGGCCGACGGGCACCGCCGCTTCGACGACGGCTCGGTGGCGTGGAAGGTCGCCACCGCCGTCCTCGCGGCCGCCGCCGACGAGCCGGCCCTGGCCGCCCGGGCCGCCGGCTGGGTCGAGGACCTGCGCGCGCTCGCCGAGGCCGGCCAGTTCCTCTTCGCCGTCACCGACGTCGCGGTCGTCCTCGAGCGGCGCTGAGGCGCTCGGGGCCCCAGGACAGCGCTCCCCCGCACCTCCGCGCTGCCGGCACCGACGTCGCGGCCGTCCCCGAGCGGCCCCGAGGCGCCCGGGGACGGGGACGAGGACGAGGACGAGGACCTACACCTTCGCGCTGCCGTCGCCGTCGTCGTCCTCCTCGTGGGCGGGCCGGCGGCCGGAGCGCCCGAGGACCAGCTGCTCGAGGCGGTCCAGGCACTCCTTCTGCCGCGGCGCGAGGAGCAGGGCGCGCAGCGGGGCCGGGACCAGCAGCATCACCCCGGTGATGACGTCCTCCCACATGACCAGGCGCGTCCCCCCGTCCACCTCCTCGAGGCGGATGTCGATGCGGGCCTGCCCCCAGGGCCAGCCGCGGGCGGTGAGCACCAGCCGGTCGGGCAGCTCCGAGCGCAGGACGGTGGTGTGGTCGTCGAGGTGGAACGGCCACGGGCCGGTGGAGTGGTGCAGGCGCTGGCCCTCCTGCGGCCAGTCCTCCTCGACCGCGCGGATGCGCGTGGCCCCGACGACCCACAGGCCGTAGAGCCAGCCGTCGGAGAGGACGGCGGCGACGTCCTCGGGCGGGCAGGCGAAGGTGCGCTCCACGGTGGTCACGGCGCATCCTCCCGCCACCGGGGCTCCTCCCGCGAGACCGGCGGCGAGACGTCCTCCTCCCGGGTGGTCGTGGGCTCCCCCGCGACCACCCGTGCGGCGGGCGCGCCCGCCGCGGGACCCCCCGCGGTGCCGCCCGGCTCGTGGGCGCCCGTCGCGGCGGCGGGGTCCTGCACCGCGCTCCGGGCGAGCGAGGTCATCCACAGCTCCGGTCCGGCGCTGCGGCGCGCCGCGCGCGCCCGCGCGGCCTGCTCGGCCAGCAGGTCGGCGGCGTCCGCCGCCGCGAGGTGCTCCGCGCGGGGGGTCACCGGGCCCGGGGTGGTGTGCGCCACGACCGTGGCGAGCCCCAGCCGCCGCTGCAGCGGCCCCTGCTCCAGCCCGAGGCTCTGCGTGCGCTCGTGCGGGACGACGTCGAGCTGGCGCACCAGGCGGCCGCGCCGGGCCAGCAGGGCCGTGCCCGTGACGCGGTAGCCGAGGCGGCGCCAGGCCACCGGGTCGAGCCAGCGCGCCGACCGCGGCGCGTCGACCCAGCCGTGCTCGCGCCCGGTGCCGGCCAGCCCGGCGGCCAAGACGCCCGCGGGGTCCTCGCACCCGGGGTCGGGCAGCAGGAGGGAGAGGACCTCGACGGCCTCCGCGCGGGTGCCCACGGGCAGCAGCACGGTCTCCTTGCCGGCGTCGTCGCTGCCGCCGCCCGCGTAGCCGGCGACGTCCATCTGCATGGACCACCAGTCCGGCCCGCGCCACAGCAGCGGCTGCCGCAGCCGCACCGCCTGCACGCGACCGGGCGGCACGGTCTGGGCGCGCGTCTCGGTGAGCCCGTGGCGCAGGCGGAGCCCGTCCGCCGACGCCGCGATGCGGAACCCGAAGCCCCGCGCGAAGGCGCCCCAGACGCCCGCCACCACGCCGAAGAGGCCCGGCACGAGCGCCAGGGCGATGCCGGGCTCCCCGGTGACGACCACGACGACGACGAGGGCCACGACGACCACCAGGCCGACGACGGGCCACGCCGAGCGCGCCATGCTCAGCAGCAGCCGGTCCACCGGCACCTGGAGCACCTCGCGCTCGGGCGCCTCGGGGGCCTCGCCCGCCTCGTCGACGCCCACGCCCGCGGCCCGGGCCAGCAGGGTCCGGCGCAGGCGCTGGGCCTCGCCCGAGCGCAGGTAGGCCAGCGAGACGTCCGAGCCGGACCCGCCGGCCACCTCGAGCTTGAGCTCGGACAGACCCGTGAGCCGGGCCACGAGCGGCTGGACGACGTCGACGGCCTGCAGCCGGTCCAGGCGGACCCGCCGGTGCTGGCGGTTGAGGACGCCGGTGCGCAGCTCCACGACCTCCTCCCCCACCCGGTAGCGCGTGACGCGCCACGACACGTAGGCCCACGCGGCCACCACGAGCACGCCACCGCCGATGAGGCCCAGCGACACCAGGAGCTGGACGCGGCCGAGGGGCCCCGCGCCGGCGTCGGCGCCACCGGGCCCCTCCCCCGCGACGAAGCTCTCGCCGCGCTGCTGCACCACGAAGAACAGGAGCACCGCGAGGGCGGCCCAGCCGCGCACGAGCGGGGTCACGGGGTGCATCCGCTGCCACGTGCCGTCCGCCTCCGGCGCCGGCTCCGGCTCGGCTCCCGGCTCCGGCTCGGCTCCCGGCTCCGGCTCGGCTCCCGGCTCCGGGACGCGGGGACCAGCGGCCCCGTCGAGGGGCTGCCGACCCCCCGGCTCCGCGGGACGGGTCGTGGGGGCGGCCGGCTCGTGCGAGCGCGCCGGCTCGGCGGGGTCGCCCGGGTCGGCGCTCACAGGCCCGCCAGCCGCGCCTCGCCGCGGGAGGCCAGGCGGTCGCGCAGCCGCTCGGCGTCGGCGGGCGGCAGGCCCGGGATGGTCGCGTCGGTCCCGGCCGAGGCGGTGTGGAGCTGGACCGTCGCGATGCCGAAGCGGCGGTCCACCGGCCCCGCGGAGACGTCCACGTACTGCATCCGCCCGTAGGGGACGACGACGAGCGTCCGGAAGAGCAGGCCCTCGCGCACCAGCAGGTCGTCCTCGCGCTCGGCGTACCCGATGGCCGCGACCTGGCGCCCGATCAGCACCTGCGCCACGACGAGCATGACGCCGAAGGGCAGCCACAGCAGCAGGATCCACGTCCGGTCCAGCACGAGCGCCAGCACCACCGCCGGCACGAGCATCACGAGGTGGCCGACGGCGCTGCCGATGCGGCGCACCGTCGCCAGCCGCGGGGACACCCGCGTCCACTCCACGCCCTGCGGGTCGAAGACCCCGTCGTCCGCCCTGGCCGCCATGCCCACCCTCGTCCGTCCCGGTCGTGTCCTGCGGTGCCCGCGTCGACCTCCCGCGGGGTCGAGCCCCCGCAGGAGCGGGCCGCCCGCCGCGGTGCGAGGGTGGCACGGTGACGAGCGCGAGCACCGGCAGCCCCGCGGCCGCGGGGCAGACCCCCGCATCCTCCCGCCTGGTGTTGCTCGACTGGCGCCGACGCGTCGAGCGGCTCTACGCCGAGGTCCGCGCCGCCGCGCAGGAGGACCCCGCGGCGGCCCACGCGCACTGGCGCGCGGGGCGCGAGGGGCTGCTGGCGCGGCACCCGGCCTCCCCGCTGCTGCCCGAGCACCGCGAGGGCTTCGCCGGGCTGCCGGTGGCGCCCTACGACGCCGCGCACCGCCACGAGGTCGAGGTCGAGCCCTGGACCGGGGGCCCGGACGCACCGGGCGGCCGCTTCTCCTACCGCACCGGCACCGACGGCGTGGTCGAGTTCGAGCGGGCGGGCACGGCGGACCTGCCCGGCGTCGGGTCCCTCGCGCTGTGGTGGCTCGTCGGCTACGGCGGCGGCCTGTTCGTCCCGCTGCGCGACGGCGCCTCCGGCCGCTGGAGCTACGGCGGCGGCCGCTACGTCCTCGACACGGTCAAGGGGGCCGACCTGGGCGCGGCGAGCGACGGGCGGCTCGTGCTCGACCTCAACTTCGCCTACCCGCCCTCGTGCGCCTACGACCCGGCGTGGGCCTGCCCGCTGCCGCCGGCGGACAACCGCGTCGAGGCCCCCCTGGAGGTCGGCGAGGCCCACGCCGGCCCCTGGGCCGAGCACTGACACCCGCCCCTGCTGCGCGCCGCCGAGCGCACGACAGGGGGTGCACGACGGGTGCGGACGCCGAGAGCCCCCGCGCGGTGCGCGGGGGCTCTCGGCGTCGGAGCGGGTGTCAGCCCTCGATGAGGCCCTGCTCGACGAGGTAGTCGCGGGCGACGTCCTCGGGCAGCAGGCGCTGCTCGTCCACCTGCAGGTTCAGCTGCGTCAGGTCCTCCGTGGTGAGCACGGGGGCGAGCGCGTTCAGCGCCTCGGCGACGCCCGGGTCGCCGGCGGTCTCCTCGTTGACGACGGGCACCAGGTTGTCCGCGGCCTGCAGCCCCTGGTCGTCCTCGAGGATGACCAGCCCGAGGCCCTCGAGCGTGCCGTCGGTCGTCCCGGTGAGGCCCAGCTGGGCGCTGCCGTCGACCACCTTCTGCTTGCCGGTGATGCTGGCGAAGGAGTCGCCCGTGACGCCGGCGACGTCGAGGCCGTAGGTCTCCTCGAGCCCGGGGGCGCAGAAGGGCCGGTCCAGGCACTCGTCGCCCGCGGCGATGGTGACGGGCTGCCCCAGCTCGCCGAGGTCGGTGAGGGTCTCGAGGCCGTTCTCCTCGGCGAACGCCTGCGTCACGTAGAAGCCGTTGGTGTCCGCGGCCTCGGCGGGCTCGAGGAACGCGAGCCCCTGCTCCTCGAGCAGCGGCTGCCCCGCCTCGATCGTCGCGTCGACGTCGCTGCTGGTGATCTCCTCGGCGTCCGGGCCGTTGGCCTGGCGGTTGAGGTACTGCACGAACGTGGCCGCGTACTCCGGCACGACGTCCATCTCGCCGCTGACGAGCGCCGGCGCGTAGATCTCGCGCTGCTCGGCGGTCTGCGTGTCGACGGTGTAGCCGGCCTCCTCGAGCAGGAGGGCGTACATGCTCTGCATCACCGACATCTCGGTGAACTGCGCGCCACCGACGGTGAGCGAGCCACCGCCGCCGCCGCCCGCGGTCGCGCCCGGGTCGGCCTCCTCGAAGGCGTCGCCGCCGCCGCCGCAGGCGGTCAGGAGCAGGGAGCCGGCCAGCAGGCCGGGCAGGAGGAGCTTCTGGGTGCGCACTCGGGGGTCTCGCCTTCTGTGTCCCGCGGCCACGGGGCCGCGCGTGTCCGGCGCGGGCCTTCGGGCCCGCACGAGCAGCCAGTGAACCCGACGCCCGAGGCGGCGTCGCGCGGGGAGCGGCCCGCTCCCGTCACGATCGCGTCACGCCGGGAGGCGCCGCGTCACCGAGCGGCCTGGGCCGCCCCCTGGGCCGACGTGCCGGCTCCCTCGCCGGCGGAGCGCCCGGGCACGGGGTCCTCGGGGGCGTCGTCGCCGCCGCGCCGCGACCGGCGGCCGGACCGGCGCTCCACGGCGCCCAGCCCGACCTCCGTGGCCAGCGCCAGCAGGGCCACGAGACCCGCGCCGGCGATGACCAGCCGGGTGTCCTGGCTGACGAAGCCCGTGTTGATCACGCGGCCGAGCGCGCCGCCTCCGACCAGGCCCACCACCGTCGTCGTCGCCACCACCTGCACCGCCGCGAGCCGCAGGCCGCTGAGCAGGAGCGGCATCGCCATGGGCAGCTCGACGCGCCAGAGCAGCTGCCAGCCGCTCATCCCCAGCCCCCGCCCGGCGTCCACGGCCGCGGGGTCGGCCTCGCGGACGCCCGTCCAGGTGTTCGTCAGCAGCGGGGGGATGGTGAAGAGCGCCAGCGCGACGGTGAAGCTCGGCACGTTGGCGCCGAAGGGGGCGGGCATGAGGACGAGGAGGACCAGGAGGGCGTAGGTCGGCACGGCGCGCCCGATCCCGCCGATGTTGAGGGCGACGAACCCGCCGCGGCCCACGTGGCCGAGCCAGAGCCCCACGGGGATCGCGACGACCGCGGCCACGAGGAGGGCGAGCGCGCTGATCCCCACGTGCTCGACGAGGCGGTCGACCAGGCCGTCCTCCCGCGTCCAGGTGGCCGGGTCCAGCAGGTACTCCAGGACGCCGCTCACGCCGCGACCCCCCTGCGCCACGGGGTCAGCCATCGCCGCAGCCCGACCAGCAGGAGGTCCACGAGGACGGCGAGCACCACGCACAGCACGGTCGCCGTCAGCACCTCGGCCTTGAAGTAGCTGGTGAGCCCCTGGTTGACGAGGTTGCCCAGCCCGCCGGAGTCGAAGAGGAAGCCGATCGTCGTGAGCGCGACCGTCGAGACGGCGGCGATGCGCAGCCCGGCGAAGGCCGTGGGCAGCGCGAGCGGCAGCTGCACCTCGCGGAGCAGCCGCCAGCGGCCGTAGCCCATGCCGACGGCCGCGTCGACGGCCTCCCCGGGGACGGCGTCGAGGCCGGCCACGAGGCCCCGCACGAGCACCGTCAGGGAGTAGAGGACGAGCGCGACCACCACCGTCCGGGCGCTGAACCCGATCACCGGCAGGAGCAGGGAGAACATCGCCAGCGAGGGGATCGTGTAGACGACGGTCGAGGCCCCCAGCACGAACCCGCGCACCCACGCCGTGCGGTGCGCGAGCACCGCGAGCGGCAGGGCCAGGAGCACGCTCACCGCGAGCGTCACGAGCAGGATCGCCACGTGCTGCTGCAGGGCCGCGAGGATCTGCTCCGAGCGCGTCGTCACGTACAGCGGGCAGACCCACTCGTTGCGCAGCAGGCAGTTGTCCGCGACGCTCCCCGCGTGCAGAACCGAGCCAGCAGCCACGTCGATCACCGCGGAGACGCTAGTGGAGACGCCATGATCCGGCTCGACGGCCTGGGCAAGCGCTACCCCGACGGCACCGTCGCGGTCGGCGAGCTGGACATGGAGGTCGGCCGCGGCGAGCTCGTCGCGCTCGTGGGGCCGTCGGGCTGCGGCAAGTCCACGACGCTGCGGATGGTCAACCGCCTCATCGAGCCGACGAGCGGGCGCATCGTCCTCGACGGGGACGACGTCACCGACGTCAGCGCGGTCGAGCTGCGCCGCCGCATCGGCTACGTCATCCAGCAGGTGGGCCTCTTCCCCCACCTGAGCGTCGGGGACAACGTCGCGACCGTCCCGCGGCTGCTGGGGTGGGACAAGGCGCGCCGGCGCGAGCGCACCGCGGAGATGCTGGACCTCGTCGGGCTGCCCGCCGGCACCTACGCCGACCGGTACCCCCACGAGCTCTCGGGCGGCCAGCAGCAGCGCATCGGCGTCGCGCGCGGCCTCGCCGCCGACCCCGACGTCCTGCTCATGGACGAGCCCTTCGGCGCCGTGGACCCGATCGCCCGCGACCGCCTGCAGGGCGAGTTCCGCCGCATCCAGTCCGACCTGCACAAGACCGTGCTCTTCGTCACGCACGACATCGACGAGGCCGTGCGGCTGGCCGACCGCATCGCCGTGTTCAGCGAGGGCGGGAAGCTCGAGCAGCTCGCCGAGCCGGCCGCCGTCCTCGGCGCGCCCGCCAGCGAGTTCGTCGCCGACTTCGTCGGCAGCGACCGCGGGCTGCGGCGCCTCGCCGTGCAGCCCGTGGAGGAGCAGGACCTGGTGCACCCGCCCGTCGTGCGCCTGCACGACCGCGCGGCCGAGGCCCGCCGGACCATCGCCGGCGCCCCCGAGCCCTACGCCGTCGTCGTCGACGAGGCGGGCGACCTGCGCGGCTGGGTGTCGGCGCGGGCGCTCGAGCAGTGCTCCGCGGACGCACCGGTCGAGGAGGTGGCGCGCCGCTTCGGCGAGACGGTGGGCCTCGGGGAGTTCCTGCGCCGGGCCCTGTCCGAGCTGGTGCAGCACGACGCCGGGTGGCTGCCCGTCGTCGACGGCGACCGCTACCTCGGCGTGCTCACCCCCGACGCCGTGTACGCGGCGCTGCGGCGCACGGTCCCCGGTGACGGCGGCGTCGACGCCGAGCACGAGACCCCGCTGCTCCGGGCGGTCTGAGGCCGCGAGCGCCCGGCGCCCGGGTGCCGGTGCGCGTGCGGGGGTCGCGCGCGAGGGCCACGATCGCCCCATGAGCCCGGCGCCCTCCGCTCCCGACACCCCCGCCCCCGACGTCCCCGCCCCCGTCGCCGTCCTCGGCGCCGGCCTGCTCGGGTCGGCCATGGCCGCGCGGCTCGGCGAGCGCGGTCGTGACGTGCGGCTCTGGAACCGCTCCCCGGCGCGCGCCGTCGAGGCCGCCCGCGACGCACCGGGCGTCCGGGCGGTCGAGGACCTCGGCCGCGCCGTCCAGGGCGTCGGCGTCGTCCTGACGGTGCTGCGGGACGGCGACGCCGTGGCCGCGGTGGCGCGCCGGGTCCTGCCCGCCCTCGCCCAGCGGGCCTCCCCCGTGCCCGGCGGACCGGTGTGGGTGCAGGCGAGCACCGTGGGCCCGCGAGCGGCGGGCGAGCTGCGCGCGCTCGCCGACGAGGCGGGCGTCGCCGTCCTCGACGCGCCCGTCTCCGGCAGCACGGACCCCGCCCGCCGCGGCGCCCTGACGTGGCTCGTGGCGGGCGACCCGGACGTCCTCGAGCGCGCCCGCCCGGTGCTCGACGACCTCGGCCAGCGGGTGCAGCTCGTCGGCGCCCGCGAGGAGGCCAGCGCGCTCAAGCTCGTCGTCAACGCGTGGATGACCGGGGCGACCGCCGTCATGGCCGACGCCCTCGCGCTCGCCGAGCGCCTCGGCACGGACCCGGC
Organism: uncultured Pseudokineococcus sp.; assembly: GCF_947495735.1. GTDB lineage: Bacteria > Actinomycetota > Actinomycetes > Actinomycetales > Quadrisphaeraceae > Pseudokineococcus. The sequence goes on from NZ_CANMAA010000009.1 coordinate 98,577, forward strand.
GGCCCTGCGCGACGTCCTGGACGGCGGCCCCCTGGGCATGCCGTACGCGCTCGGCAAGGCGGCCATGATGACGAGCGGCGCCTACCCGGCGGGCTTCCCCGCCGAGCTGGCCCTGAAGGACCTCGACCTCGCGGCGGAGGGCGGAGCGCTGCCCGGGGCGCTCGAGCCCGTGCGCGAGCGCCTGCGCGCCGTCACCGCGAGCGGCCGCGGCCGCGAGGACGTCGCCGTCCTCGCCGAGGGCGGCGACGCGACCTCCGGGTGACGGGGGCGGTCACGGGCGGCCACCCGCGGGTCGACCCTCCCCCCGGCCCAGCAGCCGGCGTCAGCCCGCCGTCCCGCGGCGTCAGAGCACCCTGACGGCGACGAGCGCCACGTCGTCCTCGCGCGGCCCGGGCGCGCAGGCCTCCAGCACGACGTCGCACAGGCGCTGGGCCGAGCGGCGCTCGTCGGCCGAGAGCGCCGACAGCACCTCGAGCAGCCTCGCCTGGCCGACGTCCACGCCCTGGTCGCGGCGCTCGAGCAGGCCGTCGGTGCACAGCACGAGGACGTCGCCGGGGGCGAGCAGGACCGAGACCGGGGTGCGCGCGGTCGTCGGCCGCACGCCGAGCAGGAGGTCGTGGTCGCCCGGGGCGATCTCCGCCCGCCCGTCCGCGCGGAGCACGACGGGCGGGGGGTGGCCCGCGTTGGACCACACGAGGCGCCAGCCGCGGGGGCCGAGGTCGTCCAGGCGCCCGACGAGGGCGGTCGCGATCGTGCCCAGCCCCAGGCCGTCCATGGCCGCGTCGGTGCGCGCGAGCACCTCGTCCGGCGGCTCGTCCGTCGTGTAGGCGATGCCGCGCAGCAGGCTGCGCAGCTGCCCCATGCCGGCGGCGGCCGCGACGTCGTGGCCCATGACGTCCCCGATGACCACGACCGGCGACCCGCTCGGCTGGACGAGGACGTCGTACCAGTCACCGCCGACCTCGACGCGGCGCGCCGAGGGCTCGTAGCGGACCGCGACCTCCAGCCCGGGCAGCCTGGGCGGCGGCGTCAGCATGCTGCGCTGCAGCCCCTCGGCCAGGCGCTTCTGGGCGCGGAAGAGCACCGCGGAGTCCAGGGCGCCCCCGGCGCGGCGGGCGACCTCGGCCGCCGTCTCCAGCTCCGCCGGGGTGTGCGGCCCCCGCTCGCGGCTGGTCACCAGGAGCAGCGAGCCGACGGTCCGGTCCCGGACGCCGAGGGGCAGGAGGACGGTCCCGCACGGGTCGAGCGCGGAGAAGGCGGCCGCCGTGGCCGCGTCGGGGATCGCCGCGGCCACCTCGGCCTCGGAGATGCGCTCCACGACCACCGGCCGCCGCGAGCGCAGCGGGCCCGCCAGCGAGGCGCCGAGGGCGCGCCCCCGGACGAGGGCGGCGCCCAGCGCCGCCACCTCCTCGGCGCGGGCGGGGTCGCGGTGGGCGTGGCCGCCCTCGCGCCAGCGGCCGTGCTCGTCCACGAGGGTCACGAGGCACCAGTCCCCGAGCGCGGGGACCACGAGCCGCGCCAGCGCGCCGACGGAGCGGTCCACGGACGTGCTCTCGAGCACCTCCTCGTCGGGTCCCGACCCGAGGAGCGCCGGCTCCCCGACGTGGCCGGACGCCGTCGCCGCGAGGACCCGCCCGACCTCGGAGAGCACCGCCAGGCGCGCCCGGGCGTCCTCGACGTCCGCGAGCGCGCGGTCGCGCTGCTCGTCGGCGGCGACCCGGCCCAGCGCCTGCGCCGCCACCGCGCCCAGGGCCTCCAGGAGCACCGCCGCCTCCGAGGGGGGCGGCGAGGCCCAGCTGGCCGCGAGGGCGCCGAGGACGCTGCCGCGCACGCGCAGCGGCACGGCCGCGGCGGCCGCCGGGGCCGAGCCCCCCGCGACGAGCTCGGGGAAGCGGCGGGCGACGTCGGCGGCGGAGACGGCGGCGACCACGCGCCCGGTGCGGGCGGCCCTGGTCTCCGGCAGGTCCGAGCCGGCGGGCACCCCCTCCGCGACGCCGCCGGGCGCCGACCAGCGGAGCATCGCGGGCTCCTCCCCCGACGCGCCGCCGGCTCCTGCGGGCTCCCCCTCGGCGTCCAGGAGCAGGACCGCGCCGCCGGACGCGCCCGTGAGCGGCACCCCCGAGCCCAGCACCCGCTCGACCACCTCGCCGCGCGTCGTGGCCCCCACCAGCGCCGTCGCCACCTCCAGCAGCGACCAGGCCGAGGCCACGCCGAGGGAGCCGTCGACGACCTCCTCGGGCGGCCCCTGCGCCTGGTGCGTCATCGGAGCACCGCGGTCTTCCGCCTCAGGCCAGGTGGCGGAGGACGACGTCGGCCGCCAGCACGGGCCGCTCACCGCCCTCTCGCTCGCCCAGGAGGGACAGGACCACCTGCACGCCCCCGGCCACCTCGGCGGCCGACGCGAGCGTCCCCGACAGGCGCAGGCGCGAGCCCACCGGCAGGGGCGCCGGGAAGCGGACGCGGTCCAGGCCGTAGTTGAGGACCAGGGAGGACCGCTCGACCCGGAGCAGCTCGGCGGTGAGCGGGACGACGAGGGCGAGGGTCATGAACCCGTGGACGACCGTCGTCCCGAAGGGCCCCGCCGCCGCGCGCTCGGCGTCGACGTGGATCCACTGCTCGTCGTGCGTGGCGCGCGCGAAGGCGTCCACCTCGGGCTGGCTGACCTCGTGCCAGCTGCTGGTGCCGAGGTCCTCTCCCTCGTGCCCGAGGAGGTCGGCCGGTGTCTCCACGACGAGCGCCACGGGACGAGTGTCTACCGCACGCGGCGCCGCGTGCGCGCGCGCCCACCGACGCGAGCGCCCCGTGCACCCGGTCGGCGGCGCGGGCGCCGTCCGCCGGCGCACGGGGCCGCGGTCGGGAGGGGCTCGGGGGTGGGAAGGGGGCAGGGGTGGGAAGGGGGCAGGGGTGGGAGGCGGTCGGGGGTGGGAGGGGGTCGGTCGTCAGACCTCCGGGACGACGACCTCGAGGCGGCCGGTGCGCACGTCGTAGATGCTCCCGGCCACGGGCAGCCCGGCGGGCAGGTAGGGGGAGCTGCGGATGCGCTGCACGTCGTGCTCGAGGGTGCGCTGCTGGTCGGGGATGGTGCGGAAGTGCAGGCTGCGCGTGTCCACCCCGGCGCCGGCCGCGATGGTCTCGTGCACCTGCTCGTCGGTGGCCTTGGTCATGCGGCAGTCGGTGTGCCCCACCACGAGCACGCGCTCGACCCCGAGCAGGTGGACGGCGAGCACGAGGGTGCGCAGGACGTCGCCGGTCACGCGCGCCCCCGCGTTGCGCAGGATCTTGGCGTCGCCGGGCTGCAGGCCCAGCATCTCCAGCGGGGAGATCCGGGAGTCCATGCACATCACGAGGCCGAGGCCCTTGGCGGCCTGCCCCGGCAGGCCCGTGTCCGTGTAGGTGCGCGCGTGGTCGGCGTTGGCGGCCAGCACGTCGTCGAAGGAGGTCACGACGCCGGATCCCACCAGGTCGCGGCCCGGCGCGGGACGTCGGCCCGGCATCCGGGCGCACCGGGCTCCCCTCCGAGGGCCCAGCCGGCGACGGATCGCCCACCGGGGCCCCTCCTCGAGGGCGAGCCGACGACGACTCGCCCCCGTGGCGCCGGGCCGCGCGAGGCGCGCCGGCGCGGCGGCGCGGCCCAGGATGGCGCCGTGCCCGCCCCGCCCCTCGTGCTGCTCGACCTCGACGGCACGCTGCTGGACCACCGCACCTCCGTGCGCCTCGCCCTCGAGCGCTGGACCGACGAGCTGCGACCGCCGCGCCTCCCCGCGGACCTGCACGGGGCGTGGCTGGCGGCCGAGCAGCGCCACTACCCGGCCTGGCGCGAGGGCTCGGCGAGCTTCGCCGAGCAGCGCCGGCGACGGCTGCGGGACGTGCTGCCCCTGCTGGGCCTGCCCGTGGGGGACGACGACGAGCTCGACGCCGTCTTCACCGGGTACCTGACCGCCTACGAGGCCGCGTGGACGGCCTTCCCCGACGTGGACGCCGCCCTGGAGGAGCTCGCGGCGGCGGGGCTGCGGACGGCCGTCCTGACCAACGGCGTCGTCTCCCAGCAGCGGGCGAAGCTGGCCGCGATCGGCCTGCGCGACCGGGTCGGCACCGCGGTGACGGCCGAGGAGCTCGGCGTGGCCAAGCCCGACCCGCGCGCCTTCGCCCGGGCCTGCGCGCGCCTCGGACGAGCTGCGGCCGAGGTCGTCTCGGTCGGCGACGACCACGCCCTCGACGTCGTGGCCGCCCGGGCCGCCGGCCTGCGCGCCGTCCACCTGGACCGCCGCGGCGAGGGCCCGGCGGACGAGGCGCACCGGACGACGACCCTGCGCGGGCTCGCCGACCTCGTGCTCGCCCTCCCCCGCCCCCCGCGGGCCCCGGGGCCGACGGGCTGAGCCACCGGCCCCGGCGCCCCGGCGGAGCGCTCCGCCGGCGTCAGGACAGCCGCTCGAGCACCATCGCCATGCCCTGGCCGCCGCCGACGCACATCGTCTCCAGGCCGATGGTCGCGTCGCGCTCCTGGAGGCCGTGGACGAGCGTGGAGGTCATCCGGGCCCCCGTCATCCCGAAGGGGTGGCCGACGGCGATCGCGCCGCCGTGGACGTTGAGCCGGTCCTCCTGGACGCCGAGCTGGCGCGCCGCGGGCACGACCTGCGCGGCGAAGGCCTCGTTCAGCTCGACGAGGTCCACGTCGCCGATCTCCATCCCCGCGAGCGCGAGCGCGCGACGGCTGGCCTCCACCGGCCCCAGGCCCATGACCTCCGGGGACAGCGCCGACACGGCGGTGGAGACGACGCGCGCCAGCGGCGTGATGCCGAGCTCGCGGGCGCGGACGTCGCTCATGACGACGAGCGCGGCGGCGCCGTCGTTGAGCGGGCAGCAGTTGCCGGCGGTCACGGTGCCGTCGGGGCGGAAGACCGGCTGCAGCGCCGCCAGCCCCTCCGCCGTGACGCCGGCGCGGGGCGAGTCGTCGGCGTCGACGACGGAGCCGTCGGGCAGGACGACGGGCGTGATGTCGCGCGCCCAGAAGCCGGAGGCGATCGCGTCCTGGGCGCGCTGCTGCGACCGCAGGGCGTAGGCGTCCTGCTCCTCGCGCGTCACGCCCCACCGGGCGGCCACGTCCTCGGCCGTCTGGCCCATGGCCACGTAGGCGTCCGGCAGCAGCCCGTCCTCGCGGGGGTCCCGCCACGTCGGGGCGCCGCCCGCCGCGCGCTCGGCGGTGCGCGCGCGGGCGTCGTCGAAGCGGGGGTTGGTCCAGGGGTTGCGCTCGCCCGCCGTCGCCGACGGGGCGTCCGCGGGCGGGGCGTCGCTCGAGCCCCGCGCGAAGCGGCTGACGACCTCGACCCCGGCGGAGACGACGACGTCGGCCTCCCCGGCGCGGATCGCGTGCATCGCCATCCGCGTGGTCTGCAGGCTCGAGCTGCAGTAGCGCGTCACCGTGGCGCCGGGCACCCCGTCCAGGCCGAGCAGGACGGCGACGACCCTGGCCATGTTGAAGCCCTGCTCACCGCCGGGCATGCCGCAGCCGAGCAGCAGGTCGTCGACCGAGGCCGGGTCCAGCTCGGGCACCGCCTCGAGGGCGGAGCGCACGACCTGGGCGGTCAGGTCGTCCGCGCGCAGGCCCGCGAGCGAGCCCCTCCCCGCGCGGCCGATGGGCGAGCGGGCGAGGGAGACGACGACGGCGTCGGGCACGGGAGCTCCTCGGCGGTGAGGCGGCGGTGGCGGCGCGGTGCGCGCGGCTCCAGTGTCACCCCGTCCCGCGCCCGTCCGGGAGCGCGGTCGCGGCCGCGGCCCCGGGCTGGGCGAGTGGACCCGCGCGGGGCTCAGGCCCCGCAGGTCGCGTCGGGGGCGACCTCGGTGTCGATCTCGCCCGTGTCGAGCCCGGACTCGGCGAGGGCGTCCTCGCCCTGCGCCCAGTCGGCCGTGGCCAGCTCCTCGTCGGAGCCCTCGCACAGGACCGTCAGGGAGTAGACGCCGTCCTCGCTGCGGTCCCCCTGCAGGTCGGCGACGATCGCCTCCACGCCGAGCTCCACCGGCTCCTCGTCGATGCTCACCTCGATGGCCGTGCCGGCGTCGGTGGTCTCCTCGGAGACCACCTCGTAGGCGGGGGCCTGGGAGATCAGGTCCGGCTCCCGGTCGGTGCCGGTCTCCACCGAGGCGCTGCACGCGCTGAGCAGGAGCAGGAGGGGGGCAGCGGGGGCGAGGTGGCGGGCGCGCATGCCCGCGACAGTGCCACGGGCCCCGCGGCGTCGCAGCGCGGAAGCCGTGCGCCCCTAGCCTCTCCGCGTGGAGACGTCCGTGCTGTCGCTCGTCCTGGACCTCGGCGGCGTGTTCGTCTTCGCCCTCGCCGGGGCGCTGGCCGCCGTGCGGGCGCGCCTGGACGTGATCGGCCTCGTCGTCGTCGCCATGGTGTCCTCGATCGGCGGCGGCCTCGTGCGCGACGTCCTGCTGGGCACGGAACCGCCTCTCGCGCTGCGGGACTGGCGCTACCTGGCGGTGCCGACGGCGGCCGCCGCGCTGGCCTGGGGGCTGCACCCCCGCCTGGAGCGCCTGCGCCGCTCCGTGCGGGTGGCGGACGCCTTCGGGCTCGGCTTCTTCTCGGTGTCGGGCACGGCGACCGCCCTGACGGCCGGCCTGGCGCCGCCGCAGGCGTGCCTGCTGGGGGTGCTCACGGGCGTCGGGGGCGGGGTCATCCGCGACGTGCTGCTGCGCGAGGTGCCGCTCGTCCTGTCGGACGGGCAGTTCTACGCGGTGTCCGCCCTCGCCGGGGCGCTCCTCGTCGCGGTCACGTGGGAGCTGGAGGTCTACGGGCTGGCCGCCGCCGCGGCCGGCGTCGCCCTGGTCGTCGTCCTGCGGCTGCTCACGCTGCGGCTGCGGTGGCACATGCCGGTGCCCGCCGACTCCCGGCGCCGCTGACGCCGCCCCCGCCGGGCGCTCAGCGCCCCAGCAGCCCCCGCGCGTAGCCGGCCTGGCCGAGGTGCTGCAGGCAGTCCGAGGCCACGCTCGCCAGGCGGACGCCGTAGGTGACCGGCGGGTCCCACGCCTCGTCGACGACCCGGTCGAGGTCCTCGGGCGACAGCTGCGCGACCACCTCGTCCGTCCGCGCGCCGACCGCGTCGGCGTACCCGGCCAGCAGGTCGGCGCTCGCGCGGACCCGGGCCACCTGCTCCGGGCCGTGCCCGTAGCCCGTGTCCTCCGGGGGCAGGTCGAGCGCGAAGCGGTCCGCCCAGCTCGGGCCGCCGTCGACGGGCGAGGTCCAGACCTGCTCGAGGCCCGCGGCGTCGGCGACGTGGTCGTCCATCACCCGCGCCTGGTGCCACACGAGCCAGGCCACCGGGTTGGCGCCCGGCCGGGGCGGCCGCGCCAGCTCCTCCTCGTCGAGCCCGTCGACGACGGTGGGGGCCAGCGCCCGGGCGCGCCCGAGCACCTCCTGCAGCAGCGAGCCGGTGTCCATGCCGACCACGCTAGGCAGCCGCCGGCTCGCGCGCGCGGCGTCGGCCGCCACGGCCCCGCGCCGACGGCAGGTCCGGGCTCAGCCGACGAGCGAGGCGCCGCCCGTCGCGGCCAGTCGCTCGTCGAGCAGCCGGTCGATGACGTCGGACAGGACGCGGGCCGCCCGCGGGCGCACGAGGCGGTCGGCGCGGGCGTGCGCGAGGAGGGCGTCGAGCTCCTCCGGGCTGCGGGGCCGCGGGACGCGGGCTGCGGCGGGCGGGCACGGCCCGGCGGGACGCGCGCCGGCCTGGTCGGCAGAGGTGCGCGTGGTGCTGGGCTGGGGACCGGTGCGGGCCACGGAGACCTCCGGGGTCTCGGGGCGGACCGACTGGTCCGCGGGTGCCCTGGTCCTCGGCGCGACGCGCCGCCGCCTCCAGCGCTCACCCGTCCGGCCCGGCGCGCCCACCCGTCCGGCCCAGCGCCCCCGGCGGCGCGACGGCGCCTCAGCCGGGGCGGACGGCGGCGTCCAGGCGGCGCCGCACGTGCGGCCACGAGCCGCCGTGCACGGCGACGAGCGCGGGCGTCGCCCACCGCAGGACGCCGGCCTCCGCCGAGGCGTCCGTGCCGCCCACGAGGGCCAGCGCCCTCCCGGGCACGCGGACGGCGCGGACCGCCGGCGCCGTCGGCGGACCGCCGAGGGCGGCTCCCCGGCCGGCCGAGGACGCCATCGCCCACAGCTCCTCCGGCCCCCTCCCCGCCGTCTGCACCACGACGGCGTCCCCGCTGCGCCCGGTGGAGGCCGCTGCAGCGGCCGTGGGCACCAGGGAGCGCGCCGGGCGGAGCCGGCCGCCGATGTCGACGAGCACCTGCCGGCCCACCGCGGGCACGGGCAGCGAGAGGTGCAGCCCGCGCAGCCGCACCGGGCCGTCGCGCCGGACGGCCGCCGAGGCGCGCACCCTCAGGACGCCCGTGCGCCCCAGCTCGAGCTCCACGTCCGCGTCCACGCCCAGGGCCTCGTCCCGCGACCGCACCACGAGGCGCTGGGACCCGCCGCTGGTGACCTCGAGCGCGGCCGACCGGCGCACCAGCACCGGCGCGGCGGCGTCCTCCCCCGGGACGACCAGCAGGCCCGGCGCGGGGTCGCCCCCGCGGTCGCGGCCCCGCTCGTCCCCAGGGTCGGCCCCGGTCGGCAGCAGGGGCGAGCCGGGCAGCACCTCGCCGGAGGCGGGGGACGCCGCCGCGAGCGCCAGCGCCTCCGTCTCGTCGGGCGAGAGGTCACCCAGGTCGCCGCCCCAGTGCAGCACCCGCGGGGCACCGGGGGCGTCCGCGGCGAGCAGCACGCTCGTGCCCGCGGCGCGCAGGTGCACGACCGAGGGCACGCCCCACGGGTCGGCCACACCGGCCCCGTCGGGGTCGGCGCCGCCGTCCGCGGGCCTCCCGCGCTCGTCCATCCGCCCATCGTCGTGCTCGTCCGCCTCCGGCGCCGCGCCGAAGCGCCCGGGAGGCGTCCTGCAGGGCGCCCGGACCGGCGCCGGGGCGCTCAGGCGGTGCGCAGCACGCGGGCCTCCCACGGGGCGAGAACGGGGTCGGCGAGCACGTCGGCCTCGTCGCGGCCGTGCGCGGTGCCGAGCACCAGCTCGGCGGCGCCCACGGCCTCGGGCAGCAGGTCGGCCAGGTCCACCGGCGTGCCGCCCACGTTGGCGACCACGAGCAGCTCGTCCGACGCCGGACGGCCGTCGGCGTCGGCGCCCTCGAGGCGGCGCGTGAAGGCGTAGACCTGCTCGTGCTCGGGCAGCAGCATGCGGAAGTCGCCCAGGGCCACCACCGGCCACTCGTGCCGCAGCGCGACCAGGCGCCGGTAGTGCGCGAGCACCGAGGTGGGGTCGGCCCGCTGGGCCTCGGCGTTCCACTCCCCGTGGTCGGGGTTCACCGCGATCCACGGCTCGCCCGTCGTGAAGCCCGCCGACGCCGAGGCGTCCCACTGCACCGGGGTGCGGGCGTTGTCGCGGCTGGAGACCGCCACCCGCGCCAGGACCTCCTCGGGGTCGGCGCCGTGGCCCGCCTCCTCGGCGAGGTGGTTGAGGCTCTCGATGTCCCGCAGCTCCCCGGCCGAGCGCCACGGGAAGTTCGCCATCGCGAGCTCCTCGCCCTGGTAGACGTACGGCGTCCCCCGGTGCAGGTGGAGCAGCGTGGCCAGGCACCGCGCCGACGCCGCCCGGTGCTCCGGGGAGTCGTCGCCCCACCGCGACACGATCCGCGGCTGGTCGTGGTTGTTCCAGTACAGGCTGTTCCAGCCGCGCTCGGCCAGGCCCGCCTGCCAGCGCCCGAACGAGGCCTTGAGCGCCAGCAGGTCCAGCGGCACCGGTCGCCACTTGCTGCCGTCGTGGTCGAGGTCGACGTGCTCGAACTGGAAGACCATGTCGACCTCGGCCGACTGCGGGTCGGTGAACCGCTGGGCGTCGGCGACCGTCACCCCGGGCATCTCCCCCACGGTCAGCAGCGCCTCCGGCCGCCCGGCGAACACCTCGGCGTGCATCTCCGCCAGGTAGTCGTGGATGCGCGGGCCGCAGAGGTACTGCTCGCCCCCACCGGCCAGGCCCGTGCGCGGGTCGGCGTCACGGCCGTCGGCCAGCGACCCGTCCTCGGCGACGTGCTTGCTGATCATGTTGATGACGTCCATGCGGAAGCCGTCGACCCCCCGGTCGAGCCACCACCGCATCATGTCGTGCACCGCCGCGCGGACCTGCGGGTTCTCCCAGTTGAGGTCGGGCTGCTTGCGTGCGAACAGGTGCAGGTAGTACTCCCCGGAGGCCTCGTCGAGGGTCCAGGTGGGCCCGGAGAAGTGCGAGCGCCAGTTCGTGGGCTCCGCGCCGGGCGCGCCGGCCGGCATGCCCTCGCGCGGGCCCCGCCACCAGTACCAGTCGCGCTTCGCGCTCGACGGCGAGCTGCGGGACTCGACGAACCACGGGTGCTCGTCGCTGGTGTGGTTGACCACGAGGTCCATCACCAGCTTCATCCCGCGGGCGTGCAGCCCCTCGGTGAGGGCGTCGAGGTCCTCCAGCGTCCCGAAGGCCGGGTCCACCGCTCGGTAGTCGCTGATGTCGTACCCGTTGTCGTCCTGCGGCGAGGCGTACACCGGGGAGAGCCAGACGACGTCGACCCCGAGGTCGGCGAGGTGGTCCAGCCGCGAGGTGATCCCGCGCAGGTCGCCCACGCCGTCGCCGTCGGAGTCGGCGAAGGACCGCGGGTACACCTGGTAGACGACCGCGCTGGTCCACCAGGGCGCCGCACCCGGGCCCGGACCCGCCCCGTCGGGCGCCGTGACGACGCGGGGGCGGGCGGAGGTGGACGGCGGCGCGCTCATGCCCGCTGATCCTGCCGTCCCGGGGCGCAGCCGCGCACGGCGGTCGGCCGCGGCCGGCGGGCCGCCCCGTCCGACCTCGCGGCCCAGCCCTCGCGCCCGGGGGCGCGACCTCAGCCCCGCAGGTGCTCCAGCATCGCGGCCGCGACATCGCGGGGGGAGTCCTCCGTGGGGATGTGCTTGCCGGCCACCTCGACGAGGTCGGCGCCCGGCACCTGCTCCACGTAGCGCCGGGCGAACTCGATCTTCTGGAAGTCGTCGTCGCGGCCCCACACCAGGCGCGTCGGGAGCGCCCTGTCCACGAGGCCGGGCACGAGGTCGAGCGTGTACCGGGGGTCGGCCGCCCCGGCCATGGCCGACCAGGAGCGGACCCGCGCCTCGGAGCGCCACGGCTGGACGTAGTCCTCCACCTCGTCGGAGCTCAGCTCCCGCCCGACGGCCGCGCCCACGGACGCCCGGCGTCCGTCCAGCGTCGACGCGACGGTGGCGGCGGCGCGCACCCTCGGGTCCTGGAACCGGGCGACGGCCGGCACAGGCCAGGAGTCGAGCACCACGGCGTTCAGGAGCACCAGCCGGCGGACGCGGTCGCCCCCGTGGACGACGAGGTGCTGGGCGACGCCGCCGCCGATGTCGTGGGCGCCGAGGAGGAACTCCTCCATGCCGAGCGCGTCCGCGGCGCGCAGCACCGTCTCGGCGAGCGCGGGCACGGTGGCGCGGGCGACGTCCAGCTCGCCGTCGCTGAGCCCGAAGCCGGGCAGGTCGAGCGCGACCGCGCGGAAGTGCTCCCCGAGCTGCGGGAGCACCGGCTGCCAGACGCGGCTCCAGAAGGTGCCGTGCAGGAGCAGGAGCGGGGGCGCGTCCGGGCGCCCCGCCGTGAGGCAGGACAGCGAGACGCCGTCGACCTCCACCTGCTCGCGTCGCAGGCCGGTGCTCGTCGTGCCGTCGGTGCTCGTCGTGCCGTCGGTGCCCATGGGCCCACGGTGGCACGCAGGAGGACCCGGGACGCTCCCGGCGGCCGGCGACGCCCGGGCTGCCCGGGTCGCCGCCCGGGCTGCCCGGGTCGCCGCCGCGGAGCCGTGGGCCCTCAGCCGGCGACCAGCGCCCCGCGCTCGGTGGAGACGGCGTCGACGACCTCGGCGAGCACGCGCTCGGCGTCGGCGTGCGGCACCTGGCAGGTGCCGGCGGCCTGGTGGCCGCCGCCGCCGTGGGTCAGGCAGACGGCGCCGACGTCCACGGGCGAGGTGCGGTCGACGATCGACTTGCCCACCGCGAGCACGGTGTTCAGCCTCTCCCGGCCCCAGAGGACGTGGACGGACACGCGCGCGGTCGGGTACAGCGCGTAGACGACGAACCGGTTGCCGGCGTGGACGACCTCCTCCTCGCGCAGGTCGACGACGACGACGTCCCCGCGCACGGTGCTGCAGCGCCGCAGCTGGGCCTCGAAGAGCGCGGACTGCGCGCGGTAGAGCTCCACGCGCTCGGCGACGTCGGGCAGGGCGAGGATCTCGTCGACGTGCTGGTGCTCGATGCACGCGTCCACCAGCTGCATCATCAGCTGGTAGTTCGAGACGCGGAACTCCCGGAAGCGGCCCAGCCCGGTCCGGCTGTCCATGAGCACGTTGAGCAGCGTCCAGCCCTGCGGGTCCAGCACCTCCTCGATCCCGTACGCGGCCGAGTCGGCGCGGTCGACGGCGTCCATGAGCTCGGGCGAGACCTGCGGGAAGCGCTCGGCGCCGCCGAAGTGGTCGTAGACGACCCGGGCGGCCGACGGCGCGCCGGCGTCGATGACGTGGTTCGGGCGCTCCCCGGCCAGGCGCAGCGTCTCGGAGTGGTGGTGGTCGAAGACGAGGTGCGCGGCGGGGGCGTAGGGCAGGTTCGTGAGGACGTCGCGCCCGGTGATCTCCACGACGCCGTCCTGGACGTCCTTGGGGTGGACGAAGGTGATCTCGTCGACGAGGCCGAGCTGGCGCAGCAGCACCGCGCAGACCAGGCCGTCGAAGTCGCTGCGGGTGACCAGGCGGTACGTCACGGGGTGTGCTCCTGGAGGGGTCGGTCGTCGGAGGAGCCGGGGCGCTCCCCTCCCCCCGTCGGCAGGTCCGCCGTCGACCTGAGGCGTCGCTGGCGCGCCCGACGCGGTGCCGCACCCGAGCCGCGCCGGGTGGGCCGCTCAGGCGTCCAGGCGCCCGAGGTAGCGCGCGATCGCCCGGGGCCCCGAGCGCGGCGCGACCGCCTCGACGTCGGGGTTGTAGTTGGTGTTCGTGTTGACGTCGTACGTCACGACCCGGCCGTCGACCGTCTCGATCGACTCGATGCCGGCGATCGCCGTGCCCGTGGCCGCGAGGAAGCGGCGGTAGGCGTCCAGCTGCGGGGGCTCGTAGCCCTCGCGCAGGGAGAACAGCGGCTCCTGGCCGGGCAGGGCGCACGCGTCGGCGGGGCACAGCTCGAAGCCCTGCGCGGTGGAGACCCGCACGGAGTACACGTGCTCGCCGTCGACGACCTCGGTGCGCGTGACGACCGGCTCGGCCGCGACGAGCAGCTCCTGCAGGAGCCAGACGCCGTTGGCGGGCGGGTCCAGCTCGCCGGCGGCCAGGGCGTCGCGCAGCTCGTCCACGCCGTCGAAGCGCCGGACGCCGAGGCCCTTGCCGCCCTGGTCGTGCTTGGTGATGAAGGGCGCGCCCCCGCTGACGGCGGTGAAGCGCTCCGCCGCCGCGACGAGCCGGTCCTGCCCCAGGACGGCCGTCGTCCGCGGGACGTCGACGCCCGCCGCCCGCAGGGCGGCGTGCTGGGCGACCTTGCTCATCTCGAGCTCGAGGACGCCGCGCCCGTTGACGACCGTCCGCCCGTGCCCCTCGAGCCAGGACAGCACGGCGCGGGTCTGCTCCTTGGCGAGCACGTGGCCGCGGGTGTGGGCCGAGGCGCTCATCCGCGACCAGAAGAGCCCCTCCGGCGGCACCTCGTCGAGCGCGAGCTCGCCGTCCCCGGTGAGCAGCCACTGCTCGACCGGGACGCCCTCGGCGTCGAAGGCCGCGGCGAAGGGCGGCCACCACTCGGGGTTCTCGTGCAGCGCGTAGACGGTCACGCCCGCACCAGCGCTCCGCCGCCGGGCGCTGTTCCGGCGCCTCAGCGCGCCGCGCGCTCCTCGAGCCAGGTGACGACCAGCTGGGTCACCTCGTCGCGGTTCGTCTCGTTGAGGACCTCGTGGCGCGCGCCCGGCAGGAGCGCCAGCGTGACGTCGCGCAGCCCCGCGGCGCGGTAGCGCTCCACGAGGCGCACGACGAGCTCGCCGCCCGGTCCGCCGACCGGGTCCTGGTCGCCGCTGACGACCAGCAGCGGCAGGTCCGGCCGGATGCCGGCGAGCGCCCGCGGGTCGGCCGTGCGCGGCGCCGTCGCCAGGACCCCGCCGAGGACGGCGTCCTCCGTGGCGAAGCCGCACAGGGGGTCGGCCACGTAGGCGTCCACCTCCGCCTCGTCGCGGCTGAGCCACTCGAAGCCCGTGCGGTGCGCGAAGGGCGCGTTGAACGCCGCGAGCCCGTCGGCGTCCGCGGGGAGCTGCTGCACGAGCGCGGCGAGGCCGTCGATCGCCGTGGACCCGCTGAGCACGACGCCGTCGTAGAGGTCGGACCGCTCCAGCAGCACGCTCTGCGCCGCCATCGACCCGAGCGAGTGGCCGAGGAGGAACAGCGGCAGCTCGGGGTGCTCGGCCCGCAGCGCCTCCCCGAGGCCGGCGACGTCCCCGATGAAGCCCGCGGCTCCCGCCTCGCCGAAGCTCCCGAGCGGCACCCCGTCGCCGGTGGACGCGCCGTGCCCGCGGTGGTCGACCGCGCGGACGAGGAAGCCCGCCGCCGTCAGGGACCCGGCGAGGCGGGCGTACCGGCGTCCGTGCTCGGCCAGGCCGTGCGCGACCTGCACGACGCCGCGCGGCTCCCCCGGCACGTCGTCCCAGCGGTAGGTGGCGATCGCCAGCCCGTCGCTCGGGGAGGTGAACGCGGTGGTGACGGGCTCGGTGGTCATGTCGTCCTCCGGGGCGGTGGGGCGGGGCGGGAGCTCGTCGGCATCCTGCCGCGCCGCACGCCCGAGCGCCCTGCCCTCGCCCTGCCCCTCGCGCCCGGTGCCTACGCGGGCACCCAGACGTCCAGGAGCCAGCTGTCGAACGTCGTCGGCAGCAGCAGGGCGCGCGGGCCGGGCAGCAGCACCTCCCCCGCGGCCTCGGGGCCGAAGGGGGTGCCGCGCCAGCTGGCGCGCAGGTCCAGGGGCTCGCGGCGGGCGGCGAGCGTCCGGCGGGCCATGTCCACGAGGTCCTCGGGCCGGGGGCCGGCCACCTCCAGGAGGCCGCGCGGGGGTCCGACGGCGACGCGCGCCAGCTCGACGGCGAGGTCCTGCACCGCGAGGGGCTGGAGGAGCACCGGGGGCACCAGCGCGCTGTCGCCCGTGCGGGTCAGCGCCGCGAGGTCGGCCCCGGCCTCGTGCGCGGGCGTCGCGCGGACGACCGTCGTGCGCACGGGTCCCCGGCGGGCGCGCTCCTCCTGCGCGCGCTTGCCGGCGAGCAGCGGCGGACCCGTGAGGCGGTCGACGCCGACGGCCGACAGGACGACGTGGTGCTCCACGCCCCCGCGCCGGGCCGCGGCGCCGACGCGGTCGGTGCCGGCGGCGAAGAAGCGCTCGAGGTCGCGCGGGCTGCGCGCCGACAGCCAGGACGGACCGCTGACGTCCACCACCGCGCCGCACCCCGCGAGCGCGCCGTCGAGCCCGCGCCCGGTCACGACGTCCGCCCCGGTGGAGCGCGCCACCACCACCGCGTCGTGCCCGCCGCGGCGCAGCACCTCGACCAGCGGGCGCCCGACGCGCCCCGTGCCCCCGACGACAGCCACCCTCACGACGACCTCCTCCCGGCACTCCGACGGCACATCGCCGCTCGAGGGCCCCTCTCCCCGCACTCTGTCGACACATCGCCGCTCGAGGGCCCCTCTCCCCGCACTCTGTCGGCACATCGCCGCTCGAGGGCCCCTCTCCCCGCACTCCGTCGACACCTCGCCGTCCCGGCGCTCCTGCTCCCGGCACCTCGACGCCAGATCGCCGGGGCGTCAGATCGCCGGGGGCGCCTACCGGGGACGGCTCTCCCGGGCGGCGGCGAGCAGGTCGTCCCGGCTGACCAGCTTCACGCGAGGACGACCGGCGTCGACGCCGGCGCGCAGCTCGGCGGCGTCGATGCTGCGCCAGCCGTCGAGGTCGACGACGTGCAGGCCGCCCTCGCGCAGGCGGGCCACGAGGTCGAGCGGGTCGGCGGGCGGGACGGCGCCCGCGGGCTCGTGCTCGAGGTCGGCGAGCAGGCTCGCGGTCGTGGCGCGCGCGTCCTTGCGCGTGCTCCCCACCAGGCCGACCGGGCCGGTCTTCAGCCAGCCCACCACGTAGAGGCCGGGCACCGGCTCCCCGTCGGCGGACAGGACGCGACCGGCGTCGTTCGGGACGACGCCGCGGGACTCGTCGAACGGCGCCCCGGGGACCGGCCGGCTGCGGTAGCCGACCGCGCGGTAGACGGCCTGCACGGGCAGGTCCTCCACGACGCCCGCGGCGCCGGCGTGCGCGCGGCGGGTGCGCAGCCCGGTCACGCGGCCCTCCGCCTGCCCGAGGACCTCGACGGGCGCCCGCGAGAAGTGCAGGTGCACCCGCCGCGGGGCGCCGGTCGGCGCGCGCTCGGCGAAGGACGCGAGCGCCTCCACCACCTGCCGGGCGCGCCGGTCGTGCTCCAGGTGCTCGACCGCCTCGGGCGGGAGCACGAGGTCGGCGCGGTCGACGACGACGTCCACGCCGGGCACGGAGCCGAGCTCGCGGAGCTCCAGCGGGGAGAAGCGCGCGTGCTCGGGCCCGCGGCGGCCCACCACGTGCACGTCGGTGAGCGCCGACGCCGCGAGGCCGGCGTGGACGGCGGCGGGCACCTCGGTGGCCAGCAGGTCCTCCGCGGGCCGGGCGAGCACGCGCGCGACGTCCAGCGCGACGTTCCCGACGCCGAGGACGGCGACCTCCCGGGCCGACAGGTCCCAGTCGCGGGGCGCCTCCGGGTGGCCCTGGTACCAGGCGACGAGCTCGCTGGCGCCCCAGCACCCGGGCAGGTCGACGCCGGGCAGCTCGATCGGTGCGTCCGTGCTCGAGCCGGTCGCGAGCACGACGGCGTCGTAGGCCGCCCGCAGCTCGTCGAGGGTGACGTCGCGGCCCACCTCGACGTTGGCGACGAGGCGGACGTCGGGGTGGTCGAGGACGTCGGCGAGGGTCGAGACCACGGCCTTCATCTCCGGGTGGTCGGGCGAGACGCCGTAGCGGACCAGCCCGAAGGGCACCGGCAGCCGCTCGAGGACGTCGACGCGCGCGCCGCGGGCCAGACCGGCCGCGACGAGCGACCCGGCGGTGTGGACCCCCGCCGGCCCGGAGCCCACGACCGCCACCCTCAGGGGCGGACGAGCGGGCCCGGGCGGGCCGGGGTCGGTGGCAGGTGCGGCGTCGCTGCTCACGTCGGCGATCCTGCCACCGCCGCCCCCTCAGCGGCGGGCTGCGCCGACCTCCGTGGCCGAGCGCACCGGCGACTGGAGGAGCTGGTGGGCGTGGTGCGCGGCGGCGGCACCGACGAGTCCGGCCCTCACCGACCGCAGCCGTCCGGGGGGCGTGGTTCCCACTGCCGCCGATCGGGGTGACACTGGGTGCATGGCCTCCTCCGCTCCCAAGCGCCACCTGAAGACGAGTCCTTTCGCGGAGCGCGTCGTCGCTCCCGCGGAGCACTACGAGATCGACGACCGCGTCAACCACGACGTCCACGGCCTCGGCCGCGTCGTCTCCGTCGACGGCGAGGCCCAGGCGCAGGTCACCGTCCGGTTCTCCCAGGGCCTGGTGCGCGTCAACAACAACCGGCGCCTCTTCAAGCTCTGACCCGCCCGTCCGTGCGGCACCACTCCGGCACCGACTGACCCCCCGGGGGCCTGCACGCCCGCGGTGACGACCCCGGGCCGGCGCCCGAGGCGCGCCGGCGGCGGGGCGTCGCGCGGCCGACCTCGTAGGGTCCAGCCGTGACGAGCGGGTGGCAGGACTACCGGGAGGTCCTGCGCACCGGCAGCGCGGCCCGTCCCTTCACGGCGGCGGTGGTAGCCCGCCTTCCCATCGCGATGGCGCCCTTCGGCACGCTGCTGCTCGTCGAGGAGACGCGGGGGTCCTACTTCGTCGCCGGCCTCGTCACGGCGGCCTACGCGGTCGGGGTGGGCGTCGGCTCCCCCGTCTGGGGCCGGCTGATCGACCGCCACGGCCAGGCGAGGGTCATCGCGCCGACGGTGACGGCGAGCGCCGTCCTGCTGGCCCTCTTCGCCCTGGCGACGGCCGCGCTGGCTCCGCTGCCCCTCCTGGTGGCGCTCGTGGCGGCGGCCGGCGCCACCTCCCCGCCGTTCAGCTCGGCCATGCGGATGAGCTGGCGGGTCGTGCTGCCGCCCCGGCTGTGGCGCACGGGCTACGCCCTGGACGCCTCGGCCGTCGAGGCCCTCTTCGTCGGCGGCCCACTGCTGCTCTCCGTCCTCCTCCCGCACCTGCCCCCGGCGGGTCCGCTGCTCGCGACCGCCGTCCTGCACGTGACGGGCGGCCTGCTCTACGCCGGGAGCCGTCCCGCGCGGCTGCCCCCCGAGGCCGCCGTCCCGCTCGACGGCGCCCTCGGCGCCCTGGCCGCGGACGACCCGGCGCGGCGGGCGGCGCGGGTGCTCACCCCGCCGCTGGTCGCGGTGCTCGCCGTCGGCCTCGCCATGGCCGTCTCGTTCGGCTTCGTCGACACCTCGCTGGCCGCGACCGCGCGGGAGGTGCTGCAGGACGAGGCGCGGCTGGGGGTCCTGCTCGGGTCGATCGCGAGCGGCAGCGTCATCGGGGGCCTCGCCTACGGGCTGCTGGCCCACTCACCGGCGGAGCGGCGGCGCCTGCCCGTCCTGCTCGCCGGCTTCGCCGCCGGGCTCGCCGCCCTGGCCGTCATCGTCGACGGCGGAGCCCCGCTCCACCTGACCATGCCCGTGCTGTTCGCGACGGGGCTGACCATCGCCCCGTCGCTGATCCTCCTGCAGGCGCTCGTCGACGCCCTGGCGCCGGACGGGCGCCGCGGCGAGAGCCAGGCGTGGCTGTCCACCGCCACGGTCACCGGCGGGGCCGCCGGCACGGCGATCGCCGGCCTCCTCGTCGACCGCGGCGGCCCGGCCCTCGCGCTCGGGGCGGGCTCCGGCGCGCTCGCCGTCGCCGTCGTCCTCGCGCTCACCGCCCAGCCGTCCTGGGCACGACGGGACGTCGCCGCCGCCGTCCCGTGATGAGCCGCACTCTGTCGGCACCGTGCCGCCGAGGGCACCCCTGAGGCGCACTCTGTCGACACCCTGCCGCTGAGGGGCCCCCTGAGGCGCACTGTGTCGACACAGTGCCGCCGAAGGCACTTCTCAAGCGCACTGTGTCGACACCTTGCCGCGAAGGGTGCCCCTCAGCGGCACTACGTCGACAGAGTGCCGCCGAGGGCACCTCGGTCAGATCGCGCAGCCCTCCGGGCCGCAGGCGTGGTCGGCCGCACCGGCGCCGGGGGCAGCGGCGCCGACGAGGGTGAGCGGCGAGCGCTCGTCCCACGCGCGCTGCAGCACGGCGAGCAGCTGCTCCGCCGGCTGCGCCCCGGCGACGCCGTACCGACGGTCGACGACGAAGAAGGGCACGCCCGTCGCACCCAGCGCGGCGGCCTCGGCCTCCTCGGCGCGGACGGCGTCCACGTAGCGGCCCTCGGCGAGGACGGCGCGCACCTCGTCGGCGTCCAGGCCGGCGTCGACCGCGAGGCGCACGAGGACCTCGTGGTCCCCCACGGCCTCGCCCTCGGTGAAGTACCCGCGCAGCAGGCGCTCCTTGGCGGCGTCCTGGAGGCCGCGCTCGGCCGCCAGGTGCAGCACCTGGTGCGCGTCCAGGGTGTTCGCGGCGACCGCGAGGTCGAAGCGCATCTCGACGCCGTCCGCGGCGGCGGCGGCCGTCATCGAGTCGACCATCCCCTGGCCCTGCTCGACCGAGGTGCCGTACTTGGCGGCCAGGCGACGGGCGTAGTCGCCCGGCTCGCGGGCGGCGTCACCGGGGGCCGCCGAGCGCGCCGACGGGTCGAGCTCGAAGGCCCGCCAGACCACCTCCACCTCGTCGGCGTGGGGGAAGCGCGCGAGCGCCTCCTCGAGCCGGCGCTTGCCGATGTAGCACCACGGGCACAC
The DNA here is from genome assembly GCF_947495735.1 of uncultured Pseudokineococcus sp. Classification (GTDB taxonomy): domain Bacteria; phylum Actinomycetota; class Actinomycetes; order Actinomycetales; family Quadrisphaeraceae; genus Pseudokineococcus. Next base: position 118,584 of record NZ_CANMAA010000009.1, read on the forward strand.
GACGTCGGACCAGACCTCAACCTGCATGCCCGCTCCAACACCGCGGCGCCGCACCGGCTTCCCGGTGCCCGACGCGCCTGGCCCCCGCCGGGCCGGACGCACGACGGCCCCGCCCCCGGCGAGGGGGCGGGGCCGTCGGAGGGTGGGTCAGGCGGACAGGCGCGGGTAGTCCGTGTAGCCCTCGGCGCCCGTGCCGTAGAAGGTCGACGCGTTCGGCTCGTTCTCCGGCGCGCCGGCCTGCCAGCGCTCGACGAGGTCGGGGTTGGCGATGAGGGGGCGCCCCACCGCCACCGCGTCCGCGAGGCCCGAGGCGACGAGGTGGCCCGCCTCGTCGCGCGTCGTCGCGGTGCTGAAGCCGCTGTTGGCCATGAGCGGGGCGCCCGAGCGGCCGCGCAGGTCGGCGACGAGGTCGTCGGCCGGGTCGGCGCGCAGCACGCTGACGTAGGCCAGGCCGAGCGGGGCGATGCCGTCCATGAGCGCGCCGTAGGTGGCCGCGACGTCCTCGGCGTCCTCCTCGAGGACGTCCTGGATCCCGTGGGCGGGCGAGATGCGGATGCCCACGCGTCCGGCCCCGATCTCGGCGGCGACGGCCGTGGCGATCTCCACGCCCAGGCGGGCGCGGGCCTGGGGGCTGCCGCCGTAGGCGTCGGTGCGCGTGTTCGACACCGGGGAGAGGAACTCGTGCAGGAGGTACCCGTTGGCGCTGTGCAGCTCGACGCCGTCCAGGCCCGCGTCGACCACGCGGCGGGCTGCGGCGACGTGGTCGGCCACGACCTGGCGGACCTCGTCCGTCGTCAGCGCGTGCGGCTCGTCGTAGGGCAGCTTCCCCTGCGCCGTGTGCGCCTCGCCGGAGAGCCGGATGGCGCTGGGCGCCACGACGCGCTCGGTGCCCGTGACCGCGGTGTGCGCCACGCGCCCCCCGTGCATGACCTGCATGACGACCAGCCCGCCGCGCTCGTGCACGGCGTCGGCGACCCGGCGCCAGCCGGCGACCTGCTCGTCCGTGACGATGCCCGGCTGGCCGGGGTACGTGCGGCTGTCCTGCGTCGGGTAGGTGCCCTCGGTGACGATGAGCCCCGCGCTCGCGCGCTGCGCGTAGTGCTCGACGACGAGGTCGCCGGGGACGCCGGACTCCCCGGAGCGGGTGCGGGTCAGCGGCGCCATGGCGACGCGGTTGCGCAGGTGCAGGTCGCCGAGGTCCACGGGCGTGAACAGGCTGCGGACCTCGTCGGAGACGCCCGGGGCGCCGGGACCGGTGCTCTGGGCGGGGACCGGGGAGGTGGTCGTCGTGGAGTCCATGGGTGCTGCCTCTCGCTGAGCGGCCCGGCGCGGGCGCCGGGGTGTCGGCAGCCGCAACCGCCGACCGGGGGCGGGTGTTCCAGCGCTCACGCAGTCGCGGCCCCGGCGGTCGCAGGAGCAGGGAGGACGAGCGCGCGGGCGCGGGCAGGACGAGCGCGGGGAGGATGGGCGGCATGGGGCTGCTGGAGCGACGGGTCGTGCTGGTCAGCGGCGGCACGCAGGGGGTGGGCGCCGGCGTCGCGCGGGCCGCCGCGCGCGAGGGCGCCGACGTCGTGGTGACCGGGCGCCGGCCCGAGGTCGGCGAGGCCCTGGTCGCGGAGCTGCGCGGGCTCCTCGCCGAGGGCCGGGCCGCGCACTACGTGGCGGCCGACGTCGCCGACGTCGCGAGCGCGCAGGCGTCCGTGGCCGCCGTGGTCGAGCGCTTCGGCCGGGTGGACGGCCTCGTCAACGCCGCCGGGCTCACCAGCCGCGGCACGCTGCTCGACACGACGCCCGAGCTGTTCGACGCCCACGTCGCGGTGAACCTCCGCGGGCCGTTCTTCCTCATGCAGGCGGCCGTCGCCGACATGGTGCGCCGCGGGGAGCCCGGCGCCGTCGTCAACGTCACGAGCACCTCGGCGCACGGCGGCCAGCCGTACCTGGCCCCCTACGTCGCCGCCAAGGCCGGTCTCGCGGGCGTCACGCGCAACGCCGCGCACGCCCACCGCTTCGACCGGGTGCGGATCAACGCGCTGAACATCGGCTGGACCGACACCGAGGGCGAGGACGCGACCCAGCGCGTCTTCCACGGCGCCGGCGACGACTGGCGCGAGCGGGCCGCGCAGCAGCTGCCGATGGGCAGGCTCGGGCAGGTGGACGAGATCGCCGACGTGGTCGTGCTGCTGCTGTCCGACCGCAGCGGCGTCGTCACCGGCTCCGTCATCGACTGGGACCAGAACGTCCTCGGCGGCATGGACTGATCCAGGATGGCGCCATGAGCGACGCCCCGACCCCCACGACCGACCGGCTGCGCCTCGGCGTCCTCGGTGCCGCGCGCATCACCGAGGAGGCGCTCACCGAGCCGGCGCGGCGCACCGGGCACCGGCTCGTCGCCGTCGCCGCGCGCGACCGCGGGCGCGCCGAGGAGCTGGCCGAGCGGGCGGGGGTCGAGCGGGTGCTCGACACCTACGAGGAGGTCCTCGCCGACCCCGAGGTGGAGGTCGTCTACGACCCGACGCCCAACGCGCTCCACGGCGTCTGGAACCTCGCCGCGGTCCGCGCCGGCAAGCACGTCCTCACCGAGAAGCCCGCCGCCGCCTGCGCCGCCGACGCGCGCGTCGTCGCCGCTGCGGCCGCGGAGGCGGGCGTCCACGTCGTCGAGGCGTTCCACCACCTGCACCACCCCGTGCACCGCCGGCTGGTCGAGCTGCTGGCCTCCGGGGAGCTCGGCGAGCTGCAGCGCGTCGAGGTGGACGTGCTCGTGCCCCCTCCGGGCGACGGCGACCCCCGCTGGTCGCTCGAGCTCGGCGGCGGCGCCCTCATGGACCTCGGGTGCTACGGCCTGCGGACCCTGCGCGCGCTCGCGCCGCTGGTCGGCGGCGACCCGGTCGTCACGGGCGCCCGCGCCGTCGAGCACCCCGCCTTCCCCGGCGTCGACGCCGAGCTCGTCGCCGACCTGGCGCTGCCCTCGGGCGCCACCGCGGTCGTGCGCAGCCTCATGGGCGGCGACGAGGTGCGCTTCTCCGCGCGCCTCGTCGGCAGCCGCGGCGAGGCCCTCGCGCCGTGCTTCATCAAGCCGCAGTGGGACGACCGCGTCGTCGTCCGCACCGGCGACGGCGAGCGCACCGAGCACCTCGGCACGCGGTCCTCCTACGACCACCAGCTCGACGCGCTGGCGCGCCTGCTGCGCGGCGCGGCAGCGCAGGACGACCCCGACCTCGGCCCCGAGGACGCCGTGGCGACGATGGAGCTCGTCGACTCCTGCTACGAGGCAGCAGGTCTCGGGCCGCGACCCGCCGTGCTCTGACCGTGAGCACGGCCCGGGTGCTGGCGAGGGTGGCGCCGGCCTCACGGCCGCCGGGGTGGTGTCTCGCGGCGCGGCGCTCGGACTGATCGCGCTCACCGCAGAGGAGGGCGGCGGGGCCAGCACCGGCGGGGGTCTGCTCCTCGTGCTCGGCGCCCTCCTCGTCGTCGCGGGTGCCGCCGTGGGGATGGCGGCCCCCGTGGCGGGCGCCCTTGATCGACGTCCCTGAGCCGCGCCGCGACGCGCCCGGCCGGCGCGGACTACCGTCCGGGCGTGCTCGCGCGGTCGCGGGCGCCGCCAGCGAGGACGCACGCGAGAGGACTCGACCCATGAGCGCTCCCACCACGACGTCGACGCCCGCCCCGTCCGCGGGAGGGCGTGGGCCCGTCTGGTTCACCCCGCAGGACTGCCGGCTCGAGGACTTCCGCGCCCTCGTCGAGGTGACGACCGACCTGGAGCAGTACCCGTGCGCCGAGGCGCTCGAGCAGGGCGTCCTCGTCTACGGGCCGGGCCTGGCCGAGCGGGCGGGCACGCAGGAGGGCCGCCGCGAGGTGCAGGCCGAGCTGGCGCGAGCGCTGTCCGCGGGGCCCGGCATCGTGGTCTTCCGCGGCGCACTGGCCCCCGACGTCGTCGACCGCGCCACCGCCGTCTTCGAGGCCATGATCGCCGACCAGAGGGCCGCCGGCGTCCAGGGCGGCGACCACTTCGCCAAGCCCGGCGCCAACGACCGCGTGTGGGGCGCCGCCGACAAGCTCGCCGTGCGCGCCCCCGAGGTCTTCGCCGAGTACTACGCGAGCGACGTGCTCGCGCTCGTCTGCGAGGCGTGGCTCGGCCGCGGCTACCAGGTGACGTCGCAGGTCAACGTGGTGAACCCCGGCGGCCAGGCGCAGACGGCGCACCGCGACTACCACCTGGGCTTCATGTCGCAGGACCAGGCGCTCGCCTACCCCGCGCACGTGCACGCGCTCTCCCCGCTCCTGACGCTGCAGGGCGCCGTCGCCCACTGCGACATGCCGGTCGAGACGGGGCCGACGCTCTACCTGCCGCACTCGCACAAGCACCCGGCCGGCTACGTGGCGTTCCACCAGCCCGAGTTCCGGGCGTACTTCGACGACCACCACGTGCAGCTCCCGCTGGCGAAGGGCGACGCGGCGTTCTTCAACCCGGCGCTCTTCCACGGCGCCGGCACCAACCGGACCGCCGACGTGCGCCGCACGGCCAACCTGCTGCAGGTCTCCTCGGCCTTCGGGCGCGCGATGGAGTCGGTGGACCGCACGGCGATGAGCGAGGCCCTCTTCCCCGTCCTGGCCCGACGCTGGGCCGAGGGCGACGACGAGCGCGCGCTGCGCAACGTCGTCGCGGCCTCGGCCGAGGGCTACTCCTTCCCCACCGACCTCGACGCCGACCAGCCGGTCGGCGGGACGGCCCCGCAGACCCAGGCCGAGCTGGTGGTCCAGGCCCTCGACGAGGGCTGGGACGCCCAGCGCCTCACCGACGCCCTGCGCGCCCAGGAGAGCCGACGCCGCCCGCACGTGCGCACGTCCTCCACCGCCTGACGCCTCTCCGCCCCATCTCCTGCCCCTGCCCCCGCCCCGGCCCTGCGGCACGACGTCGACCGGGGCGGACCGCGCCGTGCTGGGACGCGGGTCCGCTCAGGCGGTCGCGAGGCAGTAGCCGCGCTTGACGACCGTCCTGACGACGCCGTCCGGCAGGACGGCGCGCACCCGCCCGACGGCGACGTCCACGGCGTGGTCGCCCTCGGCCGAGGGCAGGGCGGCGAGCAGCTCGGCGCGGGGCACCACGCCACCGCCGGCCGCGGCCAGCCGGGCGAGGACGGCGAGCGGCCCGGGCGCGAGCTCGACCACGCGCCCGTCGAGGACGACGGCGCGGGCTCGCACGACGAGCTCTCCGGCACTGGTGGCCACCCGGGCGCGCGGCTCGGTCGCGAGGTGCTGGGAGAGCTCGCGCATCAGCGCCCCGAGGCGCCACCTCGCGGGCACGAGGGGCTCCACGCCGGCGGCGCGCAGCGGCGCCGCGGTGACGTCACCCACCGCGCAGGCGAGCACGCCCCCCTCGCCGGCGCCCGGCCGCCCCGCGACCATCGCCGCGACGACCTCCTCGCGGAGCCCGCGCGCGGCCGCGGCGTCGAGCAGGGCGACGGCCGCCGGGGCGGCCGTGAAGGTGAGGGCGTCCAGCGTCCGCGCCACGACGGCGTCCACGAGCCGGTCGACGGCGGCCGGGTCCCGCGGGGCGCGCCAGTGGTAGGGCGTCACCGTGCGCACCCGGGCTCCGGCGGCCACGAGCGGCTCGAGCTCCTCCGCGCCCGCGGCGCCGTGCATCTGCACCAGCACGGAGCGGCCCGCCACGCCCTCGGCGACGAGGTGCTGGACGGCCTCCGCCGTCTGCTCGCTCGCCGCGGTCCAGTGCTCGGGGAGGCCCGCCGCGCGCAGCGCCCCGCGCGCCTTGGGGCCGCGGGCCACGACGTGGGCTCCCCGCAGGGAGGCGAGGAGGTCCTCGGCCAGGCCCGCGGCCTCCGCCGCCTCCACCCAGGCGCGCATCCCGATGCCCGTGGTGACGAGCAGCACCTCGGGCGGGTCCGCGACGGCCGCGCGCGTGTCCGCGAGCAGGTCCTCGTCCTCGGTCACCGGCACGATGCGCATCGTCGGGGCGTGGACGACCTGCGCGCCCCGGCGCGTGAAGGTGCCGATGAGCTCGTCCGACCGCCGGTCGCTCGTCACCCCGATCGTCACCCCCAGCAGCTGGGCGCGGTCGAGCTCGCGCACCGCGGGGCCGCCGTCGACGGGTGCGGGGGTCGTGGGGCTGGTCATGGCGGTCCTCCGGCGTCGGTGCGCGGCGGCCGGGGCCCGCCGCGCTCGGCGTGCCCGGCCATGATGTCCCGCTCCGTGCTACAGCCGTGTTGCGCGCCGTGTCCCGGGGCCACCGGGGGCCGCCCACCTACCCGCGAGCCGCACGACGACCCGGCCGTCCTCGACCACCGCCTCGTGCCGGGCGAGGTCTCGCTGCCCGCTGCACGAGCGGCCCGTGCTCAGCTCGAACACGTTGAGGTGCAGGGGGCACACGACGACGCGGTCGTCCATCTGCCCGTCGGCGATCGGCCCGCCGGCGTGCGGGCAGACGGCGTCCAGGGCCGACAGGCGCCCGTCGCGGTGGCGGAACACGGCCACCTGCCGGCCGTCCACGACCACGGCGCGCCCCTCCCCCACGGCGAAGTCCTCGAGCGGGCCGACGTCGACGCCCGCCGCGGGCTCGGCCGTCACCACGCCGCCGCCCCCGCTGGTCGTGGCGCTCACGCCGGCGCCCCGGCCGCGACGGGCGTCGCCGCGGAGCTCGAGTGCGCGTCGGCCTGCATCCCGCCGGGGGCGCCCATGGGCCGCGAGGGCACCAGCGGCAGGGGCAGCAGGGGCAGCGCGGTGCGGAACTGGCCCGGCGTCCGCGGCTCCTCCCCCTCCGCCCACGGGTCGCGGTAGGCGGCCACGGCCTCCTCCATCTCGGCGTCCAGCTGCGCCACCAGGCCGTCGGAGTCCTCCAGCAGCACCTTCTGGAGCCGCTCGATCCCCAGCCGCGGCACGAAGTCGTAGGTGCGCTCCAGCCAGTTGCCCCAGACCCGGTAGAACTGGATGAACCTGCCCACCAGGGTGAGGACCTCCTCCGGCGAGGAGACGGTGGCCAGCAGGTCGGCCTTGCGCACGCTCGCCCCGGCGGCGCCCCCGACGTAGACCTCCCAGCGCCCCGATCCCACCGCGACGACGCCGATGTCCTTGACGTAGGCCTCCGCGCAGTTGCGGGGGCACCCCACGACGCCGAGCTTGAGCTTGGCCGGGGTCTCCAGCCCCTGGAAGCGCGTCTCGAGGTCGATGCCGAGCTGGGTGGAGTCCCCGAGGCCGAAGCGGCAGAAGTCCGTGCCGACGCAGGTCTTCACCGTGCGCGTGCTCTTGCCGTAGGCGTACCCGGACGGCATGCCGAGGTCCTTCCAGACCTCCGGCAGGTCCTCCTTCGTGATGCCGAGGAGCGCGATGCGCTGCCCGCCGGTCACCTTCACCATGCCGACGTCGTACTTCTCGGCGACGTCGGCGATCGTGCGCAGCTGGGCCGGCGTCGTCACCCCGCCCTTCATCTGCGGGACCACGGAGAAGGTGCCGTCGCGCTGGATGTTGGCGTGGACGCGGTCGTTGATGAAGCGACCTCCGCGCTCGTCCACGAAGTCGTCCGCCCACAGCGTCCGCAGCAGCGACGTCAGCCCCATGGTGCTCTTGGCGTCGTGCTCGCCGCCGGGCGCCAGGGCCTCGAAGACGGCCGAGACGCTCAGGAGACGGCGCTCGCGGATCTGGGCGACGAGCTCGTCCTTGCGGAGCGGCACGCCGGGCACGTACCAGTGCACCGACGGGTCCTCGGTGAGCGCGCCGTCGGCGGCCAGCTCGACCACCTGGCCGACGAGGCTCTTGCACGAGCCGCAGCCCTTGCCGGCGCGGGTGGCGTCCATGACGCCCTTGACGCTCGTGCAGCCCCCCTCGACGGCCGAGACGATGTCGCCCTTGGTGACCCCGTTGCAGTTGCAGACCTGGGAGTCGTCGGGCAGGTCCGCGGCGCCCTTCGCCTCGTCGCCGTCGCCGTCGCCGAGGTCGAACAGCAGGCGCAGCCGCTCCGCGGGCAGCGGGAGCTGGCGGTCGAAGGCCTGCTGCAGCACGGGGGTCTTGCGGACGTCACCGAGCAGGGTGGCCCCGACCAGGCGGTCCTCCCGGACCACCACGGACTGGTAGACGCCCCGCGCGGAGTCCGAGAAGACGACGAGCTCGTCCCCGGCGCGCTCGGGCTCGGACAGCCCCATCGACGTGACGTCGACGCCGGCCACCTTGAGCTTCGTGCACGTCCGCGAGCCGTGGTACTCCGCCGTCGGGTCGGCGCCGGTGAGGACGTCGGCGAGCACGCTCGCCTGCTCCCACAGCGGCGCCACCAGGCCGTAGACGACGCCGCGGTGCTGCACGCACTCGCCCACCGCGTACACGCCGTCGGGTGCGCCGCCGCCGCCCTCGGCGACGCCGGAGTCGACGCAGCGCATCTGGTCGTCGACGACGATCGCGCGCTCCACCGTCAGGCCCGCGTGCAGCGCCAGCTCGGAGTTGGGCGTGATGCCCGCCGTCAGCACGACCATGTCCGCCTCGACGTGCGTGCCGTCGGTCAGCACGACCCCCGTGGCCCGCTCCGCACCGGTCACCGCCGTGGTGCGGGTGCCGGTGTGGACGGTGACGCCGAGGTCCTCGATGGACCCGCGCAGCACCGCTCCCCCGGCGGCGTCGAGCTGCTGGTTCATCAGGTGCGCCGCGGAGTGGACGACGGTCACGTCCAGGCCGTGGGCGCGCAGCCCGTACGCGGCCTCCAGGCCGAGCAGACCTCCGCCGACGACGACCGCCCGCTGGTGCGCCTTCGCGTCGGCGAGCATCGCCCGGGTGTCGTCGAGCCCGCGGAAGCCCGTGACGCCCGGCAGCAGGCTGCCGTCCTCGCGCCGCACCCCGTCCATCGGCGGGATGCGCGGGGAGCTGCCCGTCGCCAGCAGCAGGACGTCGTAGGGGGTCACGGCGCCCGAGGCGTCGACGACCTCCTTGGCGTGGACGTCGACCGACGTCACCCGGACGCCGCAGCGCAGGTCGATGCCGTTCTCGGAGTACCACTCCCGCGGGTTGAGGAGGATGCCGGACTCGTCGTCCTCGCCCGCGAGGACGTGGCTGAGCATGATCCGGTTGTAGTTGCCGTAGGGCTCGTCGCCGAAGACGGTGATGTCGAACAGCTCCCCGCCGCCGCGCTCGAGCAGCTCCTCGAGGGTGCGGGCGCCGGCCATGCCGTTGCCCACGACGACGAGGCGCCGCCTCCCGCTCGTGCCGCCGCGTCGGGGGGCGGGGACCTCGGCCGCCGCCGGCTCCGCCGTCCGCTGGCTGGCGCTCGTGTCCACCGGGGCGGCCATCAGACCTCCACCAGCCCCAGGTCGACGACGACCGAGCCGCTGACGCCCTCGGGGGCGGCGACCTGGAGCTCGATCGACTCCCCCGACTCCACGTCCTCCACGACGCGCAGCGGCACGTGCACGTCGCTGCGGGCCCCGATCGGGAAGTACCGCATGGGCACGCCGTCGCGCAGGAGCACCGCGACGACGAGCTCGCCGGAGGAGTTGCCCCCGCGGAAGTAGAGGACCTGGGCGCGGGCGCCGTCGGGCACGACGTAGGTGAGCGCGGCGTCCAGGGGCGAGGGCTTCTCCAGGCCAGAGCCCGCGAAGGCGTGGACGCCCTGCAGGAAGCGGAAGGTGGAGCTCATCGGTGTCCTCCGTCGGTGGTGCCCGTGGTGCTGGCGGTAGGGGTGCTGGCGGTGGAGGTGCTGGCGGGAGCGGTGCTCGCTGTGGTGGTGGGTGAGGGACTGCCCGGTGGCTCCGGGTCGGCCCAGAGGTCGAGGTCGTCGGGCCCGCCGGCGCGCTCGAGCCGGACGGCGCAGGCCTTGAAGTCCGGCATCCGCGACGTCGGGTCCAGGCGCGCGTCGGTGAGGGCGTTGGCCCCCGACCTCCCCGCCCAGTGGAAGGGGACGAAGACCGTGCCCCGCACGACGCCGGTGGTCACCCGCGCCCGGAAGACCGCTCTGCCACGCCGGGTCTCGAGCGCGACGAGGTCGCCGTCGGCGACGCCGTGCCGGGCGGCGACGTCCGGGTGCATCTCGGCGCGCGCGTCCGGGTCGGTGAGCAGCAGCTGGCGCACGCGCCGGGTCTGGGCGCCGGACTGGTACTGGCTCGTGGTCCGCCCCGTCGTCAGGACGTAGGGGAAGGAGCGGTCCGGCTGCTCGCTGCGGGGCCGGAAGTCCACGCGCACGAAGCGCGCCCGGCCGTCCGGCGTGGGGAAGCGGTCGAGGAACATCCGCGGCGTCCCGGGGTGCGCGGGCTCGCCCTCGGGCGTCGCGGGGCACGGCCAGAAGACGCCCTGCTCGGCGTCCAGGCGCTCGTAGGTGATGCCGGAGTAGTCCGCCCGGCCCCCGGCGCTGGCGCGCCCGAGCTCGGCGAAGACCTCCTGGGGATCCGTGGGGAAGCCGCGCTCCACGCCGAGGCGGTCCGCCAGCGCGCGCAGGATGCCGAGGTCGTCCAGGACGCCGGCCGGAGGATCGATCGCGCTGCGCCGCAGGATGACCCGCCCCTCGAGGTTGGTCATCGTGCCGCCCTCCTCGGCCCACTGCGCCGTCGGCAGCACCACGTCGGCGAGAGCCGCCGTCTCGGAGAGGAAGAAGTCGGCGACGACGAGCGTGTCCAGCGCCGCGAGCCGGGCGCGGACGCGCCCCGAGTCCGGCGCGGAGACGGCGATGTTGGACGCGAGGACGAGCAGTGTGCGCACCCCGCCGTCCGTGCCGCAACGGTCGAGCATCTCGAAGGCCGACAGGCCCGGGGACGGCAGGTCGTCGGGGTCGACGCCCCAGACCCCGGCGACGTGGGCGCGGGCCGCCGGGTCGGCGAGCATCCGGTAGCCCGGCAGCTGGTCGGCCTTCAGGCCGTGCTCGCGCCCGCCCTGGCCGTTGCCCTGGCCCGTCGTCGTCCCGAAGCCGGAGCCGGGGCGCCCCGGGAGCCCCAGCGCGAGAGCCAGGTTGGAGAAGCCGAGCACGGCGTCGGTGCCGCCCGCGTGCTGCTCGGCGCCGCGGGCCGTGAGCACGACGGCCCTGCTCGCCGCCGCCAGCAGGTGGACGGCGCGCTCGAGGTCGGGCACCGGGACGCCGGTGGTGCGCTCGACCCGGTCGGGCCACCAGCCGTTCGCGGCGGCGACCGCGGAGTCGTGACCCAGGGTGCGCTCGGCGACGTAGGCGTCGTCGACGAGCCCGTCGCGCCGGGCGACGTGCAGCATCCCGAGCGCGAGCGCCAGGTCGGTGCCCGGGACGGGGGCCAGGTGCAGCGCGGCGCCGGCCGCGGTGGCGCTGCGCCGCGGGTCGACGACGACGAGAGACGCACCGCGGGAGCGGGCCTCGTCGAGGTGCTGCATGGCCGGGGGCATGGTGGCGGCCGGGTTCCCGCCCACGACCATCAGGGCGTCGGCCCGCGCCAGGTCCTCGAGCGGGAACGGGAGCCCGCGGTCGACGCCGTACGCCTGGTTGAGCGCGCCGGCGGCCGAGGACATGCAGAAGCGGCCGTTGTAGTCGACCGCCGACGTCCGCAGCACCACGCGGGCGAACTTGCCCAGGGCGTAGGCCTTCTCGTTGGTCATGCCCCCGCCGCCGAAGCAGCCGACGGCGTCGCGGCCGTACCGCTCCTGGCTGCTGCGGATCCCGTCGACGACGCGCTCCAGCGCCTCCTCCCACGACGCCGGGCGCAGCGCGCTGCCACGGTCGCCGGGGACCTCACGGACGAGGGGGGTGAGCAGGCGGTCGGGGTGGTCGAGCAGCTCGGCCGCCGTCCAGCCCTTCGAGCACAGGCCGCCGCGGTTGGTCGGGAAGTCGTCCGGCTCGAGCTCGGCCGGGCGCTCCCCGGCGGTGAGGCGGATGCCGCACTGCAGCGAGCAGTACGGGCAGTGGGTGCGCGTGGTGCGACGGCCCCCACCGGCGCGGGGCGCGCCTCCCGCCCCCACGACCGGCAGGAGCGGTCGCGGGGCGGAGGACGGCGCGGAGGGACCTGTGCGCTGGACCTCGCGGGTGGGGGCCGTCACGGTCAGATCCGCTCGCTCGTGCCGAGGGCGCCGCGACGGGCGTAGACGGCGGCGGTCAGCGCGACGCAGAGGACGTAGAAGGCGGTGAAGGCCCACAGCGCCGGCTGCAGGGAGCCGAAGGCGGTGGAGCTCTCCGCGAAGCCGCGGTTGATGAGGAAGCCGCCGTAGGCGCCGATGCCCGCGGCGATGCCGATGCAGGCCGCCGTGACGCGCTTGGCGTAGCGCAGGGCCTCGACGTCGCCGCTCGCCACGGTGCGCCGGAAGACCGCCGGGATCATCCGGTAGACCGAGCCGTTGCCGACGCCGCTGGCGACGAAGAGCACCATGAAGGCGACGAAGAAGAGCGGCAGGCTGCTCATCCGCAGCGCGGCGACCGCCATCACCGCGCCGACCGCCAGCACCGCGAAGGCGGCGACGGTCACCCGCGCCCCGCCGACGCGGTCGGAGAGCCGGCCGCCCCAGGGCCGCACCAGGGACCCGATGAGGGCGCCGAGGAAGGCGATGCTCAGGGTCACCTCCGGGAACTGGCTCTTCAGCAGCGTGGGGAACGCCGCGGCGTAGCCGATGAAGGAGCCGAAGGTGCCGATGTAGAGGAACGAGATGAGCCAGGTGTGCCGGTCGCGCAGCGCGACGCGCCAGGCGGCGGTGTCGGACTGCGCGTCCGACAGGTTGTCCATGAAGCGCCAGGCGCCGAGGGCGGCCAGCACCACCAGGGGGACCAGGAACAGCGCCGGGCGGGCGGTGGTGGCGGCGACGCCCGCGACGATGACGAAGGGCACGACGGCCTGGACCACCGCGACCCCGATGTTGCCGCCGGCGGCGTTGAGGCCGAGAGCCGCGCCCTTCTCCTTCTCCGGGAAGAAGAAGGCGATGTTGCTCATCGAGGAGGCGAAGTTCCCGCCGCCGAAGCCCGCGGTCGCCGCGATGAGCAGCATCGCCCAGAACGGGGTCTGCGGGTTGTGGGCCACGTACGCCAGTCCCGCGCAGGGGACCACGAGCAGCAGCGCCGAGATGATCGTCCAGTTGCGGCCGCCGAAGCGCCCGACCGCGAAGGAGTACGGGAAGCGGAGGGTGGCGCCGACCAGCACCGGGACCGCGGTCAGCCACAGCTGCTGGTCGAGCGTGATCGCGTAGCCGGCCGCCACGAGCACCGGCGTGGCGATCGACCACAGCTGCCAGACGGTGAAGCCGAGGAACTCCGCCGCGATGGACCACCACAGGTTGCGGCGCGCCATGCGGCGGCCGCCGCCCCCGGACCACTGCGCCGCGTCCTCGGGGTCGAAGCGGTCCACCCACCGACCCGGTCGGGGGGCGTCGATCGTCCCGACGGGGCCGCGTGGCTCGCGGTCGGTCTCCTGCGTCTGCAGCGCCATGCGCGGTCTCCTCCTCCTCGGCCGTCCGGGGACCGGGGCGAGCGCCTCGGCACCCGGCCCCGGCGCCAGTGGGGAGGACGCTAGGAACACCGTGTTGCGCGGGAGTCGCGCTGTGTGACGTCGGCGCGAACTCCCCCTCACAGCGACCGCGGCCGGGCGAGAGGTCGGCGGACGAGGGGCGAGCGGCCCGTGCCGCGCTCAGGGCCCGGGCACGTCGGAGGACGCCGCTAGCGTCGTCGCCATGCGCTCTCCGCTGACCTTCGACCAGTTCACGCAGCTCGCCGAGCGCGCCTCGACGCCCGAGGGCGCACTGGCCGGCGCCGCCACGCTGCTGGCGTGGGCCGAGGCGCCCCACCCGGACGACGACGTCAGCCCCCGCGAGCTGATCGCCATGGCCGGCAACCTCCGCGGGGCGGGCGGGGACGCCGAGGGGGGCGTGGAGCTGCTGCAGCGGGCCCTGTCCACCGAGGGCGAGGCGTGGGCCGACCCGCGCGGCGACCTCCACCACCTGCTCGTCGCCGCGGGGCGGGACGAGGAGGCGCAGGCGGTGGCCGAGGAGCTGCGCCGCGAGAAGCCGACCCCGGCGCAGGCCCTGCGCGACGTCGCCACGACCCTGTGGGACCGGGGCCGGCTGACCGAGGCTCACCGCTGGTACACGCTCGCGGCCTCCCGCGTGCTGCGCGAGGCCGAGGACGGCTCCACCCCGCCCGGCATGGACGCCCTGCCGGGGCTGCTCGCCGACCGCGCCGAGATCCGCGTCGAGCTGGACCTCCCCACCGACGAGCTGGACGAGCTGGGCAGCCAGATCGACCTCGACGGCGAGGACGACCTCGACGCCGACGACCTCCTCTGACGCACCGCAGCCGCGGTCGCCCGGGGCGACCGCGGCTGCGGTGGAGACGTCTGCTGCCGGACCTCAGGGGACGGTGTACCCCGCGGCGCGGTAGAGCTCGTACCACTCGGCGCGGGTGAGCGGCAGGTCCGAGCCCTGCGCCGCAGCCCGCACGCGCTCCGGGTTCGTCGTGCCGAGGACGACCTGCATCTGCGCCGGGTGGCGCGTGATCCACGCCGTGGCCACGGCCAGCTTCGGGACGCCGTGCTGCTCCGCGAGCCGGTCGAGGACGGCGTTCAGCTCGGGGTAGCGGTCGTCGTCGAGGAAGGCCCCCGAGAAGAAGCCGGCCTGGAACGGCGACCACGCCTGGACGGTGATGTCGTGCAGGCGGCAGTAGTCGAGCGTGCCGACGTCGCGGGAGACCGACTGGTCGAGCGCCTGCATGTTGGCGGCCACGCCCTGCGCGACGAGCGGCGCGTGGGTGATCGACAGCTGCAGCTGGTTGGCGACCAGCGGCTGGCGCACCGACCGCTTGAGCAGCTCCACCTGGCCCGGCGTGTGGTTCGAGACGCCGAAGTGCAGGACCTTGCCGGCCGCGTGGAGCTCGTCGAAGGCGCGCGCGACCTCGTCGGGCTCCACCAGCGCGTCGGGGCGGTGCAGCAGGAGGACGTCCAGGCGGTCGGTGCCGAGCGCCTCGAGCGAGCCCTCGACGGACTGCGTGATCCGCTCGTAGGAGAAGTCGAAGTACGGGCCGTCGGGGACGATGCCGCACTTGGTCTGGATGGTCACCGCGTCGCGCTCGGACGAGGAGAGCTGCACGGCCTCGGTGAAGCGCTGCTCGCAGCGGTGCATCGAACCGCCGTAGACGTCGGCGTGGTCGAGGAAGGTGATGCCGGCGTCGCGGGCCGCGGCCCACCACTCGCGGATCTCCTCGTCGGGCAGGTCGGCGACGCGCATGACGCCGAGGACCACGTTGGGCACCTGCAGGCCGCTGGTGCCGAGGGGGACGGTCTTCACGTCTCAGGCCTCCGAGAGCTGGTCGAGCTCGTCCGCGCTGAGCTGCAGCTCAGCCGCCCGGAGCGAGTCGGTGATGGACGCCGGGCGCGAGGAGCCCGGGATGGGGATGACGACGGGCGCGAGCGAGAGCTCCCAGGCGAGCACCACCTGGTGGGGGCTGACGCCGTGGGCCTCGGCGACCCGGGCGAAGGCCGCGTGCTCGCTGCCGAGCTCGGAGGCCTTCGCGATGCCGCCCAGCGGGCTCCACGGCAGGAAGGCGATGCCGAGCTGCGCGCAGTGGTCCAGCTCGCCCCGGCTCGAGCGGAAGGCCGGCGAGAACTGGTTCTGCACGGACACCAGGCGCCCGCCCAGCACGGAGTTCGCCTCGTCGATCTGCGCGACGTCCGCGTTGGAGATGCCGGCCATCTGGATGACGCCCTCGTCGAGCAGCTCGGCGAGCGCGCCGACCGAGTCGGCGTAGGGGACGTCGGGGTCGGGGCGGTGGAACTGGTAGAGCCCGATCGCCTCCACGCCGAGGCGCCTCGCCGAGGCCCTCGCCGCCTCCTTGAGGTGCTCGGGCCGGCCGTCCTTCGTCCACGAGCCGTCACCGGGGCGAAGGTGCCCGCCCTTGGTCGCCACGAGGACCTGCGAGGCGTCCCCGCCCCAGGCGCGCAGGGCCTCGGCGACGAGCTCCTCGTTGTGGCCGACGTCGTTCGCCTCGAGGTGGTAGGCGTCGGCGGTGTCGACGAGGGTCACCCCCGCGTCGAGGGCGGCGTGGATGGTGGCGAGGCTGCGCTCGCGGTCGGGGCGTCCCTCGATCGACATCGGCATGGCGCCGAGACCGATCGCCGAGACGGTGCGGTGTCCGAGGCTCCGTTGCTCCATGCCCCCGACCCTGGCCCCCACCGCGCGGGCGCGCCACCTCGCCGCCCCTCCCCGGAGGGCGGCCGCAGCCTCGCACCGGCGGCGGGTCGTCCCCGGCTAGCGTCGCCGTCCGGCACACCGGGAGCGCGAGGAGGACGGCATGGGCGTGGTGGACAACGCGGTCTACGTCGACGGGCGGCGAGCCACCGAGCCCGCCTCCCTCGAGGCGACCTACGAGCTCGTCCGCGACCACCGCGGCATGGCCTGGATCGGGCTGTACCGGCCGCAGGACGCCGAGGTGCGCTCGGTCGCCGAGGAGTTCGGCATCCACCCGCTCGCGGTCGAGGACACCATCACCGCCCACCAGCGCCCGAAGCTCGAGCGCTACGACGACGTGCTGTTCACGGTGCTGCGCCCGGCGCGCTACGTCGACGCCGAGGAGCGGGTGGAGTTCGGGGAGGTCCACGTCATCACCGGCCCCGACTTCGTCGTCACCGTCCGCCACGCCGAGGCCCCCGACCTCGCCCGGGTGCGGCGGCGCGTGGAGGCCGACCCCCACCTGCTGGCCTTCGGCCCGCAGGCCGTCCTCTACGCCGTCCTGGACCAGGTCGTCGACGACTACGCCCCCGTCGTGGCCGGCCTGGAGAACGACATCGACGAGATCGAGGACCAGGTCTTCAGCGGCGACCCCGCCGTCTCCCGCCGCATCTACGAGCTGCTGCGCGAGGTCGTGGACTTCCAGCGCGCCACCCACCCCCTGGTCGGGATGCTCGAGGCGCTGGAGGCCGGCTCGGGGGACGACGGCCTCGACGAGGAGCTGCAGCGCTACCTGCGCGACGTCCAGGACCACGCCGTCCGCGTCGTCGAGCGCGCGGACGCCTTCCGGGTGCTGCTGCACAACATCCTCACCGTCAACGCCACCCTGGTCGGCCAGCGCCAGAACGAGGAGACCCAGCGCTTGACCGAGGCCAGCCTGGCCCAGAGCGAGGAGGTCAAGAGGATCTCCTCGTGGGCCGCCATCCTCTTCGCCCCCACCCTGGTCGGGACCGTCTACGGCATGAACTTCGAGGCGATGCCCGAGCTGGGGTGGCGGTACGGCTACCCGTTCGCCCTCGCGCTCATGGTCCTGTGCGGCATCGGGCTCCACACCGCCTTCAGGCGCCGCGGCTGGCTGTGAGCCCCGGCCGCGAGGAGACGGAGAGCCAGCAGCGGGACTCGAACCCGCAACCGCCCGATTACAAGTCGGGTGCGCTACCAGTTGCGCCATGCTGGCGGTGGGGCCGCGGCGTGCACCCCTCCGGCGAGACTACCGACGCGGCCGCCCGGCGGCGCCCGCCGCGGGGTGGCCGGCGCACGACGCCGCGGTGAGCAGCGGCGACGCTCCGTCCCCACCCGGCCGCCGGGGGTTGAGCCCGGACCGACGGAGCGGCAGGCTGACCCCGACAGCGCCGGCGGCCCCGCCCGGCGTCCGCCCTCTCGAGGAGGTGCGCCGCCGTGCGCCGTCGCCCCACCAGCCTGGCTGTCGCCCTGGCGCTCCTGGTCCCCGCGACCGCGCTCCCGTCCGCTGCCGCCGCCGGAGGCCCCTCGGGCGGTCGGGCCGGGCCGGCCGAGGCGGCTCCCCCGAAGGCCGACGTCCCGGGCCGCACGGTCGTGCGCTTCGCGACGTACAACGTCTCCCTCAACCGGGCGAGCGCCGGCGAGCTGCGCGCGGACCTTCTGGCGGGCGACGCCCAGGCCCGCGCCGTCGCCGAGGTCGTCCAGCGCACCCGCCCGGAGGTGCTGCTGCTCAACGAGCTCGACCACGACCCCGAGGCGCTCCGGATCTTCGTCGAGGACTACCTGGGCGTCCCCCAGGGCGGCGCCGAGGCCATCTCCTACCCGTACACCTTCACCGGCGAGGTGAACACGGGCGTCCCCTCGGGCGTCGACCTGGACGGCGACGGCGCGGTGGGCGGGCCCGGCGACGCCCTCGGCTTCGGGGCCTTCCCCGGCCAGTACGGCATGGCCGTGCTGTCGCAGCACCCCGTCGTCGAGGACGCCGTCCGCACCTTCCAGGACTTCCGCTGGGCGGACATGCCCGGCGCCCGGCTCCCCGACGACCCGGGCACGCCCGAGCGGGGGGACTTCTACTCCCCCGAGGCGCTCGAGGTCCTGCCCCTGTCCAGCAAGAGCCACTGGGACGTGCCGGTCCGGGTGGGCCAGCGCGACGTGCACCTGCTCGTCAGCCACCCGACCCCGCCGACCTTCGACGGGCCCGAGGACCGCAACGGCCTGCGCAACGCCGACGAGATCCGGTTCTGGGCCGACTACATCTCCCCCGCGCGCAGCCAGTACGTCTACGACGACGAGGGCGGTCGCGGCGGGCTGCGCGGCGGTGCGCTCTTCGTCGTGGCCGGCGACCTGAACGCCGACCCCGAGGACGGCGACAGCGTCCCCGGCGCGATCGACCAGCTGCTGAAGGCGCCCCGCGTCAACGACAACGCCGTGCCGGAGAGCCGCGGCGGTCTCGAGCAGGCCCTCCTGCAGGGAGGGGCGAACCTCGAGCACACGGGCTCCGCGACGACGGACACGGCCGACTTCTCCGAGCCGCCCGGCAACCTGCGGGTCGACTACGTGCTGCCGCGCATCGGCATGCGCATCACCGGCTCGGGCGTCTTCTGGCCGCTGCAGGAGGACCCGCTGTTCGGCCTCGTCGGCACCTACCCGTTCCCCACCTCCGACCACCGGCTCGTCTGGGTGGACGCGACCGTGCCCGGCGCCGGCCGACGGGGTCCGCGCGGCTGAGGTCCGCCCCGGCCGGCCGACGGCTCGGGCCCGCGCCGGTCGACCGCACCCGCGCCGACCCCACCTTTCAGCGCGTCGACCCGGCGCCCCGACCAGGCAGGACACGCATGACCACTCCGATCATGAGCCGCAGCGACGCCGCGGCGCTGGTGCGCACCGCCCGGGTCCGCCAGGGCCAGACCTGGGCGGCGATCGCCGAGGCGCTCGACGCCCCGCTCGTCTGGACGACCGCGGCGCTGCTCGGCCAGCACCCCCTGACGGCCGAGCAGGCCCAGACCGCCTGCGCCCTGCTCGGTCTCGACGACGCCGTCGTCGAGGCCCTGCAGCAGCAGCCCGCCCGCGGGATCGACCCGGCCCTCCTGAGCGACCCGACGATCTACCGCTTCTCGGAGGCGCTCGCGGTGTACGGCCCGGCGCTGAAGGAGCTCATCCACGAGGAGTTCGGCGACGGCATCATGAGCGCCATCAACTTCCAGGTCGACGTCGCGCGCAGGTCCCACCCCGACGGGGACCGCGTCGTGGTCACCTTCGACGGCAAGTTCCTCGACTACCGCTGGTGAGGAGGGCCGCCGCCCGCGCCGCGGGCGGCGGCCACCCGTCGGCGGACCCGCTCCGGCAGGTCGACGGCGAGGTCCGGCCACTCGGCGACCGACCGCTCGCAAGGCGCCCCCTTGCGCCGACGGCGGCCCGCCGCGGCGTGCCCGTGGTCGGCCCAGCGCGAGACGCCCTCGTCCGCGACCACCCCGGCGCGCTCCCCCACCGCCCCGACGTCGAGGTGCGGCACCACCGCGCAGGTCCGCCAGACGCCGCCGCAGGCGGCCGCCGTCCCCCCGCCCGGCGCGAGCCGGAAGGTCCCGTCGGTGCGCAGGCGCACGTCCCCGGTGGCCTCGTCCACCCAGCCGATGCGCTCCCCGGCCTCCCGCAGGGTGCCGTCCGGCCACAGCACGTACCGGCCGAGGTCCCAGCCCGAGCCGTGGACCGTGAGCACGTCGGTGCCGAGCGCCACCGGCTTGAGGCCGGCGTGCGTGACGTCGTGGGGCGCGCCGGCCCCGCGCAGCTCCTCGACGGCGGCTCGGCACAACGCGTCGGTGCGGGCCCGCGAGGCCGCGACCCGCGCCTGCGCCGCCTCGTCGAGCGCCTCGGGGGCACGACGGCGCCGCAGGCCCCGGCGCGCCCTGCCGTCCACGTCGTCGGTGCGGCCCCCCACACCCCCAGCATGAACCAGGAGTGAGCGGGCGTCACGCGAACGGGTCCCCGGGGCGCGGCCGGCCGCGGCCCGCGGACGGTCCGCGGGTCAGAGCACCGCGCCGGCGACGAGCACGAGGGGGATCGAGCCGACCCACACCGCGGTGGTGATGCCCGACCAGCCCTTGAGCGCGGCCGTGCCCTCGAGTCCGGTGAAGCGGGTGACGACCCAGAAGTAGGAGTCGTTGAAGTAGCTGAGCACCATGGAGCCCGCGCAGCAGGCGAGGGCGGCGGCCAGCGGCGCGAGGCCCAGCTCGGGCACCAGGGGCGCCGAGACGGAGGCCGCGGTGATCATCGCGACCGTGCCCGACCCCTGCGCGAGCCGGACCAGCGAGGCGATGAGGAAGGGCACGAGCACGCCGGGCAGCGCCAGCGACGCGACGCCCTCGGCCAGCGCCGCGCCGACGCCGGAGTCGCGCAGCACCTGCCCGAGCGCACCCCCCGCGCCGGTGATCAGGATGATGAGACCGGCCGAGGCGGCCGCCTCGGCGAGCCAGCCGCTCACCTGGTCCCGCGTCGTCCAGCGCGGCAGCAGGCCGTAGACGGCGATCACGACGCCGATGACGAGGGCGACCACCGGGCTGCCCACGAAGGCCAGCACCGCGGCCCAGGCCGACGGCTCGTAGCCCTCGTCGCCGGACAGGACGCCCTGCGCGCTGCGGTCGACGGCGTTCGCCACCGTGTTGGCCACGATCAGCGCGAGCGGCACCATCAGGGGCAGCGACGCGCGCAGGGTCCCCACGCGGTGCCGCGCAGCGCCGGCCGGGGGCTCGCCGAGCGCCGCCGCGGGGTCGTCCTCCGGGCTCTCGTCGACGTCGTCGTCCCGGTCGGCGAGCGCGGTGGCCGCACCGGCCCCCCGGCCGGTCCCGCGGCCCGCGGCGCCGTAGACGGCCTCGCGGACCTGCGGGGTCACCTCCGCCTCCAGCCGGGGCCCCATCCAGCGGGCGTAGAGGACGACGACCGGGAGGAGGACGAGGGTGAAGAGCAGCCCGACGAGGATGAAGCCGCCGAGGTCGGCGCCGACGATCCCGGCCACGGCCAGCGGCCCGGGCGTGGGCGGCACGAGGTGGTGGGTCAGGGTCATCCCGCAGCCCAGCGCCAGGGCGAGGGTGACGTAGCCGCCCCGCTGGCGGCGCGCGATGGAGCGCGCGAGCGGGTTCATGATCACGTAGCCGGAGTCGCAGAAGACGGGGATGGACACGAGCGCCCCCGTGCCGCCCATCGCCCAGGGCTCCCGCCCGCGCCCGAGCGCCCGGACGAAGGCCCGCGCGAGCGCGTCCGCGGCGCCCGAGACCTCGAGGATCTTCCCGACCGCGACGCCGAGCCCGATGACGATGCCGATCGAGCCGAGCGTGCTCCCGAAGCCCGTGGTGATGGAGTCGAGGGTGTCGGTGGGCGCCGACCCCGCCACCGACCCCGTGACGAGCGCGGCCACGAGCAGCGCGACGAAGGCGTCGAGCCGCGTGCGCAGCACCAGCACGACGATGGTCGCGATGCCGAGCACGAGGGCGGCGAGCAGCTGCAGGTCCATGGCGGTCCTCCCGCGGACGTCGTCGTCCGCGCCGAGCGCTCGCTCGCACCCGGCGCTGCGCCGGGATGCCCGGCGCACGCGCGATGTCTACCGTCTGCGGCACCCGGGGGGGGAACCTCGACACCCGGGCGAGGTGCGCGCGGGACCGGCTCGCGCCCCTCGGCGGCGCACGGCGGCGCGCAGGCGCCGGCGGGAGGCGTCGCCGCCGACGCCGAGCGAGCACCCGGAGGCCACCGTGAGCAGCCAGACCTTCCCCGCCGAGCGCACCGCCGTCGTCACCGGGGGCGGCTCCCCCCGGGGCATCGGCCGGGCCCTGTCCACCCGCCTGGCGCGCGAGGGCTGGGCCGTCGCCGTCCTGGACCTCGACGAGGAGGCGGCGGCAGCCGTCGCCGGGGAGATCACCGAGGCCGGGGGCCGGGCGATCGGCGTCGGCGTCGACGTGGCCGACCCGGCGTCGGTGGAGGCCGCCGTGCAGCGCGTGGAGGCCGAGCTGCCCCCCGTCGTCGCCCTGGCGAACGCCGCGGGCATCAGCTCGCCCGCGGCCTTCTTCGACACCACCCCCGAGGTCTGGGACCGCGTGATGTCCGTCAACGCCCGCGGCGTCTTCCTGACCACCCAGGCCTTCGCCCGCGGGATGGCCGGGCGCGGCCTCGGCCGGGTCGTGTCGATCTCGTCGGTCTCGGCCCAGCGGGGCGGGGGCACCTTCTCCAAGTCGGCCTACAGCGCCTCCAAGGGCGCCGTGGTGAGCCTCATGCGCGCCGTCGCCCGCGAGCTGAGCCCTCTCGGCGTGACCGCCAACTGCGTGAGCCCGGGCCCGGTCGACACCGACATCATGGGCGGCCCCCTCGACGACCAGCGCCGCGCCGACCTGGCCTCCGCGGGCCTCGTCGGCCGCGTCGGCACCGTCGACGACGTCGCCGCGCTGATGGCGTTCCTGCTCGGCCCGGACGCCGGCAACATCACCGGCGCCACCTACGACGTCAACGGCGGGCTGCACATGTCCTGACCGCCCGTCGCACGGCCGGGCGCCCGGTCACCGGGAGGCGGGTGCGGGCGCCGGCCCGCACGATGCCCCGATGGACGCCGAGACGGACGCCGACCTGCCCGACCTGCCCGACGACTGGAGCCGGGCCCTGGTGCTCATGGCCCACCCGGACGACCCGGAGTACGGCGTGGGCGCGGCCGTCGCGCGGTGGACCTCCGAGGGCCGGGACGTGCGCTACGTGCTCGCCACCCACGGCGAGGCCGGCATCGCCGGGCTGGAGCCGCGCGAGTCCGCCGTCCTGCGCGCCCGCGAGCAGCGGGCCTCGTGCGAGCGCGTCGGCGTCAGCTCCCTGGAGCTGCTGGACCTCCCCGACGGCGTGCTCGTCGAGGGCCCGGCGCTGCGCCGCGACGTGGCCTCGGCGATCCGCCGCCACCGCCCCGAGCTGGTCGTGACGCTCAACCACCACGACTCCTGGCCCTTCGGCGGCTGGAACACCGCCGACCACCGCGCGCTCGGCCGCTGCGTGCTGGACGCCGTCGCCGACGCCGCGAACGAGTGGGTCCACCGCGACCTCGCCGCCGCCGGGCTCGCGCCGTGGCGCGGCGTCCGCCGGACCGCCGTCGCGGCGTCGCCGCGGGCCACCCACCAGGTCGACGTCACCGCGCACCTGGAGGACGCCGTCGCCTCGCTGCGCGAGCACCGCCGGTACCTGGAGGCGCTCTCCGACGACCCGGTCGAGCAGCAGGCCCGCGCCGTCGTCGCCATGTCGACCGGCGCGGGCGAGCAGCTCGACGGCCGCGGCGTCGTCCGCTTCGAGGTCGTCGGCGGCTGAGCGGCTCCTCGCCCCAGCGCGCCGCACCCCCCTTCCGCTCGGCCGCGACACCCCCTACCGTCTCGCCCTGACACGATCGAGCGCTTTGACGGCGCTGGATGGGACGAACCAGCACTGGTGGTGGCATGAGCGAGACAGAGCCGTGGCAGTGGACGGAGCAGACGTGGAGGACCCACGTCGAACGGGTTCGGGCGGGGCGGACGCTGGCGCCCCCGTGGCCGGACGGGGCGCGCGTGGCGGTAGCCCTGTCTTTCGACGCCGACCACGAGACGATCCCCCTGCGCGACGCCGAGACGAGGCCCGGCCGCCTCTCCCAGGGCCAGTACGGCTCGCGGGTGGGCACCCCCCGGGTGCTCGACCTGCTCGAGCGGCACCGGGCGCCCGCGTCCTTCTTCGTCCCCGCCGTCTCGGCCCTCCTGCACCCGGAGGAGGTGCGCGACGTCGCCCGCGCCGGCCACGAGGTGGCCGCGCACGGGTGGATCCACGAGCGCAACGCCCTGCTGGCGCGCAAGGACGAGAGGGAGCTGCTGCACAGGAGCCTGGACGCGCTCGAGGAGCTCACCGGCACCCGGCCCACCGGGATGCGCACGCCGTCGTGGGACTTCTCGGACGCCACCCTCGACCTCGCCCTCGACGCGGGCCTCGCCTACGACTCCTCCCTCATGGCCGACGACGAGTGCTACGAGCTCGTCCAGGACGGGCGGGCCACCGGGATGGTGGAGATCCCCGTCGAGTGGATCCGCGACGACGCGCCCTACTTCACGATGGAGCGCTTCAACGCCGTGCGCCCCCACACGCCGCCGCGGGCGGTGCTGGGCATGTGGCGCGACGAGTTCGACGCCGCGCGCGAGGCCGGCGGCCTCTTCCAGCTGACGATGCACCCGCACGTCATCGGCCACCGCTCCCGGCTCGTGGTCCTGGCCGAGCTGCTGGACCACATCACAGCCCACGACGACGTGTGGCTCGCCACCCACGCCCAGGTGGCTCAGCACGTCGCCACCGCACTCGCCCCCGAGCACGAAGGAGCGCCGGCATGAGCGCGTCCAGCAGCCCCACCCCCGCAGCGCCCGTCCGCGAACGGCTCACGCCCCGCCAGCGCAAGGCGCTGGTCGCGGGCGCCGTCGGCAACGCCGTCGAGTGGGTCGACTGGGCCGTCTACGGCACGTTCTCCGCCGTGTTCGCCGGCCAGTTCTTCCCCTCCGACGACCCCGCCGCCAGCCTCCTCGCCACGCTCGCCGTGTTCGCCGTCGGATTCGTCATGCGTCCCGTCGGAGGGGCGGTGCTGGGCGCCTACGCCGACCGGCACGGCCGCAAGGCCGGGCTGACGCTGACGATCGGCCTCATGGCCGGCTCCGCAGCCGTCATCGCGGTGGTGCCCTCCTACGCCGTCATCGGGCTGGCGGCCCCGCTCGTCCTGCTCCTGGCCCGGCTGGTCCAGGGCTTCTCCGCGGGAGGGGAGTTCGGGGCGTCCTCGGCCTTCCTCGTGGAGTCCGCGGCCCGGGGCGGGCGGGCCTTCGCCGGTTCCTGGCAGCAGGTCTCCGTCGGTGCGGGGGTGCTGATCGCCTCGCTCATGGGCGTGCTCCTCACCAACACCCTCAGCGAGGAGGCACTCAGCTCGTGGGGGTGGCGCATCGCGTTCGCCGTGGGCGCGCTCCTCGGCCTCGTCGGCCTCTGGCTGCGGATCTCGGTGGAGGAGACGGACGCCTTCACGCAGGTGCAGGCAGCCTCGGCGCAGGAGCAGGGCGGGCGCCGTCGCGGCGCCATCGTCACGATGCTGCGGGACCACCCGCGCGCCGCCCTGCGCGTGGCCGGCATCACCGTGGCCGGCACGCTGACGTACTACATCTGGGTCAGCTACATGCCGGGCTTCGCGAACAGCGCCTCGGGCATCCCCCTCGCCGACGCCTTCCTGGCCAACACCATCGCGGTGTCCGTCTTCCTCGTGCTGCTGCCCCTCGGCGGCCGCCTGTCGGACCGGGTCGGGCGACGCCCGACCATGCTCGCCTTCGCCATCGGCTTCCTCGTCATCGCCTGGCCGGCCTTCCGCCTGCTCCAGACGGCGGACTTCTGGACCCTGCTGGCCGTCGAGCTCGTCGGCGTCGTCCTCCTCGTGGGGTACTCGGCGAACTGCGCCGTCGTCATGGCGGAGCAGTTCCCCGCCGAGGTGCGGACCACCGGCATCGGCCTGCCCTACGCCCTGTCCGTGGCCCTCTTCGGGGGCACGGCGCCGTACATCACGACATGGATGACCACGAGCGGCTACGGCGACCTCATCTGGCTGTACGTCGCGGCGGCTGCCGTCGTCGGCATCGCCGTCTACGCGACGATGCCTGAGACCAAGGACGGTGAGATGCCGTGAGGCACGTCCTCGTCACGGGCGCGGCGGGCGGCATCGGCCGCGCCGTCGCCGAGAGGCTCAGCCGGGACGGGTGGACGGTGACGGGGGCCGACTCCCGCGCCGAGCTCCTCTCGCAGGCCATGGCCCCCCTGCCGTCGGCACGGGCCGAGGTCGTCGACCTCGCGACCGTCGAGGGGCCGGAAGAGCTTCTCGCGGCCGCGGCTGCCCCCGCCCCGCTCGACGCCGTCGTCAACGCCGCCGGCGTCTACCCCGCACGTCCCTTCCTCGACCTGGACGCCGCGGCGTGGGACCACGTCATGGCCGTGGACCTACGGGCGCCGATGCTGCTGACGCGCGCCTTCGCCGCGGCCGCCGTGGCGGCGGGTCGTGGCGGCGTGGTCGTCAACATCAGCTCGGGCGCGGCGCTGCGCTCGAGGCCCGGGGCCGCGCACTACTCCACCGCGAAGGCGGCCCTAGAGGTCCTGACCCGATCGGCGGCCCTGGAGCTGGGCCCGCACGGCATCCGCGTCGTCGCCGTGAGCCCCGGCTTCGTCCGCGTCGACAGCGACGTCAACCCCGTGACGCCCGAGTACGCCGCGGAGGTCTCCCGGGCGCCGCTCGAGCGAGCCGGCACCCCAGAGGACGTCGCGGCCGCGGTGGCGTTCATGCTCTCCGAGGAGTCCTCCTGGATCACCGGCACTGTCCTGCGCGTCGACGGCGGCTCGTCGGCGGGAAGCACCACCCTGCCGCTGCACTGGTCCGCGGCGAACGGGACGGGGGCCGCGTGAGCCGGGAGAGGTCGACGAGCGAGGAGGACGCAGTGCGCGAGGTGCGGGGAGCGGGCCGGGTGGGCTACACGATCGTCGGTGCGGGGGCCATCGGCGGCACCTTGGCCTGGCACCTGGTGCGCTCAGGCTGCGACGTGCTCCTCGTCGACGCCGACGAGGAGCACGTGCGTGCCATCAACCGCGACGGGCTCGCGCTCGAGCGGGGCGCCTCGCGCGAGTCGGTCGCCGTCCGCGCGGTTCTCCCGGTGCAGGTGCCGGAGGGCGCAGAGCTCGGTCCGGTGCTCTTGGCCGTCAAGGCGCAGGCGACCGATGCGGCGGCGGCGTGGCTCACCCCCCGCCTGGCCGAGGACGGCTTCGTGGTCAGCCTCCAGAACGGGCTCAACGAGGAGCTCATCGCCCGGCACGTGGGCGCTGGGCGGACGGTCGGCGCGTTCGTCGACCTCTTCGCCGACGTCGTCGCTCCGGGGGTCGTGCGCGACGGGGGCGCGGGCGCGCTCGTCGTCGGCGAGGTGGACGGCCGTGCGAGCGAGCGCGTCCGCCGGGTGGTCGCCGACCTGCGCGCCTGGGGCGACGCCCGCGAGACCGACGACGTCGCAGCCTTCCTGTGGGCCAAGCTCGCCTTCGGCGCCGTCCTCACCGAGACGGCGCTCGCCGACGCACCGATGGCCGACCTCCTCGACCGCCACCGCCCCAGCGCCCACGCGCTCGTGCGGGAGGTGCTTGCGGTCGCGCGGGCGCAGGGCGTCTCCCCCGCCCCTTTCGACGCCTTCGACCCCGAGGCTTACGAGGCCCCCGAGGCGGAGCAGCCCGGGCGGGCGGACGCCGCGACGGACGCCCTCGTCGCGTGGCTGCGCATGCAGAGCAAGGACCGCAGCGGCATCTGGCGTGACATCGCCGTGCGGCGGCGCCCGGCGGAGGTCACGACGCACTACGCCCCCGTGCTCGCGGCGGCGGAGGCGCATGGGCTCGCGATCCCGCTGCTGCGCGCCCTGCTGGACCAGCTCGCCCAGGTCGAGGACGACCCGTCGTCGATGTCGCCGGCGCGGCTGGAGCGGCTCGACGCGCTCGTCACCGAGGCCACCGAGAGGGCGGACGACGGAGAGGTCGTCGCCGACCTCCGCTGCTGGCTCGAGGACCACCTCCCCGAGGTCCTCGAGGACCTGCGCGCGTACGTCGAGGTCGAGACGCCCAGCCAGGACCGGGCGGCGCTCAACGCGGGCCTGACCCACGTGGAGCGCTGGCTCGACGCCCGTCTGGGGCCCACCGCCACGACGCCCCGTCGGGTGGACGGCGGCGAGCACGGGGACGTCCTCGTCCGCGACGTCGCCGGTGCCGGTGAGGGGCCACCGGTCCTGCTGCTCGCGCACTACGACACCGTGTGGCCGCGGGGGACCCTCGCGGACATGCCCTTCGCCGTGAACGGAGACATCATCACCGGCCCTGGCGTCTTCGACATGAAGTCGGGTCTCGCGCAGCTCGTCTGGGCGGTCCGCGCGCTGCGGCACCTGGGCGTGCCGCACCCGCCGCTGCGCCTGCTCCTCAACGGCGACGAGGAGATCGGCTCGCCCGCGAGCCGCCCGGTCATCGAGGAGGAGGCCCGGCTGGCGCGCGAGGTCCTCGTCCTGGAGGCGAGCGCCGGCGGCGCGCTGAAGACGGCGCGCAAGGGCGTCGGTCTCTTCGAGGTCCACCTCACCGGGGTCGAGGCCCACGCGGGCCTCGACCCGACCGCCGGGGCGAGCGCCGTCAGCGCCCTCGCGCGCGTGGTGGCGCAGCTCGACGACGCCGTGGACCTGGAGGCGGGGACGTCGATCAACGTGGGTCTCGTGGGCGGCGGCACCGGTTCCAACGTGACGGCCGGGCGGGCGTGGGGACGTCTGGACGTCCGCGTCACGGGCGAGGCCGAGCAGCGGCGCGTCGAGGGCGTCCTCGCCGACCTCGACACCGGCGACCCCCGGGTCGCCCTGGAGGTGCGCGGGGGGTGGAACCGCCCGGTGATGGAGCGCAGCGCCGCGACGGGCGAGCTCTTCGCCCGAGCGCGGGCGGCCGGTGCGGCGCTCGGGCTAGAGCTCGAGGAGACGTCGGTGGGCGGCGCGAGCGACGGCAACTTCGCCGCAGCGGTGGGTGCCGCCGTCCTCGACGGGCTCGGCGCCGTGGGTGGCGGCGCGCACGCCCGCCACGAGCACGCCACAGTCAGCGGACTGCTGGAGCGGACGGCTCTGCTCGCGCTGCTGCTCGCGGCTGCCGGTGGTGGCCGTCCGTGATGAGCACGGCGGCGCTGCTCGACGAGGCGGACCTCGACCTCGTGGCGGCGCTGCAGGTGTCCCCGCGGGCGAGCCTGGCGACCCTCGGCGAGGTGCTGTCCACCTCGCCCAGCACGGTGGGCCGGCGGATCGACCGCCTGCTCGGGCGCCAGCTCCTCCGCGTGGTGGGCCAGGTCGACTGGTCGCTGCTCTCGGACAGCCACCCGCACCACGTGTGGGTGACCACCGCTCCGGGAGCGGCCCGGGAGGTCGCCGAACGGCTCGCCGAGCTCCCCGAGGCACAGTTCACCGCTGTCACGACCGGCCGCGCCGACGTGCACCTCACCGTCCAGGCGCGCACGCGGCGCGGGGCAGGGGTGCTGCTCACCGAGACCGTCCCCCGCACGCCGGGCGTCGTGGCGACCCACACCGAGCTCGTCCTGCGCGCGACGAGCAAGGCCGACCGCTGGCGCCTGGACCGCCTCACGCAGGAGCAGGTCCGGGCCCTGGAGGCCGAGGTGGTCCCCCCCGGGGCACCCGGCGCTCCGCACACGTGGCGCCTGAGCGACCTCGAGGGCGCCGCCGTCCGCCTACTGCACGTCGACGGTCGCGCCTCCGCGGCGGAGATGAGCCGGGCGCTGTCCGTGAGCCGCTCCACGGCGCACCGCGTCGTCACCTCGTTGCTGAGCCGTGGCGCCGTCGCCCCCCGCGTGGAGGTGGAGCCATCGGTCGTCGGCTTCGCCCTCGAGGTCATCGTCGCCCTGCAAGTCCGCCCGGGGAGCACGGCCGAGGTGTCGGACCACCTCGCGCGCCATCGCTCCGCCCGGTACGTCTCGGTGGTAGCGGGCTCGTCCTCCGTCATCCACCAGGGGGCCTTCACGGGCGCGGAGGACCTCGCCGCCTTCCTCGAGGAAGACCTGGCCGCCCTCCCGGGCGTCGACGGGGTAGGCGTCTCCGTCGTCGTGGACGTCTTGCAGCGCTACTGGGTCCGCCGCACCGACGGACGCATCACGGGCGTCACGCGCGCCCTCGACTGGCTGGCCGGGTGAGGCCGGGGCCCTCCCCCGCCGCACGTCAGCCCGCTTCGCGCGAGCCCGGAGACAGCGCTGACTACGGCGCGCGCAGCCGGACGTGCGGCACTGAGAGCAGAGCGGCGCCCGTCGGCGACGGCTGTCGGTGCCGCCCGACCCTGCCGGGAGGTCGGACGACCGAAAACCTGCACAGGTCCGCAGGCCGGTGCCGACCGTCGTCAGCGATGTGACTGATGCACCTGGACGACGCGCATCGCGTGCCGGAGGGACCTCTCGCCGGGACCCGCGGTGGCGGAGGAAGACCACCGCGGCCAGGCGCGGGACGGACGGCGTCCTCGTGCTCGGTGTCCTGCGCCGTCCGCGCGGGTGTGCCGCTCGGCCTCCGTGAGCGGGGTGGGGGCCACGGAGACCCCCTCGCGGGGCGTCGGGAGCGCGCGGAGCGGGAGCCGTGCCCCGCGGCGAGGCAGCGAGGTGGGGCGCACGCCCGCGCTCGCCACCCTGCGCGCCCGACACGACCGCTCAGGCCCACGCCGTGACCTCCCCGGGTCGGCGGTACGCGTTCAGGAGGTGGGCGCTCCCGCGAGGGCGGCGTCGACGGCGGCCTGGAACTGGTCGGCCGGGACGACCTCGTCGTCCACGAGCACGGTCGGCGTCCCCTCGACCCGCTCGTCGCGGGCGTCGGTGACCTGGGTGACCCAGTCCGTGTACCGGCCGCTCGTGATGCAGCTCTCCACCTCGTCGGGGACGCCCGCCTCGGCCGCGAGGGCCGCGACCTGCTGGTCGGTGAGACCGCCGGCCCCCTCCTGCGGCTGGTTCGCGAAGAGGGCGTCGTTGAAGGCGGGGAACTGCTCGGGCGCCTCCTCGGCGACGCAGACCGCGGCGCTGGCGGAGCGCTCGGAGTAGTCGCCGAGGCGACGCAGGAGGTCCAGCGGGTAGTAGGTGACCGCGACGTCGCCGGCCTCGCGCCGCTCCTCGAGGAAGTCGGTGTTGGCGGCCTCGAACTGGGCGCAGAACGGGCACTGGTAGTCCTGGTAGATGCTCACCGCGACGGGGGCCCCCGGGTCCCCGACGGTGAAGCCCCCGCTCTCGGAGAAGGAGGCCGGGACCGCCTGGGGCACCTCGTCGTCGCCGCCCGCCAGGATCGCCACGACGACCACGCTCACCACGGCGACCGCCGCGAGCGCGGCCGCCGTCACCAGGCCGGCGCGGCGGCGGCGCTCGGCGCGCTCGCGCTGCTCGCGCATGGCACGGGCCCTGGTGCGGGCGTCGGCCTGGCGCTGCGCCTTCGTGGGCTTGCGGGGGTCGGGGCTCATCGGGGCTGCTCCTGGGGGCGGGTCGGTGGCGGGTCGTCGCGGGCGCGGAGCACGGGGCGCGCGCCGCCGGGGCCGGCGCCGCCCTCGCCGTCGGTCGGCGGAGCCGGCGTGCCCCCGCCCTCTCCGACGGTCGGGCTACAGCCGGCGTTCCTCGGACCGGCGACGGGTGACGGCCGAGGCGAAGAGCGCGGCCCCGCCGAGGATCACCACGACGGTGCCGAGGAGGATCGGCAGCACCAGCCCCGTGCCCGTCTCGTCCCGGACGACCATCTCGCCCGTGGGGCTGGACGGGGTCACGGCCGGCGTGGGCGACGGCGAGGGAGCGGCCGGGGGCGCGGCGGCTGCCCGGCTCGTCCCGAGAGGGGCCGCCGTCGAGCCCGAGGGGCTCGGGAGCGGGGAGCCCAGGAGCACGGCTCCGGCGACCAGCAGGGCTCCGAGGAGGAGCAGGGCGCGGCGGGCGAGCGGGGCGGCGGGCACGTCCACGAGGCTACGTCGCGTCCCTGGGCGCTCCCGGGGACGGGGAGCGAGGAGTCGCCCGGGGGCCTCAGAGGTCGAGCGGCGGGCTCGGCAGCGGGCTCCAGTCCGGCGCGGTGCCGCTCACGGCCAGCCACACGGCGGCGAGGACCACGAGCAGGCCCGCGACGACGAGCACCGTGCCGACCACCCCTCGGGGGGCGGCCCGGCTCACGACGACGGAGCCGCGGCGCAGCCGCGCGCCCCCCGGGCCCCACCAGGCGGTGACGACGCCGGCCGCCCCGCCGGCCGCGAGGGAGACCGGGTCGCCCGGCACGACCGAGGCGTCGGCGAGCAGCACGCCGGTGAGGAAGACGACGGCGGCGGCCACCGCGAGCGGCAGCAGCAGGGAGAGGACGCCGGTCACGAGCCCCGCGAGCAGGGGCAGCGGCGAGCGCAGCACCGCCAGGGGGACGTCACCGCGCCGCGGCCCGAGGAGCTCGCGGCGGCGGAGCACCCAGCGGTGGCTGCGCTCGACGGTGCGGGCGAGCACCACCACGACGAGCCCGACGAGGACGCCGACGACCGGGGCGAGCGCGGTCGTGCCCACCAGCGCCGCCGCCCAGGCCGCCCGGAGCCCCGGGCGGTCGGGGCGGCGGGGCACCACGGCCGGCGCCGCGCCGTGCGGCGCAGACGCCCCGGGGCCCGGCGGCCAGTCCCCGGCGCCGCCGCGCCCGAGGTGCCACTCCGCGGGCTGGGAGCCCCCGGCGCCCCACGGGTCCTGCGGGACGTGCCGCTGCGGGACCGTCGCCGCCCGCTGGTCGAGGTGGTGCGGCGCGGGGTGCTCGGCGACGGGCTGGGCGTAGGACTCCGCCGACCGCGCGACGTACGGGTCCCCCCAGGGCCCGTCGCCCCGCAGTCCCGAGGGCTGCTCCCACCGCAGTCCCGACGGCTCCTCGCGCCGCGGCAGCGCGCTCGTCGCGCCCACGTGCAGCGCGGAGGTGGGCTCGTCGTGCCCCTCGCGGGCGGAGCGGTCCCGGGACGACGCCGCGGGGGGCAGCGCCGACGTGGCCTGCTCGTCGGCGGACCAGCGGCCGCCCTCCCGGTCGTCGAGCCCGTCGTCCAGGTCGTCGTCGTCCGGCTCGCCGTCGTCCGGTGCGCCGTCGTCCAGCTGGTCGTCCGCGTCGTCGACCCGACCGACCGCGGGGACGACGGTCGTGGCCGCGTCGTCGCCGCGCGGCGCGTCCCTGGCGCCTCCTGCCGGGGTCGCCTCGTGCTCGTCCGGGGCCGGCGCCCCCTCGACCCCGGCTGGCGCCGCCGGCGCGGCGGCCATGTCGTCGTCGAGCCCGGTCCCGGCCATGCGCGCCAGGGCCGACGTGGCGGCGGCGTCGCCGACGGAGGCGCCCGCCCGGTCGGGGGCGCCGGCCCGCGCGGAGGCGGCCAGGTCCTGCACCGCGCGGCGCAGCCAGCCCTCCCGGGGGCGCGCGTCGACGTCGGTCGAGAGGGCGGCGGTGAGCACGGGCACGAGCGGGGCGGGCACGCCCTCGAGGTCGGCCGCACCGCGGCGGACCCGGTCCAGGACGACGGGCCACGGGCCGCGGCCGAAGGGCGGGCGCCCCGTGGCCGCGAAGGCGGTGGTCGCCGCCCAGCCCCACCAGTCGGCCGCCGGACCCACCTCCGCGCCCTCGACCAGCTCCGGCGCCAGGTACCCGGGCGTCCCCATCACCAGGTCGGCGCTCGTGAGCCGCGGGTCGTCGGCGACCTTGGCGATCCCGAAGTCGATGACGACCGGGTCGCCGTCCAGCATCAGCACGTTCGCGGGCTTGAGGTCCCGGTGGACGACGCCCGCGTCGTGCACGGCCGCGAGCGCCTGGCCGAGGCCGTCGGCGAGGCGGGCCAGGGCGGCGGGGGCCAGGGGCCCCTCCTCGCGCACGTGCTCCTCGAGGCTGCGCCCGGGCACGAACTGGGTGACCACGTAGGGCTGCGGCCCGTCGGGGTCGGCGTCGAGCACCTCGGCGACGAGGCGGTGGCGCACCCGCTGCAGGACGGCGACCTCGCGGCGCAGCCGCTCGCGCGCCGAGGGGTCGCCCGCGATGTGGGGCCTCAGCACCTTCACGGCGACGGCGCGGTCGGTGGGGTCGAGGGCCAGGTGCACCACACCCATGCCGCCCTCGCCGATCTGCTGCACCAGCCGGTAGGGCCCCAGCCGCGCCCCCGGACCCCGCTGCTCCACGCACGCCCTCCCCACCCGGCCGCGACCTGGCCGGCCGCGGCGCCGTCACCGGCCCGCCACGGTACGGGCTCGGGCTGCGGGAGCCGTGCGCGCGCGCGAGACCGGTGGGCGGACGACGACGCGTCCCTCTCGACGTCCGCGCGGGCACGGGGACCGGGCCGCAGGACGACCGGCTCGCGCCCGTCCCGCCGCCGCGCAGCGCGGCCGCGGCGGGATGCCGACGACGGGGTCCGGGCAGTAGGTTCGAGCGCAGTCGCCAGACACGAGCGGGGCCGGCCCCACCGGCGCCGCTGCGCGCCCCGCGGCGCGCACCACGACCCCAGGAGGCCCCGGTGCCCAGCGCGCGAACGGACCAGCAGGAGCCCGCGACCGCCGGTGCCGGGCTCCCCGACGGCCTCCCCGACGACGTGCCGGAGGCCGCCGCGGACGACCTGCCCACCCCGGTGGAGCGGACCCCCGTCCCGGCCGACGGGTACGACGTCGTCGTCGTGGCGAACCGCCTGGCCGTGGACCGCGACGGCACCGGCCAGGACGGGAAGCCGCGCTGGAAGCGCTCGCCCGGCGGGCTCGTCACCGCCCTCGAGCCGGTCATGCAGTCCCAGGACGGCGCCTGGGTCGGGTGGCCCGGCGCTCCCAGCGACGCCGAGGACGCCGTCAGCGAGCCGTTCGACTGGGGCGGCATGCACCTGGTGCCGGTGGGCCTGTCGGCCGAGGAGGTCCAGGGCTTCTACGAGGGCTTCTCCAACGGCACGCTGTGGCCGCTCTACCACGACGTCATCGTGGCCCCGGAGTACCACCGCAACTGGTGGGAGGACTACGTCGCCGTCAACGAGCGCTTCGCGGCGGCGGCGGCGGCGGTGGCCTCCGAGGGGGCCGTGGTGTGGGTGCAGGACTACCAGCTGCAGCTGGTGCCGGCGATGCTGCGCGCCGCGCGCCCCGACCTGAGCATCGGCTTCTTCAACCACATCCCCTTCCCGCCGTACGAGATCTTCGCGCAGCTGCCCTGGCGCCGGCAGGTGCTCGAGGGCCTGCTGGGCGCCGACCTGCTCGGCTTCCAGCGGCCCTCGGACGCGCAGAACTTCCTGCGCGCGTGCCGCCGCTCGCTGCAGCTCGTGCCCCGCCAGCAGGCCGTCGAGGTCCAGGACCCGACCGGGGGGCGGCGCCGCGTGCGCGCCACGGCCTTCCCCATCTCGATCGACGCGGCGGCGATGGACGAGCTCGCGCGCAGCCCCGAGGTGCGCGAGCGAGCCCGCCAGATCCGGGCCGACCTCGGCGACCCGGACACGGTCGTCCTCGGCGTGGACCGCCTCGACTACACCAAGGGCATCGGCCACCGGATCAAGGCCTTCGCGGAGCTGCTCGACGACGGCCTCCTGCGCGCCGACGAGACCGTCCTGGTCCAGGTGGCCACCCCGAGCCGCGAGCGCGTCGAGCAGTACCGGCTGCTGCGCGAGGACATCGAGCTGCAGGTCGGGCGCGTCAACGGCGACCACGGCACGCTCGGGCACTCGGTCGTGCAGTACCTGCACCACAGCTACGGGCGCGAGGAGATGGCCGCGCTCTTCCAGGTGGCCGACGTCATGCTCGTGACGAGCCTGCGCGACGGCATGAACCTCGTCGCCAAGGAGTACGTCGCCGCCCGCCACGACGAGCGCGGCGCGCTGGTGCTGTCGGAGTTCACGGGCGCCGCCGACGAGCTGGGCCAGGCCCTGCACGTCAACCCGCACGACATCGACGGGCTGAAGGCCGCGGTCGTCCAGGCCGTCGTGATGGCGCCGCAGGAGCAGCGCCGCCGGATGCGCTCGATGCGCCGGCGCGTCTTCGAGCACGACGTCCAGCGCTGGGCCCGCGACTTCCTGCGGGCGCTGCGGCCGGACGTGGGCGCCGAGGTCCCCGAGGGCGGCGAGGCCGCCCCGGACGCCGACGCCCCGGCGGCCCAGGAGGGATCGTCGTGACGACGCCGCCCCCCGCCCCCCTGGACGGTGCCCTGGTCCTGGCGCTGGACGCCCTCGCCGCGTCGCCGCGCCCGCTCGTCGCACTGGACTTCGACGGGGTCCTGGCTCCCCTCGTCGACGACCGCGACGCCGCGCGACCGCTGGAGCGCTCGGCGGCCGCGGTGGCGGCGCTGGCCGCCCTCGAGGGCGAGCGCGCCCTCGAGGTCGCGCTCGTCTCCGGCCGCCCGCTGGACTCCCTCGTCCGGCTCGCCGGGCCGCCCGACCGGGCGGGCCTGGTCGGCAGCCACGGCGCGGAGGTGCGCCTGCCCGGCGCGGACGACACGAGCGCGCCGCTGGACGCCGCGCAGCAGGCCCTCCTCGGCGACGTCGTCGACCGGGTGGCCGCCGTCGTGGCCGAGCACCCGGGGACCGACCTGGAGACCAAGCCCGCCGGCGCCGTGCTGCACACCCGCCGCGCGGACGTCGCCACGGCCTCCGCCGCCCAGCGCGCCGTGCACGACGGCCCGGGGCGGCTGCCCGGCGTGCGCGCCCTGCGCGGCAAGGACGTCGTCGAGCTCGCCGTGCTCGACGTCGACAAGGGCCGGTCGGTGCAGATGCTGCGCGAGGCCGTCGCCGCGTCCGCCGTCCTGTACGTCGGTGACGACGTCACGGACGAGCACGCCTTCGCCGTCCTGGACGGCGCGGCCGGTGACGTGGGCGTCAAGGTCGGCCCGGGCGCCACGGCCGCGGGCTTCCGCGTGGCCGGCCCCGAGGCGGTCAGCGCGCTCCTCGAGCACCTCCTGCGGGCGCGTCGGGCCTGAGCCCGGTCCCCGGACGGGCGCCTCACGGCGGGCGCCCGCCCGGTTCGCCCGGGGATGCGGGGGCCGGCGGCGAGCGCCAGGGTGGAGGCGGTCGAGCACCGGCCCCGTCGGGCCAGCGGGCCCGGCGACGTCCCTCCGCGAACCAGAGGAGACCTCCCGTGAGCCAGCCCCCCCAGCAGCAGACGCCCCCCGGCTCGAGCGCCGAGCTCGACCCGCAGCCCGACCACGGCGAGGAGAGCTACCGCGGCTCCGGGCGCCTCGCCGGCAAGGTGGCCCTGATCACCGGCGCCGACAGCGGCATCGGCCGGGCGGTCGCCATCGCCTACGCCCGCGAGGGCGCCGACGTCGCCGTCTCCTACCTCGACGAGCACGAGGACGCCCGGGAGACGGCCCGCTGGGTCGAGGAGGCCGGCCGGAAGGTCGTCCTGCTGCCGGGCGACCTCGCCTCCCCCCAGCACTGCCGCGACGTCGTCGCCCGGACGGTCTCCGAGCTGGGGAAGCTGGACGTCCTGGTCAACAACGCCGCCTTCCAGATGTCGCACGAGACGCTCGAGGAGATCCCGGACGAGGAGTGGGACCACACGCTCGCCGTGAACCTCAGCGCCCTCTTCCACGTCACGAAGGCCGCGCTGCCCCACCTCGGCGAGGGCGCCTCGATCATCAACAGCTCGTCGGTGAACTCCGACAACCCGAGCCCGCAGCTGCTGCCCTACGCGGGCACGAAGGCGGCCATCGCCAACATCTCGGCCAGCCTGGCGCAGATGCTCGCCGAGCGGGGCATCCGCGTGAACAGCGTCGCCCCGGGCCCGGTGTGGACCCCGCTCATCCCGGCGACGATGCCGGCCGAGGCGGTCGAGACCTTCGGCCAGCAGGTGCCGATGGGCCGTCCGGCGCAGCCCGCCGAGTGCGCGCCCGTCTACGTCATGCTCGCGGGCGACGAGGCCAGCTACGTCTCCGGCGCCCGCATCGCCGTGACCGGCGGCAAGCCGATCCTCTGACGCCCTCCCCGACCGCCCCTCCCCCGGCGCCACCGGCCCGGGGGCGGGAGCGGCCCGGTGACGCCCCCACGTCCGGGTGACCGGGTGCCCCCACCGGGCGCCCTGGCACGAGCTCGTCGTGAGGCGCCCCGCGGGCCCCTCCCGTGGTGCATGATGAGCCCGCACGGCGACGCTGCCGTCCGTCCCTGGTGGACTGCACGGCGTCGTGCCCGCCCGGCACCACCGCCTCGAGGTCGAGGCGCCCGCCGGACCGGTCGCGGTCGCGCGCTCGGAGCAGAGCCGCGCAGCCGCACACCACTGCGCACCACGGCACCGAGGGCACCCGCTCCGCAGGTCGCCGCCAACCCCTACGACGGATCGTCCGGCACGTACCTGCCGGTGGGAGGACACACCATGGCAACGGTCACCTACGACAAGGCCTCGCGCATCTACCCGGGCGGCGACAAGCCGGCCGTCGACGCGCTGGACCTGCACATCGAGGACGGCGAGTTCCTCGTCCTCGTCGGCCCCTCGGGCTGCGGGAAGTCCACGTCCCTGCGGATGCTCGCGGGCCTCGAGGACATCAACGCCGGCCGGATCATGATCGGCGACCGCGACGTCACCGACGTGCAGCCGAAGGACCGGGACATCGCGATGGTGTTCCAGAACTACGCGCTGTACCCGCACATGACGGTCGCCGACAACATGGGCTTCGCCCTGAAGATCGCCGGCGTCGACAAGGGCCAGATCCGCACCCGCGTCGAGGAGGCCGCCAAGATCCTCGACCTGCAGGAGTACCTGGACCGCAAGCCGAAGGCCCTCTCCGGCGGTCAGCGCCAGCGCGTGGCCATGGGCCGCGCCATCGTGCGCCAGCCCCAGGTCTTCCTCATGGACGAGCCGCTGTCGAACCTCGACGCCAAGCTCCGCGTCCAGACCCGCACGCAGATCGCGCAGCTCCAGCGCCGCCTCGGCGTCACGACGGTCTACGTCACCCACGACCAGGTCGAGGCCATGACCATGGGCGACCGAGTGGCCGTGCTGAAGGACGGCCTGCTGCAGCAGGTCGCCACGCCGCGCGAGATGTACGACCGCCCGAAGAACGTCTTCGTGGCCGGCTTCATCGGCTCCCCGGCGATGAACCTCATCGAGGTCCCGGTCACCGACGGCGGCATCGTCTTCGGCGACTACACCTTCCCCGTGCCGCGCGACCTGCTCGCGGGCGCCGGCCAGCGCGCCGTCGTCGGCGTGCGCCCGGAGGACCTCGACATCGCCGACGTCGGCCTCCCGGTCGAGGTGGACGTCGTCGAGGAGCTCGGCGCCGACGCCTACATCTACGGCCGCGCGCTCATGGACGGCACCGAGGGCGAGATCATCGCCCGCGTCGACGGCCGCCGTCCCCCGGAGAAGGGCTCGAGCATCCGGCTCGCGCCCAAGGCCGACCACGTGCACCTGTTCTCGGCCTCGTCCGGCGAGCGCCTCGGCTGAGCCGAGCGCGGCCGTCGCCGCACCAGGAGGGGCCGGTCCGCTCGTCGGGCCGGCCCCTCCGCCGCGTCGGGAGCCGTCCGCGCCCGCCCTCCCGGCGGGCGCGGACGCTCGCCGTGCGCGACCACCCGACCAGGACGCCGAGGGCGTCCCGTCCCCGTCCGAAGCAGTGGGAGGATCCCGCCA
Organism: uncultured Pseudokineococcus sp.; assembly: GCF_947495735.1. Lineage (GTDB taxonomy): Bacteria > Actinomycetota > Actinomycetes > Actinomycetales > Quadrisphaeraceae > Pseudokineococcus. The sequence goes on from NZ_CANMAA010000009.1 coordinate 157,798, forward strand.
TGGCCGGCCTGCAGATCACCGCCGCGGCACCCGACCCGGCGCTGCTCGACCTCCCGTGGGAGCTGCCGCTCGAGGAGTGGCCGGCCAGCCGCATCGCCGCCCTCCCGCGAGGCATCTCGCGCCACGTGGTGCGCTTCGTGCGGATGTCCGACCAGGTCATCGCCATCAAGGAGATCTCCGAGCACGTCGCCCGCCGCGAGTACCAGATGCTGCGGATGCTGGGGCGGCTCGACGTCCCCTCCGTGCACCCGGTCGCAGTGATCTCCGGTCGTGAGGGGCGGGACGGCGAGCCGCTCGAGGCGGCGCTCGTCACGCGCCACCTGCAGTTCTCGCTTCCCTACCGCGCCCTGTTCAGCCAGGTGCTGCGCCCGGACACCGCGACGCGCGCCATCGACGCCCTCGCCGTGCTCCTGGTGCGCCTGCACCTCACCGGCTTCTACTGGGGCGACGTCTCGTTGTCCAACACCCTGTTCCGCCGGGACGCGGGCGCCTTCGCCGCCTACCTCGTCGACGCCGAGACCGGCGAGCTGCACCAGGAGCTCTCCACCGGCCAGCGCGAGTACGACCTCGAGGTGGCCCGCGTGAACATCGCCGGCGAGCTCATGGACCTGCAGGCCGGCGAGCTGCTCGAGATCGACGTCGACCCCCTGTCGATCAGCGAGCACATCATGAGCCGCTACCGCTCCCTGTGGGTCGAGCTCACCGAGACCGAGTCCTTCGAGTCGGGCGACCGCTGGCGGGTGGCCGCGCGCATCGAGCGCCTCAACGACCTCGGCTTCGACGTCGACGAGCTCTCCATCTCCACCGACCTCGACGGCACCCGGGTCAGCATCCAGCCCAAGGTCGTCGACGCCGGCCACCACAGCCGCCGGCTCCTGCGCCTCACCGGCATCGACGCGCAGGAGAACCAGGCGCGCCGGCTGCTCAACGACCTCGACGGCTACGGCGCGGCCACCGACCAGCAGAACGAGGACGAGGAGATCGTCGCCCACGAGTGGGTGAGCTCGGTGTTCGAGCCGGTGGTGCGCGCCGTCCCCCGCGACCTGCGCCGCAAGCTCGAGCCGGCCGAGGTCTTCCACGAGGTCCTCGAGCACCGCTGGTTCATGAGCGAGCAGCAGCGCCGCGACGTCCCGCTCCTGGAGGCCGTCGGCGCCTACGTCGCCGGCGTCCTGGTGCACCGCCGCGACGAGGCCGCCTTCCTCGGGCAGGACACCTCGCCGCTGGACTCCGTCGAGAGCTGAGTCGCCGGGTCCTCGGGTCAGCGCCGGGCCCGGGCTGGAGCTGTGGCTGGGACGGGTGGGGCGGGAGCCTCTGGGGGCACTGCCTCCGCGCTGCAGGCCAGCGCAGCCGGGTGTGGTGATGATCTGCATGACGCGTCCCCCGGTGCGCGAGCATGATCCGTCCATGAGCACGGATGCGGCCCCGCCGACCCGCCCGCCCCGACGACTCACGCAGGGGCTGCTCCTCGTGGTGGCGCTGACCGCAGCCGGCCTCCTGGCGGTGATGGTCTGGACCGGGATGTGGACGCAGGGCGCGTGGAGCGCGGGGAGCCTGCTGTTCAGCGTGGGCCTCACGGCCTTCAACCTCGCCCCCTTCGCGGCGATGGCGGCCGTGGTGGTCCTCGTCGCCCGCGTCCTCCAGCGAGGAGCGCCGGCGGCCGCGCTCGGGGTGGTGGCGCTGGCCGCCCTCACCGCCGTGCTGCTGGTCTCGTTCGTCACGAGCGAGTCCTCGACCGCAGGCCTGCTCTTCCTCTTCCTGCCGGTCTACCTGGGACTGGTCGCCCTCGTCACGCTCGCGCTGGCCGCGGTCCTGCACCGGGTCCTCCAGCGGCGGGCGCAGCGGCGCGAGGCGCCCGACGACGGGCCGCCGCACGAGGCGGCGCGAGCCTGACGGGATCCCGGCACCGCGACCACCCGCCAGGACCCGCGTCCGAGGTCAGGACCGGCAGGACCCGCGTCCGAGGTCAGGACCGACAGGACCCGCGTCCGAGGTGCGCCCGCGGCGGGCGGGGTGGGCGGCCCGCGGGGCACGTGAGCCGAGCAGATGCCGCGGGGCGGAGACCCCGCGGCAGCGCGGAGGCAGTGCCCCGCGGGACCGGCCCCCCCCCCCCCCCCCCCCCCCCCCCCCCCCCCCCCCCCCCCCCCCCCCCCCCCCCCCCCCGGGCCCCGGGGCCCCGGGCCCCCCCCCCCCCGGCGCGGGGCCCCCCCCGCGCCCCCCCCCCGGGCTGGGG
>NZ_CANMAA010000010.1 GCF_947495735.1 uncultured Pseudokineococcus sp.
GCGTCAGCGCGCCCGGCGGCGTCAGCGCGCCCGGCGGCGTCAGCGCGCCCGGCGGCGTCAGCGCGCCCGGCGGCGTCAGCGCGCCCGGCGGCGTCTGCGCCGAGGGCGTCCTCGGCCGCGGGAAGCACCTCGACCTCGGCGCGCACGACGACGTCGCCGGACAGCGTCGTCCGCAGCACCAGGCCCGCGGGCCAGTCCGGCAGCACCGGGCCGAGGGGCACGGACAGGACGTCCATCTCGAGGCCGTCGCGCAGGTCGTCCTCGCCGCCCGCGAGCCCAAGACCGGCGGGGTGCATGTCGTCGCCCTCCTCGACGTCCTGCGGCACCGGCGGCCGGGCGGCGGCCTCGGCGCGCTGGGCGTCGTCGTCGAGCAGGCGGCGAGCGACGTCGTCGAGCGCCCCCACCGGGTCGTCCCCGACGCTGACGACCGCCCGCGCCCGCGGCCCCGGCACCTGCTCCCAGGTGCGCTCGAGCACCGGCTTCCACCGCTCGCCGGCCGCGCCGCAGACGACGAGCGCATCGGCGTCGGCGGGGCTGGTCGCCGTCCGCCACCCGCGCGCGGCGAACGCCTGCTCCACGGCGACGCGCGCGCGCCAGGCGCCGGGCAGCTCGACGACCAGCACCGCGGCGCCGCGGACCGCGCGCCGCGCCAGCCAGTCGCTCACTGCCACTCGAAGGCCCCCTCGCGGGAGGCCCAGAGCACCGCGAGCAGCAGCACCCCGAGGAAGACGAACATCTCGACGACGGCCGAGAGCCCGACGTCGGCGACGACCAGCACCCACGGGTACATGAAGAGCATCTCGACGTCGAAGGCCAGGAAGACGACCGTCGCCGGGTACCACCGGGCGTGGAAGCGCGAGAGCGCGTGCTCGCTCGGGTCCCAGCCCGAGAGCCACGGCCAGGACGTGATGACGCCCGGCGCGACCGACGTCATGCGGTGCGCCCAGTGCGCGCCGGCGAGGCTGACGGCGGCGAGCACGAGGACGGCGAGCAGGCCGCTCCAGCCCGAGGCCCAGCCGTCGGCGAGGTCAGGCACGGCGTACCTCCCGCGGGTCGAGCGACGGCTCGGAGCCGCGCCAGAGGTGGGGCAGCCCGAGGCCGCCGACGCCGACGGCTGCAGACGGGGAGGACGAAGTCCTCAGGCCGCGCCCCGCCACCCCGCTGACCTGCGACGACGCGCAGGCGCGAGGACTTCGTCCTCCCCGTCGGCGCGGGCCTGCGCCTCGTCCCTGGCCGAAGAGGCACGGGACCGACCCAGCAGGGACGGCGTGAGGGGGCTCGACGGGCGGACGACGGCCGGTGACCGGGTCTCGCAGGACGACGGGGTCTCGGGGGCGCACGCGCACGGGGAGGGCGAGCAGACCGCTCCAGCCCCAGGACCACTCCGGCACCGCACCCACCCCCTGGCTGCTCGTTCCTGACTGCGCCCCGGACCGAGGCACCCCGACCGGGTCGACGCCCGACGGATACCCTCGGCGACCGAAGACTACGTCCGGACACCCGCACGGATGTCCGGCCAGCGACCAGGAGGTCCCGGTGGCGACGTCCCACCCGCACCCGGTGGACGCCGAGCGCGTCGAGCACGCGAGGGCGCGCGTCCCCGACCGCGAGGACGCGGAACGGCTCGCCGCGGTGCTGGGCCTCCTGGCCGACCCCACGCGCGCCCGGGTGCTCTACGCGCTCGACGCCGTCGAGGAGCTGTGCGTGGGCGACCTGGCTCTGGCCCTGTCCGCGAGCGAGGACTCGGTCGGGTACGCGCTGCGGATCCTGCGCACCGCGGGCCTCGTGACCGCCCGCAAGCAGGGCCGCGTCGTCTTCTACCGCCTGGCCGCGGGCTTCCCCGAGCCGCTGCGCGAGCACTGCCTGACCCGCCTCGTCGACCTCGCCCGGGCCCCGGAGGCCGACGGGGGCGACGTGTGACCGACGGCCCCGCCGGCCCGTCCGAGCTGCCCCACGACGCAGACCTCGCCCTCCGCCTCGCAGCGCCCGCCCGGGGCGAGCACAGGAGATCTCGATGACCACGCACCCGCTGCCCCTCGCCGTCGCCGCCGCCCTCACGCTCGGGCTGGCCGGCTGCGGAGCGACGACGCAGGACGCCGCCCAGACCAGAGCGGCCCTCGAGCAGCCGGCGACGACCGAGCCGCCCCCCACCACCGAGGCAGCGCTGCCGAGCGCCCACGTGCACGGGGTGGGCACGAACCCCGCCGACGGCGCGGTGGTCCTGGCCACCCACGACGGGCTGTTCCGCGACGACGACGGCTCGTGGACGAGCGTCGGGCCCGGCGTCGACCTCATGGGCTTCGCCGTCGCCGGGCCCGACCACTTCTACGCCTCCGGCCACCCGGGGCCCGGGACGGACCTGCCGAACCCCGTGGGCCTGATCGAGTCCACCGACGGCGGGCTCACCTGGACGCCGCGCTCGCGCGAGGGCGCGTCCGACTTCCACGCGATGGCGGCGCACGCGGGCGGCGTCATCGGCTTCGACGGGACCCTGCGGGCGACATCGGACGAGGTCACCTGGACGACGGTCGAGGCGCCCGTCGAGCCGTTCGCCCTCGCGGCGTCCGGGCAGGCCGAGACCGTGGTGGCGACCAGCCCCCAGGGCCCGGCGCTGTCGGTCGACGCGGGGGCGACGTGGACGACGCTTCGCGACGCCCCGCTCCTGCTGCTGGCCGCGGTGGCCGACGACGCCACCCTCGTCGGCGTCACCACGGCCGGCGACGTCGTCGTCAGCGAGGACACCGGCGCCACGTGGGAGCAGCGCGGCAGCCTCGGCGAGCCGCCGCAGGCCGTCTCCGCCGTGCGCGCGGAGGACGGGAGCCTGCAGGTGCTCGCGGTCACCGACGAGCTGCTCGTCTCCACCGACGGCGGGGCGACCTTCGCGCCGCGGTGACCGCCCCGCACGACGCACGTCGTCGACAGCTCGTCGTCCCGACGCCCCGCACGAGGCGTGGTGCCGGCAGATCGCCGTCCGGACCGCCTCGGACCGAGCAGGTCGTCGACGAGGTGCCCTCCTGACGCCTCCGCACGGACGTCGCCCCTGGACGCCCTCGACGCGCCGGAGGGCGGCACCCGAGCGGGGTGCCGCCCTCCGGGCGGTGCAGGTCAGGCGGTGTGGTCAGCCGATGACGGCCGTGCGCTGACCGCGACGGCCGGGCAGGCAGGCGACGAGCGCGAGCGCGACCGAGACGCCGTCCTCGACGAGCGCGGCCTGCCAGTCGGCGGTGAACGGCGAGCCCTTCGACGCCGCCCACGTGCGCCAGGCGAGGCCCGCGTGGGAGCCGGCGAGCGCGCCCAGGGCGCCGGCGATCGAGGGAGCGGTGGGGCTGCTGCCGTCGCGGTGGGCGAGGGCGGCACCGGCGGCGCCACCGGCGGCGACGCGACCGCCGAGCGGGCCCGCCTCGAGGCGGCTGGGCGTCGCGGGCTGCTTGTCCATGACCGACTCGCCCACGAACGCGCCCAGGGCGCCGACCCGGGCGAGCACGCCCGGGCCGTCGGGCCGGGCGTCGGTGAGGACGGGCCCGGCGATGCCGAGCGTGCTGCGCCCGCCCGCCGCCAGCCCGAGGAGGAGGGAGCGGGCCACGAGGCCGCTCGAGGCGGGGGTCTTGACCTGGTCGCCGGCCTGGGGCGACAGGGCCGCCACGGTGGCGTGGGTCGCGAGCCCGTAGGCGAGGTGCGGGACGACGTCGACGTACCAGTCGCCGGACGTCCAGTCGCGCGGGTCGCTGACGCCGAGCGCCGCCTGCGGCACGTCGGTCGCGACCATGGCGACCGCGCCGGTGGCGGCGCCGCCGAGGAAGCCGGGGATCTTGTAGCCGCTGCGGTGCGCGAAGCTCGTGAGGACGCCGACGCCCAGCCCGGTGGCGTAGCCGGAGAGCTGGCCGAGCGCCGTACGACGGCCCTCGTACTCCTCCCCCGAGCCTCCCACGGACCCGCCGAGGCGCTCGACGAGCGCCTCCGCGGTCTGCGCGGGGGCGTCGCTGCCGGTGCGCCCCCGCACGAGCATGTCGACGTACGTGACGGCGTTCAGGGCGGTCGTTCCGACGGCCCCGGCGACCAGGCCCCGCGTGAGTGCGCTCATGACCTCACGGTGGTCGCGTACCGGCCGGGCGGCAACCCGGCGCCGTCCCGCCCGCGTCCCGGCGCCGGAGCGGCCCGGCCCCTCGCCGGTCGAGCCGCGCTTCCCGCGGCACTCCCGGGCGCGGCAGCACCGGACGCCCGGACGTCTTCCCCCGAACGGGTGGCGCGGTCAGTCCTCCGGGGAGTAGACCCCCCTCGTGGGGGCGCCGGAGCCCCCACGACCCCGCACCGAGGGTCGGGGCGGGGACCGCCCGAGGGGGTCCGCCATGGACGAACCGGTGTGGTCGCGGCGCGTCGCCACGACCACCAGCTCCACCCGCTGCGCCAGCTCCTCGCCGCCGGCCTCGCCGCGGCGCCGCTCTCCCGCCGGCGGCGCTCTCGCCGCCGTCGCCACCGCCGCGCTCGTGCTCGCCGGCGCACCCGCCGCGACCGCTGACGACGGCCCCTCGACGACCGTCGTCGCCGAGGGCCTGGTCGGCCCGCTCTCCCTCGACGTCACCCCGCGGGGCGACGTCGTCGTCGCCCAGTCGTTCGCCGGCGCGCTCACCCGCGTCGACCGCCGGGGCGCGCGCACCGACCTCGCCGCGCTGCCCGGCGCGGAGGTGGCCGGCGTCACCGCGTCGGCCGGCGGCGTCCTCTACACGCACTCGCTGGGCCAGGGCCCCGACGCCGTGGCCCTCCTCGAGCGGGTGGACCACCGCGGGCGCACGGAGGTCGTCGCCGACCTCGGCGAGCACGAGCGCGCCGCCAACCCCGACGGGGGCACCACCTACGGGCTGCGCGACCTCGCGCAGGACTGCCTCGACCAGCTCCCCCCGGACTTCCCCGCCACCTACCCGGGCGAGGTCTACTCCCACCCGTACGCGACGGCGGACGCCCGGGCGGGACGGACCGTCGTCGCGGACGCCGGTGGCAACGCGCTGCTGTCCGTGGACGCCCGGGGGCGCGTCAGCACGCTCGCCGTCCTCCCGGCGCAGCCGGCCGTCGTCTCCCCGGGGGCGGCCGAGCAGTTCGGCCTCCCCGCCTGCGCGGTCGGCGAGACCTTCTGGTTCGAGGCCGTCCCGACCGATGTCGAGGTCGGCCCCGACGGCGGGCTCTACGTCAGCCTGCTGCCCGGCGGCCCCGAGGACCCCAGCCTCGGCGCCCGCGGCTCGGTCGTGCGGGTCGACCCGGGCACCGGCGAGGTGGAGACGGTGATCGGCGGGCTGCTCGCGGCGAGCGGGGTGGCCGTCGACGACGACGGCACCGTCTACGCGACCGAGCTCTTCGGCGGCCGCGTCGTGGCGATGGACCCGGGGGCGACCGCAGCGCGGACCGTGCTGGAGGTCGAGCTCCCCGCCGCCGTCGAGGTGGCCGGCGACCACCTGTACGTGACGACGCAGGCCCTCGGGCCCGCCGGGCAGGTGGTCCGGCTCGACCTCTGAGGCGGCTGACCGACCCCCGGCCCCCGGACCGGCGCCCAGCGCGCCGGTCCGGGGGCCGAGGTGCGCGAGACGCCGGGACCGGGCTCGGACGCGGGGGTCAGCACCCGTCACCCCTCGTCACCGACATCGCCGCCGCCCGCCGGTGAGCGACAGCGCGTGATCGACGCTGCCGCACCGGAACTACAGCCGTGTCATTCCACAGTCGTTGCCCGGCAGCACGTCTCGGATCCGGCCAGCGCAAGCGCGCCGCGCCGCCCCGGGTTGTCATCAGTCCGTGACATCACCTAGCGTCGCGCCCGTCCTGGGTACCAGGGGCCCCACCAGCCCCAGGCGCCACAGCGCACCCCGGTGCGTCGACAGGACGCGCGCTGCCGACGGCGGCGCGAAGGACCAGCCCGGCCGCCGCGCCAGCTCCGCCCAGCGGCCGTCCCCCACACCCTGCGCAGGGCGGAGCCCGAAGTCGGTCGGCGCACGCGCGAGAGGGCCTCATCATCCGTTCCACGCGACAGACCTCGACCTCGACGACGCCCCGCTCCCGTCGGCGCCTCGGCCGCCCCGTCGGGCTCGGCGCCGTGGCCGCCCTGGTCGCCGCGCCGCTCGTCGGCCTCACCACGGCCTCGACGGCGTCGGCCGCGACCGACGCCACGTGGGACCGCCTCGCCCAGTGCGAGAGCAGCGGCGACTGGAGCATCAACACGGGCAACGGCTACTACGGCGGCGTGCAGTTCTACCAGCCGACCTGGGTCGGCTTCGGCGGCCAGCAGTACGCCTCGCGGGCCGACCTGGCCACGCGCGAGGAGCAGATCGCCATCGCCGAGAAGGTCCTGGACGTCCAGGGCTGGGGCGCCTGGCCCGCCTGCACCGCCCGCCTGGGCTACGGCGAGGCCGAGAAGCGCGGCACGCCGACGCCCCCCGGCGGCTCGGTGACCCCGCCGCCGCCGTCCGACCCGGCGCCCTCGGGCTCGACCTACACGGTCCGCAGCGGCGACACGCTGGGCTCCATCGCGGCCGCCAACGGGACGACGTGGCAGCGGCTCTTCGAGGCCAACCGCGACCGCCTCTCCAACCCCAACTCCATCCGCGTCGGCCAGGTCCTGCGCCTGACCGGCGGCAGTGGCGGTGGCGGCACGACGCCGGCCCCCTCGGGCGGCAGCTACACGGTCCGCAGCGGCGACACGCTCTCGAGCATCGCGGCCGCCAACGGCACCACGTGGCGCGCGATCTACGACGCCAACCGCGACCGCCTCTCCAACCCGAACTCCATCTCCATCGGGCAGGTGCTGCGCCTCCCCTGAGGCGCAGCACGGCACGACCGCAGCACCGCCGAGGGCGGGACGGGCGCACGCCCGTCCCGCCCTCGTGCGTCCGGGGCGCCCACCTCGGAGGGGGCTCAGGCGCCCTTCGCGGCGGCGAACCCGCGCTCGAGGTCCGCGACGATGTCGTCGAGGTGCTCCAGCCCCACGGACAGGCGCACGAGCCCCGGTGTCACGCCGGCCTTCTCCTGGTCCTCCGGCGCCAGCTGGCTGTGCGTGGTCGACGCCGGGTGGATGACGAGGCTGCGCACGTCGCCGATGTTCGCCACGTGGCTGTGCAGCACCAGGCCCTCGACGAAGCGCTTGCCCGCCTCGATCCCCCCGGCGATCTCGAAGGACAGCACCCCGCCGGCGCCGCGGGGCGCGTACTTCTGCTGCCGGGCGTGCCAGGGGCTGGACGGCAGTCCCGCGTACTGGACTCGCTCGACCTCCTCGCGCGCCTCCAGCCACTCCGCGACCGCCTGCGCGTTGGCGACGTGGCGCTCCACGCGCAGGCTGAGCGTCTCGATGCCCTGGCCGAGCAGGAAGGCGTTGAACGGCGAGATCGCCGGCCCGAGGTCGCGCAGCAGCTGCACGCGCATCTTGAGGATGTAGGCGAGGTTGGCGCCCAGCGCGCTCCCCACCCCGAGGTCCCGCGCGTAGACGAGGCCGTGGTAGCTCTCGTCGGGCGTGTTGAAGCCGGGGAAGCGCTCGGGGTGCGCGGCGTAGTCGAAGGTCCCGCCGTCGACGACGACGCCGCCGATCGCCGTCCCGTGGCCGCCGAGGTACTTCGTGGCCGAGTGGACGACGACGTCGGCGCCCCACTCCAGCGGGCGCATCAGGTACGGCGTCGCGACGGTCGCGTCGACGACGAGCGGCACCCCGACCTCGTGCGCGACCCCGGCCACGCCCTCGACGTCGAGCACGTCGCCCTTGGGGTTGGGGATGGCCTCGCCGTAGAACACCTTCGTGCTCGGCCGCACCGCGGCGCGCCAGGAGTCGAGGTCGTCGGGGTCCTCGACGAACGTCGTCGTGACGCCGAGCTTCGGGAGCGTGTAGCGCAGCAGGTTGACCGTGCCGCCGTACAGGCTCGGGCTGGCGACGACGTGGTCACCGGCCTCGGCGACGTTGAGGATCGCGAGCGTCTCCGCCGACTGACCGGAGGCGACGAGCAGGGCGCCGACGCCGCCGTCGAGGTCGGCGATGCGGCGCTCGACGGCGTCCGTCGTCGGGTTCGTGATGCGCGTGTAGATGTTGCCCAGCTCGGACAGCGCGAAGAGGTCGGCAGCCTGCTGGGTGTCGCGGAACGCGAACGACGTCGTCTGGTGGATCGGCAGGGCCCGCGAGCCCGTGCTCGGGTCCGGCGCCGCGCCGGCGTGGATCTGCCGGGTCTCGAACGACCAGCCCGCGGGCGCGTCGTCCGCGACGCCGTGGGTCACCGGCTCGTCGTCGAGCGAGGTCGAGGGGGTGGGGTTCTCGGACGGAGGGGTCGACGAGGACACGGAGGTCTCCGGAGGCTCGGGGCTCGCACGAGCCCGCGCTTGCCGCGCCCGGACGGGTGGCGGCCGGGTCATCACCCGGGGCACCCCGCCGCAGGAGGAGGGTTGCCGGCCAGCGAGCCGGGGCTTCGCGCTGGCGCTCATGACCTGGGACGAGCGTAGGACGGCTGGTCCGCGCACCGGGACTCCCGTCTCACCGACCGGGACGGGTGAGCCCGCGAGTGCGGGGCCCCCGACGCAGGACGGGGCGCGCCACCCCTCGGGCGGCGCGCCCCGTCCTGAGAGCGGTGGGTCAGTCCTGCGCGGACTCCGAGCGGCGGCGCAGCAGCACGACGCCGGCGGCACCCGCGGCCACGAGGCCCGCACCGGCGACGAGCGCACCGGTCGGCGCGCCCTCGTCGACGAGGCCCCCGGCGCCCGTGTCGGCCCCGCCGACCGGCACCTGCACGAGCTGGCCGCGGACGGCGCCCGCGACGTAGTCGGACGTGTGCGTGTCGCCGAAGAACGCGGCCGGGTCGGCCTCGAGGTCGGCGAGGGAGAAGTCCGCGCCCGTGTCCTGGCCGTCCTCGCCCTCGATGCCGGTCGTCATCGGGACCTGCAGGCAGCCCGAGCTGGTCCGGACGTCGCCGTCACCCTCCGGGTTGGGGAAGGCCAGGCGCGGCGGGCCGGCCTCGCCCCGCGGCGCCTCGTGGACGTGCGTGGCGGTGGCCGCGGCGCTCTCGTACGGCGGCGTCACCCCGCGCGTCGTGATGTCGAAGCAGACGACCTCCTCGTCGCTGTTGACGTGCAGCTGCATGGTCCCGCTGCCGCCGGGCTGGCCCTCCACGGGCTCGTTCTCGGCGTTGACGACCATGTCGGGCGAGAGCTCGACGGTGTAGGCGCTGGTGAACGAGTCGGGCTCGTCCACCTGCGCCGCGGACGCCGGCAGCGCGCCGGCGGCGGCCAGCAGGCCGCTCCCCGCGAGGACGGCCGTCGTCGTGGCCAGGCGTCGTGCTCGGGTCGTGGTGCGCATGGGGGTGTCTCCCTGCTCGGGGGTGCGGCCCGTCCGGGCGCCGCGGGTCGACAGGGGGTACGACCCCGGGGCGGCCGGCGTTCACGGCGATCTCGACCCGGCGTCCCTCAACGGGCACGCACGACGGCTCCACGTCCGCAGCGCCCCCGGGCGACGTGGTCGACGTCGTCGTCGTCTGCACGGCCCCGCGCCGGCAGGTGAACGCCGGGGACGTCGCAGCCGTAACCCCTGGCAGACGGGTAGCGTCCGCGGGACCTCCTCGCGGTGACGTGCCGGCAGGGAGATCCGGTGGTCGTGCAGCAGGTCGCGGCAGGAGGGACGGGCGAGGTGGTCCGGTGGTCCGCGCGCAGCCGCGACCGCACCGACCTCCGCGCCGCGCCCCCGCCGGACCGGACGACGTCCGGAGGCGACGGGCGGCAGCAGCGAGCGGGGCCGGACGCGCTGGGAGGCGACGGCTTCGACGTCGACGAGGCGTACGAGGAGCACGCGGGGCCGATCTTCGCCTTCGCGGTCAACAGCTTGGGTGACCGCGGGGCGGCGGAGGACGCGCTGCAGGAGGTCTTCGTCCGCGCCTGGCGCGCCGGCGACCGGTACGGGAGCGAGCGCGGGTCGGTGCGCACGTGGCTGTTCGCCATCGCGCGCAACGTGGTGGTCGACGCGCACCGCGCCGGCGCTCGGCGGCCGCGCCCGGTGGACGTGGCCGAGGAGCGCGACCGCCCCGCGGCGGGCGACGCCCACGGCGCGAGCCTGGACCGGCTCGTCGTCGTCGAGGCGCTGGCGCGGCTCGGGCCCGAGCACCGCGAGGTGGTCGTGCACGTGCACCTGCTGGGCGGCACGTACGAGGAGCTCTCGGAGCGGACGGGCGTGCCGAGAGCCACGCTGCGGACGCGGATGTACTACGGGCTGCGCGCGCTGCGCGCGGTGATCGACGAGGACGGCGGAGGAGGTGGAGACCATGGCTGAGCAGGACCGGAGCCACGAGACCTGGGACGGGGACTGGGACGGCGGCGAGGACCGCCGGGCCGAGCTGCTCGGCGGCGCGGTGAGCGACGACCTGGACGCCGCCGAGCGCGCCGAGCTGGAGCGGCTGCTGGCGCAGGACCCGTCGGCGGCCCGGGAGCTCGACGAGCTCCGCCTCGTGCTGGGCGCCCTGCCGCCCCGCGGGTCGGGCTGGGACGACGCCCCCGCCCCGCGCCGGGAGGACCTCGACGTCCGCGGGCCCGGCACCGACGCCCTCGCCGCGAGGCGGCGCGCCGTCCCCGCCCCTCAGCGCGACCGCCGACCGCCGTGGCTGCTCGGCGCGGCCGCCGCCGCGCTCGTCGTCCTGGGCGTCGGCGCGGGTGCGGGGCTGGCCGCGCTGGGCGAGCGACCGCCCAGCGGGCCGCCCGGGACGCTCGGCGCCGTCGAGCAGGTCGCCGTCGTGGGCGAGCCGCCGGGGGTCGAGGCGGACGTCGCCGTCGTCGCCCACACGTGGGGCACCGAGACGGTGCTCGACGTCGCCGGACTGCCCGCGGGCCGCTCCTACCGCGTGGCCCTGCTCGGCGAGGACGGCGCCGAGGTCGGCTCCGGCTCGTTCCTCGGCAGCGAGCAGCCCGTCGAGTGCCGGCTCAACGCCGCCCTGCTGCGCGAGGACGTCGACCGGCTCGTCGTGCTGGACGCCGCCGACGACGTCGTCCTGTCCGCGGACCTGCCCGTGGTCTGAGCCGACCCGCCGACCGGTGCCGGCGGGTCGGCGCGGCCGCGACGTCGCACCTGCGCCAGCAGCAGCGCGGCGACGACGACGAGGGCGCCGACCAGCTGCAGCGGGCCCAGCGACTCCCCGAGCACCAGCCACCCGGCGGCCGTGGCCACGAGCGGGCTGACCAGCCCCAGCACGGCGACGCGGGTGACCGGCAGCGCGGCGACGCCCCGGAACCACAGGGCGTACGCGAGCGCCGTGCCCGCCAGGGCCAGGTAGGCGTAGCCCGCGACGCTCGCCGGAGGCAGCGCGGGCGGCGCCCCCTCCACGAGCAGGACCAGCGGCGCGAGGAGCAGGCCGCCGGCCACGAGCTGCCAGCCGGTGAAGGCCAGCAGGGGCACCGGCCGCCCCCAGCGCTTGGTCAGCAGGACGCCCAGCGACATCGCCACGGCGCCGCCGGCGGCGGCCAGCAGCCCGACCGGGTCCAGGGCCGCGTCGGAGCGCAGGACGAGCAGGGCCACGCCCGCGACGCCGAGCACGCCGGCCGCCAGGGTCACCGGCGCGGCGCGCTCCCCGACCAGGCGGGGGGCGAGCAGGGCGACGACGAGCGGGGAGAGCGCGCCCACGACCGCCGCGACGCCGCCGGGCAGCCGGTAGGCGGCGACGAAAAGCAGCGCGAAGAACCCCCCGATGTTCAGCAGCCCCAGGACGCCGGCGCGCCACCACCAGGCGCCCCGGGGCAGGACGCGCGCCACCAGCAGGAGCAGCACGCCCGCGGGGAGCGCGCGCAGGAGGGCCGACAGGAGGGGGCGGTCCGGCGGCAGCGCCTGCGTCGTCACGAGGTAGGTCGTCCCCCACAGCGCCGGGGCGACCGCGGTCGCCGCCGTCAGCCCGGCGCGTCCCCTGAGCTCGAGTCCTCTTAGCACTGAAGGAGGGTACCTCACCGCTAAGAGGTCGGCTAGGTTGCCCGTGTGGCCGACCACGTCGACGAGGTGCTCGCCCAGTGGTCGCGGCAGCGCCCCGACCTCGACACCGCCCCGATGGCCGTGCTGGGGCGCCTCTCGCGGCTGACCCAGGTGGTGGAGGCGCGACAGCGGGCGACCTTCGCCGCGCACGACCTCGACGCGGCGTCCTTCGACGTCCTCGCGACGCTGCGCCGCAGCGACCCCCCGCACGAGCTGACGCCGGGCCGCCTCGCCGCGAGCTCCATGGTCACCAGCGGGGCGGTCACCCAGCGCCTGGACCGGCTGGAGGCCCGGGGCCTCGTGCGCCGGCGACGCGGCGACGTCGACACCCGGACGGTGCTCGTCTCGCTCACGGAGGCGGGCCGCGCGGCGGTCGAAGGCGTCCTGCCCGACCACCTCGCCACGGGGCGCGACCTGCTCGGGCCGCTCGACGACGACCAGCGGGCGCAGCTCGCCGACCTCCTGCGCGCGCTGCTCACGGCGCACGAGGCCGCCCCCGACCCCGACCGGACCGGCGCGACCTGACCCCCAGCCCCAGTCCCCGCGGTCCCAGTCCCCCTGGTGTCGGGGACGGCGCAGGTCAGCCGGCGGTGACGACCAGGTCTGCCAGGCCCCGGCCCCGCGCGGCCAGCGCGGCGTCGGGCTCGTCGACGGCGGCCATCCAGGCCCGGGCCCGCTCGGGCGTCTTGCCGAACTCGACGTGCCGGGCGAGCAGCCGGGCGCTGCGCCGGTCCTCGTCGGCCTCGACGAACCACACCTCGTCGAGCAGGCCGCGGACGGCGTCCCACGGCGCCTCGTCGAGCAGCAGGTAGTTGCCCTCCGTGACGACGAGGCGCGCCTCCCGAGGCACCGCGACCGCGCCGGCGAGCGCCTGCTCGAGGTCGCGCTCGAAGGACGGGGCGTAGACGACGTCCTCGTCGGCGGCGCGCAGGCGGCGCAGCAGCGCGACGTAGCCGCCGGCGTCGAAGCTGGCGGGCACGCCCTTGCGGTCCGCCAGCCCCAGGCGCTCGAGCTGCACGTCGGCGAGGTGGAACCCGTCCATCGGCACCTGCACGGCGACGGGCGGGCCACCGGCCTCGCGCAGCGCCGCGTCGACGCCGTCGGCCACCGCGCGCGCGAGAGTCGTCTTGCCCGCGGCGGGCGCGCCCGCGACGCCGAGCAGCACCCTGTCCCCCCGCTCCAGCAGCGACACCGCCCGGTCGACCAGCTCCTCGGTGCGCATGGCGCGCAGGGTGCCACGGGCGGCCGCCGCGGCGACCGGACCGCCCCCCGGCGAGGTCGCGCCCGGACGCGCCCCGTGCGCCACGAGCCCCGCGGCGGAGCAGGATGCGCGCATGGTGGAGCGGGAGCACGCAGGCAGCACGGCCGTCGTGACGGGGGGCGCGCGCGGCATCGGCTACGCGTGCGCCGCGGAGCTGGCGGCCCGCGGCGCGGACGTCGCGCTCCTGGACGTGCTGGGGGAGACCGGCGCGAGCGCCTCGCGCCTCGCCGCCGAGCACGGGGTCCGCGCCGTCGCCGTCCGGGCCGACGTCACGGACGCCGCCTCGGTCGCCGCGGCGCTGGAGGAGGTGGCGCAGCGGCTCGCGCCGCCGTCGGTGCTCGTGCACGCGGCCGGCACGGCGCTGGTCTCCGACGCCCTGGAGACGACGCCGGAGCAGTGGGACCGGGTGCTGCGGGTGAACCTCACCGGCACGTTCCTCGTGTGCCAGGCCTTCGCCCGCGCGCGCGTCGCCGCGGGGTCGGGCGGCACCGTCGTCGCCATCGCCTCGATGTCGGCGCGCGTGGTGAACGTCCCGCAGCGCCAGAGCGCCTACAACGCCAGCAAGGCCGGTGTCGAGGGTCTCGTGCGCTCCCTCGCCGTGGAGTGGGCACCGCTGGGCGTCCGCGTGAACGCCGTCTCCCCCGGCTACATCGCGACCGACCAGACCCGCGGCGTCCTCGAGGGCGACCCCGAGACCGCCGCGGCCTGGCGCTCGCGCATCCCCGCCGGCGACGTCGGCGCGCCCGAGGACGTGGCGCACGCCGTCGCGCACCTCGCCTCGCCCCGCTCGCGCTACGTCGTCGGCCAGTGCGTCACCGTCGACGGCGGCTACACCGCCCTCTGATCGGCCCCCTCGCCCCGCACTCCGTCGGCACCTCGCCGCCGACCGGCCCTTCCCGACGGCGTCATGCCGACAGAGTGCGCGGAGATGCCCTCCACCCGGCGTCATGCCGACACAGTGCGAGAAAGGGGCCCCTCCACCCGGCGTCATGCCGACACAGTGCGAGAAAGGGGCCCCTCCACACGGCGTCATGCCGACAGAGTGCGGGGAAGGGCCCCTCCACCCGGCGTCATGGCGACGGAGTGCGGGGCACGGGTCAGTGGACCGTGTACCCGCCGTCGGCGACGAGCACGGTGCCGGTGCAGAAGGACGACGCGTCGCTCGCGAGGTAGACGACGCTGGCGGCGACCTCCTCGGGCGTGGAGTAGCGCTGCATGGGCGCGTCCTCGATCCACATCCGCCGGAACCGCGGCTCGTCGACGGGCGCCATCTCCGTCTTGACGTACCCCGGGGCGAGCGCGTTGACGCGGATGCCGAGCGGGGCCCACTCGGCGGCCAGGGACTTCGTGAGCTGGTGCACGGCAGCCTTGCTCGCGTTGTAGACGGCCTGCATCTGCGGGCGGTTGACGATCATCGCGCTGATCGAGCCGATGTTGACGACGGACCCGCGGACGCCGTCCGGGCCCTGCTCGGCCAGGTGCGGCGCCGCGACCTGCGACGGCAGCCAGACGCCGCGGACGTTGGTCTGCAGCACGTCCTGGAAGTGGTCGTCGCTCACCTCGAGCGCCGGCTCGTGGATGCACGTGCCGGCGTTGTTGACCAGCACCTGCAGCCCGCCCAGCTCGGCGACGACGCGGTCCACGCCCGCCTGCACCTCGGCCCGGTCGGTGACGTCCATCCGCAGGCCGAGGGTGCGCCGGCCCGTGGACGCGGCGATCTCGGCGGCCGCCTCGACGCTGCGGGCCTCGTCGCGGGCGGCGACGGCGACGTCCGCACCGGCCTCGGCCAGGGCCTGGGCGAAGGCGCGGCCGAGGCCGCGGTAGCCACCGGTGACGAGGGCCACGCGCCCCTCGAGCGAGAAGCGGTCGAGCACACCGCTGCTCCGGCGGCCGCCCTCCCCCGTGCCGTCCCCGGCGCTCATCGGGGGCCCCCGGCGACGTCCACGACGGCCTTCATGCTCAGCGGGTCCCCGTCGGACTCGAGCGCCTCGGCGACGGAGTCGAGGTCGTAGCGGGCCGTGACCATGCCGTCGAGGTCGACCCGGCCGGTGCGGGCCAGCTCGATGGCCCGGGGCCAGGTGTCGACGTACCGGAACACGCCGGTGAGGTTGATCTCGCGGGTGGCGATGAGCTGCACGGGCAGCTCGACGTGCTCGGCCCCGAGCCCCACGAGGACGACGGCGCCGCCGCCCCGCACGGAGCGGATGCCGGCCTGGACCGCGGGCGTGGCGCCCGTGCAGTCGATGAAGGCGTCGGCCTCGAGCGCGTCGAGCTCGGCGGAGGCCTCGCGCGGGTCGAGGGCGCGGGTGGCGCCGAAGCCGAGGATCCGCTCGCGGCGGGACTCCACGAGGTCGGTCACGACGACCTCCGTGGCCCCGCGCGCCTTCGCGGCCATGGCGACCATCGCGCCGATGGGGCCGGCGCCGGCGACGAGCACGCGGTCCCCGGGGCCGATGGCGGCCTTGTGCGCCGACCAGATGCCGACCGAGAGGGGCTCCAGCAGACCGGCCGCCGCGTCGGACAGGGAGTCCGGGATCGGGTGGGCGAAGTCGGCGGGCGCCGTGACGTACTCGCAGAAGGCGCCGTCCACCGGCGGCGTCGCGTAGAAGATCATGTTGGGGCACAGGTTCATCCGGCCCGCGTGGCACTGGCGGCAGCGCCGGCACGGCTTCTGCGGCTCCACGGCCACCCGCTGCCCGATCCGCGCCTCGGGGACGTCGCGGCCGACGGCGACGACGGTGCCCCCCGCCTCGTGGCCGAGGACCAGCGGGCCCGTGACGACCATGTCGCCGATGTGGCCCTCGGTGTAGTAGTGGACGTCGGACCCGCAGACGCCGACCGACCCGACGCGCACCAGCACCTCGTCGTCGGCGGGCACCGGGACCGGGCGCTCCTGCACCTCGACGGCGCGCACCCCCGTCATCACGCTCGCCCGCATCGTGCGGGGCACCTCGCCCGTGGTGCTGCTCGTCGTCGTGCTGGTCACCGTCGATCGCCTCCTCGTCGCGGGCGGCGCACCGGCGCCCCGCCCGCGGGGGAGTCTGCCGCGCCCGGGCACCGCCGGCACCCAGCGGCTGCCCGCGGAGCCGCTGGAGCGCGGGTCAGGACGGCAGGTCGGCGCCCAGGCGGAGCGGCAGCCGGGGAGCCGGCACGTCCGCCACCGGCGGCAGGTCGGGGCGCGGGCCGAGCACCTGCTCGGCGTACTCGGTCGCCGGGAGGGCGCGGGAGAAGAGCCAGCCCTGGCCCAGCCGGACCCCCTGCGCCAGCAGATGCCGCCGCTGCTCCTCGGTCTCGACGCCCTCGGCGAGCAGGTCGAGGCGGAGCGTGCGCGACATCGCCACGATGCCCGCGACGAGCCGGCTCCTGCCCGGACTCGCCCCGGTGACGACCGACCGGTCGATCTTGAGCACCTGCACGGGGAAGCGCTGCAGGTAGTCCAGCGAGGTGTAGCCGCGGCCGTAGTCGTCGAGGTGGATGCCGACGCCGAGGCCGCGGAGGTCGTGCAGCACCTCCAGCAGCTGGTCGTCCTCGGGGAGCGGCTCGTGCTCGAGGATCTCGACGTGGAGCTGGGAGCCCGGCACTCCGGCGCGCGCGAGCGCCTCGCGCACGCGCTCGGGCAGCCCCGGGTCCAGGAGGCTCGAGCGGCTGAGGTTGACGCTCACGGGCAGCACCCGGCGGCGCTGGTCGCGCCAGCGGCCCAGCTGCTCGAGGACCTCGGCGAGGACGGCGCCGTCCAGGTCCGCGTCGAGGCCGCTGGCCGTCACGTGGCCGAGGAAGGCGTCGGGGGCCAGGAGCCCGTGCTCGGGGTGGCGCCAGCGCACGAGGGCCTCGGCGCCGACCACCTCGCCCGTCGCCAGCTCGACCAGCGGCTGGTAGTGCATCTCCAGCCGCCCGACCGACGGCGAGCGGCCGGCGAGGAGCAGGCGCACCTGGCTGGTGAGGGTGAAGCGGTGCATCACCTCGTCGCGCTGCTCGGGCCGGTAGGAGCGCGCGGTGTCGCGCCCGGCGCCCTTGGCGGCGTAGAGGGCGACGTCGGCGCGCGTGAGCTGCTCCGACAGCGGGGTCCCCGGTGCGGGGGCGGCCACGCCGACGCTCGCGCTCGTGCGCAGCACCAGGTCGCCCACCTCCATCGGCGTCCGCAGGGAGACGACGACGCGCTCGGCGACGTCGTCCTCGAGGCCGGGGTGCACCAGGACGGCGAACTCGTCGCCGCCGAAGCGCGCCACGACGCCGTCCTCGCCCACCGCCGCGCGGAGGCGGTCGCGCACGCCGAGCAGCAGCCGGTCGCCGACGTCGTGTCCGTGGGCGTCGTTGACGTCCTTGAAGTCGTCGAGGTCGACGAGCAGCAGCGCCCAGCCGCCCTCCGCCTGGTCGTCGTGGACGCGCGCCAGGCCGCGGCGGTTGGGCAGGTCGGTGAGCGGGTCGTGCTCGGCGAGGTGCTCGGCGCCGCGCAGCGCCGACCACGAGCGCAGGACGCCGGCCAGCGCCGTGCTCGTCCCGACGACGAGGTGGGTCCACCCGGGCAGGCTCGCCCCGCCGACGGCCAGGTCGACGAGGCGCAGCCCGACGGGGACGACCACCAGGGGCAGCAGTCCGAGCACGTCCGTGGAGCGCGGCCGGCCCTCGGCGAGCTCACGGGGCTCGAAGGCGATGCGCATGCTCGGGTGCAGGGCCGCGACCCCGAACAGGCCGAAGCCGAGCACGACGGCGGGCGTGGACGCGGCGCCGTAGGAGTCCCCGAAGAGCCGGCCGACCGTCGAGATGTCGTAGAACGCCAGGGCCGTCGCCGCGGCGACGGCCAGCCACCACGCCGCGCTGCTGCGGCGCCGGACGACCGCCGAGCGCAGCACGAAGGCGAGCAGGACCACGTCGACGGTCGCGACGAGCCCCAGGCGCGAGGAGGACGAGCTCGACGCCAGCAGGACGGCGGTCTGGGCCGCCACCAGCCCCAGCACCGCGCAGACGACGAAGAGCTCGAGGACGTCCACGCGCCGGCGCGGGCCGCCGGAGCGGTGGGCCACCAGGAGGAGCACGACCGCGGCCAGCACCTGCCCCGACAGCAGCAGCA
The DNA here is from genome assembly GCF_947495735.1 of uncultured Pseudokineococcus sp. Lineage (GTDB taxonomy): Bacteria > Actinomycetota > Actinomycetes > Actinomycetales > Quadrisphaeraceae > Pseudokineococcus. The sequence goes on from NZ_CANMAA010000010.1 coordinate 18,280, forward strand.
CGTGGGCGGGTCCCTCGAGGCCGACGACCTCCAGGACGTGGTTGGCCGACCACGTCGCGAGCATCGCCGCCATGAGCAGCCAGCCCCACCACCCCGCGGGGCGGTGCAGCGCGACGCCGACGAGGACGCCGACGACGGACGCCCACGGCACGACGTGGGCGGTCACCGGGCGCAGCGCGGGCAGGAGTGCGGTGGCGAGGGCCACCAGCAGGAGGACGCCGAGCGCTGCCCACGCGAGGCGCGGGCGCCGCAGCGCCTCGAGGTCCATGCCCTGCTCGTCGGCCGGCGCGGCGCCCTCCCGCACCGGAGGGGGCCTGCTGGGCTCGCCGACCACGCGGACGGCCCACCCGCGGCGCCCCTGCTAGACAGGGCGGGTCCCGCTCGGCACCCCACCCGCCCCCCGGAGGACCCCCGTGACCCAGCGCCTGCGCGTGGCCGTCGCCACGCCGTTCGACGAGCGCAGCCGCGAGATCGTCCGCGAGCGCGAGCCGCGCGTGGACCTCGTCGTCGGCCCGGAGCTGCTGGCGCCGGTGCGCTACCCCGGTGACCAGGGCGGCGACCCGGACTTCCGCCGCGGCGAGGAGCAGCAGCGCGCCTTCGAGGAGCTGCTCGACGGCGCCGACGCCCTGCTGGGGGTGCCCGACGACGACCCGGCCGCCCTGGCGCGCGCCGTCCGCGCGAACCCCGGCCTGCGCTGGGTGCACACGATGGCGGCCGGGGGCGGGCAGTCCGTGCGCGCCGCCCGGCTCTCGGAGGAGGAGCTCGGCCGCGTCGCCTTCACCACCTCGGCGGGGGTGCACGGCGCGCCGCTGGCCGAGTTCGCGCTCCTGGGGCTGCTGGCCGGCGCCAAGCGCCTGCCGAGGCTGCAGGCGGACTCGGCCTCGCGCACGTGGGCGGACAAGTGGTTCATGGGCCAGCTGCACGAGCAGACCGTGCTCGTCGTGGGCCTGGGCGGGATCGGCCGGGAGGTCGCCCGCGTGCTCTCCGCGCTCGGGGCCACCGTCCTCGGCACGAGCCGCCACGGGCGCCCCGTCGACGGCGTCGACGAGGTCGTGCCGACCGACCGCCTGGCCGAGGCGGCCGGCCGCGCGGACGCCGTGGTCGTGACCCTGCCGGGCACGCCGGCGACGAAGGGCCTGCTGAGCGCCGAGGTCTTCGCGGCGATGCGGCCCGGCACGACCTTCGTCAACGTGGGCCGCGGCACCGTCGTCGACGAGGAGGCCCTGGTGGCCGCGCTCGACGACGGGCGCGTCGGCTTCGCCGCGCTCGACGTCGTCGCGCGCGAGCCGCTGGAGCCGGCGAGCCCGCTGTGGGACCGCCCCGACGTCCTGGTCAGCCCGCACACGGCCGCCGGCGGCCCGACGCTGGACCACCGCATCGCGGAGCTGTTCGCCGACAACGCGACCCGGCTGCTCGACGGGCGCGAGCTGCGCAACCGGGTGGACGTCGTCGAGTTCTACTGAGGCCGGCGCGCGGGCCGACCGCGCACGGCGGGACCGGCGGGTCAGCCCATGCCGTGCACGCGGTCGGCCTCGACGACGAGCACCACGCGCTGCTGGTCTCGGCCGCCGTACCAGGCGTAGGGACCGCCCGTGTACTTGTGCGACAGCGCCTCGATGTGCTCGGCCGCGCCCTCGGTCGTCGTCCGCACCACGCGCCCCCGCACGGCCACGTAGCGGTAGGGGTTCTCGGGGTCGGCCACGGCCACGCTCACGCGCGGGTCCCGCTCGACGTTGCGCGTCTTCTGGTAGCCCACGACGGTGTTGACCAGGACGTGCTCGCCGTCGGTGTCCACCCACGTCTGCGTCGTCTGCGGGGAGCCGTCGGGCATCAGGGTGGTCACGTAGCAGGGGCTGGGGCGGCGCAGCAGGTCGAGCAGGTCCTGGGGCAGCTTCACGGGGGGCTCCTCCGTCGGGTGCGGGCGGCGGTCGCCCCGAGCCACCCTCTCCCGGGCCGGGCGCCCGCGCGCCGCGGCGCCCCGGCGGCTGCCGGGTCACCGCGGCGCGGCGGGTCGACTCCTCACTCCTGCCAGGGCACCTCCGGCGAGCGGAAGTAGTCCACCCCGCGCAGCTCCCAGCGCGGCCCCTGGAGGGCGAGCCGCTCGCGGTAGGTGGCCCAGTCGTGGGTCTCCTGCGGGGACCACCCGATCTCGGCGATGCCCGGCATCCGCGGGAAGGCCATCGTCTCGACGTCGTCGAGGTCCTCCAGCGTCTCGGTCCAGATCGGCGCCTCGACACCCAGGACCACGTCCTCGCCGATGCCCGGGGCGTACGTGGCCGGGTCCCAGGCGAAGGAGTCCTCGACCCCCGTCAGGCCGGCCCAGGCCAGGCCGAGCGGGAAGTCCGCCGTGTACTTCATGTCGAGGTAGGCGTGGTCGGCCGGCGACATGATCACGCGGTTGCCGCGGGCGAGGGACTCGACCATCCCCTCCTCGGGCGTGCCCGGGATCCAGTACTGGCCGACGGCGAGCGGGCCGCCCTCCGCCGGGCCCGGTGCGAGGGGGAGGTACTCCTGCCAGCCGACGGCGGTCTTGCCGGTCGCCTCGACCAGCGGCAGCACCCTGCACATGAACTGCGCGTACTGCTCCTCGGTGGTCACGTGCGCCTCGTCGCCGCCGACGTGCAGGTACTGCCCCGGCGTCAGGGCCGCCAGCTCGCGCAGGACGTCCCCGACGAACTCGTACGTCACCTCCTCCTCCACGCAGAGCGTGGAGAAGCCGACCTCGATGCCGGTGTACGGCGGCGGCGCGACGCCGTCGCAGTTCAGCTCGGGGTAGGAGTGCAGCGCCGCGTTCGTGTGGCCGGGCATGTCGATCTCCGGCACGACGACCACGCCGCGCGCGGAGGCGTGGGCGACGATCTCGGCGTAGTCCTCCTGGGTGTAGAAGCCGCCGGGGCCACCACCGACCTCGGTGGTGCTCCCGAGCTCCGTCAGCCGCGGCCAGCTCTTGATCTCGATGCGCCAGCCCTGGTCGTCGCTCAGGTGCAGGTGGAGGTGGTTGATCTTGTAGGCGGCGAGCGAGTCGACGTACGTCTTCACCTCCTCGACCGTCATGAAGTGGCGCGCGACGTCGAGCATCGCGCCGCGGTAGGCGAAGCGCGGGCTGTCCTCGATCCGCCCGCCCGGCACCAGCCACGGGCCGGGCTGCACCTCGTCGGCCTCGACGGCGGCGGGCAGGAGCTGGCGCAGCGTCTGCACCGCGTGGAGCAGCCCCTCCCGGGTGCCGGCGCGCAGGACCACCGAGCGGCCCGACGCCTCGAGCACGTAGCCCTCGTCGCCGAGGGCGGGGTCCTCCTCGTCGACGAGCAGGCTGATGCCCGCCAGCGGCCTCGCCCCGGTGCCGGCGCCGTCCGTCGGGACCACCGGGAGGCGGTACCCCGTGGCCGGGCCGAGCAGCTCGACCAGCTCCTCCGCGGCCGCGGCGGCGGCGTCCGAGCCGCTCTGCACGCGCACCACGGTGCCCGGGCCCAGCACGACGGGTCGGCCGCTCGGCTCCACGGAGGCCGGCAGGGGGATGACGTCCGACAGCGACCCGACGGCACCGGACGGCGGGCGCGAGGACGCCGTCGCGCCGGTCGCCGGTGCCGCGGCGGCGGGTGCCGCGAGGCCGGCCAGCAGGAGGGCGGCGAGCGCGCCCCGGCCGGCTCGGGTGGTGGGTGCGCGCATGGGGGACCTCCAGGTCTCCTCGTCGAGACGGGTCGGGGACGCACGGACGGCGAGTCGTCCTGTTCGTCCGTTGTGGCCAGCGTAGCGACGGGAGAGGGACCTGGACAGGGCCGCAGCCCGGCAGCCGCACCGCCCGCCCCCGCGCGCCGCCGGGACGTCGTCGGTGCGCCGCGGCAGAGTGCGGGCATGACGTCGCAGGCGGAGGCAGCGGGCACGGCGGTCGAGGGGTGCGTCTTCATCGGTCTGTCGGTGGACGGGTTCATCGCCCGCCTCGACGGCGACCTGGAGTGGCTCACGGACCGCGGCGAGGCGGCGGGGGACGCGGGCTTCCGCGACTTCGTGGCCAGCGTGGACGCCGTGCTCATGGGGCGCGGCACGTACGACGTCATCGCCGGCTTCGACCGCTGGCCCTACCAGGACCGGCCCGTCCACGTGCTCAGCACGTCGATGACCCCGGGCGAGGACGCGCGCGTCACCGTGCACGGCGACCTCGAGGACGCCCTCGCCGCCCTGGCCCGCGACGGGCGTCGCCGCGTCTACGTCGACGGCGGCCGCGCCGTGCAGGCCTGCCTGGCCGCGGGCGTCGTGCGCGAGATGACCCTCTCGCGCGTCCCCGTCCTCATCGGCACGGGCGAGACCCTCTTCGGCCCGCTGCCCCGCGACGTCGACCTCAAGCACGTGCGCACCGAGGTCCTCGGCGGCGGCATGGTGCAGACGACCTACGCCGTGCTGCCGCGCGAGGACGAGGACGACTGAGGCCCCTCGCACCCGGGCCCGCCCTCGTCCGCGACGAGGCGCAGCAGCCGCGCCAGCTCGGCGCGGTCGTCCTCGTCGAGCCGCGCGAAGAGCGCCTCGGCGTCCTGCGCGCGCGCCCGCTCCACCCGGGCGGCCAGCTCGCGCCCCTGCTCGGTGGCGCGCAGGACGACGGCCCGCCGGTCGGCCGGGTCGGCGGCGCGGACGACGAGGTCCGCCCGCTCGAGGCCGTCGGCCACCTCGGTGGCCGAGCGCGGCGCGATCCGCAGCGCCGCGGCCAGGTCGGAGACCCGCAGCCCGTCCGACGCGGACACCGACCGCAGCGCCCGCGCCTGGTGCGGCGTCAGGCCGTGCGGCTCGAGCACGGCGCCCCAGCGGCGGCGCAGCGAGCGCGCGGCGCCCATCAGCAGCTCCGGCAGCGGGGCGTCGTCGGTCACGGCGGGAATGCTAGGCGCTCCCGGGGTGCTCACCTCATCGTGAGGTAGCCTCCGCTTCTCGCCCCGCCCCCGCCTGAGAGGACGTGGTCACCACGTCGGTCCCCTCCCCCCGTCCGCGCGGCTCCTCCGTCCTCGGCGCCGACGACGGCGTCCCCTCGCCCCGCCCGTCGCGCAGCGGGGGCAGGGGCGGCGGCAGCGGCCGGCGCGTCGACCCCGCAGACCGCGCGCAGCTGGAGCGCTCGCCCGTCTCGCTGCGCCGCGTCGCCGGGCTGTTCGCGGCCCACCGCGCCGCGCTGGCCGCCGTCGTCGTGCTCATCGTCGCCTCGTCGGCCGTCGCGCTGGCCACCCCCTTCCTCGTGCGCCTCGTCATCGACGACGCGCTGCCGCAGCAGGACCTGCCGCTGCTGGGCTGGGCCGTGGCCGGGATGGTCGGCGTCGCCGTCGTCACCGCCGTGCTCGGCGTCGGGCAGACGTGGCTGTCCACCACGGTCGGCCAGGCCGTGATGCACGAGCTGCGCACCGGCGTCTTCAGCCACCTGCAGCGCCAGCCCGTCGGCTTCTTCACCCGCACCCGCGGCGGGGAGGTGCAGTCGCGGCTCACCAACGACATCGGCGGCATGCAGTCCGTCGTCACGTCGACGGCCACCTCGCTGGCCGCCAACGCGACGACGGTCGTGGGCACCGCGGTGGCCATGGGCGTGCTCTCGTGGCGGCTGTCGCTGCTCTCGCTCGTCGTCGTCCCGCCGTCGGTGTGGCTGACGCGCCAGGTCGCCGTGATGCGCCGCTCCGTCACCGCCGCCCGCCAGCGCCGCCTCGCGGACCTGCAGACGCAGGTCGAGGAGGGGCTGTCCGTCAGCGGCGCCCTGCTGGGCCGCACCCTCGGCACGGGGCCCGCCCAGAGCGCGCGCTTCCGCGAGACCTCGACCGACCTCGTCGGCCTCGAGGTGCGCAGCCAGCTCGCCGGCCGCTGGCGCTGGGCCACGATGTCGGTGGTCTTCGCCGCGGTCCCGGCCGCCGTCTACCTCGCCGCCGGGTTCCCCGTCACCTCCGGCGGCATGACGATCGGCACGCTCGTGGCCTTCACCGGGCTGCAGGGCGCGCTGTTCCGCCCCCTGCTGGGGCTGCTCGACGCCGGCGTGCAGATCACCTCCTCGATGGCCCTGTTCAGCCGGATCTTCGAGTACCTCGACCTGCCCGTCGAGGTCGACGACCCCGCGCGCCCCGTCGCGCTCGACCCGGCGCGCGTGCGCGGCGAGGTGCGCCTGGAGGGCGTCTCGTTCACCTACCCCGCCCCCGACGGCGGCCCGGGCGCCTCGCCGGCCCTGTCCGGCGTCGACCTCGTGGTGCCGGCGGGCGGCTCGCTCGCGCTCGTGGGCGCCACCGGCTCGGGCAAGTCGACGCTCGCCTCGCTGGTGCCCCGCCTGCAGGACCCGACGGCGGGCCGCGTGCTGCTCGACGGCGTCGACGTCCGCGACCTGCGGCTGGCGACGCTGTCGCAGGTGGTCGGCGTCGTGTCGCAGGAGACGTACCTGCTGCACACCAGCGTGCGCGAGAACCTCCGGCAGGCGCGGCCCGACGCGACCGACGCCGAGGTCGAGGACGCCGCCCGGCGCGCCCAGGTGCACGACCTCCTCGCCGGCCTCCCGGACGGCTACGACACCCTCGTGGGCGCGCGCGGCCACCGCTTCTCCGGCGGCGAGCGCCAGCGCCTGGCCATCGCGCGCACCCTGCTGCGCGACCCGCGCGTCCTCGTCCTCGACGAGGCGACGAGCGCCCTGGACACCCGCACCGAGCGCGCCGTCCAGGCCGCGCTCGACGAGGCCAGCCGCGGTCGCACGACGATCACGGTGGCGCACCGGCTCTCGACGATCCGCGGCGCGGACGTCGTCGCCGTGCTCGACGGCGGGCGCGTCGTCGAGCAGGGCCCGCCCGCGCAGCTGCTGGCCGCCGGCGGCCACTACGCCCGGCTGCTCGAGGCCGCCCAGGACGCGCCCGAGGTGCTGCCCGTCTGAGGCGGTGCCCCCGGCGCACGGCACGGGCGCCACGGCACCGCCCCCCTCCGGTCGCCCGCCGCCGGGGCCGACCGGGGACGAGCCCGCCCGGGGACCGTCCGGAGCGGCGGGGAAGGCGTCAGGGCGGCGTCAGGACCGCGGGGCCGGGCACCCGCGCGGGAGCAGGGTCGGCCCGTCGGCGCGAGCGCGCCGGCCGGGCTCGCGCCCGTCTCCCCCGGAGGTGCTCCGTGGCCGACACGGCCTACGTGCTCCTGACGCTCGGCGGCTTCGCCGCCCTGCTCCTGCTCGTCCGCGCCCTCGAGCTCATGGGCTCTCGAGCTCAGGGGCGGGACCGCTCGTGAGCGCCGCCTCGGCGATGGCCCTCGCGGTGGTGGCTGCGCTCGCCGTCTACCTGCTCGCGGCCCTGCTGCGGGCCGACCGCTCGTGAGCGACGGCGTCGCCGGCGCGCTGCAGGTCGCCCTCCTCGTCGCCGCGCTGCTCGCCGCGCAGGGCCCCCTCGGCGCCTGGATCGCGCGCAGCGTCTCCAGCACCCGCCACCTGGGCGCGGAGCGGGTGGTCTACCGCCTCGCCGGGGTCGACCCGGACGCCGACATGCGCTGGGCCGTCTACGCGCGCTCGGTGCTCGTCTTCTCCGCCGTCTCGGTGCTGGCCCTCTTCGCGCTGCAGCGCCTGCAGGCCGCGCTGCCGCTGTCCGTGGGTCTCCCGGGCGTCGAGCCCGCCACGGCCTGGAACACCGCCGTCTCCTTCGTGACGAACACGAACTGGCAGTCCTACAGCGGCGAGAGCGCCATGGGCCACCTCGTGCAGGCGGCCGGGCTGGCGGTGCAGAACTTCCTGTCCGCCGCCGTCGGCGTCTGCGTCGCGATCGCGCTGGTGCGCGGCTTCACCCGCTCGCGCACCGACCGCCTCGGCAGCTTCTGGGCCGACCTCGTGCGCGTGGTCGTGCGCGTCCTGCTGCCGCTCTCCCTCGTCGCCGCCGTGGTCATGCTGCTCGGGGGCGTCGTGCAGAACCTCTCCGCCCCCACGACCGTGACCACGCTGACCGGCGGGACGCAGACGCTCGTCGGCGGCCCCGTCGCCTCGCAGGAGGCCATCAAGGAGCTGGGCACCAACGGCGGCGGCTTCTACAACGCCAACTCCGCGCACCCCTTCGAGGGGCCGAGCGCCTGGGTGAGCCTCCTGCAGGTCTTCCTGCTGCTCGTCGTCCCCTTCTCGATGCCGGCCGCGCTGGGCCGCCTCGTCGGGGACCGCCGCCAGGGCCGCCTGCTCCTCGCCGTCATGGGCGGCCTGTGGCTGCTCGCCGTCACGGCCGTCACGTGGGCCGAGACGACCGGCGCCGGGCTCGTGCCGCAGGCCGCAGGGGCCTCGGTCGAGGGCAAGGAGACCCGCTTCGGCGAGGCGCTGTCGGCCCTGTTCGCCGCCTCGACGACGGCGACGTCGACGGGCGCCGTCAACAGCTTCCACGACTCCTACACCGCCGCCGGCGGGGGCGTGCTGATGCTGAGCATGATGCTCGGCGAGGTCACGCCCGGCGGCGTCGGCTCCGGCCTGTACGGGATGCTCGTGCTCACCGTGCTCGCGGTCTTCCTCGCCGGCCTGATGGTCGGGCGGACGCCCGAGCTGCTGGGCAAGAAGATCGGCCCGCAGCAGATGGTGCTCGTCGCCCTCAACGTCCTGGCGATGCCCGCCCTGCTGCTCGTCGGGGCGGCGGTCACCGCCGGGGTGCCCGCGCTCGTCGACGCCTCGGTGCAGGACGCCGGGCCCCACGGGCTCAGCGAGGTCCTCTACGCCTACGCCTCGGCCGCCAACAACAACGGCTCGGCGTTCGCCGGCTTCGGCGCGGCCACGACGTACCAGAACACCGCCCTGGGCGTCGTGATGCTGCTGGGCCGCTTCGTGCCCCTCGTGCTCGTCCTGGCCCTCGCCGGCTCCCTGGCGCGCCAGAGCGCCGTGCCCGCGGGCGCCGGCACCCTGTCCACCCGGTCCCCCGTCTTCGGCGCGCTGCTCGCGGTCGTCGTCGTGGTCGTGGCCGGTCTCACCTTCGTGCCGGCCCTCGCGCTGGCACCCCTCGCGGAGGCCCTCTCGTGAGCACGCCCGCCCCGGTCCTCGAGCGCCCGGCCCCGGCCGGAGACGGCGGGGGGAGCCCGTCCGACGGCCGCGTCGCCGCCGGCGCCTTCAGCCCGCGCCAGCTCGTCGCCGCCCTGCCCGCGGCCCTGCGCCGCCTCGACCCGCGGCACCAGGTCCGCACCCCCGTGATGATGGTCGTCTGGGTCGGCTCCGTGGCCACCACCGTGCTCGCCGCGGCCGACCCGTCCGTCTTCTCCGTGCTCGTCGCCGGGTGGCTGTGGGCGACCGTGGTCTTCGCCGGCCTCGCCGAGGCCGTCGCCGAGGGGCGCGGGCGGGCCCAGGCCGAGAGCCTGCGCCGCACCCGCGCGACGACGACCGCCCGCCGCCTGCGCCCCGGCGGTCCGGAGGGCGCCGAGGAGGAGGTGGCCGCGGCCGAGCTGCGCGCCGGCGACCTCGTCGTCGTGGAGGCCGGCCAGGTGGTGCCCGGCGACGGCGACGTCGTCGAGGGCGTCGCCTCCGTCGACGAGTCCGCCATCACGGGCGAGTCGGCGCCGGTCATCCGCGAGTCCGGCGGCGACCGCTCGTCGGTGACGGGCGGCACGACCGTGCTGTCGGACCGCCTCGTCGTGCGCATCACCGCCGAGCCGGGGGCGTCCTTCCTCGACCGGATGATCTCCCTGGTCGAGGGCTCCTCGCGGGCCAAGACGCCGAACGAGCGGGCCCTGGACCTGCTGCTCGCCGCCCTCACGCTCGTCTTCCTCCTGGCCGTGACGACGCTGCAGCCCTTCGCGGCCTACTCCGGCCAGCCCCAGCAGCTGCTCGTCCTCGTGGCGCTGCTCGTGTGCCTCATCCCGACGACGATCGGCGCGCTGCTCTCGGCCATCGGCATCGCCGGGATGGACCGGCTCGTGCAGCGCAACGTGCTGGCGATGTCCGGCCGCGCCGTCGAGGCCGCCGGCGACGTCGACGTCCTGCTGCTGGACAAGACGGGCACCATCACCTACGGCGCCCGCCGCGCGACCGCGCTGCTGCCGGCCCCCGGCGTCGGCGCGGACGAGCTGGCCGCCGCGGCGCGCCTGTCCAGCCTGGCCGACGAGACGCCCGAGGGCCGCTCCGTCGTCACGCTCGTCGACGGCGCCCCCGAGAACGGGGCCGGTGCGCCGGAGCCGGACGGGCGCGACCTCGTCGACATCCCGTTCACCGCGCAGACCCGGATGAGCGGGGTCGACGTCGGGCCCGGCCCGGGAGGCGGCACCGCACGGCGCCTGCGCAAGGGCGCGGCGTCGGCCGTGCTGGCGTGGGTGCGCTCCGAGGGCGGCGAGGCCGACCCCGCGGTCGGGGCGACCGTGGACGAGGTCGCCCGCAGCGGCGGCACGCCGCTCGTCGTGGCCGAGCAGGTCGACGGCGCCCCCGCGCGGGTCCTCGGCGTCGTGCAGCTGCAGGACGTCGTCAAGGAGGGCATGGCCGAGCGCTTCGCCGAGCTGCGCCGCATGGGCATCCGCACGGTCATGGTGACCGGCGACAACGCCGTGACGGCCGCCGCGATCGCCCGCGAGGCGGGCGTGGACGACGTCGTCGCGGAGGCGACGCCGGAGGACAAGCTCGCCCGCATCGCGGCCGAGCAGCGCGCGGGCCGGCTGGTGGCCATGACCGGCGACGGGACCAACGACGCCCCGGCGCTGGCGCAGGCCGACGTCGGGATGGCGATGGGCTCGGGCACCTCGGCCGCCAAGGAGGCCGGGAACATGGTCGACCTAGACTCCGACCCCACGAAGCTCATCGAGGTCGTGGCCATCGGCAAGCAGCTGCTCATCACCCGCGGCGCGCTGACGACCTTCAGCCTGGCCAACGACGTCGCCAAGTACTTCGCCATCCTCCCGGCGATGTTCTCCGGGCTGTTCCCGGGCCTGGACGCGCTGGACGTGATGCGGCTGGCGAGTCCCGAGTCGGCGATCCTCTCCGCCGTCGTGTTCAACGCGCTCGTCATCGTGGCGCTCATCCCGCTCGCCCTGCGGGGCGTGCGCTACCGGCCCTCCGACGCGTCCTCGCTCCTGCGCCGCAACCTGCTCGTCTTCGGGCTGGGCGGCGTCGTGGCGCCGTTCGTCGGCATCAAGGCCCTCGACCTGCTCCTCTCCCTCCTCCCCGGGATCGGCTGACCATGCCCGCACGCGCCACCGCGCCCCTGCGCCTCGCCGGCGCCTGCCTGCGCCTGCTCCTCGTCATGACCCTGCTGCTCGGCGTCGCCTACCCGGGCGCCGTCCTGCTCGTCGGCCGCCTGGTGCCCGAGCGCGCCGACGGCTCGCCCGTCCGCGTCGACGGGCGGGTCGTCGGCTCGGCCCTGCTCGGCCAGTCCGTGCCCGAGGGCCCCGAGGGCGACGCGTGGTTCCACCCGCGCCCGTCGGCGGCCGGCGACGGCTACGACCCCCTGTCCTCCGGCGCCTCCAACCTCGGCCCGAGCAGCCCGGAGCTGCTCGCGCTCGTGGAGGAGCGGCGCGCGCGGGTCGCCGAGCGCGAGGGCGTCGACCCGGCCCTCGTGCCCGCCGACGCCCTGACCGCCTCGGGCTCGGGCCTGGACCCGCACGTCTCCCCCGCCTACGCCGCCCTGCAGGTGCCGCGCGTCGCCCGCGAGCGCGGCCTGCCCGAGGACGAGGTGCGCGCGATGGTGGACGACGCCACGACGGGGCGCTGGCTGGGCGTCGTCGGCCAGCCGGCCGTCGAGGTCCTCGCCCTCAACGTCGCCGTGGAGGAGGCCGCCGACCCGGCGGTCGTGCGGTGAGGAACCGGCCAGTGGGCGGTCGTGCGGTGAGCGGCCGGGCCGCGGCACGGCCCGCGGTCGCGGCGGGGCACGATGCCCCCGTGGAGACCGCCGGGCCGCGGAGACGGCCGTGAGGGGCGCGCTGCGCGTGCACCTCGGCGCCGCACCGGGTGTCGGCAAGACCTACCGGATGCTCGACGAGGGCCGCCGGCGGCGCGACCGCGGGGACGACGTCGTCGTGGCGCTCGTCGAGACGCACGGCCGCGCCCGGACGGCCGCGATGGTCGGGGACCTCGAGGTGGTGCCGCGCCGGGAGGTCGAGCACCGCGGCGCCCGGCTGGAGGAGATGGACCTCGACGCCGTCCTCGCCCGCTCGCCGCGGGTCGCCCTCGTCGACGAGCTGGCCCACACCAACGCGCCGGGCTCGCGCCACGCCAAGCGGTGGCAGGACGTCGAGACCCTGCTCGACGCCGGGGTCGACGTCGTGACGACGGTGAACATCCAGCACCTGGAGTCCCTCGCCGACGTCGTGGCGACGATCACCGGTGTGCGCCAGCAGGAGACGGTGCCCGACTCGGTCGTGCGCGCGGCCGACCAGGTCGAGCTCGTCGACATGAGCCCGCAGGCCCTGCGCCGCCGGATGGCGCACGGGGACGTCTACGCCGCCGAGCGGGTCGACGCGGCGCTCAGCCAGTACTTCCGCGTCGGCAACCTCACGGCCCTGCGCGAGCTCGCGCTGCTGTGGGTCGCCGACCGGGTCGACGCCGCGCTCGTGCGCTACCGCGCCGACCAGGGCATCGCGGCGCCGTGGGCCGCGCGCGAGCGCGTCGTCGTCGCCCTCACCGGCGGCCCGGAGGGCGAGGCCCTCGTGCGGCGCGGCGCGCGCATCGCCGGCCGCGGCACGGGCGGGGAGCTCGTCGCCCTGCACGTCTCGGCGCAGGACGGGCTCACGGGGGCCGCGCCGGACTCCCTGGCCGTGCAGCGGCAGCTCGTGGAGTCCCTCGGCGGCACGTGGCACGCCGTCGTCGGCGACGACGTCGCGGCCGCCGTCCTCGACTTCGCCCGCGGGGTCAACGCCACGCAGGTGGTCATCGGCGCGAGCCGGCGCGGGCGCGTGGCGGCGGCCCTCTCCCCCGGCGTCGGGGCCGCCGTCGTCCGCGACAGCGGCGACATCGACGTCCAGATCGTCACGCACGCCCAGGCCGGCCGGGCGCGCACGGCCCACGGCCGCCGCGCCCTGCTCGCCCCGCGGCGCCGGGCCTGGGGGTGGGCGCTCGCGGCCCTCGGCCCGCTCGTCCTCGCCGGCGGGCTGCACCTGGCGCGCGGCAGCCTCGACCTGGCCATCGACCTGCTGCTCTTCCTGGCCCTGACCGTCGGCGTCGCCATCGTCGGCGGGCTCGGGCCCGCCGTCCTCGCCGCCCTGCTGGGCGGGGTGCTGGCCAACGTGCTGTTCACCCCGCCGCTGTACACCCTCACCATCGCCCGGCCCCAGAACGCCCTGGCCATCGCCGTGCTCGTGGCCGTGGCGATCGCCGTGTCCGCCGTCGTGGACGTCGCGGCGCGCCGCACCACCCAGGCGGTGCGGGCGCGCGCGGAGGCCGACGTCCTGTCCGCGCTGGCGGGCTCGGTGCTGCGCGGGCAGGACGCGCTGCCCGCGCTGCTGGAGCGGGTCCGCGAGCTCTTCGGGCAGCGCGCGGCGGCGGTCCTGGCGCGCGGTCCCGAGGGCGCCCCCTGCTCCCTGGTGGCCTGCGCCGGCACCGACCCGCCGTGCACGCCCGCGGCGGCCACGACGACCGTGCCCGTCGACGACGACCTCGTGCTGGCCCTCTCGGGGCCCGTCCTGCGCTCGGAGGACCTGCGCGTCGTGACCGCCGTCGCCGTCCAGGTCGGCACGGTGGTGGAGCGCGACCGGCTGCGCGCCAGCGCCCGCCAGACCCGCCGCGAGCGCGAGCTGACGCGCGTGCGCACCGCGCTGCTCGCCGCGGTCTCCCACGACCTGCGCACCCCGCTGGCGGGCGTCAAGGCCGGCGTGAGCGCCCTGCGCCTGGAGGACGTCGAGCTCGGCCCCGAGGACGAGGCCGCGCTGCTCGCCGACGTCGAGACCTCCGCCGACCGCCTCCAGCAGCTCGTGGACGACCTGCTGGACATGAGCCGCCTCGACGCCGGCGCCCTCGCCCTGCGGCGCCGCCCGACGGCGCTGGACGAGCTCGTGCCCCGCGCCGCGGCCGGGCTGCCGGAGGGGCGCGTCCACCTCGACGTCCCCGAGGACCTGCCCCTGCTCGACGTCGACGCCGGCCTGCTCGGGCGGGCGCTCGGCAACGTCCTGGAGAACGCCGTGCGGCACGCGCCGCCGACGACGCCGGTCGTCGTGAGCGCCGGCCGCGCCGGCGGCGACCTCGTCGTGCGCGTCGTCGACCGCGGCCCCGGGGTCCCCGAGGAGGAGCTCGACGCGGTCTTCACCGCCTTCCGGCGCCTCGACGACAGCCGCAGCCACGGCGGCAGCGGCCTGGGGCTCGCGGTGGCCCGCGGCTTCGTGGAGGCCCACGACGGCGTGCTCGAGGCCGAGGGCACGCCCGGCGGCGGCCTCACCGTCTCGATGCGCCTGCCCCTGCCGGCCGACGACGGCACCCCGGCGGGCACCACACCCGCCACGACCCCGGCCACCACCCCGGCCACCACCGCGGGCGCCGGGGGCGCGGCGTGACGCGCGCCGTCGTCGTCGAGGACGACCGCGCGCTCGCGCGGGCGCTCGCCATCACCCTGCGCGCCTCGGGCTACGAGGTGACGACGGCCGCGACCGGCGCCGAGGGCCTCGCGGCGGTGGCCTCCGCGCACCCCGACGTCGTCGTGCTCGACCTCGGCCTGCCGGACATGGACGGGCTCGAGGTGCTCGCCGCGGTGCGCGGGTGGTCGGCCGTCCCCGTGCTCGTGCTGACCGCCCGCGCCACCGGCGACGACGCCGTCGAGGCCCTCGACGCCGGCGCCGACGACGTCGTGACGAAGCCGTTCGGCATGGACGTGCTGCTGGCGCGGCTGCGCGCCGCCGTCCGGCGCGGCCCCTCGGAGGTCGCCGAGCCGGTCGTGCGGACGGCCGCCTTCGACGTCGACCTCTCCCGCCGGCTGGTGCTCGTGGACGGCGAGCCCGTGCGGCTGACGCCGACCGAGTGGCACCTGCTCGAGATGCTCGCCCGCGCCCCGGGGCGCGTCGTGCCCCAGCAGGTGCTGCTCGCCGAGCTCCGCGGCCCCCACCTGCGGGGGGACGGGCACTACCTGCGCGTCTACGTCGCCCAGCTGCGCCGCAAGCTCGAGCCCGACCCCGCCCGACCCCGCCACCTGCTGACGGAGCCGGGCGTCGGCTACCGGCTGGAGGTCTGAGCCGGACCGGTCGCCGCGCCGGTCGACGCTCCGGCCCGGGGGCGCGGCACCGCGGGCGCCGCGGCGCGCTCGTCCAGCCAGCGGGTGAACGCCTCGACCCCGAGGGGCCGGCTGTGCAGGTAGCCCTGCGTCTCGTCGCAGCCGAGCTCGTGCAGCGCCCGGAGCGTCGCCTCGTCCTCGACGCCCTCGGCCACCAGCCGCATGCCGAGGCGGTGCGCGAGGTCCACCGTCGTGCGGACGATGGCGGCCGTCCGCCCCTCCTCGAGCAGGCGCACGGTGAAGCTGCGGTCGAGCTTGAGCTCGGTGGCCGGGAGGTCGTCGAGGTAGGCCATGGAGGCGTAGCCCGTGCCGTAGTCGTCGATGCTCAGCCCGACGCCGCGGGCCGTGAGGCACCCGGCGGTCCGGACGGCCAGCTCCGGGTCCTCCATCAGCGTCGTCTCGGTGATCTCCAGGACGAGGTCCGCGGGGTCCAGGCCGCTCTCCGCGAGGACCGCGTCGACCAGGGGCAGCAGGTCGGGGTTGACGAGGCAGCTGGTCGAGACGTTGACCGACACGCGCAGGGAGTGGCCGCGCTCGCGCCAGCGGACGGCGTCCTCGACGGCCCTCCGCAGCACCAGGGTCGTCACCTCGGCCATGAGCCCGTGCTCCTCCACCAGGTCGAGGAAGGCTCCCGGTGCCAGCAGGCCGCGGCTCGGGTGCTGCCAGCGCACGAGCGCCTCCGCCCCGACCACCGCGCCCGTCTCCGCGGCCACCTGGGGCTGGTAGTGGACGAGGAGCCCGCCGGCGCCCGGGGCGCCGTCGAGCGTCGCGCGCAGCTCCCCCAGGAGCTGCCGGCGGTCCCGGCGCTCGGCGTCGACCGCCTCGTCGTAGACGCCCGTCGCCCCCCTCCCGTCAGCCCCCCGCCCGTCCGAGCCGGTGCGCTTGGCGAGGAACATCGCGGCGTCGGCGCGGCGCAGGAGCTCCTCGGCGTCGACGTGGCGGCCGGCGGCGTCCGGCGTGGTGGCGACGCCGACGCTGACGACGGCCCGCAGCGGGCGCCCGTCCACGACGGCGGGCTCGGCCGTGGCGTCCACGACGGCGCGCGCCACCGCCGTCGCCTCCTCCAGCCCCGCGCCGGGCAGCAGGACGGCGAACTCGTCCCCGCCGAGGCGGGCGAGCAGCGCGGTCGGGGGCAGGTGCTCGCCCGCGCGGCGGGCGGTGCCGCGCAGCAGCGCGTCGCCGACCGCGTGGCCGTGGCTGTCGTTGACCTCCTTGAAGCGGTCCAGGTCGAGCAGCAGCAGGGCTGCGGAGCCGTCCCCGCCCGTGGCCGAGCCGAGCGCCCGGTGGAACGCGCGGCGGTTGGCGAGCCCGGTGAGGTCGTCGGTCAGGGCCTGGCGCCGGCTGTCCGCGAGGACCAGGACCTCGCGGATGACGAGGAGCAGCTTGAGGCCGACGAGCAGCAGCGAGACGAGGACGAGGTGCACGGCGGCGTCCGGGACCGGGTGGACCTCGTCCAGCGCGAGCAGCCCCACCCCGCCGACGAGCACGACGACGGGGGTCATGACGAGCCCGAAGGTCTCCACGCGGGCGGCCGTGCGCGGGCCCGCCGGCGCGGCGGCGGCGGTGGCGAGCAGGAGCAGCGCCGCGAGCCTGCCGACGTCGACGGCGGGGCCGACCACGGCGCTGCTCAGCACGCCGGTCACGTGCAGCGCACCGGCGACGTCGCTCGCGCACAGCGTCGTGAACGCCGCGAGCACGAGCGGCAGGCGGCGGTCGGACCGCCAGCCGGACAGGGCCCAGTTGGCCACGGCGAGGGACGCCATGATCAGGCCGAGCAGGGGACGCGCCGTCAGCGTGAGGGCTCCGGCGACGTCCAGGTCCAGGGCGTCGACGACGCGCGGCACCACGAACGCCGAGCTGGCCGCCGCCACGGCCGCGGTCACGACGACGCCGTCGAGCCACGCGCTGGGGAGCACCCGCTCCACGCGCTGGCGCAGCAGCACCATCTGGCCGGCGTACAGCAGCGGGTAGGCGACCAGCCCCACCGCGAAGGCCCCGGTGTGCGTCCGCAGGCCCTCGAGCCACACCTGCGGGCTGCGGGTCGGGTCGTAGTCCTCCGCGAGCCACATGAGGGCGAGCTGGCCACCGACGAGGATCCCGGCTCCGGCCGCCATCAGCAGCCACGGGAGCCGGCCCCTGCTCGTGCGCAGGCCGCCGACCACGACGAGGGCCACCCCGGCGACCGCCAGGACGGAGTAGACGAGCGCCGACGCCGTCCGCCCCCCGGGGAGCACGCCGAGGACGACGACCAGCACCAGGCCGAGCACGGCAGCGGCGACCGCGGCGCGGCGGCAGCGCGGGGAGCGGCGGCGCTCGGGCGCGGCGGGAGCGCCCCGCCGTCGCACCGGCGACAGCGGGCGCTCGGGAGGGCGAGGGCTCACGTCATGCCCTCGGCGCGCGCCCCCGGGTCCTTGAGCGCGCGACCACCGGTGCACCCGACCGGGTCACGCGGGCGAGAGCGCCACCCGCCCGGTCACGCCGACGAGCGTGCCGCCGCCCACCCAGACGTCCTCGCCCTCGGCCTCGACGTGCACCCGGCCGCGGCGTCCCAGCGCGGTGCCCTGCGCGGCGACGTACGGGGCCCTCGCGTGCCCGGCCGCCAGGAGCCACTGCGCGAGGCCGGCGTTGAGGCTGCCCGTCACCGGGTCCTCGTCCACGCCCGCGCCGACGGCGAAGGCACGGACCTCGAACGCCGCCTCGGCGCCCGGCGGGTGCGGCCCGACGACGCCGAGGTCGAGCCCCTCGAGCTCGGCGAGGTCGGGCGCGAGCGCCAGCACGGCTGCGGCGTCGCGCAGCAGCAGGGAGACCCAGCCGGGGCCGTTGTCGGTCCACGCGGCGTCGACGACGTCGTCCTCGGCCAGGTGCAGGCCGCGGCGCAGCCGGGCGAGCAGCTCCGCGTCCACCGGCCCGCTGCGCACGAGCGGCGGCGCGGCGAAGGCGAGGCGGCCGACGACCGCGGGGTCGCGGCGCACGCGCACCAGCCCGGCGCCGCACTCCTGCACGAGGTGCTCGCCCCGGGGCGTCCCGCCCGCCTCGAGCCACGCCCGCGCCGACCCCAGCGTCGGGTGCCCCGCGAAGGGGAGCTCTCGCGAGGGGGTGAAGATCCGCAGCCGGTAGTCGGCGGAGGCGTCCTGCGGCGGCAGCAGGAAGGTGGTCTCCGAGAGGTTCGTCCAGCGCGCGAAGGACTGCATGCGCGCCTCGGACAGGCCCTCGGCGTCGTGGACGACGGCGACGGGGTTGCCGAGCCCCGGCCCGGCGCCGGGCTCGTCGGTGAACACGTCGACCTGCGAGAAGGGGAGCACCGGGGCAGCCTGTCAGGCTTGTGCACGCGGTTCCGCGGGGAGCACGCCCCCGGTGGCCGGGCCGCGCCGCAGGTCGTCCGGCCGCAGGTGGTCCGCCCCGGGGGTCCTCCTCAGGGAGGACGAGCGGGCCCGACCGCGGGCTGATGACGCCCGGGGTGCGCCCGCGGTGGGGTGGTGCGGCACGCCCGCCGCACGAGCCGACCGACGACCGGAGGAACCATGAGCACCTCGAACCACCCGTCGGGGGCGACGAGCACCCCCGTGCTGGTGCGGGTGGACCTCCCCGAGGAGGCCTCCGGGCCCGGCCTCGCGGCGTGCGTCCGCAGCATCCGCCTCGCCCTGGCGCGCGGCGGCGTCGTCGTCGACCCGAGCCCGGCCCGCGCCTGGCCGCCGGGGCCCCGGCTCGTGCTCGAGCACCTGCGCACCACGGCCGAGCGCCGCGGCCGGCCCTGGGTGGAGCGCCCGCGCGGCTGAGCCGGGCTCCCCGTCGGTCGAGCGCGCGCCGTCAGTCGAGCGCGCGCCGCAGGAAGCCGCGGATGCCGGTGGCGGTGAGCAGGGCGAGGAAGCCCAGCAGCGCGAGGACGCACACCCACGCCGGGACGTGCGGGGTGGCGGGCAGGAGCGAGCCGCGCAGGCCCTCGGAGACGTAGGTCAGGGGGTTGAGCGCCGTGACCACCTGGAACCACGGCAGGACCTCGAGCGAGGCCCACGGGTACTGCGCCGCGCCGGTGAACAGCAGGGGCGTCAGGACGAGGGCGAAGACGATGTTGATCTTGCTCGGCGGCACGAGCGTCCCGAGCGTGAGGCCGCCAGCGGCACCGGTCAGGGCGCCGAGGACGACGAACAGCACGACCCAGCCGAGAGCCCCGGCCTCCCAGGGGATGCCGCCGAGGATCCAGACGCCGAGCGGGAACATGGCCGCCGACGCGACGAGGGCCCGCAGCGTCGAGAACGCCATCTTCTCCAGCGCGACGGCGGTGGTCGGCGTCGGCGCGAGCAGCCTGTCCTCGATCTCCTTGCTGAAGGAGAAGTCGATGACCAGCGGCAGCGCCGTCGTCTGCAGCGCGGTGAGGAACGCCGTCAGGGCCACGATGCCGGGGAAGAGCAGCTCGGCGTAGCCCTCCTGCAGGAAGCCGAGCGAGCCGAGCACCTGCCCGAAGACGAACAGCAGGAAGACCGGCTGCAGGAGGACCTGCGCGAGGAACGCCGGCATCTCCCGCCATGTGACGAAGAGGTCCCGCCACAGGATCATCAGCGCCGGCGTCAGCGTGCTCGTCGAGGCCGTGCCGGCCCCTCGCGTGCTGCGGTCGCCGCTCATCGGAGCTCCCTGCCGGTGAGGGCGAGGAAGACGTCCTCGAGGTCGGGCCGCCCGAGCCGCACGTCGGTGATGAGGGCGCCGGTGGCGCTGACGGCCTCGGCGACGGGCGCGAGGTGCGCGGCCGGGTCGCCGTCGACCGACAGCCGCAGCCGGCTCGTCGGGGCCGGCCCGGGCAGCCGGTCGACGGCCGTGACGCCGCGCACGCGCGCCGTCGCCTCCGCGACCGCCGTCCCGACGTCATCGGCCTCCTCCGACCCCCGGGGCCGGCGGGCGCCGTCGGGTGGGGTGACGACGACCTCGATGCTGCCGCCGCTGCTGTGCTCGGCGACGAGCGCCGCCGGGGTGTCGAGGGCGAGCAGCTCCCCGTGGTCGACGACGCCCACGCGGTCGCAGACCTCCTCGGCCTCGTCCATGTCGTGCGTCGTGAGGACCACCGTGGTGCCCGCCGCGCTGAGCTCGGCGACGCGCTCCCAGACGAACAGGCGCGCCTGCGGGTCCAGGCCGGTGCTCGGCTCGTCCAGGAACAGCACCTGCGGGTCGTGCATGAGGGCGCGGGCGATCATCAGGCGCTGCGCCTGGCCCCCGGAGTACTTGTCGACCTTGTCCCCGCCGCGGTCGCCGAGGCCGAAGCGCTCGAGCAGCTCGTCGGCCCGCCGGTGCCGCTCGGCGCGCCGGACGCCGTGGTACCCGGCGGAGAAGACGAGGTTCTGGCGCGCCGTCAGCACCCGGTCGAGGTTCGGCCGCTGCGGGACGACGGCGAGGCGGCGGCGGGCCTCGGAGGGGTCGCGGCGCACGTCGACGCCGCCGACGCGGGCGCTGCCGCTGCTGGCGCGGACCCGGGTCGTCAGCACCCCGACCGTCGTCGTCTTGCCCGCGCCGTTGGGGCCGAGGAGACCGAGCACCTCCCCGGGGCGGACGGCGAAGCTGATGCCGTCGACGGCGTTGCGCGGGCTCCTCGGGTAGCGCTTGACGAGGTCGACGACCTCGACGGCGGGCTCGGCGGCACCGCCGGGCGCCGCGCCGGGGTCCGCGCGGTGGGCGGGCGGGGCGGAGGTCACCCCGGCATCCTCGCCCGCCCGCCCCCGCCCCGCAGCGGCGACCTCAGGCGCGGCGCCGGACGACGACGACGAGGTCGGTGACCTCCCCGACCTGCCCCTGCGGGCCGAGCGCCTCGCGGGCGGGCGCGTCGACGCGCAGCGCCTCGAACTCCTCCTCCGGCAGGGCCAGCCCGGCGTGCACCTGCGCCGCCGTCGGGAACTCGTGCCCCGCGTGCCAGCTCCACGACGGCGCGGAGCCGTGGTCGACCAGCACGAGCACCCCGCCCGGGGCCAGCAGCCCCGCCGCCCGGCGCAGCACCGCCGGCCGGTCCCAGTCGACGGGCGACTGGAGGAAGAAGGCGCTGACGAGGTCGAACGGGCCCGCCGGCAGCGACTGCTCGAGGTCGTGCTGCTCGGTGGTCACCTCCAGCCCGGCCGCGGCCGCCGCCTCGCGGGTGCGGGCCAGCGCCGTCGGGGCGACGTCGACCGCCGTGGTCGCCCACCCCTGCGCGGCCAGCCAGAGCGAGTCCCCGCCCTCGCCGCAGCCGAGGTCGAGCGCCCGCCCCGGCGCCAGCCCCGACACCACCTCCACCAGCAGGGCGTTGGGGCGCCCGCTCCAGATGCGGCCGCGGTCGGCGTAGAAGCCCTCCCACCGCTCCTGCGTGCTGAGCGAGGCGTCCTCGAGGGCCGCCCGGCCCGCGTCTCCGGGGGCGGCCGCCCGGGAGTCGTGCCCGTGGCCGTGGCCGTGCTGGGGAGCGCTCATGCCGGCGCCGCCACGCGCGCGGCGCGGGCCACGCGGACCGCGGCGGTGGTGTCGTCGTCGACGAGGTCCTTGGTGATCATCGAGCCGGCCGTCATGCCGGCGGCCGCCGCGGCCAGCACCGGGGCCATCGGCGCGCTCACGTTCCCCGCGACCCAGACGCCCGGCACCGAGGTCGCCCCGGTGGATTCGGCCGGCACGTGCTCCCCCAGCGACATCCCGTTCATCACGAGCTCGGCGGGCTCGACGCCCAGGCCGGCCAGCACCCCGCTGCGGGCGACGGCCCGCGACGTCGTCACCAGCGCCTGCACCGCGACGACGCGCCCGTCCGCGAGGCGCACCGCCTCCACCCGGTCGTCGTCGACCTCGAGGCCGACGACCTCCCCCTCGACCACCTCGACGCCCCGAGCCGCCATCCGCTCCGCCTGCTCCGGCGACGGCGCCGGGCCGGTGTGCTGCAGCAGCACCACCCGCTCGCTCCAGCCGCGCCACATGAGGGCCTGCTCGACGCCGAAGGCGCTCGTCGACAGCACGCCCACCACGCGGTCGGCGACCTCGCGCCCGTGGCAGAAGGGGCAGTGGAGCAGGTCCCTCCCCCAGCGCTCGGCCAGCCCCGGGACGTCGGGCAGCACGTCGACCGCGCCCGTCGTCACGAGCAGCCGCCGCGCCAGCACCGACCGGCCGTCGTCCAGGCCGACCCGGAAGCGCGCGGCGCCCGGCCCGCCGTCACCGAGGCGCTCGGCGGTGCGGGCCGTCCCGGTGAGCACGGTCCCGCCGTAGGCCTCGACCTCGGCGCGCCCGATCGCCACCAGCTCGCGGGGCGGCGTCCCCTCGCGCCCGAGGTAGTTGTGCACGCCGTCGGCCGGGGCGTTGCGCGGCTGTCCGGCGTCGACGACGAGCGTGCTGCGCAGCGCCCGCGCCGTCGTCAGCGCCCCGGCGAGACCTGCTGCGCCGCCGCCGACCACGACGACGTCGTACTGCTCCTGCAGGAGCTCGCCCTCGGCGACCTCCCTCTCCTCCGTGCTCACATCTGCTCCTCGCCCGTCCGTGCGGCCACCCGGCTGGCCGCCTCCCGAGGAGAGTGCGCCGGACGCTCCCCCGTGGCAAGGAACGTTGCCGGAACGGCAAACTGGCCGGGTGAGCGACGACGACCTGTCCCCCGTCCTGGACGCGGTCGGCCCGCGGCTGCGCGCGCTGCGGGTGCAGCACGACCGGACGCTGGCCGACCTCGCGGCGGAGACCGGCATCTCGGTGAGCACGCTGTCGCGCCTGGAGTCCGGGCAGCGGCGCCCCACGCTCGAGCTGCTGCTGCCGCTGGCCCGCGCGCACCAGGTGCCGCTCGACGAGCTGGTCGACGCGCCCGAGACGGGCGACCCGCGGGTGCGCGCCCGGCCGGTCACGCGCGGCGGGATGACGATGGTGCCGCTGACGCGCCGGCCCGGCGGCATCCAGGCGATGAAGCTGCTGCTCCCGCTCGGCTACGGCGCGGGCGCCGAGCAGCGCACCCACGAGGGCTACGAGTGGCTGTACGTCCTGGACGGCCGCCTGCGCCTGCGGCTGGGGCCGCACGACATGGTCCTCGCCCCCGGCGAGGCCGCGGAGTTCGACACCCGCACGCCGCACGCCATGGCCAACACCGGCGACGACGTCTGCGAGCTGCTCGCGCTCATGGGCCCGCAGGGCCAGCGCGCGCACCTGCGGGCGCGGCCGGCGGCGAAGACCGCTCGCTGAGGGCGGCGCCCCGGTCAGTCCCGAGGACCCCTCGGCGCCGCGGGAGCCGGGCCGGCCGCTCCCGGTGGCACCGGGTCCGCGGCGCCGCCGCTGCCGGCGACGACGGCGCCCGCGGGGTCGGGGGCGCCGTCCAGGGGGTGCGCCAGCTCGTCGGCGGGCAGCCGACCGGCCGCGAGCGCGACGACGGCGAGGAGCACCGGCGCGGCCCCGGCGACGAGGAACACCGGCTCGAGGCCCAGCGCCGCGCTGGCCGGGCCGGCCAGGGCCATGGAGACGGGCATGAACGCGAGCGAGACGAAGAAGTCGAGGCTCGAGACCCGCCCGAGCAGCGACGGCGGGACGCGCCGCTGCAGCAGCGTCCCCCAGATGACGGTGGCCGCCTGGAACGTCGCCCCGACCACCGCGCCCGCGACCACCATGACCCACACCGCCGTCGCGACGCCGAAGAGCGCGAGCGGCAGGCACCCGGCCCCCCAGAGCAGGATCATCACCGTGAGGTAGCGCCGGGGCATCGGCCGCGAGGCGACGACGAGCGAGGCCACCGCACCGCCGACGCCGAAGGCGGCGAGCACCAGCGCGTGGTCCTGGGGGCCGCCGCCGGCGCGGTCGCGGATCGCGAACGGCGTGAGCACCTCGAGCGGACCGATGACGAGCAGCACCATCACCGACGCGAACAGGAGCGTCCACAGCAGCCACGGCGTGCGCCGCATGTAGGCGAAGCCCTCGGCGACGTCGGCCAGCGCGGCCCGCAGCGGGGAGCGCCCGTGGGCGGCCGCCTCGGCGGCGAGGTCCCGGCGGAGCGGGGTGCGGGGCAGGCCGACGACGCACACCAGCGCCCCGGCGGCCGACACCGCGGCGGCGAGCAGCGCCGCGCCCGGGGAGGCTGCGGCCACGAGGGCCCCCGCCGCCGCCGGGCCGGCCGCGTTGACGAGGAGCGGGCGCAGGAAGCCCTCGATCCCGTTGGCCTGCAGCAGCTGGTCGGCGGGCAGGAGCGAGGGCAGCAGCGCCGAGTACGCCGGGTAGTACAGGCCCTGCCCGACGCCGATCAGCGCCGACAGCCCCGCGAGGTGCCACACCTCCAGGCTCCCGGTGAGGGACAGCGCGGCGGCGGCGGACATGGCGACGAGCTCGGCCGCGGCGACGGCGAGCAGGATGCGCCGCTGCGGCACGCGGTCGGCGAGGACCCCGCCGAGCAGGGCGGTGGCGAGCATCCCGACCGCGAAGCCGGCGCTGACCAGCGAGACGGCGGCGGGTCCGCCGCCGAGCGCGATCACCTGCCAGACGACCGCCAGCGTCCACAGCCCCGCGGCGGCCAGCGACCCCACCAGGGCCCCGGCGAGCCACCGGTAGCCGGGCGCGCCCAGGGGGAGCAGCGCGCGGGGCAGCCCGCGCCGGGCGGTGCTCACGGCGTCCTCCTGGTGGCGTCGACGTCCGCGCGCGAGCGCCGCGCACGGCACGAGTCGACCGCGGCGGGGCCCGCGGTGGCAAGGGGGTTCCGGCGTCCCGCGCTCGGCCCCTGCGTCGACTCCGCGACCTCGGTCTGCCCGGAGCTCAGGCCCGACGGCGGGTGGTCCGCGGCGCGCGGCGCCTCAGGCCCGCCACTCCTGCGTGGGGGAGCCCGTAGAGCGCGACGTCCTCGCGCCGTCCGCGCAGCGGCATCCGTCAGCACGAGGCAGTCGACGCCGGTCGCGTCGCCGTCTCGCCCGAGATGGAGGTTCCGGTCACCGGACAGCGCCCTCGGTGACCCGGACCTCCATCTCGCCGAGGCGCAGGCCCGGGCTCGCACGGCTCCACCGCGACCGGTGGCCCCAGCTCGGGCGCGATCAGACGAACCCCAGCCGCGCGAGCGGCTCGACGAGCTCGCGCTCCTCGTAGGACAGGTGGCTCAGCAGGACGTCGCTGAGCAGGTCCACCGCGGCCCGCACCTCCTCGACGCCGGCGGGTCCCGGCGCGGCGACGGACGCGACGAGCGCGCGGTCCACGCGCTCGAGCACGTCGTGGATCGCGTGGTGCTCCTCCTCGAGCCGGTCCACCACCGGGCCGAGCCGCGGGTCGCCGCTGCGCAGGTGGGGGAACATGCTGCGGTCCTCGATGGTGTGGTGCGTCGTCACGACGCGGCAGTAGCTCTCGCAGTAGGTCCCGAGCGTCCAGGCGTTCTGCCGCAGCGTCATGGTCGCGATGTGGCTGCGCGCCTGACCCGGGCTCGTGGCTCCCGCCCCCACCTGCTCCACGAGGTCGTGCAGCTGCGCGAGCTCGGAGCGCAGGTGGTCGTGGACGCTGATGAGGTGGCCGCCCTGGGTCGCCTCGTCCTCGGTGTAGGTGCGGCCCGGCTCGGGCGCGGGGCCGGTCGGGCGGGCCGACTCGTCCCACACCCGCTCGCGGCTGCGGCGCACGCCGTCGTCCGGCGTGGGGACCACGGGCAGACCCGGGGCCGCGGACGACGTCCCGGCGGCGACCCGCGGGACGAGGACCTCGTCGACCACGGGCGAGGCCGAGGTGACGTCGCCGCCGGCCCGCGCCCCGCGCTCGGCGTCGACGACCTCGCGCACCCCGGGCGCGACCTCGGCGGCGAACCGTCGCAGGTCGTCGGGGTCGTCGCTGCCGAGGAGGAAGCCGCTGAGCCCTTCCGACAGCGCGAGATCGGCGAGCTCCTCGACCCACTGCTCGGCCGGCCCCTGCAGCGGACCGGTGGAGCGGCGGGTGAAGCGCCCGCTCAGGTTGAGCAGGCGGCGCACGTCACCGGGCGCGCGGCCCGCGGCCAGCGCGGCCTCGTCCACGGCGGCGTTCCCGCGCTCGAGGTCGCCCGGCTGGAGGTAGCCCGTGGAGGGCAGCCAGCCGTCGGCGAGGCGCCCGGTGAGCTCGAGCATGCGGGGCCCGTACGCGCCGACCCAGATCCCGACGTCGTGCGCCGGCGCCGGGCCGCGCTTCGCCCCGACGACGCGGTGCACGTCGCCCTCGAGGCGCACGCCGCCCCGTGCGGACGCGTCCCAGGTCTGCCGCAGCACCGCGATGGCCTCCTCGAGCCCGAGGACCGCCTCCCGCGGCGTGAGCCGGCGGGCCCCCATGGCCTCGATGGCGTCCCAGAAGGCGCCGGCGCCGAGCCCCAGCTCGACGCGCCCGCCGCTCAGCAGGTCCAGGCTCGCCACCGAGCGCGCGAGCACGGCCGGCGGCCGCAGCGGCAGGTTGACGACGTTCGGCGCGACCCGCAGCCGCGTCGTGCTCGCGGCGACCCAGGACAGCAGCGTCCAGGTGTCGAGGAAGCCGGGCTGGTACGGGTGGTCCTGGAACGTGGCCAGGTCGAGGCCCACGGCCTCGCAGAGGCGGGCGAGCTCCACCACGCGCCCCGGGTCCGCCGCCGAGGGGGTGAGGAAGGCCCCGAAGAGCAGGTCGTGGCCGTGGTCGGTCACCAGTCGTCTCCCGTCCTGCCGGTCCGGGCCGGACCGGCGCTCGCCCGCGCCGCCCCGACCTCGTGCGGGGCAGCGGCTCTCAGGTCCAGTACAGCAGCCGGGCGGCGGGCAGCCGCTCGGCCAGGGCCCGCTCGAACCACGTCCGCATCTCCGCCATGAGCGGCGCCGGGTAGACGTGCTTGACGGCGCCGTACCTGCCCCGCTTCTGCCGCCGGGCGTCCTCGTCCATCTCCAGGGCGGAGCGTGGGTACCAGCCCTGGAGCACCTCCTTGCTCCTCGGCGTGAACCGGTGCGTGATCAGCTCGGTGGTCAGGTCGAGGCCCGGGACGTCCCGCGTGGCCGCGGCGACGTCGTCGAGCAGGGCGCCGTACTGCTCGCGCCAGCCCTCCACGGGCATGATCGGCGCGACCGTCAGCCCCACGGGGTAGCCGGCGAGCGCCAGCCGGCGCAGCGCGCCGACGCGCTCGGGCATGCGCGCCGTCCCGCCCTCGAAGCGCTGGACGCCGAGCGCGTTGACCGACAGGCGCACCCGCGTGCGGCCGTGGTGCGGGAGGTCGAGCAGGGGCTCGACGTCGTCGAACTTGGTGGTGAACCGCATCTGCACCGGGCCGCCGAAGTCCGTGGTCCCCACGTGCGAGATCGCCCGGGAGAGCGAGCCGGTCACGTGCTCGAGGGCGAGCGGGTCGGTGTAGCAGGAGGTCTCGAAGGTCGTGCCCTCGGCGCGGCGGCCGTCGCTCACGCTCGTCACGGTGCCGGCGCCGACCAGCGGCGCGACGCCGTCGAGGACCTCCTCGAGGTTGGCGTAGACCCGGGTGATGGGCGGGCCCCCGAGCGAGCCCGCCAGGTAGCAGTACTGGCAGTGCGCGGGGCAGCCCTCCGCCAGGTCGACGCGCCAGTCCGCGCTGGGCGGGATCGGCTGGGGCCGCCGCTTGCTCGGCGGGGCGACGACGACCGCGAGCGTCTGCTTGGCCAGGGCGTAGGTGGCCCGCTCGTCCTCGCCGCGCAGCGGCGGCAGCCGGTCGCCCGGCAGGAGCTGGATGTCCTCGACGCCGGCGGCCTCGACCCGCTGGAGGATGCGCCGCCCGTGCGGCAGCTCCGCCGCCGAGCGCGTCACCAGCACCCGCTTCGGCACCCAGCGCCGCGGGGCGCGGCTCGTCGCGGACCCCTGGACGTCCCCCGCCGGGGGGCTGCCGAGCGCCGTCGTCGTCACACCGGGGCAACACCGGGCGAACTGCTCGCCTTCCGCGCGGCAGCCGCCGCGCCGGGCCGGCGCATGCGCGCCAGCCGACCTGCAGGAGTCCCGGTCACGGCGAGTCGTCGCAGGTCAGCGCCCGGCAGCCGGCCCCGCCGAGCACGTTCGCAGGTCGCCCGGCGAGGACCCGGTCCGCTCAGCCCTCGCCGGCGGCGGCCTCGCGCTCGACGTCCTGCACGGTGCGCGACAGCAGGCAGAGCTCGTTGCCCTCGGGATCCGCGAGGACGACCCAGGAGACGTCCTCGTCCTGGCCGACGTCGACGCGCCGCGCGCCGAGGGCCTCCAGGCGCGCGAGCTCCGCCGCGGTGCTCGTGCCGTCGGCGCGCAGGTCCAGGTGCAGGCGGTTCTTCGTCGTCTTCGCCTCGGGCACGCGCAGGACGTCGATCGTCGGCCCGGAGCCGTCGGCGGCGCCGATGCTCACGATCGTCTCGTCCGCGTCGACCACCTCCCACCCGAGGACGGCGCACCAGAACTCGGCGACGGGGCGGGGCTCGACGGCGTCGATCGCGAGGACGGCGAAGCGGCTGGTCATCCGGGCATGATGGCGCTCCCGGGCGCCGTCCGCGCCCGGCGGACGGCACGGCGAGGCACCGACGACGGAGGCCGGCATGAGCGACGACGCACCCCGCGAGGCGCAGGCGACCGAGGACCCGCTGCTCAGCGCGCCGCCCACGCCCGCGCCGCTCGTCGGCACCTGGGTCGTGCGCGGCGAGGTCCTGGGCGAGGACGGCGAGGGCGTCGTCGCGGACGTGGCGGGCCGGGGCACCTACCGGTGGCTGGGGCCGACCGTCGTGCACGAGCTCGACGTCGAGGTGGGCGGCCGGCGCCGCCTCGCGCTCGAGGTGGTGGAGCCCTTCGACGCCGCGCGCGGCGCCTTCCCCACCCGCGCCCACGACGACGAGGGCGGCGTCCGGGCGGGCACCGCCGCCGTCGACCCCCACGGGGTCTGGACCTTCCGCGACGGCGACGGCGCGACCACCGTGCGCCCGTCCGAGGACGGGTCCGCGATGACGTCGGAGCGCGTGCGGCGGACCGCCTCCGGCGACGTCCCCGCGGTGCGGCTGACCTGGCGACGCCTGAGCTGAGGCCCCGCCCTGCGGACGCCCGACCTCCGGACGCCCGACCTCCGGACGCCCGACGTCCGAGGACGCCCTGCCGCCGTGACCGCCCGGCCGGCGTCAGCCCGCGAGCCCCGCCAGCAGCGAGGCCGCGAGGAGCGCCATCACCACGGCGATGGCGCCGTCGAGCACCCGCCAGGCACCGGGGCGGGCGAACAGCGGCCGCAGCAGGCGGGCGCCGAAGCCCAGGGCGCTGAACCACAGGACGCTCGCGGCCACGGCCCCCGCGCCGAACGCCCACCGCGCCTCCCCCTGTCCCGCGGCGACCGACCCGAGCAGCACCACCGTGTCGAGGTAGACGTGCGGGTTGAGCCACGTCAGCGCGAGCGCGGTGACGAGCGCGCCGCGGCGGGACCCGCGCGCCGGGGCCGCGGACTCCTCCAGCGCGTCCCCGCCCGGGCGCAGCGCCCGACGCGCGGCCACCACCGCGTACCCGAGGAGGAACGCCGCCCCGCCGACGCGGACGGCGACGAGCAGCTCCGGCGCCTGCTGGACGAGCGCCCCCACGCCCGCGACGCCGGCCGCGATGAGCACCGCGTCGGAGGCGGTGCAGACCGCCACGACGGCGCCGACGTGCTCGCCGCGCAGGCCCTGGCGCAGGACGAAGGCGTTCTGGGAGCCGATGGCCACGATGAGCGAGAGGCCCAGGCCGAGACCGGACAGCGCGGCGAGGAGGTCCACACCACGGGACGCTAGGGCCGGCCCGGACCGGGTGGGCACGCCCCCGGACGCGCAGGCCGGGGCGCCCCCGCGCTGCGCCGGCGCCGTGCCGGGCCTCGCAGCCCCGCGCCCCCGCTCAGACCGGCGGCTGCGGGTCGTACTGGATGCCGCGGCGGACCTCCCGGGCCCGCTCCACCCCGGCCAGTCGCGCGACGAGGTGCAGCGCCATGTCGATGCCCGCGGAGACGCCCGCGGAGGTGATGACGTCGCCGTCGTCCACGAAGCGGTCGTCGGGGCGCACGTCGACGGTCGGGTCGAGCGCCCGCAGCTCGTCCACGGCGCCCCAGTGGGTCGTCGCAGGTCGTCCGCCCAGCAGCCCCGCCGCCGCGTAGACGAGGGAGCCGGTGCACACGCTCGTCATCAGGGGGACGACCGCCCGCTGCGCGCGGACCCAGGCGAGGTGGTCCTCGTCGACGGCGAGGGTGCGCGTGCCCCGGCCGCCCGGGTGCAGCAGGACCTCCAGCGGCGGGCAGTCCTCGCGGGAGACGTGCGCGCCCAGCACCATCTGCTTCGCCGCGGTCACGGGGGCGCCGTCGCGCGAGAGGAGCACTGCGCGCCACCCGTCCTCGGGGTGCCGCTGGGTCCACCACGCCAGCACCTCCCACGGGCCGACGGCGTCGAGCTCCTCGACGCCGTCGAAGAGCAGGATGCCGAGGGTCCGCGCCGCGCCGGGGGTCTCCACGGCAGCCGAGCCTGCCAGGACGGCGCCCCGCGCGGCAGCACCGGCCCTCCCCCTCCGCCCCGGCTGCGCCGGGCGACCTGCAGAGGTCCCCGTCACGCGACGTCACCGCAGGTCAGGGGCCCACCCGCCCAGCACCCGCCGACCCCGCGCCGGTGCGCGTCGCCTCAGCGCGCGAGGTAGGGGAAGCCCCACTGGATGCGGTTGCCCGCCGTGACGTTCGTGCGGCAGCGGAAGCTGGTGTTGATGCCGCTCTGGCGGACGTTGTCGAGGCGGACCTCGAAGTGCAGGTGCGCGCCGTAGGAGCGGCCGGTGTTGCCGACGTAGCCGATGACCTGGCCCTCCTTGACCGTCTGCCCCGGCTTCACGGCGAGCTTGCTCAGGTGGGCGTAGATCGTGCGGTAGCGGGTGCCGTGGTGGATCCGGATGAAGATGCCGTAGCTGGCGGAGTCGGCGCGCCGGCCCGCGATGCTCACGACACCGCTGTCGGCGGCCCGCACCGGGGTGCCGGTCGGGGCGGCGATGTCGATGCCGCCGTGGGCCCTGCCGGAGGTGCAGTAGGCGCCGACGACCCCGGTGACGCGCCCGCTCGTCGGGACCACCATGGCGCCGGTCTCCGCCTGCGCAGGGGTGAGGGACACCGCCATGGCGACGACGAGGCCGGCCGCGACCGCGGCCAGTCGGCTCAGGCCGCGGCGCGGGCGGCGGGCGGTGCGGGTGGTGGCTGCGCTCAACGGGTGCTCCTCGGTGCTCCGGTCGGGTGAGGTCGCGCGCCGTCCGGTGCGTCGGCGCGCCTCGCTGCTCTCCACCCGTCATCGGCCCTCCGCCACCACCCCTTGAGCACCTGATCTCGGCGCGGTCACGGACGGGTTGCGGAAACATCACGACGAGTGACGGCGCGGATCATCACACACAGGTCGCCCGAATGGGACGTCTCGTCGCCGATCACCGGGAACGCATCAGCCGGCGACCGGGGCCGGACGACCGGGCGAGCACCCCCAGCAGCCGGGTCGAGGCCCCCGGGAGCGCCCGCTCGAGCAGCGCGGGCAGGCGCGCCGTCCAGCCGACGAGCAGCCGGGGGCGCCGCTGCTCGACGGCGCGCAGCACCTGCTCGGCCACCTCGGCGGGCTCCATCCGCAGCATGCGCTGGAAGGCGTCGCGCCCGGCCGCCACGTCCTCGGCGGACAGCCCTGCGGCGGCGCGGGCGTCCTGCGCGATGCGCGTCCGCACGCCGCCGGGCATCACGCAGGTCACGCCGACGCCGTCGCCCCGCAGCTCGGCGCGCAGGGCCTCGGTGAAGCCGCGCACCCCGAACTTGCTCGTGGCGTAGGCGCTCTGGCCGGGAGGGGCGACGACGCCGAAGATGCTCGAGACCGTCACCAGGTGGGAGCCCGGCGACGCGCGCAGCGCGGGCAGCAGCGCCGAGACCACCTGCACGGTGGCGCGGAGGTTGACCTCCACGACCCACCAGAACTCCTCGAAGGTCAGCTGGCGGAACAGCCCGCCCAGGGCCACCCCGGCGTTGCTGACGACGAGCGTCACGCGCGGGTGGTCCGCCCGCACGGCCTCCAGCGCAGCGGCCGTCGCCTCCCGGTCGGCCAGGTCGACGACGTAGGTGCGCACCCCCAGGCCGGGGTGCTCGGCGCGGACGGCCGCGGCCACGGACTCGAGCCGGTCGGCGTCCCGGTCGAGCAGCGCCAGGGAGCTGCCGCGCGCGGCCAGCGCGCGGGCGAGCGCCTCGCCGATGCCGCCCGCGGCGCCGGTCACGACGGCGGTGCCGCCGGGGAAGGTGTACGGGCGCACGGGTTCTCCTCGTGTCGGACGGCGGTGCCGGCGTCGACGCCGGCTGCGGGCATCCTCGCCGGGTCAGCCCTCCGGGCGTGCGGGAACGGCCTCGGCCCGTGCGGTGCGGCGCCGGGAGAAGCGCAGCCCGCCGTCGTCGACGGGCCCGCGACGCAGCAGGAGGAGGTCGCGCAGGTAGTCCTGGTGCAGGCGCCACGGCGCGCGGGGACCCTGGCGCGGCAGCAGGTGGACGCTGCGCAGCACGTACCCGGACTGCAGGTCGATGAGCGGGGCGAGCTCGTCGTCCGGCACGTCGGGGCGCACGGGGGTCGCGGCGTCGGCGCCGACGGCGTCGAGGTGGCGCGCCAGCCTGACGACGAAGCGGGCGACGAGGTCGATCTTCAGCGTCCAGGACGCGTTCGTGTAGCCCAGCCCCAGGACGAGGTTCGGGACGCCGGAGAGCATCGCGCCCTTGTACGAGACGGTCCGGGCGAGGTCCACCTGCTCGCCGTCGACCGCCACGCGCATCCCGCCCGCGAGCAGCAGCTCCAGCCCCGTCGCGGTGACGACGACGTCGGCGTCCAGGTGCTCGCCGGAGGCGGTCCGCACCCCGGTCGCCGTGAGGGTCTCGATGCGGTCGGTGACCATCGACGCCGTCCCGGCGCGCAGCGCGGCGAACAGGTCGCCGCTGCGGGTGAAGGCCACCCGCTGGTCCCACGGGTCGTACCGCGGGGAGAAGTGGCGGTCGACGTCGAAGCCGGCCGGCACCTGGCGCTCGACGCCGCGGCGGACGAGGCGCCTGGTCGCCCCCGGGAACCGGCGGCTGAGCTGGTAGAAGGCCGAGGACGAGAGCACGTTCTTGGCCCGCACGAGCGACGCCGCGACGCGCGTGGGCACCGGGAGCCCCTGCAGGCGGCGGGCGAGCGCGTCCTGCGAGGACAGCGACACCACGTAGCTCGGCGACCGCTGGAGCATGACGACGTGCTCGGCGGTGCGGGCCAGCTCGGGCACGAGGGTGATCGCCGTGGCGCCGCTGCCGACGACGACGACGCGCTTCCCGGTCAGGTCGAGGTCCTCCGGCCACAGCTGCGGGTGCACGAGCTCCCCGCCGAACTGCTCGGCGCCGGGCAGGTCGGGGGTGAAGCCGCGGTCGTAGCGGTAGTAGCCGGTGCAGACCAGCAGCAGCGCGCACGTCATCCGGGCGCTGCGCCCCGCGCGGCGCTCGCCGGGGAGCACCTCGACGTCGACGGTCCACCGGGCCGCCTCGCTCGACCAGTCCGCCGCCACGACGCGATGGCCGTGCCGGACGAGGCGGTCCACGCCCTCGGCGCGCGCCGTCTCCCGGACGTAGTCGCGGATCGCGTCCCCGCTCGCCAGCGCCGTCGTGCCCGTCCAGGGCCGGAAGGCGTAGCCGAGCGTGGCCATGTCGGAGTCGGAGCGGACGCCGGGGTAGCGGAACAGGTCCCACGTCCCGCCGATCGCCTCGCGAGCCTCGAGGACGGCGACCGAGCGGCCCGGCAGCTCGCGCCGCAGCCGGCTGGCCATGCCGACCCCGGACAGCCCCGCGCCGACGACGAGGACGTCCACGTCCACGTCCTCGGGCGCCCCGGCCCCGCCCGCCGCACCGCTGCTGCTGCCCGCTCCGACCACCGGCCCACCCTGCGCCCGTCACCGCTGCGGCGCGCGCCGGTGGGTCTCGCCGTCGCCGCGGCCGCGGCGAGACGGGTGTTGACGCCCTGTTCGTCCCCGTGCTTCCCTCGTCGCGACGGTCGAAACTTTCCGACAGGTCAGCCACATATTCGCAGCGCCGACGCTGCGGCACAGGAGGAACCTCCATGGGACGACGACGTCTGGGAGCCGGGGCCCTCGCCCTCGGCGTGCTCGCACCGATGGGCGTGGTGCTCGCGCCCGCCGCCGGCGCCGAGCCGGCCCTGGTCCACGAGACGAGCTTCGAGGACGGCCCGGCCGACTGGTTCGGCCGCGGCACCGCCGAGGTCGCCGTCAGCACGGCGCAGGCGCGGACGGGCGAGCACAGCCTCCTCACGACCGGCAGGACGGCGGCGTGGCACGGCCCCGCCCTCGACGGCCTGGACCTCATGCCCCCCGGGACGTACGAGGTCGAGGCCTGGGTCCGGCTCGCCGAGGGGTCGGGCGAGGACGCCGTCTCGCTGAGCGTGGCGCGCACGCCGCAGGGCGGCGCCGCGGCCTTCGACTCGATCGCCCACCAGGTGGCCGTCACCGACAGCGGCTGGACGCGGGTCGGCGGCTCCTACGAGCACGGCACGGCGAGCAGCCAGCTCGAGCTGCACCTCGAGAGCCCCGACCCGACCCAGGCGTACTACCTCGACGACGTCCGGGTCGTCGGCGAGGCCGCACCGCCCGCCGAGAGCTCCCGCAGCGACCTGCGCACCGACTTCGAGAGCGGCCTGCAGGGCTGGGGCCCGCGCGGCGCCGCCCGGGTCGCGCTGACGACCGACGACGCCCACGAGGGCGCGACGAGCCTGCTCGCGACGAAGCGCGAGCAGAGCTGGCAGGGCCCGACGCTGGACGTCACGAGCGCGCTGGCCGTCGGCCAGACCGTCGAGGTCTCGCTGTGGGTGCGGCTGGCCCCCGGCGAGGCGCCCACGGCGCTCAACGCCTCGATCCAGCGCGACCGCGGCACGACGACGGGCTACGACGACGTGGCCGGCGCCAGCGGCGTCGTCACCGCCGACGCGTGGACGCAGCTGCGGGGCACGTACACCCTCGGCACGCCGGTCGACCGCGCGACGCTCTACGTCGAGGGCGCCGCGGGCGTCGACTTCCTGCTCGACGACGTCGCCGTGCTGGGCGCCACCGAGACCCCGGTCCAGGACGTCCCGGGCCTGGCGGACGTGCTCGGCGCGGACGGCGTCGAGCACGTCGGCGTCGCCGTCGACCAGCGCGAGACCGTCGGCCGCTCCGCGGAGCTCATCCGCCGCCACTACGACGCCATCACGCCGGAGAACGACGGCAAGCCGGCCGAGATCCAGCCCGTCGAGGGCCAGTTCACCTTCGAGGACCTCGACCGCCTGCTCGACTTCGCCGACGAGAACGACGTCGAGGTCTACGGCCACGTGCTGGTCTGGCACTCCCAGACGCCCGCGTGGTTCTTCCTGGACGGCGACCGCCCGCTGACGTCCAGCCCGGAGGACCAGGCGCTGCTGCGCTCGCGCATGGAGGCCCACGTCCGGGCGATCGCCGAGCACGTCGACGCCCGCTACCCCGACGGCGACAGCCCGATCTGGGCCATGGACGTCGTCAACGAGGTCATCGCCGACGGGCCGAACGGCAACCCGCACGACATGCGCGACAGCCGCTGGTTCCAGGTGCTCGGCGAGGGCTTCGTGGACGAGGCGTTCCGCCTGGCCGACCAGCACTTCCCCGGCGTCGAGCTGTTCATCAACGACTACAACACCGAGATGCCGTCCAAGCGCGAGGACTACCTCTCGCTCATCAGCGCCCTCCAGGAGCGCGGCGTGCCGATCGACGGCGTCGGGCACCAGGCGCACGTGGACTTCGCCCGGCCCGTGGAGTGGCTCGACGAGTCCATGGACGCCGTCACCGAGCTGGACCCGACGCTGCTGCAGGCGGTCACGGAGCTGGACGTCAACTCCTCCACCGAGAACCGCGGCGCGGACGTCGGCAGCAGCGGCACGTACATCGCGGCGACGGACGACCTCGACGCGGCGGCCGCCGAGATCGGCTACTACTACCGCGACCTGTTCGCCATGCTGCGCACCCACAGCGACTCGCTCGAGTCGGTGACGTTCTGGGGCATCAGCAACGCGCGGACCTGGCTGCGCACCTGGCCGAACCCCCGTCCTTGGGAGCAGCCGCTGCCCTTCGACGACGACCTGCAGGTGACGCCCGCGTACTGGGGGATCGTCGACCCGTCGCAGCTGCCGCCGCGGCCGGCGGACTTCCTGCCGCCGCGCTTCGCCGGCACCGAGCGGGTGGAGGTCGTGGCGACCGACCCCGACGGCACGCCCGTGGACTACGCCCTGCCCGAGGCCCGCGACACCCGCGACGGCGTCGTGACGCCCACGTGCGCGCCCGCCCCGGGCTCGCTCTTCCCGGTCGGCACCACGCAGGTCACCTGCACGGCCACCGACAGCGCGGGCAGCACGACGGCGCCGACCACCTTCGACGTCGTCGTCACCGCCCCGGCGACGCAGGCGCAGCTGCGGTCCGAGCTGCGGCGCGACGTCGTCCGGGCGCGCGTCGGATCGACCGTCACGGTCCCCGGCGCGCTGGTCAACGCCGGCGCCGGGAGGCTCGAGGGCGAGAGCTACGCCCAGTCGTGCGCGCAGACGAACGCCGGCGAGGACGGCGCCGGGGCCGCGACCCTGGCGCCCGCGGCCGGCACGGCCGAGCGCGTCGCCCGCCGCGACTACGGCGCCGGCGACGGGACGGCGCTCGTGCTGCGCGGCACCGCCGCCGCCGCGGGCGAGGTCGAGCTGACCTGCACGCTGACCATGCAGGACGAGTGGGGCACCGAGCTCTCGACCACCACCGACGTGGTGGTCGACGTCCGGGGCTGACGCCGCCGAGCGCGACCCGCGACGGGGCCCCGCAGCACGCCGGGAGGCGGCTGCGGGGCCCCGCCTCGTCCTGGACGGGGCAGACCGGAGTGGCCTGCCCCGCCGCGGGGCCCGCCTGGTCCATGCTGCGGCCGTGGACGAGCGGTACCTCCCCATCGAGGAGCACGGGATCATCGGCGACCTGCGGACGGTCGCCCTGGTCGGGACGAACGGCACGATCGACTGGTACTGCCCGTCGCGGTTCGACGCGCCGTCCCTGTTCGCCTCGCTGCTGGACGCCGACCGCGGGGGGTTCTTCCGCCTCGCCGCCCGCGCGAGCACGCGCCCGAAGCAGCTCTACATGCCAGACACGAACATCCTGCTGACGCGCTACCTGACGCGTGACTCCGTCGGCGAGGTCGTCGACTTCATGGTCCCCGAGACCAGCGACGTCGCCGCCGGGCGCGACCTCATCGTCCGCCAGGCCTCCTCGGTGCGCGGCAGCACGAGCTTCGAGCTGGTCTGCCGCCCGGCCTTCGACTACGGCCGCGTGGCCCACGAGGTCCGGCTCGTCGACGGCGTCGGCGCCGCGTTCACCTCCTCCGCCGGCGAGTGCGTCCTGCGCACGTCCGCCCCGCTGCGGGTCACCGACGACGGGAAGGGCGTCGAGGCGACGTTCGTCGTCGAGGAGGGCGAGCAGGTCGACGTCGTCCTCGAGTGGCGCGGGGTCGTCCGCCCGCTCGTCATCGGCGAGACCGACGACCTGTTCACCCGCACCAGCGAGTACTGGCAGCGCTGGGTCTCCGGGTCGCGCTACACCGGCCGCTGGCGCGAGATGGTGCAGCGCTCGGCGCTGACCCTGAAGCTGCTCGTCTACCACCCCACCGGCGCGCTGGTGGCGGCTCCGACGACGTCCCTGCCCGAGCAGCTGGGCGGCGCGCGCAACTGGGACTACCGCTACGCGTGGCTGCGCGACGCCGCCTTCACCGTCTACGGGCTCATGCGCCTGGGGTTCCTCGACGAGGCCGCCGCCTTCATGGAGTGGATCCAGAAGCGGTGCGAGGAGGCCTCCGTCGAGCGCGACGTCATGATCATGTACGGGGTCGACGGCAGCGAGGACCTGCCCGAGACCGTGCTCGAGCACTTCGAGGGCTACCGCGGCTCGCGCCCCGTCCGCATCGGCAACTCCGCCGTCGGCCAGCGCCAGCTGGACGTCTACGGCGAGGTCATGGACTCGGTCTACCTCTACAACCGCGAGGTGCCGATCAGCTACGACCTCTGGACGACCCTCGGCAAGCGCCTCGACTGGCTCGCGGACCACTGGCAGGAGCCCGACGAGGGCGTCTGGGAGGTGCGCGGCCCCCGCCAGCGCTTCACGTACTCGGCGCTGATGACGTGGGTGGCCTACGACCGGGCCCTGCGCGTGGCCCGCGACCGCGGGCTGCCGGCCCCCACCGAGAAGTGGCGCAAGATCGCCAACAAGGCGCACCGCTTCGTCCAGGAGGACTGCTGGGACCCCGACCTGGGGGCCTACGCCATGCACCCGGGCAGCGGCCTCCTCGACGCCTCGCTCCTGGTGATGCCGCTCGTGAAGTTCGCCGGGCCCACCGACCCGCGGTTCCTGTCCACGCTCGACCGCATCGGCGAGGACCTGGTCGCCGACTCGCTCGTCTCCCGGTACGCCATCAACGGGCACGACGGCCTCGACGGCGACGAGGGCACCTTCAACCTCTGCTCGTTCTGGTACGTCGAGGCCCTCACCCGCGCCGGGCGGCTCAAGGAGGCGCGGCTGGTCTTCGAGAAGATGCTCACCTACTCCAACCACCTCGGCCTCTACGCCGAGGAGATCGGGCCCTCCGGCGAGGCGCTCGGCAACTTCCCCCAGGCGTTCACCCACCTCGCGCTGATCTCCGCCGCCGTCAACCTCGACGCGGCCCTCGACCGGCACCGGGGGCGCTGAGCCCGCGGGGTGGTGGCGCAGGGTGCCGTCGGCGGTGTCGTCGACGAGGAGACGGCCCCGGCGGCGCCGACGTCCCGGTGCTGGCTGTCAGCGCCCAGCGCCGTGCCCGTCTCCGTGCGGCTGGAGTCCCTCTGCGGCGGCCCCGGCGGCGCCGACCGCGCGGCCGAGGAGCTCGTCGTCGCCCCCGCCAGACGTGCCTGCCCCTCGAGGTGCCGCTGACGGGGAGCACCGAGCCGGGCGCAGCGGCCGCGACGACGTGCACCGTCACGGCGTCCGTGCCCGTGGAGGCCGCCACGGGGACGCCGTCGGCGTCCTCACCGTGCAGGAGGACGACGGGGTCGTCCAGCCGCCGCCGGCCCCGGTCGGCCCGCAGGGCGACGTCTGCGGCGCAGCGCCGGAGCAGTCGGGCCCGGGCCGACGAGCGACGGCCCTCAAGCGAGGGCCGTCGAGCGGGGTGCGTGCACGGGCGGGGCTCCGCGCCGTCCGTGCACGCACCGGCGCGCCTCCTGAGGAGCGGCGCGCCGGGGGTCCGGGGCGTCACCCGCTCAGGTCAGCGGCGCGACGTGCCGATGCGCCCGACATGACCCACCCTGCCCGCCTCGCCCCGACGTCTGCGCTCCATCCCCGGGGGTGCACCTTCTCCCCGCTGCTGGTGGCGCACGGAGCGGCGGAGTGGGCGGTGCCCACCGGGGAGGCGGCGGTCACGCTCCCGGCGGTGGACGCGCTGCCTCCCGCGACACCGGCCCCGCAGCCCTCCGAGGAGCGCCCCGACGCCGCGGCTGACGCGCTCGCGCAGGTGCCCTCGCCCCGACGCCCCGACCCCGCGCCGGCGCTCGCCGAGCCCGAGCCCGAGCCCGAGCCGGCCCCGCGCCCGTTCGGGACGCCGGGCAGCCGGGAGCAGCGCCGCGACCCCGAGCTCCGGCGGAGCTTCGGCGCCCTCCTGCGCGACCTCACCGGCTCGGAGATCCTCACCCAGCAGGCGGTCACGCTGCTGCGCGCCGTGGTGGACCGCTCGTCCCAGCTCCCGGGCGCCGCGCCCGACCAGGACACCGTCGCGGCGACCGCCCTGCTCGAGGACCTCGGCCGCGACCTCGCGACCGCGCAGTCGCGCCTGGAGGAGGCCGAGCGGTCGCACCAGGAGGAGCAGCTCGAGCGCGCCCTCGCCGAGCAGGCCCGCCTGGACGCCGAGCGGCAGCTGCGAGACCTCCAGCGCCGGGTCCAGCGCAGCGGCGTCGAGCTCGACGTGTGGTCCGCCGCCCCCGTCGACCAGGTCGAGGCCGTCCCGGGGTCGATGGCGGAGCTGCTGGAGCGCCTTTACCGGACGCAGCTCGAGCGCGTCGTCTTCACCGGCGACCCGGGCCGCGCGCTCGAGCTCGACGACGTCGTGCACACCGGGCTGCACGTGCAGCGCACGTGGGAGGCGCTGCTCGCCCTGCGCGACTACGCCGCCGCCAAGGCCGCGGGCACCCTGGACTCCGACGTGCAGGGCTACCTGGAGCGCACGCCCGACGGCCTGTGCTCGTGGCCGGCGGGCCGGCACGCGCGCTGCGAGAGCGCGACCGTCCAGCACGACCCGCGCCTGCGGGCGCCCCGCGTCCTGCCCGTGCCGCCCGAGGTGGACGCCGCGGGCCGCACCCCGATGTGGGCCCACATGAAGCTGCTGAGCCTGGGGCAGACGAGCCCGCGCCTGCACTACCTGGACGACACGCGACGCACGGGCTGCGTCTACGTCGGCTACATCGGTCGGCACCTGCCGAACACCCAGACCCGCTGAGGCGGGCGCCGGCCCCTCCCGGCAGCGCCCGTGGCGCCCGTCAGATCACGCGCCGGTCACGGAGCGGTGAAGCCCTGGTCACGACTCGGCGCCGGGAGACCGCCCGGTATGCACGGTGCGTCATGACCTCCCACGCTGGGGGCACCGGTGCCGTCCTCGCGGCCGCAGCGGTGCTGCCACTGACCGCCCCGCCGGACGGAGCCCGCCGTGAACGTCGAGAACGAGTTCTCGTACAACTACTTCCAGTACTCCATCGTCGACCACGTCTTCACGTTCGGGTACGC
The DNA here is from genome assembly GCF_947495735.1 of uncultured Pseudokineococcus sp. GTDB lineage: Bacteria > Actinomycetota > Actinomycetes > Actinomycetales > Quadrisphaeraceae > Pseudokineococcus. The sequence goes on from NZ_CANMAA010000010.1 coordinate 59,049, forward strand.
CGCCATGGCGGCGGGGCTCGTGTACTTCCTCGTCACCAGCAGCAGCTCGCTGCCGCGCTACCGCCTGTCCTCGGCGCTGTCGGCGGTGGTCATGGTGTCGGCCTTCCTCGAGCTGCTCGTGATCTCCCTGCAGTGGCAGCGCAGCTTCGTCTGGGACGGCACGGCCTTCGTGGTGGGCGACGAGCTGTTCGGCAACGGGTACCGCTACATGAACTGGTCGATCGACGTCCCGGTGCTGCTCGTGCAGATGCTCATCGTCCTCGGCGTCACGGGCGTCGCCTTCCGCCGCGGCGTCGTGCTCTTCGTCGCGGCCGGGCTGGCGATGGTCTACACCGGCTACGTCGGCCAGTACTACGAGGTCGACCGCTCGGCGCCCTTCTGGGTGTGGGGCGCCGTCAGCACCGTCTTCTTCGCCGTCATCCTCGTGCTGGTCTGGCGCACCGTCTACGGCAACGTCGAGCGGATGCCCGCCGAGGTCCGCCCCATGGTCAAGGCCGTCTTCTGGCTCCTGGCCATCTCCTGGATGCTCTACCCCGGCGCCTACCTCATGCCGGCCATCTGGGACTCCGCCGACGGCGTCGTCGCCCGGCAGATCACCTACACCGTCGCCGACGTGACGTCCAAGGTCGTCTACGGCGTGCTCCTCAGCGCCATCGCCGTGCGCGTCAGCAAGCTGGAGGGCTTCGGCGCCGCCCGCGACTCGATCAGCACCATCCCCCGCGGCGGCGTCACCGACGTCGACGCCCCCGGGCGCGTCTGACCCCGCGCGTCTGACCCAGCTCGTCCACCGGGCCGGTCCGCAGGACCGACGACCGGCGGCACCGCTCGAGACCGACGAAGGGCGTGGTCCCCGCACGGGGACCGCGCCCTTCGTCGGTCTCGGCTGCTAGAACCGGTGGGGGCCGCCCGCCGGGGGAGGCCCTCGCGCCCTTCGGGCCGGCTCCACGACGAACCGACCGGGAGGCCCCGTGACGAGCCCCGCCCGCATCGACGACCTCACGCTCGAGGAGCTGCGCGCACGGGGCGGCCTGAAGTGGTCGCTGTTCCCCGACGCGATCGGCGCGTTCGTCGCCGAGACCGACTACGGCACCGCCCCGGCGGTGACCCGGGCGCTGCACGAGGCCGTCGACGCGCAGGTGCTCGGCTACCTGCCCGGCGCGCTGTCGGAGGCGATGTCGGCGGCGTGCGCGCGGTGGACGTCCGAGCGCTACGGCTGGGACGTCGCGCCCGAGCGGGTGCGCCCGCTCGGCGACGTCATCGCCGGCCTGCAGGCGGCGGTCGAGCACTTCTCCCGGCCCGGGTCGGCCGTCGTCGTCCCCACGCCGGCGTACATGCCCTTCCTCACCGTGCCGCGCGCGATGGGCCGCGAGCAGGTCGAGCTGCCGATGGCCCGAGACGGCGACCGCTGGGTCTACGACCTGGACGCCCTCGACGCGGTGCTCGCCGCCGGCGCCGGCCTGCTCGTGCTGTGCAACCCGCACAACCCGGTCGGGCGCGTGCTGGAGCGCGCGGAGATGGCGGAGATCACCGAGGTCGTCGAGCGCCACGGGGCCCGCGTCTTCTCCGACGAGATCCACGCCCCGCTGGTCTTCCCCGGGCACCAGCACGTCCCGTACGCCTCGACCTCCGACGCCGCGGCGCGGCACACCGTCACGGCGACGTCCGCGTCGAAGGCGTGGGGGCTGCCCGGGCTGAAGTGCGCCCAGCTGCTGCTGTCGAGCGACGCCGACGCCCGGCACTGGGCGGAGGTCGGCTCCTTCCTCGAGCACGGGGCGTCGACGCTCGGGGTCGTGGCGAGCACCGCGGCCTACGACGAGGGCGGCCCGTGGCTGGAGGAGGTCCTCGCCCACCTCGCGGGCACCCGAGCGCTGCTGGTCGACCTGGTCGCCGAGCACCTCCCGGGCGTCGAGCACGTCCCGCCGGAGGGCACCTACCTGGCGCTGCTGGACTGCCGGGCGCTGGAGCTCGAGCCCACGCCGGCGGCCTTCTTCCGCGAGCGCGCCGGCGTCGCCCTCACCGACGGCGCCGCCTGCGGCCGGGCGGCCGAGGGCTTCGTCCGCCTCACCACCGCCATGCCGCGCCCGCTGCTGGAGCGCGCCGTCCGGCAGATGGGCGAGGCCCTGCGCCGCCGGTGACCGGGCCCGGCGCCGACCGGTCCCGCCCCGGTGCGGACGGGCGGGCGGGCGGACGGGCGGTCAGCCCGGCGCCGGCGGGGCCAGGACGAGCCGCACGCCCGCCTCGGCCAGGGCGCGGGCGAGCGGCGCGCCGGGGGCGCGCTCGGTGACGAGCACGTCCACCCGGTCCAGGTCGAGCAGCCGCTGCGGCCCCGTCCGCCCGTGCTTGGAGGAGTCGGCGACGACGACCACGCGACGGGCCGCGTCCGCCAGCGTCCGCCCGATGTCGGCCTCGCCGGCGTCCGCCGTCGTGGCCCCGAACCGGGCGTCGACGCCGTCGACGCCCAGCACCGCGACGTCGAGGACCACCTCCTGCAGCGAGGTGCGGGCGGCCGGGCCGCTGAGCTCGAACGAGCGCGGGCGCACCGTGCCCCCGGACATCACGACCGTCGCGTGGGGGCGCACCGCCAGCTCGAAGGCGATGTTGAGCGCGTTGGTGACGAGGGTGAAGCCGCGGGTGCCGTCCGCCGGCGCGAGGTGGTCGGCGCGGGCGAGCTCGCGGGCGACCTCGGTGGTCGTCGTCCCCCCGTTGACGCCGACGACGTCGCCGACGGCGATGAGGTCGCACGTGGCGCGGGCGATGGCGCCCTTCGCCTCGGCGTGCACCGCGGCCTTGTCGGCGAGCGGGCGCTCGTAGCCGCTGCTGGCGAGGGCCGAGGCGCCGCCGTGGGTGCGGACGACGAGCCGCTGCTGCGCGAGCGCGTCCAGGTCGCGCCGGGCCGTGGCGACGGACGTGCCGAGCTCCGCGCGCACCTGCGCGAGGGTGACGTGGCCGTCCTGGGCCACCATGTCGAGGATCCGGGCGAGCCGCTGCTGCTTCACGCCGGCGCCTCCCCGCCCCTCCCGGCGTCCGCCGCGGCCCGCTGCTCGGCCACCGTCTCGCGCAGGCGCTCGACGACCTCGGGGGGCACGCGGGTGCCCGGAGCGCCGAGGGCGGCCAGGGCGGCCACCGCCGCGCCCACCGCGCCGTCGCGGGCGGGGCGGACGTCGGCCCCGGCCAGGGCGCTCGCCAGCGCGGGCGCCGGGGAGCGCCCCGGCGCCAGCAGGCCGTGGTGCAGCACGCTGCCCCCCAGGACGAGCGGCGCGTCCGGGGCGCCGTCGCGGACGGCGACGACGAGGCGCGCGAGGTCCTCCTGCGCGCGGGCCACGACGTGGCGCGCCACCGGGTCCTCGGGCGCGGCGAGGGCCAGGGGCGCGTGGCGGGCGAGGGCCACCGGCCGCTCGGCGTAGCAGAGGTCCATCAGCTGCTGCAGGACGCGCGGGCGGCCCTCCTGGACCGCACCGCCGCGGTCCGGTCCGGTCGCCAGCCCCAGGGACCCCAGCAGCAGGTCGGTCAGCGCCGTCGCCGGGCCGGTCCCCTCGAGCTCGGCGACGACCGCGCGCACGACGGCGTGCCCGAGGGCGAAGCCGGACCCGCCGTCGCCCACCAGCCAGCCGCAGCCGCCGACGGCCCGGGCCACCTCCCCGTCGCGCACCTGCGCCGCGACCGAGCCCGTGCCCGCGACGACGGCCGCCCCGGTGGGCTCGACGGCGCCCGAGTAGTACATGGCCAGGATGTCCGGCCCCGTGCGCAGCTGCGCGGGCTCCCCCGCGTACCCCAGGCCGCGCGCCAGGTCGGCGCGCGGCAGGAGCCGGCGGTCGCCCGCCATCGCCACGAGGACCGCGCCGACCTCCTCGGGCCCGCGCCCGGCACGGGCGAGGGCGGTCGCCGCGCTGCCGGTGACGGCGGCGAGCGCGGCCTCCGGCCCGGCGGAGGTGGGGTTGCCCGCCGAGCCGGCGGCGTACCCCAGGCACGTGCCGCCGGCGTCGGCGACGACGGCGCGCGTGCTCGTGCCGCCGGCGTCGACCGCCAGCAGGAGCGGGCGCCTCACCGCCGGCCGGCCGGGGCGCCCGGCGGCACGACCCGGCGCCGGGACGGGCGCACAGAGCGGACGACGAGGTCGTCGTCGAGCAGCACGAGGTCGGCGACCCGCCCCGGCTCGAGCGCGCCCAGGCGTCCGCGGAGCCCCAGCACGCCGGCGGGGACGGCGGTGGCGGCGTCGACGAGCACGGGCAGCGGCAGGCCGGCCGCGACGCCGGTGCGCAGCGCCCGGTCGAGCGTGAGCGTCGAGCCGGCGAGCGTGTCGGTGCCCTCGACGACGGCGCGCCCGCCGCTGACGACGACGTCGAGCCCGCCGAGGCGGTAGCGGCCGTCCTCGCCGCCGGCGGCGGCGGCCATGGCGTCGGTCACCAGGGCGACGCGGCCCGCTGCCGCGCGCAGCAGGACCGCGGCCGCGGCCGGGTGCACGTGCTCCCCGTCGAGGACGAGCTCCAGCACCACGCGCTCGTCGCCGCAGGCGGCCGCCACCGGGCCCGGGGCCCGGTGGTGCAGGCCCGGCATGGCGTTGAAGGCGTGCGTGAGCAGCCGCGCGCCGGCGTCGAAGGCGGCCGCGGCCTCGTCGTGCGTCGCCTCGGTGTGCCCGACGGCGACGACGACCCCGGCCGCCGCGAACGCCCGGGCGGCCTCGACCGCGCCGTCGCGGCGGGGGTCGAGCGTCACCTGCCGCAGCGTGCCCCGTGCGGCGTCGAGCAGGTGCGCCACCGCGGCCGGGGTCGGGTCGACGAGCGCACCGGGGCTGTGGGCGCCCTTGCGCTCGAGGGCGAGGAAGGGCCCCTCGAGGTGGCTGCCCAGGACGTGCGGGTGCTCCTCGACGAGGTCCGCCACGCCCGCCAGCCGCTCCGCGAGGACGTCGACGGCGTCGGAGACGAAGCTGACGACGCTGCGCGTGGTGCCGTGCTCGCGGTGGGCGGCCGCGGCGGCCAGGACCGCGCCGGGGCCCTCCTCGTGGGCCGCGCCGCCGCCGCCGTGGCCGTGCAGGTCCACCATGCCCGCCGTCAGCAGCGCCCCGTCGGCGTCCAGCACCTCGGTGCCGCTGCCGCCGGCGTGCTCGCGCCAGCCGCCACCGACCCCGCGGGCGACGACCTCGCCGCCGCGGACCGCGACCCACGTGCCCGGCTGCGCGCCCGCGGCCTCGACGAGCGTCGCGGAGTGGACCACCAGGTCCTCGACGACGTCGCCGACGACGGTGCCCGCACCGCCCGCGGCACCGCTCGCCCCGCCGCTCGCGCCCCCGGTCACCGGGCGCCCGCCGGGCTGCGGCGCGACGCCGGCCGCCGGGTCAGCTGCGAGGCCGCGCCGGGGTCGAGCAGCACGAGGACGTCCTCGAAGGTCCGCAGCGCCGAGGCGGGGCACTCCTCGGAGACCTCCCCCTCCAGCGCCGCCCGCACGACGGCCGCCTTGGCGGCGCCGAGCGCGATGAGCACGTGCCGGCGGGCCCGGGCGATGGTGCCGATGCCCTGGGTGACCGCGCGCCGCGGCACGTCGTCGGCGCTGGCGAAGAAGCGCGCGTTGTCCGCGACGGTCCGCTCCGTCAGGTCCACGACGCGGGTGCGGGAGTCGAACGGCGACCCGGGCTCGTTGAAGCCGATGTGGCCGGTGGCCCCGATGCCGAGCAGCTGCACGTCGACGCCGCCGCGCTCCTCCAGCGCCCGCTCGTAGGCGTCGCACGCGCCGGTCAGGTCCTCCGCGGCGCCGTCGGGCACGTGCACGCGCCCGGGGTCCAGGCCGAGCGGCGCCCGCACCTCGCGGTCGATGACCGCCGCGTACGACTGCGGGTGGCCCGGCGGCAGGCCCACGTACTCGTCGAGCGCGAAGACCTCCACGCCGTCCCACCCGGGCAGGCGCCCCGCGGCGAGGCTCGCGTAGACCTGCGCCGGCGAGGACCCCGTGGCGACCCCGAAGGCGCCCAGCCGCCCCGCCGCCAGCTCGTCGGCGACCAGCTGGGCGGCCCGGCGCCCGACCTCCTCCTCGGTGTCGAGCACCTCGACCTCGAGCCTCACTTCACGCTCCCCTGCACGACGGAGCCCTGCAGCCGGCGCTGGAAGACGAGGTAGACCACGAGGACCGGCACGATCGTCGTGACGGCGCCGGCGAACAGGGCGCCGAAGTCCACCGAGTAGCCCGCCTGCGAGGCGAAGGACGCCATGCCCTGGGTCAGCACGTAGTTGTCGGGGTTCGAGTTGAGCACCACCGGCAGCAGGAACTGGTTCCAGAGCCCGACGAAGTTGAGGATCGCGACCGCGGCCAGGCCCGGCCGCGCCATCGGCAGCATGATCTGGAAGAAGGTCCGCCACTCGCTGGCGCCGTCCAGCGCCGCGGCCTCCGCGACCTCGCCGGGCAGGTCCTCGAAGAAGCTCATGAGGAAGAACACCGTGAAGGGGTAGGCGTACGCCGTGTAGGCGGCGACGAGACCCGGGAGGGTGTTGAGCAGCCCCGCCTGCTGGAGGATGAAGAACAGCGGCACGACGGCGAGGAAGATCGGGAAGGTCAGCCCGGCGACGACGAGCGTGCGCACGGCGGCGCGGCCGGGGAACGGGAAGCGCGCCAGCACGTAGGCCGACATCGCCCCCAGCGCCATCGTGAGCGCGAGCGCCCCCGTCACGACGAGGACGGAGTTGACGAAGTACGTCCCGATCCCGGCCAGGGTCCACGCGTTGACGTAGTTCTCCCACTGCAGGGAGGTCGGGAGCGAGAACGGCGAGGCGAAGATCTCCCGCGTCGTCTTGAACGACGACATCACCGTCCACAGCAGCGGGGCGACCACCAGGACCGTCCACAGGACGAGGACGGCCTGCGACGTCGCGCTGACGGCTCCCTCCCGGCGGCCGTCCGAGGTCCGGCGGCCGGGGCCGCGACGGGCCGGGTCCGCGCGACGCGCGCCGGGGGCGCTGACGGCGGTCACGCCCGCGCCCCGCCGCGGACGCCGAGCAGCCGCGCCACCGCGAACACCGCGCCCACGAAGGCCAGCGTCACCGCGGCCAGCACGACGCCCATCGCGCAGGCGACGCCGAACTGCCCCTGCGAGAACGCGGTCGAGTAGATCTCCTGCGTGACCACGAGCGTCGAGCCCTCGGGGCCCCCGCTCGGGTTGAGCGCCTGCATGTAGACGAAGGCGTCGAGCGCGAGGATGCCCATGTAGACGTAGGCGGTCCGGACGCTGCCGGCGATGCCGGGCAGCGCCACGTGCACCGCGGAGCGGAAGCGGCCGGCGCCGTCCAGGCGCGCGGCCTCGAAGAGCTCGGTGTCGATGCTCTGGATCGCCGCGACGAACAGCACCATGTAGAAGCCGACGAAGGACCAGATGATGACGACGACCGTCGCCGCCATCGCCGTGTCCACGTCGCCCAGCCACGGGAAGTCGGTGAAGCGGTCGAGGCCGACCGCCGTCAGCGTCCCGTTCAGCAGGCCGTTGGCGGGGTTGTAGACCTGGCTCCAGATGATGCCGATGACGATCGCCGGCACCACGTACGGGAAGAACGAGACGACGCGGTAGAAGCCCGAGCCGCGCAGCCCCCGGACCCCGCCCGCCGACCTGCCCCCGAAGGTGATGAGCACGGCGAGGGCGAAGCTGGCCGTCAGCGTCACCAGGGGCACCACGAGGAGCAGCGTCAGGCTGTTGCCGAGCGCCGACAGGAAGGTCGGGTCGCCCGCGAGCCGGGCGTAGTTCCCCAGGCCGACGAAGGGCTGCTCGGGGCTGAAGCCGGTCCAGGCCGTCAGCGAGTAGTACGTGGCCTGGGTGAAGGGGTACAGCACCATGAGCACGTAGAAGGCGAAGGGGACGCCGAGGAACACGACCATGAGGCTGATCCGGTCCAGACCGGCCCGACGCCGCCGCCGGGCAGGTGGCGGGGCGCCCTGCTGCGGCGTCCCGGCGGCGGGGACGGCGGCGGTCATCGGGCCGGTCTGGGTCATCAGCTCACCTCGACCTTGACGACCGCGTCGTCCTCGCGGATGCGGTCGAACATGGCCTGCATGCCCTCGGCCAGCGCCGCCGCGTCCGAGGCCCCGGACAGGAAGCTGTTCCAGAGCACGTTGACGTCCGCGGTCATGCCGTACGTCTGCACGAAGTTGTAGTTGAAGGTGTCCGTGCCGGCGGCGTCCAGCATCGCGACCTGGGACGCCAGGGCCGAGGAGCCGAAGGCGTCCTCGGGGATGGTGCCCGCGACGATCGTCGAGGCCAGCTTGGTGCGCGCGAACTCCGTCGCCGTCTCCGGGGAGAGCATCGCGCGCAGCACCTCCTTGCCGCCGGCCGGGTTGGCGCCCTGGCTCGGGACGACGAAGGGCTCGTTGGGCGTGTTGTTGATGGCGGCGTACGGCATCGCCGCGTCCGCGGAGACCGTCGGCGTCGGGGCCCCGGTCATCACGAAGCCCTCCGCCGTCGCCTCCGCCATCTCGTTCTCGATCCACGAGCCGGACGGGTACAGCAGCGCCTCCTGCGCCTGGCTCCACTGCGCCTGCGCGGCCGTGAACTGCGTCCCGGCACCGCCGGGGCGCATGTAGCCGCTGGCGACGACCTGCTCCATCGCGGCGAGCACGTCGGTGATGGCCTGGCCGCTCCAGGCGTCGGGCTGCAGGTTGGCCATCTGCAGCCGGACCTCGTCGCCGCCCTCCTTGATGGCGGAGTCGAGCGCCATCGTCAGGTAGTAGGAGGCCGCCTCCTGGCCCCAGGTGAACAGGTACAGGCCCTGCTCCTGCGCGGCCGCGCCGAGCGCCAGCGCCTCGTCCCAGGTGGTCGGCGGCGTCCACCCGTTGGCGTCGAACAGCGACTGGGAGTACCAGAGCGCGTAGACGGTCAGCACGTAGTTGATGGCGGCGAGCTTGCCGTCGTACATGCCGACGCCGAGCACGTTGGGGTACAGCGTGTCCTCGATCGTCGTGCCCTCGAGGTTGGGCGCCGCCACCACGTCGCTGAGGTCCTCGAGCTGGGCCGCGATGGTCGACAGGCCGATGGCGTTGGCGCCGTTGTTGTCGAGCAGGTCCGGGGGGTTGCCGCCGACGAAGCGCGGCTGCATCTGCTGCGCGATCTGCGTCGAGCCGGTGACCTCCACCGTGACGCCGTCCTGGTTCTGCTCCACCAGGTCCGCCGCGAAGGAGGCGTAGTCCGTGCCGTACCCGCCGTCGAAGACGACGGCCTCGACGGTCGAGCCCGCCGCGACGCCGAAGGGGTTGGTGTCGCTGACCTCGCCGGTGGCGGCGCCGCCACCCCCACCGGCCTCGCCGCCGCCGCTGCCCCCGGCGGCGCACGAGGCCAGGGACAGGCCGAAGGGGGTGACGACGGCGCCGGCGGTGATGGCCTTGAGGAAGGAGCGGCGCTGCAGGGGGGTCCGACTGCTCTCGAGGGGGCTCATGGGTGTCCTTGTCCGGGAGTCGTGCGCGAGGGTGCTCGGCCGGTGGGGCGCCCGGGGCGCGACGCTGCGTCCGGGCGCTGGGGCGGGTGCTGCTCAGGCCCCGCGGCGGATGCGGTCTCCGTAGCGGGCCTCGAGCTCGTGGTTGTGGTCGTCGCCGCCGGGGATGTTGGCGGAGACGTACAGCGGGGCCTCCTGGCCGCGCGCGGCCAGCAGCTCGGCCGCGCCGACGGTCAGCAGCTGCGCGAGGTAGGCGGAGGTGAGCGACGACACGGCACCGACGGCGATGTCGCCGACCGACGTGAGCGTGGCGTCGCCGTAGGGCGCGAGGTTGTCCAGCACCACGTCGGCGACCTCCGAGAGGCGCTTGCCGCTGGGGTGCTTGGGCTCGACGGCGGCCGTGTGCGCCAGGCTCGTCACCGCGACGACGCGGTGCCCGTGCTGCTTGGCGAGCAGCGCGACGCCGACGACCGAGCCGTTGACGCCGGAGTTGGAGGCGATGACGAAGAGGTCGCCGTCCTGGCGCGGGATCGTGGCGAACAGGTCCTCGGCGATGGCCGGGTCGCGCTCGAGCGGCGGGCGGCCGTACAGCTCGTCGATCTCGTGGTCGCCGAGGAGGACGGCGTCGCGCAGGGCGACGCGGTTGGTGGGCATGAGCCCGCCCGCACGGCCCGCGACCTCCATGGCGAAGGCCTCGGAGTGGCCCGTGCCGAAGGCGTGCACGACCCCGCCCGACGCCACGCAGTCGGCCACGAGCGCGATCGCCTCGTCGAGGCCGCCGTCGGCGGCCAGCTCGGTCAGCCTGCGCAGGCGTCCGACGACCTCGTCCTCGAGGTCGCGGGCGCTGGATCGGGCGGGGGTCTCGGACGGCACGGGTGTCCTCTCGTCGCGGGAGGGGGCGCCGCACGACGCTCCCTGAGCGAATCTGAGCGGTTCGCTCAGGAGGGGACAGTAGGGCAGATGCCTCGCTCACAACAGGGGTACGGCGGACATCCGGCAGGTGGCGTGCCGCCGGCGCGGGCCGACCGAGGAGAGGTCGCCCCGCGCCGGGGTGCGGGCGGTGGGCTGCGGCGCGCCGGCCGCCGCCGGTCAGACGGTGAAGCGCCGGACGGCCGCCTCGAGGTCACCGCTGAGGCGGTGCAGCTGCTCCGCCGAGCGCCGGGCCTCGGCGAGGCCGCCGGCGCAGCGCCCGGTCGCGTCGGCGACGCCGGACGCGCTGTCCGCGATCTCCCGGGACGAGGCGGCGGCGCCGCTCACGCTGCGGCCCATCTCGGCCGTCGTGGCGCTCTGCTCCTCCACGGCCGAGGCGATGGTCATCTGGTAGTCGTTGATCTGGCCGACGACGCCGGTGATGCGGTCGATGGCCGCTGCGGCGCCACGCGTGTCGTCCTGGATGGCCCGCACGCGCCCGGCGATGTCCTCGGTGGCGCGGGCGGTCTCCTGCGCCAGCTCCTTGACCTCGCTGGCCACGACGGCGAAGCCCTTGCCCGCCGCACCGGCGCGGGCCGCCTCGATCGTCGCGTTGAGCGCGAGCAGGTTGGTCTGCTCGGCGATGCTCGTGATGAGGCGCACGACGGCGCCGACCTCCTGCGAGGACGCACCGAGCTGGGCGACGGTCTGCGTGGTCTCCCCCGCGATCGCCACGGCCTCCTGGGCCACGCGGGCGGCCTCGGCGGCGCTGTGGGCGATCTCCTGGATCGACACGGCCATCTGCTCCGAGCCCGCCGCGGCGCCCTGGACGCCGGAGGTGACCTCCGTCGCCGCCGCGGAGACGGCTCCCGCCCGGCCGTTGGCCTCGTCGAGGCCCGTGGTGATGGTGGTGGTCGTCGCGGTGAGGTCGCGGGAGGCGGACGCCAGCGCCGTCGAGGAGCTGCTGACGACGCGCATGGTCTCCCGCGTGGCCTCCAGGCTGCGGTTGAGGGCCGCACCCATGTCGACCAGCTCGCGGGGACCGCGGACCCCGGCGCGCGCGGTCAGGTCGCCCCGCGCCACGCGCTCGAGCACCGCGCCGATCTCCTGCACCGGCCGCGCGACCCCCCGGGCGGTGACCAGGGCGAGCCCCAAGGAGAGCAGCGCACCGAGCACCACGAGCACCACGGTCACCAGGCGCGCCCCGCGGAACGCCTCCTCGGCCTCCGCGGCCAGCCGCTCGGCCTCCTGGCCCTCCAGCTGGGTGGCCGCGGCGATCGCCTCCTGGGCCTGGACCTCGAGCTGCTGCAGCTGCGTGACGGCGGCGACGACGGCGTCCTGGTCACCGGCCACGGTCGCCGTCACGACCTCCTCACCGATGACGGACATCTGCCCGTACACGTCGGTGAACGTCGCCAGCTCGGAGCGCGCCGGCGAGGACAGCTCGAGGGCCGCGGCGGTCTCCAGCTCCTCGGCGAGCTGAGCGGCCAACTCCGCGTTCTGGGCCTGGACCGCCGCCCGCTGGTCCTCCGCCAGGGTCGGCAGGCCGATGCGGGCCTGGCCCGCCTGCAGCTGCCAGTAGCCGGCCTCCACGCCGCGCAGCGCGTCGAGGGGGACGGCGCCGAGCCGGTAGACGTCGTCCGCCCGCTCGCTCACCAGCGCCGTGCTGCCGACGCCCACCGCACCGACGGCGACGGTCACGGCGGTGACCCCGAGGAAGGCGGCCATCAGGCGCCCCCGCAGACCGCTGCGCCCGAGCACGCCCGTCCGGGGTGCGTCGGTGGTGGTGCCGGTGCGGTCGTCGCGGGCCATGGCGCGCTCCTCCTGGGGTGTCGGGGGTGTCGGGGTAACCGGTGTCGGCGCGGTCGCCTCTCGGCGACCGCGTCGGGTCCTCCCCCGCGCATCGGCCGACGAGCCCTCCGAGATGAGCGGACCCGGGGCCCGACGTCCGCGGGAGACCCGAGCGGGCGAGGCGCTGCGCCCGCCGCGCCGCGACGTCCGTGCGCGCCCGCACGCCTCGCGGAGGAGGCCGTCGGCCTCGAGCGCCGGTCGCCCCCGGCGGCGTGACGACGCTGGTCGTCAGCGACCGGCAGCCGGCCGGGTCGACGCCCGTCGGCTGCAGCGGCCTGCGGCTGCCGGTGCGCCACCTCCGCGTCCGCGCCGTCCGTCCGTCCGGCGGGCGGGCGGGCGGGCGGGCGGGCGGGCGGGCGGGCAGGCGGGCAGGCGGGCAGGCGACCTTCGTCTCCGGACGACCGCTCCGCTGCCCTCGCCGGCCACGGCGCGGCTCGACCGCTGACCGTCATCGGGCCGCCTCCTGGGCGGACGACCGCTCCGCTCGTCTCCGCGCCCGCTGCTAGCGTCGGCGCGTGCCGGACGACCGCTCCGCATCGTCAGCCCCGGCGGAGGCGCCGTCCGCTGCGCCCCTCGCCCGACCCGCGCGCCTGCGCGCCGACGCCGCCCGCAACCGCGCCCAGGTGCTTGAAGCGGCCGCCGCGCAGCTGGCGGCTCCCGACGGCGACCTGGCGATGAACGTCCTCGCCCGCACCGCCGGCGTGGGCGTCGGCACGGTCTACCGGCACTTCCCCACCCGCCAGGTGCTGCTGGAGGCGCTGGCCGCCGACGGGCTCGAGGCGCTCGTCGCGGCCGCCGAGACAGCCGCGGCGGACGAGTGCTCCGCTGGGCTCGAGGCGGTCCTGCGCACCGGCCTGCGCCTGCAGCTGACCGACGCCGCGCTGGGAGCCGTGCTCGCCGCGCAGGAGCCTGCCTGCGTCGACACCCGGGCGCTCACCGAGCGCCTCGAGTCGGCCGTCGGCCAGGTGCTCGACCGCGCCCGGACCGCCGGCGACGTCCGCGACGACGTCGCGCCCGACGACGTGCGCCGGCTCCTGTACGGGCTCGCGCGCGCCGTCTCGTGCGGCCCGGGGCGCCTCGCGCCGTCCGCCCGGTACGTCGACGTGCTCCTGCAGGGCCTGCGCCCGCACGGCTGACCGGCGCTCCGACCGGACGGGCCGTCCGGACGGGCTGTCCGGACGGGCCGTCCGGTCGAGGAGGACCGTCGACCGGAGGGCTCAGCGTGCGCGCCCCCCGCTTGCGCACCCCTCCCCCGCCGCGCCCCGCGTGGACCTCCAAGGCCGCGCGCGCTGAGCCCTGCCGTCTTCGTCGGCCACCTCTCGCTCCCGAAGGGTTGACCGAGACATCCCACCTATGCCACCGTCCTCGGCGTGGACATCGGATGTCTGGAGCAGCGATGAAGCTGGTACGACTTGGCGACCCCGGCGCGGAGCAGTGGGCGGCCGCGAGGCCGGACGGCTTGATGGCAGACCTGAGCGCGGTGGTGGACGGTGCGGCACCGCTGACTTCCTCATCCCTGTCGGCGATCGAGAGCGCCCTTTCATCGGGTGGCTTGCCGACGATCGACCCTACGGGTCGGCGCACCGGCCCGCCGACGCCGCGCCCGGGCACGGTCGTCTGCGTCGGGCTCAACTACTCCGACCACGCGGCGGAGACGGGGGCGCAGCTGCCGGCGGAGCCCGTCCTCTTCCTCAAGAGCAGCCGGACCGTCGTCGGTCCCCATGACGAGGTGCTCATCCCTCGTGGCAGCGTGAAGACGGACTACGAGGTCGAGCTCGCCGTCGTCATCGGACGCACAGCGCGCTACCTCCCGGACGCCGCGGCGGGCCTGGACGCCGTCCTCGGGTACGCCGTCTCCCACGACGTGTCCGAGCGCGAGTACCAGCTGGAGCGCGGCGGGCAGTGGGACAAGGGCAAGAGCTGCGAGACCTTCAACCCGCTCGGCCCCTGGCTCGTGACCGCGGACGAGGTGCCCGACCCGCAGGCGCTCGACGTGCGGCTGTGGGTCGACGGAGACCTCCGCCAGGACGGCAGCACCGCGGACATGGTCTTCGGCGTCGGGGAGCTCGTCCGCTACATCAGCCACTTCATGGTCCTGGAGCCGGGCGACGTCATCAACACGGGGACCCCGGCCGGCGTCGCCCTCGGCCAGCCGGACCCGAAGCCCTTCCTGCGCGCCGGCCAGGTGGTCGAGTGCGAGATCACCGGGCTCGGCCGCCAGCGCCAGGTGCTCGGGGCCGCGTGATGGCCGTCGTCACGCGGTTCGAGACCTACGACGTCCGCTTCCCGACCTCCCGCCACCTCGACGGGTCGGACGCCATGAACCCGGACCCCGACTACTCCGCCGCCTACCTCGTCATCGGCACGGACGTCGGAGACGGGCACGAGGGCCACGGGTTCGCCTTCACCATCGGGCGGGGCAACGACGTGCAGGTCGCGGCGATCCGCGCCCTCGCCGGCCACGTGGTGGGCTGGGACGTGGAGGCCCTGCTGTCGGACATGGGCGCCACCTGGCGCCGGTTCGCCGACGACTCCCAGCTCCGCTGGCTGGGACCGGAGAAGGGCGTCATGCACATGGCGGTCTCCGCGGTCGTCAACGCGCTGTGGGACCTGCGCGCCAAGCGCGCGGGCCTGCCGCTGTGGGAGCTGCTGTCCTCGATGAGCCCCGAGGAGCTGGTCTCCCTCGTCGACTTCCGCTACCTGACCGACGCCCTCACCGAGGCCCGGGCGCTGGAGGTCCTGCGGCGGGCCGAGCCCGGCCGGGCCGAGCGCCGTCGGGCGCTGCTGGACACCGGCTACCCGGCCTACACGACGACGCCCGGGTGGCTCGGCTACTCCGACGAGAAGCTCGTCCGCCTGTCGCGGGAGGCCGTCGCCGAGGGGTTCACCCAGATCAAGCTCAAGGTCGGCAGCCGCCTGGAGGACGACGTCCGGCGGATGCGCCTGGCCCGCGAGGCCGTCGGTCCGGACGTGCGCATCGCCGTCGACGCCAACCAGCGGTGGGACGTCGGGGACGCCGTCCCCTGGATCCGCGCCCTGGCGCCGTTCGACCCGTGGTGGGTCGAGGAGCCCACGAGCCCCGACGACGTCCTCGGCCACGCGACGATCCGCGAGGCCGTGGCGCCCGTGAGGATCGCCACCGGCGAGCACGTCCAGAACCGGGTCGTCTTCAAGCAGATGCTGCAGGCCGGGTCGCTCGACGTGCTGCAGATCGACGCCGCCCGGGTGGCCGGGGTCAACGAGAACGTGGCGATCCTCCTGCTGGCCGCGGTGTTCGACGTTCCGGTGTGCCCCCACGCCGGGGGTGTCGGGCTGTGCGAGCTGGTGCAGCACCTCTCGATGTTCGACCTCGTCGCCGTCTCCGGCACCACCACCGACCGCGTCGTCGAGTACGTCGACCACCTCCACGAGCACTTCGTGGATCCCGTGGTCGTCGAGCACGGGCGCTACCGCGCGCCCTCGGCGCCGGGCTTCTCGGCGCAGATGCTCCCCGCGACCCTCACCGACCACCTCTTCCCCGACGGGCCGGTCTGGCGCGCAGGTGCACCGACGGACGACGCCGTGCTGGACGGGGTGGCGCCGTGAGCGCACCGACGCACGGGAGCCACGGCCTCTCGGGCGCCCGCGCCCTCGTCACGGGCGGGGCCTCGGGGATCGGCGCCGCCGTCGTGGAACGGCTGCGGGCCGACGGCGCCCGCGTCGTCGTCCTCGACCGGGTGGACCCGGGCGGCGACCCGGACGCCGTGCAGGCGGACCTGGCCGACGACGCCGCCGTCCGCCGCGCCGTGGAGCAGGCGGTCGAGCGCCTGGGCGGGCTCGACGTCCTCGTGAACAACGCCGGCATCGGCGCCCAGGGCACCGTCGAGGACAACGACGACGACGAGTGGCACCGGGTGCTCGACGTCAACGTCGTCGGGACGGTGCGGGTCACCCGTGCCGCCCTGCCGCACCTGCGGCGCTCGGACCACGCCGTCGTCGTGACGACGTGCTCGATCGCGGCCACCGCCGGGCTGCCGCGACGGGCCCTGTACTCGGCCACCAAGGGCGCGCTGCAGTCTCTCGTCCTCGCGATGGCCGCCGACCACCTGGCCGAGGGGGTCCGCTTCTGCGCGATCAACCCCGGGACGGCCGACACCCCCTGGGTGCAGCGGCTCCTGGACTCCGCCGACGACCCGGCCCGCGAGCGCGCCGCGCTCGAGGCGCGGCAGCCGTCGGGACGGCTCGTCACCGCGGACGAGGTCGCCCACGCCGTCGCCTCCCTCGCCGACCCCCGCTCGGGGGCCACGACCGGGACCGCCCTGGCCGTCGACGGCGGGATGCAGGGGCTCCGGCTGCCCGGCCGACGGGCCTGACCCCACCGCGGCACCGCCACCACCGCACCGCCCGCCCCGGCACCACGGGGCACCCGTTCTCGACGAGGAGACACCCATGAGGAAGACCACTGCACCAGTCGCCGTCATCGCCGCCATGGGGCTGGCGCTCGCCGCCGGGTGCGGGGGCGACAGCGGAGGGGGGTCGGGCGGCTCGGGAGGGTCGACGGACTCCGACGGCAACACGACCCTGACGTGGGCGATGTGGTCGGGCGGCACCGCCGAGCGCGATGCCTGGCAGGCCGCGGCCGACGCCGTGCACGAGGCGGACCCCTCGCTCACGGTGGAGCTGGAGACCTCGTCCTTCGACGAGTACTTCACCAAGATGGCCACCCGGATCGGCGGTGGCTCGGCACCCTGCATCGTCAGCGTCCAGAGCCTGCGCCTCGGCGCCCTGCAGGCCGGCCTCCTCCCGCTCGACGACCTCATCGAGTCCTCCGGCGAGGACATGTCGGACTTCACCGACGCCTCGCTCGCCGGTCTCCAGGGCGACGACGGCAGCCAGTACGCCCTGCCGTACGACGACGGCCCGATGGTCATGCTCTACAACAAGGAGCGCTTCGCCGAGGCGGGCGTGCCCGAGCCGCAGATCGGCTGGGGGGTCGAGGAGTTCGAGTCCGCCGCGCAGGCGCTCTCCGCGGACGGCGCCTACGGCGTCTCCGCCTTCCCCTCCGACCTGGTCATGTTCTCCTCCGTCCTCGCCCGCACCGGCGTCCAGCCCGTCGCCGAGGACGGGACGCTGCAGCTGACCGACCCGGCCCTGGTCGACGGCGTCAGCTGGTACGGCGACCTCGTCCACGAGCAGCAGGTCGCCCCCCAGGTGGCGGGCGTCGACTCGACGGCCCCCTACAACGCCTTCATCGCGCAGACCACCGCGATGGTCCCCGACGGCCCCTGGGACCTGCTGAACATCCAGAGCCAGAGCGACTTCGAGGTCGGCGTCGTGACCCTGCCGGCCGGGGAGGCCGGTCCTCGGACGCTGTCGGCGGGCTCGGGCTTCGGCGTCTCCGCGTCCTGCCCGGAGCCCGAGGCCGCCTTCGAGGCGATCCGGACGCTGACCAGCACGGAGGTCCTGACCCAGCTGGCCTCCGACGGGCGGGCGCTGCCGTCGCGCACCTCGGCGCAGCAGGCCTGGTTCGACAACGCCCCGGCGGGCGCCCAGGAGGCGCTCGCAGCCGCGACCGAGAGCGCCGAGCCCATGCGGGTGACGGACGACTGGGCCCAGGTCGGCACCGCGGTCATCCAGTTCGTCGGTCCGGTCCTCAACGGCAGCAGCGAGGCGCCCGACGCGCTCGAGCAGATCCAGGCCCAGTACGGCGGCCGGTGACCGACGGCGGGGGCGGCCCTCGGTCGTCCCCGCCCGCTCATCCCCCCACGGCCACCACCGCTCCTGAGGAGGCGGCGCCCATGAGCGTCAGCAGCACGGCGAGACCCCCGGCGCCCTCCGCGTCCACGTCCGCCTCGACACCCGCCCCGAGGCCGTCGCGGGGCCGGCGTGACGACCTCGTGCCCGCCCTGGGGTTCACGGCACCGAGCATGCTCGGCCTCGCCCTCTTCACCGCCGTCCCGATCGGCATGTCGCTCGTCATGAGCTTCTACTCGTGGCCGATCATCGGTGAGCGCTCGGTGCGCGGCGTCGGCAACTACGTCGACCTGCTGACGAGTCCGCAGTTCCGCCGCGTGGTGCTCAACACCGTCCTGTTCACGGTGCTGTACCTGCCCCTGAACCTCCTGGTCTCGCTCGGGATCGCCCTGTGGGTGGCCTCGGTGCGCCGCGGACGGCAGGCGCTGAGGGTGATCTTCTTCATCCCCGTCGTCACGCCGATCGTCGCCAACGTCCTCGTCTGGCGGATGATCTACACCCCCGGCGGCGCTCTGGACGGGCTCGCGCAGTCGGCCGGCGTCGACGCCCCGAACTTCCTGGGCGACCCCCGGTGGGCGATGGCCTCGCTCGTCCTCATGAGCGTGTGGCAGGGGTTCGGCTACAACATGCTCGTCTTCTCGGCCGCCCTGGACGGCATCCCCGCGAGCATCAACGAGGCCGCGAGCCTGGACGGCGTCTCCGCCTGGTCGCGCCTGCGGCACATCACGCTGCCCATGATCTCCCCGTCGATGTTCTTCGCGTCCACCATGACGCTCATCACGACCTTCCAGGTCTTCGCCCAGCCGTACCTGCTGACCGGCGGCGGGCCCGGCGTCGCGACCGAGACGCTCGTCCTCTTCGTCTACCGCCAGGGCTTCGCCTCCTTCGCCCTCGGCAGCGCCGCCGCCGCCGCGTGGGTGCTCTTCGCGCTCATCCTCCTCGTCACCGCCGTGCAGTTCGCGGGCCAGAAGAAGTGGGTGAACTACGATGTCTGAGCTGGCGAGCCCTCGCCCGACGGTGCTCCCCGTCGCCGGTCCGGTCGACGGCCGGCCCGAGCGCGGCAGGCCCCGCGGCACCGTCCGTCACGCGGTGTCCGCCGTGCTGCTGTGGCTGGTGGCCGGCCTCTTCCTCCTCCCGCTCGTCTACACCGTGGCGACGTCGCTGAAGCCGGCGAGCGAGGTCTTCTCCGTGCCCCCGACGCTCGTGGGCAGCGAGCTGCGGTGGAGCAACTACGTCGACGCCCTCACCTACCTGCCGTTCCAGCGGTTCATCCTCAACGGCGTCTTCGTCGCCACGGCCGGGACGCTGATCACGCTGGTGACCGCCAGCCTGTCGGCGTACGCCTTCTCCCGGTTGCGCTGGCGCGGGCGGGACGCGCTGTTCGGCGTCTTCCTCGTCACGCTGATGATCCCGCAGGAGATCCTCGTCGTGCCGATGTTCTCCCTGATGCAGACGTTCGGATGGGTCGACACCTACCGGGCGCTGATCTTCCCGTGGGCCTTCACCGCGTTCGGGGTGTTCCTCCTGCGGCAGTTCTTCCTGACCGTGCCGCAGGAGCTGTCCGACGCCGCCGTCATCGACGGCGCGGGGAAGTTCCGCACCTTCTGGTCGGTGATGCTGCCGCTGGCCCGTCCCTCGCTCGCGGTGCTGGCCGTCTTCACCTTCATCCAGTACTGGAACAGCTTCCTGTGGCCCCTCGTCATCACCAACACGATCGAGGACAAGGGCACCGTGCCGCTGGGGCTGAGCCTGTTCTTCAGCCAGCAGGGCAGCCAGTGGAACCTGGTCATGGCGGCCTCGGTCGTCTCGATGGTCCCGACCGTGCTCCTGCTCCTGGTGCTGCGGCGGCACCTGGTGAGCGGCATCGCGACGGCCGGGCTCGGGGGGCGGTGACGTGCGCACCCGACCCGTCGGCCGCACCGGACTGCGCACCACCGTCCTCGGCTTCGGCGCCGCCGCCCTCGGCAACCTCTACGCGGCCGTCAGCGACGAGCAGGCGGCCGCGGCCGTCGACGCGGCGTGGGACCGCGGGGTCCGCACCTTCGACGTCGCGCCGCACTACGGGCTCGGCCTCGCCGAGCGGCGCCTCGGCGCGGCCCTGGTGGGTCGCCCGCGCGCGGAGCACCTGCTCTCCTCCAAGGTCGGGAGGGTCCTAGAGCCAGTGGAGGACCCCGGCGACGCGCGCGACCTCGACAACGGCTTCGACGTCCCGGCCGACCACCGGCGCCGGCGCGACTACTCGCGCGACGGCGTCCTGCGCTCGGTGGAGGACACCCTGGTCCGCCTCGGCGCCGACCGCCTCGACGTCCTGCTCGTCCACGACCCCGACGACTTCGAGCGCGAGGCGGTCGAGGGCGCGCTGCCCGCTCTCCTGGAGCTGCGCGAGCAGGGCGTGGTGCGGGCCGTCGGGGCCGGCATGAACCAGTCGGCGATGCTGACCCGCTTCGTCGAGCGCTTCGACCTCGACGTCGTCCTGTGCGCGGGGCGGTGCACGCTGCTGGAGCAGCCGGCGGCGGACGACCTGCTGCCGGCCGCGGCGCGGGCGGGCACCTCGGTGCTCCTCGGCGGCGTCTTCGCCTCGGGACTGCTGGCGCGCGACTGGCCGGCCGACGACGCCACGTACGAGTACGCGCCCGCCCCGGCGCCCGTGCTGGAGCGCGCCCGCCGCACGGCGAGCGCCTGCACCGAGCACGGCGTCCCGCTCCCGGCTGCGGCCCTGCAGTTCGCGCTCGCGCAGCAGGGGGTCTGCGGGGCGCTCCTGGGCATGCGCAGCCCGCAGGAGGTGCACGCCGACGCGGACCTGCTCGACGTCGACGTGCCCGCCGACCTGTGGGGGGACCTGCGCGCCCGGGGCCTCCTGCGCGAGGACGTCGCCGTCCCCGCTCCTTCGGGCGCCGGTTCCCGGTGACAGCGGTCGAGGACGTCGAGCTGCTCGACGCGCACCACCACCTGTGGGATCCACGGGAGCGCACCTACCCCTTCCTGGAGGGCGACGGCCTGGAGCTCCTGCACCGGCGCTTCGACGTCGACGACCTGCGCTCCGCGACGGCCGGCACCGGCGTGAGCCGGACCGTCGTCGTCCAGGCCGTCGGCACCGAGGAGGAGACGCGCGCGCTGCTCGGTGCGGCCTCGTCGTCGGGTGGCCTGGTGGCCGGCGTCGTCGGCTGGGTCGACCTGCTCTCGCAGGACGTGGGCGCACGGCTCGACGCGCTGCGCGCCGGGCCCGGCGGCGAGCTGCTGGTCGGGGTGCGCCACCAGGTCGAGGAGGAGGAGCGGGAGTGGCTGCGGCGGCCAGCGGTCGCCCGGGGGGTGACGGCGGTGGCCCGCGCCGGTCTCGCCTACGACCTGCTGGTCCGCCCCGACCAGCTGCCCTCCGCGGCCGCCCTCGCCGACGCCGTGCCCGACGCGCGCCTGCTCCTCGACCACGGCGCCAAGCCACCGGTCGGCTCGCCGACCTGGGCGTGCTGGGCCGAGGACGTCGCCGAGCTCGCCCGCCGCCCGCAGGTGGTCGGCAAGCTCTCGGGCCTGCTCACCCAGGTGCCGGCGGACGCCGAGCCGGGGTCGCTGCAGCCCTCGGTGGACCACCTGCTCGCCGCCTTCGGGCCAGAGCGGCTCGTCGCCGGCACGGACTGGCCCGTCAGCGCGCTCGCCGCCCCGTACGCCGAGGTGGTCGCGCGCACGCGCGGCTGGGTAGCCGGGTTGACCGGTGACGAGCAGCGGGCCGTCCTCGGCGGGAGCGCCTGCCGCACCTACGCCCTCGCCCGCCCCGACGGCGCGCGCACGGACCCGCACGACCACCGCTAGGGAGGACCACCCCATGGCCATGTTCCACGACGCACCGCAGCGTCCCGAGCTCTACCAGCGCTTCGAGCGCGCGACGCCGGACTGGTACCGCACGGCCCGTTTCGGCGTCTTCATCCACTGGGGTGCCTACTCCGTCCCGGCGTGGGCCGAGCCCATCGGCGAGCTCGGCACCATCGAGCGGCGCACGTGGTTCGCGCACAACCCCTACGCCGAGTGGTACTTCAACACCATCCGCATCGAGGGCAGCCCGGCCCGCCGGCACCAGGACGAGGTCTGGGGCGGCGCGCCCTACGACGACTTCCTCGACCGCTGGGGCGCCGAGGAGTTCGACCCCGCCGACTGGGCGGCGCTCTTCGCCCGCGCGGGCGCGCGCTACGTCGTCCCGACGACCAAGCACCACGACGGCATCGCGCTGTGGGACGCGCCCGGCACGGGCGATCGCAACACCGTGCGCCGTGGCCCTCGTCGCGACCTCGTCGGCGACATCGGGCGAGCGGTGCGCGACGCCGGGATGCGCTTCGGCGTCTACTACTCCGGTGGGCTGGACTGGCATGCGAGCCCGCACCCGCCGATCGAGGACGAGGACTTCTCGGCGGCCTTCCGCCCGGTCGACGAGGAGTACACCGCCTACGCCAACGCGCACGTGCGCGACCTGGTCGCCCGCTACCGGCCCGACGTCCTGTGGGGCGACATCGAGTGGCCCGATGCCGGCAAGCCCGACGGACCGCTGAGCTTCGCCCACGTCCTGGACGAGTACTACGCCGCCGTGCCCGACGGCGTCGTCAACGACCGGTGGGGTCTGACCCACTGGGACTTCCGCACCAGCGAGTACCAGCAGGGCCGCGACAACGAGAGCAGCGAGATGTGGGAGAACTGCCGCGGCGTCGGCTTCTCCTTCGGCTACAACCAGGTGGAGACCGCCGACCACTACATGGACGGGCCGGCGGCGACCCGCCACCTCCTCGACGTGGTCTCCCGTGGCGGCAACTTCCTGCTCAACGTGGGCCCGGACGCCGCGGGACGCATCCCCGAGCTGCAGCGCCGGACCCTGGAGCAGCTCGGGGACTGGATGGAGGCCCACCCCGGCGTCCTCGACGCGGCCGACCGCGTCGGGGCGGACCTCGCCCGCCCCGGCGACGACCCCTGGGTGCGCTGGCTGCACGCCGGCGACGCCCTGCGCGCCGTGGTGCAGGGGGAGGGCGCCGTGCACCTCGACGTCGCAGCCGAGCGTGTGCGACCCGAGGACGCCCGGTCGCTCGACGGGACGCCGCTCGACGCGCGGGTGGACGACGGCGGGGTGCACCTCACCCTCCCGCCGGCGCGGGTCGCCGGCCCGTCCGTGGTCGAGCTGCCGCTGCGCTGACCCCTTGCGCGGGACGGCCGGGGCGCCCGAGAGGGCGCCCCGGCCGTCCCGCGCCGGACCTCAGGGTGCGGGCGAGGACGAGTCGCCCTCGACGAGGACCTGGCGCACCCACTGCTCGACGCCCGCGACGTGGACGCTCGCCCACGCCTGGGCCACGTCGGCCTGCCGCGCGCGCATGGCCTGCCAGATGGCGCGGTGCTCGTCCAGCGTCCTCGCGACGGCCGACTCCTGCGTGAGCCCGCGCCACACCCGCGCCCGGTGCGTGCGGCCGGAGAGGCTCTCGATGACGGCGGCGAGGACGTCGTTGCCCGAGGCCGCAGCGATGCGCCGGTGGAACTCGCGGTCGGCCTCGACGAGCTCCTCGACGCTGGGCGCCTCCCCCAGGTCGTCGACGAGCCGGCCGAGCCCCTCGAGGTCCTCGTCGGACATCCGACGGGTGGCCATGGCGGTGGCCACCGGCTCGAGGATCCGACGCACCTCCAGGAAGTCGACGACCGAGGCGTCGTGCTGGACGTCGACCACGAACGCCATGGCCTCGAAGAGCAGCCCGGGCGCCAGGCTCGTGACGTACGTGCCGTCGCCCTGGCGCACGTCCAGGACGTTGATGAGGCTCAGCGCCCGCACCGCCTCGCGCAGCGAGTTGCGCGAGAGCCCGAGCATCGTCCCGAGCTCGGCCTCACGAGGCAGACGCTCCCCCGGCTGCACCTGGCCTGTGATGATCATCTGCTTGATCTTGTCGATGGCCTCGTCGGTGAGGGCCATCTCAGCGCACGCCCCCAGCGCCGTCGCCGCCGGCCCGCTGCTGCTCGGCGAAGCTCCAGACGGGAGGCAGTCCGTCGTCGTCGCCCGAGTAGTCGTCGACGAGGGACTGCAGCGGCGTCACCAGGGCCTGCCAGGCGACGTTCGCCGGGTGGTCGCGCAGGTGCTCGCGCATGGCCTGGTAGTCCTCGACGTCCACGAGGTGGAAGACGTCACGTCCGCTGCGCCAGATGCGCCAGTCGCGGACACCGGCGTCGGCGAGCGCTGCGAGCAGGTCCTCCGGGACGGCGGCGTGGAGGCGGTCGTAGGCCTCGAGCGCCTCGGGCCGCAGGCGGGTGTGGAGGGCTCGCTGGACCATGCGCGCTCCTTCTCGTCGACGCGGGCATCAGCGGCGTCGATGATACATCGGATGTCTCGACACCCGTTCTCCG
The DNA here is from genome assembly GCF_947495735.1 of uncultured Pseudokineococcus sp. Taxonomy (GTDB): domain Bacteria; phylum Actinomycetota; class Actinomycetes; order Actinomycetales; family Quadrisphaeraceae; genus Pseudokineococcus. The sequence goes on from NZ_CANMAA010000010.1 coordinate 83,297, forward strand.
CCCGCGACCCTCAGGCGCACGCGGTCGGCAGGGGCCCAGCGCTGTCGACGTCCGGACGCCCCTCACCACCTCGGCTGCCTCAGCGCCCGCCCGCGCGCGACCGCGTCGACGCGGCCGGTGGCGCCGAGCTTCACGTGCACGTGCTGCATGTGCTTCTCCACGGTGCGGGCGCTGACGCCGAGCCGGCGAGCCGCCTGGGCGCTCGTCAGCCCGGTCGCGAGCAGGGCCAGCACCTCCCACTCGCGGACCGTCAGGCCGGCGCGGGGCGGGGGGAGCACCTCACCGGTCACGGTGAGCACCGCCGGCTCGCGACCCACGCGGATCACCTCGTAGGGCGTCGCGCTGGTGAGGGCGGCGCGGACCGCCGCGGTGAGGTGCGGACGCACGAGCACCCGCGCAGGTCCTCGCTGGTCAGCATCACGAGCCCCCGCCCGCCGCAGGTCGGTCGCGGGACGCTACGCCCGAGAACGCCCGGGTGTCAGCCGCCACCTCCCGCCCGGGCGCCGGCTGACGGCGGGGGCGAGCCCCCTCCTCAGCGCGCGCCCTCCGCGGGCCGGCGCAGCCAGGTCCTCCAGGCCGCACCGGCCACGGCGTCGAGGACGGCCGCGGCGAGCCCTGCCCGGCCGGCGAGCGGCGCCGCCGTGGACGAGCCCTCCGCGTCGAGCCAGCGCAGCACGACCCCGCGGTGGTCCCAGCGGCGCACCTCGGCGGGGACCACCACCCCGCCCACCTTGAGCCGGGTCCACCCCCCCGGCAGAGCGCCGACGTCCACGACGACGCGGCCGGGTAGGCGAGCGGGCCACTCCACCGCGAGTCCGAGACCGCCCCGCGCGGCCCTCGGGGGGCTCTCGACGGCCAGCCCGGGCAGGTCCGGGTGCCGGTGGACGAACCGCGCGCCGTCCCAACCGCCGACCAGGAGGACCTCAGGACCCCGGAGCGCGCACGACCCCGGTGGACGGGAGGTCGGCGCGCACGACGTCCCGGTGCCCGCGGGGGCTCCTCGCGTCCTCGCGGGCGGGGTGGCTCGGCCCGCGCCGGCCGGCGCCCTCGTCGTCGAGTCGCAGTCGCCCATGGACCCTCCCGCTCGGGTCCGCCGGGGCCGGACGGGGCGTCCCGCGTCGGCGGACACCAGCAGTCAAGCGGCGCGCCGGTTCCGGGGGACATACGCAGTTCTGCGCACGGCCGCCGTCAGACGACGTCGCCTCGTCCTGGTCGCCGCGCGGCCTCACCCGGCCAGGAGGTAGACCACCTGCTCGCCGACGAGGAGGAGCGTCCCGACGCCCCAGCTGGCCGCGAGGGCCGCGACGACCAGGGCGACGACGTGCCGCACCCTCCGGCGCACCAGGTGCACGAGCGAGGCCGCGCCCAGGAGCGCCGAGAGCCCCGCGACGGCGAGCACCACGCCCCACGACCAGGGCGAGAGCACCCAGCCGAGACCGGCGACCAGGCCGACCGCGATGGACGAGGCGCCCAGCCAGACGACGCTCATGGCGCTCTGGTGCGCGGCCCGCTGCTGCCAGGTCTGCCCCTCGACCTCCTCCTCGTCCCAGCCGACGTCGGTCCAGCTCTCGCGCGCCCGTCCGCCCATGAGCGCCTCCTCCGCATGGTGGCCGGCCCCTCCGGCACGACTGGACGCTAGGAGCGCCGGCCCGGGCCGCGCCGGGGTCGTCCACAGGTGCGGGGCCGCCGCGGCGCGCGCGTGCGCGTGGGCGTGGGCGAGGACTTCGTCGGCGCCTGGGGCGAGAGCCACGACGTCGGTCGCGCGGGCGTCTTCGCGCTCGGGCACCCGGGGCCCGGCGTCGTCGCCGAGAGCGAGGACCCGCGGCAGGCGGGCGGGTGGGGTCACGGCACCGCGAGGACGGGCGTGCTGGGGACCAGCCGCCGCCACGCGCTGTCCGATGCCTACGCGGATCGACGTATGTCCGCGGGCGCTGACCGCTGCCTACGGTCGGGAGGCGCACTTCGGCGCGGCAGGCGCTGCCGTAGAAGCGCCGTCGTGGCTCCGCGGCCGTGCGACCGACTGCCAGAGAGGCGCCGCCATGAGCATGCTCGAGCACCCCACGACGGACGCCGACGACGCGATGGTCGTCGACGACGGCGACCCTCTCCTCCACGACCCGCAGGCCGACGACGGCGCCCCGCCCGGGCCGACGGACGCCCTCGTCCGCGAGCTCGACGCCGAGCGGGACGCGGACGACCAGCGGGAGGACGGGGACGGCTCAGGCCACGGCGTACTCACCGACCGTCGGAAGGCGCTCTCGCAGAACGGCTGGCCGGCCTTGGAACCCTCGGCGATCGGGCGGTACTCGATCCCGGGCGGGAAGATCACGGTCCGCAAGGGCGACGTGGCGCTGGTCCTGGTGCACGTCGCGGAGGTCGTCCACAGCGTCGAACCCCTCCTGTGGCCGGGGTGCTGGGGCTACGCCGAGCGCACCATCAAGCTCGGGAGCTCGCTCTCCAACCACGCGTCCGGCACGGCGATCGACCTCTCGGCGCCGCGGCACCCGCTGGGGCGTCGGGGCACCTGGTCGACGACGGAGGTGGCGGGCATCCGGGCGATGCTGGAGCAGCTCGACGGGGTCGTCCGCTGGGGGGAGGACTACCGCAGGCGGGCGGACGGCATGCACTTCGAGATCGTCGGGTCCGCGTCAGCGGTCGCCCGGGTCGCAGACCGGCTGCGCAAGCCGCCGAGGCCGGAGACCGCGCTTGGGGATCTGGTGCCGCTCGGCCCGTACTCGGGACGAGCCAGTGGGCTGTCGCGTGGACTCGACGGCGGCCACGCCCACGGCGGCGTCCTGAAGGCCCAGACGAATCTCGCAGTGCTGGGCTTCTACGCGGGTGCGGTGGACGGGCGGTTCGGGCTCCGCACCGAGGTCGCGGTCCGCGCGTTCCAGGCGGCGCGAGGTCTGGAGGTCGACGGACGGATCGGTGAGTTGACGTGGGCGGCACTGCAGCACAGATGACGTCTCCCGGCGAAGGCGTCTCGGTGAGAATGGGTGTCCCCGCCCCTTGACGCACTGGCTCCTCCGAAAGGCGCGCCCGTCGTCGACGACGGGCGCGTGACGTGCCCGGCGGGGGTTGGCGGGCCAGGCCGACCTGGCGGCCGGTCTCCGGCCACTCGTCCTCGTGTCCTAGGTGCGCACGGCGCGCAAGAGGAGCGGCAGCCATGCGCGAGCCACCAACCAGCCGGCGATGAAGCCCAGGATGGCGGCGGCCACCACCAGCGCGCCGATGAACACCGTGACCGAGGTGCGCACGTCGTCTCGGGTCTCGGCCTGCGCGAAGGCCGCCACCGCGGGCGCGAGGGCGTTGGCGAGGCGCTCCAAGGAGGCGGGGGCCTGCCCGAGCTGGGTGAGCGAGGCCCCCAAGAGGATCTTGGTGAGCCAGTCCGAGACCTGCTCGAGGTTGGTGTTGGGACCGACCCGCTCGGAGAGCCCGTTCCTGCTGGCATCGTCTCGCTCGTAGAGCCTGTCGAGCGACGCGTAGGACATGCCCACCACCGCGCGGCCGTCATCTGCGCCCGACTGGGCGGCGATGACGGTCCGCGGGATGCCGAAGAGGAACCCGAGGAAGGCCCCGACCAGGCTGGCCGCCCCGCCGACGAGCAGGAGCAGCGAAGCGGGTCTCCACCAGCCGCTCTCGGTCATCCACAGGGAGAAGAGAAGCACGGCGGCAGCGCCGAGCACCGCGGCGGCGGCGGCCGGGGCGACGCTCCACCAAGCCGCCTTCCGGATGGACGAGGACATCTGCTCCCCCTTGGTCGCGCGTGTCGTGGGCACCGTGCGGCCATCACCGGTCTGGGGGGGCGGACGGCGCGCCGACATCTCCGGCCGGACGCTCCCTCGGCGGTTCGACCTCGAGGAGGTCCACGTCGGCGCGGACGGCCAGCACCTCCCAGTAGAAGCCCTGCGCACGGGCCGAGCAGTCGGCCGTCCGGACGTCGAAGCGCCCGTCCACCACCGGGGAGACGGCGAGAGGCGCCGCGGCATCCGGCCCGGTGAAGACGGGGGTGACGACGACGGAGCGCCGCTCTCGCCGCACGAGCGCCTCGAAGTAGTCCGGCAGGAGGACCGTGACACACCCGTCAGGGCCCGTCCGAGCACTGCCGCGGTAGAAGACCGCGTTCTCGGGCCCCTCGACCGCGGCGTGCACGAGTGAGGCATCAGCCGGCCGCAACGGATGGTCGATCACGAACTGCTTGACGCGACCGCGGATCGCGCCGTCCGACCACATCGAGGCCTTGAACTCACCCGGCGGGCCCACGCCGACGACCCCCTCAGCGACGACGTCGAAGGTGTGGACCCCACCGTGGATCCCCGAGGGCATGCCCTGGGTGGGGTGTCGCCCGGCGGTCCCCAGCCGTCCGTCGACAGTGAGCTCTCCGTTGCCGCCCCAGGCGGCGCTGACGCTCACGCCGGACCGGTTGAGGAGGTAGAGGTGCTCGTCACCGGTGATGTGCAGGCGGCCGGGCGAGGTCAGGGAGCGGCCAGCGTCCATCCTCACGTCACCGTGGACGGCGAGCTCGGCCGGCTGGCCGCCTCCCACGTGCACCGGGTCCCCGCCGTCCCAGTTGAGGTGGAGGGGGCCTGAGGCATCAGCGCCCGCCGCCTTGCCGGCGACGTGCCTGCTGACGAGCCGCGCGTCGGCGCCCGCACCGGCGGTGATGTCACCGCTGACAGACAGTGGCCCGTCCAGCACTGTCGGCGCGCCACCGAGCAAGCCCTGCTCGCGCAGGGCCCCCTCCATGGACGCCACCTTCTCCTCCAGCTGCCTGAGGTTCACGAGTTCTCCTTGGATGGTCGGGAGCTCCGGCATGGCGACGACGGGGGAGAACACCTGGCAGTGCCCCTGGTCGACGGCGCACCTCGTGCCGCGGTCGACCACCTCGTCGATGGCGACCGCGACGTCCCGGAGAGCGTTCGTCAGGTCGCGTCGCGTCGCCTCGCGGTCAGCGCCCTCCAGCGACCGGTACTCGTCGAAGTCGCTGAGTGGACGGGCGAGGACGAACTCGAGGTTCGCCTTCGCGTCACGGAGCCTGAGGTAGTGACGTCCGAGGTCGTTGAGGACGTCGCGCTGGTTCTGACGGACCAAGGAGTTCGGCGCCGGTAACGGGGGCAGCGGCACCGTGCTCCGGTAGTCGGACGTCAGGGCCATGACCGGCACCGGGTGCTCGAGGACCGTCTCAGGGAAGCGCTGCGCCTCCGTCAACATGCTCTCGACGTCGGACCGCACGACCTCACCGGACCCACCGCTGCGCGTCACCGACACGTTCACCGAGCTCGTCCTCGCGATGCTCTTGAGCTCGCTCTCGAAAGCGGCCGAGGCGGTGAACACCCCGTAGTAGCCCGTCAGCTTCGCCTTGACGTCCTGCTGCTGGGTCCTGCTGCTCGTCTGCACCTCGATGAGTCCGTAGTACGAGCCTCCTCGGACGAAGCCCTCGACGTACTCCCACCCGTACGCGGCGGCGAACTCCTCCCAGCCGCGCTGGATGAGCAGCTCACGTGCTTCGGGCTTGAGTACGGGGTTGCGCAGGACCTGAGGAGCGTTGACGACCCGGCAGCGCATGAGGGCGTACGTGAAGTAGTCGTTGACCGTCACCGAGCTGGTGAGGTTGAACTCCGCCGAGACGCCCCAGGAGGACTTGAAGCTGGCGGACGTGGCGACGCTCAGCTTGGTGGTCAGCTCGCGGCTGCTGGCGACCGACTCGAGCGTGAAGACGACCTGCTGGCCGACGCCGGCATCAACGGGCTGTGGTGGGTCGAACGCGACCGCGGTGCCGAAGACGGCGCCCGTGTCGGTGTTGACACCCCGACCGACGTACATCTGGCTGCCTACCGGCACCTGGGGCATCTCGTCTCCTCGGGAAACGGTCAACGCATCTCGACTGGGCAAGGACGCTAGGAGGTGGTGGGCCGGTCGCACATACGCCCATGTGCGTACGACGGCTCCGCCATGACAGGCCTGGACGGCGTCTGGGCGTCATGGACGCGCAGCCCTCCAGCGGCGAGCGCCCGCCCAGAGGACCTGTGGGCCGGTGACCGCGAGGTTCCCAGGACACGATGATCGAATCGTCGTGGAGCCCGGCCAGCAGAAGAGCTCGCGACGTCGCATCACGTCGACGCGCTGCGGAGACGGTCTCGGACGGCGGGACGACGAAACACAGGCGTGCACGGGCGGCCTGTCCGGGCACGACGGCTGCGACGACGACGTCACGGACGCCCTGTCGTACGCGCACCGGGGTCGCCTCGTCGGGACGAGGCTCCGCGAGCATCGGTCTGCGCGGTTCCTCCCCCGGCTCTTGTGCTCCCCAGCGAGCGACTGTCACTCTGCGTCATGGCTTGGGGACCTGCCGCCTGCCTGTCCGACCGCGACCGCCGCGCGGTGCTCGAGGCCTCGTCGTGGCTGTCCGAGAGCGACGACCTGGAGCAGCTGGCCCGGCGGGGTGCGCAGCAGCTGCAGGTCCTGCTCGCCGCCGAGGTGTGCGCCTTCACCGAGATCGACGTCCGTGCCCACCGCGCCGTCGTGGTGCTGCTCCCGGCGGTGCCGCGCTACCTCGAACCGGCTCAGCAGGCGGGACGCACCCTCGACGACAACCCGATCACCAGCTACTGGGCGGCCGACTCCAGGCCCGGTCCCTCGCGCGTCAGCGACCACCTGTCGCAGCAGGCGTGGCGGGCGACCGCCACCTACGGCGAGGTGCTGGGGCCCATGGGCACACCGCACATGCTCGGCGTCCCGCTGGTGCGGGCCGCGCAGGGCGGACCCAGCTGCGCCGTCGCACGCAGCGGCAGTGACTTCACCGACCGCGAGCTGGGCATCGCCCAGGCGCTGCAGGTGGCCCTGGTGGCGCTCCACCGGCACGTGGCGACGGTCGTCGAGGACCGCGAACGTCGATCGCTCGTGGCCGGCAGCCCGCTGGCGCACCTGCTGACGGAGCGCGAGCGCGAGGTCCTGGTGCTCCTGAGCTCGGGCGTCACGGCCCACGTCATGGCGCGCCGGCTCGGGATCAGCACGGCGACCGTCCGGAAGCACCTCGAGCACCTGTACCGCAAGCTGGACGCCCACGACCGTCTGACGGCCGTCAACCGCGCGCACGAGCTCTGCCTGCCCGGGCTGAGGACCCAGGCCCTCAGCCGGCCGGTCGAGGACGGCGCCCTCCGCCTCGGTGGCCCAGGACCGCGACGACCGGCGGCCCGGTGATCTGGCGCGCCGCGGGAGCCCGTGGACCGCTGGACGACCTCACCCGCCGGTGCGCGGTGCGCTGCGGCCAGGTCCGGCCCTCGACCTCCTCATCGAGCCAGCCGAAACCCGCCCACGGCTTGCGCACGCACGTCGACCACCCGCTTCCCGCTCCGGCCCGGCCGTCCGACCGGGTCGGACGCACAGCCGCCCGGGCCCGTGCGCCGCCGACCTCGTCCCCAGCCACGTCCGGGGCGCGGGGCGCCCGGATGCGCCGCCGCGGCCTGACGTCGCGCCGAGGACGCGCAGTCGTGCCAGCATCCGGAGGTGAGCAGCGGGGCGGCGGACCTTGTCGGCCAGGGGGCCTTCGACCTCGACCTCGAGGGCCCGCGGGAGCCGGACCTCGAGGACGACGCCCCCGAGGCGTCCGGCGCCGAGCAGGCGCGCCAGTCGATCGACGACCTGGTCCGCGGCGCGCAGCGCTACCGGACCTCCGCGCAGTACCTGGACCTCCTGCGGTTCGTCGGCACCTCCCGCCGGTACGGGCCGTACAACCTCGTCCTGGTCCACGTCCAGAGGCCGGGGTCGACCCACGTCCTCACGGCCGCCCGCTGGCGCGAGGCCCACGGCCGGGTCGTGCGCGCCGACGCCCAGCCGCTGCTGGTCCTCCAGCCGCGCGGCCCGGTGGTGGTCGTCCACGACGTCTCCGACACCGAGCCGCTGGACGGCGCACCGCCGCTGCCGCGCGAGATCACCGAGCCGCTCGCCGTCACCTTCGGCAGCGACGCCGACGTGCGGGCGCGCCTGGACCGGCTCGAGGACAACCTCATCGGGCTCGGCGTCCGGGTCTCCACCGGACGGCTCGGCTCCCAGCAGGCGGGCTCGGCGCGCGCGGCCTCCGGCCGCAGCCTGCGCCGCGAGCGCCGCGCCCGCGGCGGCCGGCAGCAGACGATCACCGAGCAGGTGCCCCTGCGCTACGACGTCGTCCTCCGCGAGGGCCTCGACCCCCGGGCGCGCCTGGTCGCGCTGGTGCACGAGGTCGCGCACGTCCTGTGCGGCCACCTCGGGACGCCGGACCCGCTGTGGTGGCCCGACCGCAGCCGCGTCGCGCACGACGTCGAGGAGTGGGAGGCCGAGTCCGTGGCCTACCTCGTCGCCCGCCGCGCCGACTCCTCGGTGCAGGTGCCGCCCTCCCTGCACCAGCACCTGGACCGCGGTCTCCAGCCGCCCGTCTTCAGCCTCGAGCGCGTCGCCAAGGCCACCGCCGACGTCGAGGCCTACTGCACGCGCCGGCTGCGCACCGCCGAGACCGGCAAGGCGCGGCCGACGTCCTGACCGCCCGGGCGCCATGGCGCCTGTCGTGACCAGATCGGGACGGAGCGACACCGCTGACCGGGGCTCTCGCGGGGCTACCGTGCCCGCACCACCGTGCCCGGCGCCCACGCCGCGGGGACCGGTCGTCGACGACGACGCCCGAGATCGGAGAGTCGTGAACTCAGTGCTCCTCGCCGCCATCGGCATCGTCATGGTGCTCGCGGGCTACGCCCTCTACTCCAAGCACCTGGCGAGCCGCATCTACCGGCTGGACGACCGCATCCCCACGCCGGCGCACGAGCTCGCCGACGGCGTCGACTACGTGCCGACGAACAAGTACGTCCTGTGGGGCCACCACTTCACCTCGGTGGCCGGCGCCGCACCGATCGTCGGGCCCGCCATCGCCGTGATCTGGGGATGGCTGCCGGCGTTCCTGTGGGTGACGATCGGCACGATCTTCTTCGCCGGGATGCACGACCTCGGGGCGCTGTGGGCCTCGGTCCGCAACAAGGGCCAGTCCATCGGGACGCTCTCGGGCCGCTACGTCGGCGCCCGGGGGCGCAACCTCTTCCTCGTCGTCATCTTCCTGCTGCTGCTCATGGTCAACGCGGCCTTCGCCGTCGTGATCTCCGGGCTGCTGGTGAGCACGCCCACCTCGGTCATCCCGGTGTGGGGCGCCATCGCCGTCGCCCTGGTCATCGGCCAGCTGATCTACCGCGCGAAGATGAACCTGGCGGTCGTCTCCGTCGTCGGCGTGGTGGCGCTGTACGCGCTCATCCTCGTGGGCGACCAGGTGCCGGTCGTCCTCCCCGAGACGATCCTCGGGCTCTCGGCCGCGGCCTTCTGGGTGCTGGTGCTCTTCCTCTACGCCGGCGTCGCCTCGCTGCTGCCGGTGTGGATGCTGCTGCAGCCGCGCGACTACATCAACGGCCTGCAGCTGTTCATCGGCCTCGGCATCCTCTACGGCGCGGTGCTCCTGTCCTCGCCGACGATCGTCGCGCCCGCCGTGAACACCGCCGTCCCCGAGGGCACGCCGAGCCTCGTGCCGCTGCTGTTCGTCACCATCGCCTGCGGCGCCATCTCCGGCTTCCACGGCATCGTGGCGTCCGGCACCAGCGCCAAGCAGCTGGACCGGGAGACCGACGCCCGCTTCGTCGGCTACTTCGGCGCGGTCGGCGAGGGCCTGCTCGCGCTCGGCGCGATCATCGCCACCACGGCCGGCTACCAGATGCTCGCGAACTGGGAGGCGGTCTACTCGGCGTTCGGCCAGGGCGGTGTCACGGCCTTCGTCGAGGGCGGCAGCAGCATCGTCAACGCCGGCCTCGGCATCTCGCCGTCGCTGTCCGCGACGATCCTCGCGACGATGGCGGTCCTGTTCGCCGCGACCACGATGGACACCGGCGTCCGCCTGCAGCGCTTCGTCGTGCAGGAGGTCGCCCAGCTCGCCGGGGCGCGCGTCGGCAAGGGCCTGGCCACGGCCGTCGTGCTGGTCGTCGGCATGGGCCTGGCCTTCGGCGCCGGGGCCGACGGCTCGGGCGGCATGCTCATCTGGCCGCTGTTCGGCACGACGAACCAGCTGCTCGCCGGGCTGACGCTCTCGATCGTCGCGGTGATGCTCATGCGCAAGCGGCGCCCGGTGCTGCCGGTGCTCGTGCCGCTGGTCTTCGTGCTGGTGATGTCGGTCTTCGCGGCCGTCGTGCAGCTGGGGACCTTCTACGCCAGCGGCAGCTGGCTGCTGCTGGGCCTCGACGCGGTCATCATCGTGGCCGCGCTGTGGGTGGTGGTCGAGGCCGCGATCGCGATGGCGAGGGCCCGCTCGGGCCCGCCGGAGACCGACGACGACGACCGCCGGGTGCCGGTGGAGGAGGACGTCGTCGACCGGTGAGCGGCCCCCTCCCCGAGCGCCCCGGCGCGCTGGCCCGGCTGTCGGCGGGCCTGCGCGAGCTCTACGTGGCGCCCTACCGCCGGACGTTCGCGCGGGCCCGGCGCGACGAGGACGACCTGTTCATGATGGTCGTCCTCGCCGACGCCCTCGGCGTGCCGAACCCGGTCAGCTACTACACCGTCGAGCTCCTGCCGGTGATGTACGACCGCTTCCACGACTGGCACCGGCGCATGGACATGGAGCGCTCGCCGCTGGACTCGATCTCGTGCTGCTGAGCCCGGTCGTCCCGGGGTCGCCGTGAGGGTCCAGGGGGCACCGTGCTGATCGAGCTGGCCGCGTCGCGGCAGGTGCTCGTCGTCGGGGGCAAGGGCGGGGTCGGCAAGACGACGGTCGCCTCCGCCGTGGCGCTCGCCCAGGCGCGCGCGGGCCGGCGCGTGCTCGTGGTCTCCACCGACCCCGCCCACAACCTGGGCCACCTGTGGCAGCGCCCGGTCGGGGACGGCGTCGTGCGGCTGGCCGACGGGCTCGACGGGCTGGAGATCGACCCGCGCCGCACGACCGACGAGCACCTGCGGGCGGTGGGCCGCACGATGCGCCGGCTCATGCCCGAGCACCTGTCCGGCGAGGTGGACAAGCACCTCGCGCTCGCCCGCGACGCCCCCGGCACGCACGAGGCGGCGGTGCTCGAGCGCCTCGCCGAGGTGCTCGAGGACGCCGCGCACGACCTCGTCGTGCTCGACACCGCGCCGTCGGGCCACACGAGCCGGCTCATGTCCCTGCCCGAGACGATGTCCGCCTGGACCGAGGGGCTGCTGCGCCGCCAGGGCCGCTCGGACCGCTTCGGCGCCGCGCTCCGGGGTCTCGACGACGACGGCGCCGCCGCGAGCGTGATCGGCGGGGGCGGCCGGCGCGAGCAGCGAGCCGAGCGCGACAGCGAGATCCGCCGCGTGCTGCTGCGCCGGCGCACCCGCTTCGCGCACCTGCGCGACCTGCTCACCGACGAGGCGCGCACCGCCTTCGCCATCGTGCTCGCCGCCGAGCGGCTGCCCGTGCTGGAGACGGTCGAGCTGCACGAGCAGCTCGCGCGCACCGGCGTCTCCGTCGGCGCGCTCGTGGTGAACAAGCGCTCCCCCGCCGACGCCGGAGACCTCCTGGCCCGGCGGCACGCCCAGGAGGAGGAGCACCTGGCCACCGTGCGGAGGGCGCTGCCCGACGTGCCGCTCGTCGAGCTGCCGCTGCTGGCGGAGGACGTCGTGGGAGAGCACGCGCTCGTGGCGTTCGCCGACCTCGTGGCGCGCACCGCGCCCTGAGGTCGGAGCGGCCGACCTCAGCGAGGCCGGGGCCGACGAGCGCCCGCCGTCACCGCGGCCTCGGTCACCGCGCTCGGGGTCACCGCCCTCCGGGCACCGCGCGCCAGGGCAGGCTGCCGGGGCGCACGCGCTCGACGTCCTCCCAGGTGAGCCAGCCGAGACGGCCGGCGGCCGCGCGCGCCACGGGGCCGGGGCGGTGGGCCAGGTGCCGGGCCAGCACCTCGGGGCGCGTCGTGTACGCGGTGTGGAGGTGGCCGTAGAGGCGGGAGGTGGGGTCGTCGCGGAAGACCTCCGGCGTCAGCAGCAGCACGCACGTGCGGTCCGGGCGGCGCTCGCGCAGCGCCTGCTCGGCGAGGCCGGGGTTCGCGTCGAGGGTGGCGTCGATGACGCGGGCCAGGTGGTTGCGGACCACGTCGAAGGTCACGTGCGTGGCGACGTCGGAGAGCACCTTCGCCTCGACGACGACGGCGGCACCGGTGGTCGGGCTGACGATGACGGCGGCGGCCGGGGTCGCGCCCTCGAGCCTCGTCGTGTCGCGGCCCTGCTGGTACTGCTGGTAGGTGAGCACGTGGCGACGCAGCTCGTGGCGCAGGTGGTGCTGGTAGCTGGCGGGCGACGGCAGGGACGCCTCGAGGAAGAGCTGCGGGTCCGGGCCGAGCGCGTCGGCCCACGAGGCGAAGCCGGGGAACGGCGGGACGTCGCCGTAGGCGCGGGCGAGCACGGCGCAGAGGTCCTGCAGCGGGTCGGTCCCCGCGAAGAGGGTCATCAGCGCGGTCGCCGTCCAGAAGCGCTCGTCGCGGTCGATCGGCGAGTCCGCCGCGAGCGACTGCTGGCGGGGGATGCGGCTGAGGGCCTCCGCGGCGGCCTGAGCCGCCAGCTGCTCCCGGTAGTGGTCGAGGCGGGCGGCGGGGTCGCCGGCACCACCGACCGCGGCGAAGCGGGCGAGCACCTGCTCCTCGCTGAAGGGCAGGTAGGTGGGGTGCATCACGGCGGTGTCCATGCCCAGCCCATCGGGTGGAGACCGGTGGGGTTGATCACGGCTGCTGCGGCCAGGTCACGCCGGGTACGGCGAGCGGGTGGCCGGGCTGGGCCGAGAGGGCGAGGCGGCGGTGTGCGCGTCAGGTCGTGTTGCGGCAGGTCGGCTCGGCGCCGGCCTCCGCGAGACGGGTGGTGGCGGTGCGCAGGCTGGTCTGGAGCGAGCTCATGCGCGGTCTCTCCCGAGAGGGCAGCGGCCGCGCCGGGCGACTGGATGATCGGTCCGAGTCGCCGTCCAGGACCTGACGGAGGGATGGGCCGTGCAGCGGCACTGGGTGTGATGGTGCGGTGGCGCGGTGGCGCGGTGGCGCGGTGGTCAGCCACCCGGTCGTCAGGAGCAGGTCGTCCGGACCCCTCGGCGAGGTCCATCGCCACGCCGCAGCAGCCGCGCGTCGGGCGGCCCTCCTGCGCGGCCCGTCATCGGAGCGGCACGCGCAGCCTGCCTGCGAGCAGCTCGCCCGGCGAGACGAGCGGTGATCGGCGGCCACAGCGGATAGTCAGCCGGAGGGCGGCGTCGACCCGCTGGACGTCCGTGGGCACGCGCTTCCCGCCCCCAGACGTTCTCGTCCCCCGCTCGGGTCGGGCGAGGTCAGCCCGTCGCAGCGCAGGCGCCGACACGGCCGGCATCGCACGCAGGGGAGGTCAGCCCGGCCAGGGTGCCGTCCCGGGAGGCGCGACCTAGCCTCGACCACCGAGACCGGTCAGGACCAGGCCAGCGCGACCACGCGCACACGCGAGCACACCGGGAGCAGTCGATGACCGAGCAGACGCCCAGCAGCCGCCCCTTCGCCGTCGTGACCGGGGGCTCGAGCGGCATCGGCCTCGAGCTCGCCCGCCAGCTGCTCCAGCGCGGGCACGACGTGCTGGTGTGCGCCGAGGACGCCGAGCTCGACGCCGCGCGGGACCAGCTGCGCGCCGAGCAGGGCGCAGCCCCGGTGGTCGTCGAGTCCTTCCACGCCGACCTCACCACCGCCACCGGCGTCGGGGCCCTCGTCGCCGCGGTGGCGGCGACCGGTCGTCCGGTGGATGTCCTGGCCCTCAACGCCGGAGTCGCGAACGGCGGCCCCTTCCTCGAGACGCCGATCGAGGGGGACGTCGCCCTCATCGACCTCAACATCACGGCCGTGGTGCGCCTGGCGAAGGCCCTGCTGCCGGCGATGGTCGCGCGCGGCGAGGGCCGCGTGCTGATCACCTCCTCCAGCGCGGCGACGCAGCCCGGCCCCTGGTACGCCACGTACGCGGCGTCCAAGGCGTTCGACCTGTCCTTCGCCGAGGCCATCCGCCACGAGCTGAAGGGCACGGGCGTGACGGTCACCGCCCTCATGCCCGGCCCGACCGACACGGAGTTCTTCGAGCGCGCCGGCATGGAGGGCACGGGGGCGGGGAAGGGCCCGAAGGACGACCCGGCGAAGGTCGCCGCGGCCGGCCTCGACGCGCTCTTCGACGGCAAGGACGAGGTGACCGCGTCGATGGCGGCCAAGTCCCAGGCGGCTTCGGCGGCCGTGCTGCCCGAGACGGCGAACGCGGCGATGCAGGGAGCGCTCACCAAGCCGCGCGACTGACGAGCCCGCCGCGTCGGACGGCCCCTGGCGCGACCGTGCGTCAGTCCCCCAGCAGCACGTCCAGGTCGACGACGAGGCCGGGCCACCCGGGAGTGTCGCCACGACCCGTGACGACGCCCACCTGCCGGTACGCGCCGTCCTCGAGCGCGTACATCCGCAGGCTCGGCTCGAGCGGGTCGAGGACCCAGTACTGCGGCAGGCCCGCCCTGGCGTACTTCGAGGCCTTGCGGACCAGGTCGTCACCGCGGTTCGTCGAGAGCACCTCGACGCACAGCAGCGGCGTGCCCGTGAAGCGGACCTGCTCGTCGGTGCGGGGGTGGACCATGACGTCCGGGCCGTACTCGTCGGCTCCCGGCTTCCACCCCCACGCCGTGACGACGTCGTGCCCGGTGAGCAGGTGCTGCTCGAGCAGCCTGGCCAGCCGCCGTGCGGCGTTCTGGTGCTGGCGGCTGGGGGGCGTCCCGACCAAGCAGCCGTCGATGTACTCGCCGTGGACGTCGTCTCCCAGGCAGACGTACTCGTCCCAGCCCATCGGCCGCTCGGGCGCGAGGTCACGCCGGACCACCGGCAGCGTCATGGCCCGAGGCTACGCACGCCGTGCCCAGCGGGCGCCGTCTCCACGTCCGCCATCGGGGCGTGCCGAAGACCTCCTGCACCCGCCGCGCCTCGCGCCACGGCACCTCCCAGGGCCAGCGGCCGACGTCGTCGGGCCAGACGACCTGCAGGGCGGGCACGAGCCCGGCGTGGCCGGGCGTGGCGTAGATCTCCTGCGCGACGACGAGCCGCTGCGGGTGCCGTACGCGCACGACTCGCCACACGACGGCGTGGCCGAGGTCGACCTCCGTGCCGGCGGTCAGCCGGTGACCGGCCTGCACGTGCTCGACTACCGCGTGCAGCACCCCGCAGGCCACGTCCGGCGGGAGACCGCTGACGACCACTTCCGGATGCCCCTCCTGGCGCGTGAGGCCCAGCGTGTACGCGAAGGGCGGCCCGGTGATGTCGCCCTCGACCATCTGGTGCGACCACCCGTGCTCCTCGATCTGCGCCAGGTGCTGCGCCCTGACCTCCTCGTGGGTCCTGCCGTCGCAGATCACGCACACGCTCCTGGCCCCTCTCCACCCGCTCGTCGTCCCGGTGGCGAGACGCTAGGGACGGACGCTGCGGCGGAACCGGCTCCCGCCGGGACCTGTGGACGCCCACCGCTGCGGGCGGCCTGTGGGCGCGGCGGGGACACGGTCCACCCGTGCCGGGTAGCGAGGTGGCGGTGCCGACGCACGACGTCGGGGACGACGCCGGGCGCCACGCCGACGACTGCTGTTGACAGGTCCACTTCGGCGGACGACTGTCGTTGCCCGGGGGACGCGTCGGTGCGTCCGCTTCGTCGAGCACCCGGCGACCAGGACCGACGGCGGGCAGGACCCTCGATGACCGAGACGACGACCGAGCTCGACCGGCGGCTGCGCGGCATGGACGCCGAGCAGCTCCCGGCCGGGAAGCACGAGCTGCACGGCCCCGGGCACTTCGCCGGCCTCTACTCCGCGGAGAACATCGCGGGGACGGAGTTCGTCTTCGGGGCGACGTTCGTCATCCTCGGCGCCAGCTTCACCGACGTCCTCATCGGCCTGGCGATCGGCAACCTGCTCGCGGTCCTGAGCTTCCGATTCCTCACGGCGCCGATCGCGGTGCAGACGCGGATGAGCGTCTACACCTACCTGGACCGGGTCGCCGGCGGCCTGACGACCAAGCTCTTCAACGGCGTCAACGCGCTGGTCTTCGCCATCATCTCGGCGGCGATGATCACCGTGTCGGCCACCGCCTTCAACATCGTCCTGGACTTCCCGGCGCAGCAGGAGGCGTACCCGACGAGCCTGAGCTTCATCGTGCTCGCCGTGGTCCTCGGGTCGGTCGCGGTTGTCGTCGCGGCCTTCGGCTTCAACGCCCTCGCCGAGTTCGCGAGCACCTGCGGACCCTGGCTGATCGTCATGTTCGCGACGGGCGGCATGGCGCTCATCCCCGCCGTCTCCCAGGACGTGACCGGCTCGACCGTCCTCGGCAGCTGGGGCGACTTCATCGCCCTCGGCGAGAGCTCGATCTTCACCGGCCAGACCCCCGAGGGCACCGCAGGCATCAGCCTGCTCGGGATCATCGGCTACAGCTGGGCGGCGAACTCCTTCGCGCACACCGGCCTCGTCGACATGTCGCTCCTGCGCTACGCCAAGAAGAGCTCGTACGGCTACACCTCGGCGACCGGCATGTTCCTCGGCCACTACATGGCCTGGGTCGCCGCCGGCTTCATGGGCGCGGCCGCCGCGGCGATCGTCGGCACCAGCATCACCGTCATCGAGCCCGGCCAGGTCGCCTTCCAGGCGCTCGGCTACGCCGGTCTCGCGGTCGTCGTCGTCGGCGGCTGGACGACGGCGAACGCGAACCTCTACCGGGCGGGCCTCGCCGGGCAGGGCGCCTTCCCCCGCTTCTCCCGCAAGAAGATGACCCTGGCCATCGGCGTGATCGTCCTGGTGGCGAGCGTCTTCCCCTTCGTCTACCGCGGCTACCTCAACCTGGTGACGTACGCGGGCATCACGATCGTCCCGGTCGGCGGCATCCTCTTCGCCGAGCACTTCCTCCTCAAGCGCTTCGGGATGACGCCGTTCTGGGCCCGCTACAAGGGCGTGAACAACAAGGCCGCGCTGCTGGCGTGGGGCGTCACCCTGGCGCTGGCGGCGACGGCGGTCGCGACCGGCCTCATGCCCGTGTACTTCGCCTTCGTGCCCGCGTTCCTGATCAGCATGGGGCTGTACGTCCTGCTCGCCAAGAAGATGGGCGCGGCGCAGCGCTACCCCGACGGCGAGGCGGCCGACGCCCTCTTCGCCGAGCGGGTGGAGGTGCTCCACGCCGAGCAGGCCGAGGAGTCGCCCACCGACGTCGACACGACCGACCGGCGCCCGCTGACCCGCGTGCTGCGCGTCGTGTGGCTGGTGGACCTGGCCGTCATCTTCGTCATGGGGCTCGTCGTGCTCTTCGCCAGCCCCGACACCGCCGCGTACGAGGCCAACCGCACGGCCTTCTGGTGGGTCGCCGCCGTGGGCACGGTCGTCTACTTCGTCACGGCGTACTGGGCGCTGCGGCGCCACAAGGCGCACGCGACGCGCGTGCTCGCCGAGCGCGGCGTCGACGACCCGGAGGGTCGGGCCGCCCAGACCACGTGACGCCGTGATGCGCCCGCGCCACAGGCGCGAGCGACCGCCCGTCGTCACGGAGGAGGGGCCGGCGAGCGCCGACCGGCCGCCGGTGCCGTCGTCGAGCCCTTCACCGCCCAGCACTCCGCGGCCGCGCGCCAGGCGTACCGCGACGTCGGGAAGGGCAGCGGGCACCGGGACCACCGCGGCGTCGACCAGCGCCTGCAGGTACCGCTCCGACTCCGGCTCGTCCCGCAGGACGGCGACGACCGCGGAGGTGTCGACGACCACCGCGGCAGGCCCTGCGCGTCGCAGAGCTCAGCCGCGGGGTCGGCCGCCGCCGTGCGCCACCGCGGCGTCGCTCCCGTCAGCGAGCGGTCAGCCCCAGGGATCGGCGATGCCCGCGTACAGCGTCTCGAGGTACTCCTCGATGCCCTCCTCACCGCCCTCGCGGCCCAGCCCGGACTGCTTGACGCCACCGAAGGGCGCCGCGGGGTTCGAGATGACGCCGGCGTTGATCCCGAGCATCCCGGTCTCCAGGCGCTCAGTGAGGCGCAGCGCCCGCGGGGTCGAGGTCGTGTAGGCGTAGGCCACGAGCCCGAACTGCGTGTCGTTGGCCAGCGCCACGGCCTCGTCCTCGGTCTCGAAGGTGACCACCGGTGCCACGGGACCGAAGATCTCCTCCTGGAGCAGACGCGCGCCGAGGGGCACGTCGGCCAGCACGGTCGGGGCGAAGAAGTACCCCGGGCCCTCGACCCGAGATCCCCCGGTGAGGACCCGGGCGCCGCGGGCCACGGCGTCGTCGACCAGGTCGGCGACCTTCGTCCGGCCCTTCTCGTTGATGACCGGCCCGACCTGCGCGCCGTCCTCGGTGCCGCGGGAGACCGTCACGGCCCCCACGCGCTCGGCCAGCCTCGCGGTGAACGCCTGCGCGACCGAGGAGTGCACGTAGAAGCGGTTGGCCGAGGTGCACGCCTCGCCGCTGTTGCGCAGCTTGGCCAGCAGGGCGCCCTCGACGGCGGCGTCGAGGTCGGCGTCCTCGAAGACCAGGAACGGCGCGTTGCCGCCCAGCTCCATCGAGGTGCGCAGCACGCCGTCCGCGGCCTGCTTGAGCAGCTGCTTGCCCACCGGCGTGGAGCCGGTGAAGGAGAGCTTGCGCAGCCGGGGGTCGGCGATGAGCGGGGCGGTCACCTCGCTCGCGCGGGTGCAGGGCACCACGTTGACCACCCCCTCGGGCACGCCGGCCTCGAGCAGGATCTGGGCGAAGAGCAGGGCCGTCAGCGGCGTCTCCGCCGCAGGCTTGAGCACCACGGTGCACCCGGCCGCCAGTGCCGGGGCGATCTTGCGGGTGGCCATGGCCAGCGGGAAGTTCCAGGGCGTGATGAGCAGGCACGGGCCGACGGGCTTCTTCACCACGAGCAGGCGCTGCTTGCCGTCCGGGGCCGGCAGGTAGCGGCCGGCGACGTGGGCGGCCTGCTCGGAGCTCCAGCGCAGGAACTCCGCCCCGTAGGCCACCTCCCCGCGCGCCTCGGCGAGCGGCTTGCCCATCTCCAGGGTCATCAGCAGCGCGAGGTCCTCGGTGCGCGCGACGACGGCGTCGAACGCCGCCCGCAGCAGCTCGGCCCGCTCCCGAGGGGCCGTCCTCCCCCAGGCCCCCTGGGCCGCGACCGCCGCGTCGAGCGCGGCGGCGCCGTCCTCGACGCTCGCGTCGGCCACGGTGGTGAGGACGGCGCCCGTGGCCGGGTCCTCGACGGCGAAGCGCTCTCCCGCGGATGCCGGCACCCACCGGCCACCGATGAGGAGGTCGGTGGGCACGCTCGCGACCAGGCTGGCCTCCCGGGTCGCCTGTTCCGGCCGGACCGGCTCGGCCCTCGCCGTCTCACCTGTGGTCATGGTCCGTCCCGTCTGCCTGGTCGGACGGCTCGCTGCCGTCCGCGTCGAAGATGATCACCTGCCGGATGGCCTGCCCGTCGGCGAGGGCGTCCATCGCCTGGTTGATGTCCTCCAGGCGCGTCCGCGACGAGATCAGCGCCTCGACCGGAAGGCGCCCCTCGCGCCACATCTGCGCGTACGTCGGGATGTCCCGCGCGGGGACGGCCGACCCGAGGTAGCTGCCGACGATCGTGCGCGCCTCGGCGGTGATGCCCAGCGGTCGGATCGTCGCCTCGGCGGTCGGCGCCGGCAGGCCCACCGTCACGGTCACGCCCCCGACGCCGGTCAGCGCGACCGCCGTCTCGAAGGCGCGCACGTTGCCGGCCGCCTCGACGACGACCGGCGCCTTGAGCCCGGCCTCGAGCGCGTCGGCCGGCGAGAAGGCCTGGGAGGCCCCGAGCTCGAGCGCGCGCGCCAGCTTCTCCGGGACGGCGTCCACCCCGATGACCGGCCCCTTGCCGAGGGAGACGGCGGTCAGGAGGGCCGCCATCCCCACGCCGCCCAGCCCCACGACCACGACGGTGTCCCCGTCCGCCGGCTTGCCGGCGTTGAGCACCGCCCCGCCGCCGGTCAGCACCGCGCACCCGAGCACGGCGGCGACCTCCGGCGGGACGTCGTCGTCGACGGGCACCAGCGAGCGGCGGTCGACGACGGCGTGCGTCGCGAACCCGGAGACGCCGAGGTGGTGGTGGACGTCGTCGCCGGCCCCGACGGCGTCATCGCCGTCGCCGAGCGGGGTGACGGCGTGCAGCCGGCGTCCGCCGCCGAGCAGCTCGCCCGCGTTGTTGGACGCCGACCCCCGCGTGCAGGGCAGGCGGCCGTCGGTCCGGCAGCCGGCGCACTCCCCGCAACGCGGCAGGAAGGCCATGACGACCCGCTGGCCGACGGCGAGGTCGTCGACCTCGGCGCCGACGCGCTCCACCCGTCCCGCCGCCTCGTGGCCGAGCAGCATCGGCACCGGCCGCACCCGGTTGCCGTCGACGACGGACAGGTCGGAGTGGCAGACGCCCGCCGCCTCGATCCGGACGAGCACCTCGGTGGGCCCCGGCTCGTCCAGCTCCAGCTCGACGACGGAGATCGGCCGCGAGGTGGCGTAGGGGCGCTCGTCGCCGATGCGCCCGAGGACCGCGCCGCGGATCTTCACGACGCCGCCCGCTCGGGCGACGCCGACGCGGCCTCGGCGGCCTTCACCGACGCGACGACCGCAGCGGGGTCGTCTCCGGCGCGCAGCGGCCGGCTCGCGAAGACCCCCTCGTGGGCCAGCACCGGCCGCCGGTCCCCCGCGAGCTCGGGGTGCTTCTCCTCCAGGCGGTCCCGGTCGCCGGCGAGCTTGCGCCAGTGCGCGACCGTCTCGCGGTCGCCGCGCCCGACGCCCTCCCAGCTGCGCGGCATCTGCTCGCGCGCCACCCCGGTGGACGCCCGGCCGCCCATGTTGAGCCGGCTCGGGCGGCGGCGCGCCGCCGACCCGCAGGCGGGGCACGCCGGGTCCGGCGCGGTCATGGAGGCAACACCGGCCTCGAAGCGGTGGCCGGTGCCGCAGAGGAAGTCGTGCAGCACCATCAGCGGTACATCCCGTCGGGGGCGTACCGGAGCGTCTTCGCCTGCTCGGCGTCGTGGCCGAAGATGACGTCGGCGCCCGTCTTCTCGGCGATGTCGCGCAGCTTCTCGACGCTCTCCAGCCACTGCAGGTTGTCCCAGACGATGGCGGCGCCGACCGCGGGCGGTCCCCAGGAGTCGCTGAGGTAGACCGCGTCGGAGGTGAAGATCTTCGTGCCCTCCTCGGGCAGGTCGACCTTCAGCGACATCGTCCCCCAGGTGTGGCCGGGGGTCTCGATCACGGAGATGCCGGGGAGGATGTCGACGTCGCCGCTGACGGTCTCGAAGGGCAGGCCGTCGTAGTCGCCGACGATGTGCGCGCCCGCGCTGTACCCGTCGATCTTCCGGGCGCCCTCGAGCTCCTTGTCGTTGACGACGATCCGGGTCTTGCCGCCGGCGAAGTCGCGGGCGTTGGCCGCGTGGTCGAAGTGCAGGTGGCTGAGCACGAGGATGTCGATGTCCTCGGGGGCGAGCTCGAGCGACGCCAGCGAGGTGTCGAGGTAGCCGGGGCCGTCCACGGGCTCCTTGACGGGGAAGAAGTCGTGGAAGCCCGTGGGCGCCCACCGCTGCTCCCAGTCGCGCGGCACCCCGGTGTCCCACAGCACCCGGCCCTCGGGGTGCTCGATGAGCACCGCGTGGGTGGGGCAGTCGCCCCAGACCACGGGGTCGTCCTTGTGGTGGCGGTCCCGGATGGTGCGCCCGCCCTTGAGCAGCAGCCAGGTCAGGTCGGTCTCCATCACACCGGTGGACAGCACGTGGAGCTTGATGTCGGGGGCGTTGCCGGTCACGTCGGACCTCTTCTCTCGCGTCGTCGCGGAGCACGCCGCGGCGGTGCGGCGCCCGCCCACCTTCGGGCGACGAAGCAGCCGTGGCCATGGAGATCGCTGACACACTGCGGTGCCCCGGGTGTGGGCGGCGCACACCCCGCCGGCGGAGGTGGAGGAGTGCTGGACGACGCCACGACGCCGCCCGGCAGCTTCGGGGTGCCGACGTCGGAGGCGCTGCTGCGCGCCGTCCACGACTCGGCGACCGACCTCGCCAGCGTGCGCGACCGCGGCCTGATCCTGCAGGCCCTCGTGCGCCGCACCCGCGCCCTGCTCGGCGCGGACATGGCCTACCTGTCCCTCAACGACCTCGAGGCGGGCGAGACCTGGATCCACGTCACCGACGGCGTGCGCACCCGCGCCTACGCCGAGATCCGGATGCCGCTGGGCACCGGCATCCTCGGGGCGGTGGCCGCCGGCGGCACGTCGGTGCACACCGACGACTACCTCGCCGACGCCGACCTCAACCACCTCACCGACATCGACGCCGTCGTGGCCGACGAGGGGGTGCGCGCCATCAGCGGGGAGCCGCTGCGCGTCGACGGGCACCTGGTGGGGGCGCTCCTCGTGGCGCACCGCGCACCGGTGGTCATGCCGCCCGCCGGCGTGGCGGCGCTGCGGCTGCTGGCCCTGCAGGCTGCCGTCGCCCTGGAGCAGACGCGGCGCGCCGGCGAGATCGCCGACCTGCGCACCGCCGCCCACGAGTTCTGCGACGCGGCTGCCCGCGGGGCGCGGGAGGCCGCCGACGCCGCAGCGCTGCTGGCCCTGGATGCTCGCCTGCTGGCCGCGATCGAGGACGGAGGAGGCTGCCGCGCCGTCCTCGAGGAGCTGGCCGCCGAGCTGGCTGTCCCGGTGGCGCTGCTGGACGCCGAGGGCGCGGTGCGGTCGGAGTCGGGCGCGGCACCGCAGCAGGAGAGCGAGCGGCACGTCGGCAGCGAGCACGCCGTCGAGGGAGGACGGGGCTGTCTGGTCACCCCGGCGACCGGCGCACGGGCGGACGCCGTGCTCGCGCGCGGCGCCCTGGCCGTCGGACTGGCGCTGCAGGTCGAGCACGAGCTGGCCGAGGCCGCGGACCGCTCCGCCTCGACCCTGCTCGACGACCTGCTGGACGACTCGCTCGACGGCGGACCCTCCGGTGACCGAGCGGCCCGCCGCGAGGTGGCCGAGGCCCGGGCGCTCACCCACGGGGTCGACCTGCGCGCGCCGGCGTCCTCGCTCGTGGTCCTCGTGCCGGCCGCCGAGCGCCTGCGCAGCGTGGCCGCCCTACGACCGCTGGTCGCCGGCGGCGGGCTCGTCACCGTCCACGCCGGCCACGTGTGCCTGCTGGAGGCCGCCCACCACCGAGCCCCCGCAGACGCGCTGGGCGAGCGCGCCGCGGGGGCGCTGGAGGCAGCCGGCGTCTGCGGCCTCGTGGGCAGCGCCACCGCTGAAGGACGCGGCGCCGGGCCCCTGGCTCGCGCGCACGCCGAAGCCGCGCAGGCCGCCCGCGCCGCCCAGGTGCTGGGCTGGCGCCGAGGCCATGTCGACCGCGCACGCCTGGGGATCGCCGGGCTCCTGCTCGGGGGCCACAACGAGCAGGTGGTGGACGCGCTCGTGGAGCAGGAGCTGGGGCCGGCGCTCGCCTACGACGCCGCGCACGGAACGCAGCTGGTCGAGACCGCCACCGCCGTCCTCGAGGAGGGCTCGCGGGCCGCCGCGGCGGCCCGGCTGTTCGTGCACGTCAACACGGTGCGGCAGCGGGCCGAGCGTCTCGGGGACCTCCTCGGGACGGGCTGGGACGTCCCCCCGCGGAGCCTCGACGTGCACGCCGCGATGAGGCTGCAGGCGCTGAGGTCGTCGAGAGGTGCGCGGCCGCAGCGGTAGCCGCCCGTCACCGCCAACGCGCGATCCAGGCGTCGACGCGCTTAAAGGGGCGAGGCCGTCCAGCAGCCACTCGAGCTACGTGCGCATCGACTGGCGACAACGCGCCGTCACCGAACTGACCAGACCGTAAGGTCCCGGGCAGAGGCGGGCGACGTCCGTCGATCCGTGCTCCGGGGGGACGCGATGCAGATGCCGTCAGGTTCGACAGCAGCCGACGACGCCACGACGACTGGTCGGAACCCGACCAGCCCCCCGTCAACTGCAGGGGGCCCGGGCTCACCGACCGACGGCGGCCCGACGGCGGCGCCCATCGCCGAGGACCTGCTCGAGTCCGACGTCGACGATGACGAGCTCGCCCGGGAGCAGGTCGAGCGCGAGCGCGACCGACTCCGGCAGTTCGTCACCAACCTCGACACGGACGACATCAAGTCCGGCGGCTGGTTCACCAAGCTCGTCGCGCAGGCTCTGGGCTCCTACACCGACAAGGTCGACTGGGAGTACTTCCAGGAGCGGTACAAGGGCGTCCCTGCAGACGCCGTCGTCGACCAGCGGATCAAGATGGCGGCCCGGTACGCCGCGCTCGAGGGCGGACTCTCTGCCGGGGCGTACTCGGCAGCGGTCGTCGCGACCATCGGGAGTCTGGGAGGGGCCTCGCCGCTGACGGTCCCGGCCGCCGTCACGACCATGTTGGTCGACGTCACGTTCACCACCCAGCTGCAGCTCCGGCTGGCGCACGACGTCGCGGTCCTCTACCGCGTCCCGATCGACACGTCCGACCCCGAGGACATGTGGAAGCTCATCCGGGTGGCCTTCACCATCAAGGGCGGTGGAGCGATCAGCGACGGCGCGGCGAAGGCGGTCCCTGCCGTCGTGCGGCCCCTCATCAAGCGCTTCTACTCGGGGACCACCCTGCAAGCCGCCAAGGGGCTCCCTGTCGTCGGCAAGTACCTCCTCCAGCGGAACGCCATCAAGATCGGCATTCCGCTCGTCGGCGTCCCTCTCGCGGCGGTGCTTAACCGCTACACGACGCTCGTCGCCGGACGGCACGCCCAAGGCGTCTTCCGCAACGAGGCGCGGGTCATCGAGGTCGCCGAGCGCTTGACCGAGAAGAGCCGGCACCCGCAGCTCCTGCTGTGGATCGCGTGGCTCGTCGTCAAGGCGGACAGCAAGATCTCGGACGACGAGGCCCTGCTCATGCGGCACCTGGTGCAGATTGTCGAGGCCAGGCACCAAGTAGTGGACGAGGCGCTCGCGCGTCTCGTCGACGTCGATGCCGCCGAGGTGTGGGCGCGCGTCGAAGCCGAGCCCGGGAATCTGCAGGACATCGTCGATGCGGCGACCCAGGTGGCCGAGATCGACGGAGCCGTCAACGCACGGGAGCGGGCCGTGCTCTCCGAGCTCCAGGAGCGGTGTGTCCGTGCTCGCCGATGAGATCGCCGACCGCTGGCCCCGCCTCTTCCACATGGCCGAGCGAACTCGTGGCCGTCGATCCAGCAGTACGGCCTGCTGTCGACGCAGGCGCTGTGCGACCTCTACGGCGTCAGGCAGCCGCAGCGCGACGAGCTGCTCGCCCGCAAGCGACCGCAGTCGGTCCAGATAGCCCACCCCGAGCACGGGACGGCGTGGATCCGGGATAACAAGCCGATCAACGAGACCGTGCTGCGGCGCACGCTCGTCGGGATGGGCGAGGACGAGTGGTACCGGACGCTCAACAGCCGCGTCTTCTTCTGGCTCACCGAGGAGCGGCTCGACAAGCTGCACGCCGCCTACCGCGGGCGCCAGCACGACCTGCTCGTCATCGACACGGCGAGGTTGCTCGCCGCCCACGGCGGCGAGGTCGAGCTCTGCCCGCTCAACAGCGGCGCCGTCCACGCCGGCGCAGTGGTCACACGCGGCGCCGGCACCTTCCGGCGGCTCGCCGACTACCCGTGGCAGGAGCGCCGACGCATCGCGCGGCGCGAGCCGGTCGTCGAGCTGACCGTCCCCTACGCCGTCCGGGACATCGCCGATCTCGTCGAGGACGTCCAGGCGCTCTGACCTAAGACGGCTGTAGTTTCGCGCCGGGTCAACCAGGGTGACGCCCGTTGAGCGCGTTCTCAAGACGCGAAAGCGGCGCCAGCGGCATGATGCTCGCATCGGAATGCGCGAAGGGATGAGCATGACTCCAGCAGCACAGGTCTCCCAGGTCGACAGCACGGCATCCACGCCTTACACGAGGACGACGATGGCTGAACAGGGCTTGTTCGAAGTCCAGCATCTGGAGCGATGGGTCGTCGACCACCCAGAGATCCTCGGCGCAAACGTCAAAGTCGTGAGCCAGCAGTACTCAACATGGGCCACCTCGACGGGGAAGATGGCCGCGGAACGGCTTGACATACTCGCCCTCGACGCGTCGGGACAACTCGTCGTCGTCGAGCTCAAGCGCGATGGGGATAAACGGGTGCACCTCCAGGCGCTTACTTACGCGGCGCTCGTGGCAGGCTTCACCAAGGGGACACTGGCCGAAGCCCACGCTCTCCACCTGTCGAAGACGTCCGGCGCGGCCGTGAGCACCGAACTTGCCCTCGGCTACCTCGAGGACCACGTCGAAGGCGGCTGGGACGACGACTTGCTCACCAGGCCCAAGGTGGTGCTCATCGCCGAGCGATTCCCGCTCCAAGTCATGACAACCGTCAGGTGGCTCGCCGAACTGAGCCCCAGC
The DNA here is from genome assembly GCF_947495735.1 of uncultured Pseudokineococcus sp. Taxonomy (GTDB): domain Bacteria; phylum Actinomycetota; class Actinomycetes; order Actinomycetales; family Quadrisphaeraceae; genus Pseudokineococcus. The sequence continues at coordinate 109,674 of NZ_CANMAA010000010.1, forward strand.
CTTTCGATCGAGTGCATCGAGCTGACCCTCTTCTCCGCACCGGGCGAGAGCGCCCCTCTCTGCGCAACCTTTCAAACCATCTTCCCCATCGACGACCTCACGGATCGCATCTTGAGCCCGACGAGCGCCGTTACCAGCGACGTGGTCAGCGTGGAGATTGCAAAGAGGAAGCGCCGTCAGCGCTCGGTGCAAGTGATCGTCGAGCACAAGCTCGTACCGACAGCAGCGCGCCTCTCGCTCTCGTTGGAGACACTCCTCAGACCAGACGTTGTCGCGAAGGTCAACGCATGGATGGGCGAAGACCCCGCCCGTTCGGTGGTGACGTGGCGTCAGGACGCCACGCGCCCCCTCCACTGGGCCGCGGAGCCCGATGTGCCCGGCTGGTCCGCCACCAAGTTGGCGCAGCACATCATCGAGCAAGCCACCGAGACTGCTTCTCGACCACTGTCTGGCCCGGACGCATGGATGTATGGGGACAACAACCTCTACGGCATTGCAGAGGAGCACTTGAGCAGCGAGGCCAGCGAGGGTCTTTGACTCTGGGGCGTGCATCTCGCATCAACGTGGGCACGGGGCGGTCGTTCCGTGGCCGAGGTGATGTCGGCGTGCCGAGCCATCTCGTTCGACCCGCGCTGCCAGAAGCGTCCAGGTCGTACCTCGACTGTCGCGCCCGGGCACCGGGTCCTCCAGCTGGTAGGCACCCCGTGCCCGTGCTCCCGGTGAAGACGTGGCGTCGTCAACAGCCCTACGAGCCGGCGTCCTGGGTGGTAGACCCACGGGCATGGCCACCGAGACCGCCGACGTCGACCGCCTCCTCGCCCACGTCGAGGCGACGCTGCCGCGGGAGGGGTGGACCGAGTGGCCCGGCGGGTGGAAGGGCCAGTCGGAGCTGGCCCTCCTCGACGCCGTTTTCAGCATCAGCGCCCGGTACGGCGCCGAGGACACAGGTGTTCGTAGCGTCGTGAAGGCCTACCGCGACCGCGACGGCGCGCCAGGAGTCGACGACCTCAGGACGCTCGCCGGTTTCGACCCGCAGGCGCTGGTCGACCTCTTGCAGAACAGGCAGCAGGTCTCGGGCCGGCTGAAGGCCGAGGCCGTCGTCGAGGCCGCCCGCAAGCTCGTCGCGGCGGGCGGCACGTCGAGCGAGACCGTCGACGCCGAGCAGCACCGCCAGGCGTACACGAGCGTGCACGGCCTCGGGAAGCAGACGTGGAACTACTTCTGCATGCTGCTCGGCCGCCCGCAGGTCAAGGCCGACCGCATGGTCGTCCGCTTCGTCGAGCAGGCGCTCGACCGCACCCCGACCCCCGACGAGGCCAACCGCCTGGTCCACGCCGTCGCCGAGCGACTGGTCGTCCCGCCCACCGACCTCGACCACGCCATCTGGAGCGCGACGCGAGTCGCCTCGCGCGAGGAGGACACCTGAGCCAGACAGTGCCCTCGGGCGCTCACACGCGCTGGGCCGCGTCCACGAGGTAGGGCATCAGCGCGGCGAGTTCTCGGACGACGTCGTCGAGCGACAGGTCGACGCCCAGGACGAAGGTCGCTCCAAAGAGGCAGTAGCCGAAGCCTCCGTGGCACCGGGCCCCTTGCCGAGGTGCGGTGGCCCGCCCCCGGTGACCATCCGTTCCCACCCCCGCCGCCGCTGACGGTCCTCGCGGGGCCGGGCCGGTTCGACGTCCCAGTCGTCCCGCGCGGCGGCCAGCAGCGGCCACAGGTCCCAGAGGTGAGCCCAGTCGTAGGTCTCTCCGTCCGCGACGTCGTCCTGGCGAAGGCCGACGAGCACGAGCAGACCGTCCGGTGAGGCGGGCCCGGCGGCCCTTGCCCCCGTGCGGCCCGCCGACGAGCGGGCCCCGGCCTGCAGGACGACCGACGACCCGTTGCGCGCTGTCGGCGCCTCCAAGCAGAGGACGTCGCGGAGCCCGTAGAACGGCTGCACCACCACATCCAGCCCGGTTGCTGTCCAGATGCCCGATGCGACCCAGGACATCCGGGCCGTCGCCGCTGCCGCCACGTCCTCGCCGTCCCGCACGCCACCCCACCGCGTCGCCGCGCTCAGCCGCGGGACGCGCCTGGCGTGCTCGAGCCAGGCGCGGGCCGTGGCCGAGACCCACTCGTGAGCGCTGCCGGCGTGGAGAGCCAGCAGGTCCTCCCACATGACGACGCGCCAGGACGGCGGCGCCGACCCGAGCGCGAGGTATCGAGAGCGCAGGAGCACATGGGCCTGCGTTCCAGGTGTTGCGGTGGCGACCCGGTCCAGCCGTCGCTCGTCGGGGGCCACGAGCATCGACGAGGTCAGCACGGTCGTCGTCCCGTTCGCCGCCGCGACGACCAGGCCTGCCTGCCACACGCCGGTCAGCTGGTCGTCGCGGTGCACGCTGACGGTCGGCGTCGGGGCGGGGAGCTGGCACGCAGTCACCAGCGGCCCGGTGTCCGTCTCGACGAGGGCGGCGAGCGCACCGAGCCGACGCACGTCACCGGAGCGGGTGGCAGGAGGTGGCCGACGCCTACCGGCACTTGCGTGTGGTCCTCCCCGCCGCGCCACCCGTTCACCTCGCGCACAGATCCAGCGGAGCAGCGCCGTCCGACAACGGGGCTCCGGCGACCACCGATGCGGCGGGGACCACCCATCCCGGGCATGGGACGGCGGGGATCCGAGACACCAAGCCGATCCACGAGAGCGTGCCGCGTCGCGCGCTCGTCGGCATGGACGGGGGAGTCCGTACCGGACGCTCAGCAGCCGCGTCTCCTTCTGGCTCATCGAGAAGCGGCTCACCACGCTGCACGCCCCCGCGCTCCAGAGGATCGCGCGGAGGTCGACAGCCACCCGCGTCGGCAGCACCCCGTAGCGTCGGCTACGTGGCGCACGCGTCGGTCCGGGACGTCTCGGCGTGGGAGGTGGCCGGCTTCGAAGCCATGGGCAGCAGCGGCAACACCTGGCTGAGAGACGCGGCCGACGAGCGCTGGTTGTTCAAGCCGAACCGCGTGCACGAGAACGGCCACGAGGAGGGCGAGGACTGGGCCGAGGCGCTCGCCTGCTCGGTCGCCCGGCTGCTGGGTGTGCCTGCCGCTCATGCCGAGGTGGCGTCGCGCGACGGTCGGCGCGGCGCCGTCTCGCGAGACATCGTCACGGCGATGCGGCGTCGCGAGGGCTGGGAGTTGCACGCGGGGCTCGTGCTGCTGGGCGGGTCCGTGGACCGTGAAGCGCCGAAGGAAGTCCGTCATGCCGCACACACCCTCGACGCCGTGCTGGCCGTCCTGCACGATGTCGCGCCTCCCGACGAGGTGAGCGGCACGAGCGCCGGAGACGTCTTCGCGGGCTACCTGCTGCTCGACGCCCTCATCAGCAACCAGGACAGGCACGAGGAGAACTGGGCCGTCCTCGCCCGCCCGTCCGGCGAGCTCGTCCTGGCGCCGACGTACGACCATGGTGCGTCCATGGGCTTCCAGCTCACCGACGGCAAACGCCTGGAGATCCTGACCGGACGGGGCGTCGAGTCCTACGTGCGTCGCGCGAGGGCATCGAAGATGGGAGACGGCAAGGCGCGTCTTCTCGACGTGGTGAGGCAGGCGCTGGAGCGGTGCGGCGCTGCTGCCTCGGAGCAGTGGGTCGGCCGACTGGGCGACATCTCGGAGGATGATCTCGCCGCAGCGGTCGACGGCACGCCGGCGATGTCGGACCCTGCTCGTACGTTCAGCCATGCACTGTTGACCGCGAACCGGAGGAGGTTGCTCGATGCGCACGGTTGAGCACGTCACCACGGCCAACCGCGGTAGCACCCACGACGTCACACGTCTGCTCGTGACGCGACAGGACCCGACCAGCATGTACCGGCCGCTCGGCTTCCTGGAGGCGCACGCCGACGTCGATGGGGTCGAGTACACGTTCGCCTACCTCCGGCGAGCTGTTGCAGCACCGGGCTTCCGCCCTCTCGTCGGTATGCCGCAGGTGCGCCGGTACGTCTCCCGCGGGCTGTTCCCTCTCTTCGCCGAGCGGCTGATGGACCCGAGGCGCCCCGACCGCGCGGACTACCTCGCCGCCCTCGACCTGGGGCCGGACGCCTCTCCGCTCCTTGTGCTCAGCCGCTCGGGAGGTCACCGCGCGGGTGATGCGGTGGAGCTCAGCCCGGTTCCGTCAGCTGATGCCGACGGACGCTCGTCGTGCGTCTTCCTCGTTCATGGCATCCGTCACATGCCGGGCAGCGACGCCGCCCTCGACTCCCTGGAGGAGGGCGACGAGCTGGCGCTGATGCCGCAGCCGGAGAACAGGCACAACGCCAGGGCCCTGCTGGTGAGCGCGCGAGACAGCGCTCCGGTGGGGTGGGTGCCCGACGTCCTGCTCGACTACGTGCACGGTCTTGCTCAGCCGGTGGTGCGCGTAGTCCGTGTCAACGGACCCGACGTCGGGTCACGTCTGCGACTGCTCGTCCGCGTCGACGGTGGCGCGGTGGCCGGATGGGCGCCGTTCTCAGGACCGGACTGGGACGTCGTCGACGGCTGAGCACTACGTGACGAGCGCGAGGCAGCAGCCCCGCCGCGGAGCCCTCGACCTGAGGTCGTCCGTCTGCCGACGCGTGCGGGCGCCGCGCTGAGAAGCACGCGCGTGGCGGCGCCTCTATGCCTCCTGTCCATGGATCTATGGCGAGTGTCATAAATCTATGGACTGGAGGCGGTAAGACCTCTCCGAGACTGTCGGCGCACGGGTGGCCGCGGACGATGTGCGGCGAGATTGCGGCGCCCGCGAGCACCGCGCTCTAAGGTCCAGCGACAGAGGCGGACTGCGATCGCCTCTCCACGGGGGAGGAAGCACATGCAAGAGCCTTCAGCGCCGACGAGCGGAGACGATGCCGCGGGCCACGGTCCGGACGGCGGCGACGACTCGACGGTGTTCGTCCCTCCGACTCCTTCAGCCGAGGGCGACGCGGCGGAGCCGTCGACGGTCCTCGCGGAGATCCTCCCCGGCATCGCGGTCGTCTTCGGTGACGTGCCGGCGGGCCTGGACCTGGTCGACTTCGGGCTCGTGCCGACCGACGACCGGGCGAGGATCTCCACGGCCCTTGCTTCCACCGGCATCGCGGCGACAGCGGGCGGCAACGTCGGGACGGCGATAGCCAACGCGCAGGGCCTGTACAGACTCGACGACGCCACGCGAGCCGCCATCGACGCCGGCGCAAAACTCGCCACTAAGGACGGCGCGAAACTCGGAACGCTGATCACCCGTGGGGGCCTCAAGCAGGCACGCTTCGTGCCCGCTGCGGTGGCGAGCCCAGCAATGGCGGCAGCCGCCATTGGTCCAGCGTTGGCCATGGCCGCTCTTCAGATGAAGCTGAGCGAGATCAGCAGCCTCGTCAGCACCAACATCGCCCTGGCGACACAGGTGCTCACCACCATCCGCCGCGAGCAGTGGGCCGAGCTACTGGGCCTTGTCGCGTCCATCGACGGCGTCGTCGCCCAGGCGAGGGAGGTCGGCGCCGTTCCAGAGTCGCTCTGGGACAGCATCGCGGGCAGCGAGGCGCCGCTGCGCAAGCAGCTCGGCCTCTACCGCGAGAACGTCGTCGAGCACGTCCGGCAGCTCGACCGGCGGGACGCGCAGGACCGTCGCCAGTACCTCGAGACGAACGCCGAGGCGATCGTCTTCGACGCCAACGCCCTGCTGTCGTCCCTCAAGGGGTGGACTGGGTACCAGGCGCTGCGTGCCGGTCGCGCGAGGACCGCCGGCGCCGACGACCCGGCGGAGGCGCGTCTCGTCGACGTCATCACCCGGGACGCCCAGCAGGAGCTCGCCTCAGGCCTGGCCACGACGACGACGCTCGTCGACTCGCTGACGCGTGCGCTGCAGATCATCGCCGAGCTGCCCGGACGCGCCGGCATGCCGCTGACGCAGAAGCGCAAGGACGCCAAGGCGGTCCGGCTGACCTGCGGCCAGCTGCTGGACGCGGTCCGGCCGCTCGCTGACGCCCTGCGCCCGCAGGCGCCCGCACCGCAGGAGCCGGACGTCATATGCGCCCCGGCCGACCTGGACCACGAGCCCTACCTCCGCGTGCTGCGCTGGCTGCTCGAGGACGGCGAGAACGTCCGATGCCTCGCCTTCCCCTTCCGCCTCGACGAGCTCGCCAAGGGTGCCGCCCTGCTCGGGCGGCTGGACCCCGAGAAGTGGGCCGCGGTCGTCGCCGTCACGGACCGGCGGATCATCACGGCCAGGCCGGGGGATCTGCGCGAGCACGGCAAGGTCGCGAGCAGCGTCCCGCTCGACCTTCTGCGCTACGTCCGTGCCGCCACCGGGGAGGGCGCCGGCGGTCGGGCCCGCATCGATGTCATCACCCGCGACGAGAACGTCCGCTGGACGTTCCACCCCGAAACCGTGGACGAGCAGGTCGGCGCGCTCGCCGCGTTGCTCGCCGAGTCGATGCGGATTCCCGACGCGGAGCGCGCTGAGCTTCGCCAGCGCGGCGAGCCCATCCTGGGGGCAACGGCGCGCGCCCTCATCGGGAAGACACCAGCCGAGCTGACTGGAGCAGCCACATGAGACGGGAAGTACCGACTGTGTATGGGCCTACGGCTGCGCCTGCCGTCCGAAGCAGCCACTCCTCGTGAGCAACGTCCGGGGTGGCTTGTCGTGGCAGCAGTCCCTCGCGCTAGGTGTCGGAGAGCAGCTCGAACTTGGTGACGGCGAGGCGGGTGCGGTTTCCCTCCAGCCAGGCGCTGACGAGGAGGCCTACCTGCATCTGTCGGACGAGGACGAGGACGAGGACGAGGACGAGGACGAGGACGAGGACGAGGACGAGGACGAGGACGAGGACGAGGACGAGAGTGACACGGGCTGGACTGACGTCGAGGACCTGGCGCGCGAGTGGTCGAACCTCTGGGTGAACGGCTCAGAGGTCGCCTGGCTCCGGTACGCCTGGGGGGCCCTGCACCGCAGAGGCTTGGTCCAGTTCGAGGATTCACTCGGCAGGGCTGCGTCCATTGCCCGGCTCCTCGCGCTGGTGACCCTTTACCGCGTCTTCCAGGCCCACGCCCATGAGACGGAGCACGTCGACGAGTGGCACGACGACGGTCACGAGCTGACCGGGACCTACCCGATGGTGGGCGCCTTCTCCTGGGGCGTGCTGGCAGCAGGTGCCCGCCTCGACGTCGATGTCGAGGAAGATGAGGAGCTCCCGCGCCACTTCAGTCACGAGTTGATCCGCCACTACGCACCCGAGGTCGCGACGGCCCTCACCACGGAGCTCGGTGAGAACTTCCTCTTCGCGTCCCTCTGGGCCTCCAGCGCGTCAGGCGTCCGCTTCCCTCTCAGCGACCGGCGATACCACGAGGCAGTCAACGAGGACGCCGAGGAGAAGTACGCCGCCTACTCCTGGCTGTCCGACGGCATGCCCCTGTGACGGACTTCGGACGCGCTCCGAGAAGCGGGCATGTAGAGGCTAGGCGCGAGGGCGTCTTCGTCGGCCTGTCGAAGCACCCCGCCTGCGGTGAGGGCAGGCAGCGATGAGGGTCCACGACGGCGCGGTCCTCCTCAGCGCCGGGGACGTCGTCGAGCACCTGGCCTGCACGCACCGCACGGTGACGGCGCTGCGCGCCGCGCACGGCGTCGTCCCACGACAAGACGACTCCTCCACCGCGGTGTCCGTCCGTGGCACGGAGCACGAGCGCGAGGTGAAGGCCCGCCTCATCGCTGACACGCCGTCGCACGTCGACCTGAGCGGCCCCACCCGCGACCTCGACGCCTGGCGTTCGCTCGCTATGGCGACGGTCACCCACCTTCGGCGCCAGTCCGACCGCGGGGCCATCGGCGCCGTCGTCGAGCAGGGAGCCGTGCTCGACGAGGCCGGGAGCGTGGCCCTGGTCGGCCGGCCCGACTTCCTCGTCCTCACCGAGTCGGGCTGGCGGGTCGAGGACGCGAAGCTCGCCCGATCGGTCCGGCCGGGAGCGCTGCTGCAGCTGGCGCTGTACCGGACCGCCCTCGATCGCAGGGGCGTCCCGATGCACGACGACGTCCGGCTCCACCTCGGCGACGGCCGGCACGAGGACGTGCCCGCGCGCAGCGTCGACGCCTGGGCGCAGCACGCCGCGGAGCGGACCACTGCGTTCGTCCGGGACCTGCCCGCCCGCGGCGGCCTCGCGCCCGACTTCGTCGAGCCCATCGCCTGGTGCACCGAATGCGGCAGCGGCACGCCATGCGCCGACCAGCGGGAGCAGACGGACCACCTCTCCCTCGTCGCCGGGCTGCGTCGTCAGCAGGCGGCGCACCTGCGGGCCGCGGGCATCACGACGCTGGACCAGCTGGCGACGTCGACCACCGCAGTCCCCCGGCTCTCCGACGCCACGCTTGCCGGGCTGAGGCGGCAGGCACAGCTGCAGGCCCTCGCGCGGCGATCCACTCAGGACGACCCACTGGTCGAGGTCCTCCCCCACCCGGCGCGGCTCACCGCGGCCGAGCTGCGGCCAGGTCTCTGGCTGCTCCCGGAGCCGGACGACGGTGACGTCTTCTTCGACATGGAAGGCGACCCGCTCTACGTCGACGGCATCGGCGGTGCGCGGACGCACGGCCTGGAGTACCTCTTCGGCGCCGTCCACGACGACACCTTCACGGCCTTCTGGGGCGTCGAACGTCGCGCCGAGGGCACGGCGTTCAGGGACTTCGTCGACTGGGTCGAGCGGCGACGGCGCACCCACCCCGGACTGCACATCTACCACTACGCCCCCTACGAGCGGACGGCGCTGGCCCGCCTCGCGCAGACGCACGGCACGCGCAAGGAGATCGTCGACGCGTGGCTGCGCGAGGGGCTGCTCGTGGACCTGTACGCCGCCGTCCGCCGGGGTCTTCGCGCCGGCGTGCCGTCGTACAGCCTTAAGAAGATCGAGGCGCTGTACGGCGTCGACCACAAGTCTCTGGGTGACAAGGTCTCCACCGCGGCCGACAGCATCGACGCCTTCGAGCAGTGGCTGGTCAGCGGCGAGCAGTCCGTGCTCGACGAGATCGAGCAGTACAACCGCCTCGACTGCGAGTCGACCCGAGGGCTGCGCGACTACCTGCTGCGTCTGCGCGACGAGGCGGTCGGCGACGGCCGCCTCGTCCAGCCGGTCGTCGAGCCACCCCTGGTGGTCACGGACGAGGCCGACGCGGCAGACGACGCCGAGCCCTCCGCAAAGGATGAATTGCGACGCCGCTGCAGCGAGCTCGCGACCCAGCTGCTCGACGGCGCCGACGTCGCCCAGGTCTCTGAGGACCCGGAGTCGGAGGCGCGCCGCCTGCTCGCCGGACTGCTCGGGTACCACGCCGACGAGGAACGGGTGGCGTGGCAGGAGGTCTTCCGCGCTGCGGAGACCGCCGCCGCCGACCCGGACGCCGTCGTAGAGGACAGCCGGCTGCTCGGCGGCCTCGAGGTCATCGGCGAGGACGACGGCGCGTGGGTAGTTCGGGCGCCGCTGCAGGAGCACCGCATCGGCACCGGGAAAGTCAACGTCCTCGCAGGCGGACAGCTGGTCTTCGGGAGCGTCCGCTCCGTCGAGGAGACGGCCGACGGCGTCGAGCTGCGCCTGGGCGTCAAGGACGAGCAGCTGGCCCGCGCAGGGTGGACGGGTGGGCTGCCGCACCCTGACGCCCTCGACTCGACCAGCCCTGTCGCGACCGACGCACTCGTGCGGTCCCTCGTCGAGACCGCCGAGGGCGTCCTTGCGTACGGCCCGACGGCGCCCTCGTCGCGGCCGGCTGGGCGCAGCCTGCTCCTGCGGCGCCCGCGGCTGGACGGCGCACCCCTCTCGCCGGCGCAGACGGACGAGGACGACGTCGCGCACGCCGTCCGACTCGTCCGGGACGGGCACGTCGACGTGCTGGCGGTGCAGGGACCGCCCGGTGCAGGGAAGAGCTACCTCGGCAGTCACCTGATCGCTGCGCTCGTGGCGGGTGAGACACCGCTCAAGGTCGGCGTCACGGCCGGCTCCCACGAGATCGTGCTCGGGTTGCTGCGGTCGGTGCATGCCCTCCTTCCCGATACGACGACCTACCACTACGACAGCCAAGCGCCCTCCGGGGCGAAGGCCACCGAGAAGTGGAAGCGCCTATGTGAGGACGACTGCGCGTCACCGCTGCGTGTGACCAAACGGCGGGACGGCTGGGCCGAGGCACAAATCGTCGGCGGGACGGCGTGGGCCTTCTCGCACGACGACGCACCCGAGCTGGACGTCCTCGTCGTCGACGAGGCCGGGCAGATGGGTCTCGCCGACGTGCTCGCCGCGGCCCGCCGGGCACGAGTCCTCGTGCTGCTGGGCGACCCGCAGCAGCTGCCCAAGCCCCAGCGCGCCACGCACCCGCCGGGTGTCGGCGTCAGCGCGCTGGAGCACCTAGCCGGCGGCCACGCGACCATGCCGCCCGCGGTCGGCCTGTTCCTCGCCGCGACGCGGCGGATGCACCCGGACGTCACCGGCTACATCTCGGACATCGCCTACGACGGTCGCCTCACCGCCCACGCGAGCACCCACGGCCAGCGCGTGCTGCCGCTGCCCGGGCGCCGAGAGGAGCTGTCGGAGACAGGCCTGCGATGGATGCCGGTGCACCACAGCGGCTGCTCGCAGAGCAGCGCCGAGGAGACGGACGCCGTTCTGGGCGTCGTTCGCGACCTCGTCGGGCGCCGCTGGATCGGGCCCGACGGTGAGCAGGCGCTCGAGGAGACGGACGTCCTCGTCGTCAGCCCGTACAACGCGCAGGTCGCCAGGCTCCGCGCAGCGCTGGACGCCGCCGGGCTGCGCGCCGTCGCCGCCGGCACCGTCGACAAGTTCCAGGGCAAGGAGGCCGCGGCCGTCGTCTACTCGACCGCAGCCTCGGACGGCGAGACCGCGCCGCGCGGCGCCGGCTTCGTCGCCGACGTCCACCGTGTCAACGTGGCGATCTCCCGCGCGCGATGTCTTGCGGTCCTCGTCGGCAGCCCGCGTCTACTCGACGCACGGGTGACGACGACGGGGTCGATTCGGCCGCTCGACGTTCTGTGCCGGTTAGTGGCGAGGGCTCGTCAGGCGTGAGTCAGGGCGCTTCGCAGCGGGCCGCCCGTCCGGCGACGCCTCGGCGAATGACGCCACGGGCGCGTCGGGGAGCGGCAGAGCCGTCCGAGCGACGGCGACGCGAGCAGTTCACTACGTCAGCGCCGGCGTGTAGCGTCAAGGTGGTGCCGATGACCTGCACGCTGACTGACTACCAGGCGAAGTACTACGCCCACGAGCTGCAGCGCAATTACGCGAACGATCACGTCGGCAAGCTCGCCGGCCTCCTGTTCGACGCGCAGGTGGAGCCGAAGCCGCACCAGATCGACGCCGCGCTGTTCGCGTTGCAGACCCCGCTCCTGCCGGGCGTCATCCTCGCTGACGAGGTCGGCCTCGGAAAGACGATCGAAGCGGGCATCGTCATTTCGCAGTACTGGGCGGAGCGCCGTCGGAGCATCCTGATTGTTGCCCCGTCCAGTCTACGGCAGCAGTGGCAGCAGGAGCTGGGCGAGAAGTTCATGATACCGTCCGCCATCCTCGATCCGAAGTCAAAGGACTCGCTGCTCTCACACGTCGGTAGCCGCTCGGCGCAGGTGCTGATCTGCTCCTACGAGTTCGCGCTCCGGCGCGAGACCTCGCTGCTGAAGGCATGGGATCTCGTGGTCGCCGATGAGGCGCATCGCCTGCGGAACTACTGGACAGGTAAGACCAAGGCCGCGGAGGCGGTGGCACACGTCGTGTCTGGCGCGCGCAAGACTGTGCTACTGACGGCGACGCCGCTGCAGAACAAACTCGAGGAATTGTATGGGCTGGTGTCGATCTTCGACCCCGGCTACTTCCATTCGCTCGATGCGTTCCGCGAGCGGTACGTCAACAGCCGTGACCTGCGAGTCGATGACGACCTGGTGGAGCGTGTCGCGACCGTCTCGAAGCGCACGCTACGGCGTGATGCTGAAAAGTACATCCATTTCACCAAGCGCCTGCCGCTGACGGTCGAGTTCACTCCGTCGCCAGACGAGGCGCGGCTCTACGACCTGGTCAACGACTATCTGCATCGTGATCAATTGTTCGCCTTCGCCGGCAGTCAGCGTCACCTCTCCGCCCTAATCATCCGCAAGCGCCTCGGCTCGTCGACCTATGCGGTTGCGAGCACGCTGGAGAACATCGCCAACCGTCTCGCGCATGAGGTCGCGGCCGGACGGCGCCGCGATGGTCGTGGTGGCCTCGTGGCAGCCGACTTCGCGGTCGACGATGAGATCACCAGCGAGGAGCTGGAGGAGGCCGAGGAGATCGAGCGGACTGGCGGTGGCTCCCGGCCCTCATCGTTGCCGCTTGATGAGTCGCTGCTCGAGGCGATGCGCGCTGAGGTTGCCGAGTTGCGCGAGTATGCCGCGCTTGCCCGCTCGACCACGGAGAACCAGAAGGCCATCAAACTCGGTGAAGCGCTCCACCTCGGGTTCGAGCGGCTCCGTGAACTTGGGGCCCCGGATAAAGCGATTATCTTCACTGACTCGACTAAGACGCAGGAGTACATCGCGCGCTCCCTGCGTGAGACCGGCCGCGGCGACGGAGTTGTCCTGTTCAACGGCTCGAACAACGGGCCGGAGCAGACCGCGATCTACCAGGACTGGCTCAAGGCCAATCGGGACGGCGACCTGGTCACCGGCATTGCCGCCGTGGATCGCCGCAAGGCGCTGGTGGACTACTTCCGCGAGCAGGGCACGATCATGATCGCGACCGAGGCCGCAGCGGAGGGCATCAACCTGCAGTTCTGCTCGATGCTCGTCAACTACGACCTGCCCTGGAATCCACAGCGCGTCGAGCAGCGCATCGGCCGCGTGCACCGCTTCGGGCAAAAGCACAACGTCGTCGTCATGAACTTTTCGAACAAGGGAAACATCGCCGAGCAGCGCATCCTTGAACTTTTGACCGATAAGTTCCAGCTGTTCTCCAGCGTCTTCGGCGCGAGCGACGAGGTGCTCGGCGCGATCCAGGATGGGCTGAACTTCGAGAAGGCGATCAGCGATATCCTCAACCGCTGCACAACCGCCGACGAGCTGGATGCCGCATTTCGCGAACTTGAGGGCCAGTACGCGAGCGAGATCTCGCGCGAGATGGCGAGCGCCAAGGCGAAGGTCTTCGACAATCTCGACCCACATGTTCAGGATCGCCTCAAGGCGTGCGACATGCAGTCCGGCGAGGTGCTCAACAAGTTCGAGCGCCTGCTGCTCGCCGTGACCCAACACGAGCTCGACCGGTTCGCCTCCTTCGAGGGCGACGGCCGCACGTTCATGCTGAGCGAGGCGCCGGTCGGGGATGCGCCGACCGGGCGCTACTTCTTCAAGTCGCAGCCGCTCGACAACGCTCACCAGTATCGCTACGCGAGCCCACTGGCCCAGTACGTCGTCGACACGTCGATGGGACATCAGACGCCGGCGCGTGAGCTGACCTTCTCGCTCGGGCGGTCAGACCGCGTCAGTAGAGCGATCCGGGCACTCGAAGACACCAGTGGCGAGCTGACCGTGAACCTCGCGACCTTCCGCATGAAGGCGGGCGATGAGGACGTCTCCGAGTCCTACATGCTGGCTGGCGCCCTGACGGATGAAGGCCAATGGCTCGACGAGGAGTATGTCGCGGACATCCTCGACCTGGCCTGCACGTCGGTCGGAGAGCAACCTGTGACGATCGACGAGTCGCGCTTCACGCCGCGCCTTGATGCACGCCGCGCGGAGTTGGAGAAGGAAGTCCATGGACGGAATTCTCGCTACTACGACCAGCAGGAGGAACTGATCTACCGCAACCAGCAGGACCGAAAGGCCGAACACGAAGGCGCCATCCGCGACTACCGGGCCAAGGAAAAGGAAGCCCGCAAACAGGCCCGGCGGGCCGATGAACCGATGGAGCAGTTACGGCTCAAGAAGGAAGCCCGCAAGTGGGAGCAGCGTTCCGAGGAGGCCGACGAGAACTTTCGGAACACGCGCAAGAAACTTCGCGCAGGGGCCGACAGGTATCTAGAACTAATCGAGCAGTCCCTCCAAGGGACCCAGGAGATCGAGCACCTGTTTACAATTCGCTGGCGGATCACCACATAAACCCCGAGTCATTCACAACCCGACGCAGACTGTTCCTTCATAGGAGAGGTTCACCCGAATGACTGACGAGATCTCCGAAGTGCCATCCGCTACTCCGAACTTTCACAACGAACTGGCAGCGCAGCTTGCCGATCTTATTCCCGAAGCCATCGCCGACGGCAAGGTGGATGTCGAGAAGCTTAAGGAACTACTCGACGGGGATGCAGTCGACGGCAGTGAGCGGTTCGGGCTGTTCTGGCCTGGCAAGAAGCGCGCCCTGCGTGCGGCGCAGGAGCCGACCACGGCGACGCTGAAACCCGACTTCGACAACTCGAAGGACTGGGACAAGACGCAAAATGTTTTTATCGAGGGTGACAACCTCGAGGTGCTTAAGGTTTTACAGAAGCACTACCACGCCAAGATACAACTAATCTATATAGACCCTCCGTACAACACCGGCAAAGATTTCGTCTACCCGGACAACTATAAGGAGGGCCTCGACACCTACCTCGAGTGGACACACCAGGTCAACGAGGAGGGCACAAGGGTTACTACCAACGCCGAGACCGAGGGCCGTTATCACTCCAACTGGCTCAACATGATGTACCCACGCCTCAAGCTTGCGCGGAACCTACTCACCGACGACGGCATCATCTTCATCTCGATCGACGACAATGAACTCGGTAATTTGCTGAAGCTCGCGAACGAAATCTTTGGCGAGGCGAACTTCATCGCCACCTTCAAGTGGAACAAGACGAGTAAGGCGCCCAGCCTGAGTAAGCTAATTCGCAATAAGTACGAGTATGTTGTCTGCTATCGAAAGAAATCTGCATCGATTCTTCGGGGGGTCGATTCCTACAATGTGGCGGCGCCGCTATTCAACTCGGGGAACAGCGCTCGTGTCGTGCAGTTCCCTGCAGCAAGTATTCAATTCAAATTCTCCGATCGAAGTTATCAGGTTGGAACTTTTGGTAAGCCCGGGAAAGAGGTGGAGCTTCTCGATTCACTCACTGTCCGGTCCGGCACCAATGTGGCACCTGTTCGCATTCGAGCGAGGTTCTCATGGTCAGAATCAACTGTCCTCGAGCGGCTCGAAGCCGGCACGGAGGTGTTTTTCAAGACGCCTTCCCTTGCAACCATGTACTACGGCATGGGTGACCGGGTCGACGCCTTCATTGCGCCGTCCGACATCATCAACGACGACGAGGTTGGAGTTAAGCGGAACACGGAGGCCTTCGAAAGTCTCAGAGAGCTTTTCGATGGGGTAGTGGTGTTCGACTACTCGAAGCCGACCTCGCTCCTGCGTTATTTGAGTCGAATGATCCCGTCCGACAGCTTCATCGCGCTCGACTTTTTCGCCGGCTCGGGCACTCTTGGCCATGCCCTCATGGAGTTAAATGCTGAGGATGGTGGGCGTCGGCGGTGTATCCAAGTTCAACTGCCCGAACCCACTGGGAGAGACTCTGCAGCGAGGGCGGTTGGCTTGTTGAGCATCAGTCAGGTAGCGCAGGAGCGACTCAGGCGGGCAGGAAAGCGGGTGCAGGAGGCAATCACACTGGACGTTGATGTGCCGGATGTCGGTTTCCGCTCCTACAGGCTCTCCGATACCAACTTCTCGAAGTGGCGGTCGTCAAGCAATGTCGAGGAGGACGCACTTCAGCAACACTTGCTGAGCCTCCGAGACAGCGCAGCCGACGACGCCACTGCCGATGAACTTCTTACCGAGATTCTTCTGAAGCAGGGCTACTCGCTTACTGAGGCCATCTCGTCCGCCGAGATTAGTGGCCTTGACGTACGAATTGTTCGAGACAGTGATGGAGACGTTGCCGTGCTGGCTTATCTCAACGAGCACGCGAAGCCGACGCTCGAGCAGCTTCGTGAGCTGGTTGATGAGTCTCCGACGCGGATCATCGTGCTGGAGGACGCTTTCCAGGGGGACGATGAGATTAAAACCAATCTGGCCCAGCTCGCGAAGAGCAAGGGCATTGAGATTTGGACGGCGTGATGAACGCATCAGGATTCCAGTTCGACGCCAGTCAGCCGTACCAGCTGGATGCGATCGCGTCCGTTGTCGACCTGTTCGACGGGCAGCCGAAGGATGCGGAGAACTTGGTCACGACGCTGAGTGGTGCGACGGTAGTTTCCGATTCGGACCAGGCGGCGCTCGATATCGACCTCACGCAGGAGGTCGGTGCGGTCGGCAATAGCCTCGTACTCGATCGTGCCTTAATCCTCGCGAACCTGCAGCGTCTGCAGGATCGGAACGGCCTTGAGGTTGCACCGTCGCTTGCGGGTGACGGACTCGACTTCGACATTGAGATGGAGACCGGTACAGGTAAGACCTATGTCTATCTGCGCACGATCTTCGATCTAGCCGTCCGCTACAACTTTACGAAATTCGTGATCCTAGTGCCGAGCGTGGCGATCCGAGAGGGTGTCAGCACGAGCATTCGCCTCATGCGCGAACACTTCGAGAACCTCTACAAGCCGCGGGGCATCACCTTCGATGCCTCGGTCTACAGCGGCAAGAGTGCGGAGGAGGTGCAGTCATTCGCGACGTCGACGAACGTGCAGATCCTGATCATGACCATTGACTCGATCCGCGGTACTGCGAACACCCGTATCATCCACCAGGCTCGCGAGAAGCTGAACGGGTTGCGGCCGATCGACTACCTGAAGGCGACCCACCCAGTCGTCATCATGGACGAGCCGCAGAACATGGAGTCGCAGCTGTCGCAGTCGGCGGTTGGCGAGCTCGACCCTGTATTCACTCTGCGCTACAGCGCGACGCACAAAAAGCAGCGCAACGTCGTCTACCGACTTGACCCGGTCGACGCCCACGACCTCGGTCTGGTGAAGCAGGTCGTTGTGGCGGAGGTGGCCCAGCAGGGCGCGGATGCGACGCCCTACGTCAAGATGATCGGGGTACGGCGCCAGCCGTCGTGGTCCGCCCGCTTGGAGCTGTCCTGCCGCAAGGCTGATGGCTCACTTGAACGGCGGGCCGTGAGCGTGAAGCAGCACCAGGAGCTGTCGGATGCGCGCCTGACAAACAACCCGATCTACGAGGGTTTGCGCATTAACGAGATGAGCATCGAGCCTGCCTACGTCGATCTCACCATGCACGGCTTCCTGTACGAAGGTGAGAGCATCGGCGCCTCGGCCGGCGCGATTTATAAGGAGATGATCCGCGAGACTGTTCGCGAGCATCTACGCAAGGAGTTGATGTTGCGCGCCAAGGGCATCAAGGTGCTCAGCCTCTTCTTCGTCGACAAGGTCGCTAGCTACCTGGGCGACGGTACGAACAACGATGACGCCAGTGGTGACTTCGTGGAGTGGTTCGATGAGGTCTTCGTCGAGGAGCGCGCCAAGTCCGCCCGGTACCAGGAGTTGCTGCCCCAACCGCCGAACGAGCTTCGCCGCGCCTACTTTTCCCAGATCAAGCGCGGGAAGACGACTACCTTTCAGGACTCGTCCGGCACGACCAAGGCCGATGACGACGCCTACGAACTGATCATGCAGCAGAAGGAACGCCTGCTCGACGAGAACGAGGCGGTGCGGTTCATCTTCAGCCACTCTGCCCTGCGCGAGGGTTGGGACAACCCGAACGTGTTTCAAATCTGCACCCTTCGCGAGGTGGGCGCCGAAACTGAGCGTCGCCAGACCCTCGGACGTGGGCTGCGTCTCCCGGTCGCCAAGACTAATGATGGCTACGCCCGTGTCTCCGATCGTGGAGTCGCCACGCTGACCGTGGTGGCGAATGAGTCGTACACGAAGTTCGCGGACGCGCTTCAGCGCGAGTACAAGGACGCGGGCGTCGAGATTGGTCGGGTGCGTCGGGCCGAGTTTTCGAAGATTCCGCTGCAGGACGGAGATGGCGCACTCACCGACGACCAGTTCGGCTACGAACGCTCCGTCCTAGTATGGGAGCACCTCAAGGACAAGAACTTCATCGACAAGGACGGCGCGGTCACCTCTAAGTTCCAGCCGAACCAGTTTGGCTTTGACCTCGGCCTGCCGGTCGACTTCGCATGGGCTGAGTCGATCATCATCGAGCTGGTCGAGCGCGCGAACATCGGCAAGTACGTCAAGCCGGTCAGCAGGCGTCAGCCGCGTGTGCTCAACAAGCAGCTCTACTCGACCCTGGAGTTCGAGGAGTTCTGGGAGAGAATCAGCCAGAAGACCACCTACCGCGTCAGGGTCGGCCGCGACCAGTTGATCGAGAACGCCGTCCGGGCGATCCGCGAGGCGCCGACGATCGACGCGCTACGTATCCGAGTCACCCGCGCCGGAGTCAAGGTGCTGCGGGGCGGCGCAAAGGGTGAAGAACTTGGCACCCGCTCGGCAGACCTTAAGGGCAGCTACGACCTGCCCGACGTCATTACTGAACTACAGGAGGCCACCTCCCTCACCCGCAAGACCATTGTCGACATCCTGATCGGCAGCGGCCGGCTGGGCGAGTTCATCGGCAATCCGAACGACTATATCGCAATGACCAAGCGCGCCCTTCAGAGTGAGCTGGCGAAGATCGTCGTCGATGGCATCCAGTACGAGCGGATCGCAGGTTCGGTCTACGAGTTGCGCGAGTTGCAGCGGGATGGCGAGGAGGAGAAGGAGCGCTTCCTCGATCAAATGTACAAGGTGCAGCACACACATAAGACCGACTTTGACTTCGTCGTCTTCGACTCCGACGTCGAGCGTCAGTTCGCAGAGCTGCTCGACTCTCGCGAGGACATCAAGCTGTTCATGAAGCTGCCCGCCAAGTTCAAGATCGATACCCCGGTCGGCCCGTACAGCCCCGACTGGGCGATCATCAAGCAGGAGGACGGCGAGGAGCGGATCTACATGATCCGCGAGACGAAGAGCACGCTCGACGACTCGAAGCTCCGCCCGACCGAGCTCGCCAAGATCAAGTCCGCCAAGCGCCACTTCGAAGCCATCGGCATCGAGGACTATGCACGAGCAGTGCCGGGAGCGTGGAAGCTATGAGGGCTCTTCGCAGACGAGAGTGCGGCGGTGGGCTGAGAAGGTCTGCGCGTCGGTGGCGGGGTGGAGGGGCTCATCGCAAACGAGTGTGCAGCTTGGGTCTGAAACCGGGGCTCCAAGGCCCCAGCTGCACCCCCGTTTGCGATGAGCCCAATTAGGTTGACGGGCACGTCAGCACTGCGGCCGACCACGGGGGAAGCACGTTGAACACCACCAGCACGCCCACGACGACCGAGCCGAAGGACTAGCAGGTCCGCCTCGCCCTGCGGACGCGTCCTCTAATCAGCTACGCGATGGCGCACAACCGCATCGAGGTGGTCGACGCGCTCGCCCTCGTGAACCGCGGCCCGCAGCTGCGCGGGTCAGGCTGCGGCTGCAGCTCAGCGACGCCGAGGGGCCGATCGGGTCACCGCACGAGCTGGTCATCGACGTCCCCGCCGGCGAGAAGGCCGTCTACCGCGACATCCGGATGACCGTCGACCCGGCGGTCATGCTGCAGGTGGAGGAGCAGCGGCCGGGCTTCATCCGCACGTCCCTCCTCGTCGACGGCGAGGAGGCCGGCAGCAAGGAGCGACCGAGGACGTCATCGAGCAGCTCAGCCTCGAGATGCTCGCCGCGCACGTCATACCCAACCACCCGGCGATCGCGCCGCTGCTCAGCGAGGTGGCCGACTGGCTCGGCGCCTCGACCGGGAGCCCGTCGGTGCAGGGCTACCAGGCCGGCGCCGCGCGGGTCGACGAGATCGTCCGCTGCGTCTACGAGGCGATGCAGGCGCGCGGCATCCGGTACAGCGAGCCGCCACCCAGCTGGCCCGACCACGGGCACAAGGTGCGCAGGCCGGCGAGGTCCTCGAGGGCCGCGTGGGCACGTGCCTCGACACCGTCGTCGTCATGGCCGCCGCGCTCGAGCACGCGGGTATCCACCCGGTGCTCTTCCTCGTCAAGGGCCACATCGTTCTCGGGTTACTGGCGGGAGGAGCGCTCCCGCGGCAACGCCGCCCAGACCGAGGTGGCTGACGTCGTCAACTACGTCGACCTGGGGCTCATCGGTCTCGTCGAGACGACGATGCTCACGGCGTCCGATTACCCCACGCCGTTTGCCCTGAGCAGCGGCAGCCCTACGCCCGTACCTCACGGGCGACATGAGCGCCGTCTTGGGCGTCACCGACGTGCACCAGGCGCGCCGTGACGGCGTCCACCCGCTGCCCGCCAGGACCCGAGCCGACGACGGATCCGTCACTGTCACCACCTACAGCCCGGCCGCGCACGCGACGCTGCCCGGCACCACCGCCAGGCAGCGCGCGCCGCAGCCGGTGCGGGACCGGCAGGGACGGCTCGTCCCCGCCGGGTGGGGCAGTGGAAGAACGCGCTGCTGGACCTGAGCCTGCGCAACCGGCTCATCAACTTCACCGACCGGGCGCGGCTGTCGCTGGCGGTGCCCGACGCCCACCTCGGCGACCTCGAGGACGCCGTCCACGCCGGCACGCCGATCGAGCTGCTGCCCTCGGACCAGGTGGCCGCCATCCAGGCCGAGCGCGGCATCGGCTTCGGCCGTGACCTGCCGCAGGAGCAGCTGGCAGAGCTGCTGCTCGGCAAGCACGCCGTCTTCGCGGATGCCACCGAGGCTCGCTACGACACGACCCTGCGCGGGCTCGCGCACAAGGCCCGCACCATCACCGAGGAGACGGGCGCCAACAACCTCTACCTGGCCCTCGGCACGCTGGTGTGGACCCTCGACGCACGCCAGCTGCGCTCCCCGCTCGTCCTGGTGCCGGTGACGCTCAAGCCCAGCGGTCGCGGCGGTCACTACCGCCTCGTGCTCGACGAGTCCGGCATGTCGACGCCCAACTTCTGCCTGCTCGAGAAGCTGCGCCAGGTGCACGGCCTGGAGATCCCCGACCTCGCCGAGCCGGCGAGCGACGGCTCCGGCATCGACCTGGACGCCGCCCTGACCGCCGTCCGCGTGGCTGTCGCCGCCAAGGGGCTGCCCTTCCGCGTCGAGCCGACGGCGGACCTGTCGATCCTGCAGTTCGCCAAGTTCCGGCTGTGGAAGGACCTCGACGAGAACTGGGAGGCGCTGACCGGCAACGCGCTGGTCCAGCACCTCGTCAGCACCCCCACCGAGCCGTTCACCGACCCGGCGCCCGACCCCGGTGAGGTCGACCTCGACGAGCTCGCCGCCCGCTGCCCGGTGCCGGCGGACTCCTCCCAGCTCACCGCCGTGGCCGACGCGGTCGCCGGCCGCACCTTCGTCCTCGAAGGACCTCCGGGCACCGGCAAGTCGCAGACCATCACCAACCTGCTCACCCGTGCCGTGGCCGACGGCCAGCGCGTGCTCTTCGTCGCCGAGAAGCGCGCGGCCCTGGACGTCGTCAGCCGGCGCCTGCACGACGTCGGCATGGGCGCCTTCTGCCTCGACCTGCACGACAAGGCCAGCCGCCCCAAGCAGGTGCGCGAGCAGATCAAGCGCGCCCTCGACCTCGCGCTGGAGACGGACGAGACCGGCCTGTCCGCCGACCTCGAGGACCTGCGCTCCTCCCGCCGCGCCCTGGTCCGCTACGCGCGGCGGCTGCACGAGCCGAACAGCGCCGGCCACTCCCTCTACGGGGCGCAGGATGCACGACTGGCCCTCGGGGACGACGTCGAGGCCATGCCCGTGCCGGAGGCCTTCGCCGCGAGCGCGCAGGCCGACGCCGTCGCGCGCGTGCGCCGCGCGCTGGCGGACCTGCCCGACGTCTCCGACCTGGCGCAGCCCTCGCCGACGCACCCGTGGGCCTTCGTCGACCCGCCCATCGGCACGGCGCTGGACGTGGACGCCGTGCACGCCGCGGCACGCGAGCTCGAGGCGGCCGTCGCGGCGCTGCCGTCCGACGGCGCACTGGCCGAGGCCGTCCGCGCGGCCCGCACCCCCGCGGACCTCGTCGCCCTCACCGGGGTGCTCGGGCCCACGCCCGGTCTCGAGGTGCTCGACGAGGCCCGCACCCCGCGGTGGCAGGACGCGACGGGCTCCCTGGCCGGGGACATCGCCGCCTTCGCCGCGGCGTCGCACCCCGGCCTGGACTCGGCGACCCCCGCGGCGCTCGACCTCCCCCTGGCCGACATCCACGCCGAGGCCCAGGCCGCGGCCGCGTCGGGCTTCTTCGGGCGGAAGAAGCGCCTGCGCGCGGTGCTCGTCCGCCTGGAGCCGGCACTGCGCCCCGGTGTGGAGGTCGCGCCCAAGCAGGTGCCCGAGCTGACCGGCGCGCTGCTGCAGGTGCAGGGCGTGGTCCGCGGGCTCGCGGGCCGGGCCAGCACCATCCCCGGTGTCGTCGTCCCGCAGACGTGGAACCCGCTGACCGACGAGGGGCGGACGCTCGTCGACCGGCAGGTGCAGTGGCTGCGGTGGGCTGCGGCGCAGGTGGACGCCGGTGGCCGTGACGGCGGCTTCGTCGGCGCGCTGCGGCGCTTCGTCGGCACCGGTGCCGGTACGGACGCCGCGAGCGCTGCCGCCGTGACCCGGGTGAGCGCGGCGGTGGCGCAGCTGGTGGCGGCCACCACGAGTACCTCGTCCGACCTCCTGGCCGCGTGGACCGGTGACGGCGGCCTGCTCCCTCGGTGGGTCGAGACGTCGCCGGCCCGCGCGGTCGGCTCCCCGGGGCTGACGTCGCTGCGCCGCTGGCTCGCCCTGCTCGAGCAGCTGGAGCCGCTGCGCGCCGCGGGTCTGCAGGAGGCCCGCACCGCGCTGCTGCGCGGAGAGCTCGACGCCGACGAGGCGGCCCGCGCGTTCGACCGCGGCCTCGCCGACGCCTCGCTCGCCGAGCGGCGCCGCGGAACGGGGCTCGACGCCTTCGACGGTCGGGTGCACGAGCGAGCGGTCGACCGCTTCACGCGCTCCTCGTCGTCCGTGCGCCAGCACCTGACGACCGCGCTGCCGCAGCAGGTGCTGGCGTCCAGGACGCTCGACCCGTCCGCCGGGCGCAGGCAGGTGGGGCTGCTCAAGCGCCAGCTCGCCCGCCAGCGCGGCGGCATGCCGGTCCGCGAGCTCATGCAGAACTTCCACAACCTCATCACGCAACTCATGCCGTGCGTGCTCGTCAGCCCCGACTCGGTGGCCCGCTTCTTCCCGGCCGAGCGGGACCTCTTCGACGTCGTGGTCTTCGACGAGGCCTCGCAGGTGCGCGTGGCCGACGCGGTGGGCGCCATGGGTCGCGGCCGCTCCGTCGTCGTGGTCGGCGACAGCAAGCAGATGCCGCCCACGTCGTTCGCGGAGTCGAGCCTCGCCGACGACGACGCGGAGGTGGCCGAGGACGTCGTCGAGGACGAGGAGTCGATCCTCTCCGAGTGCGTGCAGGCGGGCGTGCCGCAGCAGTGGCTCTCGTGGCACTACCGCAGCCAGGACGAGTCGCTCATCGCCTTCAGCAACCGGCAGTACTACGACGACAAGCTCTCCTCGTTCCCCGCGCCGGTGCACGGCCCCGCCGACCCCGGTGACGGCGGCCGCGGCGTCTCCCTCGTGCGGGTGGACGGCATCTTCCACCGCACCGGCAAGGGCAAGCTGCTGCGCACCAACCCGGTCGAGGCCGAGGCCCTCGTGGCGCAGATCCGGCGGCGCTTCGACGGCTCCCCCGACGAGGCACCCTCGATCGGCGTGGTGACGTTCAACCAGCAGCAGCGCGCCTTCGTCGAGGCGCTGCTGCGGGACGCCGACGACCCGCGGCTGGCCGAGGCGCTGGACGCACCGGAGGGGCTCTTCGTCAAGAACCTCGAGAACGTGCAGGGCGACGAGCGCGACACCATCTTCTTCTCCACCGGGTTCGCGAAGAACGACAAGGGCGCGCTGCCGCTGAACTTCGGCCCGCTGAACCGCGGCGGCGGCGAGCGCCGGCTCAACGTCGCGGTGACGCGGGCTCGGCGGCAGGTCGTCGTCTTCTCGAGCTTCGACCCGTCAGCGCTTCGTGCCGAGGAGACGAGCTCGCGCGGCATCAAGGACCTGCGCGCCTACCTCGACCTCGCCGAGCAGGGCACGGACGCGCTGCCGCAGGACACCGGCCGGCGGCTGGTGCAGGACCGGCACCGCGAGGAGATCGCCGAGGCGCTGCGAGCGCGCGGGTACGTCGTGCGCACCGACGTCGGGCTGTCGAGCTTCACGATCGACCTCAGCGTCGCCCGGGCCCACGCGCCGGACGTTCCGGTGCTCGCCGTCCTGCTGGACGGCCCCGCGTGGGCGCAGCGGCGCACGACCGGCGACCGCGACGGGCTCCCCCGCGACGTGCTGTCGCGAATGCTGCGGTGGCCCGCCGTCGAGCGGGTGTGGCTGCCGTCGTGGCTGGACGACGCCGGTGCCGTCGTGGACCGGCTCGCGGCCGCGGTGGACGCCGCTGACGTGACGGCGCCCCGGCCGACGAGTGCCGCCGCGCCGGCCGAGGCGAGCCTGCCGGCACCGCGAGCGGAGGTCGCCGCGCCATCCGGCCAGACGGAGGACCCCGAGGAGCCCTCCGAACCGGCACCGCTGCGGTCTTCGGCCGCCGTGGTGGACGCCGACCTCGGCCAGAACTGGGGTGACGTCTTCGCCGATGCGACGGGGAGCCTGTTCGACGACCCGCGCCACCTGTCGTCGCAGCCGACCACCACGGAGGCGGCCCCGGCCAGCAGCGCTGCCTCGGACGTACGCGACTACCTTCCGTGGTCGCCGCGCCCCCTCGGCGACGTGGCCACGCTCGACGCTCTTCCTCGACGCGAGGCGGTGCGCGCCGTCCGCAGCGCGCTGGAGGAGGTCGTGGCGGCGGAGGGCCCGGTGCACGCCGATCGCCTGGCGCGGCTCGTCGCCGCCGGCTTCGGGCTCGGGCGGGTGAGCGAGGCCCGCAGGGCCGCGGTGCTCGGCTGCCTGCCCGACGCGCTCGTCGTCGACGACGTCGAGCCGGTCGTCTGGCCGGCCTCGCTCGATCCGTCGACGTGGCGCGGCTACCGGCGCACGCCTGCCGGCGTCGACCGTTCCGTCGAGCACCTGCCGCTGCGCGAGGTCGCCAACGCGATGGTCGACGTCTGCCGCTCAGCTGGCGGCATGAGGGAGGACGAGCTGCTGCGCGAGACGCTCGCCGTGTTCGGCGGGCGGCGCCTCACTGCCGGAGTCCGTGAGCGTCTGGCGCAGACCCTGTCGCTGGCGATCAGCGACGAGCGCCTCCGTCGGGACGGCGAGGTGCTCCTCAGCACGTGAGGTGACGAACGACGACTCGCGAGGCGAGTCGTCGCCGAGGTGTGCCGACTCCAGGACATCGAGACTCCGGACTGTCGGACCTCCCGTCCACGATGCCCGACATGGCAGCCGCTGCACATGACGGTCCGAGAGGACTTCTCCGAGCGCTAGAAGCTCGCCGGCGTCGCCGAGGTGGCCAGCCGACGACCTCGCCGAGCGGTGGACCGGAGGAGGACGTAGCCGACCCGCCCGAGCGACTGCCGGACGAGCGGACGAGACCGCTGCTGATTCCCCTCGCCGTCGCAGCCTTCGCAGGCGTCGTGCTGTCCGTGCTGCGGTCGCCGTTCGTCGACGCAGCGTCCCCTTCCGCTGGCCCCCCGCTGCTCTCGGCGTCTCGGACACCGCCGCCGTGCTGGGTGTCCTGACGGCCGTCATCCTCGGCGCCGTCCTCGAGGGACGCGGAGCGGCCGACCGCATCGATGCGCTCCGGCGTGAGGGAGCGGCCGCTCTGCGCGCGGAGGAGACGAGCCTCGTCCGCCGCTACGAGAGAGCCACCGGATTGTCGTGGGCCGTGGCCTCCTTGGCGACCGTGATCGGCACGACCAGCGTCGTCGCCGTCTTCCCGGGGGACCTCTTCGCCGCCGTCATGGTCATCCTGCTGACGGTCCTCGTCGTATCCCTGTCGTCCTTCGTGTCGACAACGTCGCGCGACGCCCGGGTCGCGCTCCAGAGGGAGAACGACCGGCGGCGGCACAGAGAGGTGCGAGTTCTGCGGACGGTGGAGAGTCGCTGGAGATCCACACACCGACCACAGCGGCAGCACGGGACACGTCGGGTCGTCGTCGCGGTCGCAACCCCGTCGGCAGTGCTGGGCGTCGCCGGTCTCTACGCCTTGCCGGCGCAGCGGACGCCGGCGATGGGTCTCCTCCTCCTGGTCGCCGGAATCACGCTCCCTGTCGTGACCCTGACCGTCGTCCTCGTCGTACGCGCCGGAGCCCTGCAGAGGACGTTTGAACGCGTCGGACCCTGGCTCGGGTTCCTCCCGATCTGGCTCCTCGTCGTCGTCGTCGCGATCGCCGCCGTCGGTGTGCTCGGCGGAAGCCGGTCGTGGTTCGCCATCGCAGCGGTGGTCCTGCTGGTCGTCCACTTCGGGGCCGGCTGGTGGGCCTTCCGCGGGCTCTTCTGGCAGCAGGGCGTGTTCCGGCACCTCCGCCCCCATGTCGCGAACCGCGTCGCCGCACGGGCGGACGCCCTTGAGCGGCCCGCTGAGACGAAGCCCCCACGCAAGCCCCGGTCACGCCTCGTCCGCGAGTGGCAGACGATGACCGGGCAGGATGCCCGCGACGACGACGGTTCGCTCGTCTGAGCGACTGACGAGATGTCAGACGAAGACGTCGAGCCGATCCACGATCAGGTCCGCGACGTCGAGCAGCCTCCGCACCACCGACAGGTCGGCCACGACGTCGTCGCTCGTCACGGTGCTGCGCGGCGCGTACTCCACCGTGTGCCGGGTCGTGCGCATGCGGGCGAAGGCCCGGAAGGCGTCCCGCGGGGGCGGTTGGGTGAACTGCGCCCGGATCACCTCCTGCACCGCGACGTGCCCACCCCTGCTCGTCGGCCGGAGCCCCTGGGCCTGGAGCAGCGCGGTGAGGCCCTTTCGTGCGGCGTCGTAGAGGAGCGCGTAGGCGCCGTCCGGATCCGCGTCCGCCACAAGCTCAGCACTCCGGACGTGGGCGCGTGCGGTCGACAGCAGCGCGCGGGCATCGTCGAGGTCGGCCACCACCTGTTGGAGACGCCCTTCTGCGACAAGGCGACGGACCTCGTCGCGTCCGGTCGGCCACGTCATGCCGTCGGCTCCGTCGGCTGCGGCTGTCGACCGACGTCCAGGCGGACGTGCGGCCGCCGCTGCACGTCGCGGGAGAAGGCGTCGTCCGCCCGCTCCCACGCTGCGCGGGTGCGGAAGACCACCTGCACCGGTCGCCGGAGACGGGGTACGAGCGCCTCGACGCGCTCGTGGGCGTCGTCGCGGTCGACGTCGCCGACGACCACGACGTCGACGTCATCAGGTGACCGGCCCGGCTCTCCGAGGTAGCGCGCCGCCCACGAGCCGACGAGGAAGGCCTCCTCGAGACCGTCCACGCCGCTGAGGGCGTCCTCGACGAGGGCCTTCGGCCCGTAGGCCACGGCGACGAGCTCAGCCAGAGGTCCGTTGACGGGGTTGTCCCCCGGTGCGACCAGCCGTGAACGGCCCACTCGCCGGTCACGGAAGATGCCCGCCTCGACCAGCTTCTCGACGTCGCCGTGGAGGTTGCCGGCATCGGCTCCCACCTCACGGGCCAGGTCGGCGATCGACGCCTCCCGGTTCGGATGCAGCAGGACCGCCGCCAGCAACCGGGCCTGCGAGTCCCGCATCAGCGGGATCAACGCCGAGCCCTGTCGTGTCATGGAGACACGATACCGCGTTCGCACGACACGATGGGATCCCGCATGACCCGGTGCACCGAGAGGACCGGCGCCCCCAGCCTGACCGACCTGGAGCCCGGTGGCCGGCCGCCTGCGCCCCCGGAGCCGCCGTCGTCCACAAGAGCTCCCCCGAGCTGTCCTCGCCTCCGGTTGACTGCCTCCCGTGCCGAGCCTTCTCGACCACCTCGCCGCCCTGCCCGCCGACGCGCTGGCGGCCCTGCTGGGCCACCGCCCCGACGCCGTCGTCCCGGTCCCGCCGCGTGACCTGGCCGAGCTGGCGGCGCACCTCGACGAGCCGTCGTCGGTCGGCGGCGCCCTCACGAGGGCGCCGCTGCCCGTGCTGCAGGTGGTCGAGGCGCTGCTCGTGGCCGGTGACCGGCCGTCGGAGGCCGCGCTGCGGCGTCTTCTGGGCCTCGAACCCGACGACGACGCGCTGGCGCCGCCGCTCGACTGGCTGGCCGAGCGGGTGCTCGTGCGACGCGACGGCGACCACCTCGTCCTGTCACCCGGCCTGCGGGAGGTCATCCCGTACCCGCTGGGCCTCGGCCCGCCGCTCGCGGTCCTGCTGCCGGAGCTGACCGTGGCGCAGCTGACGCTCCTCCTGCGGGCCCACGGCCGCCCGGCGCCGGGGCGGAAGGCCGAGTCCGTCGCCGCCGTCCACGCGCTGCTGTCCGACGGCGACGCCGTCCGCCACCTCGTCGACCACCTCCCGGAGGACATGCAGCGGGTGGTGGGGCGACTGCTGACGGGCGGGAGCGCCGCCGAGGACGAAGAGACGCTCGAGGAGATCTACGGCGAGGACGAGGGCTACGGCTATCGGCGGGTGGACGAGGCGCGCCGCTGGGCCGTCCACCACGGCCTCGCGCTCGGCGAGGCCTGGGGCTACGAGGCCGTCGTCCCCGCCGAGGTGACGCTCGCGCTGCGTGGCGCGGGCTGGACGGCGCCCTTGGACACCGAGCCACCGGTCGTGACGCCCGTGCGCGCGGACCCCGCCGCCGTCGAGCGCGAGCAGGCGGCCACGGCCACCTCGTCGGCGGCGCTGGTCCTCGCCGTCGCCGACCTCGTGCGCTCCGACGGCATCCCGCTGCTGCGCTCCGGCGGCGTCGGCGCCCGGGAGCTGGCCCGTCTCACCAAGCGGCTCGGCGCACCGGAGCGCGACGTCCGGCTCGCCCTCGGCCTCCTCGACGTCGCCGGCCTCGTCGAGCCCGTCGGCGAGCACCTCCGGGCCGGCGGCGAGATGCCCGCCTGGCGCGCCGCCGAGCCGGCCGTCCAGCACGCCGCCGTGCTGCGGGCCTGGTGGGGCGCGCCCGAGGTCCTCACGCGCCGCACCCGGGGCGGGCGGGCGCTGCCCGCACTCGCGCCCGTCGGCGAGGAGGTGCCCGGAGGGGTCCTGCGCCGCGCGCTGGTCGGCACGCTGCTCCGCCACCCCCCGGGCGAGGGCCTCACGTCGCAGGACGCCGAACGGCTCGTGGGCTGGTACCTGCCCGCCGTCGTCGACCCCACCGACGGCGAGGGCCTGCCCGCGACGTGGGCCGAGATGACGGCGCTGGGCGTCGTCGCGCACGGTTCGCCGACGCCGCTGGGCCTGGCGCTGCTGCACGGCGACGACGAGGCGCTCGTCCGGGTGGCCGCCGCCGCGCTCCCGGCCACCGAGGACGCCGCCGTCGTGGGCGCCGACCTCACGGCCGTCGTCCCCGGCACGCCGTCCGGCCGGGTCACCGCGCTGCTCGACGCCTGCGCCGACCGCGAGGGCCGGGGCGGCGCCGTCGTCTGGCGCTTCACCCCCGGCAGCATCCGCCGCGCCCTCGACGCCGGCTGGTCCGGCGAGCAGCTGCACCGCGAGCTCGCCGACGTCGCGGGCGCCCTGCCGCAGCCGCTCGAGTACCTCCTGGCCGACGTCGCCCGCCGTCACGGCTCGCTCCGGGTCCGCGAGGCCGTCTGCGTCGTCCGCGGCGACGACGAGGCCCTGCTCGCCCAGGCGGCCGCCGACCGCTCGCTGCGCGCTCTCGGCCTCGTCCACGTCGCACCGACCGTGCTCACCGGGACGCAGGACGCGGCGACGACCCTGGGGGCGCTGCGCGCGGCCGGGTACCTGCCGGTCGGGGAGGACGCCTCCGGCGCCGACCTCGTGCCGCCGCGCCCGGACGACCCCGGCGAGGCCGCCCGCTCCCCTGCCGCCGCGGAGGAGCGGGTGCGGCCCACCGTCGCCGACGTCGCCCCAGAGGTCGGCGCCCCCGACGTCGAGGCCCTGGCCGCCGCCCTCCTCGCCGGCGCCCCCACCGGCGCTCCGGACGACGAACGGGAGGCTGTGCTGCGCCGCCTGGCCCCGCGGCTGAGCCCGATCGCCCACCGCCTGCTGCTCCACGCCGTCGACACCGGCGAGCCCGTCGTCCTGCGCTACCGCTCGAGCACCGGGCGCTTCACCACCCGCGCGGTCAGCGAAGCGCGGCTGCGCGGCGGCGTCCTGGTCGCGTGGTGCCACCTGCGCGACGACGAGCGGGCCTTCGCCCTCGACCGGGTGCTCGAGGTCAACGCTGGCGTGTGAGCGAGGACGATCGCCTCGATGGTGGCACCGAGGCGTGGCGCGACGGTCGCACTCGCGCCCATGACGACGATCTCCTCTCGCGACCTGCGCGACCACACCGCCGAGGTGCTGCGCCGGGTCGCCGACGGCACCCCCGTCACCGTCACCGTGGACGGATCCCCGGTCGGGGAGACCACCGCCGTCCGTACCGGCCGTCGCCCGTTCTCTCCCGCGCGGACCTCGTCGACCTGCTGAGTCGACGCCAGGCCGACCCGGGCCTGCGCGACGACCTCGCCGGCGACACCACCGACGAGCTGCCATCCCCGTGACGCCGGGCCAGCGGTGCTCGGCGCGAGCGTGCTGAGCACCCGGAGCCCGCCCCGCGTCCCGCACGAGGTGGAGCCGTGACGACGGACTGAGCGGCGCGCTCAGCGGCGCACCACGAGCAGCACCGCGTCCCCCGGCCGCAGCTGCGCCGCGCGGTCGACGTCCTGCGCGACGACGACGCCGATCACCGGGTAGCCGCCGGTGACGGGGTGGTCGGCGAGCAGCAGCGTCGGCAGCCCGGACGGCGGCACCTGCAGCGAGCCGCGGACCACGCCCTCGCTCGGGAGCTCGCCCTCGCGGGCGCGCACGAGCGGCTCGCCCTGCAGGCGCACGCCGACGCGGTCGGCGTCCGCGCCCGTAGTCCACGTCGGGCGGGCGAGGGCGTCCACGGCGTCGGGGGCAAACCGGTCGCCCCGCGGCCCCGGGACCACCCGCAGCACGACCGGCCCGCCGCGGTCGAGCCCCCCGGGGGGCGCGCAGTCGACGACGACGTCACCGCAGCCCTCCTCGCCCGGGTCGCCGACGGGCAGCACGCTCGTCTCCGTCACGGCGTCGGGCCCCAGGCCGGCGAGGACGTCGGTGGAGCGGCTGCCCAGCACGGGCGGGACGACGACCCCGCCGCGGACGGCGAGGTCGGCGCGGACACCCGTCGCCGCGGGCCCCAGCGAGAGCTCGGCGACGTCTCTGCACCGTCAGACCCGGACGCCGTCAGACCCGGACGCCGTCGCCACCCCCTCGACCGTCGCCCGCACCGCCTGCGCCCACGGCGTCGCGGTGAGACCGAAGACCTCCGTGGTCTCGGTGGCGTCGAGGACGAAGTCGGCGTCCCACTGGTGCCGGATGGCGACGATCTCCCGCATCTGCCCGCTCACGAGGCCGACCGCCCGCAGCGCCGGCCACGGCATGCCGCTGACCTTCGGCGCCGGCAGCCCCATCGCCGCAGCGACGTCGGTGAGGGCCTGGCGCTGCGAGCGCGGCTCCCCGCTCGGGACCATCCAGGCCCGGCCCCACGCCCGCTCGTCCGCGCCCAGGTGCACGAGCGCCCGGGCGAGGTCGGGCACGTAGGTCCAGCTGTGGAGGGCGTCGGGGTCGCCGACCACCCAGGCGCGCCGTCCGCGGCGCAGCGTCTCGACCTGCCGCGCCAGGTGCGACTGCGCCGGCGGCACCGCACCGACGAAGTCCGAGGCCCGGACGTCGACGACGCCGCGCACCCGGCCGGCCTCCTGCGCCGCGAGCGCGTCGCGCCACATCGCCGCCCGCAGGGCGCCCTTGGCCTCGGTCGTGTCGTAGGGGTCCGTCGCCGTCATCGGCCGGCTCGGGCGGGGGTAGCCGTAGAGGTTGCCGGTGACGGCGAGCACCGCGCCGCTCTCCTCCGCGGCCCGCAGCAGCGCCGCGGCGATCGGCGGCCACTCCCGCGCCCAGCGCGTGTAGTCCTTCGGGTTCACGGCGTTGTAGAGCACTTCCGCCCCCTTCGCCGCGCCCGCGAGCGCGGTCCCGTCCGCCGCGTCGACGGCGACGTGCCGCACCTGCGCAGTCGACCGCCCGCCGCTGCGCGACAGCACGACGACCTCGTGCCCGCCCCGCACCAGCTCCTCGGCCACCGCGGACCCGACCGGCCCCTTGCCCACCACCACGTGACGCCCCATGACGACCTCCTCAACGAGTGCACTGGTCCCTTCCGAGAGCACTGTTCTCCTTCGACGGCCTCCGCGTCAAGAACACTGCTCTCGTCGGTGAGCACCGCTATGGTTGTCGGGTGGTGAGCACGGCGAGGGAACGCGCCCGGGAGGCGCTGACGGCGGACATCGTGGCGACGGCGCGCGGGCAGCTGGCCGAGGTCGGCGCCGCAGCGCTCTCGCTGCGGGCGGTCGCGCGGGAGCTGGGGCTCGCGTCGTCGGCGGTCTACCGCTACGTGCCGAGCCGCGACGACCTGCTGACGCGGCTGCTCGTCGCCGCCTACGAGTCGCTGGGCGCCGCCGCCGAGGACGCCGACGACGCCGCCCTGGCGCCGCGCGAGCGCTGGGTCGCCGTCTGCCGGGGCGTGCGGACGTGGGGGCTCGCGCACCCGCACGAGTGGGCGCTGCTCTACGGCTCCCCGGTGCCCGGGTACGCCGCGCCGCAGGACACCGTCGTGGCGGCCGGCCGCTCGGCCGCGGTCTTCGGCGGCGTCCTCGGCGACGCCGCCCGCACCGGCCGACTGGCCGGGCGCCCGCCCGTCCCGGGTCGCGCCGACCTCGTCGGCCCCGCCGTCGTCCCCGTCCTGGGCGGGGAGCACCCCGCGCTCGACGACGACGCCCGCAGCCGCGCCGTCCTCGCCTGGAGCTCGGCTCTCGGCCTCGTGAGCTTCGAGCTGTTCGGCCAGCTCGTCGGCGTCGTCACCGACCGGGACGCCTTCTTCGCCGAGCAGGTGGGGCGGCTGGCCGATGTCGTGGGTCTGCAGGGCTGAGGACGAGAGGACCTCGTCGACCGGGGCCGCCCCGGGCCAGCTCGCGCCTGCACCCGTGACGCCCAGTCAGCCGCTCGCCCCACGGCGACGACGTCCGCCGGCGCGCTGCACGTCGCCTCCGTGCGGTGCACGGAGCCGGCACGTCCCCTCGCATCCGCGGGCGGCGCCGCGTCACGTCGCGTCGCCGCTCGCCGGCAGGAGACCGGCACCTGACGCGAGACCATCCGACCCGTCCGTCGTGACGGGCCCCGGGTCGGCCCGTGGATCTGGTGCGCGGTCGACGCCACGCGCCGGCGGCATCCTCAGGCCCGCAGACCCTGTCGCAGCTCCCCGAGCGCCTCGCTGAGGCTCACGCGCGGAGCCCAGCCCCACCGCTGCACGCGGTCGGTGACCAGCTGTCCGGTCCACTCCTCCTCGTCGGTCCACTCCGGCTCCACGCCCAAGGCCTCGCAGACCGCGCCGAGGTAGTCGCGCCACGTCGCGGGCTCCCCGGCGACGATGACCGGCGTCGTCGCGCCGGCCACCGGTCCCTGCTCGGGGTCGTCGTCGACGGTGGGGATGGTCCCGGCGGCCACGTCCGCGACGAGGGTCGCCAGGTCGTTGACGTGGATCCATGCCCACGTCTTGTCCGGGTTGGCCGAACGCTCGCCGTCGCGGACCTCCTGGGGCCGCAGCGTGTTCCACACCGACGTCTCTCCGGCGCCCATGATGGCCGGCGGGCGAACCAGCACCGTCGTGAGGCCCTCGACCTGCGCCAGCGCCGCGTCGGTGGCGTTCTTCGTGTCGGGGTAGTCGCCACTGCCCTCGGGGAGGAGGGACCCGTCCTCGGCCACGTCCCCGACACCGGCGGACCGGTCGTAGACGCCCGCCGTCGACACGTGGACGAGCCGGGCGACTCCCGCGTCGCGCGCGGCACGGGCGAGGACCGGGGTGCCCTCGACGGCCACCTGGTGCTGGACGTCACGCGGCGAGCCCATCGGGTGGACGGTCGTGATGACGGCGTCGGCGCCCTCGGTCACCTCACGGGCGAGCTCGGGATCCGCGAAGTCGCCCACGAACTCGGTCACGCCCTCGAACTGGGGAGCGGTCCCGGCGCGACGGACGACGGCCCGCACCTGCGCCGAGTGCTCGATGAGCGCGTGGCACACCGCGGTGCCCACCAGCCCGTTCGCACCGGTCACCACGACGACGGGGGGCGGGTTCTCAGACATGACGACCACCCTGCCAGTGGACGCGCGCCACGGCCCTTCGACGGCTCCAGGCCCCAAGAAAGGCCGCCCGGCAACCCGGTCCTCGTCCTGCCGCGGTGCACGACGAGAGTCAGAAATGCGAGAAGCCGCCCCCGGCACCCTCACCCGCGCCCTCCCGAAGAAGACCACGAACAAGGAGCCAGGAACGGCTTCCCACAAAAGATGTCCGGCGGCGACCTACTCTCCCACGCAGTCCCCCACGCAGTACCATCGGCGCGAACGGGCTTAGCTTCCGGGTT
>NZ_CANMAA010000011.1 GCF_947495735.1 uncultured Pseudokineococcus sp.
CCGCCACAGCGCACTCGGAGGGCTCCCGCCCGTCAGCCGCCTGTCACCAACGTGATGGCCGGGTACAGCTAGAGCGCGACGGGCACCGCGTCGAGCACCCGGGCGCCGGAGCGGTCGCCGGCCTCGCCGACCCCGGCGGGACGGCCTGGACCGCGGCCGTCGGGCAGCACGAACCGGGCGGTCGTCCCCCCGCCCGGCGAGGCGTCCAGCCAGATCCGGCCGCCGTGCCGCTCGACGATGCGCCGGCACGTCGCCAGCCCGAGCCCGTGGCCGGCGCCGCTCGCGGGGTCGAGCCGCGTGAAGACGTCGAAGACGCCCTCGCGCTGCTCGGGCGGCACACCCGTCCCGTTGTCGGCCACCGCGACCTCCCAGCCGTCCGCCGCGCGCGCGGCGGACACGACGACCTCGCAGGTGCGGTCGGCGCGGCGGTACCGGACGGCGTTCCCGAGGAGGTTCTGCAGCAGCTGGCGGACCAGCGTGGGATCGCACGACGTCGTGGGCAGCGGCCCCGCCGTGATCCGCGCCCCGCTCTCCCCCACCGCGGTGGCGAGGTCGCCGACCGCCTGGTCGAGGAGCTCGCGCAGGTCGGTCGGCTCCGGCCGGCAGCTGGCGCTGCCCGCCCGGGCGTGGTCCAGCAGGGCCGTGATGAGCGCCTGCATGCGTCCGGCCCCCCGCAGGCACGTCTGCACCCAGCCCCGCCCCTGCTCGCCGAGCTGGTCGGCGTAGACGTCGCCGAGCAGCTCCACGTAGCCGGCGACGACGCCGAGCGGCGACGCGAGGTCGTGGCCCGCGACCGCCGCGAAGTGCTCGAGGTCGGCGTTCGAGCGCTCGAGCTCGGCCACCAGCACCACCAGCTCCTGCTCGCGGCGCACGAGCTCGCCGTGCGCGTCCTGCAGCGCCAGCCGCTGCGCCCGCTCGGCGGTGACGTCGGACATCGCGACGACGGCCCCGGAGCGCGCGCCGTCCGCCCGCACCAGCGCCCGGCCGGTCGAGACCACGTGGCGGGCGGGGAGCCCGGGGGGCGCGATCACCATCTCCGCACCCGACACCTCTCCGTGCTCGAGCGCCCGGTGGAGCGGGATGTCCTCGCGCCGGAGCGGGGTGGCGCCGTCGGGGCAGAAGAGGTCGTACCGCTCCGGGTGGTCGACCTGCTCCAGCGCCGGGTCGGCGTCCAGCCCGTGCCAGCCGAGGGCGGTGCGGTTGAAGAGGGTCACGCGGCCGTCGGGGTCCGCGGCGACGATGCCCACCTCGACGCTGTCGAGCACCGCCTGGATGAGCTCGGAGCGCTCCTCGGCCTCCCGGAGCGTCAGCTCGGCCAGGAGGCGCTGCTCCTCGGCGTGGGCGACCAGGTCCTCCTGGAGGCGGGCGCGCCGACGACCCTCGAGGAGCTGGACGACGAGCCGGGCGAGGTCCTCGAGCCGCGCGGCGACGTCGGACCGCACCCCGTCCTCCCCGGCGGCGAGGGGCTCTTCGCCGAAGGCGCAGACGGTCCCGACCACCGCGCCGTCGTCGGCGACGACCGGCACCGACACGTAGGCCCGCACGCGGCCGCGGGCGCCGGTGACCCACGGGCTCGACCGGAAGCGCGCGTCCTCGCGGGCGTCCGCCACCACCGCCGCCTCGCCGGACT
This sequence comes from uncultured Pseudokineococcus sp., assembly GCF_947495735.1. Classification (GTDB taxonomy): domain Bacteria; phylum Actinomycetota; class Actinomycetes; order Actinomycetales; family Quadrisphaeraceae; genus Pseudokineococcus. Next base: position 1,631 of record NZ_CANMAA010000011.1, read on the forward strand.
CCACGACCGACGCGCACATCGACGACTCCCGCGGGGAGGACCCGAGCGGGCAGCCCACCGCGGCCACGCGGTGCTGGTGCGAGGGGTCCAGCAGGTGCACGGCCGCGGCCGGCAGCCCGGTCAGCGCGACGGCGAGCCGCGCGACGGCCGCCAGCTCCTCCTCCTGCGCGCCGCTCTCGAGCCCGTGGCGCCGCAGGACCGGCGGACGGCCGACGGCCGTCACGCGGCGCCTCCCCCGGCGGCCCGGGCGAGCCCCGGTCCGGGTCGGGCGGGCGCCGGCGCCGACCGGGCCCGCTGCCGCGGGAGGCGGACCGTGACGACGGTGCCGACGCCCTCCCGCGAGCGCAGGCGCAGGTCGCCGTCGTGGTGCTCCACGATGCTCCGGACGATGAGCAGGCCCAGCCCCGTGCCGGGGACGGCCGCGTCGACCGCGTTGGTCGCGCGGAAGAAGCGCCTGAAGAGGCGCTCCTGGTCGCGCTCGGGGATGCCCATCCCCGTGTCCTCGACCTCCACGACGACGTCGGCCGCGCGGGGGCGCACCGCGAGGCGGACGACGCCGCCGCGCGGGGTGAACTTCACGCCGTTGGTGAGCAGGTTGAGCAGCACCCGGTCCAGCTGCACCGGGTCGCCGGCCACGACGAGGCCCTCACCGGCGGCCGGCGGCGCGTCCACGACCAGCTCCACCCCCGCGGCGTCGGCGGCGGGCTGCACCGACGCCACGGCCGCGCCGACGACCTCGTGCAGCAGGACGTCCCGGTAGGTCGCCCGGAAGGCGCCGGACTCGATCCGGGAGAGGGTCAGCAGGTCCTCGATGAGCGAGCGCAGGCGCTGGGTGTTGCGCTCGACCACGGCGAGCATCCGGTCCGCCTCGAGCGGGATCTCCCCGCCGTCGCCGTCGCGCAGGAGCTCGAGGTAGCCGGAGATGCTCGTGAGCGGGGTGCGCAGCTCGTGGGACACCGCGGACAGGAAGTCGGTCTTCGTCCGGTCCAGCTCGCGCAGCTGCTCGACCAGCTCCTCCTGCTGCCGGTACAGCCGCGCCAGCACGAGCGCGCGCCCGAGGTCGGCGGCGACCGACCGGGTGAGGGCGACCTCCCCGTCGGTCCACCGGCGGGGACCGGAGTGCACGGCCACCGCCAGGGAGCCGAGAGCCGTCTCGCCGGCACCGACGGGGAGCACGAGCAGCGCCGTGGCGCCCGTCCCCGCGGCGAAGGCCCGCAGGTGGTCGGCGACGTCCTCCCCGCCGACGTCGCCCCGCCCGGCCGCGCCCTCGCGCAGGTCGGCCTCCAGGTCGTCGACGCGCACCGCGCCGCCGAGGTCGTGGAGCGACTGCAGCCAGCTGGCGACCCCCTGGCCCCGGAGCGCGGGGAGGACGGGCGCCTCGAGCCCGGGCGTCGCCCACCGAGCCGTCGACGGGCCGAGGCCGGCGTCGTCCAGCAGCCGCACCCACGCCCGGTCGGCGGCGACTCCCCGGCCGAGGAGCGTCACCGCCCGGGTGAGCGACTCCTCGGCGTCCAGCTGGTCGCGGATGCGGCGACCGATCCCGGCGCCGAGCTCGGCCAGGCGCGCGGCCTCGGCGCGCTCGGCGCGCAGCCGGTCGGACTCGTCGGCGAGGTGGTTGACCGACCGCGCGACGGCGCGCACCTCGCACGGGCCCCGCCGGTCGTCGGACCGCGCGGCGTGGTCCCCGGCGGCGAGGCCGCCCAGGACGGTGACGACGTCGTCCAGGGGGCCGACGAGGCTGCCGCGGAGCCGTCGGGCGGCGACGAGCGAGACCCCCAGCGCGACGGCCAGCGCGAGCGCGCTGCCCACGAGCGCGGCGGTCCGGACGGCGGACGCGCGGGCCCGGGCGGCCGCGTCCCGGTCGGCCAGCAGGTCGTCCAGGCGCCCGCCGACCGCCCGGAAGCTGTCGAAGATCTCCTTGTTCCGCTGCGTGAGCTCGTCGGAGACCTCGACCTCGCCGGGCGCCATCGCCGCGACCGGATCCCCGTAGACGGCGAACCACCGGTCGGCGATGGCGACCTGCTCCTCCACGAGGGCGCGCTCGTCCGGCCGCGCGAGCGCCAGGGCCCGCTCCACGTGCTGCGGGAACGCGGCGCGCCCCTCCTCGTAGGGCTCGAGGAACGACCGCTGCTGCGCGAGCCGGTACCCGCGGACGCCGGTCTCCGCGTTCGCCATCTCGAGGAGCATCGCGGTGCTGGACGCCTCCATCAGCTGCAGGCGCTCCTCCTGGTCGTGGGCGCGCCCCGTCGCGACCAGCCCGCCGACGCCGGCGCCGCCGACGAGCACGAGGACGGCGACGAGGACCAGGAAGGTCCGGGCCAGGCGTCGGGAGAGGGACGGCTCCTCCACGGCGGTCACGCCGCGCCGCCCGCGCGCCGGGCGCCGGCCGGCAGCACCGCCGCGGCGTCCCCGAACCCGGTGCGGGTCATGACGCCCCACACCTGCTCGGTGCCCCGCAGCGCCGCCAGGAGCCCCTGGAGCCGCCACAGCGCCGTGAGCTGGCGGTACCCGACGTTCTCCAGGACGCAGACGACGAGGGCGGTGGCGAGGTCGCGCCACCGGCCGTAGCGGTGGAAGGAGAACTCCTCCACGGCCAGGGCCGCCACGGAGACGAAGATCCCGTAGCCGTAGGCGACGAGCGTGAAGCGCAGCACCTCGTCGCCGCCCACGGCCCCCAGCGCCAGACCGAGGGCGACGACGACGAGGCCGCCCAGCTCGAGCACCGGCGCGGCCAGCTCGAAGACGACGAACCAGGGCAGCGCCACGAGGCCGATCCGCCCGTAGCGCGGGTTGCCGATCATGTCGCGGTGCCGGTGCAGCACCTCCCACAGGCCGCGGTGCCAGCGACGGCGCTGGCTCGCGAGCACGGACCGCGTGGACGGCACCTCGGTCCAGGAGACGGGCTCGGCGACCTGCACGACCCGGTAGTCCCGGCCGGCGTCGCGCATCGCCCGGTGGACCTTCACGCAGAGCTCGAAGTCCTCGCCGATGCAGTCGGGGTCGAGGCCGCCGACCGAGACCACGACGTCGCGCCGGAAGACGCCGAAGGCCCCCGAGATGAGGACGAGCGCCCCCGCCCGCGACCACCCGGCGCGCCCGAGCAGGAACGCGCGCAGGTACTCCACCACCTGGGTGCGGGCGAGCCAGCCGGGCGGCATCCGCGTCTCCACGACGCGGCCGGCGACGACGCGGCAGCCGTTCACGGCGCGGACGACCCCGCCCGAGGCGACGACCCGCTCGGGGTCGTCGGCGAAGGGCTTGGTCACGGTCAGCAGGGCGTCGGGGTCCAGGATCGAGTCGGCGTCGACGAAGCAGACGATCCCGTGGCGGGCGACGTTCACGCCGACGTTGAGGGCGTCCGAGCGCCCGGCGTTCTCCTTGCGCACGACGACGAGCGAGGTGCGGCCGTCGCGCGGCACGTGCACCGACAGGACCCGCCCCCGGGTCGGGAGGTCCTGCGGGACGACGCGGGGCACCTCGACGAGGTCGTGCGCCTCCTCGAGGCGCGCGAACGTGGCGTCCCGGGACCCGTCGTCGACGACGACGACCTCGTGCGCGGGGTAGCGCAGGCCGAGCATCGCGTCGACCGCGGTCACGATCCCCGCCTCCTCGTCGTGCGCGGGCACGAGCACGGACACGGCCGGCGTCAGGGGGGACGCGCAGGCCTCGTCGTGGCCGGCGAAGGGGACGCGGCGCAGGTGGCGGGTGAGCTCCACGGCGGCCAGGGCGATGAGCAGGAGGTAGCTGGTGTTGACGAGCAGGAAGTACGCCAGCACGGGCCACTGCGTGACCTCGAAGAAGACCTCGAGGGCCTCGCGCGGCAGCTCGGGCGCGACGGGGGTCATGCGCCGTCCCCGACCAGGCGCGCCGGCGCGACGGCGCGCGCCCGGGACGGCCTGCGCTGCGCGGGCACGACCTCCCGCAGCTGCGCCATCACGAGGGCCTCGCGCGCCCGGGCGCGGACGAGCGGGCCGCCGGGGGCGGCGTCCTCCGGGGCGTCGGCGGCGGCGGCGTCCGGGACGGCGTCGACGGCGTCGTCCGGGGCGGCCGCGGCCTCCGGGGCGCCCGGGTCGGCCGCCTCGTGCAGGGCCGTGCGCCCCGGTCCGCCGAGGCCCACGAGGGCCGGCCCGGCGAGCGCGGCCACCCGGCCGTCGTCGTCGGCGAGCAGGCCCGCGAGGACCGGGACGGCGCGCGGGTCGCCGAGCTCCCCGAGCGCCCGGACGGCGCAGGTCCGCACCGCGCCGGGCGCGGGCGGGGCGCTCGCGGCGACGAGGTCCGGCAGCGCGGAGGGCATGCCCAGGCGCCCCAGCGCGGTCGCGGCGCGGGCGCGGACCTCGGGCGACGCGTCGCCGCGCAGGCGCTCGCGCAGCGCGGCGACGGAGCCGACCGCGCCCACCCGGCCGAGGATCTCGCAGGCCGTGGCGCGCACCGCCGCCGAGTCGTCGACGAGGGCGGCGGTGAGGTGGCCCGCCGCGGCGGGCCCGAGGCGCAGGAGCGCGTGGGCGAGGACCTGCGGGGGCACGCCGCCCCGTCCCCGCGGCTCGCGCAGCGCGGAGAGCAGCGGCGCGGCCGCTTCGGCGGCGCCGATCCGGCCCAGGGCCCGGGCCGCCACGAGGCGCACCTCGCCGGCGCGGTCGGCCGTGAGCAGCTCGACGAGCGCGGGGACCGAGGTCGCGTCGCCCGCGGCGCCGACCAGCTCTGCGGCCCGCGCGCGCTCGACCGCGCCGCGGCGGTGCAGGTCGGCGCGCGCGCGGGCCAGGACGCCGCGGTCCTCCAGCAGGCCCACGACCTCGGCGCGCGAGTCGCCGCGGACCTTGGACAGCAGCGCGACGACGGCGGGCTCGACCGAGCGCCACACCGGCGGGGCCAGCGCGGTCAGCCGCGAGGCGGCGTCCGCCTGCTCGTCGGGCTCGCCCGCCACCAGCTCCAGGAGCAGGGGACGCAGCGGCTCCGTCGCCCGCCGGACCCGCTCGGCCCGTCGGCGGCGCGCCGCGCGCCGGGCGGCGATCCCGCCGACGAGCAGGAGGACCACCGCGGCGAGGACCAGGAGCGCCCAGGGCAGGGCGGACGGGAGGGACGCGGGGAGGGCGGTCGGGAGGGCGGTCGGCAGCGCCGCGAGGACGAGCGCGCGCGCCACCACCCCGGCGGCGGAGGTCACGAGGCGGTGCGCGCGAGCACGGCCTGGACGCGGCTCACCAGCTCGCGCGGGCTGAACGGCTTGACGACGTAGTCGTCCGCCCCCGTCGCGAAGCCCGTGGCGACGTCCTGCTCCTGGGCCTTCGCCGTCAGCATGATGACCGGCAGGGCCGCCGTCGCCTCGTCCCGGCGCAGCTGCGAGCAGACGTCGAGGCCGGACAGGCCCGGCATCATCAGGTCGAGGATGGCGAGGTCGGGCTCCTGCGCGCGGGCCGTCTCCAGCGCCGCGGCGCCGTCGCCGACCGCGAGCACGTCGTACCCCGCCTGGCCGAGCTTGAAGGCGACGAGCTCGCGGATGTCGCTGTCGTCGTCGGCGACGAGGACGGTGGTCACGGGCGGGCTCCTGGGGTCACGGGGCGGGCTCCGGGGGTCACGGGCGGGCGGCGGGGGGCGTGGACGAGCGCGGCAGCGGGACGGGCGCCCCGGTGGCGGAGACGGGGTCGGGGCGGCGGGAGCGCCGCGGGACGCCCGCGAGCAGGCGCTCGACGTCGCGGCGGGAGAACGGCTTGGGCAGGAGGTCGTCGAAGTCGACGTCCTGGAGGTCCTCGCCCTCGAGCACCGTGGTGACGACGACGACGCACCCGCTCGTCTCCGCGCGGCGGCGCAGCTGGCGGACGACCTCGCGCCCGTCCATCCCGGGCAGGCAGATGTCGACGAGCGCGAGCTGCGGGCCGAGGACGAGCGCCAGCGCGACGCCGTCCTCCCCGGTCGCGGCGCGGTGGCAGACCCACTCCAGGCGCCGCAGGTGCGAGGCGAGCAGCGCCGCCACGTCGTCGTCGTCCTCCACGACCAGCGCCACCGGGCGGGAGCCGGCGGCGTCGAGGTCGCCGGGGGCGACGGGGGCGGGGGTGGTCACGCGGTGTGCATCGGCACGGGGGCGCCGGGCTTGACCGTCTTCGTCGCTCCTCGGTTCGCGGCGCCCCCCGCGCGCCACCACGATCGCTGCATGACGGGAACCCACGCATGAAGGCCGTGACCTGGCACGGGAAGCGCGACGTCCGGGTGGAGGAGGTCCCGGACCCGACGATCCAGGAGCCGACGGACGCCGTCATCCGCGTGACGACGACGAACATCTGCGGCTCGGACCTGCACCTCTACGAGCCGCTGGGCGCCTTCATGGGCTCGGGGGACGTGCTGGGGCACGAGGCCATGGGCGTCGTCGAGGCGGTGGGCTCGCAGACCGGGGACCTGCGCGTCGGGGACCGGGTCTCCATCCCCTTCCAGATCTCCTGCGGGCGCTGCTGGATGTGCGACCGCGGGCTCTACACCCAGTGCGAGACGACGCAGGTGCGCGAGCAGGGCACCGGCGCGGCGCTGTTCGGCTTCTCCAAGCTCTACGGCGAGGTGCCCGGCGGCCAGGCGGAGTACCTGCGCGTGCCGCAGGCCCAGTTCACGCACATCAAGCTGCCCGAGGGGCCGGCGGACGACCGCTTCGCCTACCTCTCGGACATCCTGCCCACCGCGTGGCAGGGCGTGGAGTACGCCTCGGTGCCCGACGGCGGCACCCTCGTGGTGCTCGGCCTCGGCCCGGTCGGCGACTTCGCCGCCCGCATCGGCGCGCACAAGGGCTACCGGGTCATCGGCGTCGACGTCGTCCCCGAGCGCCTCGAGCGCCTGCGCGCCCGGGGCGTCGAGGTCGTGGACCTCGGCGAGCACGAGGACGACCTCGGGGACGTGCTGCGCGAGATGACCGACGGCCGCGGCCCCGACTCGGTGGTCGACGCCGTGGGCATGGAGGCGCACGCCTCCCCCGCCACGACCGGCGTCCAGAAGGTCGCCGGGCTGCTGCCGAGGGCCGTGGCGGCGCCGATCATGAAGACCGCCGGCGTGGACCGGCTGAAGGCGCTGCACACCGCGATCGACGTCGTCCGCCGCGGCGGCACCGTCTCGGTCTCCGGCGTCTACAGCGGCGCCGCCGACCCGATGCCGCTGGTCACGATGTTCGACAAGCAGATCCAGCTGCGCATGGGCCAGTGCAACGTCAAGCGGTGGGTCGACGACCTCATGCCGCTGCTGACCGACGAGGACCCGCTCGGCGTGGACACCTTCGCCACGCACCGGGTCCCGCTCGACCAGGCGCCGGAGATGTACCGCACCTTCGCCGAGAAGGCGGACGGCTGCGTCAAGGTCCAGCTCAAGCCCTGAGGCCGGTGGGGGTGAGGGGCGGGGCCGTGGCGGCCCCGCCCCTCACTGCTGCGCGCAGTCCCTCACCCCTGCGCGACGCCCCTCACCGCTGCGCGACGGGCGCGTCGGTGGACAGCCGGTAGCCCTGGCCGCGGACGGTGAGCACGACGGTCGGGCGCGAGGGGTCCGCCTCGACCTTGACCCGCAGGCGGTGGACGTGGACGTCGACGACCCGCACGTCCCCGTACCAGCTGCGCCCCCACACCCGCTCGAGGAGCTCCTCGCGCGCGAGGACCCGCCCGGGCTCGGCGGCCAGCTCGGCCAGCAGCCGCTGCTCGGTGCGCGTCAGCGGCACCGGCTCGCCCCGCACGAGGACGTCGCCGCTGCTGGCGCGCACCACCACGTCGCCGACGGCCAGGTCCTGCGGCGGGGGGACGGCGTTCGCGCGGCGCAGGACCGCGCGCACCCGCGCCGTCAGCTCCTTCGCCACGAAGGGCTTGGTCACGTAGTCGTCGGCCCCGGCCTCGAGCCCCGCCACCACGTCGTGGCTGTCGGCCATGGCGGACACGACCACGACCGGGACGAGGCTGGTGCGCCGGATCTCCCGGCACACGTCCAGCCCGGCCACGTCGGGGAGCCGGAGGTCGAGCAGCACGACGTCGACGTCGACGTCGCGGGCGGACAGGACCTCCAGCGCCTCGGCGCCGGTGGCCGCCCCCACGACCTCGAAGCCCTCGCCCTGGAGCACGAGCTGGACGACGCGCCGCAGCCGCGGGTCGTCCTCGACGACGAGCGCGAGACGGGGCACCTCGGCAGTCTGGCCGAGGCGCCCGGCCGGGGCGAGCGCTCGGGCGCCCGCGGCGCCGGTCAGCCCCCCTCGACGCCCACGTCGACCGCGCTGGCGACGAGGTAGTTCTCGCCCTCCCACTCGGCGTAGAGCTCGTCCTCGAGGTCGACGCCCAGCTCCTCCTCGACGCCGGCGAGCGCGAAGGACAGCTGCACGGTCCCCGTGACGTCGACCTCGGCGTCCGGCTCCACCGCTGCCGACGAGCCGGCGTCGACGACCAGGAGCGGGTCGACGCCGCTGTCGTCGCCGGCGACGGTGAAGGAGGTGTCGTCCAGGACCGTCTCCACCGCGGCGGAGACGGTGACCTGCTCGCCGACGAGGCTGTCCTGCTGGTCGGCGAAGCCGGCGTCGTACGGCCCGTCGTAGGCGTACTGCGCGCCCTCGTCGTCGGTCCCGGCCTGGGCGTCCACCTCGGCCTCCTGGACGTCCTCGACGCTGGCGCCGTCCTCGTCGCCGGCCGTGCCGCCGCAGGCGCCCAGGCCCAGAGCCAGCACGGCGGCGCCGCCGGCGGCCACGAGCCCGCGGGCCAGGGGGCGAGGACCTGCGGCCGGCAGGGCGGTGGTGCGGGTGCGGGTGCTCATCAGGTCCTCCGTCGGTCGTGGCGGGCCGGCTCCGGACCGGTCCTGCCGCCGCGTCTGGTCGGGCTCGTGCGGTCGGGCCCTCCTGGCCCGGGCCGGGGTGCGCGAGGACCCCGGTTGCGCGGCGCCCGGCCGTCACGCACCCAGGTGGTGCGGACGTCCGGGCGGCCCCCTCCGCTCAGGTCAGGAGGTGCCCTCCTCGACGCCGATGTCGACGGCGTTCGCGGAGATGTAGGTCTGGCCCTCCCACTCGAGGTAGAGCTCGTCGTCGAGGTCGAGGCCCAGCTCCTCCTCGACCTCGGTGAGCACGAAGGCCTCCATCACCGTGCCGGAGACGTCGACCTCCTGGTCGGCCTCGACCATGGAGGCCGTCTCGGAGTCGGCGCCGACGACCAGCAGCGGCTCGATCCCGCTGCCGTCCCCGGCGATGGTGAAGGAGGTGTCGTCGAGGATCGTGTTCACGGCGGCGGAGACGGTGACGTCCTGGCCGATGAGGTCGTCCTGCTGGTCGGTGAAGGCGCTGTCGTAGGCGCCCTCGAAGCCGAGGGGGCCCTGGTCGACGTCGACGTCGGTGTTCCCGTCCTCGTCGACCTCGGCCTCGACGTCGCTCTCGGCCTCGTTGACGTCCTCGACGCTGACGCCGTCCTCGTCGCCCGCCGTGGTGCCGCAGGCGCCGAGGCCCAGGGTCAGGACAGCGGCGCCGCCGGCGGCCACCAGGCCCCGGGTCAGGGCGCGGGGGCCGGTGGCGGACAGGGTGCGGGTGCGGGTGGTCATGGGGTCCTCCGTCGGTTCGTGGTGGCGGGCCGGCCTGCACGACCGGCTGCCGCCGCTGCTCCTCGACCGGGCTCCTCTGGTAGGCGAGCCCGGCCGGAGCCGTCCGGGGCTGCTCGCCCCTCCGGCACCCCTCGACCATGGGTGCTGCGGCGGCGCGCCTCCCGCTGGGACGGCCCTCCGGCGGGTTCTGTCACGCGGCCGTCACACGGGGGCGCCGCATGTGACGACATGACGGCGGCCGCGACCTGCGGGGCGGGGGAGACCGGGTCCGCGACGACGACGCGGCGTTCGGCGCGCGCCGAGCGCGGAGGGCTCCCTCGGCGCCCGGGGCGCCCGCGTCCCCTCCGGAGCCGGTGCGCGACCCCGCTGCGGAGGTCGACGCCGCGGTGCGCGACTACCGTCGCCGGGTGGACGCAGGCGGGGAGGACCGTCCGGGAGCGGAGCGACCCCGCGCAGGGGTCGCCTCCGAGCCGCGCCCGCTGGTGCGGCGGTGACCTCCTCCTCGCGCCGGCGGCGGAGCCCCGCCCGCGCCGCCGCCCTCGCCGCCGCCCTCGTCCTCGCGGTCCTCGGCGCGCCCGCCGCGATCGGGTTCCGCGCCCTGCTGGCGCAGGACGAGGCGACGCTGCGGGCCACGGCGCAGGACCGGGCGCGCCTGGTGCTGTCGGTGGTCCCCGAGGCGAGCGCCGGGGCGGGCGTCGAGGAGCTGGTGCGCACGGCCCGCACGCCCGGCGTCGTCGAGGTCGTCGTCGTGGTCGGCGGGGAGGAGGTCGCCTCCACGACGGCGGTGAGCAGCGCCTCCGCCCCGGACTCGGTGCTCCTCGCCCTGGACCGGGGGGAGGAGAGCCTGGGCACGACAGCGGTCGCGGGCCGCCGGGCCGTGGTGGCCGGCGCGGCGGAGGGGGACGCCGGCGTGCTCGTCTTCGCCTCCGCCGCGCCGCTGGAGGACCGCGCGGCCGGCCTCGGCGTCCGGGCCACGGCGGTGCTGCTGCTGGTCGCGCTGCTGGCGGCGGTCGCCGAGGCCGTGCGCGCCCGGGCCGCGCTGCGCGAGGAGCAGGTCGCCCGCGACCGGGAGCGCGAGCTCACCGCCGACATGGCCCACGAGCTGCGCGGGCCCGTCTCCACGCTCGTCACCGCGGCCTCGCTCGTCGAGCCCGGCCTCGACGACCTGCCGGCGACCGCGCGCGAGCCGATGGTGCTCGTGCTCAGCGAGGCCCAGCGCCTGCGGCAGCTCGTGGAGGACATGCTGCAGCTCTCCCGCCTCGAGGAGGGCGACGGCGACGTGGACCTGGACGACGTCGACCTCTCCCGCCTCGTCCGGTCGGTGCTCGCCGTCCGCGGCTGGGAGGGCGCGGTGGCGCACGACCCGGTCGACGACGTCGTCGTGACCGCCGACCGCCGGGTGCTCGCGCGGATCGTCGTCAACCTCGTCGAGAACGCCCTGCGCCACGGCGGGGGCGCCCCCGTCCGGGTCGACGCCCGGGTGGGCGCGGGCGCAGCCCGCGGGCGGGCCGTGCTCGCCGTCGAGGACGAGGGGCCCGGCGTGCCGCCGGAGCGCCGCGAGCGCGTGTTCGACCGGTTCTCCAGCACGGCGGGCGGCAGCAGCGGTCTCGGCCTGGCCCTGGTGCGGGCGGGGGCCGAGGCGATGGGCGGCGGCGCCCGCATGGAGGAGGGGCGGGACGGCGGCGCGCGCGTCGTCGTCGAGCTGCCCCTGGCGCCGCGGGGGCCCAGGGGACCCGCTCCGGACCCGGCTGCCCGGAGGGCGCCCGCAGGCCCCGCGGCCTAGCGTCGTCGCATGCGGATGAGGAACCTCGGCAGCAGCGGCCTGCGCGTGTCGTCGGTCGGTCTGGGCTGCAACAACTTCGGCGGGCGCCTCGACCAGGAGGCCACCACGGCGGTCGTGGACGCCTGCTTCGAGCACGGCATCACCTTCTTCGACACCGCCGACGTCTACGGCGGGCAGGGCGCCTCCGAGCGCGCGCTCGGCGCGGCGCTGCGCGGCCGGCGCGACGACGTCGTCCTCGCCACCAAGTTCGGCCTCGACATGGGCGGGCTCTACGGCGACGACTTCGGCGCCCGCGGCTCCCGCCGGTACCTGCGCCGCGCCGTCGAGGGCTCCCTGCAGCGCCTGCAGACCGACCACGTGGACCTCCTGCAGTACCACCGGCCCGACGGGGTGACCCCGCTCGAGGAGACGCTCACGGCGATGCACGAGCTCGTCGTCGAGGGCAAGGTGCGCTACCTCGGCACCTCCAACCTCCCGGCGTGGCAGCTGGCCGACGCCTCGTGGACGGCGCGCACCGAGCACCTGACGCCCTTCGTGTCCGAGCAGTCGGAGTACTCCCTGCTGCGCCGCGGCGCGGAGGCCGAGCTGCTGCCCGCCTGCGCCGCCCACGGCGTCGGGTTCCTGCCGTACTTCCCCCTCGCCAGCGGCCTGCTCACCGGCAAGTACCGCCGCGGCGAGCAGGCGCCCGACGGCACGCGCCTGGCGGGCGACATGGGCCCCAGCTGGCTCACCGACGAGGCGTTCGACGTCGCGGAGGCGGTCGCGGGCTTCGCGCAGGAGCGCGGGCGGACGGCGCTGGACGTGGCCTTCGCCGGGCTGCTCGCCCGGCCCGAGGTCTCCTCGGTCATCGCCGGCGCCACGAGGCCCGAGCAGGTCGCCGCCAACGCCGCGGCCGGCGGGTGGGAGATGTCCGCGCAGGAGCGCGGCGCGCTCGACGAGGCCCTGCCCGGCTGACGACGACACCCGGGGAGCACCGCCGCGGGCTCCGTGCGGCGTCCGGGGGACGGCCCCGGCACCGGGCGAGCACCGGGAACAGCGGGTGCGGGAGCGTCGTTGAGCCCCTCGACAGTTGAACGCTGGAACATCTTGGCCGGCCTGCGGGGCGGCGCGCAGGAGGCGGTCATGCAGTTCGGGGTCTTCACGGTCGGCGACGTCACGCCCGACCCGACGACGGGGCGCACCCCCACCGAGGGCGAGCGCATCGCCGCGATGGTGGCGATCGCGCGCAAGGCCGAGGAGGTCGGGCTCGACGTCTTCGCGACCGGCGAGCACCACAACGAGCCCTTCGTGCCCAGCTCGCCGACGACGCTGCTCGGCTACGTCGCCGCGCAGACCGAGCGCCTGCTGCTCTCGACGGCCGTCACGCTCATCACGACGAACGACCCGGTGAAGATCGCCGAGGACTACGCGATGCTGCAGCACCTCGCGGGCGGGCGGGTCGACCTCACGATGGGCCGGGGCAACACCGGCCCCGTGTACCCCTGGTTCGGCAAGGACATCCGCGACGGCATCCCGCTGGCCGTCGAGAACTACGCCCTGCTGCGCCGGCTGTGGACCGAGGACGTCGTCGACTGGGAGGGGCGCTTCCGCACGCCGCTGCAGTCCTTCACCTCGACGCCGCGCCCGCTCGACGGCGTGCCGCCGTTCGTCTGGCACGGCTCCATCCGCAGCCCGGAGATCGCCGAGCAGGCGGCGTACTACGGCGACGGCTTCTTCGCGAACCACATCTTCTGGCCGAAGGAGCACTTCATCCGGCTGGTCGACTTCTACCGGCGCCGCTACGAGCACTACGGCCACGGCCGCGCCGACCAGGCCGTCGTCGGGCTCGGCGGGCAGGTCTTCGTCCGCAAGAACAGCCAGGACGCCGTCCGCGAGTTCCGCCCGTACTTCGACAACGCCCCCGTCTACGGGCACGGCCCGTCGCTGGAGGAGTTCACCGAGCAGACCCCGCTCACCGTGGGCAGCCCGCAGGAGGTCATCGACAAGACGCTGACGTTCCGCGAGCACTTCGGCGACTACCAGCGCCAGCTGTTCCTCATCGACCACGCCGGCCTGCCGCTGGACGTCGTGCTCGAGCAGATGGAGATCCTCGGGTCGGAGGTCGTGCCCGTGCTGCGCCGCGAGATGGACCTGATGCGCCCCGCGCACGTCCCGGACGCCCCGACGCACGCCTCCCGCACGGCCGCCCGCGACGCGGCGACGGCCGGTCTGGGCGCGCCGGAGCCGGCGACGGCTGCGACGGTGGCCTGATGGACCGCCGCTCCCTCGTCGTCCTGTCCGCCGGCCTCGGCCAGCCGTCGTCCAGCCGGCTGCTGGCCGACCGCCTCGCGGCGAGCGCCGTCGACGCGCTGCGCGGGCGCGACGTGGAGGTCGACGTCACGGTCGTGGAGATCCGCGACGTCGCCCGCGACCTCGCCGACCACCTCGTCGCGAACGCCACCACCCCGGCGCTGCGCAGCGCGCTGGACGCCGTGGCGACCGCGGACGCGGTCGTCGCCGTGACGCCGGTCTTCGCCGCGTCCTACAGCGGCCTGTTCAAGACCTTCGTCGACGCGCTCGACCGGGACGCCCTGACCGAGGTCCCCGTCGTCGTCGGCGCGACGGCGGGCACGCAGCGGCACTCGCTCGTCCTCGAGCACGCCATGCGCCCGCTGTTCGCCCACCTGCGCGCGCTGGTCCTGCCCACCGCCGTCTTCGCCGCCCCCGAGGACTGGGGCGGCGAGCAGGGCGTCTCCGGGGACGCGCTGTCCACCCGGGTGGACCGGGCGGCCGGCCAGCTCGCCGACGTCGTCGCCGCGCGGCCGGCCCGCCGGCCCCGCGACCCCTTCGACGACGCGCCGTCCTTCGCGGACCTGCTCTCCGGTCGCTGACGCGCGTGGAGGCCGTCGTGGTCGGCGGGGGCCCGGCCGGGCTCGCCGCGGCGCTGGGCCTGCTCGCCGGCGGGCACCGGGTCACCGTCCTGGAGCGCGCCGCGGCCCTGCGCCGGACCGGCGGCGCCGTCACCCTCTCCAGCGGCGGCACCGCGGCCCTGGCCGCGCTCGGCGTGCGCGTGGACGACCTCGGGCGGCACCTGGAGGTGCTGGAGAGCCGCACCGAGGACGGGCGCCCGCTGATGCGCGTGCCCCTCGGCGACCTCGGGCGGCGGGTGGGCACCCCCACGACCAGCGTCCTGCGCCGCCGGCTGGTGGAGCGGCTCGCCGGCCTCCTCCCCGCGGACGTCCTGCGGCTCGGGGCGCGCGTCGACGGCGTCGAGCCGCACGGGCGCCGACCCCTCGTCCACCTCGACGGGGCCCCCGACGTGGCCGCCGACCTCCTCGTCGGGGCCGACGGCGAGCGCTCGCCGGTCCGGCGCTCCGTGCGTCCCGGCGCCGTGCCGGGACGGACCGGGTGGACGACCTGGCAGGGGTGCACGCGGGTCGACCACCCCCTCGTCGACGACGAGCGGGTCCTGTTCCTGACCGGGCCCGCCGGCTTCTGCGACCTGCAGCCCGCTGGCGAGGGCCTGCTCCAGTGGTCGTTCAGCACCCCGCCCGGCGTCCTGCCCGCCGCCCACGGCCCGCGCGGGGCCGCCGCGGTGCTCCGCGCGCGCTTCGGCGGCTGGGCCGACCCCGTGCCCGCCGTGCTGGCGGCGGTGGCGGACGACGACCTCAGCGGGTGGGACCACCGCACCGCACCGGTCCCCTCCGTCTGGGGCGCGGGCGCCGTCACCCTGGTCGGCGACGCCGCGCACGTCATGCCGCCGAGCCTCGGGCAGGGCGTGAACCAGGCCCTCGAGGACGCGCACGCGCTCGCCGCCGCCCTGCGCGGGGTCGGGCCGTCGGACGTCGTCCGGGCGCTGCGCGGCTACGAGGCCCGCCGCACCCGCCAGGTGCGCCCCGTCGCCGTGCTGGCGGGCAGCGAGGAGGCCATCACCCACCGCGCGCTCAGCCGCGGCGTCATGCGCTCGCTGCCCGACAGCTGGGCCCTCGGCCTGTGGGGCGGCATGGTCCGCCGCAGCAGCGCCGCGCTCGCCGGGTAGCGCCCTCCCCGGCGGGCCTCACGCCTCCACGGACAGGTTGCCGAGCGGCTTCGAGGAGCACAGGAGCACCTTGCCCATCTTGATCTCCCGGGGACGGATGCCGCCGTTGTGCTGCATGTCCACCTCGCCCTCCAGGAGCGTCGCCTTGCACGTGCCGC
Source organism: uncultured Pseudokineococcus sp. (assembly GCF_947495735.1). GTDB lineage: Bacteria > Actinomycetota > Actinomycetes > Actinomycetales > Quadrisphaeraceae > Pseudokineococcus. Next base: position 17,109 of record NZ_CANMAA010000011.1, read on the forward strand.
ACACGCCCTCGCTGCACGAGGAGGGCGGCGTCAGCCCGGCGCGGAAGGCCGCCTGGAGGACGGTCTCGTCCGGGCCGCACTCGATGCTGCGCCCGCTGCGCGTGAACTGGACGACGTAGGACCCGGGGATCTCCGCGTCGACGTCCCCCGCGGCCTCGGCGCCCTGCTCCTCCACGACGGCCGCACCGCCGTCGGCCGCCACCTCCTCGGGGACGTTCCCGTAGGCGTCCGTCGGCTGGTACGGGACCACGGGGTCCACCAGCCCGTCGCCGAAGTCGGCGCGCGGGATGTCCTCGAAGGTGAAGGTCTCCTCGTGGTAGCGGGCGGGGTCGTGCCCCGCCGCCCGCAGGGCGCCCTTGACCATGTCCATGTACGGGGCCGGGCCGCAGACGAAGACCTCGCGCTCGCACAGGTCCGGCACCAGGCGCACGAGTCGCTCGGGGTCCAGGCGACCGCGCTCCCCCGCCCACTCCTCGCCCTCGGCGACGGTGCTGCACAGGGTCTCGACGCGCAGGTGCGAGCCGATCGCGTCCAGGGCCCGCAGCTCGTCGCCGAAGATGACGTCCGCCGGGGTCCGGACGCTGTTGACGAGGACGACGTCCGCCGGGGACCCCAGGTCGATGAGGTTCCGGCACATCGACATCATCGGCGTCAGCCCCGAGCCGGCGGCCAGGAACAGGTACTTGTCGGCGGGGTGCCGGACGGTGGAGAAGCTGCCCAGGGGCGCGTGCACGACCAGCTCCGTCCCGGGGCGGACGTTGTCGTGCAGCCACTCCGACACGACGCCGCCCGGCTGGCGCTTGACCGTGATGGTCAGCAGGTACGGCCGGGTGGGCGGCGAGGACACCGTGTAGGAGCGCATCACCTCGACCCCGTCCACCGGGAGCCGCAGGGTGACGAACTGCCCCGGCTCGAAGTGGAAGAGGTGCCTGCCGCTCTTCGTGGCGAAGGTGAGGCTCTTGACGTCGTGGCTGAGGTCGCGCACGTGCCAGCACACCAGGACCGACTCGTCCTCCGCGTCCCCCCAGCAGGAGAGCGTGGAGGGGTGCGAGACGTGGTGGACGACCGGCGTCGGCGCGGAGGTCGTGTCGGAGGTCACGGCGGTCTCTCGCACGGCGGGCTCAGCCGGCGGCGCGCGGGTCGGGGAGGGCGTCCGGGAGGGCGCCGGGCCCCGCGTGCTCGCGCAGCCGGGCGACGTACCAGCTGACGAACGCCTCGACGTCGTCCTCGACCATCGAGTACGGGCCGGGCTCGTAGCTCGGGTCGGCCACACCCCTCTGCGTGGCGGCCACCAGCGCGCGGTCCTGGTCGTTGGTGGCGTTCCACACCGCGCAGAGCGTCTGGAGGTCGTAGTCGACGCCCTCCTCGGCGTCGGGGTGCACCAGCCACGTCGTGCGCAGCACGCTCGTCGTCGTCGAGGTCGGCATGACGGAGAAGACGACGGCGTGGTCGCCGAGCAGGTGGAACCACGAGTTCGGCTGCAGGTGCAGGGACAGGTCGCCGAACGCCGGGTCCTGCACGTCGCCCATGAGCTTCGCGCTCACCGCCGCGCCGTGGGCGCCGAAGGACTTCCCCTCGCCGTCCAGCGGCATGTGCGTGAGCTGGAAGCCGACCACGCGGTCGTCCAGGTGGCGGTGGTCGACCATCGGCACCCCGTGGGCCCGGCGCACCCCCTCCAGGGCGGCCGCCGCGCGCTGGTAGCGCTCGAAGAGGGGCCTCAGCCGGGGGCTGATGTCCTCCTCGTCGTAGGCGAAGAGCGGGAAGTACGCCGTGGTCAGCTCGGGGTGCCCGTCGCAGTGGTAGCACTCCCGGTTGTTCTCCATGACGAGCTTCCAGTTGCCCGCCTCGACGAGGTCGGTCTGCGCCGCGACCTTCGCCTGGTCGAGCCGGTAGGGCCGCAGGTGCGGCTCCACGAGCTCCGCGACGGCGTCGAAGTCCTCCGGCGCCTCGTCCGCGAGGCAGATGAAGACCAGGCCCGCGAGGTCGCGCACGTGCACGGGGCGCAGCGAGAAGCACGTCTTGTCGAAGCTCGGGGGCTGGGCCTCCGCGTGCAGCAGGGAGCCCTCGAGGTCGTACGTCCACCGGTGGTAGGGGCAGACGATGTTGCCGACGAACCCGCGGTCCTCCAGCAGCCGCGAGCCGCGGTGGCGGCAGACGTTGTGGAAGGCCCGCACCTGCTCCTCGTCGTCGCGCACGACGACGACCGAGGAGGCCCCGACCTCGACGGTGAGGTAGTCGCCCGCCTCGGGGATCTCGGCCGCGGCGGCCACGAAGATCCACTGGCGCGAGAACACGACGTCGAGGTCGAGGGCGTGCACCTCGTCGTCGGTGTAGAAGGCGCTCTCGAGGCTGGTGCCCGGGCGCCGGCGCCGCAGGAGCTCTGCGACCGGCACCGGCTCGGGCGGCGTCGTGCGCAGGTCGTGGAGCTGGGCGGTCATGGGACCACCTCCATGTCGACGTGCCCGTACCCGGGCGCTGGTCTCGGCCCTGCCGAGGGCTGTCTCGCACAGCGATACTGTCTCCCTCAGCGATACGACGAGGATGGGAGGAGGTCACGAACGTGTCAAGGGGGAGCGCCGACATCAGCCCGCGGCGACCTCGCCGGCGCAGGGGGCCGGGGAGGGCGGACCTGCGGGCGCGGGCGCCCCGATAGCGTCGAGCCATGAGCGAGCGCGGGGAGGCGACCAGGGAGCAGACCGTCCAGTCCGTCGACAGGGCGGTCTCCATCCTCCAGTCGCTGGCTCGCCTGGGGCCCTCCGGCGTGACCGACATCGCCGCCGAGGTGGGCCTGCACAAGGCGACGGCGCACCGCCTCCTCGCGACGCTCGAGGTCCGCGGGCTGGTGAGCCAGGACGTCGACCGGGGCTCCTACCGGCTCGGCCGCACCGTCGTGCAGCTCGCCGCGGCCGCCACGAGGCCGGACGACGTCGTCAGCGCCTGCCGACCCCTGTGCGACCAGCTGGCGGCGGAGGTCGGCGACACCGTCAACCTCGTCGTCAGCGACGGCAGCCAGATCATCACCGTCTACCAGGCGGTCGGCGAGGCCATCGTGGTCAGCCGCGACTTCGTCGGCAAGCACGACCCCCTGCACGCCACCGCCGCGGGCAAGGTCTTCCTCGCCCACCAGCCGACCGCTCGGGTGGACGAGCTCGCGGGCGCCGGCCTCGAGCGCTTCACGCCCTCGACGATCGTGGACCCGCGCGAGCTGCGCGCCGAGCTCGAGCGGGTGCGCGAGCGCGGCTGGGCCATCACCACCGAGGAGCACGAGGTGGGTCTGGTCGTGATCGCCGCGCCGGTGCGCTCCGCCGACGGCTCCCTCGCCGCGGCCATGACGGTGAGCGGACCCACCTACCGCGTCACCGAGGCCACGCTGCCCGGCCTGGTGGAGCGGCTGCTCGACTCCGCGCAGCGCGCGGGCTGGCGCCTCGGCGCCCTGCGCCGCGGCTGACCGCCCGGGCGCCGGAGCGGGCGGGGGCGCGCACCGCGCCCCCGCCCGCTCCGCGCGCCTACGGGCCGGAGGGCGCCCCGAGCCGTTCGACGGGGGACGGCTCAGGGGTGTCCGCGGCTCCCGCGGTCGCGGGCTGCTCGGCGCGCGGCAGCGGGTCGGCCAGGACCGGCCCGGGGTCGCGGGGACCGACGGCGCCGACGACGCCCGCGGCGACCGCGGGGGCCGCCCCGGAGGGCCCCGCCGGGTCCGGCAGGTGCGGCAGCGGACCGGTGGTGGGGATCGTCGCCCGCTCGGCGAGCAGGTCGCGCAGGAGCGCCGCGCACAGCGCGACCATCACGAGGAGGAAGGGCGCGGCCGCGATGATCGTCAGGTTCTGGAGGGCGCCGAGCCCGCCGGCGTACAGGAGCACGATCGCCACCAGCCCGGTCATGGCGCCCCAGGAGGCCGTGAGCCAGCGCTGCGGGTGGTCCGCGCCGTAGCTCGACAGCGAGCCCAGCACGATGCTCGCGGCGTCGGCCCCGGAGACGAAGAAGATCGCCACGAGCGCCACGACCAGCACGGACGTCGCGCCCGCCCACGGGAACTGCGCCAGCAGGGCGAACATCTGCTCCTCGGGGCTGCCGATCGCCAGGAGGTCCACCGTGCCCGCGAGCTGCTCGTGGATGGCGGTGCCGCCGAAGACCGAGAACCACACGACGCTCACCATCGTCGGCACCAGCATCACTCCGACCACGAACTCGCGGATCGTGCGGCCGCGCGAGATCTTGGCGAGGAAGGCCCCGACGAAGGGCGTCCACGAGACCCACCAGGCCCAGTAGAAGATCGTCCAGCCGGAGAGCCACTCGGTGCCGCCGAAGACGCCGGTGCGCACCGACATGGCGGGCAGCGTGTTGAGGTACCCGCCGAAGGCGTTCGGGCCCAGGTTGAGGATGAACACGGTGGGTCCGACGACGAACAGGAAGAGCAGCAGCAGGCCGGCGAGCACCATGTTGGTGTTGGACAGGTACTTGATGCCCCGGTCGATGCCGCTGACGGCGCTGAGGACGAAGCAGATCGTCAGGACGACGATGATGCCGACCTGCCACCCCGTCCCGCTGCCCGCGCCGAAGACGGTGGTGAGGCCGCCGTTGATCTGGGCCGCGCCGAGACCGAGGCTGACGGCGGAGCCGAAGATCGTCGCGAAGATGGCGAGCACGTCGATGACCCGGGCGGTGCCGCGCGCCCTCGGCCCGCGCAGCAGGGGGGCGAAGGCCGCGGAGAAGCCGCCGGAGCGGCCCTTGCGGTAGCTGGAGTAGGCCAGCGCCAGGCCGACGACCGCGTAGATGGCCCAGGGGTGCAGGCCCCAGTGGAAGAGCGTGTAGCTCATGGCCTCGCTGGCGGCCTGCTCCGAGCCCGGGGGCACGTCCGCCTCGGGCGGGGTCATCAGGTGCGTGACCGGCTCGGTGACGCCGTAGAACATCAGGCCGATGCCCATCCCGGCCGAGAACATCATCGCGATCCAGGAGATGCGGCTGTGCTGGGGCCGCTCGTCGTCGCGGCCCAGGCGGATGCGGCCGAGACGGCTGAAGGCGATGCTCAGGGCGATCACGACGAAGCCGGTCGCGCTGATGACGAAGGCCCAGCCGAGGTTCGTGGTGATCCAGGCCAGCACCTGGCCGGACCGGAGGGTGAGGGCCTCGGGGGCGAGGACGCCCGCGAGGCAGAGGCCGACGACGACCGCCGCCGACACGGCGAGCACGGGGACGTCGATCGGGGCGCGGCCGCCGCCGGTGCGGTCCCGGGGCGGGCCCCCGGACCGGTCTGCGGGGGTGTGGCCGGAGGTGGTGCCGGAGCTTCCTTCGATCCCTGGTCGCGATGACATGCAGGGGTCCTCTCGGGAGGGGTGCTGGCGCACCCAGGAGGAGGAGCTGTGGGGTGGGTGGACGGTAGTGCTGCCGCGGCGGGCGCGGAAGGATTCTCGCCGAGGTCGTGCGCGCGCGGCGGGCCGGACCCGGACGCATGGGGACGGGCCGGACCGAGATCGGCCGGACCGGGACGGGCGCCGTCAGCGGAAGACGACGGTGCTGTGCCCGTTGAGCAGGACGCGCCGCTGGCAGTGCCAGGTGACGGCGCGGGAGAGGGCGAGCGCCTCGGCGTCGCGGCCCACGGTGGCCAGGGCCCCGGGGTCGTGGGTGTGGTCGATGCGGATGACCTCCTGCTCGATGATCGGGCCCTCGTCGAGGTCGGGGGTCACGTAGTGGGCCGTCGCGCCCACGAGCTTCACGCCGCGGTCGAACGCCTGGTGGTAGGGCTTGGCGCCCTTGAAGCCCGGCAGGAACGAGTGGTGGATGTTGATGGCCCGCGCGCGCAGCGCGCGGCACGTCTCGTCGGAGAGCACCTGCATGTAGCGGGCCAGGACGACGAGGTCCGCCTCGTGCTCCTCGACCAGGCGCAGCAGCTCCGCCTCCGCCTCGGGCTTCGTCGCCGGCGTCACCGGGACGTGGTGGAAGGGCAGGCCCGCCGCCTCGGCCATGGGGCGCAGGTCCTCGTGGTTGGACACGACGGCCACCAGCTCCCCGCCGAGGCTGCCGGAGCGCCACCGGAAGACGAGGTCGTTGAGGCAGTGGCCCATCCTCGAGACCATCACGAGCACGCGCGGGGCCCGCGGGCTCGCGATCTCGTAGTCCATCGAGAAGCCCGCGGCGCGCTCGGCGAAGGCGGCCGACAGCGCCTCGACGTCGACGTCGGCGTCCGGGCCGACGAAGGCGGTCCGGGAGAAGAAGCGGCCGCTCGTGGCGTCGTCGAACTGCTGGTGCTGGACGATGTCGTGGCCGTGGTCGAACAGGAACGAGGCGACCGCGTTGACGATGCCCGGGCACTGCGGGCAGCTCAGGGTCAGGACGGCGGGACTGGGCACGGGAGGGCTCCTCAGCACTCGACGATGTTCAGGGCGAGGCCGCCGCGGGCGGTCTCCTTGTACTTGTCCTTCATGTCCGCGCCCGTCTCGCGCATGGTCCGGATGGCCTTGTCGAGGGTCACGTGGTGGGCGCCGTCCCCCCGCACCGCCATCCGCGCGGCGGTGATGGCCTTCACGGCGCCGACGGCGTTGCGCTCGATGCAGGGGATCTGGACGAGGCCGCCGATCGGGTCGCAGGTCAGCCCGAGGTTGTGCTCGATGCCGATCTCGGCGGCGTTCTCCACCTGGTCGGGGGTGCCGCCGAGGACCTCGGCCAGGCCGGCCGCCGCCATCGAGCAGGCCGAGCCGACCTCCCCCTGGCAGCCGACCTCGGCGCCCGAGATGGACGCGTTGGTCTTGAACAGCATCCCGACGGCGCCGGCGGTGAGCAGGAAGCGCACCACGTCGTCGTCGTCGGCGCCCGGGACGAAGCGCTGCTGGTAGAGCAGGACGGCCGGGATGATCCCCGCCGCCCCGTTCGTGGGCGCCGTCACGACGCGCCCGCCGGCGGCGTTCTCCTCGTTGACGGCGAGGGCGAACAGCGTCACCCACTCCATCGCGCGCAGCGGGTCCCGCTCGTCCTGCTCGGCGAGGAGCCGCTCGTGGAGCGCCTGCGCGCGGCGCCGCACGCGCAGCCCCCCGGGCAGGACGCCGGGCGTCCCCAGGCCGTGCGCGACGCACTCCTGCATGACGCCCCAGATCTCCAGGAGCCCGCGCCGGACCTCCTCCTCGGTGCGCCACGAGAGCTCGTTGGCGAGCATGACGTCGCTGATGCGCAGCCCCGTGCGGCGGGTGAGCGCGAGCAGCTCGCCCCCCGTGGAGAACGGGTGGGCGACGGGCGTCGGGTCGACCACGAGCACCGGCGCGCCGGTCTCGTCCTCGTCGAGCACGAAGCCGCCGCCGACGGAGTAGTACTCGCGGCGCGCGAGCACCTCGCCGGCCCCGTCCACCGCCGTGAACACCATGCCGTTGGTGTGGAAGGGCAGGCGCTTGCGGCGGTGGAGCACCACGTCGTCGGGGCTGAAGGCGATCTCGTGCTCCCCCGCCAGGCGCAGCCGCCCCTCCTCGCGCACGCGCTCGACGAGGGGGGCCGCCGCCACCGGGTCCACCAGGTGGGGCTGCTCGCCCGCCAGCCCCAGGACGACGGCCCCGACGCTGCCGTGGCCGTGACCGGTGGCGCCCAGGGAGCCGAAGAGCTCGCACCGGACGCCCGCGACCGCGTCGAGGCGGCCCGCCGCCGCCAGCCGGTCGACGAAGGACCACGCCGCCCGCATGGGGCCGACGGTGTGCGAGCTGGAGGGCCCGACGCCGACCTTGAAGAGGTCGAAGACGCTGAGGCTCACGGCCGGCTCACCCGCGGATGCGGGTCATCTCCGGGTCGACGAGGGGCTCGGCGGTCACCGTCGCGGCGACGCGGCGGCCGAAGTACTCGATCTCCACGGCGGTCCCCACCTCGCTCGCCGAGGCCGGGAGCCAGGCGTAGGCGACGGGCTTGCGCACCGTGTACCCGTAGGCGGCGCTCGTCACGTAGCCCACGGCGCGGCCGTCGACGAGCACGGGCTCGTGCCCGAGGACGACGCTGCGGCCGTCGTCGACCGTCAGGCAGGTGAGGCGGCGCTCCGCCGTCGCCTCGCTGCGGCCCTCCAGCGCGGCTCCACCGGTGAAGCTCTCGAGCGGGGAGCGGACGGCGAAGCCGACGCCCGCCTCGTAGGGGTCGTGCTCGGTCGTCATGTCCGAGCCCCAGGCGCGGTAGCCCTTCTCCAGGCGCAGGCTGCCGAAGGCGGCGCGCCCGGCCGGCACGATGCCGTGCTCGGCCCCCGCGGCGGCGATGGCGTCCCAGAGCTTCTGCCCTGTCTCGGCGCTGGCGTACAGCTCCCAGCCGAGCTCGCCGACGTAGGACAGGCGCAGGGCCACGACGGGGACGCCTCCGACGACCGCGCGCTTGCCGCGGAAGTACTTCAGGCCCTCGTCCGTGAAGTCGTCGTCGCTGAGGGCCGCCATCACGTCGCGGGCCCGCGGGCCCCACAGCCCGATGCAGCAGCTGCCGCCGGTGGTGTCGCGCACCTGCACCGAGCCGTCGTCGGGCGCCTGCCGGGCCAGGTAGACGTCGTCCTGGTGGCCGTTGGCGCCCACCTGGAAGAGCTGCTCACCGAGCCGGGCGACGGTGATGTCGCTGCGGATCCCCCCGGCCTCGTCGAGCATCAGCGTGTAGGTGACGGCGCCGACGGACTTGTCCATCTTCGAGGTGGTGAGGCGCTCGAGGAGGGCCAGCGCGCCGGGCCCGGAGACCTCGAGGTGCTTCAGCGGCGTCATGTCGTACATGGCGACGGCCGTGCGGGTCTTCCACGCCTCCACCGCCGCGATCGGCGAGGAGAACATCCCCGCCCACGCCTCGCGGTCCGGCGGCAGCCACTCCGTCGGCAGGTCCTTCACGAGCGGTGCGTTGCGCTCGTACCAGTGCGGGCGCTCCCAGGCCCCGGCCTCGAGGAAGAAGGCGCCGGCCTCCTTCTGCCGGGCGTGGAAGGGGCTCACGCGCACGTCGCGCGGGGACAGCCGCGGCTGCAGCGGGTGCAGGACGTCGTAGATCTCCACGAAGTTCTGCTGCGAGGTCTCGCTGACGTACTCCTCCGTCAGCTGGACCTCCTCGAAGCGGTGGACGTCGAGCCCGTGCAGGTCCACCTCGCTGCGCCCGTCGACCAGCTGCTGCGCGAGCGCCCTCGCCACGCCCGCCGAGTGCGTCACCCACACCGCCTCGGCGACCCAGAAGCCCGCCACCTCCGCGGACTCCCCGACGAGGGAGCCGCCGTCGGGGGTGAAGGAGAAGATGCCGTTGAAGCCCTCCTCGACCTTGACGTCCGCGAGCGAGGGCAGGAGCAGCTGGCTGTCCGCGTAGGCGGGGGCGAAGTCCTCCTCCGTGAAGGGGAGCATCGACGGCATCGCGGCGTCGCTGACGTCCTCGCTGCCGCTGAGGTCGGACAGGCGCACGGGCATCGGGCGGTGGGCGTAGGAGCCGATGCCCAGGCGGTCGCCGTGCTCGCGGTAGTAGAGGTCGGCGTCCTGGTGGCGCAGGATCGGCATCGACGCCTCGGCCGCCTCGCTGCTGCGCCCGACCAGCTCGGGCACCTGCCCGGTCTTCGCGTACTGGTGGGCCAGCGGCAGCAGCGGCACCCTCATGCCGACCATCGCCCCGACCTCGACGCCCCAGAAGCCGGCGCAGGAGACGACGACGTCGGCGGGCACGACGCCGTCCGCGGTGCGCACGCCCGTGACGCGGCCGCCGCTGGTCTCGACGTCGAGGACGCGCGTGCCGCCGCGGAACTGCGCCCCGCGCGACTGCGCGCGGCGCATCAGCGCGACGACGGCGCGCGGGGCCTTCGCGAGGCCGTCGGAGGGCACGTGCAGGCCGCCCAGGACGCGCTCGCGGTCCAGCAGGGGGTGCCGCTCGACGCACTCCTGCGGCGAGAGCAGGCGCCCGTCGTCGTAGCCCCAGGCCTTGCGCCAGCCGATCTTGCGCTCGAGGTCGGCCAGGCGCTGCGGCGTCGTGGCCACCTCCAGGCCGCCCACCTGGTTGAAGCACCACTGGCCGTCCACGTCGAGGCCCTTGAGCTTCTCGACCGTGTACGCGGCCAGCTTCGTCATGGTCCGCGACGGGCTCGTCTGGAAGACGAGGCCGGGCGCGTGCGACGTCGAGCCGCCGGTCAGCGGCAGCGGGCCCTGGTCCAGGACGACGACCTGGTCCCAGCCGCGCATCGTCAGCTCGTCGGCCAGGTTGGCGCCGACGATGCCGCCGCCGATGATCACCACTCGCGGCGTGGTCACGGGCGTGGTCATGGGGTCGCTCCTCCGGTGGTGGGTCGCACGGGGTCTGGCGCCGGGTCTCGGGGGGCCTCGGCGCCCCGGTGCTCGACGAACGCGTCGAGCAGCCAGTCGGCGAGGTAGCGGGCGAAGGACGAGCGGACGAGCACCTCGTAGTCGTCGCCGGCGTCGGAGCGGGAGAGCAGGACGACGCCCGCCTGGCCCAGGAGCGTCTGCGCCGACGTCCCCGCGCCGAAGACGGCCGGGTGGGTGTCGACGGCGCAGCCCGCCGCCAGGACGTCGCGGGCGTGGGCGCCGCGCAGGCGCAGCGACATCCGCTGCGCCGAGACGTCGACGGCCGAGCCGCCGACCGGGACGAGCGCCGCCCGCAGGCGCTCCTCGAGCGCCTCCGGCCGCGGCTCGTCCGCCAGGACCAGCCACTCGTCGGGACCGAGCCAGACCACGGCGCCCGGCTCCCCGCCGCCGCCCGGCGCCGCGGGCGCCCAGGTGTTCGGCCGCGTCGGCAGCGCGGTCCCGAGGACGTCCTCGGCGGCGCGGGCCGCCGGCCCGGGCACGGCGGCGCGGACCACCGCCATCGCCAGGTGCGGGCGCACGCCGACCGATCCGCCGGTGAGGGCCCGCAGGTCCTCCTCGCGGGAGGCGAGGGGGTGGCTGCGCCTCAGGGTCGGGGCGGACGGGGCGACGGACGGGGTGGGGGTGTCAGCCATCGCGGCGAGCTCCCTCGGGGTCGACGAGCACGGGTCCGGTCACCTCGGCCGCCACGAGGCGGCCGCCCACCGGGAGCTGGACGACCTCCCCGACGCGCTCGCGGCCGCCCTGCAGCATCGCGAGGGCGAAGGGGCGCCCGAGGAAGGCGCTGCGGTAGCTGGAGGTCACGTGCCCGAGCATGGGCACGGGCGGTGCCGGCAGGTCCTCGCCCAGCGGCACGTCGACGACCTGCGAGCCCTCCGGCAGGACCGTCTCGCCGTCGGTCGGCAGCAGCCCCACCAGGTGCTTGCGGTCCGGGCGCTGGTTGTCGGCCCGGGCGAAGGAGCGCTTGCCGACGAAGTCGGCCTTCTTCTTCGACACGACCCAGTCCATGCCGAGGTCCTGCGGCGTCACCGTGCCGTCGGTGTCCTGGCCGATGATCGGGTAGCCCTTCTCGGCGCGCAGGACGTGCATGGTCTCGGTGCCGTAGGGGGTGATGCCGTGCTCCTGCCCCGCCGCGACCAGCCGGTGCCAGACCTCCTCGGCGTGCCAGGAGCTCACGTGCACCTCCCACGCCAGCTCCCCGGAGAAGCTGATCCGCGCCAGCCGGACGGGGACGCCCTCCAGCTGGGTGTCCTGCCACGTCATGAACTCGAACGCCTCCGCGCTGACGTCCACGCCGGGGAAGACGGCGCCGACGACGTCGCGCGAGCGGGGCCCGACGACGGGGAAGGCGGCCCACTGCTCGGTGACCGAGGCCAGGTGCACCCGCAGGTCGGGCCACTCGGTCTGGAGCCACTCCTCCATCCAGTCGAGCACCTTGGCCGCCCCGCCGGTGGTCGTCATGACCATCCAGCGGTCCTCGGCCAGGCGCAGGACCACGCCGTCGTCGAGCACCATGCCGTCGACGCCGCACATGACGCCGTAGCGCACCCGCCCGACCTTCAACGAGCTCATGAGGTTCGTGTAGAGGCGGTCCAGCAGCACCCCGGCGTCCGGGCCCTGCACGTCGATCTTGCCGAGCGTGGATCCGTCGAGGATCCCGACGCCGGAGCGGACGGCCGCGCACTCGCGCAGGACCGCGGCCTCCATGTCCTCGCCCGGCGCCGGGTAGTGGCGCGGTCGCTTCCACTGCCCGACGTCCTCCCAGACCGCCCCGTGCGCCAGGTGCCAGTCGTGCAGCGCGGTGGTGCGCTCGGGGTCGAACATGGCGCCCCGGTCGCGCCCGGCCAGGGTGGCGAAGGCCACCGGCGTGTACGGCGGGCGGAACGTCGTGGTGCCCACGTCCTGCGGCCCGGCGCCGATGAGCTCGCCGAGGATCCCCGACATCACGACGCCGGAGGTCTTGCCCTGGTCGTGCGCGGTGCCGATGGTCGTGTACCGCTTGACGTGCTCCGGCGAGCGCAGGCCCGCGCCGACGGCCCGCTGGACGTCGGCGACCGTGGCGTCGCGCTGGACGTCGACGAACTGCCGCGAGGCGTCGCCGTCGACGGCCGGGACCACCCACAGGAGGTCGGGGTCGCTGGCCGGCGGCGGCGGGTCGACGGTCGGGTCCGCCTGCGGGGTCCGCGGGACCTCGGGCAGGCCCAGGGCGGCCACGGCCGCGCGCCCCGTCTCCCGCCCCGTGAAGAGGCAGCCCTCGAGGTCGAGGGTCCCGGCCGCCGAGCCCACGACGTCGAGGTCGGGCAGCTGCTCGGCGGGCAGGAAGGCGCCCAGGACGGCGTCGAAGCGGAGCCTGCCCCGGGCCTGGCTGTACAGGTGCACGGCCGGGTTCCAGCCGCCGCTGACGAGCAGCAGGTCGCACGGGAGCGCCTCGGGCGCCCCGCCGCCCCGGGGCGCCACGAGCGCCGCCGTGACGCGCTCGACGCCCTCGGTCCCGGTGACCACCGAGCCGGTGCGCACGGGCAGCCCCCGCGCCCCGCAGGCCGCCGACCAGGCGACCGGTGCGCGCTCGCGCGTCTCGACGACGGTGACGTCGACGCCGGCGTCGGCCAGCTCGACGGCCACCTGGTAGGCGCTGTCGTTCGTCGTGAAGACGACGGCGCGCTCGCCCGCGAGCACGCCGTAGCGGTGCAGGTAGGTGCGCGCGCTGCCGGCGAGCATCGTGCCGGGGCGGTCGTTGTCGGTGAAGACGACGGGGCGCTCGTGGGCGCCGGTCGCCACGACGGTGCGCCGGGCGCGCACCCGCCACACGCGCTGGCGCGAGAGGTGCTGGGGCGCAGCGCCGCCCAGGTGGTCGGTGCGCCGCTCGACGGCGAGGGCGAAGCCGTCGTCGTAGACGCCGAAGACGGTCGTGCGCTGCAGGTGCATCACGTCCGGGAGGGCCGCGAGCTCCGCGACGGCGGCCTCGACCCACGCGGTCCCCGGACGGCCGTCGATCGTGTCGGTGCCGCCGAGCAGGGCGCCGCCCGCCTCGGCCTGCTCGTCCACGAGGGCCACGCGGGCGCCGGCGCGGGCGGCGACGAGCGCGGCGCTCAGGCCGGCGGGACCGGCGCCGACGACCAGCAGGTCGACGTGCAGGTGGCGGGCGTCGTAGCGCGCCGAGTCGGGCAGGTCGGCGAGGCGGCCCTGACCGGGCAGGCCGTCGGCCACGAGGCCGTCGTAGAGCTCGATCGTGCTCGCGAGCAGCATCGGCTCGGGGAAGGGCTCCTCGACCTGCACGAGGCTCGTCGGGTCCTCGGCCCACGCCGCGCCGATGCCGCGGGGGCGGCCGAGCTTGACGCTCGTGGCGACCTGGTGGACGCCGTGGGACAGCAGCGCGGAGGCCAGGGTGTCGCCCGGGTGGCCCGTCAGGGACCGGCCGCCGAAGGTGAAGGTCAGGGTGCGGCTGCGGTCGACCCGGCCGCCGTCGGCGGTCCGGAAGGGCGCCTGCGGGTCGCCCGCGCGCTCGGGGCGGTCGAGGGTCGCGCTCACGTCGTCACCGTCCCGTCGTCGTGGTGCTCGTCGTGGTGCTCGTCGTGGCGCTCGCGGAGGACGAGCCCGCCCCGGTCAGGGGCACCGACGCCGGCATGGGCTCGGCCGTGCGGTAGACGGCGGAGAAGCGGTAGGACACGGTGTCGCGCATCGCGTTGAACCAGCGGCGGCACCCGGCGCCGTGGTTCCAGCGCTCGGCGAGAGTGCCGCGGGTGTTGTCGCGGAAGAAGACGTAGTGGGCCCACTGCTCGTCGTCGAGCTCGGCGGGGGACTCGGGGTAGGGCACGTGGGCCTGGCCGCCGTAGGAGAACTCGACCTCCTCGCGGGGGCCGCACCACGGGCACTCGATCAGCTGCACAGGAGGTCCTCGCCGTCGGGTCTGGGGGTGGTCGGGCCGGGTGGTGCTGGGCCGGGTGGTGCTGGGCCGGGTGGTGCTGGGCCGGGTGGTGCTGGGCCGGGTGGTGCTGGGCGGGGTGGTGCTGGGCGGGGGCTGGGCGCCCGGGTCAGTGCGCGACGGCGGCGGCGCCGTGCTCGTCGACGAGCGCCCCCGTGGTGAAGCGGTCGAGGCTGAAGGGCGCCGCGTAGGGGTGCGGCTCCCCGTTCGCGATGGTGTCGGCGAAGACCCACCCGAGGCCGGGCGTCGCCTTGAAGCCGCCCGTCCCCCACCCGCAGTTGAGGTAGACGTTCTCGTAGGGCGTCCGGCTGATGATCGGCGAGGCGTCCGGCGTCGTGTCGACGACGCCGGCCCAGGTGCGCAGCAGGTGGGCCCGGGCGAAGACGGGGAAGAGCTCGACCGCCGCCGCCATCTGCCGCTCGATGACGTGGAAGGCGCCGCGCTGGCCGTACCCGTTGTAGGAGTCCACCCCGGCGCCCATGACGAGCTCGCCCTTGTGGGCCTGGGAGACGTAGACGTGCACCTGGTTCGACATGACGATCGTCGGGTGCACCGGCTCGAGCAGCTCGGACACGAGCGCCTGCAGCGGGTGGGACTGGATGGGGACGCGCACGTCGAGCATGTCCGTGAGCACCGACGTGCTGCCCGCGGCCGCGAGGGCGACGGTGCCGCAGGCGATGTCGCCGCGCGTGGTGCGCACCCCGGTCACCCGGTCGCCGTCGCGGACGAAGCCCGTGACCTCGCAGCCCTGGATGATGTCGACCCCGGCGTCGCTGATGCGCCGGGCGAAGCCCCAGCCGACGTAGTCGTGCTTGGCGATGCCGGCGCGCGGCTGGTAGGTCGCCCCCATCACCGGGTACCGGATGTCGCTCGAGGTGTTGACGATCGGGCAGATCTTCGCGACCTCCTCGGCGTCGACCCACTCGGCGTCGATGCCGTTGAGCTTGTTCGCCTCGACGCGGCGGACGGAGTCGCGCACGTCCTGGAGCGTGTGCGCGAGGTTGAGCACGCCGCGCTGGCTGAACAGGATCGGGTAGCCGAGGTCCTCCTCGAGCCCCTCCCAGAGCTTGAGGGAGTGCTCGTAGATCGCCGCGGAGGCGTCCCAGAGGTAGTTCGAGCGGATCAGCGTGGTGTTGCGCGCCATGTTGCCGCCGGCGAGCCACCCCTTCTCCAGCACCGCGACGTTCGTGATGCCGTGGTTCTTCACGAGGTAGTGCGCGGTGGCGAGCCCGTGGCCGCCGCCGCCGACGATGACGACGTCGTAGGCCTTCTTCGGCTCGGGGTTGCGCCAGAGGGAGTCGGGGTGCTCGGGCAGGTCCGCGCCCGGCGTCCTGGGCGTCGTCGAGCGGGGCGTCGTCGTGGGGCTCATCGGGCCACCTCCGCGGGGGCGTCGAGTCCGGGGTAGAGCGGGTGGTCGTCGGCGAGGCGCCGCACGCGGGCGCCGAGCCCGACGAGCTCGTCGTCCCCGGTCGAGGGGCGCAGCGCCGCGGCGACCACGTCGGCGACCTCGGTGAACGCCTCGGCGCCGAAGCCGCGGGCGGCCAGCGCGGGCGTGCCGATCCGGACGCCGGAGCTCACCATCGGCGGCCGCGGGTCGAAGGGGACCGCGTTGCGGTTCACCGTGATGCCGACGGAGTGCAGCCTGTCCTCGGCCTGCTTGCCGTCCAGGCTCGACCCGCGCAGGTCCACGAGGACGAGGTGGACGTCGGTGCCCCCGCTGACGACGCCCAGGCCCGCCTCGCGGGAGTCGGCGGCGAGCAGGCGCTCGGCGAGGACGCGCGCGCCCTGCAGGGTGCGCTCCTGGCGGTCGCGGAAGGCCGGCTCGGCCGCCATCTTGAACGCGACGGCCTTGGCCGCGATGACGTGCTCGAGCGGCCCGCCCTGCTGGCCCGGGAACACCGACGAGGCGAGCTTCTTGCGCAGGGAGTCCTCGGCGAGGATCACGCCGCCGCGCGGACCCCCGAGCGTCTTGTGCGTCGTCGACGTCACCACGTGCGCGTGGGGCACGGGCGAGGGGTGCAGACCCGCGGCCACGAGCCCGGCGAAGTGCGCCATGTCGACCATCAGGTAGGCACCGACCTCGTCGGCGATGGCCCGGAACGCGGCGAAGTCGAGGTGGCGCGGGTAGGCCGACCACCCGGCGACGATCATGCGCGGGCGGCGCTCGAGCGCCAGGCGCCGCACCTCGTCCATGTCGACCCGGTGGTCGTCCTCGCGCACGTGGTAGGCCACGGCGTCGTAGAGCTTGCCGGAGAAGTTGAGCCGCATGCCGTGGGTCAGGTGCCCGCCGTGGGCGAGGTCGAGCCCGAGGATCGTGTCGCCAGGGGAGAGCAGCGCCGACATGACGGCGGCGTTCGCCTGGGCGCCCGAGTGGGGCTGGACGTTGGCGTAGTCGGCGCCGAAGAGCGCGAGGAGCCGGTCGATCGCCAGCTGCTCGACGACGTCGACGTGCTCGCAGCCGCCGTAGTAGCGCCGGCCCGGGTAGCCCTCGGCGTACTTGTTCGTCAAGACCGAGCCCTGCGCCTCCATGACGGAGCGCGGCGCGAAGTTCTCGCTGGCGATCATCTCGAGGGTCTGCTGCTGGCGCCCGAGCTCCGCGCCGATGGCGGCGGCCACCTCCGGGTCCGCCTCCGCCAGCGGGCGGTCCAGGACGGCGTCGCCCCGGCGGACGACCTGCTGCTCGAGCCCGACGGCCATGCCCACTCCTTCGACGCACTGATGTATCAGTAGTCGTGGACTGTAGGCTCAGTCTTCGCCCGGGGTCAACGGCCTCGGCGGCATCCGCCCACGAGGAGGCGACCGTGCTCACGACTCCCCCCGCGCCGAGGTCCCCGGAGCCCGCGGTGTCCGCGCTCGCCACCGGGGGCGCCGCCGACCCCGCCGCTAGGCTGCTCGTCCCGCGGGCGGCGCCCGCTGCGCCGCCGCTCCGAGGGAGGACCCGCCGCCGCATGAGCACCCCGGACGCCGAGGTCGTCGACACCGGCGCGGGCGGCGCCGACGCCTCCGCCGCGGGCGGCCGCGGCTCGCTGGCCGACCACGCCTACGAGCACCTGCGCGACGCCCTCCTCGTGCTGGACATCCGCCCCGGCGAGCCCCTCAAGGACGACGCGATCGCGCGCGACCTCGACATCGGCCGCACCCCCGTGCGCGAGGCGCTCAAGCGCCTCGAGACCGACCGCCTCGTCGTCACCTACCCGCGCCGGGGCACCTTCGCGACGGGCATCGACATCACCGACCTCGGGCAGATCTCCGAGGTGCGCCGCGAGCTCGAGCCGCTCGCCGCCGCCGGCGCCGCGCGCCGGGCCTCCGCGGCCCAGCGCCGCGAGCTCACCGCGCTGGCCGCGCTCATCGCCGACCTCGACCCGGCGTCGGTGGACGCGACGACGCTGATGCGCCACGACGTCGCCGTGCACCGGGGCGTCTACCGCGCCTGCGGGAACCCCCACCTCGAGGACGTGCTGGTGCGGCTGGACAACCTCGCCACGCGCATCTGGTGCCTCGTCCTGGACCGCCTCCCCGCCCTGGGCGGGCACGTCGGCGAGCACGCCGACCTGCTGCGGGCCGTGGTCGACGGCCGCGCCGACGACGCCGCGGCGCTCGCCGCCGAGCACGTCGCCGGCTTCGAGCGGACGGTCCGCGGCGTCCTCTGAGGCGACGAGGCGGGCCGCGCCCCGCGACGCGGACCTGCCGCGGCGGACGTGCACGACCCGGGCGACGACGCGACGCGCCACGGCCACCGTCCCGTCACCACCGGCTCCTAGCGTCCGGCGCGCCGGGATCGTCCCGTCCGACCGCCCAGGGGGCCCACGTGCCGACACCTCGCTCCTCCGAGCCCGACGCCGCGGCGACCCCGCGCCCGAGCCGCCGGTCGCTCCTCGGCGCCGCGGGCGCCGCCGGTGCGCTGGGGGCGGTCGTCGCCGGCGCCGGTCCGGCGAGCGCCGCCCGGGCCCGGGCCGCTCGCACGCCGCTGCGGTTCCGGCAGGACGGCACCTTCCGCGTCGTCCAGATCAACGACACCCAGGACGACCAGCGCATCGACCGCCGCACCGTCGAGCTGATCGGCGCCGTCCTCGACGAGGTCCGGCCCGACGTCGTCGTCGTCGTCGGCGACATCATCACCGACGGCCCGACCACGAGGCTCGAGGCGCTGCAGGCGCTCAACAACGTCGTCGCGCCCATCGAGGAGCGCGGGGTCGCGTGGGCGGCGACCTTCGGCAACCACGACGAGGACTCCACACCCCTCACCGGGGTGGACGAGGCGGCCGTGCTCGGCTTCTTCCGCCGGTACCCGCACAACGTCAACCCGCCGGGGGCGGACGTCACCGGCACGGGCAACGGCGTCCTCGAGGTGGGCAGCGGGGCCGCCGGGAGCCGTCGGGCGGCCGCCGCGCTGTGGCTCCTCGACAGCGGTCGCTACCGCCCCGACCAGATCGCCGGCCAGAGCACCGAGTCCCTGGAGGCCTACGACTGGGTGCGCCAGGACCAGGTGGCCTGGTACGCCGACACCTCGCGGGAGCTCGAGCGGCGCAACGGCCGACCTGTCCCCGGCCTGGCGTTCGCCCACATCCCCCTCTGGGAGCACCGCCACATGTGGTGGGGCTCGGTCGAGGAGCGCACCGAGGCGTCGCACGAGGCGGCCGTCCGGCGCCACGGCATCACGGGCGAGCGCCACGAGCGCGAGTACCCGGGCGCCTTCAACAGCGGCCTGTACGCGGCGATGCTCGGCCGCGGCGACGTGCGCGGCTACTACTGCGGCCACGACCACATCAACACCTACGACGGCGACTACTACGGCGTCCGGCTGGGCTACGGCCCGGGCACGGGGTTCGGGACCTACGGCCTCGGCGGGGAGCGCGACCACCACCTGCGGGGCGCCAGGGTCTTCGAGCTGAGCGAGGACGTCGAGGGCGCGCTCGTGAGCACCCGTCCGGTCTTCGCCCGGGACCTCGGCGTCGACGTCTCGCCGGGCGACCAGCCGCGCGACCCGCTGCCCCTGCCCGGCTGGGTGCGCTGACGCCGAGCCGCGCCGCACGCGGCCGGCACCTCTACGGTCCGCCCCATGACCAGCGCACCCCCGCCGCAGACCCCGCCGGCCGTCGTCCGCCCCTACCGCGAGAGCGACCTGGCGGCCGTGTACGACATCTGCCTCCGCACGGCGGACGGCGGCGGCGACGCGACGGGGATCTACGCCAGCGGCGACGTCGTGGCCGACGTGTACGCCGGCCCGTACGTCCACCTCGAGCCCGACCTGGCCTTCGTCCTCGACGACGGCACGCGGGCGGTCGGCTACGTCGTGGGCACCGCCGACACGGAGCGGTTCGTCCGCGCCTGCCGCGACGTGTGGATCCCCCGCCTGGCGCACCGCTACCCCGCGCCGCCGTCCCCGCCGCTGACGACGCCGGACGAGGAGATGGTCGCCCTGCACCACCGCCCCGAGCGGATGCTCGTGCCCGAGCTGGTGGACCACCCCGCGCACCTGCACGTCGACCTGCTGCCCAGCCACCAGGGCGCGGGGCACGGACGAGCGCTCGTCGAGACCTTCCTCGCCGCCGCCGCGCGCGCCGGGGCACCGGCCGTCCACCTCGGCGTGGCCACCGCGAACACCCGCGCGCGCGGCTTCTACGACCGCCTCGGCTTCGTCCAGGTCCCCGTGCCCGGAGCCGGCGGCACCGCCTACCTCGGGCGCAGCACGACCTGACGCCGCCGGCCCGGCGCCCGCCGTTCCCGACGGGCGACGAGCGGGCCCGCCGCACGCGAGCCGCCGGCGCGCGGGCCGCTACTCCCCCGGGACGCCCAGGTGCTCGCGCAGGAAGGCGACCATGGCCACGTCGTCGGCGATGCCGCCGCCCTCGTGGCCGTTGAACGGCCAGAGCGCCATCTCCTTGGGCCCGCCGTAGGCGTGGAAGGCCCCGAAGACCGTCGACGGCGGCACGATCGAGTCCATCAGCGCGGCGGAGAACCGCGCCGGCGCACGGCCCCGCCGGGCGAGGTTGACGCCGTCGAAGTGCGCGAGGACCTCCATCACGGCGTCGACCTGCTCGCGGTGGGTGGCCAGGTAGCGGGCCACCTCGGAGAACGGGTCGTCGTCGGTGATGGTGATGGCGCGCGGGAAGTCGCAGAGGAACGGCACCTTGGCCGCCAGCGCCGCGACGTCGGGGACGAGCGCCGCGGCGGCGATCGCGGTGCCCCCGCCCTGGCTCGTGCCGACGACGGCGACGCGCTCGGGGTCGACGACGTCCAGCGTCCGCGCGGCGTCCACGGCGCGGGCCGCGTCGGTGAACAGCCGCCGGTAGTAGTAGGTCTCGCGCGAGGTGATGCCGCGCGTCATGACGCCGGGCACCTGCGGGCCGGCCGGGCCGCTGTCCGGGGTGTCGCCCCGGGTCCACCCCGAGCCCTGCCCGCGGGTGTCCATGTGCAGGTGCGCGAAGCCGGCGCTCGCCCACAGCAGCGACTCCTCCGGCGCGCCCCGACCGCCGCCGTAGCCGACGTACTCGACGACGACCGGCAGCCGCCCCTCCCCGCGCAGCGCCGCCGCCGGCAGCCGCAGCCACGCGCGGACCGGCTCCCCGCCGAAGCCGGGGAACGTGACGTCGTGGACCTCGACGGCGGTCAGGCACGTCGCGACCGGCGTCGTGACGACCTCGCCCCCCGCGGCCCGCGCCTCGGCGAGCGTCCGCGCCCAGAAGTCGTCCAGGCCCTCGGGGTCGCGCTGGCTGCTGCGGTGGTCCCAGAGCTCGGCCTCGGTCATGTCGGTCAGCACGCGCGCATCCTGGCGCGCCCGCGCGGACCGCTGCTCGCGGCGCGCCGGTCGACGGCCCGTCGGGCTCAGCCGCGCAGGCGGCTCGTCACCAGCAGCGCGTCGTGGTCGGTGCGGGTCATCGGCACGACCTCGGTCGAGAGCGGCGCCAGCGACGACAGCGTCCCCATGACGTGCTGGATGCCGGGCAGCTGCTCGGCGGCGGCGTCCGTGCGCGTCCAGGCGCCCACGGGGGCGCAGTCCGTCCGCCGGTTCACGTCACCCGCCACGAGCACCGCCCGGCGCAGGCCCTGGGCGGCCATGACCTCGGCGAGCTCGCGGCACTGGGCGTCCTGGTTCGCGGTCGCCCCGGGCGACCCGGCCACCGCCAGGTGGGTCGTGCAGGTGGTGACGTCCCGCGTGGTCGTCACGCACAGCCAGCGGCGCTCCTCCGACCCGAGCTGGGAGGCGAACGGCGCCTCGTCGCGCCGGACCTGCGCGTCGCGCGTCAGGACGGCGTTGCCGAAGACGCCCCGCCCCTCGGGCGTGCGGCACGGCAGCGGCGCCCCGCCGTAGACGACCGTCGTGAAGGCCACCTCGTAGCCGGTCTGCTCGCCGAGCCGCTCGGCGTCCCCGCTGCAGGCCTCGTTGAGGGACACCGCGTCGGGCGCGTGCTCGCGGACCCGCAGCACGGCCTCGTCGAGGACGGCGGGGTAGGCGGTGTCCCCGAAGCAGCCGGCGAAGCCGGACAGGCACAGGTTCATCTGCAGCAGCGACACCTCGCGCCGCGGCTCGGCGGAGGCGCCGGGCGCCACCGCGACCGCGGCGACGACGAGGGACGCGAGGGCGGCGAGCAGCGACCAGGGGCGGTGGTGCCGGGGAGTCGTCATGGTGGCGCAGCGTGGCTCCCCGCCCGCCACGCGCGGGTGAGCGGGGGCGGTCGGGCGGACGGCGGTCCGGTGACGAGCGACCGGCTCGCGGTGGCCCCGGCGCCGGGCGGCCCCGCCCGGGACGGCCTCGGACGCGGGAGGGCCTCGGACGCGGGAGGGCCTCAGGCCCGGGCGGGCAGGGCGTGCGCCCGGCGCCGCCCGACCTGCACGGGCACCGGGCTCGGCGGCGCGGAGGACCCGTGCGCGGGCACCTGGTCGGGCCTGAGCGGGCGGGCCAGCAGGAACCCCTGGGCCAGGTCGCAGCCGAGGGCGCGCAGGTCGTCCAGCTGCGCGGCCTCCTCGACGCCCTCGGCGAGCACCACCAGGCCCGCGGCGTGCCCGGCGTGCACCATCAGCGCGAGCAGGTCGCGCGCGGCCGGGGACCCGCCGGAGACGAAGGAGCGGTCCACCTTGAGGGTGTCGGCGGGCAGGTGCTGCAGCTGGGCCATGGACGTGTAGCCGGTGCCGAAGTCGTCGATGCTGACCGCGACCCCCAGCGCCCGGATCGCGGCGAGGTGCTCGCACGCCGTCGAGGCGTCCACGAGCACCGTCTCGGTGATCTCCACGACCAGCTGCGCCGGGGCGAGGCCGGAGCGGCGCAGCGCCTGCGCGACGGAGTCGACGACGGCGCGCCGCGCGAGGTGGCGGCCCGAGACGTTGACGGCGACCGTCCGCCCGGCGAAGCCCACCGGGTCGGCCGCGGTCCACGCCGCCATCTGGCGGGTCGCCTCGGCGAGCACCCAGCGGTCGAGGTCGCACACGAGGTCGGACCGCTCGGCCACGGGCACGAAGTCGTCCGGCGGCACGGGGCCGTGGCCGGGCCGGTCCCACCGCACCAGCGCCTCGTAGCCGGTGACGGCGCCCGACGCGACGTCGTGCACGGGCTGGTAGTGCAGGAGGAGCTCGCCGGCGGCCAGCCCCTCGCGCAGGGCGGCCTCCAGCTGCGCCTGCTCGTCGAGCTCGCGCCGGAGCGGGGCGTCGGCGACCACGGCGCGGCCGCGGCCGCCCCGCTTGGCCCGGCCCAGCGCCACCACGGCGTCGCCCAGCACCGCCGGGGCGCCGCCGCAGTCGCGGCTCGCGAGGGTGGCGCCGACGCTCGCGCCGACCCGCACCTCCTGCCCCTGGGCGAGCAGCGGCACCGCCAGCGCCACGACGACCAGGTCGGCCGTCTCCCGCAGCTCCTCCTCCGTGCGGCGGCCGAGGACGACGACGAACTCGTCCGCGCCGAGCCGGCCGACGAGGTCGTCGGCGCGGACCAGCGCCCGCAGGCGCTCGGCGGCGCCGCGCAGCACGGCGTCGCCCGCGCAGGGGCCGAAGCGGTCGTTGACCTGGGTGAAGCGGTCGAGGTCCACGAGCAGGAGCCCCGCAGCCCGGCCGTCGTCGCGCCGCGCGCGGGCCTCGGCGTGCAGGGCCATCTCCAGCACGGCCAGGGCGCGCGCCCGGTTCGGCAGACCGGTGAGCGGGTCGTGGGCCGCCTCGTGCGCCACGCGGGCCTGCAGCACCTCGCGCTCGTGCGCGGCGCGGGCGACGGCGCGCACGGCCGCCTCCGTCCGCGCGACGACGAGCAGCACCATCACGACGGTGGCGACGACGACGGGCCATCCCGAGACGCCGTCCCCGAGCAGCAGCTGGACGGTGAGGACGCCGGGGGCCACCAGGACCGCCGTCACGAGCGCCGCGGTCCGACGGCGGGTGAGCGCTCCCGCCGCGGGCAGCACCTCGACCGGGGCCGCACCGGCCTCGCGCATGGTCGGGTGCAGCGCGGCGGCGCCGAGCAGCAGGGAGGACGCCAGGTGGACGGCGCTGGCACCCGCGGCGTCGAGCCCCGGGACCACCACGAGGTGCGCGTGCGCCGCGTCCGCCGCCAGCACGGCCACGAGCGAGGCGCCCAGGAGGTGCGCCGACGTGCTCCGGCCGCCCGGCAGGGCCAGGTGGGGGACGAGCAGCCCCAGCAGGAGCACGTCGCACAGCAGGTGGGCCACGCCGACGACGTGCGCGGGCCCTCCGGCGGACGACGCCGCCAGGACGGGCTCCACGACGACGACCCAGGCCAGCAGGACGAGCCCGCTGACGACCACGGCCGCGTCCAGCAGCGTCCCGCTCCGCGCCCCCCGCGCGCGCTCGCGCAGGTGGAGGACGAGGCCGCCCGCCACGAGCAGGTGGGCCGCCAGGTGGGTCGCGTCCGCGGGCGACGGGGAGGGGTCCCGGCCCAGCGCCTCGGAGACGCCTTGGACGACGTCGCCGACGCCCCGCGCCACCAGGCCGGAGCCGAGCAGCCACCACCCGAGCGGGCGCACCGGCCGGTGGCGCCGGATCCCCACGACGACGCCGGCGGCGCCCAGGAGGGTCCCCGCGAGGAGCGCGAGCTGCGGGAGGAGCCCGGGCGGCAGGAGGACGACGGCCGCGCACAGCAGCGCGGCCGGGGCGGCGTGCGCGAGCACGGCCCGCTCGCGCGTCAGCACCTCCACCCCCTCCGGCACACCAGTGCATCGGCAGGCCCCCCGACCGCTTGAGCGGGGGCGAGCCCGCGTGGCCCGGACGCCGGACGCTCCTCGGGCGGCGCGGCCGCGGGCGCAGGTCCGCCCCGGGACCGACGGTCCCGGGGCGGAGGGGGCGTCCTCGGCGGACGGCGTCAGCCGGCCGGCGCGGGGTGCGGGGCGCTCAGCCCCGCTCGGGGCGGCGGGCCTGCGAGGCCGGCGCCGCCGAGGTGCCGGTCGTGCGAGCGGCGGTGCGCCGGTGGCCGCGAGCGCTCGAGGCGCGGTGCGCCGCGGCGGCGCCGTGCAGGTCGAGCGTGCGCGCCGCGGCCGCGGCGCTGGAGGGGTCGAGCATGGACGACAGAGCGGAGAGCACGGCGGGTCCTGACGATCGGTGCGGCGCACGGGCAGATCGCCCGCTCACCAGGGGCAAGGCCCTGCCGGTACGGGATGTTCCGGCCCCCGCGCCCACCGCCCGCCGCCCCCACCCGCACGGACGAGCAGGTCCCCCCGCGGCGTCCGAGGGCGGCTGCGGCGCAGCTCCCCTCGGACGCGCGGCTCAGCCCCAGACGCTGCGGGCGACGTCCACGACGCGCGCCAGCTTGGCCCACTGCTCGTCCTCGGTGAGCGCGTTGCCCTCGTGCGTGGAGGAGAAGCCGCACTGCGGGGAGAGCGCCAGCTGCTCCAGCGGGGCGTACCGGGCCGCCTCGTCGATCCGGCGGCGCAGGGCGTCGGGGTCCTCCAGCTCCGGGGTCTTGGAGGTCACCAGGCCCAGCACGACGGTCTTGCCCGGCGGCAGGTGGCGCAGCACCTCGAGGGAGCCCGAGCGCTCGTCGTCGAACTCGAGGAAGTACGCGTCGACGTCCAGGTCGTTGAAGAGCTGCTCCGCGACGACGTCGTACCCCCCGCTCAGCGCCCACGCCGAGCGGAAGTTGCCGCGGCACAGGTGCGTGGAGACCACGAGGTCGCGGGGGCGGCCCTCGAGGGCGGCGTTGAACTGGCGGACGAACCCGCCGACGGCCTCCTGCAGCTGCGCGCCGGACAGCCCCATGCGCTCCTGGTGCTGCGGGTCCCCCAGGAAGGTCAGGCTGACGTCGTCGAGCTGGAGGTAGCGCAGGCCGGCGGCGTGCACGCGGGCCACCTGCTCGCGGTAGGCCGCGGCGACGTCCGCCCGCAGCTCCTCCTCGTCGTCGTAGGCGCCGTCGAAGGCGATCGGCGTGAAGGCGTTGTGGACCATGTTCGGCGAGGGGATCGTCAGCTTCGGCGTCGCCCCGGTCCCCTCCTGCGCGACGGCCGCCTGGAGGGAGGCCAGCGCGTCGGCGAAGACGGTCTCGCCCAGGCGCACCGGCCCGGTGACGCGGCGCCCCGTGATCGGCGCGAGGACCTGCTCGCCGTCGGCGCCCGTGAAGGGGACCTGGCCGACCCCGTCGGGCTCCACCCCCTCGAGGGCGAAGATGAAGTCCTCGTGCCAGAAGTCGCGGCGCACCTCGCCGTCGGTGGCCACCTGCAGGCCGACGTCCGCCTGGCGGCGGACGAGGTCGCGCACGGCACGGTCCTCGGCGTCGGCGAGCTGCTGCGCGGAGATCTCGCCCTCCGCCCGCCGGGCGCGGGCGCGCGCCACCGCGGCCGGGCGCAGCAGGCTGCCGACGTGCTCGGCGCGGAAGGGCGGGCCGGCAGCCAGGTCGCCGGTCCCGGAGCTGGTCCCGGAGCTGGTGCTGGTGCTGGTGCTGGTGGTCATGGGACTCCCTGCGCAGGAGGACGACGCGCGGCGCCGTCCTCGGACGGGGCACGGTGAGACGGGCGTCTCCCGCGCTTGACGCCGTCGGCGCGCACCTGCGGGCAGGTGCTCCGGACGGCGTCCGGGTCATCACCCGGGGCACCCCACCGCGAGAGAGGGTTGCCGGCCAGCCACCCGGGGGTTAGCGCTGGCACTCGTGACCTGGCCGGGAGGGTAGACGGCGCGCACCGGCCCTCGCCCCCGCTCCCGCACGTCGAGACGGCGGCGCGCGGGCGGCGGCGCCGCTGCGGCACGCTGGGGCCGTGCCCTCCCCCCACGACGACGACCGCGACGCCCCCGACACCCCGGAGGGCCGCGGCGCACCTCACGGCCACGCCCTCGACGGCCAGCACGCGGAGGGCCACGACACCGGGGGCCACGGGCCAGACGGCCACGACACCGAGGGGCGGGGCCCGGGCCACGCGCCCGCGGACGCCCCGCGCGGGGTCCGCCTCGCGTACGCGGCGCAGACGGGAGTGCGGGACGCCGTCGCGGCGCTCGCGCGCCGGGCGGGCTGGACCCCCGCGCTGCTCAGCTACCCGGGCCTCGGGGGTCCTCGCGCCGTGCGGGTGCTGGGCCGGGTGCTCCTGGCGCCGCGGGAGACCGAGCCCTCGCGCCGGGTCGGCGTCCCCGGCTGGCAGCGCTTCCTGACGCTGGAGCTGCCCGACCAGGAGGTCCAGGTGCGCGTCGGCGGGGTGAGCACGACCGTGCGCAGCGACAGCTCGGGGCTGCTGGACGCCGTCGTCGACGTCGAGCTCGCCCCCGGCCCGGCGGAGGTGGAGCTGCGCGTGCCCGGCCGCCCGCCGCTGCAGGGGGTCGTCCACGTCGTGCGGCCCGGCGCCGTCCGCGGGGTCGTCTGCGACGTCGACGACACGGTGTGGGTGACGGGCCTGTCCACGCCGCTGCTGGCGGCGTGGCGGACCGTCGCGCGCTCCAGCGCCGACCGGCACCCCGTGCCGGGCATCGGCGCGCTGCTGCGCGCGGTCGTGCAGGACGTGCCGCACGCGCCCGTCGTCTACCTCTCCAACGGCGCGTGGAACCTCAACGGGCCGGTCGTGCGCTTCCTGCGCCGCCACCGCTTCCCCGCCGGTCCCGTCCTCATGACCGACTGGGGCGTGCTGCCGGAGAGCTGGTTCCGCGACGGCCGCCGCCACAAGCGGGAGACGCTGGAGCGCCTCGTGCACGAGCTCCCCGATGTGCGCTGGGTCCTCGTCGGCGACGACGGCGAGCACGACCCCGACATCTACCGCGACCTCGCGCGTCGCTTCCCGTCCTCGGTCGAGGCGGTGGCCATCCGCCAGGTCGGCCCGGGGGCGACCGCGTCCGTCGACCACGAGGGCGAGGTGCCCGTCGTCAGCGCCCCCGACGGACGGGAGCTGCTGGAGCGGCTGGCGCCGCTGCTCGAGGACCGCGCCGGCGAGCGCGCGTAGCCCGTCCCGACCGGGTGCACCGAGCCCCGGGCGGGGTGCCGCTGCGCCCGGGCGGCCCGCGCCCGGGGCATCATCGCGGCGTGAGCCCTCTCCACGACCGCCTCACCCCCGTGCTGGGTCGCGCCCTGGCGCTCGCCGTCGCCGTCGCCGTCGTGGCGCCCGCGGCGGCCGTCGCGTCGACCCCGGCGCCCTCGACGACGGGGACCTCCTCGACGGGGACCTCCTCGACGGGCTCCCTCACCGCGCCCCCGACGGCCGGCCGGCTCGAGGTGGCGCCGCTGGAGGCCCTCGTCGAGGAGGCCGCCGAGGACGACGTGCGCCTGTCCGTCGGCGTGCAGTCGCTCGGCGACGCCACGCTGACGGACGGGCCGGTGGTCGTGGGGTCCACCGAGCCGTTCACGTCCGCCTCCCTCATCAAGGTGGCGCTCGTCACGGCCGCCCTGCGCGCCGTCGACCGCGGCGACCTGTCCCTCGACGAGGTCGAGACCGTGACGAACGCCGACGACGTGCCCGGCACGGGCGTCCTCGCCGGGTACCCCTCCCCCTACGGAGCCACGGTGGCCGAGCTCTGCGAGCTGGCCCTCACGGTCAGCGACAACACGGCCAGCAACGTGCTCGCGGAGATGATCGGCCTCGAGGAGGTCCAGCGGCTCGTCGACGACCTCGGGCTCGAGCCCACGCACATGGGCCGGCTCTTCTTCTCCTCGGGACCGAAGAGCGAGAGCAACGACCTCGACACCGCCAGCACGGTCGAGCTGTTCCGCGCCGTCCACGAGGGCGAGGTGCTGACGCCCGCCTCGCGGGACCTGCTCCTGGGCTGGCTGCGCGAGCAGGAGCTCGACACCAAGATCGTCCCCGCCCTGCCGGGCGTGCCGGTCGCCAGCAAGACGGGCGACACCTCCGAGGTCAGCCACGCCGGCGGCTACCTCCTCGAGGAGGGGCGCGAGACCGTCATCGTCCTGCTCAGCGAGACCGAGGACGGGCGCTCGCCGACGGCGGCAGCCGACCCCTACCTCTCCGAGGCCGCGCAGATCGTGCACGCCCAGGTCGCCGCGGCACCGCCCGCACCGACGCCGACGCCGACCGCGGCCGCCGCCCAGGACGCGGAGGTCGCCCAGGCCGTCCGCGCCGCCCTCGACGAGCCCGCGGACCCCGAGCGCTCCGGCGGCGCGGCGCTGCCCGCCCTCGGCGTCGTCGCGCTCGGCCTCCTCGGCGCCCTCGCCCTCGCCGTCGTGGCGCTGCGGGCGCGGGTGCTCCTGCGGCGGCGTCGCCGCGGCTCCCGGCGCTAGCCGCCGGCGGCGCCGGAGCACCCGGCACCTCCTGACCGGAGCGAGCCCGCCACCTCCTCGAGGTGGCGGGCTCGCTCGTCACCGGTCCCGTCCGCCTCAGCCGGCGGCGTGCTGCTCGGGGTCGGGCTCCACCTGCTCGAGCTCGTCGGGGATCTCGTAGTTGTTGAGGACCACCAGCCGGCCGGCGCAGATCTCCGAGGCGGAGCTGCGCATCCAGGGCGCCGGTTGGTCGGGCAGGTCCGCCGCGACGAGCGCTCGCTGCAGGGCCTCCATCGCCTCCCCGTGCCGGGCGCCGCGGTGGGTCGCCGTGGTGGCGTTCACCACCAGCTGCAGCCGGTGCTGGAGCGAGGCGAGCGACTCCGGTGCCGACTCGGTCATCGCCGCCACCCCGACATGGCCGTGCGGACGAGACCTCGGGAGACCTGCGCCGGCCGCTGCATCTCGCCCTGCTGCGCGGTCAGGGCGACGAGCGCGCCGGTGAGGACGGGGACGGACCACTGCCACACCCGCAGCTGCTGCTGCAGGACGGCGACGTCGCCGGGCGTGGAGGGGAGCGGGCGCACGCCGTCGCGCGTCGGGACGGCGCCCACGGCCGCGGCCCGCGCGCCGAGGGCGGCCGTGCGGCCGGCGGCGACCAGGGCGGCGGCGGTGACCGCGACCTTGGCCGTGCTGCTGGCCCCCACGCCCGCCTGGGCCGCCACCCGGCCGCGCTCGCGGTGCAGGAGCACCGCGCCGCCGAGGAGGTGGGCGCCGATGGCCACCCCCTGCAGGGGGGCCCAGCGAGCCCAGCCGGCGGTCGCGACGGGGAAGCGCTCGGTCGGGTCGCTGATGCGGCCGACGGCGCCGTTGAGGCCGACGGTCCCCATCAGCGCGCCGCCGAACCAGGCGGCCAGCCCGGCGTCGTGCAGGGTCCGCACGACGGTGCTGCGCCCACCTCCTGTGCTGCGGCGGTCTCTGGTGCTGGTGCGGGCCATGGCGTCTCCTCGGTGCGCGGGCCGGGGGGCCCGCGCGTGCGTCGAGCGGCTGCCGCCGGGGGGCGGGCAGGGGGTGAGCGGGTGCGGCGCCCCGCCCGGGCGCTCCGGCGCTGCCGGGAGCCCTGAGGTCGTCGAGCGGGGTCGTGGCGCCGGGAGGCGCGTCGTCGGAGGGCGCTGGCGCACCAGCCGGGATCAGGGGCGGTGCACCGGCGGGGGCCGCTCGGCGGATCGGTGCCGGGCCGCCGTCGCGGCCGACCCGGCTGGAGCGGGGACGCTCCGGGACCAGCAGCGGGCGCCCCGGCCGGCCCTCCGGGCGGGAGTGCCGCGCGGACGGACCAGCGCGAGATCCGCTGGGGCGCCACGATCCTCCACCGTCGACCGACCCGCACCTCCGCGGACCGGCGCGCGCGCCCGTCGGCTCCCACCGCCCGGGCGGGCTCAGACCGCGCGGGCCTCCTCCAGGTGCGACCCCCGCGCGCGGGCGAGGACGGCGACCGAGCCCACGACGGCGACCACGCCCACCACCAGCGCCCATCCCCAGCCCGGTCGCACGGCGTCGCCGAGCAGCACGAGGCCCGCCGAGCCCGGGACGACGACCTCGGTGACCGACAGGACCGCCGTCACGGGACCGGGCGCGCCGTCGCGCAGGGCCGCGGCGACGAGCACCACGCCCACGACGCCGAAGAGGACCACCGCCCACAGGAGCGGTCGCGCCAGGAGGGCGAGGTCGGCGCCGACGTCGGGGGTCAGGTGCAGCGCCCGCACCCCCAGCGCGGCGCCGCCGTAGGAGATCCCGGCGACGGCCGCCACGAGGAAGGGGCGGCCGCAGCGGGTCAGCGGCACGACGAGGACGGCCAGGAGGACCGCGGTGGCCAGGAGCACGGGCGCGGCCCCGGTCGGCAGGTCCGGAGGGCGGTCGCCCGACGAGGACCCCGCGACGAGCACCAGCCCCACCACCACCCCGAGCACGCCGGCCAGCTGGGCCCCCGGCAGGTCGCGCACGCGGAAGCGGTAGGAGGCCAGGGTCGTGAGCGCGACGGAGGACGTGAGCACGGACTGGACGGTGATGACGGGCAGGCTGCGCAGCGCCACCACGGCGAGGAGCCAGCCGAGCGCGTCGAGCGCCAGCCCGGCGAGGTAGGTCGGCTCGCGCCACACCGGCCCGCGGGTCCTCGCCCGGCGGCTGCCGTGGGACTCCAGCAGGGTGGCCGCGGTGTTGGCCAGCATCGCGGCCAGGGCCGCCAGGAGGGCGACGGCCATCAGGCCGCCCCCCGACCGCCGGCCCCGGCGCGCGGCGGGGGGACCATCCGGACCACCTCGGGGTGCTCGCCGGACGCCGAGGTCCACGCCGCCGCGTGACGACGGACCTCCCGCCAGCCCAGGCGCTCGTAGGCGGTCACCGCCCGCGCGCTCGCCGCCACGACCTGGAGGTCGACGTCGAGCCCGAGCTCGTCCGCCCGGGCCACCGCCGCGGCGAGCAGGAGCGCGGCGACGCCGCAGCGGCGCCGGGCGGGGTCGACGAACAGCCGCACGACCTCCACGGGGGCGTCGCTCGCCAGCCCTCGCCCGGGCGCCCGGTCGACGAGGGCGACGTGGCCCAGGACGTCCCCGTCCTCGCCGGCGACGACCCAGGCGCCGCGCTGCCCGGTCGGGGTGAGCCAGGCCCCGGGGTCCTCCGGCCAGCGCGAGGGGTAGCCGTCCGCGGTGTGCACCCGCGCCAGGAGCCGGGCAGCTCCGGGGAGGTCCTCGTCCCGACGCCCGCGCAGCTCCACGAGGGGCCAGCCTGCCGCACGAGGTCCCGCCGACCCGCCGCGGTGCGTCCCGCCCGCCCCGTCCGGGCCCCTCCCGGGTGACGCCCCGCCTCACCCGCCGCCCCCGGCGGCGGGTGAGGATGACGGCATGGACACGCCCGCCGCACCCCTGACCGCCCGCGCCGACGTCGAGGTCGACCGGCCCGAGCGCTGGGCGAAGCAGCTCGTCTCGCACCTGTCCCGCAAGGCGCCGCTGGAGAGCACCGCCGAGGGCGAGGAGCTGGCCATCGGCAGCGGCCGCGGCGTCGTGCGCGCCGAGGCCGCGCGCCTGGTCCTGCTGGCGCACGCCCCCGACGCCGCGTCGCTGGAGCGGGTGCAGGAGGTCCTCGGCGGTCACCTCGAGCGCTTCGCCGCGAAGGAGGGCGTCACCGTCCGCTGGGAGTCCTGACCCGGTCGGGGCGGGCGCCTCCCCCGCCCGGGTGGCGCCGCCCCGCCGGGCGCTCCAGCAGGGGCGGGGCGGGAAGGGTGCGGCGCAGCGCGCCGTTGCCCGGGCATGCGAGCGATGAGCTACGACGCCTACGGCGACCTCGAGGTCCTGCACCTCTCCGACCTGCCCGACCCGAAGCTGGCCCCGTCAGCGGTCCTCGTCGAGGTCCGCTCGGCCTCGGTCAACCCCGTCGACTGGAAGCTCATGGGGGGCGGGCTGGACGGCCTCATGGACGTCGTCTTCCCCGTGGTCCCGGGCTGGGACGCCGCGGGCGTCGTCGTCGCCACCGGGCCGGACGTCCCCGAGCTCGCCGTCGGCGACGAGGTCCTCACCTACGCCCGCAAGGACCTCGTCCAGGGCGGCACGTACGCCGAGAAGCTCGCCGTGCCGGCCGTGAGCGTGGCCCGCAAGCCCGCGGCGATGTCGTGGGACGAGGCCGGCGGCCTGCCCCTGGCCGGCCTGACCGCGCTGCGGATGGTCGAGCTGCTCGAGGTCGGCTCCGACGACGTCGTGCTCGTGCACGGCGCCTCCGGCGGCGTGGGCCACCTCGCCGTGCAGATCGCCGCCGCGCTGGGCGCCCGCGTCGTCGGGACGGCCAGCGAGCGCAACCACGACTTCCTGCGCGACCTCGGCGCCGAGCCGGTCGTCTACGGCGAGGGCCTCGAGGACCGCGTGCGGGCCCTGGCCCCCGAGGGCGCCACGGTGGTGCTCGACACCGTCGGCGGCGTCCTCGAGCAGACCCTGGCCGTGCTCGCCGAGGACGGCCGCCACGCCTCCATCACCGACCCGACCGTCGAGGAGCACGGCGGCCGGTGGGTCTGGGTGCGTCCCGACGCCGCGGCGCTGGGGCGGCTGACGGCCGTCGTCGAGCGCGGGCAGCTGCGCGTCGAGGTGCAGCAGTCCTTCCCGCTGGAGCAGACCGCCGACGCGGTGCGCCTGTCCCAGGGCGGCCACGTGCGCGGCAAGGTCGCCCTGCGCGTCACCGAGGGCTGAGGGCGTCACCGAGGGCTGAGGGCGTCACCGAGGGCTGAGGGCGTCACCGAGGGCTGAGGGCGTCACCGTCGGCCGAGGGCGTCTCCGTCGGCCGAGCGCGCCGACGGTCGAGCGTCGCCGCGGCCGGACAGGCCCCCGCCCGTCCGGCCGCGGCGGGCGCTAGAGGTAGCTGCCGGTCAGCGGCTCGGCCTGCCAGCGGCCGTCGGCGACGACGCGCAGGAGCCGCTCGGTGGTGAGCTCGCGGCCGTGGTCCAGCACGGCCCGGCGCACGACCTCGCGCAGGTCGGCGCCGGTCACCCCGGCCGGCAGGGAGCACGCGACGGCGGCGGTGTCGACGGTCGCGGCCGCCGGCGTCGCGCCCGGCGCCAGCCGCCCCAGGTAGCGGTCGAGGATGCGCGCGCACGCCGCGCGGTCCGGCGGCTCGAGCGTGATGACGCTGTCGAAGCGGGCCGAGCGGGTCACCGCCGCGTCGAGCGCGGCGGGGTCGTTCGTCGAGGCCAGGGTGAGGACGTCGGTGTAGACCTCGGTGCCGTCGAGGACCGCGAGGAAGTCGGCCAGCGCCGTGCCGCGGGCGCCGGCCCGGCGGTCGCCGAGGTAGAGGTCCACGTCCTCGAGGACGACGACGCACGGGCCCAGGTCGGCGGTCTCCCGGTACACCTGCCGCAGGACGCTGCTGGCCGCGGCGGCGTCGACCACGATGACGGTGAAGTCCCCCGCCATCTCGCGCGCCACCACCCGGCTCAGGGCGCTCTTGCCCACTCCGGGCGGGCCCGCGAGCAGCACCCCGCGGTTGGTGCCCAGCCCCATCTCGCGCAGGACGTCGGCGCGCGTCGTCAGCGCCGAGGTCGCGGCGTCGACCTCCGCCCACACGGCCGCCGGCAGGACGAGGTCCTCGCGCCCGCCGGGCCCGAGCGAGGTGGGCTCCAGCTCCAGCGGCAGGCGTGAGCCGGCGTGCAGCACCCGGCCGCGGAAGAAGCCCTTGTCGCGCCGGGCCGTGGCCAGCACCTCATCCACCAGCGCGCGCGCCGCGGCGTGGTCCGCGGGCCGGGCGAGCACCCGCAGGGACGCCGGGTCCGGGTCGAACTCGTTGCGCGAGAGCTGCACCACGACGTCGACCGCCGCCGCCGTACCGGCGGGGAGCGCGACGGCGGCCGAGGACGGCACGGACACGTGGTCGCCGTCGAGGTCGATGCGCGTCCACGTCGGCGCCTCGCCGTCCTCGACCGGCCCGAGCACGGCGGTGGGGTGGGCGGCGAGGAGGTCGGCGACCACGGCCCCCACGGAGACCGACTGCGTGTGCGTGAGCTCGACCCGCTCGAGCACCAGCGAGGTGTGCGCCTGCCCGAGGTGGGCCTCGACGAACCCGCCCGCCGTGCCGCTGCCCGCCTGGGCGCCGGTCAGCAGCTCGCCGAGCACCTGCAGGGCGCGGCGCACCAGGGGCGGCTCGCCGTCGAGCGGCGAGCCGCCGGCGAGCCGGTCGTCGGGCGGGAGGAGGTCGTCGCTGCTCACGCGTCCAGTCTGCGGGCGCCGGCGCGGGGCGGACGGCGCCGTCCGCGGCGCCGCCGACGGGCCGCCGGAGCCGGACCGCTGCCGACGGGGAGGACGAACCCGACCCGGCGGGGCGTCGTCGCAGGTCAGAGCCCTGGCGGTCGTCGCGACCGAGACTTCGTCCTCCCCGTCTGCGCGCCGCGCCGGGCGCGCGCGGGCGGGGACGCGGTGCGCCGGCGCCGTGCGGCCGGGCCGTGCAGCAGGATGCGCGGCGTGGACGGGCAGCGGGAGGACGGGGTGCTGCTGCGCGCGGTGCGCCTGGCGGGCGCGCCCGACCCCCGGCGTCCGCGCGACGTGCTGGTGGCGCGCGGGCGCGTCGCCGCCGTGGCCGACGCCGGGACACTGGGCCCCGAGGCCGGTCCCGGCGCCGCCGTGCCGGTCGTCGACGCCGGCGGCGCGGCCCTGCTGCCCGGCCTGGTGGACGCGCACGTGCACCTGTCGGACTGGGCGGCTGCGGCGCGCCGGCCCGACGTCTCCGCCGCCGCGAGCCCGCAGGAGGCGGCGGCGGTGCTCGCGGCCGCCGACGCCGGGCGGGGGCGGCGCGACGACGTCCTCGTGGGCCGGGGCTTCCGCGACGGCCTGTGGGCGCGGGCGCCGCGCGCGGAGCACCTGGACGCCGCCCTGCCCGGGCGGGCCGTCGTCGTGGCGAGCCAGGACCTGCACAGCGCGTGGTGCAGCAGCGAGGCCGTCCGGCGCTTCCGGGTGGTCGAGCGCTTCGGCGCCGCGGCCGCCGCGGGCCTCGTCGTCGAGGGCGCGGCCATGGCGCTGCTGGGGGACGCCGGCGCCGTGCCCCCCGAGGTCGGCGACGCCTGGACGCTCGGCGCGACGCAGGACGCAGCCGCCCGGGGCACCACCGCGGTGGTCGACCTGCAGCGCGCGCCCGTCGAGGACTGGGCGCGGCGGGCCGCCGTCGCCCGCCCGGTGGCTGACGGCGCCGAGCCCGGTGTCGGGCCCGCGCTGCGCGTGGCCGTGGGCGTCTGGCGCGAGCACCTCGACGGCGTGCTCGCGGCGGGGCTGCGCAGCGGCGACCCGCTGCCCGGCGTCGCCGACCCGGTCGCGGCCGAGCGCGTGCGGCTCGGGCCGCTCAAGGTGTTCGTCGACGGGTCGCTGGGGACGCGGACCGCCTACTGCTCCAGCGCCTACCCGGAAGCCCGCGCGGGGGCGCCGTCGCACGGGATGCTCCTGCTGCCCGCGGCCGAGCTCGAGGGCCTGCTGCGCCGGGCGACCTCCGCGGGGCTGACGACGGCGGTGCACGCCATCGGCGACGCGGGAGTGCGCACGGCCCTCGACGCCTACGAGGCGGCGGGGTGCCGCGGCCGCGTGGAGCACGCCCAGCAGGTGCTGCCCGAGGACCTCGGGCGCTTCGCCGCGCTGGGCGTGACGGCGAGCGTGCAGCCGCGGCACGCCGTCGACGACCGCGACCTCGCCGACCTGCACTGGGCCGGCGCGACGTCCCGGGCCTTCCCGTACGCCGCGCTGGCGGCGGCGGGGGCCGACGTCGTCCTCGGCTCGGACGCGCCGGTCGCCCCGCTCGACCCGTGGGACGCCGTCGCGAGCGCCGTGCACCGCACCCTCGACGAGCGCGACGCCTGGCACCCCGACCAGCACCTGACGCTGCCGCAGGCCCTGGCGGCCTCCTGCGGCGGGCGCTCGCACGTGCGCGTCGGCGACGTCGCCGACCTCGTCCTGCTGGCCGAGGAACCGGCCGACGTCCTCGCTCGGCGAGGGCCCGCGGCGCTGCGGGACCCCGAGGTGCTCGGCACGCTCGTCGGCGGGCTGTGGACGCACCGCAGCCCAGCGCTGCGCCGCTGACGGCGCGGCGACCTCCGCGGGGTCCGGCGGGCCTCAGCGCACCGGGTCCCAGCCCGCGAGCAGGGCGACGGCGGTCCACAGCGCCGTCGACGCCGCCGCCACCAGCAGCGCGCGCGGCCGGCCGGTGCCCCGCGCGCGCGACCACGCGAGCGCGCCGAGCGCCGTGGCCGCGCCCGCGGCGAGCAGCCACGCCACCCGGACGGCCTGGTAGAGCCCTCCCTCCGAGCGGCCCGACCCGTCGTCCTCGAGGGTCAGGCCGGTCAGCAGGCAGGCCGCCGCGGCGAACCCCGCGGCCAGGACGACCAGGACCCCACCGACCGTCGACCGGCCCTCCGGCACGCGCACCATGGGACCAGCGTGGCCGGTCCGCGGTCGGAGGCCACCAGCGGGTGCCGCCTCGTGCGGGAGCGCGTCCCAGGACCCACGCCGTCGTCCCGGTGCGCGGGGCCGTGCAGACGGCGCCGGCCTCGGCGGCACCGGCCCGCTGCCGCCCGGGCCCGCGGCGCACTGGCCCTCCCGGGGGACCGCGCGCGCGACGCCTCGGTGGCCGGGCCCGCCTGCCGATGCACGTCCTCGTGAGCACCCCGATCACCGCCGCCGAGCTGCGCGGCACCGAGCTGCCCGTGCGCCGGTTCGGCGAGGGCTACGACGTCGCCGAGGTGGACGCCTTCCTGCAGCGCGCCGCGGGAGCCCTCGACGGGACCGGCCCCGGGCTGACCTCCGACGACGTCCACGCGGTCACCTTCACCCAGGTGCCGTGGCGAGCCGGCTACGACGTCGGCGCCGTCGACGACCTGCTCGACCGCCTGGCCGACGCGCTGCGGCGCACCCCCCGCGTCGGCCGGCACGCCGCCGCCCCGGTCCTGACGGCGGCGGACCTGCGCGCCGTCCACCTGCCGGGCGCGGCCCTGCTGGCCCCCGGCTACGTGCGCGAGGACGTCGACGCGCTGCTGCGCCGGGCCGCCTCCGCGCTGGCGCACCGCGGCGCCGGCGGACCGGGCCTGTCGGTGGACGACGTCCGCGCCGCGCGCTTCGGCTCCACCCGCCGCGGCGGCTACGACGTCGCCGCCGTCGACGAGCTGGTCGAGCGCGTCGCGCACGCGCTGGCCGACCTCGGCGGCTGACGCCGGCGCCCCTACGCTCGGGCTCCACCGCCCCCGGGGAGGGACCCATGACCAGCTCGCCGACGGAACCGCCCGACGACCTCCTCGCCCGGCACCAGAGGGTGGCGCCCGCGTGGACGGGGCTGTACTACGACGAGCCGCTGGAGCTCGTGAGCGGCTCGGGCAACCGCGTCACCGACAGCCGCGGGCGCACCTACCTGGACTTCTTCGGCGGCATCCTCACGAACATGGTCGGCTACGACCTGCCCGCGCTGCGCGAGGCCGTCACCGAGCAGATCGGCCGCGGGGTCGTGCACACCTCGACGCTGTACCTGCTGCGCAGCCAGGTCGAGCTGGCCGAGAAGATCGCGCGGCTCTCGCGCATCCCCGACGCGAAGGTGTTCTTCACCAGCTCGGGCACCGAGGCCAACGAGGTGGCCCTGCTGCTCGCCATGACGCACCGCCGCTCCAACCAGGTGCTGGCGCTGCGCAACAGCTACCACGGGCGCAGCTTCGCCACCGTGGGCGTCACGGGGAACCGCTCGTGGTCGGCGTCCAGCTTCTCCCCGCTGCAGACCACCTACCTGCAGGGCGGCTACCGGTTCCGCAGCAGCTTCCGGCACCTCGACGACGACGCCTACGTCGACGCGTGCGTGGCCGACCTGCGCGAGCTCCTCGACGTGGCGACGGCGGGCGACGTCGCGTGCCTGATCGCCGAGCCCGTGCAGGGCGTCGGCGGCTTCGCCGTCCCGCCGCCGCGGCTGCTCGCGGCGTACAAGGAGGTGCTCGACGAGACCGGCGTCCTGTTCATCAGCGACGAGGTGCAGACCGCCTGGGGCCGCACCGGTCGCTCCTTCTTCGGCATCGAGGCCTCCGGCGTCGTGCCCGACGTGATGACGTTCGCCAAGGGCCTGGCCGGGGGGTACGCCATCGGCGGCGTCGTCGCGCGGGGCGACGTCATGGACTGCCTGGGGGCGCAGGGCATCTCGACGTTCGGCGGCAACCCGGTCGCGACGGCCGCCGCCAACGCGGTCCTCGACCACGTGCTCGACCACGACCTGCAGGGCAACGCCGCGCGGCTCGGCGCGGTGCTGCACGAGGGGCTGCAGCGCGCGGCCGACCGGCTGCCGCTCGTCGCCGAGGTCCGCGGCGTCGGCCTCATGGCGGGCCTGGAGCTGGTGGGCCCCGACGGCTACGCCCCGCACCCCGCCGCGGCCGCCGCCGTGCTCGAGGAGACGAGGGCCCGCGGCCTGCTCGTCGGCAAGGGCGGCCTGCACGGCAACGTCATCCGCGTCGCCCCGCCGCTGACCCTCACCGCCGACGAGGCCGAGGAGGGCCTCGGCCTGCTCGTCGACGCCCTCGAGGCCGTCGACGCCGCCCAGCGCTGACCGCACCTCGTCGACACCCTGCCGCCCGAGGGCCCCTTCCCCCGCACTCTGTCGACACCCCGCCGCCCCGAGCCGCCCTTCCCCGCACTTCGTCGGCACCTTGCCGCCCCGAGGCGCCCTCCCCGGCACTTCGTCGGCACCTTGCCGCCGGGACGCCTCTTCTCGGGCACTTCGTCGGCACCTTGCCGCCCCGGTGCCCGCGTCGTGCGGCACGGTGGGGCGCGTGGACGACGTCGACGAGCCCCGGCCGCTGCCTCCCCTTACCGCCGCGACGGCGGAGGACCCGGTGCCGGTGGTCCTCGACTGCGACCCGGGCGTTGACGACGCGGTCGCGCTGCTGCTCGCGCTCGCCGCCCCCGAGCTCGACGTCCGCGCGGTGACGACGGTGGCGGGCAACGCCTCGCTCGACCTGATCACGGCCAACGCCGCGCGGGTGCTCGACCTCGCCGGCGCTCGAGGGGACCTCCCGCTCGCCCGGGGCGCGGCCGGACCGCTCGGGCGGGCGCGGCGCGAGCGCGACGCCGACGTCCACGGCCCGGGGGCGCTCGGAGGGCTCGACCTGCCGCCCTCCCGGCGCGCGGTGGCCGAGGCGTCGGCGGTCGACGTCGTCGCCCGCGCCGCCGCGGAGCGGCCCGGCGAGCTGGTGCTGGTGGCGCTGGGCCCGCTGACGACGGTCGCGGCGCTGCTGGCGCTGCACCCGGAGTCGGCGGACCACCTGCGCGAGGTCGTGCTCATGGGCGGCGCGGCGTTCTGCGAGGGCAACAGCAGCCCGACGACCGAGTTCAACCTGCGCTGCGACCCCGACGCCGCCCGCCGGGTCACCGAGTCCGGCGTCCCGCTGCGCGTCGTCCCGCTCGACGCGACCCAGCGCGCGCTCGTCGGCCCGGAGACCACCGCGCCGCTGCTCGCCTCCCGCGACGCACGAGGACGCGCGGTCGGCCAGCTGCTGCAGCACATCTCGACGCAGCGGCGCGACGACGACGGGCTGGCGGCCGCCGCCGTCCACGACGCCCTCGCCGTGGCCGCCGTCCTCGACCCGACGCTGTGCACGTGGGTCGAGGGCGGCGTCCGGGTGGAGACGAGCGGTGAGCTCACCCGCGGCGAGCTCGTCGTCGACACCACGGCGGGCACCGACGGCGCCCGGACGGACTGGGCGCGGACGGCGCGCGTCGCCGTGGACGCCGACGCCGGCGGCCTCGGCCGCCTCCTGGTCGACCGCCTCGCCTGACCGACGTCCTCACCCGGGCACCGGTCGCGCGCGGGGGCAAGGGACAGCTCACCCCTCCCCCCGCACTCTGTCGGCATGACGTCGCACGACCCGGGCCGGCGACGTCACGGTGACGACAGAGTGCGGGAGAAGAAGGCCGTCCACGTCACGGTGACGACAGAGTGCGGGAAAGGGACGTCACCCACGGCAGGGTGACGACAGAGTGCGGGGAGGGGACGCGGCGACGCGTCGGCGCCGACGTGCGGCGCCGCCCCGCGCCCCGGGTCAGCGAGCGGGCAGGGCGTTGTCCGCCGCGACGCCCGAGTACCAGCGGGCGCTGTCCTTGGGCGTGCGGACCTGGGTGTCGTAGTCCACGTGCACGACGCCGAAGCGCTTGCTGTAGCCGTAGGCCCACTCGAAGTTGTCGAGCAGCGACCACACGAAGTAGCCCCTGACCGGCGCACCGCCCTCGACGGCGTCGCGCACCGCGGCGAGGTGGTCGTGCAGGTAGGCGATGCGGTCGTCGTCGTGGACGACCCCGTCCTCGCCGACGACGTCGGGGGCCGCCATGCCGTTCTCGGTCACGTACAGGTCGACGCCCGGGGCCTCCTGCGCCAGGCGCAGCAGCAGCTCGGTCATGCCGCGGGGGTCGATGGCCCAGCCCATCTCGGTGCGCGGCCCGGGCAGCTCGACGAACTCGACGTCCTCGCACGCCACCCACGGCGACCCCGTGCCGTCCCCGTGCCCGTCGGCGCTCTCCTTGGCGCCCTCACCGCTCCAGCGGCGGACCACCGTCGGCGAGTAGTAGTTCAGGCCCACGGCGTCCAGCGGCTGGCGGATGATCGCCGTGTCGCCGTCCTGCACGAAGGACCAGTCGGTGACGCCCGCGGTGTCCTCGAGCACGTCGGCGGGGTAGGCGCCGCGCAGCATCGGGCCGAGGAACACCCGGTTCTGCAGGCCGTCGACGCGGCGCGCGGCGTCCCGGTCGCCCTCGGAGGACTCGTCCTCGGGGCGGAACCACCCGAGGTTGAGGGTGACGGCCACCTCGGCCCCCGGCGCGTGCTCGCGGACCGCCTGCGCCGCGAGGCCGTGCGCGAGGTTGAGGTGGTGCACCGCGGCGAGCGCGGCGGCGGGCTCGGTGCGCCCCGGGGCGTGGACGCCGGCCGCGTAGCCGAGGTAGGCGGCGCACCAGGGCTCGTTGAGCGTGATGAAGGTGCGCACCCTGTCGCCCAGCGCGCCCGCGACGACGGCGGCGTACTCGCCGAAGCGCTCCGCGGTGCGCCGGTCGGTCCAGCCGCCGACGTCCTCGAGCGCCTGCGGCAGGTCCCAGTGGTAGAGCGTCACGGCGGGGGTGATCCCGGCGGCGACGAGCTCGTCGACGAGGGCCGAGTAGAAGTCGAGGCCGCGCTGCTCCACCGAGCCGAGCGCGTCGGCGCTCACCTGGGGGGTGATCCGCGGCCACGCCACCGAGAAACGGTAGGACTGCAGCCCCAGCTCCTTCATGAGCGCGACGTCCTCGCGGAACCGGTGGAAGTGGTCGTCGGCGACGTCACCGGTGTCCCCGTCGAGCGTCTTGCCCGGGGTGCGGGAGAACGTGTCCCAGATCGAGGGCGTGCGGCCGCCCTCGTCCACCGCCCCCTCGATCTGGTAGCTCGCGGTGGCGGACCCCCACAGGAAGCCGTCGGGGAAGGCGGTGGTGTCGGACGTCGTGGCAGGCACGAGGACTCCTTCGTCGGTGGGGCACGGCGCCGCGAGGTGGCGACGCGCACGATCTTGCCGGGACGGCGCGCGTCGCCGCCAGCGCTCAGCGCCCGCCCTGCGGGTTCTCGCGCATCCGGGCGCTGTGGGCGGTCATGAGCTCGGCGACCGGGCTCGGGTAGACGACGCGGTGGCCGTCGTAGTCCGGGTAGGGGGTTCCGTCGTCCTGCCGGGCGGTGAGGATCCAGAACTGGCTGCCCTCCCCGCCGTCCTCGACCGCCGACGTCCAGACGGGCGCCGCCTCCTCGAAGGC
This sequence comes from uncultured Pseudokineococcus sp., assembly GCF_947495735.1. Classification (GTDB taxonomy): domain Bacteria; phylum Actinomycetota; class Actinomycetes; order Actinomycetales; family Quadrisphaeraceae; genus Pseudokineococcus. Next base: position 59,211 of record NZ_CANMAA010000011.1, read on the forward strand.
GCCCCCCAGCCCGTACTCCTCCAGGACGACCGGCTTGCGGACCGACCGGTCGTCGATGTGACGGCGGATGTACCGCTCGCCCCAGGCGATCTGCTCAGACGTCGACAGGTCGCCCTTCCAGTACTCCGGGTACAGGTGGAGCGTCCCGTAGCTGATGAAGGGCAGGTTGGTCAGCTCCGCCCAGCGGGCGCCCTCGTAGTCGGAGTACGGGTAGTCCGCGCTCCCCGTCTCGCCGAGGAAGCCCTCGTCCCCGACCGCGACCATCTGGCGCGGGGCGAGCCGGGCGATGAGCCGGCTCGTGCGGTCGACGAAGGTGCGCAGCGTGCGACCGCTCTGGTCGGACCGGCAGCGCGGCTCGTTGGCCACCTCCCAGGTCATGACGGCCGGGTCGTCGACGTAGCGCACGCCCGTGTAGCGGTTGGTGCGTCCGACCAGGTGGCGCACCCACGCCTGGAAGCAGGCCTGGATCTCGGGGTCGGTGTAGAAGAGGTCGTGCGAGGCGCCGCCCGCCTCGGCGACGTCCACGCCGCGGAACCACTGCACGTACTGCGCCATGCCGCCGTAGTCGTCCCAGTTGTTGACGACGGGCAGCACCATCCGGATGCCGAGCTGGCCGGCCTTCATGACGGCGTAGTCGAGGCTGTCGAAGGCCTCCTCGTCGTAGACGTACGGCTCCGGCTGCAGCGCGCGCTCGGTCCGCTCCGTGCCGTCGGCGAACGCCCACGCACGCACGACCTGCAACCCCATGGCCCTCGCGTCGTTGAGGACGCTGTCGACCATGTAGTGCGACTTCTGGTGCAGGTAGTAGCAGTTGGTGCCCCCGAAGCGCCACGGACGGCCGTCGAGCAGGAAGCTGCTGCGCCGGCTCGTGACGAAGGAGGTCACCTGGTCGCGGTAGGGGCTGTCGGCGAGGGCGGCGGGGCGCCCGCCGGGCGCGGCGGCGGCCGGGGTGGCCGCAGCAGCGGCCGCGAGCGGGTGGGCGAGGCCGCTCAGCCCCCCGGCGACGGCGCCGGCGGCGCCGCCGGCCCCGAGGAGCAGACCTCGTCGTGACGGGGCGCCCGTCCGGGCGCCGTCCCCGGGGCTGCGCCGGGGCTCGCTGCGGCCGCGCTCGGTCATGGACATCTCCTTCGACGTCGGACCCTCCGTCGGCGGTGACGGCGGGGTGGTGCAGCACGGGCGAGCGGGGACCTGCGGGCGGCGCCCTGCCGATCCGCCGCGGGTCGCGTGCGCGACCCGCGGCCTTCCGACCTCAGCTGGGGCGCTGCTGCGGGGCGTTCTGCGCCGTGCGGCCCGGGTCGGTGACGACGGCGTCGCCGAGGGCCTCGTCGATGCGCGCCATGACGTCGGCGGGGATCTCCACCCCTGCGGCGGCGGCGTTGTCGGCCACCTGCTCGGGGCGCGAGGCGCCGATGATCGCGGTGGCCACGTCCTCGTTCTGCAGCACCCAGGCGATCGCGAGCTGGGCCATGGACAGGCCCAGGTCGCCCGCGACGGGCTGCAGCTCCTGCACGCGGCCGAGGACGTCGTCGGACATCCAGCGGGCGATCATGTCCTTGCCGCCCTTGGCGTCCGTGGCGCGCGAGCCCTCCGGCGCCTGCTGCCCCGGGCGGTACTTCCCGGTCAGGACGCCCTGCGCCACCGGGGAGAACACCACCTGCGAGATGCCGAGCTCGCGGGAGGTCGGCACGACCTCGCCCTCGATGACGCGCCACAGGGCGGAGTACTGCGGCTGGTTGGAGACGAGCTGGAAGCCCAGCTGGCGGGCCAGCTCGTGCCCGGCGCGCAGCTGGTCGGCGGTCCACTCGCTCACCCCGACGTAGAGCGCCTTGCCCGACCGGACGACGTCGGCGAAGGCCTGCATCGTCTCCTCGAGCGGCGTCTCGGTGTCGTACCGGTGCGCCTGGTACAGGTCCACGTAGTCGCATCCCAGCCGGCGCAGGCTGGCGTCGATCGACTCCATGACGTGCTTGCGGGACAGCCCCGAGTCGTTGGGCCCGCCGGGGCCGGTCGGCCAGTAGACCTTCGTGAGGATCTCGAGCGACTCCCGCCGCTCCCCCTGCAGGGCCCTGCCGAGGACCGTCTCCGCGGCGCCGTTCGCGTAGGCGTCCGCCGTGTCGAACGTGGTGATGCCGGCGTCCAGCGCCGCGCGCACGCAGGCGGTCGCGGTCTCGTCCTCGACCTGGGAGCCGTGGGTGAGCCAGTTGCCGTAGGTGATCTCGGAGATCTTCAGACCCGAGCGGCCGAGGTGTCGGAAATGCATAGCTCGCACCCTAGGCGCCGCCCGCGCCGAGGAGCAATACCGGTTCAGCGATCGATTTCTCGACGCTGGCGCAGAGCCGTGGCGAAGGACGGGTGCAGCGGGAGGTCGCCCACCAGGCACGCCTGGAGGGCGTGGTAGACGTCGGGCTTGCCCGACCAGGTGGCGCTGGACGGGCGGTTGGCGGCGTCGAGCTCGTGGCGCCAGGACCCGCGCTCGTGGTCGACGACGACGTCGTCCACGTAGGCCCACCAGCGGTCGGTCCAGCGCCGCCACACCGGGTCACCGGTCGCGCGCTCGAGCGCCACCCCCGCCCCCAGCGCCTCCGCGACGACCCAGTGCATGCGGTGGCGGACCACGGGGGCGCCCTGCCAGTCGGTCGTGTAGACGAACCCGGGGGCGCCGTCGACCTCCCAGCCGTCGGCGACGGCCCGCTGCGCCAGGGCGGTCGCGGCCTCGACGGCCCAGGGCAGCCCTCCCTCCCCCGCGGCGCGCAGGGCCGCGTCGACCTGGAGGACCAGGCGGGCCCACTCGAGGGCGTGCCCGACCGTGGCGCCGTAGGGCCGGAAGGGATCCGCCGGCGCTCCGACGTTGTGCTCGAGCAGCGGCTCCCAGCGGGCGGTGAAGTGCTCCGGGACGCGCCAGTCGTTCGCGCGCGCCCAGCCGTGCACGACCCGCCTGGCGATGCGGGCGGCCCGCCGGCGCCACGCGCCGTCGCCCGTCACGTCGCTCGCGGCGAGGTAGGCCTCGACCGTGTGCATCGCGCCGTTCACGCCGCGGTAGTCCTCGCAGGTGCCGAAGGACCGGTCCCAGGCCTCGCGGACCAGCCCCTCCCCCTCCTCCCAGAAGTGGCGCTCCGAGACCGCGAGGGCCTCCTCGAGCAGGAGGCCCGCGCGCTCGTGGCCGGCCGCCGCCGCGCTCGAGGCCGCCAGCACGACGAAGGCGTGGCCGTAGCCATCCTTGCGGTCGGAGGTGGCCGCCAGCGACGTCCGCGACACCGCCGCGTACCACCCGCCGTGCTCGTCGTCGCGCAGCGGCCCGAGGAGGGCGTCCAGGCCGTGCTCGACGAGCGCGGCGCACGAGGGGTCGCCCAGCAGCTCCCCGAGCGCGGCGCAGTGCGTCATCCGGCAGGTGATCCACAGCTGCACGTCGCGGTCGGTGGGGCGGCCGTCGTCGTCGAGCCAGGCGCTGCCCCCCGGCACCGCCGAGGCCCGGGAGAAGTCGACCAGCGCGGCGGCGTGGGCCCGCAGGTCCGCGCCGCCGACGCGGGGCTCGCCGCCGCCGCCCGCCCGGCCGTCCGTCCTGCCGCTCACGCCCGTCCCCCCGTCGTGGCGCGCGGTCGGACGGGCCCGCCCGGAGGCGGGCCGGAGCTGGCCCGCTCGTGCAGCCGGGGGGTGTGCGCGAGGACGGGGTCGGGCGGGGACCCGTCCAGCAGCTGGAAGAGGCGCTCCGCCACGGCCGCCCCGTAGGCGACGACGTCGTGCCCCACCGCGGACAGCCTCGGGTGGGTGACCCGGCACAGCGCCGAGTCGTCCCACGCCAGGAGCGTCACCTGCTCCGGGACGGAGACCCCGGCCTCGTTCAGCGCGGAGAGCCCTGCGACGGCCATGAGGTCGTTGTCGTAGAGGACCGCCGTGGGCGGGGAGTCCCCGAGCACGAGGTCCTTGGTCACCTGCCCGCCCTGCTGGCCGGAGAAGTCGGTGTGCAGGGTGAGCGCGCTGACCCCGGCGGCAGCGGTCGCCGCGGCGAAGGCCAGGTCCCGGATCTGGACGTGCCCGAGGTCGGCGCTGCCGGCGACGCGCGCCAGCCGCCGGTGGCCGAGCGCGACGAGGTGCCCGACCGCCTCCTCTACCGCGGCGGCGTCGTCGGTCCACACGCAGGGGAGGCCCCCGGCGAGGGATGGGTCCCCGACGACGACGGCCGGCAGCCCGAGCTCCCGCAGCAGGGGCACCCTCGGGTCCCCCACCCGCAGGTCCACGACGACGACCGCGTCGACCCTCCTCTCCGCCGACCACGTGCGCAGGGTCGTCATCTCGACGTCGAGGTCGTGGGCGACCTGCAGCAGGAGGGCGTGGCCGCGCGGACCGAGCACGCGCTCCAGGCCCGCGACGAACTGCATGAAGAACGGCTCGTTGCCCAGCGTCTCCGGCTGGCGGGTGAGCACGAGGCCGAACGTCGCCGTGCGGGCGCCGGAGAGCATCCGCGCGGCGCTGTTGGGGCGCCAGTCGAGCTCGGCGGCGACCTGGAGCACCCGGGCCCGGGTGGCCTCGGAGACCCCCGGGCGACCGTTCAGGGCGTAGGAGACGGCTCCCTTGGACACGCCCGCCCGCTGGGCGATCTCCTTGATGGTCACGCGCGGCACGGGGACCTCCTGGTCCAGGGGAGCTGGGTTGTGGTCGACTATGCCACTGAACCGGTCAAGCACAGCGAGTCGTCGAGGAGGGGCATGACCGTCGAGCCGGACGCACCGCGCACCCGCGTCGTCCTGACGGGCGACAGCATCACCGAGACCGGCCGGCACGAGGACGCGTCCGGCCTCGGCACGGGCTACGCCCGCCTCGTCGCCGAGCGGCTGGCCGCCTCCGCCCGGGCGCGCGGGGGCGACGTCCCGCACGTGGTCAACACCGGGGTCGGCGGTGACCGCCTCGTGGACCTCGAGCGACGCTGGGACGAGGACGTCCTCGCCCACGAGCCCGCGCTCGTGTCCGTGCTCGTGGGGATCAACGACACCTGGCGCCGCCACGACGGCGGGGAGCCCTCACCGGCGGACGCCTTCGAGGCACGGCTCGACGGCCTCCTGCGGCGGACCACCGCAGCGGGCGCTCGGCTCGTCCTGCTGGAGCCCTTCGTCGTCCCGGTGGAGCCCGGCCAGGAGCGGTGGGAGGACGACCTCGGGCCGCGACGGTCCGCGCTCCGCGCCGTCGCCGACCGGCACGGGGCCGTGCTCGTCCCCACCGCTGCGGCCGTCGCCGAGGCTGCCGGCAGGCGCTCCGCCGTCGCCGTCGCCGCCGACGGCGTGCACCCGACGCCGCTCGGCCACCGGGTGCTCGCCGACGCGTGGGTGGCGTCCGTCGAGCGCTCGGGGCTGCTGGACGCGCTGCTCGGCGCTCGGTCCGGATCACCGCGATGACCGAGGGCGGGGGTGCCGCCGCTGCGGCCGGACCGCCCGGGGCTGCTGCCCCTCGAGCGGGTGCGACGGACGAGCCTGATGACGCCGCCGCCTCGACCCGGCGCGCCTGGGAGCGGGCGTCCGCGAAGCACGTCCGCGAGCACGACGAGCTGCTCCAGGAGGCGCGCCGCGCCCGGCTGCTGCCGGTGGAGGAGGCGCTCCTGGCCCCCGTGCTGCGGGCGCGACCGCGGGTGCTGCACCCGCAGAGCGGGCACGGCGTCGACGACCACGCGCTCGCGCGAGCCGGCGCGCGGGAGGTGCTGGGCCTCGACTACAGCCCGACGGCGGTGGGCGCCGCGCAGCGGCGCGCCGACGAGCTGGGCGCGTCCTGCCGCTACCGCGTGGCGGAGCTGCCCCCGTTCCCGGTGCCCGACGGCGGCCACGACCTCGTCTACACCGGCAAGGGGGCGCTCATCTGGCTGCCGGACCTCGACGGGTGGGCCGCCGAGGTCGTCCGGGTGCTGCGCCCCGGTGGCCACCTCTTCCTCCACGAGGCGCACCCGCTGGTGCCGCTCTGGGCCTGGGACCCCGACGAGGCCCGCGTCCGACCCGACCGCAGCTACTTCGCCGCGCACCACGTCAACGACACGTTCCCGGCGCTGGGCGCCGTCGAGCACCAGCACCCGCTCTCCGACGTCGTCATGGCCGTCACCCGGGCCGGCCTGGCCCTCCTCGAGCTCGTCGAGCACCCGGACCCGTTCTGGCGGCCCGCCGACGTGCGCGCCGCGGCCTGGGACGGGCGGCTGCCGAACAGCTTCAGCCTGCTGGCCCGCCGGCCCTGAGGGCGCGGCGCGCTGACGGAGCGCGCCACGCCCTCAGGGGCCGCTCAGAGCAGGTCGTTGGCGCAGCGCAGCACCGGCATGCGCACCAGGGACCGCTCGTCGAGCTCGTCGGACGTCACCCGGAACACGTGCCGCTCGCCCGCGACGAGCGTCACCATCCCGGTGCCGACCCGGGCGGCCGGGTCGAGGCGGTCGGGGAACAGGCACAGGTCCTTGACCAGCGCCGACGCCTCGACCGTGACCTCGTAGCCCTCCGGCGTCCGCGCCGCCACGGCCGACAGCGCCTGCGGCGGAGCGAGCACCTGCAGCCGGGTGTCCTCGACGAAGTACCAGAACGCCGCGTCGGCCGTCCCGTCGCACGTCACCTGCAGGAGCTCAGCGGTCTCGTCCCCCGGTCGGCGCACGTCCTCCCCGAGGGGGAGCGTGACCGCGCCGCGCGCGGGCACGTCGAGGACCAGCACCTGGCGGGCCAGCTCGGGAGAGCCCGCGCCGGTGCCCCGCCGCGTGACGACGAGCTCGCCCGCCCACGCCTGCGCGGAGTCGTTGTGCACCACCACCGCCGGGGCGCCGTCCCGCGGCTGGACCGTGACGAGCCGGTCGGCGAAGACCCGCCGGAGGCTGTGCCACAGCGGCTTGCGGATGCCGCACCCGTCCACCGCCGCCCACGAGACCACGGGCCAGTTGTCGTTCAGCTGCCAGACGACCGCTCCCGTGTTCAGCGGGGACAGGCTCCGGAAGTGCTCGATGCCGTACGCGACCGCCCGCGCCTGGTTGAGCTGGGTCGCCCAGTGCCAGCCGTCGACGTCGGACCACCGGGGCAGGTGGTCGCCGAGCCCACGCTCGAGCTTGCCGTTGCCGTCGTCGGCCTTCTGGTGCACCAGCATCTGCGGGCCGAAGGGGTCCAGCGGCTCGTCGTGGACGACCCCGGCGAGCGTCGACCAGGCGGGCGGGCCCTGGAAGCCGAACTCGGCGACGAAGCGGGACCGGTAGTCGCGGTAGACCGTGTAGTCCACCTCGTTCCACACGTCCCAGATGTGGGTCGTGCCGTGCCGGGGGTCGTTCGGGTGGATGAAGTCCCCGTAGGAGAAGGGGCTGCCCTCCGAGTAGGGCGTCAGCGGGTCCAGCTCGGCCACGACCCCCGGCAGCAGGTCGGTGTAGTAGCCCGCGCCCCACGTGCGGCCGGCCAGGGGCGCGCGCCAGCCCCACTCCACGTACCCCCAGATGTTCTCGTTGCAGCCGTTCCACAGCACGAGGCTGGCGTGCTGGGACAGCCTCGTGACGGCCTCGCGCGCCTCGGCCTCGACCTCGCCGCGCAGCGGCTCGTCCTCGGAGTAGGCGGCGCAGGCGAAGAGGAAGTCCTGCCACACGAGGACGCCCTGCTCGTCGCAGGCGCGGTAGAGGTCCTCGCTCTCGTAGATCCCCCCGCCCCAGACCCGCAGGAGGTTCATGCCGGCGTCGACGGCGTCGGCCACGGACGCGGCGTACCGCTCCGGCGTCATGCGGGTGAGCAGGGCGTCGTCCGGGATCCAGTTCGCCCCGCGCACGTAGACCGGCTCGCCGTTCACCGAGATCGTGAAGGGCGTCCCGTGCTCGTCGGGAGCCGTGTCGAGCTCGACGGTGCGGAAGCCCACCCGTCCGCGCCACCCGTCCGACGCGGGGGCGCCAGCGGTCGCCAGCGCGACGTCGACGTCGTAGAGCGGCTGCGCGCCGTGGCCCCGCGGCCACCAGAGGTCGGCGTCGGGGACGTCGACGCGCACCACGGCCGAGGTCCGGCCGGCGTCGACCACGACCTCCCGCCGACGACCCGCGACCTCGACGGAGACCGTCGCGGACGAGGTCGTGGGCGCCGCGGTCCAGGCCAGGTCGACGTGCGCCTCGAGCACGCCCGCCCCCGCCTCGACGCGGGCCAGCGGGCGCACCGCCGCGATCCGCACGTCGTTCCAGGACTCCAGGTCCACGGGGCGCCAGACGCCGGCGCCGGCCACGTCGATCCCCCAGTCCCACCCGTAGCTGCTGGCCATCTTGCGCAGGGCGTTGAAGGGGTGCGGGTTGACGTGCGGCCGCCGGCCGGTCTCGACGTCGAGGCGCTCGGCGGCGTCGACCGGGGCCTCGACCTCGACGACCAGCTCGTTGGCCCCCTCGACGAGCACGTCGGTGACGTCGAAGCGGTAGGTGCGGTGCTGGTTCGCGGTGCGGCCCAGCTCGGTCCCGTTGAGCCGGACCGTCGCCATCGTGTCCAGGCCCCGGGCCACCAGCTCCTGGCGCGCACGACCGTCCGCGCTCCAGGCGAAGGAGGTCGAGAAGCTCCAGGTCGTGCGGCCGATCCACGCGAGGAGGCTCTCGTTGTCGCCGTCGAAGGGGTCCGGCACCAGCCCGGCGGCCATGAGGTCCGTGTGGACCTGACCGGGCACCGTCGCGACGAGGCCCTCCGCGAGGTCGCCGGCCAGGGCGTCGGGCACGGGACCGCCGACGGCCCGCACGGTCCACTCCGCGCCGGCGCCGGTGGTGAGGGAGGTGCGGACCAGGGCGGTGGTCCCCGCGTCGGCGCCGTCCGCGCGAGGGTCGGTGGAGAGCTGGTGGAGGCTCACGTGGCAAGTCTCTTCTCGGGGTTGGGCGAGGCGTCCAGCAGCAGACGCGTGTACTCGTGCTGGGGGTCGAGGATGACCCGGTCGGAGGGCCCGCGCTCCACCACGCGACCGTCGAGCATCACGAGGATCTCGTCGGAGAAGTGGCGGGCCGTGGCCAGGTCGTGGGTGATGTAGAGGACGCCGAGGTCGCTCTCCCGCTGCAGCGTCGCCAGCAGGTTGAGCACCCCGAGCCGGATGGAGACGTCCAGCATCGACACGGGCTCGTCGGCCACGAGCACCGACGGCTGCGGCGCCAGGGCGCGCGCGATGGCCACGCGCTGGCGCTGGCCGCCGGAGAGCTCGTGCGGCTTGCGCTGCGCCACGACCGCGGCGGGCTCGAGCCGCACCCGCTCGAGCAGGTGGTGGACCTCCCGCTCGACGTCCTCGGCCGAGCGGGCCCGCCCGTGCAGCCTCAGCGGTCGCTCGAGGTGGTGGGCGATCGTGTGGAAGGGGTTGAGCGAGGCGAACGGGTCCTGGAAGACCATCTGGACCGCGCTGCGGTACTCCCGCAGCGCCCGGCCGCGCCGGCCGACGGGCCGCCCGTCCAGCAGCACCTGGCCGGACGTCGGCCGCTCGAGCTGCATGAGGATCTTGGCCACCGTGGACTTGCCGCTGCCGCTCTGGCCCACGAGCGCGACCGTCTTGCCCGCCTCGAGGACCAGGCTCACCCCGTCCACGGCTCGCAGCGTGCGCCCGCGCAGGCCCTCGCCCCTCAGGCGGTACTCCTTGGTGACGTCGCGGAGCTCCAGGACGCTCATCGACCGACCTCCTCGGTCGTCGGGACCACGTCGCGGTCCATGTCGTCGAGGGAGACGTCCTCGCCTCCCCGGATGAAGTCGCCGCGCTCTCCCGTGAGGCTCGGGAAGGAGGCGAGCAGCCGCTGGGTGTACGGGTGCTGGGGCCGGCTGTAGACGTCAGCCGCCCTGCCCAGCTCCACGATGCTGCCCTCGCGCATGACGGCGATCCGGTCGCTGATCTCGAGGAGCAGCGGCAGGTCGTGGGTGATGAAGATGACGGCGAACCCGAGCTCCGCCCGCAGGCGGGTCACCTCGCGCAGGATTTCCCGCTGCACCACGACGTCGAGCGCGGTGGTCGGCTCGTCCATGATCATGACCTGGGGTCCCAGGGCCATCGCCATGGCGATCATCACCCGCTGGCGCATCCCGCCCGACAGCTCGTGCGGGTAGGAGCGCAGCCGGGAGCGGTCGACGCCGACGCGCTCGAGCAGGTCGCCGGCGGTGCGCCGTCGCTCCTGCTTGCTCATCTCCGGGCGGTGCGTGGTGAAGATGTCCTCGAGCTGGGCCCGGATGCTGATGACCGGGTTGAGGGAGTTCATCGCCCCCTGGAAGACCATGGAGATGCGGTCCCAGCGGAAGGCGCGGAGGTCATCGCCCTCGAGGGCGCCGAGGTCGACGTCGAAGCCCTCGCGCGAGTGGAAGACGGCCCTGCCCGAGACGATCCTCGCCGGTGGCTTCAGCAGGCGGGTGATGCCGTAGGCGAGGGTGCTCTTGCCGCAGCCGCTCTCCCCGGCGAGCCCCAGGATCTCGCCCCGGCCGAGGACCAGGTCCACGTCCTTGACGGCGTGCACCGTCGTCTCGGCCTCGTAGTCGATGCTCAGGCCGTCGATGGTCAGGACGGCGCCGACGCCGCCGGGGTCGGGGTCGACGGTCCGGTGCGCGCCGCTCACGCCCGGGCCCCCGCGCCGCCGGAGGACCCCACGTCCGACGGACGGCGCCAGCGCCGGCGCGCCGCCCTCGTCTGCAGGCGCAGCTTCGGGTCGATGATCTCGTCGATCGCGAAGTTGATCATCGCCAGGCCGGCGCCGAAGAGCGCGATCATCAGGCCCGGGGGCACGAACCACCACAGCGCGCCCAGGCGCAGCGCGAGGCCGTTGCCAGCCCAGAAGAGCATGGTCCCCCAGGTCCAGGAGCCGCTGGCGCCGAGGCCGATGAAGGCCAGGCCCGCCTCGCCGAGGATGGCCCCGATCACGGCGAAGATGAACAGCGAGGCCAGCAGCGGCACCAGGTTGGGCAGGATCTCGACGAGCAGGATCCGCCACGTCCTCTCCCCCGACACGCGGGAGGCCGAGACGTAGTCGCGGCTGCGCAGGCTGAGCGTGACGCCCCGCAGGACGCGCGCCCCGCCCGCCCAGCTCGTGAGCGCGAGCACGAGGGCGATGAGCCAGATGCTCTTGTCCGCGACGTAGCTCGAGATCACGATGATCAGCGGCAGGCCGGGGATGACGAGCATCACGTTGCTGAACAGCGAGAAGCCCTCGTCCACCCAGCCCCCCGCGTAGGCGCCGATCACGCCGAAGACCGCCGCCAGCCCGACGGCCAGCAGGCCGACGACGAGGCCGATGACCAGCGAGCCGCGGGTCGCCCAGGCGAGCTGGGCGAAGACGTCCTGGCCGGTCTGGGTGGTGCCCAGGAGGTACCCGCCCCCGGGGGGCGCCAGCCCGACGTTGTCGACCGCGTCGGGATCGCCGACCACGAGGGGTCCGACGAGCCCGAAGAGCGCGATGAGGCCGCAGATGGCGAGGCCGACCCCGAGCTTGGGCGAGGGGAGCCGCAGGCCCCGCCGCCGGCGTCCTCGGCCCTCCGGCAGCGCCCGCGCGACGACGTCCGGGTCGGTGGCCGTGGTGGTCATGCGTGCTCCTCGGCAGGTGCGCGACGACGGCGTCGCGGGGCGGTCGATGGCGACCCCGGTCGGGTCATGCCCGTGCTCGCGTGCGCGGGTCGATCAGGCTGTAGAGCAGGTCGACGGCCAGGTTGGCTCCCAGCACCGAGACGGTGATGACGAGGAAGATGCCCTGCATCAGCGCGTAGTCGTTGTTCTGCACGGCGGACAGGAGCGTCTGCCCGATGCCGGGGTAGGAGAAGACCTGCTCGGCCACGATCGACCCGGCGACGACGAAGCCGAGCGTGATGGCGAAGCCGGACAGGGACGGCAGCACCGCGTTGCGGGCCGCGTACGTCGTCATGATGCGTCGCGGCCGCAAGCCTTTCGCCTCGGCGGTCGTGATGTAGTCCTCCGACAGCGTGGACACCATCATGTTGCGCATCCCCAGCATCCAGCCGGCCACCGACGAGAGGACGATCGTCAGGGCGGGCAGCGTGCCGTAGTAGACGGCGCTGCGCAGGAACGGCCAGTTGAGCCCCGGGGTCGTCCCGTAGACGTCGTACCCGCCGTTCGTCGGGAAGACGGCGAAGACGCTGGAGAACAGGTACAGCAGCACCAGGGCCAGCCAGAAGTACGGCACGGCCTGGAACATGGTCGCCACCGGGATCAGGTTGTCCAGGAAGGACCCGCGCTTCCATCCCGCCAGCTGTCCCAGTCCGACCCCGACGACGAAGGAGATCACCGTGGCGATGCCCATCAGCGCGATCGTCCACGGGAGGGTCTGGGCGATGGTGTCCGTCACCGTCTGCGGGAAGTACGTGACGGACAGCCCGAGGTCGCCCGTGAAGACGTTGCCCAGGTAGGAGAAGTACTGCGAGATCAGCGACTGGTCGGTCTCGGTGCCGAGCAGGAGCGCGATGCTCTGGCGCGCCTCGGGTGTCACCGGCCCCCGGGCCGACAGCTTGGACAGCAGGATGTCCACCGGGTCGCCCGGCATGAGCCGGGGCAGGGCGAAGTTGATGGTCAGCGCCGCCCAGAGTGCGACGGCGTAGAACCCCAGCTTCTGGACGTAGTACCTCACGACTCACGCACCTCCTCGTCCTGCCCCGGCCCCCGCCTCACTCCGGCGCGACCAGCTCGAGGTTCTTCAGCACGATCCCGTTGTCCCAGCTCTTCCAGCTCGCCGGGAAGGCGTAGGTGTCCTCGTCGGTCGGCCAGCCCGTCGCCCGTGCGGTGCTGAACTCGGTGAGGGTCGAGCCGATCACCACGGGGATGTAGGGGAGGTCGGTGGCGATCTGCTCCTGGATGACCGCGTACTGCTCCGCCTTCACCGCCTGGTCCTCCGTCCCCGCAGCCGTGGCGACGGCCTCGTCCACCACGGGGTTGCTGTAGCGGGAGAAGTTGTTCGAGCCGACGGACTCCCCGACCGGCAGCGTGTTCGCCGTCGTGTACTTGGGGAAGTACGTGTAGTAGGGGTCCGTGGAGGGCGTGAAGCCGATCGAGTCCATCGACAGCTGGAACGTCCCGTTCTGCTGGTTGGCGTTCCACTCGTTGTAGGCGAGCTGCGTCGAGGAGAGCTCGATCCCCGCGGCTGCGAGCTGCTGCGTCATCGCGTCGATGGCGGAGATGAAGTCGCTGTAGCCGCTGACCACCTGGATCGTCATGCTGAGGCGCTCGCCGTCGCGCTCGTAGATCCCGTCGGCGCCCTCGGTCCAGCCGGCGGCCTCGAGCGTGGCCCGCGCCGCCTCGACGTCCGGGGTCTCGGGGGCGAGGGTCGCCTCGGGGTCGGCGATCCACTCCTCGTCGCGGTCGGGCAGCAGCATCGTCGTCGACGGCATCTGCGCGATGCCGGCGAAGGCGAGCTGGTTGAGCTGCTCGCGGTCCAGCGCCTGGTAGATCGCCTGGCGGACCGCCGGGTCGCTCTGCGGCCCCTCGCAGCCCAGCTCGGCGTTCGAGCAGGTGTGGATCGTCGTGGTCGCGCCCGGCGTGTTGATCCACGAGAGGTCGGGCTCGTCGGCGAGCACCTCCTGGAAGCCGGGGAAGAAGGCGCTCATCCAGTCGACCTCCCCGGCCAGCAGCGCCGAGCTGGCGGCGTCGGCCGTGGCGAGGGCGATGTACCGCACGTTCTGCACCTCCGGTGCACCACCCCAGTAGTCCGGGTTGGCAGCGAGGGAGTAGCTCTGCGGGCTGAAGGTGTCCACCGTGTAGGCGCCCGTGCCCACCGGGTCCGTGTTGATGTCCGTCGCCGGGTCCGCCTTGTCGGCCCAGACGTGCTCGGGGACGATCGCCTGGTTGCCCAGGATCTGCGCCTCCTGGACGAAGGACGTGGTCGGGAACGTGAAGACCACCTCGGTGTCGCTGGTGGCCTCGGCCTCCGCCTCGATCCCGGAGGTGTTGAGCTCCGGGGTGCCCCACAGCAGGTTGAAGGTGAACGCCACGTCGTTCGCCGTGAAGGGCTCGCCGTCCGACCAGGTCACGCCCTCGCGCGTGACCACCGTCAGCTGCGTGCCGTCCTCGTTCCAGGAGAAGCTCTCCCCGAGCAGGGGCTCGGGGTCACCGCCCGCGGCGAGGTTGTAGTAGAAGAGCGCCTCGTGGACGACGCCCAGCGTGGGCTGGAGCGCGGTCGGCGAGAACGGGTTGAAGTTCTCGGCGACGGTGCCCGTCGAGCCGTTGAAGACGGTGATCGCCCCGTCACCCCCCGCGGGCTGCGGACCCCCCGCACCGCCGGAACCGTCGCCGCCCCCGGAGCAGGCGGACAGCGCGAGAGCCGCACCGGCCATGGCCGCCACGAGAGCGCGGCGGGACGTGCGAGGGCTGAACTGGTTCATCCGAGAACTCCCAGGGTTGTGTGCGTCACGACGTCGTGATCGCACCGCGCAGCGCGCGGCGACCAGTCCGCTCCTTCTCCACATCGAGTGGCGGCTGGTCTGGCGGACGTTACTGTACCGGTTCAGCACATGTCCACCCCTCCCGTCGGCAGCGGCGGGCCGTGATCACCAGGAGGCCCCGTGGGGCGCGAGCTCGTCACCCGAGACGCCACCGAGGGAGCGCGCGAGCTCCTCGCCCTGCTCGAGCACCTCGACGGGCGAGCCCTCCTCGCCGGGCAGCACAACCAGCCGGTGCACGGCTCGGCGTGGACGGACTGGGCCACCGGGACCGGGGGCGCCGTGCCGGCGCTGTGGGGCCAGGACATCGGCTTCTCACCGCCGGGGACCCTGGACGGGATCGACCGCCGCGGGGCCAACGTCGAGGAGGCGGTCGCCTGGCACCGGCGGGGAGCGGTCGTCTGCCTGACCTGGCACGCCGTCTGCCCGCTCGACGACGAGCCCGTGGAGTTCGAGGGCGGTGTCCTGCGGTCGGTGGACGAGGGCGTGATCGAGGAGGTGCTGCGCCCCGGGTCGGCCCTGCACGACCGGTGGGCCGCGCAGGTCGACGTCGCGGCGCGCTTCCTCCTCGACCTCCAGGAGGCCGGGGTCCCGGTCCTGTGGCGGCCCTACCACGAGATGAACGGCCCCTGGTTCTGGTGGGGAGGACGGCCCGAGCCGCTCCGCGCGCTCTGGCGGCAGCTGTTCGACCGGCTCGTCCACCACCACGGCCTGCGGAACCTGGTGTGGGTGTGGAACCCCAACTCCGCCTACGACAGCGCCCTGCCCTTCGCGCCCTTCTACCCGGGCCACGACGTCGTCGACGCGCTCGCCGTCGACACCTACGGGGGGCACTGGGAGCAGGAGCACTACGAGGAGCTGCTCCGGCTCGCGGACGGACGCCCCGTCGGCCTCGGCGAGGTGGGCGAGCTGCCGTCCGCGGCCGTCCTCGAGGCGCAGCCCCGGTGGTGCTGGTTCATGGCGTGGCCCGACGTCGTCGCCGAGGCCAACGCGCCCGAGCAGGTGCGGGCCCTGTACGAGCACGAGCGCGTCGTGGACCTCGAGGCCCTCCGCCGCCACCGAGCCGGCTGAGGCACCACCTCCGGGGGAGGCGGCGGCCCCGCGCGGGGCGCTCGCGCGGGGTCGCGGTGGGCCCGCGGTGCTGGCGGCGGTGGGCGGCGGGGCCGCCCACCGCCGTCAGCCCTTGACGGACCCGGCGAGCAGCCCCCGCACGAAGAAGCGCTGGAGGCCGATGAAGACGACCAGCGGGACGAGCATCGTGAGGAAGGCGCCGGCGGAGAGCAGGTACCACGCGTTGCCGCGCGTCCCCGCGAGGTCGGCCACCGCCGCGGTGAGCGGCGTCGCGTCGTTCGAGGCGAACGTCAGGGCGACGAGCAGGTCGTTCCACACCCACAGGAACTGGAAGACGCCGAAGGCGGCGATCGCCGGGACCAGCAGCGGCAGGAGCACCTTGAAGAAGATCGTGACGTGCCCCGCGCCGTCCATCCGCGCCGCCTCGACGAGCGAGGGCGGCACGTCCTTCATGAAGTTGTGCAGCAGGAAGATCGCCAGCGGCAGGGCGAACATCGAGTGCGAGAGCCACACGGTCCAGAACGACCCGGCGACGCCGGCCCCGACGTAGAGGTTGAGCAGCGGCACCAGCGTGACCTGGATCGGCACGATCTGGAGCGCGAAGACCGCCACGAAGAGCGTGTTGCGGCCGCGGAAGGGGATCCACGCGAACGCGTACGCCGCCAGCAGGGCCAGCGTGATGGGGATGAGGACGGCCGGGAGCGTGATGGCGAAGCTGTTGATGAAGTTGGAGGCCAGGTCGCTGTCGACCAGGGCCGCCCGGTAGTTGAACGGCGAGAAGAGCGGGTTGGTGACGGCCGTCCACCACCCCGACCCCTGGATGTCGTCGACCGTCCGGAAGGACGTGACGAAGAGCCCCAGCGTGGGCACGCTCCACAGCACCGCGATGATGATCGCGATGGTGGAGGCCGCCGGCTTGGAGAGGCGCTCGGCCGCCGCCTCGGCGCGCCGCTGCCGGCGGCGCGAGCGCCAGGACCCCTGGACCGGTGCGTCGATCTTCCCCGTCGCGTTCGTGACGGTGCGCTGGCTGACGTCGCTGGCGGTCAACGGATCTCCTCGGAGAGGCGCAGCTGGCGCACGTTGTAGGCGATGATCGGCACGACCAGCACGAAGAGCAGGACGGCGAGCGCGGCCCCCAGGCCCTCGTTGCCCTGGCGGAAGGTCTGCGAGTAGAACTCGTTGGCGATCACCGAGGTGCCGAACTGGCCGCCCGTCATCGTGTAGACGATGTCGAAGACCTTGAGGGTGGAGATGGCCACGGTCGTCAGCACGACGACGAGCGCCGGTCGGATGCTCGGCACGGTGACGTAGCGGAACATGCCGATCCCGGAGACGCCGTCCAGGCGCGCGGCCTCGGTGATGTCGTCCGGAATCGCCTTGATGGAGGCCGAGAGCACCGTCATCGCGAAGCCGGCGTTGATCCAGATCATCACCGCGATGATGAAGAAGGTGTTCTGCGGCTGGTTGAGCAGGAACTGCCGCGGCTCGAGCCCCACCCACACCAGCAGCTGGTTCAGGAGTCCGATCTGGTTGATGCCCGCCTGGTCCGGCCGGTACTCGTAGACGAACTTCCAGATGATCCCGGCGGCGACGCCGGAGATCGCCATCGGCAGGAAGACGAGCGCCTTGGCGAGGTTCTCGAACCGGGTGCGGTCCACGAGGTAGGCGTAGACGAGGCCGAACAGGGTGGCCACGAGCGGCACGAGGACCACCCACAGCACGGTGTTGCGCAGCACGAGCAGGAGCTCGGGGTTGGTGAAGACCGCCGCGTAGTTGTCGACACCGACGAAGTCCTCGCCGTCGCGGCCCTGGAAGCTGCCCACGAGGGTGCGCAGGGCCGGGTACACGAGGCCCACCAGCAGCAGGAGGACCGGCGGCCCCAGGAAGCCCAGCACGACGACCCACTGGGGCACCCGCTTGGGCTTGTCGACGGCGAAGAGGATGGCGCCCATCACGAGGGCGAAGAGGGCGATGGCCAGGACCATCAGCGCGAGCTTGTGCGCGGTCGTCTCCGCGTCCAGGAACCAGTCCACGAGTCCTCCGAGAGGTCCGGGAGCCGGGCCCAGCGAGCACCCCGCACCGCGCCCGGCGCCGACCGGGGGTCGGTCGGCGCCGGGCGCGGTGTCAGCGGGGCGTCACTGGGGCCAGGCGGCCTCGATGTTGGCGAGGGTCACGTCGTCCGGCTGGTCGCTGGCGATCCAGTCGGTGAGCTGCTGCCACTCGGCGTCGGAGCCCACCTGCGCGGGCATGAGGTCGGAGGCGTCGAAGCGGAACGTCGACTCCGGGTCCTGCAGCTGCTCGACGGCGAGCTGGTCGATCGGGCTCTGCAGGTTGCTCGCGTCGAGCTCGAGGTTCGCCGAGAACCAGCCGGGCTGGGACGCCTGCGCCTTGAGGTTGGCCCAGTCGCCGGTGGACAGCCAGTACTGCACGGCCTGGGTGGCCGGCTCGTCGTTGAAGGCCGCGACGAACTCGCCGCCGCCGACGATCGCGCTGCCGACGCCCTCGTCGATCACCGGCGTCGGGAAGGCGAAGACGTCGCCCTCCTCGGAGACGTCGGTGCCCGCGGGCCAGTTGGCCTGGTAGAAGCTGGCCTGGCGGTGCATCCAGCAGTTGCCGTCGAGGATCGGCAGGCCCGCGTCCTGGAACTCCGTCGAGGCGATGGAGCGGACGTCGCCCAGGCCGCCGTTGACGTAGTCCGGGTTCTTGAGGATGCCGCCGGCGGTGGCGAGCGACTCGGCGATGGCCGGGTCGTCGAAGGGGATCTCGTGCGCGACCCACTGGTCGTAGACGTCGGGGCCCTGCTGGTGCAGGACGACGTCCTCGAGGAAGTCGGTGGCCGGCCAGCCGGTGGCCTCGCCGGAGCCGATGCCCGCGCACCACGGCTTGCTCTCGGGGTGGTCGGCGACGATCTGGTCGGACAGCGCGAGCATCTCGTCCCAGGTCTCGGGGACCTCGTAGCCGGCCTCGGCGAAGGCGGTGGGCGAGTACCACACGAAGGACTTGACGTTCGCGCCCAGCGGCGGGGCGTAGAAGGTGCCGTCGACCGTGCCGTAGGACTTCCAGTCCTCGCTCCAGAACTCGTCGACGTTGTCGACGACGGCCTGCGCGGGCTCGGCCACCTGCCCGGTGGCGACCATGCGCTCCAGGAGGCCCGGCTGCGGCAGGAAGGCGATGTCGGGGGCGTTGCCGCCCTCGACGCGCACGGGCAGCTGCGCCTCGAACTGGCGCGAGCCGTTGTAGTTGATCTCGACGTCGGTGCACTCCGTGAAGGGGCCGAAGGCGTCGATGAAGGACTGCGACTCGGGGTCGACGATGGTCGTGTAGACCTCGACCTCGGAACCGGCGATGTCGCCGAACTGCTCGAACTGCTCGCAGTCGATCTCCGAGCTGGCGATCTCCGCGCCGGCGGTGTTCTCCGAGGTGGCGACGCCGGCCTCCTCCTGGGAGGCGCAGCCGGCGAGGGCGACGATGAGGCCGAGCCCGCCGGCCACGGCCGTCGTGCTCCTCTTCCGCGTACGGGGGGACATGGTTCTCCTCTCGGGGCGGCGTCGTCGCCGCGCGCCAGGGGATGACAGCACCCGGCCAGCCCGCCGATCAACTCGGGCCGGTAACGATCAGGCCTCGGGCGCCGGCGCGTCCCGTCAGCCCGCCGCAACTCGGACGTGTGAGCGCGCACCTCCGGGGGACGTCCGCGGCGGCGGGGCCGAACGGGTGACGGTCCCGCCGCCGCGGCCCTGGAGGAGGGGGGGCCGGGCGGGCGCGTCAGCGGCGCGCGGCCCGGCGCTCCCGCTTGACCTCGTACATGCGCTGGTCGGCCTCGTGCAGCAGGTCGCCGAACGTCGAGCCGTCCCCGGGGTGCACGCCGATCCCGACGCTGGCACCCACCGCCAGCTGCCGCCCGCCGAGGTCGACGGGCCTCGACAGCGACCCGGCGATGCCGTCGGCGACGCGCTGGGCGTCCTCCACGGCCCGCTCGGGGTCGAGCGCCGGGAGCGCGACGAGGAACTCGTCCCCGCCCAGGCGCGCGAGCAGGTCGGTGCGCCGCACCGTCTCGCGCAGCCGCTGGGCCAGCACCACGAGCAGCTCGTCGCCGACCGCGTGGCCGTGGCGGTCGTTGACGGCCTTGAAGCCGTCGAGGTCGCAGAACAGCAGGGCGAGCGAGTGGCCGCCGAGGCGGGCCTCCCACAGGGCGGCCTCGACCCGCTCCTCCAGGCGCCGGCGGTTGGCCAGCCCGGTCAGGGGGTCGGTGTAGGCGAGGCGCTCGATCCGCTCGAGGTAGGTCTGCGCGCGGTCCCGCTCCTGCTCCAGGGCGCGCTGGGCGTCCACCCGCGCCGTGACGTCGTTCTGGACGCCGATGTACTGCAGCACCCGCCCGGCGGCGTCGAGGACGGGCGCGAGGTAGATCTCGTTCCACCACGGCTGCCGCTCGGGCCCGCGGTGGTTGAGCAGGGTCGCCCGGAACTCCCGGCCCTCCCGGATGGCCGACCGGATGGCGTCGACCACGCCCGGGTCGGTGTCCGCGCCCTGCAGGAAGCGGCAGTTGCGCCCCAGGACGTCCTCGGCGCTCATGCCGGACAGGTGCTCGAACGCGTTGTTGACGTAGATCAGGGGCTGGTCGGGGCGCCGCATGTCGGCGATGGTCACGCCGCTCGTCGTGGCGGCGAGCGCCCGGTGCAGGAGCGCCTCGCCCGCGGGCGTGGTGCGCACCTCGGCCGTCGAGCGCGCCGGGACGCCCGTGGGGTGGTCGTGGCCGCCGAGGACGCGGAGGTCGGCGCCCGCCACCGGCGGCAGCCCGGTGCGCGGCGCCACGCGCGACAGCAGGCACCGGGCCGCGTCCACGACCGTGCTGCGCTCGTAGGTGAGGGCGTACTCGAACGTCCGGTCGGCGTCGCGGCCGGTCTCGCCGAGGTCGCGCGCGAGCAGGGCGGCGCTGAAGTGCGGGCCGAGCACGACGACGTCCCACTCCCCGCGCACGGCGTCGTCCGGGGCCAGGGTCGCGCCACGCAGGCCCGGCAGCGGCTCCTCGGGCAGGCCCTCGCCGAGCGCGCAGACGAAGCCGGTGCGCTCCGCGAGGTCGCGGTAGCGCGCCGCCGTCGCCGGGGTGAAGTGCTTGGCCTCCTGGAAGGTCGCGGCGACGACGGCGGTCTCGCCGAGGCGCAGCGCCTCCCGCTCGAGCTGCTTGCTCAGCTCGATGAGCAGCGACTTCGGGGAACGGCGCAGCTCGTGGTGCGGCTGCAGCAGGGCGAAGGGCGAGGTGCGCGCGACGTCGCCCGCGCCCGGCGCCGGCAGCACGAGCTCGCCGACGTCGTACTGGGTCGCGGGGCCGGGCGCGGGCCGTCCGAAGGCCCAGCCCTGGCCGAGGCGGGCGCCGAGGGCGCGCCCGACGCGCAGGTGCCGCTCGTCCTCGATGCCCTCGGCGAGGACGAGGGCGCCCGAGGACTCGGCGTAGGCGTTGACCGCGTTCATGATCTGCGCGACGGCGGGCCCGGGGCGCTCCTGGACCAGGCGCAGGTCGAGCTTGACGACGTCGGGGCGCAGCAGGGGCATGAACGCCAGCGACAGCGCGTCGGCGCCGACGTCGTCGATCGCCACGCCCCAGCCGATCTCGCGCACGCGGTCCACGGTGCGCAGGAGCTCGGCCGGCCGGTGCGCGAGGGCGCGCTCGGTGATCTCCACCACGACGCGCAGGTCGCCGCCCGCGTCGCCGGCGATGGCGAGCAGGTCGTCGAGGGGCGCGCTGTCCAGCACCTCCGGCTCGACGTTGACGAAGAGGGTGAGCGGGGCCAGCAGCCCCTGCTCGAGGGCCCCGCGGAAGGCGGCGGCCCGGCACGCGGCGTCGAGCTCGGCGAGCAGCCCGTGGGTGCGGGCGGCGGCGAACAGGTGGTCGGGGCGCTCGAGGGCGCCGCCCTGCGGCCCGCGCGCCAGCGCCTCGTAGGCCACCACGCGCCCCGAGTCGAGGTCGACGATGGGCTGGAAGACGCTGCGCACGCCGCCGTCGACCACCGCCCGCACGTCCGCCGCCGTCGCCGCGCCCGCCGTCTCCACCATCTGCCCCGTCCCGTGCTCTCGAGCCCCACCGGCCCCGCCGCCGGTGGACGGGCTCCCGCCCTCCTGTCGGCCGGGACGGGTCCGCTCTGCGGGCATCGTCCCCCGCGTCACCCGGACGCGCGTGCAGGCCCCGGGCTCCCGCGGCGCACGCGCGCCGGAGGTGGGTCCGAATGGGTGATGGACGCCCCGGCGACTCCCCCCGGCGGCCGCCCGTCCCGACCGACGGCAGGAGAAGGGGGCCACCAGCGCCCCTCCAGAGCAGCCTGGAGGCTGGCGATGTCGTGGTTCCGTGGGCTCCGAGTGGCGCACAAGCTGTTCGCCGGCTTCGCCGCGGTGGGCCTCCTGCTCGTCGTCGTCCTCGCGCTGGGCCTCTCGCGCATGCAGGAGGCCCAGTCGGACCTCGAGGACCTGAGCTCCTCGGGCGTCGCGGCCGTGGAGACGACGGGAGGGGTGCGCGCAGCGTTCCTCCAGCTCCGCCTGGACCTCTTCAACCTCGCCCTCGCCTCCGACGGGGCGGCCGTCGCGGAGGCCCGGGAGAGGCTCACCGAGTCCGACGCCCTCCTCGACGACGCCTGGGCCGCCTACCTCGCCACGGGCCCCGCCAGCACCCCGGCGCAGCGCGACGCCTTCACGCAGCGCCTGCAGGAGTACCGCGACGTCCGCGTGGAGCAGATCGCCCTGGCCGAGGCCGACGACCTCGAGGGGTTCGTCGAGTACCGCGAGACCGTCGCCCGACCGGTCGTGGCCGCGCTCGCGGAGTCCGTCGACGAGCTCGTGGAGGTCGAGGCCGGCTCCGCCGCGGCCCAGGCGGCGGACAGCGGCGCGGAGAACGACCGGGCCGTCGTCATGATGCTGCTCGTGGGCGCCACCGCCCTGGCGCTCGCCGCCGCGGCCGCCGTGGTGATCTCCCGCTCCGTCTCCCGCCCCCTCGCCGAGGCCGTCGCCGTGGTGGAGGGCCTGGCCGAGGGGCGGCTGGACCAGCGGACCACGAGCACGAGCCGGGACGAGGTCGGCCAGCTCTCCCAGGCGCTGAACGTCTCGCTGGAGCGGCTCTCGCAGGTCGTCCGGGACATCGCGGGCGGCGCCACGACCCTCGCCGCCTCCTCCGAGGAGCTCACCGGCGTCGCGACCCAGCTGTCGGCCGGGGCGCAGGCGGGCGCCGGGCAGGCCCAGGTCGTCTCCGCCGCGACGGAGGAGATCTCCACCAACGTCGCGACCGTGGCCGCCGCGGGCGAGCAGATGACGGCGGCCATCTACGAGATCGCGACCTCCACGGCCGAGGCGTCCACCACCGCCGCCACCGCGGTCGTCGCCGCGCAGGAGGCCGGCACCACCATCGAGCGCCTCGGGGTCTCCAGCCGCGAGATCGGCGACGTCGTCAAGCTGATCAACTCCATCGCCGAGCAGACGAACCTGCTCGCCCTCAACGCCACGATCGAGGCCGCCCGCGCCGGGGAGATGGGCAAGGGCTTCGCCGTCGTGGCCGGCGAGGTCAAGGAGCTGGCCCAGCAGACCGCCCGCGCGACCGAGGAGATCGTCACCAAGGTCGACGCCACGCAGTCCGACGTGGACGCCGCGACCAGCGCGATCGCCCAGATCTCCGACGTCATCGCCCGCATCGACGGCCTGCAGTCGACCATCGCCGCGGCGGTCGAGGAGCAGTCGGCCACGACCAGCGAGATGGTCCGCAACGTCACCGAGGTCTCCGCCGGCACCCAGGAGATCTCGCGCAACATCTCCGGCATCGCCACCTCCGCCGCGGAGACCGACACGGGGGCCACCCGGACCGCCACCACGGCCGAGGAGGTCTCCCGCACCGCCCACCAGCTCAACGGCCTCGTCAGCGGCTTCCGCCTCTGAGCGCAGGGCCGCCGGTCGCGCCCCGAGGGGCGACCAGCGGCGGTGGAGGCCGCTCGGCCGGCCCGGGCACGACCACCGGGCCGGCGCGCGCTCAGGCGCGGCACGCCTCCCGCACGACGACGGCGCCGCCGGCCGGCACCTCCACCGCACCCGCGTGCTCGCGGCCGGTGAGCAGGTCGGTGCCGGTGGCCCCGAGCGCCGCGGGGACGCCGGAGTGGTTCAGCGCGAACACGTAGTCGGCGTCCTCGCCGCGCCGTCGCACCACCTCCAGGTCGCGGGCGAGCCCGCTCGCGGGCAGGCCCGCCGCGTCGAGCACCTCGGCCAGCAGGTCGCGCAGCCCCGCGACGGGCAGCCGTGTGGCGACGTACCAGGCCGTGCCCGCGCCGCGGGAGTGCCGCGTCACCGCGGGGTGCCCGGCGTCCGGGCCGTCGGCGAAGGTGCGCAGCACCTGCGCCCCGCGCGGGCGGACGCGCTCGGACCAGACGTCGCCGACCGGCCCGTCCGCGCCGCCGTCGTCGCCGGAGAGGGCGACGCGCTGCCCCGCGCGCAGCGGGTGCCACTCCTCGACGTCGAGCCCCAGGACCTCCCTCAGCTGCCCGGGGTAGGGACCGTCCGGGACGGTGTCGGTGGCGTCGACGATGCCGGAGAAGAACGGGACGACGAGGTGCCCGCCCTGCTCGACGTAGGCCGCCAGCACCGCCGCCGCCCCGTCGGGGACCAGGTAGGCCTGCGGCAGCACGAGCACCGGGTAGCGCGCGAGCCGCTCGAGCTCGGCGTCCACGGGCACGACGGCGACCGTGCGGTGCAGGTCGTGCAGCGCCTCGTAGGTGGCCGCCGCGCGCTCCTCGAAGCCGAGGTCGACGGTGGGGCGGAACTCCAGCTCCAGGGCCCAGCGCGAGGGCCAGTCCCAGACCATCGCCACCTCGTCCTGCACGACGCTGCCGCGCACCTCGGCGAGGCGGCCGAGGTCGGCGCCGAGGGCGACGACGTCGCGCCACAGCGCCGAGTCGGTGCCCGCGTGCGGGACCATCGCGGAGTGGAACTTCTCCGCCCCGGCGCGAGAGGCCCTCCACTGGAAGTACATCGCGCCCTCGGAGCCGCGGGCCACGTGCGCCAGGGCGTTGCGCCGCATCTCGCCGGGGCGCTTGGCGACGTTGCGGGGCTGCCAGTTGACCGCGCTCGTGGAGTGCTCGAGCAGCAGCCACGGCCCTCCCCCGGCGAGCCCGCGCGTGACGTCGGCCGACATCGCGAGTCCCAGGTGCGGGCGCTCGTCCTCGGCCGTGAGGTAGTGGTCGTTGGTGACGACGTCCACCTCGGGCGCCCAGCGCCAGTAGTCGAGGTTGGCGCACGTCGTCGCCATGAAGTTCGTCGTGATCGGCACGCCCGTCCCGTGCGCCCGGACGGCGTCGCGCTCGCCCGTGAAGCAGGCCAGGTGCTCGTCGGAGGCGAAGCGCAGGAAGTCCAGCTGCTGGCTGGGGTTCACCGGCATCGGCGCGACGCGCGGGGCGGTGATCTCCTCCCACTCGCCGTACCGCTGGCTCCAGAAGGCGGTGCCCCAGGCGCGGTTGAGGGCGTCCAGGTCGCCGTAGCGCGCCTGCAGCCAGACGCGGAAGGCCCTCTCGCTCACCGGGCACCAGCACCGGCCGACCTGGGCGCCGAACTCGTTGCCGATGTGCCACAGCGCGAGCGCCGGGTGGTCGCCCAGCTCCCCCGCCAGGTGGGAGGCCAGCGCCTGCGCCGCCCTGCGGTAGTCGGGGCTGCTGGCGCAGTAGTGCTCCCGCGCGCCGACGCCCAGCCGCACGCCCTCGCGCGTCATCGGCAGGGACTCGGGGTGCGCAGCGGAGAACCACGGCGGCGGCGAGGCCGACGGCGTCGCGAGGTCCACGCGGATCCCGGCGCCGTGCAGCCGGTCCATCACCCGTCGCAGCCAGGCGGTCTCGTAGCGCCCCTCCTGCGGCTCGAGCAGGGCCCAGGAGAAGACGCCGACCGTGACCATGCTGACGCCGGCCTCGACCATGAGGCGGACGTCCTCCTCGTGCACCTCCTCCGGCCACTGCTCGGGGTTGTAGTCGCCGCCGAAGGCGAGCCGGTCGAGGCGGGGCACCACGGCCTGGGGCATGCGGGTCTCCTCCGGGGGCGACCGTCGTCGTCGACGGCCTGGGAGCGCTCACAGTAGCGAGGACCCCGGCGTGGGGCCGCTCCCGCGCGCCTAGCCTCTCCGGCTGTGCCCCCCGCTCCTCGCCGCCCCACCATCGACGACGTCGCCGCCTCCGCGGGGGTCTCGCGCGGCACGGTCTCCCGCGTCCTCAACGGGGGCCGGTACGTCTCGGCCGCGGCCTCGGCGGCGGTCGAGCGCGCCGTCCTCGAGACCGGGTACGTCGTCAACTCCAGCGCCCGGAGCCTCGCCACGCGCCGCTCCGGCGCCGTCGCCCTCGTGCTCGCCGAGTCCGCCGGCCGCCTCTTCGAGGACCCCAGCTTCCCGGTGCTGCTGCGCAGCTGCACGCAGGCGCTCGCCGAGCGCGACCTCGTGCTCATGCTCCTGCTGGCCGGCAGCCCGTCCGAGCGCGACCGCGTCCTGCGGTTCCTGCGCGGCGCGCACGTGGACGGCGCCCTGCTGGTCGGCGTCCGCGCGGGCGACCCGCTGCTCGAGGAGGTGGGGCGCAGCGGCCTGCCGGTCGTCACGTCCGGGCACGTCGGGGAGCCCGGGGGCGGCCCCTGCTCGGTCGCGGCCGACGACCGCGGGGGCGCCCGCGCGGCGGTCGAGCACCTGCGCTCCCGCGGGCGGCGCCGCATCACGACGGTCGCCGGGCCGCAGGACACCTCCGGCGGCGTCGAGCGCCTCGCCGGCTTCGTCGACGTCCTCGGGCCGCGGGCGGGCGCCGCGGACGTCGTCGCCGCGCAGGACTGGACGCACGCGGCGGGCGAGCGCGCCACGACCGAGCTGCTGCAGCGGGTCCCGGACCTGGACGCCGTCGTCGCCGGCTCCGACGTCGTCGCCTCGGGGGTGCTCGCGGCGCTGCACCGCGCCGGGAGGGCCGTCCCGGACGACGTGGCCGTCGTCGGCTTCGACGACGCGCCGGTGGCCGTCCAGCTCGACCCCCCGCTCACCACGGTGCGCCAGCCGCTGGCGGAGGTCGGGCGACGGATGGTGGACCTGCTCGCCGCCCGGCTCGCGGGCGAGGACCCCCGCTCGCTCGTCCTGCCGACCGAGCTCGTCGTCCGCGCGTCCACCTGAGCGGGGGTCGGGCCCGGGCACCGGAGGGGCCGGCGACATCAGGACGCGCCGGGGGACCGCCCGGGCAGCGGGCCGCCCCCGCCCACCAGCTCCTCGAGCAGGTCGGCGCAGCGGACCGGCGCGTCGAGGTCGGCGTACTCGGCGGCCAGCTGCCGGGCTCGCTCGCGGTACCGGGGCTCGGTCAGCACGGCGTCGACGCCGCGGCGCACCTGCCCGGGCGTCGGTCGCTGCACCCGCAGGTCGACGCCGACGCCGGACCAGGCCACGCGCGCGGCGATCTCCGGCTTCTCCTCGGTGCGCCCCGCGACGACGAGCGGGACGCCCGCGGCGAGAGCCGTGTGCACCGCGCCGAACCCGCCGTTGGTCACCAGCGCGTCGGCCAGCGGCAGCAGCTCGCCGAAGGGCAGGAGGTCCCCCACGCGCACGTCCGCCGGCACCGGGTCGAGCGGCAGGGTCGTGACGCCGCGGCGGCCGGTCGTCACGACGACGAGGTGCCCGGCGCCCGTCAGCCCCCGCACGGCGGGCAGCAGCAGGTCCTCGGGATCGGTGGCCAGCGTGCCCTGCGTGACGACGACGACGCGCCGGCCCTCCGCGCGCGCGGCCGCGACGTCGCCCCACCACGGCGGCAGGGGCACCTCGCCGGCCGGTGGCGCGAGGTGCCCGACGAAGCGCACCGACGAGGGCATCGCCCGCCGCGGGTACTCGAGCGACGAGACGCCGGACTGCAGGTGCAGGAAGGGCGAGATCGGCCCGACCTCGGACGCCGCCGAGTCGGGGGGCAGGCCGAGCCCGACCCTCTCCTCGCGCAGCGCCCGGACGACCGGTCGCAGGAGCGTCCGCGAGAGCGCCTCGTGCAGGACCCGGTGGCGCAGGCGCCCCAGCGTCCCTCGCGCCGGTGGCAGCCCGAGGCCGTAGGGCCCGGTGTCGTCGTCGCGCAGCAGCAGCGGCGTGACTCCGAGGGCGGCGAAGCGCGGCCCGCCGCGCTCGTGCACCGCCCGGGCCGCCTCCACCAGGCCGACGTCGACGAGCACGACGTCGGCCGCGGCGCCGGCGAGCTCGGCCTCCAGGTCGGCGACCCACCCCGGGATCGTGCGCACGAACAGGTGCTCGAAGTCCTGCGCCACGCGCCGGGCACCCGGAGGGCGCCGTCCGGGCAGCGCCTCGAGCCACGCGGTGCCGTCCTCGTCGCGCGCCGCCCTCAGGGGCAGGTGCCGCGCGCCGGTCCGACCCACCGCCTCGGCGTGGCGCGCGCTCGTCAACCACCGGACGTCGTGGCCGCGCGCGACGAGCTCGCCGGCCACGGGCAGGGCGGGCGCCACGTGGCCGCGCAGCGGGGTGGTCGCCAGCAGGACGCGCACGGGCCCGCCGGCTCGGACGCCGGCCGGCTCTGGCGGGCTCACGCCGGCCCCGCGTACAGCCAGCGCCCGCCCTCGCGGACGAAGGCGCTGCGCTCGCGCTGCACGTGCCGCCGGCCGTCCACCCGCGCCACGGCCTCGAACTCCACGACGCCCTCGTCGTCGAAGGGGCCGCCGCGCTCGACGTCCAGGACCGCCAGGTGCAGCCAGCGCACGTCCTCGTCGAGGTCCAGCTCGTCGGGCCGGGCGCCGGCGTGCCAGGTGCGCCGCAGGTGCGGGGCGTCGCCGACGGCGAAGGCGCTGTAGCGCGATCGCATCAGCGCCTCGGCCGTCGGCGCCTCCCCCTCCTGCCGGTGCAGGGGTCGGCAGCACGCGGCGTAGGGCTCGCCCCAGCCGCACGGGCAGGGGGCGGAGCCGTCGAGGGCGGGCACGGCCCCATCCTCGCGGTCACCGCGCCCCGGCGGCAGCAGTCAGCCGAAGCGGGCCAGGCTGCGCTGGCGCGCCTTCTCCGCCTCGACGGCGCGGTCGCGCGGCGGGGCGCTCGTCACCAGGCCCTCGAGCAGTCGCGTCGTGGCCGCCTCGACCTCGGCCACCGCGCGGTCGAAGACCTCCGCGTTGGCGCGCGAGGGGCTCGTCGTGCCCGCGATCTTGCGGACGTACTGCAGGGCGGCGTCGTGCACCTCGCCCGGCGTCGCCGGCGGCGCGAGGTTCTGCAGCGGACGGATGTTGCGGCACACGGGCGCCTCCTCGACGGGTCCGGGACCGCCAGGCTCCGCCCGCCGCGCGCCGGCGGTCAAGAGGCCACCGGCGCACGATCGCGGTGGCGCTACCAGCTGGACTTCGTGATCCCCGGCAGCTCGCCGTTCAGCGCCATCTGCCGGAAGCGCACCCGGGAGAGCCCGAAGGTCCGCAGGTGCCCGCGCGGGCGCCCGTCGACGGCGTCGCGGTTGCGCAGCCGGGTGGGGCTGGCGTCGCGCGGCATGCGCTGCATCGCCAGCCGCGCCGCGGCGCGCTCGGCCTCGCCCGCGTGCGGGGAGACGGCGACGCGCTTGAGCTCGGCGCGCCGCTCGGCGTGCCGGGCGACGACCTCGCGACGCTGGGCGTCCTTGGCGATCTTGCTCTTCTTGGCCATGGGTCAGCGCTCCTCGCGGAAGTCGACGTGCCGGCGCACCACGGGGTCGAACTTCCTCAGCACGAGGCGGTCGGGGTCGTTGCGGCGGTTCTTGCGGGTGACGTAGGTGAAGCCCGTGCCCGCGGTGGAGCGGAGCTTGATGACCGGGCGCACGTCCTGGCTCTTGGCCATCAGACCTCCTCCCCCCGGGCCCGGATCGCCGCGACGACGGCGTCGATGCCGCGGCGGTCGATGGTCTTGATCCCCCGCGCGCTGACGTCCAGGCGGACCTTGCGGCCCAGACTCGGGACCCAGTACGTGCGGCGCTGGACGTTCGGGTCCCAGCGCCGCTCGCTCCTGCGGTGGGAGTGGGAGATCGAGTGGCCGAAGCCGGGCTCGGCTCCGGTCACCTGGCAGCGGGCGGGCATGGCGCTCCTCGAGGGGGGTGAGCAGGTCCGGCGTGCCGGGGTCGACGCGGACGTCGGCCCCCGCTGACGCGAGACGGTAGCGTAACGGGAACCGTTCTCGATAAGGAGTCGCCGTGAAGCCCGACACCCACCCCGTCTACGGCCCCGTGGTCTTCCGCGACCGCGGCGCCGGGGTCTCGTTCCTGTCCCGCTCGACGATCGCCGGGCGCTCCGGCGGGCCCACCGTGGAGTGGGAGGACGGGCGCACCTACCCCGTCGTCGACGTCGACGTGTCGTCCGCGAGCCACCCGTTCTGGACCGGGACGGCCCGCGTCCTGGACAGCGAGGGCCGGGTGGAGAAGTTCCGCCGCCGCTACGGCCAGAAGACGCAGCCGTGAGGTCCCCGCGCCCGAGGTCCCTGCGCCCGCGCCGGGCCACGACGCCGGTGACCGTCGTGACGTCCTGCGACGTCGTCCTGCGGGAGTCGGCGATCGCCGACCTGCTGTGCGACCAGCCCGACGTCGTCGTCGTCCGCCACACCCTCGGGCCGCGGCGCGACGACGGCCTGCGCCGCACGGTGCTGGACGCCGCCGGCGTCGTGGAGGACGTCCGCGTCGACCTCGAGCACAGCTGCCTGGGGTGCGCGCTGCGCGAGGACGTCCTGCCGGCCGTCGTGGCCGCGGCGGCCTCGGGGCGGTGGAGCCGGGTGGTCGTCGCCCTGCCCGTGACGGCCGAGCCCGTGCCCGCCGTGCAGGCGCTGACCGCCGGGGAGGTCGACGGACGGCCCGTCTCGGTGTCCGTGCACGTCGACGGCGTGCTCGCCGTCGTGCACGGCCCGGCCCTGGAGGGAGACCTCTTCGGCGACGACCTGTGGGTCGAGCGCAGCCAGGGCCTCGACGAGGCGGACGCGCGGTCCGTCGGCGAGGTGCTGGCCCGCCAGCTCGAGGAGGCGGACGCCGTCCTCGTGGGGGGCGAGGCGCCGCCCGCGGCCCGGGCCGCCGCCCGGCACCTCGCGGGCCCCCGCGTCGACCTGCTGGCGCTGCACGAGAGCCCGGGCGCCCGGGTGCTGCAGCCCCGCCCCGTCCCGCCGCCGCGAGCGGTGCCCGCAGCGGCGGGCTGCTGGACCTGCAGCACCCGGGCGCGCTCGACGAGCACGGCGTGTGGACGGTCCTGCTCGACTCCCCGCTGCCGATGCACCCCAGGCGGCTGCTGGAGCGCGTCGAGGAGCTCGGGGGCGGCTCGCTGCGCACCCGCGGGTCCTTCTGGCTGCCCACCCGCCCCGGCACGGCCTGCGCCTGGGACGGCGGCGGCGGGCAGCTGAGCATCGGCGCGCTGCGCGCCTGGCAGGCGGGCGAGCGGCGCTCGCGGATCCTCGTCACCGGACGGGGCGAGGCGAGCTCGGAGCGGGTGCGCCGGGCCTTCGCCGAGGCGCTCGCCACGCCCGAGGAGATGGAGCGCAGCGCCTGGCCCGCGGCGGACGACGACGGCCTGTCCCCGTGGCTCGGCGCGCAGGAGCCGGAGGTCGAGGGCGCCGGGGGTGACGCACCCGGCCGGGGCTGGATCGCCTGACCGACCCGACGACCGGCGCGGCCCGGCGGCGGCGCCCCGGCACGGCAGCGGCCCCGCTCCCCCGGACATGGTCATCGGGGGGCGGGGCCGCTGCGGGCCGTGCGACGCACTGCGCCGGCCGACGACCGGGCGCCGGGCCTCAGACCTCGAGGACCGCCGCGGGCGAGGAGCTGTCAGTGCTCGTCGTAGTGCCCGTCGTGCGCCGCGTGGCGGTGGGCGCCGTGGACGTAGTCCACGTGGTCGTCGTGCTGCAGGGTCTCGTGGCCGCAGCCCTCGCCGTGGGCGTGGTCGTGGGCTCCGTCGACCACGTGGGCCTCGACGGGGTGCTCGTCGTAGTGGCCGTCGTGGTCGCTGTGGGCGTGGCCGTCGTGCAGGTAGTCCACGTGGTCGCCGTGCGGGACGACGGCGTGGCCGCAGTCCGGCGCGTGGGCGTGGTCGTGGGCGTCGTGGACCTCGTGGGTGAGGGTGCTCATGGGTGTCCTCCGGACGTGACGGGGCTCGCGGCTGCGGGCCCGGGTGCGGGATGAGGGGGGCGTGCGGGAGCGGCGCCGGTCAGCCGCCGTCGGGGTCGTGCTCCTGCGGGCGGGCGTCGTGCTCCCGCTCGTGCTCGAGGGCGTCGGCGACGACGTGGGCCACGTGCTCGTCGACGACCTCGTACGTGACGGTCCGCCCGTCGCGCCGTCCGCGGACCAGCCGCGCCTGGCGCAGCACCCGCAGGTGCTGGGAGACCAGCGGCTGGGGGACGCCGAGGTCCTCGGCGAGCTCCCCCACGGCGGCGGGCGCCTGCGCGAGGCGCTCGACGAGCGCCAGGCGCCGGGGCGAGGCCAGCGTCGCGAACAGCTCGGCCGTCCGCTCGTAGACCTCGTCCTCGACCACGTGAGGACCATAGGTGCGCACGTGCGCATGTGTCCACCCCGGTGCGGCCGGGCGGGTGCGCCGAGACCGACGGACGGCGCGCTCTCCGCCCCGGGGACCTGCCGTCCGTCGGTCTCGACAGGACCGGTGGGGGGACCGGCGGGCGGGAGCGGCTCCCAGCGCAGGGCCCCGCCCTCGCGGCCTAGGGTCGTGTGACCGCTCCCACCCCTCGAGAGGACGACGACGTGCCCCGACTCACCGACCCCGCCGACCGCTACCGGCCCGCCCCCGACCGGTACGAGGCCATGACCTACCGGCGCACGGGCCGCAGCGGCCTCGACCTGCCGCTGCTGTCCCTCGGCCTGTGGCACAACTTCGGCGACGACGTCCCGCTGGCGACCCAGCGCGCGGTGCTGCGCCGGGCGTTCGACCTCGGCGTCACGCACTTCGACCTCGCCAACAACTACGGCCCGCCCTACGGCAGCGCCGAGGCGAACTTCGGCCGCGTGCTCGCTGAGGACCTCGCCTCGCACCGCGACGAGCTCGTCATCTCTTCCAAGGCCGGCTACGACATGTGGCCCGGTCCGTACGGCCAGGGCGGCGGCGGGCGCAAGTACGTCCTCGCCAGCCTCGACCAGTCCCTGGAGCGCATGGGCCTGGACTACGTCGACATCTTCTACAGCCACCGCTTCGACCCCACGACGCCGCTCGAGGAGACGATGGGGGCGCTCGACACCGCCGTCCGCTCCGGTCGCGCGCTCTACGCGGGCATCTCCTCGTACTCCCCCGAGGACACGCGCCGGGCCGCCGCGATCCTCGCCGACCTGGGCACGCCGCTGCTGATCCACCAGCCGTCGTACTCGATGCTCAACCGCTGGGTCGAGACCGAGGGCCTGCTCGACGCGCTCGCCGACGTCGGCGCCGGCTGCATCGCCTTCTCCCCGCTCGCGCAGGGGATGCTCACGAGCAAGTACCTCGACGGCGTCCCGCAGGGCTCGCGCGCCTCGCAGGGCAAGTCGCTCTCGCCGGACCTGCTCACCGAGGAGTCGCTCGCGCACGTGCGGGCGCTGGACGGCATGGCGCAGAACCGCGGGCAGTCCCTCGCGCAGATGGCGCTGGCGTGGGCGCTGCGCGACGAGCGCGTCACCTCGCTCGTCCTGGGCGCCAGCAGCGTCCACCAGCTCGAGCAGAACGTGGCCGCGCTGGAGAACCTCTCGTTCTCGGACGAGGAGCTGCAGCGCATCGACGAGCACGCGGTCGAGGCCGGCATCGACCTGTGGAAGGGCTCGCGGAAGGGCTGACCGAGGGCCACGGCCCCGCCGCGCACCTCGTGCGCGGCGGGGCCGTCAGGCGCGGCGCAGGAGCACGGCGAGGCCGAGCGCCGAGGTCGTGCTGGCGCCGGCGAGCAGCACCCACGGCAGGCTCGCCGCGGGCCCCGAGACGCCCGCCGGGGCCAGCAGCGCCCCGACGGCGGAGCTGCCGACGAGCACGACCAGGCCGCCCACCGAGGCGAGGACGCCGTAGTGGGCGCCGACCGAGGCCTCCTGCGCCATCCGCGGCACGAGGTCGCGCACGACGGGCGCCGCGAGCACCTGGCCCAGCGAGAGCAGCACCACCAGTGCGGCCGCCGGCGCGAGGGCGGCCGGCCCGCTCGGCGGCTCCAGCGCGGACGCCCCGGCCACGACGGCGAACGCCGTCGCCGTGACGAGCGCCGCCAGCGGCAGCACCCGGCCGGGGCGCGCGCGACGGGTCCGGCGCGCCACCGGCACCTGCAGCGCGATCGTCACCGAGGCCGCCAGCACGAGCAGCCAGCCGAGGGCCGCCTGCGAGCCCGTCGAGCGCTCGAGCTCGGCCGGGAGCGCCAGGTAGAGCTGGTTGTGCGCGAGCAGCGCCGTCGACTGCAGCAGGCACAGGGCGAGGAAGCGGCGGTTGCCGAGCACCCGCCGCCACCCGGTGAGGACCGCCACGGCGCCGCCCGCGGGCGGGGTGCGCGGCGACCACCGCAGGGTCGCCAGCAGCACCAGGACGAAGAAGCCGGCCGAGACGACGCACAGGGTCCCGAAGGGCACGAAGAGCAGGGCGGCGCCCAGCGCCGGCCCGAGCAGGCTGCCGGTGCGGGAGACGACCTCCTCGAGGGCGAAGAGCTCGGTGCGCGTCGTCGTCCCCCGGCGCTCGAGCTCGCGCCCCTCGTGCGCCAGCGCCGCCTCGACGGCCGGGCTGAACAGCGCCGCGGCGAAGCCCGTGAGCACCGTGCCCACCACGACGGCGGGCAGCCCGTCGGCGACCGCCAGCACGAGCAGCCCGGCGACGCGGACGAGGCAGCCGGCGAGGACGACCGGGCGCGTCCCGTAGCGGTCGGCGAGCGCCCCGCCGACGAAGAACAGCCCCTGCTGGCTCGCCGTGCGCAGCCCGAGCACGAGCCCGACCAGCCACCCGGCGAGCAGCAGGCTCTCGGTGAGGTGCTGGGCCAGGAAGGGGATGACGAGGTAGAAGCCGATGTTGAAGGCCAGCTGGCTCGCCAGCAGGAGGCGCACCGGTGGCGGCAGCTCCCGCAGGCGCGCCCGGCGCCGCAGCGGCTGCGGCACGGCGAGGGCCGGAGCCGTCGGCTGGAGCGGGTCCTCGGTGGGCACCCCGGTGCCCTCGGGCGCGGGCGGTCCGTGCGTCAGGGCTGCTCGATCTCCTCGGGAGCGCGGCGCGGGAGCGCGCGGCGGCGTGCGGGCCGCAGCGCGGACGCGGTGACGGCGAGGACCGACAGTGCCACGAGCGAGGCGGCGGGCGCGAGGACGACCCAGGGGGCGCGCTCGACGTAGGGCATGCCGCCGGCGAGCACGAGCCCCCAGTCGGGGGCGGGCGGCTGCGGGCCGAGCCCGAGGAAGCCGAGCGCGGCGAGCGCCAGGGCGATGCCGGGCAGGCGGATCAGCGCGTTGCGCACGACCGGCGGCAGCACGGCCGGCAGCACGTGCAGCAGGAGCCGCCGGGCCGGGCCGACGCCGAGGACCTCGAGGACGGCGACGTGCGGCTGCGCCCGCGCCTCGCCGACGAGCGCGGCGGTGTGCGCCGCGAGCGGCGCCCAGCTGACGGCCAGCACCGCGACGGCGGCGCCCGCGGCGGAGGGCCCCGCGACGGCGACGACGAGGATCCCCGCGATGACCGGCGGAGTCGCGTTCGTCACCTCGACGAGGCCCGTGCTGGCGCGCGGCAGCAGCCCGAGGGCGACGCCGAGCACGCACCCGGCCGCGGTGATGAGCAGCGCGAGGGCGATGGTCGAGGCCGCGCCCTGGCCGAGCCGCGCGAGCAGGTCGCGCCCGGAGGCGTCCGCGCCCAGCAGCAGGTCCGCCGACGGCGGGCTGAGCCGGCCCCGGTCGGCGCTGTAGGCGTCCCCCGGCAGGCCGAGGCCGATGACGAGCAGCAGGACGAGCGCGGCCAGGGCGGGCACCACCCACGGCGCGCGCCCGGACGGCGGCGGCGCGGGGGGCGCGGGCAGCGCCGACGCCCGCAGCGCGGCCCCGAGCACGAGCCGCCGCCCCAGCTGGGCGAGGACGCCGAGGACCGCCGCGACGGCCAGGAGCAGCAGGACGCCCACCTGCAGGGCCGGCAGGTCCTGCGTGGCCGCGGCGCCCAGCGTGGCGCGCCCGAGCCCGGGGATGGCGAAGACCTGCTCGACGGCGACGGCGCCCCCCGTGAGCCCGACCAGGACGAGGCCGACCTGGGGCAGCAGCCCGGGCGTCGCGCGCAGGAGGAGCCCGCCCGCGAGCCGCGCGCGGGAGGCCCCGGCCGCCGTCCACGTGGCGAGCCACGCCTCGGTGGCCGCCGCGGCGACGGCGTCGGCGAGCAGCAGCCCGACCAGGCCACCGGCGGGGACCCCGAGCGCGACGGCCGGCAGGACCGCGTACGAGAACCCCTGCCAGCCGTACGGCGGCAGCAGCCCGAGCCAGACGGCCACGACGACGAGGAGCACGGACGCGAGCAGGAACTCCGGCAGCGCCGTCAGCGTCGCCGCGAGCGCCCCGCCGGGCCGGCGCGGCCGGCCGTGGACCGCGCCGTGCAGCGTCGGCGCCACGAGGGCCATCGCCACGAGGGCGGCGACGACGGCGGCGAGGGCCATGAGCGTCAGGCTCACGCCGAGCGCGGAGACCATGCCCGCCGCGACCGGGGCGCCGCTGACCCAGGACGTCCCGAAGTCCCCCCGGACGGCGTCGGCCAGCCAGCCGGCCAGGAACGCCCACGGGCCCGCGTCCAGGCCCAGGTCGGCGCGCACCGCGGCGAGCGCCTCGGGGGTCGCCGCCAGCTCGGCCGAGCGGCCCCGCAGGACGGTGAGCGCCGGGTCGGTGCGCGAGAGCCAGGGGACGAGGCCCACGAGGACCACCACGCCCGCGATCGCGAGCACCCGGGAGGCGGGCGCGACGAGGTCACCCAGCAGCCGGCGGGCGCGGTGGGGGTCGGCCGGCACCGGCGGCCGCGGGGCGCCCTCGTCGAGGACGCGGTGCTCGACGGGGGCGCGGGAGGGCACGGGTCAGCCCACGCTGGTCTCGGACGTGACGAGCGCCCGCTCGCGCGGGTCGCGGGCCGCGCCCGCGAGGCGGTCGGACTCCCCCTGGATGACCCGCTCGTGCAGCATCGGGATGCCGGCGTCGGCCTCGAGGACGAGGCGCTCGGCCTCCAGGGCCGCCGCGCGGCGCTCCTCGCCCGGCGGGGTCTGGGCGGCTTCCTCCAGCGCGGCGTCGACCTCCGGGTCGCACAGCTGGGAGATGTTGAAGGAGCCCTCGCAGGCGAAGTCGGAGTACATGTACGCCACCGGGTCGCCGGAGTCGAGGACGGTCGCGCGCGACAGGATGAAGGCGTCGAAGGCGCCCGACAGCGCGTCGGCCTCGATCTGGGCGTACTCGCGCACCTCCTGCGTGACGTCGAAGCCCGCCGCCTCGAGCTGCTGCTCGAGCTGGACGGCGACCTCGGGCAGCTCGGCGCGGTCGGTGAAGGTGCCCAGCGTGATCGGCGTGCCCGGCGGCACCGTCCCCGCCGGCGTCGGCGTGCGGTCGGGACGCCCCTGCGCGGCCCACGGCAGAGCCGGGCCGAGCAGGCCCTCGGCGACGTCGGCGCGGCCCTCGTACACCGTGTCGACGATCGTCTGCCGGTCGATCGCCTCGCGGGCGGCGGCGCGCACCGCCGGGTCGGCGAAGACGCCCGTCTCGGTGTTGAGGTAGAGCGTGTTGGTGCGCGGCATCGGCACCTCCTCGATCTGGTCCTCCTCCAGCAGCGACGCCTGGGAGACGGGGATCGCCTCGACGACGTCGGCGGTGCCCGTGCGCAGGGCGGCGGCGCGCGCGGTGCCGTCCGAGACGTAGGTGACGTCGAGGCCCGCGGCCGAGGCCGTCTCGCCCCAGTAGTCGTCGTAGCGCTCCAGGGTCGCGCCGCTCGTGCCGTCGCGGACGGTGAGCTCGTAGGGCCCGGTCCCGGTGCCGACCGGGTCGACGACCCCGTCGGCGTAGGCGCTGGCCGCGAGCACCGTCAGCTGCGGGCTCGACATGCGCTGCGGCACCAGCGGGTCCGGCTCGGCCGTGGTGACGAGGACGGCGGAGTCGGGCGCGCCCGGGTCCACCTCGGCGGTCAGGTCGACACCGTCGAGGATGCGCGGCGGCGGCACGGCCTCCGCCGCGGCGGTCAGCGAGCGCACCACGTCCTCGGGGGTCAGCGCGGTGCCGTCGTGGAAGGTGACGTCGGGGCGGACCTCGAAGCGCCAGGTCGTGGGCTCCACCTGCTCCCAGGCGGTCGCGAGACCGGGCTGGGCGTCGCCGGCCTCGTCGAGGACGACGAGGGTCTCCCCCGTCGACCAGCGCGAGAGCTTGAAGGCGTCGTCCGACAGCGGCGACAGGCCCGAGCGCGGCGGCTGGAGCATGGCGATGCTGATGCGGCCGTCGGAGCCGTCCTCGCCGGCGGAGCCTGCGGCGGCGCCGTCCTCGGCGCTCGGGGAGAAGCAGCCGGTGAGCAGGGCGGCGGTCAGGACGAGGCCGCCGGCGCGGGCGGCGGTGGTGCTGCGGGTGGGCACGGGATCTCCAGGGGGCGTCGTGCGGGTGGGGGCAGAGGGGAGCCGGCGCGTCGGCCGGGCCCGGGCGTGCAGGAGCGGCCGGGCGTCGAGACCGGCTGGGGCGGTGGGTCGGGGGTGGTCGGTGGGTCGGGGGTGGTCGGAGGCGTCAGCCGACGGGGACCGGCGCCGCGGCGTCGACGAGCGCCCGCGCGGCGGACGAGGAGGGCGAGGCGAGCACCTCGCCGCTGGGGCCCTCCTCCACGACGCGGCCGGCATCGAGGACGAGCGCGCGCTCGCACAGCGCCGCCGCGGCGGCCAGGTCGTGGGAGACCACCACGAGCGCGGTGCCCTGCTCGCGCGAGACCCGCTGCAGGAGAGCGAGGGCGTCGGCGCGGCGGGGCGGGTCGAGGCCGCTGAGCGGCTCGTCCGCGAGGAGCACCTGCGGCCCGGTGACGAGCGCGCGGGCCAGGGCCGCGCGCTGCGCCTGCCCGCCGGAGAGCTGCCCCGGGCGGCGGTCGCCGAGGGAGGCGTCCAGGCCCACCGCGTCGAGCACCTCCGCCACGCGGGCGTCCTGCGCGCGCCGGCCCGTGCCGGGCTCGAGCCGGCGGACCGGCTCGGCCAGGAGGTCGCGCACGCTCGCGCGCGGGTCGAGCGAGAGCGCCGGGTCCTGGGGGACGTACTGCACGAGGCGCCGGTACCAGCGCAGGGCGCTCGTGCGCCCCGGCCGCACCGGGCGCCCGGCGCAGGTGACGTCCCCGGCGTCCAGCGGCTGCAGGGCCAGCAGCGCGCGCACCAGCGTCGACTTGCCCGAGCCGGAGCGGCCGACGAGGGCGACGCGCTCGCCGGCCCCCACGGACAGGTCGACCCCGGCGAGGGCGTGCACGGGCGCGGAGCGCCGCCGCCGGTGGACCACGTGCAGGTCCCGGGCGACGAGCAGGCTCACGCCGGCACCCCGCCGCGTGCGGAGCGCGCCGTGTCGAGGGTCGCGGAGCGCGCCGTGCCGAGGGGCGCGTCGGAGGCGCTCGCCGTCGTGCCGGAGGCCCGGGCAGCGTCGACGAGCGCGCGCGTCGCGGGGTGCGCGGGGGCGGCGAGGACGTCGGCGAGGGAGCCGGACTCGACGACGCGCCCGTCGGCGACGACGACCGCGCGCGAGCACAGCGCGGCGGCGACCGCCAGGTCGTGGGTGATGAGGAGCAGCGCCGGGCCGCCGGGCCCGGTGCGCTCGCCGAGCACCTCCAGGACGGACGCCTGCGTCACGGTGTCGAGGGCCGTCGTCGG
This sequence comes from uncultured Pseudokineococcus sp., assembly GCF_947495735.1. Lineage (GTDB taxonomy): Bacteria > Actinomycetota > Actinomycetes > Actinomycetales > Quadrisphaeraceae > Pseudokineococcus. The sequence continues at coordinate 98,364 of NZ_CANMAA010000011.1, forward strand.
CTCGTCCGCGACGAGCAGCGGTGCCTCGCAGGCGAGCGCGAGCGCGATGGCCGCGCGCTGCCGCTGGCCCCCCGAGAGCTCGGCCGGGCGGCCGTCGGCCACCCGCGCCGGGTCCTCGAGCCCCACGGCGGCGAGCAGCTCCAGCACCTCGGCGCGCACCTCGGCGCGAGGGGTGCGGCGCGCGCGCAGCGGCATCGCCACCTGCGCGCCGACCGCGACCAGCGGGTGCAGGGCCGCCGAGGGGTCCTGCAGCACGGCCGCGGGGCGCAGCCCTCCCGGCCGCCGGGCCCCGGGGACGTCCAGGACCTCCTGGCCCAGCACGCGCAGGCTCCCGCTCGACCGCAGACCGGCGGCGAGCTGGCCGCGGACGGCGGCCGCGGTGAGGCTCTTGCCGGAGCCCGAGGCGCCGAGCACGGCCACGCGCTCCCCCGCCCGCACCTCGAGGTCGACGCCGTGCAGCAGCGGCACCGCCGAGACGCCGCGGCCGGCGCCCACCTCGACCCGCAGGTCGCGGGTCTCCAGGACCGCCTCGCCGCCGCCGCTCGCGGAGACGTGCCCGCGACCCCGGTACCCCGACGCCGGCTCCGCCGCCCGGTGCTGCCGCGCCGAGCCGCCGGGATGGCTGCGCAGGACCGCGGACGCGGGCGAGCGGCGGGAGTGCACGGGAGGACCTCCGAGACGTCGAGCAGGACGTCGCGGACGCTAGCGCATACGGGAGTCGTTCTCGTTACCGCGCCAGAACTCGGTCACCGGCCTCAGGAGCCCGACGCCGGGGCGAGGCTGTCGAGCAGGTCGGCGAGGCCGCCGGCCGCGCGCCCCCGCGTGCGCCCGCTCGTCGTCACCCGCGGCTCGAGCGGGCGCACCACCGCGCCGCCGGCGCGCTCGACGGCCGCCAGCAGCGCCGCCTCCTCGCCCGTGGCCACGCGCGGGAAGCCGCCGGCCGCCCGCCAGGCCGACGCCCGCACCCCGAGGTTCGCGCCGTAGACGTGCTCGTGGGTCTCGCCCCGCACGCGCGAGTGCAGCAGCTCCTCGTAGCGCTCGCGCGCCGCCGGCGGCAGGCGCGGGTCGTCGTCGAGGCGCAGGCCCCCGGCGACGAGGTCGGCGCCCCGGCCCGCCCAGCGCAGCTGCTCGGCCAGCCAGTCCTCGGGCACGAGCGTGTCGGCGTCCGTGCACGCCAGCCAGACAGCGCCTTCCGTCGCATGGAGACCGGCGGCCGCCGGGTCGTCCTCGTCGCCGGAGCGCACCGGGGGCAGGGCCGCGAGGCCCGCGCCGACCGCGGCGTCGCGCACGTCGGCGACCGTCCGACCCGGCGCCGGCCCCCCGAGCTCGACCACGACGGCGCCCGTGCCCGTGCCCGTGCCCAGCACCTCGTCGACCCGGGCGCGCGAGGCGTCGGCGCAGCGGTCGAGCGCCACGGCCACGACGACCACCACCTCCGCGCGCGCCGCCGCTGCGAGGACCGACCGCAGGCACGCGGCCACCCGCGCCTCCTCGTCCCGCACGGGCACGGCGACGACGACGGCGCGCACGCGCGGGCGCTCCACGCCGCCCACCCCGGCCCCACGCTCAGGCACCGGGCCACCGCCAGACGTCGAGCAGGAACGGCTCCTCGACGTGCGCCACGAGGCGCTGCGCGCCGAGCGCCTCGAGGCCGGCGAGGCGCCGGTGCACCTCGTCGCCCGGGACGGCGAGGGTCTCGCCGTCGCGGCGCCAGTGGACGGCGAGCAGGTCGGCGCCGGGGGCCAGGACCTCCGGCAGGCGGGCGAGCAGCTCGTCGAGGTCCGCGGGCGCCAGGAAGTAGCCCACCTCGGAGACGACGACGAGGTCGACGACGTCCTGCGGCAGCTGCTCGGGCACCCGCGCCCGCAGCACGGCGACGTCGCCCGCCCGGTCGTCCGCGCGCGCGACCTCCTCGCGCGCCAGCCGGACGGCGGTGGCCGAGGCGTCGAGCGCGGTGAGGCGGGCGCAGCGCCGGGCCAGCTCCGCCGTCATCACGCCGGTCGAGCACCCGACCTCGAGCGCCCTGGGGTACGTCTCGCGCGGCAGGCTCGCCAGGGCCAGCGCCCGCTTGCGCCGCTCGTACCAGTCGGTGCGCACCCGCCACGGGTCCTCGTCCGCGGCGTACAGCTCGTCGAAGTGCGGGCCGTCGAACCGCCGGTCGTCGGGCCGCCGGCCATCGGGCCGCCGGCTGCCGGGGGCGGGGCTCACGGGACCACCACGAGGCCGTCGCCCGCCAGGGCGGTGAGGGCGCCGGGCGCCAGCAGCGGACCGGCCCCCTCGAAGCCCACGACCTGGCTGGCGTGGGCGGCCAGGGCGCGGGACAGGCGCTCCCGGGCCTCCTCGCCCAGGGGCACGCGCGTCACCGAGCCCCAGGGCACCCGCTCGTCGCCGGAGGCCCACCACACCCGCGCCCACAGCGGCGCCCGCACGGACGGGACGCCGAGCTCGGCGGCCAGCGCCGCGGCGGCCCGTGCGGCGCAGGCGTGGTCGCGGTGGGGGTCGTGCTCCCACAGCCCGAGCACGAGGTCGGGCGCCCCGCCCGCGGCGGCGGCGCGCACCACCGCGCTGCGCACCTCCTCCTCGACCTCGGGGAGCCGGGTGTCCGGCAGCCCGGCGCGCAGGACGCGCCCCCGCTCCGCCAGGCCGAGCCGCTGCCAGGCGGCGTCGAGCTCGGCGCGCCGCACCGCCGCCAGCCGGCGCCCGGCGTCCGCGCCGAGGCCGGGGTAGGAGGCCTCGCCGTCGGTGAGGACGAGGAGGTCGACGGCCCACCCGCGCGCCGCGAGGGTCACCAGGACGCCGCCCAGGGCGAGCACCTCGTCGTCGGGGTGCGCCGTGACCGCGAGCGCGCGGCCACCCCCGCGGCGCTCCGGCGGCTCCCACGCGCGGCGCGCCGCGAGCCGCGCCGCCCAGGACGCCCCGGAGGCCGCTCCGGCGGCCGTCACGCCTCGTCCAGGACGGCGCGGCCCAAGCGCTCGAGGTCGCCCTCGGCGTGCTGCTGGCGGACGTAGGCGGTGAGGTCGGCCACCCGGCGCGCGTGGTCGGCGTCCCGGCACAGCGGCGTCGCGCCGCTCGCCCGGCCGCTGCGCCGCAGGACCTCCTCGACCACCTGCTCGACCTCGTGGCGCACGCGCAGCGCCCGCGTCCGGTGGCGGTCCTCGGGGGAGGCGTCGACGGCGGCGGCCGCCTCGGCGAGGAGCGCCGCGCCGCGCTGGACGGCGGAGGACGCGGCCCCGAGGTGCGCCAGCTGGTGGGGCGTCGCCGCGCGTCCCGCGGCCTCGCCGCGGGCCAGGACGGCCGTCAGGGAGCGGACGACGCCGCGGGCGCCGCCCCACCAGAGGGCTGCCACGCCGAGGCCGCCGATGTGCAGCCCCGGCCGCTCGACGTAGAAGCCGGGCGGGCCCACCACCGCCTCGCCGGGCACGACGACGCCGTCGACGGCGACGTCCAGGCTGTCGCTGTCGTCCATCCCGACGGCCGCCCACGTCCCGGGGCGGGCGTCGACGCCGGGCCGGCGGACGTCGAGCAGCACGAGGTGGCGCAGGCCGTCGTCGTCGGTGGCGGTGACGAGCGCGGCGTCGAGCACGCGCGCGCCGCTCGCGTAGCGCAGCACGCCGTCCAGCCGCAGCCCGCCGTCCGGGAGCCGCGCGGCGCGCAGACCCGTCCCCTCGCTGGCCGAGGCCCACACGCCCAGCAGCGCGCCCTCGGGGGCCGGGGACCCGGCCTCGGCGAGCACCGCCACCGCGTCGGTGTGGCCCTCGGCCAGCCGCGCGAGGACGAGGTCCTCCCCGCCCCAGTCCGCGAGCGCCGCCCACCGCTGCGCCGTCCGCCCGCCCGCGGGCAGCGGCAGGTCGAGCCCGCCCGCGTCGCGCATCTGCTGCAGGTGGGCGCGCTGGGCGGCCACCACGTCGGCGGTCCCGGCACGGCTGCGCGGGAAGGGCCGGGCTCGAGCGGGTCCTGGTCCGGTCGTCACAGCTCGTGTCTAGTCCCCGCCCCCTTGCTCCCGCCCGCCGGGCCGGGCCTGCCGGCACCCACCTGCCGACCCCGCCCCACGTCCCGGGGCGGCGGCGGGGACGGGGCGTCCTTCCCCGAGGCCGGGTCGTGTCAGCGCCGTCTGCCCGCCGAGGAGTCCGATCCGTCGCCCTCATCGACGCCGACGACTACCGCTGGTGGGCCGCGGCGGGCACCTGAGCCGTGGCGAGACGAAGCGCCTCACCTGGGTGAAGCCTGATCACCGTTCGGACTCGACATCGCCGAGGACGCCTGGGCGTTGGCGCACGTCTCCTACCGTCACCGGGTCACGCCCACACCCAGAAAGGGTCCCATGTCGTTCGCCCAGTCCGTCAAGACGGTGCTCAAGAAGTACCGGGAGAGCGCGCCACTCGGAGTTCTGGTGGTTCTACCTGTTCACCGTCATCGTGAACATCGTGGCCACCGGCGTCGACATCGCCATCTTCGGCGGGCGCATGGAGGACCCCGCCCCGATCTCCCTCGCGCTGACCCTGGCGCTGCTGCTGCCGTCGCTGGCCGTCACCGTCCGCCGGCTGCACGACATCGACCGCACCGGGTGGTGGATCCTGATCGCGCTCATCCCGATCATCGGGTGGATCGTCCTGCTCGTCTTCCACGTGAGCGACTCCGACTCCGACAACCGGTTCGGCATCTCACCCAAGGGCTACCAGGGCACCGTCGCCGTCTGAAGCAGCCAGACCGCCGCGAGCACCTCGAGGTGCCCGCCTCCCGCCGGAGGCGGGCACTTCGTCGTCACCGCCGACGCGCGCCCTGGCTGACGACCCAGTCCTCCGGGGACGTCAGCTGGCGTCAATGGTGGCGATGACACCGTGTCAACTGTTGACACCGACATCGGCCGGCCCCCTGGGGCGCGCCCGACGTCATCCGCGTACCCCGAGACGGCCCCGGTGATGGCCCTGGCGACCGCCCGGCGTAGACCTGAGCCATCGCTACTCTGACCGGGTGCTCGCCGCTTCGCTCGCTCTCGGGCTGGGCCTGGTGGCGGGCGTGCTCAGCGCACGCCTGCAGCGCTGGCGCGGCGTCGCCGTCACCCTGAACGCCGCGTGGTGGGTCTGTCTCGCCGTGGCGCTGCCGGACGGCATCACCGACGCCGAAGCCCGCACGCTCGGACTCACCCTGGCCGCCGGCGTAGTCGGCTTCTCGCTGACAGCGACCCCAGCCAGACTGCGGCCTCGACGTAGAACGCCGCCTCGGGCACCGAAGACCACCACCCCGCTCGCTCCGCCACCCGCGACCACCACGCCGCGATGAAATCACCGGCTGCAGGCCAAGCTCGTCGCGGCAGGCAGCGCCAGACCGGTCGAGTCGCACCTCCAACAAGCAGGGAGAGAGCAGGGCCGTCTTGAGCATTAACTCTGTCATAACCTAAGTTGTCGGCTGAAAGCATGGCGGGCCGTTGCCGCCAACGGCACTACCGCCCGAGTCCACTGCCGATGAGAGCCCTGGCCCGAGTGAGAATCAGCGCCTAGGCGACTGGATCCGTCGATAAGCAGGAATTCAGCAAGTCGTGATGCATCGAGGCTAGGCGACCTGAACGCCCGAGCCAGGCTTGGGTGCGCGCTTGGCGCTGTAGAAGGACATCACCCATTTAGCGGGGCCGGGCGCGAAGGGGTCTTCCATGCCCATGGGGACCTGTCGAACCCCATGAACAAAAACGGCTTGGTGCGGGTCCACCATCACGCAGAACGCATCGAGCTGCTCGTAATCCCCCTCAGGGTGACGATCGCGACGGTAGGACCAGACGTACTCGGGCCTGACCGTGTTGTGCCCGAAGCCGGCACTCAGCATCTCTTGAGCCTTCGTGGGCAGGTTGCCGAGAAAGCCAGCAAAGTCGTTCGGCCAGCGCCCGTCCCAGGGCGCCTTCCGCAGCGGGGCCGCGGTGAGCCTCGGACCTCGACCGCCCGTTCCAGCGGGTCGGTGCGGGGCCGCCATCTCCCGCTCGCTGTAGATGTGGCTGTCAGGAAGCAGAGGGACGACCCAGACGCGCCAGCCCTGATCCTCCTTGGTGGCCACGCCGACTTGCTCTCTACGCAAGACTCCGGCGCGGCGGCGGTCGGCCCACCAAATCTTCAGGGCCGAGTCGTCGTCATCGGGCCAGAGTTTTATCTGCACCCGTTCCGGCAGCAGGTCAAAGCCCTTCTCGTCCGTGACGCCCTCCTCGAAGCCGAGCTTGCTTGGCACAAAGGTCCGTGGGGTGCTCGCCTGCGAGGGCTGCACACGTCCACTGTCGCTACTGCGCCCGTCGTGGCGCTCGACGCCCCGTCGGCCCGGCAGCTCATTCGATCCCGCCATCGTTTGCCCCCCACGCCCTCACCCGCTGTGGCCGCAGCGTGCCAGGAAGTGGTACGACTCGGCGCAAGATGGCGAGATCGCTTGCCGTGCCCCGTGGAGGCCTGTCGCCGCAGACCTGGCGCGCGCCGTGGCCCGCGCTGTGGCCCACGGCGCAGGTCACCGGCCATCGCCTTGAGCGCCGGTGGCGCCGCGCTCGTCGCCCTAGCCGAGCCGCCGTGGATCATCGGCAGCCAAGACTTCGGCCTTGGGCCATGGGTCGTCGCCATCGTCACGACGACGGCCAGCGTTATCGCTCCCACAATGGTGGCTCTCGGCGTCTACCTGGCCCCGCGCCGGCTCGGGGACCACCTCGACGGCAGGCGACCCGACCAGGCACCGACGGCGCCGCACGGCGGGGGAGAGGCCCGCGCATCGGGTCTGACCAGCCCTTATGTCATAGTCTAGCTTATCGGCTAGACACCGAGAGGGGCCGGACAGCGGATCCGGTCAGCCCCAGAAGATGCTGGTGGGGTCGCGGTCGACCTCGGCGAGCAGCGCCTCGACGTCCGGGGAGGGCGCGAACGCGAACTGCTCGTCGTAGGCGTGGAAGCGCATGTGCCGGTCGCGCCAGTACAGCGACCAGGTGCCCCTGGTCTTGGTGTACCGCAGCCGGGCGATCGGGAAGCTGGTCCACTCGGGCCCGAACTGCTGCTCGTCGTAGGGCGCCCGTCGCTCCACGATCGTCAGGTGCCGCGGGGCGACCTCGCACTCGACCCGCATCTCGTGCCGCACGCGCTCGGGCACCCGGGCGGCGCACCAGCGCTTGACCCGGGCGACGTCCAGCTCGGGCAGCGTCGAGGCTTGCGCCCCACCGGTGGGCGAGGTCGGGTCGGTACCGCTCACGGTGTCCCGAAGCGCTGCTGGGCGGCCTGCTTGCTGATCCCCAGCGCGGCCCCGACGTCGGTCCAGGAGCTGCCCTGCTCGCGGGCCATCGCGACGGCCTGGCGCTCCAGCACGTCCAGGCCCGTGCGGGCGGCAGCGACGGCCTCGAGCGCGAACTGCCCCTGGCCGGCCTCCAGCCGGAGCCCGATCGCCGCGTACGCCTGCGCACCGATGCTCGCCGCGCTCGACCTCGCCAGCCCCACCACGTCAGCCATACCGTCAAGGGTTCTTGACGATGGGCTGGGAGTCAACCCCAGCCACGCCGTCCGCCTCGGACACCGGGTCACCGCGCACGGACCCGCCGGGGTCCGCCAGTGGGTTGGGTCCGCCCGCGAGACTGGGCCCCGTGCCCTCCCCCGCGCCACGCCAGCCCCCGCTCTGGGAGCCCGCGACATCACGGGCTCCTCGAGCACCTGAGGTGGCCCCGACCCCGCGGCCAAGCGCGCAGGCCAGGCGCCGCGACGAAACCTCTGGCGGCCCACCGAGCCAGGCTCCGCACGCCCTGGATCTTGCCGACCGCGTCCACCGCGAGTGGGACATCGTCATGACCCGCGACGAGCGCTGGGTTCGCGTGAGCACCGCCATCACCGACCCCGAGGAGGTCCGCCGCCAGCTCGAGATGTACCGCCTGAGCAACAGCTCGGTCACCTTCCACGTCATCGAGCGCACGACGACCCTGCACGAGGTCCTCGTCGACGAGAACGCCGCCCTCCATTCCTGAACGCCGCTCACTCGAGGACGCCACCGAGCCCGGCGGTACGCGTCAGCAGGAGCGGGCGGCGACCAGCGCGGCAAGCTCCCGGTCCGGGCTGACGTGGCGCTGGAACAGCGGCCCCAGGGGTGCGGTGGCCAACTGCAGCGACAGGTCCAGCAACTCCTGCTGGCCGGTTGTGCCCGGGCCGGCGAGGTAGGCCAGCTCGGTCACGACGCCGACGACGCTGCGGTTGGCCGTCGGCGCCAGACGCGCCGGAGACATGGCGGAGTGCTCGGCTTCGACGACGCCGGGAGGCACATGGTGGGCGCCCAGCACCTCGGCGAGGGCATCGGGGAGCCGCTCGAGCAGCGTCCTGGCGGGTGCCAGCGGCAGGACCGCGGGCAGCAACTGCCGAACTCTTCAGCCAAGGACCTTGATGCGACCGCGCAACAGGCGGATCCTGCTGTCAGCAGGAGCGAGCCACCCGGGGAAAGGTTGTCTCATATGCGTTGGCGGCGACCGAGACTTCGCTCCAGACGAATAGAGATAGTTCCCTTCGAGGGGGATGCGGCCAAGTCGCTGGCCACACATGGCCAGACTTCCATTTGGCCCACTATTCCGTCAAGGCGCAAGAGAGCTATCAAGGCCTTAGGCGTCGGCAGCGTGGTCGTCTATATCCTCTCGCAGGTCACCGCGCCAGTACTCGAGGCCGGCACACAGTACGTACTGGACCAGATCTGGCCAGCTGAAACGACGGAGACCGAGTTAATAACCGCCAATCCAGTAGCACCTGATGGCGCACTGGCCAAGCCGTACTCCATAGACGAGGTGCACAGTGCATCATCCTGCCTAGCGGTAAGTAACCACACGGCAAATCCAGAGGCGCAGCGATGCTTCGCTGACTACATATACGACCCATGCTTTCCTGCCACCGACACGGGCGACATAGTGTACTGCCTCATCGCACCGTACCAGTCCGGCGTCATACAGTTGGACGTCCAAGATCCAGCACCCGCGTTGAGCGAAGGCGTTTTAGTTGAGGACCGCGAGGCAGCGGCCGCCTGGGCTCTAGAACTAGAGGAACCCGGCAACCCACGCGACTCCTGGTACTGCTGGGCAGCTACCGGATCCATAAGCACGGTGGAGGGCTATGCGTCGCGTTGGGAGTGCGCCAGTGGGCCCAACTTTGACGATCCGATCGTGGCCAATGGCCTGGGCGAAGTACACATAAGCCCCGGCGCGCCCCGGCTGTGGCAGCTACTAGTGCGCCGAGTTGACGCGGGGGACAACGGCACCTACGCCAACGTAAAAAGACTCTGGTTTTGAGACAGAGGCGGATCTTGAAGCAGATGCAGCAAGACCGGCCGCGGGCGCGACCGCGGCCTGGCCTGCCTCGGGTCGGCCGTCGTCGCAGGCGCAAGCGCCCCACCGGCCGCCGCAGTCGACAACATAATGCCGCTTATGGTGACCGCGCGACTCCAGCGGGCGATATCTTTAACGCAGGAGGACTCGAAGGGTGGCCGAAACACAAGGGTGGCAACCAAAACCACATCTAGCGATGACACATCGAGACTGGCATCGCCAATGACTGCAGGCGCGTTGCCGCGCTAAGATGATTGGTGTTGAGATTACTTGAACAACGTACTGACCTTAGGCCGGCGCGCTATTCGGCGCGTTGGCGGCGTCGTGCGAAGAAACACACCTCCTCGCAACTGGGTGCCTCTTTTTGCACTTACCCTAGCGTGGGCCGCGGTGGCGACTTTTGGCTGGGCAGCGGACTATCGCCCACTTCGGTCCTGGGATTGGGGAAACGTTCCCTCTTGGGTGCAAACGGGCATCGCCGCGGCGGCGGCACTCTTCGCTTGGCAACAAGTCGTAGACCTTTTAGAGCGCCGCGAGCGGGAGCGTAGGGCTCCACTGCTGATGCGAGCGAAGACGCTCGTGCTGGACAGCAAAGTAGTAGGCGAGACCGCCGACGGGGTTGCTTTCCACGTGCAGTTGACGAACCGCGGGGACGAGGCGTTCCGGAACATTGACGTTGCGGCACGCTATCCATCCAAGGCGTACGGGCGCGGAGCCGGCGGTTCTTGGGCCTTCATCCGTCCCGGCCAGGCCAAGGAAGGCTCCGACGTCTCTTACGCGCTAAGGCGGGTGAGCGGAGCCCCCTTAACGTGCATGTGGTTCCTCGATGCGGAAGGCCATGAGTGGTACCACGAGTTCGATAGTTACCATCTGCAAGGCGATGCAGGCTATAAAGAGCGTCCCGCCCATTCATACTGGGCGTCGCGACTAGGGGACCTGTGACCTGAGGCAGGACAGGTGCCACCTGGTCGCTGCCTGACGTAGGCACCCCGCTCACCAGGCATTATGTCATAATTTGGATTATCGGCGGACTGGTCACGAGGCCGGTCGCGGTCAGCCGAAGGCTCCGGCGAGTGCCATTTCAGTGACCGCGCCCACCACGCCGCCGACTGAGGTGGATAGGGCCCCGACGCCAGCTCGCTCCGCCAGCGCACGCAACTTGCCGGCCCTGCTAAGTACCTCCGCACCCTGTGGGTGCTTCTGCAATAGCGCTTCGCGCAGCTCGCGGACAGCAGCCACGACGTCCTCGGCGAGATCCGGCGGAGCAGAGCCGGCCTCAGCGGACGCTTGCTCCAGCAATTCGAGCACTTCGGCGAGACTGCTCCCAGACGAAGCCTGGGCCCCCTCACCGATGGCCGTTGGGCCACTCGGATTGTTGATAGTCGTTGTATACGTGTTAGTGCTACCAGTCACCCGCGCCCGGAAGGCGTCGTCGACGCTCGTCTTGCTCGGCAACTCTTCAAGAGGCGTAGACGCAGTAAGATCAGCCACGACGTCGACTAGTTTAGTGCGAATCTGCCCGATCACCCCAGCCAGATTCGTGCCCGACACGCGGTAAGACAAGTTTACGACGCTCTGATATGGGCCCAGCTGGCGATTCCAAAGATTCATGGCGTACCCCATGGCTGGCGTCGTAAAGGAGACTGAGTCCTGGCCCATCATGGCTTCGAGTGACTCAACGGGCTGCCGAAGGATCAGCTCCTCCGGCAGGTACTCCCTCACCTGGCCAGGCACCTGGAAACGAGTGACCACCTGCCCGGTTGCCCACGTGTTCCCGGAGATCGAGTCCATCGACATGGGAACGTTGCTGAATCTCCGGTACTCCGGCGCCACATCATCGTCGCCGTAGCCGTTGAGTTCACGCCGCGCCCAATCACGCAGACTCGCGGACCCCGTCTCGGCCCCCAGCATCAAGCACACCCTTAAGAGGCCAGCCAACGGCTCTGCCTCATCGAGTACACGAAGCCGAAGCGAGGTCAGCAGCGTTCCCGTCACTTCGCAACTCTAGATGAGTGGCGTGCACGGGGGCTTGTCGCAGCCATCCTGATCCACCGGCACCCGGTGGTCTTATCGCTCGTTCCCCTCCCCCATCGCGTGGCGCCGCGGGCGCTGGCCCGCTCGTGCCGGGTCCGGGTCACCCGCCGCGCGCCGCTCCACGAGGGCTACCGGCACCCGCCGGCCGCTCGAGCACCGCACCGACGCTTGCCCAGCCGTCCCGCTCGGGATCGCTGGCCGAGACGGCCACACCGGCGGCACGGCCTTGCACTGCCGACCAGCGTGCGCGAAACCCCGCCTCACCTTGAGCGCACGCCAGCCGCGAAGCACCACCCAGCGAACGCGAACCTGTAAGGATCAACCGTGGCCGGCGCCCATGACCTACGGTCATAGGCCCTCGCCAGTAGATGTCGCAACGGCGGCCACCGCCTCCGTCGAGCACGTGGAGCGACTGTCAACGCAAGTCGAGGAGGGAAGCGTCATAGACGCCGTGGACCGTGCCATCGGACGACGACGCGCCTGGCAGATCGCCGTAGTCGAAGCACTCGCATGCTTGGCCGTGGTCGTAGGCCTAGGACTACTCGCCGGCCGCGGAAGCGCCACGCCCGAGGTGCCACGACGAGACGACGGCCTCGCGGTGTCGACCTGGGAGCCCGAGGGTCTGGGCCTCACCGGGGACAACCCCACCCTCACCGGCACCCTCGAAGGTCTCGACGGCTGCCTCGTCATCCGCGCGAACGAGGAGAACGCCGGCGCGATCTACGTGCCCGTCTTCGACCTCGGAGCTTCCAATCTCGACTCCGCCCTCCTCGAGGTCGGCACGACCGTGCAACTGAAGGGCGCCTGGGTCTCTCCGAGCACCGAGCTCTCGGTGCCGAACGCGTGCGCAGGACAAGGTCGACTTTGGCGAGTCGCACGGGCGTGACCCGCCCTTGCCCCTGACCGCCGACCACCCGCAACGCCGTCGCGCTGTCGATCGTCGTCCGGTCAGCGTCCCGCTGACGATCGTCAACCGGAGCAGCGACGTCGGGGACGTGGGCACGCTGGGTGGCAGGTCGCTTCCACTGCTCTGGGTGAGGTGCCATGCTCGATGGCGTCAGGTGTCTGCCTGGCCGCATCGAGACCGCCCGGCCAGGGAGCCTGCGCGCCGTCCGCTGCGTCGTCAGCGCCCGTCGCGGCGATGACTCCTGACGTGAGACCCACCGCCCTCAGGCGCACGGGGACCTTCACGTCCGGCAGGGCCGCGAGAGGCCTCCGCCCGTGTCGACGACATCCCCGAGCTCTGACTCCGCTTCATCGCCTGCCGTGCGGGGCGACGGCTCCTACCGCGCGCTGTTGGCCCTGCCCGGTGCAGCCGGGTTCTTCTTCGCCGCGAACAGCGGTCGGGTCGGTGTGGCCGCCACCGGCCTGGGCTTGATCTGGCTCATCACCGGGTCGGGTGGCTCCTTCGCCGTCGCCGGCCTCGTCGTCGGCGCCTTCGCCGCCGCTGAGGCCTTGGTCGGCCCGCAGGTCGCGCGACTGATCGACCGGTGGGGCCAGACCCGCGTCCTGCCCTGGATGCTCACCGTCCACGCCGCAACCGTGGTGGCGACGGTGGCCGCCGTGCTGGCGGGGTCGCCCGTCGTCGTCGTTGTCTTGGCCGGCGCGGTCGCCGGCGCCAGCACGCCCCAGCTCGGGGCGCTGTCCACGGCCAGGTGGGCTGCCCTGCTGGGCGACCGACGCGGGTGGCTGCCGCGCGCCTTCGCCTTGGAGTCCCTGGCCAACGCGGTCGCCTTCCTCCTCGGCCCGGTCCTGGTCAGCGTGGCCGCGACTACCGGGCCCGCGTGGGCCGGCACGGCAGGTGCGGCCGTCGTGGTCGTCATCGGCGGCTCTGCGCTCGCGCTCCAGCCCCGCACCGCACCCCCCGTGGCGACGCTGATCACCAGCTCGAGCACCAGGAGTCCCCGGAGTAGTGAGGCCGCCGCCGGTCACGGTCTGCGCAGTGCTCGTTTCGCGCTGCTGGTCACCCTCACCGGGGTGCTGGGGCTGCACTTCGGTGCGGTGACGTTGTCGATGACCGCCTGGGCTACCGAGCAGGGCAGCGCAGCGATGGCCACGGGCTTGATCGGGGTCTCCAGCGCAGCGGGCCTGGTCGGGGCCTGGGCGTACGGCCTGCGACGCTGGCAAGCGCCGCCCGTCGTCCAGCTCTGCTGCGCTGCCGCGGTCATGGCCCTTGGCTGTGCCGGCGCGGCCGTCGTCAGTGGCCTCGACGCCCACGACGCACCCTTGGTGGCGCGCCTGGTCATCCTGGGCGCCTGCATCGCCCTGACCAGCGTCCTGGTGCCCGTGATCATCGTGCAACTGACCGTCCTGACCGAAGCCGGCTTGGCCCGGGCGGTCCTGACCCAAGCGCTGACGTGGGCCAACTCCGCCAGCGCCGCCGGCAGCGCCGCAGCAGGAGCGCTGGCCGGCGTCCTCATCGACACGACCGGCGCCCGCGGCGGCTTCGCGCTCCTGACCGCCGTCAGCACCTTCCTGCTGCTTCTCGCCCTCACCAGCCGAAGGCGACTCAGCTGAGCCGCCGGCTACGGGCCTCCGTGCAACTGCAGAACGGGAGGGACGGGATGGCGGCCCTCCCGCAGACGATCGCTGGTCGGACAGCGTCCCGCTGTCGATCGGCGACTGGGACGGCCAGACCGGAAGGGCCTTGCTCGACGACGGGTAGCAGGCGAACCTTGGATCGACGGCCGCGTCGTCAAGGGCCTATGGGAACGCAGGCGCTCAAACCCATCGCGGTGGAGTAACCCTCACGGGGCGAGCCGGTTCGAGTCCGGCATTCGGCGCGGCCGTCTTCCCCCGGGGGGCCACCACCCGTAGTCTCGCTGCCCATCGCTGGCCGGACAGCGTCACACTCGCTCGTTAGGGGTTCGGCGGCCGCGGCGGCTCTCGACGTCTGCGGCCTTCGACGGCCGTCGTGAGGATGCCTACCGCGCCCAAGAGGCAGACCGCCAGGACGACTCCCCAGTCGACGACGCCGAGAAGCCAAAGCACCACAACGATCACGACCACCGCAGCAGTGATGAACCGCCAGACAGTCTCGGGCTTCGCCATCGACATCTCCTCCCGGGGGCGACGAGGCGGATCATCCGACATCGACACCCTGGCGAGCATGCTGCAACCGCGTGCAAGCGGCAGCCCCTGCACCGCACAATCGACCCGTTTGAGGTTGTCCGATAGCCGACCGCCTGGCGGCACCGTCGCGGCCGCGCGAAGCCGGCGCCCCAGCGCCCCCCGCGGCCGTCCCACATCCGATCGACAGCGGGACGCTGTCCAGCCAGCGATCCCCGGATCCTCGCGGTGGTCGCAACAGCCGAAGCCACCAGGGGACGGCGATGGTCAGGTTCACTGCCGTGATGGACA
>NZ_CANMAA010000012.1 GCF_947495735.1 uncultured Pseudokineococcus sp.
CCGGGTACTTCCTCGGTGCTGCCATGACTCTCATCCTCCCGTGCGATGAGAGCCTCCATCAGACCCGGTACGAGACAAGGTGATGCGCTCGAGGTCTCTGGGGGTGTAGCGGCGCTGGCCACCGGTGGTGCGGGCGATGGCGGGCAGGAGGCCGCTGCGCTCGTAGTACCGCAGGGCGTCGGCGGACAGGCCGGTGCTGGCGACGACCTCGGCGATGGGCACGACGTTCTCGCTCGGGTGCTCGACGTCGGCCACGGCGCGACGCTAAGACCTGGAGCGCACTCCAGGTCAAGCAGCAAGGAGCCGGAGCGCGTGCGCCTGACCGCGCCTCGACAGGACGGGCCAGCGATCGTTTGCGGGATGACCGGCAGTCGAGTGTCGCCTACGTCAACGCGGACCGGATCGACCGGCCGGGTGGCACAGTCGGCCGGGCAGTGGTCTCGCGGCGCGGCTGTCGACGGCCGCCGTGACGACCAAGATCAGGACCGGGCGCCCGCGTGAGCTCGGTCTTATAGGAGGGTGACGCATGGCACGGCAGGCGGTTCGGTCGGGAAGGGTGCCTTCGATTATCGGCGTCGTGCTGCTAGCGCTGTCTTCGCTGGATCACTACCTCTACGTCGGCGATGACCTCGAGCTCAACGTCCGCTTCGTCCCCGGACTGATCGGTGCCGTCTTTCTCATCGTGGGCCTGCTGCGGCTCTTCCGTCGCGTTGAGGGAACAAGCGTCCAGTCCGAGTGAGTGACTGAAGCGAGCCCCAAGGGGCTAGCTGGTCCCAGCTGACGATCGTGATGTGGGACGACCATGGCTGGCCTCGGGGGAGTAGCGGTCGCGACCGACCGAGGGGCCGAGCTGGCGGGGTTGTAACGCCGGCGGTCGTCTCGGGGAAGTGTGGGCATGGTGATGCCACGGAACGGCGAAGAACCCGCGGTGCAGGCGGTCGCGACGCAGCCAGAGGACTTCGAGACCTTCTACCGCGAGCACCTGCCCTTCGTGCGCTCCTACCTCGCCCGCCGAGTGAGCGACCCCTTCGTCATCGCTGACCTCACCGCCGACGTCTTCGTGGCCGTCATCCGATCCGCCGAGTCCTACCGGCGAGAGCTGGGCCCCCCACGCGCCTGGCTGACCGGGGTCGCCCGCCGGGTCCTGGCCGACCACTGGCGGGCAGGTGCACGCGAGAGCGACACCGTCCGACGACTGCAGGGGCGCCGGCTCCTGGACGACGACGGCGTCGACCGGATCGTCCAACGCGTCGACGCCGAGGCGGGGGCACGAGCCTTGCTGGCCTCGATCGCCCAGCTGCCCGACCCGCTGCGCAACGTCGTCGAGCTCGTCGCCGTCGACGGCCTCGCGGTCACCGACGCCGCAGCCGTCCTCGGCATCACCCCCGGCGCCGCGCGCGTGCGCTACCACCGCGCCCGCCGCGCACTCACCCACGACCTCCCCTCCGACCTCCACGAGGTGACCCTGTGAACGCCCAGCCCCCCACCGACCCCGACCTCGACGCCTTCGAGACGGCCCTCCTGGCCGACCTGAAGTCGGAGGTCCAGCGCAACGCAGACGCACGGCAGCAGCACGTGGTGCCGCCGACCAGTCCCGCGGCCCACCGCCGGCGGCGCTGGTACCTGCCCAGCGCCGCGGCGGTCGCCGCTGCTGCCGCCGTCGCTGTGACCGTGACGACCAACCTGCCCACGCCGGTCTACGCGGTCTCCCAGCGCATCAACGGCGAGGTCACCGTCGAGGTCAACCGACTCGAGGGCGCCGACGGCCTGGAGCAGGCGCTGCTCGAGCACGGCATTACCGCGGACGTCACCTACCTGCCCGAGGGCAAGGCCTGCGCACCCGGCCGGTACGACGTCGTGGACACCCCTGGCCTGACCCTGGGCGTCAGCGCAGAGCGCTTCGAGGTGACCATCCCGCCCAACTCCGTCGGCCCAGGCGACACCTTCGTGCTGTCGGCCGCGGTGGTGCCCCTGCCCGACGGCGTGACCGCGGCGGTCAACTTCGACGTCGCCCAGGGCCCCATCGCGCCGTGCCGGGTCATCGACGCGGCCTAGCGCGGCAGGCGTCACCGGAAGGTGTGTCGGATGACGATCGCCTGCGGGATGGCCAGGGGTACAGCGTCAGGGCCTGCGGCTACGTCCGAGTCGGAGGCCGAGGGATACGCCGGCGAGCACGAGCCCGGCGACGAGAGCGGCAAGACCCAGTAGCTGGCGACCTCCGAGGACCACGGGCAGCGCGGGACTGTCGTAGGCCTCGCTGGCGAGTGGCGCGTACGCGAACCAGCCGAAGCTCTGCGGCGGCGCGGTGGCCACCACGGCGACGCCGAGCACCACCAGGGCACCGGCGATCACGCTGAGCACGCGAGCCGCGCGGCTCACGACGGCCACGGCGAGCCCTCGCGGTCGGGTGCCGCGAACAGCCACGTGTCGACGTCCTCGTCCGTGAACCTGATCTGGGCCAGGACCAGGGCACAGCCCTCGAGCCGCGGAGGCACCGGCACCGCGTACCGGGCGGTGACCTCGGCCACCAGGTCCCGGACCATGCCCCGGTCCACGACGGCGATGCTGGGCGTCTCCCGCCCGGCCGGGTCGACCTCGCCGGCAGCGTCGAAGAGCCGGTCGAGGACTGCTGCCTCGAGATCCGCCACCGGCCAGGCCACGACCCACGGCAGCCGGGCCCTGACCAGAACCGTCTGCTCCCGCCAGAGCACCCCGCCGGGGGCGACGCCGTCACGGGCGGCCTCCGCCAGCCGCTTGAAGTCCTCCCGGTCGTCGCCCGTGCCGAGGTCGAACTCCTCCGCGTGCCGCGCCTCGAGGACGCCGTCCCTCGCGAAGAGCTCGGCCGCGTGCTCGGCCTCGGCCGCGGCCCACCTCACGACGTCTTCCAGCACGGCGACAGCATCCCGCTCTACGTGACGCGACACCAGGAGTCGACAGCGTTGGCGAACGGCAGTCTGGTTCCGCCCGACGAGTGGCCAGCGGAACGGGCCAGTAGGGGATCGACTGCTGGGACGCCCGTTCTCGCGCCACGGACTGGCTGTCACCCACTCGTGCAGCAGTCCCCGTGACTTCGCAAGCTTGAGGTCGTCGACGTACCAGGACTGCGCACCGGCTGGCGATTTCCGAGCGGGACGGCGGTGGGGGAGTGGTGGCGTCGACGCGGCGCCCTGCAGCTGCGTCGTCGGGCGGTGGTCACCTGCGTCGCGTCACGGCGGCCCCTGTCCTGCTCGTTCCTGTCGCCGTGGGCAGGACGCGCGCCACCTCCTCAGCGGCGACGTGCCTGCTTGACCTCGTACATCCCGGTGTCGGCGACAGCCATCACCTCATCGGGGGCCGAGCCCGGCGGTGCGGTGGTGGTGCCGATGCTGACGTCGATGCGGGCCACGCCCGAGGGCAGCTCGAACGGGACCCTCACGACCTCGCGCAGTCGTTCGGCCAGCTCGTGGAGCACCGGTCCCGGGCTTTCGCCGGGGCAGAGCACGACGAACTCGTCACCGCCGACCCGTGCCACGACGTCTCCGGGGCGCACCGCGCGCCGCAGTCGCTCGGCGACCCGCCCCAGCAGGGCGTCGCCGGCGGCGTGCCCCTGGGCGTCGTTGACACCCTTAAACCCGTCGAGGTCGCAGTAGAGCACCCCGCAGCCGGCAGCCGAGGGGTCCAGCAGCGACGTCAGGGCCTCGAACAGGGACCGGCGGTTGAGCAGCCCGGTCAGGGCGTCGGTGCTGGCGAGCTCGCGCAGCTGCGCTTCGGCCCGTCGCTGCTCGGTGACGTCGACGCCCACGCACGCCATCCGGTCCGGGTGGCCGTCCTCGTCGAGCAGGACGGTGTTGTGCCAGCGCAGCCGGTGGCGGCCGCCGTGGCGGTCCAGCCAGTCGCCCTCGGCCACGGAGCTGCGGCCGCTGGCGACGCCCATGGCCACACCGGCCCGGGCGAGCTCGCGGTCTTCGGGCACGACGACGGTCTGCCAGATGGCCTGTCCGACCATCTCCTCCTGGGTGAAGCCGGTCAGCTCCTCGCAGGCGGCGTTGAAGAGCACGAAGCGACCCTCGACGTCCAGGATGCACATCAGGGCCGCGGTGTTGTGCAGCACCGCCCGCGCCATGTCCCGGTGCAGCCGCGAGGGGTCCCCCTGGCCCGCCGTCCCGGGCGTTCGCGCCGAGGTCGACGACCTGGGGCGCGGTGGCACAGGAGTGCGGTGCTCGATGCTGACCAACGGCTGCCTGTCCACGCCCGCTCCTCGACCTCGTCGCACTCGCCCGGCCCGACTCCCCTGGCTCGACTTGCCCGGCCTCATCTGCTGCCCCCTCAGTCATCGGATGCTTCGGCGGCCGGGTGTACCCGTCGCGGCAGGCGTCGCCCGCTCGGCGGCGCCGGCGCAGCCGCCCGCACGGGGATCGTCAGCGGGACGCTGACCGGCCAGCGATCGTCTGCGGGATGGTCTTGTCGGGCATGGTGGCGTAGTGATGTCGTTGCCGGCTGGAGAACCGCCCGCGGGCCCGTGGCGTACGGCGCCGCTGGCTGAGCTGCTGGACGTGCTGGAGCAGGTGGCGGGGACGCCGACCGGTCGACCCCGGGTGGTGGCGGTCGACGGTCGCGGCGCCAGCGGGAAGTCCACGCTCGCCGAGCAACTCCACCGCGCGGTCCCGGCGTCGGCGGTCGTGCACACCGATGACGTGGCCTGGCACCACTCGTTCTTCGACTGGACGGACCTGCTGGCTGGCGGGGTGCTGGAGCCCGTGCGGCGGGGAGAGGCGGTGAGTTACCGCCCACCGGGCTGGGTCGCGCGCGAGCGGCCAGGCGCCGTCGCGGTGCCCGCGGGACTCGACCTGGTCGTCGTCGAGGGAGTCGGGGCCGGCCGGCGCGAGCTGGAGGGTCTGTTGGACGCGGTGGTGTGGGTGCAGTCCGACTTCGCGGAGGCAGAGCGTCGTGGCATCGCCCGCGACATCGCCGAGGGCGTCAACGGTGATGTCGAGGAGTCGACGGCCTTCTGGTTCGAGTGGATGGCCGAGGAGCTCGCCTTCGTCGATCAGCAGCGACCGTGGGAGCGCGCCTGCCTCGTCGTGGCGGGCACAGCACCCGACGTCTCGGAGGGCCACGTCGTCCTCGCCCCACCTCCGACGCCATCCCAGTAGGCGATCGGATGTGGGACTGCCCGCGCTGCTGCGGGCGACGTGGCCCGGGGGTCGAGCGAGCGGCGGTCAGGGGTGGGGGACGGCGTCCTCGTCGACGAGCTGCTCGTGCAGGGTCGTCGTGCGCTCGATGACGTGGAAAGTGACCGAGTGGTTGCTCAGGCGGTACATCTCGAGCTGGCGGCGGACCTCGTCGGGGTCGGTGATGGCGGTGCTCACTCGTACCCAGCGCTCGTCGCGGGTCATGACGATGTCCCACTCACGACGGACATGATCGGCCAGGTCCAAGGCGTGCGGAGCCTGGCTCGGTGGGCCGCCGGAGGTCTCGTCGCGGCGCCTGGCCTGCGCGCCTGAGCGCGGGGTCGGGGCCACCTCGGGTGCTCGAGGAGCCCGTGACGGCGCGGGCTTCCAGAGCGGGGGCTGGCGTGGCGCGGGGGAGGGCACGGGTCCCAGTCTCGCGGGCGAACCCACACCACTGGCGGACCCCGGCGGGTCCGTGCGCGGTGACCCGGTGTCGGAGGCCGACGGCGTGGCTGGGGTTGACTCCCAGCCCATCGTCAAGAATTCTTGACGGTATGGCGGATGTGGTGGGACTGGCGCGCTCGAGCGCGGCAAGCATCGGTGCGCAGGCGTACGCGGCGATTGGGCCCCGGCTGGAGGCCGGTCAGGGGCAGTTTGCGCTCGAGGCCGTCGCGGCCGCCCGCGCGGGGCTGGACGTGCTGGAGCGCCAGGCGGTCGCGATGGCCCGCGAGCAGGGCAGCTCCTGGGCCGACGTCGGGGCCGTGCTGGGGATCAGCAAGCAGGCCGCCCAGCAGCGCTTCGGCGCGACCCCGGGGGCGGCGTGAGCGACGACCGCGCCGCCTCGGCCGGCGGGGCGCAGGCCTCGACGCTGCCCGAGCTGGACGTCGCCCGGGTCAAGCGCTGGTGCGCCGCCCGGGTGCCCGAGCGCGTGCGGCACGAGATGCGGGTCGAGTGCGAGGTCGCCCCGCGGCACCTGACGATCGTGGAGCGACGGGCGCCCTACGACGAGCAGCAGTTCGGGCCGGAGTGGACCAGCTTCCCGATCGCCCGACTGCGGTACACCAAGACCCGGGGCGAGTGGTCGCTGTATTGGCGGGACCGGCACATGCGCTTCCACCCCTACGACGAGCGGTTCGCGTTCGCGCCCTCGCGGGACGTCGAGGCGCTGCTCGCCGAGGTCGACCGCGACCCCACCAGCATCTTCTGGGGCTGACCGGACCCGCTGTCCGGCCTCTCTCGTGTCTAGCCGATAAGCTAGATTACGACAACAGTCGCACGCAGGTCACTTCCGACCTGGCGCCGAGGCCCTCGCCGGTCTCCGACTGGCGACCGGCAGACGTCTCGTCCGTCCCGCGTCACCGCAGTTCCAGTGCCTGGCGTGACGCCGCGGAGGGCCACTGCCTGTCGCCTCGCGGCCGCTGCAGCGCCGGAACTCGAGTGCCGTCGGTGCTGGAGCCGTCGGTGCCGGGGTGCGGGTGCTGGCGCCCGTCAGCGCTCGGGCAGGCGCGGGCCGGGGCCGGTGACGTCGTCGAGCAGATCGCCGTCGACCTCGAGCCGCTCGAGGACCTGCGCGGGGGAGAGCTGGGCGAGGCCGTCGTCCAGCTCGTCCCAGGTGCGTGGCGCCGCCACGCGGGGCTGCTCGCGACCCCGCAGCGAGTACGGCGTGACCGTCGTCTTGGACCACGTGTTCTGCGACCAGTCCAGCAGGACCTTCCCCTGCCGCCGGGCCTTCGTCATGGTCGCCACGACCTCGCGGGGCCGGTCGCGAGCCAGCCCCTCGGCGAGGCGTCGCACGTAGTCGCGCACGACGTCGGCGTCCTGCTCCCCGGAGACGGCGGCGTACAGCTGCAGGCCCTTGCTGCCGCTGGTGACCGGCCGCGGGTCGAGGCCGTCTGCCTCGAGCCGGTCGGCGACGACGTGCGCCAGCGCCGCGCACTCGGCGAGCCCCGTGCCGGGGCCGGGGTCGAGGTCGATGACCAGGCGGTCGGGGTGGGCGGTCCGCGCCGGGTGCCGGCCGCCGGCGCCCGCGGCGTCCTCCTCGGGCAGCACGCGCCACTGGGGCGTGTGCAGCTCGATCGCCGAGAGGTTGGCGGCCCACACCAGCCCCGCGACGTCGTCCAGCAGGGGGAAGACGACGACCTCGGGCGGGGCCTCCCCGTCGCCGTGCTGGTCGGAGGAGCCGCGTCGGTCGGACGAGCCCCGCGGCCGGTCGGACGAGCGGAGCGGCACGCGGGCCGTGCGCACCCACGACGGGGCGCCGGCCGGCGCGTTCTTCTCGAAGAAGGACTCGTCGCCCACGCCGTGCGGCCACCGGACCCGGGTCACCGGGCGGTCCCGGAGCTGGCGGAGCAGGGGCTCGGCGGCGCGCGCGACGTAGTCGAGCACCTCCGCCTTCGTCGTCCCCGTGGCCGGGTACAGCACCTTCTCGAGCGAGGTGAGCCGCAGCCGGCGCCCTCCGACGTCGACGAGCTGCTCGGTCGCCTCGTGCTTCGGGGTCACCGCCGCCACCGCCCCGGTCCGCGCTCCTCGGCGCCCGCCGCGGCCGTCGCGGCGTCCACGACGTCGGCCTCCGCGTCCTCGCGCAGGCCGACGTACGCGGGATGCCGCAGGCGCCCGCCCGTCGTCGAGCCGAGCGAGCGCACCTCGGCGCGCAGCGAGGGCTCCACCCAGACGGCGCCGCGGGCGTCGACGGCGGGGACCTCGGTCGCGAAGGGGGAGGACTCGCGCTGCAGGAGGCCCAGCTGCGGCGCGAGCAGCGCGCCCGCCCGCGGGCCGATGCCGCTCCCGACGCGCCCGAGGTAGACCAGCCGGCCGTCGGCGTCCGGCGCCCCCACGAGCAGGGCTCCGACGCGGTCGCGCGTGCCCTCCTGCGGCCGCCAGCCGCCGACGACGACGGTGCGCGCCGCGCGGTGCGCCGCCTTCACCCACGCGGGGCTGCGCTCGCCGGGTCGGTAGCGCGAGTCCCACCGCTTGGCCACGCCCCCCTCGAGCCCCTGCGCGCGGGTGGCCGCGAGCACGTCGGCGCCGTCGTCGAAGACGGGGGAGAGCTGCAGCGCGGCCCCGCCGACGTCGAGGTCGCCCCAGCTCGCCACGAGGGGCTCCAGCACGGCGCGGCGCTCGCGCAGCGGAGCCTCGAGCAGGCTCTCGCCGTCGGTGCGGAGGACGTCGAAGACGACGTAGACCACCGGCACCGAGCGCGCGGCGGCCGCGGCGCGGGCGCCGGAGAGCCCGAGCCGGGGCGCGAGGACGCCGAAGGACGGCCGCCCCTGCGCGTCGAGGGCGACGACCTCGCCGTCCAGGAGCAGGTCGTCCCCGGCGCCGTCCGCCGTCGCAGCGAGGCCCGCGAGGTCGGGGAAGGCGCCCGTGACGTCGCGCTCGGTGCGGCTGGCGAGGCGCGTGCGACCGCTGCTCAGGTCGGCCAGCAGCCGCATGCCGTCCCACTTGACCTCGTACGCCCAGGTCCTCCCGTCACCGGGGAGCGACCCGGGCGTGCGCGTGGGGGTGGCGAGCATGGGGCGCACCGGTCGATCATGGCGGCGAAGGCGGACGAGCGCCGGGCGAGCCGCCCCGGTGCCGGCCCCCGCCGGGGAGGGGGCGGTCGTGAGGGCCATCTGGAAGGGCGCCGTGTCCTTCGGGCTCGTCTCGGTGCCGGTCAAGGTCTACGCCGCCACCGGCACGAACGACGTGAAGTTCCACCAGGTGCACGAGCCCGACGGCGGGCGCATCCGCTACAAGCGCGTCTGCAGCGTCGACGGCGAGGAGGTGCCCTACCCCGAGATCGCCAAGGGCTACGAGACCGCGGACGGCGAGCAGGTGGTCCTGTCCGACGAGGACCTCTCCGAGCTGCCGCTCTCCAGCAGCCGCGAGATCGACGTCGTGGAGTTCGTGCCCTCCGAGCAGGTCGACCCCGTGCTGTTCAACAAGGCGTACTACCTCGAGCCCGAGCGGACGGCGCTGAAGCCGTACACGCTGCTGCGCGAGGCGCTCGCGGCGACCGACCGCGTGGCCGTGGTGAAGGTCGCTTTGCGGCAGCGGGAGTCGCTGGCCCTGCTGCGGGTGCGCGACGACGTCATCTGCCTGCAGACGCTGCTGTGGCCCGACGAGGTGCGCGAGGCCTCGTTCGACGTGCTGTCCGCCGACGTCGAGCTGCGGCCCCAGGAGACGAAGATGGCGGCCTCGCTGGTGGAGTCGCTCGCGGGGGACTTCGACCCCGACGCGTTCACCGACGGCTACGCCGCGGCGGTCACCGAGATGGTCGAGGCCAAGATCAGCGCCGGCGAGACCCGCCGCCCGCCCGCCGAGGGCGGGGACGAGGGCGGCGACGGCGAGGGCGCCCAGGTCGTCGACCTGCTCTCGGCGCTGCAGCGCAGCGTCGACCGGGCCCGGCGCGACCGCGGGGAAGAGGTCGAGGAGGCCGAGGCGCCCGCCCCGAAGCGCTCGCGCCGGCGGACGGCGTCCGCCGAGGAGCCGGACGACTCCTCCGAGGGCAAGGGCGCCGACGAGGAGCAGCCGGCGCCGCGCCGTCGCCGCTCGACGTCGGGGACCTCGCGCACGAAGGCGGCCGAGGAGCCCTCGGACGGCGAGGAGGAGGCGCCGCGCGCGACCACCAGGGCGAGGAGCGGGTCGCGCTCGGGAGCCGCGGCCTCGAAGACCTCGGCCTCGAAGACCTCCCCGTCGAGGGCGACCTCGTCGCGGAGCGCGTCGTCGAAGACCTCCTCGAGCACGTCCACCTCGACGAGCGGGACCTCGACGCGCAGCCGGTCGGAGGACGACGCCGAGGAGGCGCCGAAGCCGGCGCGGCGGACGCGCAAGAAGTCGGCGTAGCCCGGGCCGCAGGGACGGGCGCCGGCCTCACGTCCGCGCGCGGGCGCTCGCTCAGCCCGGGGCCGCTGGCTCGGCCTCGAGCCAGCGGCGGATGGTGGCGGGAGCGCTCGGGGCCACCTCGTGGCCGACCCCCTCGAGCACCCGCACGTCGAGGTCGGCGGCGGGCGCCAGCGCCGGCAGCTCGGCCAGCGCCGGGAAGCCGGTGAACAGGAACGGCACGAGGTCGGTGCCCTCGACGGGGACCGCGCGGTCCTGGGCCCCCGCCAGGTGCAGCGCCGTGAACGCCCCGGGGCACCGCGGCACGGCGATCGAGGCGTTGACGACGGCGATCGCCGCGACGTCCTCGGGGTGCTCGCAGGCCAGGCGGTAGGCGAGCATCCCGCCGTTGGAGTAGCCGACGACGTACGCGCGCGCCGCCCCTCGCGAGCGCAGGTCGGCCAGCAGGCGCCGCAGGTAGCCGACGTCGTCGACGCCGGAGCGCGCCGCCGACCCGCAGCAGGTGCCGGCGTCCCAGCTCGGCCGGTCGCCGAGACCGGTCGGCAGCACGACGACCGCGTCCAGCGCCCGGGCCAGCGCCGGCGCGTCGAGCCGGTCGGCGACCTGCGCTGCGCTGCTCGTGTAGCCGTGCAGCACCAGGACGGCGGTCTCGCCGACGGCGCGGGGCAGGGCCGAGGAGGTCGTGACCTGGCCGCCGGCGCCGGGGCGCAGCACCATGAGCGGGCGCTCGACGTCGGGCACGGCCGCGACCAGCGGGTCGGGGACGGGGGTCTGCGGCGCACCGGCGGCCGGACCGGCCGCGGCGCCGTCGCGCAGGTCCCCGCCGAGGGCGCCGGGCAGGGCGAGCAGGCCGGTGGTCGGCAGGGCCACCAGCGACAGCGCCGCCGCGAGGACGCCCGCGGCCCAGCGCGCGCGGATGGCGCGTCGGCGGGGCCGGGGCTCTCCGGCCTGGTGCTGCTCGGGCACCCGAGCATCCTCGGGCAGGACGCTCCGGAAGGGGAGCCCCCGGCGGGCATCGTGACCCGTCCGTGCCCGCGGACGGACCGGCGGCGGTGGTCGCGGGGCCGCCGCAGGGGCGCTGTGGCACTGTTCCCACGTGGCCATCACCGAGGACGCCGCCCCGCCCGCGCTGCGGCCCCTGCACGCCCGCACGGTCGCGCTCAGCGACGCGCTGCACCGGCGAGCCGTCCGGAGGGCGCTCGACCAGGGCTGGCAGCCCTCGCTCAGCGTCTACGCCGGCTACGGCTCGCCTCGCCGCGTGCGCGTCCTGGGCCGGCTGCTGCTCACGGCGCCCGACCACCGGGACCCCACCGGTCGCCCCGAGGTGGTGCGCGGCTGGCGCAGCTTCCTCACCGTCCCGGTGCGCGACGCGCCGGTGGTCGTCGAGGTGGGGGGTCAGGAGCACGAGGTGCTCACCGACCGCGGGGGCTACGTCGACGTCACGCTCACCGCGGACCTCGAGCCCGGCTGGCAGGACGTCGTCCTGCGCGCGGAGGGCGCCGAGCCGGCGACGGCGCCCGTGCGCATCATCGGCGACGACGTCGAGGTCGGGCTCCTCAGCGACATCGACGACACCGTCATGGTGACGGCGCTCCCGCGCCCGTTCCTCGCCGCGTGGCACACCTTCGTCCTCGACGAGCACGCGCGGAACCCGGTGCCCGGCATGGCGGTGCTCTACGAGCGCATCACCCGGGCCCACCGCGACGCGCCGGTCCTCTACCTGTCCACCGGGGCCTGGAACGTGGCGCCGACGCTCACGCGCTTCTTGCACCGGCACCTGTACCCGCGCGGGCCGCTGCTGCTGACCGACTGGGGGCCGACCCCCGACCGCTGGTTCCGCAGCGGGCGCCTGCACAAGGAGAGGACGCTGCGCCAGCTGGCGCAGGAGTTCCCGCACGTCCGCTGGCTGCTCGTGGGGGACGACGGCCAGCACGACGAGGCGATCTACGAGGCCTTCGCCCGCGAGCACCCGGAGAACGTGGCCGCCGTCGCCATCAGGCACCTGTCGCCGACGGAGTCGATGCTGGCGCAGGGCCTCCCGGCGCCGCAGGGGGCTCCGGTGCGGGAGGAGAGCGAGCACGCCTGGGTCTCCGCGCCCGACGGCGCCGGTCTGGCCAAGCTGCTGCGCGAGGCCGGCCAGCTCTAGGGCCCAGCCCGGGCGCCAGCTCCCGGACCTCCGGCGCGCGCCAGCCGGATCAGGGAGGGGCAGCCGGGGCGCGCGCGGCTGCCGGTGGCGGTGGCCGGACGTCCTCGTCAACAGCGCGGCCGCAGGGTCGCGCGGGCGACCCGAGCGCTGGAGCTAGGGGCGCTGCTCGGGGGCGGCGGGCACCGGGGCCCCCGCGAGCTCGGCGACGGGCGAGGTGCGACGGCGCAGCAGCGGGGTGCGGTCGCTGCACCGCACCTCGAAGGCGGCCATGGCCAGCAGCACCGGCAGGACGAGGAGGGGGAGCAGCAGGACGAGGTAGGTCATGAGCGCGCTTCCGTGCGACGTCACGACCGGTGCGTCCACCTCGCGCCAGCCGCCACGGGTTCGACCCGCGCCTCGAGGGTGGTGCAGGGGCAGCGGTCGCGCACCTGGGACGCGCGCGCGTCGAGACACGGTCGGGTAACGACTCCAGCGGGACGCCGCTTCGGCTGCGCCCGTCCGGATGACGACTCCGGCGGTGACGCCGCCCCGGCCGCGCCTGTGCGGACGCGCGCGGCCGTCGACTCCGTGCTGTGCTGTGGACATGGCTGACGCAGACATCTGGGACAGGATCCGCACGGCTCGCGACTTCTCGCTCGAGGCCGAGAAGAAGGAGCGCGAGCGCATCGCCGAGGCGAAGACCTCCGAGCTCCAGCACGCCGCCTCGGTGCGCCTGGCCACGCGCCAGGCGGTGCGCGAGGCCCTGGACGTCGTCCTCGACGAGGACACCTCGCCCCCCGGCGCCGAGCGCGAGGCCTGAGCGCCGACCGACGGCGTCGCCCCTGACGGGGCGGCGGGCACGAGGGCCCTCGCGGGTACCGGTCTCGACTGGCACCTGCGGGGGCCCTCGCGCACGCTCAGCCGGTGAGCGCAGCCGTCCTGTGGTTCCGGCGCGACCTGCGCCTCGGTGACAACCCGGCGCTGCTGGCCGCCCTGGAGCGCGGGGGCGACGACGGCGTCGTGCCCCTGTTCGTCCTGGACCCCCGGGTGTGGGAGCCGTCGGGGGACCCCCGGCGCCGCTTCCTCGTCGGGTGCCTGCAGGCGCTGCGGGAGGCCACCGGCGGAGCCCTGCTGGTGCGCCGGGGGGACCCGCGCGACGTCGTCCCGGCCGTGGTCCGCGAGGCGGGCGCGGGCTCGGTGCACGTCGCCCGCGACGTCGGGCCCTACGGGCGGCGCCGCGACGCCGCGGTCCGCGAGGCCCTCGCGGCGCTCGCCGGGGACGACGGCGCCGGCGTGCCCCTCGTCGAGGACGGCACCTCCTACGCCGTCGGGCCGGGCAGGGTCGTCAAGAGCGACGGGACGCCCTTCCAGGTCTTCACCCCGTTCTCCCGCGCCTGGCGCGCCCACGGAGTGCCCGGGCCCGCCCCGACGCCGGGAGCGGTGCCCTGGGCGCGGCTCGACGGGCCCGACGAGTTGCCGGACGCGCCGCCCGTGGACGCCGACCTCCTCGAGCCGGGGGAGGACGCCGCCCGGGCCGCCTGGCGCTCGTTCCGCGACGAGCGGCTGGACCACTACGCCGACGAGCGGGACCGGCCGGACCTGGACTCCACCAGCCGCATGTCGGCCTACCTGCACCTGGGGTGCGTCCACCCGCGCACGCTCGTCGCGGAGGCCGGGGCGCGCGGTGGCGCGGGCGCCGAGGCGTACGTGCGGGAGCTGTGCTTCCGGGACTTCTACGCCGACGTCCTGTGGCACCGGCCCGACTCGGCGCGCGAGGCGTACAAGCCCGACCTCGTCGACATGGAGCACGACGACGGCGACGTGGCCCGGGAGCGGGTGCGCGCGTGGGAGCAGGGGCGCACGGGCTACCCGATCATCGACGCGGCGATGCGCCAGCTGCTCGGCCAGGGCTGGATGCACAACCGCATGCGGATGCTCGTCGCGTCCTTCTACGTCAAGGACCTGCACCAGCGCTGGCAGCCGGGGGCGCGGTTCTTCCTCCAGCACCTCGTGGACGGCGACCTGGCGTCCAACAACCACGGGTGGCAGTGGGTGGCCGGGTCGGGCACGGACGCCTCGCCCTACTTCCGGGTGTTCAACCCCGTGCTGCAGGGCAGGAAGTTCGACCCGCGTGGCGACTACGTCCGGCGGTGGGTGCCCGAGCTGCGGGGTGTCGAGGGCGCCGCCGTGCACGAGCCGTGGGCCCTGCCGGGCGGGGTGCCCGACGGCTACCCGGAGCGCGTCGTCGACCACGCCGCGGAGCGCCAGGTGGCGCTCGACCGCTACCAGGCGGTGCGGGGCGGCTGACCCGTGCTCCCCGGGGGCCTGCGCCGCTCGGCGCCGAGCTCGGCTCCCCACCAGGCCTCGTCGTCGTCCTCGGCGGGCGGAGGAGGCGCCGGTGGGGCGGTGGGGCCGCGGGCCGCGGCGGCGGACGCCGCGGCGTAGTGCAGGCGCACGCCCACCTCGAGCTGGGGGTCGGTGGCGCGGTCGGGGTCCAGCCGGGGAGCGCTGAGGACGACGTCCCGGGAGTGCGGGACCACCACGGTCGTCCCGCGCAGGACGCACCCGTCCACGGGGACCGGCACGTCCGCCGCGCGCAGGAGCCCGGTCGCGACGACCAGCCACTGCGGGGACCCGTCCGGGCCGGCGAGGACGGCGCTGACGCGGCCGACCCGCTCGCCGTCGACGGAGCGCACGAGGGCCCTGAAGAGGTCGTCGGCGCTCCTCGCCGCGTAGTCGTCCGGCGGCTCGGGCGACGGCGGTCGCAGGGGCGGGTGCTGCCGCGCGGGCTGGTCGTCCGAGGCGCGCCGGTCCGGCCCGCGCGCCGACGGCCCCCTCGCGCGGCCCGTGGCGCGCGCTCGTCCCGGCCCGGTCGACGTCCTCCTGCTGCGGCCCATGCTCCACGGTGCCCCAGGGCGGGCGGTCGCACCAGGCCTCCCGGTGAACCGGGGCAGGTCGGACGGGGTGATCTGCGTCGCACCCCGCACCCGGCACCCCGCACCCCGCACCCCGCACCCCGACCCGCACGGGGCCCGGGCCCGCGGGGCGTCGTGCGCGCCGGGCGCCACGCGCGGTCCGGCGGGCCGGTTCGCGCCCGTCGACCTAGCGTGCGTCCATGACAGACCTGCAGGGCGCGCGCGTGCTGGTGACCGGGGCGAGCGGCGGGCTGGGCTCCCTCCTCGCCGGCGGGATGGCGGCCCGGGGCGCGGTCGTCGCGGTCTCCGGTCGCGACGAGCAGCGCCTGCGGGCGCTGGAGGTCGAGGCGGTCGCGCACCTGCCGGCCGACCTGCGGCAGCCGGGGGCGCCGGACGCCCTCGTCGGGAGCGCCGTCGAGGCGCTCGGGGGCCTCGACGTCCTGGTGCACGCGGCCGGCGTCGTCGCGTTCGGGCCCGCCGCCGAGGTGGACGACGACCTGCTCGACGACCTGCTGCTGCTGCACTACCTGGCCCCGGTGCGCTTGCTGCGGGCCGCCGTCCCGCACCTGCGCACCTCGGCGGCCGAGCGCGGTGGTGCGGCGGCCGTCATGCTCAGCGCCGTCGTCGCCGAGCAGCCGGTGGCGGGCATGGCGGCCTACTCGGCGGCCAAGGCGGCGCTCACGGCGTTCGACGCGGCCGTCGCGAAGGAGCTGCGCCGCGACCGGGTGCGCGTCCTCGACGTCCGCCCGCCGCACACCGAGACGGGGCTGGCGGGTCGTCCGGTCGCGGGCGAGGCGCCGCGGATGCCGGAGGGGCTGCCGCCCCAGGACGTGGTCGACCGCATCCTGCGCGCCGTCGTCGACGACGAGCGCGACCTGCCGTCCTCGGCGTTCCGCGCGGGCTGAGGCTCACCCGGGCGGGGGGCGCCGGTCGCCCGCGGTCGTCCCGGCGGTTCGCGTCCCCGGAGCCCCGAGGCCATGATGACGAGCGCGAGCGGACGGTCGTGGTCGGCAGGCGCCGACCGGACCGGCCGGGACGCCACGAGTGGAGGACGCATGAGCACCGCGAGCGAGACCCGCACGGACGAGGCGTCGGAGCAGGGCTCCGACCGGCAGAGCACCAAGGGCGCGTACGTCACCGCCGGGCAGGACTTCCAGCGGGACACCGCCTACATCGAGACCCGCATCACCGCCGACGGCCGTGACGGCTACCCGGTCGAGCCGGGCCGCTACCGGCTGGTCGCCGCGCGCGCGTGCCCCTGGGCGCAGCGCTCGATCATCGTGCGCCGCCTGCTCGGGCTCGAGGGCGTCATCTCCCAGGGCATCACGGGGCCGACCCACGACGCGCGCAGCTGGACCTTCGACCTGGACCCGGGGGGCGTCGACCCGGTGCTCGGCTACGAGCGGCTCCAGCAGGCCTACTTCGCCCGCTTCCCCGACTACCCCAAGGGCATCACCGTGCCCGCGCTGGTCGAGGAGAGCACCGGCCAGGTGGTCACCAACGACTTCCCGCAGATCACCCACGACCTCTCGAGCGAGTGGCGTGCGCACCACCGCGACGGTGCGCCCGACCTGTGGCCGGCTGCCCTCCGGGAGGAGATGGAGGAGGTGATGCGGCGGGTCTACACCGAGGTCAACAACGGGGTGTACCGCTGCGGCTTCGCCGGCTCGCAGGAGGCGTACGAGAAGGCCTACGACCGGCTGTTCACCGCGCTGGACTGGCTGGAGGAGCGGCTCGCCGACCGGCGCTTCCTCATGGGCGACACCATCACCGAGGCCGACGTGCGCCTCTACACGACGCTGGTCCGCTTCGACGCCGTCTACCACGGCCACTTCAAGTGCAACCGCAGCAAGCTCACCGAGATGCCGGTGCTGTGGGCCTACGCGCGCGACCTGTTCCAGACGCCGGGCTTCGGCGACACGACGGACTTCGCGCACATCAAGGCGCACTACTACGTGGTGCACGAGGACCTCAACCCGACGCAGATCACCCCGAAGGGGCCGGACCTGTCCGGCTGGCTCACCCCGCACGGCCGGGAGTCGCTCGGTGGCAGCCCGTTCGGCGACGGCACGCCGCCCGGGCCGGTCGCACCGGGCGAGGAGGTCGACCCCGCGCACACGCCGCTGGGCTGACGCGCCGCGTCCGCCGGGGACGTCGTCGACGGCTCGCGCCCCGCGGATGCCGTCAGCCGCACTGTGTCGACATGTCGCCTTCTACGGGGGCTCTCTGGCGCACTGTGTCGACATGTCGCCTTCTACGGGGGTCGTTTGGCGCACTGTGTCGACACGGTGCGCTCCAGAGCTGCGATCAGAGGCGTCGTGCCGACAGGTCGTCCTCTGAGGGCGTCCCGAGGGCGGGAGCGGTCGGTCGTCGACGTCCGCGGCGGCGCCGGGTGTCAGACCGGCGCCACGTAGCGGCGGAACTCCTTCGCGCGGACGGCCAGCACGGCGGTGGCCACGAGCACGAGCACCCCGCCGAGGCCGACGGCGGCGCGCGCGCCGACGAGGTCGCCGGCCACCCCGTGCACCAGGTCCGCCAGCCGTGGCCCGCCGACGACGACGACCGTGAAGACGCCCTGCATCCG
The DNA here is from genome assembly GCF_947495735.1 of uncultured Pseudokineococcus sp. Taxonomy (GTDB): domain Bacteria; phylum Actinomycetota; class Actinomycetes; order Actinomycetales; family Quadrisphaeraceae; genus Pseudokineococcus. The sequence goes on from NZ_CANMAA010000012.1 coordinate 17,596, forward strand.
ACCGCGCATCTCGTCGGTGGCGGCGGTCTGGAGGATGGCGCCGCGGAAGACCATGCTCGCCAGGTCGGCGGCGCCCGCGACGGCGAGCAGGACCGCCGCCACCCACAGCGACGTGGTCAGGCCCACGGCCGCGACGGCGGCGCCCCAGACGGCGATGCTGACGAGGACGAGCACCCCGTGCCGGCGCATGCGCACGACGCGCCCGGAGAAGAGCCCGCCCAGCAGCGACCCGACGGGGATGGCGGCGTAGAGGACGCCGAGGGCGAGGCCGCCGTCTGCCGGACCGCCGTAGACCTCGCGAGCCATCTCCGGGAAGAGGGCCCGCGGCATCCCGAGGACCATGGCCAGCACGTCGGCGAGGAAGGACACGAGCAGCACCTGCTGCAGGCCGATGTACCGGAAGCCCTCCAGGACGCTGCCGGCCCCGGCCCGCCGTCCAGGCGCCCCGGACACCGGCATCGCGGGCAGCCGGAGCACCAGCACGAGGGCGGCCACCAGGCCGAGGGTGTCGACGAGGTAGAGGACCGGCAGGCCCAGCAGGGGGATGAGGGACCCCGCGAGCAGGGGGCCGGCGACCGCGCCGACGCCGAACACGGTGGTGGACAGCGCCATCGCCGCGGGCAGCTGGGCGGTGGGCACCAGGCGGGGCACGGCGGCGCCGCGGGCGGGGGCGTACAGCCCGAAGGCGGCCTGCTGGACCACGACGAGGGCGAGGAGGGCGACCAGCGACTCCAGCCCCGAGACGGCGTGCACGGCGAGCGCGGCGGACGAGGCCGCGACGCCGGCGAGGCTGAGGACCATCAGGCGGCGGCGGTCGACGACGTCGGCGACGCTGCCGCCCCACAGCGAGAAGAGCACGAGGGGCACCAGCCCGGCGGCGGAGGAGATCCCGACCCAGGTGGAGGACCCGGTGATGCGGAAGACCTCGAAGGGCACCGCCACCGCGGTCAGCTGGCTGCCGACGGCGGAGACGGCGCTGGAGGTGAGCAGCCGCCGGTACGCCGGGATGCGCAGCGGGGTGGTGTCGAGGAGGACGCCACGCAGAGCCACGTGCGGACCCTAGGTCGTCGCCCAGGGCACCCGACGACCCGGCTCCTCGATCGGCCGGTCCGCCCGCGGGCGGACCGCTCGACGACCTACCCCGGCTCGCCCCGCGCCTTGCGCCGGCCGATGACGACGAGGTCCACGACGGCGACGACGGCGAGGACGCCGAGCGCGACGGCCATCCACGTCGGGGCGTCGACGACGACCGCCCAGGCGGCGAGCCCGGCGCACACCAGGAGGCCGAACACGGCCAGGATCGCGCGCAGCGTCAGCGCGCTGTGCGTGGGGGCCTCGCCGAAGAGGCCGTAGCGCGGCTCCGGGGGTCTGGGCTGCCCTGAGGTGCTGCGCCGCCCTGAGGTGCTGGGCTGCTCGGGTCGCTCGCTCATGCGCCCAGCCTGCGCCGGATGCGGGGCCCCGTCCTGTCGGCGTGGTGCAGCCCGCCGCCGGGGCCCCGCCTCCCGCCGGTCACCAGCGGGAGTGCACGACCTCGCGGAGGTGGGTGTCGTACACGCGCTCGACGGCGGCCAGCTCGTCGGCGGTCAGCGGGTCGAGCTGGGCGGCCGCGGCGTTGGCGCGCGCCTGCTCGGGGGTGCGGGCGCCGGGGATGGCGCTGGTGACGCCGGGCTGGTCGAGGATCCAGCGCAGCGCGAGAGCGGCGGTGGGGACGCCGCGCGCGGCGGCGACCTCGCCGACCTCCGCGGCCGCCCGCAGGCCGAGCTCGTAGGGGACGCCGGAGAACGTCTCGCCGACGTCGAAGGCCTCGCCCTGGCGGTTGTAGCTGCGGTGGTCGGTCTCGGCGAAGACGGTGCTCTCGTCGTACTTCCCGGTGAGCAGGCCGCTGGCGAGCGGCACGCGCGCGAGGACGCCGACGCCGGCCTCGGCCGCCGCGGGCAGCACGCGGTCCAGCGGCTTGCGGCGGAAGGCGTTGAGGATGATCTGCAGCGACGCGAGGTTCGGGCGCGCCAGCGCCGTCATCGCCTCGTCGACGGTCTCGACCGAGACGCCGTAGGCCGCGAGCAGCCCCTCCTCGACGAGCGCGTCGAGGGCCTCGAAGACGGCGTCGTCGGAGTAGACCGGCGTCGGCGGGCAGTGCAGCTGCACGAGGTCCAGGCGCTCGACGCCCAGGTTCCCCAGGCTGCGCTGCACCCAGGCGCGCAGGTTCTCGGGCGTGTACTGGGCGGCCTCGAAGGGGTCGGCGCGGCGCCCGGCCTTGGTGGCCACGAACGGCCGGTCGCCGGCGGGCAGGTCGGCCAGGAAGCGTCCGATGATCTTCTCGCTGCGCCCGTCGCCGTAGACGTCGGCGGTGTCGAGGAGCGTGACGCCCTCCTCCAGCGCCGTGCGCAGCACCGCGAGCGCGTCGTCCTCGCGGACCTCGCCCCAGTCGCCGCCCAGCTGCCACGTGCCGAGGCCGACGACGCCGACGTCCGCTCCCGTGCGCCCGAGGCGCCTGGTCTCCATCGTCTGCTTCTCCGCCGCGGGGGTGTCCATGGCGCGGACGCTAGCGGCGCCCCCCGACGGTCGCCCGGCGGTGCTCGGCAGGTCGGGCTCAGGTCGGGCTCAGGTCGGGCTCGGGGGGACCGGGGGAGCGCGCCCAGCGGCGACCGGGGAGCAGGCGGCGCCACCCGCCCGGTCGGGGCGGGGGCCGGCGGTGCCCCCGAGAGGATTCGAACCTCCGACACACGGTTTAGGAAACCGATGCTCTATCCCCTGAGCTACGGGGGCCAGGGTGCGGCGAGCGTACCGCTGCCGCCGCGCGCCGTCCCCGCCCCGACGGCGCTCCCGGCTCGCCGGAAGCCGGAGCAGCGGCCAGGGTGGAGGGAGAGCGCAGGGCGCGCCGCGGCCGAGGGCCGTCGGGCCGCCCGTCGGCCCCGGGCCCCGCCCGAGGCCGTGCGCGACGCACACGCGACACGAGGAGGACCGATGGACCTGCAGTGGCTGGCACCGGCGTTCGAGGCCGAGGGGCCCTTCGCCAGCGTGACGCTCGACGTCTCGCGCACGGACGCGTCCGGCGAGCACGAGGTCGAGCTGCGCTGGCGCGAGCTGCGCCGGCGCCTGGAGGAGCAGGGCGCGCCCGAGGACGTCCTCGACGTCCTCGCCGAGCGCGCCACCGCCCCGAGCGGCCGCGCGGACGCCGGCGACGGCTCCGGACGCGTGGTCGTGGCCGGTGCGGGCGGGGTCGTGCTCGACCTCGTGCTGCCGAGCGCGCCGCCCCAGGACGAGGCGTCGTGGGGCCCCGTCCCGCACGTGCTCCCGGCCGTGCGCGCGGCGGCGGGCGCGACCCGCTACCTGCTCGTGGCCACCGACCACGCGGGCGCCGACCTGACGGTCGCCGTCGGCTCGGGCGTCACGACGGCGAGGCCCGAGGGCGGCGACGCGGTCGTGGGCTCCTCGGTGAGCGCCGTCGAGGCGTCGGAGACCTCCGGCGCGGACGACGACATCATCCACAAGGTCCCCGTCGGCGGGACCGGCGAGTACACCCGCGAGCGGCGCGTCGAGGACTCCTGGCAGCGCGACGCCGCCGCCGTCGCCAAGGACGTGGACGACCTCGTCGGCCGGTACAAGCCGCACGTCGTCGTCCTCACCGGCGACGACAACGCGGTCTCCCTGGTGCGCGAGCGCCTCGGCGGCGCCGCCTCGGGGATCGTCGAGGTCGTGCAGGGCGGCGGGCGCGCCGACGGCATCCGGACCGAGGACTTCGCGCAGACCCTGGGCGAGGTGCTCGCGACGGTGCAGGAGCGCCGGCTGCGCGAGGTGATGGACAGCTACGCCCAGGCCCGCGGCAAGGACGCGGACGGCGCCGACGGGATCGACGCCGTCGTGCAGATGCTGCAGCGCGGTCAGGTGCAGGACGTGCTCCTGCGCGACGACCCGAGCTCGACCTGGACGCTGTGGGTCGGGCCCGACGCCCTGCAGCTCGCAAGCAGCCGGGAGGACCTGCTCGAGATGGGCGTGCAGGAGCCCGTCGAGGTGCGGGCCGACGCGGCCCTCGTGCGCGCCGCGGTGGGCGGGAGCTCCGGGCTGGTCCTCGTGCCCGGCACCCGCCAGGACGAGACGGACGAGCTGGAGCTGGCCGACGGCGTCGGCGCCATCCTGCGCTGGTCGGACCAGGGCACCCCGGGCGGCGGCGCTCCCACGATGTCCGGCGACAGCGAGCGCCTGCGCGACATCGAGGCCTGACGGCGCGCTGTCGACGGCGCCACGGCCGTCGGCTGCACCGCACGGTGGGGGGCATCCCGGACGTCTCGGGGCGACACGCCGCGCGGATCGACGGAAGTTGACCCTTGAACTGACCGTCAGCATGCTTGGCCGCGCAGTGCGCACCGCTGGCCCCCCCTGCGCGGTGCGCACTGCCTCCACGTGGCACCAGCGCCCCGGCGCCCGCTCCCACCGGGTGCCGGGGCGCTCGTGCGTCCGGGGCGTGCGTCGGGGCCGTGCGTCGGGGACCGGAGCGCCGAGGGGTCGGCGCGTCGCGAGCCCGCGCACCGGGACCGGCGGGCGACCGTCGGGCCCTCGGCCCGTGCTCGGCTAGCGTGCGCGGGTGCCCGAGCCGACCCGTGCCTCCCGGTCCCCGCGGCACCGCTCCCGCCTGGGCGCGCTGCTGCGGCGCGAGCCCGCGCCGGACGCCGGCGCCCCCGCGGTGGAGGTCCCGCCGGCGCCCCCCGCGGACGAGCAGCCCGCTGCGCCGCCGCCGGAGGAGCCCGCCCTCCCGCCGGTCCCGCGCACCCCGCTCGCCGACGTGCTGCGCGGCTGGGGCGAGGAGCTCGCGCGCGCGGGCGGGCGCGGGGTGCTCGTCGACGACCGGACGGCGTCGAGCGAGCTCGTGCCGCCGCTCGACGTGGGGGGCGCGCACCCCTCCGGGCTCGCCGCCTTCTGGGCCGGTCGGCCCACCCGCCTGTCCAGCCTCTTCCGCGAGCGGGGGGCGCACGAGGTCGCGCGCGAGCGGGTCCGCCTGCTGCGCACGGCGTCGACCGAGGTCACCGCCCAGCACGGCACCCCCACCTGCGCGCTCGCCGTCGGCCTGGTGCGCTGGAGCGGGCCGGCCGTCGAGGGCCCGCCCGGGAGCGACCCGGTCGCCGACGGCCCGGTCGAGGTCCACGCGCCCGCCCTGCTCCAGCGCCTCGACCTGCGCCCGCGGGGAGCCGGCGCCCTCGACGAGGAGCTGGACCTGCGCCCCGAGGTGCGGGTGAACCCCGCGCTCGTGCACCTGCTCGCCCGGCGCGGCCACGAGGTCGACGTCGCCGAGGTCCTGGCGCCCTTCGCCGACGGGCACGGCGACGCCCACCGGCGGGCGCTGCGCGAGCTGGCGGCCCAGCTGGCCGGCGTGCCCGGCCTCCAGCTGGGGGAGCGGACGCTCGTCGGCGTCTACCCCGAGCTGGCCGGCCCGCTCACCGCCGACGTCGAGGCCCTGCTCGCGGCCGCGGCCGCGCCGTCGGGCTCCGGGGCCGAGGAGAGCCTCGGCGGGCTCGTGAGCGGGCTGGCCGAGGTCGCCGCCGGCGGCCCGGTCGAGCCCTCCGTCGCCGAGGGCCCCGGCAGCCCCGAGCCGGGGTGGGGCGACGTGGCGACCTGGCGCGTGCTCGACCTGGACGAGGACCAGCGCGCCGTGCACGACGCGGTGGCGAGCGGGCGCTCCCTGCGCGTCCTCGCCGAGCCGGGCACCGGTGCGACGCAGCTGGTCGCCCAGGTCGTCGCCTCCGCCGCGGGCGCCGGACGCCGCTGCCTCGTGCTCGCCCCCTCCCTCGGGGAGGCCGCCGACGTCACCGCCCGCCTGCACGAGGCGGGCCTCGGCGCACTCGTCGACCCCGCCGACCGCTCGGCGCCGCGCGCGACGGGAGCCGACCCGGCTGCGGCGGCTCCCGACGAGGCCGCCTCGCCCGCCGACGGACCCGAGGAGGCGGTGGCCCGCCTGCGCGCGGGCGCCCGCGCCCTCGACGTGCCGGCCGGCGAGGGGCTGGACACGGGCGTCCTGGCCACGACCCAGGCCCTGGTGCGGCTGGCCCGCCTGCCCCACCCGCCGCGCAGCCCCGTCCGGCTGGACGCCGCCGCCGTGTCCGCCGCGTCGGCCGAGGGCCTGCCCCGCGTGGTCGCCGGGGTCCGCCGGGCGGCCCGCCTCGGCGCGTTCCGGCCCGAGCTCGCGGCGAGCCCCTGGCAGGGGGCGGCGCTCGGCTCCGCCGACGAGGCGCACGTGGCCCGCCGGCGCGCCGAGGAGCTGGCCGAGGTCCGCCTCCCGCGCCTGGCCGACCACCTGGCCGCGCTCGGGGAGCGCACGGGCCTGCGCCCGCCGCGGACCGTGGACGAGGTCGGCCGCCGGCTCGGCCTGCTGGTCGACGTCCGCGGGACGCTCGAGGAGTTCACGCCCGGCGTCTACGAGCGGCCGCTGGGCGAGCTGGTGCGGGCCCTCGGCCAGGACGCCTCCTGGCGCACGCGGCGGACGGCGCAGAAGGTCGTCGCCGAGGTCGTGCGCCCCGGGGCGCGCCCGGGCGACCTCCGGACCTCGCTGCGCCGGGCCGACGCCGAGCGGCGCGCCTGGTCGGCGGCCGCGCTCGACGGCGGGCGACCGCGCGTCCCCTCCGGCATCGCGGAGGTCCAGCGCGCGCTCGCGGACGTGGTCGCGGAGCTGGACCGCCTCGAGCCCGTGCTGCGCGGCACCCGCGCCGGCGCCGGGCTGCGGGGCGCCGACCTGGCGGCGCTCGAGGTCCGGCTGCGCGACCTCGCCGAGGACCCGGACGCGCGCGGCGACCTCCCGCGGCGCGTCGACGTCCTCGTGCACCTGGCCTCGCTGGGCCTCGGCGAGCTCGTGGCCGACCTGAGGGAGCGAGGGCTGGCGGGGGCGCCCGTCGACGAGGAGGGCGCCGGTCGCGAGGCGGAGCTCGTCGTGCGCGCGTCCGCCCTGGCCGAGGCGCGCCGCCGCGGCGTCCTCGACGACCTGCTGCCCGGCCGCGCCGCCGCCGCGCGGGCCCAGCTCGTCGCCGGCGTGGCCGCGCAGCGGCGCAGGGCGGCCGCGGACCTCGTGGCCGCGCAGCCGGAGCCGCTGGTCCGGTGCGCGAGCCTGCTCGCGCTGCCCTCCCGCCTCGGGGCCCTGGGCGAGGGCGCTCGCGCGGACCTCGTCGTCGTCCTCGACGCCTCCGCGGCGGGAGTGCCGGAGGCCGCCCTGGCCCTCGCCCGCGGGGCGCAGGTCCTGGTGCTCGGCGACCCGGCCGGCCCTCCGCCGTCCTCCGCCGTGGTGGGCGCGCCGGCGCCCGAGCACCCGGGGACGGCGGCGCCCGCGAGCCTGTGGGCCTCCACCGCCGGCCTGCTCGACGAGCGCGCCCTGCGGGGCCTGCACCGGCTGCCGCGACAGCTCGTGCCCGTGCTCGCCGCCGCGCGGGCGGAGGCGCTCGACCCCTCGGACGGGTCGGGCCAGCCGGCGTCCCCCACGGCTCCCGAGGGCTCGACCGACCCCGCGGGCGGCTCCCTGCGGGCCGTCCCGGCACCCCCCGGCTCGTGGCCGGTGGTCCTGCGCCGCTCCGGCGGTCGCGGCCGGGCGTCCGAGGACGGCGTCGTCCACTCCCTCGACGTCGAGGTCGAGGCCGTCGTCGAGACCGCACTGGGGCACCTGCGGGAGGACCCGCAGCGGTCGCTGGCCGTCGTCGCGGTGACGCGCGGGCACGCGCGACGCGTCGCGGACGCGCTGCGGGCCGCCGTCGCCGCCGACCCCGAGCTCGCCGCCGTGCTCGCCCGGACCCCGCGCGCGGGCGAGCCGCTGGTCGTCACCGACGTCGGTCGCGCGCAGGGCGTCGTGCGCGACGTCGTCGTGCTGGCCACCGCCTTCGCGCCCACCGAGCGCGGCCGCGTCCCGAGCTCCTTCGGCCCCCTGGACGCCGCCGGGGGTGCGGCGGCTCTGGCGGACGCCGCGGCCGGCGCCCGTCGCCGCCTCGTCGTCGTGACGTCCCTGGAGGCCGAGGGGCTCGACCCCGACCGCCTGCGCACCCCCGGGGCCCGCGCCCTGCGCAGCCTGCTGGTCGCCGCCGAGGCCGCGGACGCGCGCGGCCCCTCCGAGGGCGGGCCGGTGACCGGTGACGTCGACGCGTCCCCGCCCGACGTCGCGCCGGAGGACCTGCTGCCGCCGGGCGACGACGCGGCCCGCGCGCTGGGCGCCCACGCGCTGGCGTCCGCGCTGGTCGCCCAGCCCCCGGCCGAGGCCGCGGAGGACGGGGCCAGCGGGGACGGGGCCAGCGGGGACGGGGCCACCCGGGACGAGGTCGTCGAGGACGGGGTCGTCGAGCCGGCCGACGACGACCCGCTCGTCGACGCCCTGGTGCAGCGGCTGCGCGCGGCAGGGGCGCAGGTGCGGCGTGGCAGCGAGCCGGGCGACCCCGACCTGTCCGTGCGCCTCGCGGACGGCCGCTCCGTGGCCGTGCTGCCCGACGTCCGCCCGCCGGGGCCGGAGGTCGGCACCTCGGCCGCGGACCCCGTCCTGCGCGCGCAGGAGGCGGCGGCCCTGCGCCGCCAGGGCTGGGCGGTGGCCCACGTGCCGTCCCTCGGCCTGCTCGTCGACCCGGCCGGGGAGGCGGCGCGCGTGATCGCCGCGGCGCGCAGGCCCTGGAGCCCCGTCGAGCAGCCCGCGCCGACGACGGAGGACGGGGCGTGAGCGGGCAGCCGCCGCCCCCGCCGTCCGGGGCGAGCCCCGGCGACGAGGGTCCCGAGGCGGCAGCGGCCCCGGCGGGGACCGCCCGGCGGCGCCCGCAGCGCGACGACCCCGTGCTGCCCGACCGCGCCGCCGAGGACCGCCCCGAGGCCTGGGGCGAGCGCGCGGACGAGGACGACGACGAGCGCTACCTCCGGGACCGCCCCCCGCACTGGTGACCCGTGCGGGGACGCCTGGGGCGAGGCGCCCGGCGCGATGATGCCGAGGTGACCGCCTCCTTCGGTGCCGTCGTCCTGAGCACACCGGACCCGCGAGAGCTCGCCGCCTTCTACGGCGAGCTGCTCGGCTGGACCACCGTCAGCTCCGAGCCGGACTGGGTCCGGCTGCGCGACCCCGAGCGGGAGCGACCCGGCCTGAGCTTCCAGCGCGAGCCCGGGGACGCGCCTCCCACCTGGCCCGCCCGCCAGGGCGGGGTGGCGATGCAGGCCCACCTCGACGTCCTCGTGGACGACCTGGACGCCGAGGCGGAGCGAGCCGTCGCCCTGGGGGCGAGCGTCGAGGAGCACCAGCCGGCCCCGGGCGTGCGGGTCCTGAGGGACCCGCACGGCCACGTCTTCTGCCTCTTCCTGCCCGGCTCGTGACGGCGGGCGGCGCCGCCGCGCCGACCGGAGCGCCGCCGCCTCAGCCCCTAGCAAGTACTTGCCCGGCGGGCAAGTACTTGCTCTACTGGTGCCTCCGCTCGACGAGGAGGACCCGTGGACACCGACCATCCCCCGATCACCGCGCAGCAGGCGCGCGACCAGCTCGACTCCACTCGGACCCGGTCGCTGGGCGCGCCCGGTGACCGCAGGGCCCACGCGATCGGTGCGGCGGCCGTCGGGCTCACGACGGGCCTGCACATGGCGACCAGGAACCTGGTCGGCGAGAGCCTCTACGCGGTCCTGTCGGCGGTCAGCATCGGCGTGGTCATCGCCGTGGTCCTCCGGGTCGAGAGGGTCTCGCGCACGGTGCCGCGCGGGGCTCGCCGGTGGTTCTGGACCGGGCTGGCGACCTCCTTCGCGGTGGCCCTGGGCTTCGTGACGCCCTGGCTCAACCTCCAGGCCCAGGACGGGCCGAGCACCTGGCCGACGGTGGTCTCGGGCGCCGTCGTGGTCGCCGTGCCGAGCCTGCTCGCGGCCGCCGCGATCGCCCGCTCGCGACCGTGAGCACCACCCAGGGCCACCACGCCCGCCACCGCCTCGACGAGGCCATCCACGCCCCGGTGCGCCTGAGCCTGGTCGCCGCGCTGGCTCAGGTGGACGAGGCCGAGTTCGCCCACGTGCGCGACACCATCGAGGTCACCGACTCGACGCTGTCCAAGCAGGCGGCGCAGCTGGAGGTCGTCGGGTACGTGAGGATCCGCAAGGGGCACGTCGGCAAGCGACCGCGGACCTGGCTGTCCCTGACGCCCACCGGGCGGGAGGCCCTCGCCCGCCACCTCGACGCCCTGCGCCTCATCGCCGAGGGCCCGTCGTCCTGAGGGGAGCGGCTCCTGGCGCAGCGGGGCCGGCCGGCGCGACCGGCGTGGTGCTGCCGTGGGCCCCGTTCGACGTCCCGGTGCGGTGCCCTGCGTCGGTGCGCATCGCCGAGGTCGTGACGGCGCGACGCGCCGCTGCCGCGGCGGTCGTCGCGCTGGGCGCTGCGGTGGCCACCGGCTGCGGCGGGGGCGTGGAGGAGGGCGCCAGCACCGGCGGGCCGTGGATGACGATGAGCGTCGCGGTCTGCGTCGCCGAGGACGCCGACGTGCCCCGGTCGGCGGCCGTCGAGGTGCGGCAGGACGGCGACGTCGTGGGGGCCGCCGGCGACTCGGCCGGCCGTCCGACGTGGTTCGAGGTCTCGACGAGGAGCGGCGTCGTCCAGGTCGTCGCCGACGGGGAGGTGCTCGAGGAGCGGACGGGGCGAGCCCGGGGACCGGCTCGTGATCGCCCTCGGCGACTGCACCCCGCCGCCGCCTGAGTCTGCCTGACGAGGCCCTGGCACGGCGCCCCGTCGGCGGGCGACGCTCTCCGTCGGTCGTCCCCGTCCGGTCGTCGACGTCGTGCGCCTGCCATCCTCCGGTGGTGGTCACACCCGCGACACCCCTCCCCGAGGACGTCGTCGGCGAGCCGCTCAGGGCCCAGCTCGAGGCCTTCGTGGACCAGCACCGGATGGTGCTCACCTCGTGCCTCCACGGGCTGGACGAGGAGCAGGCGCGTCGGCGGCTGGTGCCGTCGGCGACCACCCTGCTCGGGCTCGTCAAGCACGCCACCTTCGTGGAGCGGGTGTGGTTCGACGAGGCCGTCACGTGCCGCTCGCGCGAGGAGATCGGCCTCGAGGCGGGACCGGAGGAGTCGTTCGTCCTGCACCCGGGGGACACCGTCGCGAGCGTCCAGGAGGCCCACCTGCTGGCGTGCGCGGCGTCGCGGCGCGCCACGGCGTCCCTGGACCTGGACGACCTGGTGCACGGCAACCGCCGCGGTCCGCTGCCGCTGCGCTGGGTCTACCTCCACGTCCTGCGGGAGCTGGCGCAGCACTGCGGGCACGCCGACGTCCTGCGCGAGCAGCTGCTCGCCACCTCGAGCACCACCGCACCACCCGTCGAGGACAGGTAGGCAGACGTGCCCTCGGTCGAGCGGCCCCCACCACCCCCGCTGGCGTGCGGCAGGCGGCACTCCCTCGGGGTGCTCGCCGACGGGACGGTGGCCGCGGCGGGGGACGACGGCGCCGGTGAGTGCGCCGTCCAGGGCTGGCGCGACGTCGAAGCCGTGGCGGCTGGGACCGTGCACGCGGCGCGGAACACGGGCAGGTCGCACTCGTTGGGCCTGCGCTCGGACGGGACGGTGCTGGCGACCGGGTGGGACGCCGACGGGCAGTGCCGGGTGGAGCGGTGGCGCGACGTCGTGGCCGTGGCCGCGGGGTGGCGCCGCTCGCTCGGCCTGCTCGCCGACGGGCGGGTCCTGGCCGCCGGTCGGACGGCGGAGTCCGCGGGCGACGTCGCGTCGTGGCGGGAGGTCGTCGCGGTCTCCGCCGGCGACTGGCACACCGTCGGCGTCCGCGCGGACGGGACGGCGGTCGCCACCGGCGTCGACCGCTTCGGCCAGTGCGCCGTGCGGGACTGGCGCGGTCTGGTCGACGTCGCGGCCGGGTACCTGCACACCGTCGGCCTGCGCGGTGACGGGACGGTCGTCTCGACCGGTCGCGGCGACGTCGGCGCCTGCGACGTGAGCGGCTGGGAGGACGTCGTCGCGGTCGCGGCGGGCAGCCACCACACCGTCGCGCTGACCGCCGGGGGCGGCGTGCGAGCGACGGGCGCCGACGGCCACGGCCAGTGCGACGTCGACGGCTGGCGGGACGTCGTGCACGTCGCGGCCGGTGCCCTGCACACGCTCGGGCTGCGCGCCGACGGCACGGTCCTCGCGGCTGGTGACGGCTCCGACGGCCAGCGCGCCGTCGACGGGTGGCGCTGCCGGCGTCGACGACCGCGGAGCGGCGGGCCTGCGCCACCAGGTGCCGGCGGCCCGGCTCCCGCCCGCTGCTGAGGCCCCGGCCGGGCCTCAGGCGCGGTCGGCCGGGTCCGCCCCGTCGCCGGTCTGCTGCGCGGCCCGCTGCTCGCGGAGGAGGTCGCGGATCTCCTGCAGCAGCAGCACGTCCTCGCTCGGCGACGCGACGTCGGCCTCCTGGCCCTCCTTGCGCAGCGCGAGGAGCCGGTTCATCGGCAGGACGACCAGGAAGTACAGGACCGCCGAGACGATGAGGAAGTTGAGGACGGCGGCGACCGTGGTGCCGAAGACGACGGTCGTGGTGCCGCTGTCCGTGGCGGTGGGGATGTCCACGCCGAGGGTGCCCACCTCCTCCGCGTCGAACAGCGCGGCGAGGAGGTTGCCGAAGACGTCGGTGCTGAGGGCGCTGACGATGGCGGTGAACGCCGACCCGATGACCACCGCGATGGCCAGGTCGATGACGTTGCCGCGCAGGATGAAGTCCTTGAAGCCGCTCAGCACGGGTGCTCCTCGACGGTGGTCGCGCGGCGCGGGCGCGCGTGTCCTGCCCGCCCGGCGCCGGCCCGCGGGAGGCGGGCGGCTGGACCCTAGGGCCAGGCTCCCGCGGCCGGTCAGGGCAGCAGGGCCAGGGAGACCCCGGCCCCGCCCGTGACGGCGGCCGCGACCGAGCGGGCCTCCTCGCGCGTCACCGCGAGCACGACCACGCCGTCCCCGGGGAGCGCGCCCCCGAGCGGGCCGACCCCGCCGCCCGTCGCGGCGCCGGGCACGTCGAGGACCACGGCCCGCGGCGCCAGGACGTCGGCGCCGGGCGCGCTGCCCGCGGCCGCCAGCAGGGGGTCGGCGGGGGCGGCCAGGACGAGGACCGCGTCGCCGGGGGCGACGAGCCCGGCGGAGGCCGCGGGCAGCGGCACGCCCACCGCGACGGCGCCCGCCGGTGCCCCCACCAGCAGCCCGCTGCCGCCGAGCCGGGCGTCCGTCACGAGCTCGCCCGCGCGCACGGCGGCGACGAGTCGGCGCCCCACGGCGGCGTCCGGGGCTCCCAGCGCACCGTCGGGCACCACGTCCGGGGGCACGGCGAGGGGGACCAGGTCGTCGGTGCGCACCACGTGCCCGGCGGGCAGGTCGGCGGCGACGGCCACGACCTGCGCGCCGCGGTCGGGAGGTGCCGGGCGGAGCGCCTCGACGGCGGTGCCCGCGGCGGCCGCGACCAGCAGCGCGGCGAGCAGCCGGCGGGGCAGCCGCCGCTCGAGCCGGCGCACCGGGGTGAGGAGCCGGCGCCGGTCGAGGGCGCCCGTCCGCCGGCCGCGCGCGGGGGCGCGGGACGCGGGGGCGGCTGACCAGTGCTCGGGCTCGACCACGCCGGGGACGCTAGTGACGCCGCCGCTGCGGTGCGCCGGGCTCGGACCCCGCCTGTGGACGACGACGCCCGGGGGCTCCCGGTGCCGGGGGCTGCCGGCGCGCCCCGGCGCCCGGGAGGGGCGGGGTCAGGCGGCGGAGCCGCTGGAGGAGCCGGACGTCCCCGACGCCTTCCCCCCCGACGAGCCCGTCCCGGAGCCGGAGCCGGAGCCCGACCCGGACCCCGACGTCGCGGACGTGCTCGAGGACGACGAGCTCGAGGACTTCTCGCCCGAGCCGCTGCCCGAGCCCGCGCCGGACGAGCCGCCGGAGGACGAGCCGCCGGAGGACGAGCCGCCGGAGGACGAGCTCTCGCCCGACGAGCCGGAGCCGCTGCTCCCGCCCGTGCCGGTGCGGGAGTCGTTGCGGTAGAAGCCCGACCCCTTGAAGACGATGCCGACCGTGCTGAAGACCTTGCGGAGGCGGCCCGAGCACGTGGGGCACTCGGTGAGGCTGGGGTCGCTGAACGACTGCTGCACCTCCAGGGGGGTGTCGCACTCGGTGCAGCGGTAGGCGTAGACGGGCACGGGGCCTCCACGGGGACGCGCCGACGGGCGGCGGGGGAGCGGAGCACGAGCGGGGCGGGGACCGCCGGCGGCTGGCACTCGGCCGCCGCGAGTGCCAAGGCTACCCCCGCCGCGGAGCCCCCTGCGCGCGCCGCCGGTCGGCGCGGGCCGCTCCGCGCGGCCCTGCGCTCCCGGGGTGCGGGGGCGGCGGCGGCTACCCTCGCCCGGTGCCACGCCCCCGCTCCGCCGGCGTCGTCGCCCTCGCCGTCGTGCTGGTCACGGCGCTGGTGGCCGTGACGGCGGCCGTCGTCCTCCTGCGCCGCCCCCTGCCCGACGTCTCCGGCGAGGTGGCGGTCCCCGGGCTCGGCGCGGACGTGCGCGTGCTGCGCGACGAGCGCGGCGTGCCCCAGGTCTACGCCGAGGACGCCGACGACCTCTTCTTCGCCCAGGGCTACGTGCACGCCCAGGACCGCTTCTTCCAGATGGACCTGCGCCGGCACGTGACGGCGGGGCGGCTGGCCGAGCTGGTCGGCGACGCGCCGGGCGCCGTGGAGGCCGACGCCGTGGTCCGGACGCTGGGCTGGCGGCGCGTCGCCGAGGCCGAGCTGCCCCTGCTCGCGCCCGAGACCCGCGCCTACCTGGAGGCGTACGCCGCCGGCGTCAACGCGCACACCGCCGGCCGCTCGCCGAGCGAGCTGTCGGCCGCCTACACCGCGCTCGGCACGCAGGTGGACCTCGCGCCCGTGGAGGAGTGGACCCCGGTCGACTCCCTCGCCTGGCTGAAGGCGATGGCGTGGTCCCTGCGCGCCAACTACGGCGACGAGCTCGGCCGCGCCGCCGCCTACGGCGCGGTGGGGGACGTCGACCTCGTGGAGCAGCTCTACCCCGCGCCGTCCGCAGCCGTCTCCGAGCCCGTCATCACCGCGCCGGGCGCCCCCGAGCCCGTGGCGGGGACGTCCGGGGAGGCCGCGCCGGTCCCGGGACCGGCACCCGCGGAGGGCCCGGCGGCCGAGGCGCCGGGCGCCGCGCCCGAGGCCCCCGCGACCGCCCCCGCTCCCGAGGGCGACGCCGCTGCCGCGGCCGATCTCGGCGACGCGCTCGACGCGGTCCTGGCCGACCCCTCCGACCCGGTGGGCACCGCCGGCCGCGCGATGGCCGCCGTGCCCGACCTGCTCGGCGTCGGCGAGGGCGCCCCCGGCGGCGTCGGGTCGAACGCGTGGGCCGTCTCGGGCGAGCACACCGCGACGGGCGCCCCGCTGCTGGCCGACGACCCCCACCTGGTCGCGAGCTTCCCGAGCACCTGGTCCCAGGTCGGCCTGCACTGCACGACGGTCGACGAGTCCTGCCCGTTCGAGGTGTCCGGCTACTCCTTCGCCGGCATGCCGGGCGTGGTCATCGGCCACAACGCCGACATCGCCTGGGGCTTCACCAACCTGGGCGCCGACGTGACCGACCTGTTCCTGGAGCAGATCCGCGGCGACTCCGCGGTCCGCGCCGGCGAGGAGGTGCCGCTGACCACGCGCACCGAGACGATCCGCGTCGCGGGCGGCGACCCCGTGGCCATCACGGTGCGCAGCACCGAGCACGGGCCGATCCTGTCCGACTTCGTCCCGGAGCTGGCCGCCGCCGGGCGCGGCGCCCCCGTGCCGCAGGACGCGCCGAGCGCGGGCCTCGGCGGGTACGCCGTCGCGCTGTCCTGGACGGCGCTGACCCCGGGACGCACCATGGACGCCGTCTTCGCCCTGGACGCGGCCTCGGGATGGGAGGAGTTCCGCGAGGCGGCGTCGCTGTTCGCCGTGCCGGGCCAGAACCTCGTCTACGCGGACACCGCGGGCCAGGTGGGCTACCAGTCCTCCGGCGTCGTCCCCGTGCGCCAGCCCGGTCCGGGCCTCGGGCAGGGCGACGGCACCTGGCCCCGGCTCGGGTGGGACCCCGCCTACGACTGGGCCGGCGAGGTGCCCTTCGAGGACATGCCCTCCCAGCTGGCTCCCGAGGACGGTCTCGTGGTCTCCGCCAACCAGGCGGTCACGGACGCCGGCTCCCCGTTCCTCACCGCGGACTTCGACCAGGGCCACCGCGCCGCGCGGATCCGCTCCGTCCTGGAGGAGCAGGTGGCGCAGGGGCGCCGGATCACGGTCGAGGACGCGCTCGCCCTGCAGGACGACGAGCACGACCCCTTCGCCGAGGTCCTCGTGCCGCACCTGCTCGCCGCCCCGCTGCCGGAGGCCCAGGGGACCGACCCCGACCGGCGGGCCTTCACCCGCGAGGCGGTGGCGCTGCTGCGCGGGTGGGACGGCACGACGACGGCCGACTCCGCCCCGGCGGCCTACTACAACGCCGTGTGGTCGAACCTGCTGCGCCTGACCTTCGCCGACCAGCTGCCCGAGGTGGCCCAGCCCCGCGGCGGCAGCCGCTGGTTCTCGGTGGTGGAGCAGCTCCTGGACGAGCCGGACAGCCCCTGGTGGGACGACGCGACGACGACCACCGTCGTCGAGACCCGTGACCAGGTGCTGGGCCGCGCCCTCCTGGACGCGCGCCTGGAGCTCACCGCGAGCCTCGGCGCCGACCCGCAGGACTGGGAGTGGGGTCGCCTGCACCGCCTCACGCTGCGCCAGGAGGTCCTGGGCGGTCCCTCGACCCCCGCGCCGGTGCGCGCGCTGTGGACGGCCGGCCCGGTGGAGCTCGGCGGCGGCACCTCCCTCGTCGACGCGGCCTCGTGGGACGCGCGGGAGGGCTACGAGGTCGCGACGGTGCCGTCGATGCGGATGGTCGTCGACCTGGGCGACCTGGACGCCTCGCGCTGGGTGGACCTCGCGGGAGTCAGCGAGCACCCCTGGAGCGGGCACATGACCGACCAGCTCGGCACCTGGGCCGACGGCGGCGCCTTCCCGTGGCCCTTCACCCCCGGCGCCGTCGAGGACGCCGCGCGGGACGAGCTCGTGCTCGTGCCGCGCGCGGCCTCCGAGGACTGAGGGGCCGGACGGCGCCTCAGTCGTCCACGCGCATCCAGCGGCTGGGGGTGGCGACGTGGCTGACGCCCACGTCGTGCTCCTCGGCCGGGACCGGCTCCACGCCGGCGTCGAGCACCTCGTCGTCGTGCAGGAGCGCCACGACGGGCGGCAGCCAGCCGCGCCGGGCGCGCAGGTCGCCGAGCGCGCGGTCGTAGTAGCCCCCGCCCCGCCCCAGCCGGCGGCCGGCGGTGTCCACCGCGAGCGCGGGCACGAGGACGACGTCGACGGCGCCGAGGGCCTGCGGCCCGAGGTCGGACCCCGCGCTCAGGAGCACGGCGCCGTCGCCGGCGGGTCCGCCCGCCCCCGGCGCGGGAGGTGCGAGGCGGGCCGGCCCCCACCCCAGCCGGGTCCCGCCCCCGTCGGAGCCGTCGTGGGTGTGGGGCAGGAGCACCGTGGTGCCGCGCGAGGCGAGCGCGCGCACGAGCGCCGGCGTCCCGGGCTCGGTGCCGCGGGAGGCGTAGCAGGCGACCGTCCCGCCCTCGGCGGGGAGCAGCCCCGTCGCCAGCACGACGTCGCGCAGCCGGGCCGCGAGGTCCAGCCGCTCGGCCGGGTCCCGCTCGCGGCGGCGCGCGAGCACCGCCCGTCGCAGGCCCGCCTTGGTCCCCTCGGCGCCGACGGCGCCCCGGCTCGTCCCGTCCACGCCCCGAGTGTGCGGGCGCGCCGGCCCGGACGACCAGCCCGAGCGGCCGCTCCGGCGCCGGGACGACGCCGAGGACGAGGGGTCCGGACGAGGGGTCCGGACGAGGGGTCCGGACGAGGGGCGCGGCACCGCCTGCGCGCGCCCCGGCCGGACCCCCGCCGCTAGCCTGCCCGGCATGAGCATCCACAAGGCCGTCATCCCCGCGGCGGGCCAGGGCACCCGCTTCCTCCCGGCGACGAAGGCGTCGCCGAAGGAGATGCTGCCCGTCGTCGACGTGCCGGCCATCGAGTACGTCGTGCGCGAGGCCGTGGCCGCCGGCCTGGAGGACGTGCTCATGATCACCGGACGCGGCAAGCGGGCGCTGGAGGACCACTTCGACCGCAACGTCGAGCTCGAGGCGGGTCTGGAGGCCAAGGGCGACGACGGCAAGCTCGCCAAGGTCCGCGACTCCACCGAGCTGGCCCAGGTGCACTACGTCCGCCAGGGCGACCCCAAGGGCCTCGGGCACGCCGTCCTGATGGCGAAGGCGCACGTGGGCGACGAGGCCTTCGCGGTGCTGCTGGGGGACGACCTCATCGACCCCCGCGACCCCCTGCTCACCACCATGACGGCGGTGCAGGAGCGCCTCGGCGGCAGCGTCGTCGCCCTCATGGAGGTGCCGGAGGACCAGGTCTACCTCTACGGCTGCGCCAGCCTCGACGCGGAGGCCTCCGACGCCCTCGAGGAGGACGTCGTCCGGATCACCGGGATGGTGGAGAAGCCGGCCGTCGAGGACGCGCCGTCCAACCTCGCCATCATCGGCCGGTACGTGCTGCACCCCCGCGTCTTCGAGGTGCTCGAGCGCACGGCTCCCGGCAAGGGCGGCGAGATCCAGCTCACCGACGCCCTCGAGACCCTCGCCGGCATGCCGGCCGAGGAGGGGGGCGGCGTCCACGGCGTCGTCTTCCGCGGCCGCCGCTACGACACCGGCGACAAGCTCGACTACATCAAGGCCGTCGTCCGGCTCGCGTGCGAGCGCGAGGACCTGGGCCCGGACCTGCGGGAGTGGCTGCGCACCAGCGTGGACGAGCTGACGGCCGACCCGGCGCAGGGCTCCTGAGCCGCGTGCTCGCCCGCTCCGGGGGCCGGCGCGGCGCACCGTCCCGCGGTCGCCGGGGCCGGGGCCGGTCGTGAGGTCGCTCGAGGAGCACCTGGCCGTCGTGCTCGAGGGCGCGGGCCCGCTGCCGCCGCAGCGGCTGCCGCTGCTGGAGGCGGCCGACCTGGTCCTGGCCGAGGACGTCGTGGCCGCAGCCCCGCTGCCCCGCTTCGACGGCTCGTCGATGGACGGCTACGCCGTCCTGGCCGCCGACGTCGCCGGCGCGCAGGAGGGAGCGCCGGTCCGCCTCGAGGTCGACGGCGACGTCCCCGCCGGTGCGCCGGGCGCTCCCGCGCTGCGCCGCGGGGCTGCCGTCCGCGTGATGACCGGTGCGCCGGTGCCGATCGGCGTCGACCCGGCCACGACCGCCGACGTCGCCGTCGTCCAGGTGGAGTGGACCGACGCCGCCCAGACCGGCCCCCCGCCGGCCCGCGTGGCCGTGCGCCGCCCCGTGGCGGCCGGGCGCAACATCCGCCGCGCGGGCGAGGACGTCGAGGCCGGCGAGCGGGTGCTGCGCGCGGGGGAGCGGCTGTCGCCGCGGCACCTCGGCCTGCTCGCGTCCCTGGGACGGGCCGACGCGCTCGTGCACCCGCGCCCGCGCGTCCTGGTGCTCTCGACCGGCAGCGAGGTCGTCGAGCCGGGGGAGCCGCTGGCGCCCGGGCAGATCCACGACTCGAACTCCACGACGCTCGTGGCCGCCTGCCGCGAGGCGGGCGCGCTCGCGCGCCGCGTGCGCGCCGTGGAGGACGACCCGGAGCGGCTGCTCGCCGTCCTGCGCCCCGAGCTGGCCACCGCCGACCTGGTGCTCACCACCGGTGGGGTCAGCGCCGGCGCCTACGAGGTCGTCAAGGAGGCCCTCTCGCGCGACGGCGCGGTGGACTTCGTCCGCGTCGCCATGCAGCCCGGGGGCCCGCAGGGCTCGGGGTGGCTGCAGGACGACGCCGGTCGCGCCGTCCGCGTGCTGACGCTGCCGGGCAACCCGGTGAGCGCCTACGTCTCCTTCGAGGCCTTCGTGCGCCCCCTGCTGCGGCGGGTCCTCGGCGAGCAGGAGCTGCACCGCCCCCTCGTCGAGGCCGTCGTCGACCGGGGGTGGCCCTCCGTGCCCGGCAAGCGGCAGCTGTACCGCGTGCGGCTGGAGCGCGACGCCGACGGCACCGCCCACGTCGGCGCCATCGGCGGCCCGGGCAGCCACCTCGTCGCCGACCTCGTCACGGCCACCGCGCTGGCCGTGGTGCCGGAGGAGGTGACGGACGTCGAGCCCGGTGCGAGGCTGGCGTGCATGCTGCTCGAGCGCGGCGGACCGCCGTCCGCACCCCTGCCCGCCACCCCCGCCGTCGACCCGGCCGCCCGGCCCGCCGCCGACGGGAGCGGGACGGCGTGAGCAGGCTGACGCACCTCGACGAGCGCGGCCAGGCGCACATGGTCGACGTCTCCGGCAAGGACGTCACGGTGCGCACCGCCAGCGCGGCCGGCGTCGTCCGCTGCTCGGCGGCGGTCGTGGACGCGCTGCGCGGGGACGGCGTGCCCAAGGGCGACGCGCTGGCGGTGGCCCGCCTCGCCGGCATCCAGGCGGCCAAGCGCACGCCCGAGCTCGTGCCGCTGGCGCACCCCGTCGCGGTCCACGCCGTGGAGGTGGACGCGGTCGTCGTCGACGGCGGCGTCGAGCTGAGCGCCACCGTCCGCACCGCCGACCGCACCGGGGTGGAGATGGAGGCGCTGACGTGCGTCGCCGTCGCCGGGCTCGCGCTCGTCGACATGGTCAAGGCGCTGGACCGCGAGGCCGTCATCACCGACGTCCGCGTCACCGCCAAGACCGGCGGCCGCTCGGGGAGCTGGACCCGTGGCTGAGGACCCCGCGCCGGGTCCCGGCGGCGTCGCCGCCACGGGGCCGCGGACCGGCGCCGTGGTGGTGGCCTCCACCCGGGCCGCGCGCGGCACCTACGAGGATGAGACGGGGCCGCTGCTCGCCGAGGGGCTGCGCGCCCTGGGCCTGCAGGTCGGCGAGCCGGTCGTCGTCGAGGACGGCGAGGCCGTGGGCCGGGCGCTGCGCGCCGCGCTGGGGGCGGGCGCCGCCGTGGTGCTGAGCACGGGGGGCACCGGGCTGACCCCGCGCGACCTCACGCCCGAGCAGACCGCCCCGCTGCTGGACCGGCAGCTGCCGGGCCTCGCCGAGGCGCTGCGCGCCCGGGGCCGCGAGAAGGGCGTGCCGACGGCGTCGCTCTCCCGCGGCCTGGCCGGCACCTGCGGCACCGCGCTCGTCGTCAACCTGCCCGGCTCCCCGGGGGCCTGCCGCGACGCCCTCGAGGTCCTGGCCGACGTCCTGCCGCACGCCCTCGACCAGATGGCCGGCGGAGACCACCCGCGCCCGCCCGCGGAGCCGCGGTGAACGGCTGGCCGGTCGAGCTCCGCTCGGGCGACGTCGTCCTGAGGCCGCTGCGCCGCGGCGACCGCACCGTGTGGGCCCGCCTGCGCGACAGCAACGCCGAGTGGCTCGCGCCCTGGGAGGCGACCCCGCCGGCGGGCTCGCTGCCCCCGCCGTCCTTCCCCGCGATGGTCCGGGAGCTGCGCCAGCAGGCCCGCCTGGGCCAGGCCATGCCCTTCGTCGTCGAGCACCGGGGGCGGATGGTCGGCCAGCTGACCGTCGCCGGGCTCGCGTGGGGGTCGCTGCGCTCGGGGACCATCGGCTACTGGGTCGACCGCCGCGTCGCGGGCCGCGGCATCACCCCGACCGCGGTGGCGATGGCGACCGACCACTGCTTCCGCTCCGTCGGGCTGCACCGCGTCGAGATCAACATCCGCCCGGAGAACGCCGCGAGCCTGCGCGTGGTCGAGAAGCTCGGCTTCCGCGACGAGGGCCTGCGCCGGGCCTACCTGCACATCGACGGCGCCTGGCGCGACCACCGCACGTTCGCCCTCACGGCCGAGGAGGTGTGCGGCGGCCTCCTCGCGCGGTGGCTCGACGCGCGCGGCGAGAGCCCCGCGCCCGCCTGAACCCGGCGCGGGCCGGGCCGGTGGGGGCCGCCGCGGGGTGGGCGCGGCGCGCCTCCCGGGGCCGGTGACGGCGGACGCCTAGCCTCCGGCTCGTGGACGGGGGAGCGATGACGGCGCTGCTCGTCCTCGCCGTCCTCCTGGTCGGCGTCCCGTCGATGGCGCGCCGGCGCGCCGAGCTCGCGGCCTGGCAGGCCGCCGGGCGCGGGGAGGCCCCGAGCGCGTCCGACGACGCGGCCCCCGCGCGGGGTGCGGGGGACCCCGGAGCCCGGGGCGTCGCCGACCGCAGGAGCGCCGAGGGGCGGGCCCGTGGGCTCGCTCCCGCGCCGAGAGCCGGTGGGGCGCTGACGTCCTCGGCGGACCGGGGCGAGCCCGTCGAGGACGCCCTGGCGCTGCGCCCGGTGGGCACGGGGCTGCGGCGCGCCGCTCCCGGTCCGCGGGTCCTCGTCCGGCGCTCGTCGGTGCCGCGGCCCCGCTGCGCCCCGGGCTCCAGCTCGCGCCCGGTGCTCGCCGGCCGTCCCCCCGGCGGCAGCGGCACGAACGCGCCGGGTGCCCTCGGGACGACGCCGCGGCCCGTCGGGGGCGAGGCCCCGGTCGTCTCGGTCGTCCAGGGCGTCGCGGTCGTCCCGGGGGTCGCGGTCGTCCCGGGGGTCCGGGTGGTCGGCGGTGCCCCGGTGGCGGGTGGCGCCCCGGGCGTGGACGAGCCCGTCGCCGCGGCCGGCGGGGTCGTCGTCCGCGGGGACGCCGTGCCCGCCGTGCCCGCCGGAGCGCCTGCACCGGGTGCGGCTGCGCCCCCGGCGGGCGGCGGGGGTGCGCGGCCGGACGCGCGCGGGCCCGCGCGCCGGGACGCGGCGCGCGCCGGTCGGCGCAGCGCGCTCCACCTCGCGCAGCTGTCCGTGCTGGCGCTGGCCGCCGTCGTCGTGGCCGTGCTCGCGGTGCTCGGGCTCGTCCCGCCGGCCGCGACCGCCGTCCTGCCCGGCGCGCTCGTCCTGGACCTGGCTCTGCTGCGCCGCCGGGCGGTCCGCCGCAGGGCCTCCCGCCGCGCACCCGGCACCGCGCGGCCGGTCGGCCGCGTCCTCGCGGCAGCTGCCGCGGAGACCCCGGGGGCTGCCGCGCCGGCGGAGCCCGCGCCCCGGCGCGGCGACCAGCCCTTCCGGCTCGAGGACCACGAGGACCACGGGGACCAGGCGGCCCCCCGCGCGGCGGACGGCGTCGTCCGGGGTCCGCTGGTGCCTCTCGCCGACCTGCGGGCCGCGGCCGCCGCCGACGCCGCGGACGGGCTGCGGGGTCCTTCCGGGGCGAGCGCACCCGAGCCCTCGACCGCCGGTGCGGACGCCGGGAGCGCCGCGCCCGGCAGCACCGCCCCGAGCGGCACCGACCCGAGCAGCACCGCCCCGCCGGCGGGACCGCGGCGCCGCCGCACCGCCTGAGCGGTCCCCGGGGACCGCGGCGCCGCACGCGCTGCGACACGGCCGGTGCGGCCCACCCCGGGGGCGCTGGTAGGGTTTCCGACGTTCCAGGGGCTGTGGCGCAGCTGGTAGCGCACCTCGTTCGCAACGAGGGGGTCAGGGGTTCGAGTCCCCTCAGCTCCACCTCAGACGGTCGTCCCCGCGGGGACAGACCCCGAGGTCTGCGCCCACGTCGTGCAGATCCGGCGCTCGGCCACCAGGGTGGTGGCATGACGACACAGGCGACGTCCTTGCCCGGACCCACCGCGTCCCTGCCCGGCGGCGGCTCGATGCCGCTGCTCGGGCTCGGGACCTGGCAGTCCGACGGCGACGACTGCTACCGGTCGGTCCTGTCGGCCCTCGAGGTCGGCTACCGGCACATCGACACGGCCACCGGCTACGGCAACGAGGACCAGGTCGGCCGCGCCCTGGCCGACTCCGGGGTCCCGCGCGACGAGGTCTTCGTGACGACCAAGATGCCGCCGGACGAGGCCGGCCGCGCCCGCGAGGTCCTCTCCCGCTCCCTGGAGCTGCTCGGGCTGGACTTCGTCGACCTCTGGCTCATCCACTGGCCCCCCGGCGGCGAGGCCAGCCCGCAGACGTGGGAGCACTTCCTGGCCGCCCGCTCCGACCGCCAGGCCCGCGACGTCGGCGTCAGCAACTACAGCACCGCGCAGCTGGACGAGCTGATCCGCTCCTCCGGGGAGGCGCCGGCGGTCGACCAGGTGCCGTGGGCGCCGGCGCTGCACGACCAGCAGTTCCTCGACGAGTGCCGCGAGCGCGGCGTCGTCGTCGAGGGCTACAGCCCCTTCAAGAAGACGGACATGAGCGACCCGGTCCTGACCGAGATCGCCGAGGGCCACGGCGTCACCCCGCAGCAGGTCGTCCTGCGCTGGCACCTCGACCGCGGCGTCGTCGTGATCCCGAAGTCCGTCACGCCCGAGCGCATCGCGGCCAACGCCGACGTCTTCGGGTTCTCCCTCTCCGAGGACGAGGTCCGGCGCGTCGACGGGCTCGCCGCCGGCTGACGCCCGCCCTCCTCGCCGCGCCCCCAGGGCGCCGCCGCGCCCCCGGTCCTCCTCGCGGAGGACCGGGGGCGCGCGTGCGCGCGGTCCGAGGTCGCGCGGAGCCTTGACGCGGGGGCGGGCGAGGCGATGGGCTCGCGGGAGAGGGGTGCGCGCTCCGCGGCCGGCCCGGTCGCCGCGGCCCCCGCCGGAGGCCGCCGTGCCCATGATCTTCGTCAACCTCCCCGTGGACGACGTGCAGCGCTCCGCGGACTTCTTCTCCCGGCTCGGGCTCGACGTGGACGACCTGCCGGGCGACGACCGCAGCGCCAGCGTCGTGGTCGGGCGGGACGCCGCGGTGCTCCTGCTGGAGCGCGGCCGCTTCGCCCAGCTCGGCCCGGGTCCGGTCGCCGCGGCCGGGGACCCCCGGGAGGTGGTCCTGTGCCTGTCGGCGTCCTCCCGCGAGGAGGTGGACGACATCGCCGCGCGCGCGGAGACCGAGGGCGGGGCGTGCCGCACGCCCGCGCAGGACGACGGCTCGGTCTACCGGCGGACCTTCCTGGACCCCGACGGGCACGCGTGGGGCGTGCTGTGGATGGACCCCGCCGCCCCCGCGGCCTGACGGCGCCTCCCCGGTGCCGGGCGGCGGTCCCGGTGCAGGCCCGAGGGGACGCAGGCGGAGGTTAGGCTCCCCTGCATGAGCGCGTCGGCCGGGACGTCGGGGCCTCCCCGGCTCCGCGCGTCGCCGCCCGCGCCGGCTCGCCGCCGCACGGGCGCGCTCGTGGTCGCCGTGGTCCTCGCCGTCGCCGCCGTGGGCGCCGCCGCCCTCCTGAGCCTGGCGCTCGGGTCGCGCAGCGTCCCGCTCGGCACGGTCGTCGAGGCCCTCGCGGCGCCGGACCGCACGAGCACCGACCACCTGGTGGTCCTCGACCTGCGCCTCCCGCGCACGGTCGTGGGGCTGGTGGTCGGCGTCGCCCTCGGCCTCGCCGGCGCGGTGATGCAGGGCCTGACGCGGAACCCGCTGGCCGACCCGGGGCTCCTCGGCGTGAACGCCGGCGCCGCCACGGCCGTCGTCCTCGCCATCAGCGTCCTCGGCGTCACGAGCCCGCTCGGCTACGTCTGGTTCGCCCTGCTCGGGGCGGCGGCGGCGTCCGTGGTCGTCTACGGCGTTGCGGCCACCGGGCGCGAGGGGGCGACGCCGGTCAAGCTCACCCTCGCGGGCGCGGCGGTCAGCGCGATGCTGCTGTCGGTGCTGACGGCCGTCCTCGTGGTGGACACCGCGACCTTCGACCAGTTCCGCTTCTGGCAGGTCGGCTCGCTGTCGGGGCGCGACCTGTCCGTCGTCGCGGCGGTGCTCCCCCTCCTCGTGGTCGGCGTGCTGCTGGCGCTGGCGCTCGGGCCCCTGCTGGACGCCCTGTCGCTGGGGGAGGACGTGGCGCGCGGCCTCGGCCAGCGCACCCGGCTCGTCCGGCTGCTGGGCGCGCTCGCCGTCGTGCTGCTGTGCGGCACGGCGACGGCGCTGGCCGGCCCCATCGCCTTCGTGGGCCTCGCCGTCCCGCACCTGGTGCGGGCGCTGACGGGCCCCGCGCACCGGTGGCTCCTGCCGCTGTCGGCGCTCGTGGCGCCGGTCCTGCTCCTGCTCGCCGACGTCCTCGGGCGGGTGCTGGCACGTCCGGGGGAGCTGCAGGTCGGCATCGTCACGGCGTTCCTGGGAGCCCCCGTCCTCGTCGCCGTCGTGCGGCGCCGGCGCGGGGCGGTGGAGCTGTGACCGCGACCACGGGTCGCCGGCCGGCCGGCCCGCTGCCGCACCGCGAGCTGGGCGCTCCCGACCCCGCCGCCGACCGCGTGGGCGCGGCGCGCGAGGCGGTCCGCCGCTCGCGCCGCGAGGCCCGCCGTCGGAGCGCCGGTGTCCGGGGCGTGCTCGCCGCGCTGGTGCTCGGGCTCCTGCTGGTCGCCCTGTCCGTCGGCGACTTCCCGCTCTCGCCCGTCGAGGTCCTCGGGGCGCTGGTGGGCCGGGGGGAGGGCGGCGCCGAGCTCGTCGTCCTGCAGCTGCGGCTGCCGCGGGCCCTGGCCGCCGTCGTCGCGGGGGCCTGCTTCGGGGTCTCCGGGGCCGTGCTCCAGGCGCTCCTGCGCAACCCGCTGGCGAGCCCGGACATCATCGGCATCTCCGCCGGTGCCGGTGCCGCGGCCGTCGTGGCCATCCTCGGCCTGGGCCTGTCGGGGCTCGCCGTCTCCGCCGCCGCGGCGCTGGGGGCGCTCGCCACGGCCCTCGCCGTCGCCGCCCTGGCCACGCGCGGGTCGCTGAGCGGCTACCGCTTCGTCCTCGTCGGGATCGGCGCGGCCGCCCTGCTCAACGCCGTCACCAGCTTCGCCCTCACCCGCGCCCAGGCCACCGACGCGGCCCAGGCCCTGGTGTGGATCACCGGCAGCCTCAACGGCACCGACTGGGACGCCGTCGGCCCGCTGCTGCTGGGCGCCGGGGTGCTCCTGCCGGTCTCCCTCGTCGCCAGCCGCGCGCTGTCCGGCCTCGGCGTGGGCGACGACGCCGCGGCGGGCCTGGGGCTGCGCGTCGGCCGCGCGCGGCTGCTCCTGGTCGTCGTCGCGGTCGGGCTGGCGGCGGTGGCCACGGCCGCCGCGGGCCCGGTGGCGTTCGTGGCGCTCGTGGCGGCGCCCATCGCCCGGCGGCTGCTGCCGGGCCGCAGCGCGCTGGGGGCCTCGGCGCTCGTGGGCGCGCTGGTGCTGAGCGCGTCGGACCTGGTCGCCCAGCACGCGCCGCTGCTGCCGCAGCTGCCGGTGGGCGTCGTCACGGGCGTGGTCGGCGCCCCGTACCTGCTGTGGCTGCTCGTGCGCGCCGGGCGCGACGGGACGGCGGGCTGACATGACCGCCGAGCGCTCCCTCGTCGTCTCCGGCCTCTCCCTGTCCTACGACGACCGCGAGGTCGTCCGCGACCTGTCGCTCACGGTGCCGCCGGGGCAGGTGACCGTCGTCGTCGGCGCCAACGCGTGCGGCAAGTCGACGCTGCTGCGCGGCATCGCCCGCCTGCTCGCCCCGACGTCCGGCGCCGTCCTGCTCGACGGGCGCGCGGTCCACCGGATGCCCACCAGGGAGGTGGCCGAGGTGATGGGGATCCTGCCGCAGAACCCGTCGGCGCCCGGCGGCATCACCGTCGCCGACCTGGTCGGCCGCGGCCGCTACCCGCACCAGGGGTGGCTGCGCCGGTGGACCCCCGACGACGAGGACGCGGTCGCGCGGGCCCTCGCGTGGACGGGCACCGAGGAGCTGGCCGACCGCCCGGTGGACGAGCTCTCCGGCGGGCAGCGCCAGCGGGTGTGGATCGCGATGGCGCTGGCGCAGGAGACCGAGGTGCTGCTGCTCGACGAGCCGACGACGTTCCTCGACCTGGCCCACCAGGTGGAGGTCCTCGACCTGCTGACGGACCTCAACCACCGCGGCACCACCGTCGTGCTGGTGCTGCACGACCTCAACCTCGCGTGCCGCTACGCCGACCACGTCGTCGCGATGCGGGACGGCGCGGTGGTCGCCGAGGGGCGCCCGGCCGACGTCATCACCCCCGAGACCGTGCGCGCCGTCTACGGCCTGGAGTGCCAGGTGGTGCCCGACCCGGTGTGCGGGACGCCGATGGTCGTGCCGCTCGGCCGCCACCACTGCGGCACCGCCCGGCGGGGGCCCTCCGCGACCTGAGGGGGTCGCCGCCCGGACCGCCCCTGCCGGGCGTGCGGGCCGCGCCCGCGGGACGCCCGGCTCAGATCCAGCTCGAGAGCCACATCCGCCAGCGCCACTGGTCGGTGGGGATGACCTGCGCCGTCCAGACCGGCCAGAAGAAGGCCGCCGCGAGCACGGCCGCGACCACCACGGCCCCGGCGACGGCGGCGCCCCAGCGGCGCCGTCCGGCCGGCGCCGAGGGCGGCCCGAGCACCATCCCGAGCAGCATCGTCAGCGCCAGGACGACGTAGGGCGCGAAGGCGACCGAGTAGAAGGTGTAGACGGTCCGCTCCGGGTAGAGGAACCACGGCAGGTACAGGCCGGCGAGGGGCGCGAGGACGGCGCCCGCGCGCCAGTCGCGGCGCAGCGCCCAGACGCCGAGGAGGACCACCACGGCGAGGGCGCCGCCCCACCAGACCACGGGGTTGCCGAGCGCCGTGATGGCGCGCGAGCACGCGCTCACGGCGCACCCGTCGACGCCGAGGGTCGGGTCCTCGTAGAAGAACGACGTCGGGCGGCCCTGCACGAGCCAGGACTCGGGGCTCGCCTCGTAGGGGTGGGGGGTGCTCAGGCCGACGTGGAAGCCGTACACGTCCTGGTGGTAGCGCCACAGGGAGGCGAGGCCGTCGGGCAGCCAGGGGAGGAAGTCGGGGCGCTCGGCGGCGTACTGGCGCAGGTGCGCCCCGGTGCTGGCGAACCACCCCGCCCACGTGGCCAGGTAGGTCCCGAGCGCCACGAGGAGCATCCCGAAGGCCGCCGGCACGCCGTCCTGCAGCACGCCGCCGGCGAACCAGTGCCGCACGCCCGCGGCGCGCCGGGCGCCGGCGTCCCAGAGGACGCTCAGGAGCCCGAGGGCGGCGAAGGCGTAGAGCCCCGACCACTTCGTCCCGACGGCGAGCCCGAGGCAGACCGCGGCCACCAGCCGCCAGTGCCGCACCAGGAGCCACGGGCCCAGGCCGCCCAGGCGCGCCCCGCCCGGCCCCCGGGCCGCGACCACCCGGGCGAGACGGGCGCGGCTGGCGTCGCGGTCCAGCAGCAGCGCGCCGAAGGCCGCGAGCACCCAGAACATGACGAAGACGTCGAGCAGGCCGGTGCGCGAGTGCACGAGGTGCTGGCCGTCGACCGCCAGGAGCAGCCCCGCCACGACGCCGAGGAGCGTGGAGGAGAAGAGCCGTCGCGCGATGCGCGCGAGCAGCAGGACCGACAGGGTGCCCGCGACCGCCGCCCCGAGCCGCCACCCGGCGGAGCTGTCCTGGCCGAGCACCAGCTGCCCCAGCGCCAGCACCCACTTGCCCACCGGCGGGTGGACGGGGAAGTCGGCCTCCTCCAGCGGGGACGGCGTCCCGGCGGCGAAGGCCTCGTCCGCGCCCTCGGGCCAGCTCAGCTCGTAGCCGGCGACCAGGAAGGAGTACGCCTGCTTGACGTAGTAGGTCTCGTCGAAGACGAGCCGGCGCGGTTCTCCCAGGTCCACCAGCCGCAGCACCGCGGCGAGCGCGGTCACCAGGAGCGGGCCGACCCAGCCCCGCAGGACGTCGGTCGGCGTGCGCCCGACGAGCCGCGCGCGCAGCGAGGCGACGTCCTCGTGCGCGCCCGTCCCGCGCGGCGGGCCGTCGGCGCCCGGGGCGGGGGAGCCCGCGGGTCGGGCGGCCGACGTGGTGCTCACGCGCCGCATGCTAGGCGGGGCCCCGGTCCGCGCGGCGCCGCTCCCGGCGCGCGTCGCCCCCGGGCCCTCGCGCGGCCCGGTGCGCGGTCCGGCGGCGCTGCGGCGGCCCCTGCGAGACTGCCGCGGTGAGGGACAGCGACGACCACGGCCCCGTCGACGAGAGCCCCGTCGACGAGAGCCCCGCCGACGACGGCCTCGTCGGCGACGGCCTCGTCGGCGAGGACCCCGACGAGGGCGGTCCCGTCGACGACGCCCTCGAGGAGGACGGCCGCGAGGAGGACGAGGGGCTGACCCCGCCGCTCGCGCCCGTCGCCCCGCGCCCCGGGGGGCGCCTGCTGCTGGCGGCCACCCCCATCGGCGACGCGCGGGACGCGCCGCCCCGCCTGGCGCACCTGCTCGCCACCGCGGACCTCGTGGCGGCGGAGGACACCCGGCGCCTGCGCCGGCTGCTGCGCGCCCTCGACGTCGAGCCGCGCGGGCGCGTGGTGTCCTGCCACGAGCACAACGAGGCCGCCCGCGCCGACGAGGTCGTCGCCGTCGTGCGCGCCGGGGGCACCGCGGTGCTCGTCAGCGACGCCGGCATGCCGTCCGTCTCCGACCCCGGCTTCCGCCTGGTCCAGGCGATGGTCGCGGCGGACCTGCCCGTCAGCGCCGTGCCCGGCCCCTCGGCGGTGCTCGCGGCGCTGGCCGTCTCCGGGCTGCCCACCGACCGCTTCTCCTTCGAGGGGTTCCTGCCCCGCCGCGACGGCGAGCGCCGGCGGGTGCTCGGGGACCTGGTGGACGAGCGCCGCACGATGGTCTTCTTCGAGTCGCCCCACCGCCTCGGCGCCTCGCTCGCGGTGATGGCGGAGGTGCTCGGCGGCGACCGGCGCGCGGCCGTCTGCCGCGAGCTGACGAAGACCTACGAGGAGGTCGTGCGCGACGACCTCGACGGGCTGGTCGCCTGGTCGGACCGGACGGTGCTGGGGGAGGTCACGCTCGTCGTCGCCGGCGCGCGGCCGCGGCGACCGGGGCCCGACGAGCTGCTCGCGCTCGTCCTGGCGCGCACCGAGGGCGGGGAGCGGCTCAAGGACGCCGCCCGGGCCGTGGCCGCCGAGCACGGCGCGACGAGCCGGGACCTCTACGACGCCGCGGTGGCCGCCCGCAAGGGCTGAGGCGGGCCCGGCCCCGGCCCGCCGGAGCGGGAGCGCCGCGCGCGAGGCGACCTGCAGAGGTCCTGGTGGCGGAGCGCCGGCCCAGGTCGGGGGAGCGGCCCGCGGCCCTCGGGGCCCTTCTGCAGGTCGCCCCGCACGACCGCCCGGCACGGGCGTCCGCCGGGGCCCGCCTGTCCGCGGGGCGAGCCGTCCCGCGGCGGCGGAGGGCGCAGGTCTACCCTCCCGCCATGGAGTTCCGTCGCATCCCGGGCCTGCCGCCGTACGTCTTCACGATCATCGACTCGCTGAAGATCGAGGCCCGGCGAGCCGGGCGCGACGTGGTCGACCTGGGGTTCGGCAACCCGGACATCCCCTCGCCCGAGCTGACGGTCGAGAAGCTCGCCGAGGCGGCGCGCAACACGCGCAACCACCGCTACTCCTCCTCGCGCGGGCTGCCCAAGCTCCGCCAGGCGGTGACCGACCTGTACCAGCGGCGCTTCGGCGTCACGCTCGACCCGGACGCCGAGGTCATCAGCACCATCGGCGCCAAGGAGGGGTTCAGCCACCTCATGTGGGTGCTGCTGCAGGCCGGCGACGCGGCGCTGGTGCCCTCGCCGAGCTACCCCATCCACATCTGGGGTCCCTACTTCGCGGGGGCGGACACCCGGCAGGTGTCGCTCAACGGCCCCGACGGCCCCAGCGGTGCGGCGTACGTCGACAACGTCATGGAGGCGTGGGAGATGGGGTGGCCCAAGCCCCGCGTCGTCGTGCTCTCCTTCCCGCACAACCCGACGACGGCCACCATCGAGCTGCCGGACCTGCAGCGCCTCGTCGACTGGGCGCGCGAGCGCGACGTCGTCCTGGTGCACGACTTCGCCTACGCCGAGACGGCCTTCGACGGGTGGATGCCGCCCTCGATCCTGCAGTGCGAGGGCGCGACCGAGTGCGCGGTCGAGCTGTACTCGATGACGAAGTCCTTCTCCATGGCGGGCTGGCGCGTGGCCTTCCTCGTCGGCAACCGCGAGGTCGTCGGGGCCCTCGCCAAGCTCAAGAGCTACCTCGACTACGGCACCTTCCAGCCCATCCAGATCGCGGCGACGGTGACCCTCAACGAGGCGCAGGACTACCCGCTCGAGGTCAACGCCGTCTACGAGTCGCGCCGCGACGCCCTCGTCGAGGGCCTCAACCGGGCGGGATGGCCGCTGCCGGCGCCCCGCGGGACGATGTTCGCCTGGGCGCGGATCCCCGAGCCGTACGCCGAGATGAAGTCCATCGAGTTCGCCAAGCACGTCATCACCGAGTGCGACGTCGCCGTCTCGCCCGGGGTCGGCTTCGGGCCGGAGGGCGACGACTACGTGCGCTTCGCCCTCATCGAGAACGAGCAGCGCATCGGGCAGGCCGCGCGCCAGCTGCGCAAGGGGCTCGTGAAGCTGGGCTGACGCCCCCCGCACGGCCCTGACGCCCCCCGCACGGCCCTGACGCCCCCCGCACGGCCCTGACGCCGCACCGCTCCCGCGCACCGGGTCCCGACCACGGGGCCCGGTGTCGCGGTGCCCGGGGTTCGAGCTGCCCGGAGGACGAGCCGGGCACGAGCGACACACGCGACGTCACGCGAAGTTCATGACGGGTCTACCCGAACGGGCGAACGTTGCCTAAGGTTCCCGCGGTGCGGGAACCCCGCGCGACATCGCTCAAGGGAGACAGATGCGCAAGCTGACATGCGGGCTCGTGGGCCTGGCGCTCGGCGGCAGCCTGATGGCCACGGGCGCGGCCCCGGCCCTGGCGGCCCCGGCGGAGGGCGTCCCGCCGCTCGGCCCGGGCACGGCGGAGCCGACGGCGGCTCCGGTGGACGACCTGCCCAACCTGCTCGAGGACAAGCGCCGCGCCCTGCGCGAGACGGCGATCACCGGTGTGCTCGACGGCGAGCTGCAGACGCAGGAGATCAACGGCAGCACCGTCGTCAAGGTCGGCGACGAGGCCGCGGCCGCCGCCGCGGGGACGACCACGGCCCGGCGCGCCGCCGAGCCCGGCGAGCGCGCCCAGAGCCAGTACGTCGAGCTGGCCCGGGAGAGCACCGACAAGATCTTCGTGATCCTCGCGGAGTTCGGCGACGAGCGGCACCCGGACTTCCCCGACGTCGACAGCGACCCGGAGACCGAGGGGCCGCTGCGCTTCGACGGCCCGCGGCACAACGAGATCCCCGAGCCCGACCGCCGCGTGGACAACTCCACGATCTGGCAGCCGGACTTCGACCGGGAGCACTACGAGGGCATCTACTTCGCCGAGGGCGAGGACGTCGAGTCGCTCAAGACGTACTACGAGACCCAGTCCTCGGGCCGCTACAGCGTCGAGGGCCAGGTCTCGGACTGGGTCCGCGTCCAGTACAACCAGGGCCGCTACGGCCGGGACAGCCGGTACACCTGGAACCTCGTCCAGGACGCCGTGAACCAGTGGGTGGCCGACCGCCGGGCCGCCGGCGCCACCGACGAGGAGATCCGGGCCGGGCTGGCCGAGTACGACCAGCAGGACCGCTACGACTTCGACGGCGACGGCGACTTCAACGAGCCCGACGGCTACATCGACCACTTCCAGATCGTCCACGCCGGCGGCGGCGAGGAGGACGGCGACCCGACCTACGGCGAGGACGCCATCTGGTCGCACCGCTGGTACGCCTTCGGCACCGACCAGGGGCGCACGGGCCCCGAGACCAACAAGCTCGGTGGCGCGCAGATCGGCGACACCGGCCTGTGGGTGGGCGACTACACGATCCAGCCGGAGAACGGCGGCTACTCCGTCTTCGCGCACGAGTACGGCCACGACCTGGGCCTGCCCGACGACTACGACACCAGCGGTGGCGGGTCCAACAACGTCGAGTACTGGTCGCTCATGGGCCAGAGCCGGCTGTCGGCCGAGGGCGAGCCGATCGGCACCCGCGCCGGCGACCTCGGCGCGTGGGAGAAGCTGCAGCTCGGGTGGCTGGACTACGAGACCGTCGTCGCCGGCCAGAAGCGCTCCCTGGTCCTCGGGCCGCAGGAGTACAACACGAAGGACGCCCAGGCGGTCGTCATGGTGCTCCCGGACAAGGAGGTCTCGACCGAGCTCGGCGCCCCCGCGACCGGGGAGCGGCAGTGGTGGTCCGGCGAGGCCGACAACCTGTCGAGCACCATGACCGCGGCGGCGGACCTGACCGGCGCCACCTCGGCGGCGCTGTCGATGCAGGCCCGCTGGGACGTCGAGGAGGGCTACGACTACCTCTACGTCCAGGCCTCCACCGACGACGGGGCCACCTGGACCTCGCTGGCCGGCACCGCCGACGGCGAGGCCTTCGGCACCGACGCCTCCGGCGCCCCGGCGATCGACGGGGTCCAGGAGGACTGGGTCGACGTGCAGGTGCCGCTGGACGCCTACGCGGGCCAGCAGGTCGAGCTGCGGCTGCTCTACCGCACCGACGGCGGCACGACCGGGGCGGGCTTCTTCGCCGACGACGTCACCCTGACCGTCGACGGCCAGGACGTGCTCGTCGACGGCGCCGAGACGCCGGACGGCTCGGTCTTCGAGCTCGACGGCTTCTCGTCGGTGGCCTCGACCTCGACCTCGGAGTTCGACAACTACTACATCGCCGGCCACCGCAGCTACGTGTCCTTCGACCGCTACCTGGAGACCGGGCCGTACAACTTCGGCTGGGCCTCCACGCGCCCCGACTGGGTCGAGCACTTCCCGTACCAGGAGGGTCTGCTCGTCACCTACTGGGACACCTCGCAGGCGAACAACAACGTCAGCCAGCACCCCGGTGAGGGCCGCAACCTCATCGTCGACGCCCACCCGCGGCCCATGTACGACCTGCAGGGTGATCCCTGGAGGACGCGCATCCAGTCCTACGACGCGCCCTTCTCCACCCGGAAGGCCGACTCGTTCACGCTCCACGTGGACGGCCAGCCGAGCTACGTCCGCGGCCAGGCGGCCGCCCGGGTCTTCGACGACACCGACCAGTTCTTCTTCGACGAGCTCCCCGGCGGCGGCGTGAAGCTGCCCGCGGTCGGCGTGAAGATGCGCGTCCTCGCCGAGGACGGGACGACCATGCGGGTCCGGATCAGCTGACCTGCTGCACCCGCTCCACCAGCACGGACCGGAGGGCCCGGCGGCACCCGCCGCCGGGCCCTCCGGCGTGCCGGGCGCGAGCGGTCGACCTCAGCCGCGGGCCTCGACGCGGGTGCAGAAGCGCTCGACCGCGGCGGTGAAGACCGCTGTCTGCTCGGAGTGGACCCAGTGGCCGGCGTCCTTGACGCGCAGCAGCTGGGTCGCGGGGAAGAGCGCGTCCATGCGCGGGCGGTCCTCGTCCAGGACGTACGTCGACCTCGCCCCGGCGACCCACAGCACCGGGCCGGGGTACACGGCGCCCTCGGGCGGGTCGGGGAAGCCCCGCAGCACCTCCAGGCCGTCGGCCAGCACGGGCAGGTTCAGGGCCCAGCGCCAGCGGGCGCCGTCCTCGCCGGGGGAGGGCACCCGCAGCAGGCTCTGCAGCAGGAAGCCCCGCACCGCGTCGCTCGGGACGGCCTCGCGCAGGGCGTCGTGCGCCTCCTCGCGGCTGCCGAGCGCGTGCAGGTCGACCGCTCGCATCGCCTCGATGTAGGCGGCGAAGGGCGAGGCCTCCTCGTCCGGGTCGTCCGTGCGCCCGCCGGTCAGCGGGTACTCCACGGGGGCGATGTCCACGACGACGAGCGCCCGCAGCAGCTCGGGGCGGCGCAGGGCCAGCTGCATGGCGACCTTGCCGCCCATCGAGTGCCCCACGAGCACCACCGGCTCGCCGAGCAGCTCGAGCTCGTCCGCCAGCTGCTCGGCCATCGCGAGGTAGTCCACCCGCTCGGTGCGGGGGGAGGCGCCGTGGTCGGGCAGGTCCAGCGTCGTCACCCGGCGCGGCCCGGCGGCCAGCGACCGCGCGATCGTGCTCCAGTTGCGGCCCTGGCCGAAGAGTCCGTGGACGAAGACGACGCGCGGCCCCTCCTCGCCGACGGTCTGGCTCGCGAGGCGCTCGGGGGTCCTGGTGGGCTCGGCCATGCCGTCGATCCCACCAGACCGGCCGGGGCGCCGCCGACGGGCGCCCCTCCCTCTCCCCCCGGGGGAACCGCGGCGGCTCCCGCGCGCGTCGGAGCAGCATGAGCCCCGCTCGCCGCACCGCTGCGCTCGCCGTCTCCGCGCTCCTGGTGCTGCCGGCGTGCGGCCAGGGGGGCGCAGCGACAGGCTCCGACGACGACCTCGCGGCGCCCTCCGCCGCGGCCACGACCAGCGGCGGGAGCGCGATGACCACCAGCACGCCGGGGCCGGACTCCGCGCCCGCCCCGCCCACCTCGTCCGCACCGCCCGTCGAGGAGCCCACCCCGTCGGCGCCCGCGACCGGCGGGGCCTCGCCGCGGCCGAGCGGGGGCAGCCTGCCGCTGCTGCCCCGCCCGACGTCGCCCCCCACGGCGCCGACGGACGTGCCCCAGCCGGTGGTCCTCGTCGGGGAGGTGGTCGAGCCGTCGGCGCCGGGCTGCGTCGAGATGACCACCGGCGGGCAGGTCGTCGCGCTCCGGCTCCCCGAGGGCGTGTCCGTCGCCGT
The DNA here is from genome assembly GCF_947495735.1 of uncultured Pseudokineococcus sp. Classification (GTDB taxonomy): domain Bacteria; phylum Actinomycetota; class Actinomycetes; order Actinomycetales; family Quadrisphaeraceae; genus Pseudokineococcus. The sequence continues at coordinate 54,025 of NZ_CANMAA010000012.1, forward strand.
CGGTGACCGCGTGCGCGTCACCGGCACCCCGCGCCCGGTCGAGCGCGGGACGCCCTGCGCCGGCACCCCCGTCGTCGTCACCGACGTCGCGCCCGCCTGACGCCCCGCCGGCCTGACGCCCCGCCCGGCGCCCCGCCCGGGCCCGGGTGGACGCCGACCGGTGCGGCCCGGCGTCCTCACTACGCTGGCGCCATGAACCACGTCCTCGCTGCGGTGGCCTGGCCCTACGCCAACGGTCCCCGCCACCTCGGTCACGTCGCCGGCTTCGGCGTCCCCTCCGACGTGTTCGCGCGGCAGCAGCGCATGGCGGGCCACGACGTGCTCATGGTCTCGGGCACCGACGAGCACGGGACGCCGATCCTCGTGCAGGCCGAGCGCGAGGGCGTGACCCCCCAGGCGCTCGCCGACCGGTACAACCGGGTCATCGCCGAGGACCTGCAGGCGCTCGGCCTGTCCTACGACCTCTTCACGCGCACCACGACGCGCAACCACCACGCGGTGGTCCAGGAGATGTTCCGCACCGTCCACCGCAACGGCTACCTCGTCGAGAAGACGACGATGGGCGCCGTCTCGCCGTCCACGGGGCGCACGCTGCCCGACCGCTACATCGAGGGCACGTGCCCGATCTGCGGCTTCGACGGCGCCCGCGGGGACCAGTGCGACAACTGCGGCAACCAGCTCGACCCGGTCGACCTGAAGAACCCGGTGAGCCGCATCAACGGCGAGACGCCGAGCTTCGTCGAGAGCGAGCACTTCTTCCTCGACCTGCCGGCCCTCGCCGAGGCCGTCGGCGCCTGGCTGGAGACCAAGACCGGCTCGCCGTCCTGGCGCCCCAACGTGCTCGGCTTCAGCCGGAACCTGCTGGAGGAGATCCGCCCTCGCGCCATCACGCGCGACATCGACTGGGGCATCCCCGTGCCGCTGCCGGGCTGGCAGGAGAACCCCACCAAGCGGCTGTACGTGTGGTTCGACGCCGTCATCGGCTACCTGTCCGCCAGCGTCGAGTGGGCCCGGCGCACCGGCGACCCCGAGGCCTGGCGCCCGTACTGGTCCGAGGGCGCGCGCAGCGCGTACTTCATGGGCAAGGACAACATCGTCTTCCACTCCCTCATCTGGCCGGCCGAGCTCGCCGGCTACGCGGGGCGCGGCTCCCGGGGCGGCGAGCCGGGCGCCTTCGGCGACCTGTCCCTGCCCTCGGAGGTCGTGGCCAGCGAGTTCCTCACCATGGAGGGGCGCCAGTTCTCCTCGAGCCGGGGCGTCGTCATCTCGGTGCGGGACGTGCTCTCGCGCTACCAGCCCGACGCGCTGCGGTACTTCCTCTCCGCGGCCGGCCCGGAGAACGCCGACACCGACTTCACCTGGCGGGAGTTCAAGCGGCGCACCAACGACGAGCTGGTCGCCGGGTGGGGCAACCTCGTCAACCGCACCGCCAGCCTCATCGCCAAGAACGTCGGCAGCATCCCCGAGGCGGGGGAGCTGCAGCCCGCCGACCGCGAGCTGCTCGCCACGACGTCCGGCGCCTTCGGCGTGGTGGGCGACCTGGTGGCGACGCACCGGCAGAAGCAGGGCCTGGCCGAGGCGATGCGCGCGGTCGGCGAGGTCAACCGCTACCTGTCCGAGACGGCGCCGTGGGCGCTGCGCACCAGCGACCCCGAGCGCATGCGCACCGTGCTCCACGTGGCGGCCCAGGGCATCTCGGACTGCCGGACGCTGCTGGCGCCCTACCTGCCGCACAGCGCGCAGGCCGTGCACGAGGTGATGGGCGGCACGGGGCTCGTCTCGCCGATGCCGCAGCTGCGGGAGGTGGAGGACCTCGACGGCGGGGCCGGGTACCCGGTGCTGCAGACCGAGCGCCCCGGCGCGGACGCCCCGGCCTGGGGCTCGGTGCCGGTGGTGCCGGGCACGCCCGTCGCCAAGCCGACCCCGGTCTTCACCAAGCTCGACGACGACGTCGTCGAGGCGGAGCTGGACCGGCTGCGGGAGGAGCAGGCGGGTGCCTGAGGACGCCGGGGCCGCGCCCCGCGCGCGCTCGGCGACGGCCGCGGACGGGCGGCGCCGCGACCGCAGCTGGCCGCCCGCGCCCGAGCCGCTGCCCGTGCCGGTCGTCGACGACCACACGCACCTCGACATCGCCGACGGCCCCGGGGCCGAGGACACCGGGACGGAGGGCGCCGGGGGCGAGGAGCGCCGCTCGGTCGCGGACCTGCTCGCGCTGGCCGAGGCCGCGGGCGTCCCGCGGGCCGTGCAGATCGGCTGCGACCTGCCCGCGGCGCGCTGGACCGTCGAGGCCGTCCAGCGCCACCCGCAGCTGGTCGGCGGCGTCGCCCTCCACCCGAACGAGGCGCCGGTCCTCGCCGCGCGCGGGGAGCTGGACGACGCGCTGGAGGAGATCGGCCGCCTCGCGCGGGCGGACCGGATCCGCGTCGTGGGGGAGACCGGGCTCGACACCTTCCGCACCGACGCCTCGGACGCCGCGGCCGTGGCCGCGCAGGAGGAGTCCTTCCGCGCGCACATCGCCCTGGCGAAGGACCTCGGGCTGCCGCTGCAGGTGCACGACCGCGACGCCCACGCCGACGTGCTGCGGGTGCTGGCCGAGGAGCGCGCGGAACGCGTGGTGCTGCACTGCTTCTCCGGGGACGCCGAGATGGCGCGCGAGTGCGTGGAGCGCGGCTACCACCTCTCCTTCGCCGGCACCGTGACGTTCAAGAACGCCGGCGGCCTGCGCAGCGCGCTGTCCGTCGTCCCGCTGGACCGGGTGCTGCTGGAGACGGACGCGCCGTTCCTCACGCCCGCGCCGCACCGGGGCCGGCCCAACGCGAGCTACCTCGTGCCGCTGACGGCGCGCGTCGTCGCCGACGTCCTCGACGTCCCGCTCGAGGAGCTGTGCGCCGCGGTGGCGCAGACGTCCGAGGAGCTCTACGGCCCCTGGTGACCCGTCCTCGGCGAGCGGCGCGGCGACCGGCTGCCAGCGGCCTCGAGCGAGCCGGCGGGGCCTCGCCCGGGCGTCCGGCCGGTGGCCCGCAGGGGGCCGGAGGTGTGACAGCAGGTCTCGGATCGGTTACGGTCGGCGTGTCAGCCGGGGCGGGGGAAGGCTCCGGGCGACGTCCTCGCAGAGACGCAGGCCCCCGGTGCGCGAGCACCGCGCGGGGCCTGCACGGCTGCGCGCGGCGCGCCCGCCCCCACGAGCGCCCGGGAACGCGCGACGTCAGGACCCCATGACCTCCACGCCCTCCGCTCCCGGCTCGCCCGGCGCCGACCGCCTCGACGCCCTCCTCGACGAGGCGCCCGCAGGGGGCTCGACCCCCGCGCCGGCGCGCCGCTCCCGGGCCCGGCGCGCCGCGACGACGGCCGTGCAGGGCGCCGCTCTCGTCGCCCTGCTGGGCGGTGCGGCCCTCTACGCCGCCGGGTCGACCACGGTCGAGCTGGACGTCGACGGCGCGAGCCAGGAGGTGCGCCTCTTCGGCGGGGACGTCGAGGACGTGCTCGCCGAGGGCGGCGTCGAGGTCGGCCCGCGAGACCTCGTCGCCCCCGCCGTGGACGGCGACGTCGAGGACGGCGGCACGGTCGTCGTCCGCCACGCCCGCGAGCTCGAGCTCACGGTGGACGGCGAGACGAGCACCCACTGGACCACGGCGCTCACCCTCGACGAGGCGCTCGACGACCTCGGCGTGCGCTCCGAGGGCGCCGTGCTCTCGGCGTCGCGCTCGACGCCGCTGGGCCGCGGCGGCGGCAGCGTCGCGCTGACGACGCCGAAGGCGGTCACCGTCGTCGCGGACGGCGCGGCGCGCCCCCTCACGAGCACGGCCGAGTCGGTGCAGGCGCTGCTGTCCGAGGCCGGCGTGGCCGTCGGCGAGCAGGACACGGTGTCGGTGGACGTCACCTCGCCGCTGACCCCCGGCCTGGTCGTCGCGGTCGTCCGCGTGGCCACCGGCGAGGTCGTCGAGGAGGGGCCGGTGCCCTTCGCCACGCAGGAGCGCGAGACCGACGACCTGTTCGTCGGCCAGACCCGCGTCGAGAGCGACGGCGAGCGCGGCGTGCACCAGGTGACCTTCCGCCAGACCACGGCCGACGGCGAGGTCGTCGCGAAGCAGGAGATCTCCGACGAGGTCACGACGGCGCCGACGCCCCGCGTCGTCCTCGTCGGCACCGCCGAGCGCCCGGAGCCGGAGCCGGAGCCGGAGCCGGAGCCGGCCCCGGAGCCTGAGCGCGAGGCGGCGCCCGAGCCCGCGCGGAAGAGCTCCTCGTCGTCCAGCTCCTCGTCGTCCTCCAGCTCTTCGTCCTCGTCCGGCTCCAGCTCCTCCTCCGGTTCGTCGAGCTCCTCCGACGACGAGGAGGAGTCCTCGGAGCCGTCGACGCCGTCCGCGCCCGTCGCCAGCGGCAGCACCTGGGACCGCCTGGCCCAGTGCGAGTCCGGTGGGAACTGGTCGATCAGCACGGGCAACGGGTACTACGGCGGGCTGCAGTTCAACCTGCAGACGTGGCGCGCCTACGGCGGCTCGGGCTACCCGCACGAGAACAGCCGCGAGCAGCAGATCGCCGTCGCCGAGAAGCTCCGTGACGACCGCGGCGGCTACGGCGCGTGGCCGTCGTGCTCGCGCAAGCTCGGGCTGTGAGCCGCCGGGTGGGCGCCCTCCCGGCGCGGTGCCCCCGGGGTGCCCGCTGAGCGAGTCGGACGCGGTCGGAGGGGCCCAGGAGGAGGCGCAGCAGCGCTCGCTCCTGGGCCCCTCCGACGTGCGCGCCCTCGCGACGCGGCTGGGCGTGCGCCCCACCAAGACCCTCGGGCAGAACTTCGTCACCGACGCCGGCACCGTCCAGCGGATCGTGCGCCGGGCCGGCGTCGGTCCGGAGGACGTCGTCCTCGAGGTGGGGCCGGGCCTCGGCTCGCTCACCCTCGCCCTGCTGGAGCGCTGCGCCGGGGTCGTCGCCGTCGAGCTCGACCCGGTGCTGGCCGCCGAGCTGCCCCGCACGGTGGCGGCTCGCCGCGGGGAGGGTGACGCCGCGCCGCCGCGGCTGGCCGTCCTCGGGGCGGACGCCCTGCGGGTGAGCCCCGAGGAGGTGCTGGGCGCCGGTGCGGGTGAGCCCACGGCGCTGGTGGCCAACCTGCCCTACAACGTGGCCGTCCCCGTGCTCCTCGTGCTGCTCGAGCGGCTGCCCGGGCTGCGGAGCGCGCTGGTGATGGTGCAGTCGGAGGTCGCCGAGCGGCTGGCGGCCGAGCCCGGCAGCCGCGCCTACGGCGTCCCGTCGGTCAAGGCCGCCTGGTACGGCGACGTCGCCCGCGCGGGCTCGGTGGGGCGCACGGTCTTCTGGCCCGCGCCCAACGTCGACTCCGGGCTCGTCGCCCTCGTGCGGCGCGACCCGCCGGCCAGCCGCGCGGGTCGCGAGGCCGTGTTCGCCGTCGTCGACGCCGCCTTCGCCCAGCGGCGCAAGACGCTGCGGGCGGCGCTGGCCGGCTGGGCGGGGAGCCCGGCGCGCGCCGAGGAGGCCCTGCGGGCCGCCGGCGTCGACCCCTCCCTGCGCGGGGAGCGCCTCGACGTCGCCGGCTTCGTGGCCGTGGCCGACGCGGGGCTCGACGTGCTCGGGCTGGCGGCGCCGGGCCCCCGCGGCGCGGCGTCCGCCCCGCGCCGCGCCTGACCCCGGACGAGTCGTCGCCGGTTCGCCCTCGGGGCGGGTCTGGGAGGACGGTCGTCGCCGGTTCGCCCTCGGGTGGGGGTCTCGGAGGGCGAGTCGTCGCCCGTTCGCCTGGTCGCCGGACCCGCCGCCGTCGACCTCGACCGCGGGTGCGTCCTGCGGGTGTCGCCTAGGGTCGCGGCATGGGGAGCGGTGGCCTGCGCGTCGTCGGTCCTGGCACGCCCGTGGTCGCGCGGGCCCACGCCAAGATCAACCTGGCGCTGCGCGTGGGGGGCCTGCGGCCCGACCGCTCGCACGAGCTCGTCACGGTCTTCGAGACCGTCTCCCTGCCCGAGGACGTCCGCGCCTCCCCGTCGCGAGGGCTGGAGTGCGCGGTCCAGGGCGAGGGCGCCGAGCACGTGCCCGTCGACGAGACGAACCTGGCGGTCCGGGCGGCGCTGCTGCTGGCCGAGCGGGCCGGGGTGCCGCCCCGGGTGCGCCTGGACATCACCAAGACCGTGCCCGTCGCCGGCGGCATGGCCGGGGGCAGCGCCGACGCCGCGGCGGCGCTCGTCGCCTGCGACGCGCTGTGGGGCACCGGGCTGGCGCGCGAGGACCTGCTGGCGCTCGGCGGCGAGCTGGGGGCCGACGTCCCCTTCGCGATCCTCGGCGGCACCGCCGTGGGGACCGGTCGCGGAGAGCAGGTCGTGCCCGCCCTCGCGCGCGGCGAGCGGTCGTGGGTGCTCGCCCTGTCCGCCACGGGGCTGTCGACGCCCGCCGTCTACGGGGAGCTCGACCGGCAGCGGGGAGCCGAGGGCCGGGCGGCGGCCGACGCCGCGCTCGACGTCGACGAGGCCTCCGTCCACGAGCTGCTCCAGGCGCTGCGCGCGGGCGAGACCGCCGCTGTCGGCGCCGCTCTCGTCAACGACCTGCAGGCGCCGGCGCTCGCGCTGGCCCCGCACCTGGCGCAGACGCTCCGGGTGGGCCTCAAGGCCGGCGCGACCGCCGCGCTGGTCTCCGGCTCCGGGCCCACGACGGCCTTCCTCGTCGACGGGCGCGAGCAGGGCCTGGCGGTGGCCGTCGCGCTCGCGGCCTCCGGGGCCGCGGCCGACGTCCGGCGCGTGAGCGGCCCCGTGCACGGCGCGCGCGTCGTCGACGTGGGCCGCTGACGCCCCCGCGCTGAGCCGGCGACGGCCCTCGTGGGGCCCTCCCGCGCGGGGCGGGCGCCTCCTCCACCTCCTGAGCCCCGCCGAGGACGAGTCGCCCCGCTCCACCCGGTGAGGGCCGGCGACGTGCAGACGGCGTCCGCTCCGCGTCCCCGGGCGGGTCGCGCACGGGTCGGCGGCGGGAGCACCGCCGGACGTGCGGCAGGCTGGGTGCGTGGCGCACCTGCTGAACGCGGAGTCGGTCTCCGTCGTCCTCGGCGCCCGCGACGTGCTCGCGGGCGTCTCCCTCGGCCTCGACGACGGCGACCGCATCGGCGTCGTCGGGCGCAACGGCGACGGCAAGTCGACGCTGCTGCGCGTCCTGACCGGCGAGCACCAGCCGGACGTGGGGCGGGTCACCCAGACCCGCGGCCTGCGCATCGGCGTCCTGCCGCAGGCCGACGACCCGCACGCGGCGGGGTCGGTGCGCTCGCTCGTCGTCGGGGACGCCGCCGACCACGAGTGGGCCGGCGACGCCCGGGTGCGCGACGTCGTCTCGGGCCTGCTGGACGACGTCCAGACGTCGGTGCCGGGCGGGATGGACGCGCCCCTGACGGCGTTGTCCGGCGGCCAGCGCCGCCGCGCCGCCCTGGCCGCGGTGCTCGTGGGCGACCACGACCTCGTGGTGCTCGACGAGCCCACCAACCACCTCGACGTCGAGGGCGTCGCCTGGCTGGCCGAGCACCTGCGCACCCGCTGGCCCGCGGGCCGCGGCGCGCTGCTCGTCGTCACGCACGACCGGTGGTTCCTCGACGCCTGCTGCACCGAGACGTGGGAGGTCACCGGTGGCGGCGTCGAGGCCTACGAGGGCGGGTACGCCGCCTACGTGCTCGCGCGCGCCGAGCGCGCCCGGGTCGCCGCGGTGACGGCCGACCGCCGCGCGAACCTGCTGCGCAAGGAGCTCGCCTGGCTGCGCCGGGGCGCCCCCGCGCGCACGAGCAAGCCCAAGTTCCGCCTCGACGCCGCTGCCGAGCTGGTGGCCGCCGAGCCGCCGCCGCGCGAGGGCGTCGAGATCACCGCCACGGCCAGCGCCCGCCTCGGCAAGGACGTCCTCGACCTCGAGGACGTCGTCTACCGGGTGCCCGCGCCGGAGCACGGCGGCGCGGCGCGCACGCTGCTGGACGGGGTCACCTGGCGCCTGGCGCCGGGGGAGCGGGTCGGCGTCGTCGGCGTCAACGGCTCCGGCAAGACGACGGTGCTGCGCCTGCTCACCGGCGAGCTGGAGCCGGACGCGGGCCGCGTGCGCCGCGGCAAGACCGTGCAGGTGGCGGTGCTCTCGCAGTCGCTGCGCGAGCTCGAGGAGGTCGCCGACCTGCGGGCGCTCGAGGCCGTGGAGCGCGAGCGCCGCTCGCTCGTCGTCGACGGCAAGGAGGTCAGCGCCAGCTCCCTCGTCGAGCGCCTCGGGTTCACCAAGGACCGCGCCTGGACGCCGGTCGGGGAGCTCTCCGGCGGCGAGCGCCGGCGCCTGCAGCTGCTGCGCCTGCTGGTCCACGAGCCCAACGTGCTGCTGCTCGACGAGCCGACGAACGACCTCGACACCGACGTCCTCGCCTCGGTCGAGGACGTGCTCGACGGGTTCCGCGGCACGCTGGTCGTCGTCTCCCACGACCGGTACCTGCTGGAGCGCACCACCGACCACCAGGTGGCGCTGCTCGGCGACGGCCAGGTGCGCGACCTGCCCGGCGGCGTCGAGGAGTACCTGGCGCTGCGCGCCGGCGCCCGGGCCTCCGCGCAGGGCGCGGCGCTCCCCGGCGGCGCCCAGGCCGGCGGGGCGGCGACCACCGCCTCGGCGGCGGAGGTGCGCGCGGCCCGCAAGGAGGCCTCCCGCCTCGAGCGCCGGCTCGAGAAGCTGCAGACGACCGAGGCCGCCCTCCTGGGGCGCATGGCCGTCGAGGCCACCGACCACGCGGCGGTCACGGCCATCGACGCCGAGCTGCGCGCCGTGCAGGCCGAGCGGGAGCAGGTTGAGGAGGCCTGGCTCGAGGCGGCCGAGACCGCCGGCTGAGCCGCCTCAGCGCCGCCTCAGCGCCGCCTCAGCGCCGCCTCAGCGCCGGCGCCGCCAGGGCGCGGGGCGCCCCTCGAGGAACCACTGCAGCTTCCGGGTGGCCCACGGCAGCGCCAGGTAGGTCATCACCGGCGTCATGAGCGTGGTGACGAGCGCCACCCGCACCAGCAGGGGGACGTGCCCGGCGAGCGCCGCGCCGAGGGTGGCGTTGACCAGCAGCGACAGGGGCAGGAACACCGAGAAGATCACGATCATCTGCCGCCACCGGGCCGGGGCTCCCGCCGGCGCCGGGCCGACGACGCTGCCGTGCGCGGCGTCGAACCAGCCCTCGATGCCGGTGCGCCGCTCGGTCTGCGCCTCGCGCACCGTGCCCGGCGCCCCGGACAGCCACCACCGGCGCTGCGCGGACTCCTCCCACCCGCTGAGGGAGGCCTCGTCGGCGAAGCGGTAGAGCATGTGCCACTCGCGGGACTCCGCGCCGCCGCGGACCCACCCCGCGCCGAGGAAGCCCGGGAACGACTCCGCCAGACGGGCTCCCGCGCCGGCCCACGTCATCATCTCCAGGCGCTGGCCCGGGTCGGCGATCCGCGTCGTCGCGACGGTCACGGGAGCGGGTGCCGCGCCGTCGGGTGCCGCGACGCCGTCGCGCGTCCCCGTCGAGCGGGACGCCGCGCTGGTGGTCGGGGGCTCTGCGCCGGGCGGGGACGCCTCACCGGTCGGGGACGTCGGGCCGATGGGTGTCTCCGCGTCGGTCGGGGACGTCGGGCCGGAGGCGCTCGGGCGTGCGGGCACGCCGCCAGTGTCCACGATGTGGGCGCTCGTCGGGGCCGCCGTCGGCACCCGGGGGCGCCGCTCACAGCTCCGGCGGAGGAGCCCCTCGTCCCGCGGCGGGCGCGTCGAACCCGCTCGAGAGGGAGCGCAGGACGTCGGCGAGGCGGGCCTGCTCCTGCTCGCCCAGGCCGGCGAGCAGGCGCCGCTCGCGGGAGAGGAGGTCGGCCATCGCGGCGTCCACGCGCGAGGCGCCCGCCGTCGTCAGGCGCACCAGCACGCCGCGTCGGTCGGCCGGGTCCGGGTGGCGCTCGACGAGGCCCGCGGCGACGAGGCGGTCGACGCGGTTGGTCATGGTGCCGCTGGTCACGAGGGTCGACGTCACGAGCTGACCCGGCGTCAGCTGGTGGGGGGCGCCGGAGCGCCGCAGCGCGGACAGGACGTCGAAGGACCAGACCTCCAGGCCGTGCTCGGCGAAGGCCGCCCGCCGCGCGAGGTCGAGGTGGCGCGCCAGCCGGCTGACGCGGGAGAGGACCTGCAGGGGGGAGACGTCGAGGTCCGGCCGCTCGCGGCGCCAGGCCTCGACGATGCGGTCGACCTCGTCGCGGCCTCCCGCGTCGCGCGGGAGCCGCCCTCCGGTCGTCTCCAGAGCCACGCGCCCGATGCTACGCGGGGTCTCTCGACGTCGAGATTCTCGACGTGAGGGAGTCAGCGCCGACGATGCGTCGAGATGGAGGTTCGCGTCACCCGAGGGTCCCCGTGGTGACGCAGACCTCCATCTCGGCGGCGGCTCCCGCCGGTCAGAGCGCCGCGCTGACCATCGCGGCCACGCGTCCGGGGGTGCACGTGTCCGCCCAGGTGCACCGGATGACGTCGTGGCCGAGGGCCACGAGGGCGTTGGCCCGGTGCCGGTCGTGGAGGAGCGCCTCGGGTGCGTCGTGGAAGCGCCGCCCGTCCGCCTCGAGCACGAGCAGTCCTCGTCCGGGCCTGCGTCGACGGCGGAAGACGATGTCGGCTCGGGCGACGATGCGGCCGGCGCCGTCCTGCACGAGCACCTGGAGGTCGTCGGGCGGCACGCCGCCGTCGACGCAGTCCAGCCGCGCGCGGCTCTCGAGGGGGCTCTCGGCGCGTCCGTCGGCCAGCAGCCACAGGTCGTCGACGGCACGGCACCCGCGGCGCCCCCTGGTGAGGTCGCGGGCGCGCACGAGGCCCTGGCGGTCGACCTCGCGCTGCGCGAGCGCGGCGTCGAGGAGCGCCAGCGCGTCACCGCGCGGCAGCCGGGGGACGAGGTCGACGAGCGTCCGCAGGACGGAGGTCGCCGGGATCCCGCGGAGGTCGACGCCCTCGTCGGCGTGGAGGACGTCGTGGTGCACCACCAGGTCCGCCCGGGGGCGCTTGCGCAGCTCGGGCGGCACGAGCACGTGCAGGGGCGCCGGCTCGCCGACGTCGGCGAGGCCGTGGAGGGCTGCGGCGGTGCCGTGGCTGACGACGGCGCCCGGCACCGTGAGCGCGGCGGACCGGGCCCACGAGCGCAGCAGCCGCGCCCCGACCCGCTCGGGCCGCACGAGCCAGGCCCCTCGCAGGAGGGGGGACCACTCACCGCGTCGGACGAGCGAGCGCGCGTCCGACCGGCTCGCACCCGCGTGCTCGAGGTCGCGGACGGTGACCACCGCGTCCTGGCGCGCGGCCACGGCGAGCATCGACCGGAGCACGTCCGCGTCCACCTCGCGAGCGTGGTCCGTCGTGACGGGCTGCGTCGGGCGCCATCCACAGGGGGCTGCCGAGATGGAGGTCTGGGTCACCGGAGCGCCCTCGTCGTGACGCAGACCTCCATCTCGACGACCCATCCCGCCGCCGTCGTCAGCGGGGCGTCACCTCGGCGACGAGGTGCGGCTCGCCGTCGCGCTCGCGGCGGACGGCGAGGAGCAGCGCGCCGTCGGTGCGCTCGTCCAGCGGACGCCATCCGTGCACGGCGCGGCCGGGCAGGGAGAGGGGGCGCAGGAAGCGCGCGGAGACGTCGTGCGCCGCGGGCACGCGACCTTCGAGGTCGAGCAGGGCGTGCGCCAGCGTCCACATGCCGTGGGCGATCGGGCGCCGGAAGCCGAGCAGCCGCGCGGTGGGGCGCGAGAGGTGGATCGGGTTCGGGTCCCCGGAGACGGCGGCGTACGCCCGGCCCGTGCCGGCCGGCACGGTCCACCGGACGCTCCCGTCCGGCAGGGGGGCGCGCCGCGCGTCGCCGAGGGCTCCGGCCGCGGCGCTGCCACGCCTCTCGCCACCCGTGGCGTCCGGCGGCGTCCGGACCTCCGTGTCGGCCGGCCGCGCCCGAGACTCCCTGTCAGGCATCGACTTCCCGGGCTCCGCCTGGGTCGGCCGCGCCGGGGTCCCGGCGTCGGAGGGCGACGCCTCGTCGCGGGGAGGAACCGCCTCCCGGTGCAGGTAGGTGCTCGTGCCGCGCCAGACCAGCTCGCCCGCGACGCTGGCCGTGGCGACGACGTCGAGCTGGCGGCCGCGGCGGTGCGGGCGCAGGTCGCGCGCGGTGACGGCGAGGTCCAGCGGCTCCCGGGCGTCCACGGGCCGCAGCACCTCCAGGCGCTGGGCGACGTGGACCATGCCCAGCAGCGGCAGCGGGAAGGCGGGGTCGAGCAGCAGGCGCATCGAGGCCCCCGACGCGAGGACGTGGCAGAAGGCGCCCGGCAGCGTCCCGGGGACCGGCGCGTCGGGTCGGCTGCCGCACACCCGCACCCAGGCGTCCAGGTGCGCCGGGTCGACGCGCACCCCGCGCGCCTCGACCACCCGGTCGGGGAGCGAGCCGGAGCGGCGGCGGGGCACGAGCGCCCCGGCGAGCTGGCGGGCCGACGGCGCCAGCGGCACCGCGGCCGCCGGGCGACGGCCCGAGGCTGCCTCGGGCCGGCGACCGTCTTCGGTCTCGGGCCGGCGGGCCGGGCCCACGCTCACGCCCCCAGCAGGCTCTGGCCGCAGACGCGCAGCACCTGGCCGTTGACGCCGGCCGTCCCCGGCTCGGCGAACCAGGCGATGGCCTCGGCGACGTCGACCGGCAGCCCGCCCTGGCCCAGGGAGGCCAGGCGGCGCCCGAGCTGGCGCGTCAGGGGCGGCACGGCCGCCGTCATGCGCGTCTCGACGAACCCCGGCGCCACGGCGTTGACGGTGGTGCCGGCCGCCGCGGCGCCCGCGGCCAGCGCGTCGACCAGGCCGATGACGCCGGCCTTGGACGCCGCGTAGCTCGTCTGGCCGTCGTTGCCGGCGATGCCGGCCAGGGACGAGACGCCCACCACGCGACCGCCGCGGCCCAGCAGGCCGGCGCCCAGCAGGTGCTCGGTCAGGCGCAGCGGTGCCCCGACGTTGACGTCGAGCACGGAGGCGAAGGCCTCGGGGCGCATGTTGCGCAGCCGCCGGTCCCGCGTGATCCCGGCGTTGTGGACGACGACGTCGACGCCGCCGGCGCGCTCGCAGTGCTCGGCGAGGCGCCCCGGCGCGAGGTCGGAGGTGATGTCCAGGACCAGCGGCTCGCCGCCGACCGCCCGCGCCGTCGCGGCGAGGTCGGCCGCTGCCGCGGGCACGTCCACGAGGACGACGTGCGCGCCGCGGGCCGAGAGCAGCTGCGCCACCGACGCCCCGATGCCTCGGGCCGCGCCCGTGACGACGGCGGTGCGCCCGGCCAGCGGCTCCGGCCCCCGGGCCTCGTCGCCGGGGGGCAGCTCGTGGACCGGGTCCCCGACGCGCACGACCTGGCCGCTGACGAACGCCGAGCGCCCGGACAGCAGGAAGCGCAGCGTCGAGCCCAGGGACTCGACGCCCCGGCCGGACAGCAGGACGAGCTGGACGGTCCGCCCGCCGCCGACCTCCTTGCCGAGGGAGCGCGTGAAGCCCTCGAGCCCCCGCTGCGCCACGCGCACCGCGGCGGGCGTGCCGGCGGGGAGCCGGTCGGGGTCGCGCCCGAGGACCACGACGTGGGCTCCGCGGGCGAGCTGCCGCAGCCGGGGGGTGCAGGCGCCGACCAGGCCGACGAGCTCGGCCGGCGACGTCGCGGCGGTCGCGTCGACGACCAGGCCGCCGAGCCGCTCGCCGTCCGCCGCTGCGTCCGCCGGTCCCACGACGCGCGCGCCGGCCGCGGACAGCTCGGCCGCCGCGACGCCGGCCGCCTCTCCGCTCAGCACGCCGCCGCCGGGGACGACCAGGCCGGTGACCAGGACGGGTCCGGGGGCGAGGGGAGCCCCGGGGGCGTCGCGCCGCAGCGGCACCGGGTCGGGCAGTCCCAGCCCGGGCACGAGGCGACGGCCGAGGCCGCTGCGCGCGAAGGCGGCGTACCGGTCGGCCGGGGCCCCGGTGTCCCCGGGCAGCGCGCCCTCGGTCAGTGCGCCCCCGGGCGGCGCGTCACCCGACGGCGGGAGGGCGGCCTCGGTCGCGGTCTCGCGGGCTCCGGGGGACGGCGTCGTCGTCGACGCCGGTGCGGGCGGGGTCGTCTCGGCCATGGGCAGAACCTACCGCCGCGGGGACGAACAAGTTACCCACGGGTAACACCCGGCGGCCGGCCGTGGCACAGTGACCGGCATGGCAGCCACCACCCCCCGGCCCTACGGCAGCGTCCCCTCGCCGCGCCCCGTCGCGGTCGTCGCGGGCACGCGCATCCCCTTCGCCCGCTCGGGGCGCGCCTACGCCACGGCATCGAACCAGGAGATGCTCACCGCGGTCCTGGACGGGCTCGCCCGTCGCGCGGACCTCGCGGGCGAGCAGGTGGGCGAGGTCGTCGCCGGGGCGGTGGTCAAGCACAGCCGGGACCTCGTGCTCACGCGCGAGGCCGTCCTCGGCTCGGTGCTGGACCCGCGGACGCCGGCGCACGACGTCGGGCAGGCCTGCGGCACGGGCCTGCAGGCGGCGCTGGGCGTGGCGGGCAAGATCGCGCTCGGCCAGATCGAGGCCGGCATCGCCGGCGGGGCGGACACGACGTCGGACGCACCGGTCGTCGTCTCCGAGGGTCTGCGCCGCGCGCTGCTGCGCGCGAACCGGGAGAAGACGGTGACCGGCCGGGTGCGCGCGCTGGCCGCCGTCCGCCCGCGCGACCTCGTGCCGGTGCCGCCGCGCAACGCCGAGCCGCGCACGGGCCTGTCCATGGGCGAGCACCAGGCGCGCACGACGCTCGAGTGGGCCATCACGCGGGAGGCGCAGGACGCGCTGGCGCTCGCGAGCCACCACCGGCTCGAGGCCGCCTACGAGAGCGGCTTCCTCGACGACCTCGTCGTGCCCCACCGCGGTCTCGAGCGCGACGACGTCCTGCGGCCCGGCCTGACGGCCGAGCAGCTGGCGAAGCTCGAGCCGGTCTTCGGGAAGGGGGAGACGGCCACGATGACGGCGGGCAGCTCCACCCCGCTCACCGACGGCGCGAGCGCCGTCCTGCTCTCCTCGCCGGAGTGGGCCGCGGAGCGCGGCATGGAGCCGATGGCGTACCTGACTGCCTCCGAGACAGCGGCTGTCGACCACGTGAGCGGCGCCGAGGGCCTGCTGATGGCTCCGGCCCACGCCGTCTCCCGGCTGCTCGCGCGCACCGGGCTGGTCCTCGACGACTTCGACGTCGTGGAGATCCACGAGGCCTTCGCCAGCCAGGTGCTGTGCACGCTCGCCGCCTGGGAGGACCCGCTGTTCTGCCGGGTGCGCCTCGGCCGCGACGAGCCCCTGGGGAGCGTGGACCGCGACCGGCTCAACCCGCACGGCGGCTCGCTGGCCGCCGGGCACCCGTTCGCCGCCACCGGCGGCCGGGTGCTCGCGTCCGCGGCCAAGGCGCTCGCGGTGCGCGGGGGCGGGCGTGCGCTCGTGTCCGTCTGCGCCGCAGGCGGTCAGGGCGTGGTGGCGGTCCTCGAGCGCTGAGCTGCGCCGGCGGCCCCGCCGCCGTCGCCGGTCCCCGGAGCGGGGTCCGCCGCGCTCGCGGGCCGGGGCTCGTGCGCGCGGGGCGCGATCAGCCGCGGGTCGGCCTCCAGGCCCGACAGGCCGTTCCAGGCCAGGTTCACCAGGTGCGCCGCCACGACCGACTTCTCGGGCCGGCGGGTGTCGAGCCACCACTGGCCGGTGAGCGCCACCATCCCGACGAGCATCTGCGCGTACATGGGGGCGGCCTCGGCGGGCAGGCCGCGGTTCTCCATCTCGCGCACCATGAGGTGCTCGACCTGGCGGGTGATGTCGGAGATCAGCGTGGCGAACGTGCCCCCGCTGGAGGCGACGGGGGAGTCGCGCACCAGGATCCGGAACCCGTCGGTGGAGTCCTCGACGTAGTCCAGCAGCCGCAGCGCCGCCCGCTCGAGGACCTCGCGCGGGTGCAGTCCGCTGACGTCCAGCTCCTCCGTCATGGCGGTCAGGAGCCGGCGCACCTCGCGGTCCACGACGACCGCGTAGAGCCCCTCCTTGCCGCCGAAGTGCTCGTAGACCACCGGCTTGGAGACCGCGGCCCGGGCCGCGACCTCCTCGACGCTGGTGCCCTCGAAGCCCCGCTCGGCGAACAGGGCCCGGCCCACGTCGAGCAGCTGCTCGCGGCGCTCGGCGCCCGTCATCCGCGCGCGCCGGGGGGCGGGCGGTCGAGTGGTGGTCACCCGGGCATCCTGCCCCCTCGCCCGACGGGCGGGAGGGCGCCCGGGGGCCGGGGCGCGACCGCGCGGCGGCGGGGTCGCGCCCCGGACGGCGATCAGGCGTCGATCCGCGCGGCGCGGCGGGCGGCCGCCTCCTCGCGTCGGGTGACGAAGCGGGTGGCCTGCTCGTCGAGCTGCCCGAGGAACTGCGCCATCTCCTCGCGCGCCGCCTCGCCCCGGGGGCCGAGGTCGGTGCGCTCGAAGACCTTCCAGAAGCGCAGCACCGGCATGAGGACGTCGTCGTGGTGCAGCTTCAGGTCGTAGATGCCGGCCTTCGCGATCATCATCGACGACCGCGCGAAGCCGGGCATGCCCGCGCCCGGCATGGCGAAGTCCATGACCTCGTTGCGGATGGCCTCCATCGTCTCGTCCGGCGCCCGGTCGAAGGCCGCCATGAGGAGGTTGCGGTAGAAGACCATGTGCAGGTTCTCGTCCTTGGCGACGCGCGCCAGCAGGCCCTCCGCGACCGGGCAACCCGTGGCGCGACCCGTGTTGCGGTGGCTCACGCGGGTGGCGAGCTCCTGGAACGAGACGTAGGCGAGCGTCTGGAGCATCGACTTGTCGCCGTCGTCGTAGCCGGCGGCCATGTGCTCCATGCGCAGGCGCTCGAGCTCGACGGGGTCGGTGCCGCGGGTGACGACGAGGTAGTCGCGCAGCGCGATGCCGTGGCGGCCCTCCTCGGCCGTCCAGTGCCCCACCCACTGGCCCCACGCGCCGTCGCGGCCGAAGCTCGTGGCGATCTCGCGGTGGTAGCTGGGGAGGTTGTCCTCGGTGAGGAGGTTCACCACCATCGACGTCCGCGCGACCGGGTTCAGCTTGGAGTCGCCCGGCTCCCAGTCGGTGCCGCCGAGGTAGGCGAAGTTCTGGCCCTCGCTCCACGGCACGTAGTCGTGGGGGTTCCAGGCCGTGGTGGCCTTCAGGTGCCGCTCGAGGTTCTCGGCGACGACGGGCTCGAGGTCGCGCAGCAGGCGGCTCTGGAGCTCTGCCGCGGCCTCCGGGCTGTCCGTGGTGGTGGTCACCTACGGAACCGTAACCTACGGAGCCGTAACCTGCGCTTCGCGGCGCTGGGGCGGGGCGCGTCCGGGTCGGGTCCAGGAGCGGGGCGCTCCCTCCGGGTGCCCGCTCGCCGCCGCTCTGGCTGCCTCCGTCTCTCGGGCCCGCGCGGACGGTCCCCGGACGCGCACGGGCGGCCCGGTCGTCCGGGCGGCGAGCCGGTCGCGCCCGTGCTCCACGCCTCGCGGCTCGCTGGTCCCCGCCGCACCCCGGGCCGGCCCGGGTAGCGTCGGGCGCGGCGGTCCGCGGCGCGGGACCGCCGCCCGCGGGCCCTGCGGCCCGGCGGTCCCCCGTGGTCCAACGGCAGGACGCCGCTCTTTGGAAGCGTGAGATCGAGGTTCGAGTCCTCGCGGGGGAGCCGGGGCGGGCGCGACCGGGGCAGGGGCCCGCGGCCCGGCGCCGGCCCGCTCTCAGGGGGCCGGGCGGTCGCGGCCGAGCGGTAGGGTCGCCGCCGTCCCTCGCCCGACGCCCCAGCCCTCCGGGCGCCCCAGTCCTCCCCGCAGCCCCAGTCCCCCCGTACCCGCCGCCCCGAGGAGCCCGCTCGCGTGAGCAGCCCCAGGCCCCGCGCCGTCGTCGTCCTCGCCGCGGGTGAGGGCACCCGGATGCGCTCGGCCCTCCCGAAGGTCCTGCACCCCCTGGCCGGCCGGAGCCTGCTCGGCCACGCGGTGGTCGCCGCCCGCGGGGTCGACCCGGAGCACCTGGTGGTGGTGGTGCGCCACGAGGGCGAGCGCGTCGCCGCCCACGCCCGCGAGGTGGACCCGGACGTGCTGGTCGCCGAGCAGGACGAGGTGCCGGGGACCGGCCGCGCCGTCCTCTGCGCGCTCGAGGCGCTGCGCGGGGAGGGGGTCGTCCTCACGGGGACGGTCCTGGTCACCTACGGCGACGTCCCGCTGCTCCAGCCGGCCACCCTGGGCGACCTCGTCGCCGAGCACGAGGCCCGCGGGAACGCCGTCACCGTCCTGTCCGCCGAGCCCGAGGACGCGACCGGCCTGGGGCGCGTGGTGCGCGGCGCGGACGGCGGGGTCGAGCGGATCGTGGAGCACAAGGACGCGACCGAGGGCGAGCGCGCCGTCCGCGAGGTCAACACCGGCATCTACGCCTTCGACGCCGCGACGCTCGCGGACGTCCTCACCCGGGTGCGCAGCGACAACGCGCAGGGCGAGGTCTACCTGACCGACGTCCTCGCGATCGCCCGCGGCGACGGGCTCGCCGTCGCGGCCCTGCCGGTGGAGGACGTCGCCCAGACCGACGGCGTCAACGACCGGGTGCAGCTGGCCCGGGCGGGCGTGGAGCTCAACCGCCGGCTGCTCGAGCGGTGGATGCGCGCGGGCGTCACCGTCGTGGACCCGGCGACCACCTGGGTCGACGTCGACGTCGAGCTCGCACCCGACGTCCGGCTCGAGCCGGGGGTGCAGCTCCTGGGCTCCACGCGCGTCGCCGGGGGCGCCGTCGTGGGCCCCGACAGCACGCTGCGGGACTGCGTCGTCGGCCCCCGCGCCTCGGTCGTGCGCACGCACGGCACGGGCGCCGAGGTGGGCGAGGGCGCCTCCGTGGGGCCCTTCAGCTTCCTGCGGCCCGGCACGCGCCTCGGCGAGGACGGGCGCATCGGGGCCTACGTCGAGACCAAGAACGCCTCGATCGGGCGGGGCTCGAAGGTGCCGCACCTGACGTACGTCGGCGACGCGGAGATCGGCGAGGGCACGAACATCGGCGCCGCCGTCGTCTTCGTCAACTACGACGGCGTCGCCAAGCACCGCAGCAAGGTCGGCGACCACGTGCGGATCGGCAGCGACACCATGCTCGTCGCCCCCGTCGAGGTGGGCGACGGCGCCTACACGGCCGCGGGCTCGGTCATCGACCAGGACGTGCCGCCGGGGGCGATCGGGGTCGCGCGCGCCCGCCAGCGCGTCGTCGAGGGCTGGGTCGAGCGCCGGCGCGCCGGCAGCCCCTCGGCCCTGGCCGCAGCCCGTGCGCGCAGCGCGCAGGACATTCCGACCACCAGCGACAGCGACACCTCGGGAGACGCGCGATGACGGGTATCAAGGCGACCGGCGAGAAGCGGCTGGTCCTCGTCAGCGGACGAGCGCATCCCGAGCTGGCGGCCGAGGTCGCCGCGGAGCTGGGGGTCGAGCTCGTGCCGACGTCGGCGTACGACTTCGCCAACGGCGAGATCTACGTCCGCTTCGGCGAGTCCGTCCGCGGCGCCGACGCGTTCGTGCTGCAGAGCCACACGGCGCCCATCAACCAGTGGCTCATGGAGCAGCTGCTCATGGTGGACGCGCTCAAGCGGGCCTCGGCCAAGCGCACCACGGTGGTGGCACCCTTCTTCCCCTACGCGCGCCAGGACAAGAAGCACCGCGGCCGGGAGCCGATCTCCTCGCGCCTGGTCGCGGACATGTACAAGACGGCCGGCGCCAACCGGCTCATGAGCGTCGACCTGCACACGGCGCAGATCCAGGGCTTCTTCGACGGCCCGGTGGACCACCTGTGGGCCATGCCCCTGCTGGCCGACCACATCGGCTCGCGCGTCGACCGGGCCGACCTCACGGTGGTGTCCCCGGACGCCGGCCGCGTCCGCCTGGCCGACCAGTGGTCGGACCGCCTGGGCGCCCCGCTGGCGATCATCCACAAGCGCCGCGACCCCACGGTCCCCAACCAGGTCAAGGTGCACGAGCTCGTCGGCGAGGTCGAGGGCCGCACGTGCGTGCTGGTGGACGACATGATCGACACCGGCGGCACCATCGTGCAGGCGGCGGAGGCGCTCGTGGAGAACGGCGCCGCGCAGGTGCTCGTCGCGGCGACCCACGCGGTCCTGTCCGGGCCGGCGGTGGCGCGGCTGCGCGACAGTCCCATCGTCGAGATGGTGACGACGAACACCCTGCCCATCGCCGAGGAGAGCCGCTTCCCGCAGCTCACCGTCCTGTCCATCGCCCCCCTGCTGGCCCGGGCCATCCGCGCCGTGTTCGACGAGGGCTCGGTCACGAGCCTCTTCGACGGCAACAGCTGACCCCCGCACCGCACCGGGGAGCAGGGAAGGGGAGCGGCGCGTGCGCCTGACCGCCAAGACCGACTACGCGCTGCGCGCGGTGTGCCAGCTCGCCTCCCGCCCGGGCGGCGCCACGAGCGACCGCGTCTCCGAGGCGGAGGCCATCCCGCAGCGCTTCCTCGAGGCCATCCTCCGCGACCTGCGCCGGGCCGGTCTGGTGACCAGCCGGCGCGGGCCGGACGGCGGCCACGCGCTCGCCGTGGACCCGGAGCAGCTCACGGTCGCCGACGTCATCCGGGCCATCGACGGGCCGCTGGCGCTCGTGCGCAACCTACGCCCCGAGCAGCTCGACTACCGCGGCGCCTCCGTCGCGCTGCAGGACGTCTGGGTGGCCCTGCGGGCCAGCGAGCGCGCCATCCTCGAGGCGACCACGGTCGCCATGGTCGTGCGCGACGACCTGCCCGACGTCGTGGTCGAGCACCTGCCGGAGCGGCGCCCGTCCTACGAGATCGGGATGGACATCTAGCCCGTCCCGTCCCTCCTGCGGCGTCCGCTCCCTGAGACCACCCGGTCCGGCCCTTGCGCTCCGCCCGGAGACCGGCTTCGCTCACGATGATTCCCGAGTGATCTGGTCGACTTAATAGGAGTGAGCATGCGCGGATGGATCGTCCTGGCCCTGGTGGGCCTCGCGGCCCAGCTCGTGGACGGCAGCCTCGGCATGGCCTACGGCGTCACCTCCACGACGCTGCTCATCGCCTCGGGGACCTCCCCGGCGCTGGCCTCGGCGTCCGTGCACCTGGCCGAGATCGGCACCACGCTGGCGTCCGGCGCCTCCCACTGGCGGTTCGGCAACGTCGACTGGCGCATCGTCGGGCGCCTCGCCGTGCCGGGCGCCGTCGGCGCCTTCCTGGGCGCGACGGCGCTGAGCAGCCTGTCGACCGAGTCGGCCGCCCCCTACACGGCGGGCGTCCTGCTGGCCCTCGGCGTGTACGTCGGTGTCCGCTTCACCACGGGCTCGCTGGTGCGGCGGCCCGGCCGGGTGCGCTCGCGCTTCCTCGTCCCCGTGGGCCTGTTCGGCGGCTTCCTCGACGCCAGCGGCGGTGGCGGGTGGGGTCCGGTGGCCACCCCGGCGCTGCTCGGCTCGGGCCAGGTCGAGCCCCGCAAGGTCGTGGGCTCGGTGGACACCTCGGAGTTCGTCGTCGCGGTCGCGGCCAGCCTCGGCTTCCTCCTCGGCCTGGGCACGGCCGGCCTCGACCTCGCGGTCGTCTCGGCCCTGCTCGTGGGCGGCGTCGTCGCGGCGCCGGTGGCCGCCTGGATCGTGCGCTACCTGCCGGCGCGCGTCCTCGGCGCCGCCGTGGGCGGCGTCATCGTGGTGACCAACTCCCGCACCCTGCTGCGCGCCCTCGACCTGGAGGCGGCCGCCGGCGTCGTGGTGTACCCGGTGCTGCTCCTGCTGTGGGCGGCGGCCGTCGTCTACGCCGTCCGCCGCCACCGCCGCGAGCGCGCCCTCGGCCAGGACGCCGGCTGGGGAGCGGCAGACCCCGACGACGAGCGCGAGCTGGCCTCCGCCCGCAGGTGACCAGGGCGGCGGCCGGTCGTGAGAGGCCCGGCCCGGTCCGCGACCGGCTGGCTAGGCTCGGGTGCGGCCGCCCGCGCGAGACCAGCTGGCGGCCGTTCGCCCACATCCCGCGGCGCTGGTGGACCGTGCCGGCCCCGGCAGACCGAGACAGGGGGAGCATGCGTCTCCACGTCCTCTACAGGACCCGCCCGGGGCAGAACCGCAAGGCCCGCCCGGACTTCTACTCGCGATCGGTGGCCCTCGCCTCCCTGCGGCGCTCGGTGGAGGAGTCCGGGGAGGCGGTCCGGATCTCGTTCGTGGCGGACGGCGGTCTGCCGGACGAGCTGGCCGGGGCGGTCCGCGAGGGGGAGCGGGTGCACCTCGTGAGCGGGGGGTCCGCCGCGGCGAGCATGCGCGCCTGCGTGCGCGTGGCCGAGGGTCTGGCGCGCGAGGACGACGGCGACGTCCTGTACTGGCTGGCGGAGGACGACTACCTCTACCGGCCGGACGCCGTCGCCTCGCTGCTGGCGGCGGCGGCGGCCATCCCGGAGGCCGACTACCTCACCCTGTACACGGCGGACGGCTCCGCGTGGTTCGCGACCCACCCGAGCCAGCCCTCCCGCGACGTCCCGTCACTGCCGGGCGGCCCGGTCGAGGTGCACGGCTCCGTGTGGGACAGGGTGCGCGGGACGACCTCAACCTTTGGGGTGCGCTCGCGGGCGCTGCGCGAGGACGGCTGGCTGCTGCGCCTCGCCTCGCGCGCCGGGTCGCCGATCGACGGCGCCACCTGGCACTCCGTGCAGGGCATGGAGCCGTACTCCTGGCGCCACCTGCACCGCGACCTCGCCCCGAGGCGCTCCGTGCGGGGCGTCGGCAAGGTGGTGGTCAAGCCGGTGATGCGTGTCGTAGTCAACCTCGCCAGCCACCGCCGCGCCCGTGCCGGCCGGGTCCTGGTCGCGCCCCGCGAGGACCTGGCGATGCACCTGGAGGTTGGGCTGCTGCCGGCGGGCGGTGACTGGGAGCGGCTCGCCGAGGAGACGCCGTGACGCGCCGCGCCGCGCGGAGCGCCCCGTCGGTGGCCGTCAACGCCCGCTTCCTCCTCCCGGGGGACCAGCTCGAGGGTCTCGGGCGCTTCACGGACGAGACGCTCAAGCGCATGGTCCGCGACCACCCGGACGTGACCTTCCACCTGCTGCACGACCGCCGCGCCGATCCCCGATACCGCTACGGGCCCAACGTCGTGCAGCACGTGCTGCCTCCGCCGGCGCGCCACCCGGTCCTGTGGGCCGCGTGGTTCGAGGGCGCCGTCGCCGCGTGGCTGCTCGCGCACCGCCCCGCCGTCCTGCTGAGCCCGGACGGGTTCACCACGCTCGCGACGCGCGTGCCGCGCGTGACGGTGGTGCACGACCTCGCGTTCGAGCACTTCCCCGAGGACGTGACGCCCCTGGTCGGCGCGTACTACCGCCGCATGACGCCCCGCTACGTGCGGGCGTCGTCCCGGGTGGTGGCGGTCAGCCGGGCCACCCGGGACGACGTGGTGAGCACCTACGGGACCGACCCCGAGGACATCGCGGTCGTGCCCAACGCCGTGGACGCCCGCTTCGCCCCGGTGGGGGAGGGCGAGGCGGCCGAGCTGCGCGCCCGCTGGGCGCAGGACCACCCCTACCTCCTGTTCGTCGGCGCCCTGCAGCCCCGCAAGAACCTCGTGACCCTGCTGCGCGCCTTCGACCGCTTCCGCGACGAGACGGGCTCGCAGACCCGTCTCGTCGTGGCCGGGCGCTCGGCGTGGAAGGCCGGCCCGACCCTCGAGGCGTACGAGGCGATGGCGCACCGCGACGCCGTCCTCCTCCCCGGGCGGGTGCCCGACGAGGACCTGCCCGGGCTCTACGCGGGTGCCCGCGCGACCGTCTTCATCCCGCACTTCGAGGGCTTCGGGCTGCCCGTGCTGGAGGCGCAGGCCTCCGGCTCACCGGTGCTCACCTCCGACCGCAGCTCCATGCCCGAGGTGGCCGGCGACGGGGCGCTGCTCGTCGACCCCCTCGACGTGGCCGCGGTCGCCGGCTGCCTCGCGCGCCTGGACTCCGAGCCGGACCTGCGGCAGGACCTGGTCCGGCGGGGGAGCGCCAACGCGCAGCGCTACTCCTGGGACCGGAGCGCGCGCCTCCTGTGGGACGAGCTCGTCCGCGCCTCGGGGGGCCGGCTGCCGGCCTCCTAGACCCCCGGCGCCACGCACTGGCCCGTCGGCGGGGCGGCCGTGGGCGTGCTGGTCGTCGGCGTGCTGGTCGTGGGCGTGCTGGGCTGGGACCACGCGCGCCGGTAGGCCTCCGCGGACAGGGGCAGGCGGACCGTGGGGTTCAGCTGGAAGTCGCCCTCGGTGCCCCAGCAGTTGAAGAGCGACTCGTAGAGCACCTCGCCCGGGCCCGTGCCGCCGTTCTCGGCGAAGAACCGGTGCATGCGCTCGACGAAGACGGGCGAGTCACCCTGGGACGCGTTGCCGGACCACTCGGAGACCGACAGCGGCAGGCCCTGCGACCTCGCGTACTCCAGGTGCCGCTGCAGGCCCTTGGGAGCGCCGAACCCGTCGCGCTGGAGCACGGCGGCGTCCCACTCGGCGTGGGTGGAGACCGCGGGCCACTGGTTGTAGTAGTCGACGCCGAGGACGTCGACGTGCGCGGCGCCCGGGAAGGTCGTCCGCCAGTCCACGCCCGACCCGACCGACTCGCGGTTGACGTTGAAGACGAGCTTCGCGCCGGGGAGCACCTCTCGCTGGATGGCCCGGAAGCGCTTCCAGCTGGTGACGAAGTCGGCCCTGGAGGCGGCGTCGACCTTCCAGGGGTACCAGTCGCCGTTCATCTCGTGGGCGAAGCGGACGTAGGTGGTGCCGGTGCTCGAGCGGCGCAGCTCCGCCAGCTTCGTCATCGAGGTCCGCCACCGGGCGTCGTAGGCGCCGGTCGCCGCGCGCGCCCAGGACTCGCCCGCGCCGAAGGCGCCGACGGCGACGTCGAGGTCGCCCCTCCAGGCGCCGTGCTCCCCGCCGGGCTGCAGCGTCCAGAAGTTCGTCATGGCCGCGTTGTCGTCCGCCCACGTGGTGACGAGCTCGAGCGGACGGCCCCGCCAGGTCCCGAAGGCGCCGTCGGCGGCCCCCGCGCAGGAGCTGCCCGAGACCCAGGTCCGCGCCGCGGTCGTCTCCGTCGGGGTGGTGGCCGGTGCGGCGGCGACCGGCGCGGCCGCCGGCACGGCCCGGACCTGCACGGCGCTGACGACGGCCTTGTCCTGCGAGGCCGTGAACGCGAGGTCGAGGCGGCCGTCGACGACCCGCACCCGCACCGTGCGGTCCACGGCCCCCAGGCGTCCCCCGGCCGCGTGGACGTCGACGGCGGAGAGGACGCGCGTCCCCTCGGCCGACACGTCGAAGACGCGCCGGCCGTCCGCGGTCCAGTAGGGCTCGACCATCTTCAGCGTGACGTCGTAGTCGCCCGCCTGCGGCACCGCGGTGCTCCACCCCGTCATGCCGTAGCGGTAGCTGCGGTAGAGGGCCGGGTCGCTCGTCCCGCTGACGGCGGTGGTGGAGGCGAGCGTGCGGCGGGTGCCGCCGGTGAAGCCCGAGTCCGCCGACCAGGTGGCGCCCGCGGAGTCCACTACCGGCGCGGTCGAGGTGCTCGTGCGCACGGCGAACCCGTCGGCGGCCGAGGCCGTCGTCGCAGACGCGGTGGCGAGCGCGGAGCAGGTGAGGACGGTCGCCAGGGCGGCGACACGTCGGGACGGGCGGCGTCGATGGCGGGAGCTGGCGACCACGGGGAGCACCTCTTCGGTGTCGGAGGGAGCGCGCCGGGAGTCCGGTGCGCCCCTCCGACCTCGCCGCCGGGCTCTCGCCCCTGGACGAGCGGCCCGGGCCGCTCACCCGCCCGCACCCGCCCGTCACCCGGCCGCGGTCCGGATGGCGCACCCCGCTGGGCCGGTCGTGCGCGACCATGGGCGCGTGCCCGCGCCCCCCGCTCCTCCGCCCCTCGCCGCCCGTCTGCACCGTGCCGCGGCGCTCGTGTGCCTGGGTGCGGCCCTGACGGCCTGCACGGGCGGCGGCGAGGGCGTCGTCGAGGACGGCGGGGTGCAGGCGCCGCCGCCGGCCGCGGGCGGCGCGGCGGTCGAGGTGCCGGAGGAGACGCTGGTGGGCTGGTCGGCCGCCGAGGTGCCTGGCCTCGAGCAGGAGATCATCGGGACCTGGATGGCCCGGGACGGCTGGGAGGACCTCCGGCTCGGGCACTGGCTGGCCGACAACCCGGACTACGCGGCCTACGTGGGGGCGAACCCCGACGGAGCCGCCGACGTCGGGGTTCCCCTCGTCCCGCACGACTCCGAGGAGCCCGTGGACGCGCTCCTCGCCTCCGCGCTCTCGGGCGACCACGACGACGACTACCGCGCGATGGGCGCGGAGCTGGCGCGCACGGGGCCGCGCACGGTCTACGCGCGGCCGTGGTGGGAGATGAACCTCGAGCCCGGGGCCGAGGAGATCGACCGGGAGGCCTTCCGGGGAGCCTGGTCGCGCGCCGTCCCGCTCGTGCGGGAGGGCTTCGCCGCCGCGGCCCGCCCCGGCCAGGAGCTCTCGGTCGTCTTCAGCCCCAACGCCGACGGCGCGGGCTACCGCGAGTTCTACCCGGACGGCGAGCACGTGGACCTCGTGGCGCTCGACGTGTACGGGCAGCGGTGGGGCGCCACGACCCCCGAGCAGGGCGAGCTGCTCGACCTCGTCGCCGGCCAGCTCCGGGACTTCGCCGCCTTCGCCGAGGAGGTCGGCAAGCCGGTCGCGCTCGCCGAGTGGGGCAACGTCGCGGTGCAGCCGGGCGACCCCGAGGGCATGCAGGGGCTGGGCGACGCCCCCGCGTACGTCGACCTGGTGGCGGCGTGGGCCCAGGAGCACGACGCCGTCTACCTCGTCTACTTCAACTCCGCCGACGGCGGTGTCGGGCAGACCCTGACCGACACCCCGGACTCCCTGGAGGCGCTCGTCGCGGCCAGCGGTCAGCAGGCGCCGTGAGCGAGCAGACGACGGCCGCCCCGACCCGGGGGCGGGCGCTGCGCCGCCGCGCCGTCTGGGTGGTCGCCGACCAGGCGGTCTCCAGCCTCGCCAACGCGGCCCTGACCGTGGTGATCGCGCGCACCGTCTCACCGGCGGAGTACGGCGCCTTCGCCCTCGCCTTCTCCGTGTACAGCCTCGTGGTGGCGCTGTCGCAGGCGGTCGCGGGCCAGGTCGTCGTCATCCACTACTCGGGCGCGGCCGCCGACGTCATCCGGCGGGCGTCGGCGAGCGCCGCCGGCACGGCCCTGCTCGTGGGGACGGTGAGCGCGGCCGTCCTGCTGCCCCTGGGCCTCGCGCTGGGCGCGCCCGTGCGCGGCGTCCTGCTCGCCGTCGGGCTGCTGCTGCCGGCCCTGCTGGTCCAGGACGCCTGGCGCACCGTCTTCGTCGCCCGCGGCACCCCGGCCGCCGCCTTCGTCAACGACGTCGTCTGGATCGTCCTGCAGGCCGCCTCCATCGGCGTCCTCGTCGTGGTGGGCGTCGACACCGCCCACCCCTACGTCCTGGCGTGGGCGGGAGCCGCCGCCGTGGCCGCCCTCGTGGGCGCCCGGCAGAACGGCGCGCCCCCGAGCCCGCGCACCGCCCCGGCCTTCCTGCGGGGCCACACCGACGTCAGCCTGCCCACGCTGGCCAACTCGGCGGCGATCCTCGGCGCGCTGCAGCTCTCGTTCGTGCTCATCGCCGTGGTGGCCGCGGTGTCCGACGTCGGGGCCCTGCGCGCCGCGCAGACCCTGCTGGGCCCGCTGAACATCCTGGGCTTCGCGGCGACGTCCTTCGCGATCCCCGAGATCGTGCGGCGCGAGCCCGGGCGCCGGGGCCTGGTGCTGGCGGCGCTCGCCATCAGCGGGACGCTCGTGGTCGTGGACCTGGCGTGGGGCGCCGTCCTGCTGCTGCTGCCGACCGCGGCCGGCGAGGCCCTGCTGGGCGACACGTGGGCGGGGGCGCGCGAGGCGCTGCCGGGGATGATCGCCTACACCTGCCTGATCGCCGCGACGGCGGGGGCGACGGCCGTCATGCGCGCCGTCAACCGCTCCGTGCTGGCGTTCTGGACCAGCGCCGTCCTCGGGCCCCTCGTCCTGGTGCTGTCCGTGCTGGGCGCCGCCACCGGCGGCGCCCTGGGCGCCTCGCTCGGCTTCGCCGCCGCGGGCGCCCTCGTCCTGCCGCTGTGCTGGGTCCTCCTGGCCCGGGCGGCGCGGCTCGGCCGGCGGCCCACGGCGGCCGTGAGGTGAGGCCCGCCCGCGACGC
Organism: uncultured Pseudokineococcus sp.; assembly: GCF_947495735.1. Classification (GTDB taxonomy): domain Bacteria; phylum Actinomycetota; class Actinomycetes; order Actinomycetales; family Quadrisphaeraceae; genus Pseudokineococcus. Next base: position 82,155 of record NZ_CANMAA010000012.1, read on the forward strand.
GACACCCGCCCGCGGGGCCGTCCAGTACGGTGCAGCGGCCGACCCGGCCCCGCCCCACCACGGCGTCGCCCCCGCCCCCGGCGGCGGTCGGCGCCCCAGCACGGAGGTCACCCACCCGGTGGAGAACGCGCCAGTCCCGGCCCACGGCCGCCCCCCGACCCCGGCGCGCGCCGGCCTGCGGGAGCGGGCCGCCGCCCGAGCCGGCAGCCGCGGACCCGCCGGCCCGGGGGAGGGGAGGGCCCGTGCGTAGCGTCGTCGTCGCCAAGTACGTGCCCTGGCCGCCGAACAGCGGCGACAAGCGCCGGACCCTCGGCGTCGTGCGCGCGCTCGCGGAGCGGGGACCCGTGGTCGTCTGCGCCTTCGCGGGCGACGACGAGGACGCGGCCGGCCTCGCGGGCGAGGGCGTCGAGGTGCGCGCCGTGCCGCGCCGCCGCTCGGTCCGGGGCCTCGTCGCCGGGCTGCTGCGCAGCCGCTCCCTGACGTCCGCGCGCTTCTGGGACCCCGCCCTGCACCGGCTCGTGGTCGAGGAGGCGGCGTCCGCCGACGTCCTCGTCGTCGAGCACGTGCAGCTGCTGCCCTACGCGCGCGGCACCCGGGCGGGCACGACCGCGCTCGACATGCACAACGTCGAGTCGTCCCTGACGGGCCGGTACGCGCGCTCCCAGCGCGGCCTGCGCCGGGCGGTGCTCGCCGCGGAGGCACGCCGCCTGCGGGCGCTGGAGGCGCGCTCGACCGAGGCCGACCTGCTCGCCGTCGTCAGCGAGGGCGACGCCGCCCTGCTGCGCGACGTCGTGACCCACCCGCGGGTCGTGGTCGTGCCGAACGCCTGGGACGAGCCGACACCGCTGCCCTCCGCGCCCGACCCGGTCGTCTCCTTCGTCGCTCTGCTGTCCTGGGCGCCGAACGTCGACGCCGCCACCTGGTTCACCACCGCCGTCTGGCCGCTCGTCCGCGAGCGGGTCCCGGGCGCGCGGCTGCAGCTCGTCGGGCGCAACCCCGCCCCCGCCGTGCAGCGGCTCGCGGGCGACGACGTCGAGGTCACGGGGACGGTGCCGGACCTGGCGCCCTGGTACGCCCGGACCCGGGTCGCCGTGGCCCCGCTGCGCTCGGGCGGCGGCTCGCGGCTGAAGATCCTCGAGGCGCTCGCCCACGCGCGGCCCGTGGTCGCCACCGCCGTGGGCGCGGAGGGCCTGGAGGACCTGGTGGGCCGCGGCGTCGTCGTCGCCGACGACCCCGCCGCCATGGCGGCCGAGGTGGTCGCGCTGCTGCAGGACCCCCGGCGCGCCGCCGAGGAGGGCGAGCGGGGCGCGGCCGCGGTGGCCGCCGACCACTCCTGGACCGCGGCGACGAAGCCGCTGGTCGACGCGCTGCCGACCGCGGGCGCGCCGCGATGACGCCGCCCGAGGGGCGCCGGAGCACCGTCTCGGTCGTCATCCCCTGCCGGGACGAGCTGACCGCCCTGCCGCGCCTGGTCGAGGCGCTGCGCCGCCAGAGCCTGCAGCCCGACGAGGTGGTCGTGGCGGACGGCATGTCCACGGACGGGACGCGGCAGGTCCTGGCCGACCTCGCGGCCTCGGACCCGCGCGTCGTCGTCGTCGACAACCCCGACCGCACCGTCCCCGCCGCGATGAACGTGCTGCTGGCGCGCGCCACGGGCGACTACGTGGCGCGCATGGACACGCACGCCGAGTACGCCCCCGACTACCTCGAGGCCGTCGTGGGGGTCCTCGACCGCGACCCCGGGGCGGTCGCCGTCGGCAGCGCCATGGCCACGGCGGGCCGCGGCCGCTGGGGGCGGGCCATCGCCGCCGTCCTCGGGCGCCGCATCGGCCTCGGCGGCGCGAGCCACCGCGTCGGCGGCGCGGCCGGCCCGGTGCCGCACGTCTTCTCCGGGTGCTACCGGCGGTCCGCCGTCCTGGAGGCCGGCGGGTGGGACGAGCGCCTGCGCGCCAACGAGGACTTCGAGGCCGACCAGCGCGTGGGCCGCCTCGGGCGGATCCTGCTCGAGCCGTCGGCCACGAGCACCTGGTACGTGCGGGAGGCCCCCCGCGCGCTGGCGGTGCAGATGTGGCGCTACGGCTTCTACAAGGCCCTCACCCTGCGGCTGCACCCCGACTCGCTGAAGGTGCGCCAGCTCGCGCCGCCGGCCGTCGTCGCGGGGCTCCTCGCCACGACGGCGGTGCGCCCGCGCGCCGGGCTGGGGCTCCTGGCCGCCTACCTGGCCGTGGCCGGCGCCGCCGGAGCCCGGGCCGCGTCCGCGGACGGCGCCGACGCCTGGCGCGGCGCGGTGGTGCCCCCGGTGGTCCACCTCTCCTGGGGTGCCGGGCTCCTCGCCGGGACGGTGCGCTTCGCCGGTGTCCGCCGACGAGGTGGCGCGGCGGAGGACGGCTCGTGAGCGCGCCCGCGCCGGAGGCGGGCGTGGACCCGCTGTCGGCCGTCGCCCGGTCCTGGTACTGGGTGGTCGCGCTCGCCCTCGTCGGGGCCGCGGCCCTCGGCGCCGCGGCGTCGGTGCTGCCCCCCGGGTTCGAGAGCCGGTCGGTCCTGCTGTTCACCCCCGGGGACCCCACGCAGGCCCTGTCCGGGTCGCCGCAGGCGGTCGAGCCGGGGCGGATGCTCCAGAGCCAGGCCGAGGTGGTGCTGGGCGACGACGTCGTGGGGCGCGCGGCCGACGAGATCGGGACGACGCCGGAGGACGTGCGCCGGCGCCTCACCGCCGAGACCGCGGACGGCGACCTCCTCGTGACCGTCGTCGGGACCGGGGACAGCCCGGGGGAGGCGCAGGACCTCACCGCCGCGGTGGCGGACGCCTACGCCGTCCGCAGCACCGAGGCGGGCGTGGCCTCGCTGGTCGAGCAGGCGGAGGCGCTGCAGCCCTCCGTCGACGCGCTGCTCGCGCAGAGCCGGGTGCTCCCGCCGCCCGAGCTGCGCTCGGCCCAGCAGGACGCGGTCGCCTCCCAGCTCGCGACCATCCGAGCGCGCCAGGACCAGCTCCTCGCGGCCTCGCGCGTCTACCCCGGGCAGGTGCAGGTCCTCTCCGCGGCGCAGGAGCCCGAGGAGCCGGCGACGCCGACGGTCAGCCGCAGCGCCGGGGTGGGCGCGGTCCTGGGCGCCGTCCTGGGCGTGCTCGTCGCCCTGGCGCGCGCCTGGCGGCGGCCCCGTGCCGCGGTCCCGCGCGGGGCGCGGCACCGCGGGGAGCGGGCGCCGGAGGGCGACCCGCCCGCGACGACGTGAGCCCGACGACGTGAGCCCGGCCACGTGAGCCCGGCCACATGAGCCCCGTGGCGCCGGCGCCGCAGGAGGGCGTGGCGCGCCGGTCCCCCGGGGCGCTGCGGCCCGACCACCTGGTCCTCGCCGCTCTCCTGGCGGTGACCCTGCTCCAGCGCCTCGCGGTGCCCGCCGGGGGAGACCAGGTGCCGCTGGTCCTCCCGGTCGTCCTCGGCCTCCTCCTGGTCGGGCTGGCGACCGGCCTGGTGGACCTCGACCCGGTCACCACGCGCCTGTACGCCGTCGGCGTCGGCGCCCTGGTGGTGCTGACGGCCGTCTCCTGGGCGCGGGGGCAGGCGCCCTCCCTGACGTCGCTCCTGTTCGCTGTGGCGATCTACGCCGTGGCCGTCGTGCGCCCGCGCCTCGGCCGCGCCGGGGTCGAGCGGGTCCTCGACCGGTTCGCCGCGGTGATGGTCGTCGCCGCCGTCGTGGGGCTGGCGCAGACCTCCGGGCAGTACCTCGGGGTGCCCTACCGCGACTGGCTGGCCGAGGTGGTGCCGGAGCCCTTCCTCCAGCAGGGCTACAACACGGCGGACCCGGTCGCCTACGGCGCGTCGCTGTACCGCGCCAACGGCGTCGTCTTCCTCGAGCCGTCCTTCTACGCGACCTTCCTCGCCGTCGCGCTGCTCGTCGTGCTCCGGCGCGGCCGGGGGGTGGTGGCCGCCGCCCTGCTGGCGGCGGCCCTCGTGCCCACGCTCGCCGGCAACGGCGTCGTCGTGGCCGGGCTCGGGATCCTGGTCCTGGCGCTCGGGCCCGGCCGGCGGCGGCTGGGGCTGCTCGTGCTGCCGGCGGTGGGGGCGCTGGCGATCGCGGTGGTCACCCCCGTCGGCGAGCTGTTCCTCCGGAGGGCGACCGAGATCTCCTCGCCGGGGACGAGCTCGAGCCTGCGCCTCGTGGAGCCGTACACGGTGGTCGTCCCCGCCTACCTCGAGGCCCCTGGCGGGCTCCTGCTCGGCAACGGCGCCGGCTCGGTCACCGAGGTGGCGGGCGCCCCGGGGGTGGGCGTGGGTCTCCTCACGCCGATCCTCCCCAAGCTGCTGTTCGAGTACGGGCTCGTGGGCGCCGTCCTCTTCCTGCTCTTCGTCCTCCACGTCCTGGCGGCGGGGTGGCGCGACGCCCCGTGGGTGCCGGGACTCGTCGTCAGCTACCTGGTGCTCAACGCCGCCCTGCTGCAGGTCGTCCTGGCGCTGCTGACCATCCTGATGGTGCGGCTCGTCCGCCCCCACGTCGAGGACCCCTAGCGCGGACGCCGCCCCCGCCCCTCGGCCCGGGCCACACCTCGCCGGGGCGCGGGCGCCCTCCGGCGGCGGGTATGCTCGCGCGGTTGCCTCGGCGAGGGACGGTCGGCCCCTGCGGCCCGCCGGTCCGGACTCGACGCGGTGGTCGCGGCCCCGCCGCGCGCCGCGCCGCCGAGGAGGTCCGGCGCCCAGGCGCCGGCCGCCGCGCAGGACCACCGCACCCCGAGCTGTCAGGAGCACCGCCATGGCCGACGAGATCCGCCTCTCCGCCCAGACCCGCACCGAGTTCGGCAAGGGCGCCGCCCGCCGCATCCGCCGCGCCGACATGATCCCCGCCGTCGTCTACGGCCACGGCGAGGCGCCCCGCCACGTCACGCTGCCCGGCCACGCGACGATGCTCGCGGTGAAGCGCGAGAACGCCGTGCTGACCCTCGACGTCGAGGGGGAGGCCGTCCTCGCGCTCGTCAAGGACGTCCAGCGCGAGCCCGTCCGCCGCGTGATCGAGCACGTGGACCTCGTCATCGTGCGCCGCGGCGAGAAGGTCGAGGTCGAGGTCGCCGTGCACGTCGAGGGCGAGCCCGCCGTCGAGACCGTCGTGACGGTGGAGAACCAGACCCTGCTGCTCGAGGTCGAGGCCACCCACATCCCCGAGAACGTCGTCGTGGACGTCTCCGACGCCGAGGCCGGCACGCAGGTCCTCGCCAGCCAGGTCCCCCTGCCGACCGGCGCCGTGCTCGTCACGGACCCGGAGTCGCTGGTCGTGAACGTGACCGCGGCGCGCACGACCGAGGAGCTCGACGCCGACCTGGCCGAGGCCGAGGGCGAGCTGGGCATCGAGCGCGACGAGCCCGAGGTCGACGCGGACGCCGAGGCGGCCCCGACCGCCGGCGACCAGGACTGACCCTGGCCCCCGCACCACCCGGGCCCCCCGGCCGGGGCAGGGGCTCCGCTGCGGCGGAGCCCCTGCCCGGCGGCGGCGCGGACCAGCCAGGGCCCCCCGCCGCGCCGGAGGGGCCCTGGCTCGTCGTCGGTCTGGGCAACCCCGGCCCCGAGTACGCCGCCACCCGGCACAACGTCGGGCAGATGGTCCTCGACGTGCTCGCCGGGCGGACCGGCGCCGGCTTCCGCTCGCACAAGGCCCGCGCCGCCGTGGCCCAGGCGCGCCTCGGCGTCCTGCCGGGCGGGCGCCCCGGGCCGTCCGTGGTGCTCGCCAAGCCGAGCACGTACATGAACGTCTCCGGCGGACCCGTGGCGGGACTGGCGCGCTTCTTCTCCGTGCCTCCCGAGCGCGTGGTCGTGGTCCACGACGAGCTCGACCTGCCCTCCGACGTCGTCCGGCTCAAGCGGGGCGGCGGAGAGGGCGGGCACAACGGCCTGCGAGACACCTCCAAGGCGCTGGGCACCAAGGACTACGTGCGCGTGCGGGTGGGCATCGGCCGCCCCCCGGGCCGGATGGACCCGGCGGACTACGTGCTCAAGCCCTTCGGCAGCGCCGAGCGCCGCGAGCTCCCCGTGCTCCTCGAGGAGGCCGCCGACGCCGTCGAGCTCGTGGTCCTGCGGGGCCTCGAGGCCGCCCAGCAGCAGGTGCACGCCCCCCGCTGAGGCGCCGCCCGCCCGTCCGCCAATCCGGGCGTCGCGCAGCCGCGAACAGGTCCGACCGGGTGCTCTTCTCCCGGAACCGGGCGCACGGGGCAGGGCCGCTGGATACCGTCCAGCGGCGGAGGTCGGGCCCCGGTCGGGGCGCGCACGTCGACGGGGAGAGGCAACCAGGCTCATGAGCGCAGACGTCGGACCCCGGGTCGGGGTGCCCCAGCAGGGCGCCGGACCCGCGCAGGAGCCCGACCGGCGCGTCCACGCCGCCCCGCGCCGCCGCTCGTGGACCGACCGCACCCCCTTCGTCCTCGAGCGCGAGGTCTACCGCGGGGACCCGGCCCTCGCGGCGGCCCGTCGCCGCTCCGCGTGGACGACCCCGCTGCTGCGGCGGGCGGTCCTCGGCGACGCGCTCGTCGCGGCGGTCGTCTCCGGTGTGAGCCTGGTGACGCTGCGGGACATCGGCGTCGACCTCACCCCGCTCGCCGTCGCCGTCCTCGCGGCCGGCTGCGCGGGCGTGTGGGTGGGCGTCCTCGCCGCCCTGCGCGGCTACGAGTGGCGCCGCGTCGGGGACGGGCCCGACGAGTTCTCGAGCATCCTGCGCGCGGCCGTGGCCGTGGTCGCCGCGCTCGGCGTGGCCGCGTTCAGCCTCCAGCTGCTCATGCCGCGCCGCATGGTCCTGGTCGTCGTCCCGCTGGTCGCCGTCCTCACCGCCCTGCACCGCCACCACCTGCGCGGCTGGCTGCGCCGGCAGCGCCGCGAGGGGCCGGCGGCCCTGCGCACCCTCGTCGTCGGCGACGGCGCCAGCGCGCGCGACGTGGTCGACGACCTGCGACGAGCCCCCGACCACGGCATGCACGTCGTCGGCGTGGCCGTGCCGCTCCCGCACGAGTGGGAGGTGGACGAGGAGGGCTACCCCGCCTGCCTGGGTGCGGTGGCCGAGGTCCCGCAGACGGTCGTCGACCACGACGTCGACGCGGTCATCGTCGTGGGCTCGCACCTGTCCGGCCCGGCGCTGCGGCGGCTCTCCTGGGCCCTGGAGCCGACGGGGGCCGACCTCGTCGTGGCGCCCGGGCTCGTGGAGGTGACGGGCCCGTCCGTCCACCTGCGTCCGGCGGCCGGCCTCTCCCTCCTGCACGTCGAGCGTCCCTCCTCGCGCACCGGTCGCCTCCTCGGCAAGGCCGCGCTGGACCGCACCCTGGGCACCGCGCTGCTGCTGGCCGCCTCGCCCGTCCTGCTCGCCGCGGCGCTGTCGGTGAAGCTGTCGAGCCGGGGGCCCGCCTTCTTCGCCCAGCAGCGCGTCGGCGTCGACGGCGCCCTGTTCACCATGTACAAGCTGCGCACCATGGTGGTCGGCGCCGACCGGATGGTCGACCAGCTGGCCGCCCAGAGCGACCGCGACGGCCTCATGTTCAAGATGCGGTCCGACCCGAGGGTGACGCCGGTGGGCCGGTGGCTGCGCCGCTTCTCCCTCGACGAGCTGCCCCAGCTGTGGAACGTGGTGCGCGGGGACATGTCGCTCGTGGGGCCGCGGCCCCCGCTGCCGCGCGAGTACGTCGAGTACCACGACTCCGTGCACCTGCGGCTGCGCGTGCGCCCCGGCCTCACGGGCCTCTGGCAGGTCAGCGGACGGGCGGACCTGTCGTGGGAGGAGTCCATGCGCCTGGACCTGCGCTACGTGGACAACTGGTCCCTGGCCATGGACGCGATGATCCTCTGGAAGACCGCCCGCGCGGTGCTGCGCCGCTCGGGCGCCTACTGAGCGCGGGGCCGCAGGACCACCGCCATCCCGCCCGGCCCGTCGCCCGACCTCGTGCTGCCGGTCGGCCCGGAGGATTCACGACTCATCCGCTCGGGTGAGTAGGGTCGTCGCCGGCGGTGCGCGGGGCACCGGTGACCGGGGAGGCAGCGGGATGGTCGGCACCACGACGGACGCGCTGCTGGCGCGCGCGGCGGCTGACGAGGCCGGACGCGTCCTGCTCGCCGTCCGGGCCGAGCTGGCCGCCGCCGGCGCCGACCGCCGGACGCTCAAGGACGCCGGCGACCGGCGGGCGCAGGACGTGCTGGCTACGTTCCTGGCCGAGCACCGCCCGGACGACGCGGTGCTCAGCGAGGAGGCCGCGGACGACCCGGCCCGGCTGTCGGCGTCCCGCGTCTGGATCGTCGACCCGCTGGACGGCACCCGGGAGTTCTCCGAGGTGGGCGGACCGGGGGAGCCGGGCCGCAGCGACTGGGCCGTGCACGTCGCCCTGTGGGAGGACGGCGACCTCGTCGCCGGCGCCGTGGCCCTGCCGGCCGCCGGGGTCACCTACGGCACCGAGCCCCCGCCCAGGCGCCCGACCGGGACGCCGCCCGTGCTCCGCCTGGCCGTCAGCCGGTCGCGCCCGCCCGCCTTCCTCAGCGCCCTCGCGGACGCCCTCGGCGCGGAGCTCGTCCCGATGGGCTCCGCCGGGGTCAAGGCGACGTCGGTGCTGCGCGACGAGGCGGACGCCTACGTGCACGCCGGCGGGCAGTTCGAGTGGGACTCCGCGGCGCCCGTGGCCGTGGCGCGCGCCGCCGGGCTGCACACCAGCCGCGTGGACGGCTCGCCGCTGCGGTACAACCGCCCCGACCCCCGGCTGCCCGACCTCGTCGTCGCGCGCCCCGAGGTGGCCGGGCCCGTCCTGGACGCCCTCGCCCGGCTGGACCTGACCGAACCCGACGCCCCCGCGGAGGCCGCCCGATGACCCGCTCCACCGCCGGTCGCTACCAGCTCACCCAGCTCCAGGCCCTGGAGGCCGAGGCGATCTTCATCATCCGCGAGGTGGTGGCCGAGCTGGAGCGCCCGGTGCTCCTGTTCTCCGGCGGCAAGGACTCCATCGTCATGCTGCGGCTGGCCGAGAAGGCCTTCGCGCCCGCGCCGGTCCCCTTCCCGGTCCTGCACGTCGACACGGGGCACAACTTCGCCGAGGTGCTGGAGCTGCGCGACCGCCGGGCGGCCGAGCTCGGCGTCCAGCTCGTCGTCGCCAGCGTCCCGGACGCCCTGGAGCGCGGGCTGGTCACCGAGCCCCCGGACGGCACGCGCAACCGGATCCAGACCCCCGTCCTGCTCGACGCGCTCGAGAGGGGCGGCTACACGGCCGTCTTCGGCGGCGCCCGCCGGGACGAGGACAAGGCGCGGGCCAAGGAGCGCATCTTCAGCTTCCGCGACGACTTCGGGCAGTGGGACCCGAAGAACCAGCGCCCCGAGGTGTGGGGGCTCTACAACGGGCGCATCCACCCGGGGGAGAGCATCCGGGTGTTCCCGCTGTCGAACTGGACCGAGCTCGACATCTGGAGCTACATCCAGGCCGAGGGCATCGAGCTGCCGAGCATCTACTACGCCCACGAGCGCGAGGTGTTCGACCGCGGCGGGATGCTCTACGCCGTCCACGAGGTGTGCCGGCCGCGGGAGGGCGAGGAGGTCTTCACGGCCCGCGTGCGCTACCGCACCGTGGGCGACGCCAGCCTCACCGCCGCCGTGCGCTCCGAGGCCGACACGGTCGAGAAGATCGTCGAGGAGGTGGCCACCACGCGGATCACCGAGCGGGGGGCGACGCGCGGGGACGACAAGTTCAGCGAGGCCGCCATGGAGGACCGCAAGCGCGAGGGGTACTTCTGATGAGCACGACACCGACCACGACGGCCGCCATGGAGCGCACGGCGGACCTGCTCCGCTTCGCGACGGCCGGCTCGGTCGACGACGGCAAGAGCACGCTCATCGGTCGGCTCCTCTACGACACCAAGACGGTGTTCGAGGACCAGATCGCCTCCGTGGAGAAGGCGAGCAGGGACCGCGGGGACGAGTACGTCAACCTCGCGCTGCTCACCGACGGCCTGCGCGCCGAGCGCGAGCAGGGCATCACGATCGACGTCGCCTACCGCTACTTCGCGACCCCGCGGCGCAAGTTCATCATCGCCGACACCCCGGGCCACACCCAGTACACGCGGAACATGGTGACGGGAGCCTCGACGGCCGACCTGGCGCTGGTCCTCGTCGACGCCCGCAAGGGCCTGGTGGAGCAGTCCCGGCGGCACGCCTTCCTGGCCACGCTGCTGCAGGTGCCGCACCTGGTGCTCGCCGTCAACAAGATGGACCTCGTCGACTTCTCCCAGGACGTCTTCGAGGAGATCCGCCGCGACTTCACCGACTTCGCCGCCAAGCTCGACGTCCCGGACCTGACGGTCGTGCCCGTCTCGGCGCTCGCGGGCGACAACGTCGTCACGCGCTCGGAGCGCACGCCCTGGTACGACGGGCCGAGCCTGCTGCACCACCTGGAGAACGTGCACGTCGCGAGCGACCGCAACCTCGTGGACGCCCGCTTCGCCGTCCAGTACGTCATCCGGCCGCAGTCCGGGACGCACCGGGACTACCGCGGCTACGCGGGGCAGATGTCGGGCGGCGTGCTGAAGCCCGGCGACGAGGTGATGGTGCTGCCCTCGGGCTTCACGACCCGCATCGCGGCGATCGAGACCGCGGACGGGCCCGTGGACGAGGCGTTCCCGCCGATGTCGGTGACGATCCGGCTGGAGGACGAGCTCGACGTCAGCCGCGGGGACATGATCTGCCGGCCCCACAACGCGCCGACGCCGACCCAGGACGTCGACGCGATGGTCTGCTGGATGGACGAGTCCTCCGCGCTCGCCCCGGGGCGCAAGTACGCCATCAAGCACACGACGCGGACCGCGCGCGCGGTGGTCAAGGAGCTGCAGTACCGGCTCGACGTCAACACCCTGCACCGGGACGAGAGCGGCGGGCAGCTCGGGCTCAACGAGATCGGCCGCGTCCGGCTGCGGACGACGACGCCCCTGCTCGCGGACGAGTACCGGCGCAACCGGACCACCGGCGGCTTCGTCCTCGTCGACGAGGGGACGAACAAGACGGTGGCCGCGGGCATGGTGACGTCGACGGGCTGACGGCCCTCACGCGCCGCGGGGGAGCCAGCCCCCGCGGTGCAGCTCCTCCTCCAGGAGTCGGAGCGCCTCGTCGGGGGGCGTGCGCGAGGTGTCGACGACGACGTCGGCGTCGGTCGGCACCTCGTAGGGGTCGCTGACCCCGGTGAAGGCGGTCAGCTCGCCCGCTCGCGCGCGGGCGTACAGGCCCTTGAGGTCCCGGCGCTCGCACTCCTCGATCGGCGTGCTGACGTGCACGAGCACGAAGTCGGCGACCTCCTCCACCATGCGGCGGACCGCCTGCCGGGTGTCGTCGTAGGGCGCGATGGGTGCGCAGAGCGCCACCCCGCCGTGCCGGGCGACCTCGGTGGCGACGTAGCCGATCCTGCGCACGTTGAGGTCGCGCGCCTCCCGGTCGAACCCCAGCCCGGAGGAGAGCAGCCGGCGGACGACGTCCCCGTCGAGGAGGCTCACGGTGCGGTCGCCGCGCTCGAGCAGCCTGCGGTGCAGCCCTCGGGCGAGCGTCGACTTGCCCGAGCCCGACAGGCCCGTCATGAGGACCACCAGCCCCCGGGAGGACCGCGGGGGCATCCAGGCCCGGAGCGCCGACAGCACGTCCCCGGTGACGTCCGAGGGGCTCTCCCCGCGCCGGAGCGCGGCCAGCGACGTCGCCCACCGGGAGTCCCCCGCGCTGGTGGCGGCCCCCGGGCCGGGCTCCACGGCCTCGTCGACGGCTGCGCGCAGCACCACCCCGTCGTCGGCGCCCAACCCGCGGAGGACGTGCTCGACCAGGACGTCGTCACCCTCCCCGCGCCAGCACAGGGGCACGGTGACGACGGGGGCGCCCAGCCGCCGCCCCTCGGCGACGGCGGCGCGCAGGAGGACGTCGGCCGGCACGCCGTCCGGCGTCGGACCGGCCACGGGGACGACGAGGAGGGCGGGGCGGTCTCGACCGGCGCCCTGGACGAGGTCCTGGTCGGCGCGGACCGGCGGGCGTCGCAGCACCACGGCGGAGCGGGAGCGCAGGTCCGCCCCCGCGGCGACGAGCGCGGGGAGCGACAGCTCGCGCCCGAGACCCGCCTCGGGCCGGCGCAGCGCCTCGAGGACGCCGGTGACGCCGTCCGCGCGCGCCGGGTCGGGAGCGGCGTCGCGCAGGACCGCGATCGGCGTCGACTCCTCGTCCAGCAGGAGCACGCCGCCGGCGGCGAGGGTCGCCGCCCGGTCCGGCAGCCGCACCGCGGTGAGGTCGCCCGCCCCCGAGGCGACCGGTGCTCCCGGTCCTCCGAGCACCGAGGAGCGCGGCAGCAGGCCCTGGAGCACCAGCTCGACGTCGGCCGTGGCCGGTCCGCCGAGGTGGACCGACGGCGTGTCCAGACGACGAGCTCCCACGCGCCCCTCCGATGCCTCGCGCCCTGCAGTGCCTCGAGCCGAGCATCCCACGTGCCCGGTGGCGGTCGAGGACGGCGCGACGCCCGCGCCGTCGGGCGCGCCCGCGGGACATGACGGCAGGTGACGGCGCGCGGGGTTCTGGGCCGTTCGGCTGACACGCCTCAGCGCTTGTGCGACAGTGCTTCTCCCGTGCGGAGGCGCGGCTATCGTGCATCCCCTAGTGGTCACCGGGGGTGATGGTGCGCCAGGCGGCACGGGAACGAGGGGGAACGATGCGAGTGGCTCTCGTCGGGACGCGCGGTGTCCCGGCCCGGTACGGGGGCTTCGAGACCTGCGTCGAGGAGGTGGGTGCGCGACTCGCCTCCCGCGGGCACGAGGTGACGGCCTACTGCCGTCGGGGGGTGGCCGACGACGGGCCCCTGCTGCCCGAGCACCGGGGGATGCGTCTCGTCCACCTGCCCGCCGTGCACCGGCGCGCGCTGGAGACGCTGAGCCACTCGGCGGCGTCCGTCGCCCACCTGCTGCCCCGGGGGACCGACGCGGCGGTGGTCTTCAACTCCGCCAACGCCCCGCTGCTCCCCGTCCTGCGCGCCCGGGGGATCCCCGTCGCCACGCACGTCGACGGGCTCGAGTGGAAGCGCGCGAAGTGGGGTGGCGCGGGGCGCCGGTACTACCGCAGCGCCGAGTCCATGGCGGTGCGGTGGTCCGACGCGCTCATCGCGGACGCCCAGGGCATCAGCGACTACTACGCCGCCGAGTTCGGCGCGGCGACGGAGCTCATCGCCTACGGCGCACCGGACGTCGCCGAGCGCCGGCCCGAGGTCGTCGCGAGCCTGGGTCTCCGGTCGCGCGGCTACCACCTGGTGGTCGCCCGCTTCGAGCCGGAGAACAACGTGGAGCTCATCGTGCGCGGCTACGTCGCCAGCGGTGCCTCCGAGCCCCTGGTCGTCGTCGGCTGCGCCCCGTACGCGGACGCCTACACCGCCCGGGTGCACGCCGCGGCGGACGAGCGCGTGGTCTTCCTCGGCGGCGTCTGGGACCAGGAGGTCCTCGACCAGCTGTACGCCAACGCCCTGACGTACCTCCACGGGCACTCGGTGGGCGGGACCAACCCGTCCCTGCTGCGCGCCATGGGCGCCGGTGCGGCCACGCTCGCCTACGACGTCGGCTTCAACCGCGAGGTGCTGAGGGGGGCGGGGCGCTTCTTCGCCGACGCGGCCGAGCTCTCCGCGCTCCTCGAGGAGGCGGAGGCCTGCCCGGAGGGGGTGGTGCGCAGCGGGAGGGCGTCGCTCGTGGAGGCCCGGCGCTACGACTGGGACGACGTCGCGGACGCCTACGAGGACCTGTGCGAGCGGCTGGCGGCGCGGCGCCGCTCCGCCCGCCCGAGCGGCCGCAGGGCGCCCCACCTCGTGGGCGCGTCGGCGCCGTGACGCGGACGACGGACGGGGAGCCGGCCCCCGGGCGCGCCGGGTACGCCGAGACCGTGCGGCAGCTGGCCGCGGCGCAGAAGAGCGGCAGGGGCGCGCCGGCCTACTCTCGGTACGTCAACCGGCGCCTCGGGCGGTACCTCGCCGCGGCGGCCCACCAGGTCGGCGCGACGCCGGACGCGGTCACCGCGGTGAGCGGGCTGACGACCTTCGTCGGCATCGCCGTCCTCGCGCTGGGGTCCCCGTCCTGGGGGCTGGGCGTCGCCGTGTGCCTCCTGCTCGTGCTGGGGTACGCGCTGGACGCCGCCGACGGCCAGCTCGCCCGGCTGCGCGGGGGTGGTTCGACCGCCGGCGAGTGGCTGGACCACATGGTCGACTCGGCCAAGATCTCCAGCCTGCACCTGGCGGTGCTCCTGTTCCTGCACCGGTCGGGCGAGGTCGCCGACCACTGGCTGCTCGTGCCGATGGGGTTCGCGGTCGTGGCGGCCGTGTCCTTCTTCGCGCAGATCCTCAACGAGCAGCTGCTGCGGGGGAGCGGCCAGCAGCGGGCGTCGGCCGCGGGCCCCGCGTCCGCCGTCGTGTCCCTGCTGAAGGTGCCGACGGACTACGGGCTGCTCTGCCTGGTCTTCCTGCTGCTCGGCGCCCCCGTCGTCTTCCTCGGCGTCTACGGCCTGATGCTCGCGGCGAGCACCGCGTACCTCGCGCTCGCCCTCGTCAGGTGGCACGGGCAGATGCGCCGCCTGGACGCCGAGCGCGCCTCGGCGCTGGTCGGGGGCTGACGGTGGGCCGCCGCGCGCCCGCGACCGTGCTCCTCGTCGCGGTCCTCGCGCTCGCAGCACCGGGGTGCACGGCTCAGGACGCGCCGTCGGGCCCGGTGGCGACCGCCTCGCCGACGCCGACGGGCTCCGGTCCCACGGGCTCCGGTCCGACGGGCGCCGGTCCGCCGGGCTCCGACCAGGGCTCGGCGGCGGCCCCTCCGACGACCGCTCCGACGACCGCTCCGGCGACCACGGGGGCGCCGCCCGCCGTGCCCACGGAGCCCGTCGCGACGCGGACGCTGCCTCCCGTCGACGTCGGCGAGGAGGGCCGCTTCGAGAGCGGGCTCGTGGCCACCGTCGAGGAGGTGGTGCCCGTGCGGCTGGACGCGCGGGGGCCGGGCGAGGTCGCGGGCCCCGGCCACGCGGTCGTCCTGGAGCTCGAGAACGGCTCCTCGGCGCCGGTGGACCTCGCCGGCGTGGCGGTCAGCGCCACCTCCGAGGACGGCACCCCGGCGGTCCCCAGCTCGAGCTCCGCGGCGGAGCCTCTGACCGGCGCCCTGGAGCCCGGGGGCACCGCGCGCGGCACGTACGTCTTCGCCGCCCCGGAGGGCGCCTCGCTGCGCATCCAGGTCGAGCAGAACGAGCAGGGCGACGTCGTCGTCGTCGGGCCGTGAGGTCCCGTCGCGCTGCGGCGGGGGCCGCGGCCGCTCGAGCGGCAGGTCCACCCGGGCGGTCGCGGGTGGTGACGGGGGCCCGGATGGTTGACGTCGGGCGCGCGGGACCCGCGGAGCCTGGGTGCGCAGCGTGACGACGACCTAGCCTCGAGGAAGCGGTGGTGCCGCCCGCGTCGACGGGCGTGCGGGACGAGGAGGAGGCCCGATGGGGCAGAAGACGGGCTACCTGCCCGGAGCGTTCGACATGTTCCACATCGGGCACCTCAACATCATCCGCAGGGCCCGTGCCGCCTGCGACCGCCTCGTCGTGGGCGTGGTCACCGACGAGGTGATGCTGCAGTCCAAGGGCAAGCCGCCCGTCGTCCCCTTCGCCGAGCGGCTCGAGATCGTCAGCTGCATCGTCGGGGTCGACGAGGCCGTCGCGGACCTCTCGAGCGACAAGCTCGTGATGTGGCGCTCGCTGCACTTCGACATGGTGTTCAAGGGGGACGACTGGCGCGGGACCCCCAAGGGCGACCGCCTGGAGCGCGACCTCGGCGGCGTGGGCGTGGAGGTCGTCTACTTCCCGTACACCACGCAGACCTCGAGCACCCTGCTCCGCCGCTGGCTCGCCGCCGCCGCCTCGTGACGCTCCTCTCGGCGCGCAGCACCGGTGCGGGGCCACCCGGGCGCCGGGTCGGAGCGGCCCTGCGCCGAGGTCGCCAGGCGTCGGGGGCGATCTGCGCCCAGGTGGTGCAGGCGCTCGCCAGCCTGCTGCTGCAGGTGGTCGCCCTGCGCGCGCTGGGCGCTGACGGCCTCGGGGTCTTCGCGCTGCTCTACAGCGGTCTGGTGCTGCTGACGGCCCTCTCCAGCGGGCTCGTGGGCGACTCCCTGACCGTGCTCGAGCGCGGTCGGCGCGAGATCCGGGCGGGGCTGCAGGTCACGGCGCTCGGGGTCGCGGGAGTGGCCGGGCCCGTCGCCGGCGTCGTGGCCTGGGCGACCGGCCTGCTCGACGGGCCGGCGGCGGTCCTCCTCGGCGGCGTCGTCGTCGTCTTCCTCCTCGAGGACCTGGCGCGGCGCCTGCTCATGGCGACGCTGAGCTTCTGGTCCGTCGTGGTCGTGGACGCCGCGGCCCTCGTCGTCTCGGTCGCGTGGCTCGCGGGCTCCGCCGCCCTCGGCGGCCCCCTCCGGCTGCCCGACCTCCTGCTCACCCTGCTGGTCGCCCAGGCGGTGGCGCTGGCCGTCGCCGTCCTGCTCCTGCCCGCCCGGGAGCGCTCCTGGGTGCCTCTCGCCGGCGCGGACGTCGCCGCCGTCCTGTCCTACGGCGCCTGGCGCGCGGCTCAGCAGGGCGTGCGCCCCGCGACCCTGACGACGACGCGCGTCGTCGTCGTCACGGCGGTCGGCGCCGCCGCCTTCGGGGAGCTCGAGGCGGCGCGCGTGTTCGCGGCCCCGGCCATGCTCGTGCTGAACGGCGCAGCGGGCTTCCTGTTCGCCTCCTACGCGGCGCGCGCGGACCGGCCGCTGCGCCCGCTGCTGAGGGCCGCCGACCGCGGGGCCTCCCTGCTGGTGCTGTCGTCCCTGGCCCTCGGCGTCCTGGCCGTGCTCCTCGCCCCGGTGGTCGGCGACCTGCTCACGGGCGGGGCCTTCCGGCTGGACGCCGTCGCCGTCCTCGGGTGGTGCGTGTACGCCGCGGCGGGGTCGCTGCTCATGCCGTACGCGAGCCTCGCGTCCGTGCGGGGGCGGCACGCGCTGGTCCTCGGCCTGCGGGTCGTGGAGCTGCTCGTCGCGGTCGCCGGGACGGCGCTGCTGCTGCTCGTGGCGGGCGTCTCGGCGTCCTGGGCGCCGTACGCGCTCGCCCTCGGGACCGTCGTCACCGCGGCCGTCGTCCGCCAGGCCGTGCTCGTCCCCCAGCGCGGGAGGCAGGAGCCCGTCCTGGACGCGCCGGAGCGGGAGGGCGGGGCGTGACGACAGCGCTCGGGCCCCGGCGCGCTGCCGCGGCCGACCACGGTCAGACCTGGTGGTCCCGCTGGTGGCTCGCCGCCAGCGGGCTCACGCTCGTCGTGGCCAGCGACTACGACCTCCGGACGCGACCGCCCGGTGACGCCGTCGGCGCCTCGGTGGACGCAGCCATCCTGCTGGAGATCGCGCTCTACGGAGCCGTGGGCGCCCACCTCCTCCTCACCAGGGCGCGGCCGCCGCGGGTCGTCCGCGCGCCCCGCCAGCTCTTCCTCCTGGTGCTGTACGTCGGCCTCGTCGTCCTGTCCCTCACCTACACCCCCTACCTGCTGTACGGGGCTGTCCGGGCGGTCCAGATGTGCGTCCTCCTGGGGCTCGCCCTCGCCGCGGCCCGGGACGCGCGGCCCGAGCACCTGCACCGCTTCGCGCACGGCTTCCTCGTCCTCGTGGCGCTCTCGGTGTGCTACGGCGCAGCGGTCCCCTCCGCGGCCGTCAGCGCCCTGCAGGAGGGGCGCTTCACCTGGCTCGCCATCCACCCGACCGTCTCCGGCGTGCTCACGGGCCTGGCGGTCGTCATCGGCGTCGGCTACCTGTGGGCGGGGGCCCGCCCCCGCTCCGGACCGCGCTGGCCGACCGGTGCCTACGGGCTCCTGCTGCTGGTGGTCGGGGGCGGCCTCCTGGCGACGCAGACGCGCGGCGCCGTCCTCGCGGCGGGCGTGGCCTCCGTGGTCGTCCTCGTCTCCCTGCGCACCGGACGGGCGCTCGTCGAGCTGCTGCTGGCCCTCCTGGTGCTCGGCGCGGGCGCCGCCCTGGCGCTGAGCGGCGTCATCACCGCCTACGTGGTGCGCGGCGAGGACCCGTCGGCCCTCGTGACGCTGAACTCGCGGACGATGCTCTGGCGGCTGGCGGGGGAGCGCGTGCTCGAGGAGCCGCTCTACGGCTACGGCACGACGGCGGCCCGCGGCATCTTCTACGCGGAGACGGGGCTCGGGGGCGGGCACAACGCGGTCGTGAACGTGGTCGTCGAGCTCGGGCTGGTGGGGCTGGCCGTCTGGGCGGCGCTCCTCGTCGTCCTCGTCCTCGGGGTGCGCGGCCTGCCGCGCGACGCCTCGCACGGGGTGGTGGTCGACCGCGCCCTGCTCCTCGGGCTGGTGGCCTTCCTCCTCGTCGACGGGGTGGTCTACGAGGGCGCCGGCGCGGTGACGAACGTCGGCGCCACGTGGCTCTTCGTCTGCGTCGCCTGGCTGACCGTCGCCCAGCGCGCCGCGCGCGGTGACGGCGTCCACGGCTCCGTCCCGGCGAGCACCGGGGTGCGCCGGTGAGCGGGCGCGCCGTCCTCGTGACCCACCCGGGGGCCGAGCTGTACGGCTCCGACCGCGTGGTCCTGGAGACGGTCTCCGCGCTCGTCGAGCGGGGGTGGGACGTCGTGGTGGCCCTGCCCGTGGACGGCCCGCTCGTCGCCGCCGTCGAGTCCGCCGGAGCGCGGGTGCGCCGCTGCCCGACCCCGGTGCTGCGGCGCTCGGCGCTGAGCCCCGGCGGGCTCGTGCGGCTCGCGGGGGAGGCCGCCGCGGCCGTCGTGCCCGGTGCCCGGCTCCTGCGGGAGACGGGCGCCCGCGTCGTCGTGGTCAACACGGTGACGACGCCGCTGTGGCCGCTGCTCGCGCGCTGCCTCGGCCGGCGCGTCGTCAGCCACGTGCACGAGGCGGAGTCCACGGCGTCGCCCCTCGCGCGCTGGGCGCTGACCGCCCCCCTGCTCCTCGCCCACCGGGTGGTCGTCAACAGCGCGTTCGCGCGCTCCGTCGTCGGGAGCGTGCTGCCCTCGCTCGGCGCCCGGTGCGAGCTCGTCTACAACGGGGTCCCCGGTCCGGCGCACGTCTCGCCCCCGCGGGAGGACCTGTCGGGCCCGGTCCGACTCCTCTACGTCGGGCGGCTGTCCGAGCGCAAGGGCGTCGAGGACGCCCTCGCCGCTGTCCACCTCCTCGCCCGTCGTGGCGTCGAGGCCGAGCTGGACGTCGTCGGGGCGGTCTACCCGGGTAACGAGGGCTTCGAGGCGCGCCTGCGCCAGCAGGTGGTCCGCGAGGGGACGGCGGCGCGCGTCCGCTTCCACGGCTTCGACCGCGACGTGTGGCCCCACCTCGCGGCCGCGGACGTGGCCCTCGTCCCCTCCCGCGTCGACGAGCCCTTCGGCAACACCGCGGTCGAGGCCGTGCTCTCGGCGCGTCCCTGCGTCGTCAGCGCGACGAGCGGTCTCGTGGAGGCCGTGGCTGGGACCGCCTCGGCGCACCTGGTCCCCCCGGGGAGCCCCTCGGCGATCGCGAGCGCCGTGGAGGAGATCATCGGTGGCTGGGCCCAGGAGGGTCGGGCGGCGCAGGCCGATGCGGTGGCCGCAGCTCGGCGCTTCGCCCCGGCCCGCTACCGCTCGGACGTGGCCGGCGTGGTCGCGTCCGTTGCGGGACGCCGACCACGCCGACCACGCCGGCCGCGCTCAGGACGCTGATCTCACGAGGTCCAGGCCCCGAGGTGCCGAGCGCCGCTGGCCTCGCCCGTCAGCGCGGCGATGGCGGCGGGCAGCGGCTGCGCGGTCCCGTCGGCGGGCATCGCCGCCGTGGGACGACCGCGGCCGTCCACCACCGGTGCACCCGTCACGAGCGTTCCCCGCGCCTCCTGGCCCGCGGACCGGGAGAAGGCGGCGAGGTCGGTGAAGACCTGGGGGTCCCCGACGCCGCGGGACCAGACGACGACCCACGACGGCGCGCTCGCCGTCGCCCGGTTGTAGACGTTGGACTCGGCCCGCACACCGATCTGCGCGGCGCTCCGCTCGTGGGAGTAGTCCTCCACGCACAGCAGGCAGTTGGTGCCCGCCCGCGGGTTGGCCAGCACGTTGTTGGAGACGGCGGCCGGGCCGAGGAGCCACGTCATGGTCGGGTCGGGGAACGCCTGGCGCGGGTCGTGGCCGGGGGTCGAGCGGTCGCTCGCCCGCCGGCTGTCCTGGACGAGGTTGATGTGGCGGCCGTTGCCCGCGAACGTGTTGTTCCACACCTGGACGTCGCTCGTGTTGTTGATCTTCACGCCGTCGCGGCTGTTGCCCGTCACCACGTTGTCGGCGAAGACCGCCTTGGCGGAGAGCTCGAGCGACGCGCCGTGCCCGGCGTTGTCCCGCAGGTCGTTGCCCACGACCTTGACGTCGTGCACCGACTCGTCAGCCCAGAAGCCCGGGCCGTGGTTGCCCTGCAGGACGCTGTCGCGCACGAGCACGTCCCGGCTGCGCGCCGTCTTGAAGCCGCCCGAGACCGGCGAGGTGTTGAACCGCTCGACGTTGTTGCCCTCCGACCGCAGGCCGTCGACGACGAGGCGGTCGGCGTAGGTCGCCGTCATCCCGAGCATCCCGCTGCGGGCGATGGTCACGTGCCGGACGGTGACGTCGGTCGCGGCGATCGCGACGCCGGTGGTCGCCGAGTCCAGGACGGCCAGCTCCTCGAGCACGACACCCGGCTGCTCGGCGGTGAGGCCGCCCATGTGGGGCACCGAGGGCGCGTAGCGCCGGACGCCGAACCCGCGCAGGACGCTGCCGGCCGAGCGCACGTTGATCGACTGCTGGAGGTCGCTCACGCGGACCGTCCGGCCGCGGGGGTCGGTGCCCAGGTGCAGGCGGTCGGCGGCGCGGTCGTGGAAGAAGGAGCCGGCGACCACCTCGGCGAGGGAGCCGACCTGGCGCTGCGCGACGCCGTCGACCCACACCTGGTCGGGGTGGGCGGCCATGGGGTGGTTCGGGTTGACGAAGCGCCAGCCCGACGCGGCGCCCGCCTCGGTGGCGCCCCACGTGTACGTGGGGGAGGCGTCGAACTCCGTCGTCCACCCCTGCTTGACCCACCCGCGGCTGCCGGCCTCCCAGCCGGTCACCACGCTGCTGCCCTCGAACCAGACCTCCTCGCCCGGCCACGACTGGACGACCAGCTTCTTGCCGCGGGGCAGGACGACCGACTCGTGGTAGCTGCCGGCGCGCAGGACGACCGTCGCGCCCGCCGGGGCCGCGGCGACGGCCTTCGTCACCGTGCGGAAGGGAGCCGCTGCCGTGCCCGCAGCGCTGTCGCTGCCGGTGGGGGAGACCACGACGGCCTGCGCGGGCACGGGGTAGCGGGTCGAGCCGACGGTCGTGCCCGCCGAGTCCGCGGCGCGCGCGGGCGCCGGCGCGACGGCGGGCGGCGGGGTGACGGGGGGCGGGGTGACGGGCGGCGGGGTGACGGGCGGCGGGGTGACGGGCGGCGGGGTGACGGGCGGCGGGGTGACGGTCGTGGTCGGGACCTCGGTGGCCCGGACGTCGTCGAGGTGGACCTTCGACGCGGGCGAGCTGCCCGAGCCGTAGGTGAAGACGCCCACGGCGCCCGCCCCGGTGAGGCGTGCGGCGCTGGAGTCGCTGGCCGACAGCTGCCAGCCGGGAGCGGTCGCCCCGCGCACCCAGGCGCGGGCCCTGAGCGTGACCGGGTCGGTGCCCGTGGCCGTCGCGTCGACCGTGAACCACTGGCCGGGGACGAGGCGGCAGACGGCCTGCTCGGCGACCAGCTCCGTGGTCGTGCCGTTGGCGGCGCGACGGGCGAGGCCCAGGTACGCCTGGCCGCCAGGGGCGAGGCGCATGCGCGCGATGTAGGCGTCACCGGCGCTGGTCCTGCGCAGGACGGTGGCCGCCGAGTACCCGTTGCCCGTCGTGGGCAGCGCCGGGAAGGCGAAGGCGGCGCTGTGCCGGACGTCGCGGATCTTCGTCGTCGCCAGGGTCGCCGTCCGTGCTGAGCCCGCGGGCAGCGTGATGGTGGCGATCCCGCCACCGACCGCGAAGTCCTTCGCGGAGTCGAGGGTGTAGGCGCCGCCCACGGCTGCGGAGCCGAGGCCGGACGTGGTGGTCCGCTGCATGGCGTCGTCCGCGACCACGCGGTCCGCGGCGCCCGCGGAGGGCGCCAGCAGCACGCCGCACACGGCGGCGGAGGCGACGGCGACGGCGGCGAGGGTGCGGCGATGCCGCTTCGCGGTCGACCGGCGGGAGGGGACGCGGCGATGCTGGATCTCCGGGGTGGGCATGGGGCACCTGTCCTGGGTCGGGGGGCGGCCGCGGTCTGGGCGACCGGTTCGGCCCTGGGCACGGCTGCTCTTCGTCACGACCGGTGCGCGACAGAACGCCCCCCGGAGTGTGAGGCAGGTCACACTCAAGTGCGGGTGTCCGGTCCGCCCGCCTGCGTGCTGGTCGGACGCGTCCGGACGGGGGGTGGCGGCTGCTCCGGCCACTGCGCCGGACGGGGCCTCGTCGAGGAGAACCGGCGTCCGCCCGGGAGGTGGTCGCGTAGCGTCACGACGGTTCCTGCGCTGGGAGAGCGCGGTGCCCAGTCGACGAGGAGAGCCAGCCGGCCATGTGCGGAGCCACCAGGTGAACGAGCACTCGACCCCGAGCCTGCTGGGGTCCCTCTGGCGCTACCGGTGGTCCTCGGCGGCCGTCGTCCTCGCGCTCGTCGTGCTGAGCGCGGCGGCCGGTCTCGTCGTCGGGCCGTCGGCGGTGGCCTCGGCCAGCATCTCGCTGACGACGCCGCGGGAGAACAACGTGCTGTCCCCGGGAGCCCAGGGAGACGCCTCGCTCGCCCGCTACACCGCCCAGCGGGCGAGCTTCGCCACGAGCGACGCCGTCCTCGGCGCGGTGGCGGAGCGGCTCGGGCGCGAGGAGCTCACCGAGCTGCGGGAGGACGTCACCGCGACCGCGGCGAGCGGCTCGAACACCGTCGTCATCACCGCCGAGGCCGCCTCGCCCGGTGAGGCCGTCGAGCTCGCCGACGCCGTCGTGGACGCCTACGCGGAGCAGACGGAGGGGGAGGTCACGCGGCTCACCCGGGCCGCCATCGACTCCCTCGAGGCGAGCGAGGCGCAGATCCGCGACGAGATCGGCGCCGACGACGCCCTTCCCGGCGAGGGCGCCGCGGCGCTGACGTCCTCGGGCGCGACGACCATCGGGCAGCTCCGGCTCCAGGCGAGCGAGCTGCAGACGAGCAGCGCGCTCTTCGGCGACGGCGTCGAGTTCGTCGAGGCGCCGCGGGTCGACGCCGTGGTCACCCGGGGCTTCCCCCTGCGGGAGGCGGCGCTCGGCCTGGTGCTGGGGCTCGTCGTCGCGGGGACCGTCGCCTGGCTGCGGGCCGACCGCAACCGCCGCATCACCGCTCCCGAGCAGGTGGAGGAGGTGCTCGACGCGCCCTTCCTCGGCGAGGTCCGCACGCAGGGCGACGTCCAGGACGTGGGGGTCGCCGACGTGGCGGAGCTGCCGTCGCACGTCTACCGGATGATCGGCACCTCGGTGCAGCACCAGATGCGCACGGGCGTCCTCGTGGTGACGTCCGACGACGCCGCCGCGCGGACGGCCGCCGTGCTCAACCTGGCGGCGTCCTTCGCGCGTGAGCAGCGGACCGTCCTCGTCGTGGACGCCGACGCGCAGGGCGCGGGCCTGTCCCTCGCCCTCGGCTCACCGCGCGGGGACGGGTGGACCTCGGCCCTGGAGACCGACGGCGGCGACTGGCGCGCGGACCTGTCGAGGGTCGACGCCGGGGCCGGCCGGTCCTTCTCGGCGATCTCCGCGGCGGCCGGCTCCCACCTGTCCGACCCCTCCAGCCAGCGCGTCGAGGACGTCGTCGCCGAGTGGCGCAGGGAGTTCGACGTCGTGGTGGTGGACCTGCCCCCCGTCACGGCCGGCGCCCTGCCCACGGCCGTGGCCTCGGCCGCCGACGCCGGCGTCTTCGTCGTCCGCCAGGGCGCGGACGTGCGGGACCTGCGCGAGGCGACACGGCAGTGGGGCGTCCTGCGGACGCCCCTCATCGGCTACGTCTACGCCAACCCCTCGGGACGCCGGCGGAGCCCGGCGCCGTCCGCCTGAGGGAGCCGCGCGGCGGGGTGCCGCGCGCCCGCTCGCCGGGGAGCGCTGCTCAGTGCCGGTCCCGGCTCGCGACGCCGGCGCCCCCAGCCTCGTGCCCGGCGCTCCGCGGTGCGGGCTCGGGCCGACCCGCGCGGGACGACCGGCGCTGCCGCGGGCGTACCGTGGGAGCCCACTCGTTCGGCGCCCGCCGGGAGCCCGCCCGGAGCGTCGACGGCGGGCTGCGCGGTCGTCCTCCGCTGCACCCCTCCCGAGGAGCCCATGAGCCTCACCGGCCTGCTCGACGTCCTGCGCGCCGACCCCGCGCTCACCTCCGCCACGGCGGCCGCCGCCGAGGGCGTCACGGAGGTCCTCGACCTCACCGCGCCCGCCGGCACCCGCCCCGCGGTCGTCGCCGAGCTGGCCTCGCGCCGGCCGCTGCTGGCCGTGACGGCCACGGGCCGCGCCGCCGAGGAGCTCGCCGCCTCGCTGCGCTGCTTCCTGCCCGCGGGCGCCGTCGCCGAGCTCCCGGCGTGGGAGACGCTGCCGCACGAGCGGCTGTCCCCGCGCAGCGACACGGTCGGCAAGCGGCTGGCGGTCTTCCGCCGGCTGGCCCACCCCGGCCCCGAGGGCGCGCCCGACGGGCCGGTCCGCGTGGTCGTGGCGCCGGTGCGCGCTGTGCTGCAGCCCGTGGTCCGCGGCCTCGGCGACCTGCGGCCGGTCCAGGTGGCCGCCGGCGACGTCGTCGACCTCGACGACCTGGTCGAGCGCCTGGCCGGCGCCGCCTACAGCCGCGTCGACATGGTGGAGCGCCGCGGCGACTTCGCCGTCCGCGGCGGGATCGTCGACGTCTTCCCCCCGACGCGCGACCACCCCCTGCGCCTGGAGCTCTTCGGGGACGAGGTCGAGGAGGTCCGCGAGTTCGCCGTCGCCGACCAGCGCTCGCTCGAGGTCGTCCCCGAGGGCCTGTGGGCCCCGCCGTGCCGCGAGGTGCTGCTCACCCAGCAGGTGCGCGACCGGGCGCTCGCGCTCGTGGAGCAGTTGCCCGGCGCGGCCGACATGCTCGAGAAGATCGCCGCGGGCGTCGCCGTCGAGGGCATGGAGTCCCTGGCCCCCGCCCTGGTCGACGGCATGCAGCCGCTCACCGAGCTGCTGCCCGAGGGCGCCCACGTCGTCGTCCTGGACCCCGAGCGCGTGCGCGCCCGCGCCCACGACCTCGTCGCCACCACGAGCGAGTTCCTCGCCGCCGCCTGGTCCAACGCCGCGGCCGGCGCGCAGACGCCGGTCGACCTGTCCTCGGCGAGCTTCCTGCCGCTGTCGGTGGCGCGCGGCGCCGCCACCGCCGCGGGCCACCCGTGGTGGTCGCTGACGGCCTTCGGCGCCGACGAGAGCCTCGCGGAGGAGGGCCTGTCCGGCAGCCAGGACGACACCGGGGGCGTCCGGCTGCGACTGGGCGCCCGCGACACGCGGTCGTTCTCCGGCGACGTCACGACCACGCTCGACGACGTGCGCGCGCACGCCCGCGACGGGTGGCGCGTCGTCGTCACCGCCGAGGGCCCGGGCTCCGCCGACCGCCTCGCCGAGGTGCTGCGCGAGGCCGACGTGCCCGCGCGGCGCGTGCCGACCCTGGAGGAGCCGCCGGAGCCGGGCGTCGTGCACGTGACGACCGGCGCCGGGGGAGCGGGCTTCGTCGCCGAGGGCCTGCGCCTGGCCGTGCTCACCGAGGGTGACGTCCTGGGTCGCACCGGTCCCAGCTCGACGAAGGACATGCAGCGGCTGCCGAGCCGCCGCAAGAAGCAGGTGGACCCGCTCCAGCTGCGCCCCGGCGACCCGGTCGTCCACGAGCAGCACGGCGTGGGCCGCTTCGTCGAGATGATCCAGCGCACGATGGGCGGCTCCACCCGCGAGTACCTCGTCATCGAGTACGCGCCGAGCAAGCGCGGCCAGCCGGGCGACCGGCTGTTCGTGCCGACGGACACCCTCGACCAGGTCACCCGCTACGTGGGCGGGGAGGACCCGCCGCTCAACAAGATGGGCGGCGGCGACTGGGCGAAGACCAAGGGCCGCGCCCGCAAGGCCGTCAAGGAGATCGCCGGCGAGCTGGTGCGCCTGTACTCGGCGCGCATGGCCACCTCCGGGCACGCCTTCGGCCCCGACACCCCGTGGCAGCGCGAGCTCGAGGACGCCTTCCCGTACGTGGAGACGCCCGACCAGCTGGCGTGCATCGACGAGGTCAAGAACGACATGGAGAAGACGGTCCCCATGGACCGCCTGATCTGCGGCGACGTCGGCTACGGCAAGACCGAGATCGCCGTGCGCGCCGCCTTCAAGGCCGTGCAGGACGGCAAGCAGGTCGCCGTGCTCGTGCCGACGACGCTGCTGGTGCAGCAGCACCTGGAGACCTTCTCCGAGCGCTTCGCGGGCTTCCCCGTGACCGTGCGGGCGCTGTCGCGGTTCACCTCGACGGCCGAGTCCAAGGAGACGATCGCGGGGGTGAGCGAGGGCACGGTCGACCTCGTGGTCGGCACCCACCGCCTGCTCGGCAGCGAGGTGCGCTTCAAGGACCTCGGCCTCGTCATCGTCGACGAGGAGCAGCGCTTCGGCGTCGAGCACAAGGAGACGCTGAAGGCGCTGCGCACCGACGTCGACGTGCTCGCCATGAGCGCGACGCCGATCCCGCGCACGCTCGAGATGGCCGTCACCGGCATCCGCGAGATGTCGACGCTGGCGACGCCGCCGGAGGAGCGCCACCCGGTGCTGACGTTCGTGGGCGCCTACGACGACAAGCAGGTCACCGCGGCGGTCCGGCGCGAGCTGCTGCGCGAGGGCCAGGTCTTCTACGTCCACAACAAGACCGAGACCATCGACCGGGCCGCCTCGCACCTGCGCGAGCTCGTGCCCGAGGCCCGCATCGCCGTCGCCCACGGGAAGATGAGCGAGCAGGCCCTGGAGCAGGCCGTCCTCGACTTCTACGCCAAGAAGTTCGACGTGCTCGTCTGCACGACGATCATCGAGACCGGCCTGGACATCTCCAACGCCAACACCCTGATCCTGGAGCGGGCCGAGCGGTTCGGGCTCTCGCAGCTGCACCAGCTGCGCGGGCGGGTCGGCCGTGGTCGCGAGCGCGCCTACGCCTACTTCCTCTACCCGCCGGACCGGCCGCTGACCGACACGGCCAACGACCGGCTCACGACGATCGCGCAGAACACCGACCTCGGGTCGGGCATGCAGGTCGCCATGAAGGACCTGGAGATCCGCGGAGCCGGCAACCTGCTCGGCGGCGAGCAGTCGGGTCACATCGCCGGGGTGGGGTTCGACCTGTACATCCGGCTCGTGGGCGAGGCCGTGGCGGACTTCCGCGGCGACACCTCCGGCAAGCCGCCGGCCGAGATCAAGGTCGAGCTGCCCGTCGACGCGCACCTGCCGCACGAGTACGTGCCGCACGAGCGCCTGCGGCTGGAGGCCTACCGCAAGCTCGCCGTCGCCGAGACGGTCGAGGCGGTGCAGGAGGTCCGCGACGAGCTGGTGGACCGCTACGGCGAGCCGACCGAGGCCACGGGCGGGCAGGCGGTGGAGAACCTCCTGGCGGTCGCGCGCTTCCGCGTGCGCGCCCGGGCGGCGGGCGTCACCGAGGTCAGCGCGCAGGGCACGAACGTGCGCTTCGCGCCGGTGGAGCTGCGCGACAGCCAGACCATGCGCCTGCGCCGGCTCTACCCGGGCTCGCTGGTCAAGCCGGCTGTGCGCTCCGTCCTGGTGCCCATGCCGAAGACGGCCCGCATCGGCGGCAAGCCGTTGAAGGGGACGGAGCTCCTCGACTGGGCCGCCGACCTGCTCGACGCCGTGGTGGGCGAGGACGTCGGCGCCGCGGGGAAGGTCGCGTCGGGCGTCGTCTGAGCGCGCAGGACGACGTCGGCGCTCTGCTGACGGACAGTGAACGTGCTCCACGCCCTGCATCACCACATGTCGCACTCCCGCCGTCAGGTCACGAACGGTGATCCGATGGCCCGAACGGGGGGTCGGCCGTCGGAAGCGACCACGCAGCGTGAGGACCGGACGTACCGTGGAACCGCTGACCGCGGCAGAGGGCCGCGGCGGCTGCACGGCGGGAGCATCCGGTGGCGGCAGAAGCAGTGGGCGTGCGCAGGTCCTGGAGCAAGGGCGTCGCAGGGGTGGCGACGCTCGCCGTCGCAGCAGCGCTGGCGGCGCTGCCCGGCGCACCGGCGCGGGCGGCCACCGCGTCGGTGACGAGCGGAGCGGAGCCCGCGACGGTCAGCGCCGACGTGCTCCCCACGGTGCAGGTGGACGGCGTGGTGTGGGACCAGGTCGTGGTCGGCGACCGCGTCTACGTCACAGGAGAGTTCACCGCGGCGCGGCCCGCGGGGGCCCCTGCGGGGACGAGCGAGACGCCCCGCCGCAACCTGCTCGCCTTCGACCTGCGCACCGGTGGGCTCATCACCTCCTGGGCTCCGTCCCTGGACGCCCAGGGCCTGGTCATCACGGCGTCGGCCGACGGTCGTCGCATCTTCGTCGGGGGGGACTTCACGTCGGCCAGCGGCACCCCGCGCGGTCGGGTGGCGGCCTTCGACGCCACGACGGGCGCCCTCGTCACCTCCTTCTCGGCGGACGCCAACAGCCGCGTGCGCGGACTGGCCGTGGCGGGCGGCTCGCTGTACGTCGGTGGGGACTTCAGCGTCCTCGGCGGCCAGGCGCGGACGCGCCTGGCCGCGGTCTCGACGTCGGACGGCGCCGTGCAGCCGTGGGCCCCGTCGGCCGACCGCGAGGTCATGGCGGTCGTCGCACCGGCCGGCAGCGGCCGGGTGGTGGTCGGCGGGCGCTTCGAGACGCTGAACGGCGAGGTGAACCGCGGCATGGGAGCGCTGGACGCGACGTCGGGCGCCGTGCTGCCGTGGGCGGCCAACCGGACGATCCAGAACTACGGCCCCGACTCGGCGATCTGGTCGCTGTCGACCGACGGCGACCAGGTGTACGGGACGGGGTACGACTTCTACGGGCCGAGCGACTTCGAGAACAGCTTCGCGGCGTCGGTGGCGGGGGGCGCCCTGCAGTGGGTCAACGGCTGCCTGGGAGACACGTACGCGAGCCAGCCCGTGGGAGGGGTGCTGTACACGGTGGGCCACGCCCACAACTGCAGCTCCATGGGCGGGCACCCCCAGACGAGGCCGGAGACGTACCAGCGCGCCATGGCGACGACGACGGCCGCCCAGGGGAAGGTGGCCACGGGAGCCTTCGCGGGCCAGCCCGCACCGGCCGCGCTCCACTGGCTGCCCACCGTGGCGATGGGCTCCTACACCAAGCAGTACCAGGGGGCGTGGGACGTCACGGGGGACGACCGCTACGTGGTCCTGGGCGGGGAGTTCCCCCGCGTCAACGGGACGGCCCAGCAGGGCCTCGTCAGGTTCGCGGTCCGCAGCGCCGCGCCGGGCAAGGACGGACCCCAGGGCTACACCGAGCTCAAGCCCACGTCGACCGCGCTCGCGCCGGGGGCCCTGCGGGTCTCGTGGACCAGCAGCTGGGACCGGGACGACGCCGAGCTGACGTACGAGCTGCTCCGCGGCGAGAAGACCTCGACCGCCGAGGTGCTCGTC
Source organism: uncultured Pseudokineococcus sp. (assembly GCF_947495735.1). GTDB lineage: Bacteria > Actinomycetota > Actinomycetes > Actinomycetales > Quadrisphaeraceae > Pseudokineococcus. The sequence goes on from NZ_CANMAA010000012.1 coordinate 111,821, forward strand.
ACGCGGAGGGCGCGCTCGACCTGGTGGTCGCGGCCGACGATGTCGCTCCTCGACAGCACGGCGCCGGCGGGCAGCACGCAGACCTACCGGGTCCGGGTGACCGACGGCTCGGGCAACGTCCTGACGAGCGCGGCGACGACGGCGACCGTGCCGGAGGGCTCGGCGGCGTCGGGGGAGTACGTCAAGGCGGTCCGGGCCGACGGCGCCGTCAAGCACTGGCGGCTCGGCGAGACCAGCGGGTCGACGGCCTACGACTGGGCCGGCGGTGACGACCTGGTGCTGGGCGGCACCGCGACGCGCGTCGCCGAGGGAGCCGTCCCCGGGAACGGGGCCACCCGGTTCTCCGGCACCGACACGGTCCCGGCCGTGTCCTCCGCGGCGGTGACCGCCCCGCAGACCTTCAGCGTCGAGTCCTGGGTGCGCACGACGAGCACGAGGGGCGGCAAGCTCGTCGGCTTCGGCAGCCGGAACACCGGCCTCAGCAACAACTACGACCGCCACGTCTACCTCGACGGCAGCGGCCGGATCACCTTCGGCGTCCACCCGGGCACGGCCCGGACGCTCACCTCGGCGCCGGGCTTCAACGACGGGAGGTGGCACCAGGTCGTCGCGACGCTCGGGGCGGGCGGCCAGTCCCTCTACGTCGACGGCCGCCAGGTGGCCTCGGACCCGTCGACGACCGGCGCGCAGCCCTACGTGGGCTTCTGGCGGGTCGGGGGGGACAACGTCACCGGGTGGAAGAACGCGGGAGCGGCCAGCCTCGCCGGCGACATCGACGAGGTCTCCGTCTACGACACCGCGCTGACGGCCCGCCAGGTGGCGGAGCACTACGTCAAGAGCGGTCGCCAGGTGGTCGGTGGTGTGCCGAACGAGGCGCCGGTGGCGTCGTTCGCGTCCTCGGTGGAGGGCCTGGCGGTGTCGGTGGACGGGGCGGGGAGCTCGGACGCGGACGGCTCGGTGGTCTCCTACGCGTGGGCGTTCGGCGACGGGGCGACGGCGACGGGCGTC
>NZ_CANMAA010000013.1 GCF_947495735.1 uncultured Pseudokineococcus sp.
ACCCACGTCACGACGCGCTCACACGCTCACGTCGCACTCACCCGACCAACGTCCCTGGGCAGTACAGCTAGCCGACCGCCTACTGGCGCTCCGTCGATCGCTCGAGCACCTGACGGCCGCTCCCCCGCGGCCGTCCCACATCCGATCCTCATCCGGTCACGTCACGGCGAGCATCACGGGTCCGCTGTCGCCGGCTCGTGCAGCAGTCCCGAGCCGCACCGCTGAGGCCGTCGTCTGCGGGCATGAGCCACCGCATGAGCACGAAGGTGGCGATCGCGACGAGGAGGCAGATCGCGCCAGAGGTGTGCTTCTTCCGCGCAGCGACGCCCTGCCAGCGCGGGATACCACCGTCAGCGGCGTCGTCTACCGACGCCCGCGACAGCCCTAGCCATGCCATGGCTCGCTCCATGAGTACCTCCAGTCGTCCATGCGCGTCCCGAATGCCTGACCCGCCGACATACGAGCAGTAGGGGAGACGTCGTCGAGCGCCAGCACTCCTCTCAGCCCGACACAGTCGCGAGCGACAGGACTGACCGGGCCTGCTGGGGACTACTGCACGACGTGGGGCACTCCGTCGGCGGCGCCCGTAAGCCGATCACCCGCCGGCGCGGCTGTCAGCGCCGGCGCCGGCGGCGGCGCTGCCTGGCCGTCCCACAGCCGATCGACAACCGGCGCAATCCAAGTCACGCCAGGTGTCGGCGCCAGAACCCGTCGTCTGCCCAGTGCTCTGGGACTCCCATCCCGGCGAGATTCATCGGAGGGCGAGGGTGGAGCAGTGCATGCAGGCGCTGCGCCCAGCTGCTGCGCGGGGACACCGAGTCGAGCACTGCCTGCAGCGAAACGAGCACCGGGTACAGCCGTCTGGTCGATCTTGAGGGGAGAGCGTCCTCGCCCTCTAGCCAGGGGACTGCTCGCGAGTTGGGGATGGCTGGGTAGACGCCGAGCCCGACGTTCCACAAGCGCCCATGGTGGGCGCAGATGTTGCGCACGCGCACGTAGGTCGGCATCCATGACTCGAGCAGCCGCGCGGGCAAGCCGATGCTCCTGGCGATGGCGGTCCTGTCCGAGCTCCGCTTGATGTTCCGGTAGACGCTGCTCAGCTGCCCGATGGTCAGGGTCTCGACCATCAGCCACGAGGGCGGTAGATCGGGCAGCCCGTACGTCGTCAGGTAGTGCTCTAGCGCCGACGGGTGGGCCAGCGCCCGTCGTCCATCGTCCAGGGTTCGCGAAGGCTGCTCCGGCGACCGATCCAGCTGCTCCTCGCAGGTGCGTTGGACCATGCGCAAGAGCTTGGTGTGCTTGCCGATGTCGCCGAAGTTCGCGCTGTCCACGTACCAGTGAGGGTCGGCGTACGCCGTCGACATGTGGTCGGTCATCGCCGCACGCACGGCTACCTCGACGCGCTCAAGCGCGTCCATGACCACAAGACGGAGTGCTCGATCGAAGACGTAGAGGTCGAGGACGTCGTCGAAAGCAGCGCCCTCGTGGAACAGGTGGTCGGGACCGCCCTGCTGAAAGGGGATCGCGTACGGCGAGAGCCGGTAGTAACCGATGTGCCGCAGGTACCGACGAGCCCTGTCCGGGTCGGGGATGCTCAAGCCTCGGTCGGCGAGGCGAGCCACGAGCTCGTCGAGGGTCAACGACGGCTTCTCGTATGTCAGCTCGCCGCGGGCCCGGGGCGATCGAGGCACTGACGCTCCTCCCCGGGCAAGAAAAATCCCCCAAGTGCGCATCGTCGAGAGGCGTGGGGGATGTGGTGGGCAGAACGTAGCACGAGCACCTGCTGGGCGCCCCCGTGCGCTGATGACAACTCTGCCGTTACGTGGCGGTCACCCGGTCGGCCCTCAGCGACCGCTCTCCTCGGTGCCGCCGTCCCAGCAGCCGACCCCCTGCCGGCGACGGGCCAGGTCACAGTTGCGGCGAGGCGCTACCTCGCGGCGACGTCGCCAGCAGCCCTGTCCGGATGCGATGTCCGCACACGTGCGTCATGCGGGACGGCCCCGACCGTGGTGAGGCCGTCCGGTCGTGCGTTCCCCGTCACCGGCCGCCTGGCCACTCCCCCGCCCTCCTGAGGGTCGCCTCGAGGCCCGTGGCCGGGCGAAGTGGTCCGGCTGAGGATCGCGACGAGATCGTGAGACGGCGGCGCTGGCGCGACGGTGGGACGTCGCAGGTCCGCCGTGCGCGCCTACGACGAGATCAGCCAGTCACTACAGGGGCGGGGCCGGGCCCGCCGCCGCAGCAGCTGCTGCTGCTGGAGGCGCTCTGGGTCCTGCCGGCCGGGCGGCCCTCGCCGCCGGAGACCCGGCGGTGCTCGCCCGGGCCCACGCGGCGCCCGCCCCCGCCGTCGGGCGGGGCCCGTCCGCTCAGCCCCGTGCAGCGCCGCTCCCGGCCACCCCGCACTCGTACGCGATGATCACCGCCTGGACGCGGTCTCGGGCGCCGAGCTTGGCGAACACGTTCCCCACGTGCGTCTTCACCGTGGTCTCGGAGACCACGAGCTCGGCGGCGATCTCGGAGTTGGACGCGCCCTCCGCGATGAGGCGCAGGACGTCGTGCTCGCGCGGCGTGAGCGCGGCGAGGCGGGGGTCCGGGCCCTCGTCGACCAGCGCCTCACCGGGAGCCGGCAGGTGAGGCGCGAAGAGGTCGAGCATGCGGCGCAGCACCCGCGGCGCCACGACCGCCGTGCCCGCGGCGACCGTGCGGATCGCGTCGACGAGCTCGTCGGGACGCGCGGACTTCAGCAGGAAGCCGCTCGCGCCGGCGCGCAGCGCGGCGAACGCGAGGTCGTCGACGTCGAACGTCGTCAGGACGAGCACCCGGGACCCGGGGTGGTCAGCGACCACGCGCCGGGTGGCCTCGATGCCGTCCATGCCGGGCATGCGGATGTCCATGAGGACGACGTCGGGGGCGAGCGCGGCCACCTGGTCGAGCGCGACCCGGCCGTCGGCGGCCTCGCCGACCACCTCGAGGTCCGGCTCGGACTCCAGGACCAGCCGGAAGCCGACGCGCAGCAGCGCCTGGTCGTCCACGAGCAGCACCGTCGTCACGCCCGTCCTCCGTCCTGGTCGTCATCGTCGCTCCACGGCAGGACCGCGTGCACGTGCCAGCCCCCGCCCGGCCGGGGGCCGGCGTCGACGTGGCCGCCCAGCAGCGCCGCGCGCTCCCGCATCCCGACGACGCCGCGCCCCGTGCCCTCGCCGCCGCCGGGGCGCGTGCCGCCCGCGTCGACGACGTCGACCTCGACCGTCGTCGGGGTGCGCCGCACCGACACCTCGACGGAACGGGCGCCCGGCGCGTGCCGCAGGACGTTCGTCAGCGCCTCCCCCAGGATGCGCACCACCGCCAGGCGCACCGACGTGTCCTGCGGCAGCGCGGTGTCCAGGCCGGACGCGGTCACGGGGACGCCCGCGACCCTCAACCGCTCGACGAGGGTGGGCAGGTCCACCTCTGCCGGCTCCTGACGCCGCTCGGTGCCGTCGTCGGCGGCGGGTCCCAGCGCCCCGAGGACGCGCTGCATGTCGGCGAGCGCGGAGCGCCCGGTCCGCGCGGCCTGCCGCACGGCGTCCCGGGACCGGTCGGGAGCGCGCTCGAACGCGGCGTCGGCGCCGTCGGCCAGCGCCACCATGACGGACAGGTTGTGGGCGACGACGTCGTGCATCTCGCGGGCGATGTGCGCGCGCTCGGCGGCGCGCGCGAGCGCGGCGCTCTGGTCCCGCTCGCGGACCAGCGTCCGGTAGCGCTCGACCAGGTCCGCCCTGTGCAGGCGCCGCGACCGGGCCTCCGACCCGACGGCCATCCCCAGCAGCAGCAGTGCGAGCAGGAGCAGCACCGACGCGGTGCGGCCGGCCGCCGAGAACAGCGGCTCCTGCAGGTCGGGGCCCCACTCCGAGCGCGGCAGGGTCGCGGCGCCGAACCACCCGATGACCTCGAGGAGCCCGAGGTCCTGCCAGCGCCACAGCGCGGCCGTCAGGACCACCAGGACGCCGCCGAAGACCGCCCACGCGGTCCTCGTGCCGCGGTCCGCCGCGACGCTGCAGAGGGCGCACGCCAGGCAGACCCCGAGGACGCCGAGCACGCCGCCGACCAGCAGCGACGCCAGGACCGCGACGGTCAGCAGCACCGTGACCGTGATCGGTCGGGCTCGCCGCAGGAGCAGCAGCGCCGCACCGACCGCGGTCCCGACCAGCCAGGTCGCGGGGACGAGGGCGACGACGTCGGAGTCCTCCGGGTACAGGCCGAGGGCGACGGCGCCCAGGGCTGCCTCCCCCGCGAACACCGAGCCGACGAGTCCGACCACCGCGATCGCGACGGCGACGGTCGCGTCCACGACCCCGCGGCGGGCGGTGACGAGCCGGGCGACCGGGCTGCCCCCGCGCACCTGCTCCTCGGTCAGCGGCTCGTCGGTCAGCGACTCGTCGGCGGGACGTCCCGACCGCACCGCGGTCGCGGGTCGGGTCAGCACCGGCTCACTGTCCCATCCCAGAAGGCCGGTGCCGCCGGGCTCCGGTGGCGGCGCCACGACCTCCGCTGACCGGGCCACCTCCCGGGAGCCGGCTCCCTCAGCGGAGGTCATGGCGCCGCAGGCGGTACGCCGCCGCACCGAGCACCACGAGGACCCAGGCCCCGACGACCGCTCCGCCGCCCCACACCCCGAGCCGGGGCCCCAGGGTCGCGGCGTCCAGCGCCGCCAGCGCGGCGTCGTCCTGCAGGAGCCGGGCGCCCGACGACGGCAGCAGCGCTCGGACCGTGTCGGTCAACCGCCCGGGGTTGGCCGCGAGGAGCTGGTCGCCGACGACCAGGAGCACCAGCCCGCCGACGATCGTGTCGGCGGGACGGCGCAGCAGCGCACCGAGGCCCAGCCCGAGCAGCGCGACCGCGACGGACGCGACCACGAAGCCCAGCAGGGCACGGGACGCCCCGGGCACGGACGGGTCGAGCGCCGGGGCGTCGCCCGCGCGCGCCGGTGACGTCGCGAGGTACGAGGCACCGAGCGCGACGAGGGCGGTCACGAGCGCCGCCGCCGCCGTGACCCCGACCTGCCCGGCGAGGACGAGGAGCCGGCGGGGCACCGCGGCGAAGGTCGTCCGGGCCGTCCCGGTCGTGTGCTCCGACGTCCCCACCAGCGCCCCCAGGACGAGGAAGCCGACCTGGGCGACCACGAAGCCCGAGGTCACGACCCAGGAGCCCGACCGGCCGTCCTCGGGCCGGACGAACAGGCCCAGCCCGGACGCGGTGACGGCGGTGGCCGCGACGGTGCCGAGCGCGAGCCAGGCGTTCGACCGCACGCTGACGAGCTTGGTCCACTCGGCGCGGAGCACCCGGGTCGGCGTGGGCCCCCTGCGGGCCGGGTCGGCGCGGCCGGCCGGCCGGGTCCCCGCCGGGTCCGTCCTCATCGCACGTCCCGCGCCCGCAGCCGCGCGGCCGCCGCCACGAGCAGGACGACGACCCAGGCCGCGAGGACCAGACCGCCGCCCACCGGGCCGAGGTCGGGCGCACCCGCCACCGGGGTGGCGGAGGCGGGCTCGGTCATCAGGAACCCGGCGGCGAGGGGCGTGAGGGCCTCGAGCGTGCCGAGGACCGTGGTCCCCGTGACCTCCTCGGCGAGGGGGAGAGATGCCGGGTCGCCGCCGGTCAGCAGCGGGTCGCTCGCCAGGCCGAGCACGAGCGGCAGCACCACCACGAGGCCCAGCGTCGTCACCAGGGCCGGGACCGTCCGGCGCAGCAGCGCGCCCACCGCCTGCCCGAGGAGCGCCAGCCCGACGACCAGCAGGACCATGCCGAGGAGGACTCCAGGGGTGTCGCCGGCGGTGAGGTCGAGGGCGATGCCGCGCGACCGCGCCGCGGGGAGGATCCCCAGGACGCTGGCCGCCGTCGCGAGCACCCCCATGAGCAGCGCGAACGCCGCCATGACGAGCGTCTGCGCGCCGAGCACCGTCCACCGTCGCGGGACCACCGCGAAGGTCGTCCGGAACGCCCCGGTGCGGAACTCGCCCGTTCCCATCAGGACGCCCAGGACCAGGGCGCCCAGCTGGGCGAGCACCAGCCCGACGGTCAGGTCACCGAGGGGCTGGTACCCGGGGTCGCTCGAGGACGCCTGCGCGGCGAGGTAGGCAGTGGCACCGGTCACCACCACGGTCACGGCGGCGACCCACCACGGGGAGCGCAGCGAGGTGAGCTTGGTCCACTCGGCCGCGACGACGCGTCCGAGGGTCGGGCCCGGCGCCGGGGTCGACGCGACCCGGCTGTGGTGGGGTCCCGTGGTCGCGGCGCTCATCGGGCACCTTCCCGGTCGTCGGCCGTGCGGTACTCGACGGCGTCACGGGTCAGCTGCAGGTACGCCTCCTCGAGCGTCCCGGACTCGGCGCCGAGCTCGAGGACGGTCGCGCCGCACCGGCGCGCGGCGGTGCCGACGTCGTCGACCGTCGCGCCGCGCACGTGCAGCGCCCCGCCCTCCTGCGGTGCCACGTCCGCGCCGGCGGCCAGCAGCTCGCGGGCCAGCGGCTGGGGGTCGCTCGTCCGCACCCGCACGACGCCGGCGCGCTCGGAGCGGGCGACGACCTCCTGGACCGGGGCGTCGGCGAGCAGCCGCCCGCGGCCGATGACCACGACGCGGTCGGCGCACAGCGCGAGCTCGTGCATGAGGTGCGAGGAGAGGAGCACCGTGCGGCCCTCGGCCGCGAGCTCGCGCACCAGGCGGCGCACCCACAGCACGCCGTCGGGGTCCAGGCCGTTGACCGGCTCGTCGAGGACGAGCGTCGCGGCGTCGCCCAGCAGCGCCCCGGCGATGCCGAGCCGCTGGCCCATCCCGAGCGAGAACGTGCCGGCGCGGCGGTGCGCCACCGGCTCCAGACCGGTCTGCTCGAGGACCTCGCGCACGCGCGCCCGGCCGATGCCGTGCGTCTGCGCCATCGCCAGCAGGTGCTTGTGCGCCGTGCGGCCCGGGTGCACCGAGCGGGCGTCGAGCATGACGCCCACCGCCCGCATCGGGGCGGGCAGGTCGGCGTAGCGGCGGCCGTCGACCCTCGCCGTGCCGGACGTCGGGCGCTCGAGCCCGACGACGACGCGCATCGTCGTCGACTTGCCCGCACCGTTGGGCCCGAGGAAGCCCGTGACCGTCCCGGGCCGGGCGGTGAAGGTCAGCCCGTCCACCGCTGCCGCCCTGCCGTAGCGCTTGGTCAGCGCCTCCACCTCGATCATCACGTCTCCCTGTCGTCGCTCGACCGCCCTGCTGGGCACCCGCCGGCGACGCTAAGGAGAGGGGTCGCGCACCCGGCACCTGCTGGTGGAGGAGACCTGCACCTGGTCTCCTCCTCCCGCGGGAGGAGGAGAACCAGCCTGACCCGGAGGTCGGCGTCGGCCGGGCAGGCCCGTGCCACCGGCGCCTCCTCGGGCAGCCGAACATCTCGACCACGGCCGCAGCCGGTCACGCGTCGACGAGCGGATCCGACCTGCGCCCCTCACGCCCTGGCGAGGGCGAGGTCCAGCTCCCGGACGGCCTCGTCGGTGGTCAGCGCGCCGGTGAGCGTGCGCAGCGCCAGCCCGTCGGCGAGGGCGACCAGGTGCCGGGCGCCCTCGGGGTCATGACCGGCGTGGCCGAGCAGACGCGCGACCTCGTCCTCGAGCCCGGTCTGAGCCTGGACGACGACGTCAGCGATGTGGGCGTCGACCACGGAGTGGGCGACGAAGGCGGCCCACACCCGAGCGCCGAGCCGGAAGGGCGTGGACTGGTCGAAGGAGCGGCCCAGCAGCGTGCGCACCTGGTCCCAGGACCCCCCGAGCTCGGCGGCCGATCCGGTGGGAGCCGAGGAGGCGTCCCCTGCCGGCGCGGAGGTGGTGGCGGCGAGGTCGACCATGGCCCGGCAGGAGAAGCGGAGCATCTCCTCCCGGCTGGGGAAGTAGTGCTGGATCCGCCCCACCGAGATGCTCCCGGCCGCAGCCACCCGACGCATGGTGGTCCCCTCGATCCCGTGCTCGCTGACCGTCGCCCACACCGCGTGGGCGATGGCCCGGCGGCGGGCGTCGTGGTCGGTAGACGGCGGCACGACGCCACGGTAGCAATACAGATGACTTGCCACGGGGGATGACCGCCTCCTAGCGTGCCTCCATGCAGTACGGGCGTATTGAATCCGTGGGCGCTCCGTCACGCAGAGCCGGCTGGGCCCGGAGGGGTCGCCGGTTGCTGCGTGCGGTCGTCGTCGTCCTGGCCGTGATCGCACTGGTCGGGCTGGTCGTGCCCGGCGAGGCGCAGGTCGGCCACTTCCGCACGGCGGCCGGCCGCGCGGACTACCTCGACGCCTACGAGCAGGTCCTGCAGCAGCTGCCCGCCCCGTCCAGCACGACGGACGTGCCCACCGCATACGGCAGCGTCCGGGTCTACGAGTGGTCGGCCTCGCCGTCCCAGCCCGTCGCCGACGCAGCGCCCCCGGTGCTGCTCCTGCCGGGCCGGACCAGCGGCGCCCCGATGTGGCGGGACAACCTGCCGGCTCTCCTCGGCCACCGGCGGGTCCTCGCCGTGGACGCCCTGGGTGATGCCGGCCTCTCCGCCCAGACCGTCCCCATCACCAGCACGGCCGACCAGGCCGCCTGGCTCGACGACGTCCTCGACGACGTCTCCCCCGGCGCGCCGGTCCACCTCGTCGGCCACTCCTTCGGCGGCGCGACGGCGGCCGCCTACGCCCGGACCCGTCCCGACCGGGTGGCGAGCCTGGCCCTGCTGGAGCCCGTCTTCACCCTCGGCTCCCCGCCGGCCAGCATCTACCTCTGGTCCGCGCTCGTCCTGCTGCCCGCACCTCGGTCCTGGCGCGACGAAGCCCTGCGCCGGATCGGCGGCACCGACGAGGAACCCCGTGGAGACCTCGGCGGCCGCTCAGCAACCGCCGACGACCCGCTGACCCGCATGATCGACGTCGGCGCCGAGCAGTACACCGCGAAGCTGCCCACCCCCGCGGTCCTGGACGACACCGACCTCGCCCGGCTCACGATGCCGGTCTACGTGGCGATCGGCGGCGCGGAGTCCCTCGCCGGCGGACGCGCCGCGGCGCGCACCGCGCGCACGCACCTGCCGGACCCGACGGTGCGGGTGTGGCCCGGGACCAGCCACTCCCTGCCCTTCCAGGTACCGGGCGAGCTCGGCGCCGAGCTCGCCGACTTCTGGCGCAGCGCTGATCACTGACCGCCGGCCGATCACCGCCCCGGTCGCGGAGCTGTCCGTGGAACCGCCCGTGCCGCTGGCTCTGCTCGTGCCCCTGGTGCGAAGACGACAGCACCTCCGAGGTGGGTGCGGCGACGCCCCCGGAGACCGTCGACCGCCGGCCAGGACGATCCCGGAGGGACGCCGTCGCCCTTGACACCGCGTGTCCCAGTCGGACCACACTCCGGGCATGGCTGGCCCCGCGCACGGTCTGCGTCCGACATCGGCACACGCAGCCACGTCAGCGGGCGTCCCCAGGGTCCGTCTCATGCCGACCTGGGTGTCGGTCGGCGCCCTCGTGGTGACCCTGGTCGTGCTGGGCAGCCACGCCTTCTTCGTCCTCGGCCTCATGGACGCCGGAGTGACCTGGACCGACGGGGAAGGGGCCTACGGCGTCGCGGGCCGCGACCTGCCTGATGCGCTGCCGCAGGGGGTCGCCCACGTGCTCATGGTCGTCATGGTGCTCGCCGTGCCGTTCGGTCCCTTCGCGGTGCTGGCGAGCGCGGCAGCAGCCCTGGCGTCGCTCCGGGCGTCTCGGGGCGCGCGGGACGCTGTCGACGCCCTCGCCGTCAGCACCGTCGTGCTCGCCCTGATGCTGCTCGTCCTGCTGATCACCTGGGGGGACGAGCTGTGGATCTGGATCCTCGACTGACCACCTCAGCGCGGGGACTGCCGACGAGCTGCTGACACCCGACCCTGGGTGCCTGCTGGTCGACCCGCCTCTGGCACGGCTGACCCGCTGGACGACGGCGGCGAGGGCGCCGGACCCTTCCACAACCGATGGGGTGGGGGGAACTGCTGCGAGGCTCAGCCGGCGATGACGGCAGTGCTGGTCCTGCCGCCGTCGACGTCGAGGCGGACGCCGTGGACCCCGGTGGCGTCGTCGCTGGCGAGGTAGGCCACCGCAGCGGCGACCTGCTCGGGGCGGACGAAAGCACCCAGGGGTGTGCCGACGACAGCGGGCCAGCCCGGGTCGCCGGGGTCGTCGACCGGTCGCACCACTCCAGGGCTGACGGTGTTGACGCGGACCCCGGCGGGCCCGAGCTCCGCGGCCCAGTTCCGGGTCAGCGCGTCGGCGGCGGCCTTGGACGCGGAGCAGGCGGGCACGAAGGTGGTGCCGCCCTGGGCCATCCAGGAGCTGATGCTGATGACGGCGCCACCGCGCGGGCGGCCATCACCGGGGCGAGGCGGGCCACCAGGAAGAAGGGGCCGGTGACGTCGACCGCCCACGCCGCGGCGAGCTGGGCCTCGGTCGTCTCGGCGGTGGTGGCCACCGCGACCACCGCGGCGCTGTTGACCAGGACGTCGACACGGCCCCCGGGAGGCCGCCTCGGCGCGGTCGGCGATGTCGCGGGAGGTGGCCCTGGTGCCGTCGAGGTCGGCGGGGACGAACACCGCGCGACCGCCGGCGGCGGTGATCTCGGCGACCACGGCGGCCCCGCGCCGGGCGTCGCGACCGCCGACAGCCACGTGCGCCCCCTCGGCGGCGAGACGCAGGGCGGTGACACGGCCGATGCCGCTGGTGGCGCCGGTGATCAACGCGGTCTTGCCGTGGAGCCGTGCGAGCACGTGCCCTCCCGAGGTCTGCGTCGTGGGTGTAGACGTGGCGGACACGGGCGACGTCATGGCTCAGGCGGCGCCGAGGAAGCGGGTCGCGGACAGGCCGCCGTCGACGTCGAGCAGGGCGCCGTGGACGAACGCGGCCTCGTCGGTGACGAGCCAGCGCACGGCGGTGGCGATGTCGACCGGCCGCACCGGCTGCCCCGCGGGGGTGGTCGAGGTCATCGCGGCCAGGACCGCCTCGGAGCCGGCGTTGCCCGGGGTGGCGGTGGCGCCCGGCGCGACGGTGTTCACGCGCACCCCGGACGGGCCGTACTCGGCGGCCCAGGTGCGGGTGAACTGCTCGACGGCGGCCCTGCTCGCCGCGTACACGGCGCCGAACGGGACGCCGGTGCGGGCCATCCACGACCCCACGGTGACGATCGAGCCGCTGCCCCGCTCGGCCATCGCGGGCGCCAGCGCGGCTACCAGCACGTGCGGAGCGCGGATGTTGGTGGCCCACACGGCCTCGAGGTCGGCGTCGGAGGTCGCCGCGGTGGGCGCGACGGGGTAGACGCCGGCGTTGTTGACCATGACGTCGACCCGGCCGCCCAGTGCGGCGGTCGCCTCACGGGCGAAGGCCCGGACGGCCTCGGGCGAGGCGCCCAGGTCGGCCGTCACGGCGTGCGCGGCGCCGCCGTCGGCGCGAACGGCCTCGGCGACCGCCTGGACACGGGCGGTGTCGCGGCCGGTGATGACGACCTCGGCGCCGGAGGCCGCGAGCACGCGGGCGACGGCCTCGCCGATGCCGCTGGAGGAGCCGGTGACGACGGCGGTTCGGTCCGCCAGCCGGGTGTCACGGGGCAGGGACCGGAGGAGCTCGCTGTTGGACTGCATGGTCCATTACTAGCAGGACTGGACCTAACGGTCCAGACACCTACGCTGGAGGGGTGGCGGAGCTGACGGACAAGGGACGGCGCACGCGCCAGCGGATCGTCGAGGCGACGGCGCTGCGGATCCTCGACGCCGGCATCGACGGCACGAGCCTGGACGACGTCCGCGCCGAGACCCTGACCAGCAAGAGCCAGCTCTTCCACTACTTCCCCGGCGGCAAGGCCGAGCTCGTGCGCGCCGTCGCGGTGTGGGAGGGCGAGCAGCTGCTCGCCGCGCAGGAGCCGCACCTGTCCGACCTGTCGACGTGGGAGTCCTGGGCCGCGTGGCGCCGCGGGCTGGAGGAGTACTACTTCGACCGGGGTCGCTGGGCCTGCCCCATCGGGTCGCTGACCGCCCAGATGGCCGCCGCGGACGCCGAGACCGCCGCGTTCCTGCGCGAGGCGTGGACGTCGTGGCGCACCCGCCTCGCCGACGGGGTCCGCCGCATGCAGGCCGCCGGCCACATCGACCCGGGCGCCGACGCGGAGCGGCTCGCCACCTCCGTGCTTGCCGCCATCCAGGGCGGACTCCTGCTCAGCCAGCCCGAACGGGCGACCTGGCCCCTGGAAGCCGCCCTCGACACGGCGTGGACGACGCTCCACGCCCTCCCGCCGACCACTACGCCCCCTGCCGAGCCGTGACTGCCGTCAGAGCTGGTCGCACGAGCAGGTGCCACCCGACCTGCGCGTCCCAGCAGCCGATCCTCATCCGGTCACGTCGTCCGGACGGTGGTGTGCGGTTGAAAGGCGCCTGACATCTCGGACGGACTGCGATGGTGGGCCGGTGCTGCCCTCGTGCCGGTTGAGCCTGGACGGCGGCCGTCCACACGTCGTCGTCGACGGCGGTGTCGCGCCCCGACCCGGGTACCTGCGCGCCCTGGCTCGGGTCACTAAGCGCGTCGGCGTCCTGCAGATGCCCGAGGGACACCAGAGCCTGAACTGGCTGACGCCGATCGCCGATCGCGTGGAAGAGCTGCTCGTCTTCGGCTACGAATGCGAGGACCTCAGCGCGCTGCAGCACTTCACCAGCCTGCGAAGCCTCACCCTCGTCGGGCGCCCGCACGCCAGGAACCCGCCGCTGACCCAGACGGCGTCCACCCTGCGCGAGTACGCCGGACCGTGGTTCCCCGCGCTCGACCCCGTCCTGGCTTCCCCGGCCCTCACCACCCTGATGCTCGAGCAACCACCCCGAGACCTCGCGGCCCGCCTCACCGCGCCCCTGACCGACCTGCGGCTGCTCAGCGCGCGCAAACTCGCCACCGTGCCGGACCTGGCCTGCGCCGACACCCTCACCTCGCTGCAGATCGCCGGCGGCAAGGACCTGGACCTGACCGGCGTCGCCGCCTACACCCGGCTGGCCAGCCTGTCCCTGTACGGGCGGACCCCGCTGACCTCCTTCGCCCAACTCACCCGCTCCCCTGCGCTCCGGCGCCTGTTCCTGGAGGAGTGCTACGCCGTCGACGACATCGACGCCCTCGAGCAGCTGACTCTCGACGAGCTCCGCGTCGTCGGGCGCCCCGAGAGCCTGGACCCACGCTTCCTGCGCACCGCCCGAGAGCTCGGCGTCCGCCGCTTCTCCGCGCCGTCGCCGCCTGCCGAGGGCAGGGCCCGGAGATGAGCACCGAAGAGCGCGGCGACGTCTTCGACCGGGCACGCGCCGACCTACGCACCGGACGGACCACCACCGCCAGGACCCGCCTGAAGAGCTACCTCGCCCACGTGCCCCGGTCGATACCCGCCCGCGCCCTCCTCGCCCACGCCTACCGCCTCGACGGCCACCTCGACGAAGCCGGCCGCTGGGGCTACCTGTCCCCCACCGCCTGCACCCCCGCCGAACGGGCCGCCTACGAGCACTCCTGCCGGCACCGGTGGGGGCGGCACTGGACCGCCACCTCGACCCTGCGCGGACTGCACTGGCCCACCGGCGCCGCCGGAGGAGACCCCCACGCCGACGCGGTCCTGGCCGACCTCGACGTCCGCGCCGCGGCCGAACTGCACAGCTGGAGCTACGTCCCCTTGCACCGCCGGCTCCTCGCGCGCGTGCGCCGGCAGCAGCCGGCGCCCCCGCCCGCGCCGCCGCCCAGGACCAGCGGCCCGCTCCCGGACATGCACCACGCGCTCACCCAGGACGAGCACCTCGCCCGTCTCGTCACCGGCCTACGAGCCCACCGCGACGGACTCACCACCGCAGCCACCACCCCCGAGGAGCTGCACACGGCTGTCCGTCAGGCCGCAGTCGCCCTCGACCACGCCCATCCACAGTGGAAAGACCTACTCGAGCGCCTCGCAATCGACCTCGACGCAGACCTCCACCCACGGGACCCAACGGCCACGCACGACGCTCAGGGCATCGCCATCGACGTCATGAACCAGCTGGATCGCGCAGCCACCGGCCGCGGCAGCCCGGGAGACCGCCGAGGCCAGCCCTGACGCCGGAGCCAGCTGCCTCTCTCGTGGTCAGGCCTGGGCGTCCGGGGGACCTCAACCGGATGCTTGGTTTGCTAGTAGACCGCTACGTCGAGGCCCTCTCGCTGACGCAGGGCGCGCGATGCCTCGTCGTCGAGCCAGAAGACCTGCAGGTCCTCGCCGTGGAGCCGGAAGGTGCCGCTGGGCCAAAGCTGCAGGTCCTCCTCGAGCCCTTCCCCGTACTCGTAGAAGTCGTCGAAGCGGCCGTCGGCGTAGAAGAGGAGCCCGTGCACGTGCTCGTCCGGGTCCGTCCAGCGGCGCCACCACAGCAGGCCGCGGCTCGTCCAGTAGACGATCGGCTGCAAGTAGACCTCGCCGACCAGCTGTCCGTCGCTGCGATGCAGACGCCCGCCGCGCTCTCGAAAGGGGGCCAGCCGAGAGTCGAGGTCTCCTGGCCTTGCTGAGGGCGGTCTCCACGGCATCAGCACACGCTCCCGTCCTGCTCGATGCTGCGGGCTGACCATCCCACTCGGGATCGGCGACTGGGACGGTTCTGACTACCTCAGTAGGGGACGTCGGTGAGGCGGGTCGAGTCCTGCCACAGCATCTGGCGCAGGTCGGTGTCGTGGGCTGCAGGTGGCAGGTCGGCGAGGTGTGGTGGTCCTCCGAGCTCGAGGAGCCCGCTGGGCGTGATGAGGCGATCCGTGCGGGGGGTGGGGGCCGTGGCGGCGTAGGTGAGGGGTTCGGCGACCCGGTCGAGGGGCTGTCCGAGCACCCGCATGATCTGCCGGCCGGCCCACTTGGTGACCGCTCCGCGTTGGTGCTGCTGGATGCCTGTCTGGGCGGTGCCTGGGTGCACGGGCAAGCTCAGGACGTCGGCGCCGCTGACGTGCTGGTTCAGCTCGACCGCGAAGAGGATGTTGGCCAGCTTGGAGCGGCTGTACGCCCGCATCGGGGCGTAGGACCGCTCGGACTGCCAGTCGTCGGGGTCCAGGCGGGCGGTGCGGGCGGCTTGGGCGCTGACGGTGACGACCCGGCTGCGCCGCCTCGTGCCCATGAGCGGGAGCAGGAGCCCGGTGAGGGCGAAGTGCCCGAGGTGGTTGGTGCCCCAGTGCCGTTCGAAGCCATCGGTCGTCAGCTCCCGCTCCGGGATGGCCATCACGCCGGCGCAGTTGACGAGCACGTCGATGGGATCGCCGCGGCGAGCCAGCTCGGTGGCGCAGGCGCGCACCGAGTCGAGGTCGGCCAGGTCGAGCAGCATGTGGTGGGCGACCGTCGCCGCGCCGCCCGCTGCGGCGCGAATAGCGGCGGTCGCCTCCTCGCCCTTGCGGTGGCTGCGCGCTCCTACGGTCACCGAGGCCCCGGCGGCGGCGAGGGCCTGCGCGGTCCGCAGCCCGATGCCACCAGTGCCGCCGGTGATGACGACGTGGTGGCCGGCCAGCGAGGGCAGCGGGGTGGGCGGCCAGGCGCGGGTCATCGCAGGGTCCCGGTCGCCGAGGTCTTCGTCGTCGTGCGGCTGACGGACGGCGGTGGCGCCTCGGCGTCCCGTGCGGTGCTCGTCGTCGGCGCCGCGCCGGCGGCGTCGGCGAGGCTGAAGACCGGCCAGCCGATCTGGGTGCGCCACTGGTCGGGGGCCGGGGTCTCGCGGGGGCCGACGAGGTAGGTCTCGTGCACGGGGCCGGCGACGACGAGCGCGTGCTCGCTGACCCACCGACCGAGCTCGCCGTAGGTGACGTCGATGGTGTCGTGGGTGCCGTGGTGGACCGTGGCCGCGAGCTCGACGGCGGCCAGCTCGACTCCGTGCACCCGCCCGACGCGGGGCACGGGCCCGGCGACGGGCAGGTAGACCAGCGCGTGCCCCCGGTCGTCAGTGAACAAGGCGTTGTCGTAGAGGCCACCGGCGGGTCCCGCTGGCGCGTGGACGACGGCGTGCAGCTCGGCCATCGCGCCGGCGTACCAGTCGAGGACCTCATCGCAGCCGACCGTGGCCTCGACGGCGGCGGCGGCACGCGCTGGCGTCCGGACCAGCTCGACGTCCAGGACGTCCGGGTCCGGGCGCAGGAGCCGCTGCAGGGACCCGACCGCCGCCTGGGTGCGGGCGAGCTGGGTCTCGAGCCGGTCGAGGTGCTGAGCGACCAGGGCCGAGCGCGTGCCCGGGTCCGGTGCCAGCAGGATCTGGCGCACCTCGGCCAGAGGGACGTCCAGCTCCCGCAGCCGGGCGATGACCTGCGCGGTGGGGATCTGGGAAGGCTCGTAGTACCGGTATCCACTGCTGGAGCCCACCCGGGCGGGTTCCAGCAGACCGGCCTCGTGGTAGCGCCGCAGGGTCCGCACGCTCAGGTGCGTCAGCCGCGCGAAGTCGCCGATGGTCAGCACCCGCGCACTGTGCACCCTCCCCCGGGGGGAGGCTCCAGCCCTTGCCCCTCCCTGCGGGAGACGCCCCAAGGTCCCCGCCATGAGCACAACGACGCACACCGTCCGCGACCTCGACGGCCGACGGGTCCTGGTCACCGGCGCCGGCCGCGGCACCGGCGCCGCCATCGCCGCCCGCCTGCGGGAGGCCGGCGCCACGGTTCTGGCCACGGCCCGCACACCTCCCGGTGCCGTCGACGACGGCTTCGTGACCGCCGACCTCACGACGACCTCCGGTGTCGACCTGGTCGTCGCCAGCGTCCACCAGCGGCTCGGCACCCCGGACGCCCTCGTGCACACCCTGGGCGGCTCTCGTGCCCCGGCGGGCGGCTTCACCGCGCTCACCGACGAGCACTGGTGCGACGAGCTCGCCCTGAACCTGCTCGCCGCTGTCCGCCTCGACACCCCCGAGCTCACCCTCATCGAGACCTACCTCGACGCGCACGCACGAGCCGACGTCGCCGCTGCCACCGCGGCGTTCTCCCCCACCGGTGTCGTCACCGACGACGGGCACACCCACCGCGGACGGGAGCAGATCAGCTCTTGGCTCGAGCAGACCACGACCGACTACACCTACACCGCGGCCACCACGACCTCCCCTGTACGCCGCGGCGAGCAGTGGACCGTCACGCGCCACCTCGAGGGCGACTTCCCCGGCGGGGTCGTCGACCTCGACTACGCCTTCACCATCGCCGAAGAGCAGATCACCGCTCTCATCATCCGACCCGTATGACGACCGCCTGCCGGCGAGCCCCGGCCGACTCGAGGAACCTGGCGGCGATGACGCCCGGCCGTCCCACATCCGATCGTCAGATGGGCCGGGTCGGCCCGGACCCGGGGAAGCCGCCCGCTCCCCTCTACCTGACCTGGCGCTCCAGGTGACGCAGGACCTGCTCCGCGTGCTGGTCTGGTGGGAAGACGGGGTAGAAGACGTGCTCCACCGCGCCGTCACGCACGAGCATGGTCAGCCGCCGGTGCAGCCGCTAACCGTCCGCGGTGAAGGTCGGCAGCCCGAGGGCGTCGGCCAGCAGCAGACCGGGGTCGGCGAGCATCGTGAACGGCAGGTGCAGGCGCTCGACGACCTCGCGCTGGTACTCCGTCGTCTGGCTGGAGATGCCGTGCACGGCAGAGGCACCGGCGGCGAGGAGGTCGGCGTGGTGGTCCCTGAACGCGCAGGCCTCGGGGGTGCACCCGCGGGCCCCGGGGATGGCGTCCCACCCGGTCGGCGCCTCGGTCCCGGGTCGTGCAGTGAGCGGGTAGACGTACAGCACCGTCACCCCAGGCCCGAGGTCGGCGAGATCAACCGTCCCGCCGTCACTGGCGCCGAGGACGAGAGCAGGCAGCTCGGCACCGAGCAGGTGATCGGCGGCGCCGTCGTCGACCGGGGCGGGCAGGTCAGCGGGCAGCGTCGCGGGGTCGGTCACCGAGCCAGTCTGGCGCGGCGGCGATCCACACCGCCGCCCCGCAGCCGATCGTCTGCTGGGGACAGGCAGCTCGGTCGGCTGGCCTCGTAGCCTTGATGCTCATGCCTCACCGCCCCGACTTCTCGCAGCACCGTCCCGACCAGCGCTTCGACAGCTACCGCCAGCGTGTCGGCCGGCTGCACCGGGGCGAGACGGAGGTCGGCTTCCTTCTGATCGAGGTGAAGCCCTACTACGAGCAAGTCGGCGGGCACCTGTGGTGGCGCCGGTGGGGTCCGGTGCACGACGTCCTCTGGGAGTCGACCCTCGTCGATGGCAAGCACTCAGACTCCCTGGTGCCCGACGACACCTCGACGGACGTGCTCCGTGCGTATGGCGCGGGCTGCTTCGACTACTACGGCGAAGCTCTGCGCGTGGTCTGGACGGACCGCGAGGCGTCCAGGCGCCTGCGGGAGTCCCACTTCGGCAGGTAGTCCCGCGCACGATCGCTCACCGAACACCGCCAGATCACTCCCATCGCCTCGTGCAGCAGTCGCTACCGATGCTCAGGCGCTGACGCTGCACGGTCGAGTTGTGTCCGCAGCGCCTCCTCGCGCTGCCGCCACTTCCCCCGCGCCCGGATCACGTACGCACCCATGGCCGCCGCCCCGCACGCAGAAGCGCCCCACAGCCCGAGCTCGGCGCCCTCGTACCGGAACAGCAGCTGAGAGAGAACGACGGCAGAGCCCAGCGCCAGCACGAAGGCAACCGAGTCCCGGACTACGCCGAGGCGCCCGTGCGACGACTACTGAACCCCTGCCTCCTGCGTCTCCGCCATCGCTCCACGCTGATGCCGCTCGAGCCGATGGTCAAGGCTCTCGCCGCGGCAAGACAACGGCAACGCCTCCCGCGTCCGTCTGACGAGCTGCCGCCATCCGCAGTGAAGGCACTTCCGCACCGCCGAGCTGTAGCGATGAGGCCGTCCCGGCAACCGACCGCTCGCCGGCGAACCGCGGCCCGCTCGAGGACCTCGGCGACGGCGACGGCTGGCCGTCCCCGCATCCGGGCAGCGTGCCGCTGCCGGTCGTCGACCGGGCCTGCTCAGCACACGTGCTACCTGCGCGCACGGCAGTCCCGGCTGGCGGACAGCTGGAGCGCACCGATCGTCAAGGCTGGGTTGACAGTTCGAGCCGAGGCGTCGACGCTCGGGGACATGGACCCCCACCAGCGCGTGCGCACCGTCCGTCGTACCGCCGCCGGGCTGGCGGCCGTCGCAGTGATCCTCGTGCCCGTCGCGATGTTCGTCGGCCTCCCCATCCCCGGCATGGTCGTCACCCTCGGGCTCTGCCTGGCCGTCATCGCGGCGGTCATCTGGCTCGTGACGGCTCGGCTGGAGCGCCGCGACGCCCACCACCACGCCGCGCAGGGCCAGTCCTGGCGACCAGACGGCGGCACCACCCGATGAGCGCCGACGATCTCGAGGTGGTCCTGGCGCGGCTGGCAGCACACCCCGGCGCCAAGAGCGCAGACCCCGGGCCAGAGACCGATGACGGCGCCGGGGGCGCGGACGCCCACCTGGGCACCGCCGTGCGGTTGGGGGAGATCGCCGGGGTCGCCGAGCACCTGCAGCGGGGCGCCGTCGACGCGGCGCGCGAGGCCGGCGCCAGCTGGGCCCACGTCGGCCGGGCCCTGGGCATCACCCGACAGGCGGCGCAGCAGCGCTTCGGGACCCGCGAGCACGCAGCACTGGCGTCTCAGCAGCGTCTGCTGGGACCGGTGACCCGAGCTCGTGAGGTCGAGGAGCTGGCGTCCGCTGGTCGCCAGGGCTGGCGCCCGGTGGTGTCGCGTCACGGCGAGCACGTCCTGGTCCGCGACGAGAGAGCCCTCGAGGTCCGACGGGTCTCCATGCTCGGCCCATCGGCCCTCGGCGGGCGAGACGGCTGGCTCCTGGCCACCACGCGCTTCCCCGACTGCTTCCAGATCCGTCCCTTGGACTCAGCGATCTGACGGACCTGCTCGTCCCGCTGACGATGACCCATCGGCGCCTCGGCCAACCACCAGCGACAGCCCCTCGTGTCCGCAGAGGATCGTCCACCGAGGGGGCTCCTTCGCCCAGCGGCGCGGGACGAGGGGCAGGGGCAGGTGAGGGCAGCTGCGTCCGGGGACGTGCGGGCGCTGCTGGGCGGATGCGCACGTCCCTCGATCGTCGGGGTGCTCGGGTCCGTGGCGTCTGCCGTGGAGCGGGCTGCTGGCTCGACCCCGGTGCCGGAGCCCTGGTCCTGGGCGTCGGACCTCAGTCGCAGCAGCCCGTGGCGCAGTCGGGGTCGGCGCTGCGCTGCGCGGCCGCGGCGACGGCGGCGCTCTGGGCAGCGAGGGCCCTGGCCTGCTCCCTGGACGCCGCCTCGGCCTGACGCGCCGGGTTGCCGAAGCGGGTCTTCCTCGTAGCCATGGGACCCATCATCACCTGGCGCCAGGCGGACGGGGCTCGAGCACCGGGGGCTTCCCCGCCGGCCGGAGCACGCAGCACCGGTTCGCGCGAACCCCGCGGGCAGCACCACCCCGACCAGCAGAGGACCGGCAGCCGCCGGGTGCGTCCCGCTGACCGACCGACCGCCGGCGGCTCAGCCGGCTCCCGGCGACGTCGTCAGCGACGGCGCCCGACCGTCCCGCAGTCGATCCCCGGTCGGACCTCCCGGCGACCGACCGCCCTCCATCGGCGGCCCGGGCATGCGGCTGCCGTCTCGTCGCCGCAGCCGGCGCAGCATCCGCGCGTCACCGAAGCCGACGTCACGCGCTGCGGCCTCCAGGGTCGCGCCCTGCCCGATGAGGTGCTCGGCGCGTTCCAGCCGGAGCTCCTGCTGGTAGCGCAGCGGGGTCGTCCCCGTGGTGGCGGCGAAGACCCGGGTGAGGGTGCGCTCGCTGACGCCCACGGCCGCCGCGAGCTCCGAGAGGGGCAGCGGCGTGGTGAAGCGGGCGTCGACGACGTCCAGCGCCCGGTGCACGACGTCGGCGAGGTGGTCGCGGTGGCGCAGCATCGCGCTCACCTGCGGACCGGACCCGTCGCGCCGCAGCGGCACGACCATCGCCCGGGCCACGCGCGCGGCCAGCGCGGGCCCGTGGTCGACGGCGAGCAGGTGCAGCGCGAGGTCGACGCCGCTCGCGACCCCCGCCGAGGTGGCCACCGCGCCGTCGACCACGAACAGCACGTCGCGCACCACCCGCACCCGCGGGTAGCGGGCCGTGAGCACGTCCTGGACGTCGTGGTGGGTGGTGGCGCGGCGACCGTCGAGCACCCCGGCCTCGGCGAGGGCGAAGGCGCCGGTGCAGATGCCGACCACCCGCCCGCCGGCGGCGGCGTGGGCGGCGACCCGCTCCAGCAGCTGCGGAGGGAGCCCGGCCGCCGGCGCACCGGCGCCGACCCGACGGCCGGGCACGACGACGAGGGCGTCACGGCCGAGCGCCGGCCAGTGCGTGTCGACCTGCAGCGGCACGCCCTGGTGGCTGGCCACTGCGGGGGTGGCACCGACGTAGGCCAGCCGACCGGCGGAGCCCTCGTCGTGGGCGGTGGAGAACACCTGGGCCGGACCGGCCAGGTCCAGCAGGTGCACCTGGTCGGGGACCACGAACAGGACCGTGCTCACCATCCGGTCACCCTCCCAGGAGGACGGTGATCAGGCGGCGAGGACGTCGGCGATGGTCACGACGTCGGCGAAGCGCCCCTGCAGCGCGCTCGCGGTGCGCTCGACGACCTCCGCGGTGCTCAGCGTCCCCTCGCCGCCCCACCGCTCGAGCGGCGTCGTGGCCGTGGCGTCGACGACGAAGCGCACCCGGTAGCCCAGGTCGCTGGCGACCCGAGCGGTGGTCTCGCAGCACTGCTCGGTGCGGATGCCGGTCACGACCACCTCGTCCACCCCGCGGGCGGTCAGCTGCTGGCCCAGGTCCGTGCTGGTGAACGGGTTGTGCGTCGTCTTGGTCACCTGCAGCTCGCCCTCCTGCGGCTCGAGGCCGCCCATGAGGCGCACGTGCCCGAGGGTCGGGTCGAACACCGTGCCGGTGCCGGGCTCGCTGTGCAGCACCCAGACCACCTCCTGCCCCGCCCCGCGGGCGTGCTCCACCAGCCGGGCGACGCGCTCGGCGATGTCGGGTGCGGAGATGTCGGCCCAGCTGTCCCGCAGGCGGAACGACTCCTGGACGTCGATGACGAGCAGCGCGGTTCTCATGGAGCCAGCCTCGTCGCGCCGAGCGGTCGCCAGAAGGGCTGCGCCGGTCGAGGACCGGAACGGTCCGGTCACCGACGAGGTGGGCCTGAGCGCCCTGGACGCGCGGCTGTGCCGCGGGGCGGTCAGGCGCGTGCGCTCTCGTCGTCGTGCGGGACGTGCGGGACGACGGCGTCCGCCTCGACCTCCACCAGCAGCGCGGGATCGATCAGGCGGCCGACCTCGACCATCGAGCTGGCCGGGCGGATGTCGGCGAAGAACTCGCCGTGTGCGCGCCCGACCTCCTCCCAGCGGCTGATGTCGGTGACGTAGATCCGCGTGCGCACGACGTCCTGCAGGCTCGCGCCGACCTCCGCGAGAGCGGCGGCGATCCGGCGGATCGCCTCGCGGGTCTGCTCGGCGGGGTCGCCGGGGCCCACGACGCCCCCGTCGGGCGCGGCGGCGGTGGTGCCGGCGACGCTGACCCACGGGCCCACCCTCACCGCCCGGGAGTACCCGACCACGGGCTCCCACACCGCTCCCGACCCGACCAGCTGCCGATCTGCCACGGAGCCAGCATGGAGGACGACCCGTCGTCCTCCCCGGCAGCGCACGCACTCGGCACCGGGCCGGGTGCGCCTCGTCACCGGGAGCGGGACGTGAGGCCGGAAGCCGCGCACGCGGTCCCGGGTCCCGCCGAGGCGTCACCGCCTCGACCTCGGCGGGACCGGCGGAGGTCCGACCGGGTCGATCCCGGTCCTGCGCCAGCGGGCGCGGTGGAGGCGGGTCAGCTCCCGGCACCCGAGCGCGGCGTCGCGGCCGAGCTCACGCGCCGTGGCGGACCGCAGCGGCACGCGCAGCGAGCGGGGCAGCGACTGCCGCCCCAAGGTGATCGCCCAGGCCAGCGACGCCGCGAGGACCAGTGCGGTGAACAGCACCGTCATCGCCCCTGCGCGGTCGTCGTGCCCTGGTCCCCCGCGGCCGCCGCCCTGAGCAGCGCAGCGCACGGGTCGTGCAGGTCGGCGGTCATGGCGCGCAGCGCAGCGGGGTCTGCGGTCGCGCCGCCCCGGTGCAGCACGCGCAGCGCCCGCGCGGCCCGCCGCTGCAGCACGACGACCGGCTCCCCGTCGGTGGCGCCCAGCGGCGCCCCCGCTCGCGCCTCCAGCTGCGCGACGACGGCGACGAGCACCTCGGCCGCCAGGTGACCTCCGACGTCGGCCAGCGCGGCGGCGAGCTCGTGGAGCACGTCGTCTCGGACGGGAGCCCCGTCCGCACAGGTGCTCTCGGCTCGTCGGGTCTGGTGCGCGAGGGCCATGACGCTCTTCCTGCGGCGACCGGAGGGCCGGCGCCGTCTGCCTCGGATCGGGTGGTGGACCGAGCCTCGTCGCGGAGGGACACCACCGACGAGTGGCAGGAACGACATGATGCGAGCACTTCCTGCCACGACCGTGGCAGGCTGACGCGGTGACCGCGGAGCAGTCGTGCTGAAGGACGTCGTGGCCCTCGCCCACGACGGCACCGGAGCCTTCGGCCTGGGCCTGGTCTCCGACGTCTTCGGGTACGACCGCAGCGACGACGGCCTGCCCGTCTACGACTTCGCCGTCGCCACCGAGCGACCCGGGCGGGTGCGCACCGACACCGGTCTGGTCGTGCACGTCGAGCACGGGCTCGAGCGCGCCGCGAGCGCCGACCTGGTCATCGTCCTCGGCTGGGAGCACGAGGACGTGGACCCGCCGGCGGCCTACGGGCAGGTGCTGCGGGCGGCGGTCGCTCGCGGGGCCCGGGTGATGAGCCACTGCACGGGCGCGTTCGTCGTCGCGGCCTCCGGCATCGCCGACGGGCGCACCCTGGCCACGCACTGGCGGCACGCGGACGCCCTGGCCCGGCGCTACCCCGCGGTGACCGTCGACCGCGACGTCCTCTACGTCGACGACGACCCCGTCTTCTCCAGCGCCGGGTCAGCGGCGGGCATCGACACCTGCCTGCACCTGCTGCGCCGCGAGCACGGCGTCGCCGTCGCGAACACGGTCGCGCGCCGCCTCGTCGTCCCGCCGCACCGCGACGGCGGGCAGGCCCAGTACGTCGAGGGTCCGTCGCTGCCCGCCGACGACGGCCAGCGCCTGCGCGAGGTCCTCCCCTGGGCCCTCGAGCGCCTCGACCAACCCCTGTCGGTGGGCCAGCTCGCCGCCCGAGCGATGACCTCGCCCCGCAGCTTCGCCCGCCACTTCCGCGCCCTCACCGGGACCACGCCCCACGCCTGGCTGCTGGCCCAGCGCGTCGCCCTGGCGCAGCAGCTCCTGGAGAGCACCGACCTGCCCGTCGAGGAGGTCGCCCGCCGCTCCGGCTTCGGCGCCGCCACGACGCTGCGCCACCACTTCACCCGGCGCGTCAGCACCTCCCCCCAGGCCTACCGGCACACCTTCCGCGGGACGCCGGCAGCCGCAGGGAGCACACGTCCCGCCGGCTGAGGGCGGCCTGAGCGCCCTTCTCCCCCGCAGCGACGAGGTCGCCGTCCTGTGGGCCGAGCACGCCGTGACCAGCTGCAGCGAGGGCACCGAGCACCGCCCGCAGGACCACGTGAGGACGACGGCTGGGCACCGACCTCTCCCTCGTCGCACTGGCCGCCTTCGCTCAGCCCTGAGCGGCGGCGAGGGCGATCGGCCCAGGCGAGCGGGACGTCCAGCAGGTCGGCCAGGTCACCGCCGGTGCCGGCGAGGAGCCCGGCCGCGACGGAGGAGTAGACCGACATGAGCATCGCGGGCTGGAACGGCAGCAGCCCGGCCGAGGCCAGCTCGGTGCGGCGGCGGGCCAGCGAGGTCGGCGAGCACGTCGCACCCAGACCAGCGGCCAGGCCCGCGGCGTCCACGGTCGTCGTGCCGGCCAGCTCGTAGGTCCGGCCCCGGTGGGCGCTCGGGTCGGCGGCGACCGCGGCGGCGACGTCGGCGAGGCCCTCCCGGGCGGCCGCGGCGAGGGCGCCGTCGCCGAACGGCGCGCTGACGACGGCGTCCACGGGGGCGGCGAGCGCGCCGAACAGCTCCGCGTACAGGCCGTTGCGCAGGACGGTCCACGCCAGGCCGCTGCGCTGGAGGCGGCGCTCGGTCCAGCGATGGGCCAGGGCGAAGCCCAGGTGGTCTCCCGCGCCGGTCAGGCTCGTGCAGACGACGTGCCCGACGCCGTGGGACTGCGCGGCGGTGATGACGCGGTCGTGGTGGGCGATGACGACGTCGTCCTCGTCGTACCCGGCCGAGACCAGCACGAGGGTGCTCACCCCGGCCAGGTCCAGCATGCTCGGGTCGTCGAAGTCCACGCGCCGGCCCAGGTCACCGAAGCGCTCCGGGGCGCGGGTGCCGGCCAGCGGGGACAGCCCCCGCTCCATCAGCCGGTGGTGGACGAGGGAGCCGAGCTGACCGGAAGCACCGGTGACCATGATCATGAGACGTCCTCTGTGGTGGAGTGGCTGCGCAGGGCCAGCCTCAGGAGCCCCGCGCCCGGTCCACAAGGAGGCGCTTCCGTGTCAGCAGGGCACACCGCGGTGACCGACCAGGTCAGCGACCCGGGCGCCACCGAGGCCGTCGAGGACGAGCTCGTCGCGCTGGAGCCCTGCGGCCTCCCGGAGCACCCCGACTGCGGCATCCGCGACGTCCTGGACCGCTTGGGTGACACGTGGTCGGTGCTGGCGGTGGTCGAGCTGTCCAGCGGCACCCGCCGCTCCAGCGAGCTCAAGCGCGCCCTGCACGGCGTCTCGCAGCGGATGCTCACGCTGACCCTGCGCCGCCTCGAGCGCGACGGTCTGGTGCTGCGGACGGTCTACCCGACCGTGCCCGCGACGGTGACCTACGAGCTCACGGACCGGGGGCGCAGCCTGACCCCGCTGGTGCAGCAGCTGGCCGACTGGTCCCTGCGCCACCGCGCCGCCATCGCCGAGTCCCGCCGGGAGTACGACCGGGCCACCACGGCCAGCGACCGCGCCTGAGACCGGCTCGCGCGGGCACTCGCGGACGACTCGTCGCGTCACAGCTCGTCTCGGTCGCGCAGCGAGTCGATGACCTCCTCGAGCACGCCACGCGCCCGTCGGATCTCCTTCTCGGTCGCCTCGAGGCGGCGGCGCTGCTCGACCAGGTCGGCCAGCAGCGCCGGGGTGCGCTCTGCCGGCGGGGCCTGCAGGCACGGCAGCAGCTGGGCGATCTTGGAGCTGCACAGGCCGGCGGCGAAGAGCTCCTGCACCCGGATGACCGTGTCCACGGAGCCTGCGTCGTAGCGCCGGTGGCCCGCAGGGGTGCGCACGCTGGCGATCAGGCCCTGCTGCTCGTAGTACCGCAGCGACCTGGGGCTGACCCCGGTGCTCGCGGCCAGCTCACCGATCCTCACACCCACCCCTCCCCTCGCTGATCTGGTGCTGATGCTGGCACCTGCCACTGGTGTCAGCTCCTACCGTCCCGCCATGACGAACCAGGACCCGACCACCGACGCGACGACCAGCAGCACCACGACCAGCCCCGCCACCGGCGGGGTGCGGCAGCTGCGGCTGGTCGTCGAGGCCGTCGACTACGACGAGGCCGTCGCGTTCTACCGCGACGTCCTCGGCCTGCCCGAGCAGGCGGCCTTCCAGGGCGAGGGCGGTGCCCGCGTCGCCATCCTCGACGCCGGGCGGGCGACCCTGGAGATCGCCGACCCGGCGCAGAAGCGCATGATCGACGACGTCGAGGTCGGCCGGCAGGTCGCGCCCGCCCTCCGCGTGGCCTTCGAGGTCGACGACGCCGCCGCGACCACGAGCACCTTGGTCGAGGCCGGTGCCGAGGAGATCGCCCCGCCGACCGAGACGCCGTGGCGGTCGGTCAACGCCCGCCTCAAGGCGCCCGCCGGGCTGCAGATCACGGTCTTCCAGGAGCTGGAGCCGCTCGAGAACCGTAGCGCGCGAACCGAGCTCGGAACCGACGGCAACCGCAGCTGACTGCAGTCGATCGCGTCCGCCTCGGGCGTGGAGCCCGAGCAGGCCCTGATGGTCGGCGGCCGCTCCCGCCCCGACGGCGTCGCCGGCTGCCGCCTGCACCACGTCACCGCGCTGTGCAGCGTCTCCGGACGGACGTCACCGCTAGATCCGGGGAGGCCGGTGCCGGCGACCACGACGACCTGGGACTGTCGCGGGACGGGTCGGCGTCTCGCCCTCTCGTCGGAGACGCCACGTGCTGCCCGTGCCACCCTGCCGACCCGTGACGGTCCGGATCCTTCCTGACTACGGTGGAACGGCGACGGACGCGACGCCGCGTCCGGTCCACATCTCCCCCCTGCTGGAGGACCGACATGCCGATCTCCATCGCCCTCGTGGGCGCCGGGCAGTTCGCCAGGCACTTCGGCACGCTCTTCAAGATCCACCCCGACGTCGACCGCGTGGTGGTCACCGACGTCGTCCGCGAGCGGGCCGAGGAGGTCGACGCACGGCTCGGGGGCGACGGGGTGCTGGACGACTTCGAGGCCGTCCTCGCCTCGGACGTCGACGCGGTGGCGATCTTCACGCAGCGGTGGACGCACGGTCCGCTCGTCCTGGCGGCCCTGCGAGCGGGCAAGCACGTGTACAGCGCGGTGCCGATGGCCGTGTCCGAGGAGGAGATCGCCGCCATCGTCGAGGCCGTCCGCGAGACCGGCCTCGTCTACATGATGGGCGAGACGAGCTACTACAACCCGGCGACCGTCTTCGCGCGCCAGCAGCTCGCCGGCGGGAAGCTCGGCCGGGTCTTCTACTCCGAGGGCGACTACGTCCACGACATGGACCTGGGCTTCTACGAGGCCTACCAGTACAGCGGCGGGGCGGACTGGAAGAGGACCGCGAGCTACCCGCCGATGCTCTACCCGACGCACGCCCTGGGGGGCGTGCTGGGCGCGCTGCCCGCGCACGTGGTCAGCGTCAGCTGCCTCGGGGTCCGGGACGACCGCGGCGACGGGGTCTTCGACCGCGAGGTCAGCATGTTCGACAACGACTTCTCCAACGCCACAGCGCTGTTCGAGCTGTCCGACGGCGGCGCGCTGCGCACGAACGAGATGCGGCGCGTCGGGTACCCCTCGCCGCTGCGGGAGTCCCGGTTCCGCTTCTTCGGCACCGAGGGCAGCTTCGAGCAGCTGGCCACGGTCTCCGTGTGGCAGGACAAGCACGACGTCCACGACGTCTCCGCCCAGCTGGAGACTCGCGCGACGATGTCCGAGGACGACCCCGCCCTGGCGCACGTCGCCCCGTCGCTGCGCGCCGCCTTCGTCTCGGGGCACGCTCCCGTGCACGACGTCGCCCGCCTGCCGACCGAGTACCACGGTGCGCCGAACGGGCACGAGGGCAGCCACCACTTCCTCGCCGACGACTTCGTCTCCGCCGTGCGCGACGGCACCCTCCCGACCGTGAACGCCTGGGTGGCAGCGCGCTTCACGCTCCCCGGCATCGTCGCGCACCAGTCGGCCAACCAGGGCGGCGCGCGCCTGCCCGTCCGCGACCTCGGCGACCCGCCGGCCGGCCTCGCGGAGCGGGGCTGAGAGCGACCCGCGCGCCGAGGACCGTGGTGGTCGCACGACGCCCCTGGTGGGTGATCCCCGACCCGTCACGCGGACAGGGGCTCAGGGCACGATCCCTGCAGCGGCGCTGCACCGGTCCGACGTCCGCGGCGACGTGACCCGCGGCGCCCCCGTGACCGCCCCCGGTGCGCCCGACGCCGGCAGGGTCCCGGCCCACGTCCTGGCCGCCTTCGGCCTGTCCGGTCGCCAGGAGCGGCTGCCCGGGGGCGGGGGCGGGCCGTCCGGGTCGGCGACGCCGTCCTGGTGCCGGCGACCGACGTCGCCGCGAGCGCGTGGGCCGTCGAGGTCGCCGAGCGCCTCGGCGCCCGCGACGTCCGGTCGCCGCGCTCGCTGCGCGGCCACGACGGGCGCTGGGTCGTCGACGGGTGGAGCGCCGCGCAGCACGTCGAGGGGGCCGACAGCCCCGCCGGCCGGTGGCGCGAGCTCCTGGCCGCGGGCCGCTCCCTGCACCGCGCGCTGGCGCCCGAGCCCGCCCCGGCGTGGCTGGCGGGGCGTCGGGACCCGTGGGCGGTCGCCGACCGCGCCGCCCGGGGCGAGGAGGCGCCGACGCCGGGCCCGGTGACGGCGCCGCAGGTCGAGCGCCTGCTCGCAGCGCGCCGGCCGCTGCCCGAGTCGCTGGCGGACCAGCTCGTCCACGGGGACCTGCTCCTCGCGATGGACGTGCTGACCCGGGACCAGCCCGCCGCTGCGGTCGCCGAGCTCCCCGCGCACGAGGCAGCCGTCCGCCTCGTGCTCGACGCGGACTGACGGCGGCCGCAGGGCAGGTCTCCCGGCCTGCAGGGTCCCGGGCGTGGGAGGACCCGTGGTGTGGCCCGTGCGCCCGGATCTGCACGGGCTGGTCGACCTCGGCTTCAGCGTGCGGACGCGTCGAGGCAGCGGCCCGGTGCTGCCGGACGCGCGAGCCGCGGTCGTCCGGCTCGGTGACGGGACCGTCCGCGTCTGCGGACCGCGGACGCGGCCGTGGGCCCCGCGTCGTGCCGGCGTCGACATCGTCGGCCTCGCGCTGGCCCTGGGGGCGGTCCCCGCGGTGCTGGGGGTGCCGGCGCACGTCCTGACCGATCGTCGGGTGCACCTGCACGACCTCTGGGGCTCAGCCGCGACGGAGCTCGTCGAGCGCACGGCCGGCGCACCCGACGAGGGCGCACGAGCGGCGCTGCTGCAGCAGGCCGTCCTGGCGCGCGGCGCGGACGCCTCCGGCGTCGACCCGTCGGTCCGGCACCTCGTGCGGCGTCTGGGCGGGACCGACGCCGGGGTCAGGGCGATCGCGGGCGAGGTCGGGCTGTCGGAGCGGCAGCTGCGACGCCGCTGCGAGGTGGCCGTCGGCGTCCCACCCTCCGTCCTCAGACGGCTGCTGAGGCTGCACCGCTTCCTGGACAGCGCCAGGACGGCCTCTGCGCAGACGAGTCTCACCGACCTGGCCAGTGGCGCCGGGTACGCCGACCAGGCGCACCTGAGCCGGGAGACCCGAGCGCTCACCGGACGGAGCCCGTCGCAGTGCCTGGCCCGCTCCGCGGGACGTCCGATCCGTTCACGACCCCGCCCGCAGGGGCTCCCTAGCGTCCCTGGCTCAGCCGTCGGAGGAGCCGGGGAGTGGACGTGGACGCACCTGACCAGACCATGAGCGGACTCGGGGAGGCGATCGAGATGGTCGGGCGCGGAGAGCGCCTGGCAGCTCGCGAGCTCCTCCTCGAGCTGTGGGAGGGGGTCGGGCCCACCGGCGACCCGTTGCACCGGTGCGCGCTGGCCCACCACCTGGCCGACGTCCAGGACGACCTCGTCGAGGAGCTCGCCTGGGACGAGCGAGCCCTGCTGGCGGCGGACTCGATCACCGCAGAGCGAGCCGCGGAGGCCGGCGTCGCGGGCTCGGTCGCCGGCCTCTACCCCTCCCTGCACCTCAACCTCGGCGACGACCACCGCCGGCTCGGCGACCTGGACGCCGCCCGCCGCCACCTCGCCCTCGGCCAGGACGCAGCGGGCGCGCTGGGCGAGGACGGCTACAGCGCCATGATCAGGCGCGGGCTCGAGCGCCTCGCCGCCCGCCTCACGGACGAGTGAGGGGGCCGCCGCACAGGAGGACGGCCGCCGGCTGTCGACCGGGCGCGGCGGGGACGAGAGCTGACCGGAGGCGCGGCGTGAGTGCTCGTGGGGTGGCGCGGCGGTGCGGTGAGGTGCGGTGCGGTGCGGTGCGGTGCGGGACCGTCCTGCTGGTCCTGGCGCGGGCCCTCGTGGTCCTGGTCGGCCGGCGTCGTCCCCCGGCACGTCGTGGGCTTCGCTGCGCGCGCGCAGGTCCGGCAGGGCCCCGACGGCGTCCAGGTGCTGGCGACCGGACCCGTCACGCGCTCGGGCCTCGCGGGCCTCTGCCGGCCAGCGGCAGTCGCCGGGTCAGCTGCCGTACCGGCGGACCGCCGTCGGCGGGACCGCCGACCCCGCCGCTGCAGCCGCCAGCTCCCGCTGCGGGGACGGGGGAAGGGGCAGTCGGGGCTGCCCGACGGCGTGCAGCGCCTCGAGGAAGGGCATGGGCCGGGCGAAGTGGAACCCCTGGCCGAACGGGCAGCCGAGGCGGGCCAGCGCCGCGGCCTGCTCGGCGGTCTCGACGCCCTCGGCCACCACCTGCAGGCCGAGGGTGCCGCCGAGGTCGACGATGCCGCGCACGAGCGCCTCGTCCCGGACGTCGCCGGGGACCTCGTCGAGGAAGGACCTGTCCATCTTGAGGATGTCGATGGGGAAGCGGCGCAGGTAGCTCAGGGAGGAGTAGCCGGTCCCGAAGTCGTCCAGCGCCAGCGTGACTCCGAGCTCGCGCAGGCCCTCGATCCGCCGCGTCGTGACCGAGCTGTCCTGCAGCAGCAGCGTCTCGGTCAGCTCGACCGTGAGCAGCCGGGGATCCAGGTGCGCGGCGCGGACGGCCCGGGCGACCTCCTCGACGAGCGCCTGGTCGCGGAACTGGCGCGCGCTGAGGTTGACGCTGACCCTCACGCCGGCGCCGCGCGACCCGCTGCGCTGCCAGTCGCCGGCGTGCTGGCACGCCTGGTGCAGCACCCAGCGCCCGATGGGCAGGATGAGGTCGCTCTCCTCCGCGAGCGGGACGAACTCCCCCGGCGGCAGCAGGCCCAGGGTCGGGTGCTCCCACCGCAGCAGCGCCTCGAAGCCCGTGATGCGGCCGGTCACGAGGTCCACGACGGGCTGGTAGTGCAGCACGAACTGGTCCCCGTCCAGGGCCTGCTGCAGGTCGGCGCGCAGCTGCTGCCGGGCCATCTCGGCCCGGTGGTGGCTGGGCCGGTGGACCTCCACGCGACCCTTGCCGGCCCGCTTGGCCGCGTACATGGCGCCGTCGGCCGCCCGGACGAGGTCCGTCGCCCCGCCGAGCGAGTCGCTGGTGGCGACGCCGATGCTCACGCCCGGCCGGATCTGGCGACCGGCGACGAGCGCCGGCTGCGCCAGGTCGGCGAGCAGCTGCTCGGCGAACTCCGACGCCCGGGTCGCGGTGCCCGGCGCGACCAGGAGGACGGCGAACTCGTCGCCCCCGAGCCGGGCCGCGGTGTCCTCCGGGGCGACGCCCGCGGACAGGCGCTCGGCGACCGTCGCCAGCAGCGCGTCGCCCGCCTGGTGACCGGCCGCGTCGTTGACGATCTTGAGGTTGTCGAGGTCGATGTACAGGACGGCCACCGTGGCACCGGACACCTGGCTCCCGGCGTCCGCCTGGGCGACGCGCTCCATGAACAGCGCCCGGTTCGGCAGGCCGGTGAGGGAGTCGTGGAAGGCCTGGTGCCGCAGCCGCTCCTCCAGGACCAGCCGGTCGCTGATGTCGCGGGTGGTCAGGACGACGCCGCTGACCGCCGGGTCGTCGAGCAGGTTGCTCGCCGCGGTCTCCACGGAGCGCCACGAGCCGTCGCTGTGCCGCATCCGCACCCTCACGGGCGCCGGCGGAGGTGCGCTCCGGTCGCGGACCGTCGCCAGGTACAGGTCGAAGCCGGCGGCGTCGTCGGGGTGCACCAGGTCGCGGACGGGCCGGCCGATCAGCGTCGCCGGCGGCAGTCCCAGCACCCACCCGACGGAGGGGGTCTGGTAGCGGACCTCGCCCGCGCGGTCGACGACGGTGATGATGTCGGAGGAGTTGTGGACGAGCGAGCGCGAGTGCTCGCCGGCGGCCAGCGCGTCCAGCAGGCTGTTGAAGGCCCGGGCGGTCTCGCCGAGCTCGTCGTCGGAGTCGACCGCGATCCTGCTCGCCCTCGCCTCGAGCTGGCCCCACTCGCCGGTCAGGCTCGCCGTCGCGATGGTGTCGGCGACCGACCGCAGCCGAGCGCTGAGGACGCCCAGGCGCCTGCCGACGACGACCCGCGACAGGCCGTGGTTCAGCGCACCGACCAAGAACCCCGCGAGCAGGCACGCGACCACGAAGACCGGCCTCGACGCCTCCTCGGGCCGCACGCCGAGCAGGACCGCGAACGGCGGGAACACCGCTCCCACGACCAGCCCGAGCCCGACCATGTAGATCGCCAGGTCCCAGAACACCCGTCGGGTCAGTCGCCGCGGGCCCGGTCCCCGGCGGTCGGACCAGCCGGCGGCTGCGGGCGAAGGCATGTCCTCCCCCTCGGCGCCCGGGCACGCGGACTTGAGCCCCCGACGAGGTCCGGTGCGCGGGCGCCGTCGTCGGCACGCGCACGGGTGAGAGCGGTCAAGCAGGGGCCGGCACCTGCCGACGCTGGTCGTGACCCGCCAGACCGCTTCCGACGGACGGAGCTCCATGCACCTCGACGTCATCGGCGACCGCACGCTCGTGCCGGTGCACGGCGGCCGGACGCGGCCGTACGTCAACCTCGACTGCGCGGCGAGCACGCCGCCCTCCGTGCGCGTCGCCGCCGCGGTCGAGGAGTTCCTCCCCTGGTACTCGAGCATCCACCGGGGCGCCGGGGCCAAGTCGCGGTACTCCAGCGAGCGCTACGAGCAGGCCCGCGACACGATGCTGCGCTTCGTGGGCGCCGACCCCGCGACGCACGCCGTCCTCTTCCCCCGGAACACGACCGAGGCGATGAACCTCCTCGCGTTCCGCCTCGACCTCGACCGCGACGACGTCGTGGTGACCACCGTCGCCGAGCACCACTCCAACCTGCTCCCCTGGCGCCGCCACGCGCAGGTGCGCTACGTCGACGTGGCCGACGACGGCACCTTCACCGTCGAGCAGGTCGTCGCCGTGCTGGACCAGCAGCCCGCCCCGCGGGTCCTCGCGATCACCGGCGCGTCGAACGTCACGGGCTGGCTGCCGCCGATCGCCGCCATCGCGTCCGCGGCCCGCGCGCGCGGCGTCCTCGTCGTGGTCGACGCCGCCCAGCTGGCGCCGCACCGGCCGATCAGCATGACCGAGATGGGCATCGACGTGCTGGCGCTGTCCGGGCACAAGATGCACGCCCCCTACGGGGCCGGCGCGCTCGTCGGCCCGCAGGCGGTGTTCCGGACCGGCGAGCCGATGCTCGTCGGCGGCGGCGCCGTCACCTCCGTCGGCCTGGACGAGGTGCTGTGGGCCGCGGGCCCGGACCGCGACGAGGCCGGCTCGCCGAACGTCATCGGCGTCGTCGCCCTGGACGCCGCCGTCCGCGAGCTGTCGCAGCGCGGCTGGGCCGGCACCCTGCGGCACGAGCGCCAGCTCCTGGACGAGCTCGACCGGCAGCTCGCCGGCGTCCCCGGCCTGGTCCGCTACGGCCCCCTCGGCGGTGCCGACCGGCTGCCCGTGGCGGCCTTCAACCTCGAGGGGGTCCCGCACGCCCTCGTGGCCAGCCGGCTGTCCCACGAGTTCGGCATCGGGGTCCGCAGCGGCTGCTTCTGCGCCCACCCCTACCTCGAGCGGCTGCTCGGCCTCGACGAGGAGCAGACGCAGCAGTACCGGGACCAGGTGCGCCAGGGGCAGCACCGGCTCCTGCCCGGTGCCGTCCGCGCGAGCACCGGCCCCGGGACGCCGCTGGAGCACCTCGCCGAGCTGGGCCACGCCCTGCGCCACATCGCCGCCACCCCGGAGCGCGCCAGGGGGTACGACCTCACCGACAGCGGCGAGTACCTGCCCGCGGACGACACGCACGCGCTCCTCAGCGCCTGAGGAGTCGGGACGGCCGGGACCGGGGAGCCCTCGCCACCGCTGCCCCGTCGCACGGCGCTGCGGGAGGAGCCGGGTCCCGTCGCCCCCGTCACCGCACGTAGACGACGTCTCCGACGGGGCGCTCGCCGGTCGCGTCCGAGACGCTGGTGACGAGGTCGCCGCCGACCACCATGGCGGTCGAGCCGCCGCCGTCGAGGTTGACGGCCTCCCGCATGCCGAGGGCCTCGGCGACGGCGGCGGCCTCGCCGACGGACAGGCCCATCTCGCCCAGCTGGCGCCCCGCCACGGTGACGAGCAGCGTCCGCCCGGCGCTGTCGACACCCGCGAACGTGCGCGGGTTGCGCTGCAGCGCCCAGCCGTAGGCGAAGGAGGGGTTGCCGGGGTGCGTCATGCCGTCGCGCGCCTGCGTCACGTGCTGGCGGCCGCCCCGGACCAGCTCGGGCCCCCCGTTGACCACCGAGGTGCCCTCCCGGGCCAGGGAGCGACCGCCGGCCACCATCGCGGTGCGCACGCGCAGCCGGTCCCCGGGCCGGGCGCCCGCGAGCTCCTCGACGCGGTCGCCGATCGCCTGCACCGAGCGGTGCCCCGGTGCGAGAGCGACCCCCCGGGCCTCGTGCACGGCCACGACGGAGCCAGCGGCGTCGACGACGACCTCACGCCCCGGGCCGGACGGCGTCCGGGCGCCGAAGGCGTCCGTGAAGGCGACGAGCTCGTCGTCGTCGGTGCACGTCACGTCGTGGCGCGGCTCGTCGGTCGGCCGGTCCCCGGTCCCGCCGCAGTTGCGCACGAGCCCCGGGACCCTGTTCACCCCGTCGAGCACGAGGTGCTCCCCCCGGGCGCCCGGACGCTGCGGGCGGGCCGACAGCGCGACGGTCCCCCGCCACGAGGGCCGGACGACCCCCGCACCGCCGTCCTCGTCCAGCACCAGGACCGGGCGGTCCCCCACCGGCTCGGACAGCACCACCCCGTCGTGGACGCCGCCACCGGCCGGGTCCCCCGGCGCTCCTGCCGCCGGGTCGAGCACGAAGAAGCCGCCGTTGACCGCTGCGGCCGCGCCGAGGGAGGCGCTGAGGCCGCTCACCGTCTCCCGCCGCTCGAGGTCCGGGCCGTAGGAGGCGCCCAGCTCGCCCGCGAAGGTCGCCGGGTCGATCGCCAGGACGTCGAGCACCCAGCGGCCGGACGCGTCGCTGCCGCCGTCCCAGCCGCTGTACCAGTCCCGGCCGCTGAAGCCCGCGGCCCTCAGCCGCGCCACGGCCTCCCGGGCGGACGCCTGGTCCTCGAAGGGCTCGGCGAGCCGCACGCGCTGCCCCAGCACCGACGCCGGCAGGTCCGCCGTGGCCGGCTGCCGCACCGGCTGCGCCCGCGCGGCGAAGCCCGCGGCGCCGAGGCGGTCGACGAGCTGCTGCGCGGCGGCGGCGTCCTGCACGCTGCGCGCGGGCGCGTCCGGGTCGGGGCTCGTGCTCAGCGCCGGGACGGCCAGCTCCACCACCCAGGGGACGTCCGGGTCGACGGCGCCGCGCACGACGCGCGTGCGCGTCAGCCCCGGCGCGAGCTGCTGGACCTCCACCTCCTGCGGCAGCTCCGCCGGGCCCAGCGGCAGGTCGGGCACGGTCAGGCCCGGGCTCGCGGCGGGCGCGGCGGGCTGGGCGGCGACGGGGGCACCGCCCGCGACGAGCGCCGTCACGGTGGCGGCGACGAGGAGCAGCGGGGCGGGGCGGCGACGGGTCACCCCGTCACCCTGCCGCGTCGAGATGGCGGACGGAAGGCGTCGAGACCACCACCGGGTGGACGACCGGAGGGGCTGCTCGACGAGCGGGAGGTCGGGCCGCGGGACCGGGCGCACCGCCGGGCCCGCCACCTGGCGCTGGGGCTGCTGCTCGCGCTCCTCGCGCTGGCCGTCGCCGACCGCGTCGTCGACGGGGTCCGGGGCACGGGCCTCGTCGAGGGCGGCGGCTGGGTCCGCCTCGTCTGCGCGGCCTCCTCCACGGCCACGGCCCTGCCCGCCGCGGTCCCGACCCGGCATTGGCGGGCGCCGGTGGACGACCACGACGACTGACCGGGGGCACGAGCCCTGCCCCGTGCGCGGCCGAGCAGCCGGCGCCCCGGCGACGAGCGCTCTCCCAGTACCGTCGCCGGCGTGCCCGCCGCCGAGACCGCGCGCCCCTTCGGAGCCCTGCTGACCGCGATGGTCACGCCGATGACGACCGACGGCGACGTCGACCTCGAGGCCGCCGCCGCGCTGGCCGTGCACCTCGTCGAGCACGGGCACGACGGCCTGGTCGTCAACGGCACGACGGGCGAGTCGACCACCACCTCCGACGCCGAGAAGGCCCACCTCGTCCGGGTGGTCGTCGACGCGGTCGAGGGCCGTGCGGCCGTGCTCGCCGGCGCCGGATCACCCGACACGCGACACGCCGTCGCCCTGGCCGAGCAGGCCGCCGACGCCGGCGCCACCGGCCTGCTGGCGGTGACGCCGTACTACTCCCGCCCTTCCCAGGACGGCGTCGTCGCCCACCTGGCCGCGACCGCCGACGCCACCGACCTGCCGGTGATGCTCTACGACGTCCCACCCCGCACCGGTCTGCGGCTGAGCGCGGACTCCTACGCCCGCTTGGCGGAGCACCCCCAGGTCGTCGCGGTCAAGGACGCCACCGGTGACGTCGCCGCCGCCACCCGCCTGATCCCCGACACGGGGCTGGCCTGGTACTCCGGCGACGAGGCCCTGCTGCTGCCCTTCCTCGCCGTCGGCGCCGTCGGGCTGGTCAGCACGGCCGGCCACCTCGTCGGCGACGAGCTCGCCGAGGTCATCGCCCTGGTCGACGCCGGCGACCTGCCCGCCGCCCGGGAGGCCTTCGCCCGGCTGCTGCCCGTCGTCGACGTCGTCTGCGGCTCGGGGAACGGCGCGCTGCGCTCGAAGCTGGCCCTGGCGCTGCTCGGGCGCATCCCCTCCCCGACCATGCGCCTCCCCCAGGCGCCGGCCGGCGAGGACGAGGTCGCCCAGGTCCGCTCGGCGCTGGTCGCCGCAGGACTCACCTGACCGGTGGCCGCCGGGCTGGGCCGGGACGGCGCAGGGTGAAGAGGGTGCGCACGTCCCGTACCGCCGTCTGCGCACGTCGACGTGGCGGTGCTCGCACCGGAGGCAGCGGTGCATACCGGTCGGGTAACGATCGATCGATCACCTGAGCGAGGGATCGGCCGGACCCAGTCAGATGTGCTGCCGCGCGGTTCGCCGGCGACGGGCTGACCCGGGGGGGGGCGTTGTGGCCGTGCTCGACGAGGACCTGATGAGTCGTCGGTCTCTGCTGCGGACCGGCATGGGGCTGGGCCTGGCGGCCGGCTCGGCGGCGGTGAGCGCTGCCGTCGCGGCACCGGCGGCGGCGGCCGGGAGCGGCACGGCCGCGACCGCGTCGGCGGAGGTGGCCCACACGTGGATGGCGGCCGCCTACCAGGCCGTGCTGCACGAGAACCTCACCCCGCCGACGGCGGCCCGCGCGTACGCCCACCTGGCCGTGGCCATGTACGAGGCCGCGGTGGTCGGCATGCCCCGCCACCGCAGCCTCGGCGGGCAGCTGAGCGGCCTGCCCGCGCCGGGGGGCCACCCCCGGCACCGGGGCGGCACGGACTGGGCCGTCGCCGTGTCCGCCGCTGCGCAGCAGTGCCTGTCGGACGTCCTGCCGCTCCGCTCCCCGTTGACGGCCGCTGTGCTCTCGACCACGCACGACGAGGTCGTCCGGGGCCGCCGGGCCGCGGGGGTGCCGTCGTCGCGGGTGGGCGCCTCGCTGGCCCACGGTCGTGGCGTCGCGACCCGGCTGCGGTCGTGGCAGCGCTCCGACGGCCACGCCGAGGCCTCGGCCCGGCCGTACGTGCCGCCGACCGGGCAGCCGTGGCTGTGGGAGTCCACCCCGCCCAACTACCGCCCGGCCATCGAGCCGTTCTGCCACGAGGTCCGGCCGATGGTCCTGCGCAGCACCGACGAGGTCGCCGCGGCGCCGCACGTGCCGTTCTCGGACCAGCCCGGATCGCCGTTCCACGCCCAGGCGATGGCCGTGCTGGAGCAGAGCCGGGCCAACGGGGACGAGGAGAGGGCCATCTCCCGCTCCTGGACCGACAACCCGGGCTCCTGGACCCCGCCGCTCGGGAGCCCCACCGGCCTCCCGTCGGGTCACTGGATGCTCATCGCCTCCCAGACCGCGCGGAGCCGGGGACTGCGGCTGGACCGCACCCTCGAGGCGTTCGTGCGGCTCGGGGTCGCCCTGCACGACGCGTTCCTGGCCTGCTGGACCGAGAAGTACCGCAGCAACCTGCTGCGGCCCATCACCTACCTCCAGCGCTACGTGGACCCCACCTGGACCTCCTTCGTCAACACGCCGCAGTTCCCGGAGCACACGTCGGGCCA
The DNA here is from genome assembly GCF_947495735.1 of uncultured Pseudokineococcus sp. Taxonomy (GTDB): domain Bacteria; phylum Actinomycetota; class Actinomycetes; order Actinomycetales; family Quadrisphaeraceae; genus Pseudokineococcus. Next base: position 39,112 of record NZ_CANMAA010000013.1, read on the forward strand.
CTCGGTGTCCTCGGCCGCGGCGGCGGTGGTGCTCACCGACCTGATGGGCTCCTTCGCCTTCGTCGACGACTCGCACGCCGCGCGCGGCCACCCCGCCCGCTCCTTCACCTCCTTCGACGACGCGGCCCTGGAGGCCGCCGGTTCCCGGTTGTTCGGCGGCATCCACTACCCGTGGGCCATCGAGGCGGGCCTGGACCAGGGCCGCCGGATCGGAGACCTCGTCGTGCACCGGCTCCGCACCCGCCGCTGACCGCTCCCCCCACGCCCAGCCCACCCCAGGAGACCGCCATGTCCCCCGCCCCCCGCCGCCTCGCGACCGCAGCCACCGCCACCGCCACCGCGGTGTGCCTCGCCCTCACCGCCGCTCCGGCCGCGCACGCCGCCGAGGTCGAGCCGCCCGTCAACGAGCGCCACGCCTCGTCCGGGCAGTCGGTGAGCATGGACTGGATGGAGGTCGGCCGCCTGCCCGGCGGCGTGCTGGGCAACTACCACCAGGGCTGGCTGACGGTCGAGACCCCCGCCGACGGCAGCGGCACCTACGTCTACGGCTACGTCACCGACTACGAGTGCCCGCCCGGTGTGACGCCCGACGACGGGCACGGCTGGCACGGGGAGGAGGGCGAGGAGGAGCCCGAGGGTCCGTTCTGCGAGGACGTCGCCTACCGGTCCATCGACGACGGCGACCTCACGGTCGTCGCCGACAAGCGCCACCGCAACGCCCGCATCACCGGCACCCTCGCCGTCACCGACCACGGCACCCCGCTCGGCAACCCGGTGGTCGACATCCGCGTCAAGGGCGGCCGCGACACCTTCCTGGAGCGCTCGACCTCCCGCTACAGGCAGGACGGCGTCACGTACACGTCCAGCTACAGCACGACCGGACGGACGGGGACCGTCACCGGCCGCATCGGGCAGATGGTCTTCGACGACGCCGAGGGCGAGTACTCCTCCGCGCGCCTGAGCTCCTGGACCGAGGTCTCGCGCGTCCGCGTGCGCTGACCCGCTCAGCGCGGTCGCGGCCCGGGCCGCCGCCCGCGGCGAGAGGGGCTCTCGCCGCACGACGACGGGCACGGACCAAACCCTCCGGCCGTCGACGCCGAACACCAGGCGGCAGGCCCGGGCATCCGGGTGACGGAGCACCACGACCACGGCGGTGAGCAGCACTCGACCACGAGAGGTGGTCGGCTCAGCACCGGGTCGCGCTCCGGCCTCGCACCACGGACCGCGACGACGCGGGCTCATCCGACGACCGATGGAGACACGCATGACCACGTTCAAGCGCACCCTGGCCCTGGCCGCCGCCCTCACCGTCACCGCGATGCCGCTGGCGGCACCGGCGATGGCCTCGACGTCGGGCACGACGGACCTGTCCGCCTCGCTGACCCAGCTCAACGACTCCGGCGTGACCGCCGACGTCACCGGCAGCGTGGACGGCAACGAGGTGACCATCGAGATCACCCCCAACGGGCTCCTGGCCGACGCCCCGCACGCCCAGCACATCCACATCGGCGGCACCAACAGCTGCCCCTCCCCCGACCAGGAGGGCTCCGGCGCGGACGGCGCCCTGCAGGTCACCGACGCCGCCGGCTCCTACGGCGCCATCGCGGTCTCCCTCACCACCGAGGGCGACAGCAGCGCCGACTCCGGCCTGGCCGTCGACCGCTTCCCGGTCGGCGACGCCTCCTACTCGCGCACCCTCGAGGTCTCCGACGAGGTCGCCGCCCAGATCGCCGCCGGCGACGGCGTCGTCGTGATCCACGGCGTGGACCTGGACGGCAGCGGCGCCTACGACGGCGACGTCATGTCCGACCTCGACCCCTCCCTGCCCGAGGAGGCCACCAACCCGGCCGCCTGCGGCACCCTCGACGTCGCCTCCATGGCCATGCCCGGCGGCGGCGTGGACACCGGCGTCGGCGGCACCGCCGGCGACTCGAGCCTGACCTACGTCGTCGGCGGTGCGGCGCTGGCCGCCGCCGGCGCCGCGGGCGTCGTCCTGCTCCGTCGCCGCACGGCCCAGGACAGCTGACACCCGTGAGCGCGGCGCCTCGGCGCCGCGCTCACGCCCCCGGGGCCGCGGCACCCGCCGTGGCCCCGGGGGCACCCCGGGCCGCCCCGCCTCGACCGCCCACCCGTCCCGGCGGCCCGACCTGACAGCATGGGCGCGAGGGAAGGACGAGCGATGACCCCCACGGCCCGCACCGCGACCGTCGGCCCCGTGGCCCGTGCGCTCCAGTGCACCGCCGCCGCCACCGCCGTCGCCCTGAGCAGCGCCCTGGTCCTCGGCGTGCAGGCCGGTCGCGCGGACGAGGCGCCCGCCACCGCGAGCGCCGCTCTCGTCCAGGCCTCGAGCAGCCACCACGGAGCGCCCCCCGCCGCGGTCACCGGCGACGGACCGCAGACCGCGTCCCCGGCCGACGGCCCCCCGGCGCCCGGCGCCGAGGCCCACGACCACGGCGACCTCGAGGTCACGGTCATGCTCGGCGCCGACGGCACCACGGAGGTCCTGGGACCCGTGCGCTCCGGCGCCTTCATCTCCTTCGTCAACCACACCCCCACCGACCAGGTGCTCTCCACCTCCGACGGCGCCCTGGTCGTCGAGGTCCCACTCCGCCGCCTCGTGACCGTGCAGGTCCCCGACGCCGCGGACACCTACGAGCTGGTCTCGAGCACCGACCCGACGGTCAGCGCCGACCTGGTCGTCACCAGCTCCGACGCCCTGCCGCGCTGAGCGACCGAGCACCCCACCGCGGTCCGGACGTCGGCGGCGGGCGGGGTCACCGCGCTGCTCCTCCGCCCCCAGCTCTCGACGGGCCCGTCGCGGTCGACGCCCGTGGAGGAGGACGTGCACGCAGCGGGCCGGGAACCAGTCACCGGCCAGCACCGGGCTGTCCCGCCGGCCGTGGCCTCCGCTGACGAAGGACCCGACGGGCGCCCCGGCCGCAGCCGTCAGCAGGACGGGTGGTCCCGGCAGCGGCGAGGACGAGCCGAGGTGCGGGGCGCCCGCCGCCTGCGCAGCGGCAGCTCCCCTGGACGGGGCGACAGCTCAGGTGGTCGGCGCCGGCCGCTGCCGGACCTCGTTGGGCGACGCGCGCACCGTCGCCCCGGCCGGCACGTCGGTGAGGACCGTGACGTTGGGGGCGATGCGCGCCCCGGCACCGATGCGCACGGCGCCGGCCACCACCGCGCCCGTCCCGAGCGAGACACCCGCCCCGAGCTGGGGCGCCTGGTCGGCGTAGGTCTCGGGGTCGTCGCTGCGGGCGCCGAGCGTCACGTTGTGCCGCAGGACGCAGTCGTCGCCGATGACCGCGAAGCGGTGGATCACGACGCCGGTGTGGTGGGCGATGCGGACCCGGCGTCCGAGCTGCACGGTCGCGGGGATCTCGATGCCGTAGACGTTGCGCAGGAAGACGTAGGCGAGTCGGTGGAGGACGCGTGCTGCCCGCTGCGAGCTCCTCGGCATCCGCGGGAGAGCGGCGCCGAAGCGGTGCACGAGCACGGCGTGCAGTCCCGGGGACGTGAGCTCACCGCGGTGGGCGCGGACGTCCTCGCGCAGGACCTCGCGCCACCCGGGGCGCGCGTCCGCCGCCTCGGCCTCCTCGTCAGCGGGCCGTGACCCTGCGCTGCCGTCCTCCGGTGCCATGAACCCCCCTCAGGAGCATCGATCGCTCTCGGTGACGCCAACCCTACTGTCGCCCGACAGTAGAGTCGCGGCAGGAGCGGCGACGGCGACGACGTGCACCCGTTCGAGTCCCTCGGGGCGGGCGAGCGCGGCGGGTCAGCGCGAGTCGTGCAGGTCGACCAGCTCCAGCACCCCGAGCAGCGCCAGGTCCTCGCGGACGTGGGCGGAGGCCCCGACCAGGCGCAGACGGCCCTCGACCCCGTCCCGGGCGTGCTGCACGCACCGCACGACCAGCGTGAGCGCCGCGCGGTCGAAGGAGGTGACCGCCGACAGGTCCACCACCCGGACCTGCGCCAGCTGCTCGTCGCCGACGGCGGATCCCCGCACCACACCGACGTCGATGCCCCCCGAGCACACCAGTCGCGCTCCCGTGCAGCCGCACCCTCCCCGGCGCACTCCCTCCGGGCACGGGTGACGGCTCGGCCACCGGGACGGCGAGGCCGCCCGCCGGGGTCCGCACCGACGCCTCGAAGAGGCTCTGCTCGAGCACGGCGCAGTCGTGCTCGCTCAGCTCGCGCCGCCCGGCGAGGGCGTCGACGAGCTGCCCGAGCCCCAGGTCGCCGCCGACCTGCAGCTGCTCGACCCACAGCTGCAGGGTCGTCATCTCGCTGGCCGTCACGGCCGAGCGCAGCAGGGACGCGCGCGAGGGGGCCGGCGCCCGGTCCGGGGCAGCCGCTCGATCACGACCGGGTGCTGGACCGGGTGCCGGCGACCCGGTGCTGCCGGGGACCTCACGGGGGTCGTCGTCGACGGGGAGGGGACGGGAAGCCACGGGAGCGTCTCCAGGGACGGCACCGGCGGCAGGCGCCTCGTGGTCTGGACCCGCTCCGCCGGCTCACGAGCACGCTAGGCCGTTCGCCCGTCGACGTCCTGTCGCAGCGGTCCGGCGCAGCCCGCCCCCGCGGCCCTCTGCGACCTCACGAGCGAGGGCTCAGCGCTCGACGCGGCCTGCGACCCCGGATCGGTCACCATCGTCGCGAGGTGCGACATAAGGTTGCCCCAGCGACCCGGTGGCGCACGTGTCGAGGCTCGCCCTCGACCGCTGCCCGGCCGCCGATGTCGAGCCGACGGCAGCGAGGACGCGCGGCGCACCCGTCCCAGGCGGCCGCGCCGCCCCGGGGAGGGCTGGCCAGCATCGAGGACGCACACCGCCGTCGACCGCCATCGCGCCGGACGACGCTCGCTGACCGCCCTGCACGACCCCCGCAGCCGCCTCCGGACCTCCGGGCCTGCGACGCCAGCGGCGACCTGCGCCTGCTCGAGCGCCCCCGGCACGACGGCGACGGGCCCTCCCCCGGGGAGGAGCCGGGCGCGGCGGGCGGTCTCGTGCTCGCGCTGTCGGGGCGCATCACCCACCAGGTGCTGGACCGGTGCGGCTACCCCACGGGCGCCGTGCTCGCGCGGGTCCACACCGTCGAGGCCTCGGCGGTGGAGGGCCTGGACCAGGCCGGCGCAGGTCTGCTGGTCCGGGTCCACCTCGCCGCGCGCGGCCGGGGGACGTCGGTCCACCTGCCCTCCCCCTCGCGTGCCGTCGTCGAGGCCCTGGCGCGCTACGGCCGACTGAGCTTCTTCGACCCCGCGCCGCACGGGCAGGACCGCGCGCTCCTCCCCTGACCCGCGCCGAGCCGCGGGCTCGCAGGGGCGGACCGCACGGCGGTCAGGCGCGTCCCCGCGACCGGGTCGGGTCCGCCCGCCGCGGAGGGCGCTGAACAGCCCGCGCCCGTCGGCGCCACGGTGCGGTCATGACCGCCGTCATCTCGCACACGCCCTTCGACAGCCGGGTCGCCCACGCCCGGTCCGTTCTCTGGGCCGAGGTCCTGGGCTTCCACGAGGACCCCGAGGACCCGGACGAGCCGGGCCACGAGGAGTGCGGCATCTGGTCGCCCGACGGCACGCAGCGGCTGCTGCTCGTCGAGGTGCCGGAGGCCAAGACGGTGGAGAGCCGCGTGCACCTGGACCTGGAGCCGACCGAGGGCTCCCGTGACGAGGAGCTGGCCCGGCTCCTCGCCCTCGGCGCCCGGCAGGTCGCCGACCGCCGCCGTCCCGACGGCTCCGGCTGGGTCCTCCTGGCCGACCCCGAGGGGAACGAGCTCTGCATCCTGCGCGACGACGCCGAGCGGTCCGCCTGAGAGGGCCCCTGGTCAGCGCACCCCGCCGGCCAGGAGGTGGTCCCCCAGCTCCGAGCGGCGGTAGAGCACCGAGCGCCCGTACCGGGACGACGTCAGGAGACCGGCCGCGCGCAGCGCCCGCAGGTGCTGGTTCACGGCCGCCGGGGTGACGCCCGCCCGGGCGGCCAGCTCGGTGCTCGACGCGGGCGTGGCCAGGCGGACCAGCAGCCCGGCGCGCACGGCACCGACCAGCCCGGTGAGCGCCGCGGGCGCCGGAGCCCGCTCGCTCTGCCACAGCGTCCCGAGACCCCGCGCGCCGTACATGACGAGCGGCGGCTCGACGGGCGAGATGGGCGCTGACACCCCGCGGGAGAAGAGCGTGGGCACCAGCGTGAGGCCGACACCCGTCGTCGAGCGCGTGTAGGCCACCTCCGAGGCCAGGCGCAGGCTCACGACCCCGTCGGCGAACGAGACGCGCTCGGCCAGACCGGCGAACATCGCCGCCAGGCCACGGCTCGCCATCTCGCGGCCGCGGTGCATGACGTCCGCCTCGAGGAGGGCGCGCATGCGCGGCCACGAGCCGGCGAAGCACCGCTCCCAGTACCCGGCCAGCGCGTCGACGACCCGCTGCCGCACCACGGGGACCGGGCCGCGCAGCGCGGCGGGCAGGGCGTCCGGGCCGGGGTGGACGGCGGCCAGGTCGGAGGCGACGACGTCGGGCGGGACGGCGAGGAGTCCCTCCAGCTCGTCCTCGATGCGCGTGAGCGGGGAGCGCGGGCGCGGGGTGAGGAAGTCCGGCGTCCACAGGCGCGCGTCGGTCAGCGCGAGCAGCACCTCGGCGTCGAGGTCGGTCCGCGCGGCGTCGACCTCCCGCGGCCACGGCAGGTGCAGCGGGAAGCGGCCGGGGTCGCGCCAGGTGCGCAGCGACAGGGCGAGCTCGTTGAGCGGGGAGACCGCGAAGCGCACGTCCGCCAGGTCCATGCCGGCGAGCTCGTAACGGATCATCAAGCACAACGCCATCTCCGTGGTGCCGGGCGGCCGGATCGGGGAGAACTGGCGCCGTGCCCTCCCCCACCCCGCCGCCCCCGGCCCCACCGCGGCGCGCGCTCGACGCCGTCCGCTCCACCCTCGCGCCGACCGGGCCGGTCGCCCGGCCCCTGACGACCGCGACGATGGCGACCTCGCTCAGCAGCGGCCTCTTCTACACGGTCAGCGCCCTGTTCTTCACGACGGTCGTCGGGCTCGGAGCCACCACCGTCGGCCTCGGCCTCACGGTCGCCGGCGCGGTCGGCGTCGCGGGCTCCTTCGGGGCGGGCTACCTCGCGGACCGCGTCGGCGCCTCGCGCCTGCTCCTGGGGGCGACCCTGGGCCAGGGCCTGGCCCTCCTGGCGTACGTGCTCGCGACCAGCACGACGGCGTTCGTCGTCACGGCCTGCTGCGCGGTCGGCTTCCGCTCGATGCAGGGGACCGCCCGCCAGGCCGTGCTGGCCCGCACCTCCACCGGGCCCGAGCGCATGGCCGTGCGGGCGAGGCTGCGCGTCGTCACGAACGTCTTCATCGGGCTGGGCACCGTCCTCGCCGGGGCCGCGCTGCTCGTCGGCACCGCCGCGGCGTACCGCTCGACGATGCTCCTCGCCGGAGCGCTCGTCCTGGCCTCCTGCGTCCCGCTCGCCCGGCTCGTCCGCGGAGCCGGCCCGCCACCCGAGCCGCTGGACCTCGCGTCGGCCACCACCACGACGCCGACGGCGCCCACGACGACCGGCCGCTCCCCCCTGCGCGACCGCACCTACCTGGCCGTGACCGGCCTGAACGCGGTGATGGCCATGCAGTTCGGCCTGCAGACCGTCGGGGTGCCCCTGTGGGTCGTCACGCGCACGCCGGCGCCGCCCGTCACGGTCTCGGCGCTGCTGGTGCTCAACACGGTCCTCATCGCCTGCTTCCAGGTCCGGGCCTCGCGGGGCACCGACGACGTCAGGGCCGCGGGGCGCGCCGTCGCCCGCGGCGGCGTGCTGCTGGCCCTCGCGTGCGGGCTGCACGCCGCCGCCGCGACGGGGAGCGTCGTCCTCGCCGTCGTCCTGCTCGTGCTGGCCGCGACGGCGCACACGGCCGCCGAGATGCTGACGGAGGCCGGGAGCTGGGGCCTGGCCTTCGAGCTCGCCGACCCCCGCAGCGCGGGCGCCTACCAGGGCGTGAGCCAGACGGGGTACTCGATCGGCACCATGCTCGCCCCGCTCGTGGTGACGGCCACCGCCGTCGACCACGGCACGCCCGGCTGGGCCCTGCTCGGGACGGCGTTCGCGACGGTCGGCGCCCTCACGTGGGTGGTGGCGCGCACCGCCCGGCGCCCCGAGGCGGCGCAGGTCCTGCAGCACGAGCGCGGCTGAGGACCTGGCGCACCTCGCCCACCGCCTGGTCCCCGCTGACCAGGGCGGAGGACTCCGGCGCCGGCGCACCTGGACGGGCACGGCGACCTCTGCCGCGAGCACGCCGACCGGCTCGCCGCTCCGCCCCGCCCCGCCGCGAACGCCCCTAGCCTTCGCGCATGAGCGACGGGGAGCTCGGGCAGGAACAGCTCCCGGCATGACCCCGTCCCCGGCGGACGCCCCGACGTCGAGCCCCCGGTCGCGGTCGCTGCCGGGGCTGGCGGTGCTCGTGGTCGGGCTCCTGCTGCTCTCGCTCTCCGTCGCCTGGCTGGCGGCCAGCGGCCACACGTCCGTCCGCTACCGCGCCGACAGCGCCGAGACCGTCGAGGTGTGGCGGCGCTGGGTGCCCGCCCTCGCCGGCATCGCGGTCGTGCGCCTGCTCCCCGTGCGTGGACGTCCGGCCGTGGTCGGCTCCTCGTCGGAGCCGGCGGCCCGGCGGGAGGGGCTCGTCCTGGTCGCGATCGCCGTCGTCTTCGCCGTCGGGCTGCACGCCGCGGGCGGGGGCGAGCCGGCCCACACCGCCGGGAAGCTCGCCCTCCTGGTCGCGCTCCCCCTGCTGGTGCTGCGCCGCCGTCGCCGGCGCGGGACCGCGTGGCGGGCCGCCGTGGTGACCGGCTCCCGCCGGTGGCGCCTGGCGGGGCCCGTGGTCGCCCTGCTGGCGTGGGGGCTGCTCGCCTTCGCCAGCCCGCTCGCCATGCCCGGCGGCGACCTCGCGAGCACCGTGACGCTCGCCGAGCTCGTCGCCACCGTCGTCGTCGGCTTCCTCGTCAACGCCGTGGTCGAGGAGGTCTTCTACCGGCGGTGGCTGCTCTCGCGGGTCCAGGCCTGGCTCGGCCCGTGGCCCGCGATCGTCCTGTCGTCGCTGCTCTGGTCCGTGTGGCACGCCGCCATCCAGGGCACGGGGGACCTCGGCCTCGACGTCCCCTCGGCCCTGGTGACCCACATGCCGCTCGGCGTCTTCCTCGGCTGCCTGTGGAGCCGGTACCGCCGGATGTGGCCGCTGCTGGCCGCGCACGGCGCGGTGAACTCGCTGGGGCTCTTCGTCGGCACCTGAAACAGGCTGTCGACGCCGGACGGGGCCTGGTACCAAGCGCTGGTGGACCGTCGCGCCGTCTCTGACATCGCTCATCGCCGTCATCCCGTGGCGGCCCCGGTGGCTCTGAGCCGGGTGCGCGAGCTGCTCGGCTGGCTGAGGCCACCGGCGGCAGGACGGGTGCTGGACCTGGGCAGCGGCTACGGGGTGTGGCTGAGCGAGCTCCTCGCCGCCCGGGAGGACCTCACCGGCGTCGGGGTGGACCTGTCGCTGCCCGACGGGCTGGCGCAGACCGCCCAGGACCTCGGGGTGGGCGCCCGGGTGGAGTGGCAGCAGGCGGACGCGGCGCAGTGGAGCGGCGGGTCCTTCGACGTGGTCGTGTGCGTGGGGGCCAGCCACGCCTTCGGGGGCCTGGGCCCCACGCTGGCAGCGGTGCGCCGGCACCTGCGACCCGGCGGGCAGGTGCTGCTCGGCGACGGGTTCTGGGAGGTGACGCCGACCCCGCAGGCCCTGTCCGCGCTGGAGGCGGCCCCGGAGGACCTCCCCGACCTGGACGGCTTCCTGCACCAGGTCCGGGAGGCCTCCTTCGAGCCGGGCCCCGGGCACATCAGCACCCTGGCGGAGTGGGACGACTACGAGTGGTCCTGGACGGGCTCGCTCGTCGACTGGGCCCTGCACGACGCACCCACCGGCGCTGACCGCGAGCAGGCCCTCGCGGCAGCTCGGGAGCACCGCCGGCAGTGGCTGGGCGGGTACCGCTCCGTCCTCGGCTTCGCCACGGTGGTCCTGCACGACGTCGCGGCGGCGTAGGACGCCCGTGACCGAGCCCGGGGAGCGGCCACCGGCTGCGGTGGCGCGCGCTGGTGCAGGGGTGTCCTCGACGGCGGCGGTGCAGCGGGCATGGGCGGCCCTCGCCGGCGGGGGAGCCGGCTTCGGCTCCCCCGCGACCGCTCGCGTCGTCGTGGCCCCGGCTCGCGGCTGTGCCCGCCGGGGTGGTGCGGCGTGCTGACGATCGCCGGGGCCACCGTCGCGACCGCCCCGGACGCCGGCCGGGCCGACGCCCTGGCACGGGCGCTGGACCGCCTGGCGCCCGAGGAGCGCACCGCGCCGTCGGCGCTGGGCGAGCACGTCGTGCTCGAGGAGGTCCTCGGACCGGCCCGGCTGGCGTACCTGCCGTCGCAGCACCGGCCGGTGGTCCCGCTCGACGCCGCCGGCGAGCTCGTCGCGGTCCCCGCGCGCTCGGCGCCCGTGGCCGCGCTGCTGGACGCCTGCCCCGCCGAGGACGTCGCGGAGAGCGGGGTCCGCGACCTCGACTCCCCCGCCTTCGTCCTCGCCGTGGACGGGCGGCCCGTGGCCGTCGCCGGCTACGAGCGCTGGCCCAGCGGCGTCGCGCACCTGTGCGTGCTCACCCGCCCCGGGGCCCGCGGCGCACGGCGGGCGCGCGCGGTCGCCGCCGCCGCGGCCGCCCACGCTCTCGACGCCGGCCTCCTGCCGCAGTGGCGGGCCCGCCCCGAGGCCTCGGTGCGCCTCGCGCGGGCCCTGGGCTTCGTCGTCCTCGGCCAGCAGCTCAGCGTCCGCACCGGCCGGGAGCAGCACCGCGCCGGCCGCGACGGACGGCCCCCCGGGGCCTGAGCGCCCGCCCGGTCCTCGTTCCCACGACCCTCCGCGAGGCGGGCGACGGCCGCCGGCTCCACGGGGACGCCCTCGTGCGCCGCCCGGGTGCGGTCGGCGACCTGCTCCGGGGCGCCCTCCCCGCACCGCTCGGCGAGCATCGCCGGACCGGCGGGCAGACGTGCCACGACCCGGTCAGGCGCGGCCCGCTGTCGACGGGGGCCGGGGTGGAGCCCCACCGCACCAGGTCCCCGCCGACGACGACGGCGAGCTCACGGCCGCTCCGCCGACACCACCTGGCTGCGGGTCCCGCGCACCCGTCGCCGCAGCGGCGCGCGCGAGCGCGGCGAGCGGACGACGTCGCCGCGGCGGACGGGGTGACGAGGTGCTCCTGCGTTCAACGACCGAGCGGCGCGGTCGACAGGACGGGTACGGCCTCGTGGGCGCCCGGAGAGGAGCGCCGGCCGTGGAGCAGGGAGCAGCACATGAGCGTCACCAGGTGGAGCGTCGGTCAGCGGCTGGCTGCGGGCTTCGCGCTCGTCGCCCTGGGCGTCGTCCTCGTGACCGTCCTCGGGATCCTCCGGGTGGCGGCCATCAACGACAGGCTGTCGACGATCGAGGAGAACAGCGTCAAGCAGCGGTACGCGATCGACTTCCGGGGCAGCGTCCACGACCGGTCGATCGCGCTGCGCGACGTCGTGCTGGACGACGCGCCCCCCGAGGTGCAGGAGGACGTGGCGACGATCGAGGAGCTCCGCGCCGCCTACGAGGAGGCAGCCGCCCCGCTGGACGCCCTCATGGCCGACGAGAGCGCCACCACCGCGGCGGAGCGCGAGGCGTACGCCGTGGTGCAGGACGTCGAGGCCCGCACCACGCCGGTGGTCGAGCGCGTCGTCGAGCTGCGCGCCAGCGGCCAGGTGGACGAGGCGCGGGAGCTCGTGCTCACCGAGGCCCGACCGCTCTTCGAGGAGTGGCTGGCCTCGATCAACGCGGTCATCGACCTGGAGGAGTCCGCCAACGTGGTGCAGGCGGAGCAGGCCCGCTCCATCGGCGCCACCTTCGTGACGCTCATGCTCGTCATCTGCGCAGCGGTCGTGGCCGCGGCGTCCGGCGTCGCCTGGGTCATCACCCGCAGCATCACGCACCCGATGCGCGACGCGGTCGGCGTCTTCGCCGCCGTCGCCCGGGGCGACCTGACCCGGCGCCTGGACACCGCCTCGAAAGACGGGCTCGGCGAGCTGGGCACCCACGCCAACGCCGCCCTGGCGCGCGTGGCCGAGGCCATGAGCGCCGTGGCCGACCACGCGAGCACCCTGGCGGCGACCAGCCAGCGCGTGGGCTCCGCGTCCGAGCAGATCGCCGCCGACGCCCGCGCCTCCAGCGCCCGCGTCGACGAGGTGGCCGTCGCCACCGACGAGGTCGCCTCGCACGTGGCGAGCGCGGCGTCGGGCAGCGAGCAGATGGGCGCCTCGATCCACGAGATCGCCGCCAGCGCCACCGAGGCCACGCACGTCGCCGGCCGGGCCGTCACCGCCGCCGAGCTCACGAACAGCACGATCGCCAAGCTCGGGGAGTCCTCCCGCCAGATCGGGGAGGTCGTCACCGCCATCAAGACCATCGCCGGCCAGACCAACCTGCTCGCCCTCAACGCGACGATCGAGGCCGCCCGCGCCGGCGAGGTCGGCCGCGGCTTCGCCGTGGTGGCCGGGGAGGTCAAGGACCTCGCCGGCGAGACGGCCCAGGCGACCGACGACATCACCCGGCGGGTCGAGGCCATCCAGGCGGACACGGCCAGCGCCGCGAGCGCCATCGAGGAGGTCTCGGCGATCATCCAGGCGATCGACGACCACCAGAGCACCATCGCCGCCGCGGTCGAGGAGCAGACGGCGACCACGGCCGAGATGAGCCGCAGCATGAACCAGGCCGCGAGCCACTCCCAGGACATCGCCGCCAGCATCACCGGCGTCGCGACGGCCACCCGGTCCACCGCCGAGTCCGTCAGCGCCGCCCAGGACGCGGCGACCGACCTCGCCGACGTCTCCGACCGCCTGCGCGACCTCACCCGGCAGTTCACCGTGTGACCGGGCCGGGCGCGGGCGCGGGCCCGCGCCCGGTGGTGACGGGCGCCTCAGCCGCGGCCGAGGAGCTCCAGCAGCGCCGCGGTCAGCTCGGCGGGGGCCTCCTCGGCCATGTGGTGGCCGCTCGGGACGGTCGCGCCGCGCAGGTCCGGCGCCCACGGGCGCCAGACGGCGAGGACGTCGCCGTAGAGGTCCTCCAGGTCGTCCTCGGTCGACCAGACGACGAGCGTCGGGCACGCGAGCTGCCGCCCGGCCGCGCGGTCGGCGTCGTCGGCGGCCCGGTCGACCCCCAGGCCCGCCCGGTAGTCCTCGAGCACGGCGCGCACGACGGCCGGGTCCCGGACGGCCGCGAGGTGGTCGGCGTAGTTCTCCTCCCCCATGCGCGCCGCCCGGCCGGGGTCGGTGGCCTCCGTGCCGTACCAGGCGTCGGGGTCGGCGGTGATGACGCGCTCGGCCACCCCGGGGCGGGCGGAGGAGGACCAGTGCCACCAGGCGGTGGCGAAGCGCGCGTCGGCGCGGGCGAGCGCCTCGCCGATCGGGACGCCGTCGAGGACGGCGAGGTGCGTGACGACCTCGGGGTGGTCCATCGCCAGGCGGTGGGCGACGTAGCCGCCGCGGTCGTGGCCGACGACGGCGAACCGCTCGTGCCCCAGCTCCCGCAGGAGGGTCACGACGTCGCCGGCCATGGCCCGCTTCGAGGCCTGCGCCGCGTCGGGCAGCGGGGCCGGCGCCGTCGAGCGCCCGTAGCCCCGCAGGTCCGGGCACACGACCGAGAAGCCCGCGGCGACGAGCCGAGGCGCCACGCGGTGCCAGGTGGTGTGCGTGCGCGGGTGGCCGTGCAGCAGCACCACCGGCGGGCCCTGCCCGCCGGTGCGGAACCGCAGCCGGACGCCGTCGCCGACGTCCGCGGAGCGGAGCGAGAAGCCCTCGAGCACCTCGGGTCCCTGCTGGTCGCGCGGGCTCAGCGGCCGGGCATGGCGGGGAGGCCGTCGATGCTCTCGGCGTTCGCCGTCTCCCAGTACCCGGGGTAGTAGTCCTCGCCGCTGCGCTCCTGGACCCGGTCGAGGACGTCGCGGTCCCCGCGGAAGTCCATGAGCGGCACGGAGAACCCGCAGGAGTCCGAGATGCGCCCGACGTCGACCACGACGATCGCGCGCTGCCCGACCGTGCGCTCCTTGCCGAAGCGCTCGCGGAGCCCGGCGAACTCCTCGTCCGTCGTGAGCACCACGCGGCCGCGACCGTGGAGGCGCACGATGGTCGGCCTGCCGTCGAAGGCGGTGAACATGACGACGATGCGCCCGTTCTCGCGCACGTGGGCGATGGTCTCGGCGCCGGAGCCGCTGTAGTCCAGGTAGGCGACGGTGCGCCCGTCGAGCACGGCGAAGGTTCCGTCCATGCCCTTCGGCGAGACGTTGACGTGGCCGTCGGCCGCGAGGGGGGCGGTGGCGACGAAGTAGACCGGCTGCCGAGCCATCCAGCCCGCGAGGTCGTCGCTGATCGCGTCGTAGACGGTGGCCATGGGCTCATCGTGGCAGCACCCGCCGCGAGCACGAGCGCGCGCGGCCCGGGCCGGCCCCGCCCCGGCACGGCCCCCCGGGGGGCGCGCGGAGGTCAGCCGCGGGCGGCGAAGTTCTCGGCCATCGCCGCCTGCTGCGCGAGGACGTCGGCGATGCGCGACTGGACGACGTCCATCTGGCTGATGATCTCGCTCGTCTCGTGGATGCCCGCGGAGACGGCGACGCTGCTCGCCTGGATGGTCCGCACCTGCTCGGCGACGCGCTCGGTCGCGGCGGCCGTCTCGCGCGCCAGCTCCTTCACCTCGCCCGCGACGACGGCGAAGCCGCGCCCCACCTCACCGGCGCGGGCGGCCTCGATCGTCGCGTTGAGGGCCAGGAGGTTCGTCTGCGCCGCGATCTTGGAGATGACGTCGATGACGTCGCTGATGGCCGCCGACGCGCTGGCCAGGGCGTCGACCTCCGTGGTCAGCGTCGCCGTCCGGGCGACCGCCGCTCCGGCCACGGCGTGCGCGTCCTCGGTCGCCCCGCGGACGAGCGACACCGTGCCCAGGAGCTCCTGCGCCTTCTCCGCGTCGGAGTGCGTCCGCCGCATGCGCTCGAGGTGCTGGGACAGGAGCTGCTGGACGTTCCGCAGCGCAGACCCCCGCGACTCGGACAGGTCCATGACCTCGGTGGTGAAGAAGTCCATCGTCCCGACGACCCGGTCGTCCACGAGCACGGGCAGGCACACCCCCGAGCGGACGCCCGCGCGGCCCGCGGCGGGAGCGCGGACGCAGTCGGTCAGCTGGCTGAGGTCGCGGACGAACACCATGTCGCGGGCGCGCCACGCGCGTCCGGCGAGGCCGACGCCCTCGGCGAAGGTGGCCGCGCGGGTGACCTGGCGGAACTCCTCCCCCGCCGAGCCCGACTCGACGGCGAAGCGCAGGACGTCGCCGTCCACGGCCCAGAAGGAGCCGTACGCCCAGCCGAAGGCGTCGCGCACGGTGTCCAGCGCCGTCGTGATGGCCGAGGCCTCGTCGGTGGTGGTGGCGATCTGGCTGACGACGGTCGTGACCGCCAGGCGGGAGCTGGAGACCTCCTCGAGCTCGCGAGCCGCCAGCGCGCGCTGGCGCGCGTGGGCGGCGATGCGGCCGATCGCCTCCCACTTCTCGGCGCGGGCGCCGAAGAAGGGCAGACCCTCGCGGGTGTAGAACTCCTGGACCGCCACGACCTGGCCGCCCTGCAGGACGGGCAGGCAGCAGCCGCCGGTCATGCCCGCGTCCGCGGCGGCGCGCCAGCGCTGGCAGGAGAGGTCGCCGCCGCTCCCGGCGGCCAGCACGGGCTTGCGCGTGCGCACGGCCTGCCCGACGAGGCCGGCGTCCCGGTCGATGACGCGCGCGCCCCCGGCGGCCGTCGCCATCGCGGGGACCAGGTCACCGGTCTCGTGGGCCAGCGCGAACCGGCCGTCGTCGGTGGGCAGCCAGACGGCGCCGTAGGTGAGCGCCAGCGCGGGCACCAGCGCCCCGATGATCCGCGCGTGCGCGTCGGCCTCGCTGTCCACCCCCTCGTCCAGGGCGGACATGATCTCCTCGAGGGCCTCGACGTCGCGGGGCGTGGTGGGAGCCTGGTGGCCTTGGGCACGTGTGCGTCTCACAGTGCTCTCCTCGTCCGGGGAGGCCCGCACCTTGACCCCGGGCGCCGCGAGTGCCGGCCGCGCGCTGGACCGTCCGGGTGACCCGCTCGCCCCGCCCGCCAGGCTCCTCCACCCCTCGGCACGGCCGGCTCCGCCGAGCAGGCCCGTCGTCGCGGCCCTACCCTCAGGCACCCCCCGCGACCGCGCGAGGGCGAGGAGGGACAGCCATGGGCATCGTGAACAAGCTGCTGCGCTCAGCCAAGCAGGCCGCGGCGCGCGGCGGCAGCACCGGCAGGACCCGCGGGACGACCGGGGCCCCGCGCCGATCGGGCACGGGTCGTCCGGCGACCGGGGGCGGCGCCGGCGGCGGCGCCGTCGGGAAGGTCCTCCGGGGCCTGCGCAAGCGCTGACCGACCGGCCACCGGGGCGGTCTCCGCCCCGGTGGCTCAGGCCGGTCGCCGCATCCGCCGCTCGCAGCGGTCGTCCGGCGCCGGACCGGCGTCGACGAAGCCGTGGCGCACGTACAGGCGCCGCGCCGCCTCGTTGCCGGCCATGACCGAGAGGGCCACGGCCGCCCCGGGGAGCTCCCGGGAGGCCCACCCGAGGACCCCCTCCACCGCGGCGTCGCCGACGCCGCGGCCCCGCGCCCCGGGCGCCACCCACATCGAGATGAGCTCGACCTCGGGCTCCCCGACGGGCGAGGGCGCGGTGGCCGCGACGACGCCCACGGGCTCCCCCGCGAGCTCGACCACGAGGTGGAGCGCCACGTCGCGCAGGCGCGCGCGCCAGCGCTCCTCCCGGTCGCCGTCACCGCTCCACTGGGCGAGCGTCGAGCCGAAGGCCTCCGGGGCGTCCTCGAGCGACGCCCGGCGCAGCCGGCGCCACAGCGGCCAGTCCTCCTCGCCGAGGCGGCGCAGCGACGGCGAGGGCCGGTCCGCGGGCGGGCGGGTGCTCACGAGCGCACCAGCAGGGCGAGCGCGTCGGCCGGCACCGGCCGGTCGGCCCAGACCAGCCGGACGGCCCCGGGGTCCGAGGTCCCGACGTCGGCCCCCCGCCAGACGAGGTCCAGGCCGGCGTGCTCGACGGCGCGCCGCGAGCCCCCGTCGTGCTCCAGCAGGTCGGCGACGACCGGCAGGTCGGGCCGCACGGCCGCCGCGGCGCTCCGGGCGGCGACGAGCTCCTGCGCCAGACCGCGGCCCCGCACCCCGTCGGAGGAGGCGGTGGCGGTGGCGGTGGCGGTGGCGGTGGCGGTGGCGGTGGCGGTGGCGGTGGCGGTGGTTCCACACCACGCCGTGGCGGACGTCGCAGCCGCCGACGCCCAGCAGGCGCCCCGCCTCCTCGCCGTCCCGGCCGCGAGCGACCCAGCTGCCGAGGCCGCAGTCGTCCCAGCCCTGCTGCCACCGGGCGACCACCACGCGGGTCTGCTGCCCGAGCACCTGTCGGCCGCTCGGCAGGCGCTCCTCCGCCCCGAGGTCGGCGTGCAGGGCGTGCACCTCGCCGAGGTCGTCGTCGGTCGGGCGCCGCAGCTCCAGCCGCTCGGCCAGCACCCGCTCGAGGTCCCCCACGCGGGCGAGCCTCGCACGGGCGCCGCCGCTCTCGCCGCGACGGACGGCCGTCGGAGCGCCGCGCCGCGTCAGCCCTCGCGGAGCTCGGCCGGCAGCGCGTCGAACCACTCGACCACGGCCGTCTCGTAGCGGGTCCCGAAGTCCAGGGTCACCAGGTCGACCGGTCGCGCCCCGGCCGCCAGCGCCTCGACCCGCGCCTGGTGGTAGCCCTCCAGCCGAGCCGCGTGCACGGCGCGGTGCTGGGCGACGAAGGCGGCGAGCTCTCCCGGCGGCAGGTGCCGGGCGAAGGCCAGCACGAGCAGCAGCGGGTACCGGATCTGCTCCTCGGCGGGGAGACGGGACAGCCACTGCCGGAACGCCTCCCGCCCCTCGTCGGTCACGGCGTACGCCCGGCGGTCGCGGGCGCCGACCTCGGCGGCGACCACCAGCCCGTCGTCGGCCATGGCGGCGAGCTCCCGGTAGACCTGGCTGCGGGTGAGGCTCCAGAAGTCGCCGATGGCGCGCTCGGCCGTCCGGAGGAGGTCGTAGCCCGACTGCGGCCCGTCGTGGAGGAACCCGAGCAGGGACGCCGCGGTGGCGTTGAGAGCCCTCGGCATCGCCACCCCCTCCCTGCGCCCGGGTCTTGACCATCCACTGTAGACCGTGCCACGCTCCCGGCATCGACAGTCCACAGTGGACACGGGAGCCGAGATGGACCTGCACACCGCCCTGCTCGTGCCGCACGTCGTCGCCGGCGGCCTCGGGCTGCTGCTCGGCCCCGTCGTCATGGCGCTGCCCAAGCGGCGCGACCGCCACGGCCTCGCCGGCCGGGTCTACGTGCCCGTCGCGGTCGTCATGACCACGACGGCGCTGGGCCTGTTCGCCCTCGACCCCGGGCGCCTGTGGGGCCTCGCCCTGATCGCCGCCGCGACGCTCGTCACCGCACTCTCGGGGGCGTCCCTGGCCCGCCGCCGGCCGCGCGGCTGGGTGCCGGCGCACATCCGCCTCATGGGCGCGTCCTACCTGTCCTTCGTCACGGCCTTCCTGCTCACGCAGTGGTCGAGCCCGCTCGCCTGGATCCTCCCGACCGCCGTCGGCACGCCCCTCATGGCCCTGGCGGTCTCCCGGCTCCCGCCCGGGATGCGCGCGACGGGCGGGCGACCGCGGAGCGCCGCCGCCCGCCCCGCCGAGACGGTGCCCGGCACCTGAGGCCGCGCGTCACGGTGCCGTCACGACGTGCGCGGCACGGACCCGCGCGCACCCGGGGCCCCGCGAGCGGTGGCAGAGTTCGGCCACTCGCCCGTCGACGCCGGCGGGCCGCACCCCGAGCACCGGAGGATCCCGTGACCAGGACCAGGACGACCGTCGCCGCCGCCGTGAGCGCGCTCGCGCTGCTGGGCGCCGCCGCCTGCGGGAGCGAGGAGGAGCCGGCGACCACCGAGGGCGGCGTCGAGCTCATCTCGGCCGGGACGCTGACGACGTGCACGCACCTGCCCTACGAGCCCTTCCAGTTCGAGGACGGCGGAGAGATCGTCGGCTTCGACGTGGACGTCGTCGACGCGATCGCGGCCGACCTGGGGGTGGAGCAGGAGGTCATCGACATCCCCTTCGAGACCATCCAGTCGGGCGAGGCGCTCAACGCCGGCCAGTGCGACCTCGCGGCCGCCGGCATGACGATCACGGACGTGCGCGAGGAGAACATGGACTTCTCCACGCCGTACTTCGAGGCCACGCAGGCCCTCATCACCCCCGTGGGCTCCGGCCTCGACTCCGCCGACGCGCTGGAGGGGCGCCGCCTCGCGGTCCAGTCCGGCACGACCGGCGCCGTCTACGCCGAGGAGCAGATCCCCGGCGCCGAGCTGGTCACCTTCGAGGACCTCGCGCTGCTCCTCACCGCGGTCGAGAGCGGCCAGGTGGACGCCGCCATCAACGACAACGGCGTGCTGCTCGACTACGCCGCCGACAACCCCGACCTCGAGGTGACCACCGAGTTCAACACCGGCGAGCAGTACGGCATCGGGGTCCGCACGGGCAACACCGCGCTGCTCGAGCAGGTCGACGCCACCCTCGCGCGCCTCGACGACGACGGGAGCTACGACGAGATCTACACGACGTGGTTCGGGGCGGCGCCGGGCGAGGCGGCGAGCGCCGCGCCGACCGGCAGCTGACGCGGCCGGTGAGCAGCAGGAGGTCACGGTGACGTCCGCCGGGTCGGCGCGACCGGCGGCGCCGCGGGCGGGGCTGCGGGAGCTGCTGCGCAGCCCCCGCCGCCGCGCCCGCGTCATCCGCGGGGTGCAGTACGCCGTCCTGGTCGCGGCGCTCGTCGCCATCGCCCTGGTCGCGGACTGGGGCGAGATCCGCCGCGCCTTCCTCGACCCCGAGGTCGCCGCGGCCCAGTTCCCCGACGTGCTGACCGTGGCGCTGGTCAACACGGTCGTCTACACGCTGCTGGGCTTCACCTTCGGCCTGGCGCTCGGCCTCGTGCTGGCGCTCATGCGGCTGTCCAGCGTGGCCCCCTACCGCTGGCTCGCGACGATCTACATCGAGTTCTTCCGCGGGCTCCCGGCCCTGCTGGTCTTCATCGCCATCGGCAACGGCATCCCGCTGGCCTTCGGCGTCTTCCTCAACCGCTACGTCGTCGTGACCCTCGCGCTCGGCCTCGTCGGCGCCGCCTACATCGGGGAGACCATCCGCGCGGGCATCCAGGCCGTCCCGAGGGGGCAGGTCGAGGCGGCTCGGTCGCTGGGCATGTCGGCGGGTCGGGCGACGCTGACCATCGTCATCCCCCAGGCCTTCCGCATCATCCTGCCGCCGCTCACCAACGAGCTGATCATGCTGACGAAGGACTCCTCGCTCGCCTACCTGCTCGGCGCGACGATCGCTGAGCGAGAGCTGGCGCAGTTCGGGCGCGCGGCGCTCAACGACTACCGGAGCCTGACCCCCGTCCTCGTGGCTGGGCTCTGCTACCTGATCATCACCGTGCCGCTCGGCTTCGTCGTGCGGCGTCTCGAGTCCAGGACGGCGAGGTCGCGATGAGCGCCTCCGGCACCAGCAGCTCCCTCGAGGCGCCGGGCGCCTCCCGCGGCGAGGACGACGCGGTCGTCGTCCTCGACGGCCTCGTCAAGCGCTTCGGCGAGACCGAGGTGCTCACCGGCATCGACCTCGAGGTCCGCCGCGGCGAGGTCGTGTGCGTCATCGGGCCGTCGGGCTCCGGCAAGTCGACGCTGCTGCGCTGCGTCAACCTCCTCGAGGAGCCGAGCGGCGGGCGCGTCGTCGTCCGCGGCACGGACGTCACCGACCCGGACTGCGACATCGACGCGGTCCGCCGGCACGTCGGCATGGTCTTCCAGTCCTTCAACCTCTTCCCCCACCTCACCGTGCTGGAGAACTGCACGGTGGCCCAGCGGAAGGTGGCGAAGATCGGGAAGGCGGAGGCCGACGAGCGCGCGCGGGCGAACCTCGAGCGCGTGGGCCTGGGCGAGCGCGGCGACGCCTATCCCGCCGAGCTCTCCGGGGGCCAGCAGCAGCGCGTGGCGATCGCCCGGGCGCTGAGCATGGAGCCCGACCTCATGCTCTTCGACGAGCCGACCTCCGCCCTCGACCCCGAGCTCGTGGGCGACGTCCTCGAGGTGATGCGCGACCTCGCCGACGAGGGCATGACCATGCTCGTGGTGACCCACGAGATGGAGTTCGCCCGTCAGGTGGCCGACCGCGTCGTGTTCATGGACGGCGGCGTCGTGGTCGAGGAGGGCCCGCCCTCGCAGGTCATCGGGGCGCCGCGCGAGGCCCGCACCCGCGACTTCCTCGACCGGGTGCTCAACCCGACGCACGAGCGCTGACCGGGCGCGACGACCGGACTCGCGTGCTGGGCTCAGGCGGTGCGACCGAGGCGGGCGAGCACGCGCACCTCGCGTGGCGCGCCGACGGGGGCCTCCACGCCGGGCCGGCAGACGCCCTCCCCGTGGATCGCCTCGCCGAAGCCGTCCGCGCCGCCCTCGACCCGGTCCAGCTCGGCCTCGGAGAAGGTGCCGCCCGTCGAGCCGGCGCCGACGGCGCGGGCCACGTCCCAGCGGTGCACGAGCATGTCCCAGACGTAGAACTGCTCGAGCGTCGCGCCCAGCGTCGTGGGGCCGAACCAGCCGTCGTAGGCGATGGCGGGGACGGAGGGGTCCGCGAGGGCTGCGGCCACCCGACGGGCGTGCTCCCGCCACGCCGCGGCCGGGTCCGCGCTCAGGTCGGGCGCCTCGCCCAGGTCCACCCCGTGGGTGGCGAACAGCTCGCGCTGGGTGTCGACGAGGTGGGCTACCACGTCGCGGGCGGTCCACCCCTCGCACGGCGACGGCGCCTCCCAGCCCCCGGCAGGGACGGCGTCGAGGACGGCGGTGAGAGGTCGGTCGGCGGACTGGTGCTGCTGCAGCGTCGTGGTCATGCCGCCGGACCGTAGGGACTGCGAGCAGGCTGGGTCTTGATGGAACCCGACAGCACCCCGCCGCGAGCGCCGGCGCGCGCCGACCTCGTCGAGCGGGCCCACCTCAGGGACCCGCGGGACACCTCCCACGTCATGTCCCGCTACGACCCCGACCCGGGCCTGGCGCCCCTGGTGCGGCGCTTCTGGATCCCGGTCTGGTCGGTGCCGCCGGGGCAGGAGGCCCCGCAGCAGGTGCTGCAGCACCCCGTGTGCCTGCTGGTCGTGACACCGGACTACGCGCGCTTCTACGGCGTCACCTCGGGGCTGTCCACGACGGTGCTGGCCGGCGACGGCTGGGCGGTCGGCGTCATGTGCACCCCGGCGGCCGGGCACCTCCTCGCGCGACGGCCGCTCGCCGAGCACGCGGACCGCGCGGTCGACGTCGGGGAGGTCCTCGGCGCAGCGGCCGGCCCCCTCGTCGAGCGGGTGCGCACGGCGATGGCCGCCGACCCGCTCGACCCGGCGGCGCACGCAGCCGCGATGGCGGCCTACGGCGACGCGCTGCGCCCCCTCCTGCCCGTGGACGCCGAGGGCGAGCTCGTCGACCGCGTGGTCGCCTTCGTCGAGGAGCGCACCGACGTGACGCGCGTGTCCCAGGTCTGCGAGGCGTTCGGCCTGTCGGAGCGGGCGCTGCAGCGCCTCGTGCACCGGCGGGTCGGCCTCACGCCGAAGTGGCTGATCCAGCGCCGACGCCTCCACGAGGCCGTGGGGCGGCTGCGGGCCGGCGGGACCACGCACGCGGAGATCGCGGCGGACCTCGGCTACGCCGACCAGGCCCACCTCGTCCGCGACTTCTCGAGGGTGACGGGCACGACCCCCGGGCGCTTCGCCGCCGTCCACCGCACCGGTGTCGCGCAGGCTCAGGCGGACGACGCGGCGCGCCCGTAGACGAGCCGGCGGAGCAGCACCTCGGCGGGGCCGGCGCGACCGGCGCGCTCCAGCGCGACGGCGACGACCGCGGTGAGCGCGTACGTCGCCACGCCGACGGCCGCCACGAGCGCCGTGCCGGCACCGACGCCGAGACCCGCGCCCCACGGCGCCAGCAGCGGCGCCATGACCACGGACTGCAGGAGGCAGCTCGTCAGCGAGCGCTTCCCGACGGCGGCCGCGACCCACCAGGCCCGGCGGGGCGCCCACGGGCGGCCCTGCGACGTCGCGCGCTCCTGGCGGGCGCCCACGAGCCACCCCACCAGCGCCACGAGGGCGACGGCACCGGCACCGGCACCGGCCAGGCCCGTCCCGGCGTGCAGGACGCCGAGCAGGTACCCGACGGCCGGCCCGACCTCGCGCACCTGCACGGACGCGAGCACCAGCGGCACGGCGCCGGGCGCGCTCAGGGCGAAGCCGCCGACGGCGAGGCGGCGCAGGAGCGCCCGGTGCTCGACGGGGCGCTCGAGGACGCGGCGTCGGGCGAGCAGCAGACCCACGACCGCCGGGCTGGGGAAGCACACCACGAGGAGCGGGCCGCCGAGGAGGACGACGACCGCGCCCAGCGCCCGCGTCGCCGAGGACGCGAGGTAGGTGTCCGGGGCGAGGGGCAGCCCGTCGGTCGCACCGTCCTCGCCGAGGGCCACGCCGTCGAGCCCGCCGACGGCGAGGAACGGCAGCAGGCCCGCGGCCCCGACCCGGAGCAGCACCCGGTCGGACGCCCGCACGAGGAGCACGAGGGCCAGGTCGAGCAGCCCGTACGTGAGCAGGACGTCGCCCTCGAGCAGCAGGACGAGGTGCGCCAGCCCGAAGGCGCCGAGCCACAGCGACCGCCGCAGCAGCAGGGACCGGGCCTGCGGCCAGGGCGCGCCCCGCTCGGCCGAGCGCCGCACCACCACGGCGAGGCCGTGCGCCACGAGGAGCGTGAACATCGGGAACGCGCGGTTGTCGACGAGCAGGCCCACGACGCCGTCGGTCGCGCGGTCGGCCCCGGTGCCGTCGACGGGGCGGAAGCCCGGCCCCAGCACCCGGTCGGTGACGTGGGAGGTGCTGTTCGCGAGCGCGATGCCCAGCAGCGCCACCCCGCGGGCGACGTCGGGCACGGGCGAGCGCTCCGCGGCGGTCAGCGGGGCGGCGCGCGGGACGGGCGGGATGGCCGGCGGTGCGGTCGTCGCGACCCGCAGGCCGGCAGAGGCGGGCTCCGCCCGGGGGCGCCCGGCGCCCGCGCGGTGCCGGGGGGGCGTCGACGCCGAGACCGAGGTCCGCGTCACCCCTCGACGTCCGCCGCGGCGCGGGCCTCCCCCTCGGCGCGCGGGTGCGGAAGACTCCGGGCCGCGCCGGCCCACCCGCGCACCCGCCCGCCGGAGGGGCGGCAGGACGCCCCCCGGCCCCCGCGCGACGACCCCAGGAGGAGCCGCGATGAGCCGGCCTCGCTGCCCGGAGCGCCTCGAGCCCGTCCGCGGCTGGCAGGCCCTGTGGCGCGGGGCGTACGAGGTCGAGCACGCCGGCTCGACGTGGACGGTCGACGTCGACTTCTTCGACTGGCAGGAGCGCGTGGGCCTGTACCGCGACGGGGTGCGCGTGGACGAGCGCCGCTCGCGGGCGCGCTTCGCCCTCCCCGGCGGAGCCCACCTCGACGCCCGGCTGTCCACCTTCGGCATGCGCCGCGCCCACCTCGTCGTCGAGGGGCGCGAGGAGCAGATGCGGCCCCTGCCCGGGACGGGCGAGGCGTGGCGGGCCGACCTCGGCCGACGGCGCCCGCGGCTGGCGAGGGCCCTCGCCGCGCTGTCGTGGGTCGTGCTCGCCGTCGCCCTGGTCACGCAGGTGCCCGGCTGGGTCGACGGCGCCGCGGGCCTGCTCGGCGCCGAGCCCGTCGTGGGCTGGGAGCTGCCGGGGCCGGCCGACTCCGTCCTGGTGGTCGCCGGCGTCCTCGCCGCGCTGGAGCGCGCGCTCGCCATGCGCTGGAACCGCTGGCTGGACGGGTGAGGGCCCGCCCGCCCGGGGCGTGGCCCCCCTGCGCCGCGCAGCCCCGCAGCCCCGCAGCCCCGCAGCCCCGCAGCCCCGCAGCCCCGCAGCCCCGCAGCCCGTGCCGATCCGTGCCGTCGTCGTCACCGCCGCGGCACACTCGCGGTCATGGCGACGTGGGACGACGTGCGGCGGCTCGTCGCCGCGCTGCCGGGCACCGAGGTGCACCCCTCCTACGGCGGCCGGCCGTCGTGGCGCGTCGGGGGACGGGCGTTCGTCTGGGACAGGCCCCTGACGGCGGTCGACCGGGAGCACCTCGGGCCGGGGGCGCCCCCCGAGGACGAGCCGCTGCTCGGCGTCCGGGTCGCCGACGAGGGCGTGAAGCAGGCCCTGCTCGCCGAGGAGCCGCGGGCCCTGCTCACCACGCCGCACCTCGACGGCTCCCCGGTGGTGCTCGTGCGGCTGGCGCGCGTCGGCGACGACCTGCTCGCCGAGCTCGTCGAGGACGCCTGGCGCGCCCGCGCCCCGCGCCGCCTCCTGGCGGAGCGGGACGGCCGGGACCGGGGACCCTCCGGGGCGTGACGGGCGCCGGTCACCGGCGACCTCGAGGTCGCCGGCCCCGGCGTCAGCGGTAGCCGAACAGCGGGGGCAGGGCCAGCACGACGACGGCCGCCCACCCGCCGAGCACGGGCAGGTAGGTCGTCTGCCACCGCGCCAGCCGGTCGGCGCGCGTACGGCCGGCCAGGAAGCGGACGGCCAGCACCGCGGCGACGACGAGGTCGACGAGCAGGACCGCGTTCAGACCCAGCGCGGCGACGCGGTTCGGCGTCCAGCCGAGGTCGCCGACCCGTCCGAGCAGCGCCACGAGCACGAGGGCGTCGAGCACCAGCGCGCTGACCACGGCGGCCAGCTGGGCCCAGTCCAGCGCCCCGGGACGGCGCGAGGGCTCCTGCGCGGACAGCGAGTAGAGGACCAGCCCCAGGACGACGACGAGCAGCAGGTCGAAGCCGAGCAGGAGGTCGCGGTCGAAGCCGGCCGCCAGCCCCGTCAGCGCGTACACGACGGCGGACGCCGTCAGCACGAGCGCGAAGAGCGGGGTGAAGACGGCGGTGAGCACCGGGGCCATGTTCTCGACGACCGACTGCTTGGCCTCGACGAGCCAGGCGGCGACGACGACCGCGCCGGCGGCCCCGGAGGGCACCAGCCACGCCAGGACCTGCTCGACGACCTGATCCCCCGCCGGCTGCAGGAGCAGCACCGTCAGCCCGACGAGCACCACCCCGCCGAGGGCGATGAGGGCGTAGTAGACGACCCACTCCCCCGTGAAGCGCACGACGTCCATGCGCCGCGACGGCGAGCGCCAGTCCCCGCCCACGAGGGCGTGCCCGACGGCGAACCACAGGACGACCGGCAGGTGCAGCGCGACGAGCAGCTCGGTCGAGGAGCCCTCGGCCCACGGCGAGGCGACCGCCACGGCGGCGCCGAGCGCGAAGGGCGCGGCGGCGGCGAGCCAGCCGCGGGCGCCGAGCCGGCGCCCGTCGCCCCGTCCGTCCCCCCGCCCGCCTCCCGGCCCGTCGCCGCCGCGCAGGCCGACGAAGGCGAGGAGGAAGAGCAGGACGAGCAGGACGTGGACGACCAGGTCCGCGGGCCGCTCGGGCGCGGCACCGAGCAGCCGGGGCACCTGCACGGCCGCCCCGGCGCCGACGGCGAGGAGCACCGCCTGCCGCAGGCGCCCGCGCGGTCGCCCGTCGTCGGCGGCCGGTGCCAGCACGAGCTGCTTCCAGAGCCGGTCGCTGTGCTCGCGGGCGTACTCGGCGGACAGCCCGTCGAGGGCGCCGAGGCGCCGCACGGCCACGAGGAAGGCCTCGTCGGCGTCGAGCCCGACCGCGCGCAGGTCCTCGACCGAGTCGCGCAGGTGGGCCTCGAGCTCCTCGACGTCCGCGGTGGCGACCGCCGGGGAGCGCCCGACGTGGGCGCGCCACTCGGCGATGCGCGCCTCGGTGCTGTCGACCTCGGGAAGACCCATCACGCGCCGCCGAGAGCGGGCCCGAGCGGGGGCAGCGACCCGGCCGCGGGCAGGGACGGCGCCTGCTTCCACACCCCGTCCAGCGCGCGGACGACGGCGCCCCACTGCCGGCGCTGCTCCGCGAGGGCGGCGCGACCGTCGTCGGTGATGGCGTAGTACTTGCGACGCCGCTCCCCCGGCGGGGTGCGCCAGTCGGTGGTCACCCACCCGAGCCGCTCGAGCCGGTGGAGCAGCGGGTAGAGCATCCCGTCGCTCCACTCCATGTCGCCGCCGGAGACCTCGCGCACGCGTCGGAGCAGCGCGTACCCGTAGCTCTCCCCCTCGCCGAGGATCGTGAGCACCAGCGGGGACGCCGAGGCCGCCACCAGCTCCTTGTCGATGTGCACTCCGACCTCCCGCGCTCCGCGTCGTGATACCTAGTAGTGCTATGCATAGCACCGCAGGGGGTCCGTTGGCCAGCACCCGGGAGCTGCGCCCCCCACCGGCGCCCGACCGCCGGCGCAGGAGCTCCCACGGGTGGCGCCGGAGGCGCCAGACTCACCGCGTGGCGGACGACGACGACCTCGCCGAGCGCGTGCGCGCCCTGCTGGCGCGCGAGCCCGACCGCGCCGAGCGGCGCATGTTCGGCGGCCTCGCCCTCCTGCTGGGCGGTCGCATGGCGCTGGCCGTCACCGGGCGCGGCGAGCTCATGGTGCGCGCCGGCGCCGACGCGGCCGAGGAGCTGCTCGAACGGGCCGGCGTCGAGCCCGTCGTCATGCGCGGACGCCCCACCCGCGGGTGGGTGCTCGTGCGTCCGGAGGTCCTGGAGGACGACGATGCGCTCGGCGACTGGGTCGCCCGCGGCGCCGCCACCGCGCGCTCCCTCGGCCCCCGGCGCTGACGCCCGCGCCCGACGACCGGGCGAGGACGCGTCCGCCTCGGCGGGCCGGGCGCGCGAGCGCCGCGCAGACTGCCGTCGTGGTCAGGGACGCGGGCGCCGTGGAGGTCCACGAGGGCGTGGAGCTGGCGCACCTCGACGACGAGCTCTTCGACGGCGCAGAGGCGACCAAGCGCGACCTCGTCGCCCACGTCGAGGCCCTGGCCGACCGGCTGCTGCCCGAGCTCGCGGGCCGGCCCCTGACCGTGGTGCGGGTCCGGCCCCGGCAGCGCCCGTTCGTCCAGAAGAACCTGCCGGCCTCCGCGCCGTCCTGGATCCCCGTCCGGGAGGTCTGGTCCGAGGCCTCGCACCGCACCGTCCGCTACCCGGTCGCCGACGACCTCCGCACGCTGGTGTGGTTGGCCGGGCAGCGGGCGGTGGAGCTGCACCCCGCGGTGCTCGACGGCGAGGGGCGCGCCAGCCGCCTGGTGCTCGACCTCGACCCGCCCGAGGGCGCGCCCTTCGCGGCGGTCGTCGCCGCGGCCCGCCTCGTGCGCCGGGCCCTGGACGACGCCGGACTGCGCGGTGCCGTGAAGACGAGCGGCGCGAAGGGGCTGCACGTCGTCGTCCCGGTCCGGGACGTCGCCGTCGAGGACGCCGCGGCCGCGACCCGGGCCCTGGCCGCACGCGCCGAGCGGCTGGACCCGGCGGCCACGACGACGGCCTTCCTCCTCGCCGACCGGCGGGGGCGCGTCTACCTCGACCCGACCCGCGCCGGGGGCGGCACGCTGGCGTGCGCGTACGGCCCGCGCATCCGCCCCGGCGCGCCCGTGTCCGTCCCCGTCGCCTGGGACGCGCTCGACGACGTCGTCCCCGGCCGGCCGACCCTGCGCGACGCCGCCCGCCTGCTCGGCGACGGCGACCCGTGGCGGGAGTCGCTGCCCGCCCCGCAGCCGGTGCCGCAGGACCTGGTGGCGGAGGGCCGCGCGATCCCCTCGCCGCGCGCCGCCGCGATGCACGAGGGGAAGCGACGAGCCCGGGCCCGCCGCGAGCCCTGACCCGCCGGCGCTGCTCCCCCGAGACCCGCGCCCCGGCCCTGCCAGCGACCGGCCCGCGCCGGGCGCAGAGGGGCTCGGGTCAGCCCGGCTCGACGCCGTAGGCGCGGGCGAGCAGGTCCAGGCGCTCGGCGCGGCCCAGGCGGGGCAGGTCGCCGCTGTCGCGCACCACGCGGCCGCGGGCGGCGAAGTCGGCGAGGAACCCGCGGGCCCAGGCGACGTCGGTGCGCGTGGGGCTCAGCGCCTCGTTGAGCACGCCGGCGTCGCCCGGGTCCAGGCAGAGCTTGCCGCGCAGGCCCAGGTCCATCGCGAGGTCGCAGGCCTCGCGCAGCCCGGAGCGGCCGCCGCCCGTGGTGGGGCCGTCCACGGGCGCGGGCAGCCCGCCGATCCGGCTGGCCACGACGAGCCGCGAACGCGGGTAGCCCATGGCCACCTGGGTGTCGGCGGTGGCCGTGTCGAGCCGGTAGTCCTGGCTGCCGAAGGCCAGGCGCACGCAGCCGCGGGCCCGGGCGATGGAGACGGCCTCCTCGACCCCCAGGGCGGACTCCACGAGCGCGACGACCGGCACCTCCCCGCCGAGCCGGTCGGCGGTCTCGGTGACCTGGGTCCCGGACTCGGTCTTGGACAGCACGACGCCGACGAGGCCGGGCAGCCCGCGCAGGGCGTCGACGTCGCGCGACCAGTGCTCGGTGGCGCGCCCGTTGACCCGCACCCACGCCCGGCCGCCCCCGGAGGGCCCGCCACCGGACAGCCACGCCACCGCCGCGTCGCGCGCCTCCTCCTTGCGCGTGCCGTCGACGGCGTCCTCGAGGTCGAGGACGAGCGCGTCGCACCCCGAGCGCGCGGCCGCGTCGACGTCGCCCGTGGCCGGCACGAGCAGCCACGAGCGCGCGAGGTCCAGGGGCACCGGCCGAGCCCGCGGCGCCCGGTCCGGGACGTCGGTGAGGAAGTCGATGGCCGCGGTGCGCAGGTGCCGCGAGGTGGGCGCGTTGAAGTGGTGCCGTCCGGGCACCTCGAAGAACGACCCCTCGGGGACGGCGGCGGCCAGTCGCCGCGAGCGCTCGAGGATCCCGTCCTCGCTGCCCGTGGCGAGGAGCACGGGCTGCTGCGGGGGCTCGGCGGGGTCGATGCCACCGCTGCCGTGCATCCCCTCGACGAGGCTGATGAGCGCTCGCACGTCGTTGCCGGCCACCGAGTCGGCCATCGTCAGGTAGGCGCTGGTGATCCGGTCGGTGACCTCCGCGCCGTCCTCGACGTGGGCGCGGGCCTGCTCGACGTCGAAGCGCTCCAGCGGCTCGCCGTCCGGGACGCCCCCGAGGACGGCGGACAGGACCCGATCCGGCACCTGGACGGCCGCCCGCCAGCCGACGCGCGCGCCGAGGGAGTAGCCGACGTAGTGCGCGCTGGCGACCCCGTGGGCGTCCAGGACGGCGACGACGTCGTCGACGAGCAGGTCAAGGCTGTAGCGGGCCGGGTCGTGCGGGGTGTCGCTGGCGCCGTGCCCGCGCTGGTCGAGCGCGATGACCCGGAAGCCCGCGCGGGGCAGGTCGCGGGTCCACCCCGTCTGCGCGAAGTTCGCGGCCGCGCTCGAGGCGAAGCCGTGCACGGCGACGACGACGGGGGCGTCCTCGCCGGAGCCCTCCTCGGGCTCCCAGACGTAGCTGGCGATGCGGGTGCCGTCGGTGGAGACCACCACGTGCGGCTCGGGGACGTCGGCGCTGACCACGGGGCCATCCTGGCGGACCCGCGCGTCGCCGGGACCGACGTGCTCCTCGGCGTCGCGCGGGCGGGGCTCACCCCTGGGCGGCCGCGCCCCAGCCGTGCCAGCGCTCCACCTCGACGCGGACGAGGACGCGCGGGCGGTCCCGTGCCGGGTAGTCCTCCCCGGTGTAGTGCCGGGAGAGCCGGTCGATGCCGGCGAGGCCCTCGTCGTCCTCGATCGAGACGACGCGCCCCTGGACGCTGACGTGGGTGTACCAGTCGCCCTCGGCCAGCGCCGTCAGGGAGACGCGGCCGTCGCGGCGCAGGTGGTCCAGCCGGGCCCGGCCCGCGTCGAGCCCCAGCAGCACGCGGCCGTCGTCCTCGACCAGGTACCAGGTGGCCACGGTCACCGGCCGGCCGTCGGCGGCCACGGTCGCCATGACCGCGGGGTTGGGCCGGGCGAGGAGCTCGGCGACGTCGTCGGGCAGCGGGGGCGTGGCCATGGGCTCACCGTGCCAGCGCCCCACCGCCACCGCGAGCGGTCCGCGGCGACGCGCTGACGCCGACCGCGGGGCAGCTCTCGCGAGCGGGGCGCGTCCGCGAGCCCCGCGGCGTCGGGCTACGGACGTGCAAGAGCCCGCCTCCCCCGAGGGGGAAGCGGGCTCTTGGAGTTCCTGCGACTACGTGGTGCCGGAGAGTCGGAACTCACCCGGGCTCACGAGGCGGGAAGGCTCAGAGGGCGCGGACGCCCTGGGCCTGGGGGCCCTTCTGGCCCTGACCGACCTCGAACTCCACGGCCTGGCCCTCGTCGAGGGTGCGGTAGCCCTGCATGTCGATCTCGCTGTGGTGCACGAAGACGTCAGCGCTGCCGTCGCTCGGCGAGATGAAGCCGAAGCCCTTCTCCGGGTTGAACCACTTCACGGTTCCCTGTGCCATGTGACCACCACTTCCTTCACGGGTGTCGGTCGCACACCGTGCGCGACCGGCCGACCCAAGCGACGGCGCCTCGGACCCTCCTGTCGGGACCTCGTTCTCACCGCCGCCTCGTTACCGCGAGCGTGGTTGACACGACACACGAAACTGGACGACGCGCCTTGTATAGCACCTCCAGCGCCTCACGTCGCCCCCGGAGCGTCGACGACCGGGGCCGCGCGCCTCACCGGGGCAGCAGCTCGGCCTCGGGGACGCCGTCGCGCAGGACCACCCGCACCTCGCGCTCCTGCGCGCCCTCCGGGCCGACCACGTCGACGGTGCACACGGCCTCGCCGGTCAGGACGGAGGCCGGGCACGACCCGGTGAGGTCGACGGGCTCCCCGCTCGCGCTCTGACCGGTGCAGGTGAGGACCACCTCGAGACCGGGTGAGGGCGAGCCGCAGTCGAGGGAGGAGGGGTCGACGCCGAGCTCCTCGACGACCTCGGTCGCCTCCGCGACCCCGGCGCGGGCCTGCGGGCTCCCCGAGACGAGGACGTCCTCGGCGGGCACCTCCCCGACCGCCTGCACGGTGCCCCACACGGGCGCCAGCGCCTGGACCGCGAGCACCGCGACGACGACCGACCCCGCGCCCAGCAGCACCGCCGCCCCCGAGCGCACGGCCCCGGTGCCCCGGCTCCGCGAGCGGACCAGGCCCACCAGGCCGGCCACCAGGGCCGGCACGCCGGTGAGGACGGAGAAGACGACGGACAGCACGCCGAGGACCAGGGCCGTCGTCGCGACGTCGTTGTGCGGGTCCTCGTGCGGGACGGCGACGTCGTCGTGACCGGTGGGGGAGCTCATGCGCGGGGCACCTCCTCGGGCCGGTGCGGGCCGGCCCCTCGCCGATGGGCGTCCGTGCGGGAGGACGTCAGCGCGCAGCGTGCCAGTGCGCGGGCCGGCCGAGGACGTCCGGCACGGTCGTCGCCCGGTCGCCGCTCGCCGCCTCCAGCTGCGGCCGGGTCAGGAACAGCGCCCCGGCCAGGCGCGCCCCGCGCACGTCGGCGCCGCGCAGGTCCGCCCCCAGCAGGTCGGCCCGCGAGAGGTCGGCACCGCGCAGGTCGGCGCCGAGCAGGAGCGCCCCGCGCAGGTCGGCGCCCCGCAGGTCGGCGTCGCGCAGACGCGCCCCGGCGAGGTCGGCGTGCGGGCCGACGCGCGGGGGACGGCGCCGGGCGCCGGACCGGACGCCGGCGCGCACCACCGAGCTGGTGCGCACCAGCAGCGGACCGACGTCGGCCCGCAGCGCCCCGACGTCCAGGGCCGCGAGCCCCGGCGCGTCGAGCTCGAGGGCGGCCCGCGCGCGGGCGCGCGCCGCGCGCAGCCGGGACCGCAGGGCCTCGACGTCGGCGCCCCCGCCCCGGTGGGCGTCGGCGAGCGCCACCGCCTCGGCGAGGTGGTGCAGGACCTCCAGCAGCGAGCGGCCCGGCGCGAGGGCGGCGTGCATCGCCGCGGTCTCCCGCGGGGAGCGCGCGGCCCGGGGCTCACCGAGGACCAGGCTGACGACGTGCTGGCCCGCGCCGAAGCAGTCGAAGACGACGCATCCCGGGAAGCCCTCGGGCCGCAGCCGGTCGTGGATGCCGCAGCGGGCGTCGCCTCGCAGGTTCGGGCAGGCGACCCCGGCCGGCTTGTCGATCGCGAAGTCGGCGGAGGCCGCGAAGGCGGGGGCCACGCAGCACAGGCCGACGCAGCGCGAGCAGTCCGCGCGCAGGGTCGAGCGGTCGTCGCCGTCGCGCCCGTCCGCGCCCGGGCTCCGGGGGCCCGCCGCCTCCGGGGAGGTCACAGGAGGATGAGGAGGAGCACCCCGGTCAGGAGCGCGGAGATCAGGAGAGAGCCCAGGCAGCCCAGGCGGTTGCTGAAGAAGAAGAACATGGCCCGAGTGTGGAGCGCCCCCGCCCGGGCCGCGCAGCGGGACGGGCGCACCGCCCGGTGGGCGGGCGCGACGACGCGTGCCGCAGCATGGGAGGCGCACGGCGGGCGAGGCGAGGAGGGCTGGTGGACGACCGGCGCAGGCGGCCCCACGACGTCCCGGTGACGGACTGGGTGGAGCAGCAGATCCGCGACGCCCAGCAGCGCGGCGCCTTCACCGGCCTGCGCCTGGAGGGCAGGCCCATCCCGGACCTGCACCGGCAGCGCAGCAGCCACCAGTGGGTCCTCGACTGGGCCGAGCGCGAGGGCGCCGACCTGTCCGCGGCGATGCCGGTCGGCCTCGCGCTGCGGCGCGAGCGGGCGGCGCTGCGCGCCGAGGTCCCCGAGCTGCGCTCCGAGGAGGCTGTCCGCGAGCTCGTCGCCGACTTCAACGGCCGGCTGCGCGACGCCTACCTGCGCCCGGTGTCCGGTCCGCCGCTCGCCGTCGGCCCGCTCGACCTCGAGGTCCAGCTCGAGCGGTGGCGGGCCGCCAACCCGCCCCGCCCCGCCCCGGCGCCCCCGGACCCGCCGCCGCGGCCGTGGTGGCGCCGGCGCCGGCGCTGACGCGGCCCCGGCCGTCCGCCGGCGGGGCCCGAGCGAGCGCACCGCCCCCGAGCGGTTGACAGCGCGCCGGGAGCGGTGGGCAGGATCGCTCCACCGGTCGCGACGACGCGACCGGCAGCTCTCCCAGGAGGTCCGTCATGGCAGGCAACCGCGCAGTCACGTACCGGGGACCGGGGAAGGTCGAGGTCGGCGAGATCCCCTACCCGACGTTCGAGCTACAGGACGGCCCCGGCGTCAACCCCGCCAACGTCGGACGGCAGCTGCCGCACGCGGCGATCCTCAAGGTCGTCACGAGCAACATCTGCGGCAGCGACCAGCACATGGTCCGCGGGCGCACGACGGCGCCGGAGGGGCTCGTCCTCGGCCACGAGATCACCGGCGAGGTCGTCGAGACCGGCCCGGGCGTGGAGTTCATCAAGAAGGGCGACCTCTGCTCGGTCCCCTTCAACATCGCCTGCGGCCGCTGCCGCAACTGCAAGGAGGGCAAGACCGGCATCTGCCTGAACGTCAACCCCGACCGCCCCGGGTCCGCCTACGGCTACGTGGACATGGGCGGCTGGGTCGGCGGGCAGGCCGACTACGTCCTCGTCCCCTACGCGGACTGGAACCTGCTGCCCTTCCCCGACCGCGACCAGGCGCTCGAGAAGATCCGCGACCTCACGATGCTGTCGGACATCTTCCCGACGGGCTTCCACGGCGCGGTGACGGCGGGCGTGAAGCCCGGCTCGACCGTCTACATCGCCGGCGCGGGCCCGGTCGGCCTCGCGGCCGCCGTCGGCGCGCAGCTCCTCGGCGCGGCCGCGGTGATCGTGGCCGACCTGGACGAGCGGCGGCTCGAGCAGGCGCGCAGCTTCGGCTGCGAGACGGTCGACGTCAGCAAGGGCGACCCGAAGGACCAGATCGAGAGCATCCTCGGCGTCCCCGAGGTCGACTGCGGCGTCGACGCCGTCGGCTTCGAGGCCCGCGGCCACGGCGACGGCTCCTCGTCCGAGGCGCCGGCCACGGTGCTCAACTCGCTCATGGAGATCACGGCCGCGGGCGGCGCCCTCGGCATCCCGGGGCTCTACGTCACCGGCGACCCGGGCGGCGTCGACGAGGCGGCGAAGAAGGGCTCCCTGTCGCTGAGCCTGGGCACCGGGTGGGCGAAGTCGCTGTCGTTCACCACCGGCCAGTGCCCGGTCATGCGCTACAACCGCCAGCTGATGACGGCGATCCTGCACGACAAGGTGCAGATCGCGAAGGCCGTGAACGCCACGGTGATCCCGCTGGAGGACGCCCCGCGCGGCTACGCCGAGTTCGACAGCGGCGTGGCGCAGAAGTTCATCCTCGACCCGCACGGCATGGTCCCCGCGGCCTGAGCCGCACCCGGGACGACCCGCACGAGGTCCCGCCCTCCCCCGCCGGGCGAGGGCGGGGCCTCGTGCGCGAGGCTCCCGGTGTGCGCAGAGCCTCGAGACGGCGGGGCCCCGCGGCCGAGCCGCCCCCGGGCGCGCCTCGCCCGCGCGCCGACCGCGTCCTGGACGGGCTCGGCGCCGCCGTCGTCGTGGTCCTCGGCCTCGGCGCCCTCCTCACGCTGGCCCCCGCCGCGGCGGGCCTGTCCATGACCTCGCCGTGGGCGCAGCTGGTGACGCTGCGGTCGCTGACGGGCGCCGCGTGCCTGGCGCTGGCCCCCCTGCTCGCGCTCGTGGCCCTCCTGGTGCAGCGGCGCCGCCGCCGGACGGCGCGCGGACGGCCGCGGTGGCTGCTCGGGCTGGTGGGGTGCCTGCTGGTCACCGGGCTGGGGCACGCCGCGGTGCTCGCCGTCCGCGCTGCCGCGCCGGGGGCCGCGCCCGCGGCGACGGCCGGGCCGACGAGCGCCGCGGGACCGGGCGACCTGGTCGTGACGACCCTCAACGTCGGCCCCCGCGGCGTCGCCGCCGACGAGGTGGTCGCGCTCGCGCTGCGCCGGGGGTCCGGGGTCCTGGCCCTCTCCGAGACCCCCGCCGAGCTCGCGCAGGAGGTGGCCGACGGCCTCGGCCGCGCCGGCCGACCCGTCCAGCTGCTGTCGACCGAGCCCTCGGAGGTCCCCGGCGACCTGCTGGAGCCGCGCCTGTCGGGCTTCCTGCTCCCGTTCGTCCGACCGGCCACGCACCTGCTCGTCTCCACCGACCTCGGGCGCTACGAGGCGTCGCCGGCTCCGCCCCTGCGCGGGGGCGCGGTCGTGGCGCGCCCCGCGGACGGCGACGGCCCGGCGCTCGCGGCCGTGCACACCCTCCCGGCCGTGCCCGGGCTGTTCGCCATGGACGAGTGGCGCGCCGAGACCGCCGCGGCGGTCGCGCTGTGCGCTCAGCTGCCGGGCGGGGTCGTGGCGGGCGACCTCAACGCCACCGCCGACCACGCCGTCGTGCAGCGCTCCGGGTGCACCCCCGCGGCGACGGCCGGGGCCTCCGCGCCCGGCACGTGGCCGGCGTCGCTGCCCCCGGCCCTGGCGGCGCCGATCGACCACGTGCTGGCCGACGAGGAGGCCTGGCGCGCCGTCACCGCGGTGCTCGACGACGTCGGCGGCAGCGACCACCGGGCCCTCACCGCCGTGCTCCGCCCCCGCTGACGCGCCGCGCCCGTCCGTCC
Organism: uncultured Pseudokineococcus sp.; assembly: GCF_947495735.1. GTDB lineage: Bacteria > Actinomycetota > Actinomycetes > Actinomycetales > Quadrisphaeraceae > Pseudokineococcus. The sequence continues at coordinate 75,761 of NZ_CANMAA010000013.1, forward strand.
GTCCGAGAGCGATCAGGCGACGACTCGCCCGTGTGGGGGCGCGGGGTCAGCGCGCAGCGACCCCCGAGCCCGCGGGGGCGGCGCCGCCCGCCAGCCCGTCCAGGGCGTCGACGTCGAGGCGCGTCAACAGCTGCGCGCCGCCGTCGACCGCGAGGACGTGACGGGTGGTGCCGAGTCCCTCCATGACGCGGGACAGCGGCAGCGAGGACGTCGCCGAGCGGGTCACGACCTGGCCGTAGCCGAGGTGGCGGAGCGAGGCCCCGACGTGGCCGGCCAGGGCGCGGCCGATGCCGCGGGCCTGCCACGCGTCCTCGACGAGGACGCCCATCTCGGTCGTGAAGTCCGCGCTCGGCCGCTCGCCGACGTGCGCGGTGGCGACCGCCACGACGTGGCGCGGCGCCGACATGACCACCAGCACCAGGGGCTCGCGCAGCATCTCGGTGAGGGCGGTCAGCGACGGCGCGCGACCACCGCTGCGGTAGCGCTGCAGCAGCGTGGTGCCCGTGCAGCGGCCGTGCAGCGCCGCCAGGGCGGGCAGGTCGGCGGCGACGGCACCGCGCACCACCAGCCGCGCCGGCGCCGTCTCGGCCCCCCTGCGCGCCGACAGGCCCGCGAGGACGTCGAGCGGGGTGTCCTCGCCCAGCGCGGCGGGCGAGAGGCCGGGGCCCGTGGGCTGCAGGTGCCAGGGGCGGCGGGCCAGCGCGAGGCCGTCCTCGACCGGCAGGGGCGCGGGAGCGGTGCGGCGAGGGGTCGCGCGGCTGCGGCGGGTGCGGCCCGCCCCGGCGGGGTGGGTCCCCTGGGCGAGGGTGCGAGCGGCGCGGCGGTCGGCGCTCAGGGCGGGGGTGACGGTCATGGCGCTCACGGGGTCCTCCTGCGGTCCTGCCGGTCTGACGTCGTGGACAGTGCACGAGCCGTGTCTCCCGGCGGTGACGCCGTGTTTCCGGTGTGTGACGCGGGTCACCCCGCCCCGCTCCGCTCCGCTCCGCACCCTCCGACCGCCGCCTCCCGGACGCCCCGTCCGACCGCCCCGCCGTCGCCAGTCGGCCGCCGACCGCCGACCGCCGACCGCCGACCGCCTCAGCCCAGGACCGGCGCCCAGGTGCCGGCGACGACGGCCGTCGCCGTGGCGAGGCCCGCCACGGCCGTGCAGACGGCGACGACGCCGGCGTCCCGGGGCGCGAGGGTGCTCGCGCGCGCCCACGTGCGCCCGGCGCCGGGCACGCCGAAGCCGCGCGCCTCCATGGCCAGGGCCAGGCGCATCGCGCGGCGAAGGGCGATGACGAGCAGCGCCAGCACCTGCCCGGCCACGACCCGGGTGCCGGCCAGCGGCCCGCCGGCGTCGCCCAGCCCCCGGGCGCGGCGGGCCAGCGCGAGCGTCCGCCACTCCGCGACCAGCAGCCCGACGAGGCGCAGCCCGGCGAGGCCGCCGAGCACGAAGCGGTGCGGCAGGTGCAGCCGCTGCGCGAGCCCGTCGGCGAGGTCGGTGGGGTCGGTGGCCACCAGCAGCGCGACGCCGGGGATCCCGACCGCGAGCACGCGCAGCGTGATGGCGACGCCGAGGCCCAGCGAGCCCTCGGTGACCGTCAGCGGCCCGGCGCCGAGCAGCACCTCCCCCGAGTCCCGGCCGATCACGGTCGTCACCAGCCCCGCCGGGACGCTGGCCACGAGCACCGGCAGCAGCCGCACGAGCAGGGTCCGGGGGGCGAGCCCGACCAGCGGCAGCAGGCACAGCTCGAGCGCGAGCGCGACGCCCGCGCTGACGACGTCCACCGTCAGCAGCAGTGCGACGGCGATGACGAGGCCGCCCAGCAGGGTCGCCAGCGGGTTGGCGCGCGTCAGCGGCGTCGACCGGACGTCGCCGGCGAGGCCGCCCAGCGTCGAGGTCCCCCGCGTCGAGGCGCTCGGCGTCCCCGCCCCGGTCGGGGCCCCACCGGTCGTCCCCCGCCCGCTCGCCGCGCCCGCGCTCACCGTCTCCCCCGCCAGCGGGCGAGGCCGCGCGGCGGCGGCGGGTCGCCGCGGGGCGCCAGCGGCACCGCGGGGTCGGGCGGCTCGAGGTGGTGGGTGCGGGCGCCGAGGGCCTCGACGAGGTCGGCGTCGTGCGTGACGGCGAGCAGCGCGGCCCCGCCGTCGACGAGCTCGCGGAGCAGCTCCACGAGCTCGGCCCACGTGAGCGCGTCCTGGCCGAAGGTCGGCTCGTCGAGGACGACGGCGCGGGGCCCGGTGGCGAGCGCGGTGGCCACCGAGAGCCGGCGCTTCTCCCCGCCCGAGAGCGTGAAGGGGTGCGCCCGCGCGAGCGCGGTGAGCCGCAGCCGCTCCAGCAGCTCGGCGGTGCGGCGGCGGACCTCCTCCTCGGGGCGCCCGAGCAGCCGGGGCCCGTGCGAGAGCTCGTCCTCGACGGTGGCGGCCACCAGCTGGTGCTCCGGGTCCTGGAACACCGTGCCGACGCGCCGCAGCAGGTCGCGCGAGCGCCAGCGCCACGGCGAGGGCCCGAGGCCGTCGGCGAGCGCGCCGGTGGCCACGACCGCGCCGCCGACGGGCTCCAGCAGGCCGGCCAGCGTGAGGGCCAGCGTCGTCTTGCCCGCCCCGTTGGCGCCGGTCAGGGCGGTGCAGGACGCCGCGGGCAGGACGAGGTCGGCCGAGCGGACCGCGACGGGACCTCCCGGTCGCGCGCAGGCGAGCTCCCGCGCCGCCAGCAGGTCCTCCCCCGGGGTCGGGGCTCGCCAGGCCGGGACCAGCGGGCGGGTGCGGAAGCGCGGCGGGACCCAGACCCCCCGCGCCGCCAGGTCGTCCCCGTGCGCCGCGAGCACCTGCTCCGGCGGCCCGTCGGCCACGACCGCAGCGCCGTCCCCGCCCTCGTCCCCCGGGCGCCCGAGCACGACGACGCGGTCGACGACGTCGGCCCACACGGCCACCCGGTGCTCGACGACGACGAGCGTCGCCCCGGTCGCGTCCAGCGCGCGGACGACGGCGTCGCGCACCTCCACCACGCCGGCGGGGTCGAGGTTGGCGGTCGGCTCGTCGAGCAGCACCAGGCCCGGGCGCATGGCGAGCACGCCGGCCAGGGCCAGGCGCTGCTTCTGCCCGCCCGACAGCGCGGCGGTCGGGTGGTCGAGCGGCACGTCCAGGCCGACGGCGTCCAGGGCGGCGCGCACCCGCGGCCAGATCTCCTCGCGGGGCACCTCGAGGTTCTCGGGGCCGAAGGCGACGTCGTCCCCGACGCGCGCGAGCACGACCTGGCTCTCCGGGTCCTGGAGCACGAGGCCGGCGCGCCCCCGGCGCGCACCGGCCGGGGCGCCGCCGACCAGCAGCTCGCCCGCCGACTCGCCGTCCTCGGCGTCGCCCTCGGGCAGGACGCCGACCAGCCCGGCCAGCAGCGTCGACTTCCCCGACCCGGAGGGGCCGAGCAGCAGCACGCGCTCGCCCGGCTCGACCTCGAGGTCCAGCCCGGCGACCGCCTGCGCCCGCCGGCCGCCGTGGCGCCAGGACCAGCCCCGCGCGAGCACGCCGACGGGTGGGGCGCCGGACGGAGAACCGGCGCCCGCCCGGTCCCCGCCGCCCCGGGACGCGCGCGCGGGCGCCCGCCGGGCCGGAGGACGGGCGGGCACCGCGCTCAGACCCGCTCGCCGGAGCGGCCCGAGGCGAAGCCCGACAGGGCTCCGGTGCGTGCGAGCGCGCGCACGACGAGGTGGGCGAGCAGGCCGGCGAGCACGATCCCCGAGGGGACGGAGAAGAGGACGTAGAGGAGCTTGTAGCCGGACTCCCACGCCGGGTAGTAGAACGTCGTGTCCATCAGGCCCACGGCCAGGCCCGCGCAGGCGCCCGAGAGCAGAGCCGCGGGAAGGCCCCAGCGCCGGTAGCCGAGGACGGCGAACCCGAGCTCGGCCGCCAGACCCTGCACGACGGCCCAGACCAGCACGGGCACGCCCCACTCCGTGCCGATCAGCATGGACGTCAGGCCAGCGAGGACCTCGGCGAACAGGGCCGCCCCCGGGCGGCGCACGACCAGGCCCCCGAGGAGGGCGGGGAACAGGAACCCGCCGTTGAGGACGGCCGAGAGCGGCGCGAGGAAGGCGAGTCCCTCGGCCAGCGGCCGGTACGCGATGCCGAAGGCCCACAGGGCGACGCCGGCGGCCACGCCGACGACGGCGCAGACGACGATGTCGACGACCCGCCAGTGGGTGCGGCTGCGGCCGGCGGCGCCGGTCGGGGTGGTGCGCGAGGTGCTGGTCATGGTGGTGCTCCTCCCGTGCGGTGCACGAGGGGGACCGCGTCCGCACGCGCGGACGTGGACGAGCCCGACTCCCTACGCCGGTGCGAGCCGGGTCAGGTTCGAGGGTCTGCGGCTGTCGCCGCACTCTCAGCGCCCCACGGCGCTCCCCTGTCGTTCGCGGGGAGCCTAGACCGGGTGCCGGCCGGGCTCGACGGGACCCGGGTCGAGGACCCGGACCGACGAGGACGACGGAGGGGCTCAGCCCGCCCCGGGCGCGGCGGCCGCCGCGGTGGCCACCGCAGCGGCCAGGACGTCGACGTGCACGAGCCCGACGGCCCGCCCGTCGGCCGCCGTGACGACCAGGGGGGCGAAGCGGTCCCGCGCGGGGCGCGCCATCGCCCGGGTCAGCGCCTCGTGGGGGGCGGTGCGCAGTCCCAGGGCGGTGACCGGGTGGCGCGAGGCGAGCCCGTCGGGCAGCGGCGCGCCCACCGACACCGGGCGGCCGCGGTCGTCGACCTCGAGGTCGTCGGCCCCGGGCGCGCGCACCAGCCCCGCCAGGCCGGCGCCGGGCTCGGCCGAGCGCCGCAGCTCCCGCACCACCGCGAGGTCGGGCTGCGGCCACGCCGTCGCCGGGCGGCCGAGGAGGTACCCCTGGGCCAGCGGCACCCCGAGCCGGGTCGCCGCGGCCAGCTGGTCGCGGGTCTCGACGCCCTCGAGGCAGACCCAGGCGTCGAGGGTGTCGGCCATGTCGCCGACCGCGCGCACCGTCGCCTCGACCGCCGGGTCGACGCCGAGCCGGGCGACGAGGTGGCGGTCCAGCTTGACGAAGGACGGCCTGACCTCGAGCACCCGCGAGAGGCCGGCCCAGGCCGCCCCGACGTCGTCGAGGGCGACGAGCGCGCCGGCTGCGCGCAGGGCGTCGAGCGCGGCGATCACCGCCCCGTGGTCGTCCGGCCACCGCTCCTCCAGGACCTCGACGACGAGTCCGCCGAGGTCTCCCCAGGCCAGCAGCTCCGCGAGCACCCCCGGGGCGACGAGCGCCCTGGCGTCGACGTTGACCGTCAGGAAGGTGTTCGGCGGGAGCCCCGCCAGCAGGGGGCGGGCGGTCCGCAGGGCCAGGACGTGCAGGGTCTCCAGGAGGCAGGGCTCCTGCGCGGCGACGGCGAAGAGCGGGGCCGGACCGACCCCCAGGTGGGGCGCCGGGCGCGCGAGGACCTCGTACCCGGCGACGACCGCGCGCTCGAGGTCCACCAGCGGCTGCACCGCGCAGCCCAGCAGGTCGGGACGGGCGAGCACCGCGGCCAGCGCGCCGGAGGCCGAGACCGGGGCCGGGGCGGGGGATGGCGGAGCGGCGCTCGCGGGCGTCATGTCGAGCGCACCTGCGCCCTGACGGCGGACAGCGCGGCGTCGTCGAGCTCGGTGCCGTGGTCGGCGCGCGCGTGCTCCCCGACGGCGCGCAGCAGCTCCTGCTCGTCGCCGGCCTCGAGCTCCCTCGTGCACCCGGGGACGACGTCTCCGCAGCGGAACACCTTCATGCGAGCTCCTCCCCCTGCGCCGCGGCGGGTGCCGCTGCGGCGCGCTCACCGCCCCCGGCCGTCGACCGCGGACGAGCCACTCGACCGCCGGACCGCGGTCTGCGCAGATCGTCCCCCGAGGCACGGACGTCTGGCTACTCCGGGTCAGCGCAGGGGACCCTCCGTCATGCGCCCCCCGCGCTTGCCCCCCCGACACGGCGACGGCAGGCTGTCGTCCATGGGAGACGCCATCTGGAAGCTGGTCGGGTCGGGCGGTGCCATCGCCTCGGGGCTCCTCGCCAACAGGGTCCTGACCGCGGTGTGGCGCACGGCCGTCGGGAACGAGCCGCCCGTCAACCCCGAGTCGGACGAGACCTCGTGGGGCGAGGCCATCGCGTGGGCGGTCGTGTCCGGCGCGGTGATCGGCGCCGGCAGGCTGGTCTTCCGCCGCAACGCGGCGCTGTACTTCCGCAAGGTCACGGGCCACTTCCCGGGCAACCTCGAGAGCGCTCACTGACGTCGTGGTCCTGCGCTCGCTGCGCGACCCCGACGGCGGCCCGGCGCGAGGGGTGCGCGTGCTGGCGCTCCTGCTCGTGCTGGGCCTCGTCGCGGCCCTGATCCCCGCACTCATCCCCGCGCTCCGGGGCCTGCTCGACCTCGTGACCTGACATCTGCTCTCCGCCGATCGGCGGATATCCATCTTTCAACGACCACACCCCTGCTCCCCGCGTGCCGAGACCTCCTCGGACGGCGCCCTCGGGGGAGAGTCCCCCGAGCCGTCACCACGGGGGATTCACTGCTATGGAGACCATCGCGCCGGCCGTCTCGGCCACCGCCACCACGGACCAGTACCACTGGAGCAGCGCCGCCCCGCGGCCCCGACGCCGTCGTGGCCGCGTCCGGGCGCTCCTCTCCGGCGGCCTGGTGCTGGGGGTCGGGTCGGTCGCCACCCTGGCGGCCTGGACGGACACCGAGTTCATCTCCGGCAACGGCGCCGGCGGTGTGGACGGCGTGGCCGCGAGCATGTTCGAGGTCCAGCAGAACGTGTGGGACGGCGTCGACGGCGCGGCGGACTTCACCGACCGGGAGACGCAGGACGAGGCGGGCGGACTGGTCTTCTCGCCGCTCGAGGCGACCTCCCTGTCGCCCGGGGACGTCGTGTACGCCCCGATGCAGCTGCGCGCGGCCCCGGAGAGCGTCGGCGCTGCGGTCGACCTCGCCCCGGCGGTCATGGAGGTCGGCGGGGACCGGGCCTTCTTCGACGCGCTGCGCTACTCGGTGCGCAGCGGCGTCTCCCGGGACGCCTGCGGCGACGCCGCCTTCGACTCGGCGACGCAGAGCGGCGTCCCGCTGGTGACGAGCAGCCCCCTCGGCACCGGCACCCCGACCACGGCCGCTGACGACTCGTCGACCAGCGCCTTCACGCTCGAGCCCGGCCCCGACGGCCAGGCCGGCGAGCCCGTCGACCTGTGCTTCGCCATCACCCTGCCCGGCGGGTCGCCCGACGTCGACTCCCTGCGGGGCAAGGGCGCCACCCCCGTGTGGTCCTTCACGAGCCAGTCCGTCTGAGCCGGGAGACCGGGGCCGGGCGAGACGGCGCACGCGCAGGACAGGACGACCGGGGGACGTGATGGGACGGACGACGGAGCGGCTGCGGGAGGCCGCCCTCACGACAGGGGCGCTGCTCGGCAGCGCGTGCCTGGCGCTGCTCGTGCTGGGGACGGTGCTCGACGCGACGCTCGTGGTGTTCAAGACGGGCTCGATGGCGCCGACCATGCCGACCGGCGCGCTCGCCGTGGTGCGGCAGGTCGACGCGGCGGACGTCGTCGTGGGCGACGTGGTCACCGTGACGCGGGAGGGGAAGCTCCCCATCACCCACCGCGTCGTCGAGACCTCCGCCGACCCGGCCGTCCCGGGGGGCGCGGTCCTCGTCCTGCGCGGCGACGCCAACGACTCGCTCGACCCGGCGCCCTACGAGGTGACCCGGGTCGGGCGCGTCGTGTGGTCGTCACCCCACCTCGGCAGCTGGCTGGAGGGGGCGCAGCGCCCCCTCGTCCTCGGCGTCGCCACGCTGCTCGTCGCCGGCCTGGCCGTGGTCGTCTCGTGGCCGCAGCGCGAGGCCGTCGAGGTGCGGGCGTGAGCCGCCGGTCCGCGGGCGCCGCCCTGCTCGCCGCCGCGCTGCTCCTCCTCGGCGCCGCTCCGGCGTCGGCGTCCGGAACGCGCGAGCAGCGCGACTTCCTCCGGGTCGAGTCGACGGTCAACCCGCAGGCCCTCAGCCGCATGTACCCGGGGAGCCGCGTCAACTGGCGGATCGCCGCGGACATCGCCGGCGCCCCGGAGGGTGACCTCACCCTGCGCATCGTCTCGTCCGGCGCCATGGTCGACCACGACAAGGGGCTGGTGGCTGTGCTGCGCAGCTGCGCGGTCCCGTGGCAGGGCGTGGACGAGCAGGTGCACTCCCTCTCCGACCCCTTGCCCACGTGCGCCTCGGACAAGCGCGTGCTGCTCGACCCGACCCCCTCAGGGACATCCCCACCGAGCTCGTGATCCCGGCGCGGAAGATCACCCCCGCGCAGGGCGAGCGGCTGCTGCTGTGCCTCGTCCTCCCGCGCAGCGCGCCGGACGAGCTGCAGGGCGCGAGGTCCTTCTTCGGCATGAGCGTCACGGCGCAGGGCGACGAGATCGACCCGGTGCCCGAGCCGGCTCCCAGCGGGGACCCGGGCCCCGGCCCGGGCGGTGACGGAAGCGACGGCGGCAGCCCCGACGAGGACGGGAGCGAGGGCAGCGACCCCGGCGAGACCGGCGGCGACGGCAGCGGCGGTCGTGGCGGCGGCACCGGCCCCGGCGGCGACAGCCCCGCCGGCGACGGGAGCGGCGGCGGCAGCCCCGGTGGCGACGGCGGCGGCGGCGGCGGCAGCACCCCCGGCAGCGGCCCCGGCAGCAACGGCGGCGGCGGCGGCGGCACACCCGGTAGCGGCAGCAACGCCGGCGACGGCAGCGGCGGTGCCGGCTCCGGGGGCGCCACGTCGACCGCGGGCGCCGGCTTCCTCGAGACGGTGCTCGCCTCGCCGCTGCCCCAGCGCCTCGCGCGCACGGGCCTCGACGCGCTGCCCGCGCTCGCCCTCGCCGCCGCCGCCGTCGCGGGCGGTCTCCTCCTGAGCCGCCTCGCCCGCACCGTCACCCGTCGGAGGACCTCGTGACCCGCTCCCGTCGTGGCGGCCCCGGCAGCTCCCGCGCCCGGCTGCTCGCCGGCGCCGGCGCCCTCGCGGTCGTCGTCGCGCTCCTGCCCGCGGTGGACCGCGCCGTCGGTCCGGACGACGACGGCTCCGCCGCCGCGCTCCCCCTGCTGGCGCTCACCGACGCCTCGTGGCTCGACCAGGAGCACGTGCGGTCCTCGCTGGTCCGCGGGGTGCGGGACTGCACCCGTGCGCACCGGTACTCCTCGACGGCGAGCAGCCGCATGCTCTCCGGCTCCCTGCTCGGGACGTCCCTGGACCCGCTGGCGGCGCTCTCCGGGGTCTCGACCACGCACACGGGGGAGGTCGGCACCTCCGCGACGGCCCAGCCGTCCACGGCTCCGCCCGTCGGCCCGGACGCCCACGCGGCACCGCTGTCGGTGACAGCCGTCCGGTCCGCCGTGAGCACGCAGGTGGCGTCCGCCCTCGTGCTGCCCGCCCCCGGCCAGGAGGTCGGCCTGCTCCAGCAGCACGCCCGTGCGGCCAGCGACGGCGAGGCGGCGGCCGCCACCGGCGCGGTGACCGACGGCGGCGTCGTCCGGACGACCGGCGGCGCGGGGTCCGTGCCGGACGGCAGCCTCCCCGACCCGGCGACCCTCGACCTCGCGGCCCTCGCGCCCGGCGTCGCGTCCCTGGCGGGGGTCCGGCTCCAGGTGGGCGCGCTCGCCTCGACGGCGATGCTCGACGGCTGCCTGCGCGACGAGACCGGCGCCGCCCCGGTGCGCGACTACGGCATCGCAGGGCTGCGCCTGGTGAAGAGCACGCCGACCGTGGCGGCGCTGCGCGAGAGCGCGGTGAGAGCCGCGTCGAACGCCCAGACGTCGGTGACGGCGCTCGAGGGCCGGCTGGTGACCGCGATCCAGGGCGTGGCGGGCCTGGCGGGAGCTCCGACGACCGTCAAGGTCCACGTCGACGTGGCCGCCGCCGTCCAGCCGCTGCTGTCCGCCCGGCTCGGCGCGGGCACCGAGGTCGTCGTCGACATGGGCGCGGGCACGGTGGAGGTCGACCTCGACCGCCTGCTCGCGGGCCAGCGCGGGCTCAACGGCCGCGCTCCCTCCACCGAGCTCGTGCTCGACCAGGCGCTCGTCGACCACGTGGCCGCCCGCACCGCGGCGCTCGTGGAGCAGTGGGCCGCGAGCGTGCAGGCCGCGGTGGACACCGCCCTCCGCGCGGCGAGGGTGACCGTCGACGTGGCGCTGCTGGGAGTCCCGCTGCTGACGCTCGACGCGCCCGTCAGCAGCGTCCTGGCCGGCACCGCGAAGGTCAGGCTGATCGGCCTCCTCTCGCTGGGCGTCCCGGCGGACGTCGCCGGCCTGGTGACCGCCGTCGTCGTCAGAGATCTCCAGGCCGGCCTCTTCGGCCCGACGGGGGTCGTGGCGGCGCTCGGGGCGACGGTGCGCTCCGTGGCCCCGCCGGTGACGGACGCCGCGAGGACGACGCTTCTCGGCGTCCGCTCGGCGATGTCGCTCGTCGTCAACGACCAGCGGGACGCCGGCGGCGTCCACGACGTCACGGCGCTGCGGGTCCGCGTCCTGCCCGGCGTCTCGCCGTCGCTGACCGACCTGCGACTGGCGACCTCGTCCGTGGGCCCGGTGGTCGAGCGCCCCTGACACCGGCTCGGCGCGAGGCCCGGCTAGGTGCGCGGGCGGGCGTCGCCCGGCTCGGCGGGGCGGTCGGCGTCCTGGTCGGCGGACGCGGCGCCGGCCTCGGGCATGCCGCCCTCGGGCGCCTCGCCGGGGGCGAGGTCGCCGAGCTCGTCGAGCAGCAGCAGGTCGGGACGGACCTTGCCGGTGCGGTAGGCGGCGCGGCCGACCATGTGCGCGGCCACGGGCGCCGTCACCAGCTGGAAGACGACGACGAGGGTCACCACCCCGAACGCCGCGGGCGTGCGCACGGCGAGCGCCACCCCGATCGCGACCAGCACGACGCCGAGCGCCTGCGGCTTGGCCGCCGCGTGCAGGCGGGTGAGCACGTCGGGCAGCCGCAGCACGCCGAGGGCGGCCACGACCGCGAGCAGGACGCCGGCGCCCAGGCACACGGCCGACAGCACGTCGAGCACCGTGCCGAGCGGCCCCTCCGCCGGGCTCACTGGGTGTCCTTGGCGGCGAAGCGGGCGACCGAGACCGAGCCGACGAAGCCCACCAGCGCCAGGACGACGAGGATCGGCAGCGTCGCGGTGCTGCGGGTCACCGCCGCGTGGAGGCCGAAGCCGGCCACGAGGACGACGACGAGGGCGTCGAGCGCGACGACCCGGTCGAGGATCGTCGGGCCGACCACGGCGCGCGCGACCACGCACCCCGCGGCGGCCAGCAGCAGCGCGCCGGCGAGCAGCACGAGCACCGAGGTCGGGCCCGTGACGCCGAGCTGGGTGGCCAGGGCGCTCATCGCCGGTCCTCCTGCCGGTCGTCGGGGTGGTCGGCCCGCTCCCGCGGGTGCGCGGCGTCGTCGTCGGGAGCCCGCCGCCGCGCGGAGTCCTCGCCGGGCTCGCCGACCTCGTGGACCGGCTCCCCCGGGCGCGCGGTGCGCCCGGCGCGCCGGCCCCCCGCGGCCACGCGGCGCCGCACGGGCGGGCGGGGGTGGCGGCCCATGCCGCTCGCGTCCCCGCTCTCGACGTCGGAGACCTCCTCCGCCGTGCCGAAGGCCCGGACGATCCGCTCCTCGACCTCGAGCACGTGGCGGCGCTCCCCCTCGGCCGCCTCGCGGTCCGGGGTGTCGAGGACGTGGACGAACAGGCTCTGGGTGCCCGGGCGCACCTCGACGACCACGCTGCCCGGCACGAGGGAGATGAGCTCGGCGGTGGCGGTGAGGTGGGACAGGCTCGCCGTGCGCAGGTGCACCTCGAGCACCGAGCTCAGGGGCGTGCGGCGGGACAGGACGAGCACCGCCACCTCCAGGGACGCCCGGACGAGGTCGACGACGAACGAGACCAGCAGCCGCACCAGGGCGCCGGGGCGCACCGCGCCGGGGAAGCGCAGCGGCGGCTGGGGGAAGACGAGGACCACGAGCAGGCCGAGGACGACCCCGGCGAGGACGTTGGCGACCGACAGGTCGCCCCACAGCAGGACCCACACCAGTGCCGTCCACACCAGGACGGGCCACTGGACGACGGCCCGGCGCGCGCGCGTCACCGCCCGCTCCCCGGGAGGTCCTCGACGGCGGGGGCCGACACCCGGTCGGCGGCCGGCTGGCCGAGCACGGCCTGCACGTAGGGGCGCCGCTGGAGCAGCTCGGCCGCCGAGTCCTCGGCCACGCGCAGCAGCGGCCCCGCCAGCACCGTCAGGGACAGGCCGAGCGCCACCAGGGCGGCGGTGGGCGCCACCATCCCCCGCGGCACGCGGGTCATCTCCACCGGCGCCCGCTCGGGGTCGATCTCCACGCCCGTCAGCGCGCCGGCGGCGACGTGCTCGCCGTCCTCCTCGGGCGGGGCGACCGAGCCCTGGGCCCGCTCGACGGCGTCCCGGCGCTGCTGCACCTCGCCGACGCCGGACAGCGTGGTCGACGCGTCGGGGACGTCCTCCTCGAGCGCGCGCGTCTCCTCCTCGCGGTCCACCGTGGACGGGCGGCTCCAGAACGCGCGGTTCCAGGCCTTCGCGACGGCGTACAGCGTGAGCAGGCTCGTCAGGACGCTGCCGCCCACGAGGACGAGCGGCAGGACGCCGCCGTCGGCCACCCCCGCCTGGATGAGGCCCGCCTTGCCGAGGAAGCCCGACAGCGGCGGGATGCCGGCGAGGTTCATCGCCGGCACGAAGAAGAGGACCCCGAGCAGCGGCGAGAGCTTGGCGACGCCGCCGAGGTGGTCCATCGAGGTCGTCCCGCCGCGGCGCTCGACGAGGCCGAGCACCAGGAACAGCGTCGTCTGCACGGTGATGTGGTGGATGACGTAGAAGACCGCCGCGGCGAGCCCCACCACCGAGCCCACCGCGATGCCGAAGACCATGAAGCCGATGTGGCTGACGAGCGTGAAGGACAGCAGCCGCTTGACGTCGCTCTGCGCCACCGCTCCGAGGATGCCGAAGACCATCGTGGCGAGGGCCACGACGAGCAGGACGTCGTCCAGGCGGCCGTCGGGGAACAGCAGCGTCTGCGTCCGGATGATGGCGTAGACGCCGACCTTGGTGAGCAGGCCCGCGAACACCGCGGTGACGGGGGCCGGGGCGGTCGGGTAGGAGTCCGGCAGCCACGCCGACAGCGGGAAGACGGCGGCCTTGATGCCGAACGCCACGAGCAGCGACAGGTGCAGCACGAGCTGGACGCCGGGGGGAAGGGCGTCCAGGCGCTCCGGGAGCTGGGCGAGGTTGGCCGTGCCCGTCGCCGCGTACACGAGGGCGATGGCGACGAGGAAGACGAGCGAGCTGGTGATGCTCACGACGACGTACGTGGAGCCGGCGCGGATGCGCGCGCTCGTCCCGCCGAGCGTCAGGAGCACGAAGCTCGCCGCCAGCAGCATCTCGAAGCCGACGTAGAGGTTGAACAGGTCGCCGGAGAGGAAGGCGTTGGAGACGCCGGCGGACAGCACGAGGTAGGTCGGGTGGAAGATCGCGACCGGGGCGCCGTCGTCGCCGTCCGCGGCGCCCTGGGCCACCGAGTACACGAGGACGCCGAGCGTCACCGCGCTGGAGACGCTGAGCATGAGCGTGGACAGCTGGTCGGCCACCAGGGAGATGCCCACGTCGGCCGGCCAGCCGCCGACGGTGACGACGAGGGTCCCGACGTCCTGGACGGCGACGAGCATGGCGACCGCCGTCACGAGGACGACGGCCAGCGCCGAGATGCTGACCGCGGCCTGCGCGCGCCGGTGCCGGGCCAGCGCGAGGGCGAGCCCCGCGGCCACCAGGGGCACGAGCACGGGCAGCGGCACCAGGGTCGGCCACTCCAGCACCTGGCCCTGGGTGGCCCGCAGGCCCCGGCCCTGGGCGCCGTCGGGGCCGTCCGCGCCGCCGAGGGCCACCGCCTGGGCGAGCAGGCCCGCCGCGGCGACCACCGCGCCCGTCACGGCCGCTCCCCCCGGCCCCGCGCGCGGCGCTCCTCGCCGCGCGCGGCGCTGCGCCGGGCGCGCCGCTCCGCACGGCCGTCGGCCGGGGCGTCCGCGGGCGCGGGGCTCGCGTGGGCGCGGCGGCGGTCCTCCGAGCGCTCCTCCACGGGGGTCTCCTCGTCGTCCGGGTCGTAGCTGCCGGACGTCTCGTCGCGTCCCGCCCTCGTGCGGATCTGGCGGTCCTCGACGTCGTCCTGGACCTCGTCGTGCCCGTGCAGCTGCCAGCTGCGGTAGGCCATGGCGAGCAGGAAGGCCGTGAGCCCCAGCGTGATGACGATCGCGGTCAGGACCATGGCCTGCGGCAGGGGGTCGCTCATCTCCGAGTCCGCCGCGCTGCCGACCAGGGCCGGCGCCCCGGCCCGTCCGCTGGCCACCAGGAACAGGACGTTGATCCCGTTGCTCAGCAGGATCACGCCCACGAGCACGCGCGTGAGGCTGCGCTCGAGCACGAGGTAGACGCCCGTCGCCACGAGGACGAAGACGACGGCGACGAGGGCCAGCGCGGGGCTCACCGGGCGTCCCCCCGCGGTGCGGCGGCGCGCGCCGCCGCGGCGCGCACGTCGTCGGTCGCCCCGCCGCCCGGCGACTCGCCCCCGTCGCCGTCCCCGGGCCCGCTGCTGACGCCCGACCCGCCCAGCCCGCCCGAGACGGACAGGGCGGCGCTGCGGCCGGGGTGCGCCGCGGCGTCCGCCTCGATGTGGGCGTCGACGCCGCCGCCGAGGCTGCGGAGCACGTCGAGGACGAGGCCGATGACGAGCAGGTAGACGCCGAGGTCGAAGAAGAGGGCGGTGACCAGGTGGATGTCACCCAGCACCGGCACGTGCAGGTCGCGCACCGCGACCTGCAGGGGCGTGTAGCCCAGCAGCGCGGCGGCCAGGCCGACGCCGGCGGACAGGAACAGGCCCGAGCCGAGGAGCAGGCCGGCGGGCACGGGCGCCGCCCGGTCCAGCTCGCGGCGTCCTCCGGACAGGTAGCGGACCATCAGCGCCAGCCCGGCCACGAGACCGCCCGCGAAGCCGCCGCCGGGCTGGTTGTGCCCGGCGAGGAGGAGGTACAGCGAGAAGAGGACGACGGTGTGGAAGGTCAGCCGCGTCACCGTCTCGAAGATCACCGACTGCCGCTCGGCGGGCAGCGAGGGGGCCGTGAGCGTCCAGCTGCGGGGCGCGCTCTCCTCGCCGGCGTCGGGCACCGCGGCGTCCGCGGGCTCGGGCGCCCGCGCCGCGGCGGCGGCCGCCGACGCCGAGGCGTAGGACGCGGCGGGCACGGAGGCGGCGTCGCGGCCCTCCTCGGTGTCCAGGTGGCCGAAGCGGTGCCCGAGGAAGACGAGGCTGGCGACGCCGGTGGCGGCCACGAGCAGGACCGAGAGCTCGCCGACGGTGTCCCACGCCCGGATGTCGACGAGGATCACGTTGACGACGTTGCGGCCGCCGCCCTCGTCGTAGGCCTGCTGCGGGAAGGGCCCGGAGACGGGCGCGGCCGTGCGCGCGCCGGCGGCCACGAGGCCCGCGGCGCTGACGGCGCCGCCCACGGCCACGGCGAGAGCCGCTCGCACGTAGCGGCTGCGCGCCAGCGGACGGTCGGAGAAGTACGGGGGCAGGCGCCGCAGCACCAGGACGAAGACGACGAGGCTCACGGTCTCGACGAGCACCTGGGTGAGCGCGAGGTCCGGCGCGCCGTGCAGGGCGAACAGCAGCGCGACGCCGTAGCCGGTGACGCCAAGGAGCACGGCGGCCTTCAGGCGGCGTCGGGCGCGGACGGCGGCCAGGGCCGCCGCCCCCACGACCACCCCGGTCGCGAGCTGCGCGGGCGAGTCCCACCAGCGCACCTGCAGGTCCCACGCGCCGGACAGGGCGGCCGCGAGGCCGGGGCCGAGGACCAGGACGGTGAAGATGACGCCGAGGTAGGCGGGCAGCGAGCCGCGCTGGGTGGCGCCGGTCGTCTCCACCGCGAGGCGCTCGGTGAGGCGCACCAGGCGTCCGTAGCCGCGCTCGGTGTCCACGAGCACCGGCGCGAGCGCCTGCACCCGCAGCACGGTGCGGCGGCCCGCGAACAGCAGGGCGCCCAGCGCGATCGAGAGGAGGCTGAGGCCGAAGGCCGGCGAGAGGCCGTACCAGGTCTCCAGGTGCACCTCCGGCTCGCCGCCCGTGGACGCCGCGTAGGGCTCGAGCAGGCGCTCCCACGGCCCGGTGGCCACGCCGACGACGACGCTCGCCAGCGCGAGGACGGCGGGGGCGACGGACAGCCACGCGCCCACCGGGTGGCCGTCGGTGGCCGCGCGGCCCTTGGCGGCGAAGGCGCCCCAGCAGAAGCGGATCGTGTACGCCGCCGTCAGGCCCGAGCCCAGGACCACGACGACGAGCGCGACCGTCGCCCAGCCCTCCTCGCGGTGCAGCAGGGCGTCGAAGGCGCTCTCCTTGGCGGCGAAGCCGGCCAGGGGCGTGACGCCCGCCATCGACGCGGCGGCCAGCAGCGCGGCGCCCGTGACGACCGGCAGCCGGCGCGGGACGCCGGAGAGCTGGCGCAGGTCCCGCGTGCCGGTGGCGTGGTCGATGGCGCCCACGGACAGGAAGAGCGTCGACTTGAAGAGCCCGTGCGCGCACACCAGGGCGAGCCCGGCGAGGGCGCCGTCGGGGCCCCCGACTCCCACGAGCACGGTCATGAAGCCGAGCTGGCTGACCGTGCCGTGGGCCAGGAGCAGCTTGAGGTCGTACTGCCGCAGGGCGCGGTAGCCGCCCACGAGCATCGTCGCGCCGCCCAGGCCGAGCACGAGCGGGTGCCACCCGGGCGCGTCGGCGAAGCCCGGCGCGAGGCGGGCGAGCAGGTAGACGCCCGCCTTCACCATCGCGGCGGCGTGCAGGTAGGCGCTCACCGGCGTGGGCGCGGCCATGGCGCTGGGCAGCCACAGCGAGAAGGGCCAGATGGCCGACTTCGACAGGGCGCCGACGAGGACCAGGACGAGCCCGGTCGTCGTCGCGGCGCCGGCCGCCGGCGGGGAGGCGACGATCTCCGACAGCCGGTAGGTGCCGGCGCGCTCGGCGAGGACGACCAGGCCCACGAGCATGGCCAGGCCGCCGAAGGTGGTGACGACGAGCGCCCGCATGGCCGCCAGGCGGCTGCTGCGCTGCTCCGTCAGGTGCCCGATGAGCAGGTAGGAGAAGACGGTCGTCAGCTCCCACAGCACGTAGAGCAGGAGGACGTCGTCGGCGAGGACGAGACCGAGCATCGCGCCCGCGAAGGCGACCAGGACGCCGGCGAAGCGGCCCAGGCCCTCCTCGCCGTCCTCGAAGTAGGAGGTGCAGTAGGCGAGCACCAGCGCGCCGACGCCCGTGACGAGCAGCCCGAGGACGAGCGCCAGGGAGTCCAGCCGCAGGGCCAGCTGGAGGTCCAGGAACGGCACCCACGGCACGACGTGGACGCGCTCGGCCCCGGCCGTGACGGCGCCGGCCTGCGCCACGAGCCACGCCAGGGACGCCGCCGGCACGAGGGCGAGGACGACGAGGGCCCGTCGGCCGAGCAGGCCCACCAGGAGGGGGGCGAGCAGGGCGGCCACGGCGTGGGCGCCGACCAGCACGATCATCGGGCACCCGGCCTCTCGGGGTCGGTGGGCGCGGTCCCGCCAGGGGTCCGCGCCACGAGCGGTGCTGCGCGCGGCGGGGCGCCGCGCACCGGCCGGGACCTCGGGCGCCGGCGCCCCCGGTGACCCGGAGCGCCCTGCCCGACCCGTCGGCCGTCGGGAGGCACTCTACGCGGGACGGCGGCCCCTCCCCCGCGCCCGAGCCGGGTCCGGGCCCGCGAGGGCCGCGCCTCAGCCCGCGAAGGGCAGCACCGGCAGACCGCGGACGCCGGGACGGACGGAGAACAGCGCGCCCGCCAGCGGGTCGTCGTCGTCGCCGTCGGGGTCGTAGCCCTCGGCCGAGGTGGTGATGAACAGGTCCGCGAGGTCGGGCCCGCCGAAGGCGCACGCCGTCACCTGGCGCGCGCCGACGTCGACGACGGCGAGCAGCTCCCCGTCCGGGGACGTGCGGTGGACGGCCGACCCGCCGAAGAGCGCGGACCAGACGCACCCCTCCTCGTCGACGGCGAGGCCGTCCGGGTGGCCGAGGTCCTCGGGGACCTCGCGCACCCGGGAGCGCTCGACCACCTCGCCCGCGTCGTCGAGGACGAGGCGGTCGAGGCCCGCCGTCGCGGTGTCCTGGTAGTAGGCGGCCGAGCCGTCGGGCGTCCACGCGAGCCCGTTCGAGACGGTGACGCCGGTCAGGACGGGATGCACCGACAGGTCCGGGTCGAGGCGGTAGAGCGTGGCCGCGCCCTCGCGCTGGTCGTAGGCCATGGACCCCACGTAGAACCGCCCGCTCGGGTCGCACGCGCCCTCGTTGAAGCGCACCGAGTCGTCCGCCCAGACCTCGGGCAGCAGGCGGGGAGGGACGCGCCCGAGGTCGCCGTCGTCGAGCAGGGCGAAGCAGCGCTCCAGCGCCAGGACGTGGCCGCCGCCGGCGCGGGGGCGCACGCAGGCCAGCACGTCGCCGAGGTGGTCGCGCTCCACGGCCGCGTCGTCGGCCGGCTCGCCGTCCCACCCCTGCGGCAGCCGCCAGGAGAGGAGGTCGCCGCGCAGCATGTCGACCCACCGCAGCGCGCCCGCCCGCTCGTCCCAGACCGGGCCCTCGCCGTGGTGGGCCAGCGGCGACGTCACCCGCCGGGCCTCCAGGCGCAGGCCGACGGCGGGCTCGGCGGCGTCGGGCCGACCTGCCTCGACGGCCTCGGGACGGGGACCGGGGCGGGCGTCGTCCGACGGGGGGACCTGGCGTGCGCTGTCGTCCATGCCGTCGAGTCTGCCGTCGCGCGGTGGCGCGGGCAGGGCGACCGGCGCCCGGCGGCGCCTCGGGGGCGGCCTGCGGCCGCGACGCACCCGGCGCCCCTCCCGGAGGCCCGTCGGCGGCGACGACGCGCCCGGGCGGGTGGCGCCGGAGCGCTCGAGGGGGCCGGCCGGACCCGGTGGGGATGGTCCGCGGCGGCTCCCGCGTTGTCCCGGACATGCTCGATCCCCACGACCTCGTGGAGGTCTACGAGACCTCCGACCTCACCCCCGGCGAGCGGCCGGTGCTCGTCCACGCGCTGCGCGGCTTCGTCGACGCCGGCTCGGCGAGCTCGCTCGCCATCAGCACGATCCTCGACGAGCTCGAGTCCGAGCCGGTGGCGCGCTTCGACGCCGACCAGCTCGTCGACTACCGCGACCGCCGCCCGCGGATGACGTTCCGCACGGACCGCTTCGACGCCGTGGTGATGCCCGAGATCCTCGTGCACGCCGTCCGCGACGCCGCGGGCACGCCCTTCCTGGTGCTCTCGGGGCCCGAGCCCGACCTGCAGTGGGAGCGCTTCGCCGCGGCGGTCCGCCTGCTCGTCGAGCGCTTCGACGTCCGCATGGCCGTCGGCCTGCACGGCATCCCGTGGGCGGCCCCGCACACCCGCCCGGTCGGGCTCACCCCGCACGCCACCGACCGCGCGCTCATCGCCGGCCGTCCCCGCTGGATCGGCGAGGTGGAGGTCCCCGGGCACATGGGCGCCCTGCTCGAGCAGCGGCTCGGCCAGGCGGGGGTCCCCGCCGTGGGCTTCACCGCGCACGTGCCGCACTACCTCGCGCAGGCCGAGTTCCCCCCGGCCGCCGTGGCGCTGATCGAGGCGCTCGCCGAGACGGCGGACCTAGAGCTGCCCACGGGCTCGCTGCACGACGCCGCGCGCGACGTGCTCGTCGAGGTCGACCGGCAGGTGGCCGGTGACGAGGACACCCGCAGCGCCGTGACCGCGATGGAGCACACCTACGACGCCGTCCTCGCCGGCCGCGCGCTCGAGGGCCCCGGTCTGCTCTCCCCGTCGCTGCCGGCCGACGAGATGCCGGACGGCGACGAGCTCGCGGCCGACCTCGAGGCCTACCTGCGCGGGCTCGACGCCTCGGGCGACGAGCGCGACCAGCCGTGGTCCCCGGGCTCGCCGCAGGACAGCGCCCCGGCGGACGGCAGCGCGGACGCCCCCGCCGGCGAGGCGCCGGGCACCTCCGCGGGCGGGGCGCCGGACGCCCCCGCGAGCGGGTCCGCCGTCGACGGCCCCGAGGCGGCCGCCGACACCTCGGACGACGACGGGGAGACGCCCCGCCCCTGAGGGCCGCACGCCGACCGGGGAGCCGGACGGGGTAGGAAGCCCCGGTGACCTCCTCGACGCCCGGCCCGGCGGCGCCCGCAGCGGCGCCGCCGGCCCTGGGCCCCGTCGACCGCGTGCCGGCCCCGCTGCTGATGGCGGCCTCGATCGGCAGCGTCCAGTTCGGCAGCGCCATCGCGAGCACCCTGTTCCCCGCCCTCGGCGCACCGGGGACCGTGCTGCTGAGGCTGCTCCTCGCGGGCGCCCTGCTGGCCGCGCTGCTGCGGCCGCGCGTGCACCGGTGGTCGTGGCAGGCCCTCGGCGGGTGCGCGGTGCTGGGCGCCGCCATGGCGGGCATGAACGGGCTGTTCTACCTCTCGATCGAGCGCCTGCCGCTCGGCGTCGCCGTGTCCGTCGAGCTGCTGGGGCCGCTCGTCCTGTCCGTCCTGCAGGCGCGCCGCGCCCAGGACGTCCTGTGGTCGGCGCTCGCCCTCGCGGGCGTCGTCCTGCTCGGCGCCCGGGCCCTGGGTGATGGGGCCCTCGGGGACGCCGGGGCCGGCGGGGGCCTCGACGTCCTCGGCCTCGTCCTCGCCGCCTCGGCGGGCGGGTGCTGGGCGGGCTACATCCTCGCCAGCGCCCGCGTCGGGCGACTCGTGCCGGGCACCGGCGGCCTGGCGGTCTCCCTGCTGGCCGGCGCGCTGCTCATGGCGCCGTTCGGGATCGGCGGGGCGCTCGTCGTCCTGGAGCGGCCCGAGCTGCTGCTCGCCGCCGGCGCCGTCGCCGTGCTGTCCTCGGTCGTGCCGTACGGGGCCGACCTCGCCGCGCTGCGGCGGCTGCCCACCCGCGTCTTCGGCGTCCTCATGAGCCTGCAGCCGGCGGCGGCGGCCCTCGCCGGACTGGTCGTGCTGGGCCAGGGCCTCACCCCCGTGGAGCTCGTCGCGCTGGTCCTGGTCAGCGGGGCCAGCGCGGGCGTGGCCCTCAGCCGCCGCCGCGGGGAGCCGACGAGCGCCCGTCCGGAGGACGTCTCCCGCACGACGGGGCGACAGGGGCGCGGTCGTCGCCGCGCTCGTCTACCCTGGAGGTAGTCCAGCGTTCACCTACTTGGGAGCGCGCCCGGACGACACCGCCCGCGACCCGAGGAGGACCCATGGCCGACACCAAGGTCACGATCGTCTACTACTCCATGACCGGCACCATCGACACGATGGCCCGCCGCCTGGCCGCGACGGCCGAGGCCCAGGGCGCCGAGGTCCGGCTGCGCGCCGTCGGCCGCGAGGACGCCGCGGGCGCCGAGGGCTCCGTCGAGCGCCCCGAGCAGCCCACCGCCGAGGACATCACCTGGGCCGACGTCGTCCTCTTCGGCACGCCCTCGCGCTACGGCAACATCGCGGGCCGCCTCAAGGTCTTCATCGACTCCCTCGGCGCCCAGTGGGCCAACGGCGAGCTCGCCGACAAGGTCTACGCGGGCTTCACCGCCTCGCAGACCCTGCACGGCGGCCAGGAGGCCGTCCTGCTCAGCCTGTACACGACCATCCACCACTTCGGCGGCATCGTCGTGACCCCGGGCTACACCGACGGCTCGAAGTTCGTCGACGGCAACCCCTACGGCGTCGGCCACGTCACGGGCGCCGGCAACGACGAGCCGGTCGGCGACGTCACCAACGGCGCGCTCGACCACATGGTCACCCGCGCCATCACGGTCAGCCGCCGCCTCACCAGCTGACAGCGACCCACCGCGAAGGGCTCGCACCCGCACGGGTGCGGGCCCTCCGGCGTCCGCGGGCCGCTGCCCTCGCGCCCGAAAGTTTCGCTACGGTCACGCCGTGCCCCGCCTCGAGACCCCCGCTCACCTCCCGAGCGACCCGGAGGCCGTGCGGGACGTCGCGTCCGGTGCCGCTCCCGGGCTCGCGGCGCCGCCGGCCCGGGCCACCCTCGCGGACGTCGCGCGGTCGGCCGGGGTCTCCCAGCCGACGGTCTCCAAGGTGCTCAACGACCGGGGCGACGTCGCGCCGGAGACGCGCGACCGCGTGCAGCAGGCGCTCCGGGCGGTGGGCTACCAGCGGCGCGGCGGGCGCGGCCCGGGGGCGCAGCGCCGGCGCGAGGGGGCGCTGCTGGTCGAGCTGGTGCTCTCCGACCTGGACTCGCCGTACGCGCTCGAGGTCCTGGCGGGTGCGGAGGAGGGGGCAGCGGCCGCCGGGGCCGGGCTCGTGGTCACCGCCGTCCACGGCCGCCGGGCCGGCGGAGGGCGCTGGCTCTCGCGGCTGGAGGGGCGGCGCTCGGCGGGCGTCGTCCTCGTCGTCTCCAACCCCGCGCCGGAGGCCGCGGCCGAGCTGCGCCGCCTGAGCACGCCGCTGGTCCTGCTGGACCCCGTCGGCAGCCGCGACCCCGAGCTGCCGACGGTGGGGGCGACGAACTGGAGCGGCGGGCTCGCGGCCACCCAGCACCTGCTCGACCTCGGCCACCGCCGCATCGCGGTCATCAGCGGCGACCCGGCGCTGGCGTGCAGCCAGGAGCGGGTCGAGGGGTACCGCGCGGCGCTGGGCCGGGCCGGCGTCCCGGTCGACGAGGCGCTGGTGCGCTTCGGCGACTTCTCGCCCGAGGGAGGGCGCCGGGAGGGCGGCGCGCTGCTCGACCTCGCCGACCCGCCCACGGCCGTGTTCGCGGGCTCGGACGTGCAGTCCTCCGGCGTCTACCAGGAGGCCCGGTCGCGGGGCGTGAGCGTGCCCGAGGACCTCTCGGTCGTCGGGTTCGACGACCTGTCGCTGTGCCAGGTGCTCTCCCCGCCCCTGACCACGGTGCGCCAGCCGCTGGCCGACATGGCCGCGCACGCCGTGCGGATGGCCCTGGACGCCGCGCTCGAGGAGCCCGCGGTCCCCGGAGCCGGCTCCGGGCCGCCCCAGCACCTGCAGCTGGCGACCAGCCTCGTCGTCCGCGAGAGCACCTGCCCGCCGCGCTCCTGAGCCGCATCTCGCCGTCCTGCCGGAGGGTGCGCCCCGCGCTCGAGCGTCTCGAGGACGACCGTCAGCTACCGGCTCACGGTCGTAGCGTCGCTGCGTGCATCACGACGACAGGTCGGGGCGCCTGCTGGTCCGGGTCTTCCCCGACCACGGGGCCGAGTGGCCGGTGTGGGGTCGGTGGGGCGCGGGCCGGCAGGGAATGCTCTCCCCCGCGCACTTCCCCGGCCTTCCCGCCGAGCTCGTCGAGGACCTCAGGGCCTGGCAGCGCAGGTGGGAGGACGAGAACCCTGAACCGTGGGTCAGGCGCCCCTCCCCGCAGGCCGCGGGACGACAGGCCGAGCTCGACCGGCTCGCACAGCGCCTCGCCGCCGAGGTGTGCGCCGTCGCTGACGTCCAGACCGACACCTGGTCCAGCACCGGCTGAGCGCCCGCGCAGTCGTGACGGCGCTCGAGCGAGACCGGCACCAGCACGGCCGGCCCGACCGCGCACCCTCCGACCACCGCGGCCGAGGTGTTCGCAGCGCTGCGCGCATCGACGCCGGGCCCCTGGCCACCGGGGTGCGGACCTCGTCGCAGACGCCGGGGAGGACGTCCACCTCTCTGCGATCGTCAGCGGCATGCCCGATGACGTGCAGTCCCGCACGACCGCCAACCGGCGAGCCGTCGCTGATCTCTTCGCCGGCCTCGACGACGACCAGCTCGACGCGCCCAGCCTGTGCGCGGGCTGGCGGTGCCGCGACGTCCTGGGCCACCTCGTCATGACGCTGGACCTCAGCTTCCCCGGCTTCCTGCGCGAGGTCCTGCGCGACCGGGGCCGCGCCGGCGAGACCTCCGACCGGCTGGCGCGCTCCTACGCCGACCAGCCCGTGGACCGGCTCGTCGAGACCCTCCGCCGACGCAGCAGCACCGCCCTCGCCCCGCCCGGGGTCGGCCTCGGCGGCCCCTTCACCGACTCCTGCATCCACCTGCGGGACGTGGCCATCCCCCTCGCCATCACCACCACCCCACCGGTCTCCGACTGGGCGCGCGTCCTGGACTTCCTCACCACACCGCGCGCCCGGAGGGCCGGCTTCCTCCCCCGGGGTCGGCTCGACGGCCTCGCGCTGGTCGCCACCGACAGCCCTTGGACCGGTGGCAGCGGCGCCCTCGTCACCGGCACCAGCGAGGCCCTCGCCCTGTCCATCACCGGGCGTCCCGTTCTTCTGGCCCACCTCGAGGGGGACGGCGCCACGACGCTGTCCGACCGGGTGCGCGCCGCCCTCCCCCGATGAGCGGGCGCTGAGCACGGAAGACGGCCGCGCTTCTCGCGCGCCGACGTCGGTCGGGACAGCCGGCCCCCCTGGCTGGTCTGGTGACCGCTTGGTGGCAACCACGAGTGGTGGCACGGTGCGCTCGTGAGCGCCGAGGACGACCCCGCCGGGGCCGCCGGCCCCGTCCGCCTGCTGCGCAGCCAGCAGCTGGTGCCCACGAGATCTCCTGCCGGAGCGCCGTGAACCATGATCGCGGGATGGTCCTCGAGCACGCGCTGCTGTCGGTCGAGCCCGGGCGGGAAGACGCGTTCGAGGACGCCTTCCGGGAGGCCAAGACGATCATCGCGGGCATGCCCGGCTTCGGGCGCCTGACGCTGTCTCGGTGCCTGGAGCGCACCAGCACCTACCTGCTGCTGGTCGAGTGGGACCACCTCGACGACCACACCGTCGGCTTCCGCGGCTCGCCCGAGTACCAGCGCTGGCGCCGGCTGCTGCACCACTTCTACGACCCGTTCCCCGTCGTGGAGCACTACGAGCAGGTGCTCAGCGCCTGACCGCAGAGGATCGGCCTCGGGGGTGCCCGACGGTCCGACTCACCCACCGCGCGGCGAACGCGACCACGATGCACGAGAAGGCCCGGCCCCTCCATGAGGAACCGGGCGCTGTGATCTCGAGGTCTGCGGCGGGTCAGGAGTCAGCGCAAGCAGAGCCGCGGGCCGCCGTCTGACGAACCCGACACGACGATCCTGAAGCTGTCACCGATGAATCGAGCGTCATGAGTGGCGTTGCAGTTGGTCGGAAGAGTCTCCGGGAATCCGGAACCGCTTCCTGGGGTGTCGACCTTGATCTTCACCTTCTGCGCCTTGCCCGTGCAGGTGCCCGACGCTCGCCCGAACGCAGGGATGAAGTACTCGGGCGCCTGGTCAGGATCGAGGACCGGCACCTCGTCGGGAACCGCGTAGACGCCCGACTCCCCGTACCAGCGCTCGCCCTTGGGGCAGGTGAGCTGGAACTCGACCTGGGCCGACCTGCCGTTCGCGATCACCTTGCCGCCCAGGACGCTCGCCGTCGGCGTCGCCGCCAGTGCCGCTGAAGGCGCGAGCGCCAGAGCGATCACTGCGGCTGCTGTGGTGAAGACCTCGCGCATCGGCCGTCCTGCTCGTCAGGCAGCGGCGACCCGCTGCTCGTCGGCGGGAAGGTACTCCACCGGGGCCAGCAGCACACGCAAGTCGTCGCGGAAGTCACTCAGCGTGCACGGGACGCAGAAGCGCCCGGCCCCTCCGAAGAGGGACCGAGCCCTCACCGCCGAGTCGACGTACGACCGATGCTGCGGTGGAACCGCATCCGTCCAGCACCCTCGTCCGCTGGACCGCCGAGGGCCGTGCGACCACGACCGCTGCGCTCCCCCGGCCCGCGGTGCGCAGCGGGCGGTCAGCTCTCAGCGATCTCATCCCCGGTCTCTGACGAGGAACCCGCGACGGCGCGCAGGGACACCAGCGGCCGCTGGTCGCACCGCGAGGGCCTGCCTGCCCAGCGGCACGGGTCCCGCTACCGCGAGCGCACGAACCGGTCGACGTCGGCGGTGCGGCCCGCGAGGAGGATCTCGTCGCCGTAGGTGAGCGTCGTGCTCGCGTCGGCGTAGGTGAACTCCTCGGCGCCCGCGGGCTTGACGGAGACCACGGTCACCCGGTGGCGGCGGCGCAGCCCGCTCTCCCCCAGCGGCACCCCGACGAGGTCCTGGGGCGGGCGCGCGGTCGCCAGCACCCAGTCGCGGCTGACCTGCAGGTAGTCGCTGACCTCCCCGGAGACCAGGTGGGCCACGCGCTGGCCCATCTCCTCCTCGGGCAGCACGACGTGGTGGGCGCCGACGCGGCGCAGGATGCGGGCGTGCTGGCGGTCCAGCCCCTTGGCCCAGATGCTCTCCACGCCGAGCTCGTCCAGCAGCGCCGTCGTGAGGATGCTCGCGTGCTGGTCGTTCCCGATGGCGACCACGGCCCGGTCGAAGTCCTGGGCGCCCAGCTCCTCCAGCGCCTCCCGGTCGGTGGAGTCGGCGACCACCACCTGGCCGATGTGGCCCGCGAGCCGCTGCACGACGACGGGGTCGCGGTCCACCGCGAGCACCTCGGCACCGCGCCGGACGAGCTCCAGGGCGAGGGCGGTGCCGAAGCGGCCCAGCCCGAACACGACGACGGGGGTCAGGCGGTCAGCCAACGATGGTTCTCTCCTCGGGGTACTGCGTCCGGCGGGTGCGCTCGCGCAGGGCGAGCGCCGTGGCGAGGGTGAGCGGCCCCACCCTGCCCGCGAGCATGAGCGCGACCAGCACGAGCTGCGCGCTGGTCGGCAGGTCGGCCGTGATGCCCGTCGAGAGGCCCACGGTCGCGAAGGCGGAGACGGCCTCGAACAGCGCCGCGTCCAGGCTGACGTCGGACAGGTCCAGCAGCAGGGACGTGCCGACCACGGCGAGCGCCGTCCCCAGCAGCGCGACCGAGAGCGCCTGGCGCTGGGTGGCCGCCGGCACGCGGCGGCGGCCGACGACGACGCCCGGCTCGCCGCGCACCTCGGCCCACACGATGAAGGCCAGGAGGCCGAACGTCGTCACCTTGATGCCGCCGGCGGTGCCGGCGCTGCCGCCCCCGATGAACATCAGCACGTCGGTGAGGAAGAGGGTCTCCGGGAGCATCGCGCCGACGTCCACGCTGTTGAAGCCCGCGGTGCGCGCCATGACCGACGCGGTGAGGGCGCCGAGGAGCCTGTCCTCGGGCGCGAGCGCGCCGAGCGTCGCGGGGTTGCGGGCCTCGGCGACGAGGACGCCGACCGTCCCGACGACGAGCAGCACGACCGTCATCCACACGGTGATGCGCGTGAGCACCGACCAGGTCGACGGGCGCCGCCAGGAGCGCAGCAGCTCGAAGACGACCGGGAAGCCGAGCCCGCCGACGACGACGGCGAGGCAGACCGGCCCGATGACCCACGGGTCGCCCGCGTAGGCGACGAGGCTGTCGGCGTTGGTGGAGAAGCCGGCGTTGTTGAACGCCGAGATCGCGTGGAAGACGCCGTCGTACAGCGCCTCTCCCGCGCCCTCGTCGTAGGTGGTGGCGAACCGCGCCGTGAGCACCGCGGCGACGACGGCCTCGCACGCCAGGCTGAAGACGACGACGCGGCGCACCACCCGGCGGACGTCGGCGCCCGTGAGCGTCTTGGTCTCCGTCTGCGCGACGAGGCGGGCGCGCAGCCCCAGCCGGTGGCGCAGCAGCAGGGCGAGGAGGGTCGCCAGCGTCATGATCCCCAACCCGCCAGCCTGGATCAGCAGCAGGACGACCGCCTGCCCGAATCCCGACCAGTACGAGCCGGTGTCCACGGTGACCAGCCCCGTCACGCAGACCGCGGAGACGGCGGTGAACAGCGCGTCCACCAGCGGGGCCCGCTCGCCCGACGCCGTCGCGAGCGGCAGCGACAGCAGCGCCGTCCCGACGGCCGACGCCGCGGTGAACCCCCCGACGACCACGAGCGCGGGGTTGCCGGCGCCGCGGACGGCGCGCCCGGGGCGCCCGCGCCGGACCCGGCGACGTGCTGGGGACGACCCCCCGGGGCGGGGCGGGGACGCCGGCGGGCTCTCGTGCACGGCGCACACCGTGGCACTGGCCCCGGCGCCGACGCGCGCGGGTCCCCCTGCACCACCCGCCTGCGCCTCACCGGGTCCGGTCGGCGCGGCTCAAGGCAGGCGCGCCGCGGCCGGGAGGGCCGTCGCCAGCAGCTCGCCGGGCCGCTCCAGCACTCCCTGCAGCACGCGAGCCGCCCCTCCCAGGACGACGGCGTCGGCGCCGAGCCGCGCCGCGCGCACCTCGACCGGCAGGACGCGGGCCCGCAGCACCCGGCGCGCGAGCTCGGCGCGCAGCGGCGGGCCGATCCACGGCACCAGGGGGGCGTAGACGCCCCCGAGGACCACGGCGTCGACGTCGAGCACGTTGACCGCCGAGGACGCGGCCACGCCGAGGGCGCGCCCGGCGTCCGCGAGCGCGCGCAGGACGCGCTCCTCGCCGCGGCCGGCGGCGCGCGCGAGCACCGCGCCCGCGCCGCCCCCCTCCGCGGCGGTGCTCCCGTCCGGGTCGAGCCCCGCGGCGGCGAGGACGGCGTCCTGACCGGCGTAGACCTCCAGGCAGCCGGTCGCCCCGCACCCGCACACCGGGCCGCCCGGGTCCACGCCGACGTGCCCCAGCTCACCGCTCCACCCGTGCTCGCCCCGCAGCAGCCGCCCGCCCACGACGGCGCCGGCGCCGATGCCGACCTCCCCGGAGACGAGCAGGAAGCTCCGCGGGGCCGGCGCCCCTTCCCCCACCGACCACGCCTCCGCGAGCGCGGCCAGGGCCGCCTCGTTCTCCAGGGCGGTCGGCAGCGCCCCCGCCGTCGCGCTGGTCGCCCCGCCCCGCAGCCGGCCCAGGACGTCGACGTCGTGCCACCCCAGGTTGGGCGCGAGGCGGACGACGCCCGCGCGCGCGTCCACCAGGCCCGGCAGCCCCCACGCCGCGCCGACGACCTCCAGGCCCTGGTCCGCCGCGGCGGCGAGGACCTCCTCGGCCAGCTCGGCCGCGCCCCGCAGGACCTGCTCCGGTGGGGCGCCCCGCTGGTCCCCCGGCACGACGCGCAGGACCCGGGTGGCCCCGGAGAGGTCCCGCACCCCCGCGGCCAGGTGGCGCACGCCGACCTCGACGCCGAGCCCGGCCACCCGTCGTCCCGACAGGCGCAGGCGCTGGGCCGGGCGCCCGCGAGCCGGGCCGGGCGGGTCGGTCTCCTCGAGCAGCCGCGCGAGGAGCATCTGGTCCACGAGGGCGGACACGGTCGTGCGGGTCAGCCCGGTCGCCGCGGCCAGCGACGCGCGCGACGGGGGCTCGGGCGCGGCGGCCACCCGCGCGAGGAGGGCGGCGCTGTTGCGCTCCCTCAGGTCCTCCTGGCGCGTGACGTCCACGCGCGCACCGTGCCACAGGGCGCTGCGGCTCGGGCTGCCCCAGCGGGTCACCACTCGGCGGGCGGCGGCCGCGACCACCGAGGTGCGCCGTCCGTGCCCCTCGCCCCCGCGTGGCGAGCACCGTCCGCGGACTCGGGGCCGCACCGGGGGTCGGTCGGGCGCGAGAGGCGCGGACGCGCGCGATCCCCGGGCGTGGCCCACCATCGCCGCATGAGCCTGAGCCCGTGCAGTCCGGAGCCGCCCGTCGTGATCGGCCGAGCGGCGTCGAGCAGGTGAGCGCCGTGGGCTCCGCCACCCGCCTGGCCGACCGCGCCATCGCCTGGTACCAGCGGCGGATCTCCCCCCGCAAGGGGTACAGCTGCGCGCACCGGGTCGCCCACGGCGGCGACTCGTGCTCGCAGGCCGTGCGCCGGTCCCTGCTCGACCGCGGGCTCCCCGGGGCGGTGCTCCCCTCCCTCGTGCGCTTCGCGGCCTGCTGGCAGGCGGTGGCGCTGCTCACCCCCCACCAGCGGGTCCAGGGGGTCTGCTGCTGCGGCCCGATCCCCATCCCCTTCGGCTTCGGGCGCCCCTGAGGGGTCGGACGTCAGCGCCGTGGGGCGGCCCCCGGGCGGCGCCCCCCCCCCCCCGCCCGCCCCACCACCCCCCCCCCCCCCGCCCCCCCCACCCCCCGCCCGGCCCCCCCCCCCCCAAACACCCCACCCCCAGCGCCCCCAACAACCCACCCCCACCCGCCCCCACCCCCCCCCCCCC
>NZ_CANMAA010000014.1 GCF_947495735.1 uncultured Pseudokineococcus sp.
CCAGCATCCAGATGCTCCTGCACGCCGCAGAACGCGCGGACCAGGACCGACCCGGCCTGCAGCACGTGCGTCTGGCCAGCGAGACCGCCGCCGCCAACCTCGCCGAGGCCCGCCGGTTCGTACGCGAGCTGACCCCGCCCTCCCTCGACCACGGCCTGGGCACCGCACTGCGACGGATGTCCACCGACGAACAGCACCCCGACCACGGGCCCCGGGTCGACGTGCAGGTCGCCGATGAGCATCCTCTGCCGATGGAGGTGCAGACCGCCTTGCTGCGCATCACCCAGGGCGCCGTCGCCAACGCCGCCCAGCACGCACACGCCACCCGGGTCCGGGTGCACCTGCAGACCGGACCCGCCCAGGCACGACTGGTCATCGCCGACGACGGCGTCGGCTTCGACCTCACCGAGATCCGCCACACCGCCCCGTCCTCGGACTCCTTCGGGCTGCGCGCCATCACCGCACGGGTGGCCCAGCTCGAAGGGACGCTGGACATCGACTCCGCACCAGGGCGCGGCACCACCCTGACCGTCAGCCTCCCGACGACCACCCGGAGCCCGTGATGATCCGCCTGCTCATCGCCGACGACCACCCCGTCGTGCGCGCCGGGATCCGCGCCCTGCTCGAGAGCGAGGACGACCTCACCGTCCTCGCCGAAGCCTCTACCCCCGACCAGGCCATCGCCCTGGCCCGCGACCTGGCCCCCGACATCGTCCTGATGGACCTGCAGTACGGACCGGGCGCCACCGGCGTCGACGCCACCCGGGCGCTGCGGGCGCTCGAGGTCGCCCCCTACGTCCTCGTCCTGACCAACTACGACACCGACGGGGACATCCTCGGCGCTGTCGAGGCAGGCGCCAGCGGCTACCTGCTCAAGGACGCACCGCCCGAAGACCTCGTCGCAGCCGTCCGCGCCGCCGCCGCCGGCGAGAGCGCTCTGGCCCCCTCCATCGCCGGACGCCTCATGGCGCACATGCGCTCACCCCAGGCCAACCTGTCCCGACGGGAGATCGACGTCCTGGCCCTCGTGGCCGACGGGGCCTCCAACAACGACATCGCCGGCCGCCTGCACATCACCGACGCCACCGTGAAGTCCCACCTCGTCCACGTCTTCTCCAAGCTCGGCGTCAACTCCCGCACCGCCGCCGTCGCCGCCGCGCGCCGACGCAACATCATCTGACCCCGGCAACTCGCGCCTACCAGGTTCAAACGCACTGGGATTTAGACGAAAGCGTCACATCCGGGCGGCGTTACCCAACTGTCGACTGCCTGCCGGAGCACCTTGGCGCCCGAGGCCGGACGCGAACCCCCTCGTGACTCTGTGCCGCAGAGGATCGCTGTCCGGTCAGCGTCCCGCTGACGATCCTCATCCGGTCGCACCGCCCGGACATCGCAGGCTCCGACGCCGCCGACTGCTGCAGCGGGTCCGCTGCCCCTTCCTCAGGCGCAGTCGTGACAGCGATCGATCTACCCCAGCACGGGCACGCGACGGGCTACGTCGCCCCACCCGGCCGGGGCGGATCGCCGGCCGGCGCCGACGAGGACGGCTTCGACGTCGTCGTCTGTCGGGAGCACCTGACCTGCGAGCTCTTCGATCGTCGTACGCGCGAGACCGAGCGCCTTCGCGGGTACGGCCCCCTCGCACCGGAGGTCTAAGTGGTGGACGACGTCCTCGACAGCCCACGTGGCAAGGAAGTCCCCGACCGTGAGCACCTCGCCCTGGAAGACCCGCCCCTCCTCGGGACCGGCAGCGCCGCGCTGCACCGCCGCCGCGACGTCACGAAGCTGGGCCACCGCCGAGGAGGGCCGTGCGAAGGACGCAGTCCTCCTGCGCTGGGCCATGAGCTCGGCGACGGGGTCTTCTCCTGCAGTGGCAGCGGCGAAGCCCGTCCAGTAGCTGGCGGCGTCGACGGTCGGGCGGTCGCTCGTGCGCGAGACGAGGCCTCCGAGGACTTCCTGCCACCCCGCGAGCACGTGGACGACGACATCGAGCCGTGTCCACCCGTGGCACCGTGAGGCGCCGAGGAGCTCGAGCTCCTCGAGCCCGTCCACCGTGCACACAAAGGCCTCGACGGACTCGACGAAGGCAGCGCGGCCGAAGTCAGCTGGCACCGAGAGGCTCACGCGGCGCAACCTAGCGACGGAAGCGCTGCCAGCCGGGCCCACGGTGCCTGGACGTCGACGACGCGGTGGTGGCTTGGCTACCCATACGTCGTCACCATCAGCCGCTCCTCCGCCGATCCCGCAGACGATCCACAACTGAGAACGTCGCATGCTCGTCGTCAGTGAGGAGCCTCCGTACGGTTGCTGGGTGTCTTCCAGCGACGACGGCCCGAGCGAGGCGGTGAGGTCCGCCGCTGCGGGGGACGTCACGCTCGAGAGCTACCAGGCCGCCGCCGACGTCTACCGCGACCAGACCCCATCGCCCGGGCCCGCCGTCGCCGGCTTCCTGGACGAGGTGGCCCGGCGGGTCGGCAGCGGGAGCATCTTGGAGATGGGCAGCGGTCCCGGCGCCGACGCCACCTACCTGGAGGCCCGCGGGCCGCGCGTGGTGCGGACAGATGCCGTGCCGGCGTTCGTGCAGATGCTGCGCGCCGACGGCCACCAGGCCCGGGTGCTGGACGTACGGGTGGACGACCTCGGTGGCCCGTACGCGGGCGTGCTCGCCAATGCGGTGCTGCTGCACCTGACCCGCGAGGAGGTCGCAGACGTGCTGACGCGCGCCCGTGACGCCGTCGTGGACGGCGGTGTCCTGGCCATCACGCTCAAGGAGGGCGACGGGGACGCGTGGACGTCGGCCAAGCTCGGCCTGCCGCGGCACTTCACGTACTGGCGCGAGCCGCAGCTGCGCGCTGTGCTGGAGGCGACGGGCTGGAGCGATGTGGTCGTCGACCACGTCGCCGGTCGCGACGAGGCCTGGCTCTTCGTGCTCGCCCTCGCTGCACGTCATGCACCGGCCGTTG
Organism: uncultured Pseudokineococcus sp.; assembly: GCF_947495735.1. Lineage (GTDB taxonomy): Bacteria > Actinomycetota > Actinomycetes > Actinomycetales > Quadrisphaeraceae > Pseudokineococcus. The sequence continues at coordinate 2,964 of NZ_CANMAA010000014.1, forward strand.
ACCACGGCCTCGACTGACCGTTCTCGAGGGCGGCGTGCGCAAGGCGTCTCGCGGCACGCGGTCCGGGAGGATCAGCGCGTGATGGAGCACCGGGGCGTCTACGGGCTGTGGCGCCAGCACGGTCTGCTCGTCGCCGTCCGCAAGGCCCGCGGGCCCTACACAGGCTTGCTCGACCTTCCCGGCGGTGCCCCCGAGGACAGCGAGACGCCCGAGGAGACCCTGAGACGGGAGCTGGCCGAGGAGTGCGGTGTCACGCTCCACCGCCACGGCCCCTGGCACCCCTTCGAGCTGCACGTCACCCGCGACAGCAGCGGCGGGCCCATCGACTTCCGCCACCGCGGGCTGATCACACCGGTGACCGTGCTCGACGAGGTCGCAGCGGTCCAGGACGTCGAGGACGTCACCGGCGTCGAGCTCGTCGACCCAATTACGACGCCCCTCGAGCAGATGAGCGCCTTGACCCAGCACGCGCTCACCATCCTCGAGCCAACCACCCTTCCAGTGAGCCGCTGCGGCTCAGCATCCCTACGGCCGGATTAGGTCGTGTCCGTGGCGGCCAGCGGACCACGTCGCCAGGCCTCAGCCTCGGCGTGCGACCGCAGCCGCACCACCGGCAGGGCCGGGACCGTCGTCGCCAACGCCTCGACCCGCGCCCCAACCGCGCGTGGGAGGTCCAAGCCCACCGCACGATGTGCTCCTCGTCGGTGAAGAAGGTCCGCAGCGGCGGCTCGACGTTGCCGTTCCACAGGACCTCCCGACGCAGCCGGCGACGCAACGTCCGCCGCACCACCTGCCGCATCACCACCGCCCGCGGCAGATCCAGCCACACCAGCAGGTCGGCCCGGGCCGCCAGCACGTCCCGCGTCGGGCCGTAGCCCCACTCCGTGACCCACCCCGGCCTTGCGGTGAAGTCATCGACGTCCGCAGCGAAGGACGACCGCGGCACCCACCCGGGGCCGTGGTGCAGCGCGTCGAGCTCGACGTGCGGCACCTCCAGGTCGACGGCGAGCCGGACCGCCATCGTCGTCTTGCCCGCTCCTGACGCACCGGCCACGACGACCCGTCGTGGCCGCGCGCCCATCGCATCGCCCGCCCCCAGCACGAGGGTCGACGCTAGCCGTCAGTCCAGCAACGCCCGGTGGGCTCGTCCGAGTGGCGAGTTCGCCAAGTGCCTCGGCGGGCAACGGCGTCTCCGACGCCGGCGGTCGGTTGCGCCAAGGGCGTCCCAGCAGGCGACCGTCTATCGGTGACGCCGGAGGTCAGCGGCCTGCCGAGACGCCAGCTGGCATCGGACGTCCCGATAGACCTGTCCGGATGGTCAGTCCCGCACAGGGGCGTCATACGGAGCAGCCCAACAGCTCCCCGACCGGTCCACCGGCAGGCGTCAGCGGGACACGCCGCCGCGGAAGGTGCCGGCAAGGAACGCACAGCGGCGTCCACGGTCTCGTCTCGCGCCGCCAGCCCAGGCGCGAGCTGGCGCACCTCGTCCAGCAGATGCTCGTCGACGCGGCCGCCGTCGGCGTAGGTCACGAGCATCCCCACGAGCATGTCGACGACGGCCTCGCGCTTCATCCAGGCGTCCTGCTCGTCGCCGGGCAGGTGGTCGGGGTACTCCCCCGAGTCGTTCGCCAGCCGCTGCGACAGCCGTCGCGCTTTCTCCTCAGAGCCGCTGGGCCACACCCCCGCCCGCTCGACCACCACACCACCTCCCGTCCGGCGTCCAGCGCCATCCCCCTGGCCGCTGACCATCAACGGCGTCGGCGCACCCACCGCCGCAGGCGATCGACCTGGTGCTCGCTGTGATCGACGAAGATCGGCAGCATTCGGGGTGAGGTCCAGAACATGCTCAGCGGCGTCCACCGTGCGCGGCCGCGTCCGTCACGCCATCGCACGGCCGGGAAGTCGGTCACCTCGACGACCGCCTTGCGCGGCACGGTCCGCGTCCACAGCCACCCGCGGACCACCACACCCCGCTGGTCGCACACCACCTCGCACCCGGGCGCCCGCACCGCCAGGTAGACACCGAGCGGGACTGCCACCACGGCCGCCGGCCACCGCCACGAGCCGAGGTCCCCGTCAGTGGCCAGCAGCCACGCGAGGAGGACGAGGGACACCCCCGGGGTCACGTTGCCGACCCGCGCGACAGCCAGCGGCCTCAACCGTATCCCGGTCCTCCCCGCGGCTTCGCCCGCTTCGGCGCGGCGTGAGGGCTCATGCCTGCTCCTGCCGGGACAAGACGTTGCGGTACAGCGTCGCCCGGCTCACCCCGAGGTCCTTGGCCACCGACGTCACCGTCGCCCCCGGCACCGCGAGCAGCGCCTTGGCTGCCTCGACCCGCGCCGGCGTCATCACCGTCGGGCGACCACCGACGCGACCGCGCGCCCTCGCCGCCTCGAGCCCAGCGATGGTGCGATCCCGGACGAGGTCACGCTCGAACGCGGCCAGAGCCCCGAAGATCGAGAAGATCAGCCGGCCACCCGGGGTGGTGGTGTCGATGGCCTCGGTCACCGACCGGAACCCCACTCCCCTGCCCTCGAGCTCGGTGATCGTGGCGAGCAGGTGCGGCAGCGACCGGCCAAGCCGGTCCAGCCGCCACACCACCAGTGTGTCGCCGGGCAGCAGCCGCTCGAGCAGCTTGGCCAGCTCGGGCCGGTCGTCCTTCGCGCCGGAGGCGACGTCGGTCCACACCTGCGCGCACCCCCCCGCCGTCAGGGCGTCATGCTGCAGCGACGGGTCCTGCGCGGTGGTCGAGACCCGGGCGTAGCCGAGCGCGTGTCCCATGCCTCCGAGCGTACGGAAACCCCCCGGCGGGGGTTCCGCGACACAGGAGTTTCGGACACGAGTTCTGGACGCCGATCCGTCGGCGTGTCGCCCCGCCGGCGCGACTGTCGCTCAAACGATGGCGAGCTCAAGGGGTGAACGCACCGCTTGGGAGCGTGACAGTACTGGCCGCTTTCTCTAGTGCAGTGGTGGTTGCTGCTGCGTAGACCTCGGCGGGGGTTCGCCAGCCGAGGACCTCGCGTGGTCGTCCGTTGAGTCGGGCGGCGAGGGCGTCGAGGGCGGCCTGGTCGAGCTGGCGCAGGTCCGCGGCGCGGGGCAGGTACTGGCGCAGCAGGCGGTTGGTGTTCTCGTTGGTGCCGCGTTGCCAGGGGCTGCGGGGGTCGCAGAAGTAGACCGGGCAGCCGGTGTCGGCGCTCAGGCGGGCGTGCTGGGACATCTCCCGGCCGCGGTCCCAGGTGAGCGACCGGCGCAGGTGGGTCGGGATCTCGTTCAGGGCGCCCGCGAGGGCGGGGTGGACGTCCTCGCCCTTGAGGCCCGGCAGTGCGACCAGGACGGTGTACCTACTGGTGCGCTCGACGAGGGTCGCGATCGCCGAGGGGCGACGACCCATCACGAGGTCGCCCTCCCAATGGCCTGCCACGGCTCGGGTCTCGACCTCGGCGGGCCGCTCGCGCCAGGAGGTCATGTCTCTTAGTCGACCTCGCCCTGTCGACTGGCGGGCGATCTTGGGGTAGCGCATCGCCCGCCCGGTCCTCAGCTGCTGGGTCAGTCGGCGCGGCAGCGGGGAGTGGTGCGGCACGAACAGGCTGAGGTAGATCGCCTCGTGGCTGATCCGCATGGCGTGGTCGTCGGGGTGCTCCAGGCGCAGCCGGTGGCTGATCTGGCGCGGTGACCACTCCTGCGCCAGGCCCTGCTCGACCGCGGCCCGCAGGGCGGGGCGGGCGGTGAGCTTGCTGGTCTTGGGCCGCTTGGCGCGGGCGTAGGCCGCGGTGTCGGCGTCGTGGGCGCGGTAGGCGCGGCGGCCGCCGTTGCGGGCGACCTCGCGGGAGATGGTGCAGTGCGGGCGACCGAGGGTGGTCGCGATGGCCCGCAGGCTGTGGCCGGCTGCGAGGCCGCGGGAGATCTCCTCCCGGTCGGCCAGCGATAGATGCCGGGTCGAGCGTCCGGCGGGTCGGGTGCGGACACCGCCGGTCGCGGCGAAGTGCCGGCGGACGTGCTGGACCGGGACGCCGAGGTCATGGGCGACTGAGCGCACCGAGCGCCCTGTGCGCCACTGCGCCCAGGCACGGTCTTGCTGCTCGAGGGACAGATGAGGTCGGGACAAGGGCACCTCCACGGGTCGTGATCCTCGTGGTGGTGCGTTGACCCCTTGAGCCCGCCATCGGTTGTGTTTGCGGGCAGCCAGGTTGTCGGTGTTCTACACATGGCGTCTGCTCGGAGTCGGCTTGCCTCAAGAGCTGGGCCGGGTGGGAGGGTGCGCGCGTGGACGCCTCGACGGTCAGGATCGGTGTCGGGGGCGCTGCGGTCGTCGGTGTCGCCTTCGGGATGGCCCGCTACGTCTACGGCCTGACGTTGCCGGACGTGCGCGCGGAGTTCGGGATGAGCGAGCTGCTGCTCGGTCTGGTCGCCAGCGGCACCTTCGCCGGCTACCTCCTGGGCCTCGTCGGTGCCCCTCGCCTGTCGGCGCGACGAGGACCGCGGGCACCGACGACCGTGGGGGGCGTGTGCGGGGTCGCCGGGTGTGCGACCGTCGCGCTCGCCCCCTCGCCCTCGGTCCTGGCAGTCGGCGCGGTCCTGGCGGGCAGCGCCGCCGGCTGGGTCTGGGCCCCCTACTCCGACATCGCTGCTGCGGCTGTGCCGCGTCGCGACCGCCCGGCTGTGCTGGCGGTGATCACGACGGGTACCAGTGCCGGTCTGGTCGCGCTGGCCGGGCTGAGCGTGCTCACCGGGGCCGCGTCGTGGCGGTGGACCTGGGCGGGCATCGCCGGCGCGGCCGCGGTCGCCGCTGTCGTGAACCTGCGTGCGGTGCCGCGGCTGCCTGCTCACCGCACCGACGCGGGGGCCCCTCGGGCGTCGCCGCTGCGCCGGGCCATGGCGCGTCCCCTGGTCTACGCCGTCCTCTACTTCGCCGCCACGACCGTCTACTTCACCTACGTCAGTGACGTCGCCCGCACCGGCGGGCGGGGTGCGGGGGTAGCGGCCCTGGTCTTCGCCCTCGTCGGTGCCGGCGGGCTCATCGGTCTGGGCACAGGCCGGATGGCCCAGGCCGTCGGCGCACCGGTGGTCGCCGTCTTGAGCGTCTGCGTGGTCGGCGGCGCGCTGGTGCTGCTGGCCCTAGGGCGCGCGTCGCTGCTGCTGGTCCTGCTGTCCGCGGTGCTCTTCGGGGTGGGCTACATGGTCGGCTCAGCGGTGCTGGCCATCTGGACCGCGCAGGTGGTCGCAGATCGGCCCGGTGACGGCTTCACCGTGGCCCTGGTGGTCGGGGCTCTCACCTCGATCGCGGCGCCTGCGGTGATGGGCGCCCTGATCCCCCTCGTCGGGCTCCCGGTGATGCTCGCGGCCGTCGCCGTGGTCGCCGTCAGCGGCGCCCTCGTCGTCGCGGCAGCACCGCGCCTGCGCGCGAGAGTCGTCTCGCAGCGAGGTCGTCGCTGACGCGTCCTCGGCCGCGCTGCGGAGTCACATCTGGGCGAGCAGGTCTTCCATGGTGGTGATCTCGGCCTCCTGGGCGTCGGCCATGTCAGCGGCCAGCTGCCGGACCTCCTCGTTGGCGCCGCCCTCGACCTCCATGCGGGCCATGTCGATGGCGCCGGCGTGGTGCTCGACCATCATCGACAGCCACATCCGGTCGAACTCGGTCCCCGAGGCCTGCTCCAGCGCGGCCATGTCCTGCTCGCTCATCATCCCGCCCATGCCGTGACCGCCGCCGTGGTCCATGCCCTGCATGGAGTCGGCGGAGGGTGCGGGCTCGCCGAAGGACTCCAGCAGGGCGCTCATCTGGTCCATCTCGGCCTGCTGGGCCTGCTCGATCTGGTCGGCGAGGTCCAGGACGTCGGGGTTCTGGGTGCGCCCCTGCACCAGCTGCGACATCTGCCTCGCCTGGGCGTGGTGGGGGTACATCATCTGCAGGAACATCACGTCGGCCTGGTTGTGCTGGGCCTGGCTCGACGAGCTCGACGAGCTCGAGGCGGCAGGGCCCGCCTCGGGGCTCATGCCCGCGCCGCCGCCCATGCCACCGTTCTGGCCCACGCCGCAGCCGGCCAGGGCCAGGGTCGCGGACAGGGCCAGGGCCGGCAGGGTCTTGCGCATCGGTCGGGTCTTCACGGCAGTCCTCCTCGGTGCCCGGCCGGTGGCCACCTGGGGCGGCAGCCACCGGACCGGACGCGGTGTCTGCACCCCAGCACCGATACCCCCTCCGGGTATTTCACGGCGGGGCGGCACCAGCGGCGCGACCACCTCGGCGGCCAGGGCCGGGAACAACCGGCTACCCTCGTCGTTATACCCCCCGGGGTACCCCAGACGGGGGCCGTGAAGGAGATGACCATGGACGTGGACACCAGCGAGCTGACCGACGTGCTGGCCCGACTGAAGAGGACCCAGGGCCAGATCGGCGGGATCATCAAGATGATCGAAGAGGGCCGCGACTGCGCCGACGTCGTGACCCAGCTCGCGGCGGTCTCCCGGGCCCTGGACCGGGCCGGCTTCAAGGTCATCGCCACCGGCATGCGCCAGTGCATGGTCGCCGAGCGGGACGGCACCGAGCGACCGCTGACCGACGCCGAGCTGGAGAAGCTCTTCCTGTCCCTGGCCTGAGGCCCGCCTGCCGTCGGTCACGCGCGGCTTCCTCGCCGCCCGTGACCGACGACCAGGCACGCATCTGACCCATCGCCACCATCACCGAAGCATGATCACCGCATACCCTACGGGGTAGGGGAGGACGACGACCATGATCGACATCGTCACCATCGAGACCACGAGCCTGGGCGACCGCAGCTACCTGGCCACCGACGGCACCACCGCCGTCGTGGTCGACCCCCAGCGCGACATCGACCGGGTCCTGGACCTGCTCGAGCGCCTGGGCGTGGACGTCTCTCTCGTGCTCGAGACGCACGTCCACAACGACTACGTCACCGGCGGGCTCGAGCTCGCCCAGCGCACCGGCGCCCGGTACGTGCTGCCCGCCGACAGCCACGTCGAGTTCGACCACACCCCGGCCGGCGACGGAGACGTGCTCGAGGCCGGCGCGTTCGCAGTCCGGGCGATCCACACCCCCGGGCACACCCACCACCACACCTCCTACGCCCTGCAGAACGGCGAGGGCGTCGTGGAGGCGGTCTTCACCGGCGGGTCGCTGCTGTTCGGCTCGACCGGGCGCACCGACCTGGTCTCCCCCGAGGACACCGTGGGCCTGACCCACGACCAGTTCCGCTCCGCGCGGCGCCTGGCCGCCGAGCTGCCCGCGAGCACGGCCGTCTACCCCACCCACGGCTTCGGCAGCTTCTGCTCGGCCACCCCCACCAGCGGGGACTCCTCCACCATCGGCGAGCAGGCCACCACCAACCCGGCGCTGACCCAGGCCGAGACCGACTACGTCCAGACGCTGCTGGACGGGCTGGACGCCTACCCCGCTTACTACGCCCACATGGGCCCGGCCAACCGCCGCGGCCCGGACCCGGTGGACCTGTCGATGCCCGCCCCGGTCGAGCCCGACCAGGTCCGCCGGCGCATCGCCGGTGGGGAGTGGGTCGTCGACCTGCGCGAGCGGAACGCCTTCGCCGCCGGGCACCTGGCCGGCTCCTACGGCTTCGAGCTGTCCGACAACTTCGTGACCTACCTGGGCTGGCTCTACCACTACGGCACCCCGCTGACCCTCATCGGGCAGTCCGAGGAGCAGGTCCTGGCCGCCCGCCGGGAGCTGGCGCGCATCGGCATCGACCACCTCGCCGGCGCAGCGACCGGTGACATCGAGGCCATCGCCGGCGGCACCGTCGCCGACGGGGCGCTGCGTGGCTACCGCGTCAGCGACTTCGCCGGCCTGGCCGAGCGCACCCGCCAGGGCCCGGTGCAGGTGCTGGACGCCCGCCGCCGCGACGAGCGCGCCGGCGGCGGGGTGCGCGGCTCCCAGCACATCCCGCTGCACGAGCTGGCCGAGCGGATCGAGGAGGTCCCCACCGGGGAGGTCTGGGTCTACTGCGGCTCGGGCTACCGCGCCTCTGTCGCCGCCTCGGTCCTGGACCGCCCCGGCCGCGACGTCGTCCTGGTCAACGACTCCTACTCCGCGGCCGCCGACGCCGGCCTCGCCGTCCCCCACCCCGACCAGGGCTGAGCGCCCTGCTCAGGACACGAAACCCCGCGAGACCCGCCCCCCTCGACAGGAGAACCGTGAGCACCACCACCAGCGCCACTGCCACCACCACCGGCCCCATCACCACCGGCCCCATCACCACCGGCTCGGACACCCCCGGCGCCCCAGCGGGCGGCCACCTCGACGCCGCGACCGCCGTCGCCTGGGCGGGCGAGCACCAGGCCGTCGTCGTCGACGTCCGCAGCCCCGGTGAGTTCGCCGGCACGCACATCGCCGGCTCGACGAACATCCCTCTGGACCTGCTGCTCGCCCACCCCGAGCAGACCGCGACCGCCCTGGCCGGCACCGGCGCCCCGGTGCTGCTGGTCTGCCAGTCCGGTGCCCGCTCGACCCAGGCGCTGGAGCGCCTGAGCGGGCTCGGCCTGGCCGGCGTGCACGCCCTGGACGGCGGGGTGCCCGCCTACGCCGCCGCCGGCGGGCAGGTCGAGAGCGGCCGCGGCCGCTGGGCGATGGACCGCCAGGTCCGCCTGGCCGCCGGGTCCCTGGTCACCACCTCGGTGCTGGCCAGCCTGGCCCTGCCCCGGGCCCGGTTCCTCGCCGGCGCCGTCGGCGCGGGCCTGACCTGGTCGGCGGTCTCCAACACCTGCGCGATGGCCCGCGCACTAGGCGCCCTGCCCTACAACCGCGGACCCCAGGCACCCGAGCTCGAGGACGCACTCGCCCAGCTCGGGACCACCCCGCAGGCCAGCACTCCGGGCGCGAAGACCCAGGGCACGCGCACCCAGGGCGTGAGCACGCAGGTCCCCGGCTCGTGACCGGTACCGCGCGCCACCCCGCGACCAGCACGCGGGCACAGCAGCCGCGCGCCCGCCGGGGTGGTGCGCGGTGACCGCCCTGCTGGGCGCCCTCGGCCTGGTCATCGGGGTGCTCCTGGGCCTGCTCGGCAGCGGCGGGTCGATCCTGGCCGTACCGGCCCTGGTCTACGTCGCCGGGCTGCCTCTGTCAGCGGCGATCCCGACCTCCCTGGTCGTGGTCGGCGCCGCCTCAGCCACCGCCGTCGCACCGCGCCTGCGGCAGGTCCAGTGGCGCCTGGCCGCCGTGATGGGCGCCGCCGGCGCCGCAGCCGCCTACGGCGGCGCGGCCGTCAACCAGCTGCTGCCCGAGACCGCGGTGCTGCTCGGCTTCGCCGTCGTGATGGCCGCCGCCGGGACCCGGATGCTGCGCAGCAACGACGAGACCACCGGCGGCTCCTGCGCCCTGCCCGGCGGAGGCGTCGACTGGCGGCACTGCCTGGTCCGCTCGACCGGCGCGGGCGTGGTCGTGGGTTTCCTCACCGGCCTGTTCGGCGTCGGTGGCGGCTTCCTGCTCATCCCCGCGCTGACCCTGCTCCTGGGGCTGCCGATGGCCGCCGCCGTCCCCACCTCCCTGGTCGTGGTGCTCGTGAACGCCGCCGTCGGGTTCAGTGCCCACGCCGGGCACGGCGCCGTCGAGTGGGCCGACGCCGCCGTGTTCACCGCGGCCGCCGTGGTCGGCTCCCTCGCCGCCGCCCGCCTCGCCCGACGCATCCACGGCCCCCGGCTGCGGCAGGCCTTCGCCGTCCTCGTGCTGCTCGTGGCCGCCGCCGTGGCGGTCACCACCCTGCTCGACCTGACCACCGGGCCCTGACCACCGCGCTTCGACCACCGCTTCCCTCACCGACGCGCGGTCCGCGGCCTCCTCCCAGCTCTCGACCCGCACCCACCTGGAGCCAGCCCGTGCCCGCAGCCGCACCCGCCACCGACCGCCAAGCCGCCGGTGGCCTGGGCAGCGCCCGGCCCTGGACCCGCGCCGACACCGCCTCCCTGACCCGGCCGCTGGCCGTCGTTGCCGCCCTGCACGTGGCCGGCTTCGGCGCCCTCGCCCTGGGCGCCGGCCCACTCACCGGGCAGGGCACCGGCCAGCTCCTCGGCTGGGGCCTGGCGCTGAGTGCCTACGCACTAGGGGTCCGGCACGCCTTCGACGCCGACCACATCGCCGTCATCGACGGCGCCACCCGCAAGCTCACCGCCGACGCCGCCCACACCCCCGGCAGGCCACGACCGCTGTCGGTGGGGTTCTGGTTCTCCCTGGGCCACTCCAGCGTCGTGCTCGCGATGGCCCTGCTCGTGGCCGCCGGCACCGGCCTGGCACCACCCTGGCCAGCGAGGACTCCACCGCCCACCAAGGGCTGGCGACCTTCGGCACCACCGCCGCCGGCCTGTTCCTGTGGGCCATCGGCCTGGTCAACCTCGTCGCCCTGGTCACCGTCCTGCGGATGCGCCGGCGCGTGCGCGCCGGGCAGCTCGACCCCCACCAGTCACCTGAGGCCCTGGAGGTCCCCGGCGCCCTCGCCCGGCTCCTGCGGCGCCTGACCCGACGCATCCGCACCCCCCGCCAGACCTACGGCGTCGGGCTGCTCATGGGGTCTGGGCTTCGACACCGCCACCGAGGTCGCCCTCCTCGTCCTGGCTGCGACCGCCACCGTGACCCTGCCATGGTACGCCGTCCTGGTCCTGCCGGTCCTGTTCGCCGCCGGCATGAGCCTGTTCGACACCCTCGACGGCGCCGCCATGCACCTGGCCTACGACCGCGCCCACCACCAGGGCACCGACCCCGCACGCAAGCTCACCTACAACGCCGTCGTCACCGGCCTGTCCGTCGCCCTCGCCCTAGGAATCGGCACCATCCAGCTGGCCACCGCCACCCACGACACCCTGCCCGCCCTCGGTGACCACCCCGCCGGGGCCCTCCTGAACTGGCTCAGCGCCCTGGACACCTCCGCCGTCGGCATCACCACCGTCGCCGTCTTCGCCCTCATCACCACCGCCGCGGTCCTCACCCACCGCCTCACCACCCGACCGGCAGGCGTGGCTACGTCCAGCTAGAAGAAGACACCGGGGCGACTCCCTCGAGCGACTCCCTCGGACGACAGACCCCGCGTGGTCACTCCCGCTGCAGCGGTGAGTCCTGCGGCGCGGCGGTGACCTGCTCCGGCGGCCGCGGCGGCAGGTGCCGGTACAAGCTGGTGCGGGCAATGCCGGTCTTGGCGATGATGTCAGCCATCGTGTGGCCGCCCTCGCGCAGGTGCACCGCATAGGCCAGCTTGTCGGGGTCGACCACCGTCGGGCGGCCGATCCGGCGGCCCTTGGCCGCGGCGACCGAGCGGGCGTGCGCGGCCCGCTCCACGGTGTACGTCCTCTCCATCTGCGCGAACAGCGCCAGCAGCACCACCGCCAGCTGGGCCATCGGGTCCTCCGGGCGGGAGGAGTCCACTCGGATCGGGTCGGCGAGGTTGCGGACCCCGACGCCGGTCTCGGTGAGCTCGTGGATCAGGTTCAGGGTGTCCCGCACGGTGCGCCCGAGCCGGTCCAAGGTGTGCACCACGATCACGTCGCCAGGCCGGGCGTACGCCAGCGCGGCGCGCAGCCCGGGCCGGTCGGTGGTGGCGCCGGACTTCTTGTCGAGGTAGATCCGCTCCCGGGCGACGCCGGCCTCGACGAGGGCCTCGACCTGGCGCTCGAGGTCCTGCTTGGCGGTCGAGACCCGCGCGTACCCGATGTCCACGCCTTGACCGTACCGAAGGTTGGCGCCGTACGGCCGATGCGGGACAGTCTTATGGGTCTGGCTTTTGGGACGCCCTACGGCCTCCCGGGCGGCCCCGGGGCACCTCGCCGCCGGACCGTCCCGCTTCCAAGGAAGTGGGACGACCTGCCAGGGAACTCACAGCCGGTGGCGCGCCCATGGTGATGCGGGGACTCAAGCCCCCCGGCGACAGCAACAGCACCCCTGACGAGACGCCGTCCTCGTCGTCACCCCAACCAGCGTCGCCAGCGCGAGGGCTCGGGACCGCCCGCAGGACCTTCACCCAGCGCGCGTGCGGCCTCGGCGACGTCGTCCGCGGTGAGCGTGCTCACGTCGGCGCGGTCCAGCGCCTCCACGTCCCGGCTCTGGTCTCGCGTGAGCCGCAGCGCCTGGCGGTTGAGCGACTGCTCGAACAGCGTCCTGGCGAAGCGCGCGTTGCCGGACTCCTCACCAGGGCGGAGGCCGCCGAGGACGTCGCGGAGCGTCGTCTCGGCCGCGGGCTCCAGGGCGTACTCGTGCTGAGCCGCGATGTTCGCGAAGATCGCTTCGAGCTCGTCCGTCGAGTAGTCCGGGAAGGTGATCTCGCGGGCGAACCGCGAGCGCAGACCGGGGTTCGAGAGCAGGAACGACTCCATCAGCCGGGGGTAGCCGGCCACGATCACCACCAGGCGGTGGCGGTGGTCCTCCATGCGCTTGAGCAGGACCTCGATCGCCTCGGGCCCGAAGTCGAGCCGGCCGTCGCCCTCCGGCGCCAGCGAGTAGGCCTCGTCGATGAACAGCACCCCGTCGAGCGCCCGGCGGATCACGCGGTCGGTCTTGGTCGCGGTCGCCCCGACGTACTGCCCGACCAGCGCGGCCCGGTCGACCTCCACCAGGTGGCCCTTCTGCAGCAGGCCGACCGCCCGGTACATCTCGGCCAGGAGCCGCGCCACCGTGGTCTTGCCCGTGCCCGGGTTGCCGGAGAACACCAGGTGCTGGGACGTCGCGACCTCGGGCAGGCCGTGCGCCTTGCGGCGCGCCTGCACCTGCAGGAAGGCGACGAGCGCCTGCACCTGCTCCTTCACCGTCTCCAGCCCGACGAGCCCGTCCAGCTCGGCCTGCACCACCGCGAGCGGTCGGGCCGGCGGCATCCGTCCGCCGAGGAAGTCGCTCACCTGGTCGTCCACGCCCCGCAGGCCCGGCCGCGGGAGCTTCTCCCCCAGGCGGCCGGCCGCCGCGCGCAGGTCGTCGAGCGGCACGCGTGAGGCCATGGCGGGAGCCTAGGTCTCCGAGGTGGAGCGCGCCTCGCCACGGCCAGGTGGCCGTCGGCGGCCGGCCACCGCCCACCGCAGCCCCGTCACCAACGCAGCCCCGTCACCCCAGCACGCAGAGCTCGTTGCCGGAGGGGTCGGCGACGACCAGCCACGGGTGCTCGCCAGGCGCGCTCAGGGCCGTCGCCCCGAGGCGCCGCAGGCGCTCCCCCACGTCGCCGTCCCCGCTCTCGCGCCGCACGTCGAGGTGGACGCGGTTCTTGCCGCGCTTCGGCTCGGGCTCCCGCCAGAGCTCCAGCACGGGGCCCTCGCCGGAGGGATGGCGCAGGCTCACCGCGGCGTCGCTGCTCTCCGTCGGGACCCATCCGGTGAGCGCGGCCCAGAACGCGGCATCCCGCGCCGGGTCGGCGCTGTCCAGCAGCAGCGCGGCGACCGGGCCGGTGCCCCGGCGGCCACCCCTGCCGGGCACGACGCAGAAGGCGCCGCCCTCGGGGTCCTCCAGGACCACCCAGGGCACCTGCCCCTGCCCGATGTCGGCGCGCCGCGCGCCGAGCGCGAGCAGGCGCGCGACGACCTCGTCCGGCCGAGCGCCCCCCGCGACGTCCAGATGCAGCCGCGCCGGTGAGGTGGACGGGGCCTCGACGCGGGGGAAGCACAGGTCCAGGAAGGAGGCGCCGCCCAGCTGCAGGCGGGCCTCGACGAGGTCCGGCTCGTCGGTGATCTGCTCGGCGCCGAGCGCGGCCGCCCAGAAGCGTCCGAGCCGCTGGGGGTCACGGGAGTCCCGCACGACGTTCTCCAGGCGCACGTCGCCATCCTGGTCGCGGGCGGGGTTGCCGGCCACCACGCCGGGCTCAGCGGGTGGCGCCCAGGAGACCCCGGCGCCGCGTGGACGAGGCTCGACCGCCCTCGGGCGCCGGCTCGCTCCGGAAGGAGCCGAGGGTCGACGTCGTTAGGCTCGTCGGGCGCTGGACCGCAGGCGCGCCGACCACCGACACCAGGAAGGACCGCCCCCCATGCTCCGAACGCTGGTGAACGGGAAGATCCACCGGGCCACGGTGACCGAGGCCGACCTCGACTACGTCGGCTCCATCACGATCGACGCCGAGCTTGCCTCCGCCGCCGACCTGGTCGAGGGCGAGCAGGTGCACGTCGTCGACGTGACGAATGGCGCGCGCCTGGTCACCTACGTCATACTCGGCGAGCCGGGAGACGGGCAGATCTGCATCAACGGCGCTGCGGCGCACCTGGTCTCGCCGGGCGACCTCGTGATCATCATGTCCTACGTCGAGGTCGACGAGGCAGAGCGGGCGCACCATTCCCCCCGCGTCGTCCACGTCGACGCCGCCAACCGTCAGGTGGCCGTGGGCGCCGACCTCTCCGAGCCGGTGCCCGACGTCCCCGGCCACGACGTGCCGCCCATGCAGCGCCCGCCGGGCGCGCTGGCCGGCGCCTCCGCCTGAGCCCCGGCCCGGCCCGGCCCGGCCCGGCCCGGCAGAGCAGACCGGCAGACCACCCCGTCGGCTAGGAGCCCGTGGAGGGCTCGCTCCCCCACGGGTCCGCGCCGACGGCGACCGGCCGCGCCGGGTCGCTCGACCACGCCGACCACGAGCCCGGGTAGAGCACCGGGCGCCGTCCCGCCAGGACGAGCGCCAGCGCCAGGTGCGCAGCGGTGACCCCAGAGCCGCACGAGACGCCGACCTCCTCCCCCGCGCCCACGCCCAGTGCGGCGAAGCGGTCCTCGAGGGCAGCGGTCCGGAGCAGGCGCCCGTCGGCGTCGAGGCTCTCCGCCGTCGGTGCGCTCACCGACCCGGGGACGTGCCCGGCCCGGGGGTCGACCGGCTCGACCTCGCCGCGGTAGCGCTCCCCCGCCCTCGCGTCGAGCAGGCGCCCGCCCCCCGCGAGCGCGGCGGCGCCGTCGGCGTCCACGACCGGCAGCCGGCCAGCGCTGAGGACGACGTCGCCGGGCGCGGGCGGCTCGGGCTCGCCCGCCGCGAGCGGCAGACCGGCCGCCCGCCACGCCGCGAGCCCGCCGTCGAGCACCCGGACGTCGGTCAGGCCCGCCCAGCGCAGGAGCCACCAGGCCCGGGCGGCCGACAGCCCCGCGACGTCGTCGAGGACCACGACGGCGCTCCCCCGCCGCACGCCCCACCGCCGCGCCGCGGCCTGCAGGTCGGCGACCTGGGGCAGCGGGTGCCGCCCGTCGGTCGGAGTCCCGTGACCGGCGAGCTCGGTCTCGAGGTCGACGTAGACCGAGCCGGGCACGCGGGCCTCGCGGTGGGCGGCGCGCCCGTCGGGTCGCCCGAGCGCCCAGCGGACGTCGAGCACCACCGGGGGCGCGTCCCCGGCCAGCAGCGCAGCCAGCGCGACGGGCTCGACGAGGTGGGCGGCGCGCACGGCGTCGGAGGGCGTCAGGTCCACGGGGCGACCGTACGGCGGTGCCGGCAGCAGGCGGGCCGCCCGAGGACGGCCCCCAGCGAGTCGTGGCGCCACCACTTCGGCCGTCGAAGAGCGACGGACGGTCAGCGCGGGGCGAGCGGCATCTCGTCGAAGAGCACGACCGGGCCGTCGGGCTCGCGGGTGTCGAAGCGGTAGGAGCGCACCACGCCGTCCGCCGAGTCGAGCACCGAGAAGGCGGTGATGTCGTTGCTCGACACGTACGGCAGCGGCGAGCCGTCCGGCCCCGCCAGCGGCGCCACGGTCGGGACCACGGGCTCCAGGCCCCCCGGGTCGCCCTGGAGCACGTGGTCCTCGTCCGGCGGCAGCGCCCGCGAGCGCCCCGAGCTCTCGTCGTAGGCGCCGTAGGAGTTGCCGACGTTCGAGGTCTCCAGCCAGTTGGTGCCGGTGGGGCCGACGAAGCGGTTCCACAGGTGGCTGTGCCCGTTGTGCACGAGGTGGACGTCGTGGGCGGAGAACAGCGGCTCGAGGTCGCGCAGGACGTGGTCGTCCTCGAGCGGGTAGTCGTAGGTGACCGCCGTGACGGCGCCGTCGGCGTCGCGCTCGACGCGCTGCACCGGGTCGGTGAACGGCGGGGCGCTGTTGTCCCCCAGGCCGTGCGCCGGGTGGTGGTACATGACGACGCGGTAGCGGGCCCGGCGCGCCGCCGGAGAGGCGAGCTCGGCCTCGAGCCACCGGTACTGCTCGGAGCCCCGGTCCACGCGCTCGAAGATGTGCTGCCCGTAGCCCCACTCCAGCGGGTCGCCGAGGTCGTCCGCCGCCTCGGAGAAGGTGCCGCGGACGTTCGGCGCCGTGCTCTTGGAGCGCCAGATCTGCGTGGCGAACAGCGCGACGACGAAGACGTCGCCGATCGTGCGCGACCACCAGCGCGGGCCGCCGCTGCGGCTGGCGGGCACGGGGAAGAGCTCCTCGTAGGTGGTGGTGCTCCAGGAGTGGTCCTCGAGCCACTGCTCGCGCTCGCCGCTGCCCTCCCCCGCGGCCCAGCGCTGCTCGGCGACCCAGCGCGGGTGCGGGTCGTTGAACTGCCCGCCGAGCGTGGGCTCGCGGTCGCGGCCCATCACCTCGTGGTTGCCGATCGCGGGGTACAGCGGCGCGTGCTGCACGAGGGGCGCGCCGGTGTACGTGCGCCCGGCGATCTCCTGGTGCCCCCGACCGGTGAGGCCGGCGAAGAACGCCAGGCCGCTCGCGTCGTCGAACCACTCGCTCGCGCGGTCGGGCACGTTGACGAGGTCGCCCGCCACCATCACGCCGTCGAGCTCGACGCCCACGGTCTCGGCGACCTTCTCCAGGTTCGCGGGCGTCATCGTCTTGAGCTGGTGGTCGCTCGTCAGGAGCAGCCGCACGGCGCCGGAGCGGCGGATCGGGGCGAGGGTGTGCAGGTCGCCGACCGTGGCGCGGCCGTCGGGCAGCACCGAGACGACCCGGTAGGGGGTGCGGCGGTCGGTCGGCAGCCGCCCGGGGACCCGCGCCTCGTGCTGGACGACGAGGCGGCGCGCCATCGCCTCCCACTGGCGACCGGGGACGCGCGAGGCGGCGTCCTCCCGGGTGCGCGACAGGGTGCTCGTCGTGGCGCGCACGCGCTGCCACCCGCGGCCCAGCGAGCGCGCGCCCACGGCGGCCGCCGCGACCTCCTCCAGCGGCAGGTCCGCCAGCGCCTCGCCGAGGACGACGGCGGAGGCGGCGACGTCCTCCTCGGTGTGCCAGAGCACGGCCGGCCCCGCAGCGCCCGCGTCGAGGAGGTAGGGCCCGCCGAGCAGCGGCGGGCCGTCGAGGGTGAGCGGCCCGCGCAGCGCCGGCCGCACCCGGGGCGCTGCGGCCGCCGGGGCCGACCCGGCGGCGACGGCGGCGACCCCGGTGGCCGCGCTGCCGATCACGGTGCGCCGGCTGGGCCGGCGGTCGGGGGACGTCGGGCGCGCGGGCTCCATGGCCCCATCACAGCGACGGCGGGCGACGCCACGGCGACGCGGCGGCGACGGCGGCGCGACGAGCCGGCGGCGGGCCGGGGCCGCCCGGGCCGGTGCCCGCCGCCGGGAGCCCCGGGCCCCCGCGCCAGGATGGGCCCGTGCAGACGTTCCTCCCCTACGCCAGCTTCGCCCGCAGCGCGCAGGTGCTCGACTCCCCCCGGCTGGGCAAGCAGCGGGTGGAGACGCTCCAGATCCTGCGGGCGCTCGAGCTGCCCGACTACGGCTGGGCCAACCACCCGGCCGTGCTCATGTGGCGCGGCTGCACCCCCGCCCTCGTGAGCTACGGGCTCGCGTGCGTCGACGCCTGGCGCGAGCGCGGGCACGCCGACGGCACGGCCGACCTCATCGGCGAGTTCGCCCCGGACGTCGTAGGGCGCCCGCAGGAGGAGCTGGCCGCCGCCGGCCTGCTGCCGCGCTGGCTGGGTGACGAGGCGGTGCACCGGAGCCACCGCTCCGCGCTGCTGCGCAAGGACCCCGACGCCTACCGCCCCGCCTTCGGCGACGAGCCCGACGACCTGCCGTACGCCTGGCCGGAGCCGCCGCCCTTCGGTCCCCCAGCGCCGGCGCGCGGGCGTCCGCTGTGGGTGGTGCGGCCCGGCGACGCCGAGACGCTCGCCGCCTTCCTGACCGACGGGATCATCGGCCTGTCGACGAGCTCGGGCGTCGACGCCGACGTCGTCGAGGGCCTCGCCGAGACCCGGCGCGCCGCCGAGGAGGCCGCGCTCGCCCGGGCGGCCGCCAAGGGCGGTGACCCGCCCCCTGTCGAGGAGCCGGACCTGCGCGCACTGCTCAAGCGCCTGCACCCCGAGCGCCGCCCCGGCAAGGAGCTGCGGCAGCTGGAGTCCCTGGTCCGCGACGTCGCGGTGGGCGACGAGGTGGGCCTGCCCATCGAGGGCGAGCAGGCGCTGCTCGTGGGCGAGGTGGTGGGCGAGTACGCGTTCGTCCCCCGCCGCGGGGCTCCCGCACCCCACCGCCGAGCCGTCCGCTGGGGCGGTCGCCTCCCCCGGGGGGCGGCCCTGCCGCCCGCGGCGCTGCAGGACCCGCGGCGGCTCTTCGGCATCCGCGTCGACGCCTGAGGCCCTCCACGTCTGAGCGCGTCCGTGCCTGAGCCCGGTGGTGCGCCCGGAGGGCTGCCCGGACCGGGGACGACGAAGCGGACCGGACCCCGACGGGGCCGGTCCGCGTCGTCGTGGTGCGGAGGTGTCGGTCAGCGCGCGGGCCCGGGGGCGTCCACGGCCTTCGTGGTGTCCTCGCCCTCGGAGGCGAGGTGCTCGATCTCCTTCGCGTCGTCGTGGCTCAGCACGGCGCTGCCGTCGCCCTCGCCCTCGTCGGACGTCGGGTGCTCGCCCAGGACGGACTCGCGGATGTAGCGCAGGATCACCGTGCCCACGGCGGCGATCGGGACGGCCAGGAAGGCGCCGACGATGCCCGCGAGCGTCCCGCCGAGCGTCACGGCGGCGATGACGACCGCCGGGTGCAGGGCCAGGGCCTTGCCCACGAGGATCGGCTGGAGCACGTTGCTCTCGATCTGCTGGACGAGGAGCACGAGCGCGACGGTCAGGAGCGCGTCCGTGACGCCGCCCGTGAAGAGCGCGACGAAGGCGGCCAGGGCGCCGGTGGCGACCGCACCGACGATCGGGATGAAGCCACCGAAGAAGACGAGCACGGCGAGCGGGAAGGCGAAGGGCACGCCGATGATCAGCAGGCCGATGCCGATGAAGATGGCGTCGACCAGCGCGACGGCCGCCTGGGACCCGATGTAGCCCCCGAGGGTCCGCCACACCCGGCCCAGCAGCTCGTCGGCGTGGTCGGCGACCTTGCTCCCGCTCCACAGGTGCAGCCACGGGAGGAACTTGGGCCCGTCCTTGAGGAAGAAGAAGGTCAGGACGAGGACCAGCAGCAGGGTGATCAGGGCAGAGCCGACGCTCGCGAGGCCGGTCAGCAGCCCGCCGCCCACGGAGCCGGCGATCTGCTGGGCGTTCTGCTGCACGCGCTCGATGCCCTGGTCCACCCAGGTGTTGATCTGGTCGCCGGAGATGCCGAAGACGCCGCCCTGGAAGGTCCGCTGCACGTCCTCGAAGCCCGCGACGATCTGGTCGGAGAGCCCGGACGCCTGGGAGATGACCCGCGGGATGAGGAAGGAGAAGATCCCGACGATGGCGCCCAGGAAGACGATCAGGCTGAGAGCGGCGGCGAGCGCCCCCGGCATGACGCGGCGGAGCAGCCGCGTCGCCGGCCAGAGCACCGTGGACAGGATCAGCGCCAGGACGACCGGCAGGACGACCGTCCACAGCTGCCCCAGCAGCCAGACGACCCCCACCAGCCCGGCGACGACCACCAGCACCCGCAGCACCCACAGGGCGATCGCCGTCATGGCGTGCTCGAGCCGGCCGAAGCGGCCCTTGGGGTGCGCCTTGGACGGGCGCATCTCGACGACCGCGTCGACCGCGTCGTCGTCGCGGGGACGGCCGCCTCCCGCGGGCTGCCTGCGGGGCGCGGGGGACGCGCCCCGGGAGGGGGGCTGCGCGCCCTGCGCGCCGTCAGGGGCGCCGCGCAGGCGTTGGATCAGGGACATCCGGGGGTCTCCTCACCGCAGCGGCCGGTCGCCGGTGCGATGACCCACTCTGGGGCTCCCGGCGGGTCCCGGCGACCGCAGGCGCCGGGAGGGGCAGCGGCAGCGGCTGATCTCCTACGCTGCGGCCATGAGCCCAGCGCAGCCCTCGACCGCCGCGGCACAGGTCTGGTGGTGGCAGGTCGACCCGCCCTCGAGCCTCGCCGACGTCGTCGTGCGCGCGGCCGAGGAGGAGCCGGACCGCGAGGTCCTGGCCCGCCGGGCCGGGGGCGGCTGGCAGGGGGTCACCGCCCAGCGCTTCCGCGAGGAGGTGGAGGAGGTCGCCCTCGGGCTCCTCGCCGCGGGCATCGCACCCGGGGACAGGGTCGGGCTGATGGCGCGCACCCGCTACGAGTGGACGCTCGTCGACGCGGCGGTCTGGGCGGCCGGCGCCGTCGTCGTCCCCGTCTACGAGACGAGCGCGGCCGACCAGCTGCGCTGGATCCTCGAGGACTCCGGGGCTGTGGCGTGCTTCGTGGAGACGCCGAGCCACGCCAAGACGCTCGCGCAGGTCGCTGGCGACCTCCCCGCGCTGCAGACGTCCTGGGTGCTGGACGGCGGCGCGACCGGTGTCCTGCCGACGCTCGGCGACCTCGTGGCGTCGGGGACGGAGGGGGCCGCGCAGGGCCGCGCCGAGCTCGCGCGCCGCCGGGAGGCGCTCACGCGCGAGGACGTCGCCACGATCATCTACACCTCCGGCACGACGGGGCGCCCGAAGGGCTGCGTGCTCACGCACGGCAACTTCCTCGTCGAGTGCGGCACCGCGGTCGAGCTCCTGCCCGAGCTCTTCACCGACCCGCGGTCCTCGACCCTGCTGTTCCTGCCGCTGGCGCACGTCTTCGGCCGCATGATCGAGATCGCGGTGCTCATGGCGCGGGTGCGGGTGGGCCACAGCGACGTCGCCCGCATCACCCGCGACCTGCCGACCTTCCAGCCCACCTTCGTCCTCGCCGTGCCGCGGGTCTTCGAGCGGGTCTACGAGACCGCGCGTCGCCGGGCGACGACGGAGGGCAAGGGCGGGATCTTCCAGCGCGCCTCGGACGTGGCCACCGCCTGGAGCCGGGCGCAGGACACCGGCGGCCCGGGGCTCCTCCTGCGGGCGCAGCACGCCCTGTTCGACCGCCTCGTCTACGGCAAGCTGCGCGCGGCCCTCGGGGGGAAGGCGGAGTGGGCGGTCTCCGGCGGCGCCCCCCTCGGGGAGCGCCTCGGCCACTTCTACCGCGGGATCGGCCTGACCATCCTGGAGGGCTACGGCCTCACGGAGACCACGGCGGCCACCACGGTGAACACCCCCAGCCAGCAGCGGGTGGGCTCCGTCGGCCGGGCCCTGCCCGGGACGGACCTGAGGATCTCCGAGGCGGGCGAGGTGCTGGTCCGCGGCGGCCACGTCTTCCGGGAGTACCTGGGCAACGCCGGGGCGACCGCGGAGGCGCTCGACGCCGACGGGTGGTTCGCCACCGGTGACCTCGGCTCGGTGGACGCGGACGGCTACCTGACCATCACGGGCCGGTCCAAGGACATCCTCGTGACGTCCTCGGGCAAGAACGTCTCCCCGGGCCCCCTGGAGGACAGCCTCCGCGCGCACCCGCTGGTGAGCCAGGCGGTCGTCGTCGGCGACGGGCGCAGCAGCATCGGTGCCCTGGTCACCCTCGACGAGGAGGCGGTCGCCGCCTGGCTGCAGCAGGCGGGCCGGGAGCCCGCGCCCGTGGCCGAGCTGGTCGAGGACCCCGACCTGCTCGCCGAGCTGCGGCGGGCCGTCGACGCCGCGAACTCGACCGTCTCCTCCGCCGAGGGGATCCGCCGGATCCGCGTGCTGCCGGTGGACCTCACCGAGGAGGGCGGTCAGCTGACCCCGAGCATGAAGGTCAAGCGCGGCGTCGTCCTCGAGCAGTTCGCCGACGAGCTCGAGGCGCTGTACCGCTCCCGTCGGTAGGCCCCGGCGCCCCTCCCCCGTCGGGCTCCGGACACCCCGCGGACACCGCGCTGCGCTGTGCTGGGCCGGACGGGGGAACCGGAGCGGCCGACGGGTTGCTCCAGTCCCGGGACGCCGCTGCCGATGCCGGGAGAGGATCGGGGCAGCGGGCGAGACGAGGAGCAGCTGGTGGCGGGCAGGGCGAGGACGCGGCGGACGACGACGGCGACCCCGGGGAGCCGTCCGGTGGGCCGCTCCGGAGGCCCCGGACGCGCGAGGTCCCCGATCGCGGCGCTCACCGCCGCGGCCGGTGCCGCTGCGCTGTGCGGAGGCCTCGCGCTGCCGGCGGCCGCCAGCACCGCCGTCGCCGCCGAGAGCGCCGCGGCGGCGGCGCCCGCGCCGGCCCCGACGAGCAGCCCGACCGACGACGGCCCGACGAGCAGCTCGACCGACGCCCCGACCGAGGCTCCCGCGACCGCCCCGACCGAGGCTCCCGCGGGCGCCGCGCCGGAGGAGCCGGCGGCGGCGTCCGGGGACGACGCCCCCGACGTCGGCACGCCGCCCACGGCACCGGCGCCCGACCCCGCGCTCGTCGCCGCCTACGAGGCGGCTGTCGCGGCCTCCGCGGAGGCCTCGGCGCGGCTGGCGGAGGTCTCCGCCCGTGCCGCCGTCGCGCTGGAGGCGCGGGACGCCGCCCGCGCCCGGCACGACGTGGCCGTGGCCGAGCGGGCGCACCAGGAGGAGCTCGCCGCCACGGCGGCCACGGCGGTGGCCCAGGGCCGCAGCGCCGTCGGACGCTGGGCGAGCTCGGCCTACCGCGGCGGCGAGGACGCGCGGGGCGGGATGCCCGTGGCCTCCGCGCTGCTGGGCAGCGCCACCACCGACCAGGTCGGGTCCCAGCTCAGCCTGCTGGCGGCGGTGGGCCGCCAGCGCACCGGCGCCGTCCGCGGGGCCCTGGACGCCGAGCACGTCGCCGCGCAGGCGCTCGCGCGGGCGGCCGCCGCCGAGGAGGAGGCGGTGCTCGCCCAGCAGCGCGCCGACGTCGAGGCCGCCGCCGCCGAGTCCGCCCTGGCCGAGCAGCGCGAGCTCGCGGCCGCGGTGGACGCCGAGCTCGCCGCCGCGCGCGAGCAGCTGGGCGTGGCCGTCGACGCAGCCCGGGCGGCGGCCGACCTCGCGGCCGCCGCCGCCGAGGTCGAGCCCGTGGTCGGCGCCGTGGACCTGCCCGCCGGCGCCGGCGGCTGCGCGTCCAGCGACGTCAGCGGCTACCCGAACGGGCAGATCCCCGTCGCGGCCCTCTGCCCGCTCGAGACCGCAGCGGGCCACCTGCTGCGGGCCGACGCGGCGCGCTCCTTCGACGCCATGAGCCGCTCCTACGAGGTGACCTTCGGCACGCCCCTGTGCGTCACGGACTCCTACCGCTCGCTGGCGGGCCAGATCGCGGTGCGCGCGAGCAAGCCGGAGCTGGCCGCCGTGCCCGGCACGAGCCGCCACGGCCTCGGTCGCGCGGTGGACCTGTGCGGCGGTGTGGAGGACTTCGGCAGCGTCCAGCACGAGTGGGTCGTCCAGCGCGCCCCGCTGTTCGGCTGGTTCCACCCCTCGTGGGCGGACGAGGGCGGCTCCAAGCCCGAGGCCTGGCACTTCGAGTACGCGGAGTCCGCCGGCGGGTCGGGCGCCGCGTGACGGCAGGGCCCCCGAGCGCGCCCGTCGGCGCAGCGGGCGACGGGCGACCCCGGCCGCTCGCCCTGACGGGCCCGCGGCCGCTGCTCCTGGCGCACCGGGGCTTCTCGCGCGACGGCCTGGAGAACACCCTCGCGGCCTTCGCGGCCGCGCTGGAGCTGGGCGCCGACGTCCTGGAGACCGACGTGCACACGACGTCCGACGGCGTCCTCGTGGCCTTCCACGACGACCGGCTCGACCGCACGACGGACGGCGAGGGCGAGCTCGCGCGCACCCCCTGGTCGGTGGTCTCGCGCGCGCGGATCGGGGGCCGGGAGCCGGTCCCGCGCCTCGCGGAGGTGCTCGAGGCGTTCCCCGACGCCGTCCTGAACATCGACGTGAAGGCGCCCGGCGCCGTCCGCCCGCTCGTCGCGCTGCTGCGCGGCACCGGTGCGTGGGAGCGCGTCGTCGTCGCGAGCTTCTCCGAGCGCCGGCGCCGGGCGGTCGTGCGGGCGCTGCCGACCGGCACCGCCACCTCGGCCGGCGCCCCCCTGGTCGCGGCCGTCGTCGCGGCCGTGCGCGCCCCCGTCCCGGCGACGGCTCGGCGGCGTGCGGTCGCCCGCGCCCTGGCCGGCGTGGACGTGCTCCAGGTGCCCGAGGACGTGGCCACCGACGCGTTCGTGCGCGCCGTCCACGAGGCCGGACGGCTGGTCCACGTGTGGACCGTGGACGACGTCCCGACGATGCACCGGCTGCTGGACGCCGGCGTCGACGGGCTCGTGACCGACCGCACCGACCTGCTCCGGCGCGTGCTGGACGCGCGGGCGGCGGGCCGCCGCGGACCGGTGGCGCCGGCGTGAGCCGCTCCGCCACGGGGCTCGCGGAGGCGTCGCCCGGGCCCTCGCCCGAGCTCCGGCGCGAGCGCCGCGCCTGGTACGTCTACGACTGGGCCAACTCGGCGTACGTCACGACGACCGGCACGGTGCTCTTCGCGCCCTACCTGACGGCCGTCGCCACCGCGGCGGCCTGCCCGGGGCTCGCCGACGGGGAGGTCTGCGGGACCACGCTGTCGGTGCTGGGCGTGCCCGTGGCCCCGGGCTCGCTGGCGCTGTACACGACGACGGTCTCCACGGCCCTGAGCGCGCTCCTGCTCCCCCTCGTGGGGGCGCTGTGCGACCGGGTGGTGCGCAAGCGGCTGCTGCTCGGCGCCTTCGCGCTCGTCGGCGCGTCCGCCGCCGCGGCGATGGCCGCGGTCACGGGGACGGACTGGCAGCTCGGCGTCCTGCTCCAGGTGGTGGCCGGCGCCTCGCTGGGAGCCTCGCTCGTCGTCTACAACGCCCTGCTGCTCGACCTCGCCGGCCCGGACGAGCGCGACGCCGTCTCCAGCCGCGGGTGGGCGATGGGCTACCTCGGCGGCTTCCTGCTGCTGGCCGCCAACCTCGGCGTCGTCTCCGGGCACGACGCGCTCGGCCTCACCGAGGCCGAGGCCGTCCGCGTCAGCCTGCTGTCCGCCGGCCTGTGGTGGGGGGTCTTCAGCCTGGTGCCGGTCCTGGGGCTGAAGGACCGGCCGCTGCCCGTCCCACCCGACGGGGAGCCGCGCGCACCGCGCGGCGGCGCGGTGTCCGGCACCTTCGGCGAGCTCGTGCGCACGCTGCGCCACGCCCGCGCCCACCCCATGACCCTGCTGCTGCTGGCCGCCTTCCTGCTCTACAACGACGGCGTCCAGACGGTGATCTACGCCGCGAGCCTCTTCGGGACGGTCGAGCTCGGCCTCGCGCAGGCGCAGCTCATCACCGCCATCCTGCTCGTCCAGGGGGTGGCCTTCGTCGGCGCGCTCGTCTTCGGCGTCCTGGCCGGGCGCTTCGGCGCCCAGCGGACGGTGCTGTGGTCGCTCGTGGCCTGGACCGGCGTGGTGGCCGCAGGGTTCTTCCTGCCGGCGGGTCGCTTCGGCCTCTTCCTCGGGCTGTCCGTCGCCATCGGGCTGGTCCTGGGCGGGACGCAGGCCATCTCCCGCTCCCTGTACAGCCAGCTCGTGCCCGTGGGGCGCGAGGCGCAGTACTTCAGCCTCTACCAGGCGGCCGAGCGCGGGACGTCGTGGATCGGGACGCTCGTCTTCGGGCTCGTCTACCAGCTGACCGGCTCCTACCGCCCGGCCGTCGCGTCGCTGGTCGTCTTCTTCGTCCTCGGCGGGCTGCTGCTGCTGCGGGTGGACGTGCGGCGCGGCATCGCCGACGCGGGGCGCCCCCAGCCGCAGCGCGTCTGAGCGGCACAGCGCCGGCGACCGGCAGGGCACCGCAGCGGGCTGCGCGCTGCTCCGTCCGGGTGAACTCCCCTCGGCGGCTGGGCGGCGGCGGCAGCGGGGTCGTCTCCGGAGCATCCGCGCGGGCTCCCGGGCCGAAGATGGGGTAGCCGGGCCCGCAGCGGGTCCCGGCGGAGCGGACTCCCAGGTGCTGCACAGCCCGCGCAGGAACAGGCGGCCCCGGGGGACCGTTGAGCCAGACGTACCGGACGCCCCCAACCTGTGGCGTCCAGGAACGCACGGACGAGGATGGAGGTGGCTCCCCATGGCCGACCGGAGCCTGAGAGGCACCCGACTGGGCGCAGCGAGCCTGGAGTCGGACACCGGCGTCGAGCCGGCGCCGCGGCAGATGCGCGAGTACGTGTGCTCGAACGAGCACCGCACGGTCGTCCCGCTGTCGATGGAGGCGGACGTGCCGGCGCTCTGGGAGTGCCGGTGCGGTGAGCAGGCCCTCCTGCGCGACGCGTCGCGACCCGAGGAGAAGGCGGGCAAGCCCCCGCGCACGCACTGGGACATGCTCCTCGAGCGGCGCTCGGTGGGCGACCTCCAGGTGCTGCTCGACGAGCGGCTGGAGCTGCTCCGCAGCGGGATGCTGCACGCCAAGCGCTCCGCCTGAGGACCGGTGGACCCGGTGCTCAGGGCGCGGGCGGCTGTGACCAGCAGCCCGCGCCCAGCCCCCTGACCCCGGGCGCCGCGCTCCTCGAGCGCTGACCCACGACGACGGCCGCGCCACCTCCGGGTGGCGCGGCCGTCGTGCGTGCGGGGCCCGGTCGTGGTGACGGGGCGCGGGCCGGGTCGTGGTGACGGGCCTGCTCACCGCGCCGTCAGGGGCGCGGGTCGTCCCGGGGAGGCAGCACCCGGCCCTCGATGGGGCCCCCGGGCCCGGAGCGGCCGTCGGGGCGGTCCGGCTCGACGACCACCCGGCCGGCGACGACGTCCCCGCGCCGCAGCCCGACCACGCGCAGCGCCGCGGTCCCGGCCGCGGCGCCCAGCAGCCGTCGCACGAGCGGGCGCGTGGGCGGGAAGAGGCACAGCAGGCCGGCGAGGTCGGACACGAAGCCGGGCAGGAGCAGCAGCAGCGCCCCGAGGGCCACGAGGCCGGCGTCGGCCAGCTCGCGGCCGGCGGCGCGTCCGTCGGTCCGCCCGTCCCGGGCGCGCGCGGCGACGCGGCGCACGCCGCCGAGGCCCCCGCGCACGAGCGCGAGGCCGCCGACCACCGCGCCGGCGAGGAGCAGCAGGAGCGTCCACCCGGCGCCGAGGGCCTCCCCCACGAGCAGGATGCCGGCCAGCTCGACGAGCACGACCAGGGGCGGCACGGCCGCGAGCCAGCGCGAGCGCCGCCGGGCCGCCGGGCGCGGGGCGGCGCTCACGCCAGCCCCCGGCCGCTCGCGCTGCCGGCCCCGGTGGCGACGGGCTGCGGCGCCCGTCCGTCGAGGGGGCCGGGCTCGACCACCGCCCGGCCCGCGCCGCCGTCGCGCGCGCGCCGGCGGCCGGCGAGCGCGCCCGCGCCCGCGGCCAGGGCGCCCAGCAGGCTGATGCCGAGCTCGGGCCACGCCCCGGCGCGCGCCGCCGGCGTCAGCGTGGTGCGCAGCGGGATCTCCTGGACGAGGACGTCGGGGGTGAAGAGCTCGGTGGTCCGCCCGGTGCTGCCGTCCGGGGAGACCACCGCGGAGACGCCGACGGTGGACACGTGCACGACGGCCCTGCCCTGCTCCACGGCCCGCACCCGGGAGATGGCGAGCTGCTGGACGCTCTCGTCGGTGAAGCCGAACGTGGCGTTGTTGGTCGGCACGACGAGCGCCTGGGCGCCGCCGCGCACGACCTCGGCGACGAGGCCGTCCTCGACGACCTCGAAGCAGATGAGCGCCCCCAGCGTCGTCCCGGCGACGTCGAGGAGGCCCGGCCGCTCCCCCGGTACCATGTCCGCGCGCACGAGGTCCACCTTGTCGCTGAACAGGCGGAAGAAGTCGCGGTGCGGCACGTACTCGGCGAAGGGCACCGGGTGCTGCTTCGCGTACACCTGGCCGGGCCCGGTCTCGGGGTCCCACACGAGGACGACGTTGCGGAGCTCGTCGTCGGCGAGGGCGTCGTCCGGCGCGCCCGGCAGCTCCTGCGGGAGACCGGTGCCCCGACCGCCGCGCACGAGGGTGCCCACCAGGACCGGCGCACCGACGGCGGTGGCCGCCTCCTCGATCGCGGCGGCCGCGTCCGCGTTGGCGAAGGGGTCGAGGTCGCTGGCGTTCTCGGGCCAGACGACGACGTCCAGCTGCGGGGCCCGCCCCGCCTCGACGGCCTCGGCCAGCTCCACCGTGCCGCGGACGTGGTTGTCGAGCACCGCGCGGCGCTCGGCGTTGAACTCCAGGCCCGCCGCGGGCACGTCGCCCTGCACGGCGGCCACGACGAGGGTGCCGGCCTCGGCGTCGGTCGGCCGGGGCACGACCGCGCCGGCGGCGGGCAGGAGCGCCGCGAGGGCGAGGAGGGCGCCGACGGCCGCCGCGCCGCCGCGGGACCGGTGGGCGAGCGCGCCGCCGCGCCGGGCCCGGCGCTCGCCCGCCACCACGGCCAGGCGCAGGGCGGCCAGCGCCAGCGCCGCGCCCGCGGTGGCCACGGCGAAGGAGACCAGCGGCGCGCCGCCGAGCGCGGCGAGGCCGACCACCGGTGCGTCGGCCTGGCTGAAGGCCACCCGGCCCCAGCCGAAGCCGCCGAACGGCAGCCGGGCGCGCAGCGCCTCGACGCCCGTCCAGACGGCCCCCGCGCCGGCGGCCTGCAGGCACAGGCGCGCCGCTCCGGAGGCGGCCCAGGAGCCGGCGGGGGCGCCGCCCGTCGCGCGGGAGGTCCAGCGCAGCACCAGCACGAGCAGGGCACCGGCGACGGCGATGAACAGGGCCTCCATCACGGCCAGGGCGTAGGCGACCGGGCCGACGTACTCGGCCGCCCAGCGCAGCAGCACGACGAAGCCGACGAGTCCGTGCAGGAGGCCGAGCAGCGCACCGGTGCGCAGGCGCGCGCCCGCGACGGCGGCGACCAGGGCGCCGACGCCGGGCCCGGCGAGCCACCACCACCCCGGCTC
This sequence comes from uncultured Pseudokineococcus sp., assembly GCF_947495735.1. Taxonomy (GTDB): domain Bacteria; phylum Actinomycetota; class Actinomycetes; order Actinomycetales; family Quadrisphaeraceae; genus Pseudokineococcus. Next base: position 31,863 of record NZ_CANMAA010000014.1, read on the forward strand.
CGGGAAGGAGGAGGCGAGCAGGAACCCCCCGAGAGCGGCGACGAGCGCCCGGGCGAGGGGGGACGGCCGCAGCAGCACGGCCCCAGGGTAGGCGCCGCCGGCGCGGGACCGGACCGGTGAGGCCGGTCCGGCGGCCCCGCGGGGCCCCGCCATGCCCGGTCGGCGCGTGCGCGGCCGGTGCGAGCCGACGGACCCGCCCGCCCTTCGGTCCGTCCGAGCCTCGGTGGCGCCGGGGTCTTCGAGACGTTGTCTACGGGGCGAGCGGGCCCGCCGCTGCTCCACCACGTGCACGGTGGCCGCGGTGGCCGACGCCGACGGTACTCGGGGCGGGCCGTCTGTCAACCGTCCGCGAGGAGGTCCGCCACCCCCTCTGACCTGGGACGACGCGTCGTCGTCCCAGGTCAGCGAGGAGCGGCGCGAGCCCTCGCGGGCGTCCGCCCGGCGGCGTGTCGAGCGGCGTGTCGCCCTCGGTCGCCGAGGGGCCCGGGGCGACGAAGGGCCGGTCCCCCGGACGGGTGCCTCGCGTCACGATCGGATCACGACCCTGCTGCTCCGGCGGTCGCCCGTATATGTTCGGGCCCGCGACTTATCCCGCGTCGACGACGACCCGGGACCCCTGATGCGAAGGAGCATCCATGCGCGCTCGCAGCACCGCCGTCGCGGTCACCTCGATGGCCGCCGTCCTCGCCCTCTCCGCCTGCGGCGGCGGGAGCAGCTCCGGCTCGGGCGGCGGGGGCGGCGACGCCACCGCCGGCGGCTCCGACGACGCCTCCGGCAGCCCCCAGGTCGGCGTGATCCTCCCGGACACCGAGTCCTCCGCCCGCTGGGAGTCGTTCGACGCACCCCTGCTGCAGCAGGCCTTCGAGGACGCCGGCGTCACGGCGACCATCCAGAACGCCCAGGGCGACGCGTCGGGGATGCAGACCATCGCCGACCAGATGATCACCCAGGGCGTGGCCGTCCTCGCGATCGTCAACCTCGACTCCGACTCCGGCGCGGCGATCCAGGCCAAGGCCGAGCAGGCCGGCGTCCAGACGATCGACTACGACCGCCTCACGCTCGGCGGCACCGCGGACTACTACGTGTCCTTCGACAACACCCGCGTCGGCGAGCTCCAGGGCGAGGGCCTGGCCACGTGCCTCGGCGAGGAGCCGAAGAGCATCGCCTACCTCAACGGCTCCCCCACCGACAACAACGCGACCCTCTTCTCCGCGGGCGCCCACAGCGTCCTCGACCCGATGACGCAGTACACGGTCGTCGGGGAGCAGGCCGTGCCCGACTGGGACAACCAGCAGGCGGCGACGATCTTCGAGCAGATGCTCACGCAGGCGGGGACGATCGACGGCGTCCTCGCCGCCAACGACGGCCTCGGCAACGCGGCCATCTCCATCCTCGCCAAGAACGGGCTCAACGGCCAGGTGCCCGTCACGGGCCAGGACGCCACCGTCCAGGGCCTGCAGAACATCCTCGCGGGCGACCAGTGCATGACCGTCTACAAGGCCGTCACCGAGGAGGCCCAGGCGCTGGCCGACACGGCCATCGCCCTCATCGGCGGCGAGGAGCCCGAGACCACGGGCACGGTCACCGACGAGACCGGCGGCCGCGAGGTGGCGTCCATCCTCCTCGAGCCGCAGGCGATCTTCCGCGAGAACGTCGCCGACGTCGTGGAGGACGGCTTCGTCACGGCCGAGGAGCTGTGCACGGGCGACTTCGCCGACGCCTGCACCGAGCTCGGCATCTCCTAGGGGGCTCCGGCGGCCCGCTGCCGCGGATGCCGCCCCCCCTCCCCGCACCGCCGGGCGCCCCTCCGGGCGCCCGGCGGTGCCCGCCGCGCCGGCCCGCCCGCGCGCTCCCGACCCGCCGCGGGGCCCGAGGCCCGCACCGCCCCCGGCGCCCTCGACGAGGAGGACCCTTGGACCGCTCCACCCCCCCTGCCGCGCACGCGGCGAACCCCGGCGCCGACGGGGCGCCACCGCTGCTGTCCCTGCGCGGCATCGACAAGAGCTTCGGTGCGGTCCAGGTGCTGCACGGCGTCGACCTCGACGTGAGGGCCGGTGAGGTGACGGCGCTCGTGGGCGACAACGGCGCCGGCAAGTCCACGCTCGTGAAGTGCGTGGCCGGCATCTACACGACCGACGCCGGCGAGTACCAGTTCGAGGGGCGCCCGGTGCACGTCTCCGGCCCGAAGGACACCGCCGCGCTGGGGATCGAGGTCGTCTACCAGGACCTCGCGCTGTGCGACAACCTCGACGTCGTCCAGAACATGTTCCTCGGCCGCGAGAAGAAGCGCGGCGGCGTGCTGGACGAGACGGCGATGGAGGAGCTCGCGCGCCAGACCCTCGCCAGCCTGTCCGTGCGCACGGTGCGCTCGGTGCGCCAGCTCGTCGCCAGCCTGTCCGGCGGGCAGCGCCAGACCGTCGCCATCGCCAAGGCCGTCCTGTGGAACTCCCGCGTGGTGCTCCTGGACGAGCCCACCGCCGCCCTCGGCGTCGCCCAGACCCGCCAGGTGCTCGACCTCGTGCGCCGCCTGGCGGACAACGGGCTGGGCGTGGTCCTCATCAGCCACAACCTCAACGACGTCTTCGAGGTCGCCGACTCGATCGTGGCCCTCTACCTCGGCCGCTCCGCCGCGACGGTGCGCACGCGCGACGTCACGAGCAGCCAGGTGGTCGAGCTCATCACCGCCGGGCGCTCGGGCGACCTCGGCCTCGTCCCCGCCGCCGACCCGACCGCCGCCGCGCCGGCCTGAGGAGCACCCGTGACCACCACACCTCCCGAGCCCGCCCGCACCGCGCCGGGCGACGCGCCGCGCACCGCCCCCGCCGTCAGCGGCGCCCGCTCCGGCGGCGCCCGACCGGGGGTCTCCGACGAGCAGACCCGCATCGCCGAGCTGGCGCGGGCGACGGGCGCCAGCCCGCTGGCCGAGCCCGCCCAGGCGCCGTCGTTCCGCGAGGGCGTGCAGGCCTACGTGCAGCGGCTGCGCGGCGGCGACATCGGCTCCCTGCCCGCCCTGCTGGGGCTCGCCGTCCTCCTCGTGCTCTTCTCCGTGCTGCGCCCGGAGACGTTCCCCACCGCCGGCAACATCGCGAACCTGCTCGTGCAGGCGTCCTCGATCATCGTCCTGGCGATGGGCCTGACCTTCGTGCTCCTGCTCGGCGACATCGACCTGTCGGCGGGCGTCGCGGGCGGCGCCTCGGCGGCCGTGATGGCGCTGGTGCTGGGCTCCGCCGGGCTCCCGTGGTACGCGGGCGTCCTCGCGGGCCTGCTCGCCGGCCTCGTCATCGGCACGGTGATCGGCCTGTTCGTCGCGCGCGTGGGCATCCCCAGCTTCGTCGTCACGCTCGCGCTCTTCCTCGGGCTGCAGGGCGTCACCCTCCGGCTCATCGGCGAGGGCGGCACCATCGCGGTGCGCGACCCCGTCGTCGTCGCCATCGCCAACGGCAACGTGCCCGTCGCCCTCGGCTGGGTGCTGGCGGCCGTCGCCGTCCTCGCCTACGCGGGGGTGAGCCTGCTGTCCTGGTCGGGCAAGCGCCGCCGCGGGCTCACGCGCGACAACCTCGGCGTCGTCGTCCTGCGGGTCCTCGCCGTCGCCGCCGCCGTGCTCGCGGTCACGGCCGTGCTGTCGCAGAACCGCGCCCGCGTCCCGAGCATCGTCCTCGCCGGGATGCCGTACTCCGTCCCGCTGATCGCGGTGCTGCTCGTCGTGCTGACCTTCGTCCTGGGCCGCACGTCCTACGGCCGGCACGTGTACGCCGTCGGCGGCAACGCCGAGGCCGCGCGGCGCGCGGGCATCTCCGTGCCGATGATCCGGGTCTCGGTGTTCATGATCGGCTCCACGCTGGCGGCCGCCTCCGGGATCATCGACGCCTCGCGGCTCAACTCGGTGGCGCCCGGCTCCGGCGGCGGCAACACGCTGCTCCTCGGCGTGGGCGCGGCCGTCATCGGCGGCACGAGCCTGTTCGGCGGTCGCGGGAAGGTGACCAACGCCGTCATCGGCGGGCTCGTCATCGCCGTGATCGCCAACGGGCTCGGACTTCTCGGGCAGCCCGCCTACGTGAACTTCCTGGTCACCGGCGCCGTGCTGCTGCTGGCCGCCGCCGTCGACGCGGTCTCGCGCCGGCGCCGCTCCAGCGCCGGCCGGTAGCCGTGGCCCGCCCTCCCCGGGGGTCGCGCCCAGCGGCCCCCGGGGACGGCGAGGAGCTGCGTCGCGGGGGGTCCGCACCGGCCGTCGGGCATGCTGCCCGGGTGCCTCCTCCGACCGGCTCGCTCCTGCAGCCCCCGCGACCCGCGCCCCGGGCGCTGGGCCCCGCCGCGGGCGGACGCAGCCAGGAGGACGTCCGGCGCCACAACCTCTCGGTCGTCCTGGGCGCCGTCCACCGCGACGGCTCGCTCACGAGGGCGCAGCTGACGGCCGTCCTGGGGCTGTCGCGCTCCACGGTCGGCGACCTCGTCGGCGGCCTGGCCGCCGCCGGCCTCGTCGTGGAGGACCGCGCGCCCGCGGCCGTCGGGCGCGGGGTCGGACGGCCGTCCCTGGTCGTGCGCCCCCTGGAGCGCTCGGCCACGGCCCTCGCCGTCTACCTCGACGTCCACTGGCTGCGCGTGGCGGTCGTGGGCCTCGGTGGCGCGGTCCTCGACCGCGCCACGCAGGAGGTCCCCGCGGGCTCCCCGCCCCACGTGGTGGCCGACCTGGTCGGGGAGGTCGCCGCGCGCCTGGTCCCCGACGCGCAGGACCGGCGGCGGCTGGTCGGCGTCGGCGCCGCCGTCCCCGGCACCGTCCGCGCGGGCGAGGGCGTCGTCGGGCTCGCGCCGAACCTCGGCTGGGCCGAGCAGCCCGTCGGCGAGCAGGTCAGCGCTGCGGTCGCCCACCACCTCGGGCGGCGGCTGCCCGTCGTCGTCGCCAACGACGCCGACCTCGGCGTCGTGGCCGAGTGCCGACGGGGGGCTGCGCGCGACGCCTCCGACGTCGTGTACCTCTGCGGCACCTGGGGTCTCGGCGGGGGCGTGGTCTCCGGCGGCCACCGCCTGACCGGCAGCCGCGGCTTCGCCGGGGAGGTCGGGCACATCGGCGTCGACCCGGAGGGGCGCGCCTGCCACTGCGGGAGCCGCGGGTGCTGGGAGTCCGAGAGCTCGGCCGCCGCCTGGGCGGTGCCGCTGGAGCTGGACCCCGACGCACCCGACATCGCCGAGCAGCTGCTCGACCGGCTCGACCGCGGCGGGGTGGCGGCCCGGCGCACCCGCGACCGGGTCTCGCGGGCGTTCGCGCGCGGGCTGGCGAGCGTCGTCAACGTCCTGGACCCGCAGGTGGTCCTCCTGGGCGCGGGGCTGTGGCGCGACCTGTGGCCCGTCGTGGCCGACGACGTCCTGCCGTGGGTCGAGCGGCTCGTGCTGCCCGCCCTGCGCGAGCACGTCGACGTGCGCCCGGCCGGCCTCGGCGAGGACTCGACGCTGCTGGGGGCCGCCGAGATCGCCCTCGCGCCGCTGCTCGAGGACCCCCTGGCGGTGGCGCCGGGCTGACCCGCCCCCGCGGGCCGCGCGTCGTGCCTCAGGCCGCCAGGTCGCCGGAGTCGTGCAGCACCCGGCCGGCCCGCAGCAGCCGCTGGCACCGGGGGGCGGGCGCGCCGGCGGACAGGTCCGGCAGGCCCGGCGTCCCCGAGCGGGGGTCGGTGCTCCAGCTCGACACCCGCGCGTCCGCGGCCTGGACGACGAGGTCGCCGACCGACCACACCGCCAGCGTCGCGAGCGCCCCGGGCACGAGGACGCCCTCGCCGTCGCGCCGGGCCGCGCGCCAGCCCCCGCGGGTGTGCGCGAGGAAGGCCGCGCGCGCCGAGAGGCTCTGCCCCTCCCCCGACATGGCGGTGCAGGCGCGCACGGCGCCCCACGGGTCGAAGGGGGTCACGGGGGCGTCCGAGCCGAGGGCGAGCGGCACGCCGGCGGAGGCGAGGTCGGCCAGCGGGTTGAGGGCCGCGGCCCGGCCCACTCCCAGCCGCTGGGCGTACAGGCGCCCCGCCCCGCCCCACACGGCGTCGAAGGCGGGCTGCACGCTGGCGACGACGCCGAGGCGGGCCAGCTCGGCGACGGCGCGCGCGTCGGGCGCCTCGAGGTGCTCGACGCGGTGGCGGGCGGAGGCGAGGGCGGGCGTCCCCACCTCCCGCTCGGCGGCCAGCAGGCCCTCCACGAGCGCGTCGCAGGCGGCGTCGCCGATCACGTGGAAGCCGCCCTGCACGCCGGCGCGCGTGCAGGCGACCAGGTGCGCGGCCACCTCGTCGGCGGACAGGTGCAGGAAGCCGGCGTGCCCGTCCGGCAGGCCGGTGCCCGCCAGGTCGGCGTAGGGCTCGCGGAGCGCCGCGCTGCGCGAGCCGTAGGAGCCGTCGACGCACAGGTCCCCGGCCAGGCCGAGCACACCGGCGCCGTCCACCTCCGCCAGCGCGGCGCGGGCCTCGTCCTCGTCGCGGGCCAGGGCGCCCCAGTAGGCGAGCACCTCGGGGACGTCCCCGCCGTCGGAGAGGGCCCGCAGCGCGCGCAGGTCCTCCGGGGAGCCGACGTGCGGCGCCGAGCACTCGGTGACGGCGGCCACCCCGGCCGCGGCCGCGGCCTCCAGCGCGCGGCGCTGCACCCGCTCCCGCTCGCCGGCGCTCATCCGGCGGCTGACGTCCCGCGCCACGTCGTGGGCGCGCCGGGCCACGAGGGCGCCGCCGTCCCAGCCCTCGAGGCCGCGCAGGCCGGCCCGCTCGGCGAGCGCGCTGGAGACCAGCGCCGAGTGCACGTCGACCCGCGACAGGAGCACCTCGGCGCCGCGGGCGGCCCGGTCCAGCTCCTCGCGCGAGGGCGGTGCGCCCTCCGGCCACGCGGTGTCGTCCCAGCCGTGGCCCAGCACCGGCCGCCCCGGGGCCGCGCGCGCGGCGTCGGCGACGAGGTCGAGCACCTGCGCGGCGCTCGTCGCCCTCGAGAGGTCGACGCCGGACAGGGCCAGGCCGGTCTCGGTGACGTGCGCGTGGGCGTCGACGAAGCCGGGGGTCACGAGCGCCCCGGGCGCCTCGACGACGACGTCGGCCCGCGAGCGCTGCGCCTGCGCCGCCTCCTCCGAGCCCACCCAGGCCACGCGGTCGCCCTCCACGAGCACGGCGGTGGCGAAGGGGTCGGCCGGCGAGTACACCGACCCGGCCAGGTAGAGGACGCTGCGCGGGCCGGTCTCCTCGGCGGGTGCGGTGCTCACGCGCCCGAGTGTGCCCGGCGGCCCCGCGAGCGCACGAGGGCGGTGCGCCGCGCCGCGGGCGTCGCCGTGCCGCAGCGGCACACCTGCCGGCACGGCGCCGTCACCGCGCGCCTCGGGCGCCGACTCCGGGGGCAGGGTGTCGACGAAGTGCGCATGAGGGGGTGTCCTCGACGGCAGGGTGTCGACGAAGTGCGCTTGAGGGGGTGTCCTCGGCGGCGGGGTGTCGACGAAGTGCGCCTGAGGGGGTGTCGTCGGCGGCAGGGTGTCGACGAAGTGCGCTTGAGGGGGTGTCGTCGGCGGCAGGGTGTCGACGAAGTGCGCCTGAGGAGGCGTCTCGGCGGCAGAGTGTCGACGAAGTGCGCTTGAGGGGGTGTCGTCGGCGGGCAGGGTGTCGACGAGGTGCGCTTGAGGGGGTGTCCTCGGCGGCAGGGTGTCGACGAAGTGCGTCTCGAGGGGCGCCGCCGGCGGCCCCGGGCGTCCTCGGACGGCGCTGGTCCCCCGCGCCTCTAGGCTCCTGCGCATGGACGCCCGCACGACCCGCACCGGCTCGTCCTCGAGCGACGGCCCCCTGCTCCTGCTCGACGCGGCGTCGATGTACTTCCGCGCCTACCACGGCATCCCCGACTCGGTGGCCGCTCCCGACGGCAGCCCCGTCAACGCGCTGCGCGGCTTCCTCGACATGACCGCCCGCCTCGTCGCCGACCGTCGCCCGGGCGGGCTCGTCGCCTGCTGGGACGACGACTGGCGCCCGCAGTGGCGCGTGGACGCCGTGCCCTCCTACAAGGCCCACCGGGTGGGGGCCGACGGCGGCGAGGACGCCCCGCGGACCCTCGGCCCCCAGGTGCCGGTCATCGCCGAGGCGCTCGCCGCCGTGGGCGTCCCCCGGGTGGGGGCGCCGGGCTGCGAGGCCGACGACGTCATCGGCACGCTGACGACGCGGGCGCTGGCCGCGGGCCGCCGCGTCGAGGTCGTCACGGGCGACCGCGACCTCTTCCAGCTCGCGGGGACCGGCGAGCGCGACGACGACGTCCTCGTCCTCTACACCTCCCGCGGCATCCGCGACCTCGAGGTCGTCGACGGCGCCCGCCTGCGCGAGCGCTACGGCGTCGCCGACGGCGACCGCTACGCCGACCTCGCCGTCCTGCGCGGCGACGCCAGCGACGGGCTGCCCGGCGTCGCCGGCGTCGGGGAGAAGACGGCGTCGACGCTGCTGGAGCGCTTCGGCGACCTGGCGGGCGTGCGCGCGGCCGTCCTGGCGCGGGACCCGTCCCTGCGCCCGGCGCAGCTGGCGCGCCTGGCCGAGGCCTCCGACTACCTCGACGCCGCCCCCGCCGTGGTGCGCGTCCTGCGCGACGCCGACCTGCCCGAGCACGAGGACGCGCTGCCCTCGGCGGTGGCCGACTCCGACGCCGTCACCCGGCTCGCGCGCCGCTACGGCGTCGCCTCCAGCCTGCGGCGCCTCCTGGTCGCGCTGGGCCTGCCCACCGAGGCCGTCCGCGACGAGGTCGTCGGCGGGCGCTGACGCCGGGACGTCGTCGCCGGCTCCCCCTGCGCCGAGGGAGACCACGTCGCCGACCTCCCCACCGGGCTGCTCCGGCCCCCGGTTGCGGGACACGTGGCCCGGGCGTACTTTCCAAACGTTCACCTAACGCGCACCAGCGCGTCCCGAGCGGTCGCAGACCGCATCCCGTCCTCGGCGCCAGCGCGCCGGGACGTCCTTCCGAGACCTGTCGCCACTGAACCGGCGCACCCTCGCAGCAGCCGCCGACCACCGCGGCGCTCTTGGGCGCAGCCCGTGGCTCGACCGGCTCCCCGGTGCCGCCTTCCCGGCCGCGCACCCCCTGACCCGAAGAGGACCCCCATGGCCGACGAGGCCCGCCCCACGAACCCGAGCACCTCCGGCGCCCCGACCGGCGCGCACACCACCAACCACCAGGCCCCCGACCGCCCGGCCGCGAACCGCCCGGCCGCGAACCGCCCGGCCGCGAACCGCCCGGCCGCGAACCTGCCGCCCCGCAAGGCCCGTTCCACCGGGCTGGCCGTGGCCGCCGCCGGCATCGTCGTCTTCAACGTCTCCCCGTTCCTGAACTGGGTGGGCTTCGACGACGAGACCGACTTCCGCACCGGCTACGAGACCGACTCCCTGGTCCCCTTCATCGCCTACCTCGGCCTGGGCCTGCTGCTGGCGATGGCCTACGCCCGCGGTCGCGCCCACCGCGGCCAGCACCGCGGCCTGACCCTGGTGTCCATGGCCGTCGGCCTGGCCGCCACCATCCAGGCCGTCGCCTTCGCCCTGAACCCCATGGGCGGCCTCGAGCGCGGCGACGACCTCTCCGCCCAGATCGGCGTGTTCGTCGCCATCCTCGGCGGAGCGATCTGGGCCCTCGGCTCCGGTCTGCTCGCCAAGGAGATCGAGGGTGACGACCACGACCGCACCGACGACGACGCCCGCGCTGCCGAGAACCACTGACCCACCGCGCCCGCAGCGCGGAGGCGCCGGACCCCGTGGTCCCGGCCCCCGTTCGGGCGCAGGCAGGACGCCCCGGTCACCGGCTCGCACCGGTGACCGGGGCGCTCGTCGTCCGGGGGCGGCCCCGCGGGCGCGTCGTCCCCGGCCCCGGAGGAGCCGTGGGGCTGCCCGCCGCGCCAGGCGCCGGCCCTGCTGCGCTCGGACTCCGGACGGGGCGCAGGCCGGCGGCGCCGCGCGTACCGTCGTCGGGTGAGCCTCGCACCGCCGTCGACCGTCGTCCTCGACTCCCGCTTCGCGCGGGAGCTGCCGGAGATGGCGGTCCCCTGGCGAGGCGAGGCGGCGCCCGAGCCGCGCCTGCTGGCGCTCGACGAGGAGCTGGCCGCCGAGCTGGGTCTGGACCCGGACTGGCTGCGCAGCCCCGACGGGCTGGCCCTGCTCCTGGGCCTCGAGGTCCCCGACGGCGCCCAGCCCGTGGCGCAGGCCTACTCCGGGCACCAGTTCGGCGGGTACTCCCCGCGCCTCGGCGACGGGCGCGCGCTGCTGCTCGGTGAGCTCGTCGACGCCGACGGCTCCGTCCGCGACCTGCACCTCAAGGGGTCCGGGCGCACGCCGTTCTCCCGGGGCGGCGACGGCCTGGCCGCCGTCGGGCCCATGCTGCGCGAGCTCGTGGTCAGCCGAGGGCTGCACGCCCTCGGCATCCCCACGACCCGCGCGCTGGCCGTGGTGGCGACCGGGCGCGCGGTGCGCCGCGAGACCCCGCTGCCCGGCGCCGTCCTCGCCCGGGTCGCAGCCAGCCACCTGCGCGTCGGCAGCTTCCAGTACGCCCGCGCCACCGGTGACCTCGACCTGCTGCGCCGCCTCGCCGACCACGCGATCGACCGCCACCACCCCGCCGCCTCGGCGGCCGACAACCCCTGTCTCGCGCTGCTCGACGCGGTGGTCGCCGTCCAGGCGTCGCTGGTCGCCCGGTGGATGCTCGTCGGGTTCGTCCACGGCGTCATGAACACCGACAACACGACCATCTCCGGGGAGACCATCGACTACGGGCCCTGCGCCTTCCTCGACGCCTTCGACCCGGCCACGGTCTACAGCTCCATCGACTCCGGCGGGCGCTACGCCTACGGCAACCAGCCGGCCGTGGCCGAGTGGAACCTCGCCCGCCTCGCGGAGGCGCTCCTGCCCCTCCTGCACGAGGACCAGGAGCAGGCGGTCGCGCTCGCGACGCGGTCCCTCGAGACCTTCCGCCCCCGCTACGAGGCCGCCTACGCCTCGGGGGCGGGCGCCAAGCTCGGCCTGCCCGACGACCTCGACGACGAGGTCCTCGTCCCGCTCGTGGCGGACCTGATGGACCTGCTCACCCGGGCCCGCCCCGACCACACGCTGTTCTTCCGCGCCCTCGCCCCCGCGGCGCGCGGCGACGGCGCCCCCGTGCACGAGCTGGTCGCGGACGCCGCCGCGCTCGACGGCTGGCTGGCGCGCTGGCTCGACCTGGAGCCCGACGCGGCCGCGATGGACCGGGTGAACCCGCTCTACATCCCGCGCAACCACCTCGTCGAGGAAGCCCTCGCCGCCGCGACCGACGGCGATCTCAGCCCGTTGGAGCGGCTGCTGGAGGCCGTCGACGCGCCCTACGACGAGCGCCCCGGGCTGGAGCGCTACGCCGCCGCGGCCCCGGAGGACTTCGGGGCGTACCGGACGTTCTGCGGCACCTGAGGCCCGCGCTCGTCAGCGCGCGCCCCCTCGCCGGCGCGTCGCGCCGCGACCGCCGCCGGCCGGGTCGAGCGAGGTGGTGGGGTCGGAGGACCTGCTCGCCGGAGCAGCCGCGGGTGAGCGGGGCCCCCGACGGTCGGCCTGGGTCGGCGCGCGCTCCCCCGGGAGGCCCGCGACCTCCCTAGGCCCCGGGCCGGTAGCGCAGGCGCCCCGCGCGGTACCGCTCGAGGAGCACCGCCGCGACGGCCGCCGGCTCGGCCGGCGGGTCGGCCAGCACGTGCCGCTCCTCCAGGTGCACGAGGTCGGCGGTGAAGTCGGCGTGCATGTGCGCCGTCGCCGCGGCGTCGGTGAAGCCGTGCCCGGTGCGCTCGGCCACCTGCTGCTGGCAGCGCTGCCGCGAGGGCAGCAGCAGCGCGTAGTGCAGCTCCCCGGGCACCGCCAGCCCGTGCCGGCCGGCCTCCCGGGCCGCCGTCGGGAGGAACCCGGGGCGCAGCACGCCGTCGTAGACGACCGGGCAGCCACCCGCCGCGAGGGTCGCCGAGGCGGCCACCGCCGAGCGCAGGACGAGGGTGTTCTGCTCGTCGGCCTCCGGCAGCCAGGGCAGCAGCGCACCTCGGACCCAGAAGGCGAAGAAGTCGTCCCCGGGCACCAGCGCGGCGCGCTCGAAGGAGGCCACCAGCAGCGCCGCCACGGTGCTCTTGCCGGCGCCGGGAGGACCGCTGACGACCACGAGGTCGGACAGCCGGACCACCCTGCCAGCCCGCGCACCGGCCGTGGCCCGCCGTCGTCGCCCACAGCCGAGGGACTGAGGACCTCCGGCGACGAGCCGTGGGGACGCCTCGCGGGCGCACCGATGCGGTCGGTTCCCGGCCATCCGCCCGGCGCGCGTGACACCCTGCGCGCTGGTCCGGGCTCGCCGTCGAGCCCCGGGCAGGCGGCACGCGCTCACGGGGGGACGTCGTGGCAACGACCAGCGGACGAGTCGACGAACGGGTCGACGGCGCGGCGCGCCCGTCGACGACGAGCAGGGGCGTCCTGCGGCTGGGGGCGCTGGGCCGGGCGTGGCGGACGGCCGTCGTCGTGGTGCTGGCGGTGGGGTTCGGAGCCGGGAGCCTCGTGGGGGACGACCACTGGTGGCCGCTCTCCCCGTGGCGGATGTTCTCCACCTCCAGCTCCCCGAGCGGGGCCGTGCGCGTCTTCGTCCTGGAGGTCACCACCCCGACCGAGCCCGCCTGGCGCGAGGTCCCGATCAACCTCGGGGTCGTCGGGCTCAACCGGGCCGAGCTGGAAGGGCGCTGGCCGCTGGTGCAGGAGCAGCCGGAGGTCCTGGCGACCCTCGCCGACGCCCACGCCCGGCTGCAGCCCGAGCAGGAGCGCTGGGACGGCGTCCGCCTGGTGCGCCGGTCCACGCCGCTCGTCGGGGGCAGCCCCGACCGGGAGGCCACCAGCGACCAGCCCCTCGCCGTGTGGACCGCCCGCGACGGGGCGCAGGTGCTGGGCTCGTGAGCGCCACCACCGACCACGACCCCGCCGGCTCCTCCCCCGCCCCCGGCAGGGCGGCCCCCACCGGGCTGCCCGGCCGGCTGTCGGCGTGGTTGTTCTGGGAGGCGCCGCTGGCGCGCGTGGCCTGGCTGCGCCTGGCCGTCTACGCGTTCGTCGTCCTCGACGTCCTGTGGCTGCACTCCACCGGTCGCCACCACGGCGCGGCCGACCCGCTCTGGTACCAGCCGCTGGTCGTCGGCGAGGTCCTCGGCGTCCCCGCGGCGACCGTGCTGCTCGCCGAGGTCACCCGCTGGGGCTCGGTCCTCCTCGCCCTCGCGGCGATGACGGGCCGGGCGCCGCGGCTGCTCGGCTGGGCGACCGCGCTGTGCTGGATCTGGTTCCAGTACATCGCCTTCTCCTACGGCAAGGTCGACCACGACCGCGCCGACTTCCTCGTCGCCCTGCTGATCCTGCCCACCGTCGGGCTGGCGCACCTGCGTGACGGGCGCCGGTCCGAGGCCGCCGGCTTCGCGCTGCGCGCCGTCCAGCTCATGGCCATCGCCACCTACTTCCTCGCCGCCGTCGCCAAGGTCCGCTTCGGCGGGTGGGAGTGGGTCAGCAGCGCCACCATCGCCCGCGCCGTCGTCCGCCGCGGGACGTGGGTCTCCGAGTGGATGCTCGACTACCCCGCGCTGCTCCAGGCCTTCCAGTGGGGGCTGTTCACCGCCGAGCTGGCCTCACCGGTGGTCTTCGTCCTCGCCCTGCGCTGGCAGCGGCGCGTGGTCGGCGCCTGGTACCTCTTCCACCTGGCGACCTACGCGGCCATCACCATCGCCTTCTGGCCCCACCTGGTGATGATGCTCGCCTTCCTCCCCCTCGAGCGGGCCGCGCAGCTGGCCCGCCGGCGCTGGCGCCGCCTGCGCGGCCAGGAGCCCGACGCGGCCGTCCCCGAGCCCCTCGTCGCCCCGGGCCGCGACGGCTGAGCGCACGCGGCCGCCGGAGCGCGCGCCGACCGCACCGGCGGCCGTCGAGGCCGGCTCGGCCCGCCGGCCCGGCGTCAGGCGACGACGGAGTAGGCGACCACGCCGCGCCGGACCCGCTCGACGGCGTCCAGCGCCGCGGAGCGCAGGTCCCCGTCGTCGCCGGCGGCCCCGGCGACCTGGTCGAGCAGGTCCACCGTCTGCTTGCACCAGCGGACGAAGTCCCCGGCCCCGAGCTCCAGCCCGGCGGCCTCCTCGAGCACCGCCGACAGGCTCGCCCCCTGGGCCCACCGCTGCATGGGCAGGGCGAGGCCGACGTCGGGCACCGAGGTCGGCGCGAGGCCGTGAGCCCGCTCCCGGTCCTCCAGGTCCGACCACAGGCTGACGACGTCCCGCAGCGCCGCGCCGACGGCGCCCGGGGGCGTCCGCGGCCCGGTGCCGACCTCCTCGCGGCGCGCCTCGAAGACGAGCGCCGACGCCACGGCCGCCAGCCCGGCGCCGTCGAGCCCGGCGAGGACCCCCTCGCGCAGGCACTGGGCCACGAGGAGGTCCTTCTCGGCGTACACGCGCTTGAGCCGGCGACCGGCCTCGGTGACCGCCACGTCGTCCGGCGCCCCGTGGGGCAGGCGGTCGACCACCCGGCTCCCGTCGGGGTCCCTGCCGCTGTCCTCGCGGCTGACCCGCTCCAGGTAGCCGAGCTCGAGCAGGAGGTCGCAGACCTTGTCGAACGTGCGGGCGATGCCGCTCGTGCGGCCCTCGATGCGACGCACGAGGCCGTCGGTCTCCCCGCGCAGGCGCGACCAGCGCTCGGCCCAGCGCGCGTGCTGCTCGCGGTCGGGGCAGCCGTGGCACGGGTGCTGGCGCAGCTGGCGGCGCAGGCCCTCGAGGGTCTCGAGCACGGCGTCGTCGTCCTGGCCGCGGCGGCGACGGGCCGGCCGCTCGGGCACCTCGCGCCGCTCGTCGGCCAGCGCGGTGCGCATCGCGCCCGCGAGGTCGCGACGCGCCCCGGCGTCTCGGGCGTTGAAGTCGCGCTTCACGCGCACGCGCGTGACGACCTCGACGGCGCCGGGCACGTCGTGCAGCGACAGGCGCCGCACCTCGCGCTCCTCGGTGAGCACCGTCGGCCGCGGTCCCTCGAGCCCGCCGGCCGTGCCGGGGTCCAGGACGACGGCCGTGCCGGCGCGCCGCCCCGCGGGGACCCGGACGACGTCGCCGACGCTCAGGCCCTCGAGGGAGTCGAGCACCTCCGCGCGGCGGCGGCGGGAGGCCTCGCGGCTGCCCTCCTTCTCCAGCTCGCCGATCCGGCGGCGCAGCGCGGCGTACTCGGAGAAGTCGCCCAGGTGGCAGTGCATCGCCTCGGCGTAGCCGTCGAGCGCCTCCTCCTGGCTGCGCGCCCGGCGCGCCAGGTCCACGACGGCGCGGTCGGCCTGGAACTGCGCGAAGGAGGTCTCGAGCACCTCGCGCGCGCGGGCCCGCCCGACCGTGTCCACGAGGTTCACGGCCATGTTCGAGGTCGGCCGGAAGCTCGAGCGCAGCGGGTACAGGCGGCGGCTGGCGAGCCCGGCGACGGCCTCCGGGTCCAGCCCCGGCTGCCACAGGACGACGGCGTGCCCCTCGACGTCGATGCCGCGGCGCCCCGCGCGGCCGGTGAGCTGGGTGTACTCCCCCGGCGTGATGTCGGCGTGGGACTCGCCGTTGTACTTCACGAGCTTCTCGAGCACGACCGAGCGCGCGGGCATGTTGATGCCGAGCGCCAGCGTCTCCGTGGCGAACACGGCCTTGACCAGCCCGCGGCTGAAGAGGTCCTCCACGACCTCCTTGAAGCGCGGCAGCAGCCCGGCGTGGTGCGCGCCGATGCCGCGCTGGAGGCCCTCGAGCCACTCCCAGTAGCCCAGGACGGCGAGGTCGGTGTCGGGGATGTCCGCGCAGGCGGCCTCGACGGAGCTGCGGATCTCCGCGCGCTCCTCGGGCGAGGTCAGGCGCAGACCGGCCGCCAGGCACTGGCGCACGGCCGCGTCGCAGCCCGCCCGGCTGAAGACGAAGGTGATGGCCGGCAGCAGGTCGGCGTCGTCGAGCGCCGCGACGACGTGCGCCCGGCTCGGTGCGCGCTGGGAGGAGCCCGGAGACCCGGAGGGAGCGGCCTGGCCGCGCGGCCGGTGCGGCGGGTAGCCGCCGCGACGGCGCCGTCCTCCGCGCGGCGGCGGGGCCCCGCGCCCGCCGAGGTCGCGGGCGCTGCGCTCCTCGTCGCGGGCGATCGCCACGAGCTCGGGGTTCACCGACGGGCGCAGGTCCCCGGCGTCGGCGGCCTCGACCGACCCGCCGGCGACCGCCTGGTCCGCCTCCCCGACGAACAGGTCGAGCATCCCGGCGCGGCCGGTCAGCACGTGCTGCCACAGCGGGACGGGGCGCACCTCGGAGACGACCACCTCGGTGCCGCCCCGCACGGTGTCGAGCCACGCGCCGAACTCCTCGGCGTTGCTCACCGTCGCCGACAGCGAGGCGATGAGGACGTCCTGCGGCAGGTGGAGGATGACCTCCTCCCACACGGGCCCGCGGAAGCGGTCGGCGAGGTAGTGCACCTCGTCCATCACGACGTACCCGAGCCCCTGCAGGGCCCTCGACCCGGCGTAGAGCATGTTGCGCAGCACCTCGGTCGTCATGACGACGACGGGCGCGTCGCCGTTGACGACGACGTCCCCGGTGAGCAGGCCCACCCGGTCGGCGCCGTGGCGCTCGACGAGCTCGGCGTGCTTCTGGTTGCTCAGCGCCTTGATCGGCGTCGTGTAGAAGGCCTTGCGACCCGTGGCCAGCGCCAGGTGCACGGCGAACTCGCCGATGACCGTCTTGCCCGCCCCCGTGGGGGCGGCGACGAGGACCCCGCGCCCCTCCTCCAGCGCGCGGCAGCCGCGCACCTGGAAGTCGTCGAGCCGGAAGGGCAGGGAGTCGCGGAAGCGCGCCAGCTCGGAGCCGTACCCGTCGGCGTCCGGCAGGGCGTCGTCCCCCGGCGCGTCGTCCCCCGGCCCGGCGTCGGCGGCCCCACCCTGCGCGGCGCGCTCGCGGCGGGCGCGCGCGGCGGCGAAGCGCGCGGCGGGCGACAGCTCCTCGACGTCGGTGTCCACGGCGGGGGAAGGGGTCGCCCCGCGGTCCCGGGGAGCGCCGGCGGCGGAGCCCCGGCGGGACCCGCCCGTGCGCTGGCGTCGCGACGGCATGCCGCCAGCCTAGGCGAGGACGCGCAGGCCCCCCGGGCGCACCCTGACGGACAGCGGCAGCGCGCCCAGCCGCTCGCCGTCGCCGTAGACGGGCGACTCGCGCCCGTCGGCCTCGGCGGAGAGCTGCACCGAGCGGACGCGGCGGACGCTCACGGCCGGGTGGTCGACGTGCGTCCCCGAGAACACCTTCGGGAAGACGCGGGCGATCTCCCACCCCGGCAGCGGGTCCACCACGACGAGCTCGAGGCACCCGTCCCCGGCGTCGGCGCCCGGGGCGATGCGCATGCCCCCGCCGAAGCTGGAGGTGTTGGCGAGGGCGACCAGCAGCGCCTCCCGGGTCTCGGGCACGCCGTCGACGACGAGCGTGTACCGCAGCGGGCGGCGGGCGGGCAGCTCCCGCGCCACGGCGAGGACGTACCGGGCGCGGCCCCGGGGCCAGCGCCAGCTGTTGGCCCGCTCGTTGACCAGGGCGTCGAAGCCGGCCGAGACGACGCCGAGCACGACCCGCTCGCGCGCGGCGCCGTCCGCGGGACGGGGGGAGCCGCTGCGCTCGGGGGAGCCCGCGGCGTCCCCGCCCTCGACGGCGAGGACGTCGACCCGGCGCGTGCGGCCCGCGCGCAGCGCCGCGACGGCGCGGCGCACGGCGCGCGCGGGGTCCGAGCCGTCCAGGCCCAGGCCGCGGGCGACGTCGTCGCCGGTGCCGGCGGGCACCAGGCCGAGCGGCAGGTCGTGCGCGGCGGCGACCTCGGCGCCCAGGTGCGCCATCCCGTCGCCCCCCACCACGAGCACGGCGTCGGCGCCCTCCGCCGCCACGTGCGCCCGTCGCAGCGAGCGCGACGCGCTGCTTCCCGTGGCGTCGAACACGCGAACCCCCAGGCGCGCGAGCTCCCGGCGCGCCGTCGCCGACGCCCCGTGGCCGCGCCCCGCCCCGGAGACCGGGTTGGTGAGCAGGCAGACGAGCGGGTCGCCCCTCACGCGGCGCCCGGGCGCCCGGCGGCGGCCGGGGACGGGGTCACAGCGGGCTCGCCTCGTCGTCGGACAGGCCGGCGTAGCCCTCGCGCAGGTCGCGGCGACGGCGGCGACGGTCGTTGAGCGCCGACACGCCGATGGCCAGGAAGAACAGGGCGCACATCGGGAGCGCCAGGAAGAACATCGCCGTCACCTCGGGGCTCGGGGTCGCGACCGCCGCGAAGGCGAAGCACACGACGACGACCCAGCGCCACCCGGCGAGCATCGTCTTGGCGCTCATGAGGCCGACGACGTTGAGGGCCACGAGCACCACCGGCAGGAGGAAGGCGATGCCGAAGGCCAGCAGGATGCGCATGACGAAGCCGAGGTACATCGACATGTCGACGACGTTGACGGTGCCCTGGGGCGTGAGGTCCACGAGGAAGGTCACGGCCCGCGGCAGCGCCGTGTACGCGAGGGCGACACCGCCGAGGAACAGCGGGACGGCGGCCACGACGAAGGCCGCCGCGTAGCGCTTCTCCCGCCGGGTCAGACCCGGGGTGACGAAGGCCCACAGCTGCCAGAGCCACACGGGGCTGGCCAGGAGCACGCCCGTGAAGATCGACACCTTCACCTTGAGGTCGAAGGCGCCGACGACGCTGCCGATGTTCGGCACGACGTCGTCCTCGCGACCGGCCGCCGCGGCCGCCACGTTCAGCGGCCTGGTGAGAGCGCCGAGGACCTCGTCGTAGAAGACCCAGCCGAGCACTGCGGTGACGACGACCGCGACCGCCGCGACGACGAGGCGGTTGCGCAGCTCGCGGAGGTGGGCCCCCAGGGGCATCCGGCCCTCGGGGTCACGGCCACGGCCACGTCCGCGGCGACGGCTGGGGGTGCGGATCGCCACCGGTCAGGCGGACGGGCGGTGCTGCTCGTCGCGAGAGCGCTGCTCCTCGCGCGCCCGGTCCACCGCGCGGCCCTCGAGGGGCTGCGGGGTCGACGTCGCGCTGCTGTCGCTCGTCCGCTTGGCCGACGCGTCCTCGTCGTCGTCGTCGTCCCGCAGGCTCTTGACCTCGGACTTGAAGATGCGCATGGACTTGCCGACGTTGCGCGTGATGTCCGGCAGCCGCTTCGCGCCGAAGATCACGATGATGACGATGAGGAGGATCAGGAGATGCCACGGCTCGGGGCGCATGTGCGGGACCTCTCGACGAGTGGGGTGAGCGGAGCGCGATGACGGGAGTGCGCGGCCCCTACCGGGCCAATGTACGCCGGGGCAGGCCGGCGCGACGGCGACGGGCGCGTGTCCGCTGGGCCAACTGCTGGGTGCGGCTGCGGCGCATGGCGACCGGGTCGTCGAACGCCGTGGTCACGACGGGCTCCCGGGGCTCCTCCGCCCGCAGGCGGGCGACCTGCTCGGACAGGGCGGCCGAGACCTCCCCGGCGCGCCCGAGCTCGGTGAGCACGGCCGTCGCCTTCCGCCAGAGGCCCAGGGCCAGGCGGAGCAGGACGACGGCGGCACCGACCACGAGCACGAGCCAGAGCAGGACCCACATCCACCACGTCACGGCGCGACCCTAGCCGGGGGGCCGGAGGCGCCGGGGAGCTCGTCCGCGTCGTCGCCCTCGCCACCGCCGGCGGCCGCCGCGAGCGCCGCCCGCGCGGCCTGCGCCACCTGCTCGGCCAGCGCCGGCGGGGAGACCACGCGCGCCGACCCGCCCAGGCGCAGCACGAGGCGGCGCAGCCACCCGTCGTCGGCCACCCGCAGGCGCACCCGCACCCCGCCGGGCTCGTCGGCGCGCTCGGTGACGTCCTCGACGGGGACGGACTCGGCGACCCAGCGCACGTCGGCGTCGAGGTCGAGGACGACGAGCGGCACCTCCTCCCCGGGGGCGAAGAGGCTGCTGCCCAGGTCGCGCGCCACGGCCTCGGCGGGCGGGGTGCCGTCCACGTCGAGCTCCTCGGCCGCCAGGACCCGGTCCAGGCGGAAGCGCCGCACCCCCTGCGCGCGGTGGCACCAGGCCTGCAGGTACCAGCGGCCGTCCAGGGACTGCAGCTCCATCGGGTCGACGTCGCGCTCGGTCGTCTCGTCCCGCGTGGCGACGAGGTAGCGCAGGTGCAGGCGCCGCCCCCGGGCGAGCGCGCCGCGCACGACGGCGAGGACGCGGGTGTCCGCGCCGGCCGCGAGGTCCAGCTGAACCGACGTCGCGGCGGCGGCCGCGTCCCCGGCGGCCGCCGTCAGCTTCGCGCGCGCGCCCTCGAGCGCCGCGCTGTCCTCGACCCCCTGCAGGTCGGCGAGCGTGCGCAGGCCGACCAGCAGGGCGAGCGCCTCGTCCTGGCCGAGGCGCAGCGGGCGCGCGATGGCGTCGGCGTTGCCCAGGTAGACGTGCCCGGACTCCCACTCGGCCTCGATCAGGTCGTCGGGCATGTGCCCCGGCGTCCCGCAGACGAACAGCAGCTCGAGGTCGGCCACGAGCTGGTCGGTCGAGATGTCGAAGTGGCGCGCCGCCTCCTCGAGCGCGACGCCCTGGCGCTCCAGCAGCCACGGGACCATCGCGAGCAGCCGGGAGAGCCGGTCGCCGGCGCCCGCCCCCGCGCCGACCGCGCTCGGGCCGGACGCTCGGGCGCCCGACCGGCCCGCCGCGGGGCTCATCGCCCCGTCCCCGCCGCGGCGGGGACGTCCTCGGCCGCCCCGTGGGCGGAGAGCACCCCGCGCCAGAGGTCCAGCACGGCCTCGCGCAGGTCCGGCGGGTCCAGGACGCGCGCGTCGGCGCCCAGCGCGGCCACCTCCTGCGCCAGCTCGTCGACGTCGGCGAAGGCCACCTCGACCTCCTGCGCGTCGGCCGGCGCCCCGGCCCGCAGGCGCAGCCCGGCCCCTGCCGCGCCCAGGAGCCGCACCCGGGCCGACCGCTCGGCGGGGGCGACCGCGCGCCCGCGCACGAGGGCGCGCGCGTCGAGGTCGGCGGGGACGGGGACCCCGGCCGGCTCCCCGGTGCGCGTGATGCCGGGGCTCACGCGGTCGAGCCGGAAGACCCGCGGCGCCCCGCGGTCGAGGTCGTGCCCCACGAGGTACCAGCGGCCGTAGCAGGAGGTGATGGCCCACGGCTCCACCCGCCGGCGCGCCGTCTCCCCCGTGCGACCGGTGCGGTAGCGGAAGGCGACCGGCGCGCGGTCGCGCGTCGCGGCGTACAGGGGGCTGAAGGCCGGCTCGCTCGTGCGCACGCGCGGCTCGACGCCGACGAGGGAGGACTCGTCGGGCTCCACCCCGAGGGCGCGCAGCTTCACCAGCGCCCGCGAGGCCGGGCCGGCGAGGCTGGCCTGCTGCCACACCCGCGACGCCAGGCCCAGGACCGCGAGCTCCTCCGGCGTCACGTCGATGGCGGGCAGCTCCCAGGCGTCGCGGTCGACGCGGTAGCCGGCCTCGTCGTCGAACCACGCCGCGTCGGTGCCGGTGACCAGCGGCACGCCGAGGTCGCGCAGCTCCTCCTTGTCGCGCTCGAACATGCGGTCGAAGGCCTCGTCGCTCGTGGCCTCGCTGTACTGCGGGACGGCCTGGCGGATCTGCTCCTTGCGGAGCCAGCGGCGGGTCGACAGCAGCGCGATCACGAGGTTGAGCAGGCGCTCCGTGCGCTGGGCGGGGGCCACGGCCCGACGCTACCCCGAGGGGACGCGCCCCCTGCCGCGGAGGCGATCGGCGGCCACGTCGTCGGGGGCCGCGCTCCGGACGACGCCGCCCCCTCGCCGGTCGCCGCCCCCTCGCCGGACGTGGCGCCGTCCGGGGCGGGTGGGCGCGTCGCCGCGGCGCGGGCCGTAGCGTCGCCCGGGTGCAGGACGACGGCGGGCACCGGCAGACGACCGAGGACGCGGCCCCCGGGGGGGCGGGAGCCGCGCGGCGCGGGGCCGTGCACTGGCGCCGGGGCCGCGTGACGGCCGTCGTCCGGGAGTGGCCCGGCGCCCGCGAGGTCACCGCCCGGCTCGACGAGCCCCTCCCCCGCGTCGGGGACGCCGCCGGCGACCCCGGTGCCCGGGACGGCGCGCTCGAGGTCCGCGCGACGGCGCTGGTCGACCTCGTGGGCGCGCCCGAGGTCGGCGACGAGGTGCTGCTGTCGGTCTCCGCGCTGGCGCGCGGCCTGGGCACGGGCGGCTCGGCGGGCGTCGTCGCGGTGCCGAGCCGGCTCCCCTCCGACCCGCCGCCGGCGCCGGGGCACCTCGTCAAGGCGCGCTACACCCCGCTGCAGGCGATGGTGCTGGGCGTCGACGAGCAGGAGTCCCCCGCCCACGAGGTGCTGGCCGACGCCGACGACCTCGGGGGGCTGCCCGTCGTCGTGGCCGACCTGCACTCCGCGCTGCCGGCGGTCCTCGCCGGGTGGCGCGCCGCGCGCGCGGACGCCGGGCTGGCCCCGGGGCGGTGCGTCTACGTCATGACGGACGGCGGCGCCCTGCCCGCGGCGCTCTCGCGCGCCGCCGCCGGGCTGCGGGGGGCGGGGTGGCTGGACGCCGTCGTCACCACGGGGCAGGCCTTCGGCGGCGACGCCGAGGCGGTGACGCTGCACACGGGGCTGCTGGCGGCCCGCCACGTGCTGGGCGCCGACCTCGTCGTCGTCGCCCAGGGGCCGGGCAACCTCGGGACGGGGACGCGCTGGGGGTTCTCCGGCGTCGCCTGCGGCGAGGCGGTCAACGCCGTCGCGACGCTGGGCGGACGGCCTGTGGCGTCCCTGCGCGTCTCCGGCGCGGACGAGCGCGAGCGGCACCGCGGCGTCTCCCACCACTCGCTGACCGCGTACGGCCGCGTGGCCCTGGCGTCCGCCGAGGTCGTGGTGCCGCTCCTGCCCGGCCCCCTGGGCGCGCGCGTGCGCGAGCAGGCCGCGGCCCTGGGGGCTCGGCACCGCCTCGTCGAGGTCGACGTCGCCGGGCTGGAGCCGGCCCTGGCCGACAGCCCCGTGCGCCTGTCGACCATGGGCCGGGGGCTGGCCGCCGACGCGGCGCCCTTCCTGGCCGCCGCGGCGGCCGGCCGGTGGGCGGCCTCCGGCGGCTGACCCGCCCGGCGCGCGAGGGCGCTCGGCGACGTGCCGACGCAGTGCCGCTCTGGGAGCGCTGAGGCGGCGTTATGTCGACGCAGTGCGGCTCTGGGGGCGCTCACCCGGCGTTGTGTCGACGCAGTGCGGCTGTGGGGGCGCTCACCCGGCGTTGTGTCGACGCAGTGCGGCTCTGGGGGCGCCCAGGCGGCGTTGTGTCGACGCAGTGCGGCTGTGGGGGCGCTCAGGCGGCGACGTGCCGACAGGGTGCGGGTCTGGAGGGGGGGGGACGCACGAGACCCCGCCGTCCGCGGTGCGGACGACGGGGTCTCGGGGCGGGCGCGCGAGCCGTCAGGAGACGGAGTCGAGGTCCACGACGAAGACGAGGGTCTCGCCCGGGGCGATGACCGGCGGGGCGCCGCGGTCGCCGTAGCCCAGGTGCGGCGGGATGGTGATGCGACGGCGTCCGCCGACCCGCATGCCCTGGATGCCGGTGTCCCAGCCCGAGATGACCTGGCCGGCGCCGAGCTGGAAGGACAGCGGCTGGCCGCGGTCCCACGAGGCGTCGAACTGCTGGCCCGTGGACCAGGACACGCCCACGTAGTGAGCGGCGACGGTCGAGCCGGCCACCGCCTCCTGGCCCTCGCCGGTGACGAGGTCCTCGAGCACCAGGTCGGTCGGCGGGTCGGTGCTGGGGATGTCGACGACGGGCTTGTCAGCCATGGGGTCCTCCGCAGGTCGGGTGGGGGTGGTCGGTGGGTGCGTCCGCGGGACGCCGTCCGCCCGGACCAGCGCAGCGGCGCCGCGCGCTGTTCCGGGCCTCCCCTCCCGCGGGCTGCCGGGAGGGGAGGAGGCGTCAGCGGGTCGAGCTCTCCGCGGCGAGGACGTCGACGACGAAGACGAGCGTCGACCCGGGCGGGATGCTGCCGGTGTCCTGGTCGCCGTACGCCTGGTCGGGCGGGGCCACGACCATCACGCGGCTGCCGACCGGCACGCCCGCGAGGCCCTGGTCCCAGGCCGGGATGACCTGTCCCCCGCCGAGGGCGAAGGAGAACGGCTCGCGGTCGTCGCCGCGGGAGGAGTCGAAGACCGACCCGTCGCTCCAGAGCACGCCGGTGTAGTCCACGACGACGGTGTCCCCCGCCGCCACCTCGCGCCCGCTCCCCCGCACGAGGGTCTCGACCCGCAGCTCCGCGGGCGGCTCGCCCTCCGGCGCCGCCACGGTCAGCGCGCCGCCCTCGCCCTCGGACACGGCCGGCAGCCCGGCGGGCAGGGGGACCTCCTCGCCGTCGACGTCCGGGAGCACCTCGGAGGCGCTGAGCACGTCCACGAGCAGCAGGACCGAGCCGTCGCTCCCGGGCGCCGTCGTGGCGCCGGGGGCGGACGCGCCGAAGTCCTCGGGGCTGACGCCCACGAGCACGCGCGAGCCGACGGTCTGGCCGACCACGCCGGCCACGAGCCCCGGCACGGTCGTCGCGGGGTCGGCCTGCAGGACGAGGCGGGACTCGGTCTCGTAGGTGGTCTCCAAGACCTCCCCGGTGCCGCCGTCCACCGCCAGCACGTCCATCGCCACGAGGTCGCCCTCCTCGACGACCCGGCCGTCGTCGTCCCCCTCCTCGACGACCTCGGTCACGGTCTCGGCGACGCTGACGGGGGTCTCGACCTGGAGCTCGGGGCTCTCGGCGCCGCCGACCACCTCCACGCGCGAGAGCGCGTCCTGCTGCTGCTGCTGCTCGGGAGCGGGGGCGGCCTCCTCCCCGCACCCGGCCGTGAGCAGGAGGACGGGGAGGGAGGCGGCCAGGACCGCGCGGGAGGTTCGGGGGCGTCGCAGGTGTCGCACGAGGGCCTCTCGTCGTGCCGGGCGTGCCGGCGGTGCTGCCCGACCGCGGTCGGCGTGCACGCACGGTAGCGCGCGGTCCTGGACGGTCACTGGACGGCGGCTGGGCGCGGGCAAGCGCGACGGGAGCGGCCGAGACACCCGTCCTGCGGGCGGCGGCGAGGTCGCCGCCCGGCGTCACATGCTCTCGATGAGGCGGGCGACGCGCTCGTCCACGGCGGCGAACGGGTCCTTGCACAGCACCGTGCGCTGGGACTGGTCGTTCAGCTTCAGGTGGACCCAGTCGACGGTGAAGTCGCGCCCGTGCTCGGTGGCGGCGGTGACGAACTCCCCGCGCAGCCGGGCGCGCGTCGTCTGCGGCGGGACGGTCCGGGCCGTCTCGACCTCCTCGTCCGTGGTCAGCCGGTCCACGAGCCCGCGGGAGGCGAGCTGGTGGTACAGGCCCCGGCGCCGCGAGACGTCGTGGTAGGCGAGGTCGAGGCGGGCGACGCGCGCGCTCGCCAGGCCCAGGTCGTGCTTGCGCATGTAGCGATCGAGGAGCCGCTTCTTGATGGCCCAGTCCAGCTCGCGGTCCACGAGCGAGGTGTCCTGCGTGGCGACGGCGCGCAGGCCCCGCTCCCACAGGTCGAGCACGGCCTTCGTGGTGCTCGTGATCTCCCCGGCGTCACCGCGCTCGACGAAGGCGCGCGCCAGCTCGAGGAACTCGCCCTGCAGGTCCAGCGCGCTGGCCCGCCGCCCGCTGGCGAGCTTCAGCGGCCGCCGACCGGTCGGGTCGTGGCTGACCTCCCGGATGGCCCGGATCGGGTTCTCCAGCGCCACGTCGGGCACGACGACGCCCGCCTCCAGCATCCGCAGCACGAGGTCGACGGCGCCGACCTTGAGCATGGTGGTGGGCTCGGCCATCGAGGAGTCCCCGACGATCACGTGCAGCCGCCGGTAGTGCTCGGCGTCGGCGTGGGGCTCGTCCCGGGTGTTGATGATCGGCCGCGAGCGGGTGGTCGCGCTGGAGACGCCCTCCCAGATGTGGTCGGCCCGCTGGGAGTAGCAGTACGTGGCGCCGCGCGGCGTCTGCACCACCTTGCCGGCGCCGACCAGCAGCTGGCGCGTCACGAGGAAGGGGATGAGCACGTCCGAGAGGGCGCTGAACTCGCCGGCGCGCGGCACCAGGTAGTTCTCGTGGCAGCCGTAGGAGTTGCCCGCGGAGTCGGTGTTGTTCTTGAACAGGAAGATCTCGCCGGTCACGCCCTCCTCGGCGAGCCGGGCCTCCGCGTCGGCCACCAGGCCCTCGAGGATCCGCTCGCCCGCGCGGTCGTGGACGACCAGCTGCTGGACGTCGTCGCACTCGGGCGTCGCGTACTCGGGGTGGGAGCCGACGTCGAGGTAGAGGCGGGACCCGTTGCCGAGGAAGACGTTGCTGGAGCGCCCCCAGGCCACGACGGTGCGGAAGAGGTACCGGGCCACCTCGTCGGCCGACAGCCGGCGCTGCCCCTCGGCGACGCACGTGACGCCGTACTCGGTCTCCAGGCCGAGGATGCGACGCTCCATGGCCAGACCCTACGTCCGGTCCACCCGGCTCGGGCGGTGCCCGCCGTCAGCCGGGACCGGACCCCTCGCCGGAGGGCGAGGCCGGCGTGTCGGCCGGGAGCCCGGGGTGACCGGGGGCCTCCGCGGGCGCCAGCAGGTCGGGCGTCCGCGGCGCGTCGACGGTCGGGTCGTCGGCGTCCAGCAGGCGCTCGAGCAGCTCGCCCTGGACGCGCCGGAACGACCGGCGCGGCAGGCCCCGCTCGAGGACGGCGACCTCCAGCGACGCGCCCGGCAGGTCGCGGCGCGGGCCCGCAGCCGGGTCGGCCGGGTCCGTGGCGAGGACGCGCCGGGCCAGCGCGAGGGCGTCGGCGAGCCGGAGCCCGGGCCGCCAGCCCTCCGCCAGGACGCCGGCGAGGGCGTCGGCCGCCCCGCCGACGACGACCGCGCCGCGCTCGTCGGCGACCGAGCCGTCGTAGGTGAGCCGGTAGATCTGGTCGTCCTCCTCCGCGGCGCCCACCTCGGCCACGAGGATCTCGACCTCGAGCGGCTTGCTCTCGGTGGTGAAGACGCTGCCGAGGGTCTGGGCGTAGGCGTTGGCCAGCCCTCGCGCGGTGACGTCCGCGCGGTCGTAGGAGTAGCCGCGCAGGTCGGCGTAGCGCACGCCGGCGACGCGCAGGTTCTCGAACTCGTTGTACTTGCCCACGGCCGCGAAGGCGATGCGGTCGTAGATCTCGCTGACCTTGTGCAGCGCCCGGGAGGGGTTCTCGGCCACCAGGGCGATGCCCGCGTCGAAGCACAGGACGACCACCGAGCGGCCCCGGGCGATGCCCTTGCGCGCGAAGTCGGCCCGGTCGCGCATGACCTGCTCGGGCGAGACGTAGAACTGCTGGGTCACGAGGGGCCCTCCTCCAGGCGGTCTGCGGTGCGGGCGTCCAGCACCCCGCGGGCCACCTCGGCGACGCGCGAGGCGGGCACGCGCCGGTAGCCGGCCTCGTCCACGACGGCGACCACGGGGTGGATGCCGCGCACGAGGTCCGAGCCGCCGGTGGCGGAGTCGTCGTCGGCCGCGTCGTGCAGCGCCTCGACGGCGGTGGCGACGGCCTCGTCGACGCCGCGGGTGGGGCGGTGCAGCTTCTTGAGCGCGCCCCGGGCGAAGACGGAGCCGGAGCCGACCGAGTGGTGCCCTCGCTCCTCGTAGCGGCCGCCGGTGACGTCGTAGCTGAAGATCCGCCCGCGGCGGCCCGCGAGGTCGTAGCCGGCGAAGAGCGGGACGACCGCCAGCCCCTGCATCGCCAGGCCGAGGTTGCCGCGGACCATGGTGGACAGGCGGTTGGCCTTGCCGTCCAGGGAGAGCACGGCGCCCTCGATCTTCTCGAAGTGCTCGAGCTCGACCTGGAAGAGCCGGACCATCTCCACCGCGATGCCCGCGGTGCCCGCGATGCCGACGCAGGAGTGCGTGTCGGCGGGGAAGACCTTCTCGATCTCCCGGTGCGCGATCGCGCTGCCTGCGGTGGCGCGGCGGTCCCCCGCCATCACGACGCCCCCCGGGTAGGTGAGCGCCACGATCGTCGTCGCGTGGGGCGGGTCCAGCTCCGGGGCCAGGGCGCCCCCGGCCGGGAGGGGACGGCGGCCCGGCAGCAGCGAGGGGTCGTGGCTGCCCAGGAAGTCGGTGAAGGAGGCCGCCCCTGGCACGTGGAAGGTCGCCGGGAGCCGGCCCGCGGGGCCGCCGGGGAGCTGCGGGGCGGGGGTGGCTGGCATCACGGGGCGACCCTAGCCCCGCCCCCCGACAGCCGACCTGCGGCGGCGACCTCCGGCAGCCGGCCCGCCGAGCGGCGGCCGGCCGGTCGCCGAGGGCCTACTGGCCGCCCTTCTGCACGAAGGAGCGCACGAAGGTCTCCGCGTTCGCCTCGAGGACGTCGTCGATCTCGTCGAGGAGGTCGTCGACCTCGGCGTCGCCGGCCGAGGTGCGGGCGGTGGTCGTGGGCGCCGGCGCCGGGACCTCGTCGGGCTCGTCCTCACGGCGCTCGTGCCGACGCTGCTCCTGCGGTGCCATGGCTGCTCCTGCCGTCCGGGGCCCGTCGCCGGGCTCCCCCGCGTCGGTGCCTGCACCGCGATGGTAGGCGCCGCCCGCGGCTGCGGGCAGGGGCGGCGCCCGGCCTCAGCCCGCCGGGCGCCCGCCGGTGAGGGCGAGGACGAGGTCGGCGGCCGTGGGGCAGCGGTCGAGCAGCGCGCCGGTGCTGGCCCGCGTGCCGCGCAGGGGCTCGAGCATGGGCACCCGCTGCAGGGAGGTGCGGCCGGCGACGTCGAGGATCACCGAGTCCCAGCTGGCCGCCGCCACCTCGTCGCCGTAGCGGCGCACGCACTCCCCCCGGAACCAGGCGCGGGTGTCCTCCGGCGGGTCCACGACGGCGCGGGCCACGGCCGCCTGGTCGTGCAGGGTCTCCACGGCGCCGCGGGCCACCAGACGGGCGTGCAGACCCCGCTCGGGCCGCAGGTCGGCGTACTGGATGTCGATGAGCGCGAGCCGCGCGGCGTCCCAGGACAGGTCCTCGCGCGTGCGGAAGCCCTCGAGCAGGCGCAGCTTGGCCACCCAGTCCAGCTGGCGGGCGCACCGCATCGGGTCGGCCTCGAGGTCGGTGAGCACCTGCTCCCAGCGCTCCAGCACCTCGGCGGTGTCCGCGTCCACGGCCGCTCCCTGGCGGCGCTCGACGAAGGCGCGCACGGCCTCCAGGTGGCGCCACTGCAGCTGCACCGCCGTGAGCCGCTCCCCCGTGCGCAGCGTCAGCAGGTGGGTCAGCGAGGGGTCGTGGCTGACGGCGCGCACGGCCGCCACCGGGTTCTCCAGGGCGAGGTCGGGGGCCTCGCCGGCCTCGACCGTCGCCAGGACCAGCGACGTCGTCCCCACCTTGAGCAGGTTCGCCACCTGGCAGAGGTTCGCGTCACCGACGATGACGTGCAGGCGCCGCCAGCGGTCGGCGGTGGCGTGCGGCTCGTCGCGGGTGTTGACCAGCGGCCGCTTCAGGGTGGTCTCGAGCCCCACCTCGGTCTCGAAGAAGTCGGCGCGCTGGCTCAGCTGGAAGCCGCTGCCGTCCCCCGTCTGCCCCCGCCCGACGCGCCCGGCGCCGGTGACGACCTGGCGGCTGACGAAGAAGGGCACCAGGGCCCGGACGATGTCGGCGAACGGCGTCGACCGCGGCATCAGGTAGTTCTCGTGGGTGCCGTACGAGGCGCCCTTGCCGTCGGTGTTGTTCTTGTACAGGACGACGTCGCCCAGGCCCGGCGAGGCCGCGATGCGGCGCATGGCCTCGCGGGCCACCTCGTCGCCCGCCAGGTCCCACAGCACGGCGTCGCGCGGCGTCGTCACCTCGGGACCGGAGTACTCCGGGTGGGCGTGGTCGACGTACAGGCGGGCGCCGTTGGTCAGGACGGTGTTCGCCAGCCCCGCCTCCTCCAGCTCCTCGGCGACGTGCAGCGCGGTGCCCGCGCTCGCGGCCTGGGACGCGGCGACGTCCGGCGGGACGTCGGTGAGCTGGCTGGGGTGCGCCCTCGCCCGGTCCACCTCGTACCCGCGCGCGTCGCGCAGCGGCGCCTCGTCGGCGTAGTCCCAGCGGGTGGCCCGCCGCGAGCGCGTGCCACGTCCTCCCCCGCTCCCCGAGGGGGACGCGTAGGCGTGCACGACGCGGCCGGACAGCAGCATCGGGTTGGCCTGCGCCTCCCCGGGGGCGCTGATGCCGAACTCGGTCTCCACGCCCATGACGCGGCGCACGCCGCCGTCGCGGCCCCAGGGGCCCGGGCCGGCCGCGCCGGAGGTGCCGGGGGTGGGGCGGGCGGGGTCCTCGGCGCTGCTCATCGCGGCCGAGCCTACGGTGGCCCGGTGAGCCCGACCCCCGTGCGTCCGCCGGCCGCCGCGCTGGCCGTCGACCTCGTGGCCGTCCTCGTCTTCGCCGGCGTCGGCCGCGCCAGCCACGTCGAGGGCACCGGCCTGCTGCAGGTGGCGGGGACGGCGCTGCCCTTCTGGGTCGGGGTGCTGCTCGCCTGGGCGCTGCCCCGGGTCCACCGCGACCCGGCGCGGCCCGCCCCCGCCGGGGTCCTGGTGCTGGGCGGTGCGGTCGTCGTCGGCCTGGCGCTGCGCCTGGTGACCGGCCAGGGCGCACCGGTGCCCTTCGTCGTCGTGACCGCGGTCGTCCTCGCCGTCCTGCTCCTGGGCTGGAGGTCGCTGGTGCGTCTCGCCGGGCGGACGCGCCGCTCGGGGGCGTGACGCCGCTAGGTTAGGCTCGCCTGACCACTTCCCCTGGTCCGTGGTGCGCACCGCGGCACCCGCTGTCCCGGTCGACGCCCGCGCGGGCCGACCCGTCGCAGGAGGACCACCGAGCATGAGCCCGGCGAGCACGAGACCGGCCGTCGCCAGGACGGCCGCCGCGGCGGCCGCCCTCCTCCTCGCCGGCGCCCTGTCCGCCTGCGGGGCCTCGGAGCCCGTCGAGACGGCCACCGCCGGCACGGGCGACGGCGAGGGCGCCACGAGCTACCCGCTGGTGGTCGACAACTGCGGCCGCGAGGTGGTGGTCGAGGCCGCCCCCGAGCGCGTGGTGTCCCTCGACCAGGGCTCCACCGAGATCCTCCTGTCGCTCGGCCTGGCCGACCGCCTCGTCGGCACGGCGTCCTGGACCGACCCGGTGCTGCCGGAGCTCGCGGCCGCCGAGGAGGGCGTGCCGCGCCTGTCCGACGACGCGCCGTCCTACGAGGCCGTCCTGGGCGCCGACCCCGACCTCGTCACCGCCTCCTTCGGCCGGCACTTCCGCCAGGGCGGCGTGGTGGAGCGGGAGCGCCTGGAGGAGACCGGCATCGGCTCCTACCTGTCGCCGACCGACTGCGAGGACGACCTGGTCGTCAACGGCGGCGGCACGCGCACCCGCCCCCTCGAGGTCGACGCCCTCTACCGCGAGATCCGCGAGCTCGCCGCGGTCTTCGACGTCCCCTCGCGCGGCGAGGAGCTCGTGGCCCGCCTGGAGGCGCGCGCGGAGGCCGCGACCGCCCGCATCGCCGACCGCGACGTCTCGCTGGCCTTCTGGTTCGCCGACACCCGGACGCCGTACGTCGCCGGCGGGCTCGGCTCGGCCCAGCTGCTCGCCACCACCGCGGGCGCCGAGAACGTCTTCGCCGACCTCGACGACGACTGGCCGGCCGTGGGCTGGGAGACGGTGGTCGACCGCGACCCGGACGTCCTCGTCCTCGGGGACCTGCAGCGCGACCGCTTCCCCGGCGACCTCCTGGCGGACAAGGAGGCGTTCCTGGCCGCCGACCCGCTGACGCGCACGCTGGACGCCGTGCAGGAGGAGCGCTACATCGCCCTGCACGGGGCGGAGATGAACCCCTCGATCCGCTTCGCCGACGGGCTGGAGAAGATCGCCGACGGCCTCGAGCGGCTCGAGGTGCCGTCCTGACCGCTGCGCCGACGCGACCCGCCCCCGCGCCGCCCCTCCGGCGGCCCGCAGGGGCGGGCCTGCCGCGACGCCGCACCGCGCCGGTGCTCCTGCTCGCCCTCGGCGGGCTCGCCGCCCTGGTGCTCTCGGTGCTGGCCACCAGCGCGCTCGGGCCGGCGGACGTCTCGCTCGTCGTGGTGCGCGACGTGCTGCTCAACCACCTCGGCCTCGCGGACGTGCCGGTGCGCCCGGCCAAGGACGCCATCGTGTGGGAGGAGCGCCTCCCCCGGGCCCTCACCGCCGCCGCCTGCGGTGCCGGTCTCGGCATCTGCGGCGTGGTGATGCAGGCCCTGCTGCGCAACCCGCTGGCCGACCCCTTCGTGCTCGGGATCTCCTCCGGCGCCTCCACCGGGGCCGTCGTCGTCGGCGTCCTCGGGCTCGGCGGCACGGCGCTGGGGCTGCCGGGCGGCGCCTTCGTCGGCGCCCTGCTCGCCTTCGGGCTGGTGCTGCTGCTGGCGCGGCTGGCCGGCGGCGGCACCGAGCGCGTGGTCCTCGCGGGGGTGGCCGGCACGCAGCTGTTCTCCGCGCTGACCTCCGCCGTGATCTTCGCCGTCGCCGACTCCGACGAGACCCGCGGCGTCATGTTCTGGCTGCTGGGCTCCCTGGAGGGCGTGCGCTGGCACGACGTGGCGGTGTCCTCCGCCGTCGTGGTCGTCGGCACGGCGATCTGCTGGGCCCGCGCCCCCGCCCTGGACGCCTTCGCGTTCGGCGACGAGGTCGCGGCCTCCCTCGGCATCGCCGTCGGCCGCCTGCGGCTGCTGCTGCTCGTGCTCACCGCCCTGGTCACCGCCGCCCTCGTGAGCGTGGCGGGCGCCATCGGCTTCGTCGGGCTGGTGCTCCCCCACGCCGCGCGCCTGCTGGTGGGGCCCGGTCACGTGCGCCTCGTGCCGGCCACGGCGCTCGCCGGCGCCGTCTTCATGGTGTGGGTGGACGCGGTGTCCCGCATCGCCTTCGCGCCGACCCCGCTGCCGGTCGGCGTCGGCACCGCGCTCATCGGCGTGCCGGCCTTCGTGCTCGTCATGCTCCGCCGCCGGCGGACCCTGTGACCCTCGAGGCGCGGCAGGTCGCCTGGCGGCGCGGCGGCGTGCTGGTCGTGGACGGCGTCAGCCTGCACCCCGCCCGCGGCGCGACCGTCGGCCTGCTCGGGCCCAACGGCTCCGGCAAGTCCTCGCTGCTGCGGCTGCTGGCCGGCGCCGTCCGCCCTGACGAGGGCGCCGTCGCCCTGGACGGCGTGCCCCTGCGGTCGGTGCCGCGGCGCGACGTCGCGCGGGCCGTCGCGGTGGTCTCCCAGCACGCCGACACCGAGGTCGACCTGTGCGTCCGGGACGTCGTCCGGCTCGGCCGCCACCCCCACCGGGGACTGCTGGGCGGCGACCCCGGTCGTGACGACGCGGCCGTCGACGCGGCGCTCGCGCACACCGGGCTCACCGACCGCGCCGAGCGCAAGTGGCACACCCTGTCCGGCGGCGAGCGCCAGCGCGCGCAGATCGCGCGGGCCCTGGCGCAGGAGCCGCGCGAGCTGCTGCTGGACGAGCCGACCAACCACCTCGACATCCACCACCAGCTGGAGCTGCTGCAGCTCGTGGCGCGCCTGCCCGTCACGAGCGTCGTCGCCCTGCACGACCTCAACCTGGCGGCCATGTTCTGCGACCAGCTCGTCGTGCTGACGGCCGGCCGCGTCGTGGCGGCCGGCACACCGGCGGAGGTGCTGACCGCGGAGCTCGTCGCGCGGGTCTACGGGGTGCGGGCGCGCGTGCGCACCGAGGACGACGGCCGCACGAGCGTGCTGTTCGAGCCCGGACCCGTCGACGCGCCCGCGGAGCCCGTGCCGTCCGCCTGACCCGGCTCCCGGCGACGCCCGGCGGTCCCCGTCCGAGCCGTCACCGGTCGGCCGAGGGGGTGCGGCCGACCGGGGCGACCGGGGTCGGTCAGAGGTACTGCCCCGGGCTCGCGACCGTGTCGATGGAGCGCCCCGCCTCGGAGCCCTTCTTGCCCTGGACGATGGTGCGGATGTAGACGATGCGCTCGCCCTTCTTGCCGGAGATGCGCGCCCAGTCGTCGGGGTTCGTCGTGTTGGGCAGGTCCTCGTTCTCCTTGAACTCCTCGACGCACGCCACCAGCAGGTGGTCGACGCGCAGGCCCTTGACGCCCGTGCTGAGGAAGTCCTTGATCGCCATCTTCTTGGCGCGGTCGACGATGTTCTGCACCATCGCCCCGGAGTTGAAGTCCTTGAAGTACAGGACCTCCTTGTCGCCGCCGGCGTAGGTCACCTCGAGGAACTGGTTCTCCTCGGTCTCCTCGTACATCCGCACCACCGTGGCGCTGATCATCGCCTCGACGCACGCCTCGCGGGACCCGCCGTGGTGGGCCAGGTCCTGCGGGTGCAGCGGCAGGTCGGTCGTCAGGTACTTGGTGAAGATGTCCCGGGCGCCCTCGGCGTCCGGGCGCTCGATCTTGATCTTCACGTCGAGGCGGCCGGGGCGCAGGATCGCGGGGTCGATCATGTCCTCGCGGTTCGACGCACCGATGACGATGACGTCGTCCAGGCGCTCGACGCCGTCGATCTCGGCGAGCAGCTGGGGGACGATCGTCGTCTCGACGTCGGAGCTCACGCCCGAGCCGCGGGTGCGGAACAACGACTCCATCTCGTCGAAGAACACGACGACGGGGTGGCCCTCGCTCGCCTTCTCGCGGGCCCGGCTGAAGATCATCCGGATGTGGCGCTCGGTCTCGCCCACGTACTTGGTGAGGAGCTCGGGGCCCTTGACGTTGAGGAAGTAGCTGCGCGCGTCCTCGCGCCCGTCGCGCTCGGCGGACTGGCGGGCGAGCGAGCGGGCGACGGCCTTGGCGATCAGCGTCTTGCCGCACCCGGGGGGCCCGTACAGCAGCACGCCCTTCGGCGCCTTGAGCCCGTGCTCGCGGAAGAGGTCGGGGTGGCGGAACGGCAGCTCGACGGCGTCGCGGATCGTCTCGATCTGGGAGGCCAGGCCGCCGATGTCGCTGTAGGAGATGTCGGGCACCTCCTCCAGCACGAGGTCCTCGACCTCGGCCTTGGGCACCACCTCGTGCACGTAGCCCGAGCGCGGCTCGAGCGTCAGCGCGTCACCGTTCTTGAGCCCGGTGCCCACGAGAGGCCCGGCCAGGCGGACCACCCGCTCCTCGTCGCCGTGCACGACGACGAGGGCGCGGTCCTCCCCCAGCGCCTCCTTGAACGTCACGACCTCGCCGGTGACCTCGAACCCGCGCACCGCGACGACGTTCATGGCCTCGTTCAGCTCGACCTCCTGGCCGGGCGCCAGGTCGCCCGCGTCCAGGGCGGCGCTCAGCGCCACGCGCATCTTGCGCCCCTGCTGGACGACGTCGACGCTGCCCTCCCCCGACGGGCCGAGGTAGGTCGCGTAGCCGCTGGGGGGCTGGGCGAGGCGCTCCACCTCACCGCGCAGGGTCACGAGCTGCTGCCGCGCGTCCCCGAGGGTGCGCACCAGGCGGTCGTTGCGGGCGACGAGCTCGCCCACCTGGTCCTGCAGGGCGGTCACGCGCGAGGCTCCGGCGCCCCACGTGCGCGCCGGGGGCTGCCGGTCGGCGTCGTCCCGGGGCTGGTCGGAGTGCTGGTCGGGCTGGTGGTCAGCGTGGCTGTCCATGCGCGCCTCCTCGAGGTCCGTGCTCGACAGTAACCCGGGGGCCCGACAGGGGCGGGACAGGCCGTGCAGGTCGGTCCGCGAGACGGCGGCGCGGGCCCCGTCAGCCCGACGAGGGCCCGGGCTCCGCGCCGCCCTCGGGCTCCGTGGTCCCGGCGCCGTCGCCCGAGCCCGCCCGTGCGTCCCCGACCTCGGCGTCCCAGACCTGGGGCTCTTCGACCCGGGGCTCCTCGACCCGGGCCTCCTCGACCTGGGCGTCCCGGCGCGCCGTCACGTCACGACGGACGCGGCGGACCTTCTTGTCGGAGACAGCCCGCTCGCCCAGCGACTCGGGCGACCAGTCCTCCTCGACGCCCCAGCCGGTGCTCGCCCCGGCGTCCTCGAGGGCGTCGTCGGGTGCGTCGGCGTCCGGGAGCGGCCCGCCGCTGCGGACGCCCGGCGTCGAGGCGGCCGTGCCCTTGGCCGGGCGTCGACGGCGCAGCGGGGCGACGACGCCCTCGGCCATCCGGCGCGCGGTGAGCAGGAAGCCGGTGTGGCCGACCATCCGGTGCTGCGGCCGCACCGCCAGGCCCTCGAGGTGCCAGCCGCGGACCATGGACTCCCAGGCGGCCGGCTCGGTCCAGCGCCCGTCGGCGCGCAGGTCCTCGGCCGTGCGGGACAGCTGCGTGGCGGTGGCGACGTAGCAGATGAGCACCCCGCCGGGCGCGAGCGCCGTGGCCACGGCGTCCAGGCACTCCCAGGGGGCCAGCATGTCCAGGACGACCCGGTCGACGGACCCCGGCTCCTCCGCGGCGCCGAGCTCCTCGGCCAGGTCGCCGACGGTGATCCGCCACGCGGGGTGGGGTCCGCCGAAGAACCCCTCCACGTTGGCCCGGGCGATGTCGGCGAAGTCCTCGCGCCGCTCGAAGGAGTGCAGGTGCCCCTCGTCGCCGACGGCGCGCAGCAGCGACATGCTCAGCGCCCCGGAGCCGACGCCGGCCTCGACGACGCGCGCCCCGGGGAAGACGTCGGCCATCGCCACCACCTGCCCCGCGTCCTTGGGGTAGACGACGGCGGCGCCGCGGGGCATCGAGAGGACGTGGTCGGCGAGCAGCGGCCGCAGCGCCAGGTACTCCGCGCCGGAGGTGCTGCCGACGACGACGCCCTCGGGTCCGCCGATCAGGTCGTCGTGCTTGACGTGCCCGCGGTGGGTGTGGAACTCGTTCCCCGCGCCGAGGGTGATGGTGTGCAGCCGCCCGCGGGGGTCGGTGAGCTGGACGCGCTCGCCCGCGCGCAGGGGGCCGCGGCGCACAGCCGCACCGGTGGGACCGACGCCACCGCCCCGCGTGCCCGCGCCGTCCGCGGCGCTCACGCGGCCGCTCCCCGCCGGGCGGCGGCCACGACGTCGGCGCCGCGCAGCACGCCGACGACCCGGCCCGCCCCGTCGACGACGGCGGCGACCTCGCCGCCCGTCACCGCCTCCGGGTGGCCGCCCGCGGCGGCCAGCAGCTGCACCAGGTGCTGGCCCGCCGCGTCGCGCGGCAGCGGCGGTCCGGTCAGCGGGCGCGCCACGGACGAGGCGGGGACGGCGCCCCAGCGCTCGCGCGGCACCCGGCCGACGGCGTCGCGGTCCACCAGGGCGACCGGGCGCCCGTCGTCGGCCACGAGCACGACCTCCCCGGCGCCCGCCGCGTCGGCGACCGACGCCACCTCGGCCACCACGGCGCGGCTCGGGACGCCGACGGCGCGCACGGCCAGGGACTCGGCGCGCAGGGAGGCCACCCGGCCGCGCAGCCGCGCGTCGGCCAGGACGGCGCTGGCGCCGGTCCACAGCGTCCCGGCGACCAGGGCCGCCCACGCGACGAAGAGGAGGGAGGGCACCTCGCCGCGCAGCAGCGGGAGCCCCAGCAGGACGACCACGGCGGCGACCGCGAGCACGCGCCCGGCCCACGCGGCGACGACCGTCGCGCGCAGCCGGTCGCCGGTGGCGGCCCAGACGCCGGCCTCGAGCATCCGGCCGCCGTCGAGCGGCAGGCCGGGCAGCACGTTGAAGACCGCGACGAACAGGTTGGCCAGCGTGAGGGCCGACAGCAGCAGCCACGCCAGGCTCCCCGGCGTGGTCAGCAGGACCAGGAGCGCGCCGAGGCCGGCCAGCAGGGCGTTGGACGCCGGCCCGACCGCGGAGACGACGAAGCTGCGCCCCGGCGTCGCGGCGTCGGAGGCGAAGGTCGTGTGGCCGCCCCAGAGCGTCAGGACGATGCGGGTGGGCGGCAGGCCGACGGCGCGGGCGGTCAGCGCGTGCGCGACCTCGTGGACGAGCACCGACAGCGCGAGCACCAGCGCGTACGCGAGGGCGACGACCACCGAGCCGGCGCCGCCGAGCTCGGGCGCCGTGCGCGCCACCGTGGGCGCGAACAGCAGCGTGATGACGACCGCGATGACCACCCACGAGCGGGCGAGGACGACGGGGACGCCGGCGATCGTGCCGAGGCGCCAGCCGTCGGCGTCGAGCCGAGGGGGCGGACCCGCGGCCGGGGGCTGCGGGCGGGCGGCGGGGGCGTGCACCCCCCGAGCGTACGGGCGCTCAGGCGGTGCGGCGGGCGGTGCTGGGGGCGGGCGCGCTCTCGGCGCCCGGCACGCCGGCGAGCGCGGAGGCGTCCCCCAGTGACGAGGCCGGGATGACGCTGAGGGTGCCGTCGCTCTCGAGCACCACGGCCCCGACCTGGGACAGGTCGCCGCTGCTCCCCGAGCGCACCGCCTGCCGCAGCTCGCTCTGCGACACCCGGTGGTCGCGCAGGGCGTCCTCGCGCACCTCGCCGTGCCAGAGCAGCAGCGTCGGCGACGCCGTCACGGCCTTGCGGCTGGCCGGCCAGTGGGCCGTCGTCCACGCCACCACGAGCTGGAGCGCGACGAGCAGCACGAGCGCCAGCGCGCCCTCGACCCACGCGACGTCGGAGCTGAGCAGGATGGTCGCGAGCGTCGAGCCCAGGGCGACGGTGACGACGAGGTCGAAGGCGTTGAGCTTGGCCAGCGTCCTCTTGCCCGACAGCCGCAGCAGCACGACGAGGAAGACGTACGCCGCCGTCCCCACCAGGAGGACTCGGACCAGGTCGCTCCACGCGTCGAACCACATGGCACGAGGGTGTCCCATCCGGGCCCTTCCGGCCCACCGGGAGGGAGCCCGCGTCCGGCCGCCGCCGGACCGGCGCAGATGCCATGCTGCGACGCGCGCCGGGGTCCGCCCGGCGGCGGGGGGAGCGGCGTGGGTGACGGCGCGCTCTGGGCCCTCGTGCTCTCCGGGCTCGCGGTCGGCGCCGTCTCCTCCGTGGTCCCCGTGCTGGCGGTCGAGGCCTACGTCGTCGCGGTCGCGGCCGTGCAGCCGGGGGGCGTCGGGGTCGCCGTGGCCCTGGCCGCGGCGCTGGGGCAGAGCGCCGGGAAGGGCGCGATCTTCGTCGCCGTCCGCTCCGCGGGGCGCTCCCGGTGGTCGCGGCGCCTGCACCGCCACGCCCTGGAGGCGATGGGCCGGGCCGGGCAGACCGCTCCCGCCGCGGCGGACGGAGGGCCGTGGGCGCGCGCGGGCCGCCTGCTGCGCCGGCTCACGGCCTGGTGCCTGCGGGTCCTGTCCGGTCCGTGGGGCGCAGCCGTCGTCCTGCTGTCGGGCGTCGCCGGGGTGCCGCCGCTCCTCGTCGTCTCCGCCGCCGCGGGCGCCTCCCGACTGCCCCTGGGCGTCTTCCTCGCGGCGTGCCTGGCGGGCCGGGCGGTGCGCCTCGTGGCGCTCGCGCTCGTGCCCGACCTGCTCGGCGTCGTGCCCTAGCTCGCGGGGTCGAGCGCCGCGTCCGACCGGCGGAGCCGGTCGGACGCCTGCGGTCACGGATCCGCCCGTGACGTCCCGCACGTCAGGACTGGCGCCCTCGGGCCCTCGGTGGCCAGGGGCCGCAGGACGCGCGCGAGCTCGAGGCGCAGCCGGTCCTCGAGCCGCCTGCCACTCCCCCGAGGACGCGGTGGCCGGGCGAGGTCAGCCTCGAGCGGCTGCAGGTCTCGCTCGAGCTCGTCGGCAGCGCCGCCCACCGGCTGCCCGGTCCCGGCCGCTGAGCTGTCTCCCCGAGCTGTCTCCCGAGCGGGCCCGGCCGCCGCGGGTGCGACGCCCGGGCCCGCTCAGGCCCCCCCGGGAGCGCTCAGGCCCGCTCGTCGGCCACGACGGCGGTCGGGTCGTGCGAGGCCGAGCTCGCGCGGACCCGCCCGTCGCGGACCTCCTCGGCCCAGTGGCAGGCGACCACGTGGTCGGGCGCCAGCTCGCGCGGGAGGGGCACCTCGTCGTGGCAGCGCGTCGCCTGCCGGAACGGGCACCGGGTGTGGAAGCGGCAGCCCGACGGGGGGTTCGCCGGGCTCGGCAGGTCGCCGGTCAGCAGGATCCGCTCGCGCGAGTCCTCCACGGCCGGGTCGGGCACGGGGATCGCCGACATCAGCGACAGCGTGTACGGGTGCAGCGGGTTCGCGTAGAGCTCGTCGCTGGGCGCCTGCTCGACGACGACGCCGAGGTACATCACCCCGACGACGTCGCTGATGTGCCGCACCACGGCGAGGTCGTGGGCGATGACGAGGTAGGTCAGGCCCAGGCGGTCCTGCAGCTCCTCCAGGAGGTTGACGACCTGCGCCTGCACCGAGACGTCGAGCGCGCTCACGGGCTCGTCGGCGACCACGAGGTCGGGCGACAGCGCCACGGCCCGGGCGATGCCGATCCGCTGGCGCTGGCCGCCGGAGAACTCGTGGGGGTAGCGGGCCGCGGCGCTGGCCGGCAGCCCGACGACCTCGAGCAGCTCCAGCACCCGCTCGCGCCAGGCGGCGGGCCCGCCGGGCACCCCGTGCGCGCGCAGCGGCTCGGTGAGGATGCTCTCGACGCTCTGGCGCGGGTCCAGGCTCGACATCGGGTCCTGGAAGACCATCTGCATGCGCCGGCGCAGCGAGCGGAGCTCGCCCCGCCCCAGCGCGAGGACGTCCTGCCCGTCCAGCTCGACGCTGCCCGCCGTCGGCTCCTCCAGGCGCAGCACGGCCCGGCCGAGGGTCGACTTGCCGCAGCCGGACTCGCCGACGAGGCCGTACGTCTGGCCGCGCCGCAGGTCCAGGTCCACGCCGTCGACGGCCCGCACGTGGCCGACCGTGCGGTCCAGCAGCAGGCCCTTCTTGATCGGGAAGTGCACCTGCAGCCCCCGCACGCGTAGCAGGACGTCGTCGTCGGTCCCCTCGGCGGGACGCGTCGACGCGGTGCCCGCCGCCTCGCGGGCGCTCACGCGCCGACCCCGGCCGTCACGGGCGCGGCGCTCTCGGGCAGCGCCGGGTGCGCGCAGCGCGCGAGGTGCCCGGCCGGCAGCCCCTGCAGCTCGCGCAGAGCCAGGTCGGGGTCGGCGCAGGCCCGGTCGGCGTGCGCGCAGCGGGGCGCGAAGGCGCACGCCCGCGACCACGGCAGCAGGTCCCGCGGCGTGCCCGGGATGGGGCGCAGCGGCTCGCCGCGCGGTGCGTCCATCCGGGGCACCGAGGCCAGCAGGCCCTCGGTGTACCGGTGCGCGGGGCGGCCGAACAGCTCGCGGCGCGAGGCCTCCTCGACGACGCGGCCGGAGTACATCACCGTCACGTCGTCGCAGAGCCCGGCCACGACGCCGAGGTCGTGCGTGATGAGCAGCATGGCGGTCCCCGTCTCCCCCACGAGCTGGCGCAGCAGCTCCAGCACCTGCGCCTGGATGGTCACGTCCAGCGCCGTCGTGGGCTCGTCGGCGATGAGCAGCCGCGGCTTGCACGCCAGGGCGATGGCGATGAGGGCGCGCTGGCGCATGCCCCCCGAGAGCTGGTGCGGGTAGTCCCGCAGCCGGCGCCGCGGGTCGGGGATGCCGACCCGGCGCAGCAGGTCCTCGGCCTCGTCCCGCGCCGCCGCGCGGTCGACGTCGGTGTGCGTGCGCAGGACCTCGGTGACCTGCGTCCCGATCGGCACGACCGGGTTCAGCGAGCTCATCGGGTCCTGGAAGACCATGGCCATCTGGTCCCCGCGCAGCGCGGCCAGGCGCTTCGGCGCCATCCCGAGCAGCTCCGTCCCCGCCAGGCGCACCGATCCGGTGACGCGGCTGCTGCGGCGCGGCAGCAGCCCCATGACGGCGAGCGAGGTCACGGACTTGCCGCTGCCCGACTCCCCCACCAGGCCCCGGACCTCGCCCGGGCGCACAGACAGGCTGACGCCGTCGACGGCGCGCACGGGCTCCGCCCCGCGCCGGACGAACTCGACGCCGAGGTCGCGGACCTCGAGCAGCGCCTCCCCCTCCGGCGCCGGGACGGCCCCGCCCCCGGGGCGGGCCGAGGGGACGGCGGACGGCGGCCTGCGGTCGGGCATGGGGCTCCTGCGGTGGGCACCGGGGTCGGCGGGGGCGCCGGCGGGCGTGCTCACCGGCGGAAGGTGGGGTCGAGGGACTCGCGCAGGGCCTCGCCGAACAGCGTGAACCCCAGCGCGGTGACGGCGATGCAGACGCCCGGCAGGATCGCCAGGTGCGGGTCGGTCGCCAGGCGGTCCTGGGCGCGCACGAGCATGCGTCCCCACTCCGCCACGGTCGGGTTGGGGTCGCCGAGCCCCAGGTAGGACAGCGCGGCCACCTCGATGATCGCCGTCGCCAGCGTGAGCGTCCCCTGCACGATGACGGGGCTGAGGGAGTTCGGGAGCATGTGGCTCATCACCACGCGCCGCCGTCGCAGGCCGAGCGAGGACGCCGCGAGCACGTAGTCCGAGCCGCGCTGGCCGAGCATCGACCCGCGCAGCAGCCGGGCGAAGATGGGCACCTGGGCCGCGCCGATGGCGATCATCAGCGCCGTGGCGCTGGGCCCCACGACGGCGGCGATGCTGACGGCCAGCAGCAGGCTCGGGATCGACAGCATGATGTCGACGACGCGCATCACCGCGACGTCCACCCAGCCGCCGAAGGCCCCGGCGAGCAGGCCCAGGACCGTGCCGGCTCCGAGGCCGATGACGGTCGACACGACGCCGATGACCAGCGACTGGCGGGCGCCGTAGACGAGCTGGGTGAGCAGGTCGGAGCCGAAGGAGTCCAGCCCGAGCAGGTGGTCGTCGCTGGGACCGGGGACGGACGACGGCGTGACCTGGCCCGCCCACTGCGCCCCGGCCGGCGCGTACGGCGCGATGAGCGGCGCGAGCACCGCGACCAGCACGAAGGCGCCCACGATGACGGCGCCGACGATCGCCGCCGGGTCGCGGCGCAGCCGGCGCCAGGCGCCGCGCCACAGGCTGGTGCCGCGCTCGTCCTCGGCCTGCGGCTCCAGCGCCAGCTCGGCCGGCGTACCGGGCGGCGGGTCGGCCTCGGGAGCGCCGGGGGGCCCGCCCGCGGGCGGGAGGTGGACGCCGCTCACGAGACGCGCACCCGCGGGTCGACGAGGCCGTAGCTGACGTCGACCAGGAGGTTGACGAGCGCGTAGACGAGCGCGATGAAGAGGATGAAGCCCTGCAGCACGGGGTAGTCCAGGGTCGAGATGGAGTCGAACAGGTAGCCGCCGATGCCGTTGATGGCGAAGACGGTCTCGGTGAGCACCGCGCCGGACAGCAGCAGGCCGGTCTGCAGCCCCACCGTCGTCAGGACGGGGAGCATCGCGTTGCGCAGGACGTGGCGGCGGCGCACGAGCGAGCGGGCGAGCCCCTTGGCCTCGGCCGTGCGGACGTAGTCCTGGCCGGTCACCTCGAGCACCGAGGCGCGGGTGATGCGGACGATGATGGCGAGCGGGATGGTGCCCAGCGCCAGCGCCGGCAGCACGAGGTGGACGACCGCGTCCCACGAGGCGTCCCACTCGCGCGTGAGCAGCCCGTCGAGCACGTAGAAGTTCGTCACGTGCGTGGCGTCGATGCGCGGGTCCTGGCGCCCCGCCGTCGGCAGCCAGCCGAGCTGGACGGCGAAGACGAGCTTGAGCAGGTAGGCCAGGAAGAAGACGGGGATGACCGTGCCCAGCAGCGACCCGCCCACCAGGAGGCTGTCGAGCGGGCCGCCGTGGCGCCGCGCGGCCGCGTAGCCGAGCGGGATGCCGAGCAGGACCGCGATGAGCAGGGCGGCGACCGCCAGCTCGATGGTCGCGGGGAAGCGCAGCAGGAAGCTCTCGAGCACGGGCTCGCCCGTGCGCGAGGAGGTGCCGAGGTCCCCCTGCAGCAGCCGGCCCAGGTAGGTCACGTACTGCACGGGCAGCGGCTGGTCGAAGCCGTAGGCGGCGGTGATGCGCTCGACGGCGGCGGGCGTCGCCCGCTCCCCCAGCAGGGTGCGGGCGGGGTCGCCCGGCAGGGCGCGCAGCCACGCGAAGAGCAGCACGGACAGTCCCAGCAGGACCGGGACGAGGAGCGCCAGGCGGCGCACGAGGAACCTCAGCACGACGGGCTCTCCTGGACGGGCGGGGGTGTGGGCGCGCCGGCCGCCCCCGCGAGGGGGGCGGCCGGCGCGCGGAGGGCGGCGGTCAGCTGACCGTCACCCCGTTCCACACCTCGTCCTGGACGGGGCTCGTCTCGTAGCCCTCGACCTCCGGCGCGAAGGCCAGCGACGGCACCGGGGAGGCGATCGGCA
Organism: uncultured Pseudokineococcus sp.; assembly: GCF_947495735.1. Lineage (GTDB taxonomy): Bacteria > Actinomycetota > Actinomycetes > Actinomycetales > Quadrisphaeraceae > Pseudokineococcus. The sequence continues at coordinate 75,939 of NZ_CANMAA010000014.1, forward strand.
CGCCCGGCAGGAACTCCATGACCTGCTGGTTGATCGCCTCGTAGGCCGGGCCCTGCTCGTCGGCGGTCGGCAGCCCGCGGGCCTGCGAGAGCGCGGAGAACAGCTCGGGGTTGTCGAAGCCCCACTCGTTCTTCGGGGTGCCGAAGAAGACGCCGACGAAGTTGTCGGGGTCGTTGTAGTCGCCGGTCCACCCGAGCAGGTGCAGGCCGTGGTCCTCGCTGCCCTGGATGCGGTCGAGGTAGTCGGGCGACCACGGCAGGGCGACCGGGTTCACGGTGATGCCCGCGGCCTCGAGCTGGCTGCGGATCGCGACGAAGGTGTCCTCCGGGCTCGGCATGTACGGCCGGGAGACGCCCGTGGGGTAGACGAAGTCGATGCTCAGGTCGCTCTGACCGGCCTCGGCCAGCAGCTCCTGCGCCCGCGCCGGGTCGTAGTCGTAGGTCTCGACGTCGTCGGAGTACCCCGTGACGATCTCGGGCATGAACTGCGTCGCGGGGGTCGAGCCCTCGGGCATCGACTGGCTGATGACGGCGTCCTTGTCGATGGCGTGCGCGATGGCCTGGCGGACCCGGGGGTCGGCCAGCTCGGGCACGGCCTGGTTCATGCCGAGGTAGAGCACGTTGAAGGCCGGCCGGTCCTCGACCTGGAAGCCGGCGTCCTCCAGGGCCTGGACGTCGCCGGGGGCCACGAGGTCGTAGCCGTCGATCTGCTCGCCCTCGAGGGCCTGGCGGCGGGCGTTGCCGTCGGCGATCGTCTGGATCACGACCGTGTCGAGCTGGGCGACGTCGCCCCAGTAGTCGTCGTAGCGGGTGAGCGTCACCGACTGGCCGCGCTCCCAGCTCTCGAACTGGAACGGGCCGGTGCCCGTGGGGTTCTCCGTGCCGTAGGCGCTGAAGCGCACGTCGTCGGCGCTGCCGGAGATGTTGTCCGCGTCGAACTCCTCCAGCGCCGTCGGGCTCTGCATGGAGAAGGCCGGCAGCGAGAGCGAGGCGATGAAGCCGGCGAACGGCCGCGTGAGGGTGATGACGGCCGTCTGCTCGTCCTGCGCCTCGCAGCTCTCGTACAGGCCGTCCTCGAGCTCGGGGTCCTCGCTCTCGGCGAAGCCCTGGAAGATCGAGTTGTAGTAGTAGGAGATGTTCTCGTTCTGCTGCAGGCCGGTCCAGCCGTGCCAGCGGTCGAAGTTGGCGCAGACCGCCGCCGCGTCGAAGGTCGTCCCGTCGTGGAAGGTGACGTCCTCGCGCAGGTCGAACGTGTAGGTCAGGCCGTCCTCGCTCGTCTCCCACGACTCGGCGAGCAGCGGCGCCGGGTCGGGCGTGCCCGGCTCGGTGCCGACGAGGCCCTCGAACATCTGCCGCGCCACGCGGAAGGTCTCGCCGTCGCTGGCGAAGGCCGGGTCGAGCACGACCGGGTCCGAGCTCGCCGCGAAGACGAAGGTCCCCCCGCCGCCGCCCTCGCCGCCCCCGCTGGCGTCGCCGCCCCCGGCGTCCCGGTCGCTCTCCGCGCAGCCGGCCGTCACCAGCAGCGCGCCGGCCGCCAGCAGGGCCGCGGCCCGTCCTCCGATGCTCCGCACCATGGGTCGCACTCCGTCGTCTCGTCGGACGCCGTGACCCGTCCGGTCCACGGCGGGGCGACGCTAGCCGCAGCCGGGCGCGGACGGTGCGCGACCAGCCGGTGTCGGCACGGTCACGATCGGGTGACGGTCCCGTGCTCCTGCCCGCGGACGAGGACGAGCAGGTCCTGCGGCGCCACCCCGGCGAGCGTGGGCACGACCGTCCGCCGCGGGCCCTCGGGGATCTCCACGACGTGCGGCACCACCAGCACGGGCACCCCGGCGGCCTCCGCGGAGGCCAGCCCCGTCGGGCTGTCCTCCACGGCCACGCAGCGGCCGGGGTCCACGCCGAGGGCCGCCGCCGCGCGCAGGTACGGCTCCGGGTGGGGCTTGCCGCGGTCGCAGGCGTCACCGGTCACGACGGCGTCGAAAGCGCCCTGCGGCAGGTGGTCGAGCATCGCGTCGGCCATGGACCGCCACGACATGGTCACGAGGGCGAGGGGCACCCCGAGCTCGGCGAGCCCGGTGAGCATCTCCAGCGCTCCGGGGCGCCAGCGCGGGTCCCGGCGCAGCTCGGCGGCCACCTGCGCCCCGAGCAGCTCGATGATCTCGCGCACCGGGAGGTCGACGCCGCCCTCGCGCCGCAGCACCTCGGCCGAGACCTCGAGCTGGTTGCCCACCAGCGCCATCGCCTGGGAGTCGGTCCACGTGCCGCCGTGGGCCTCGACGAGCGCGCGCTCGGCCGCCCACCACACCGGCTCGGTGTCCACCAGCGTGCCGTCCATGTCGAAGAGGACCGCGGCGGGCAGGGGGACGCCGTCCTCCCCCGGCGCCGTCGCGGTCGGGGCGGGGGTGTCGGCGCGCATGCCCGCGAGTCTGCCAGCGGCGCCGGTCCGCCCCCGCCCCTCCCGCGGCCCCGTCCCGGGGCACGGGAGGGGCGCGTCAGACGGCGTTGAAGTACTTCGCCTCGGGGTGGTGGACGACGAGGGCGTCCGTGGACTGCTCGGGGTGCAGCTGGAGCTCCTCGGACAGCTCGACGCCGATCCGCTCGGGCTCCAGCAGCCGCACGAGGTCGGCGCGGCTCTCCAGGTCCGGGCACGCCGGGTAGCCGAAGGAGTACCGCGACCCCCGGTAGCCCTGGCCGAGGACCTCGTCGAGCTCGCCGGCGTCCTGCCCGCCGTACCCGAGCTCGGCGCGCACGCGGGCGTGCCACATCTCGGCCATCGCCTCGGTGAGCTGGACCGACAGCCCGTGCAGCTCCAGGTACTCCCGGTAGGCGTTGCGCGCGAACAGCTCCCCGGTCACCTCGGCGACCTGCGAGCCCATCGTCACGAGCTGCAGCGGCAGGACGTCGGGGCGCCCGAGCGCCTCCACCTCCGCAGCGTCGCGGAAGAAGTCCGCCAGGCACAGGCGCCGGTCGCGGCGCTGGCGCGGGAAGGAGAAGCGCAGCCGCTCGGTGCCCGGCTCCCCGCCCGTGCCGTCGCCCTCGTGGTGGGCCACGACGAGGTCCTGGCCCTCGGACCAGACCGGGAAGTACCCGTAGACGACGGCGGCGCGGGTGATCCCCTCCGTGCGGATGCGGTCCAGCCACATCCGCAGCCGCGGGCGGCCCTCGGTCTCGACGAGCTCCTCGTAGGAGGGCCCCTCTCCCCCGCGGGCGCCGCGCAGGCCCCACTGGCCGAGGAAGGTGGCCCGCTCGTCGAGGTAGGAGGCGTACTCGGCCAGGTGCACGCCCTTGACGACGCGCGTGCCCCAGAACGGCGGCACCGGGACGTCGACGTCGCGGGCGACGTCCGAGCGCCGCGCGCGCACGTCCTCGCCCTCGGCGACGGCGGCCTCCTCCTCCCCCGTGCGCCGGCGCACCCGGCGCGGGCGCAGCGCCGGCAGCGTGTCGGAGACCGACGCGCCCGGCGTCGTGCGCGCCGCGGCGACGGCGTCCATCAGCCGCAGCCCCTCGAAGGCGTCGCGGGCGTAGCGCACCTCGCCCTCGTAGAGCTCGGCGAGGTCGTTCTCGACGTAGGCGCGCGTGAGCGCCGCCCCGCCGAGGATGACCGGCCAGCGCGCGGCGAGGCCGCGCTCGTTGAGCTCGGCGAGGTTCTCCTTCATGACGACGGTCGACTTCACGAGCAGCCCGCTCATGCCGATGGCGTCGGCGCCCGTCTCCTCCGCGACGCGGATGATCTCGCTGATCGGCTGCTTGATGCCGATGTTCGTCACGTCGTAGCCGTTGTTGGACAAGATGATGTCCACGAGGTTCTTGCCGATGTCGTGGACGTCGCCCTTCACGGTCGCCAGCACGATCTTGGCCCGCGCCTGGCGGGCCGTGCCGCTCGCGGCGGCCTCGGCCTCGATGTGCGGCTCCAGGTGCGCCACGGCGATCTTCATGACCTCCGCCGACTGCAGCACGAAGGGGAGCTGCATCTGCCCCGACCCGAAGAGCTCGCCGACCTCCTTCATCCCGGCCAGCAGGTGGTCGTTGACGACGTCGAGCGGGCTCGTCCCCTGCGCGAGGGCCTCGTCGAGGTCGGCGTCCAGGCCCTTGCGCTCACCGCCGACGATGCGCCGGGACAGGCGCTCCCCGAGCGGCAGCGCCATCAGCTCGGCGGCGCGGTCGGCGCGCACGGAGGCGGCGTCCACGCCCTCGAAGAGGTCCAGGACCCGCTGCAGCGGGTCGTAGAGGACCCCGCCGTCGGCGTCGTAGCGGCGCCGGTCGTGCACGAGGTCCAGCGCCGCCTCGCGCTGGTCCTCGGGGATGCTCGCCATCGGCATGATCCGGGCGGCGTGCACGATGGCCGAGTCGAGCCCCGCCTCGACGGCCTCGTGCAGGAACACCGAGTTCAGCACCGCGCGCGCCGCCGGGTTGAGCCCGAACGAGATGTTCGAGAGCCCGAGCGTCGTCTGCACGCGGGGGTGGCGGCGCTTGATCTCGCGGATGGCGGCGAGCGTCTCCACGCCGTCCCGGCGCGTCTCCTCCTGCCCGGTGGCCACGGGGAAGGTGAGGGCGTCCACGATGATGTCCGCCTCGTCCATCCCCCACGTGCCGGTGAGGTCCTCCACGAGCCGGGTGGCGATGGCCGTCTTGGTCTCGGCGGTGCGGGCCTGGCCCGCCTCGTCGATGGTCAGGGCGACGACGGCGGCGCCGTGCTCGCGCACCAGCGGCATGATCCGGGCGAAGCGGCTCGTGGGCCCGTCGCCGTCCTCGTAGTTCACCGAGTTGACGACGGCGCGCCCGCCGACGAGCTCCAGCCCCGCCTCCAGGACGGCGGGCTCGGTGGAGTCGATGACGAGCGGCAGGGTCGAGGCGGTGGCCAGGCGGCTGACGACCTCCCGGACGTCCGCGACGCCGTCGCGGCCCACGTAGTCGACGCAGACGTCGAGCAGGTGGGCGCCGTCGCGGGTCTGCCCGCGCGCGATCTCGACGCAGCGCTCCCAGTCCCCCGCGACCATGGCCTCGCGGAAGGCCTTGCTGCCGTTGGCGTTCGTGCGCTCGCCGATCGCCAGCACGCTGGCCTCCTGGGCGAACGGCACGTGCTGGTAGATGCTCGCGACGCCGGGCTCGGGCCGCGCGTCGCGCGCCGTCACCGGGCGCCCGCCGACGCGCTCGACGACCTGGCGCAGGTGCTCGGGCGTCGTGCCGCAGCAGCCGCCGACGAGGGCGAGGCCGTAGTCGCGCGTGAAGCGGTCGTGGGCCTCGGCCAGCTCGCCGGGGCTGAGCGGGTAGTACGCGCCGTCCTTGGACAGCTGGGGCAGGCCGGCGTTCGGCATGCAGGTCACGGGCACCGGGGAGTGCCGGGCCAGGTGGCGCAGGTGCTCGCCCATCTCCGCGGGACCGGTGGCGCAGTTGAGGCCGACGCCGTCCACGCCGAGGGCGGCGAGCGCCGTCAGCGCGGCCCCGATCTCGCTGCCGAGGAGCATGGTGCCCGTGGTCTCGACCGTGACCTGCACGAGCACGGGGACGTCCACGCGGGCCTCGCGCATGGCCCGGCGCGCGCCCACGACGGCCGCCTTGGCCTGCAGGAGGTCCTGGACCGTCTCGACGAGGACGGCGTCGACGCCGCCGTCGAGCATCCCGAGCACCTGCTCGGCGTAGGCGTCGCGCAGGAGGGCGTAGGGCGCGTGGCCGAGGCTCGGCAGCTTCGTGCCGGGCCCCATGGAGCCGAGGACGAAGCGCTCGTGGTCGGCGGTGCTGGCGGCGTCCGCGGCCTCGCGGGCCACGCGGGCGCCGCCGGCGGCGAGCTCGCGGATGCGCGACTCGATGCCGTACTCGGCGAGGTTGGCCCAGTTCGCGCCGAAGGTGTTGGTCTCGACCAGGTCGACCCCGACGTCCAGGTAGGCCTCGTGGACCGAGCGGACGACGTCGGGGCGCGTGGCGTTGAGGACCTCGTTGCAGCCCTCGTGGCCCTCGAAGTCCTCGAGCCCGGGGGCGGCCGCCTGGAGCATGGTGCCCATCGCCCCGTCGGCCACCAGGACGCGCTCGGACAGGGCGGCGCGCAGGCGCGCGGGGCGGTCGCTCACGACCGCCGATGCTAGGCGTCGCCGTCGGGCGTCCCCGCGCAGCGCCCGTAGGGTGGACGCGCTGCTCCGGGGCCGCAGGCAGGCCCCTGCACCCGGGCGCCGGCACGACGCCCCGGGCGGCCGCAGGCGACGGGGAGCGGCGAGGAGGAGGACGAGTGAGCGAGCAGTCGGAGCGGGTCCCGGACGCGGTGCCGGAGCTGCGCGACCCGGTCGTCCTGGCGGCCTTCGAGGGCTGGAACGACGCCGCCGAGGCCGCGAGCGGCGCCCTGGACCACCTGGCGCGCGTCTGGGGCGAGACGCCGATCGGCGAGCTCGACCCCGAGGACTACCACGACTTCCAGGTCAACCGGCCGGTCACCGGCTTCGACGAGGACGGCCGCCGGCGCATCACCTGGCCGACCACCCGCCTCTCGTGGACCCGGCCGCCCGGCGGCGAGCGCGACGTCGTGCTGGTCCACGGCATCGAGCCCTCGATGCGCTGGCGCTCCTACACCGCCGAGCTGCTCGACCGCGCCGAGGCCGTCGGGGCCCGGACCGTCGTCACGCTCGGCGCGCTCCTGGCCGACGTCCCGCACACCCGGCCCATCCCGATCACGAGCACCGGCGACGCGCCCTCGATGGAGCACCTCGCGCTCGAGCCGTCCCGCTACGAGGGCCCGACGGGCATCGTCGGCGTGGTGGCCGAGGCGGCGGCCGAGCGCGGGCTCGCCTCGGTCTCCCTGTGGGCGGCCGTGCCCCACTACGTCGGCCAGTCGCCGTCCCCGAAGGCCGTCCTGGCCCTGCTGGGGCGGGTGGAGGAGGTCCTCGGCGCGCCCGTGCCCCTCGAGGACCTCGGCGAGGAGGCCGAGGCCTGGGAGCGCGGGGTGGACGAGCTCGCCGGGGAGGACGAGGAGATCGGCGAGTACGTCCAGCAGCTCGAGCAGGCCAAGGACACCGCCGAGCTCCCCGAGGCCAGCGGCGAGGCGATCGCCCGCGAGTTCGAGCGCTACCTGCGCCGCCGCGGGGACGAGGGCCCCCGGCGGGGCCCGGCCGCCCCGGCGTAGCCGTCAGCGCGCCGCCGCGCTGACGGCCCGCCGGGGAGCCCGACGCCGACGTCCCCCCGGCCGTGCCTCCGCGGCGGTCGCGGTCACGACCTCCGTCGGACGAGGACCCGCTGCAGGACCACGAACAGCAGCAGCAGCGCGCCGACGAAGATCTTGGTCCACCAGGAGCTCAGCGTGCCCTCGAAGGAGATGAGGGTCTGGATCGTGCCGAGGACGAGGACGCCCAGCAGGGAGCCGAGCACGAAGCCGACCCCGCCGGACAGGAGCGTGCCGCCGATGACGACGGCCGCGATGGCGTCGAGCTCGCCCCCCAGCGCGGTGAGGCTGTAGCCCGAGAGGGAGTAGAAGCTGAAGAGCAGCCCCGAGATCGCCGCGCACAGGCCGCTGATGGCGTAGGCGCCCACCTTGGCCCGGGCCACGGGCAGGCCCATGAGCGTGGCGGACGACTCCCCGCCGCCGACGGCGTAGACCGTGCGGCCGAACCGCGTCAGGTGGAGCAGGACGACGGCGACGAGGACCACGGCGACGGCGACGAGCACGTTCGGCGTCACGCCGACGGAGGTGCCCGGCAGGACGAAGTAGGCGCTCGCCACCGCGCGGAAGGTCGGGTCGGCGATGGCGATGGCGTCGACGCTGATGACGTAGCACAGGCCCCGGGCCAGGAAGAGGCCCGCGAGGGTCACGATGAACGGCTGGATCTGGAAGAAGTGGATGACCAGCCCCTGCAGCGTGCCGAAGACGGCGCCCAGGACGAGCACGGCGACGACCACCAGCGGCGCCGACCACCCCGCCTCCAGGGAGGCGGCGGCGACCATGGCGGACAGCGCGAGCACCGAGGCGACCGACAGGTCGATCCCGCCGGTGAGGATGACGAACGTCACCCCGACGGCGAGCACGACGAGGTAGGCGTTGTCGATGAAGAGGTTGGCGAAGACCTGCGGCGAGCCGAAGTTCTCGTGCCGCAGGGACCCGGCGGCGAACATCGCGACGAACAGCACGAAGGTCGCGACGACGGGCAGGAAGCGGGACCGCGCGTCGAGCCAGCCGCGGGCCGCGGAGGCCCTGCTCGCGCCTGCGCCCGCCACCCCGGTCGGCTGCGTCCGGACGTCGGTGCTCATGCTCGTCCCACCTCCTGGTGCTCCTGGGGCGCGTCCTCGCGCACCGGGGTGCTGCCGGTCCCGCCGCTCGACCCGGCGCCGTCACCCGGCGCTCTCCTCCCGCCGCCCCGCGGCGAGCCGGCCGCCGCGGGCCGCCTGCGCCGCCGCACGAGGAGGCCTCGCGCCTGCGGGGACTGGGCGAGGAAGACGAGGATCACCACGACGGCCTTGAAGACGAGGGAGACCTCGGGCGGCACGCCGATGGAGTAGACGGTCGTCGTCAGGGTCTGGATGACCATGGCCCCGACGAGCGTCCCGGCGAGCGAGTACCGCCCTCCCGCCAGCGAGGTGCCGCCGATGACCACCGCGAGGATGGCGTCCAGCTCGATCCACAGGCCCGCGTTGTTCGCGTCGGCGGCGTTGACGTTGGCCGCGATCATGAGGCCGGCGACGCCGGCGCACAGCGCGGAGAAGACGTAGACCGTCCACAGGATCGTGCGCGAGCGCAGCCCGGCGAGCCGGCTCGCCTCGGGGTTGATGCCCACCGACTCGACGAACAGGCCCAGGGCCGTGCGACGGGTGAGGAGCGCCACGGCCACGAGCACCCCGACGCTGATGAGGATGGGCACGGGCAGCAGCAGGACGAACCCCGCGCCCACCGCGTTCAGCGTCGGGTTGTTGACGGTGATGATCTGCGCGTCGGTGATGAGCATGGCGATGCCCCGGCCCGCCGTCATCAGCACGAGCGTCGCGATGATCGGCTGGATGCCCACCACGGAGACGAGGAAGCCGTTCCACAGCCCCAGCAGCACGCAGACCGCGAGCGCCGTGCTCATGCCGACCACGGCCGCCGACGGGCTGGACGGGTCGGGGGCCGTCGCCACCGAGGTGCAGGCCACGGCGCCGGCGATGGCCACCACGGCGCCGACGGAGAGGTCGATGCCGCGCGTGGCGATGACGAGCGTCATCCCGACGGCGACGAGGAGGACGGGGGCGCCGTTCTTGAGGATGTCGACGAGGCTCCCGTAGAGCCGGTCCCCCCGGACCTCGACGGACAGGAAGCCCGGGTTGACCGCCGTGTTGAGCACGAGGAGGGCCACCAGGGCCAGGACCGGCCACAGGAGCCGGCTGCCGGTGGCGCGCGCCACGAGCCCCGGTCCCCTCTCCTCCGCCGCCAGCTGCTGCGCGCTCATGCCGTCCTCCGCTCCGCGCCGGCCGGGGCCAGCTCGTGGTGGGCGTGGTCGTCGTCCGAGCGGGCGATGAGGCCCATCACGTCGTCGAAGCTGCAGTCGCCCGGGAGCTCGGCGATCTTGCGCCGGTCCTTCATGACGACCACCCGGTGGGCCAGGCGCAGGACCTCCTCCAGCTCGGCGGAGATGAGCACCACCGCCGTCCCGCCCGCGGCGAGCTCGAGGACGAGGTCCGCGATCTGGGTCTTGGCGCCGATGTCGATGCCGCGCGTCGGCTCGTCGAGGATCAGCACCCTCGGGCGGGTGATCAGCCAGCGGGCGAGCAGGACCTTCTGCTGGTTGCCCCCGGAGAGGTTGCGCACCAGCGTGTCCGGGGACGCCGGCCGCAGGTCGAGGCGGCGGATCCACTCCTCGACGAGCTCGTCCTTCGCGCGCTGGGGCAGCGGGCGGGCCCAGCCCCGCGAGGCCTGCAGCGCCAGGACCATGTTGTCGCGCACGCTGAGGTCACCCACCACGCCCTCGGCCCGGCGGTCCTCGGAGCTGAAGGCGACCCCCGCGGCCACCGCGGCCCGGGGGCCGCGGGCCCGCAGGCGGCGACCACCCACCTCGAGCGTGCCGCTGTCGGGCCGGTCGGCGCCGAACAGCAGCCGGACGAGCTCGGTGCGGCCCGAGCCCAGGAGGCCGGCGAGGCCCACGACCTCGCCCGGGTGCACGTCGAGGTCGAACGGCTCGACGCCGCCGCGCCGGCCGAGCCCCCGGGCGCGCAGGACGGGCTCGCGGTCGGACGCGTCGTCCCCCCGGGCGGCGGGGGCGGCGTCGGAGGCGCTGAGCTCGCGGCCGAGCATCTCGCCCACCAGCTGCAGGCGCGTGGTCCCGCTCGTGCGGTGCTCGCCCACCAGCTGGCCGTTGCGCAGCACCGTCATGCGGTCCGAGACGGCGAAGACCTGCTCGAGGAAGTGCGACACGAAGAGGATGGCGGTGCCGGCGTCGCGCTGGGCGCGGACGACCCGGAACAGCTCCTCGACCTCGTCGGCGTCCAGGCTCGAGGTGGGCTCGTCGAGGATGAGCACCCTGGCGTCGACGACGATGGCCCGCGCGATGGCGACCAGCTGCTGGACGGCGATCGGGTGGCTGCCGAGGGCCGAGCCGGGGTCGGCGCGCACGCCCATGCCCTCCAGCACCTCGGCGGCGCGGGCGCGCATCGCGCGCCCGTCGACCATGCCGAGGCGGCGCGGCTCGCGGCCGAGCAGGATGTTCTCGGCGACGGTCAGGTTCGGGCAGAGGTTGACCTCCTGGTAGACCGTGCTGACGCCGGCCTCCTGCGCTGCGGCCGGGCGCGAGAACGACACCGGGCGCCCGTCGAGCAGCACCGCCCCGGCGGTCGGGCGGTACACCCCGGTCAGGCACTTGATCAGCGTCGACTTGCCGGCGCCGTTCTCGCCCATCAGGGCGTGCACCTCCCCCGGCAGGAGGCGGAAGTCGACCTCCTGCAGCGCCTTGACGCCGGGGAACTCGATGGACAGGCCCTGGGCCGCCAGGACGGGGGCCCGCTGGTCGGGCCCGCGGTCCGGGGCTGCGGGTGTCGGGGGCCGCTGCGGCGCGGCGCGCTCCGGCGTGGTCATGGGGTCTCCGTGCGGCCGAGGAGGGGGAGCCGGGCGGCGGGAGCCGTGCGGCTGGTGCCGTGGCGCCCCGCGAGGGGGCGGTGCGGCGCCGCGCCGGCCCGCGAGGGGCCGGCGCGGCGCTGGTCGCGTCCGCGGGCGGACGCGGCTCAGTACTGGCGGTCGGGCAGGGCGGCCGCCGCCTCCTCCTGCGTGAAGGTCGTCTCCTCGACGACGACGCGCTTGGGGACCTCCTCGCCGGCGACGACCTGGTCGGCCAGCTCCATCAGCTGGTCGCCCAGCAGCGGGTTGCACTCGACGATGAAGCTGATCTTCCCGTCGGCGAGCGCCTGCATGCCGTCCTTGACGGCGTCGACCGTGATGATCTTGATGTCCTCGCCGGGCACCATGCCCGCCGCCTCGATGGCCTCGATGGCCCCGAGGCCCATGTCGTCGTTGTGGGCGTAGACGACGTCGATGTCGGGCTGGCTCTGGAGGAAGGCCTCCATGACCTGCCGCCCGCCGGAGCGCGTGAAGTCACCGGTCTGCGAGGCGACGACCTCGATGTTGTCGGCGCCGGCGATGGCCGACTCGAAGCCCTCCTTGCGGTCGATGGCCGGTGCGGCGCCGGTGGTCCCCTGCAGCTCCACGACGTTCACCTGGTCCGCCCCGGCGCTGTCCTCGACGAGCCACTCCCCGGCCTTCTCCCCCTCGGCGACGAAGTCGGACCCGAGGAAGGTCGCGTACAGGGTGTCGTCGGGGGAGTCGATGGAGCGGTCCGTGAGGATGACCGGGATGCCGGCCCGCTTGGCCTCCTGCAGGACCGTGTCCCAGCCCGTCTCGACGACCGGGCTGAACGCGATGACGTCGACCTGCTGCTGGATGTAGGAGCGCAGCGCCTGGATCTGGTTGGCCTGCTTCTGCTGGGCGTCGGAGAACTGCAGCTCGACGCCGGCCTCCTCGGCCGAGGCCTGGATCGAGGCGGTGTTGGCGGTGCGCCAGCCGCTCTCGGCGCCGACCTGGGCGAAGCCCATCGTGATGGCGTCGTCGCCGCCGCCGCTCGTGGAGCCGCCGGCGGCGCCGCCCGCGTCGTCGGAGCTGCCGCACGCCGTCATGCCGAGCAGGAGCACCGCGCCGACCGTGCTTGCGAGGGTCTTCTTGAACACCGTTGTCCTCCAGAGGGTGGCTCGCGGACGAGCCGGGTCCTGCGGCCCCTCCGCGTCTCCCCGGGGCCCGCGCACCGCCTCGTCGCGGTGGCGCGCTCAGGGTGAGCGCTAACATGTGCCCGGGTCAAGCACTTCCCGGTGGCCGTTACCGGACCGCGACGTACCGGGCGTCCCCGCGTCCCGGAGGGCGTCCCGCCCGGCTCGTGCGCCACGCCCCGGTGCTGTCGTCCGGGACGTGGCGCAGGGCCGCTCAGGCGGGGACGACCACGTCGACGACGCGCTCGAGCCCGTCGCCGAGGTCCACGTGCAGGGTCCGGCAGCTGCCGGCGTCCTGCGGGCGCGGCCACCAGCGCACCTGCACCCGGCCGTCGCCCATCGGGCGGACCCGGGCGCTGCGGGCGCCCTCCGCCGCCCCGCCGTCGCAGGCCGTCGTCCACGTGCGCACGTCGCCGGCCCGGACGGCGGCCGGGCCGCCGGCCCCGCCCACGTGCCAGACCTGCGTCACGGGTCGGCGCCCCGAGGCGGTCACCTCGCCCTCGACCCCGCTGACCTCGTACGGGGCGGCCGGCACGCCGAGGCGGACGTGGTCGACCTCGGCGTAGCCGGTGCCGTGCGCCAGCCGCAGCCGGTTCTCGCCCTCGGCCAGGCGCACCCGCACGGTCTGGGGGATCCAGTCGTCCCAGCCGCCGCTGGGGTGGACGACCTCCTGCGGGGCGCCGCCGTCGACGGTGAGCAGGTGGGTCGCCGGCTGGCCCGTGCCGTTGCCCCCGCGGACGCGCAGCGGGTAGACGCCGTCGGCCGGCGCGTGGACGGTGATCTCGACCGCGCTGGCGGCGTCGTCGAGGTAGCCCACCTTGCGACCGCCGGTCGCCCCCCGGACGCTGCTGTCGACGACGCGGGCCGCGCCGGAGACGTCGCCGTCCTCGGCCTCGTAGGTCGCCCAGAGCGGGCCCTCCTCGCCGGAGGGCACCGGCAGCGGCTGGTCGACGGGGACGGGCTCGCCGAAGTCGGGCACCCCGTCGGCGGTCCAGGTGAAGGGCTGCGCCCGGACGGTGCGCCCGCCCCAGCCCGACCCCGGGACGGTGTTGGCGTGGTAGACGAGCCAGTCCTCGGTGCCGTCGGGGGACGTCGTGAGGGTGTGGTGCCCCGTCCCGGCGGCCGTGGGGCCCTGGGAGAACACGCAGCCGTCGGACTTGGTCCACGTCGTCGGGTCCAGGACGTCCCCGCCCTCGTGGGTGAGCAGGCCCAGGCAGTAGTCGTCGGTCCAGCTGCCGCTCGCGGAGTAGACGACGAACAGGCGGCCGTCGCGCTGCAGGACCTCAGGGCCCTCGTTGATGTCGGGGTCGCCGATCGTCTCCCACGGCTCGGTGGGGGTCGAGATCATCACCCGCTCGCCGCTGATGGTCATCGGGTCGCTCATGGGGGCGATGTAGAGGTTCTGGCGGACGTTGACGTCGCCCTCCCAGCCCGACCAGAGGAAGTACAGGCGGCCGTCGTCGGTCTGCAGCACGGTGGCGTCGATGGCCCACCGGTCGCTCGGGTCGGAGATCGTCCGCGGGGCGCTCCACGGACCCAGCGGGTCGTCGGTGAGGGCCTTCATCACCCGCATCCGGTGGTTCGCGTTGTCCCCGTCGTCCGTGGCGACGTAGATGTACCAGCTGCCGTCGATCCGCATCATCTGCGGCGCCCACACCTCGCAGCACAGGGGGCCGTCCGGCGGGTTGGTCCACACCATCCGCGCCTCGCCCTCGCCGAGGGCCGACAGCCGCGGGGCCCGGCGCACGAGGATGCCGCCGCCCTCGCTGGAGACGGAGACGTACTCCCCCTCGTGCTGGACCACCGAGGGGTCGGCGCCCTGGCGCACCGGGTTGTAGAAGGTCGCCTCGGCGGCGGGCGCCGCGTCGGCGGCGTCGGAGGGCGCTCCTGCCGGTGCGCCCGCGGCGGGGGCGGCGCCGGCGAGCGCGAGGACGCCGGCGGCGAGGAGCGCCGTCGCGCGGCCCCTCGCCGGCCTGGTCGGGGAGGTCGTCGGTCGGGTGCGTCGCATGGAGACCTCGTCGTCTCGGGAGCTGGCCCGGGACGCCGTGCGCGGGCTGCGCACTCCTCCGCCCCGTCCCCCGGATGCTCGACCGCGACCGGTCGTGCTGTCAAGGTTCGTGCAGACCTGTCCGTTTGTGGTCGGACGTCGAGCAGGGCCGTCGTCGCTCCGCGCGCCCCCTCTCAGGCCCGGGTGCGGAGGACGACGCCCAGGAGCCCCTCGACGACGTCCGCCACCAGGGCCGGACCGGCGGCGGAGCCCGCGGCGTCCGCCGGGTCCTGCGCGAGCTGCGCGTCCGCCCAGGCGTCGACGACGGCCAGCGCGCCGGGGGCGTCGAGGTCGTCCGCGAGGCGACGGCGCACGCCGTCCAGCACGTGCTGGGCGTCCGGCCCCGAGGGACGGGCGACCGCCTCGCGCCAGCGGGCGAGGCGCTCGCGGGCGCCGGCGAGGCCGTCGTCGGTCCAGGACCAGTCGTCCCGGTAGTGGTGGGCCAGCACGGCCAGCCGCACGGCCGACGGGTCCTCCCCCGCCCGGCGCAGCGACGAGACGAGCACGAGGTTCCCCCGCGACTTGCTCATCTTCTCGCCGTCGAGGGCCACCATGCCGCCGTGCGCGTACACCTGCGCGTACGGCGCCGTCCCCGTGAGCACGTGCGCGTGGGAGGCCCCCATCTCGTGGTGGGGGAAGACGAGGTCGGAGCCGCCGCCCTGCACGTCGAAGCCCGCACCCAGGTGCTCCAGCGCGATGGCCACGCACTCGATGTGCCAGCCCGGGCGCCCGGCCCCCAGGTCCCCCCCGTCCCACGACGGCTCGCCCTCGCGCGCCGCGCGCCACAGCACCGGGTCGAGCGGGGAGCGCTTGCCGGGGGTGGCCGGGTCGCCGCCGCGCTCGGCGAACAGCTGCCGCATCGTGGCGTCGTCGTAGCCGCCGACCCCGCCGAACCGCTCGTCGGACGCGACGTCGAAGTAGACGTCGCCGGTGGCCTCCAGGCGGTAGGCGGCGCCGCGCCCCACGAGCTCGCGGACGGCGGCGGCCGCCTGCGGCACGGTCTCGACGGCCCCGAGGTAGACGTCCGGCGGCACGACGGACAGGGCGGTCATGTCCTCGCGGAACAGGTCGGTCTCCCGCACCGCAAGGTCGCGCCAGTCCTCCCCCGTCGCCGCCGCGCGCTCGAGCAGGGGGTCGTCGACGTCCGTGACGTTCTGGACGTACCGGACCTCGTGGCCGGCGTCCCGCCAGGCGCGCACGAGCAGGTCGAACGCGAGGTACGTGGAGGCGTGGCCCATGTGCGTCGCGTCGTAGGGCGTGATGCCGCAGACGTACAGGCGGGCGACCGGGCCGGGCGAGGTGACGCGCACGCTGCGGGAGGCGCTGTCGTGCAGCGAGACGGGACCCCCCGTCCCCGGCAGGTGCGGCAGGTGCGGGGAGGACCACGACTTCACGGGGGCGACCCTAGTCGCCGCCGGCGGGCTCCCCCGCGCCCGCCTCGCTCCGCCGCGGCGCGGCGGGGACCGCTCGACGCCGGCGCCCGGGAGGCAGGGGCGATCGGGGTCAGGGCGTCCGGGAGGCGGGGTCGCGCAGGAGAGGAGGGGGCTCTAGAACACGGGCCAGGGGACGGCGCTGCGGTGCTCGGGCGGCTGCGGCATCACCGCGCCGCGCAGCAGCCGCTCGACGCGCGTGCGCAGGGCCCGCACCTCCCGCGCGGTCAGGAGCGGGCGCAGGGCCTCCTCCAGCCCGCCGCGCAGGGCGCCCCGGAGGCGCTCGAGCGCCTCGAGCTCGACGTCGGGGAGGGGGTCGCCGGCCCAGCCCCACAGCACCGTGCGGAGCTTGCCCTCGGCGTGCAGCACGAGCCCGTGGTCGATGCCGTGGACGGGCGGGCCGTCGCCGCGCCCGGCCGCCGACGCCGGGTCCGCGGCCTCGGGGCGCCCGAGCAGCAGGTGCCCGGCCTTGCGGTCGGCGTTGTTCGCGACGGCGTCGAAGACGGCGACGGACAGCAGCCGCGGGTCGTCCGCGTGCACGAGCGTGACCGGCTCGCCGTAGGGGCCCCAGGCGTCCAGGACGCCGTGCCAGCCCCGCGGGGTCCCGCCCTGCGCCACGACGTCGACGAGACCCGCGCCGGGCTCGCCCAGCAGGCGCTCGTCGTCCTCGGCGTCGTCCTGCTCCGGCGCCGCCCCCGCGAGCGCTCCGTCGGCGGGCTCGACCACCCCGTCGGCGGCGGCCTCCTCGTCGAGGGGCGCGTCGCGCGGCGGGTGCACCCACCGCTGCACCGAGCCCGGGCCGAGGGGACCGTCGCGCAGGACGGTCGTGGGCACCACGCCCCAGCCCGCGGCGCGCGACACGAGGGAGGCCGCCACCTCCCGGCCCGCCAGCGTGCCGTCGGGGAAGTCGTGCAGGGGTCGCTCGCCGCGCACGGGCTTGTACACGCACCGCACGGCGTCCGCCCCGGCGCGGCACGTGGCCAGGAGCGTGACGTTCGAGGAGCCCGAGATGCGCCCGACGACGTCGAGCTCACCGGTGGCCAGCAGCGCGGCCAGGTCCTCGCCGTCGGGCGGGACGCCGCCCGCACCCACCGGCAGGGGAGCCCCGGCTCCCTCGCCGGTCAGCGGCGGTACCCGTTGGCGCGGGGGCAGACGTGCCCCTCGGGGTCCAGCGGGCCGGAGCAGAAGGGGCACGGGGGACGGCCCGCCGCCACCAGCGCCGAGGCGCGCTGGGCGAAGCCGCGGGCGCTCGCGCCGCTGAGGGAGACCCGCAGCACCGAGCGGGCGTCCGGCTCCGGGCTACCGGCGAGGCCCCCGGGCGGGAGGCCCTCGGCGGGGGCGTCCTCCTCCTCGACGGAGAAGCACTCGATGACGACGACGCCGCGGTCGCCGTCCCACTGCAGGCTCATGGTCCCGACCCGGAACTCCTCCTCGATCGGGGTGTCCAGCGGGTCGGTGTCCCCCGCGCCCACGGGGGTGACCGCCGGCACCGGGGCGTCCCCGCCGCTGCGCCGCACGACCTCGTCGAGCAGCTCCTCCACCTTCTCGGCGAGGGTCGCGACCTGCTGCTTCTCCAGGGCCACCGAGACGACGACGGGCACGGGGCCCGCGCCGCGCGCCCGGGCCTGGAGGAAGAAGGTGCGCGAGCCCGCCTGGCCGACGGTGCCGGCGACGAAGCGGTCCGGCGGGTCGTAGTCGAAGACCTGCGGAGCCATGCCCGGAGACTACCCAGCGTCGGGACGGACCACCGGACGGCTCAGCGGCCCGCTCCCCCGCCGAGGGCGGCGTCGGAGGACGCCGGGGCCCGCCGGCGCCGACGCGCCGGCGGGGCCAGGGAGGAGAGGTCTCCCCCGGTGTCGTTGGTGCGCACGACGAAGGGCCGCAGCGCCGTGTACCGGACCACCGAGACCGACGCAGGGTCGACGACGATGCGCTGGAAGGTGTCCAGGTGCTGTCCGAGGGCGTCGGCCAGCACGGCCTTGATGACGTCGCCGTGCGAGACGGCCACCCAGACCGCGTCCTCGCCGTGCTCGGCGGCCACCGCGGCGTCGTGCTCGCGCACGGCCGCCACCGCCCGGGACTGCACGTCGCGCAGGGACTCCCCGCCCGGGAACTGCGCGGCGCTGGGGTGGCCCTGGACCACCTTCCAGTGCGGCTCCTTCGCCAGCTCGCGCAGGCCGCGGCCGGTCCAGTCCCCGTAGTCGCACTCGAGCAGGCGGGGCTCCTCCACGAGCTCGGGTCGCGGGCGCCGCGCCGTGCCCCCGGCCGCCAGGAGGGCGCGGGCGGTGGCGACCGTGCGCTCGAGCGGGCTGGCCACGACGGCGGCCAGGGGCACGGCGGAGAGCCTCCGGGCGAGGGCGGCGACCTGCGCGGCGCCGGACTCGTCGAGGCCCACGCCCGGGGTGCGTCCGGCGAGGACGCCCGAGGCGTTGGCCGCCGTGCGGCCGTGTCGGACCAGCAGGAGGGTCGGCACGGGCGCCACCATAGGCGCCGGCCCCGGGGCGACCGCTGCTCCGGGCCCCCCAGCGCCCTGCTGCGCCGGCCGAGGGGCCGCGCCTCCCCGCGGGGACGGCGTCCCTCCTCGGGCCGCGAGCGCGCAGGACGCCGATCGACCCGCTGACCGAACGACCTCCCGGAGGACCCGTGAGCACGACCCTGCGCACCTGCGACAGCACCCGCCTCGACGACCTCGCCCCGGCGGGGCCCGGCGACGCGCCCGCGGAGGCCGCGGCGGCGCTGGCCCGTGCGCGCGAGGCGGGCCGGGGCTTCGTCTGGGTGCACCTCGACGACCCCCGGGAGGGGGACCTCCACGGCTACCGGGAGCCGCTGGGGCTGCACCCCCTGGCGGTGGAGGACCTCGAGACGGGGCGCCAGCGCCCCAAGCTGGAGGTCGACGCGGGCGAGGGGCGCGGCTCGCTGCTCGTGAGCGCCCGCACGACCAGCTACGACGACAGCCGCTCCGCCGTGGAGACCGGGGAGGTGCTCGTCGTGCTCGGCGACCGCTGGGTGCTCACGGTCTCGCGCGGCGACGACGGCGTCGTGGACCGCGCTCGCCGGCGGCTGGGAGCCGAGGCGCTCGGGATGGGCGCCGTCGCCGTCCTGCACGCGGTACTGGACGTCGTCGTGGACGGCTACGTGGCCATCGCCGCCGAGCTCGAGGAGGACGTGAGCCAGCTGGAGCGGGAGGTCTTCAGCCCGGACTCGCCCGACACGGGGACGACGTCCCGCGTGTACGAGCTGAAGCGCGAGGTGCTGGAGCTGCTGCGCGCGGCGCGCCCGCTGGTGGAGCCCGCGCGCCGCCTGTGGCAGACCGACCTCGACCTCGTGCCGGAGGCCGCGCGGGTCTTCCTGCGCGACGTCTCCGACCACGCCGTGCAGGCGGCCGAGTCGGCGGAGTCCACCGCCCGTCAGCTCGGCGACGTCCACAGCGCCCACCTGGCCGAGGTGGGCCTCCAGCAGAACGACGACGCGCGGCGCATCTCCGCCTGGGCTGCGCTCGCGGCCGTGCCGACGCTCGTCGCGGGCGTCTACGGCATGAACTTCGCGCTGATGCCCGAGCTCCAGTGGCGCTACGGCTACCCGGTGGCGCTCCTGGTCATGCTCACCATCTGCCTCGTCCTGCACCGCGCCTTCAAGCGCTCGGGCTGGCTGTAGGCCGTCGCGGGTCCTCCCCCGCCCGCTGCCGTCCCACCCTCCTCCGTGACGGCAGGCGGGCCGGCGTCCACGCTCTTTTTTATTACGATCCGGTCACGGTCAGCACCGTGAGTGGCGATCGGCAACGGTGCGTGATCCTCTCCTCTCGGCACGAACCGCCGAGAACGCCCGGCAGCGATGACGCTGCCGCACGACGACTGACGGAGGCACCCATGACCAGCATCAAGCGCACCCTCGCCCTGACCGCCGCGCTGAGCATCGCCGCGCTGCCCCTCGCGACCCCGGCCATGGCTGCGGACAGCACCTCGCTGAGCGGGAGCCTGACGCAGCTCAACGACTCCGGCGTGACCGCCGACGTCACCGGCAGCGTGGACGGCAACGAGGTGACCATCGAGATCACCCCGAACGGGCTGCTCGCCGGCTCCCCCCACGCCCAGCACATCCACATCGGCGGCACCAACAGCTGCCCCTCCCCCGACCAGGAGGGCTCCGGAGCCGACGGCGCCCTGCAGGTCTCCGACGCCGCCGGCGCCTACGGCGCCATCGCGGTCTCCCTGACCACCGAGGGCGACACCAGCCCCGACTCGGGCCTGGCCGTCGACCGCTTCCCGGTCGGCGACGCCTCGTACTCGCGCACGCTGGAGGTCTCCGACGAGGTCGCCGCGCAGATCGCCGCCGGTGACGGCGTCGTCGTCCTGCACGGCGTCGACCAGGACGGCTCCGGGGCCTACGACGGCGACGTGATGTCCGACCTCGACCCGAACCTGCCCGAGGAGGCCACCAACCCGGCCGCCTGCGGCACCCTCGACGCCTCCATGACCGTGCCGGTCGGCGGTGTGGACACCGGCGCCGGCGGCGTGGCCGGCGACAGCACGACCGCCTCCGTGGTCGGCGGCGCGGCGCTGGCCGCGGCGGGCGCCGCGGGCCTCGTCCTGCTGCGCCGCCGCACCGCCCAGGAGGGCTGACCCAGCGGGGACGGCCCTCGAGGGCCGTCCCCCGCAGCCCGAGCCGGCCCCCGGCCCCCCCGCGGCCCGGGCCCCGGCCCGCCCGCCGCCCGCCCCCCGCGGGGGCCGGGGGCGGGCGGGGGGGGGGGCCGGCGGGCGGGCGCCGCGGGGCGGCGGG
>NZ_CANMAA010000015.1 GCF_947495735.1 uncultured Pseudokineococcus sp.
GCCACACCCCACCCGGAGGTTCTCCTTCGTTCAACCCGCCACGCCTGCTACCAACGTCCTGGCCGGATACATCTAGCATGCTGGTGCGGCAGTGCTCGGCGGGGGCTCGGAGGAGGACCTGGCGGTGGATCCCGGCGTCTGCCGGTCCCGGCCCACCACCGCGCCGCCGAGGGCCCGCTCGAGCGGCAGGGCCTCCGGGTCGCCCGGCTCCTGCGCGGGCGACGCGGCCGTGGCGGCATCGGGCGAGCACCGCACCCCCCGCGACGACCGGCGCGACCGACTCGACAGAGGTGGCTCATGACGACGACCCCCCACGCAGCCTGGCTCCCCGACCGGGTCCTCGCCCCCCTCGGGCGCGGGACCGCGGCCCTGCTGGCTCCCGACCTCGACGCCGGACCCGTCCTCGACGCCGTCGCGGCGGAGCTCGAGCGCGCGACCACCGCGCACGGCGGGCGGCTGACGACCCGGGTCGGGGCCCACGAGGTCCCCGACGTGGTGCTGGCGACCCCGGCCGGCCTCGCCGAACTCCGGCACCTGGCGGCTGCTCGGCGGGCCGGCGGGCCCGGGACGGCCGACCTGTCCGAGGAGGGCTGCCGCGTCGTGGCGGCCGAGGGCACGACCGTCGTGGTGGCTCGCACGGCGACCGGGCTCCTGCGCGGGCTCTTCGCCGTCGTCCGCGCCGGAGCGCGCCGGACCGACCCCGCCGGGACGGTGACCGCGCGCGACGAGGTGCTCGAGCCCGCCTCCCCCCTCCGGGTGCTGGACCACTGGGACAACCTCGTCGAGCACCCGGTCATGGGCCTCGTCGAGAGGGGGTACGCGGGTGCGTCGCTCTTCTGGGCCGACGGTCGGGTGCGCGAGGACCTGTCCCGGGTGGTGGAGTACGCGCGCCTGCTGGCCTCGACCGGGGTGAACGCCGTCGGGCTCAACAACGTCAACGTCCACGCGGTCGAGGCGCGGCTCCTCACCGACGGCCTCGAGGACGTGGCCCGCCTCGCCGACGTCTTCCGGCCGTACGGCATCCGCGTCCTGCTCTCGGTCTCCTTCGCCGCGCCGATGGGCGTGGGCGGCCTGACGACCTCCGACCCGCTCGACGAGGGCGTCCGGCGCTGGTGGGCGGACCGCGCCGCGCAGGTGTGGGCGCGCATCCCCGACTTCGGCGGCTTCGTGGTCAAGGCCGACTCCGAGGGGCAGCCGGGTCCCTTCGCCTACGGGCGCACCCACGCCGACGGCGCGAACGCGCTCGCCCGCGCCGTGGCCCCGCACGGCGGCACGGTCTTCTGGCGCGCCTTCGTCTACGACCACCACCAGGACTGGCGCGACCGCTCGACCGACCGCGCCCGCGCCGCCCACGACCACTTCTCGCCGCTGGACGGGGAGTTCGACGACCACGTCGTCCTGCAGGTGAAGTTCGGCCCGATGGACTTCCAGGTGCGGGAGCCCGTCTCGCCCGTCATCGCCGCCATGCCCCGCACCCGGCTCGCCGTCGAGCTGCAGGTCACCCAGGAGTACTCGGGTCAGCAGCAGCACGTCTGCTACCTCGGCGAGCAGTGGTCGGAGGTCCTGGGCTGGCGCCCGTGGGGCGAGGAGGGCGCGACCGTGGCCGACGTCGTCGCGGGGCGCGGGCCGGGCGGGCGCGACGCGGGCCTCGTCGCCGTGTCCAACGTCGGCCGCGACGAGTTCTGGACGGGCCACCCGCTGGCCCAGGCGAACCTGTACGCCTTCGGCCGGCTCGCCTCGGACCCCGGTCTGGACCCGCTCGAGCTGCTCGACGAGTGGGTCGGCCTCACGTTCGGGGACGACCCGGGGACCGCCGCAGCCCTGCACGAGCTGATGGACGGGTCGTGGCGCACGTACGAGGACTGCACGGCCCCCCTGGGGGTCGGCTTCATGGTCCGCCCCGGGCACCACTACGGCCCCGACGTCGACGGCTACGAGTACACCCCCTGGGGCACCTACCACTTCGCCGACCGCGACGGCATCGGCGTCGACCGCGCGCGGGCCACGGGCACGGGCTTCACGGGCCAGTACCCGCCGCCGTGGCGGGACGTCTACGAGTCCCTGGCGGACTGCCCCGACGAGCTGCTGCTGTTCTTCCACCACGTGCCGTACGAGCACGTGCTCCGCGACGGCACGACCGTCGTCCAGCACGTGTACGACACCCACTTCCGGGGCGCCGAGCGGGTCGAGCAGATGGTGCGCACCTGGGAGGGCCTGCGTGGGCGGGTCGAGCCGGACCTGCACGCCCGGGTCACCGAGCGCCTGGCCGAGCAGCTGCGCTCGGCCCGCGAGTGGCGGGATCAGCTGAACACCTACTTCTTCCGGAAGTCAGGGGTCGCCGACGCCCACGGGCGCACGATCCACTGACCTCGGCCCCTCCCGGCGCCCCTCCCCGTCCGTCCTGCCCTCCTCCGCCCGCGCGGGGAGGCGGACGGGGCGCCGGTCACGACGCCGCGGTCTGCTCCACGAACTCGTCGCGGACCTGCTGCACCACGGGGGCCTCGCCCCGCGCCAGCAGGAAGGTCAGGACCGAGGCCAGCAGCACGACGACGGCGTCGAAGGTCACGTACGTGATGCCCCCCGTGAGCACGAGCAGCGACAGCAGGCTCAGGGTCGCGCGCGGTCGGGTGCCGAGCGTCAGCACGGAGAGGCGGGCGGCATCCCGCCACCGGAAGGTGAAGGTCGCGGTGATCGAGAGCATCCGGACCGCCCAGAGCGTGACCGCGGCGCCCACCAGCAGCTGAGCCACGAGGAGCGCGCCGCCGCCGGGCACGCTCTCGCGGTTCGCGACGGAGACGCCCAGCGCGGTGAGGACCACGAGCGCCGGGACCCACGCCCGCAGCGCGTCGAGGACGTCCAGGCGGTAGCCGCGCAGGAACCTCCGGGACGGCTCGTCGTCGGGGTCGGCGAGGAAGCCCCTCCACGCGTGCAGCGCCGCGGCCACCGCGGGGCCGACGGGCACCGCGCACAGGGCGTACAGCGGGAGGTTGCTCGCCACGGGCGCCAGCAGCAGCGCCACCACGAGACCCGGGGCGGTCGTGAGCACGAGCATCACCTCGACGACGAGGAACCAGTGCACGACGCCCGTCACCCGCGAGAGCGGGCCCTCGCCGAGAGGCGGCACGGCTCAGCCCGCCTCGCGGACGACGGCACCCACGGGCGGGTCGACGACGACCGCCGGCGGGACGTCCTCGCCTCGCACGAGCGGCGGTCGCCGGGCGGGGCCGGCCCGCCCGCGGCAGACGGACGGCGTGGGGCGAGGGCCCATCGGGTCGGCCACCTCTCGTGCTGGTCGGCGCGGGGGTCCCGGGACGGCGGACGAGCCGCTGGGCCCGGCGTGCGGCGCGGCGGCCCGACCCCCGGGGTGAGGGCCGGGCCGCCGCGGGTGGATCAGCCGTTCGCCTCGGCGTAGCGCTGCTGGGCGCCGTTGACGATCTCCATGTAGGCGTCGAGGTTGGACGCCTCGAGCTCGGCGACGAAGGCGTCGTAGTCGGCGATGTCGCGCTGGCCGAGGATGAACTGCAGCGTGGCCTGGCGCGTCAGGTCGGTGAGCGCGGTCTGGTACAGCGAGAACTGCTCGCGCTCGATCTCGTCGAGCGGGTACGGCGGCGGCACGGCCACCGGCTCCTTCGCCCGCATCTCCTCCTGCCACTCGACCTCCTCCTCGTAGAGGTTCGAGAGGACGAGCTCGCGCGTCGAGCCGGAGGCGAACATGTACACGCCGTTGAAGAACCCGTAGTCGGCCTGCATGTTCGTCGGCGCGTCCGGGTTGAGGCCCGTGAACGAGACGTCCTCGGCGGGCGCCCGCTCGTCACCCGTCATGGCGTAGGTCTCGCCCTCGACGCCCCACTTGGCGAACTCCAGGCCCTCGTCCGAGTAGTAGAGCCAGTCGATGAACTGCATCATCGCGACGAAGTCGTCGTTCTCCACCGCACTGGAGGAGATCATGAGGCCGTTCTCCAGCCGCGTCCCTCCCACGACCTCACCGGCCGGTCCCGCGGGGAGGATGGTCTTCGAGAGGGAGAAGGCGTCCGCCCCCAGGGAGGCCTCCAGGGCGGTGCGGGCCGTGAGGATCTCCTGCGAGTTGGTGCTCACGGCGTACGACCGCTCGTTGGCCAGCTTCGACAGCGCGTCCTCGTCGGACTGCGTGAAGCTCTCCGGGTCCATCAGCCCGTCCTCGACCAGCCCCCGGAAGTACTCGACCATCGACCGGTACTCGTCGGTGGTGGGGGCGAAGACGAACTCACCGGCCTCCTCGTCCCAGACCACGCCGTCGATGAAGCCCCACCCGCCGATGGTGCCGAAGGCGGGCGCCGCGTAGTTGAGCAGGGCCTCGCCCTCCCACCGGTCGGAGAACGGGTAGGAGTCCGGGTCGGCGTCCTTCATCGCCTGCAGGACCCCGCGGAGCTCCTCCCACGACGTCGGCTCCTCCAGGCCCAGCTCCTCCAGGACGTCCGTGCGGATGCCGACGGTGTAGTCGGGTCGCACGTCCTGCAGCAGCCCCGGCAGGAGGTAGAACTTGCCGTCCTCCTGGCGGAGGGAGTCGAGCTCCTCCTCCAGCTCCCACTCCTCGACCTTGGCCTGGAAGTTGGGCATGAGGTCGACGTAGTCGCTCACCGGCAGGATGGCCCCGGAGGAGACGTACGGCGCCTCCTGCCCCGGGTAGGTGACGGGGATGAAGTCGGGCGCGTCGCCGGCCCCGATGACCAGGCTGCGGCGCTGGTCCCAGTCGCTCAGGGGTGCGAGCGTCGTCTCCAGGGTGACGTTCTGCTCCTCTGCGATCCGCTGGTAGAAGAGCCACTCCGGGTCGTTCGGGTAGTTGGGGTGGTCGCGGTACAGCAGGGAGAAGGAGACGGGCTCCGTCGCCTGGAAGGTGTCCCCGACGCCGTAGTCCTCCATGGCCCCCACGGACTGCTCCTCGACGACCTCCTCCACCGCCTCGCTCTCGTCGCCGGAGCACGCGGTGAGGCCGAGCACGAGTCCCATGGCTGCGATCAGTGCCGTCGACCGCTTCGTTGCGAACGTCATCGTTTCCCTCTCGAGGTTCGTCAGGAGTTCGGGGAGGAGCAGGCGGGAGTTCGTCTCTCCTCCCGGCCAGCGACGGGAGGACGGGGGCTCAGCCCTTAACCGAGCCGAGCATCACGCCGGAGACGAAGTACTTCTGGATGAAGGGGTAGAGGCTCACGATGGGCAGCAGCGTGAGGACCATCGTCACCGCCTGGATGTTGGCGGCCACCTGCGCGGCGTCGTCCGCACTGCTCCCCATGGACGTCGCCGTGGTGGCTCCCGCGATCATGTTCCGCAGGTAGACGGTGACGGGGTAGAGCTCGGCGCGGTCGAGGTACAGGAAGGCCGTGAACCAGGAGTTCCAGAACGTCACCGCGTAGAACAGCACCATCGTCGCGATCACCGCCTTGCTCAGCGGCAGCACGATGCGGAAGAAGATCCCGTACGTGGTGAGCCCGTCGATCGAGGCGGCCTCCTCGAGCTCTTCGGGGAGGTTCTCGAAGAAGGCCTTCATCACGAGCAGGTTGAACACGCTGATGGCGTTGGGCAGCACGATCGCCCACATGGTGTTCGTCATGCCCAGCTCGTTGATCAGGACGTAGTTGGGGATGAGTCCGCCGTTGAAGAACATGGTGAAGACGGCGATGCCGATAAGGACCGGCCGCCCCTTCAGGTGCTTCTTCGAGATGGCGTAGGCGAACGACGTCGTCAGCACCATGGCGATCGCCGTCGCGACCACCGTGTACACGACGGTGTTCCGGTAGTTCAACCAGAACATCGAGTCGCTCATGACCACGCGGTAGGTCTCGATGTTGAACCCGCGGGGCACCAGGTTGACCTGCCCCGAGGTGATGGCGCCCTCGGAGGAGAAGGACTGGGCGATGATGTTGACGAAGGGGTACAGCACCACCGCCACGACGAGCAGCAGGATGGTGACGTTGACGACCCGGAAGGCCCGGTAGCCGCGGGTGTCCTTGAGCGTCCGCGGCGCGGGCACCTGGGCCAGGCGCCGGGTGGCGCGATCGGGGTCGGCGAGGGTCACCACAGACTCGTCCCAGCTGCTCGTCGCGAGATGGCGTTGGCGGACAGGATCAGGGTCAGCCCGATGATCGCCTCGAAGAGGCCGATCGCCGCGGCGTAGGAGAAGTTGCTCGACAGGATCCCCACCCGGTACAGGTACGTGGAGATCACGTCCGCGGTCGGGTAGAGCAGCGGGTTGTACAGGAGCAGGATCTTCTCGAAGCCGACCGCCATGAACGTGCCGATGTTCAGGATGAGCAGCGTGATCATGGTGGGTCGGATGCCGGGCAGGGTGACGTGCCAGGTCTGCTTCCACCGGTTCGCGCCGTCGATGCGCGCGGCCTCGTAGAGGTTCTCGTCCACCTGCGTCAGCGCGGCGAGGTAGAGGATGGTGCCCCACCCGACCGTCTGCCAGACCTCCGAGGTGATGTAGACGGTGCGGAACCACTCCGCCTGCTGCATGAAGGGGATCGAGTCCCCGCCGACGAGCTGGACCAGCTGGTTGATCGTCCCCTGGGTCGAGGTCAGCTGCAGCACCATCCCCGCCACGATGACGATCGACATGAAGTGCGGCAGGTAGGACACCGTCTGCACGAAGCGCTTGAACTTGCGCGACCTCAGCTCGTTGAGGAGCAGAGCCAGGACGATGGGCATCGGGAAGGCGATGAGCAGGGTGAGCGTGCCGAGGACCAGGGTGTTCCGGAAGACGTTCCAGAAGAGCGGGTCGTTGATGAAGAGCTCGACGTAGCGCAGGCCCACCCACTCGTCACCGAAGATGCTGCCGCCCGGCCGGAACCGGCGGAACGCGATGACGTTTCCGAGCATGGGCAGGTACCGGAAGACCAGGAAGAACGCCAGCGGGAGCACCACGAGCGAGTACAGGCGCCAGTCCCGCCGCAGGGCCTGGCGCCAGGTCGTCGTCGACGGGCGCAGCACCGGGGTCTGCTCCTGCAGGGCCACGGCCGCCAGGGACGAGGCCCCGCCGCTCGCGGACCCGGTGGTCCCCGGGGTCGAGCCCGCTGAGGACGTGCCGCTCATGCGGTCGTCACCGAGCACCGCCGCCACGGCCGACCCCGCCGCCGCTCAGGCGTCGTCGTACTGCCCTGTCGTCGCACAACGTCTCCAACCCACGTCAGTGTGTGTCGAAACCTTTCGATCGGTAGATCGATAGCCAGACCGTAGACGCGGCCTCCACTCTCGGTCAACGGGCGACCTCGGACTGTGACCTCCGCGCGGGAACGAAGGACGTGCACCGCAGTCACGAGACCTCGATCCGCGAGGCCGCGTCCGCTCCGGGACGATCGAGTCCACCGAGTGCTAGTTTCCCCGAAACTTTCGAGATCGAGCCCCGGGACCGTGGATGACGACGGACAGCGCGCGACCCACTCTCTCCACCGTCGCCGCGGAGGTCGGCGTGTCGGTGGCGACGGTGTCCAAGGTGCTCAACGGCAGGTCGGACGTCGCCTCCGGCACGCGCACCCGCGTCGAGGAGACCATCGAGCGCCTCCGCTACCAGCGGCGGCCGGCCCGGCCTGCGACCGGACCCCAGCTGCTCCAGCTCGTGTTCCACGAGCACTCGTCCTGGGGCCAGGAGATCCTCCGCGGGGTCGAGGCGGTCGCCTGCCAGGAGCGCGTGTCGGTCGTCCTCTCCCAGCTCGGCGGCGTGCACCGCCCCCCGCAGGAGCGGCTCGACGACACGCTCGCGCTGCGCCCGCTGGGCGTGGTCTTCGTGCTCTCCGAGGTGAGCCCGACGCAGCGCCGCCAGCTGGCCGCCCGCTCCATCCCCTTCGTCGTCGTCGACACGGCGGGCGAGCCGCCACCGGACGTGCCGACCGTGGGGTCCACCAACTGGAGCGGCGCCCTCGCCGCGACCCGCCACCTCCTCGCCCTGGGGCACCGGCGCATCGCGGTCGTCACCGGGCCGACCGACGTCCTGTGCAGCCGTGCCCGTCTCGACGGCTGCCGCACGGCGCTGGCCGAGGCCGGCGTCGAGCTGGACCCCTCGCTCGTGCGCTACGGCAACTTCCACGTCGAGGGCGGCTACGCCCACGGCCGCGAGCTGCTGTCGCGCCCGGACCGCCCCAGCGCCGTCTTCGCCGGCAGCGACTTCCAGGCCCTCGGGGTGCTCCGGGCGGCCCGGGAGCTGGGTCTGCGCGTGCCCGAGGACCTCTCGCTGGTCGGCTACGACGACCTGCCGGTGGCCCGCTGGATCGGGCCGGCGCTCACCACCGTCCGCCAGCCCCTGCAGGAGATGGCCAGCACGGCGACGCGGATGGTGCTCGAGCTGGCCCGGGGCGCCTCGCTGGCGGCTCCGCGCATCGACCTGGCCACCGAGCTCGTCGTGCGGGAGAGCACGGCGCCGCCCGGCGGGGACCGGGCGTGAACGACGACGCCCGCTGGGTGCACACCTGGGCGTGCATGCCGCAGCGGGCCGAGGCCGCGGACCTGCCCCCGGCGCCCGAGGGCGGCCGCGGCCCGAGCGGGTCGGGCACGACCCTCCGGCAGACCGTCCGCACCTCGGTGGGGGGTCGCCGCCTGCGCGTCCGGCTGTCGAACGCCTTCGGGGACGCCCCGCTGGCGGTCTCGCGCGCCGTCCTCGCCCGACCCGAGGGCGGGCGCTCGGGCGCCCGCGCCGTCGTGCCCGGGACCTCGGTGCCCCTGACCTTCGGCGGTCGCGCCTCGACCCGCGTGCCGGTCGGTGCGCTCGTGGTCTCCGACCCGGTCGAGCTCGCCGTCGCCCCGCGGTCGGCGCTCACCCTCTCGACCCACCTGTCGGACGAGGGCGTCCTGTGGGGCCGCACCACCCACCCGGGCTCGCGGACGACGTCGCACGTGCTCGCCGGCGACCACGCGGAGGCGCGCGACCTGGCGGGCGCCGCGCCGGTCGAGCACTGGTACGTCCTCACCGGCCTGGAGGTCGTCCCCGACCGCCCCGCTCGCGCCGTCGTCGTCCTCGGCGACTCGCTGAGCGACGGCAGGGGGTCGACCACCGACGGGGACGACCGGTGGCCGGACCAGCTGGCCGAGCGCCTGCGGGCGGCGGGGCGGACCGACGTCGCGGTGGTGAACCAGGCGGGCGGCGGCAACCGCGTCCTCGCCGACGGGGTGGGGCCGAGCGCCCTCGCCCGCCTCGACCGCGACGTCCTGGCTCTCAGCGGTGCGGCGTGGCTGCTCGTGCTCGAGGGGATCAACGACCTCGGCACCGCCGCCGCCACGGCCTCGGCCCAGCGGGACGTCGCGGAGGACCTCGTGCGCGCGCTCGACCAGGTCGTCCTGCGCGCCCGGGCCCGTGGCCTGCGCGCGCTCGGCGCCACCCTGCTCCCGTTCGGCGGCAGCGCCGACTACGACGACCCGGCGGGGCACCGCGAGCGCAGCCGGCAGCGGGTCAACCACTGGATCCGCACGAGCGGCCGCTTCGACGCGGTGCTCGACCTGGACCGCGCGGCGCGCGACCCCGCCCGGCCGGACAGGCTCCTGGCCGCCCACGACGTCGGCGACCACCTGCACCTGGGGCCCGCCGGCCACGCCGCCCTGGCCGCGGCCGTGCCGCTCGACGTCTTCCGGTAGGCACCCCGACGGGGCGGCTCAGGACGCAGCGGTCCGCTGCTCGTGCACCGCGCGCAGGATCCGGTTCCGCGTCTGCGCGCGCGGACGTCGCGGGAGACCGCGCCTGGAGGGGGCGGTGCTCGCTCGAGGTGCAGCCCCGAGGGCGCAGCGGTTCCCTCCTCGACCACGTCAGCGGCGGGCGGCCCCCGCCCCTCGGGACGCCGGCTGCGAGCGGACCTCGGCGCACCGGCGCACCGGCGACCTCCGCGCCTCGACGACCACGACGTCCTGCGCCCGGTGGCGAGGCGACCGTCGGCGTCGTCCGGGGGCACGACCTCCCGGCCGTCACCGGTAGCGGTAGAGCCTGACGCGCTGGAGCGACACCCGCCCCGGCTCCAGGCGGAGGTGCCGCCCCTGGTGGGTCTCGTCGCCGTTGAGCCAGCGCCGGTGGGTCCACACCCCGTCGTCGTAGCGTCCCTCCTCGCAGCTGAGCACGCCCACGTGCTCCGAGCCGGGCCGCACGGGGGAGAAGGTCACGGTCACCCCGATGCCGCCGAGGACGAGGTCGTCAGGGCCGGTCCGGATGACGACCGCACCTGCGGGCAGCCGCCGGGTGTCGGTCGACCGGTCGCCCACCTCGTTGATCACCCCGTCCGCCAGGCTCGGCGCCGCCTCCCGCTCGTAGGAGGCCTCGAGCACGACCTCTCCGAGACGCACCCGGTGGGGCGTGCGCTGGTCGTCGGTCGGCGGCAGCAGCCCGGTCATCGAGCCGTCACCCGCGTGCGCCGTCATCAGCGGGGTCAGCTGGCGGACGACGTCGTTGGCGGCCGCGAGCAGCGTCGCGGCGTCCCCCTCGATCGACTCGATGCCGAAGGGCGAGAAGCCGATCGCCGAGTGGGCGCCGTAGGCGTAGAGCGCGTTGGCGGCCGCGTCCGTGCTGCGGAGCGCCTCCGGCACGAACAGCGGGTCGCCCGTGCGCGCGTACCTGCCCGCCCACTCGGCGAAGTTCGGGAAGTAGATGTCGGGCGCGATGAAATCGAGCGCGGGCGCCCCGGCCCGCCAGACATCGACGAGGTGCGGCAGGGGACCGGCGCTCGGGTACTGGCCGGGGAGCGCCCCCGGGCGGATGAGCGCTGCGTTCGCGTACATCGGAAGGTCGAGCTGGGCCTTGCCGGCCTCCACCACGGCCTGGACGTAGCGGGCGAAGTGCCACGCCATGAAGATCTCGTCCGTGGAGGGCCCCTCGCCGAGGACCTCGACCCAGCTCCCACCGCGACGCGAGACCTCGGGCTCCCACACGTCGGCCAGCTCCGGCGCCAGCCCTCCGCGGTGGTCCTCCACGTACCCGACGAGCTCCGCGGGGACCGGTCCGTCGAAGGCGGTCTCCGCCTCCGCGGAGTGGTCACGAGCCTCGGGGATCATGCCGATCTCGTTCTCCACCTGCACGAGCACCACGGTGCGCCGCTCGTCCGACTCGCGCAGGTGGCCCATGAGCGCGGCGAACGCCCGCGCGTCGGCGTCGCGGTTGGCCGCGCTGAACGGGGTGAGGATCTCCAGCGCCTGGCCGCTCGAGGTCCGGCACCGCGGGAAGCGCTCGACGTCCGACTTCACCCATCCCGGCGCGTAGCAGGACATGCTGTTCTTCCAGGTCCCGAACCACAGCAGCACCAGCCTCATGCCGTGCGCCGCCGCGTCCTCGACGAGCTCGTCGACGGTGCTCCAGTCGAACTGCCCCTCCACCGGCTCCACGACGTCCCAGCACACCGGCGCCACGAGGGTGTTGAGCCCGAGGGACCGCAGCTTGTCCCAGTGCTCCGCGAGGTGCGTGCGCTCAGCGCTCGAGTTGCCCAGCTCGCCGCCGCGGACGAGGAAGGGCGCGCCGTCCACGACCAGCTGCGTCGCGCTGCCGGACCGTCTCAAGCTGGGCAACGGCCACGGCGACGAGGCGTCGCCGGCGCCCGCTCCTGCTGCCGTCTCCGGTGTGGAGGTCACGCGCCGCGAGTCTGGCACGCGGTGGGCACGGTCTCACCGAGGACGCACGGGGCTCGAGGTGGGCGGGGGCGAGGTGCGCGAGGCTCGACGGGGCGGAGGGGCCGCGCTGCTCTTCCGCCGCGGCCCCTACGCGACCGCGGCGACCTCGCCCAGCTGGCGGGCCATGGTCGCGGCGTCCTCGGAGGCACCCGTGATGGCCCCCTGCACCTGGGTGGACGACGCGCTCTGCTCCTCGACGGCCGCGGCGATCGTCACCTGGGCGTCGAGGACGCCGCGGACGACCTCCTGGATGGCCCCGAGCGAGGCGCCGGCGGCCCGGACGTCGTCGCGGACCGCGTCGACGACCCTGCTGATGTCGTCGGTGGCGCGCGCCGTCTCGGCGGCGAGCTCCTTGACCTCTCCGGCGACGACGGCGAAGCCCCGGCCGGCCGTCCCGGCGCGGGCCGCCTCGATGGTCGCGTTGAGCGCGAGCAGGTTGGTCTGCTGGGCGATGGCGCTGATGCTGCTCGCCATCGCGTCGATGCGCCCCATGGTCTCCGCCAGGCGGTCCACGGTCGCGGCCCCCTGCGCGGACTCCGTCTCGGCCCGCTGGGCGGTGGCGGTGGCCGAGCTCGCGGCGACCGAGATGTCGTTGATCGCGGTGCGCAGCCCGTCCATCACCGCGGAGGCGACCGAGACGTTCTGGCTGAGCCGGGTGCCCGCCTCGTCCAGGCGCGCGAGCCGCTCCCCGAGGGCCGCCGCCCGCTCCTCGCGCTGGCGCAGCGCCGCCGCCGCGTCGTCGGCGGCGGCCGAACGTGCCCCGGCCAGCTCCCCCTGGGCCGTGGCGACGGCGCAGGCCCGGGCGCGGGCGGTGTCCGCCTCGGCGCGGCGCGCGGCGTCCGCCGCCTCGGTGAAGCGCCAGCCGTAGGCGAGGAAGAAGCCCTCGGCGAGGAGGAAGACGGCGTGGAGGCCGGCGAAGCGGACCGGGTGCTCGACCGCCGCCGGGGTGGAGAAGACGATGCTCGGCATCAGCAGCCCCATCACCGCGTGGTGGACGGCGACGAAGCCGACCGCGGCGAGGAACGGCACCCACTGCTGGTAGAGCGCCACGGCCGGCAGCAGGACGTAGAACCAGATGTGCAGGTCCGTCAGGCCGCCGCCGACGTGCACGAGGACACCGGCACCGACCATCAGGCCGAGCCCGACGGCCCCGGCGCGCAGGGACTGGGAGCGCATCGTCCGAGCCAGCACGGCCAGCACGGCCATCGCCGCGACCTGGCCCCACAGCAGGAGGCCCGGCGAGACGGGGCCGTGGTCCGCGTGCCCGTCGCCCCGCAGGTGCAGCACGCCGAGCACGGAGAGGACGGGCAGGTGCAGCAGCAGCAGCCCCCACAGCAGCTGGTGGCGGGCGGCGAACTGCTCCTCGTCGAGCTGGCCGCCGCGCGGCAGCCAGGACAGCCCGGTTCCGGGGGTCGGCGCGTCGGTGGTCATACGCCGGTGTCGGCACCTCCGGCCCGGGGGCTGAGCCGCGCCCCCGCCGTCCGGGCGACGACCCCCCGGACGGGCGAGGCCGCGGGCCTCCGTCAGCCGCCGGCGGGCTCGTCGCGGTCGTGCACCTGCGCGGGCGGGGAGGTGGCCTCGACCGCGGTGAAGGCCTCGAGGATCCGGTAGGAGTGCACGGCGCCCTTCGGCACCACCCAGGAGTCGCCGGCCGCCAGGGAGACGACCTGGCCCTCGCTGCGCAGCTCGGCCCGGCCGGAGATCACGTAGCCGACCGTCTCGTAGTCACGGGCGACGTCGGGCTCGGGGTCTCCGGCCGGCTGCTCGCGCCACATCCGCATGCTCGTGCTCGCGCCGCTGGCGAGGTGCACCTGCCCCATCGCGCCGCGGGGGGAGTGCTCGCTGTCCACCTTGATGATCGTCGTGTCGCCCATGCGTCGACGCTAGGCCAGGTCGGCCGCCGCGGCCCGCCCGCACGCTCCCCCGCGCAGGGCTGCCGGAGGAGCACTGCGCCTCGGCGAGGCCGGCTGGAGCGGACGCCGCGGCCCTGACCCAGCTGATCGCGGACAGGCATGCGCCGCTTCTCCAGCCGCGACGGCCACGGCAACCGGCTCGAGGTGCTGCAGCCGGTCGGGCTGGTCGACGTCGCCGGCGCCGACGTCGTCGATCTCGGCTGCGCCGGCGACGGTCCGCCGTGACCTGGTCGACGGAGGTGACCGTGCACGGTCACCTCCGTCGACCAGCTCCTCAGGAGGGGTCAGGCACCACGCCGCCACAGGTACGGCGTGGTCGTGGTGACCTCCACGAGGCCGGCTCGCTGGAGGATCGGCCGTGAGAACGGGGTGCAGTCGCTGTGCACCAGCGTCTTCCCCCGGCGGAGGGCGGACCGGGCGCGCGCCGCGGTCAGCGCGCGGTAGACGCCGCGGCGGCGCCACTCCGGGCGCGTCGCGCCGCCCCAGACGCCGGCCACGTCGCTGCCCGCCACCGGCTCCAGCCGCCCGGCGCTGACGACGAGCCCCGCCGCCTCGGCGACCCAGAGCTCCATCCCGTCGCCGGTGGCGAGCCGGCGCACGAGGGCGTCGGCCCCCTCCCTGCTGACGGGGTCGCCGAAGACCTCGTCCTGCATCGCGCTCATCGCGCGGACGTCGACCTCGGAGGTCACCCGGCGCAGCGAGACCCCCTCCGGCAGCGGCAGGTCGACCGCGAGGGCCTGCGCCTCGCCCATCATCACGACCTCCTGCTCGTCCGGGACGAACCCGTGCGCGACGAGCGCCTCGTGCAGCCCTGGCGCGGCGTCGTGCCCGCGGGTCTTCCACTCGACGCGCGCGACCTCCGGGTCGGCCCGGTAGTGCTCCAGCGCCTCGGCCACCCAGCGCCGGATCGCGGCGGCGTCCGCTCCCCCGAGGTCGGCGTAGGTGACGAAGCCGCGCCCGCCCGCGAACGTCACCAGGCGCAGCGGGCCGAGCCGGGTGACCGAGGTCGCGCCGGGGGTCTCGGCGTCGGTGCGCAGCTGGCCGTCGTAGATCGCCAGCAGGCGGGCGGGGTCGGGGGGCACGGCGGCGACCCTGCGCGAGGAGGCGGCCGACGGCAAGGGAGTTCGCCGCCGCGGGGCCGCGGCACCGGGCCGGGCCCCACGAGCACCGCCGCGCGTCAGGACCCGGGCTGGTCGGCCGGCGCGTAGACCAGGCGCAGGACGCCGGTCGGCAGGGCCTGCGAGCTTCGCAGCGCGAGGGGGAGCACCGAGCCGGCCTCCTCGAAGAGCCGCACGCCCCTGCGCGCCGCGACCGGGTGCACGAGGAGCCGCAGCTCGTCGAGCAGCCCCGCCTCGAGCAGCTGGCGCACGACCGAGACGGAGCCGGCCACGAGGACCTTCCCGACGCCCGGGTCGGCCCTCAGGGCCCGGACCGCCTCGACGACGTCCGGCACGGCCTCGGCGTTGCGCCAGCCCAGCTCGCCGACGCCGCGCGTGGCGACGAGCTTGCGGACGTCGCCCAGCTGCGCGGCGAAACCCGCGTCCTCCTCGCCGGCCGCCTCTCGCTCGGGCCAGGCCCCCGCGAAGCTGTCGTACGTCACGCGACCGAGGACGAGGACGTCCACGCCGTCGTAGTCCTCGCTGACCGCGGCGCCCATGGCGTCGTCGAAGTACGGGACGTGCCACGCCGGGTCGATCTCCACGACGCCGTCGAGCGCCGAGAACAGGGTCGAGACGATCGTCGCCACCAGAGCCTCCTTGGTCGTCGCGGCCGCCGGGTGCGGACGCTCGTGACGGAGCAGACCGCGCCGGTCGACGCAGGTCATCGGGCACGACCCGTTCCACCTGCGCCTCGTCGTCGCAGCTCTCCCAGGACGGCGTCCGGATGGAGGCTGACACGCAGACGACCTCTGCGACAGGGATGGTCGTGCCCGTGGACTTCGACCTGGACGACGCGACGCGCGACGACGACTGGGTGGTGGTGGCCGACGACCTCGCAGCGCCGGCCGACGAGGTCGGCTGACCGCTCGGCGCCTCGCGCCGGCACCTCCGGGCCCGCGTTACGGTGCCGCGCACGGGATCCGCCCGCGCCCACCCCGAGGAGAGCCGCGTGCGCACACCCGTCCAGGACTACCTGCGCGAGGTGACCGACTCCCTCGTCGGCATCCACGACGGCGAGGTGGCCGACTACATCCCCGCCCTCGCCACCGCGGACCCGGACGTCCTCGCCCTGGCGCTGACCACCATCACGGGGCGCACCTACTCCGTGGGCGACGCCGACCGCGAGTTCTCCCTGCAGTCGATCTCCAAGCCGTTCGCCTACGCGGTGGCCCTGCTCGACCACGGCTTCGAGGCCGTCGACCGCGTCGTCGGCGTCGAGCCCTCGGGCGAGGCGTTCGACGAGCTGTCCCTGGAGAAGGGCTCGCACCGCCCGCGGAACCCGATGATCAACGCGGGCGCCCTCGCGGTGCACAGCCTGCTGGACCCGGACAACGGCGGTCGCGTCGAGCGCCTGCTGGACGTGTTCTCCGCCCTCGCGGGTCGGCCCCTGCGCGTCGACGCCGAGGTGCACGTCAGCGAGATGGCCACGGCCGACCGCAACCTGGCGCTGGCCCACATGCTCCGCAGCTACGGGCTCGTGACCGCGGACGTCCACGACGTCGTCGACGGCTACGTCCAGCAGTGCGCCGTGATGGTCACCGCCCGCGACGTCGCCGTGATGGGCGCCACGCTGGCCGGGGGCGGGGTCCAGCCGGTCACCGGTGAGCGCGTGCTGCCCGCGCGGGTGGCCCGCCAGACCCTCTCGGTGATGCTCGCAGCCGGCATGTACAACGGCGCCGGCAGCTGGATCACCGGCGTGGGCATTCCCGCGAAGAGCGGCGTGTCCGGAGGGCTGCTCGGCGCGCTCCCCGGCCAGGCCGGCGTCTGCGTGTTCTCGCCGCGGCTGGACGCCCACGGCAGCAGCGTCCGCGGGGTGCTGGCCTTCCAGCGCCTGTCCTCGGACCTGGGCCTGCACCTCATGGACGCCGAGCGCCTCGGCGAGACGGTGCTGCGCGAGCGCCGGGAGGACGGCGACGAGGTGGTCTACGCGCTGCAGGGCGTCGTGGAGTTCACGGGCGCCGAGCACCTGCTGCACGAGCTCGCGCAGGAGGAGGGGTGGACCTGCGTCGTCCTCGACCTGACGCACGTCGACCGGGTCACGCGCGTCGGCCGGCGGATGGTGCTCGAGGGCCTGCGCCGGCTCCGCCTCGACGGGCGCCGGGTCGCCGTGGTCGACGCCGGACGCGTGCTGCCGGACGCGGACCCGGGCGACGGCGAGGTCGTCGAGGACCGCGCCCAGCTCTGATGGGCGGCCTGCAGCCCTGGTCGGGCGGCCACGCCTCACGCCGGGGGCGCCGTCTCGGCGAGCCCGTCGCACGCCGCGGCAGTCGCTGACCGAGCTACAGGCGACGCAGCCACGCGGTGGCCGCGGGGTCGGCGAGGATCCGGCGACCGCTGAGCGGCTGCACCTCTCGCGCGTCGCCGTCCGGGAACAGCGCTCGGAAGCTCGCGATCCCCGCGGCCGAGACCGTCTGCGAGCCGACCACGAACCACTGGACGCCCTCGGTGTACGGCGCCGTCGTCAGCGACCCCGCGTACCGCACGGCGGCGATCCGCCGGGGCATCATGGCCCTCAGGTCGACGTGCTCGACCGGCACCGGGTCCGCGCACTCGTCGGGCAGCACCGCGAGCAGCCGGTCCGCCTCTCCCTGCTCCCCCTCGACCAGGAGCACGGCGACCACGAGCAGCCGCCCGTCCTCGCTGGCGTGCACGAGGTGCTGCTCCAGAGGGGTGTGGCGACCGTCGACCGTGTGCTCCGACGGCGTGTGGAAGTGGGTCTGCAGCAGGTCGTAGCGCGTGCCGTCCACGACGACGTGCCCCGCGCCGGGCTGCACGCCCGCCTGCTGGGTCTCCTCCACGCCGCGCGTCGCGCACCCGCCGGGCTCGCCGGCGTCCTGGCTGATGTAGGCGAGGCTGACGACGGCGTCCCGGTCGTAGTGCACCTCGAGCGGCGGCAGCGCCCGCCGTCGGCTCACGTCGGTGCGGCGGAGGTCGACCGGGCTCTGCTGCGGCGGGTCGGCGGCGACGGCGGGCGCGGCGGTCGCCGCCCCCGCCGCCAGGACGAGGGGGACGGACAGGACGGAGCGGCGAGACGGGTCCATCGTCGACGCGGCTCCTCGGGTCGTGGGGTGGGGGCGTGGCGACCGGCGGCGACCACCTCGATGACAACGTATGCACCGTTATGCCGGTTCCGCCCGGCGGTAGGCGACCCCGGGCCGGGCCGCGGTCGTGCGGGGACGGCTGGCTCGTCCTCGCACGACCGCCGTCAGGTCACCAGCCCAGCGGACCGTGGCGGTCGGAGTACGTGCCCGTGGGGCCGTCGGCGCCGATCGTCGCCATCCGGACGATGACCTCGGCCCCCTCCTCCACGGTCTGGGGGCCGCTGTTCCCGTTGAACTCGGTGGCCGTGTAGCCGGGGTCGACGACGTTGATCCGCAGCTCCGGCAGCGCGGCGGCCCACTGGCTGGTGAGCATGTTCACCGCCGCCTTGGACGAGGTGTAGGCGGGTGCCTGGAAGGAGCTCTCGACCCGGCCGGGCTCGGAGGTCACCGCGTGGGAGCCCAGCCCGCTGGAGACGTTGACCACCACGCCCGACGCCGAGCGCTGCAGCAGCGGCAGGAAGGCGTGGAAGACGCGGACGGGACCGAGGACGTTCACCGCGTAGACCTCCTCGACGTCGGCCGCGGTGATCTCGGACACGGGCTTGCTGGCCCCCGAGACGCCGGCGTTGTTGACGAGCACGTCCAGCGACCCGCCGGTCGCGACGGCGACCTGCTCGGCGGCCGCGGCGACGCTCGCGTCGTCCGTGACGTCGAGCTGGACGAAGCGCGCGCCGAGCGCGTCGGCGGCCTCCCGCCCCCGCTGGGGGTCGCGGGCGCCGACCCACACGTCGTGGCCGAGCTCGCGCAGCTGGCGCGCGCTCTCGCGGCCCAGTCCCTTGTTGGCTCCGGTGATGAGGATGGATGTCATGGCGCCCACGCTGCGCCCTGCGGGACGGGCGCACAACGGGTCGGTCGGGGGTACCACCGCCGGTCCCACCCGCGCGGGGTCCGGCTGCGCGGGTGGCAGCATCACCGGCGTGCCCGACGACCTCGCCGCCTGCCTGCGCGCCTGGCGCCAGCGGGCCGACCCGGCGCTGGCCGGGGTGGCGCCGGGCGCGTCGCGGCGCACCCGCGGGCTGCGGCGCGAGGAGGTCGCGGCGCGGGCGGGGATCTCGGTCAACTACCTGGTGCGCCTGGAGCAGGGCCGCGCGCAGTCGCCGTCGGCCTCCGTCGTCACCGCCCTCGCCCGGGCGCTCGACCTCACGGGCGACGAGACCGAGCACCTGCACCGCCTCACCGGCCTGGCCGCGCCGACGGCACGGCGCGCGAGCCGCGAGGTCACCCCGGCGCTGCAGCGCCTGGTCGAGCGCTTCGCCGACACCCCCCTGATCGTCGTCGACGCCGCCTGGACGATCGTGGCCGGCAACGCCCTGTCCGCCGTCTTCCTGGGCGACGACCCGGTCGGCGAGAACGCCGCGTGCCGCCAGTTCCTCGGACCGCCGCTGGTGGACCGCGCGCCCGAGGACGACGAGGCCTTCGAGCGCGACCTCGTCGGCGAGCTGCACCGCCAGGCCGTCCGCCATCCCGACGACGAGGCGGTGCGCGAGGTCGTCGCGCAGCTGCGGGCGCGGTCCGAGCGCTTCGCCGCGCTCTGGGACGAGCGCCCGGCGGGCATCCACGCCTCCTCGCGCAAGACCTTCACCCACGCCCGCGTGGGACGGGTCACCGTCGACTGCGACGTCCTCGAGGCCCGCGGCACCGACCTGCGCGTCGTCGTCTGGACCGCTGCCCCCGGGACCCCGGACGCGGAGGCCATGGCCCAGCTGCGGGGCCTCGCGGAGCAGGACGCCGCCGCGCTCGCGTGAGCGCGGGCCTGCCTACGCTCCCCCGGTGCCTCCCGAGGACGCCGTCGCGGCCGAGCAGCCCGCCCCCGAGGCCACGGCGGGCAGCGGCCGCTCGGCGACGGTGGTCGTCATCGGCGGCGGCCAGGCCGGTCTGTCCGCGGCGTCCCACCTGCAGCGCCGCGGCTTCGCCAGCGCGCTGGGCGACGACGGCGGACCAGCGGGCCCCGGCGCGCGGACCTACGTCGTCCTCGACGCCGACCGCGCTCCCGGCGGTGCGTGGCAGCACCGCTGGGAGTCGCTGCGGATGGCGACGGTCAACGGCATCTTCGACCTCCCCGGCGCCCCGCTCCCGCCCGTGGACCCCGACGAGCCCAGCCGCACGGCGGTGCCGCGGTACTTCGCCGCCTACGAGCGCGACCGCGCGCTCCCGGTGCTGCGGCCGGTGCGGGTCCTGCGCGTCGAGCGCGCCGACGACGACCCGGACGGCGACCTGCTCGTGGAGACCGACGCCGGGACCTGGCGAGCCGGCTTCGTGGTCAACGCCACCGGCACGTGGACCAACCCGCTGATCCCCGCCCACCCGGGGGCCGAGACCTTCCGCGGGCGGCAGCTGCACACCAGCGAGTACGTCACCGCCGAAGAGCTGCGCGGGCGCCGCGTCGCAGTCGTGGGCGGCGGCATCTCGGCGGTGCAGCTGCTCGAGGAGGTCTCCCGCGTCGCCTGGACCGCCTGGTACACCCGGCGCGAGCCCGACTTCCGGGACGAGCCCTTCGAGCCGGAGACCAGCGGGCGCGAGGTCGTCGCGCAGGTCACCGCGGACGCCGAGGCGGGCCGGGCGCCGCGCAGCGTCGTCTCCTACACCGGCCTCGGCTGGTCGCCCTACGCCGTGGCGGCGCGCGAGCGCGGCGCCCTCGACCGGCGTCCGATGTTCACCGCGCTGGAGCCCACCGGCGTCCGCGAGGCGGACGGGAGTCTCACCACCGTCGACGTCGTCCTGTGGGCCACAGGCTTCCGCCCCGCCCTGGCGCACCTGGCGCCGCTGCACCTGCGCAGCGAGCTCGGCGGCGTCGAGGTCCGCGGGACGCAGGTGCTCCGCGAGCCGCGCGTGCACCTCGTCGGGTACGGCCCGTCGCAGTCGACCGTCGGGGCCAACCGGGCCGGGCGGGAGGCCGTCGCGACGATCGCGGCGGACCTGCGGCGGCGACGCACGGCGTCCGCCTGAGCCGTCACGCAGGGTGGCAGCCCCTCGTCGCGCTCTGGCACGACGAGAGGCTGCCACCTCGTGGATCAGCTCGGCCCGACCTGCCGCGTCAGTGCATGTGCTTGCCGCCGTCGACGTTGAGCGAGACGCCGTTGACGAAGCCGGCGCCGTCCGACAGGAGGAAGGCGGTCACCTCGGCGACGTCGACGGGCTGCCCCACCCTGCCGACGGGGATGCCGGACGCCATGGCGCTCTTGCGGTCCTCGCTCAGCGGCCCGCCCATGATGTCCGTGTCGAGCGGTCCGGGCAGCAGCGCGTTGACCGTGATGCCCATCGGCCCGAGCTCGCGCGCCGCACCGCGCACCAGGCCGAGCACCGCCGCCTTGGCCGCGGCGTAGGCCGTCTTCGAGAACGTCCCGCCCCCGTCGAGAGCGGTGATGGAGGACACCATGACCACCCGCCCGCCGCCCCGGGCGACCATCCGCGGCGCGACCTGCTGGAGCAGGAGGAAGGACCCGGTGGCGTTGACGGCCATCACCCGGTCCCACTCGGCCAGGCCGACCTCGAGCAGCGGTGTGGGCGAGGCGATGCCGGCGAGGTTGACCAGCCCCGCCACCGGTGCCAGCTCCTCGTCCGCGCGGGCGAGGGCGGCCGCCAGGGCGTCCGGGGAGGTGATGTCGACCGCGGCGGCGAGCACCCGCCGCCCGTCCTCGGCGACGGGGTCGGCCAGCGCGTCCGCGCACGCCTGCGCCCCGTCGCCGTCGTGGTCGAGCAGGAGCAGGTCCCACCCGTCGTCGGCGAGCCGGCGCGCCACGACGCGTCCGACGCCGCGCGGCGCCGCGACGCCGGTCACCACGGCCGTGCGGCGCGAGGCCCTGGACGGGGCGCTCATGTCGCGTAGGTGTAGTCGGTGCCCGGGGTCCAGTCCGGGAAGGCGTAGTCGTCGAGGGAGACCTCGGCGCCCTCCGCCGTCGCGGACTCCAGCGCCTGCTCCCGCACGGCGCGGTAGTCGCCGCTGAGCTTCACCAGCGCGCCCCGCAGGTCGGTGATGTCGCCGCCGAGGTACCCCTGGACGATGTCCCCGAGGTCCGGGCTGACCGGTGTCGTCGCCGCGTCCACGCGGGCGATCTCCGGGTTGGCCACGACGGCCTGGGGCATCCGCTTGACGGTCTCGGCGAACCAGCCCGCCAGCGTCGCGTAGGGGGGCACGACGTCGGCGTCCTGGACGACGGACAAGTCGAGGGGCGGCTGGTCCATCCCCGACGCGAGCCCCTGCTGGTACTCGGGGGTCGTCATCGACTCGATGATCGCGACGGCTGCCTCCGCGTCGGCCGTGGTCGCGGCGACGAAGAACTGCGCCGCCGGGGCGCCGCGGTAGGTCGTGACCTGCCCCCCGCCCTCGGGGACGAGGATGGGCCCGACCCCGATCTTCTCCTCGAAGCCGGCCGCCACGTTGCGCACCCCGCCCGCGCACCACGGCCCGTCGGGGAAGTAGGCCGCGGCGCCGGCGCCCCACCGGCTGCGGGCGTCGGCGACGGTGAGACCGCCGCTGCCCGGGAGGATCAGGCCCGAGTCGTTCAGCTCCTTCCAGAACTCGATCGCGTTGACGTACGTGTCGTCCTCGAACCGGTACTCGCCCGTGCGGTACTCGAGCCCCTCGAAGCCCGGGAAGCCGGCGGCCTGGGCGTAGTCGTTGATCTGCTCGCCCATCCGGTCGACCCCGCCCAGCGCCAGGATCATCGGCGACCCCCCGTCCTGGTTCCGACCGACGCGCTCGAGCGCGTCCCGGAACTGGTCGTACGTGCGCGGCGGGTCGTCCGGGTCGAGGTCGGCCGCCGTCACCATGTCGACGTTGAACCACGACGCGGCGGCGTACTGCTGCCACGTGAACAGGGGCAGCCCGTAGATGACGCCGTCCAGCGAGGTGATGCCCTCGGTGAAGGACCCCTCGGGCAGCCGGGCGAGCGCCTCCTCGCTCAGCGGCAGCTCGTGCAGCCACCCCCCGGCGACCAGGGCGGCCAGCGGCAGGCCCAGCACGTTGGAGTAGACGTCGGGCAGCTGGTCGCTCTGCTTCGCGAGCTGCAGCGCCTCGGTGGAGCGGCTGACGTCGTTGTAGGTGTAGGACACGGGGACGCCGAGCGCCTGGGACTGCTGCTGCGCCCAGTCGGCGTGGAAGTCCTGGAGGGCGCTGAAGTGGTCCTGCCAGCGCAGCTGCCCGGCGCCCCCGGAGGGCCCGCCCGGGCCCCCTGAGCCGCTGGAGCTGCAGGACGTGAGCAGGGCGGCTCCGAGCGCCGCTCCTGTGCCGAGCAGGAAGGACCGTCGGTCCACTGTGGTCATGACATCTCCTCGTCGAGTCGTCAGTGCGGTGGTGGGGCCGTCCGAGGGCTGCGGAGCCCTCGGCGGCGG
The DNA here is from genome assembly GCF_947495735.1 of uncultured Pseudokineococcus sp. Lineage (GTDB taxonomy): Bacteria > Actinomycetota > Actinomycetes > Actinomycetales > Quadrisphaeraceae > Pseudokineococcus. Next base: position 23,110 of record NZ_CANMAA010000015.1, read on the forward strand.
GTCAGGACTTCACGGCGCCGGCGATGCCGTCGACGAAGTAGCGCTGCAGGAAGAGGAAGAGCGCGACGATGGGCACGATCGAGATGACGCCCGCGGCCGCCATGCCCGACCAGTCGGTGGCGTTCTCGCCCACGAAGGCCTGCATGCCGACCGACAGGGTCCTCAGCTCGGGGCGGCTGAAGGAGAAGACCAGGGGCAGGAAGAAGGCGTTCCAGGTGAACAGGAACGTCAGTAGCGCCACGGTCGCCGTCACCGGCATCGAGAGCGGCAGCATGATCTTGAAGAAGACCCGGAGGAATCCCGCGCCGTCCACGACGGCGGCCTCCTCCAGCTCCTTGGGCAGCTGCCGGAAGTAGCCCGCGTAGATGAGGATCGAGGCCACGTTGGCGCTGCCGCTGAGCGCGAGGGTCATGCCCGCCAGGGAGTTCAGCAGACCGAGCTCCAGGGAGAGCTTGACGATGGGGATGATCGTGTACCCGGTCGGGACGAAGAGCGTGGCGACCAGGACCCCCATCACGAGCCGCGACCCGCGGAAGCGGTAGCGCCCGAGGACGTACCCGCACAGCGCGCACCGGACGACGACGATGACGACGGTCGCGACCGTCACCACGACGGTGTTGAGCATGTACACGCCGAACCCGGCGTCTCCCCACGCCCGCGAGTAGTTCTCCCACACGGGCGTCTCGGGGACGAGCGACAGCCCCGCCCCGAAGATCTCCACCGAGCTCTTCAGCGACGCCGAGACCATCCAGATGAAGGGGTAGACCCACAGCAGGCCCCCCACGGCCAGGGCGAGGACGGCGAGCCACCACGGCGCGCGCGCCACCACCCGCTGCGCCCGCCGCCGCGCCGGGCTGACGCTCCTCGCCGGACGTGCCGGGGCGCTCATCGCAGCGCCGCCCGCTTGCGCCGCCCGACGACGAGCCCCCAGGCCTGCAGCGCGGCGACCACGAGGACCACGAGGCCGAAGAGCACGGCGGCCGCCGAGGCGAATCCCAGCTGCGGCACCGTCGCGGCGAAGGCGTACCGGTAGATGTAGATCTCGATGACCTCGGTGCTGAAGAACGGGCCGCCGCCCGTCATCGTCTGCATCAGGTCGAACGCCCGGAAGCAGTCCTCGACGGTGAGCACGGAGATGATGAGCAGGAAGGGGAACAGCATGGGGAGCGTGATGTGCCGCAGGTTCTGGAGGGCGTTCGCCCCGTCGATCTTGGCGGCCTCGCTGACCTCCTCGGGGATGGTCTGCAGCGCCGCGAGCCAGTAGATCATCGTGATGCCGAAGAACTTCCAGGTGTAGATGCCCGCCGCCGTGTAGAGCGCGGTGTCCGAGGAGCCGAGGAAGTCGATCCCCTCGGAGACGCCGAAGAACCGCAGGGCCGAGTTCACCGGCCCCGCGCCCGGGTCGAAGATGAACTGCATGACCACGCCGACGATCGCCGTCGTGGTCACCACCGGGAGGAAGTAGACGGTCCGGAACAGGCCGCGCAGCGGCAGCCGCGGGGAGTTCAGGACGATCGCCAGCACGAGGCTGAGCAGCACCCGCGCCGGCGCCACGACCAGCATGAAGACGAGGGTGATGCGCAGAGAGGACCAGAAGCCCGGGTCCGCGATCACCGCGCGGTAGTTCGAGAGGCCGACGAAGCGCCCCTCGGACGTGAAGCCGTTCCACTCCTCGAGCGAGTACCAGTAGCTCGCGGCGATCGGCCACAGCGTGTACATGCCGTAGAGCACGACGGTCGGCAGGAGGAAGACCCAGATCCACGCCGTCTGGCTGCGGGGCGCCCGCCGGCGGGGGTTCTCCGGCGGGGTGGGACCTGGTGGTGGGGCGTCGAGCGTCGGCGCTGGAGCGGTGCTGCTCGTCATCGAGAGCCTCCCCTGGCGGTTTCTCTCAGCGGATCTGGCTGAGGTCGAAGGTGGCGGGGTCCCCGCCGATGCGGTGGCCGGAGTCCAGGCGCGTCACCGCGTCGACCTCGGCCGGTGTCAGCTCGAGCCGCAGGGAGGCGAGGTTCTCCTCCAGGCGGTGCCGGCTCGAGGTCTTGGGGATCGCGACGTGCCCTCGCTGCCGGTGCCAGGCGAGGACCACCTGCGCCGGCGTGGCGTCGTGCGCCCGCGCCGCGTCGGTGACGGGGGCGAGGTCGAGGTCGACGCCCTGCCCCAGCGGTGAGTAGGCCTGCACCACGGTGCCGAGCGCCCGGGTCGCCCCGACGACGGCCTCCTGCTGGAAGGTCGGGTGCAGCTCCACCTGGTTGACCGCCGGCGCGGGCAGGCCGGCCGCGGCGAGGTCCGCCAGGTGCTCGGGCATGAAGTTGGAGACCCCGACGGCGCGGACGGCGCCCTCGTCCTCCATCTCCGCGAGCTCGGCCCAGGTCTCGACGTAGAGGCCGGCCGAGGGGTTGGGCCAGTGGACGAGGTAGAGGTCGAGGCGCTCGAGCCCCAGCCGCTCCAGCGTGTCGGCGTGCGCCCGGCGCGTGGACCCGCGCCCCTGGTCGCCGTTGCGCAGCTTGCTCGTGACGAAGACCTCGTCGCGGGGCAGCCCGCTGGCCCGCAGCGCCGCCCCCACGCCGACCTCGTTGACGTAGGCAGCGGCCGTGTCGATGTGCCGGTAGCCCACCTCGAGCGCCTCCTCGACCACGCGCTGCACCTGGTCCGGCGCGATCTTGAAGACGCCGAGGCCGAGCTGCGGGACGGCGACGCCGCCGGTCGTCAGGACGACCGGTGAGGCGGGCGCGGCGCTCACACCCGCTCCAGCACGAGGAGGGAGACCGACGGGAGCGGCAGCTCGACGTGCAGCGAGGCGCTGCCCTGCTGGACCTCCACGTCGCGGGGCGGCTCGAGCTCCTCGAGCCCCTGGCGCGCCGTGATCTGCGCGAGCTCCTCCGGCGACGGGTCCTGCGGGCTCCCCAGCGCGCGCCAGGCGGTGTGGGCGTTGCTGTGGTCGGCGTCGACGCGGTGGTGGCTGACGGTCCAGGTCCCCTCGGGCAGACCGCGGACCACGACGTCGACGGGCGTCGCCCGGTCGTCGCGCTGGTGCTGGTCGTCCGTGTGGCGCCAGACGAGGACGGACACGCGGCGGGGGTCGGCGCCGTCGGAGGAGGCGAGGGCGTCGACCTCCTCGGGCATCGAGCGCCCGTCGCCCGCGTCGAGCAGCTCCGAGGGGCTGGCGGCGTCGCTGGTGGCCGCGACCCGCCGGTCCCCCAGCCGCGCCATCAGGCGGTAGGCGTTGAGCAGGGGCTTCTCGACGCCGCCCGCGGTGAGGAAGGCCCGCGTGCCCTCGAAGTAGCGCTCCCCCTCGAAGTAGAAGCTCCACGAGGTCGCCTGGGTGACCTTGACGGCCTCCGTGTCGTCGAGGTCCAGCAGCTTCTTGAAGAGCTTGACCTGGAAGACGGGGTAGTACTCGGTGTTCTGGAAGGCGAAGTTGGCGTTGTCGTAGGCGCTGTAGTGCGCGGGCACCCCCGCGTCGCACTCGTCGACGATCGCCGGCAGGTCGCGGTAGGCGTCGAACTCGCCGACGACCCGCAGCATCCGCCGGACCTCGAAGAGCATCTTGTGCGACGACGGGCTCTGCAGCTCCGGGGCCGGGCCGCCGGTCGGCCCGTAGACCCGCCAGGGCGTGAAGGCGCTGCCCTTGGTGTGGAACGAGACGAAGTCCAGGGGCGTCGATCGGGTCGAGGTGTGCTCGAGGAAGGTGCGCAGGAAGTCGACGCCGCCGCCCGTCACCGCCGGGCCGCCGACCTGCGCGTCCGGGAGGACGCTGCGCACGGCTGCCGCCGTCACGTCGTACAGCTCGCAGAACTGCTCGACGGTGCCCTTCCAGTAGAAGATGTCGGGCTCGTTCCACAGCTCCCACAGCCAGGTGCGCACCTCGTCGGCGCCGTAGCGCTCGACGCAGTGGCGCGCGTGGGCGGCGACGAGCTCGCCCCACTCGCCGAAGTCCCGCGGGGGGTAGGCCCAGGCGCCCGCCTCGTAGCTGCTGTAGACCGTCGGGCTCGGCACCACCTGCAGCTCGTCCGCCTCGGGCGGGAGCATGTCGCGCGGGGTGAAGGCCAGCTCGACGAGCACGTGGTGGCCCGCGCCGACGATGGCGTCGTAGACCTGGTCGGCGACGGAGAAGTCGTAGACGGCCGAGCCGTCCTCGGCGCGGTGGTAGACGTTCCCGTTCCCCCAGTGCGGCAGGCCGAACCCCGTCCCGGAGCAGAAGACGTAGTGGGGGCGCACGTGGAACGCCTGCGTCTGCCCGGGCACCAGCTCGGCGAAGCTGCGCAGCAGCCGCTTGCCGGTGGGCGTGTACGTCCAGTTGATCTCGTCGTAGCCGATGGACGCCCAGATCGGTCGCATCTCGCCGCGGTCCGCGGCGGCGTCCACCTCGACGGCGGCGGAGCGCACGTGCGGCGCGCTCGGGTCGGAGGGGGCGGAGCGGGGGAAGTGGTTCGTGTCGGTGCTCAGGCCGGGGTTGTGCGTCGCCGTCGTCATGGGGCGTCATCGCCTCTCGCTCAGGTGCTGGACGGTGGGTGGGTGGTGTAGGAGGCCAGCGCCCGGTCGCGGGCGTCGGTCAGGTGCGCCGCCATCGCCGCCCGGGCGCGGGCGGGGTCGCGGGAGCGGAGGCCCTCGAGGACCCGGGTGTGCTCCGCCACGCAGTGGTCCGCGTCCGTGACGCCGCGCATCCCGCCGAAGAGGCGGAAGCGCTGGATCTGCCCGCCGATGGCCGTGTAGGCCGCGACGAGGAACTCGTTGCCCGTCGCCTCGGCGACGATGCGGTGGAAGCGCTCGTCCGCCTGCCAGTAGGCGCGGAAGTCGTGGAAGGACGGGCCGAGCGGTGCCGTGGCCAGGTCGTGGACCGCCCCCTCCAGGCGAGCCGTGATCTGGTCGTCGAGCCGCGTGGCGGCGAGCTCGGCCAGGGACGGCTCGAGGAGCAGCCGCGCCTGCATGAGGTGGTCGAGCTCGTCCGGCGTCGTCATGGGGGCGACCCGGTACCCCTTGAGCGCCGTCCGCCGCACGAGCCCGGTCGACTCCAGCCGGGCCAGCGCCTCCCGCACCGGGGTGGAGGAGACCTGGAACTCACGGGCCAGGGCGTCGATGCCGATGACGTCCCCCGCACCCAGCTCCCCGTCGATGAGCAGGTCCAGCACGGCGTCGTAGATGTGGTCCGCGAGGACCTGCCGGCTGGCGATCGACACGCGCGGTGCCTTGTTCGCATCCATGGGGCCAGATGCTCCCTGCACCGCGTCACCTCCTCGCCGTCGAGTGATCAGGACGCTAGATCGTGCACGATCGATCCGTCAAGGATGCAGGACGGAGAAGGGCGCGAGGCAGCGATCTCCCGTCGACGACGGGCGTGACGCGGCTCCCGCAGGGTCGCGCTCCTGGTCGAGGACGGCGCAACGGCAGACGGCCGCCCCTCGTCCTGCTCTCGCACGACGAGGGGCGGCCATCTGCCGCTGGGCGAGCCCTTGGCCCGGGGTCAGACCTTCCCGCGCAGGAGGAGGCGGTAGTAGACGACCGGGAGGACGTAGCGGTCGAGCAGCCAGGTCGTGCGCCGGGGCTTGAAACGGCTCACGAGCGGCAGGTGGCGCGGCCGCGGCCCGGAGCGGTCGGCCTCGACGAGCACGAGCCGGCGGTGGCTGGTGGTGACCGGCATCACCGTGAAGCCGTCGTACCGGCGCAGCTTCCTGCCCTTGCGCGCAGCGATGATGTTGCGCGCGAGGACGTCGACCTGCTTGCGCAGCCCCCCGCCGGAGGAGCTCGTCTGCAGGGCGGCGACGTCCCCGATCGACCAGACGTCGTCGTGCCGGCGCGAGCGCAGCGTCTCGGGGTCGATGTCGACCTGCCCGCCGCGCTCCCCCGTGCCGAGCCCGCTGGCGGTCACCCACTCCGGCGCGCGGTAGTGCGGGACGACGTGGGCGTGCGCCAGGTCGTCCAGGCGCACCGTGCCCGCCGGCGTCGTGAGGTCGACCGCGCGCAGGACGGGGTCGACGCGGGCGACGCGGGCCTCGCGCAGCACGCGCACCCCGTAGGACGCGATGACCCGCTCGAGCCGGGCGTCGGCCTTCGGCACGCCGAGGACGTGCTCCCCGGGGATGGCGAGGACGACGTCGAGGTCGTCGAGGACCCCGCTGCGGCGCCAGGAGTCGCACGCCATCAGCAGGGGCTTGAGGGCGGTGGCCGCGCAGGGCGCCGGCTCCGGGGGCACCGTGAACAGGACGGTCCCCTCGCGCACGCCGCTCAGCGCCTGCCACACCAGCGGCGCCGCGCTGGGCACGTACGTCGAGGACGCCCAGCCGGCGGTGTAGGCGTCCTGCAGCCCCGGGGTCGCGTCCCAGTCCTCGTGCATGCCGGGGCAGACGACGAGGGTCCCGTAGGAGAAGCGGCGACCGCGCCGGGTGGTGACGGTGGAGGCGACCGGGTCGACGGCCTCGACGGCGTCCTGCACCCAGCGGCACCCCTCGGGGATGACGCGGCGCATGGGCCGCTCGAGCTCGCGCATGGTCGCCTCGCCCCCGCCGACGTAGTTCATCAGCGGCCGGTAGCGGTGCACGGGCGAGGGCTCCACGAGGGCGACGTCACGGGCGCCGTCGCGGATCAGCCTGGCGGCGAGGGAGATCCCCGCGTTCCCGCCCCCGATGACGAGGACCTCGGCGTGGTCGGTCAGGACGTCCTGCGGGGAGAGGGGCACCTCTCGACCATCGCCGCGCGGGCCGGGGACCGCCACCCGGCCGGGTGTCAGCGGTCGGGGTCAGCGGCCGGGGCTCACCGGTCGAGGGCCGTGCACACGCAGGCCCGGTTGCCCTCGGGGTCCTCGACGACGACGAAGGAGGGCCGGTGGCTCTCGTCGACGACCCGCGCGCCCGCCGCCACCGCCGCGTCGAGTCGCTCCTGCGCGACGTCGTGCGGCACCCAGACGTCGAGGTGGAACCGCTGGCGGGGCGTCGCGTGCGCCTCGGTGCCCTGGAACCACAGCAGCGGCAGCCGACCTCGGCGGTCGGCGACGTCGTTCCCGTCCAGCGCGCCCGCGTCGCCGGTCATCAGAGCCGCCCAGACCGGGCCGACGGCGGCGAGGTCGGCGGTGTCCAGCGCCACCTCGAGCTGGGCCAGCAGCTCGGGGCGGGCGAGCAGGCCCTGCTCCGCCGCGAGGTCGCTGACGCGCCGCGCCAGCCGCAGGTCGCGGCGGGTCACGCGGCCGACGTCGTGGCTCACGAGCGCGAGGTCGACGTAGCCGGGGCGCAGGTCGACGTCGGGGTGGTGGTCGAGCTCCTCGGCGGCCGCGACGACGCCGCTCACCAGCGCCAGGCCGGCCGGCATCCCACCGGTGGCGAAGCGCGCGTGCAGCCCCGAGGCCAGCAGGCGCCAGTCGTCGAGCCCGGCGTCGGCCACGTCCTGGACGGTGAGGCGGGTCATCGCGCGAGCATGCCCGGGTCGGCGCCCGCGGTCACCCCTGCTGCACGTGCGGTCGTCGGCGGGAGCTCGGCCCCACCGCCACCTCAGGCCGCCAGCCCCGCGGCGACGGCGGCGAGCAGGCGGTCGACGGCCGCCCCCCGCGCCCGCTCGTCGAGACCGGCGAGCGGCCCGACCAGCAGCTCGGCGAGGCCGTGCACGCCCGCCCAGGCGACGGTGTCGGCGCCGTCACGTCCGCGTCGACCCAGGCCGCCCGCGGCGTCCATCTCGTCGAGGCGCTCCTGCAGCATCGCCCACGGGTCCGGGCCTCCGACGCAGCCGGGCGGACCCTCCGGCGTCTCGCCGAAGGCGACGCGGAACAGCCCGGGCTCGGCGACCGCGTACTCGACGTAGGCGCGCCCCACCGCGCGCAGCCGCGCCCTCGCCAGGGCCAGCGGGTCGTCCTGCGCCGCGACGGAGGACAGCCCCTCGGCCATCGCCGCGCCCATGGCTCCCCGGGCGTGCTCGGCGACCGTGGCGAGCAGGTCGGCGTGCCCGGCGAAGTGCCGGTAGGCGGCGTTCGGGCTCACGCCCACCTCGCGCGCCACCTCGCGCACGGCGAGCGCACCGGGACCGCCGGAGCGGACCGCCGCCGTCGCCGCCGCGACGAGCGCGTTGCGCAGGTCGCCGTGGTGGTAGCTCGCGCGCGCCACGGACCCTCCTCCTCGAGGCCGCCCCGGACGTGCGGCCCCTGCCGGCGGAGCCCTGGAACGCGGGTGTGGACGGCGTCCACATGCTACGGCTATGTTCACGCCGTCCACATGAGGCGCCGGGCGTGACCCGGGCACGGAGGGGAGCCGAGATGGCCAGCACCACGGTCCAGCCGGGACGACGCACCGCCGACCTCGAGGGCCAGGACCTCGTCGTCTTCGTCATCGGCATGCGCATCAACCGGCTCCGCGACGTCCGAGCCTGGATGCCGGTCTTCGGCGCGATGCCGCGGATGCTCCGCGAGCTCGGCCGGCAGCCCGAGCGCGGGCTCCTGCACGCCCGCACCTACTGGTCGGGGCGCACCTTCATGGTGCTGCAGTACTGGCGCACCTGGGAGCAGCTGCAGGCCTACGCCGCCGCCTCCGACGCCGAGCACCTGCCCGCCTGGCGCGCCTTCAACCGGGCGGCCCGGCGCGGGTCGACGGCGGCCGGCATCTTCCACGAGAGCTACCTCGTGGGGCCCGGCACCGCGGAGTCGGTCTACGTCGCCATGCCGGAGCACGGCCTCGCCGCCGCGACCCGCTCGGTCCCGGTGCCGCTGCGGGGCGACCGCGCCGCCGACCGGATGCGCGGCAGCGCCTGACGCCTCGCCCTGGCTCGAGCTGCTCGAGAGCGACGAAGCGCAGGTCGTCCGCGTCGGCTGACCCGCGGTTCGTCGCTCTCGCCGCGCCTGCTCAGGCCTCCTGCGCCGGCCCCGCCCGCAGCGCGGCGGCGAGCTGGTGCAGCGTGCCGACGAGGTCCGTCTGCTGCGCGTCGCTCAGGCCGGCGGCGTCCGTGACGCGTCGCGGGACGTCGCCGACCTCGTCGCCGAGACGACGCCCCTCCGCCGTGAGGTCGACGATGACCGCCCTCTCGTCCTCACCGGACCGCCGCCGGGTGATCCAGCCCCGCCCCTCCATGCGCTTGAGCAGCGGCGAGACGGTGTTGGAGGAGAGCCCGAGCCGCCGGGCGACCACGGTCACCGGCGCCGCGCCGTCCTGGCGGAGCACGGACAGGACCGTGTACTGCGGGTAGGTCAGCCCCGAGTCCCCCAGCAGCACGCGGTAGGTGGCGTCCATGGCGTGCGACGCCTGGTAGAGCGCGAGGCACAGCCGCTGGTCGACGGGCAGGTCGGACTCGGCGGCGCTCACCCGTCGAGTGTAGGAGTCCACCCGATCGCATCGTGCGCGACTGAGTCGTACGCGATATGGTCGGGCCGTCAGAGGGGTCGGCCAGCGAGCCGGCCGGTCGAGCGAGAGGACCAGGAACGATGACCGAGGTCACCGCCCACAGCGGGCTGTTCAAGGACACGAACCTGCACGTCGAGGACACCGGCGGCACGGGCCGCCCCGTCGTGCTGATCCACGGCTGGCCCCTGTCCGGTGAGGCGTGGTCCGAGCAGGTCCCGGCCCTGCGGGCCGCCGGCTACCGCGTCGTCACCTACGACCGCCGCGGCTTCGGCCGCAGCGACAAGACCCGCAAGGGCTACGACTACGACACGCTGGCCGACGACCTGGCCGCGCTGCTCGACCAGCTCGAGCTGACCGACGTCACCCTCGTCGGGTTCTCCATGGGCGGCGGCGAGGTGGCCCGCTACGTCGCGCGCCACGGCCAGGACCGCCTGCGCAGCGTCGTCTTCGCCGGCGCCGTCCCGCCGTTCATGGCGAAGTCCGGCGACAACCCCGACGGTCCGCTGGACGACGAGACCGCGCAGCAGATGGAGAGCGGCCTCAAGAGCGACCGCTCGGCCTTCTTCGACCAGTTCACGACGCAGTTCTTCTCCGTCGGGGACGACCTGAAGGTCACCGAGGCGCAGCGCCAGGACGCGATCGCCCTGTGCGAGCAGTCCGACCAGAAGGCGGCCCTCGCGGCCATGGAGTCCTTCGGCACCACCGACTTCCGCGGCGACCTGCCGTCCGTCACCGTCCCGACGCTGGTCATCCACGGCGCGGGCGACGGCGTCGTGCCGTTCGAGGGCTCCGGTGCCCGCACCCACGCGGCGATCCCGGGCAGCGAGCTGCACGTGGTCGACGACGCCCCCCACGGCTTCAACGTCAGCCACGCGGCGGAGTTCAACTCCCGGCTCCTGGAGTTCCTGGCTCGCTGAGCCACTCCCCCGCCACGGGGCCGGGCCGGGTGCGACGCCGCCGGGCGTCCGCACCGGGCCCGGCCCTCGCGCGTCTCACCAGGGCACGACGCCGGCGTCCTCGAAGAAGCCCCCCGTGGGGCCGCCGTCGGGCAGCGTGGCCAGGCGGATCGGCGTCGCCGCACCCTCCTGGACGCTGCGCACGCCGCGGAAGCCGTTGAGGTCGGTGGCGACGAAGCCCGGGCACGCGGCGTTCACGAGGATCCCCGTGCCCTCGAGCTCGCGGACGTACTGGAGCATCACGGCGTTGAGGAACGTCTTGGACGGCGAGTAGGCGACCGCCACCGGCCCGGTGCTCGTCGCGCCGCCGGGGCCGGACTGCCGGGCCAGGGACCCGACGCCGCTGGAGACGTTGACGACCCGGGGCGACGGCGCGCGGCGCAGCAGCGGCAGCATCGCGTTCGTCACCCGGATCACCCCGAGCACGTTGGTCTCCAGGACGGTGCGGAGGACGTCGAGGTCGGCGGTGCTCGGCTGCTGCTGCGGCCCGCCGGTGATGCCGGCGTTGTTGACCAGGGCGTCCAGGCGCCCCTCCTGCCGCTCGACCAGCTCCGCGGCGGCCCGGACGCTCGCGTCGTCGGTCACGTCCAGCGGGACGCCGAAGGCGTCGACGCCGGACGCCCGCAGGCGCTCCACCGCCGCCTCGCGCCGCCCGTCGTCGCGCGCGCCCACTCCCACGCGGTGGCCCAGCGCGCCGAGGCCCGCCGCGATCTCGTAGCCGATGCCCTTGTTCGCCCCGGTGACCAGGGCCGTCGTCTTCTCGCTCATGACGTCGAGCCTGCGCGCCGGGCCCTCGCCCCGTCCAAGACCGCTCGGGTCACCGGCGATACCGCAGGGGTATGGGTCCCGTCCCCGAGGCGTAGCGTCGCGCCGTGGAGTCACGGGAGCTGCGGTACTTCGTCGCCGTCGCCGAGGAGCTGCACTTCGGCCGGGCGGCCGAGCGCCTCGGCATGGCCCAGCCGCCGCTCTCGCGCGCCGTCGCCCAGCTCGAGCGGCGCCTCGGCACCGCGCTGCTCGAGCGCAGCAGCCGGTCGGTGTCCCTGACCGACGCCGGCGCCGTGCTGCTGCGCGAGGGGCGCACCGCGCTGGACGCCCTGGAGGCCGCGGAGCACCGCACCCGCCGGGCAGCGCCTGCGGACGCGCCCCCCGGGATCGCCCTGGCCACCAAGGCCGGGGCCTCCGACGAGCTGCTGGCGAAGCTGCTGGACGCCTACGCCGCCGATCCCCGGGCGGTGCCCGTCGACGTCGTGCTCTGCGGCCCGGGGCAGCAGGGGCGCCTGCTGCGCACCGGACGGGTCGACGTCGCCCTGCTGCACCCCCCGATCGACGACGTCGAGGGCCTCGACGTCGAGGAGCTGCGCACCGAGGGGCAGGTCGTGCTCCTGCCCGCCGGCCACCCGCTGAGCACCCGCGGCGAGCTGCGGCTGGCCGACGTGGCCGACCTCCCGGGCCTGCCCGCGCCCCGCTGGCCGAGCCCCGACGGCGCCTACGCCGACGGCCCCGGGCCAGAGGTCCACGACCACGCGCAGCTCCTGCAGCTGGTCTCCCTGGGGCGGACGTCGGTGGTCGTGCCCGACGTCGTCCGCGCCCAGCTGCGCGGGGGCGTCGTCGCCGTCCCGGTGACGGACGCACCGCAGGTCACGACCGTCATCGCCTGGCCCCCGCGCAGCCGCTCGCTGGACGTCGCGCGGCTCGTGGAGACCGCGCTGCGCCTCTGACGTCGCAGGCCCTGACGTCGCAGGCCCTGACCTCGTGGTCCCTGCCGTCACGGGCGCTCACGTCGCGGGCCCTGCCGACGCGGGCTCGGCCGTCGAGGCGCGCCGTCGGCCCCCGGCGTCAGCCCTCGTCGCGCGCGCCGCCGAGCACCGCCCGCCGGATGTCCTCCACCGGCGCCTTCGGCCGGCGCTGGGCGTCGAGCAGGCCGTTGGTCTCCTGCTCGGTGTCGGTGAGCTGCGTGTAGCACGAGCCGGCGAGGAAGGTGCTCGCGCGGACGGCGTCGTAGAGCGCCCCGATGCGGGCGGTCCAGTCCCCGGCGTCCTGCGCCGCGGTGTACCCCCAGGCGTCCGCGCGCGCGGCGCCGGGCTGGAAGGAGATGCCGCCGAACTCCGTGAGCATCACCGGCTGCCCGGCGTGGACCGCGCCGCCGACGAACTGCGCGCGACCCGAGGGCGCCAGGCCGCCCACCAGGCGGTCCCGCGCCGCCTCGTCGGCGTAGGTGCGGGCCAGCACGGCGCCGTCGCCCTCGTAGTCGTGGACGGTCGTGATGTCGGTGCTCTGCTGCTCCCAGCCGTCGTTGCACACCACGGGGCGGGTCGGGTCCAGCGCGCGGGTGAGGTCGGTGAGCGCGCGGGCGTAGGCCTGCTGCGCGGGGTCGTCGCGGACCTGCTGGATGCCCCAGGACTCGTTGAAGGGCACCCACGTGACGACGCACGGGTGCGAGGCGTCGCGGTCGACGACCTCCATCCACTCCGCCACCAGGCGGTGGACCGCGCGCGGGGAGAACTCGTACGCCCCCGGCGCCTCGCCCCACACGAGCAGGCCGAGCCGGTCCGCCCAGAAGAGGAAGCGCGGGTCCTCCACCTTCTGGTGCACCCGGCAGGCGTTGAAGCCGAGCTCGCGGATCAGCTCGACCTCGCGCCGCAGCGCCTGCGCCGAGGGAGCCGCCAGGTGCGACTCCGGCCAGTACCCCTGGTTGAGGACGCTGCGGACGTCGTACGGGTGCCCGTTGAGCAGGAAGGCGCCGTGGGCGACCTCGGCCGTGCGCAGCCCGACGTAGCTGGAGACCGCGTCCACCACCGCCGGGGCGCCGGAGCCGCCGGCGACCTCGAGCGCCACGACGGCGTCGACGAGCCGGGGGTGCTCCGGCGACCACTCGACCTCGTCCACGGCCTGACCGTTGCGCTGCCGGGCGACCGGCACCCGCACCTGCACCTCGCGCGCACCGGTGGGCACCTCGAGGGTGAGCTCCGCGAGGTGCTCGTCGTCGTGCCGCAGCACCACCCGCACCCTCGACCCCTCGGCGGGGCGGCCCCGGAAGCGCACCGCGAGGTCGAGCGCCGAGCGCCCGTGCGAGCCGGGCACCGGCAGCCACTGCAGGTGCTCGACGCTCGTGCTCGGCACCGCCTCGAGCCAGACGGTCTGCCAGATGCCGGTCGTCCGGCGGTACCAGATGGCGTGCGGGTCCTCGTGCCAGTCCTGCTTGCCGCGGGGCTGCGTCGCGTCCAGCGGGTCGTCCTCGGCGCGCACGACGACGAGGGGCTCGGAGTCCCCGGCGGCGCCGACCTGCGCGGTCACGTCGACGGTGAAGGGCGTGTGCCCGCCCGCGTGCTCGCCCACCAGCACGCCGTCCACCCAGACGCGGGCGCTGTGGTCGACGGCGCCGAGGTGGAGCAGCACGCGCGGCGCGCCGTCGCCGGCCCCGGCCCGGACGAGGTCGTCGCGGGTGAGGCGGCGGGAGTACCAGACCACCGGGTGGAAGCCGGGCGCCTCGACGCCCGAGGCCGCGGACTCCGGCGGGAAGGGCACGCGGATCTCCCCGGCGTCGGGCAGTCCCGCGCCCCAGCCCTCGGCGAGCCCCTCGTCGGCGTCGTCGTGGCGGAAGGCCCAGGTGCCGTCGAGGCTCGCCCACGCCGCGCGGAGCATCTGCGGGCGGGGGTGCGTGCCGTCCTGGGCGCTCGCGCGGGGCAGCTCGGGGCGTGCGCCGTCCGGGGTGGACGCCGCGTCGACGGGGGCGGTCGTGGAGGCGCTCATGGCGGCGACTTTATAGCGCTCGAAAGGTCGCGGCCCAGGGCGCGCGGATAGCCTCCGGCGATGGGCAGGGTCACGTTGCGGGACGTCGCGGAGCACGCGGGCGTGTCGATGATGACCGTCTCCAACGTGGTGAACGGCTACCAGCACGTCAGCCCCGCCATGCGCGAGCGCGTGCAGGCGGCCATCACCGAGCTCGGGTACCGGCCGGACGCGCGCGGGCGGAGCCTGGCCACCGGGCGGTCGGGCATGGTGGCCTTCGCCTTCCCCGACCTGCGCCGTCCCTACTTCGCGGAGCTGGCGCACGTCCTCGCGCGGGCGTGCTCCCGGCGCGGCCTGCGCCTGCTGCTGGAGGAGACCGACGGCACCGGCGAGGGCGAGCGCGCCGTCCTGCGCGACCGGGACGCCGGCCTCGTCGACGGAGCGGTGATCCACCCGGCCGCGCTGACCGCCGCCGAGCTCGACGAGGTGCGGCGCGACACGCCCGTCGTCTTCCTCGGGGAGGACCCCCAGCCCCCGCGCGCCGACCAGGTGGCCATCGACAACGTCGGGGCCGCCCGGGACGCGGTCGCGCACCTGGTGGCCTCGGGACGTCGTCGCCTCGCCTTCCTGGGGCACGAGACCGGCCCGGCGTCGCGGACGTCGCAGCTCCGCCTCGACGGCTACCGCGAGGGCCTCGTGCTCGCCGGGCTGGAGCCCGACCCGGCGCTGCTCGTCGCCCGGGCGGAGGGTGACGCGCGCGGCGCGGAGGCCGCGCTCCACGCCGCCCTGGACGCCGGGCTGCAGCTCGACGGGCTCCTGTGCCGCGACGACCTGGCGGCCGTGGGGGCCCTGCGGGCGCTGCGCCTGCGCGGGCTCGACGTGCCCGGCGACGTCGCCGTCGTCGGCTGGGACGCCATCGACCTCTCCGAGAGCCTCGCGCCGAGCCTGACCTCCGTGGCCCCGGACACCACCGCGCTGGCCGAGCGGGCGCTCGACCTGCTGCTCGAGCGGGTGGGCGGCCTGGACGCGCCGGGCCGCCACGTCACCGTCGGCCACCGCCTGCGGATCGGCGAGAGCGCGCCGCGGACCGCCTGAGGTCCGCGGCGCCTACGGGCGGGTCAGCCGTCGGCCTCCTCGATCGTCGCGAGCAGCTCGACGACGGCGGCGCGCACGGCCGGCCCGAGGTCGACGGCGTCCAGCTCGGCCACCTGCTCGGCCACCGACCGGTCGCTGCTCACCACCTCCCAGGCGGCGAGCTTGGCGGGGTTGCCGGCCTGCGCCGCGGTGAGCACCTCGCGCACCTGCTCGCGCCGGTCGGCGCCGAGCCGCGGCGGCCCACCGGTCAGCACCACCACCGCCCCGCTGGTCGCCGCCGCCCGGAACGTCACCGAGAAGCGGCCGCGCCCCGACGTCACCGGCACCTCCCGGCCGTCGACGGTCACGGGCGCCGTCGGGCGCCGCCCGAGGAACGTCGCCGTCCACGTCCGCTCCGCCGGCACCGCGCCGGCGTCGCCGTCCACCGCCCCGATGCGCAGCTCGGCGCGCTCGCGGTCCCACACCAGCGCCGTCGTCGCCGTCCCGGCCGGGGCGTCCGACGCCGTGCCCGCCGGCGCCGTGGCGGCCGGGCCGTCGGCGGCGTCCTCGACCAGGGCGAAGGACCCGGAGGCCGCCGGCGCGACGACCACCTCCAGCGCCTCGGGGTTGCGCGTGGCGTCGAGCGCGTCGACCAGCGCCGGCCCGTCGGGCGCGGCGACCTCGTCGACGGCGCCGCCGGCGGCCGGGGTGCCCGCCAGGGGCAGCACTCCCCCGGCGCGCAGCAGCACGGGCACCGAGCCCAGCGGCCGGTGCAGCTCGAGCGTGCGGTCGCCCGCGTAGACCGAGCCGGTCACCAGGTCGGTCCACGTCCCCGGCGGCAGCCAGGCCCGCACGCTGCCGTGCCGCGACGACGGGTCGCGCGGCGTCGTGATCGGCGCCACCAGCAGCTCGCTGCCGAAGAGGCACTCGTTGGGCACCGAGTACGCCTCGTCGCGCCGCGGGTGCTCGTGGTGCACCGGGCGCACCAGCGGCGTCCCGGCGGCCGCCCGGTGGTTCATGGTGTGCAGGTAGGGCACCAGCCGGTGCCGGAGCCTCAGCGCGGCGCCCATCGCCTCGCGGTGCTCGGCCGGGAACTCCCAGGGCTCCTTGCGGATGAAGGGGTTGTTCGCCGAGTGCAGGCGCAGCACCGGCGAGAAGACGCCCAGCTGCAGCCAGCGGGTGGCCAGCTCGTCGTCCCGGACGCCGCGCGTGTGGCCGCCGACGTCGTGGCTCCACCAGCAGTAGCCGATGTTCGCGGCGGTCGCGGTGAACTCGGGCTGGAAGTCGAGGGAGGCCCAGGTCACCACGGTGTCGCCGGAGAAGCCGACGGCGTACCGGTGGCTGCCGGGCCCGGCGTAGCGGGAGAACGTCATGCCGTGCTCGAGCTGGCCGCCGCCGCGGGAGGCGTCGAGGTGGTGGAAGTGGTTCAGCAGCCACAGCGGGTCGACGCCGGGCAGGTCGGTGGCGCCGCCCTGCTGCCAGTCGATCCACCAGAAGTCGACGCCCTGCGCCTCCAGCGGGTGGTGCAGCTCGCGGAAGTAGGCCTCCAGGAAGGTGCGGTCGGTCGGGTCGAAGCCGATCGGCTCCTCCGTCTCGGGGTCCACGCCCATCGCCCGCGCGACCGCAGGGTAGGCGTCCTCGAACGCCCGCACGCCGTCCGCGGGGTGCAGGTTCAGCGTCGCCCGCAGGCCCCGCCGGTGCAGGGAGGCCAGGAAGGACGCCGGGTCGCCGAAGAGCTCCGGCTCCCAGGAGTAGCCCGTCCACCCCGAGCCGAAGCGCTCGGGCACCGAGCCGACCCGGTGCCAGTCCATGTCGACGACGGCCACCGAGAACGGCAGCCCCTCGTCGCGGAACCGGTCGACGAGCTCGAGGTAGGAGCTGTCGCTGTAGGGGTGGTAGCGGCTCCACCAGTTGCCCAGGGCCCAGCGCGGCAGCAGGGAGGGCGGCCCGGACACGGCGTAGAGCGCTCGGACGGCCTCGGCGCCGTCGCGGCCGTAGGCGAAGACGTACAGGTCCCGGCGCCCCGGCTCCCGGGTGGCCACCCAGCCGTCGTCGTCGAAGAGGAAGGACGGCGAGTCGTCGACGACGGCGACGCCGGTGCGCGAGACGACGCCGCTCTCCAGCTCGGTGCGCCCGTCGACGTCGTCGAGCGTGCGCGCGGTGCCGCCGAGGTCGCGCGGGGCGTCGCCGTAGCGCCAGCGCCCCGGGGCGTCGCGCCCGCGCAGCTCCACGGAGAGGCCGTGGGAGGAGAACGGCTGGCCGTCGTAGCGCAGCCGCATCCGGGCGGTGGTGACGACGACGCCCTCACCCCGCCGCTCGACGACGTGCTCGGGCACGGGCTGCTCGCGGCGCACCGCGAAGGTGGACGCGCGGTCCTCGAAGCCGCCGTCGTCGGACCACTCCAGGCGCAGGAGGCCGTCGTCCAGCAGGGTCGCGCGCCAGTGCTCGCCGGTGACCACGGCGCGGGCGTCGGCGCGCGGCGCGGAGCCGGGCAGCGGGCGGACCAGGGGCAGCTCGCTCATGTCAGCTCTTCACCGCTCCCTGCGTGATGCCGCTGATCACCCATCGCTGGGCGACGAGGTAGACGACCACCGTCGGGAGCATCGCCATGGCGTAGGAGGCGAAGGCGACGTTGTAGTCGGTGCCGAACTGGCTCTGGAAGATGTTCTGGACGACCGGGAGCGTCTGCTGCGCCGGGTCGGAGGTGATGAGGGACGGCAGCATGAAGTCGTTCCAGCTGGCGAGGAAGGCGAAGATGCCCACGGTCGCGTTCATGGGCGCCAGGATCGGCAGCACGATCTTCGTGAACACCTGCACGGTGCTCGCGCCGTCGATGCGCGCGCCCTCCTCCAGCTCGATCGGCACCGAGCGCAGGTAGGCCGTGTAGAGCAGCGTCGCGAAGGACAGCTGGAACATCGCGTGCAGGATGCCCACCCCGACCGGTCCGTCGAGCCCGAGCGCCGCGGTGAGCTGGATCTGCGGCAGCGCGGTGACCGGGAACGGGATGAACAGGGCCGCCAGCAGGTAGTACAGCGACCACCGGAACGCACGCTTCGACCAGTTGCGCGAGATGGCGTACGCCGCAGCCGAGCTCAGCAGCAGCGTGAGCGCGACGGTGATGGCCGCCACGAGCACGGAGACGGCGAGGGCGACGGGGAAGTCCGTCACCTGCCAGGCCTGCGCGAAGCTGGCCGGGTTGAACGGGGCGGGCAGCGCGAAGGCGTTGCCGTCCACGGACTGCTCGCTGGTCTTGAACGCCATGGACACGGTGACGTACAGGGGCGCCAGCACCGTCAGCGAGGCCAGCGCGAGCAGCAGCGTCAGCGACCAGCTGGGCCGGTGCAGGCGGGACGGCCGGGACGGACCCGGCGCGTCCACGGGGTCCGCGGCCGCGGTGGTCCTCGGTGCCTGGAGAGCTGTCACAGCCGGATCGCCCTTCCTCTGGTGAGCAGGAGCTGCACGACGGAGATCAGCACCGTGACGACGAAGAACACGGTCGCGTTGCCCATCTGGTAGGCGAAGTCGCCGCCGGTGAAGCCCGAGAAGATGGTCATGGCGACGCTGCGGGTCTCGGTGCCCGGGCCGCCGTTCGTGAGCCCGACGATGACGTCGTAGGCGCCGAGGTAGCCCTTGACGCCGAGCACGGTGTTGATGAGCACGAAGCCCGCGATGAGCGGCAGCGTGATGGAGCGGAACTGGCGCCAAGTCGACGCGCCGTCGATGGAGCTGGCCTCGTAGACGTCCGCGGGGACGGCGCTGAGGCCTGCCGTGTAGACGAGCATCGCGCCCGGGATCGTCTGCCACGCCGAGACCACCACGATCGACAGCCACGCGAGGTCGGGGTTGCCCAGGATGCTCTGCTCCAGCGGCGCGAAGCCGACCGCCGCCGCGGCCGCGGGCAGCGTGTTGGAGAACAGGTAGCTGAACACGTAGGCCACCACGATGCCGGAGAGCACGAGCGGCAGGACGAAGATCGTGCGCAGCCCGGTCGCGAAGCGGATCCGGCTGGTCAGGGCGATGGCCAGCGCCAGGGCGACCACCTGCGCGAGGACCACCGTGACGACGGCGAAGCCCAGGGTGAAGGCGTAGGAGCCGCGGACCTCGGGGTCGGCGAGCAGGGCCTGGTAGTTGCTGAGCCCCAGGAACGACCACGTGCCGAAGCCGGCGTAGTCGGTGAAGCTGTAGAAGATGCCGACCACCGCCGGCGCGACCACGAAGAGCGTGAAGGCCGCCAGGGCGGGGACGAGGAACACGTAGTAGGCGAGGTCGACGCGTCGGCTGCCGGCGCGTCGTCGCTGGTCGGACGCCGCGAGCGGCGTCCGCTGCGCGTCGGCGACGCCGGGGGCTGCGGCCAGGGGGAGCTGGGAGGTCATGGGACCGCCTCGGGTCGGGGTGGGGTCGGGTCGCCGTCGGGGGGCGAGGAGGACGGGCGGGCGGCGCTCAGACGAGGCCGCCGCGCACGGCGAGGCGGCGCCAGTCGGCGTCGAGCTGGCGCAGCATCGCGGTGAAGTCCCCGCTGCTCATGGCCGCCTGGACGTAGTTGCCGAGCGGGATCGACGCCGGCACGAAGGTGCCAGCGCCCTGGTAGAAGGCGGCGTCGTCGACGTACTGCTGGAGCCCCGCCAGGCGCGGGTCCTCCTGCGCGGGGCCGTCGGTGGTGGTCGGGTAGGCGAGGTTGTCGAGGTTGTAGGCGTTGATGACCTCGGGCTGCATGAGGAACTCGACCAGCTGCCGGGCGGCCTCGGGCTGCGGCGTCTCGGTGGGCACCCACAGCCCCAGGTCGATGTTCACCCGCACCTGCGTGTCGGCCGGGTCCTCGGTGAGCGGCAGGGGGAAGGTGCCCACCGGCAGGTCCGGGTCGACCAGGGCGATCTGCCCCAGCGCCCACGGGCCCTGCAGGTACATCGCCGCCTGCCCCGTGCCGAAGGCGAGGTTGCCGTCGGCGTAGTTGCGGACGGCGTGGTCGGGGTTGAAGAAGGACGACACCACGCGGGCGCGCTCCATCGGCTCGGCGAGGCCCTCCTCGAAGGACACCCCCGCGCCGAGGCCGACGTCCTCGCCGGCCTCCTTCATGCGGGCGAAGAACTCGCCGGTGTCGACGAGGCTGCCGACGGAGTAGTCGAAGAGTCCCTGCCAGAGCGTCCACGCGTCGCGGTCCGTCGCGTAGATCGGCGTCACCCCGTCGCGCTGCAGCGCGGTGCAGACGTCGGTGAACTCGGTCCAGGTGGTCGGCACCGGGAGCCCGCGCTCGTCGAAGATCTGCTGGTTGTAGATGACGCCCGCCGCCGTCAGGGAGTACGGCAGGACGCTGGTGCGCCCGGGGTAGGTGGCGTACTGGTCGGTGAGGTCGGAGATGTCCGTCCGGATGCGGCCCGCCGACGGCAGGTCGGACAGGTCGCTGAGCACCCCGCGCCGCAGGTAGCGGGCCAGCTCCAGGTTGTTGTTGAAGCAGCCGACGTCGCCCGGGTCGCCGCGGACGAACTGGGGAGCGATCGACACCGTCGAGTCGAGCACCGCGGTGGTGCCGGGCGTCTGCGCCTCGAAGCGGCGCAGGAGGTCGTCGAAGTAGTCGATGACCTCGGTCTTCTGCATGTAGAAGCGCAGCTCGGCGCCGCCCGCACCGCTGCCGGCGGTGCCGCAGCCGCTGGCCCCGAGGCCCACCGCCGCCGCCGCACCGGCCAGGAAAGCTCTGCGCGACGGCGTCATCGCCGTCGTCGTCGATCGCCCCACGTCGCCTCCTTCGGCTCGCTGGCCGAGACTTTATAGCGCTCCAAGACGATGTCAACGGTGTCGCGACGCGGCCCGCGGCGAGCGACCCCCCGTCCGGAGACGGCGTTCCCCGCGACGTCGAGGGCACTGGCCGCCCTCTCACGCGGCGGCACGGCGGTGGCAGCACGGGCGGTCCGCAGGGCTCAGCGGAAGCGGCGGCTCGATCTCCGCGTACCCCGGACACAGCCCTTCCCCGGTCGGCACCCTGGCGCGGTGGACCGACCGCGCCGCGCCGCGCTCCTCGCCGCCCTGGCCGTGCTGGGCGTCGGTGGCGCCTCGTCCGCGCTCCCCGCCGTGACCGGCGCGGGCACGGCCGACCAGGCCGCCGTGCCCGCGCAGCTGCCCGGGTACAGCTACCGGACGGGCCAGCTGGGTGCCGCGCCCCCGGACCGCGTCCTGGCCGTCTACCAGCAGGGCTTCGGCGTCGAGCTCCTGGACTTCCCGCAGGCCCTCGTCGTCGGCGCCGACGGCGCCAGCGCCCGGCGCCTGCGCACCGCGATGTCGCGCGGCGCTCCGGACTCCCAGGGCGACGCGGCGCCGATGTCGGTCTCCCCCGACGGCGCCGCCGTGGCGGTCGGCGACTGGGACGCCGGCGCCCCGTCGGGGGAGCTGGTGGTCGCCGCACCCGAGGACGCCGACATGGCGCTGGTGGACGCCGCCACGGGTGACGTGCGCACGGTCGACCTGCCCGACGCCACCGCCGTGCTGCCGCTGGCGTGGTCGCCGGACTCCCAGCGCCTGGCCTACGTCTCCCCCACCGGAGAGGTGGGCCCCTACGGCCGGTCCGGGCGCCCGGGGCACCTGCTCGTGCTCGACGTCGGCACCGGAGCGGCCGTGCCGGTCGCCGGGGTCGACGACGCCGTCTCGGCCGCCTTCTCCCCCGACGGCCTGCTGGCCGTCCAGCGCGCCGGCGGTGCGATCGAGGTCCGCGGGCCCGACGGCGGGCTGCTGCGCACCGTGACGCCGCCGCGCCCCGAGGGCGTGCTCACCTCGGGTGCGGGCTGGTCCCCGGACGGTCGGCTGCTGGCCCTGCAGGGCGAGGCGGCCGTCTCCTTCCTCGCGGCCTCCGGCGACCCGGCGGCCGCGGTGCCCGCGCCGGTGGCCGCCGACGGCCTGCTCGCCTGGCGCTCCGCCGACGAGGTGCTCCTGGAGGATGTGGGAGCCAGCAGCACCGCGACGTCGGTCGACTTCACCGTCTCGCACGCCGACCTCAGCACCGGTGCGGTGCAGCCGTTCACACGGGTCCCCACGGGGAGCGGGAACTACGCGGTCCACGACTTCCAGATGGCGACCGGGCTGGCGCAGCACGCCGAGCAGGTCTCGGGGTCACCACGGGCGGACCGGGGATGGCCGTCCCCGCTGGTGCGCGCGGGAGCCTGGCTGCTGGCCGCCGGCGCCGCCGCGCTGGTGGCGGGACGCCTCTCCCGGCGGCGGGCCCGGAGCCGCGCCATCGGCCTCGCAGCCGCCGAGCCGCTCCCCGCCGGCGGGTCGCCCGCCCGCGAGCAGGAGGCCGCCGCCGGCTCGCGGTGATCGGGCGCTCCAGCTCCGGGCCCTGGGCGGCGGGCGCTCGGCGTGCGGCGTGCGGCGTGCGGCGTGCGGCGTGCGGCGTGCGGCGTGCGGCGTGCGGCGTGCGGCGTGCGGCGTGGCAGGACCCTCACCCGTGCGCGTGCCGGGCACCTCGTGGACGCCGCCCATGGACCTGGGGTGCGGGTGGGCCCCATCATCGGCGCGGACGGCGGACCGCTGCGGAGGGGGAGCACATGGCTGGGCAGAGCGGAACTGACGGCTTCAGCGACGACGAGCGCGCGGCGGTGAAGCAGCGCGCCGAGGAGCTGCGGTCCACGAAGGGGCTGAAGGGCGCGGCGAGGCTCGCCAAGGAGCTCGAGGCGTGCCTGGAGGCCGTCGACGCGCTCGAGGGCGTCGACCGGCGCGTCGCGACGGAGCTGCACCGCGTCGTCACCGAGGAGGCGCCCCACCTGGCGCCGAAGACCTGGTACGGCTTCCCGTCGTACGCCCGCGACGGCGAGGTCGTCGTCTTCTACCAACCCGCGGCGAAGTTCGGCACCCGCTACGGCAGCGTCGGCTTCAACGAGTCCGCGGCGCTCGACGACGGCCCGATGTGGCCGACGTCCTTCGCCGTCGTCGACGTTGACGACGCCGTCCGGGAGCGGCTGCGGGAGCTGGTCCGCCGCGCCGCCCCGGCCCCGGGCTGACCGAGCGCGGACAGCTCGCCCGCGACTGGGACGTGCCGCGCGGTCGGCGCGGTGGTTGGCTGCGCAGATGCGCATCCTCTTCACCGGCGGCAGCGGCAAGGCCGGTCACCACGTGGCCCCGTACCTGGCCTCCCAGGGCCACCAGGTCACCAACGCCGACCTGACCCCGCTGGGCCACCCCGACGTCACCGACCTGCGGGTCGACCTGACCGACGCGGGCCAGGTCTACTCCGCGATGGCCGGCATGCCCACGATGGCCGACCTCGACGACCCCGACCTCGACCTGACCCGCGGGTCCGCGTACGACGCGGTCGTCCACTTCGCCGCGGTCCCCGCCATCCTGCTCGCCCCCGACGCCACGACCTTCGAGACCAACATCTCGGCGCACTACCACGTGCTCGAGGCCGCGACCCGGCTCGGCATCCGCAAGGTGGTCTTCGCCTCCTCGGAGACGACCTACGGCGTCTGCTTCGCCCAGGGCGAGCGCAAGCCGCTCTACGTGCCCGTCGACGAGGAGCACCCGGTGGTGCCGGAGGACTCCTACGCGATGTCGAAGGTGGCGGGCGAGGTGGTCTCGCGCTCCTTCGCCGCCCGCACCGGCGCGGACGTCTACGGCCTGCGCATCAACAACGTCATCGAGCCCCACGAGTACGCCGAGAAGTTCCCGGCCTTCCTCGAGGACCCGGCGCTGCGGCGGCGCAACATCTTCGCCTACATCGACACCCGCGACCTGGGCCAGATGGTGCTGCGCTGCCTGGAGACCGACGGGCTCGGCTTCGAGATGTTCAACGTCGCCAACGCCGACATGTCGGTCGCCGCGACCACCTCCGAGGTCATCGAGCGCTTCTACGAGGGCGTCGAGGTCCGCCGCGAGATGGGCCGCGACGAGACCTTCTACTCGATCGACAAGGCGCGCCGGCTGCTCGGCTACGAGCCGCAGCACTCATGGCGCGACGAGCTGGACGACCCCCGCAGCGGGGCATGAGCGTCGTCGGTCCTCGGTGACGGAGGGGTCGTCGCCCGGCCAGGACCCGGAGGGGCAGCCGGTCGAGGGCGCCGGCCGGCCGGCAGCCCTGCCGTGGGCGCCCGAGCAGCTCGAGCGCCTCGACGTCGCGCGCGAGCTGCGGATCGCCGTGCCGCGCGGCGACGAGGAGCCGGCCCCGGGGACGCCGGTCTGGGTCGTCCGCGTGGGTGACGAGGTGTTCGTCCGGAGCTGGCACCGCCGGAGCACCGGCTGGTTCGGTCGTGCCGTCGCGCGGGGCCGCGCCCGCGTCCACGTGCCGGGCGTGGAGGCGGACGTCGTCGTCGTCGACCTCACCGCCTCGCCTGCGCCCGGCGGCGGAGCGTCGCCGCCGCTCGAGGAGCTGCTCGACGACGTCGACGCCGCCTACCGCGCCAAGTACGGGGCGGGCGGCGGCACAGCGGGCATGGTCACGGAGGAGGCCCGCGCGACGACCCTGCGCCTGGACCGCTTGCCGGTGCGTCGGGAGGCCACCCGACCGGACGCCTGACCGGCTCCGGCATCGCCGCCCGCGGCGACGCCCCCCGCCGGACGCGGCCGTGCCGCCGGGGACTGCGGTCGCCAGGGACGCCGGTGGACTCGGATCGGGACCGTCCGGTCGACTCAGCCCTGCTGCTCCGCGGTGCACCACCAGGTGGTCCGCCCTCCGACCCGCCCGGTGGCCATGTCGGCCCCGCAGCGCGGGCACCGACCAGCCTTGACGCGGTGGCTGATCACCTCACCGGTGTGCACACCGCCGTGGCGGACGGCGGCCTCCGTCGCGGTGCGCAGGGACCGGTGCAGAGCGGTCAGCTCGTCGGCGGACAGCTCACCGGCAGGTCGGTGCGGGTCCTGCCGCGCCTGCCACAGCGTCTCGTCGGCGAGCAGGTTGCCGACCCCGGCCAGCACCGACTGGTCGAGCAGGCGCGCCTTGAGCGGCGCCGTCCCGCGGCCGACCCGGGCGCGGAAGTCCGCGACGCCGATCTCGGCGGCGTCCGGACCGAGGGCCTCGAGGTCGGGGTCGAGGCGGACCCGGCCGAGCCGCCGCTTGTCGAACAGCCGTAGCGATCCGCCATCCTCGAAGACGAGGGTGAAGCGGTACCACTCGGCCTTGGCCACCGCAGCGTCGGTGCCGTCGACGCCCCGGACCGGGTCGCCGCCGTGGACGGTCCCGCCCTCGGCGGTGCGCACGATGATCCGCCCGCTCATGCCGAGGTGGAGGCCCAGCCGCGGGCCGGCGTCCTCGCCGTCCTCCTGGCTGGTGTCGCACCACATCGTCTTGCCGCGGCGGTGCGCGGCCGTCAGCCGCCGTCCGACGAGGGCCGCGCGGATCTCGCCCGGCGCGTGGGGGCGGCACACCCAGTCGTCGGCGTCGTCGACGTCGACGATCGTCCGGCCGAGGCCCGCCTCCTCGATCGTGGAGCGGGCCAGCTCGACCTCGGGCAGCTCGGGCACCGGCTCAGGCTAGGCGGGCGCCGGACGCGCACGGCGCCCGCCCGACGCGACGCGAGCGCCGGTCAGCCCGGCGCGACGACGGGCACGTCGTAGGGGCGATCCGCGACCCCGGTGCCGTAAGGGCGGAGCTCGGCGAGCAGGTCGTCGTCGCCGACCAGCGGCGCGGCGCGCGATCGCCAGCCGCGCAGTCGCTGCCTCGGCCCGCCCGCGCCGAAGAGCACGACGGCGCGGGCCCGCGCCGTCGGATCGTGGCGGACGGTGGCGACCAGACCGGGGTGGCCCGCAGCGCGCAGCGCCCGGGCCCACCGCTGCGGCAGCGCGTACCCGTCCCCCGCGGCGAGGTCCGCGGTGACGCCGAAGGGACGGGCGCCGGCGGCGGCGAGGTCCGCGAGCCCGAGAGCCGGCCCCGTGCGCTGGGCGGTCACCATCCGCCGGCGCTCGACGTCCGAGCGCTCGACCAGCCCGGTCCCCCGGAAGACCTCGAGCCACGCCCCGGCGCGGCGGTCGCTGAGGTAGCAGGAGCCCTCCGGCGCCGGCAGGTCGAAGCGCCCCGCGCCGACGGCGCCCGCCGCCGCGCCGGAGAAGAAGAACGGCTCGCGCGGTCGTCCGTCCTCGTCGCGGGCCCGCACGACGCGGTGGACGACGTCACCGGTGGCGAGCGCGTGGAGCGGGAAGCCCGTGAGCGAGGCCGGCGGCGGGGTCGCCGGCATCAGGCCGCCAGCGCCCGCGCCCAGTCGCGAGCCGCGGGGACGACGACGTCCGCGGCGCCCTCGCGCAGCAGCTGCACCGGCGGCGCACCGCCCAGGTCGGCCTGCGGGGAGACCAGCCAGGACGCGAGCGTCCACCGCGACACCAGGTGCTCCGGCACCTCGCGCAGCACGGCGTCCAGCCCCGTCAGCGGCGAGCCGCCGGCGAACTGGAAGGTCGGGTACACGACGCGGCCGGAGCCCGTCGTCAGCGCCAGCAGGCCGCGCCGCTTGCTCACCGCCTGCTTGGACACGGGCCGCCCCGACCGCGACAGCAGCTGCCGCACGCCGTCGACGTCGTAGAACCCGCCGAGGTGGTCGGTCCACCGCTGCGAGGCGTCGAGCACGTGGTCGACCGCGCCGCGGGCCGCCGCACCGGCGTCGACCCGTGACAGCGCGGCGCCGTCGGGGTCGCGCAGGACCAGCTCGCGCAGCAGCTCCTCGACGAAGGACCGCTGCGCCCCCGTGGCGCGCGCCAGCGCCTCGAGCGTCGCCCGCGGCAGCCCGCCCGGTGTCGTGGCCGCGTCCGTCATGAGCCCTCCCGGTCTCCCCCGCCGACCCCAGCGTGCGCTCATGGCGTCAACCTCGTCAACCGCGCGGTCGAGTGCGGATCGGACCGAGACCCGGCCTCGCCCTCGGCACCCACGCGGCTGGTGGGGTGACGGGTCGTCGAGCGCGGACTGCACCACGCGTCCGGTCACGGCACCCTCGCGCTCACGCGCGGCGTGGAAGGGTCCACCCATGCCACGGGGGGCGCAGCGCGAGGACGTCGGCCAGCGTCGTGAGGGCGCCGCGATGCGGGCCGCCGCGCTGGTCGGCGGCCCGACGGACCTGCTCGAGTTCGTCCTGCCCCTGTGGGCGGGGGCCGTCCTGGGCGCCAGCGCCCTCCAGGTCGGGGCGCTCGTCGCGCTCGAGATGGCGGTGTCCCTCCTCGTGCGCCCGGTCGCCGGGGTCCTGGCCGACAGCCGGGAGCGACGTCTCGTGGCCGCCGCCGGCGCGGGGCTGCTCGCCGTGTCGTGCGCCGGGTACGCGACGGCGACGCTCGTGGGCTCCCTCGGCGTCGCCTACGCCGCCGCGGTGGTCGGGGGCGTCGGCGGGGCGCTGCTGTGGGTCAGCCTGCGCGCCGTCGTCGGGGAGCGCCTCGCCGAGGACTCCTCCGTCTACGCGCGCCTGTTCTCCCGCGAGGAGACCGGATCGTGGGTCGCCTTCGTCGCCGGGCTCGCGCTCGTCTACCCGGCCCTGGGCTACCCCGGGCTGCTGTGGTCCTGCGCGGGCGCCTGCGCCGTCGGGACCATGGCGCTGCTGCGCGCCCCCGCGCGGCCGCCCCACCCCGACGCCCGGAGGTCCCCGGACCCCTCGGGCCTGCGCCGCCTGGGACGCCGGCTGCGGCCGATGCTGGCCGCCGTCGCGCTGCGCAGCGCCGCCGGAGCGGCGATCGGGTACCTGCTCCTGCTGCACCTGCAGCGCGACCTCGAGCTCGACCTGGGCGCCATCGCGCTCGTCTACCTGCCCGGGTCGGTCGTCGCGAGCGTGATGGCGCCGCGGCTGCACCGGTCCGTGCTGCGCCACGGCCGCCAGCGGGTGCTCCTGCTCGCGCTGGTCGCCAGCAGCGCCCTGGCCGTCGGGCTGTCCACCGCGCCCGGCGCCGCCGTCATCGCCGTCCTGTGGGGCCTCAGCGCCCTGGCCCTCGCGGCCGTCGCGCCGATCCAGCAGGCCGTCGTCGCCAAGGCCTCCGGAGAGGCGGGCGGCCGCGGGCTGGGGCTCTACGAGTCCGCCGCCCTCGCCGGTGGCGCGGTCGGCGCCCTGACCGCCGGCGCCCTGTTCCAGACCAGCTCCTGGCAGGTCGCCTGCCTCGTCGCCGCGGCGGTGATGCTCGCCAGCGCGGTGCTCGTGCCCCGGTCGGTGCGGGCCCTCGGCGTCGTCGACGTCCCGGTCAGCCCCGAGGTGGCGCCGATCGCCGGCCCGAGCGTCGTTCCCGGTGCGCCGCGCGCAGCGGACGGCGGGGACGCCTGAGCGATATCCGCCGCAGGTCCACCGCGTCTCCACGACGAGCCAGAGCCGCCGGAGTGGTCGTGTCGGCGATCGTGGCGCTCCTCGTCGAAGCCGCCCGCGGCGGCCACCGCTCCCGGCACACTCCCCGGACAGACCGATGGACGGAGGCGTGATGGTGACCACCGCGGTGCAGCCGCAGGAACAAGGACCCGCCCCGACGGCTCGGCCGTGGCGGCGTCGCCTCGTGGTCGCCGGTGTCGCCGCAGCCGCTCTCGTCGCCACCAGCGGCGCGGTGGTGCTGAGCCAGGACGAGGTGACGGCCACCGACGGCATGTCCATGGTCGTCGTCCGCGACGACCCGCCCGCCGACCTCGGCGACTTCGACGACGACGACCTCGACGACGGCTCGGTCACCGAGATCACCGGCACCTACGGGACGGAGTACCGCGTCGCCGCCCAGGACGGCCGGTACCTCGACCTGATCGTCTCGGTCCGCAGCGAGGGCCTGCTGCCCCTCCGGGTCATCGACGTCGTCCCAGCGCTGGCGTCGGAGGAGTCCCTCCACGTCCTCGAGGACGTGGAGGTCTCCGTGCCGGTCGACACGTCGCAGACCACCTGGCGGTCCGTGGGCCAGGGCGTGGTGCTCGAGCCCGGCTGGTCGATGCCGGTCCGGATGACCGGCCGCTTCGCCACCGCCTGCGGGAGCGCGACGCCACCCGTCGACGCGGGTGGGGCCATCGGCACCGACCGGCTCCTGGAGCTGGACTACACGGTGCTCGGCCTCAGACGCCAGGCCAGCCCGACGACGTCGTGGACAGTCATGTTCGAGGGCCCGCTGGGCTGCCCGGCACCGACGTCCTGACAGCACCTCGGCTCGGCGGGACTCCGAGCCCGTCCGACGCCACCGCGAGCCCCCTGCGTCGCCGGCCCCCGTTCGATCTTCCCGATCCGGAGTCCAGAGGTGATCTGATGCTCGGGTGCGTCCGATCATGGGAGTCGCTGCTGCAGCACTCGCCGTCCTCGGCGTCGTCGGCTGCAGCGACACCCCGCCGCAGCCCGACGCCGCGGACATGACGGTCACCGTCTGCCTGCCCGGGGATCCCGACAGCCCGCAGGCCGGCGTCCGGTCGGTGGAGGTCCGCCGTGGCAGCCAGGTCCTCGGCAGCGGCACCGGCTCGGCCGGGACCATCTTCGACTTCTTCGTCCCCGCCGGGGACGTCGAGGTCTACCTCGACGAGGAGTTCCTCTTCTCGGGGTCCGCGGATCCAGGCTCGGCCGTCGCCCGCCCCTGCCCGTCGTCCGCACCGTCGCCGACGCCGACCTGACCCGCGCCCACACCGAGCCGTCCCTCCGGCGAGCCGACCACGACGAGCACGGCACCCAGAAACCAGCCCCGCCCGTGCAGGGCGTCCCCGGGCCGAGAGGAGCAGACCGTGTCCATCCTCATCAGCCTGCTCGGCGTCAGCCTCGGCTGCGCCTACACCGCAGTCGTCCACCGGCGCACCACGCGGGCGGACCCACGCCGCTGGTTGCTGCTGGTGCCGGTCTGGGTCGTCTACGTCCTCCTGCTCCTGACCGCCGTGGACATGAGCGACCCGCTCCCCCGAGGCGTGCAGGCCTTCACGATCGCCACGGTCTTGTCGACGGTGGTCGACCTGCTCGGAGGGCTAGGACAGCGGCGCTCGCCCACGCCGGACGGTGACCGCGTCGCCCGCCACGACTGATCCAGGCACATGCTCGGCCGGTCGCACCCGTGCGCCTGACCTGCCTCCTGCACCGGTGCTGGAGTGAGCGAGGGCGAGGTCGTCACCCTCGCAGCCCCGCGACGGTGGCGCCTCGGCTCAGCCGTCAGGTGGCGCTGCCACCTCACGAGCGCAGCCGGGGCGCCGCCGGTGGATCTCCGCGCGGGCCCCTGAGCGGCGCCCCTCGGCCGACGTCCGGCGCCTACGGTGGCGGCCGTGACGGACCGCAGGCGCGTGTGGGTGACCGGGGGCGGCTCTGGCGTCGGGGCCGCCGTGGCGCTCGACCTGGCCGGAGCCGGCCACGACGTCGTCGTCTCCGGGCGGCGCGCGGAGCGCCTCGACGAGGTCGTCACCGCGGCCAAGGGTCTCGCGGGCTCCGTGCGGGCGCTGACGCTCGACGTCGCCGACCCGGCCGCGGTCGCCGCGGCCGGGCAGGAGCTGGCGGCGTCCGGCGGCGTGGACGTGCTCGTCGCCGCAGCCGGGCTCAACGTGGTGCGCCGGCACTGGGACGACCTCGACCTTCCCGGCCTCGACGCCGTCGTGGCCACCGACCTCACCGCGGTGGCGCACTGCATCGCCGCCGTCCTGCCCGGCATGCGCGGGCGCCGCGACGGGCAGGTCGTCGTCGTCTCCTCCCGCGCCGCGGTGCGCCGCTCCCCCGGCGCGGGCGCCGCCTACAGCGCGGCGAAGGCCGGCACGGGGCAGCTGGTCACGAGCCTCAACGACGACCTGCACGCCGAGGGCGTGCGCGCGACGCACCTGTGCCCCGGCGACATCGCCACCGACTTCATCGACGCCCGCCCGCAGGTGCCCGACGCCGACGCCCGCGCCGTGATGCTCACCCCGGCCGACGTCGCCCGCGCCATCGGCTTCGTCGTCGCGAGCCCGCCGTCGGTCCGCGTCGACGAGCTCGTGCTCTCGCCCAGCGCCACCGCCTGACGGCGTGTCGGGAGGGGGTCTGGCCCCCTCTATCGTCGACGACATGGCCACCAGCCGAACGCATCACCGTCCGACGCCGTCGTGAGCACCACACCCGGCACCTACCGGATCACCGACGGCTCCGCCGTCCCGTTCCCCGACGCCGTCGACGCCTGGGCCCGCGCCGCACCCAAGGTCCTCACGGACCGCGCCCGCACCTACGGCGCGACCATCGGCTACGGCGACCTCGCGCGCGCCCTGTTCGCCCGCTCGGGGATCGCCACCCGCTCCCTGCTGCAGAACTGGATCGGCGACGTCCTCGCCCGCGTCGCCGACATCTGCGCGGACCCCGCCAACGACTACCCCCCGCTGGACGCCCTGGTCATCCGCGAGGCCGACGGCAGCGTCGGCGGCGGCTACGCGGACGCCGTCGCCCGCACCACCGGCACCCGCCCCGCCGACCCCGAGCAGCACGCCGCCGAGGCACGCCTCGCGTGCTACCGGGCCCTGGCCCGCGACCTGCCCGCCGACGGCGGCCACGCCGTCCCCGCCGCCACCACCACCACCAAGGCTCCGGCCCGACGGCGCGCTGCTCCGGCGCCCGCGGCGCCGCCCCCTCCGCCCCCGCCGCTGTGCCCCACCTGCTACATGCAGCTGCCCAGCAGCGGGCAGTGCGACAACTGCGACTGATCCCCCCGGAGACCGTTCACAGCGAGCGGCGCTGGACCACCACCACCCTGCGGGGCGCCTCCTGGTGCGCGGCGATCGACGCCGTCGACGTCCTCGCCCTGCAGGGCCGGTAGCGCGGGGGCGGAGGTGGCAGCTCCTCGTCGCGCTCCACCGCGTCGAGAGGCGGCCACCTCCCGTGGCCGCCGGGCCGCGGCGAGATGCCGCCGGGGGCTCACCCCGGCAGGACGACGACCTTGCCCGCGATCCGTCCCGCGGCGCCCTCGGCGTGCAGGGCCGGCAGGTCGGCGAGCGGGATGCGCCGGGTCACCTCGACCTGGAGGGCGCCGGCGTCGACGAGGCGCACGAGCTCCGCGAGACGGTCCCGGTCGGGCAGCACGAAGACCGTCGACGCCGTGACGCCGCGGGCCGCGTCGTCCGGCGTCGCCATGAACGCGGTCGTGCTGACGACCCGGCCGCCGTCACGGACGAGGGCCACCAGCGCGGCGAAGCGCTCCGGCTCCACGGGGGCGAGGTTGAGCAGGACGTCGACCGGCTCGTCCACCGCGACGAGGAGGTCCGTCGTCGTGCGGTCGACCACCTCGTCCGCGCCGGCGGCCACGACGGCGTCGCGGCTGCGCGGGCTGGCGGTGGCGACGACGTGCACGCCGGCCCGCTTCGCCAGCGCGACGGCGTACTTGCCGACGACGCCCCCGGCGCCGTTGATGAGCACGCGCTGCCCGGAGACCAGCTCGCCGTCGTCGAAGAGCGCCTGCCACGCCGTCAGCGCCACCGAGGGCAGGGCGGCCGCGTCGGGCAGCGGGATGCTCGTGGGAGCCGCGACGAGCGCGTCCACCGGGGCGACGACGTGCTCGGCGGCCCCTCCGTCGCGCTCCATCGGCAGGAAGCCGACGACGGCGTCCCCCACCTGCCAGCCGCTCTCGCCGCCGCCGTCGGCGGGGCCGACGGCGGCGACCGTCCCGGACACGTCGTAGCCGGGCACGTGCGGCAGCTCGACGGGGATGGGGAGGAAGCCGCCGCGCATGCCGTTGTCGGCGGCGTTGTACGCCGACGCCGACACCTTCACCAGGACCTGGCCGGGGCCGGGGACCGGCGTCTCGACCTCCTCGGCCTGGAGGACCTCGGGCCCGCCGGTCTCGTGGAAGCGCATCGCCTTCATCGCTGTGCCTGCTCTCGTCGTGGGGTGGCGTGCCGACGGCTCGTCGGCGTGCACCCACCCTCGCCGGGTGCGACGCCCCGTACCTGGGCCAGGCAGGCCCACCCTCACCGGGCGCGGACGCCGCCCCGTCCGGGCGACGACGGCCGCGGCCCTTCCCGCCCGCGCGGACGCCGGTGCACACTCCCGGCGTGACCGGACGGGACTTCGGCGCCGCGGTGCGCCGGCTGCGGGAGGCCGCGGATCCCGTGGCCGCAGGGGTGCCACTCGGGGTCGGCAGCCGCCGGGTCCGGGGCCTGCGCCGCGAGGAGCTCGGGGAGCTCGCCGGGATGTCGGCGGACTACGTCCGGCGGCTGGAGCAGGGCCGCAGCCACCCGTCCGCCGCCGTCGTCGACGCGCTGGCCCGGGCGCTGCGCGCGGGCCGGGCGGACTACGAGCGCCTCTGCGCGCTGGCCGGGTACGCCGCCGTGGACGGCCGGGTGCCCTCCACCCTCGGCCCGGGCGCGACCCGGCTGCTCGAGCGGTTCTCCGACACCCCGATGTTCGTCGCCGACGCCGCGATGAACCTCCTCGCGGTGACAGGCCCCTTCCTCGCCCTCGACCACTGGGAGCGCACCGGGGACCGCTGGGAGTGGAACATCGCCTGGCGCCAGTTCTGCGCCCCCTTCGCGACCTTCCAGCAGTCCGCGGCCGACGCGACGGACCACGAGGCGATCCTCGCCGCCAGGCTCAAGGACGCGACGCTGCGCTACCCGACCGATCCGGCCCTCGCCACCCTGGTCGACGACATCCGCTCCCGCAGCAGGCTCTTCGACGGCCTCTGGCGCGAGCCGCGCCCCGTGGCGGCCTACGAGAGCGCCGCGACGTTCCTCCGCTCGGACGGCGAGCCCGTCACGCTCGTCGGCAACCTCCTCGCCATCCCCGGCGACGACCTGGCCGCGCTCGTGCTGACCGCCGCGCCGGGCTCGCGGGACGAGGTCCGGCTCGCCGAGGTGGTCGCCGCGGCCGGCGGGCCGGCGGTCGTCAGGATGGACCCGCCGCAGCTCGGCTGACCCGTCGTCGGGCTGAGCCGGGCGTTGTCGTCACGAGCGGGTCTCCCTCCCTCGGCGACTCGACGACAGCCTCCCCGAGCGGCTCGCCGTGGCGGGCGTCCTGGTGTCGGCCGGTGGGTGCTCCTCGCCGCGGCTCACGGCGCTGAGAGAGCTGCGACGCCCTCGACGCCTGGGCACGCGCCGCGCCCAAGATCCTCACCGACCGCGCCCGCACCTACGGCGCGACCATCGGCTACGGCTACGGCGACCTCGCCCGCGCCCTGTCCGCCCGCTCCGGGATCGCCACCCGCTCCCCGCTGCACACCTGGATCGGCGACGTCCTCGCCCGCGTCGCCGACACCTGCGCCGACCCCGCGGGCGGCCACCCCCGCTGGACGCCCTGGTCATCCGCGAGGCCGACGGCACCGTCGACGGCGGCTACGCCGACGCCGTCTCCCGCACCACCGGCACCGCCGCTGTGCCCGACCTGCTGCACGCAGCTGCCCGGCAACGAGCAGTGCGACCACTGCGACTGACCCAGCCCGCAGGTACCCGGGCCCCCGGGGCGTCCCCGCGGCTAGCCTCGGCCGCGGGGACGCTGGCGCCCCCTCCCCCGAGCTGTTGGAGGCCGCCGTGGCCGGACACCGCATCTTCGGCACGCCGTTCGCGAGCATCTACCCGCACTACGTCGCCAAGGTCGAGCGCAAGGGGCGCCGCCGCGAGGACGTCGACACGGTGGTCTGCTGGCTCACCGGCTACGACGCCGCCGGGCTCGAGCGGGCCCTGACCTCCGAGGTGGACCTCGAGACCTTCTTCGCGCAGGCGCCGGCGATGACGCCGCACGCCGCCGAGATCACCGGCCTCGTCTGCGGCGTGCGGGTCGAGGAGGTCGAGGACCCCCTCATGCAGAAGATCCGCTGGATGGACAAGCTCGTGGACGAGGTCGCCCGCGGCAAGCGGATGAGCTCGGTCCTGCGGGGCAGCGCCCCGGACGCGCTCGCGGCCACCGGCGACGTGGCGCCGCCTGCGAGCGCCTCGTGAGGTCGCCCGGCCCGTCGGCGTCGCTCGCAGACCTCGCCGGCGCGGCCGTGGCCGGGGTGGCCATCACGGCCCTCACCTGACGTCGTCCCTGGCCCGCTGCCCCGCGGGCACCGTCGCGGCCGTCACGTCGTCCGGCTGGACGACACGTGCGCCGGCACCAGCGGCGTCTACCGCCTCGACACGGCGGACGACCTGGCCTGGCT
Source organism: uncultured Pseudokineococcus sp. (assembly GCF_947495735.1). Taxonomy (GTDB): domain Bacteria; phylum Actinomycetota; class Actinomycetes; order Actinomycetales; family Quadrisphaeraceae; genus Pseudokineococcus. The sequence continues at coordinate 58,130 of NZ_CANMAA010000015.1, forward strand.
GTCCCACAGCCGACGGAGCGTCGCCGCACCCCCGGTCAGCCGCCCGACGCCGGCGCGCCGCCGGCCAGCAGGGCGAGGAGGTGCTCGACGGGCGCCGCCATGTCCATCTCGTCGTCGTACAGCCACTGCACCTGCAGGCCGTCGAGCAGGGCGACCATCACGGTGGCGAGCGTCGCCGGGTCGGCCCCGGGCGGCAGCTCGCCCGCAGCGCCCAGCTCGTCGAAGGCGACCTGCATGTGGCCCCTGATCGTCCGGAACCGCTGCACGAAGTAGTCGTGGGACGTGTGCCCGGGGTCCGTGGCCTCGGTGGACAGGCGGCTGTAGAGCTGGACCAGGCCGGGGACAGAGGCGTTGTGCCGGAGGAGCCGGGCGACCCCGGCCGCCATGTCGTCCATGCTCGTCAGGGGCGGCGGGTCGCCGCGGCCGTCCTCACCGGGACCTGACGCCTTCGCGGCGTGGTCCGCCTCGTCGCGACGCTGCAGGACCTCCGAGAGGAGGGCCTCCTTCGAGCCGAAGTGGTGCAAGAGCCCATTCTGGCTGATCCCGGCCTCGTCGGCGATCTGCTTGACCGTCGCCCTGCTGTAGCCGTCACGGGCGACGACGGCGAGCGCCGTCTCGAGGATCTGGGCGCGTCGGGCGACTCCCCTGGCGTACTGCCCCCGTGCGGCCATGCGGCGCAGGCTAACGACGCCGGACGCATGAGCCGCGCAGCGCCGGTGGACGGGCCGCGCAGCGCCGGTGGACGGGCGTTGACCCCCAAAGCCGTACGCCGTACCGTCTTCGCAGGCCTGGCAGAGCAGCGCACCGCAGCGCCGCCCGCTCCGGCCCGATCACCCCCACCGGTCCACGGACACGCCGACGTGCCGTCCCGACGAGAGAAGTCCTCAGTGACACCACGTCCTCCCCGGGCATCCCGTGCCCTCGCCGTCACGACCGCCGCGGTCGCCCTCGCCGCGGGCCTGCAGGCACCGGCCTCGGCCGCACCCTCCGACGACGGCCTGGCGGTGGCGCGCGCCATCGCCGACGAGGGCGTCGTCCTGCTGGAGAACGAGCAGCAGCCCCTGCCGCTGGCCCACGACGCGCAGGTCGCCGTCTTCGGGTCCACCCAGGTCGCGCCCTTCCTGGGCGGGGGCGGCTCCGGCGGCACGGTGGGCGCGCCGGGCGTCGGGCTGCTGGAGGCGATGCGTGACGAGGGCTTCCAGCTCGACGAGGACCTCGCCTCCCGCTACACCACCTGGTGGGAGGAGGGCGTCGACGGCGGCACCCCCGGCAAGGACCAGGACTACCGGCCGGTCACGGACACCGGTGGGGCCTTCGGCGAGTACGGCATCAACTCGGTGGCCCGGGCGGAGATGCCCCTCTCGCGTGACGTCGCCGCCGAGGCCGCCGCGTCGGCCGACACCGCCGTCGTGATCATCGGGCGCAACGGCAGCGAGGTGTGGGACCCGCGCGTCGACGACCTCGAGCTGTACCCCGCCGAGCGGGAGATGGTCGACACCGTGGCGACCGCGTTCGACGACGTCGTGGTGCTGTTCAACACCGGCGTCGCGATGGAGATGGGCTTCCTCGACGAGTACCCGTCCATCACAGCGGCCGCGATCATCTGGGCGCCCGGGCAGATCGGGATGCGCTCGGTCGCGGACGTGCTGTCGGGCGACGTCAACCCCTCGGGCAAGCTCCCGCACACCATCGCCTACGACACCGGGGACCACCCCTCGACGGCGAACTTCGGCGACTACGTCAAGCCGGAGAGCCAGCCGGGCCTGGACGAGTACTACGTCCAGTACGAGGAGGGCGTGTACGTCGGGTACCGCTACTTCGAGACCTTCGACGTGCCGGTGCAGTTCCCCTTCGGCCACGGCCTGTCCTACACGTCCTTCTCCCGCGAGGTGCTCGACGTCGACCGCACCGACGAGGACCTCTCGGTGGCGACCCGGGTGACCAACACCGGCGACGTGGCCGGCAAGGAGGTCGTCCAGGTGTACGTCTCCGCGCCCGACGGGGAGCTGGAGCACCCGACCGCCGAGCTGCGCGGCTTCGGCAAGACGGACCTGCTCGCGCCCGGGCAGTCGCAGGTCGTCACCACGACGGTGGACACCTACGGCCTGGCCTCGTGGAGCGAGGAGCGCGGCGCCTACCTGCTGGACGCCGGCACCTACACCGTGCGGGTCGGCGAGTCGGTGCGCGAGGCCGACGCTGCGGGCAGCTTCACGCTCGACGCGCCCGTCGTCATCGACGAGGACCCGACCACCGGCACCGCCCTGCAGTCGCGCTTCGCCGACGCCGCCGCGAGGCTGACCGTCCTGTCGAAGGACGACCCCGCGGGCACGACGCCCACTCCCCCGGCGACGGGCACCAGGACGGACTTCCGCGTCACGCCGCTGGGCCGCGGCATCAACGGCCAGGGCTCCGGCAACCCCGAGGGGTTCCTCAACGCCCCCGGGGCCATGCCGGCCCTGACCGGCGGCGACCGCATCGCCCTCGCACCGGGGCAGGAGCCCGCCGAGATCCAGCTCGCGGACGTCTACGCCGACCCGACGCTCATGGACGCCTTCCTGGCCCAGCTCACCGACCCCGAGCTGGTCGCGCTGCACCTGCAGGGCGGCTTCAAGACGCTGGGCGTCGAGCGCCTCGGGATCCCGCGGACGCTCGCCCAGGACGGCCCAGCCCAGGTGAAGGCCCCGCCCGGCAGCGGCGGGTCCAACGGGACCGCCTTCCCGGTCGCCTCGATGCTCGCCGCCACGTGGAGCACCGAGCTCGCGCACCGGTACGGCGCCGCCGCTGGCGCCGAGGCCACGGCGCTCGGCCTCGACGCCTGGTACGCCCCGGGGGCGAACCTGCACCGCAACCCGCAGGGCGGGCGCAACTTCGAGTACTACTCGGAGGACCCCCTGCTGAGCGCCGGGATGATGGCGGACGTCGTCGTCGGGGCCGGGGAGCAGGGCGTCACGGCCGTCGTCAAGCACTTCGCGCTGAACGAGCAGGAGACCAACCGCCTGGGCGTCGAGACCTACGTCTCGGAGCGGGCGCTGCGCGAGCTGTACCTCAAGCCGTTCGAGTACGGCGTCAAGGCCGGCGCCCTCGGGATGATGGCGGCGTTCCCCCGCATCGGGGAGACGTGGGTCGGCGCGAGCTCGCCGCTGATGCAGGGCGTGGTCCGCGACGAGTGGGGCTTCGACGGGTTCGTCGTCTCCGACATCGCGATCGGCGCGTACATGAACACCGTCAGCGCCTCGGCCGCCGGCACGGACCTCATGCTCTCGGTCCGTCCGACGTACGACTCCCGCGGCCTGGCCGACTTCTCCCGGGCGCTGACGGAGGACCCCGAGGCGACGCGCGCCGCGCTCGAGGCGAACGCGGAGAACGTCCTGACGTTCGTCATGACGACGCCGTCGTTCTCGACGGTGCTCGGCACCACCGAGAACCAGCAGCGCCCGCTCGACCGCGGCGCGCTGCCGTACGCCTCGACCACCGTGCTGGGCGCGGACATCGACGGTCTGGTCGACCTCCGGGAGGCCTTCGCGGCCTACCAGGCCGAGGGCGCCGTCACGGATCCCCTCGCTCGTCAGGTCGAGCGGCAGCTCGCCACCGCGGAGCGGCTCGTCGCCCAGGGCCGTGAGGACCAGGCGGTCGCACGGCTCGAGATCGTCGCCCGTGCGCTCGCCAACCCGCCCGGGCGGAGCACGCTGACCGACGAGGCCGCCGGCCGGCTCGGCACCGGCACGACGCGCGTGATCGAGGAGCTGCGCACGGCGTGAGGTAGCCAGGCACGACAGAGGGGCGGGTGCTGGCACCCGCCCCTCTGCCGTGCCCTCCCGGAGGGCGGGCTCTGAGCGCCGCGGGCGCGACCTCGAGTCGTCGGGGGATCCGTGATGCACGCCCCTCGCCTCGGAGCCCTCCTGAGAGCAACCCGTCGGCCGTGCACGAGGTAGGCCACCCCCGCCCACGCAGGGGAGCCGCCGAGCTCTCCGTGCACATGCATCTCGGTGATCGGCTGGCTCACCGTCGCACCCGCTTCGGCAGCGACGCCGCGGCGCGCGCTCGGCCGAGGTCGGTCTGCCAGGGGTCGAGGGCCTCGACGAGGCGGTCCAGCGCACCGAGGGCGCGGGCGACGCCGAGGACGGTCTCCATGCTGACGCCGACCTCGCCGTGCTCGAGCCGACGCAGGGTGTCGCGGGAGATGCCTGCCCGCTCGGCGACCTGCTGGGCCGTGAGGTCCTGCAGCTTGCGCCAGGCGGCGAGCTGAGCACCGATGTCCTCGCCGGCGCGGCGCACGCGTGCGGGGGTCGTCTTGACGGGCATCCGGGCTCCCTTACGGCTGACAGATCAGTCATTGTCGTTAGCGACGACTGATCCGCCAGGCTCTGACGTCGCGAGCAGGCTGCGCCGGCCCGAGGGTTAGCCCAACCTCGGTCCCCTCCGACCCCCGTCGTACCCCGATGCAGCCAGCACCTGCGGTGGGGTCACAGCTTCCGCGGTCAAGCTCCCCGATTCACGCTGACACACACTGTGCACTGGCGTGAAGGACGAGTACCGTGCTCGCATGACAGCGACCGCGGGGCGCGAGGTCACAGCGGCGGACGCCCGCGAGCTGCAGGACGTGCTCACTGATGCGGGCACGAGCCTGTCGGTGGGCGACCTCGCCGCGGGGCTGCGGTCGCTGCTGCGGGGCCCGTCCGCGCGAGCCGAGGTGCCGCTGACGGCGGCTGAGCACGTGTACCTGCGCCAGCACTCGGGCCTGCCGGAGACGGGCGGTCCGGACCGCGCCCAGGCCGCGCTCGACGCCGGCGGTGAGGCGGTGGCGCGGCTCGTGGCCTCCAGCCTGTCGGCGGCGGAGGTCGCCCGTGCGGCAGGCGTGGACGACTCGACGGTCCGGCACTGGGTGCGCCGGGGCGAGGTCGTCTCCATCCCCGCGGCGCGAGGGCGCCGGTTCCCGGCCTTCCAGCTCGGCCCGGACGGGCGCCCCGTACCCGGGCTGCGGGAGGTGCTGGCCGCGCTGGTGGACGGCTTGCACCCGCTGTCGGTCGAGCGATTCCTGACGTCGCCGGACACCGACCTGGTCATCGACGACGAGCAGGTCAGCCCGCGGGAGTGGCTGCTGCAGGGCGGCGCGGTCGCCGAGGTCGTCGCCGTGGCCCGGGCTGTGGGCGTGCAGGCAGGCACGCGTCCGGAAGACAGCGCCGCCGGCGGCCCCGCCGGGTTGGTCGACCGCGGGTGACCCACCTGCCCGACCCGCCGTCGCCGGCGGTTCTGCGTCAACGGGGGTTCACGGCGGTGACGCTGCCAGCGGGGACGCCGCTGTGGCGGGTGCACCTCGCCCAGGGGCCGTACGCGCTGCCGTGGGACACGGCGCGCCGCTTCGGTCCGCTGGAGCGCTTCGACCCGCACCCGCCACCGCCCGGACCCCACCCCGAGGTCGGCGTGCTCTACACGGCCACGACCCTGGTGACCTGCCTGGCGGAGGTGTTCCAGGCCACCCGCGTCATCGACCGGGTGCACCTGCGGCCGACAGCGACATCATGGCGGACGACCCGCGACCTCATGCTGATCGACCTGCAGGGGCAGGCCGCGCTGCGCCTCGGCGCCGCAGAGTCGATCAACGGGACGGCCCGCCGCTCCCGGACCCAGGCGTGGGCGCGCGCTCTGGTCGCCGCCTTCCCGACCGTGGACGGCTTCCGGCACCGCTCGGCGATGGACGGCGGCGACTGCGTGTGCCTCGTCGTCGGGCCGCACGCGGACGGGACCACCGCGCTGCCCGAGAACCCGGAGTTCTCCCGGCCGCTCGACGAGGTGGCCATGGGCGACGTCGCGGCCGAGGCCGCCGGGCTCCTCGGGTACGACGTCGTCTGACACGAGCGCGCACGACACGTCCCCAGCCGACCCATGTTTCCCCCACGTTTCGGGCAGCCCCCTCTCGAATGACATCCCGGGCCCCATATCTCGCGCACGTAAAACAATGTGGACGGCTTTGACGCGACGGAATATCCCGCCCTACGTTTCGCAGCGCTTCCATGTGGGGGCACTTCATTGCGTGAGACGGAGACCCCCATGAGCCACGACACGAGGCAGGCCGACCCGGTCGCCCTCGGCGCGCAGCCCGTCAGCGCCGCCACGGCGGAGACGCTGGAGGACTACACGCTGCGGTTCGCGCCCCGCAGCTACCGGCGCTGGAGCCCGGCCGTGGTCGCCGTCTCGGCCCTGGGGGGCATCGCCTACCTGGCCGACTTCGCCATCGGCGCGACTATCGGCATCGCCTACGGCACGACGAGCGCCCTCCTCGGGATCCTGCTCGCCGCGGTCGTCATCTTCGTCAGCGGGTTCCCGCTCGCCTACTACGCGGCCCGCTACAACATCGACCTGGACCTCATCACCCGCGGCTCCGGGTTCGGCTACTACGGGTCGGTGCTGACGAACGTCATCTTCGCGACGTTCACGTTCATCTTCTTCGCCCTCGAGGGCTCGATCATGGCCCAGGGGCTGCAGATCGGCCTCGGGATCCCGCTCTGGATCGGCTACGCGGTCTCCACCATCATCGTCATCCCGCTCGTCATCTTCGGCATGAAGGCGCTGTCGACGCTGCAGGTGTGGACGACGCCGCTGTGGCTGGTCCTCATGGTCATCCCCTTCGTGTACCTCGTCGCCGCCAACCCCGACTCCGTCGGCAGCTTCTTCGCCTACGCCGGCGAGGACGGCACGGGCACCGGCGCGAGCACCGCCTCGGTGCTCCTCGCCGCGGGCGTGTGCCTGTCGCTGATGGCGCAGATCGCCGAGCAGATCGACTACCTGCGGTTCATGCCGCCTCGCACCGAGGCCAACAGGCGCCAGTGGTGGACCGCCGTCGTCATGGCTGGTCCGGGCTGGGTGATCTTCGGGGCGCTGAAGCAGGCCGTCGGGCTCTTCCTGGCCGTCTACCTCATCGCCTCGCTCGACCCGCAGGCCGCCGCCACCGCCGACGAGCCGGTCCACCAGTTCCTCGGCGTCTACGAGGAGATGATGCCCGCCTGGCTGGCCATGGCCCTCGCCGTCGTTCTCGTCGTCATCAGCCAGATCAAGATCAACGTGACGAACGCCTACTCCGGGTCGCTGGCGTGGACCAACTCCTTCACCCGGGTCACCAAGCACTACCCGGGGCGCATCGTCTTCGTCGTCGTCAACCTCGCCATCGCGCTGGCGCTGATGGAGGCGAACATGTTCGACTTCCTCAACACCATCCTCGGTTTCTACGCCAACTGCGCGATGGCCTGGGTCGTCACCGTCGCCACGGACATCGTCGTCAACAAGGGCATCCTCAAGATCTCGCCCTCGGGGGCGGAGTTCCGCCGCGGCATGCTCTACCCGGTGAACCCCGTCGGGTTCGTGTCGGTGCTGCTGTCCGCCGGCCTGTCGATCGTCGTCTTCTTCGGCGGCCTCGGCCCCGTGCTGCAGCCGTACTCGCCCGTGGTCGCCATCGTCCTGGCGGTCGTGTGCCCGCCGATCCTGGCCGTGGCCACCCGCGGGAAGTACTACCTGCGCCGCACCGACGACGGCCTGGACGCGCCGATGTTTGACGCCGACGGCAACCCCTCCGGCGAGGTCTTCCGGTGCCACGTGTGCCGGCAGGACTTCGAGCGCCCCGACGTCGCCGCCTGCGCCACGCACGACGACGTCGTCTGCTCCCTGTGCCTGAGCACGGACAAGGTCGGCGACCACGTGCTCCCGGCCGCGGCACCGGTTCGCTGACCTGCTCCTCGCGCCGACGCTGAAGGGATACCGTCCACGCCGTGAAGCTCGGTCCGGCTGACACCGAGAAGCTGCTCCTGGCCGTCGCGGGGATGGTGGCCCGCGACCGCCTCGAGCGGGGCGTGCTGCTCAACCACCCGGAGGCCGTCGCGCTGCTGTCCACCTGGGTGGTCGAGCGGGCTCGCGAGGGAGCGCTGGTCACCGACCTCATGGAGTCCGGGCGGCACGTGCTGCGGGCCGACCAGGTCATGCCCGGGGTCCCGGAGATGCTCCACGACGTGCAGGTCGAGGCGACCTTCCCCGACGGTCGCAAGCTCGTCACCCTCCACCACCCCGTCCAGGGCGGTGACCCCGTCGAGGGCCCCGGGGCGGTCCGGGTCCGGCCGGGCACGGTCGTGCTCAACGGCGACCGGGGCCACGACGAGCGCCTCGAGCTGCACGTGGAGAACACCGGCGACCGCCCCGTGCAGATCGGGTCGCACCTGCACCTGCCCGACGCCAACAGCGCCCTGCGGTTCGACCGCGCTGCGGCGCAGGGCTTCCGGCTGGACGTGCCCTCCGGGACGTCGGTGCGCTTCGAGCCCGGTGTGGCCCGCACCGTGGCCGCCGTCGCGCTGCGGGGGCGGCGCCGGGTGCCGGGTCTGCAGATCAGGGAGGTCGAGGGTGGTTGAGATCGACCGGGCGGCCTACGCCGCCCTGTACGGGCCGACGACCGGGGACCAGGTCCGCCTCGGCGACACCGACCTGTGGATCGAGGTCGAGGCCGACCTGACCGCCGGTGGCGAGGAGGCCGTCTTCGGCGGCGGCAAGTCCATCCGCGAGTCGATGGCGCAGGGCACCACGACCCGGGCCGGCGGCGCCCCGGACACCGTCATCACCAACGCCGTGGTCCTGGACCACAGCGGCATCTACCGCGCCGACGTCGGCCTGCGCGACGGCCGCATCGCCGCCATCGGGCGCGCCGGCAACCCCGACGTCGCCGACGGCGTCCACCCCGGCCTGCAGATCGGCCCCTCCACCGACGTCATCGCGGGCGAGGGGCGCATCCTCACGGCCGGCGGCGTCGACGCCCACGTCCATCTCATCTCCCCCTCCCAGGTGCACGAGGCGCTGGCCTCCGGCCTCACCACCATCGCCGGCGGCGGCACCGGCCCCAGCGAGGGGAGCAAGGCCACCACGGTCACCCCCGGCGCCTGGCACCTCTCCCACGCCCACCGCGCCCTGGACGCCCTGCCCGTCAACGTCCTGCTGCTGGGCAAGGGCAACACCGTCAGCGCGGAGGGCCTGGCCGAGCAGGCCCTCGCCGGGGCCGGCGGCTTCAAGGTGCACGAGGACTGGGGCTCCACCCCCGCGGCCATCGACGCCGCGCTGCGCGCCGCGGACGAGTTCGGCCTGCAGGTGGCGCTGCACTCCGACTCGCTCAACGAGGCCGGGTACGTCGACTCGACCATCGGCGCGATCGGCGGGCGCTCCATCCACGCCTTCCACACCGAGGGCGCCGGCGGCGGCCACGCCCCCGACATCATCACCGTGGCCGGGCTGCCGCACGTCATCCCCGGCTCGACGAACCCGACGCTGCCGCACACGGTCAACACCGTGCCGGAGCACCTGGACATGCTCCTGGTCTGCCACCACCTCAACCCGGCCGTCCCCGAGGACCTCGCCTTCGCCGAGTCCCGGATCCGCGCCACGACGATCGCCGCGGAGGACGTGCTGCACGACCTCGGGGCGCTGTCGATCACGAGCTCCGACGCGCAGGCCATGGGGCGCATCGGCGAGGTCATCACCCGCACCTGGCAGGTCGCGCACGTGATGAAGCTGCGCCGGGGCTCCCTGGGCGAGGCGTACCCGGCGGACAACGAGCGGGCCCGCCGCTACGTCGCCAAGTACACGATCAACCCCGCGATCGCCCACGGCATCGACCACCTCGTCGGCTCCGTCGAGGTCGGCAAGCTCGCCGACCTCGTCCTGTGGGACCCCGCCTTCTTCGGCGTCCGGCCGTCGGTCGTCCTCAAGGGCGGCGCCCTGGTCGTGGGCGCGCTCGGCGACCCCAACGCGTCCATCCCGACGCCGCAGCCCGTCCTGCTGCGCCCGGCGCTGATGCACCCGAACGGCGCCGACGTGTCCGTCAGCTTCGTCTCCCCCGCGGCCCTGGCCGACGGGCTGGGCGACCGGCTGGGCCTGCGCCGTCGCCTGGAGCCCGTCCGCGACACCCGGGGGGTGGGGAAGGCGCAGATGGTCCACAACGACGCCCTGCCGCGCATCGAGGTGGACCCGGAGACCTTCGCCATCACCATCGACGGCGACCTCGTCGAGCCGGCGCCGGCCACCGAGCTCCCGCTCGCGCAGCGCTACCAGCTGTTCTGAGCGCCGTGCCCCTACGCCACACCGCGGCATCCTTCAACGCGTCCGGCTCCCCCGACCTCGTCCTGGCCCTGCTCGCCGACGCGCGCCTGCCGGTCGGCGGGCACACCCAGTCCGCCGGCGTGGAACCCGCGATGGCGCAAGGCCTGACGAGCGCGGAGGTCCCGGCCTTCGTCGCGGGCCGCCTGCGGACCGTCGTCGCCGTCGAGGCCGGGACCGCCGTGGTCGCCCGCCACCACGTCCTCGCGGGGGCGGACCTGCGGCCCGTGCGGCTGGCGTGGGCGGCACGGACCCCGTCCGGTCCGCTGCGCACCGCCTCGGAGAACCTCGGGCGCGGCTACCTGCGCCTGGCCGGGCGGCTGTGGCCGCACCCGGTGTGGGCCACCTTCGAGCGGACCCCGCCCCGACCGCTCGTCCTCGGGGCGATCGCGGCCATCGCCGGGCTGGACGCCGCCCGGCTGGTGCGGCTGTGCGGGCACGAGGACGTGGCCACGGTGTCGGCCGCGGTGCTCAAGCTCGACCCTCTCGACCCGCTCGTCACCACCGGGTGGGTCCTTGCCGCCCACCCGCTGGTCGAGGAGCTCGTGACCCGCTGCGCCTCCCTCACCGACCCCGGCGAGATCCCCGCCACGTCCGCCCCGCTGGTCGAGCAGCTCTCCGTCCAGCACTCCCACGCGAAGCAGAGGTTGTTCCATGCCTGAGACCACCCGACCCCACGACGCCGACCACCACCGCGGCACCCGGGCGCTGCGCCTGGGGATCGCCGGCCCCGTCGGGACGGGGAAGAGCTCGGTGATCGCCCTGCTGTGCCGGGAGCTGCGCGACACCTACCGCCTGGGCGTCATCACCAACGACATCTACACCGACGAGGACGCGCGCTTCCTGCGCTCCGAGGGCGTCCTGGCCCCCGAGCGCATCCGCGCCGTCGAGACCGGCGCCTGCCCCCACACCGCCATCCGCGACGACGTCACCGCCAACCTGCTGGCGGTGGAGGACCTCGAGCACGACTTCGACCCCCTCGACGTGGTGCTCGTGGAGTCCGGCGGGGACAACCTGACGGCGACCTTCTCCCCCGCCCTGGTCGACGCGCAGATCTTCGTCCTCGACGTCGCCGGGGGCGGCGACGTCGCCCGCAAGGGAGGCCCCGGCATCGGACGGGCGGACCTGCTGGTGGTCAACAAGACCGACCTGGCCCCCTACGTCGGCGTCGACGTCGAGCGGATGCGCGCCGACGCGCTCGCCGCCCGGGAGGGACGGCCCGTCATCGCCCTCTCCCGCACCGACCGCGCGTCCGTCGACGCGCTCACGGCCTGGCTGGGGGGTGTCGTCGCGGCGTTCCGCTCGGGTGCGCACTCCCCGGTGGACCCGGGCCCGATGGCGCCGCACTTCCACGCCGACGGGACGGTGCACTCGCACGCGTGAGCGCCGGCACCACGCGCGTCGCGCTGCGCCGGGACGGCTCCCTCGACCTGTCGGTGGGGGCCTTCTCCCCCAAGGTGCTGCACCGCGGCCCGCAGACGGCGCGGGTCGCCCTGGTGGGCACCCGCGCCCTGCTGCTCGCCGGCGACCACGTCGACGTGCACGTCGAGGTCGAGGACGGCTGCGCGCTGGAGCTGGTCGAGGTCGCCGCGACGGTCGCCTACAACGGTCGCGGCGGGCCCGCCGCTCGCTGGGACGTCCACCTGGGGCTCGGCGCTGGTGCGCTGCTGGTGTGGGAGGCCCAGCCGCTCGTCGTGGCCGACGGGGCCGACGTGGACAGGGACCTGCACGCCGACCTGGACGGGGGTGCCCTCCTCGCCCTGCGGGAGACGATCGTGCTGGGGCGCACCGGGGAGTCCGGTGGCCGCCTGCGCGCCCGCACCACCGCGGAGATGGACGGCGTCCCCCTGCTCGTGGAGGACCTCGACCTGCGGGAGACCTCGCTGCGCTCGTCGCCGGCGGTCCTGGGCTCCTCGCGCCAGCTGGAGACCGTCGCCGTCCTGGGACGGCGGGTGGAGCACCCCGACGCGCTGCAGCTGGAGGGCCCCGGCACGCTCGTGCGGAGCCTGGTGCCCGGCGGCACCAGCGCCTGCTGGGCAGCGGTTCGCGCCGACCTCTTGACGGCTCCACGCGGCACGGACACGCTGCCGCCCACGTGATGGAGGCGGTCCCCGCGCGACGTGGAGGAACCATGGCGACCTACCAGTACTTGTGCGTCCGGGACGGCCCCTTCGACGTGAGCGCCCCCATCGGCACCGCGTCGCCGGTGCTCCCCTGCCCCGCGTGCGCGGACGAGGGACGGCGCGTCATCACGGCGCCGATGCTCTCCCGGGGCTCGAGCCCGGCGATGGCAGCGCTCGACCGCTCGGCGCGGTCGGCGCACGAGCCCGAGGTCGTGACCTCCCTGCCCCCGTCCGGACGCCCGCGTCCGCGGCCCGCGACGACAGCCCCTCCCTCGCTGCAGCGGCTGCCGCGCCCCTAGCCCGCGGCGCTCGCAGCAGGCGCGTCGGCCCATCCCGCACCGCCAGCCACAGGAGATCTGATGCCGGAACTGGTCTTCCCCCTGGACTCCAGCAAGCCGTTCACCGAGCAGGAGAAGCTCGGGCACAACCGGTGGCACCCCGACATCCCCGCGCAGGTGCACGTGAAGCCGGACAGCACCATCCGGGTGCACTGCCGCGAGTGGTTCGACGGCGCGATCCACAACGACGACTCCGCCGACGACATCCGCGACGCACCGCTGTCGACAGTGCACGTGCTCAGCGGCCCCATCGCCGTGGAAGGCGCGCAGCCCGGAGACCTGCTCGTGGTGGACATCGTGGACCTGGGACCCATCCCGCAGGAGGACTCGGGCCCCTTGGCCGGCCAGGGGTGGGGCTACACGGGCATCTTCGCGAAGCAGAACGGCGGCGGCTTCCTCACCGACCAGTTCCCCGACGCCTACAAGACCATCTGGGACTTCCGCGGCCAGACGGCGACGTCCCGCCACGTCCCCGGGGTGTCCTTCACCGGGATCGTGCACCCCGGCCTCATGGGCACCGCCCCGTCGGCGTCGCTGCTGGCGAAGTGGAACGCCCGCGAGGGTGCGCTCATCGCGACCGACCCCGACCGTGTGCCGCCGCTCGCCCTGCCCCCGCTCCCGGACAGCGCCATCCTCGGCGGCCTCACCGGGGAGGCGTTCGACCGCGCGGCGGCTGAGGCCGCCCGCACGGCCCCGCCGCGGGAGAACGGCGGCAACCAGGACATCAAGAACCTGACGAAGGGGTCGCGCATCTTCTACCCCGTCTTCGTCGACGGGGCCAAGCTGTCGGTCGGCGACCTGCACTTCTCGCAGGGCGACGGCGAGATCACCTTCTGCGGGGCCATCGAGATGGGCGGCTTCATCGACCTGCACGTCGACGTCATCAAGGGCGGGATGGAGATGTACGGCGTCTCCGAGAACGCCGTCTTCATGCCGGGCAACACCGACCCGCAGTACAGCCAATGGCTGGCCTTCTCGGGCACCTCCGTCACCCTCGACGGCGAGCAGCGCTACCTGGACTCCCACCTGTCCTACCAGCGGGCCTGCCTGCACGCGATCGACTACCTGACGAAGTTCGGCTACTCGCCCGAGCAGGCCTACATGATCCTCGGCGCCGCACCCATCGAGGGCCGGCTCTCCGGGGTGGTGGACATCCCCAACTCCTGCTCGACGGTGTACCTGCCCACCGCGATTTTCGACATCGACATCCGCCCTTCCGCCAGCGGACCGACCCAGATCGACCCCGGGATGGGGGTGCCGCGGTCCAGCCTCTAAAAAACGCGCTCGAACAGGGGACGTCGGGTGACGGCGCGGCCGCCAGCACTGGCGACGGCCATTGACCACACCTGGCCCCTACCGGATCGCCGACGGCTCCGCCGTCGCCTTCCCCGACGCCCTCGACGCCTGGACCCCCGCCGCGCCCAAAATCCTCACCGACCGCGCCCGCGCCCTCTCCACCCGGTCAGGGATCGCCACCCGATCCCTACTGCAGACCTGAATCGGCGACGTCCTCGCCCGCGTCGCCGACACCTGCGCCGACCCCACCAACGACCACCCTCCGCTGGACGCCCTGGTCATCCCCGACGCCGACGGCTCCGTCGGCGGTGGCTACGCCGACGCCGCCGCGCGCACTACAGGGACCCGCCCACCCACCCCGACCAGAACGCCGCCGACGCGCGGCTCGAGTGCTACCGGGCCCTCGCCCGCGACCTGCCCGCCGACGCCGGACACCCCACCCCCACCACGAAGGTCCAGGGCCGCCGGCGCACCACCCCCGCCCGCGCCCGCAAGACCGCCCCCGCCGCCCCCGCCGTCCTGCCCCACCTGCCACATGCAGCTCCCCAGCAGCGGGCAGTGCGACACCTGCGGCTGACCCACTCCACAGAAGCCGGCGTTGCCTCGCCCGCAGCCGGCGGCCCCACCACCGCGCGCCTGACCACTGCGTGCCGCCGCGTGACCTGGCGAGGGGCGCTGCGCCATCCTGGCGGGCCGCCGCACCAGCGGCGTCGGTGGAGGGGCGGCGTGCTGTCGCTCGGTAGTCGGCGGCACGCCTCCCGCGACAGCGGACTACCCTGGCGCGGGCCGCTCGAAGAGACGCCTCACCACGGCAGCACACCCGCGCCCACAAAGAAGCCGCCCGTGGGACCGCTGTCCGGCAGCGTCACTAGCCGCTCGGGGGCCGCGGCGCTCTGCTGCGGCGAGCGGACGCCGCGACGTCCATTTTGGTCCGTCGCGACAAGGCCCGGGCAGGCGGCGTTGACGATCCATCCAGGCGACGTCGCTATCGGAGCCACGCCCAGACGAGCAGCATCCATTGCCCCCACCACTACGGCTGGCCGGGGGATCGACCCTTAAGCCTTCGCGCGAGCGCCGCTGCGTCGTCGTCGTCAAACTTCCCTTAGTGCTCCATGAGCACTTCGAGCCGCTCACGCAGCTTCGGCATAAGATCTTCGATGCCGGAACGGTTCGGCAAGTACCTTTCAAAAAGGATGCCGCGCATATCGCTGGGGACGTCATCCAGCCTCTCGCTCAGAATGATGGTCTTCTTGCCAATAGCGTGCGCCAGTCCCGTCTCATAGAAGACGTTGGCATTCCGTCCGCTGAGGTCACAGATAACAACCTCCGCTTCGGACACAAGTCGGGCAACCCTGTCCATCACCCGGTCGTCCGTGAAGAGACTGTCCGCTCGCTCACACTCCCACCCGTTCCCTTTGACCATATCTTCGATCGCGAGCCACACAGGTGTGTGGTCCGCATCGAATGGCGTCATGACGGTCACAAGCCTTCGCCTCCGTCGACGCGAGAATTGAAACATTGTGGGACGCTCATTGACGCCGGTCGCTGCAGGAAGTAGGTACTTCATCACATCGCCACGCTTGATGTCCCAATTGATCGTGTCCATCTGAGAGGAGGAGATACCGAGCTGCGCCAGATACCGCCACACAGCCTGCGTCGAAAAGTCTGCTGTTCCTGTGTACGGATTAAAGTGGTATGCGACGTAGGGCCCGTACCTAGCTCGACCGCTCGCCACGTCCGATAACCAACCGAGCGACGCAGAGCGGTCGGCGACGCGATCGTCCGGCGACTCCTGCACCAGCAAGGTCGGCAGCCCCATAAGCGCCTGGACGTTGGGCTCGGCGCTCGTGCCATACCGCGCCCCGAGACTGCCGTCCGCGTACTTAAGGAATCGATCCCCCGCCATCTGTTCGTAGTCCCACGAGTTCTGTACAATCAAGTTGAACATTTCGCACCTCGCCTCGGTGACGCCGCGGCCCATCGCCGGGCGCCGCCAAGGTACACCCGGGAAGCCAGGCTTCACCGAAGAATGGGCCCGCGTCTAAGCATCGACGTTGGAAACCCGCCAAGCGATCTGCACAAGTTCTGCCCGACCTTGTTGGCACGGCCGCAGGGTGCTGCGCTGAGGCCGGCGGCACGGCGAACCCGCGTTCCGTTCAGCCGAGTCCGACGTCCGACAAGCCCCGACGGCCCGCAAGCATGCGTCCCGTCGGACTCGACGCGCCCTCCGTCGGAGCCGACCCGCCGCGCCAGGCCCACGGCTAGTCTGGAGCGCAGGGCGGGCGCTACTTTTCCGCCCCGATGTGTCCGAGGCGCCGTGGCCGGACACCGCAACTTCGACGAGCCGTTCGCGAGTGTCCACCCGCACGACGTCGCCGAGGCCGAGATCGAGGACGCCGGCGCGACAACGTCGACGCAGTGGCTGGCTGGCTCACCGGCTACGACACCGCCGGGCTTGAGCAGGCTCTGACTTCCGAAATTGACCTCGAGATGTCTTCGCGCAGGCGCCGGCGATGACGTCGCACGCCCCCGAGATCACCGGCCTCCTGCAGCGTGCGCAGGCCTTGCCGCGCTACTAGCGCTCGCCGACGGCCTGCTCACAGCTGCCGCACTACAAGCCCGGGAAACAGCGAGCGTGAAGTATTAGGAGAATCGTCGAGGTCTTCGCTGGACTGGCATGCATGTTCGGCGTCGATTCTCGACCTGACACTTCACTCGCCGCCCCTGCGAGTGAGCTCGGACCGCACCCGCCGCATTCACCAAGAGCCAACCTATGAGGCCTCCCTGACACCCTCCACAAGTTTACAGAGATCATTCAAGGCTTCCAAGAGGGCGTCATGGCCACCGGTTGGCGTGACCACATACTCCTTTGCCTGCACGTTGAAGGCGCTCCCAAGCGACTGCAACTCACTGACGCTTCGCCCTTGCGGGACGAGCGCGTAGTGCTGCGAGCGTGCGCGCGCCATAAAGGCGGCGTCTTCTAAAAGCAAGTCCACATCCGGGTCTCCGCTGAAGCCCATGCCAATGAACAAGACCGTACGAGTCAACAGCAGGGCGCTAACGCCAGCAAAAAAACCCGCATACTGATGACGGCCATGCGCGTACTGTGACCTCGAGAGGATGATGCGGTCTGCGGCTTCGGCCGTACCATGCAACTTCAGCAGCAGGCGGCGCTCGGACCGTAGATTATCGATAAGACCATCATCATAGTAATTCAAGGTGACTAGTGGTGCAGGCTCCTCGCCCTCAGGGTCCGACTTGGATGCCAGTTGCTCCCAGAATCGCTCATAGATTTTATCATAATTGGTCGTCATGACAACCTGCTGGTCCAGGAGGCTAACCGCTTCATAAAGTCCGCTCGGCTGAATAAGCGGACTATTCAACATCTGATGGAGGCGTCGCTGGAGATCGTTGTGAGCGACGCGGTCGACGATGACCTGCGCCGCATCTAGCAACCGACCTCGGCCCAAGAGCTTTACAAAATCCGCCTTGGCTGAGGGCTCGAGGTCCTCAGCCAGAAGAGTAAGCAAGTCATGCCAGGAAGGCAGTGGAGAGCGAGTAGCGGGGACCTGGCAGGACATCGCCGCCCCAGCGCCAAGCATGATGACACCACGCCTGTCCGCCAACTCCCTCACCAGGTGCGGTGGCCACTCAACCATTGATGCAGTTTTGGTAGAGACGCTGGCCAACCTGGTTGATGATGCTCTCGTAGTTGCGCTGTTGACTATACTGCCCACCCGTCAAGCCATCTCTGTTAGTCAACTCAGATAGAGGCGAATTGGCGCTCTGCGCCAGGGGGACAAGGCTACGCAGATTCGGGATGTCACCTAGGTGCAGCCCGCTCGCGCGGACGTCGTCGCTAACATACTTCGCGAGGTGGTCCTCAACCTGGGAGGGAATCTGATTAATGATCTGATCATACGCCTGAGTTGCCCGACGTTCACCCCGGATGCTCACAGTCGAGTACTGCTGCACCGTGTAGCCACCAAATCCATCTGTGACGGACAAGTTCTCGGTCAACCCGTAGCGAGCCGCGGCGCCCGGATTATTTTTTTCGCACAACGCAACGCCCTGTTGATAGAGGCCTATCCAATGACTCATCCACTCGGCGATGTTGCGGAGAGCCACGACGCTGAAGATGTCCGCACCCATAGGCGTCACGAAGAAGTCCACGGCAGCCAGGACAGACCGGTTCAACGCCCCAAGAGATGGCCCAAGGTCAAAAAGCATCACGTCATAATGTTGAGACGCGCCCTCGAGTAGTTGCCGCAACCATAGTGTCTTTCGGAGACCAGCAACATCGCCGGACGTTGCGTCCTTGAACCAGGTGCCGAGCTGATCTTCGAAGACGGACATGCGCGGATGCCCTGGAAAGATGTCAACGTCGAACCGGTTCATGCCGCGAGGCGATGGCGCCGTCGAGGCCGCCGCACCCTCGCCCTCCTCTAGCGGCCGAACTGCATCATAAATGGTGGGCGACCCGTCCATTCCACCGTAAAGATCGTCACCGTCTGGCCAATAGAGCGCCTTGCACAGTTCAGGCGCGAGGAGTAATTGCGTTGAATTACACTGAGGGTCAAGGTCCATAAGTGCCACGCGCAGGCCCTGATGCTTGGCCAGATAGTGCGCGAGATTACATATCAACGTCGTTTTTCCGACTCCGCCCTTATTATTGAAGAACGCGATACTTTTCATGTGATCATCCCCTGTCTCAACAACATCCCGGAGTTAGGGGCTCTGGTCAGAGCCGCTGCCGTCTGCGAGTCTGCCATCTAGGCTGCGGTCGAGGCTGGTCCGCACCGCCTCAGGCTAGAACTGCGGCCGCCATCAGCTCATCGGCGGCGAGCACTTAGACCGCCCCGGCGATGAGCCCGAGCACCACGCTCGCCACTCCCCCCACCACCGCAGCCCGCGTCGCCCACGCGCGCGGCTCTGGGTACTCCCCGTCCACCTCCCCGCCCCGGAACACCGGCGCGAACCAGCGCAGGTAGTAGAAGAGGCTCGCGAGGGTGTTGACCACCAGCACGACCGCAAGCCATCCCGATCCGCCGTCCCACGCCGCCGTCGCAACGAGGAGCTTGCCGACGAACACCGACGTCGGCGGCGTCCCGAGCAGCCCGAGCAGGCTCACCAGCAGCGCCCCCGCCAGCAGCGGGTGCGAGCGCGCCAAGCCCCGGTAGTCGTCGATCGACACCCGCCTCGGCAGCGCGGCGACGACGGCGAAGGCCGCGAGGTTCGTCACCGCATACGCCGCGAGGAACAGCACCATCGCCGGCTCGGCCAGGTCGGTGCGTCCCGCCACCGCCGCCGGCAGCAGCGCGTACCCGACCTGGCTGACCGTCGACCAGCCCAGCAGCCGCCGCGGCGCCGTCTGCGCGAAGGCCGCCAGATTCCCCAGCGTCATGCTCGCCACGGCCAGCACCGCGACGACCAGCTGGGCGTCCACCGTCACCGGCAGCGCGTCGACCAGCCGGTAGATCGCGACGACGGCGCCGATCTTGGGCACCGTCGTGAGGAAGGCCGCCGCCGTCACGCCCGCGCCCTGGGCGGCGTCGGGCACCCAGAAGTGCCCCGGCACTCCCCCTGCCTTGAACATCAGCCCGACGATCACGGCCACCGCGCCCGCCGCCACGGCGCCGGCCGGCGCGGTCTCCAGCGCTACGGCTAGCCCCGCGTACCCGGCCTCGCCGCCGCTCACACCGAGCAGGACGACGACGCCTGTCAGCAGCACGATGCCGAACAGCGCGCCCATCAGGTACGTCTTCATCGCGCCCTCGGCGGCCGACGCGGTGCGCGCCTGCCCCACCAGCGCGTACAGCGGGATGCTCGCCAGCAGGAAGGCCACGACCATCACGAGCAGGTCGGCAGCGCCCGCCATGACGACGGCGCCCGTCGCCGAGAGCAGCAGCAGCGCGTACGTCTCGCTCTCCTGCCGGTGCCCCGCCAGCTCGTCGACGCCCAGGCCGATGACCAGCAGCGTCGCCGCGGCCACGATGAGCCGCACCGCGCCCGTCGTGCTGTCCACCGCGTAGGTGCCCTCGAAGACCAGACCCGCCGGCGACGTCAGCCCGACGACCGCGGCGGCGCTGGAGCCGAGCAGCGCCGCCACGGCCACCAGCCGCAGCACCCACTGCCGCTCGCGCGGGGTGTACGCGCCGCCGACGAGCGCCGCCAGCGCGCCGACGAGCAGCAGCACCTCGGGCAGGACGGCGACGACGTCGGAGCCCATGCCGCTCATCGCCACGCCGGCCTCAGCGCGCCACGAGCGCGGCGACGGTGCCCGCGGCCGGCTCGATGACGTCGAGCAGCGGGCGCGGCAGCACGCCCAGCAGCGTCGCGAGCACCAGCAGCGGCGCGACGGCGAGCAGCTCGGAGGCGCGCACATCGCGGAACGACGCCGTCAGCTCGCCCGGCTCGCCGGTCAGCAGCCGCTGCAGCGCCCGCAGGAACAGGGCCGCGGTGAGCAGGATGCCGACGAGCGCCACGGCCGTGACCGGCGCGATCGCGATCGACCCGGTGAACATCTGCAGCTCGGCGATGAAGCCGGAGAAGCCCGGCAGCCCCAGCGAGGCGAACGCGGCCACCGGCAGCAGCACCGCGAACCGCGGCGCCCGCCCGGCGAGCCCGCCGAAGCGACCCATCTCGTAGGTGCCGGCGCGCGCGTGCAGCACCCCGGCGAGCAGGAACAGCGCCCCGGTGATGAGGCCGTGGCTGACCATCTGCGTCACCGCGCCGGTGATGGCGAGCTGGCGCGCCTGCTCGTCGCTGCCGCCGACGAGGCCCGCGGCGCCGACCGCCATGACGATGTAGCCCATGTGGTTGACCGAGGTGTAGGCGACCATCCGCTTGAGGTCGGTCTGCGCCAGCGCGACGAGCGCGCCCCAGACCACCGAGACGATGCCGACGGCGAGGATCACCCACGCGAAGTCCCGCCACGCGTCGGGGAGCATCGGCATCGCGATGCGCACGAAGCCGTACGTGCCCATCTTCAGCAGCACGGCGGCGAGGACCGCCGAGCCCACGGCCGAGGCGTCGGTGTGCGCGGGCGGCAGCCACGTGTGGAAGGGGACGGTCGGCGTCTTGACCGCCAGGCCCACGAGCACCGTGGCGAGCACCAGCCCACCGGTGACGCCCGCGCCGACCAGCGGCGGGTTCGCGGCGAGCTCGACCATGTCGAAGGTGCCGGAGGCGACGTAGAGGCCGATGAAGCCCAGCAGCAGCGCCAGCGAGCCGAGGAACGTGTAGAGGAAGAACTGCAGCGCCGAGCGCTGCGCGCTGCCGTGCCCCCACCCGGCGATGGCGAAGTACATGCCGACGATCGACAGGTCGAAGAAGACGAAGAACACGATGAGGTCGGCGGCGGCGAACACCCCGAGGCACGCCGTCTGGAGGAAGAGGAACAGCGCCGCCTGGGTGCGCGGGCGCCGGTCCTCGCGCAGCGCGTAGATCGAGCACGCCGCGAAGACCACGACGGTCAGCGCCACGAGCGGCAGCGAGAGCCCGTCGAGGCCGACGTGGTAGCTCGTGCCTACCCCGGGGATCCACGGCACCTGCTCCTCGAAGGCGAGCCCGCTCTCCGTCGACGAGAGGGGCGCCGGCGTCTCGTAGCGCCACCACAGGACGGCGACGAGGGCGACCTCGACGAGGCTCACCACCACCCACGCCCACCGCGCCGCGGCATCGGGCAGCCCGCGGGCCGCAGCCAGCACGACCGCGGCGACCAGGGGGAGGAAGACCACCAGGCTGAGCACGCTCACCTCAGAGTCACGAGAAGGACGAGGCCGACGGCGCAGGCTGCGAGCACCCCGGCGGACTGGACGTAGTACGTGTGGAGCTGGCCGGTCTGGGGCTTGCGGGCCAGGTCGCCGAGGCGGCGCGCGCCGGCGGCGACGCCGTGGACGGCCCGGTCCACGCCGGTGTCGCCGCGGGTGAGCAGGTCCGCGGCGTCGTCGCTGCTGCGGGCCAGGCCGCGGACGCCGGCGTCGAGGCGGTCGTCCGCCGCGCCGACCGCCGACGACGTCGCGAGGACGCCCCCGGCGAGCGCCCCGACCCGGCGCCCGAGGGCGTCGTCGGCACGGGCCGCGCCCTCCGCGAGGCGCAGCGTGGCGCTGACGACGGCGCCCGAGGCCGTGCCGAGGCCCAGCCACGAGCGCGCCCACGCCGGCTCAGGCAGCCGGTCGCGGCGGACGAGGACGGCCACGACGACGAGCGCCACGACCGCGACGACCGCCGAGGTGAGGAGCTCGACGACGCTCGCCCCCGCCGGGGCCTCCCCCGCGACGACGCGCCCGAGCAGGTGCTCCACCGGCGGCAGGCCCAGCACCACGAGGCCGACGGCGAGGACGGCGAGGACGACGAGGGGCACCTGCGCCAGGGCCGGGACCTCGCGGGTGCCCTCCTGCTCGGTGTCCCACGGCGCCCCGGGGCGACCCGCGCGCACGACGACCACAAGGGCCTTCCCGGCGTAGGCCGCCGACAGCGCCACCGCGACGAGGCCCACGCCGTACAGGACGGGCGAGACCTCCTTCGTGACGGCGAGGACGGCGTCCTTGGTGGCCCACAGCGCCAGCGGCGGCACCCCCGCCAGCGCCAGCAGCCCCACCACGGCACTGATGCCGACGACGCGCCAGCGCCGCGCGACGCCGACCAGCGCCGGCAGCTGCTTGGTGCCGAGCGCCGCCAGCCACGCGCCGGCGGACAGGAAGAGCAGCGCCTTGACGGCGGCGTGCGCGAGCAGCTGCGCCGTCCCGCCCGTCACGGCGCCGACGCCCGCGGCGAGGACGACGAACCCGAGCTGCGCGGCCGTCGAGGCGGCGAGCAGCTGCTTGAGGTCCCGCTGGGCGAGCGCGACGACGCCCAGGGCCACCGCGGTGAGCGCCCCGACCCAGGCGGTCGCCGTCGCCGCCCACCCCGAGGCCGCGAGCAGCGGCTCGACGCGCAGCAGCAGGTACCCGCCCATGGCCACCATCGCCGCGGAGTGCAGCAGCGCGCTGACCGGGCTCGGGCCTTCCATCGCCCGCGACAGCCACCACGAGAACGGCAGCTGCGCAGCCTTGCCGAGCGCGGCGACAAGCAGACCCGCGGCGACGACGTCCTGCCAGCCGCCCGCGGCGTCGGGCAGGTCCGCCAACTCCATGCCCGCGCCGCCGGCGTACGCGGCCGCTACCGCGAGGTAGAGCCCGAGGTCGGCGGCGCGGGTGGTGAGGAACGCCGTCGTCCCGGCCGAGACGCGGTCGCTCTCGCGCCACCAGAAGCCGATGAGCGCGTAGGACGCGGCGCCCATCACCTCCCACGCGAGCAGGAGCGCGGGCAGCGTCGTCGCGGTCGCCGTCACGGACACCGAGGCCGCGAACAGCAGCATCAGGCCGGCGAAGCGGGCGGGCGCCTGGTGGACGTCGGCCGCGGAGAACACGAGGACGAGCAGCACCACGGCGGCCACGGACGGGACGACGACGGCCGACAGCCCGTCCACCGCGAGGCCCACCGGAGCGCCGAGCAGGAAGGGCACCTGCGCCGCGGGGCGCCCGGCCGCCGCGACGAGCGCGAGCACGAGCGCCGCGGCGGCCGTGGCGATCGCGACGGGGAACGCCGCGCGGTCGACGACGGCGCGCCCGCGGGGAGCGGACGTCGCCCCGGCGAGCACCAGCGCGATGCCGACCCCGGCGGGGAGCAGGACGAGAGACCACAGGGCGGCGGTCATCCGCGGAGGTCCCCGGCCATGTCGGTCATGTCCGCGCCGCTCGTGCGGTGCAGCAACGTCGCGACGGCGAAGCCCATGGCCATCTCGACCGTCATCGCCGCGAGCACGACGACGAGCAGCGCCTGCAGGCTCGGCGCGGGCGCGGTGAACCACCAGAAGGCCGCGGCAGCCAGGACGACGCCGTTGAGCATCAGCTCCAGGCCCATCATCACCATGACGACGACCTGCTGGGACAGCGCGCCGTAGAGCCCCACCGAGAACAGGGCCGCGGCGACGATCAGGACCGCCTCGAGCGTCATCGCGACCCGCCCTTCAGGTCGTCGCCGAGGCGCTCGTAGCGGCCGCGCGCCTGGGCGATGACGATCCCGGCGACGATCGTCGCGAGCATCACCTGGCTCACGACCATCATCACGAGCATGTGGTCGCCCATGAGCGCGTCGCCGAGGGCGTAGGTCGTTGCTTCTGATGAGGACGGCAGGGCCGACGTGGGCACCTCGGTGCGCGTCGGCCACGGCACGAGCAGGATCCCCACCGCGAGCAGCACGAAGCAGGTGACCGCCGCGATGACCGCCCGGCGTCCGCTGTGAACCATGCTCATCGGCATCAGCGCCGGGTTCATGCCCATGAACATGACCATGTAGACGCCCATGACGGCCATCTCCATGAGCATCATGAGGACGACGACGACGCCCACGTAGTCCAGGTGCAGCAGCACCACCGAGGCGCCCACCGCGACGAACGACGCCGCCAGCAGGTAGGTGGCGCGCGCCATCGAGTCGACCCGGAAGACCAGGGCGCCGGTGACGACGGCGACCACGCCGAGGGCCCCGAGGGCGATGTCGCGGGCGAGGTCCATCGATCAGCTCCTTCCCACGACGACGACGGCGACCACGAGCAGCTGCAGCAGCGCGGCGGGCAGCAGGACGGTCCACCCGAGGGCGAGGAACCGGTCGGGACGCACGTCCGGCAGCCGGCGGCGGACGACGACGAGCACGGCCAGCAGCGCCGCCGTCTTGACCAGCACCCACGCCCAGTCGGGCAGCAGCGGGCCGGACCCGCCGCCGAGGAACAGCGGCACGGCGAAGGCCGCGCCGGCGGCCAGTAGCGCGGAGCGCCCCGCGAGCAGCAGCAGCCGGTCCAGGCCCGAGGTCTCCCCCAGGACGCCGCCCGCGAGCGCGGGACCGGCGGCGGGTGAGAGCGGCCCGCGCACCGAGAAGGCCAGGACGCCGATGCAGTAGACGACGAAGGCGACGGGCATCCACACGACGAACGGCAGGCCCGAGCCGGACTCCGCCGACTGGGCCGCCGCGACGTCGCCGACGCGCAGGCTGCCGGCCGCGACCGCCGGCGCCGTGAGGGCGAACATCAGCGGCAGCTCGTACGCCATCGCCTGCGCGAGGAACCGGTACCCGCCCACCAGCGAGTGCATGGCGTTGGGCCCCCACCCGGCCAGCCACACGAGCACCCACACGAGGACGTCGACCGCGTTGAACCACACGACGCCCACCGAGGCGTCGGCCAGGGTCCAGCGCCCGAGCGGCACGACGGCGACCATGAGCAGCGCCGCGACGACGAACGAGCTCGTCGCGAGCCGCCACAGCAGCCGGTCGGCGGCGACGGTCGTGCGGCGGCGCTGGCGCATCAGGCGCGCGACCTCGGTGAGCGGGCGTCCCGCGCCGGTGCCCGCGGGGCGGCCCGCGGCCCGGGCGGCGAGCGCGCCGTCGAGGGACGAGCCGGCCAGCGCGAGCGCGCCCAGCAGCACCGCCGCGAGCAGCACCCACGGGGCGGCGACCTGGACCACCGCTGCCTCAGCCACGGGGCACCTCGTCGACCTCGGCGTCGGCGAGCGCGTCGGTGCGCAGGTCCAGCGCGGCGACGAGCAGCCGTGCCGTCACCAGCTCGACGCCGACGAGGAGCTCCGGCAGCGCGTCGAGCGCCGCGCGCGTGCGTCCGGCCGGGTCGTCGTCGCGCGCGTCGGGGTTGAGCAGGTGCAGCAGCAGCACCCGGACGACGTCGCGCTCGTCCGCGGGCGGCTCGAGACCGACGATCCGCAGGATCCCGGCCGAGGGATCACGCCGGACGTCGGACTCGACCGGCGCCGACGTGCGCAGCGACCACCGCAGCACCCGCGAGCGCTCCACCCGCCGCCGCAGCTCCTCCACCCCCGCACTTCGTCGACTCTCTGACGACCTGCGGCCCTCACAAGGGCGATCTGCCGACACAGTGCGGGAAAAGGGGCTCCCTCCACGGCGATGTGCCGACAGAGTGCTGGAGGGAAGCCCCGGGTCCTGGCGAGGTGTCGACACAGTGCGGGGGGCGGTCGCCTCGCTGCGGCCGTCATCGGGGTCACCACCGAGCGCGGCGTCGCGCAGGCGCACGGCCGCGGCGGCGAGGTCCGCGGCGCCGGCGAGGCGCAGCACCTGGGCTGCGGCGTCCAGACGTCGGGCCCCGTCCTCGAGGACGGCGGCGTCAGCGCGCCCGGCGGCGTCAGCGCGCCCGGCGGCGTCAGCGCGCCCGGCGGCGTCAGCGCGCCCGGCG
>NZ_CANMAA010000016.1 GCF_947495735.1 uncultured Pseudokineococcus sp.
GCCACACCCCACCCGGAGGTTCTCCTTCGTTCAACCCGCCACGCCTGCTACCAACGTCCTGGCCGGATACATCTAGCGCGGTGCGGCCCGGAGCCGTGCATCCGGGGGGCGGGGTCGGTCGGAAGGCGTGGTGTCAGAGCCCGTCAGACCCTCCGCGGCGGTCAGCCGCCGGAGCCCCCGAGACAGGAGCCAGACATGAGCACCACCACCGGCACCACCCGCAGCCGCGCCCTCGCCGTCACCGCCGCAGGGGCGCTCGTCGCCCTCGGCGCCCTCCCGGCCGCGGCCTCCACCTCCGACGACGCCACGGCCACCGTCTCCGTGCTGCACGCCGTCCCGGACGTCCCCGTCGACGTCTACGCCAACGGCGAGCTGCTGATCGACGACTTCGAGCCCGGCACCCTCACCGACGCGCAGCAGCTGCCCGCCGGCGAGTACGACCTCGCGGTCTACCCGGCCGACACCGAGAGCATCGAGGGCGTCGACCCGGTCGTCAGCGCCGAGGGCGTCGGCGTGCCTGCGGGGCTGGACGTGACCGTCGTGGCGCACCTCTCCGAGTCCGGCGACCCGACCCTGACGCCCTTCGTCAACGACACCTCCGCGGTGCCGGCGGGCGAGGGCCGCGTCACGGTGCGGCACGTGGCCGCCGCGCCGGCCGTGGACGTGCTGGCGGGCGACGCCGTCGTCGTCGACGGGCTGGCGAGCCCGGGCGAGGAGTCGCTGACCACCGAGGCCGGCACCGTGAGCGCGTCGGTCAACCTCGCCGGCACGGACACCACGGTCATCGGCCCGGCTGACCTGACCGTCGCCGAGGGCGCCAGCACGATCGTCTACGCGTGGGGCTCGGCCGATGCCGGGAACCTGCAGCTGGCGGTCCAGACCGTCGACGGCATGGGGTCCGACCCGGCCGGCGTGCCCAGCGGGCTCGGCGACGCCTCGACTGGCTTCCCGGTGGGCCTCGGCGTGCTGACGGCGCTGGCCGCCGGCGGTGCGGTGCTCGCGTCCACCACCCTGGTGCGCCGCCGCAGCGCGGACCAGAGCGCCTGAGCCACCCCGCAGGGCAGCAGCCCTGCGGTGCAGCGCCGTCCGGCCCCGCTCCGGCGCGAGCGGGGCCGGACGGCTCCGGGCACCCGCCGGCTCCGGCCGGGCGGGCGCGCAGACCTGAGAGGAGGGCTGGTCGTGAGGCCCAGCAGCGACCCGGGAGCCGCGTCGTCCCGCCGGCACCCCGGCCGCGGAGACCCCGGCCGCGCAGACCCCAGCCGTCGACCGCCCACCGGCTCGTCCCGACGACGGGCGCTCGTGGCGCTCCTCGCCTGCCTGGCCGTGGCCGTCGGCACGCCGCTGGCGTGGACGGCGTCCAGGCCCCCTGCGGCGGTCGGGGACGGGGTGAGCGCCGCGCTCGCCGACCCCGCGCCCGACCTCGACGCCGCCCCCGCGACCCCGGCGCCGGAGGCCGCGGGCGAGGACGCGCAGCGGGCCCCCGCCGCCGTCCCCGCCATCCCCGCCGCCGCGGCCCGGGACGCCAGCCCGTCCGCGGTCGACACGCGGCGAGCCCCGGCGGCCTCCCCGCCGGTGGAGGTGCGGGTCCCCGCGATCGGGGCGGTCGCCCCGGTCGACGCCATGGGCGTGGACGCCGACGGCGCCATGGGCCTGCCCGACGACGTCGCGCGCACGTCCTGGTACCGGTGGGGAGCGGCTCCGGGCAGCGGAGCCGGCAGCGCGGTCATCGCCGGGCACGTGGCCTCCGCCACCGACGGCAGGGGCGTGCTGGCCGACCTGCCCGAGCTGGGGCTGGGCGACGCCGTCGAGGTCGTGACGGCCGACGGCTCGGTGCTCGAGTACCGCGTCGTGACGCGCGAGGCCGTCGTCAAGGAGGCGCTCCCCGTCGCCGAGCTGTTCGACGACGCCGGGCCCGAGCGCCTGGTCCTGGTCACCTGCGGCGGTCCCTACCTGCGCGACGTCGGCGCCCACCGGGACAACGTCGTCGTCGTCGCGGAGCCGCTCTGAGCGCCACCGCGGTCGCACGTCCTCGTCCTCGACGCCCCGCCGGCTCGCGCGCCGGCCGCCTCGCGCCGGCGTGCGGGAGCGGCACCCGTGACTACCGTCGCTGCCGTGGACGTCGAGGGCGAGCAGGGCGGGCGCACCCGCCCCGGTGCGCCCTCCGACGCGTCCGGTGGCGGGCCCCCGAGCCCCGAGGCGGCCGTGGCTGAGCCGACCCCCGTGCCCGGCGCGGCTCGCCCCCAGGGGGGCGGCCACGACGGGGACGCGCGCCGCGACGGGGAGACGACCGACCTGCAGGACGTCGAGCAGGACGACGCCGAGCCGGACGACGTCGAGCGGGACCGCCTGGTGGCCGCGGCCTTCGCCGAGGGCTCCGACGAGGGGCTCCGGGCCGCCTTCGCGCGCTGGGGCCCGCTCGTCCACGGCCTCGCGGCCCGCGCGCTGCGGGACGCCGAGGAGGCCGAGGACGTGACCCAGCAGGTCTTCGTGGCCGCCTGGCGGGGACGTGGCGGCTACCGCCCGGACGACGCCCCGCTCGGGGCGTGGCTCGTGGGCATCACCCGCCACAAGATCGCCGACGCCCACGCGGTGCGCGAGCGCCGCCGGCGCGTCGTCGAGCGCAGCGCGCAGGTGGTGCCGCGCGAGGCGGGGCCCGGCGCGGCGGACGGCCCGGTGGACGACCTCCTCGATCGGGTGGTCGTCGCCGAGCACGTGGCCGCGCTCGGCGAGCCGTCGCGGCAGATCGTCCAGATGGCGTTCTTCTCGGACCTCACGCACGTCCAGATCGCCGAGCAGCTCCGAATGCCGCTCGGCACGGTCAAGAGCCACATCCGGCGCGCCCTGCACCGGATGCGCGAGCAGATGGGGGGCGAGCGCGGTGCACGCTGACGACGACGCCCTCTGGGCGCTGGCGCGGGGGGAGGACGTCCCGCTGCGGGGCTCGTCCTCCGCGGGGGCGCACGTGGCCGGCTGCCCGCGGTGCACGGAGGAGCTGGCCGGCCGCCGGCGCGTCCTGGACGCCGCCCGCCGCCCGCCGCCCGCGGACCTGCCGCTGCGCCCGCACCCGCGCGTGCTCGAGGCGGTCCGCGCCGAGCTGGGGCTCACCGGCCCGCCCGCGAGGGCCGCACGCGGTCCCGAGGGCGGGCGCCGTGCCGCGGTCGCGGGGCTGCCCCTGCAGGCCGACGGCGCCCACGACGGCGAGGGGGCGCGCCGCGGCGGTCCGGGACGCCGGGGGGCGGCGCTGCTCGCGGCCCTCGTCGGCGTCGTCCTGGGCCTGGGCGCCGGGGCCGGGGCGGTGCGGCTCACCGGACCGGACCCGGAGGGAGCCCCGCCGCCCGCTGCCGCGGCCGTGGTCGTGGCGCGGGCGGTGCTCGAGCCGGTGGACGGCACCGGGGTCCGCGGCGCCGCGGTGCTGCGCGACGCGGGGGGCACCCAGGAGCTGGAGGTGGACGTCGACCGGGCCGACGCCCCGCCGGGCGGCTACCAGGAGGTCTGGCTGCTGGACGCGGCGAGCGGCGGCCTGCTGTCCCTCGGCGCGCTCGCCGACGGGCACGGCGTGTTCACCGTGCCCCCCGGGGCCCTGGGGGAGGGCCGTCAGGTGCAGGTCGACGTCTCCGAGGAGCCGCTCGACGGGCAGCCGACCCACTCCGGCGCCTCCCTCGCCCGCGGCCCGCTCGAGGGCTGAGGAGCCCGCCCCCGCCGGGGTCGTCCGGCGGGGCGCCGGGCGCGGCGGACGGCGTGCGGGACCCGTGCGGGAGGTCCGCGCGCACCGGCTCTTTGACGACGGGCTGTACAACTGCAGGGGAGGGGTGCCCGAGGGCGCCCGTCACCCGCGCCGCTGCGAGCGGCTCCGGAGACGACGACGTGGAGGTGGACATGAGCGTGAACGTGGTGATCCTGGCTGCGGGCATGGGGACCAGGCTGGGCCGGCCCCACCCGAAGCCGCTGACCGTGCTGCGCGACGGCAGGACGATCCTGCGCCAGCAGCTGGACCACATCAGCGGCACCTTCGCCGACGACGCGCGCGTGTCCATCGTCGTCGGCTTCAAGAAGCGCCGGCTGCTCGAGGCGGCCGCCTCCGAGGCGAGCTTCGTCTACAACGAGGAGTTCCAGCGCACCAACACCTCGAAGAGCCTGCTGCGGGCGCTGCGGATGGCGCCGCCCGGCGGCGTGCTGTGGATGAACGGCGACGTGGTGTTCCAGCCGGGCCTGCTCGACGCCCTGGTGCCCCGCATGGCCGAGGGCTCCTTCGTCGCGGTCAACACCGAGCGCGTCGCCGACGAGGAGGTCAAGTACCTGCTCGACGAGACGGGGCACGTCTGCGCCCTCTCGAAGCAGGTCGTCGGCGGCCTCGGCGAGGCCGTGGGCATCAACCACGTCAGCGCGCAGGACCGCGAGGTGCTCGTGCGGCACCTCGCCGCCGCCGGTGACCAGGACTACTTCGAGAAGGGCATCGAGGACGCCATCGCCCTCGAGGGCATGCGCGTGCGCGCCGTGGACATCTCGGAGTTCGGCGTCGTCGAGGTGGACTTCGCCGACGACCTGGAGCGCGCCAACGCGCTCTGACGGCTGCGCTGACGGGGCACTTCGGACATCACCCGGTCCGGGGGCCGCTTCAAGATGCGCGCGGGCTCAGATCCGCCATGCTCGTCGTCGCGGGAGGTCGAGGCCTCCCACGACCAGTCCGACGTCGACGGTGGCAGAAGACCGCGGGAACTCCCGGGGCTCGACCAGAGCCGCCAGGCCTCCAGCAACGGGGCCGCCGACGACACTCGCAGCACGGCTGCGAACTCACGAGGAGGCATTTTGCCCATCACCGAGAACCAGCTCTCCGCCCTCTACGACGCCACGGTCGTCTCCGAGGCCGACGGCAAGATCGGCAAGGTCGGCACCGTCTACCTCGACGACGACACGCAGCAGCCCAGCTGGGTCACCGTCAAGACGGGCCTGTTCGGCAGCGCCGAGTCCTTCGTGCCGCTGGCTGCCGCCAACCTGTCGGGCGACGAGGTCCGCGTGTCCTACAGCAAGGACAAGGTCAAGGACGCCCCCCGGATGGACACGGACAGCGAGCTGTCCCCCGCCGAGGAGGACGAGCTGTACCGCTACTACGGCCTCGGCCGTGGCGCCTCGACCGGCACGGAGACCGGCACGACCGGCACCGCTGCCGGCACGGCGGGCACCGCCGGCGTGCGCGGCGACCGCGACCCGGACGGCGACGGCCACATCGGCCGCGGGCACGACACCAGCGGCCCGAACACCGACGACGCCATGACCCGCTCCGAGGAGCGCGTCAACGTCGGCACGCAGCAGCGCGAGTCCGGGGTCGCCCGTCTCCGCAAGCACATCGTGACCGAGCGCGTCAGCCAGGAGGTCCCGGTCAGCCACGAGGAGGCCGTGGTCAACCGCGAGCCGATCACGGACGCCAACCGCGGCGACGCCCTCTCCGGTGGGGACCTCACCGAGGAGGAGCACGAGGTGACGCTGCACGAGGAGCGCGCCGTCGTGAACAAGGAGACCGTCCCGGTCGAGCGCGTGAGCCTCGGCACCCAGACGGTCCAGGAGACCGAGACCGTCTCCACGGACGCGCGTCGCGAGGAGATCGAGGTCGTCGAGGGCGACACGACTCGCGGCGACCGTCGCTGAGCACCACGGACGCTGACGCCGGTAGCCCCGGCGGCCGCTCCTCCGAGGCGGTCCTGACCGTCTCGGAGGAGCAGGCGTTCGCCCGCCGGCTGCGCGTGCCGGTGGAGCTCGTCCGCGTGGCCAAGCGCGTGCGCACCCAGACCGTCCGCGTCGAGGTGGACGTCGAGGTGCGCCGCGAGGAGCTCGTCGTGACGAGCGAGCCGGTCCCGGAGGAGATGGGTCGCCAGATGGCGGTCCTCGCCACCGACGACGACGACGACTCCGACCGCGAGATCGTCCTCGTGCTGTCGGAGGAGGTCCCCGTCGTGGGCGTGCAGGTGCAGCCGGTCGAGCGCGTGACCGTGCGCACCCACCGCATCGACGCGACCCAGCGCGTGGAGGTCGACCTCGCGCGCGAGGTCGTCGAGGTCGAGGGAGCCCGCGAGGCTCCCGGCCGGGCCTGACGACCAGGACCACCGCCGCCGCGCCCCGAGAGGGGCGCGTGGCACCCGCACTGCGAGCACCACCTGAGCACCACGAGGAGGACGACGTGCAGATCCCCAAGCAGCAGGTCATCGACTTCATCAAGAGCAAGGTCGGCGGCGACCAGGCCGACCAGGCCGACAAGGAGCTCCCGGACCAGGTCGACACCGACCGCGACTCCGGGCTCCTCCAGAAGTTCGGCGTCAACCCGCAGGACCTCCTCGGTGGAGGCGGCGGCGGCGGCATCGCCCTCAAGCTCGGCCTGTAGTCCCCCGCAGCACCTGACGAAGGACCCGGCGCTCGTGCGCCGGGTCCTTCGTCGCGTCCGGCTCCAGCCGGCGGAGGCTCAGCGGACGCCGGCGTCCATGCCCAGGCGCCCGGCGACGCGCCGCGCGACCTGGGCGGCGGTGAGGCCCGCGGTGTCCACGACGACGTCGGCGCGCACGAGCAGCCACTCACGGGCGCGCGCGTGCTCCTCGACCTCCCGCAGCCGGCGGGGCACCGCGACGCGCGCCTCCCGCACCCGGCGGCGCTGCTCCTCGTCGTCCGCGTCCAGCTCGACCAGCGCGGCGTCCAGCCCGGCCCGCAGCAGCGCGGCCTCCACGACCCCCCACACCCGGCGGTCGAGCACGGGCCGGGGGACGAGCAGGCGCTCGCTGCGCCAGGCCACGAGCTCGGCCGCCGCCGTCGCGAGCAGGGCGCGCCAGCCGGCTGAGCCCTCCAGCTCGGCGAGCGCTCCCGCGCCGGTGACGCCGTCCAGGGGGCCGGGGTCGACGACGCGCGCCCCGGGCAGCAGCGCCCAGAGCTCGTCGGCGACCTCCTCGGCCAGCCCGGGCGCACCCGTCAGCCACAGGACCACACCTCCAGGCTAGGCACGCTCCCCGCGGCCCGCCGCTCGGGACAGCGGCCACGACGGCACGCCCCACCACGGGCGGTCCGCGGCCTACGGTGTCGTCGGGGCGGTGGCGACGGCGCCGTCCCCGCCGCAGCCGGGGCCGCGACGTCCGCCACCACCGCGAGCGCTCGAGGCAGCCCACCACCACCGGGGGACCACCATGACGACGACGTCAGCACACCTCGCGGCCGCTCTGGCCGCAGCACCCGCCGAGCCGACCGGCTCGCCGGTCTTCCTGCTGACGGTGGCGGTCGTCGCCATCGTCGTGCTGCTCCTGCTGATCATCAAGGTCCGCCTGCACGCGTTCTTCGCCCTGACGATCGTGAGCGCCCTCACCGCCCTCGTGGCGGGCGTCCCCGTGGGTGAGCTCGTGACCACCCTGCAGGGCGCCCTCGGGGGCACGCTCGGGCAGGTGGCGCTGCTCATCGGCTTCGGGGCGGTGCTCGGCCGCCTCGTCGAGGTCTCGGGCGGGGCGAAGGTGCTGGCCGACACGCTGCTCGACCGCTTCGGGGAGCGCCACGCGCCCCTGGCGCTGTCCGTGGCGTCCCTGCTCTACGGGTTCCCGATCTTCCTCGACGCCGCCTTCATCGTCATGCTGCCGATCATCTACTCCGTCGCGCGGCGCCTCGGGGGCTCGCTCCTGGTGTACGCGCTCCCGGCGGCCGGCGCCTTCCTCACGATGCACGCCCTCGTGCCGCCGCACCCGGGGCCGGTGGCGGCCTCCGGGCTGCTGGGCGCCGACGTCGGGCTGGTCGTCGCCATCTCCCTGCTCGTCGGCATCCCCACCTGGTACGTGGCCGGCCACCGCCTGGGCCTCGTCCTGGCCCGGCGCACCCCGGCGGTGGCGGTCCCCGACCTGCTCGGCTCGGCGGACCCCGACAGCGACCTGCCCCGGCCCTCGTTCGGCGTTGTCCTGCTGGTCCTCCTGCTGCCGCTCGTCCTGATCTTCGCCAACACGGGGGCGTCGACCCTGGCCGAGGCGGGCGTCGTCGACGGCGACTCGGCGGTGGTCGACGTGCTGACCACGGTGGGCGCCACGCCGGTGGCGCTGCTGATCACGACGCTCCTGGCGATGCTCCTGCTCGTGGTGCTGCCCCACCGCGGGGAGGTGGGCGCCCGGCTCGAGGACCTCGTGGACGGCGCCTTCGCCCCGGTCGCCTCGATCATCCTCATCACCGGGGCCGGCGGGATGTTCGGCGGCGTGCTGACCGCCACCGGCATCGGCGCCGCGCTGGCGGACAGCCTGGACGCGCTCGGGCTCCCGGTCATCGTGGCCGGCTTCCTCATCGCGGTGGCGCTGCGCGTGGCGCAGGGGTCCGCGACCGTCGCGGGCACCACGGCGGCGGGCCTGCTCTCGCCCGCCGTCGCCGCCGATCCCTCGCTCACGGGCGTCGCGCTGGCCTGCGTGGTCGTCGGCACCGTGGCCGGCGCCATCACGTTCTCCCACGTCAACGACTCGGGGTTCTGGCTGGTGGGCCGCTTCCTCGGCCTGGACACGGCGACGACGCTGAAGACGTGGACGGTGCAGGCGACGGCCGTGGGCTTCATGGCCTTCGGCCTCGTGCTCGCGCTCTACGCCGTCGTCTCCTGAGCCGGTGGCGACGCGCGCCGGGCGGCCCTACCGGGCGGTGCGGCGCCGCGCCCCGGGCACGGGACGCGACCACCACGCGCGGGCGCGGCCCACGGTGAGGCGGGTGCCGACGAGGCCGGCGACGGCGAGGGCCGCGACCAGCTGCACCGCGAGCGCCGGCGCCGCGAGGGCGGCGAGCACGAGCGTCGCCGTCGAGGCGAGGACCATCACCGAGGCGCAGGTGGTCACGGGCCCGAGCGCCGGACCGCGCCGACCGCGCTGCTGGAGGTACATCTCGCCTCCCCTGGTCGAGGGCGCCGCGTGCGCCACCTGGGGCAACTCTGCGGGCGGGCGCGCCGCTCGGCAAGAGGAGCGCGTCCCGTCTCGGCCAGCGCGACGGCGGCGTTGGCGTGCGGCGTCCTGTGATCGCTAACATCACCGCCATCCCGCCGAGCGTCACCGCGACGAAGAGGAGCGACGCATGAGCGCACGACTCGAGCTCACCCCCGAGGTGCTCGGGCACATCGACCGGCTGAGGGGCGAGCTGGTCACCCTGCACGCCGAGCTGGTCCGCTACGGGCTGGTCGTCTGGACCGGGGGCAACGTCTCGGCCCGCGTGCCCGGCGCCGACCTGTTCCTCATCAAGCCGTCCGGCGTCTCCTACGACGACCTGACCCCCGAGTCGATGGTGCTCTGCACGCTCGACGGCGAGGCCGTGGACCCGTCCCGGTCGCCGTCGTCCGACACCGGCTCGCACGCCTACGTCTACCGGCACATGCCCGAGGTGGCCGGCCAGGTGCACACGCACTCCACCTACGCCTGCGCCTGGGCCGCGCGCGCCGAGGAGATCCCCTGCGTGCTCACGGCCATGGCCGACGAGTTCGGCGGGCCCATCCCGCTCGGGCCCTTCGCGCTCATCGGCGGCGAGGACATCGGGCGCGGTGTCGTGGAGACGCTGACGGGCCACCGCTCCAAGGCGGTGATCATGCAGAACCACGGCACCTTCACGATCGGCAAGGACGCCAAGAGCGCGGTCAAGGCCGCGGTCATGTGCGAGGACGTCGCCCGCTCGGTGCACATGGCCCGGGCGCTCGGCGAGTGCGTGCCGATCCCGCAGGAGGCGATCGACAGCCTGTACGACCGCTACCAGAACGTGTACGGCCAGCGTCCCAGCAGCTCCACCGACCAGGAGGTCACGGCATGAGGTCCGCGCTCGCCGAGAGGGAGGTCTGGTTCGTCACCGGCAGCCAGGGCCTCTACGGCCCCGAGACGCTCGAGCAGGTGGCTGAGCAGTCCCGCCGCGTCGCCGAGGAGCTCGACGCCTCCTCCGACGTCCCCGTCAAGGTCGTGTGGAAGCCGGTGCTCACCGACTCGGACTCGATCCGGCGGATGTGCCAGGACGCCTCCGCGAACGACCACTGCATCGGCCTCGTCGCGTGGATGCACACGTTCTCGCCGGCGCGCATGTGGATCGCCGGGCTCCAGGTGCTCGACGTCCCCCTGCTGCACCTGCACACCCAGGCCGACGCCGCCCTGCCGTGGGCGAGCCTCGACATGGACTTCATGAACCTCAACCAGGCCGCCCACGGCGACCGCGAGTTCGGGTACATCCAGTCGCGCCTCGGCGTCCCGCGCACCACCGTGGTCGGCCACGTCTCCGACCCGTCGGTGACCGCCCGCGTCGGCTCCTGGACCCGGGCGGCCGTCGGCCGGGCCGAGCTCCGCTCGCTGCACGTGGCCCGCTTCGGCGACACGATGCGCGACGTCGCCGTCACCGAGGGCGACAAGGTCGACGCGCAGGCCCGCCTCGGAGTCACCGTCAACGCCCACGGCGTCAACGCGCTCACGGCCTCGGTCGACGACGCCACCGAGGCGCAGGTGGACGCCCTCGCCGACGAGTACGAGGCGACCTACCGCGTGGCGCCCGAGCTGCGCCGCGGGGCCGACCGCCACGAGTCGCTCCGCGAGGCCGCGCGCATCGAGGTCGGGCTGCGCACCTTCCTCGAGGCCGGGGGCCAGCGCGCGTTCACCTCGAACTTCGAGGACCTCGGCTCGCTGCGCCAGCTGCCCGGCATCGCCGTCCAGCGGCTCATGGCCGAGGGCTACGGCTTCGCCGGCGAGGGCGACTGGAAGACGGCGACGCTCCTGCGCACCCTCAAGGCCATGGCCGAGGGGCTGCCGGGCGGGACGTCCTTCATGGAGGACTACACCTACGAGCTGCGCCCGGGGAAGCAGAAGATCCTCGGCGCGCACATGCTCGAGGTGTGCCCGTCCATCGCGGCGGACACCCCCTCGTGCGAGGTGCACCCGCTCGGCATCGGCGACCGCGAGGACCCGGTGCGGCTCGTCTTCGACTCCGTCCCCGGGCCCGCGGTCATCCTCGGGATGTCCGA
The DNA here is from genome assembly GCF_947495735.1 of uncultured Pseudokineococcus sp. Lineage (GTDB taxonomy): Bacteria > Actinomycetota > Actinomycetes > Actinomycetales > Quadrisphaeraceae > Pseudokineococcus. The sequence goes on from NZ_CANMAA010000016.1 coordinate 10,964, forward strand.
CATGGGGGACCGGTTCCGGCTCACGCTCAACGAGGTCGACGTCGTCGAGCCCGACGAGCCGCTGCCGAACCTGCCCGTCGCCCGCGCCGTCTGGGAGCCGAAGCCGGACCTGCGCACGTCGGCGGAGTGCTGGCTGCACGCCGGCGCGCCGCACCACACGGTGATGTCGTCCGCCCTGACGACGGACGCCGTCGCGGACCTCGCCGAGGCCCTCGGCGTCGAGCTCGCCGTCATCGACGCCGACACCCGGCCCCGCCGCTTCCGCGACGAGCTGCGCTGGAACGCCGTCTACCACCGGATGGCCATGGGCTTCTGAGCCCCGCCCGTCCTCGACGCCCCGTCCACCCGAGCGGTGGGCGGGGCGTCGTGCTCTCACGAGGAAGCCCGCACGGGAACCGCCTCTGTGCAGGTCTGGACGTCGAACCTCCACCCGCAGGCAGGGCGTCGAGGGAAACCGGTCAAGGGGGTCGTCGTGGCGGTCTGGTGCGCTCGGCGGTGGCAGTCCGAGGACTCCTCGACACCTCTCACGTCGTCGCCCCGGGGCGGTCTCGAGGAGCTGGCCGAGGCGGGCGTGCTCCGACGCAGGAGGGTCGACCGGGGCACCACGGCCTACCTCGCCGGCGAGGTCTTCGACCTGCTGGGGCACACCGAGCGGCGGCTCGCCAGCACGCAGTGGGACACCCGGCTGTCGCCACCGGTGCGCGCCGTCCCGGCGCGATCGGTGCGACCGCACCGCCGTGGTCGCCCGCTCGTCTCGACGCGCGGCAGCGCCGCACGGCTCGTAGCGTCGGCGGTGTACCCGCAGATCGAGACGCAGGAGGCGACATGTCCGGAGTCGACAAGGCGAAGAACGTGGTGCAGCAGACGGTCGGCAAGGCCGAGGAGGCCGTCGGCGAGAAGACCGACGACGCCGAGCTCACCGGCCAGGGCCAGAAGGACCAGTCGATGGGCGCCGCCCGTCAGCAGACGGAGAAGGCCAAGGACGCCACCGACCACTGACGGTCGCGGGGCGCGACGCGCTCCACCAGCGCCAACCGGGAGGGCCGGCACCCGCACACGGGTGCCGGCCCTCTCGGCGTCCGGCCCGGCCCGGTCGAGGAGCGTCGCGTCGCGCGATCGCCCCGGGGCGGTCCGGGCACGGCGGACGGCCCACCAGGACAGGTCCGGCTGCGCCCCGCAGACTCGGAGGGGTCCCGAAGATCCCGGTCTGCCCCTTGGAGCACCCATGCGTCGCGCACCCCTGGCCCTCACGGCCGGCCTGTCCCTGCTCCTCGTCGCCGCCTGCGGCGGTGAGGACGAGGCCTCGACGCCGGAGACGGACTACGCCGCCGGCAGCGAGCCGACCGAGACGGGCGGGTCGATGGAGGGCGCAGCCGGGGGCTCGGGCGCCGACCCGGGTGCGAGCGGCGAGGCCGCCGTGTCGACGACCTTCGTGGACCCGGCCGGGGAGGAGGTGGGGACCGTCGAGATGGACTCCACCCCCGAGGGGACGGTGGTCACCGTGACCGCGAGCGGCCTCGAGCCCGGCTTCCACGGGCTGCACGTGCACGGCGTCGGCCTGTGCGAGCCGGACAGCCAGAGCCCGGCCGACCCCGCCATGACGGGCGACTTCCTGTCCGCCGGCGGCCACCTCGGCGTCGACGAGGGCGACCACGGCTCGCACTCCGGAGACCTGCCGTCCCTGTACGTCACGGAGGCCGGGGAAGCGGAGATGATGTTCGTCACCGACGGCTTCACCGTCGACGACATCACCGACGCCGACGGCAGCGCCGTGATGGTGCACTCGGGCGCGGACAACTTCGCGAACGTCCCCGAGCGTTACGCCCCCGAGGGCCCCGACCAGGACACCCTGGACACCGGCGACTCGGGCACCCGGGTCGCCTGCGCCGTCGTCGACTGACCCGCGCCACCGCAGGTGCGCGCTGAGGGCGCGGCGGACCGCCCCCTCAGCGCGCCGCCCCGTCAGCGCCGGGTCGAGGTCAGTGCCCGGTCGAGGCGACCGCTGCCCGCTGCACCGGCAGGGCGGCGACGTACCGCTGCAGGAAGGCGTCGAAGCCCGCGACGTCGTCGGGGTCGGGCTCCACCGTGTCGATCCGCGCGCCGGCGAGGACCCGGTCGGCGAGGTAGTCGGTGAGGGACTGCCCGCCCCCACCGGCGGCGAAGGCGGCCAGCACCGCGGCGCCCCAGGCGCCGCCCTCGGAGGCGATGTCGCCCACGGAGACCGGGGTGGCGATGGCCGCGGCGAGGTGGCGCTGGGCGACGCCCTGCGTCTTGAACATGCCGCCGTGGGCGAACATCCCGTCCAGCCGGACCCCCTCGCCGGCCAGCACGTCCATGCCGATCTTCAGCGTCGCGAAGGCTGAGTACAGCTGCGTGCGCATGAAGGTGGCGAGGTCGAGCGGGTTGCCCGGCACGCGCAGGAAGAGCGGGCGGCCCTCGTCGAGCTCGGTGATGGGCTCGCCGGAGAGGTAGTTGTAGGCGAGCATCCCGCCGCCGTCGGGGGCCCCGTCCAGGGACGCCCGGAAGAGGGCCCCGAAGACCGTGGCGTCGTCGGCGGGAGCGCCGATCGCCGCGGCGAACTGCGCGAAGAGCCCCGCCCAGGCGTCGAGCTCGCTGGCGCCGTTGTTGCAGTGGACCATCGCCACGGGGTCGCCGGCGGGCGTGGTGACCAGGTCCAGCTCGGGGTGCACCTGGGCCAGCGGGCCCTCCAGCACGGCCATCGCGAAGATGCTCGTGCCCGCGCTGACGTTGCCGGTGCGGGGGGCCACCGAGCCCGTGGCGACCATGCCGGTGCCGGCGTCGCCCTCGGGCGGGCAGACGAGCGCACCCGGCTGCAGCGTCCCGCTCGGGTCGAGCAGGCGGGCGCCGTCCGCGGTGAGCTCGCCGGCGCGCTCGCCGGCCACCGCGACGCGCGGGAGCAGCTCGGTGAGGCGCAGCACGACGCCGTCGGGCAGGGCCTCGTCGACCAGGCGCTGCGTCGTCTCGAGCCGCGCGGCGTCGTAGCGCGGGCCGTCCGGGCCGGCCTCGATCGGGAAGACGCCGCTGGCGTCGCCGACCCCGAGCACGTGCTCACCCGTCAGCCGGCGGTGCACGTACCCGGCGAGGGTGGTGACGGCGGTGAGGCGGTCCAGGTGCTCCTCGCCGTCGAGGACGGCCTGGTACAGGTGCGCGATCGACCAGCGGTGGGGGACGTTGAAGTCCAGCGCCTCGCTGAGGCGCTCGACGGCCTGGCCGGTGCTCGTGTTGCGCCAGGTGCGGAAGGGCACCAGCAGCTCGCCGTCGGCGTCGAGCGCCAGGTAGCCGTGCATCATCGCCGAGACGCCCAGGGCGCCGATCTGCTCCAGCGGCACGCCGTGGCGCTCGCGCACGTCGGCCGCGACCTCGGCGACGCAGTTCTGCACGCCCGCCCAGACGTCGTCGACGGAGTAGGTCCACCGCTTGTCGACGAGCTGGTTCTCCCACGAGGAGCCGCCGGTGGCGAGCACCTCGTGGTCGGGGCCGACGAGGACCGCCTTGATGCGGGTCGAGCCGAGCTCGATGCCGAGCGCGGTCCGCCCCTCGGTGATCGCCTCTCGTGCCTCCGTCGCCATGGGTGCGCTCCTTCGCTCGTGCCGGCCCGGCCGGACCGCGTCGTCTCGTGGCAGGACGGCCATCATGGCGCACCGCCGGTGGGCCGGGTCCGCGGCCGAGGAGAGCCGAGAGGGCCTGTCTCAGTCGATGACAGGCGCTTCGACGTCGTCTCTCTCGGCGGCGGACGTTCGAGCGCCGCGGCGACGGCCTCGAACTCCGCGAGCGCCGTGGTGAGGTCCTCGACGATCTCCCGGGCGATGACCTCCGGCGCCGGCAGCGAGTCGAGGTCCTCCAGCGAGGCGTCGCACAGCCAGGTGATGTCGAGTCGGCCTTGTCGGGGGCGACGAGCTCGTCGTGGGGGAAGGTGCGGAACCGCTCGGACTCGACGCGCTCCGGCCGCGGGCGACCGGGACGTCGCAGTACGACGAGAGCTCGTCCACGAGGCGGCGGGTGTCGGTCATGGGCTCGATCTCGCCGCGTCGGCCGGACACGTCACGCCGGACGTCGGAGAGGGCATGGGCATGTCGACCGGTAGACGTCTGTCGTCCCGATCCGGCGAGCCTGCGGATGTCTTCGGCACCGGACGAGTTAGTGCACGTGTGGAGCGCCGAAAGGTCCGAACCAAGTGAGCGCGACACCTGCCGTCACGCTGGCGGGACGTCGTCCAAGGCCATGTAGCGGTTCATGAAGCGGTCGAACTGCGGGACGGTGAACTTGGCGTAGCCGTACCGGGGTGTGTAGAGCAGGCCCTTGCTGATCAGGCGGGCGCGCAGGGGCGCCACCTGCTCTGAGGCCTTGCCGAGCACCTCGGCGACGTCAGACGCCTTCTGCGCCTCCGCTCCCAGCTCGGCCATCGCGCGCATGTAGCGCAGCTCCTCGGGGGTCGACCGCTGGACCCGACTCCGGAAGAAGGAGCTGTCGAGCTCGGCCTCGACGAGGGCCTCTGCCGCACGTGCGTCGTCGGCCGTGATGGTGGGTCCCTCAGCGACGTCCCACACGGCCCTGCCGAACTCCTGGATGAAGTATGGGTAGCCATCGGTGTAGCGCACGACGTCGGCGACGGCGGCGGCGGCGAAGGTGACGCCCTCGGCGCGCGCGGGCTCGACGAGGGCTTCCGCGGCAGCCTCCGGGGGGAGCGGTCCGATCTCGGGGAACTTGAACAGCCGCTCCGCGTACGACTTGGCGTCACCGGCCAGCCCGGGCAGCTGGGGAAGTCCGGCCCCCGCGAAGGTCACCGGGAGCTGGCGTTGGACGGTGCGGTGCACCGCTCCGATGAGCGCTTCCAGCTCCGCCTTGGAGAGGAACTGCACCTCGTCGAAGAGGAAGACGACGCCTCGGTCCCGCTCGCGAGCCGCGGCGCCGAGCGCCTCGAAGACGTCAGCGAGGTCGTCGTTGAGGTTGCCGGTGTCCGCCCGACCGTGTTCCGCCTCGACGTCGAGCCCGCCGGTCAGGGAGCCGTCCGGCTGGACCGTCAGGGAGAACGACTTGATGACGCCCGCGGCGATCCGTGCGCGTGAGCCCCATCGAGCCTTCGGCGAGACCTGGAGGAGTGCGCGGCGTGCGAGGTTGGCGAGCTGTGGCCCGAAAGGCGTGTTCTTGGAGACCTCGGCGTCGATGGCGACCCAGTCCTCGTCGGCTGCGACGGCCTGGTACTGACCCAGCAGGACCGTCTTCCCGACGCCCCGCAGGCCAGTGACCACGACGGACTGCTCCGTGTACCCGCGGCTGAGACGGCGCAGCAGGACACGGAAGTCCTCGACTTCTGCGCGGCGACCGGCGAGGTAGCGCGGCGGTGCTCCTGCGTTCGGTGTGTAGGGGTTCGTAGCTCGGTCCACGCTGACACCTTAGCCAGTTGAGCAGACTTTATCGAGCCTTGCTAAACCACGCTCAACTCGTCAAGGTGGCACTGCGCCTAGGTGAAGTTCTCCTCCAGGTGTACTGCCCAGGGACGTCGGTCAGCCTGGTGACGGAGGGATCGGCTCAGACGGGCGCGGGCGCGGGCCCGGTGCTGGCGCGGACGACGAGGCGCGGTGCGACGACGGAGCACTCGGCGGTCGGGACGTCGGCGTCCCGGAGCCGCGCGAGGAGCAGGTGCACGGCCTCGCGACCCACGCGGGCGAGGTCCTGGCGGACGGTCGTCAGCGGCGGGGAGAGGTAGCCCGCCTCGGGGACGTCGTCGAAGCCGGCGACCGACACCCGGCCCGGGACGTCGACGCCGCGCTCGCCCAGGGCGCGCAGCAGGCCGAGCGCCAGCTGGTCGTTCGCGGCGACGACGGCCGTGGCGGCGGGGTCGTCGGCCAGCGCGAGCCCCGCGGCGTAGCCCTCGGAGGCGCTCCAGCCGCCCGTCAGCACGGGGGAGGGCGCGACGCCCGCCGCCTCGAGCGCGTCGCGCCAGCCGCCCTCGCGCTCGGCGGCCTCGAACCAGCCGGGCGAGCCGCCGACGTGGCGGACCTCGCGGTGCCCCAGGCCCACCAGCAGGTCGGTGGCCGCCCGTGCGCCGGCCCGGTGGTCGACGTGCACGGAGGGCAGCCCCGCGACGGGGCCGCCGGTGGCGCACACCGTGGGCAGGTCGGCCGGCAGGTGCTCGCGCAGGTCGGGCACCTCGTGCAGCGGCGCCGTCAGCACGAGCCCGTCCACGCCGCGGTCGGCCAGTTGGGCGACGCACGCGAGGACGCCGTCGCGGCCGGTGGTGTCCGACGTCGAGAGGATCGTGGCGTAGCCGGCGGCGTGCGCGGCGCGCTCCACGCCGTGCAGCGTGCTCGACGGGCCGAACAGCGGCGTGCTCGAGGCGACGACACCGATCGTGAGGGTGCGCCGGGTGACCAGGGCCCGGGCTGCGCGGTTGCGGCGGTAGCCGAGGTCGTCGATGGCGCGCTGCACGCGCTCGCGGGTCTCCGGGCGGATGCTCGGGTGCCCGTTCAGCACGCGCGAGACGGTCTGGTGGGAGACGCCGGCGCGGCGGGCGACGTCGGTCATGACCGGTGCGCGCCCGGGCGTCTCGGTGCTGGGCGTCTCGGTCACCGGCCCATCGTGGCAGCGCTGTGCGCGGCGCCGCCCCCGCGCGGCGGTGAGCCGCACGGGGGCGTCGGGTGGTCCGGGTGGTGCGTCCCGGGACGGGCGGTTCGCGCCCGTCCCGGGAGGGCCCTCGGGAGGGTCAGCCGCGCGCCGTCGCCAGCTGCACGACCGCCCAGGACAGCGGCGGCAGGGTGATGCGCGCGCTGCCGTCGGTGACAGCGACGTCGCGCAGCGGGCGCAGGCCGACGGCGTCGGGCGCGTCGACGGTGTTGGCCGTGTGGCGGTCCTGGCCCTCGCCCGCGCTGAGCACGAGCGCCTCGGCCACCCGCAGCTCGCCCGGGAAGGCGGCCAGGGGCACCTCGACCTCGGCGGCCTCGTGCTGGGAGCGGTTGGCGAGGAAGAGGCTCAGCACGCCCTCGCCCGAGTCGCCGGCGCGGGCGCCGGCGTCCCAGGTGGCGGAGGCGTCGACGAGGTCGACGTCGTCGAAGCGGGACGTGGAGACCCGGTCGCCCGTCGTGCGGACGTCGAGGATCTCGCCCGTCGCCCGGTGCCGCATCTGCTCGAAGGGGTGGGCGATGGTCTGCTTCCAGGCCGGCCCGCCCTCCTCGCTGCGCAGGAGGCCGATGACGTTGACGAGCTGGGCCTGGGCGCCCACGGCGACCCTGTCCCCGTGGCGCAGCAGCGAGTTCAGCAGCGTGCCGACGACGACGGCGTCGGTCACCGTGTACTCGTCCTCGATGACGCGCGGGGCGACGTCCCACGCGGTGCGGGCGTTGGCGCGGTCGCTGTTCTGCCAGCGCGTCTGGTACCAGACGTTCCACTCGTCGAAGCTGATGCCGATGTGCTTCTTGTGCCGGCCGTGGGCCCGCACGGCGTCGGCCGTCGCGACGACCTCCTCGATGAAGGCGTCCATGTCCTTCGCCGAGGCGAGGAAGTCGCCGAAGGTGTCCTCGCCCTCGTCCTTCTCCTCGTAGTACGCGTGCGCCGAGATGTAGTCGACGTCCTCGTACGTGTGCTCGAGGACGACGCGCTCCCACTCGCCGAAGGTCGCCATCGCGCGGCTGGAGCTGCCGCACGCGACGAGCTCGATGGTCGGGTCGACGGTGCGCATGGCGCGCGCCGTCTCCGCCGCGAGGCGCCCGTACTCGTGGGCCGTCTTGTGGCCGGTCTGCCAGGGGCCGTCCATCTCGTTGCCGAGGCACCAGAGCTTGAAGTCGTACGGGTCCTGGCGCCCGTGCGCCCGCCGCAGGTCCGACAGCCGCGTGCCGGAGGCGTGGTTGGCGTACTCGAGGAGGTCGCAGGCCTCCTGCATGCCGCGGGTGCCGAGGTTGACGGCCATCATCACCTCGGTGCCGACCTTCTCGGCCCAGGTGGCGAACTCGTCGAGGCCGAACTGGTTGGTCTCGATCGTCCGCCACGCGCGGTCCAGGCGGCGGGGGCGCTCCTCGCGGGGCCCGACGCCGTCCTCCCAGTCGTAGCCGGAGACGAAGTTGCCGCCGGGGTAGCGGACGACCGTGGGGCCCACCTCGCGGGTGAGCTGCAGGACGTCCTGGCGGAGCCCGTTCTCGTCGGCGGTGGGGTGGTCCGGCTCGAAGATGCCGGTGTAGATGCAGCGGCCCATGTGCTCGGCGAAGGAGCCGAACAGGCGGCGCGGGACGGGACCGACGACGAAGTCGGGCCCGAGGGTCAGGCGTGCGTGCGGCACGGGGGTCCTTCCGGGAGGGGGCGTGGTGCTGGTCGGGTGGCTCCGCGCGGGGCGCGGGCGGGGCGGCTCAGGTGCCGCCGAGGCCGGTCGTGGCGACGCCGCGCACGATCTGCCGCTGGAACAGCATGAAGATGATGATCAGCGGGAGGCCGGCGAGCAGCGCGGACGCCATCACCTGCGCGTACTGGACGCCGAAGCTGGAGCGGACCTGGACGAGGCCGACGGGCAGGGTCATCAGGTCGGGGTCGCTGATGATGATGAACGGCCACAGGAAGTTGTTCCAGGCGCCGATGAACACGAAGATCCCGACGGCCGCGACGATCGAGCGCGACAGCGGCATGACGATCTGCCAGAAGATGCGGAAGGGGCCGGCGCCGTCGACGCGGGCCGCCTCCTCGAGCTCGGCGGGGATCCCGTCGAAGAACTTCTTGAGGATGAAGACCATGGCGGGCACGACGAGCTGCGGGAGGATGATCCCCGCGTAGGTGTCCGCGAGCCCCATGGCCGTCACCTGGCGGTACAGCGGGACGATGAGGATCTGGGGCGGGACCATGATCCCCGCGATGGTGAGCGCGAAGAGGAAGTTCCGCCCGCGGAAGCGGGTGCGGGAGAAGCCGTAGGCCGCCGTCGTCGCGAGCGCCAGCGTGAGGACCGTGACGACGACCGTCACCACCGTGCTGTTGATGAACCAGGTGATGATGTTGTCGTTGCCGAGGACCCGCGTGTAGGCCTCGAGGGTGAACCCGGCCTCGGGCACGACCTCCAGGGGGACGGTGGTGGTGTCCGCCTCGCGCTTGAGCGAGGTGAGCAGCGCCCAGGCGAGCGGGGCGAGCCACAGGGCGGCCAGGACCGTGAGGGCGGTGGCGATGGCGGTCCTGCTGACGAGCGAGCCGCGCTGCGCGAGCGAGACGCCCTCGCGGCTCTTGCGACCGCGCTGGGTCGTGCGGTCCGGACGGGCGATGTCCCGCCCGGTCGTGGCGGTGGCCATCAGGACCTCCTCCTCCTGCTGCTGATCCAGGCCTGGGCCAGCGAGACGATGATGATCAGGGCGAAGAACATGTAGGAGATCGCCGACGCGTACCCGAGCCGGTAGTTCACGAAGCCGGTGTCGTAGACGTACTGCAGGATCGGCGCCGCGACGCCGCCCGGTCCGCCGCTGCCGACGTAGAGGATGTAGGCCTGGTCGAAGAGCTTCAGCGAGGCGAGCACCTGCAGGGTGAGCACGAGCCCGGTCGTCACCTTGAGCAGCGGGAGGGTGATCGAGACCAGCCGGCGCCAGCCGCCCGCGCCGTCGATCGCCGCGGCCTCGTACACGTTCTGCGGGATGCCCTGCAGCGCGGCGAGGTACAGCAGGAAGTTGAAGCCGACCGTCCACCAGACGGTGAGGATGACCACGGACCACAGGCCCCAGTCGGGGTCGGAGAGCCACCCGACGTCGGGCAGGCCGACCAGCCCGAGCAGCCCGTTGAGCAGGCCGAAGTCGCCCTGGAAGAGCCACTGCCAGATGAGCGTGACGGTCGCGACGGGCAGCAGGAACGGCGCGAAGTAGGCGAAGCGCCAGAACCACTGGCCGCGGGTGCCCGTGTGCACGAGCAGCGCCATGACGAGCGAGAGCAGCACGAGCGGGATGGTGCTCAGCACGGTGAACAGGAGCGTGATGCCGAGGGTCCGCCACACCTCGCCGTCGCCGATCAGGCGGGCGTAGTTCTCGAGGCCGACGAAGTTCGACGTCGTGCCGACGAGGCTCGTGTCGAAGAAGCTGAGGAACAGCCCGTAGACGATCGGGACGAGCGTGAAGAGGGCGTAGACGACGAGGAAGGGCAGGACGAACCAGAAGCCGCCCCGGCCCGCCGTCAGGGTGGGCCCGCGGCGGCGACCGGCCGCGCGGCCGTCGACCTCGGCGGCCGGGGTGGGGACGGTCGTCTGCACGCTGCTGCCGACGGCGCTCACAGCGGGCTCCCGAGGGCGAGCTGGTCGTCCATCCAGGCGATGAGGTCGTCCGCGCCCTGGTCGGGCGTGAGCGCCCCCGTGCCGACGCCCTGCAGCGACTGGCCGGCGCGCGACATGAAGGTCGACCCGGAGCCGGCGAAGTAGACGGCCGGGTCGAAGGCGGCCACCTGGGCGGCGCCGCGGTAGTTGGACTGCGGGTCGAGGGCGAGGTACTCGGGGCTCTCGGCCACCTCGGACAGGGCCGGGATGTGACCGCCCTCCGCCCAGGACAGGCTGTTCCGGAGCAGCGAGACCGCCATGTCGTAGGCCTTCGCGCGGACCTCGGGCTCGGTGCTCCGCTGCGTGGGCAGGACGAGGCTGTGGCTGTCGGCGCGGCAGTAGGCGGTGTCGCCGAAGAGCGCCGGGAACTGCGTCATCGAGAACGGGATGCCGGCCGTCTGCGCGGTCGCGACCTCCCACGGGCCGATGAGCAGGAAGCCCGCCTGCTCGCTGGCGAACGCCGCGGGGGCGCCGGCGCCGTCCTGCGTCTTGGAGGCGATGGTGCCGTCGCACATGGTGGCGATGAAGTCCATCGCCCCGACCATCGCCTCCCGGTCGACCACGGCGGGACCGCCCTCGGGGAACGACATCTCCCCGCCGAGCTGGTTGAAGACCGACCAGAAGAGCATGAAGGAGGCCAGGGCGTCGTTGGTGCCGTAGGCGATGCCGTTGGCGCCGGTCACCTCGGCGGCCCGTCGGCCGGCGTCCAGGAACGCCTCGGCGCCCTGGATCGGCGCCAGCGAGCCGTCGGGGGCGAGCAGGCCGGCCTCCTCGCAGATGCGCGTGTTGTAGAAGAGCACGAGCGGGTGGGTGTCGAGCGGCAGCGCCTTGAGCTCGCCGTCGAGGGTCACGCGCTCCACGACCGGCTCGGGGAACTGGTCGAGGGTGATGCCGCGGGCCTCGAGCTCGGCCAAGTCCCAGGAGTCGACGAGGTTGAGGCCGAAGGTCTCCAGCCGCGAGGCGTGCAGGGTCGCGAGGTCGGGCCCGCGGCCGCCCTCGACCGCCATCGCCAGCTTCGTGTAGTAGGGCGAGCCCCACTCCAGCGTGGTCGCCGTGACGTCCACGTCGGGCGCCTCGGCGCGGTAGGAGTTGATCAGGTCGACCATGCGGGCGCCGTCGCCGCCGGTGAAGAAGTTCCAGTAGGCGAGCGGTGTCGTGCCTCCGGGTGCGACGGATCCGCACCCGGCGAGCGACGTGGCGCCCAGCGCACCGGCCCCCACGGCCGAGGCTCTGAGGAATGACCGGCGGCTCAGCGCTCGGTCGCGGACGGGGTCCAGCGTCATCGGTCGGTCTCCCTTGCCTCTACAACGATGTAAAAGGTTGGCGAAGAGTGCTCCGCGCCGACGGCGCCTGTCAAGGCGCGCTCGACCGGTCCAGATGGCGCGGTCGTCGGTGGCGGGTGGCGTCGTCCGGCATCATCGCGGCGTGGCTGCCCGACGACCGACGACCGTGCGCGACGTGGCGCTGGCCGCCGGCGTGTCGCCCAAGACGGTCTCCAACGTCGTCAACGGCTACGCGCACGTCAGCCCCGGGATGCGCCAGCGGGTCCAGGAGCACATCGACGCGCTGGGCTACCGGCCCCAGGCCGCCGGGCGCCAGCTGCGGCAGGGCCGCACCGGGATGGTCGCCGTGGCCGTCCCCGGCATCGACATGCCGTTCTTCGCCGACCTGGCGAGCCGGCTGGTCCGCACCGCTCGCGCGCACGGCCTCGCCGTCGCCGTCGAGCAGACCGACGGCGACGTCGAGCGCGAGCGCGAGGTGGCCGCCGGGCTGCCGACGCGCTTCGCCGACGGCCTCGTCTTCTCCCCGCTCGAGATGTCGGCCGACGAGCTGGTGGCCGTCCCCGGCACGCCCGTGGTCCTGCTGGGGGAGCACGCGGCCGGCGTCCCGGTGGACTGCGTCGGCATCGACAGCGTCGCCGTCGCCGCGCTGGGCACCCGCCACCTGGTCGAGGTGGGCCGGCGCCGCGTCGCCGCGCTCGGCGTCAAGGCCACGCTGCACGACACGGCCAGCCAGCGCCTGCAGGGCTACCGCTCCGCGCTCGCGGCGGCCGGGCTGCCCCACGGCGGCGACCTCCTGCTCGGGGTCGAGGACTGGACGCGCGAGGACGGCGAGGCGGCCGGTGAGCGCCTCGTGGCGGCCCGCCGGGCCGGGCTGGAGGTCGACGGCGTCCTCGCGATGAACGACGTGCTCGCCCTCGGCCTGATGCGCGCGCTGCGGCGCCACGGCGTGCGGGTGCCCGAGGACGTCGCCGTCGTGGGGGTCGACGACGTCGCGGAGAGCGCCTACAGCACGCCGACGCTGACGACCGTGGCGATCGACCGCTCCGTCATGGCCGAGGCGGCCCTGCGCCTGCTCGTCTCCCGGATGGCCGACCCGGACCTGCCGCCGCGCGCCGTCGAGGCGCCGCACCGGCTCGTGGTGCGGGAGAGCACCGTCGGCGCCGCCCCCGCCTGAGGCCGCGGGCGGCCGTCGAGCGTCGCCGAGGAGCCGGGCCGTCGGTGCCGCAGCGCCGAGCCGGGTGCCACCATGAGGCCCCGTCGGCCGCCGTGGCCCTCGGCAGGGTCCGGACCCCGGGCCGCGACCTCGGGAGCCGGAGCCCTGACCCGGAGCTCGGCGCCCGCGAGCGAAGGAGCAGCGCCATGCAGGTCGGCATCCCCCGCGAGGTCAAGAACCGCGAGCTGCGCGTGGCCGCCACGCCCAGCGGCGTCCACGAGCTGGTCGGCCGCGGCCACGAGGTGCTCGTCGAGTCGGGGGCGGGGGAGGGCTCCTCGATCCCCGACGCCGCCTACGCCGACGCCGGGGCCCGGGTCGTGCCCGCCGCCGCGGACGCGTGGGGCGCCGAGCTGGTGCTGAAGGTGAAGGAGCCGGTCGAGTCCGAGCACGGCTTCCTGCGCGAGGACCTGCTGCTGCTCACCTACCTGCACCTGGCGGCCGACCGACCGCTGACCGACGCGCTGCTGGCCGCCGGGACGACGGCGGTCGCCTACGAGACGGTGCAGCTGCCCGACCGCTCCCTGCCCCTGCTCGCGCCCATGAGCGAGGTGGCCGGGCGGCTCGCGCCGCAGGTCGGGGCGCACACGCTGATGAGCAGCCAGGGGGGTCGCGGCGTGCTCATGGGCGGTGTGCCGGGGGTGCGGCCGGCGAGCGTCGTCGTCATCGGCGGCGGCGTCTCGGGCGCCGCGGCCGCGCGGGTCGCCGTCGGCATGGGGGCCGACGTCACCCTGCTGGACCGCGACATCGCGAAGATGCGCCACCTCGACGAGCTCTACGCCGGGCGCCTGCGCACGGTGGCGTCCAGCGCCCTGGAGCTCGAGCGCGCGGTGCTGGGGGCCGACCTCGTCGTCGGCGCGGTCCTCGTGCCGGGGGCGCGGGCGCCCAAGCTGGTGTCCGACGACCTCGTCGCCCGCATGCTCCCGGGCAGCGTGCTCGTCGACATCGCCGTCGACCAGGGCGGCTGCTTCGAGGGCACCCGCCCGACGACGCACGACGACCCGACCTTCGCGGTGCACGGGTCGGTCTTCTACTGCGTGGCGAACATGCCGGGCGCCGTGCCGCACACCTCGACCCACGCCCTGACCAACGTGACGCTGCCCTACGTCGTCGAGGTCGCCGAGCGCGGCTGGCGCGAGGCCCTGCGCCGCGACGCGGCCCTCGCGCGAGGGCTGACGACGGCGGCCGGCGCCGTCACGAGCGCCGGCGTCGCCGAGTCCCACGGGCTCCCGCTGACCCCGGTCGAGGACGTCCTGGCCTGAGCCGGCCGGGCGGCCCTCAGGGGCGGGGCCGGTCCAGGACCGGCATCGGCGCGGTCGGGGGGCAGGCGGTGGCGGCCGCGGGCGACGCCGCCGCGAGGGGCTCGGCGGCGGTCGCGAGGTGCTCCGCCGCGGCGTCCCAGTCGCCGGGCCACACCTCGGGGGCTCCGTCGGCGCAGTCGCAGAAGCGCTGTACGGGCACACGCGCGCTGCCGGCTGCGCCGGCGTCCGCGTGGGCCCCGTGACCGGCGCGGCCGCGCCAGACCGCCACCGCGCCGATGGCGATCCAGGCCGCGTTGACGCCGACGGACGCCCAGGCGGCGAGGGCGACGCCGTTGGCCAGCAGGAGGAGCGCCCCCGTCGTGCTCACGGCCTGGGCGGCCGGCGAGGTGGAGGCGAGCCGGCCGCTGCTGGTGAGGGCGTAGCCGGCGAGGACGAGGAGGCCGCCGAGGTAGCCGCCGAGGGTGAGCGCGAGGTCGAGGTGCTGTGCCACAGGCAGGTTGTCGGCACGGCCGGAGATCGACGAGAGTCACGAGAAGAGGCGCTGTGGTTCAGTAGCGCTTCATGAGCCTGGACCCCCGGCGGCTGCTCGTGCTGAGGGCCGTCCGCCGTGCGGGCGGGGTGCTGCCGGCCGCCCGCGCGCTGCACCTGACGCCCTCGGCCGTGTCCCAGGCGGTCTCCCGCCTGGAGCAGGAGGCGGGCCTCGCGCTCGTCGACCGGTCCCGCCGCGGGGGCGGCCGCACCCTCGAGCTGACGGCGGCCGGCCACGCCCTCGCCGACCGCGCGGAGGAGGTGGCCGACGCGCTGGCGCTCGCCGAGCGGGAGACGGCGTCCCTGCGCGGCGCCGCCGCGGGGCCCGTGCGGGTCGGGGGGTTCGCCACGGTGCTGCGCCGGCTCGTCGCCCCGGCGGTCGGCGCCCTCGCGCTCGCGGGCTCGGCCGTCGAGCCGGAGGTGGTCGAGGTCGACGAGGCGTCGGGCCTGCGCGCGCTGCGCGCGGGGCGCCTGGACCTCCTGCTCGTCGAGCGCGCCCTCGGGGACGCCGCCCGCGCGGTGCCCGGCCTCGCGGGAGAGGACCTCATGCACGACGCCTACCGGGTCGTCGTCCCGGCGGCCTGGCCCCGCCCGGACGAGCTGGGCGAGCTCCTCGCCCGGCCGTGGGTCGCGGCGCCCCCCGGCCAGGCGGCGCGCGTGGTGCTCGACCGCCTGGCGGCGGCCGGCGGGCGGCAGCCCGTCGTGCGGCACACCTGCACCGAGGCCTCGGCGATGCTCGCGCTCGTCGGCGCGGGGCTCGGCGCCGCCGTCGTCACCGAGCTGGCGCTCGCGCACCTGCCGCACCCGGGCGCCCGCGCGACGGCGGGCTCCATCGACGCCGGGTCCCGCGGGCTCTCGGTGGTGCACCGCTCAGGCCGGGCCGACCCCTCGCCGGTGGTGGTGGCCGTGCTGGAGGCGCTGCGCCTCCAGGCGGGCGAGGAGGTCGAGCCGGGCTGAGGGCCCGTGCCGGCGCAGCGACCCGCCTCCCGGTCAGGCGTCGACGCGCTCGCGCGCGGTCTCCTCGAGGGCGCGGCCGCGCAGCTCGGGCAGGCCCCAGCACGCCAGCGCGGCGAGGAGGAAGAAGACGCCGAAGACGGTGAAGACGGCCGGGTCGCCGCCGAGGCGGGTGAGGAACGGCACCGACAGGGGGGCGAGGATCGCGGCGATGCGGCCGAAGCCGGCGGCCGCGCCGGCACCGGTGCTGCGCACGGCCGTGCCGTAGACCTCCGGGGTGATGGCGTAGAGCGCTCCCCAGGCCCCGAGGTTGAAGAAGGACAGCAGCATGCCGCTGGCGATGATGGTCGCCGGGGAGTCGGCCTGGCCCAGCAGCACGGCGGCCACGGTCGACCCGACGAGGAAGGTCGCCAGCGTGGGCCGGCGGCCCCACGTCTCCACGAGCACCCCCGCGGCGGCGTAGCCGGGCAGCTGGGCGAGGGTGATGACCAGGGTGTACCCGAAGGACTGCACCAGGGAGTAGCCGGAGGCGACCAGCAGCGACGGCAGCCAGATGAAGGCGCCGTAGTAGGAGAAGTTGATCCCGAACCACACCGCCCAGAGGGCCGCGGTGCGCCGGCGCAGCGGACGCGACCACAGGGCCGTCCAGCCCGTGCCGTCCTCCGCCGCCGCCGACCCGCCGCTGCGCGCGACGGCGCCCTGCGCGGTGTCCACCCCGGTGCGGGCCGCCGGCGTCGACGGCGTGTCGACCCCCGCGGAGCGCTCGAAGCGGCGGACGGCGGCCTCGGCCTCGTCGGTGCGGCCGCGCCGCTCGAGGAAGCGCACCGACTCGGGCAGGCCCGCGCGGACCACGACGGCGTAGAGGGCCGGGACGGCGCCGATGGCGAAGGCCCAGCGCCACCCGTCGTCGGAGGCGCCGACGACGAAGAACCCGATGACGGCGGCGGCCGTCCACCCCACGGCCCAGAAGGCCTCGAGCGCGACGACGACCCGCCCGCGCAGGCGGGCGGGCGCGTACTCGCTGACGAGCGTGGAGGCCACGGGAAGCTCGGCGCCGAGGCCCAGGCCGATGACGAAGCGCAGGACGAGCAGCATCGCCAGGCCGGTCGACAGCGCCGCGGCGCCGGTGGCGAGCCCGTAGACGAGGAGCGTGAGGGCGAAGACCTGGCGCCGGCCGACGCGGTCGGCGAGCAGGCCGCCGAGCGTCGCGCCCAGGGCCATCCCGACGAAGCCGATGGACCCGACGACGGAGAGCTCCCCGGGCGTCAGGCTCCACTGCACGGCCAGCGCGGCCATGACGAAGCTGATGAGGCCGATGTCCATGGCGTCCAGCGCCCAGCCGACGCCGGAGCCGACGAGGAGCTTGCCGTGCTGGCGCGTGAAGGGCAGCCGGTCGAGGCGCTGGGAGCGCGTGAGGGGCGCGGCGCCGTCCGGCAGCGGCTCAGGGCTGGTCATGTCCGGGGAGTGTGGCAGGGGCGCCCGGAGCCGCTGCGGCTGGTGGGCGCGGGGTGCGGGCGCTCCCGGGCAGGCCGAAGCGGACGCCGACCCGCTCGGCGAAGGCCACGTGGTCGGGCGGTCGCCGCGCCAGGTCGCCGAACCCGGCGGCGCCGAGCAGCTCGTCGTCGAGGGACAGCACCTCGGCCCGGCGCAGCGACCACGTGCCGTGGGTGTTGGGCACGTGCCAGGTGCGGCCGAGGTGGGCGGTGTGCAGGCCCCAGCGCGCGGTGAGGAAGGTGGCGAGACCGGCGTCGTCGGCGTCATCGGCCAGGGGGTCGCCGACGCGCACGGCCACGCTGCTGCGCAGCCCGCGGGGGCCGGGCCAGCGGGTGCGGGCCGTCCAGGCCAGCTCGCGCGCGCCGTCGCGGACCCGCTCGGCGCCGCGCATGCGGGCCCAGCGGTAGGGGAGGCCGAACGCCGCCCGGGCGCCGAGCACGACCCCGAGCCGGCTCGCGTCGAGGCTGGCGAAGACGACGCCGCGGCGGCCGGTGGCGTCCACCGAGTACAGCCGGACGTTGGTCTCCCAGAAGGTGCCCAGCCACGGGACCCCCGGGCCGCGCCCCGGGGCCGCGCCGACGAGGCGGAAGGGGACGAGCGCGACGTAGGTGCGCTCGACGCCGTCGGGGCCGACGACGACGTCCGGGCGCACGCCGGGGGGCATCCACGGCTGCGCGCGCTCCGGCGGCACCGCCCAGTGGAGGAAGGCGAGGTCGCACCAGGACTGGCCCATGAGGACAGGGCCGTGCAGCGGGGGCGCCGTCGGCGTCACGGGCTCCGCGGGGACGGCGCGCTGGGGTTCGGGCACCCGGCGACGGTAGGTCGGGACGGGGCCGACCGCCCGGCGCGGCGAGGAGGGCCGCTCAGGAGGTGCGGCTCGGTCGGGCGGTGGCGCCCGTCAGGGCCACGACGCGCGGCGCCAGCTCCTCGGGCACCTGCGGAGCACCGGAGGCGATCCACGCGGCGACGAGGCCGACGTCGGCGGCCCTGAGCCCGCCCAGCCAGACCAGCTCGGCGGGGGCGCCGCCGCAGCAGGCGCACGGCGAGACGCCGACCTGCGCGCCCCGCGCCGCGGGGGGCAGGTGCTCCAGGCGCACGAGGACCCCGCCCGGCGTGCCGCGCACGACCCGGGCCAGGCGGTGGAGCACCCCCACCTCGTCGCCCGCCACCAGCACCCAGCGCAGCGGGACGTCGGCGAGGTCGGCCCGTCCGTGCACGGCGACGGCGGGGGCGGTGGAGGAGCGTCCGGTGGCGGTCATGGCGGGAGGCTAGTTGGTAACCGTTCTCATTGACGACTACGGTGGCGGCATGTCGACACCGACCTCCGCCCGACCGTCCCGGCGCTCGCTCCAGCGGTCCCTCCACCGCCCCCTGGGCCTCACCGCCGCCCTGGCCCTGCCGCTCGCCGCGCTCGTCGCCTGCGGGGACGGCGCCACCGAGGGGGCGTCCCCGGCCGCGAGGCCGGCCCCGTCCGGCGCGCCCTCCTCGTCGTCCAGCCCGTCCGGGGCGACCGCCGCGCCCGCGGCGCCCACCGAGGTCGCGACGGACACGCCGCGCCTGGTCGTCACCTACGAGGGCGGCGACATCGGGGTCTTCGACGCGACGACCCTCGAGCCCGTCGCGGACCTGGAGCTGCCCGGGTACAACCGGGTCAACGCGGCCGGTGACGGGCGCCACGTCCTCGTCTCGACGACCGGCGGCTTCCAGGTCCTCGACGCCGGGACCTGGGAGGAGCCGCACGGCGACCACGGCCACTACTACACGTCCGACCCCGTGCTCACCGACGTCGTGCACGAGGCCGTCAAGCCCGCGCACGTCGTCACCCACGCCGGCCGGACGGCCCTGTTCGACGACGGCACGGGCGCGTCCGTCGTCGTCGACTCGGCCTCGATCGCCGACCCCGACGCGCAGGCGCGCGTCGTCGAGGCTCCCGCCGCCCACCACGGCGTGGCGGTCGAGATGGCCGACGGCCGCCTGGTGACGACCGAGGGCACCGAGGACGAGCGCTCGACGATCGTCCTGCGCGACGCCGGCGGCGCCGAGATCGCCCGCACCGACGACTGCCCGGGCATGCACGGCGAGGCCACCGCCGCCGACGAGGTGGCCGTCGTCGGCTGCGAGGACGGGATCGTCATCGTCCGCGGCGAGGAGCTCCTCAAGGTCGCCGCGCCCGACGCCTACGGCCGCATCGGCAACCAGGCCGGCAGCGACACCTCGCCCGTCGTGCTCGGCGACTACAAGCGCGACGCCGACGCCGAGGTGCCGGAGCCCACGCAGACGGTCTCGCTGACGGACACGGCGACGGGCGAGCTGCAGCTGGTGGACCTGCCGTCCTCCTACACCTTCCGCTCCCTCGGGCGCGGCGAGGACGGCGAGGCCCTGGTCCTCGGCACCGACGGCTCGCTGCACGTGGTCGACGAGGAGACCGGCGAGCTCGAGCGCTCGATCCCGGTCGTCGCCGCGTGGACCGAGCCGGAGGACTGGCAGGAGCCGCGCCCCGCGCTGCGCGTCCACGAGGGCACGGCGTACGTGACCGAGCCCGCCACCCGCGAGGTGCACGCGGTCGACGTCGAGACCGGCGAGGTCTTCGCCACCGCCGCGCTCGAGCAGGTGCCGGACGAGGTCGTCGTCGCCACGGGGACCGCCGCCGAGGGCGCGCCCGAGGGCGAGCACGCGCACGAGGGCGAGCACGAGGACCACGAGCACGAGGACGAGGCCGCCGAGGAGAGCACCCGATGAGCGCCGCGCGGCGGCGGGGCGCGGGCCCCGCCACCGCGGCGGCGCTGGCCGCCCTGGCGCTGACCCCCCTGGCGCTGGCCGGCTGCGGGGCCGGTGACCCGTCCGCCAGCGCGGCCGGGGCCGGCGGCCCGGCGGTCCTCGCCACGCCGCCGGCGATGCTCGAGGTCGTGGAGCGGGTCGGCGGCGAGGACGTCACCGCGTCCGGCCCCGCGCCCGCCGGCGCCGACGCGCACGCCGTGGAGCTGACGGGGGAGCAGGTCGCCGCGGTCGTGGAGGCGGACGTCGTCGTGCACGTCGGCGGCCTCTCCCCGTCCGTCGACGAGGCCGTGGCCCTGCGCGAGGGCCCCGGCGAGGTCGACGCGGCGCAGGTCGACCCCCGCGGCGAGCGCGACCCGCACGTCTGGCTCGACCCGGAGGTCGTCGCCGACGTCGCCGGTCTCGTCGCCGACGAGCTCTCGGCGGCGGACCCCGGCGGGGCGGAGGGGTACGCCCGGCGCGCTCGGGAGTACGCGGACGAGATGGAGGCCCTCGACGCGGACCTGGCCGAGGTGCTGGCCCCGTGCCGGGGCGCCGTGCTGGTGACGGCGCACGAGGCCTTCGGCTACCTCGCCGACCGGTACGGGCTGGAGCAGCTGGGCATCACGGGCGTCGACCCCCACGTCGAGCCCACCCCGGCCCGCATGCGCGCCGTCGCCGAGGAGGTCCGCGCGGCGGGGGTGCGGACGGTCTTCTTCGACCAGGTCACCTCCACCGGCGTCGCCCGGACCCTGGCGGACGAGGTCGGCGTCACCACGGCCGTGCTCTCGCCCCTCGAGACCTCGGTCGACCCCGACTACGCCACCGCGATGCGGGCGAACGGCGAGGCCCTGCGCGACGGGCTCGTCTGCGAGGGCTGACGCCGGCGCGTCGCCGCCGGTGCGCGACGATGCGCCCGTGACGACGACCGCGGGCGCCCCCTCCGCCGGGGGAACGGCCGGGGGCCCCGCCCCGGGCCGCGCCGCGGAGCGGGTCGACGCGGCGCTCGTGGGGGTCGGCGGCGCGGGGCTCGTGGCGCTGCACCACCTGGCGCTCGGGCTGCTGCGCGGCCGGCCCCGCGCGGCGCCGCTGCGCGTCGCGCTCGTGGACGACGTCGAGCGGCTCGCCCCCGGCCCGGACGGGACGCGGCCGCGGGACCGGACCTGGTGCTTCTGGGAGGCGGCGCCCGCTGCCGCCCCCGCGGTGGCGCGCAGCTGGGGCGCCGTCGAGGTCGTCTCCGACGGCGGGCGCCTCGCCCTGGACGTCACGCCGCTGCGCTACCGCATGCTGCGCGGCGAGGACCTCTACGCGCTCGTCGACGGCGCCGTCCAGGAGGCGTCCGCGGCCGGGCGGCTGCACCTGGTGCGCCGGCCGGCCGCCACGGCGGTCGAGGACGGGCCGCGGCGGGCCCTCGTGCGGACGCCGGGCGGCGACCTCTCGGCGTCCTGGGTGCTCGACAGCCGTCCGTCACCCCCGCTGCGCCCGGCGAGGACGGCCCTGCTCCAGCACTTCCGCGGGGAGGTGGTGCGCACGGACCCCGCGGCGCCCCCGGTCTTCGACCCGAGGCTGCCGGTGCTCATGGACTTCCGGACCCCGCAGCCCGCGGTCGGCCTCTCCTTCGGGTACTGCCTGCCCCTGGACGGGCGCACGGCGCTCGTGGAGTACACGGAGTTCTCGCCCGCCGTCCTCGACGACGCCGGGTACGCCCGCGGCCTGGCCGCCTACCGCGGCCTCCTGGGCCTGCGCCCCGACGGCGGGGACGCCCGGCCGGACGGCCGCGGGCCGGACGGCGCCGGGCTCGTGGAGGTCGTCGCCGTCGAGCACGCCGAGCAGGGCGTCATCCCCATGGCGGACGACGTCCGCACGTCCCGCGCGGGCGCCCGCGTCCGCCGCCTGGGCACGGCGGGCGGGGCCACCCGCCCCTCGACCGGCTACACGTTCTCCGCGCTGCAGCGGCAGGGGGCCGCCGTCGCGCAGGCGCTGCTGGCGGGGCGCGACCCGGTGCCGCCCCGCGCCTACCCGCCGCGGCACCGGTGGATGGACTCCCTCGTGCTGCGCGGGCTCGCCTCGGGTGCCCTCGACGGGCCGGACTTCTTCACCCGGCTCTTCGCCGGCAACCCCCCCGACCGCGTGCTGCGCTTCCTCGACGGCTCGACCACGCGCGCCGAGGAGCTGGCGCTCATGGCGTCGGCGCCGCGTGCGCTCATGACCGGGCTGGCGCTGCAGGACGCGGCCGTTCGGGTGGGTCGTCGCCTCAGGTCACAGTTGTGACGATCTGTCCGTTACTGTCGCGCTGCGTGACTGACTGACCGCGGTGGGGGAGCTCCCGCGCCGCTCTGCCGCCGCGGCCGCGCGGCGCTGACGCCCGGAGGTCCGGTTGCCCGTCCTCGTGCTGGGAGACGACCCCGCCGACGTGCCGCAGGCGCGGCACTGGGTGCTGAGCCGCTGCGTCGAGGGGGGCCTGGCGGAGGACGCCCGCTTCGCCGTGGAGCTGGTGACGAGCGAGCTCGTGGCGAACGCCTACCAGCACGGCCGGCCCCCCGTCTCCGTGGCGGTGGAGCGCGCCGAGGCCGTCGCCGCCGTCGAGGGGGCCCTCCGGCTGGTGATCGGCGTCACCGACAGCGGTCCCGGCTCGCCCGTCGTCAAGGAGTTCGACGACGAGGCGCTGGGCGGGCGCGGCATGGCGCTCGTGGAGAGCCTGACCGCGGAGTGGGGCGTCGCCCCCGACCCGGCCGGCCCCGGCAAGACCGTGTGGTGCCGGCTGGCGGGCTGAGCCCGCCCCCGACCCGCTCCGCCGCGCTGCGGGGCCCGCCCGGCCTCAGCCGCGGCGCAGGGCGTCCGCCAGGCGCTCGGCCCGGCGGGGGACGCGGCCCTCGGGGGTGCGGATCACCAGCGCGCCCGGGTCCACGCGCATCCGCAGCTCGGTGAACTCGCCGACGACGTCGCCGTCCATCTGCGCCGCCTCGGGCTGCTCGCAGCGCATGACGACCTCCTTGACCTGCCGCTCGGAGATCTGCTCGTCCTTCGCGCGGTGCCGCGTGACCAGTCGCACGCCCACGCGGAGCCAGTCCACGAGCCCGCGGGGGGAGAGGGTGAGGACGTCGAGGTGCCCGTCGTCCACCTCGGCGTCCGGGATCAGCACGATGCCGCCGATGAGCGTGCCGCAGTTGCCGACCACGGCCATGCGCACGCGGTTCGTGACGGGCGGCTCGCCGTCGACGGAGAGGGACACGCGCAGGCTCTCGCCCTTGAGCCGCCGCAGCCCCGACACGACGTAGGCGAGGGGGCCCACGCGGTCCTTGATGGCGGCCGGGGCGCCGGCCATCATCTGCGCGTCGAAGCCGACGCCGGCCATCACGAGGAAGACCTGCTCCTCGCCGCCGTCGAGGCTCACGCGACCGACGTCGACCCGCTTGTCCCGGCCGGTCAGGGCCGCCCGCGTCGCGGCGGCCGGGTCGTTGAGGTCGAACTTCAGCTGCCGGGCGAAGAGGTTGCCCGTGCCGCCGGGCACCAGCCCCATCGGGACGCCCGTGCCGGCCAGCCCCTCGGCCACGGCGCGGACGGTCCCGTCGCCGCCCAGGACGAGGACCACCTCGGGGTCCAGCTGCGCGGCGCGGCGCGCCTGCCCCTGGCCCGGGTCGTCCTCGGAGGTCTCGAGCCACCGCGGCGCCGGCCACCCGTGCTCGGAGACCACCTGCTCCACGGCGCGGCGGGCCGCCGACCCCGGCGGGAACTTGACCGGCTGCACGACGACCACGGCGCGCGGTCCGCGCGAGTCCAGCTCCCCGGGCACGTGGCGGTAGTCCTCGTCCGCCTCGCGCCGGCCCAGCGCGGCGTCGCGGCGCGCCGAGGGGATCGGCTGTCGTCCCTTCGGGCGCGCGACGAGGGTGAGGAGGGCCACGACGACGAGGAGCGCGAGGCCGACCAGGCCCAGCTGCGCGCTGTCGAGGGGCAGCCTCCCGGTCCCGACGGCTACGGGTGAGACACCGGAGATCATGGGGAGGACCGTAGTGGCGCAGGTCGGTGTCGGCAGGGGCGGAGGGCGGGCGGAGGTGGCGGCGCGGTCGTCGTCGCCCGATCGGCCGGTCGCCGCGCCGCCGGTAGCCTCGCCGTCGTGATCGACCTGCGCGCCCTCCGCGACTCGCCCGACGCCGTCCGCGCGAGCCAGCGCCTGCGCGGGGAGGACGAGGGCGTCGTCGACGCCGTGCTCGCCGCCGACGAGCGCCGGCGCACCGCCCTGTCCGACTTCGAGCGGGTGCGGGCGCAGCAGAAGACGCACGGGAAGACGGTGGCGAAGGCCTCCGGCGAGGAGAAGCAGGCGCTCGTCGCGGCCGCCAAGGGCATGGCCGAGCAGGTCCGCTCGCTGCAGGCCCAGGCCGCCGAGGCCGAGGCCGAGGTCGACCGGCTGCTGGGGTCGGTGCCCAACCTCGTCGCGGAGGGCGTCCCGCCCGGCGGGGAGGACGACTTCGTCGTGCTCGAGGAGGTCGGGGCGCCGCGCGACTTCGCGGCCGACGGCTTCGAGCCCCGCGACCACCTGGAGCTCGGCGAGCTGCTCGGGGCGATCGACATGGGCCGCGGCGCCAAGGTCTCCGGGGCGCGCTTCTCGTTCCTCACCGGCCCGGGGGCGCGCCTCGAGCTGGGGCTCATGCAGTACGCCATGGCGCGGGCGGTGGAGTGGGGCTTCGTCCCCGTCGTCCCGCCGACGCTCGTGACGCCGCAGATGATGGGCGGCACCGGCTTCCTCGGCGCGCACGCCGAGGAGGTCTACAAGCTCGACGCCGACGACCTGTACCTGGTGGGCACCTCCGAGGTGCCGCTGGCGGGCTTCCACGCCGACGAGATCCTCGACCTCTCCGGCGGCCCGCTGCGCTACGCCGGCTGGTCCACCTGCTACCGCCGCGAGGCGGGCAGCCACGGCAAGGACACCCGCGGCATCATCCGCGTCCACCAGTTCACCAAGGTGGAGATGTTCAGCTACGTCTCCGCGCAGGACGCCGCGGCCGAGCACCAGCGGCTGCTGGCCTGGGAGCGCGAGGTCCTGGACGCCGTCGAGGTGCCCTACCGGGTCATCGACGTCGCCGCCGGCGACCTCGGGACGAGCGCGGCCCGCAAGTACGACTGCGAGGCCTGGGTGCCGACGCAGGGCCGCTACCGCGAGCTCACCTCGACGTCGAGCTGCACCACCTTCCAGGCGCGGCGCCTGGCCATCCGCGAGCGCACCGGCGAGGGCAGCACGACGCCCGTCGCCACGCTGAACGGCACGCTCGCGACGACGCGCTGGCTCGTCGCGATCCTGGAGAACCACCAGCAGGCCGACGGCTCCGTCGTCGTGCCCGCCGCGCTGCGGCCCTACGTCGGCCTCGACGTCCTGGAGCCCGTCCGCCGCTGACGCCCTCCGCCCTCCCGCCCCGGGGGCGAGTCGTCGCCTGTTCGCGCTCGGTGGGGGGTGCGTGGGGGCGAGTCGTCGCCTGTTCGCCGTTCGCGGGCGCGACGTCGGTGTCCTGCTCCACGCCGGTGACCGCGCACGGTCACGTCCGTGGAGCAGGTCCGTCGTCGGCCCCGCGCTGTCGGCGGTCGGGGCCACGATGGGCGCGTGCAGGACGGCGCGGCGGTGCTGGGGGCGGTCATCACGGCGTCGGCGGCCGTGCTGGGCGTCGTCCTGGCGCAGCTGGCGACGGCCGCGCGCGAGCGCCGGCACCGCGCGTACGCGCGCGAGCGCCAGGCGCTGCTCGACGTCCAGGACGCCGCTCTGCTCGTGCGCTCGGCCCTGCGGGCGGCCGGCCGGGCGCTCGAGGAGGCCGCGCGGGCCGCGGCCCGCTCGACCCACGTCGTCGTCGCCGCGCCGGCGGAGCAGGAGGAGGCGCAGGCCGAGGCCGAGGGGCGCCTCGACGTCCGGCTGGCGCGCGTCGCGACGACGGAGGTCGTCGCGGCGGTCCGCTCGTGGCAGCTGAGCGCGCGCTACGCCTTCCTCGGCGACGAGGACGTCACCACGCGTGACGAGCAGGCGGCCTGGTCGGCGCTCAACCGCTCCGTGGCGGCGGCCCTCGACGACCGCGCCTGGTGGGAGCGGCGGCGGGGGCGGGGCCCCGCGGGCGACTGACGCCGACCGGCACCGGCTGCCCCGTCCGCGCCCGTGCTCGGTCTGCTGCGACCCGCCCCCGACGGGCTCAGGCGAGCGTCGCCGGCGCGGTGATGACGAGGCGCTCCGCGGCGCCGAGGCGGCCGGCGGCCTCGCGCAGGTGGGCGGCGAACGCCTCGGGCGCCCCCTCGACGCGCAGCTCGGCCGCCCCGGCGCCGAGCACGCGGCTGGCGACCTGCCCGGCGAAGGAGGGGCTGCCCGTCACCAGGTGCCGGCAGTCGAGGACGACGACCGCGCCGGCGAGGTCGCCCGCCAGGCTGTCGACGAGGGCGTCGGCCATGCCCCGGCCGGCCACCATGCTGGGCAGCTCGATGATCACCGCTGGTCCTCCCGCCGCGCGGGGCCCCGGGTCGGCGCGTCGCGGGCGCGCCGCGGAGCCGTGGCCTCTGACGTCGTGATCACGGTACGCGCTCCCGCTGCCGCGCGCCCCGCACGCCGACGACGGCCTCGACGAGCGTGCCGCCGAACGGGGAGCGCAGGGCGCTGTCGGTCCGGACGGCGCGCCCGGCGGCCGCGGGCCCCTCGGCGCGCACGGCGGCCGTCCCGGACGCGAGGAAGAGCGAGCCCCGGAGGCGGCTCACCTGGTCCACGACGGTGACCAGGCCCACCCCGCGGGTCGGGTCGGCGAGCCGGCTCGTGCCGTCCAGCGCCAGGTGGAGGGCGTGCCGCGAGCCCCGGGCCCCCCGGCCCGCCAGCGTGCTGCGCAGCCCCAGCCCGCCGTCGGCGACGGCGAAGCGCACGCACCCCGCGGCCGGCAGCACCTGGGCCGCGACGTAGCCGGGCGCCTGCGCGTGGTCGGCCACGTTGGCCGCCAGCTCGGCGACGCCGGTGAACAGCGCCTCCGCGGCCACCGGGTCGCCCGCCGCGGTGCGGCCGTGCACCAGCCGGGCGAGCGCGAGGGCGTCGGCCTCGGTGCTCACGCGGCGGACCTCCAGCAGGTCGAGGACGCGGTCGACCTCGGGGACGACGTCGACGAGGTCGTGCGCGACCCCGAGGTCGTCGAGGACGCGCCCCAGGTGCATCCGCGCCGCGTAGCGCCGCTGGTCGGCCTGCGACGGGCCGACCACGCGCAGCCGCGCCCCCGCGCCGGCGTGCCGGGCGGCCACGGCGGCGACGCCCACGAGGTGCGCCGGGTCGACCCACCGGCACCCGGACAGGTCGAGGACGTGCTCGGCGCCCTCCCGCCGGCAGGCGAGGTGGCCCATGGCGGGCGGGCGCAGCGGCGACCTGCTCGGCACCCGTCCTCCTCGTCCCCCGCCGCACGCCCGCCGTGCTCCGTCGCCGGACGCTAGGCGCGACCACCGACACCCCGTCCGACCACCCGTCCGACCACCCGGCCCGGCGCCTCGGCCGGGCGGCGGGGCCCGTGCCAGCGCGCTGACCGGCTGCCGCGCTGCCACTCTGGGGCCGTGGACCTGGCAGGTGGCGCGCAGCGCATGGGGTGGATGGCGCGGCACCTCCGGAGCGCCCTCCGGCTGGCCGGCACCGGGCGCTGGCCGCGGCTCGAGATGGCGCTCAAGGCGGCCCTCGCGGCGCTGATCGCCTGGCAGCTGGCGCACTGGCTGCCCCTCGCGGTGGCCGAGCAGTACCCCTACTACGCACCGCTGGGCGCGGTCGTCGCCGCCTACCCCTCGGTGCGCGCGTCGGCCTCCGAGTCGGTGCACAGCGTGGCCGCGATCATCGCGGGAGCCGCGCTGGCGCTGCTCGCGGAGTGGATCCTGCCCAACGAAGGCGTCCTCGTGCCCCTCGTCGTCGGCGTGGGCGTCCTGATCGCCGGACTGCCGATCTTCGGGTCCGCGCGCAGCTGGGTCCCCATCGCGGCGCTCTTCGTCCTCGTCATCGGGGCGCAGGACCCCCTGTCCTACGCGGCGGCGTACGCCGGCCTGACGCTGCTCGGGGCGGCCGTCGCCGTCGTCATCAACCTGCTGTTCCCCACCGTCCCGCTCGTGCAGAGCAGCTGGGCGATGACCAGCCTGGCCTCGATCCTCGCGGACCAGCTCGACGACCTCGCGGCCGGCCTGCGCTCGGACGACCCGCCCTCGGCCGAGCAGTGGCGCGAGCGCTTGCGCGCCATCGACCCGGTGCTCCAGTCGGTGCGCACCAGCGGCGCCGACGTCCACCAGTCCCTGCGGGTCAACGCCCGCGCCCGGCGAGAGCGCGGCAACATCGAGCGCCAGCGCAGCGAGGCGATCGTCCTGGACTCGGTGGCCACCCGGACGGCCGACCTGACGGACATGCTCATCGACGTCCACGTCGCCGGGCAGACCCACGCGGACATCGAGGACCGGCTGAAGGAGCCGATCGCGCGGGCGCTGTGCACCGCCGCGGACGCCGTGCGCCCGCTCGGGGAGGAGTCCGCGCCGCGGGCCCCGGAGGTCGGGATGCTGCGCCAGGAGGTCCGGAACCTGTCGCAGGCGGTGGCGGCGCTGGAGATGCCCGACGCCCTCTCCCGGGAGATGGCCGGCGCCGTGGTCACCGCGCTGCGCCGCCTGCTGGGCGCCCTCGCGAGCGGTCTGGAGGACGAGGACGAGCGCGCGCGCGAGGAGGAGGAGGCCGTCCGGCCGGCCTCCTGACCACCGGCCTCCGATGGGGCCGGGTCAGGCCTCCAGCCGGTCCGGCAGCCCGAAGAGGGCGGGCAGGCGGGGGTCGACGAAGTTGGTGATCTCGACGACCCGGCCCTCGGCGGCCCGCAGGACGTGGAGGGCCCAGAACCTCAGCACCCCCGGCTCGTCGGGCGAGGGCTTGTACTGGGCGAGCGCCGGGGACCCGTTCGCGGCCACGGGCAGCACCCGCGACCCGCGGCAGCCGGCCCCGGGGCCGACGTGCCACGCGACGACGTCGTCGACGCCGCGCAGCCAGAGGGCGAACGGAGGCATCGACTGCACGACCTCGGCGTGCAGCAGCCGGGCGAGCGCGTCCATGTCGTACGCCTCGAACGCCGCGACGTAGCCGCGCAGCAGCGCCGCGTGCTCGGCGTCGAGCGCGTCCAGGGGGCTGCCCGGGCGCGGCTCCTTCGCGGCCAGGGTGGCGCGCGCCCGCTGCAGCGCGCTGTTGACCGAGGCCGTCGTGGAGCCGAGCAGGTCGGCGACCTCCTCGGCCGGCCAGCGCAGCACCTCCCGCAGCAGCAGGACGGCGCGCTGGCGCGGTGGGAGGTGCTGCAGGGCGGCGACGAGGGCCAGGCGCACCGACTCGCGCGCCACCGCGACGTCGGCGGGGTCGCCCTCGGGCAGGACGCGCGCGTCCGGGGCGGGCGTGAGCCACACCGAATCCTCGAGCGGCGCGCCGAGGGAGGAGGCGACCGGCTCCGACGGCGCGGGGGACAGGTCCACGGGCATCGCCCGCCGCTTCGCGCCGGCCAGCTCGTCGAAGCAGACGTTCGTGGCGATGCGGTACAGCCAGGTGCGCAGGCTGGAGCGGCCGTCGAAGCGCTCGAGGGCCCTCCACGCGCGCAGCATCGTCAGCTGCACCGCGTCCTCGGCGTCCACCGCCGAGCCCAGCAGGCGGTAGCAGTAGCCGGTGAGCTCGCGCCGGTGCGCCTCGAGGTGCTCCGCCCCGAGGTGGTGAGGCCCCCGCCCGTGCACGCCTCGTCCCTGCGTCCCGGGTTCGTGGGCCTCGAGCCGCTCGGGGCTGCTCGGCGGCGGTGCGGCGCCCCCGAGGTGCGCGGCCGGAGCCGGCGCGGTGCTCGTCGCCGGAGTCGTCGTCTGGGTCATCGCTCGGGCGTCCCCCACGGCGCCGGACGCTAGTCCCGCGCGGGCGGCGGCGGTAGACCTCCGTCCTGCCGTCGGCCCGTCGCGAGGGCGCTCAGCCGAAGAGGTCCGGATCGGTGTGGACGACCCCCCACTGGTGGCCGTCCGGGTCGGCGAAGGCGCGCCCGTGCATCCCGGGCACCTCCACCGCGCACGTCCCGGGCTCCGCGCCGGCGGCGACGGCGCGGTCGGCGAGGGCGTCCACCGCCGCGGGGCTCTCCGCGGAGACCGCGACGACGACCTGGCTCGTCTCGTGGGCGTCGGCGACCCGTCGGGTCGTGAAGCGCTCGTCGAGGGCCGTCGTGAGCAGCATCACGTGGACGCCCTCGTCCACGACCACGCCGGCCGCGGCGTCGTCGCGCACGCGCTCGTCGACGCGGAGGCCCACGGCCTCGTAGGAGGCGACCGACCGGTCCAGGTCGGTGACGGGCAGGTCGACGCAGACCTGGGTGCTCACGGCTGCTCCTCGTGGTGGGGCCCCGCCCTGCTGGCGGACCGGCGTCCTCCCGCGGGGGGAGACCCCTTCGGGACCGGCGGCTCATCGGTCGGGTGCGCTGCTCCGAACGGGGGAGGGGGACGAACCTGACCTGGAGTCTCCCCACCCCGGGATGGCACTGTCGGTCCACCAGGAGGGGCGCCCGCGATCGGCGGCGACCTCCCGGGGGACCTGGAGATCCCGAGTCCCGGAGGGAGCTGGACGAGATGACCCGCACGCAGGTCCTGCCCGCGCCCGCCCCGCCCGTCCTGCGCCCGCCGGTCCACGACGGCGAGCTGCCGGAGAGCTGTCCCCTCCCCGCACTCCCGGACCCGGCCTTCGACCGCTTCGCCAGGCTCGCCCGCACGGGCCTGGGCGTGCCCCTCTCGCTGGTGTCGCTCGTGTCGCAGGACGGCCAGGTGGTGCCGGGCGCCGCCGGGCTGCCCGAGGAGCAGGCGCACGTCCGCCGCCACGACCTGCGCCACTCGGTCTGCCAGACCGTGGTGCGCGCCGGGCGCACCGTGGCCCACGCCGACGTGCGCGTCGTCCCCGAGCTGGACGGCGTGCCCGCCCCGGGGCTGGGCCTCGTGGCCTACCTCGGAGCCCCCCTGCGCGACGCGAGCGGTCGCCCCGTGGGCGCGCTCTGCGCCATCGACACCCGCGTCCACCCGTGGAGCGCCGACGAGGTCGAGCTGCTCGAGGAGCTGGCGACCGCCGCGTCCTCCGAGCTCGCCCTGCGGCAGCTGCTCCAGGAGCGGCGGTCGGTCGTGGCGACGCTGCAAGAGGGGATGGTCGACCGCGTCCCCAGCCCGCCCGGGCTCGAGGTGCGCGTGCGCTCCGTGCCGGGCCTGGACGGCGAGCGGGTGGGCGGGGACTGGTACGACGTCGTCGTCGGTGGCGACGAGGTGGCCGGCCGCTTCGGCCGCGTCGGCTGCCTGCCCGCCCTCACCGCCCCGTGCGCCGGGCCGCGGGGCGCCGGGCCGGAGGGTCTCGTGCTCGTGCTCGGCGACGTGATGGGCCACGACGCCCGGGCGTCCGCCGTCATGGGCCAGCTCCGCGCCATGACCCGGACGACGGCCTGGTCGTTCCCCGCCGAGGGGCCCGCCGACGTCCTGGGGCGCGTGGACCGCGCCATGGCCGGCCTCGGCGTGACCAGCATGGCCACGTGCGTCGTCGCCCGCGTCGAGGAGGGGGAGCGGGGCGGCCGGCGCCTGCGCTGGACGAGCGCCGGCCACCCGCCGCCGGTGGTCGTCCTCCCCGACGGCACCGCCGAGGTGCTCCCCCAGCGCCCGGGCGTGCCGCTGGGCGTCATGCCCGAGGTCCAGCGCGTCGACTCCGTCGTCGACCTGCCCGCCGGGTCGGTCGCGCTGCTCTACTCCGACGGCCTCGTGGAGCGCCGCGGCCGCTGCATCACCGAGTCGCTGCATCTGCTCGCCGAGGCGGCGGGCCGGTGGGCTGGCCGGCCGCTGGCCGAGCTCGTCGACGGCGTCGTGCGCGAGATGCTGGGGGACGTCGGCGTCGACGACACCCGGGACGACGTCGCCCTGCTCGCCGTCCGCGTGCTCCCCTGAGCCCGCGCGCGCCACGGCTGGGCCCGCGCCCGCACCACGGCTGAGCGGCTCGTCCCCGAGGGGCACCTCGGTGCCCGTCCGCCGTGACGGGTGCGCTCACCCGGGCACCTCGGCGGCGACGTGCCCGGGTGGGGTGGGGCTCCGGTGGCACTTCGTCGGCAGTCTGCGGTGGGGGTGGGGCTGGGGTGGCACTTCGTCGGCAGTCTGCGGTGGTGGTGGTGGTGGGGCTGGGGTGACGCCCAGCCGCCGCTCCGCCGCGGGCTGCGGGAGAGGCCAGGGAGCCGTGCCAGGGTGGCGGCCATGAGGCCGCTGCTGGCCACCGCGGCGGTGGTGCTCGCGCTCGCCGCGCTGGTCACGACGGCGCCGGCCCTCGTGGGGCTGTCGACGACGGCGGTGGTCGCCCACGCGGTGGCGCTGCGCGGGGCGAGCGCGCTGGGCCTGCTCGTCCTCGCCGCGATGGCGGCGGTCGCAGCGCTCCGGCGCCGGGGCCGCGACCGACCAGCGGCCGTGGTCGCCGGCGGCCTCGCCGTCGTCCTCCTCGCCTGCGCGGCCGTGCACGTCGGCGTCGTGCTGGCCCGGGGCCTGGAGGACCAGCCGCCCGGCGCGGGCGCCGACCTCGTCGTCGTCACGCTCAACGCCGAGGTCGACGGCGTCACGCCCGCCCAGCTGGCTGACCTCGTCGAGTCCTCCGGCGCCGACGTCGTGGCGCTGCCGGAGACGTCTCTCGAGCTCGCCACGGCCATGGCCCGCGAGGTCGAGGAGCGCACCGGGGTGGCCTTCGCCGTCTTCGGCGAGGCCGTGGACGAGCGGCCCATCGCGGCGACGAGCCTGCTGGTCTCGGCCCGCCGGGGCGAGCACGAGCGCGTGCCGGCGCCCGAGCTGGACCTCTCCGCCGTCGCCGCCCGGCCCGTCGACGGCGACGGGCCGCTCCTCGTGGCCGTCCACCCGCCCCCGCCGATCCCGGGCTCGTTCTCGATGGACCGCTGGGCGGCGCAGGCCGCCACGGCCGCCTCGGTGTGCGCCGCCGTGCCGGGCGCCGTGGTCGCGGGGGACCTCAACGCGACCCTCGACCACGCCCCGCTGCGCGACCTCGGCCCGTGCGCGGACGCCGCCGCGAGCACGGGCGCCGCGGGGCTGGGCACCTGGCCGGCGTCCGCGCCCGCGCTGCTGGGCAGCCCGATCGACCACGTGCTCGTCGACGCCCGGGCGTGGGAGCCGCTGACCACGCAGGCGGTGCGCGTCGGCGACACCGACCACCGCGCGCTCGTCGTCGGCCTCGCCGCCCGCTGAGGCCGCTGCCTAGCGCGCGGGGCCGGGTCAGAGCAGCGCGGTGAGCGCGGCCTCGCGGGCGGCGGCTGGGTCGGCAGCGGCGACGGCGGCCTCGGCCGCGGCGCGGCACTGCTCCGGCGTCGCGCTCGCCAGGCGCGCGCCCACGGCCGGGAGCGCGGCCGGCGCGGCGGACAGCGAGGTGACGCCGAGGCCCACGAGCACGCAGGCGAGGAGCGGGTCGGCCGCGGCCTCCCCGCAGACGCCGACGGGCTTGCCGGCGCGCCGGCCGGCCGCCGCCGTCATCGCCACGAGGGCGAGCACAGCCGGCTGCCACGGGTCGTTGAGGTCGGCGAGGTCGCCGGAGAGCCGGTCGGCCGCCATCGCGTACTGCGTGAGGTCGTTGGTGCCGATGGACAGGAAGTCCACGTGCGCCAGCACCCGGGCGGCCAGCAGCGCCACGGAGGGCACCTCGACCATGACGCCGGGCACGAGGCCCCGGGCGCGCACCGCGACGCCGAAGTCGCGCGCCTCGGCCTCGGTGGCGACCATCGGCGCCATCACCTGCGGCCGCAGGCCGGTCTGCTCCGCCGCCAGGGCGACGGCGTCGAGCTGGCGCTCGAGCAGGCCCGGGTCGCGTCGCACCACGCGCAGGCCCCGGACGCCGAGGGCCGGG
Organism: uncultured Pseudokineococcus sp.; assembly: GCF_947495735.1. Taxonomy (GTDB): domain Bacteria; phylum Actinomycetota; class Actinomycetes; order Actinomycetales; family Quadrisphaeraceae; genus Pseudokineococcus. The sequence goes on from NZ_CANMAA010000016.1 coordinate 44,601, forward strand.
TTCTCCTCGTGCGCGGGGGTGGCGTAGGCGATCGGCTTGTCCGAGCCGGCGTCGAGGGTGCGCAGGACGACCTTGACGTCGGAGCCGTCCCCCGGGCCGCCGGCCGCGCGGGCGCGCTCGGCGAAGGGGCGCAGCACCTCGGCGTAGACGGCTGCCTGGGCCTCGACGTCGGGCTCGACGGTCGTGCCGAGGAAGCACAGCTCGGTGCGGAAGAGGCCCACGCCCGCGGCGGGCCCGCCGGCGGCGGCGCGGGCCGCCGGCCCGTCGGCCACGTTGGCGAGGACGGCGACGGGCGTGCCGTCGGCCAGGCGCCCGGGGCCGACCCAGGAGGCTGCGGCCGCGCGGTCCCCGCGGTCGCGGTGCACGCGCTGGGCGGCGCGCTCGAGGTCGGGCTCCCGCTCGACGGCGCCCGTGGTCCCGTCGACGAGGACGACCTCGCCGACGGCCAGGTCCTGCGCCCCGGCGGTCGCGACGACGCAGGGGATGCCTAGCTGGCGGGCGATGATCGCGGTGTGCCCGGTGGGGCCGCCGCCGCGGGTGACGAGCGCCAGCACCTGCGCCGGGTCCAGGCCTGCGGTGTCCGCCGGGGCGAGGTCCTCGGCGACGAGCACGCTGGGCTGCTCCGGGTTCGGGATGCCCGGCTCCTCCTGGCCGGTGAGCTCGGCGACGACGCGGTCGCGCACGTCGTGCAGGTCGGTGACGCGGTCGGCCATCAGGCCGCCCATCGCCGCGAACATCCCCGCGAACTTCTCCGCGGCCCCCACGACGGCGACGTCGGCGGGCGCGCCGGCGCGCGTGCGCTTGCGCACCTCGCCCAGCAGGCCGCGGTCGGCGGCCAGCTGGGCCGTGGCGCGCAGGACCTCGGCGGCGTCGCCCTCGGCCGACCCCGCCCGGGCCGTCAGCCGCTCGGCGACGGCGGCCGCCGCCGCCCGGGCCCGCTCCAGCTCGGCGTCGCGGTCGTCCTCGGGCACCACGCCCGCGCCGCCGTCGGCGGGCACCGGGGGCAGCTGCGGTCGCGGCGCCGGCCGCACCACGGGGCCCACGGCGACGCCCGGCACGACGGGCGTGCCCCGCAGCGCCGCGGCCGGCGGCCGAGGGGCGGAGGCGGCGCCCAGCGGCTCGGCGCCCGTGGCGCGGCCGCCGGGTGAGCCGTGCCCCGCGGCGGAGCTGGCGGCGGAGGAGGTCGAGGAGGTCATGCGGAGGGCATCCCGTCGTCGTCGACGGAGCGGGTCGGCACCCGCGCCGCGGGGGGGTCATCGCACCAGACACGGGCCGCGGCGTCGCGCGGGGCGTCCGACCAGACCGGCGGCCTGGGGCGCTCGGGGCGACGCTACGAACGGTCGCTTGACATGTCAAGGCAACCGGGCGTAGAACCAACCAACGCAACATCAGAACCACATGAAGTCACAGCAGGCCGAGGGCCTTCGGCACGGCCGGCGCACGCCGGACGCACCCGGGGCCCGACTCACGAGGGAGTGAGCCGTGTACGCACCCGAGCGCCAGGCGGCCATCGCCGCACGCGTGGGCCGGCAGGCCCGGGTCTCGGTCAGCGACCTCGCGGCGGAGCACGCCGTCACGACCGAGACCGTCCGCCGGGACCTCGCCGTCCTCGAGCGCGCCGGCGCCCTGCGCCGCGTGCACGGCGGCGCCGTCTCCCCCGCCGCGCTCGCCGTGCCCGAGACCCGGGTGGAGGAGCGCGACCGCATCGCCTCCGACGCCAAGGACCGCATCGCCGCCGCGGCCCTCGGGCAGCTGCCTCCGGGGACGACGAGCGTGGCCCTGGACGCCGGGAGCACCACCGGGCGCCTGGCCGGGCTGCTCGCGACGTCGCCGGCCGCCCTCGCGGAGGGGGCGGCGCTCGTCGTCGTCACCCATGCGGTGCACCTGGCGGCCCGCCTCGTGGGCGTGCCGGGCGTCGAGCTCCAGCTGGTCGGCGGGCGGGTCCGCCCCACGACCCAGGCCGCCGTCGGCGCGGAGGCCGTCCGCGCGCTGGACGACCTGCGCGTCGACGTCGCCGTCCTCGGCGCCAACGGCTTCTCCGCCGAGGCGGGCTTCACGACCCCCGACGCCGAGGAGGCCGCGGTGAAGCGCGCGCTCGTGCGCTCCGCGGGCCTCGTCGTCGTCGTCGCGGACGCCCGCAAGGCCGGCCGCCAGGACCTGCACCGCTTCGCCCGACTCGAGGAGGTCGACGTGCTCGTGACCGACACGGCCCTGGACGGCCCCGCCGCTGGCGGCGCCCCCGTGGACGACGCACCCGGTGGCCCGGCGTCCACGGCCGAGCTCGAGGCCCTGCGGGCCGCCGGCGTCGACCTGGTGCTCGCGTGAGCGCCGCTGCGCCCGTGACCGGGGCCGGCACCGCGCCGGAGGTGGTCACGCTCACGGCCAACCCGAGCCTCGACCGCACGGTGGACCTCGCCGGGCCGCTGCGCCGCGGCGCCGTCCAGCGCGCCACCGCCTCGGTGGTCGAGCCCGGCGGCAAGGGCGTCAACGTGGCGCGCGTGCTCGCGGCGGCGGGGCGCGACGTCGTCGCCGTGCTGCCCGCCGACGCCGGCGACCCGCTGCTCGCCGCGCTCGCCGAGGCGGGGCTCGCGGCCCGGCCGACGCCGGCCGGGGGGCCCGTGCGCACCAACACGGCGGTGACCGAGCCCGACGGCACGACGACGAAGGTCAACGAGGCCGGGCCGCTCCTGACCCCCGGCGGTCACGACGCCCTGCGCGGCGCCGTCCTCGACGCCGCGACGGGCGCGCGCTGGGCCGTGCTCTCCGGCTCGCTGCCCCCCGGGGCCCCCGCCTCTCTGTACGCCGACCTCGTCGCGCCGCTGCGCGCGGCCGGGTGCGCCGTGGGCGTGGACACCTCCGGCGCGGCGCTCGCGGCGCTGCTCGGCCCGGACGCCGACCCGGCGGCGGCGCCCGACGTCGTCAAGCCCAACGGCGAGGAGCTCGGCGAGCTGACGGGGGAGGACGGCGACGCCCTCGAGGCCGACCCGGTGGCCGCCGCCCGCGCGGCCCGGTCGCTCGTCGAGCGCGGCGTCGGCGCGGTGCTCGTGACGCTCGGTGCGCGCGGCGCGGTGCTGGTGACGGCGCAGGGCGCCTGGAGCGCCCTGCCGCCGCCCGTCGTGCCGCGCAGCACCGTGGGCGCCGGGGACTCCGCGCTCGCCGGCTACGTCCTCGCGACCCTGCGCGGCGACGACGCCCCCGGCCGGCTCCGCGAGGCCGTCGCCCACGGCTCCGCGGCGGCGGCGCTGCCCGGCTCGGCGCTGCCCGGGCCCGACCAGGTGCGCCCCGACCTCGTCGAGATCACTCCCCTGTCCCTCGACCCGGCGCCCGCGCCCCTCTCCTCCTGACCAGCACCCTCCGCACGCCCCGCTCCGCACGCACCCCCGCGTCACCGACGACGACCCGAGAGGCACCCATGAGCCACAGCACCGCACAGCCCGGCGCCGCGAGCGCGCCCGGGGGCGAGGACCTCCTCCTCCCGCGCCTCGTCGCGCTCGACGCCGACCTCGGCGGCAGCAGCGAGGACGTCGTCCGCCGCCTGTCGGCGATGGTCTCCGAGGCCGGCCGCGCCGACGGCACCGACGGCCTCGCCAAGGCGGCCCTGGCCCGCGAGGCCAGCTCGCCCACCGGCCTGCCGAACGGCATCGCCATCCCGCACGCGCGGACCTCGCACGTCTCGCAGGCGTCGCTGGCCTTCGCGCGCCTGGCGCGGAAGGTCGACTTCGGCGCCCCCGACGGTCCCGCCGACCTCGTCTTCCTCATCGCCGCTCCCGAGGGCGCCGGCAGCGCGCACCTGAAGCTGCTGAGCAAGCTGGCCCGCGCGCTGGTGCGGCCCGCGTTCACCGCGTCGCTGCGCGAGGCCACCTCGGCCGACGAGGTCGTGCGCCTGGTCGAGGAGGTCATCGCCCCGGCGCAGCCGAAGGCGCCCGCGGCGCCGGCGGCGGGCGCGCACGGCGCCACGGCTGCGGGCTCGGCGGCCCCGGCCGCCGCCTCCGGCGCCGTCGCGGCGGACGCCGCGGCGACGGTCGACCAGGAGAAGCCCGCCGCCACCGCGACCGGCGTGCGCCGGATCGTCGCCGTCACCGCCTGCCCCACGGGCATCGCGCACACCTACATGGCCGCCGACTCCCTCGTGGCCGCCGGCGAGCGCGCCGGCGTCGAGGTCGTCGTCGAGACCCAGGGCTCCTCCGGCTCGACGCCGCTGGCCCCCGAGGTCATCGCCGGCGCCAGCGCCGTGATCTTCGCGGTCGACGTGGGCGTCAAGGAGCGCGGCCGCTTCGCGGGCAAGCCGCTCGTGCAGTCCGGCGTCAAGCGCGCCATCAACGAGCCCGACGTCATGGTCGGCGAGGCGCTGCGCGCGGTCGACGACCCCTCCGCCCAGCGCGTGCCCGGCGACGGCGCGGGCGCGGGCGCCGCGGCCGGCGCGGGCAGCGGGGCCCGCCCCGGCTTCGGCAGCGAGCTGCGCCGCTGGCTGCTCACCGGCGTCAGCTACATGATCCCGTTCGTCGCGGCCGGCGGTCTGCTGCTGGCGCTGGGCTTCCTCTTCGGCGGGTACCAGATCGTGTCCGAGGCCCCGGGCGACCCGGACGGCACGGCGCTGAACACGCTGATCCTCGCGAACAGCTCGCTGACGGACCTCCCCGACGGCGGGCTGACGCAGTACATCGGCGCCGTGCTCTCGACCCTCGGCCAGCTGGCCTTCGGCCTGCTCGTGCCGGCGCTGGCCGGGTACATCGCCTACGCCATGGCCGACCGCCCCGGCATCGCGCCGGGCTTCGTCGCCGGCCTGGTGGCCGGCGCCACGGGCGCCGGCTTCATCGGCGGCCTCGTCGGCGGCCTGCTCGCCGGCGCGGTGGCCCTCGCGATCAGCAAGATCCGGGTGCCCCAGTGGGGCCGCGGGCTGATGCCGGTCGTGATCATCCCGCTGTTCGCGACGCTCATCACGGGCTTCCTGATGTTCGCGCTGCTGGCGCGCCCGCTGGCCGCGGTGACGACGGGCCTCGCCGACTTCCTCAACGGGCTCTCGGGCGGCTCCGCCGTCCTGCTCGGCGTCATCCTCGGCCTGATGATGGCCTTCGACATGGGCGGCCCGCTCAACAAGACCGCCTACGCCTTCGCCGCCGCGGGCCTCGGGGCGGCGACCGCCACCGACACCGCGCCGCTGACGATCATGGCGGCCGTCATGGCCGCGGGCATGGTGCCGCCGCTGGCGCTCGCCCTGGCCACCGTGGTCCGCAAGAAGCTCTTCACGGAGCCGGAGCGGGAGAACGGCAAGGCGGCGTGGCTGCTCGGCTCGGCCTTCATCACCGAGGGGGCCATCCCCTTCGCCGCGGCCGACCCGCTGCGCGTGATCCCCTAGATCATGCTCGGCTCGGCCACGACCGGGGCGATCGTCATGGCCACGGGCGTGGAGCTGCGGGCCCCCCACGGCGGGATCTTCGTCTTCTTCGCCATCGACGGCGTCCTCGCGTTCGTCCTCGCGGTCCTCGCCGGCATGGTCGTCAGCGCCGTCGCCGTCATCGCCGCCAAGAGCCTCGGCCGCTCGAAGGCCGACCTCGCCGCCGCCTGAGCGGCTCCCCGCACGCCCCGGCCCGGACGCGCGCTGCGCCGTCCGGGCCGGGAGCATCACCCGCAGCACCTGCCCGCTCGACCCCACCAGCGAAGGAGGGCCCCGTGCCCAGCACCACCGTGACCGTCGGCTCCTCGGTCGGCCTGCACGCCCGTCCGGCCGCCGTCATCGCCGCCCGCGCCGCCGAGCTCGGCAGCGAGATCACGCTGTCCGTGCCGGACGAGGAGCCGGTGGACGCCGGGTCCGCCCTCATGATCATGACGCTCGGCGCCGAGCGCGGCACCGAGGTGACCGTCGAGGGCGAGGACGAAGCCCACGTCGCCGAGATCGCCGCGCTGGTGGCCCAGGACCTCGACGCCTGACCCACCGCACCCGCGCACCGCGCAGCACGTGGACGGCCCCCGCCCGAGAGGGCGGGGGCCGTCCGTCGAGCGAGCCGTCCGTCGAGCAGGGCGCCGTCCCGGTGATCTGTGACGGACGTCACGGTCCGGGGGCTTCTCGCCGCGCGCGGCGGCGGGTAGACAGGTGGCCGTCCGGTCCGCCTCGCCGACGGCGTCGAGCGCGGACCGGTGCGACGACCTCAGCTGCTCGCGACGACGACGGCCCCCGCCCATCGGGCGGGGGCCGTCGTCGTGCGTCGGAGCGGGGTCAGCCCCGGCGTCCGACCCGGCGCCACACGGCCGGCACCAGGGCCGCGGCGACCGCGGCCTTGACGACGCCGCCGAGGAGGAACGGGAAGAAGCCCGCCGCCAGCGCCGCCGAGGCGCTCAGGCCGGCGGTCACGGCCAGCCACGGGACGCCGACGGCGAAGACGACGAGCTGGCCGGCGACGAACAGCGGCAGCGCGCGCAGGAACCGGCGGTCGGCGCCGTGGCGGGCGGCCAGACCCATGAGGTAGGCGGCCGGCACGAACCCGAGGACGTAGCCGCCCGTCGCCCCGACGACGGCCTCGTAGCCGCCGCTCGCCTCGGAGTAGAAGGGCAGGCCGACCAGCGCCGCGAGGATGTAGAACCCCATGACGGAGACGGCGCGCACCGGCCCGAGCGCCGAGGCCACCAGCACGAGGCCGAGGGTCTGGCCGGTGATGGGCACCGGGGACCCGGGCACGGGCACCGACACCTGCGCCATCAGCGCCATGCCGAGGACGCCCCCGGCGACGAGCGCGACGTCGCGGGTGCGACTGCCCGGCAGCAGGTCGGCGAGGACGAGCCCGGCGCGGGGTGCGGGGAGGGCGGCGGAGGACACGGGCGGCTCCTGCGGGAGGCCGGCTCGCTCGGCCGGCGGGGGACGGGTCGCCGCCGATCCTGGCAGAGGCGCCGGCGGCGGCTCTCCGTCGCGGCCCGGTGCGGTCGTCCGGGCTCGCCGCTTCGTCGTCGCGACGACGGCGTCCGGCCCGGCTGCTGCGGGCGCGACGCCGTCACGTCGCCCGGCCGTCACCCGGACGGCACCCGCGCGCGGGGAGGGGCGCACGTAGTGTCACGGGCATGCGCTGGCTCGTGGCTCTCGACGTGGACGGCACGCTCATCGACCACGACGAGGTCATGTCACCCGTCGTCCGCGAGGCCGTGCGCGACGTCGTCGCCGCCGGCCACCACGTGGTCGTGGCCACCGGTCGCTCCCTCGACAGCGCCTACCCGGTGCTCGGGTGGCTCGGCCTGGCCCCCTCGGAGGACGCGGACGCCAAGCCCTACGTCTCCCCGATGGTCTGCAGCAACGGCGCCGTGACGGTGCAGGTCGACCCCGCGCTGCCGGACGGCCACCAGGTCAGCGACGTCGTGACGTTCGACCCCGCCCCGGTGCTGCGGCTGCTCGTGCAGGACCTGCCGACCGCGGCGTTCGCCGTCGAGGACGTCGGCGTCGGCTTCAAGGTCGCGGGGAAGTTCCCGGAGGACGAGCTGACCGGCCGGATCACGCACGTCGCCTTCGACGAGCTGCTCGCGGGGCCCGCCAGCCGCGTCGTCGTCCGCAGCCCCGAGCACACGCCGCAGGACTTCCTCGAGATCACCTCCCGGCTCGGGATGAAGGGCGTCAACTACTCGGTGGGCTGGACGGCCTGGCTCGACCTGGCGCCCGAGGGGGTCAGCAAGGCCAGCGCCCTCGAGGTCGTGCGCCAGCGCCTGGGCGTGGACCCGGCGCGCACCCTCGCCATGGGCGACGGGCGCAACGACCTCGAGATGCTCCGCTGGGCCGCCCGCGGGGTGGCCATGGGCCAGGCGCCGGCCGAGGTGCGCGAGGCCGCCGACGAGGTCACCGGCACGGTGCTCGACGACGGCGCCGCCGCGGTGCTCGCGACGCTGCCGCGCTGAGACGCCGCGCGGGCCGCCCGCGGAGCCGGGGCCGGGCCTGAGTCCCTGCACGGGCGGCGGGATGCATCCCGCCGCCCGTGCAGAGGCTCAGCTCCGACGGCGCGGACCGCGACGACCCCCGCTCGGTCCTGCGCCGGGCGGGTGACGGTCGGCGAGGTGCTCGGGGCAACGGTGCGCCGCGCCGATCACCCCCCGGTGAGCAGCTCCTCGTCTCCCTCGGTCCCCGGGCGCCCGGGAGCCGCAGCCCTCCCGCCCCGCGCAGCCGGCGCCGCCGTGCGCCCCCTCGTCGCCGCGGCCTTCGTCGCGGTGCTCACGGCCCTCGGGGCGCTCGTGCCCGCCGTGCTCGGGGGCGGGTCGGCGCTGACCGCCGCCGACGCCCCCGTCTCGCTCGGGCGGACCGAGCCGGTGCTGCGCCCGATCCTCGACCAGTTCCCCCCGGCGGTGCCCACGGGGCTGACCGTCACCGCCCTCGAGGGCTCCCTCGCCGTCCGGTGGAATGCGGTGGGCGACAACGACCTCAAGGACTACCGCGTCTACCGCGACGGGACGCTCGTCGCGACGGTGCTGAAGGGCACGACCACCACCACCCTCACCGGGCTCGTCAACGACCAGACCTACTCGATCACCGTCAGCGCGCGGGACACCGTCGACAACGAGTCGCGGCAGTCGGCGGCGGTCCTGGGCACCCCGCGCGACATGACGCCGCCGCCGGTCCCCACCGGGCTCGTGGCGGTGCCCGGCGACGCCACGGCGGCGCTGTCGTGGCACGCCGCCTCGGACACCGACCGCACGGCCGTGCGCGTGCTGCGCGACGGCGCCCAGGTGACGTCGCTGCCGGCCGCCACGACGAGCTGGACGGACACCGGGCTCGTCAACGACCGCACGTACTCCTACGCGCTGGTCGCCGTCGACGCCCGCGGCAACCCCTCGCAAGCCTCCTCCCCGCCGGTGACGGCGACGCCGACCGACCTCACGGCTCCGGCCGTGCCCACCGGTCTGCGGGCCGTCGCGGGCGACGCGAGCGCGGCCCTCACCTGGGACCCGGGCGTCGACCCCGACCTCGCGAGCGTCCGCGTGCTGCAGGACGGCGCGGTGGTCGCCGAGCTGCCCGCCGGGACGACGTCGTGGACCGCCACCGGCCTGGTGATCGGGCGCCCCTACGGCTTCTCGCTCGTCGCGGTCGACGGCCACGGCAACGTCTCCGCCGCCTCCTCGCCGCCGGTCGAGGTGGTGCCGGTCGACCTCACCGCTCCCAGCACCCCGACGGGGCTGGTCGCCGTCCCGGGCAACCGCTCCGCCGTCCTGTCCTGGGACCCCGTCGCCGCTGACGACCTGGCGGCCTACGAGCTCCTGGACGCGAGCGGCGCGGTCGTCGCGCGCGTCGCCGCCCCGGCGACCTCGGTCCAGCTGACCGGTCTGGCAAGGGACCACCAGGAGGCCTACCGCGTCGTCGCGGTGGACCTCGCGGGCAACCGGTCGGCGCCCAGCGCGCCCGTCGTCGTCTCGCTGAGGGACCGCACGCCGCCCGCTCCCGTCTCGGGCACCGCCGTGGCGGAGCTCGACCGGGCGCTGCGCGTCACCTGGTCGCCGGGCGCGGACCTGGACATCGCGGTCTACCGGGTCCTGCTCGAGGGGGTCGTCGTGGGCCAGGTGGCGGTGGGCGCTCCGCCGGAGCTGCTGCTGGAGGGGCTCCAGGGGGGCCGCTCGCACCAGGTCGTCGTCCTCGCCGTCGACGCCGCCGGCAACGTCTCGGCGGGGCACGCGCCGGTGCTCGCCGTCCCCCTCGACCTCCTGCCCGCCGCGCCGACCGGGGTGAGCGCCGTCCCGGGCGTCGGCAGCGCCGAGGTGTCCTGGGCGGACGCGGCCGAGGACGACGTCGTGGAGCACCACGTCCTCGTCGACGGCGTCGTCGCCGCGGTCGTGCCCCGGGGCAGCACCTCCGTCGTGCTCGAGGGCCTGGCCCCCGGCGTCGAGGTGGTGGTCGTGGTCGTCGCCGTGGACGCCGGGGGCGGTCTCTCCGCGGTCAGCGCCGCCGTCCGCGTCGTCCCGCTCCTCCCGCTGCCGCTCTTCCCGCCGTTCGCGCCGCTCGTGCCCCCGGTCGAGGGCTCGGGCACGGCCACCGGCGCGGGCCTGGCGGCGACGCGCGACGGCCGGTGGGTCGTCGTGAGCACCGCCGCCCGCCTCGAGGACTCGGACACCAACAGCGCCCCGGAGCTGCACCTGGTCGACCGGGTCGCGGGCACCAGCCGCCGGGTCGCCCCGCTGCCCGCGGGCTGGCGCTCGACGTCGACCGACAGCACCAACGCCAGCGCCGTCGCCCTCAGCGAGGACGGGCGCTACCTGGCCCTGTCGACGACGGCGCGGCTGGTGCCGGCCGACACGAACAGCCTGCTCGACGTCTACCGCCTCGACCTGACCACGGGGGAGGCGGCGCTGGTGAGCGTCCCCGCCTCCGGGGCCGTGTCCGCGAGCACCGCCGGGGCGGTGCTCCCGACCGGCGCCTCCGTCTCCGCCCGCAGCCCCGGCCTCGCGACGACCGCCGACGGCGGGACCGTCTTCTTCCTGTCCGCCCGCGCCGACCTCGTCCCGGGGGACCGCAACGGCGTCGCCGACGTCTTCGCCAAGGACCTCGTCACCGGGGCGGTGCGGCGCGTCTCGACGTCGTCCACGGGCGGGGAGACGTCGCTGCGGGCCACCGGGCCCGCGCTCGAGGCGACCCCGGACGGGCGGTACGCCGTCTTCCCCGCCCAGGCCTCGGGCCGCCCGGTCGTCCTCGTGCGCAAGGACCTGCTCACGGGCGCGCTCGTCGTCGCCTCGACGATGCCGGGGACCGGCTCGACGCCGGTGGAGGTGGGCGTCTTCCGCGACACCGGAGACGTCGCGGTGAGCGACGACGGCCGCTACGTCGCCTTCAGCAGCGCCGCCAAGCCGTCCGCGCCGAGCACCTCCTGGTCCACCGGTCTCGCCTACCGCAAGGACCTGGTGACGGGGGACCTCGAGCCCCTCGGCACGGGGCAGACGGCCGCGTGGGAGCACCAGCTCGGGCTCGACGCGACGGGGCGCTACGGCTTCGTGGCGACGGCCGCGCCGCTGCTGGCCCACGACGACAACCGGCGCACCGACCACTACCGGCGCGACCTGGGCACCGGGGCCCTGGACCTCGTCACCGCGCGGGCGGACGGGTCGGTCGCGCCGTCAGCGCCGGGCTCGATCACCCCGGCCGAGTACGGGCGCGTCCTCGTGCTCGACGCCGACCGCGTGCTCGTCGGCACCGTCCTGCCCCTCGTGGACGGCGACGCCAACTCCGCGCTCGACGTCTACGGCCGCGACCTCGCCCGCGGTCAGGCGGGGTCCGTCCTCCCCTGAGACCGGGCCGACCCCGGACGCACGAGGACGCCGGCCCCCGAGCGGGTGCCGGCGTCCTCGTGCGTCGAGCGGGGGAGATCAGGGGGTGGGCATGCCACCGGTGCTGGAGTACGTCGAGCCGGTCGTGTAGCTCGACTCCGGGCACGCGAGGTGCACGTACGCGGCCGCGAGCTCGGCCGGCTGGCCCGCGCGGGCGAGCGGCGTCTGCGCGCCGAACTCCGGGCGCGCCTCCGGCGGCTGACCGCCGGAGACCTGCAGCGGGGTCCAGAACGGGCCCGGCGCCACGGCGTTGACGCGGATGCCCTTGGGCGCCAGCTGGCCGGCGAGCGCCTTCGTGTAGGCGTTGATGGCCGACTTCGTCGAGGCGTAGTCGAGCAGGTTCGGCGAGGGCTGGTAGGCCTGCACCGAGGTCGTCGTGATGATGCTGCTGCCCGGCTCCATGTGGGGGACGGCGGCCTTGGTGACCCAGAACAGCGCGTGGACGTTCGTGCGGAACGTCTCGTCGAACTGCTCGGTGGTCAGGTCGGCGATGTCGTCGACGGCCGTCTGCTTGCCGGCGACGACGGTGAGGACGTCGATGCGCCCGAGCTCGGACATCGCGCGCTCGACGAGGTCGATGTTGGCCTGCTCGTGCGACAGGTCGCCCGGCACGGCGACGGCGCGGCGGCCGGCGGCCTCGACGAGCCCCACGACCTCCTGCGCGTCCGCCTCCTCGGCGGGGAGGTAGGCGAGCACGACGTCGGCGCCCTCGCGGGCGTAGGCGATGGCGGCGGCGCGGCCGATGCCGGAGTCGGCGCCGGTCACGACGGCGACGCGGTCGGTGAGGCGGCCGTAGCCGACGTAGGTGTCCTCGCCGTGGTCGGGCTTCGGGGTCATCTCCGTCGCGAGCCCGGGCGCGCTCTGGTCCTGCTGCGGCTGCTCGGGCTGCGGGTAGGCCGTGGTCGGGTCCCGGAACGTGTTCTGGGTGGTCTGGGTGTCCTGTGCCATGCCTCCACCCTGGGGGCGCGGGCGCCGCCCGGCGACCGGGAGCGGGGCGCCCCAGGGCAGGATGGCGCCGTGACGACGTCGGAGGACCCCTCGACCGGCGCTCCTCCCGGCACCCCTGCGGGCCCCCGTCCCACCGGCCGCGTCCGGCTCGTCGCGAGCGACCTCGACGGGACGCTCCTCGGCCCCGGCGGTCTCGTCTCGCCCCGGACCCTCGCCATGATCTCGGCCTGCCGGGCCGCGGGCGTCCACGTCGTCTTCGTCACCGGCCGCCCCGTCGTCTGGGTCGACCCGGTGGTCGAGCAGACGGGCCACACGGGCACGGCCATCTGCGCCAACGGCGCCGTCGTCTACGACGCCGGTCAGCGCCAGGTCCTCTCGGCCACCGGCCTCGCGCCCGCCGACGTCGTGGAGGCCGTCGAGCGGCTGCGGCGCCGCCTGGACGGGCTGGCCGTGGCGCTGGAGACGCTGGCGGGCTTCCGCCGCGAGCCGGGCTACGCCGTCCGGTACGACGGCGGCCGGGAGAGCGAGGTCGGCGAGCTGGCCGAGCTGCTCGCCCCCGACCCCGTCGTCCTGAAGCTGCTCGTGCGCCGGGAGGTCGGCACGTCCGAGGAGCTGCTCGCGGTGGCCCGCGAGGAGCTCGCCGGCCTCGCGCACCCGACGCACTCCTCGCCGGACAGCCCGCTGATCGAGGTCAGCGCGGTCGGCGTCAGCAAGGCGGCGGCGCTCGCGGCCCACGCGGCCGCCCTCGGCGTCGCGCGCGAGGACGTCGTCGCGTTCGGCGACATGCCCAACGACGTGGAGATGCTCGGCTGGGCCGGGCGGGGGTACGCGATGACGGGCGGCCACCCCGAGGCCGTGGCCGCCGCGGCCGCCACCGCCCCGGCCTGTGCCGACGACGGCGTCGCCCGCGTCGTCGAGGGCCTGCTCGCCGGCTGACGGCCCGACGGGCGTCGTCGCCGCGTCGCCGTGGCGGTCCGACCGACCCCGCCCGCTGGCGTCGGTCCGTCGCCGGTGATCCACTGACGGGACGGCCCTGCTCCCGCCGGGCGCGTCGTGCGCACCGCGCCGGCGCGCGCACGCAGACGCCGCTCGACCCCGAGGAGGCGGCCATGGCCGCGACCGGACACCGCACCCTGCGCCAGCGAGCGCTCGGCTTTCTCACCTTCTTCTACGGCCCCGCCGACCACCGCCCGCTGCCGCAGGACGAGCAGGTCAAGACCGGGCTCGACGGCGAGGACGTCGGCGAGGGCTACCGCCGCCGCGGCGAGGCGGGCCGCAACTACGTGACGCGCGACCGGCAGGACACCCCGCCCGACGAGCGCTGACCGACGGCCCGGAGCTCGGGTCCCCGAGGCCGGAGGGCGAGCTCGTCGGCCGGTCGCCGTCAGCCCGGTGGCGGCCACCCCAGGTGGCGTCGGGCCGCCGCGGCGGCCCGCTGCGCGGCGGCGGTGCGCTCCACGCCCACCTCGAGCTGGCCCGCACGGGCGCTCACCCGCGCCATCGTGGCGGCCTCGGCCGCCGTCGCCACGGCGGTGCCGACCTTGGACAGCCGGCGGTGCAGCTCGTCGGGCAGGTCCGCCGAGACCGGTGGCCGGGGGACGTCCAGGCCCGCGCTCGGCGCGGCGCGCTGCGCCCGCAGGCACAGCGCGCGCACGTCGTCCAGCACGCGGACGAGCTCCTCGGCCGTCCGCTGGAGCGGGGGCAGCACCGACTCGGCCGCCCCGGGGGCGGCGTCGGCGACGACGCCGTCGAGGACCTGGTGGTAGCGGTCCACGGAGCGGTGGACGCGGTCGTGGGCGCGCCGCCACACCCCCTCGCCGAGGGCGGCCTCGAGGTCGCGCTCGGCGCGGCGGCGCGCCAGGCCGGGGGCCAGGCGCTCGAACCAGCCCCGGCCGTCCGCGCCGCGGGCCACCGTCGCCCCTAGAGGTACTGGCCGGTGCCGGGGGAGCCCGGCTGGCCCTGGCCGAGCGGGGGCACCGCACCCGGCGCGAGGTCGGCGCCGCCCGGCTGCCCGGGTGCTCCGGCGGCGCCCGGCAGCGCCCGGCGCATCTGCTCGAGCTGCGCGCGCGCCGCCATCTGCTGGGCGAAGACGGCGGTCTGGATGCCGTGGAAGAGGCCCTCGAGCCAGCCCACGAGCTGAGCCTGGGCGATGCGCAGCTCGGCGTCGCTCGGGACCTCCTCGGGCGAGAAGGGCAGGGCGATGCGGCGCAGCTCCTCGACGAGGTCGGGGGCGAGGCCGTCCTCGAGCTCGGCGAGCGAGCGCTGGTGCACCTCGGCCAGCCGGGCCCGGCCCTTGTCGTCGAGCGGAGCGCTGCGCACCTCCTCCAGCAGCTGCTTGACCATGCTGCCGATGCGCATGACCTTGTCGGGCCGCTCCACCTGCTCGGCGGGGTTCGGCGCCCCGCCGCCGGCGACGCCCATGCCCTGCGGGGTCATGACGACGACCGGCTGCTGCTCCGGGGCGTCCGCCCGTGGTGCGGCGCCGTCCGCGGGCTGCGCCCGTCCGTCCGGGTCCTGGCTCACGCGGTGCCTCCGAGGTCGGTGTCGTCACGCGGGGTGCGGTCGGTGGTGCCACGTCCGGTCAGCAGCAGCACCTTGCCGATGTGCGAGGACTCCTCGAGCACCTCGTGGGCGCGGCCGACGTCCTCGAGGGGCAGCCGCGCGTGCACGACGGGGCGCACGTCGCCGGCCTCCACGAGGGGCCACACGTGCTCGCGCACCGAGGCCACGATCGCGGCCTTCTCCTCGCGGGGGCGCGCGCGCAGCGACGTGGCCATCACGGCGCCGCGGACGGCGAGCAGCGCCCCCAGGTCGAGCTCGGCGCGGCGCCCGCCCTGCATGCCGATGACGACGAGCCGCCCGTTCGGCGCGAGGACGGCCACGTTGCGCTCGAGGTACTTCGCGCCCACGACGTCCAGCACGACGTCGGCGCCGCGGCCCCCGGTGGCGGTGCGCACCTCCTCGACGAAGTCCTGCCGCGTGTAGTCGACGAGCACCTCGGCGCCGAGCTCGCGGCACGCCTCGAGCTTGCGGGCGCTGCCCGCCGTCACGGCCACGCGCGCGCCCCAGGTCCGGGCCAGCTGGACGGCGAAGGTGCCGATGCCGCTGCCGCCGCCGTGGACGAGCAGCAGCTCGCCCTCGCGCAGCCCCGCGGAGATGAAGACGTTGGACCACACCGTGCAGGCGACCTCGGGCAGCGCCGCGGCGTCCACGAGGCTGACGCCGGCGGGCACCGGCAGCAGCTGCCCCGCGGGGACGACGACGCGCTCGGCGCACCCTCCGCCGGACAGGAGCGCGCACACCTCGTCGCCGACGGCCCAGCCGCTGACGCCCTCGCCGACCTGCGCCACGACGCCGGAGCACTCCAGGCCGAGGACCTCGGACTCGCCCGGCGGCGGCGGGTAGTGCCCCTGGCGCTGCATGACGTCGGCGCGGTTGACCCCCGCGGCGACGACGTCGAGGAGCACCTCGCCCGGCCCGGGGACGGGGTCGGGCACCTCTCCGACGCCGAGGACGTCGGGGCCACCGGGCTCGCGGACCGCAGTTGCACGCACGTCCGCCACCCTCGCACGGCGGCCCAGCAGCCACACCCGAGGGCGGTGCCGGCTCGGGCGGGTCAGGGGCCGAGCTGGCCGCTGGTCGTCAGCTCCTCGGCGACGTCGACGAGCCGACGGTTGGTGTTCTGGGAGACCTGGGCGAGCAGGTCGAAGGCCTGCTGCGGCGGGAGCTTGAAGCGCTCCATGAGGACGCCCTTCGCCTGGCCGATGAGGTCCCGGTTGGCCAGCGCCCGGGTGGCCCCCTCGAGCTGGAGCGCGTCGGAGACCGCGACGGCCGCGTGGCTGGCCAGGAGCAGGCCGACCTGCTCGGACTCGTCGCCGAAGGCGTCGGGCTCGCGGGAGATGAGGTTGAGGGCGCCGAGGTCGTCGCCGTCGACGAACAGCTGCAGGCACAGCGCCCCGTGGATGCCCGCCTCGGCGGCCCGGGCGGCGAGGTCGGGCCAGCGCTGGTCGGCGGCCAGGTCCTCCACGCGCACGGTCTCGCGCTCGAAGACCGCGTCCAGGCAGGGGCCCTGGCCGGTCTCCTCCTGGAGCTCGTCCATCAGCCGTCCCAGCTCGCCGGAGGCGCCCTGGGAGGTGACCCGGCGCCGCCCGCGCACGAGGCTGATCGACCCCTCCTGAGCCCCCGGCACGAGGGCGACCGCGGCGCGGACGACGTGCTCCATCACGTCCGGCGGCTCGGACGTCCGCTGCAGGTCGCGCGCCATCTCGGACAGCCGCTGGGCGAGGCCCGCCTCGCCGGCGGCGGTGCCGGTGTTGTGCGCCGACGGCTCGCCGCCGGTGCGGGCGCTCCCGTCACCGGGTCCCGGTCGGGCGTCGGGAGCGTCGTGCGGGTCGCTCGAGGCTGTCTCGTGGTCCACGCCGCCATCGTGCCCGAGCGCCGCGGCTGCCGCGGCCGAGTCGGGCTCGCCGACGGCTCCCAGCCGGGCGCGGGCCCGCGCGAGGGCGGCGGGGTCGTCGACGTCCAGGACCGCGCGCTCGTCCACCTCGACGAGCGCGAGGCGCAGCCCCTCGACGAGCGCGCGGGCGGGTGCGCCGTCCAGGTCCCCCGCCCCGTGGCGTCCCAGGTGCTCGGCCCGCACCGCGAGCAGCAGGTGCTGGCGGCGGCCGTCCGGCGCCACGGCCACGGCCGCGCCGGCGACGGCGTCCGCGTCGGCGCCCTCGTCCGGGGCGGGCCCCAGGGCCGCCACGAGCCGGGGGAGCACCGAGCCCGCCCACGGCGCGTCGCCCGGGACGACGGCGACGACGTCCGGCGCCGAGGTCCTGGCCAGGTGGCGGGCGCCCGCGAGGACGCCGGCCGCCGGCCCGGACCCGGGCGGGTCCTCCGTCACGACGTCGGCGCCGCGGGCGTCGCCGCGCCGCGACGCGGGCCCCACGACGACGACGGGCGCCCCCGGCAGCGCGGCGGCGACGGCGTCGAGGCAGCGGGCCAGCACCGTCCGGCCGCCGAGGTCGGCGGCGAGCTTGTCGGCGCCGAAGCGCCGGGAGGCGCCCCCCGCCAGGACGACCACTGCCGCTCCGGGTTCCACGACGCCAGCCTGCACCGGCCCGGACGCGGACGAGGGGCGGCCCCTCCGCAGCGGTGCCGCCCCTCGCGCGCCCTCCCGGTCCCGGCCGTCCCCATCGGGACTCGGCCGGGACCGGGCGTCCTGGGAGCGGGTCAGTCGGGGATCATGTCGAACGTGTCGGGGTTCGGGCCCGTCCGGCCGTCCTCGCCCTTGTCCAGCGCGGTGATGCGCCGGACGTCCTCGTCCGTGAGGCCGGCGTCGAAGATGTCGAAGTTGGCGCGCACGCGCTCGGGCGTCACCGACTTCGGGAAGATGATGTCGCCCCGGGCGATGTGCCAGGCGAGGGTCACCTGCGCGGTCGACTTGCCCACGCGCTCGGCGATCTCGCTGATGACCGGGTCCTCCAGCACCCCGCCCTGGGCGATGGGCGACCAGGCCTCGGTGGCGATGCCGTGCTCGCTGCCGTAGGCGCGGACGGCCTCGTTGGTGAAGTAGGGGTGCACCTCGATCTGGTTCACCGCAGGGACGACGTCGCACTCGCGGGCGAGGCGCTCGAGGTGGTCGACCTGGAAGTTCGACACGCCGACCGAGCGGGCGCGGCCGTCGGCCTTGAGCTCCTCGAGGACCTTCCACGTCGAGACGTAGTCGCCGTCGTAGCGCGTGGGCAGGGGCCAGTGGATGAGGAAGAGGTCCACGTGGTCGGTGCCCAGGTCGGCCAGCGTCTGGTCGATCGCGCGGCGGGCGTCGTCCGGGCGGTGGAAGCCGTTGTTGAGCTTGCTCGTGATGAAGACCTCCGAGCGGTCGAGGTCGGAGGACGCGACCGCCTGGCCGACCTCCTTCTCGTTGCCGTACATCTCCGCCGTGTCGATGTGGCGGTAGCCCGCCTCGAAGGCCGTCAGGACGGCCTGCTCGGTGTTCTCCGGCTCGATCTGGAACACCCCGAAGCCGAGCTGGGGGATGGTGCTGCCGTCGTTCAGCGTGATGGTGGGAACAGCCACGTGCGCACTCCTCGTGTCAGGGGGACGTCGTCCGGTCGTGCGGGACGTCCCGTCGTCTCGGTCGAGCCTGGCGCAGCCCGCGGTGATCGGCTCGTCGGGCGGTGCCCGCCCGCCGCCGCGGCTGCGCGCCGTGCTCGGCGCTCGTCGGGGCCAGCACCGCGACGCCGCCGCCTGTTCCGCCGACCGGGTGGCCCGGAGCCACGGCGTCCCACTGGGTGAGACCGCGGGCCGTCGGAGGAAGGCCGGGGCGCCGCAGGGGCGTTGCCCTGGTGCAGCGACCGTCCCGGTCGGGAAGATCTGGGACGGTACGACCGTCCAAGACCCGACCTGCCGAGGAGCGACCCGGTGCCGATCTACGACGACATCACCCAGCTGGTGGGTGGCACGCCCCTGGTGCGCCTGAACCGCATCACGGACGGCGCCAAGGCGACCGTCGCCGCGAAGCTCGAGTTCTACAACCCCTCCAGCAGCGTCAAGGACCGCATCGGCGTCGCCATGGTCGACGCCGCCGAGCGCTCCGGGCAGCTGCAGCCGGGCGGGCGCATCGTCGAGGCCACGAGCGGCAACACCGGCATCGCGCTCGCGATGACGGGGGCGGCCCGCGGCTACCAGGTCGTCCTCGCCATGCCCGAGACCATGTCGAAGGAGCGCCGCGCGCTCCTGCGGGCCTACGGCGCCGAGCTCGTCCTGACGCCGGGCAGCGAGGGCATGCGGGGCGCCGTCTCCAAGGCCGAGGAGCTCGCCGCGGCGGACGGCTCCGTGCTCGTGCGCCAGTTCGCCAACGAGGCCAACCCCGAGGTCCACCGGCAGACCACCGCCGAGGAGATCTGGAAGGACACCGACGGCGAGGTCGACGTCGTCGTCGCCGGCATCGGCACCGGCGGCACGATCACGGGCGTCGGCCAGGTGCTCAAGAGCCGCAAGCCGGGCCTGCGGGTCGTGGGCGTCGAGCCGGCCGAGTCGCCGATCCTCAACGGCGGCCAGCCCGGCCCGCACAAGATCCAGGGCATCGGCGCGAACTTCGTGCCGGAGATCCTCGACACCGACGTCTACGACGAGGTCGTCGACGTCGACGCCGAGACCTCGGTGCGGTGGGCGCGGCGCGCCGCTGCCGAGGAGGGCATCCTCGCGGGCATCTCCTCCGGGTCCGCGCTGTACGCCGCCGTGCAGGTGGCCCAGCGCCCCGAGATGGAGGGCAAGACGATCGTCGTGATCGTGCCGTCCTTCGGCGAGCGCTACCTGTCGACCATCCTCTACGCCGACCTGGTGGAGTGAGCGACCCCGTGACCACGACGGCCGACCGGGGGGCCGCCCGCCGGCGCCCCCCGGCGGCGGCCGGCGTGCAGCCGGGGCCGGTGCCCGCGCCCCGCTCCCAGGACGTCGCCGACGGCGACCTGACGTGGCGCCAGCGGCTGCGCGAGGACCTCGACACGGCGGCCCGGCGCGACCCGGCCGCCCGCAGCCGCGCCGAGCTGCTGCTCGCCTACCCGGGCCTGCACGCGGTGTGGGTCCACCGGCTGAGCCACCGCCTGTGGCAGCGGCCCGGGAGCCAGCTCGTCGCGCGCGTGCTGTCGCACGTCGCCCGCTCCCGGACGGGCGTGGAGATCCACCCGGGGGCGAGCGTCGGCCGGCGGTTCTTCATCGACCACGGCATGGGCGTCGTCATCGGGGAGACGGCGGTCATCGGCGACGACGTGATGCTCTACAACGGCGTCAACCTCGGCGGCCGCAGCCTGGAGCGCGGCAAGCGCCACCCCACGCTGGGCGACGGCGTCACCGTCGGGGCCGGCGCCCGCATCCTCGGGGCCATCTCCGTCGGCGACGGGGCGCAGGTCGGCGCCAACGCCGTCGTCGTGCGCGACGTCCCGGCGGGTGCGGTCGTCGTCGGGGTGCCGGGGCGCGTCGTCGAGCGCGCGCCCGCCGCGGCGGCGGACGACGACGTGGACCCCGCGATCTGGATCTGAGCGCTCGCCTCCTGCGGGGGGCGCTACCTGCTCCACGGAGGTGACCGCGTGCGGTCACCTCCGTGGAGCAGGTCGGGCGATCACGCCTGGACGCTCTCCCAGCGGTGGTCTCGCGCGCTGCGGCCGACGGCCTCCAGGACGCGCTGGACCTGCAGCCCGTCGTCGAAGGACGGGCTCGGCTGCCGGCCCGCGACGACGGCCGCGACGAGGTCCTTCGCCTGGTGGACGAACGTGGCGTCGTAGCCGAGCGAGTGCCCGGGCGGCCACCACGCCTCGAGGTAGGGGTGCCCGGGCTCGGTGACGTGCACCGTGCGGACGCCGGCCTCCTCGGCCGGGGCGGTGGCGTCGTGCAGCCGCAGCTCGTCGAGGCGCTCGAGGTCGAAGGAGACCGACCCCCGGCTGCCGTGGACCTCCACCTGCAAGGCGTTCTTGCGGCCCGGTGCCACGCGGGTGACCTGGCCGACGACGAGCGCGCCGCGGTCGGTGCGGCCCAGCCAGGCCGTGGTGTCGTCCACGGTGACCGGGCCGAGCGAGTCGCCGCCCGTCGCCGACAGGCCGTCCGACGACGTCGGCAGGGGGCGCTCGCGGACGAACGTCTCGGCCGTGGCGACGACGTCGGTGAGCAGGTGCCCCGTGAGGTGCTGCACCAGGTCCACCGCGTGCGAGCCGAGGTCCCCGAGGGCCCCCGAGCCGGCCCGGTCGGCCTCGAGCCGCCAGGTCAGCGGGAAGCCCGGGTCGACGAGCCAGTCCTGGAGGTAGGACACCGTGACCTGGCGGACGTCCCCGACCCGCCCCTGCGCCACCAGCCGCGCCGCGAGGGCGAGAGCGGGGACGCGCCGGTAGCTGAAGCCGACCATCGCCAGCACCCCGCGCTCGGCCGCGGCGCGCGCGGCGGCCGCCATCCGCTCGGCGCCCTCGAGCGAGGACGCCAGCGGCTTCTCGCACAGCACGTGCTTGCCGGCCTCGAGCGCGGCGACCGCGACCGCCTCGTGCAGGTCACCGGGGACGCAGACGTCGACGAGGTCGACGTCGTCGCGGTGCAGGAGCGAGCGCCAGTCGTCGGTCGACTCCCGCCAGCCCAGGCGCGCGGCGGCGGCCCTGGCGCGGCCGGCGTCCCGGCCCGCGAGGGCGACCATGTCGACCGCGGCCGGCAGCTCGAAGGCCCGGGGCGCGGTGCGCCACGCGTGGGAGTGGGTGCGCGCCATGAAGGAGCCGCCCACCACGGCCACGCCGAGGCGCCTCACGCCGCCCCCGCCCGCGCCGGGCGCACCCCGGACCCCTGCAGGGGCGCGCTGCTCAGCGCTGCGCGCACCGTCGGCCACCCCGCCAGCACCTCGCGCACGGCGCCGTCCTCCTCGGCGCCGACGGCGTGCTCCCGGGCCCGCTCGAGGAGGTCGTCGACCTCCACGACGCGGCCGCCGCCGGCGGACTCGACGGCGGCGTCGACCATCGCGAGGCTCATGACGTTCTCGTGCACCTCGCCCGAGGGCGTCTCGCCCGTGCGCAGCGCCCGGACGAAGACGCTGAGGGCGCCCGCGATGCCGTCGTGCGGGGAGCGGGGCTCCGCGAGGACGGCGTCCACGCCCGCTCGCTGCTCGGCGGTCGCCTCGTCCCCGAGGGCGACGACGGGGTCGGCGTCGCCGTCCCAGCGCGTGGTGCCGAGGCGCCCGCTCGCGCGCCACGCCCCGTTCCACGAGGTCTCGTCGCCCGGCGCGCACCACGAGCCCGTGTAGGTGTAGCGGGCGCCGGCGGCCGTCGTGAACACGGCGGTCGCGCTCGCGTCGCCGTCGTACCAGCTCCACGGCGGGCTGTGCGTCGTGCACCAGGCGCTCACGGGCTCGTCGCCGAGGACGAAGCGCGCGGTGTCGAAGGCGTGGATGGCCATGTCCACGAGCAGCGGGTGGGCCATCTCCTCGCGGAAGCCCCCGAAGCGCGGGGCGCGGAAGAACTCCGTCGTGAGCGCGCCCACGCCCCCGAGCTGCCCGGTGAGCCGGCGCAGCAGGTCCACCTGCGGGTTCCACCGCCGCGACTGGCTCACCATGAAGAGCTCGCCGGTGACCTCGGACGCCGCCGCGAGCGAGAGCGCCTGCGGCAGCGTCGCGGCCACCGGCTTCTCGCCGAGCACGGGCAGGCCCGCGCGCAGGGCCGCCGTCGTCACGGGGTGGTGGGCGACGGGCACGGTGACGTCGACGACGGCCAGCGCCCCGGTGCTGCGGGCCAGCGCGACGGCGTCCGCCCCGACCGGCAGGTCCGGGCGCCCGAGCTCGGTGACGGCGGAGCGCGCCGCGGCCTCGTCCAGGTCGACGACGCCGACGAGGTCCACCTCGTCCGAGGCCTCGAGCACCGCCAGCCACGCGCGCCCCATGCCCCCGGCGCCGACGGAGACGACGGGCAGCCGCTCCCCCTCCGCGAGGGCGGGGCGGCGGTGGCTCACGCGCCGGTCCTCGTGGCGGCGTCCAGCGCCCCCGTGTAGCCGTGACCGTTCCAGAACCGCCCGGTCTCGTAGCGCAGCAGCACGGGGACCGAGCGCTCCCGCCGGTCGCTGGCGGCCCACTCGACGGCGTTGGAGATGACGCGCCGGACGCCCTCGTGGAAGTAGACGGGGTAGTCCTGGTCGCCGGGGCTGAAGTAGAAGATCCGCCCGTGGCCGCGCCGGAAGGTGCAGCCCGAGCGCATCACCTCGCCGCCGGAGAAGGTGGAGAGGAAGACGAGCTCGTCGGGGGTGGGGATGTCGAAGTGCTCCCCGTACATCTCGTCCTCGTCGATGACCATGGGGTGCGGCACGCCGCGGGCGATGGGGTGCGTCGGGTCGACCGTCCACACGAGCTCGCGGTCGTGCTCGCTGCGCCAGCGCAGCGTGCAGGTCGTGCCCATGAGCCTCGTGAAGATCTTCGACCAGTGCCCGGAGTGGAGGACGACCAGACCCATGCCGGCGAGGACGTGCCGGTGCACGCGCTCGACCACCGCGTCGTCCACCTCGGCGTGCGCCGCGTGCCCCCACCAGGTGAGGACGTCGGTGCCGGCGAGCACCTCCTCGGTCAGGCCGTGCTCGGGGTCGTCGAGCGTCGCGGTGCGCACCACGGCGCGCTCGCCGAGGTTGCCCGTGACGCCCTGGGCGATCGCGCCGTGCATGCCGTCGGGGTAGCGCTCGGCGACCTCGGGCTCGAGCTGCTCGTGCCGGTTCTCGCCCCAGACGAGGACGCGCAGCGGGGCGTCCCCGAGCACGCGCAGCGGCTGGTGGGCGGGGTCGGGACCGGCAGTCCCGTCCTCGGAGGTCCGGTGGGTCTGGTCGGTCATGAGGTGCTCCTCGTGGTGGTGCGACGGGGACGTGCGGTCGGGGGGAGGGCGGTGGGGGCGCTCACTTGACGGCCCCGCCGGTGACGCCGGCGGAGACGTACCGCTGGGCGACGACGAGCAGCAGCAGGGCGGGCAGGGACGCGAGGACGGCCGTGGCCATGACGGCGCTCCAGTCGTTCACGAAGGTCCCGATGTAGGTGTAGATGCCCAGGGTGACCGGTCGGACGTCGCCCGTGGTGGTGAGCGTCAGGGCGAAGAGGAAGTCCCCCCACGCGAACAGGAACGTGAACAGGCCGGCGGTGATGAGCGCGTTGCGGCTCATGGGCAGCACGACCGAGACGAAGGCGCGGACCTGGCCCGCGCCGTCGACCCGCGCCGCCTCGATCACCGAGGGCGGGATCCCGCTCATGAAGGCCCGCATGATGAGGATCCCGAAGGGGATGCCGAGCCCGGCGTCCGCCAGGACCAGCCCCGGGATCGAGTTGAGCAGGCCCAGGTCGCTGTAGGCGCTGTAGAGCGCGTTGGCGATGACGATGCCGGGGACCATCTGCGACACGAGCACCGCGAGCAGCACGGCCCCGGCCCAGCGGATGCGGAGCTGGGCGAGGGCGTAGGCCGCCGGCGTGGCCACCAGCAGGCTCAGCGCGACGGCCCCCAGGGAGACGACGAGGCTGGTGAGCAGGTTCCCGCTCTGGTCGCGCAGCGCCGTCGCGTACCCGTCGAAGGACAGCTCGAACGGGAGGAGCGGCGTGGCCACCGCGCCGCTGCTGCGCTGCAGGCTCACGTTGAGCATCCAGTAGAGCGGGAACAGCATCACGCCGATGATCCCGACGCCGACAGCGGTGCTGCCCCAGCCGTGCTCGCCGCGCCGCCGGGGCCGACGAGCGAGGGGCGAGGCCGCGCTCGCGGCGGCGACGACCGGCTCGGGGGAGGTCGTGGGCGCGGAGCGCCCCGTGGTCTCGGTCATGGGGTCCCTCACTCGTCCACGGCGCGGCGATTGGCGCGCAGGTACACGACGGCGAAGACCAGGGAGATGACGATGAGCACGTTGCCGAGCGCTGCGCCCTGGCCGAAGTCGAACTGCCGGAAGGACAGCTCGTAGGACTGGGTGGAGAGGGTCTGCGTCGCGTTCGCCGGCCCGCCCCCGGTGAGCCCGAGGATGATGTCGAGCACCTTGAGCGTGTAGACGACGCCGAGGACGAGCACGACCGTGACGACGGGCCGCAGGAGCGGCCAGGTGATGTGGCGGAAGGCCGTCCACCCCGTCGCGCCGTCGAGCGAACCCGCCTCGTAGAGCTCCTCGGGGATCTCCTGCAGACCGCCGTAGAGGATCGTGGTGTTGAAGGGGATGCCGATCCAGATGTTCACCACGACCACGGCGAGCAGGGCCAGCGACGTGCTCGTCAGCCAGCCGGGACGGGCGTCGAGGAGCGGGAGCGCCCCGATGGCGCGGTTGATGACGCCGTTGTCCTGGTCGAGCATCCAGCGCCAGACGGCGGAGGTCACGATGAGCGGCACCAGCCACGGCAGCAGCAGCAGGGAGCGCAGCAGGCCCGAGAGCGGGAACCGGCGCTGGAAGAACACGGCGATGGCCAGGCCCAGCACGAACTGGCCGAGGATGGAGCCGACCGTGAAGAGAACCGTGTTGAGCAGCGCCTGGGTGAACAGCGACGAGCCCAGGACGGCCGCGTAGTTGTCGAGGCCGACCCACGGCGCCTCCCCGGTGAAGAAGGTCCGCGTCGTGTACTCCTGGAAGCTCATGACGACGTTCTTGCCCACCGGGTAGGCGAAGAAGAGCAGCAGGTAGAGGGCCGCGGGGGCGAGGAAGGCGAGCTCGAGCGCCCGCTCGCGCGTGCGCGGGGAGCGCAGCCCGCGCGGGCGCTCGCGGGCAGCCCCGGCGGGGGCGGTCGTGCCCGCGCTCGCCGTGACGGTCCCGGTCACGAGCCCGACTGCGCCGCGGCGAGCGCCTCGGCGGGGGCGGTGCCGTTGACCAGGGCGTCCTGCACGGCCGTGTAGATGGCCGTCGCAGCGGTGGGCCACTCGGCGCCGAGCTCGCCGGTGCGCGACCGCAGGTCGGGCAGCTGCTGCGCGAAGGGCTCGATGGCCGGGGTCTCCGCCACGACGTCGTCGACGAGCTCGGGCTTCGTCGGGACGGTGCCGCGCTGGGTCGCGAGCATCGTCATGTTCTCGTCGCTGGTGATGCACTCGACGAGCTCCGCTGCCGCGGCCTGCCGGTCGGCGTCGCCCGTCTGCGGGACGGTCCACGTCTCGCCGCCGAAGGGGGCCACGACGGTCTCGCCGGCGGAGGGCGCGGGGATCTGCACGACGCCGTACTCCAGCCCCTCGGTGTCGTCGAGGACCGGGAACTGCCAGTGCCCGTTCACCTGCATCGCGGCGTTGCCGGCGGCGAACTGGTCGTTGACGTCCGCCTGGCTCCAGTTGACGACCGACTGGGAGGCGGAGCCGCTCTGCACGAGGTCGACCCACAGCTGCAGGGCCTCGGCCGTCTCGGGCGTGGCGATGTCCGACTCGTCACCGCCGTTGGACCACATGAAGGGCAGGAACTGCCAGGTGCCCTCGTAGGTGTTGATGGCGGAGAAGGCCAGGCCGTACTGGTCCCCCGTGGTGAGGGCGGCCGCAGCGCTCTCCAGCTCGTCCCACGTGGTGGGGGGCGCGACCCCGGCCTCCGCGAGCAGCGTCTCGTTGTAGAACAGCGCGATCGTGTTGGTGACCGGCTGGAGGCCGTAGAGCTCGCCCTCGTAGGAGGACGCCTGGACGACGCCGTCGGCGTAGCCGTCCGCCGTGAGGCCGAAGTCGCCGAGCGGCGCCAGGGCGCCGGACTCGGCGATCTGCTGCAGGTCGGGGTTGTCGAGCATGAGGACGTCCGGCAGCGTCCGGGACGAGCTCTGCTGGAGCACCGTGGAGATGAGGTCCCCGCCGGGCACGCTCTGGCGCTCGATCGTGATCCCGGCCCCCTCGCCGCAGGCGTCGATGACGTCCTGGTAGAAGGTGTTGTCCGGCTCGTTGTTGTAGTAGTCGAGCACGCGGAGGGAGTCGACGGCGCCGCCGTCGCCTCCGGAGCCGCCTCCGGCCTCGTCGCCGCCGCAGCCGGCCAGCGCGAGCGGCACCCCGAGGGCGAGAGCAGCGGCGAGCGTGCGGCGGGAGGTTCCTCGTCGAACCATGGTGATCTCCTTAGTCGATGCGTATCGATGGTGCGGACGGGTCTGCCCCCGCCGGGTGGCGGAGGGAGTGGGTCAGGCGGCGGGTGCTCCCGCGCGCGCGGTGGTGGAGCGGTGGGTCAGCCGCGGCGTGACGAGAGCCACGTCGGGCGGGGCGTCCGCCCCCTCGGCGTCGAGGAGGCGGAAGACGGTGCGGACGGCGAGCCGGGACACGTCGCGGGGCTCGAGCGAGACGTTGGTGACGGGGGGCTCGGCCGCGGCGGCGGCCGCGTCGGTGCAGACCCCCATCACGGTCACGTCGCGGCCGGGGTGGTGGCCGGCGCGGACGAGTGCGGTGAGCACGGGCTGGACGGCGGCGGTGCCGGCCACCACGACACCGGTGAGCCCCGGCCGGTCGAGGCCCGCGGCCTCGACCGCGCGCTCGGCGCCCAGGGGCGTCGGCTCCACGGGGCCGACGACCTCGTAGGGGAGCCCGGCGTCGTGGGCGGTGGCCAGGGCGCTGTCGGTGAAGCGGCGCACGTAGTTCACGTCGCGCAGGACGGCCTCGGCCGGGTGCCCGAGCACGACGACGCGGTCGTGCCCCGACCCGGCGAGCTCGGTCACCGCCAGGCGCGCCGCCTCGGCGAAGTCGACGTCGACGCACGGCAGGCCCCGGGGGTCCTGCGGCACCCCGATGAGCACGACGGGCACCCGCAGCGAGGCCGCGACCTCGATCCGCGGGTCGTGCGCCTCGATCTCCATCAGGACGATCGCGTCGCAGAGCCGGCGGCCCTCCAGCCGTGTGAGGGCGCTGGGGCCCTCGTCGGCGGTGACGAGGAGGACGTCGTAGTCGTGCTCGCGCACACCGGTCGCGATCGTCTCGACGAAGGGCAGCAGGCCCGTCGTGTCCGCCGACGGCCCGAAGGGGACCACCAGGCCGACGACGCTCGTCCGGCGGCCGGCCAGGGCGCGGGCACCCGCGTTGGGCTGGAACCCGATCTCCGCCATGGCCTCCTCGACCCGGCGGCGTACCTCCTCGGAGATGGGGCGCTTGCCGCTCATGACGTAGGAGACCGTGCTCTGCGAGACGCCCGCGAGGCGGGCGACGTCCTTGCTGGTGGGCACCTCGCCCCCTCCCGCGGATCATCGTCGATGCGCTTCGACGGGGACCGTAGAGGAGGCGCCGGGGCGCGCGCAAGGGGACGACGACGGCCCGCCGCGCCCCCCGGTGCGGGTGGGGGTCGCGACGGGCCGCGGGTCGTGCGGGCCTGACTGGGCCGAGGTCAGTCCCTCTCGGCGGGGCGCACGGGCAGGACGACCTCGTACCCCTGCTCGCGCAGCCAGGGCAGCCACTGCGCGAGGGCCTCCACCGTCTGGGTGCGGTCGCCGCCCCCGTCGTGCACGAGGACGACGGCGCCGGGCGCGGTGGCGTCCTTGAGCCGCTGCAGCAGCACGTCGCTGCCCGGGGGGACCCAGTCCTCGATCGTGGCCTGCCAGCCGAGCGGCTGGAGGTCGAGATCGGCGGCGACGTCGGTCGAGGCCCCCCAGCTGCCGTAGGGCGCGCGGAACCAGGTCACCTCGGCGCCGGGGACCGCCCGCTCGATGGAGCGCACGCCCCGGCGGATCTCCACCGACGCGCGCATCGGCGACCAGGTGCCCAGGTCGGGGTGCGTCTGGGTGTGGCCGCACAGCTGGTGCCCTCCGGCCACCGCCTGGCGGACGAGCTCGGGGTGCTGGCGCACGTGGTCGCCCCACAGGCACAGGACGGCCCGGGCGTCGTTCTCCGCCAGGACCTCGAGCAGCTGCGGCGTCGCCCGGGGGTCGGGCCCGTCGTCGACGGTGATGGCGATGGTGCGCCCGGCGACGCCGGTGGTCGTCACGACCTCCGGCGTCGCCGTCACCCCCGGGTCCGCGGACGCCGCGTGGGCGCCGGCGGCGCCCACCGAGGCCGGCGCCGCGAGCACGAGGCCCGCGAGCAGCGCCGTCAGCGCGGAGCGGGCCGAGGTGCGCATCGGCGCCTCAGCTCCCCGCGCCCATGAGGTGCTCGAGGGCCAGCTGGTCGAGCTGCACCTGGCCGCCGTGACGGGCGCCCGAGGCGTCGGCGTCGAAGTCCTCGAAGGCGCTGCGGTCGGCGACGAGGTCGGCGAGCGACTCGCCCTCGCCCAGCGTCGGGGTCGCGAGCTCGGTGACCTGCGCCGCCTCGAGGGCCTCCTGGACGCGGGGGTCGGCGCGGAAGGCCAGCGCCCGCTCCTTGAGCAGGAGGTAGGTGCTCATGTTGGCCGCCGCCGACGTCCAGACCCCGTCGGCCGCCTCGGTGCGCAGCGGCTTGTAGTCGAAGTGGCGGGGGCCGTCGTACGTGGGGCCGCCGCCCGGGAAGCCGTTCTCGAGCAGGTCGACCGTCGAGAAGGCGTTGATGAGGTCGCCGTGGCCGAAGATCAGGTCCTGGTCGAACTTGGGCCCGTGCTGGCCGTTGAGGTCGACGTGGAAGAGCTTGCCCGCGCTCAGCGCCTGGGCGATGCCCTGCGTGAAGTTGAGGTTGGACATCTGCTCGTGGCCGACCTCGGGGTTCACGCCCACCAGGTGCGGGTGCTCGAGGGTGTGCGTGAAGGCGATGGCGTGGCCGACCGTCGGCAGCAGGATGTCGCCGCGCGGCTCGTTCGGCTTGGGCTCGATGGCGATGCGCACGTCCCAGCCCTGCTCGAGGATGTGCGTCGTCAGCAGGTCGACGGCCTCCTTGTAGCGGGAGAGCGCGGCGTGGACGTCCTTGGCGACGTCGACCTCGCTGCCCTCTCGCCCGCCCCACATCACGAAGGTCTTCGCGCCGAGCTCGACGCCGAGCTCGAGCTGGCGCAGCGCCTTGCGCAGCGCGTAGCGCCGCACACCGCGGTCGTTCGCGGTGAAGGCGCCCTCCTTGAACATCGGGTGGCTGAAGAGGTTCGTCGTCACCATCGGCACCTGCATGCCGGTGTCCGACAGCGCCTTGCGGAGGCGGTCGAGGATGCGCGTGCGCTCGGCGGCGTCGCGCTGGCCCGCCTCGAACGGGACGACGTCGTCGTCGTGGAACGTGATGCCGTACGCGCCCAGGTCGGAGAGGTGGTGGACGGCCTCGACCGGGTCCAGCGGGGCGCGGGTGGCGGCGCCGAACGGGTCGTTCGCCTCCCAGCCCACGGTCCAGAGGCCGAAGGAGAACTTGTCGTCACGGGTGGGCGTGGGTGCCACGGGGAGCTCCTCGTCGTCGAGCGGCTTTCGTCCAGTCACTGAACATAAGCGCCGACGGAGCCCCCGTCAACGTCTCCGCACGTGCTGCCTGCGCCGTGGGGCGGCCCCGGGGGGGGGGCCCGCGCGGGCCGGCCCCCCCCCCCGGGGGCCCCCCCCCCGCCGGGGGGGGGGGGGGGGGCCCCCCCCCCCCCCCCCCGGCCCCCCGGGGGGGGGGGGGGGGCGGCCCCCCC
>NZ_CANMAA010000017.1 GCF_947495735.1 uncultured Pseudokineococcus sp.
GAGCCATACCCGCCGTCCCAAGGAGGCGACCGGGACCCTACGGATGGCCCCGGCATCACCCGCTACGACCGTAAGGACGGCGGGCGGCCATTCCCAGTGAGCCGTCGACGCGGCGGGGAGATCTGAGCCATACCCGCCGTCCCAAGGAGGCGACCGGGACCCTACGGATGGCCCCGGCATCACCCGCTACGACCGTAAGGAAGGCGACCTGATCCTGGGGTCGAACTGCCGGTCGGCGATCGGGACGCTGGTCGAGCGGGCCACCCGGTACGTGCTGCTGGTCCACCTGCCCGGCGCCCACGACGCCGTGTCCGTCGCCGCCGCCCTGACCCAGACGATCCGCACGCTGCCCGAGCACCTGCGCCGGTCGCTGGCCTGGGACCGCGGCGTCGAGCTGGCCCGCCACGCCGAGGTCACCCTGGCCACCGACATGCCGATCTACTTCTGCGACCCGCACTCGCCCTGGCAGCGCGGGTCGAACGAGAACACCAACGGGCTGCTGCGCCAGTACTTCCCCAAGGGCACCGACCTGTCGATGCACTCCCCGGAGCACCTGGCCGCCGTCGCCGCCGAGCTCAACGGCCGACCCCGGATGACCCTCGGCTGGGACACCCCCGCCGAGCGGATGAACCGCCTACTGTCGGACCCGCAGTCGCCCACCGTTGCGACGACCCCCTGAGACCGCCATCTTCATCCGGTCACTCCCGCCTGGACGCCGAGACACGCGTAGCGCAGTCGTTGCAGCGTGAAGCGGGAGTAGGTCTGCTGTTCTTACTCAGCGCCGTCGCGCTAACATCGGCGGGTGACGATGACAACTGGGTCCGACATGGTCGCGCAAGAGACGGCGCGAGGGTCCGAGGAGGGCACGGCGCTGTCGGCGGCGGCGTGCCTGTTTCGGTCCCTGGCGGACCCG
The DNA here is from genome assembly GCF_947495735.1 of uncultured Pseudokineococcus sp. Classification (GTDB taxonomy): domain Bacteria; phylum Actinomycetota; class Actinomycetes; order Actinomycetales; family Quadrisphaeraceae; genus Pseudokineococcus. The sequence goes on from NZ_CANMAA010000017.1 coordinate 914, forward strand.
TCGCGGCTGTCGATCCTGCGGCACCTGGCCCTGGGCGAGCACCGGGTGGTGGACCTGATGGCTCACCTGGGGCTCGCGCAGGCGACGGTCTCCGGTCACCTGGCCTGCCTGCGGGACTGCGGCCTGGTCACCTCCCGCCCGCAGGGGCGCGCCTCGCTGTTCTCCCTGGCCGTCGGCCCCGAGCTGCTCGAGCTGCTGGTGGCCGCGGAGCGGGTGCTGGCTGCCACCGGTGACGCGGTGACCCTGTGCCCGACCTACGGCGCCGACAGCACCGCCGACGCCGGCGGCAGCACCACTGACACCCCTGCCTCGAGCCTTCCGGCCCCGGGCCCGCCGGCCGAGGCGACGACCTCCGGCACGGTCAGGGGCGCGCGGTGAGCGAGCACACTCCCGCTGCGGGAGGACCGGTCACCCCGCCCGCCGGAGCGGACGAGGTCCAGGTCGAGCGGCTGACCCGACGCGGGCTGCGCCTGGCGCAGTTCACCGTCGTCTACAACATCGCCGAGGGCGCGATCGCGATCACCGCCGGCCTGATGGCCGGGCTGGTGTCCCTGGTCGGCTTCGGCCTCGACTCCGGCATCGAGTCCGTGGCCTCAGTGCTGGTGGGTCTGCGCCTGGCCGCCCGGCTGCGCAACGGCGCCACCGACGAGGCCAAAGAACGCCGGGCGCTGCGACTGGTGGCCCTGACCTTCTTCGTCCTGGCGACCTACGTCACCGTCGAGGGCATCCGCGGGCTGCTCGGTGGAGAGGCACCAGACACCTCCCGGGTCGGGACCGTGCTGCTGCTGGCCTCAGTGGTGATCATGCCGCTGCTGGCCCGAGCCAAGCGCCGGGTCGGCCAGCAGCTCGGTGGTGACCAGCTCATCCTCGCCGACGCCGCAGAGACCAAGGTCTGCGTGCTGCTGTCCATCTCGACCCTGGCAGGGCTGGCCCTCTACGCCTGGACCGGCGCCGCGTGGCTGGACCCTGTCGCCGGTTTCGTCATCGCCGCCTTCGCCATCCACGAAGGCCGCGAAGCGTGGGAAGGCGAGCTCGTCGAAGACCGCGACGAGGACGACGACTGACCTGAGCATCGCGCGCCGTAGCCCTGCGGCCCACCGCCCTGGCAGAGCATCCTGCCCGCCGCGACGCCGGCTGGTGAACCGGCACCAGTCGCCCCGGCCCCGGTGGTCCGGCAGCTGCACCGTCCATGAGCCATGAAGGACGGTGCAGCTGCCGGTCACCGAGACGATCCGGGTGGTCCCGGCGGATCTCGGACCGCGAGCGAGGCCCCCGTAGGACTCGTCGGTTGAGGCTGGTTCCGCCTGGCGGGTGGGGTTAGGAGTCCTCGGCTGCCTGGAGGGGAGCGAAGCTGGCTCCCCCGTCGGTGGAGGACAGCACGGCCGCTGATGTCACGGCCACCACCTGCAACGCTCCACCGTCCTGGCGCGAGGCGGCCACGGCCTGGGGTGGGCCGGAAACGGCGCCGGGCGTGGTCCATGTGGCGCCGGTGTCCTGGCTCACGGCGACCGTGCCGTCCGGGGTGATGCCCACGATCGTGGTGGCGTCGGCCATCGCCGCGACCTGCAGCAGGGGTGCCTGCTCCAGCACCGACCACGAACTGCCGGCGTCGCGCGAGAGCGCCGGACCGTCCTGGCTGGTCGCCAGCACCGTCGTCCCTTGCGGTGAGGACGCCAGCGCAAAGGGCTGCACCGGCGCCTCGGTCGTGGCCCAGGTCTGGGCGTCGGCACTCGCCCGCAGCTGCCCGTCGAAGCCGATCACGGCACCCTGCAGCGCGCTGAGGGCGTGGAAGTCGGACTGGCCCTGCCGGGAGAGGGCCGACCACGACCGTCCTGCGTCGGTGGACTCGATCAGGCCGACGGGTTGTGGCAGGTCGACGCCCGGGCCGGGGTGGCCGGAGGCGTAGAAGTGGTCCGGCCCGGCGACGGTGAACCCCATCAGGTCGATGACCGGGCCGACCCGCACCGGGGTGCCGTCCTGGTAGGAAAACAGCCCGTCGTGGGTGGCCAGCTGCACCACGCCGTCGGCGGGGTTGATGCCCACGCCGTGCACGTGGTCGCTGGGCAGTGGCGCCGCCGCAGTCTCCTCGCCCTGCACCTCGCCTCCAGCACTCGTGGCCCCAGCATCGGCGCCCGGTGCGTCGGGCACGGCTTCGCCCTGCGGGTCGTCCGCGCTGCACCCGGCCACCAGGACGGCCACCAGCACCACCCCGCCGACCGCGCTCCGGCGGCCCCGCCAGGCGCCCCGAGCCGCCGAGGCACTCACAGCTCCTCCAGCAGCTGGTTCATCTCGTCGATCTCGGCGGCCTGGTCGGCTGCGATGACCTCCGCCAAGGCCAGCGCCTGCGGGTTGAGTCCCTGGTCCTGCTCGGTGCGGGACATCTGCACCGCGCCTTCGTGGTGGGCGACCATGCCGGACAGCCACATCCGGTCGAACCCTGCACCCGAGGAGCCCTCGAGATCGTCCATCTGCTCCGAGGACATCATCCCGCGCATCTCGGTGCCGTGGTCCATGCCCCCCATGCCCCCCATGCCGTTCGTGGACATGCCGTCCATGGACATGCCCTGGGGGACCTCCTGCCCCCAGGTGCGCAACCACGAGCTCATGGCGTCGATCTCGGGGCCCTGCGCCGCGGTGATGCGCTCGGCCAGGGCCTGGACCTGCGGGCTCCGTGCCCGCCTGTCAGCCATCTGCGCCATCGCCAGCGCGCCGCGGTGGTGGACGATCATCTGCTGGGCGAAGGCGATGTCGGCGTCGTTGTGCTCCGCGGCGACCGTCGCCGTGCCCGTGCTGCCAGCACTGCTCGAGCCCGAACTGCTCGGGGTGCTCGAGCCGGGGGTGCTGGTGGGGCCTGCCGTGACGGTGGGGTCGTCGGTGCTGCAGGCGGCCAGTCCCAGGGACAGGGCGGCTGAAGCGGCGACGGCAACGGTCAGTCGGTGGGTCTTCTTCATGAGGGGTCTCCTGTAGCCGCTCCGGGTGGATGCCACGGCGAAGCGGGTAGTGCGGGTGGGGGACGACATGCAGCAGCTCGGGGTCCCTGGTCAGGACCGCACCGGCTCCTACACCCGCACCACGCACAAGGAGATCCGCGGGCGCCGCCACGGGGCACCCCGGGTGCCTGCGCCTCCGGGCAGGGTGCGGCTCTGGGCCAGCCACCGCGCCGGCATGGTCGACCACGGCGTGCGCAGCAGACGTGCCGCCGCGTGGGCACCCAGGCCCACGCCGGCCCCGACCAGGGCCAGCAGGCACCCGACCACCATCAGGTGGCCGTCCCCGTGGTCTTCCTCCGCGGCCAGGACCTGCGCGGAGGTCGGGTCGACAGGGACGGCATGGTGACCCGGCACATCGGTGCGGGGGCCCGCGGTGCGCGGGTCGGAGAAGCCGCGTCGGCTGTCGACCGCGGCGGCGGCCGCGTCGTCTGCCCGGCCGACGAGCAGCGGATGGCCCTGGGCTGGACGAGCTGCCGGGTGCCCCGCAGAGATGGTCGCGGCATGGGGTGCCGCCGGAGAGGACGAAGCACCACTCGAGGGTGCCGCCGCAGCGCTCAGACCGTGCGTGGCCGACAGGCCATGCATGGCCAGGAGACCGCTGAGGACCAGCAGGAGCAGGCCCCACGTGGCCCAGGTGCCCCGCGCGGTCAGGGCCGGGGCACTACCGCGCTTCACCGCCATCTCCTCCTGTCCTCCTGGTCTCGGGTTCCCCGGGCTGCCGGTGCACGACACCCGTGGACCAGCACGATGGCACCACGCCAGCGGCCAGCCTGCGCCAGGGCCCCGCCCGACAGGCCACCGAGCCAGGCTGCGTTGCGTCGGTCAACCCCTCAGGTGCTGATGCAGGCCGTCGACGAGGACGGTGGTGTCGTCGCGGACCAGCCACATCCGCCGGAAGCCCTCGATGGCCCCTCGGCACCCCGGGGACAGGGGCATACCCGGCGACCGAGGAGCCGGGAACAAGTATACCCCCCAGGGGTATTGTGGTGGGCATGTCATCCATCCAGCTGGCCCCTGGCGCGGGGCGGCCGAACGGTCGGCGCCACCGCGGTGCGGCGCCTGATGCCGGCGCCGCGGTAGAGCACACCTGCCCGATGCACCCCGAGGTCCGGCAGCAGGGACCTGGTTCGTGCCCGATCTGCGGGATGGCGTTGGAGCCGGTGACGGTGAGCGCCGACGACGGCCCGAGCCCGGAGCTGGCGGACATGACCCGTCGGCTGTGGGTCGCGGTGGCCCTGACGGCGCCGGTGGTGGTCCTGGAGATGGGCTCGCACCTGGTCCCGGCGGTGCGCGACCTCGTGCCGCCGGCGGTGTCGGTGTGGGTGCAGCTGCTGCTGGCCACCCCGGTGGTCCTGTGGGCCGGGTGGCCGTTCTTCGTGCGCGGGTGGGCCTCGGTCCGCAGCCGGAACCTGAACATGTTCACGCTGGTGGCCCTCGGGACCGGGGTGGCGTGGGCCTTCAGCGCCGTGGCGGTCCTGGCGCCGGGCATCTTCCCGGCGGCCTTCCGCGGCATGGGTGGGACGGTCGACGTCTACTTCGAGGCCGCCGCGGTCATCACCGCCCTGGTGCTGCTGGGGCAGGTCCTCGAGCTGCGCGCCCGGGAGCAGACCTCGGGGGCGGTGCGTGCCCTGCTGGACCTGACGCCGCCGACCGCACGGCGGGTCGAGGCCGACGGGTCCGAGCACGACGTCGACCTCGCCGACGTCGCTGTGGGTGATCTGGTGCGGGTGCGCCCGGGCGAGAAGGTGCCGGTCGACGGGACCGTCGTCCACGGCCGCGCGAGCGTGGACGAGTCGATGGTCACCGGTGAGTCCATGCCGGTGACCAAGTCCGAGGGTGACGCCGTGATCGGGGGGACGTTGGCCGCCGGCGGTGGGCTGCTGGTGCGCGCCGGCGCTGTCGGCGGTGACACCGTGCTGGCCCGGGTGGTCGACCTCGTCTCGGCCGCGCAGCGTTCCCGCGCCCCGATCCAGGCGACCGTCGACAAGGTCGCCGCGGTGTTCGTGCCCGTCGTCATCGCTGTCGCGGTGGCCGCCTTCGTGGTGTGGGCGCTGGTTGGCCCCGACCCGGCCCTGGCGTACGCCCTGGTCGTGGCGGTCAGCGTGCTGATCATCGCCTGCCCCTGCGCGCTGGGGCTGGCGACGCCGATGTCGGTGATGGTCGGCGTCGGCCGTGCCGCCGGCGCCGGGGTGCTGGTCAAGGACGCCCAGGCGATGGAGCAGCTGCAGCGCGTGGACGTCGTCGTGGTCGACAAGACCGGCACCCTCACCCAGGGACGCCCCCAGCTGACCGGCGTCCAGGTGCGACCAGGCGTCGACCGCGCCCACGTGCTGCGCCTGGCCGCGGCGCTCGAGCGTTCCTCCGAGCACCCCCTGGCCCACGCCGTCGTGACCGCTGCCGAGGAGGCCCACTCCGGGCAGCCGGTGCCGGTGGTCGAGGACTTCACCGCCCCCGCCGGGCGCGGCGTAGCCGGGCGGGTCGAAGGGCACCACGTTCTGGTCGGTAACGCTGCGCACCTGCGCGAGCACGACATCGACCCTGCCCCCTTGCAGGCGCACGCCGAGCAGGTCCGCGTCGCCGGCGCCACCGCCGTCCTGGTCGCCGTCGACGGCACCCCGGCTGCGGTGCTGGCCGTAGCCGACCCGGTCCGCGCCACGACGCAGGAGGCACTGGACGCGCTGCGCGCCGAAGGAGTCGAGGTCGTGATGCTCACCGGCGACGCCCAGGCCACCGCCGCCGCGGTCGCCGCTCAGGTCGGCGTCGACCGCTTCGAGGCCGAGGTCACCCCCGAACGCAAGCACGAGGTCATCCGCGAGCTCCGCGAACAAGGCCACGTCGTGGCGATGGTCGGCGACGGCGTCAACGACGCCCCCGCCCTGGCCGCGGCCGACGTCGGCGTGGCGATGGGCACCGGCACCGACGTCGCCCTGGAAAGCGCAGGCATCACCCTGCTGCAGGCCGACCTGACCGCCCTGGTCCGCGCCCGCCGGCTGTCGCGGGCAACCATGCGCAACATCCGCCAGAACCTGGTCTTCGCGTTCGTCTACAACGGCGCCGGCATCCCGATCGCCGCCGGCGTCCTCTACCCCACGACCGGGCTGCTGCTCTCCCCCGTCATCGCCGCCGCCGCGATGGCCCTGTCCTCAGTCAGCGTCATCACCAACGCCCTGAGGTTGCGCACCACCACTGCCTGACCTGCCCGAGCACTGAGCCCTGAGCCCGGTCCAGACCCGGCTCCTGCAGCAGTCCCCCTTCATGGAACCGACCACGAGGTCGAACGAGGGGTCTGCTCTTCTTGAGGCCGTAGCCTGATGTCCCGTTCGGCCGGCGTTGTCTGGCGAGCAGACCCCGAGGAGCCCCGTGGTTCAGGACCCCCACGCCCGCCAGGAGCGCGCCGCCCGCGCCGCGGCGTTGCGCAAGCAGCAGCAGCGCAGGGAGCGTCGTCAGCGCAACGTGGTCGTCGGTGTGAGCAGCGGTGTCGTCGTCCTCCTGGTCGCCGCCGTGGCCACCGTCCTGGTGACCACCCGCGAGGAGACCGCCGCCGAGCAGGAGGCGCTGCAGGCACCCATCGAGGGGCTCCTCGCGCTGCCCGAGGACGAGCTCACGCAGAACCACGTGCCCGGTGCCGTGGAGTACCCCACGACGCCGGCCGCCGGGGGCGACCACAACGCCGTCTGGCTCAACTGCGGGGTCTACACCGAGCCGGTCGTCGAGGAGAACGCGGTCCACTCCCTCGAGCACGGCGCGGTCTGGGTCACCTACGACCCGTCGCTGCCCCCCGAGCAGCTCGACCAGCTCCTGGCCGCCACCGACCCCTACGACTACACCCTCCTGAGCCCCTACGAGGGCATGGACAGTCCCATCACGCTGAACGCCTGGGGCTCCCAGCTGGCGCTGGAGGACGCGGGCGACGAGCGCATCGCGTCGTTCCTGCACCAGTTCGTCCAGGGCGAGCAGACGCCCGAGCCGGGCGCCGCCTGCACCGGCGGACTGACCGGGGCATGAGGACGCCGGCCTCTGCCTGCCCTGCTGGGTAAGGGCGGCAGCTCGTCCTCGACGGCGATCAGATCATCCTTGGCGCTTAAGGCCACGGGGCGGTGGCCGTCGTCCGAGCCACACTTTTGGTGCGTGCTCCTCGAAGAAGCAGCTGTCGTCGGGGACGACGTGGGCGGTGACGCACCGGGGAGGTCGCAGACGACCTGCCAGGCGTGCAGGTCCACCCAGTGGCCGCCGGCACCGACACCACGGGCCTGTCACCAGGGCGCCACGGCCTGGCGGTGGCTGCTCGCCGTCTGGTGCTGCCCAGCGACGACCGCAGGGCGCCACCGGATCTGCGGTGGCGCCCTGCGGTCGTGCCTACGGCCTGCCGTGGGCAGGCCCGGGGGTTGGTCAGTCCTCGGCGGGCATCAGCAGGGAGTCGATGAGGTAGACGGTGGCGTTGGCGGTCTGCACGCCGCCGCAGATGACCGAGGCGGGGGCGTCGGAGTCGGTGTTGACGGTGATCTCGTCGCCGGAGCCGGACACGGTGAGGTCACCGCCCTGCAGGGTCGCGTAGTCGCCCTCGGGGGCGGTGGGGTCCACGGGCTCGGTGACGACGTGGTAGGTCAGGATGCTCGTGAGCGTCTCGGCGCCCTCGGGGCTGGCCAGGGTGTCCAGGGTGGCCTGGTCGAGGGCGGCGAAGGCCTCGTCGACGGGGGCGAAGACGGTGATGTCCTGGGCGCCGTTGAGGTCGTCGACGAGGTTGACGTCGGGGTTGACCCCGCCGGAGACGGCGGCGGTGAGCTGGGTGAGCAGCGGGTTGTTGCTGGCCGCGGTGGCGACGGGGTCCTGGGCCATGCCCGAGACCGAGCCGGCGCCGTCGGGGACCTGCTCGGCGTAGCCCTCGCAGCCGGGCCCGACGAGGTTGGCGGCCGGGTCCATCATGGCGCCGTCGGCGCTCTCGCTGGGCGTGGCCATGTCCTCGTCCATGCCCTCGGTCTGCGAGGGGGTCTGCATCGGCGTGCTCATCGAGGAGTCCGGGGCCTGCTCGGCGGCGCCGCCGGCGGGCTCGTCGCCGCCACCGCAGGCGGACAGGGACAGGGCGAAGGCCGCGGCGCCGGCCGTGACGAGGATCCTGCTGCGCTTCATGGGGGACTCCTCCAGGAGCAGTGCGGTCGGGACCGGGACCGGGGCCGGTCCTCGTCGTGTGCTTGTTCGGGTCGTGCTGTCGGGCGTGATTCGGCCCGCGGAGTCGTCGTGGATTGCTCTCCGGCGCAGATGCACCCGTCTGCGGGTGGCCGGTGGCTCAGCAGACTGTGGGACACGACGGCCGGAACGGCGCACCCGGGCAGCGCTGGGCTGGGCCGGACGGGTGAGGCAGGCAGCAGCGCCCAGAGCCTCAGCGCCCCAGCGCCCTAGAGGTCCAGCGCATCGGGGTTCTGGCGCCCCGCAGGACTGGAGGACCTGGGAGGGGCGGCTCAGGTGTCGGTGGTGCCGGTCACGGTGATGGAGTGCCAGCCCTCGGCGCCGTCGGGGATCGGGTCGACGCGCTCCTGCTGCTGGGTGATGCCGGTGGAGTCCGTGGCCCGCACCGCCAGGGTGTGGTTGCCCTCGGTCAGCTCGTAGTCCAAGCGCCACTGGACCCAGGTCTGGTCGTTGTAGGCGGCGGCGAGGTCGGCCTCCTGCCATTCGCCGTCGTCCAGGCGCACCTCGACGCGGGCGACGCCGCGGGTCTGGGCCCAGGCGGTGCCGGCGGCGACGGCAGGCCCGACGGGCTGGCGCGCCAGCGGTGTGGGCACCTCGATGCGGCTGGCCGTCTTGATGGGGGCCCGCTCGGCCCAGTTCCGGTCGGTCCAGTACGCGGTCTTGGCGGCGTAGGTCGTGACCTCCAGGTCGACGACCCACTTGGTCGCCGAGACGAACCCGTAGAGGCCGGGGACGACCATCCGCACGGGGAAGCCGTGCTCGGTGGGCAGCGGCTCGCCGTTCATCTGGACGGCGAGGATGGCGTCGAGGCCGTCGTCGGTCAGGGCCTCCAGCGGGGTGGAGGCGGTCCACCCGTCGGCGCTGGTGGACAGGACCATGTCGGCGCCGGCGGTGGGTCGGGCCCGGGCGAGCAGCTCACGGATGGGCAGGCCGACCCAGCGGGCGTTGCCGGCGAGGCGGCCGCCGACCTGGTTGGACACGCACGTCAGGGTCACCCACGTCTCGAGCAGCTCTCCGGAGGTCAGCTCGGCGAAGTCGATCTCGACCTCCTCCTCGACCATCCCGTGCACCCGCAGCGTCCAGGTGGCGGGGTCGACCTGCGGGACGGTCAGGGCGGTGTCGATCCGGTAGAAGTCGGCGTTGGGCGTCTGCCACGGGACGGCGCCCTCGACGCCGGTGCTGACCGCGTCGGGCACGGGATCCGCGGTCGTGGCCGGCGCAGGGATGCGCAGCGCTGAGCGTGCCGAGGAGACCCCGCGGCTGGCGGCCTCCAGCGCCCGCCCGCCGGCGAAGGACAGGGCAGCCAGGGCGCCGGTGACGCCCGCAGCGGTCAGGAAGGACCGTCGCGACGGCGCCTGCTCCCCGCCCTCTGGGGCGGGCGGGGTGAGCCGGGCGAGCAGCAGGTGCAGGGCGAGCAGGCCGGCGACCGCCCCGACCAGGCTCGGCAGCGGGGCCAGCGCGGTGGCCGTCGGGCGGGTGGCGGCGGCGACCGCGCCGACGACGCCCAGGGCGATGACGACCGCGTCCCCCAGCACGCGCCGGGAGCGCCCCAGAACCCCGGCGACGGCCGCGAGCACGGCCAGCACGAGGCCGGTGCCGACCAGCAGCGCCGTCTTGTCGTTCGTGCCGAACGTGTCGATGGCGAAGTCCTTCAGCCACGCCGGGGTGAGGTCGACGAAGGCGTCACCGACGGCGATGACCGGGGCCGCCGACGGCGCCAGGAGGGCGGCGACGACCTGCGCCACGCCCAGGGTCAGCGCGGCGGCCAGGACACCCGCGAGCCCGGCCAGGGCGATGTCGCCGCGGGACCTGCGGGAACCGGGCGGGCGGGCGCCGGGCCGGGCTGACGTGGCGGTGCTCACCTCTCTTCTTCGGTACCCGCCGCGCCCCAGATGTGGGGTCCGACGCCGCACGACCCGGACGGGCGTAACAGGGGTGTCCGCTCACGCCCGTTGGCTGTTGCGGTCAGCCGGGCGACGGACCCACCCACGCCTTGCCTGGCACCGAACCTCGAGTGCAGGACCACACCGGCAGCCCACCTCGACAGGGCAGACTGCGCCGAAATCGAGACGACCGGCCCGGCGCCGAGGAACCATGAGAGGACCCCATGACCGGCACCCGCACGTCTGGCTTTGCTGCTACCGGCGCACGACGTGCCGGGGTGGCCACCGTCGTCTCGGTCGCCTGCGTCGCCGCGGGCCTGGGGCTCGTCGGGTCTGCACTGGCCGACCAGACGAGCCCCCCCGGGGAGCCGCCGCGCACGTCCGCCGACATCGCGGCAGCCCCCTACGACGCCGGGAGCCAGGCGTCGCAGGACGGGACGGGCTCCTCGCCGGCGGGCGATGACGCGACGTCGCTGCCCACCCCGAGCGGCACCGAGGAGCCCGGTGACGAGCCGACCCGGGTGACGTCGGCGACCAAGGGCGACGTCCTGCCGACCGAGGCTTTGGCGCCTGAGGGCGACATCCCCGGTCTGGTGCGCATCCCCGCCCCGGAACCCTCACCGTCGCCGTCGGCCGAGGTCGAGCCGGAGGCCTCCGCCGTCGCCGAGCCCGTCCGCCTGCGGGTGCCGGCCATCGGCGTCGAGACCGACCTGCTGCACCTGGGCCTCAACGAGGACGGCACCCTCGCCGTCCCGCCCCGCACCGGGCCGGACAACCTCAAGGCGTCCTGGTACGACGGCTCGCCCCGCGCCGGCGAGGTCGGCCCCACGGTGATCGCCGGGCACATCGACTCCAAGGAAGGCCCGTCGGTCTTCTACCGGCTGGGCGAGCTCGAGCCGGGCGACGAGGTCCTCGTCGACCGCGCCGACGGGTCGACGGCGACCTTCGTCGTCGACACCACCGAGCGCTACCCCAAGGACGAGTTCCCCACCCAGCGGGTCTACGGCGGCACCGACGACCCGCAGATCCGCCTCATCACCTGCGGCGGGGCCTTCGACCGCGAGGTGGGCCACTACCTGGACAACACGGTCGTCTATGGCCACCTCGTCGACGACTGAGGTCCGCTCAGAGTCCTCGTCCTACGTGCCGGCGACCCCTCGCCAGTCAGGTCCCACGCCCCCTTCGCCGTCGCTTGGACCGGCAGGTCGGGTCCGCACCGCGTCATCTCGGGGCCACACGGGGCCCACGGCTGCACCCAGCGCAGCGTGAGTCAGCGCGACGCGTCCGAGGTGCCCTGCCGACGGACAGCCACGACGGCAGCCGCGCCACCGATGGCCAGGACAGCGAGGGCGATCAGGACGGGCGTCAAGGACAGCTCCTCGTCGCTGGCCGCGGTGGCTGCTGACGCCGGGGCTTCGCTGGAGGGGGTGGGCGCCGGGCCGGTCGTGGGCGGTCCCGAGGGCGCCGTCGGCGCAGGGGCGGTGCTCGGCTGCGCCGGGGTGCTCGGGGGTGTGGGGGTGGCCGGGGGTGTCGGGGTGGCCGCCGGGAGGGTGAAGGTGACCTGACCGCTGATGGGGTGGCCGTCGGAGGAGGTCACCCGGTAGGCGATCGTGTAGTCCCCGCCTTGGAGGTCGTTCGGGAGGGCGGTGGTGACGTCGGCGCCCTGGACGGTGCTGGCCGGGACCGCGACGGCTTGCCTGGTGTCGTCCTGGACCTCGACGACGGTGCCGACCTCTTCGACGTCGGCGGAGAAGGTCAGCACGGCCTGGGTGGGCGCCTGGTCCAGGACGGCGCCCTCGGCGGGGTCTGAGCTCAGGAGACGGTCGTGGGCGTACGCGGCGGGTGCACCGGCGATCAGTGCGGCGACGGCGCCGGCCACGATGCCGCCGGCTGCTACGCCGGCGCGGCGGCGACGCCTGGCGGGCGACTGGGTGGCGTGGTGGGGGGCTTTCACGTCTTCTCCTTGCACTGGGGGGTCGATCTCGCTTGGCCCTGCGGGGTGGGTGGGCGACAGGGGGCGTGGTGGGTCAGTGCCCACGGTGCTGGAGCTGGTGGAGGTAGGCGTTGTAGGCGTCCAGGTCGGCGTCGCCGTGCTGGTCGACGTGGCGGTCACGGGCGCGGGCGCCGCGGTCCTCCTCGCGGTGCCAGCGCACGAAGATGATCAGCAGCAGCAGCACGGAGGGGATCTCGCCGTAGGACCAGGCCAGGGCACCGGCCAGCTCCTGGTCGGCGATGACGTCGACGTCCCAGCCCGGTGGTGGGGCGGCGAAGACGGTGACCAGGGGCGTGACCGAGAGCATCACGATGACGCCGAAGAAGGCGTGCAGGGGCATCTCGAGGAACATGTCGGCGGCTCGCCCGAGGTGGTTCTGGCGCACCGGCAGCGGGTCACGGGACAGGACCGCGGCGGTGAACAGCACCCCCGCTGCGAGGAAGGCGACCTCCAGGGTGGTGTGCCCGATCCAGGTGGACAGCACCGTGCTGGCCAGGTCGGTCAGGTACAGGCCGTAGAAGCAGACCAGGAACAGGGGCACCATGAACGCCGGGTGCAGCAGCACCCGTCCGCCGCGGGACCTCAGCCCCCAGTACGCGCCGCGCAGCACCAGGCGCCCGGCGCCGCGGTGCGGGGTCGCCCGCAGCAGGAGGGTCCCGGGGCGGCCGAGCACCAGCAGCGGCGGCACAGCCATCATCAGGGTCAGCTGCTGGAACATGAACGCCGAGAACAGGCGCAGCCCGTAGCCCTCGATGCCGAAGCCCATCACCACCACCAGGACCGCGCAGCCGGTCAGGAACGACAGCGTCGCCCACGGTGACCAGCGTCGCCCGGTGCTCCACATCCGCACCGCCCCGGCTAGGTAGGCCGCTGCCATCACTACCGCCAGCGCCGGCAGGACGGGCAGCGGCTGCAGGGTGGGGGCGAACAGCGTCGCCAGCGTCGGCGGCGCCGTCGGTACCCACACCGGCACCCAGGTGCCCATCAGCGGACCCCTCCGGTCCCGTCCGCACCCAGACCTGAACCCGGACCCGGACCACTGAGGTCCTGCTCGCCTCGGGAGGGCTCGCGGTCTGGACCCGGCACATCGTCGTCCGAGGCCTCCGGCCCCGGCCCCGGCCCCGGCTCCGGCTCCGTCTCGGGCTCGGGCTCGGGCTCGGGCTCGGGGGCCCGGTGCTGGCCGGGGCCTGGGCGCTGAGTCTCTTGCGCATCGAGCTTGGCCAGGGCCTCGCGTTCTCGGCGGTCACCGTTCAGCATCGACCGGATCACCCACCAGAACAGCAACGCGACGAACAGGCTCGGGGCCAACGCGGCCAGGACTTCCAGCATGCCATCCCTCGATGTCGACTCGTTGACGGGTCAGGCTCTATCGACAGCCCAACCGGGTCAGGATGCTCATTGAGGGTCAGCTGCAGCAGGCCCGCCGCCATCGGGAGGCAGTCTGGGTCGACCTGCGGGGTTGCCTCAGCACAGGCCAACCTTGCGTGGTCGCACCCGCTGGGCTGCCAAGGCCCCCCGCGGCCAGCCGCGCGCTGCGAAGCTCTAGCCAGCCACAGCGCTCAGATCCAGCCCATGGGGTCGACGGCCTCGCCGTTGACGCGGACCTCGAAGTGCAGGTGGCAGCCGGTCACGGCGCCGGTCTCGCCCTCGTAGCCGAGGATCTCCCCGCGGGTGACCGACCCGGAGGTCTTGGTGAACCCGCTCATGTGGGGGTAGGCCGTCGCGACGGACTCGCCGTTGATCAGGCCGTGGTTGACCACGGTGATGTTGCCGTAGCTGCCGTTGTAGCCGGCCGAGACGATCTCGCCGTCCTCGGCGGCGCGGATGGGGGTGCCGCACCCGGAGGCCAGGTCCACGCCCGAGTGCATGCGCATGTACCCGCGGATCGGGTGCATCCGCATCCCGTACGGAGAGCTCACCCGCCCCTCGGGGCGCCGCAGGGTGGTGCCGCTGTCCCGCCCGGAGGAACGGTTGACCGCCGACGGCGCCCGAGAGGACCCGCCCTGCTGAGCCGAAGCACCTGACTGGGCCGGCGCGCTCGACTGCGCGGCGGCCTCGGCGGCCTCGGCGGCCTGCGCGGCGGCTCGGGCCTGGTCGGCCTCGGCGATCGCGCGCAGCTGGTCCCCGAGGTCGTCGGACTCGGCCTGCAGCTGGTCCAGGCGGGCCTGCTCCTCGGCCTGGCGGCTCTCGATGGTGGCGACCGCGGCCTGCTGGCGGCTCATGAGCGCCTCGATCTCGGCCTGGCGGGCCTGAGCGTCGGCGGCGGCCTGTTCGGCGATGTCGAGCTGGGCGCGGGCCTGGGCCTCCAGGTCGGCGACCTGCTCGCTGACTGCGCCCAGGCGCGAGGTCGCGCTGGAGCGCACGGCCCGGTCGGACTCGGCGCTGGCCAGCAGGTCGCCCTCGGCGGCCGAGACCCCCGAGATCGCGGCCGTCTTGGAGGCGAAGTCGGCGCTGTCCTCGGAGCCCATCGCCATCGACAGGGTCTTGGGTGTGCCACTGCTGCGGTAGGACTCCGCGGCCAGGCGCCCGATCGCGGCGCTCGAGTCGCTCATCGACTCCTCGCTGTCGGCCACGCTCGCCGCGGCCGCCTCCTGCGCGGTGCGCGAGGCGCTCAGCCGGTTGGCGAGGTCATCAGCCGCGGCCTGGGCCTTGGCCTGGACCTGGGCGGCCAGGTCGGCGGCCTGCTGGGCACCGGGCAGCTGCTCCTGCACGGCGGCGTACTCGGCGTAGGCCGAGGTCAGCTCCTGCGAGGTCCCCACGAGGTCGTCCTGCAGGGCGTCCAGGGCCGTGTCCACGGCCTCCTTCTGCGCCTGCGGCGCTTGACCCGCAGCGTCCGGGGCTGCGGCCACCGGCGGGGCGCCGGTGGCCAGGGACACCACGACAGCGGCGCTGACCACGGCCAGCGACCGGCGGGCCCGCGCCCGGGTGCACGGACGAGGGCCGCCGGCGGGGCGGGGAGCACCAGATCCCGTGGTAGCAGCGCCCGTCGTGGCGGAACGGCGGGTGGCGGGGCGAAAGGTGGAGCTCACAGCTGGCTGGTCCTTGAGGGTGTGGGCGGGGCCGGTGCGGCCTTCGGGCTGGGCGTGCTCACCGCGGTGGTGCCTGCGGCGGTCGCTGCCGGCTCGCCAGGGCGGCGTCGATCCGGGCGCGGAGTCCCCCACACCGGCTGAACACAGGCATCGGCTTTCGGCCCGAGGACCTGCTCGTCGCTGGCACCGGCGTGGACGTTCTCGACACGGCATCTCTCCTCGGTCGTAGGGCGGCTGCTGCGGGCACGGCCCGCTCCAGCACCGGCGACCGTGACCCCACTGTAACGAAGCAACTGACGTCGAGGTGTCAGCGCGGCCCCGAACCACGTCGTCGCTCCGCACGCACGCCCTCGCCGGTCATTGCCTGATCAGTTCGATGCACCCGCACGCCAGGTCCCTTGCCCGCCGCGACCAGCCCCTTAGGCCCTCAGCGGTGGCCGTCAACCTCGCCACCGTGGACCTGGCCACTGGGTGGCCACTGGGTGGCCGCGACGGGCCATCGGCGTGAGCCTTGCGGGACCCGTAGAACCGATAGTCGTCCTCGTGCCCGGCCTTGATCACCTCGGTGGTAGCCGTGTCCGTGACCGACCGGGCCGACGACGGCCTGGCCTTGGCGGCGTAGTAGGTGCTCGGGGCAACCTGCAGCACCGCGTGGACGCCGTCGCGGAGCTCCTCCCAACCTCGACCCCGAAGCGTTCCTTGTGGGCGTCGATGCAGTCGACGACTACTTCAGTCGGCGGTCGCGCCTAGCCTCGGGGGATGAGCGCGAGGACGGCGCCGACGGCGCGGCGAGGCAGGGACGGCTCCCGTCCGCCGCATCCCGGGCACGCACCTGCAGGGCCCGGCAGGTTCCCTCGGTGGTGGCTCGCGGTCGTCGTGCTGACGCCGCTGGTCGCCGCCCTCGGCCTGGCCTGGGCGCTGGCCACCGGCGGGGCCGCCGCCCCCGACCTCGTCAGCGACCCGGGTGCCCTGGTGCGCTACGGGCTGCCGGCGGCCACCCTGCTGCGTGACCTCGCCCTGGCCCTGACCCTCGGGGCGCTCGTGCTGGCCGCCGGCGTGGTGCCGGCGCGGGCGCCGTCCTGGGCGGCGGCCGCGCGGGTGGGCGCCGTGGGCTCGGGCGCTTGGACCGTCGCGAGCCTGGCCGTGCTCGTGCTCACCGCGGCCAACCTGTCCGGGACGCCGCTGGCCGACCCTGCCTTCGGGTCCCAGCTCGCCATCGTCGCGACGCAGCTCGCGCAGGGGCAGGCGATCCTCGTCTCGACGGTCGTGGTGGCGCTGGTCGCCACGGCCGCCGTGGGCGTGCGCACCCCGGCCGGGGCCGGCTGGGCGGCGCTGCTGGCCTGCCTGGCGATCGTGCCGCTGGCGTTGAACGCCCACTCGACCGGCGCGAGCGGCCACGAGACGGCCGTCAGCTCCTGGGGGCTGCACGTGCTGGGCGTAGCCCTGTGGTTCGGCGGCCTGATGGCGCTGGTCGCGATCGCACGGCGCACGGGGCCCGAGCTGCCGGTGGTCGCGTCGCGGTACTCGACGCTGGCGCTCGTCGGCTTCGTGCTCGTGGTGGTCTCTGGCGTCGCGAACGCCGCGCTACGCGTCGCCGGCCTCGGGGACCTGCTCGGCACGGGGTACGGCCTGCTGGTCCTGGCCAAGGCCGTGGCGAGCGTCCTGCTCGGCTTCGCCGGGTACGTCCACCGGCGCCGCCTGCTGGCGGGCCTCGAGGCGCGGACCGCCTCGGGCACGAGCGCCCGCGGGCCCTTCTGGCGCCTGGTCGGCGGCGAGGTGGTGCTGCTGGGCGCGGTCTCCGGCGTCGCCGCGGCGCTGTCGCTGACCCCGCCCCCGGTGCCCCAGGAGCTGCCGCCGGCCCCCACGCCCGCTGAGGTCCTCACCGGGGAGGCGCTGCCCGAGCCCTTCGCGCCTGCGAGCCTGCTGACGCAGTGGCAGCCCGACATCTTGTGGATCGCCATCGCCGCGGCCCTGGCGATCGCCTACGGCCGCGGGGTCGTCCGGCTGCACCGGCGCGGCGACCGGTGGCCGGCCGGGCGGACCATCGCCTTCGCGCTGGGTCTGCTGGTGCTCGCCTACATGACCAGCGGGGCCCCGGCCGCCTACGGCCGCACGGTCTTCAGCGCGCACATGGTCCAGCACATGGTGCTGAGCATGATGATCCCGGTGCTGCTCGTCTTCGGGGCGCCGATGACCCTGGCGCTGCGGGCGATCGCCCGCCGGCGGGACGGCTCCCGGGGCGTGCGGGAGTGGCTCGTCGTGCTCACGGAGTCGCGGTGGCTGCGCCTGGTCTCCCACCCGGTGGTGGCGGCGGTGCTCTTCGCGGGGAGCCTGATCGTCTTCTACTACACGCCGCTGTTCGAGCTGGCGCTGTCGACCCACGTGGGCCACGAGCTGATGATGGTGCACTTCATCGGGGTGGGGTACCTCTTCGCCAACGCCCTCGTCGGCATCGACCCGGGCCCGAACCGGCCCAGCTACCCGCTGCGCGTCGTGCTGCTGTTCGCGACGATGGCGTTCCACGCGTTCTTCGGCATCGCGATCCTCTCCAGCGAGACCCTGCTGGCGGGCAGCTGGTTCTCCTCGACGGGCTGGGGCATCGACGCCCTGGCCGACCAGCGCACCGGCGGCGCCATCGCGTGGGGCATCGGCGAGTTCCCGACCCTGCTGCTCCTGGTGGCCGTCGCGGTCCAGTGGGCCCGCAGCGACGCTCGGGAGCAGCGCCGCAGCGACCGCACCGCGGACCGCACGGGCGAGGCCGAGCTCGCCGCCTACAACGCGATGCTCGCCGAGCGCGGGTCCGGGCAGCCCCGCCGCTGACGCGCGCGCTCCCGCCCCGCACATCGTCGCCTTCCTCCCCCGCTTCAGGGGCGGGCGGGTTCACCCCTCGGCGCGCAGGTGAGTCGGACTGGGCGCCAGGGGGCGGCGGTGCGGGCCACCACCCAGATGCCGAGGCGACCTCAACCACCGGCCACGTGCGCCGATGGGTTGACGACCCCTGCACCTGACATCGACCAGCAAGGACGTGCGCGTGCCCGAGCCGGTGACCTCCCGCAGTCCGCTGCCGGGCACCAGACGAGGCCTCGCCGGTCCTGGCAGGCCCAACCCCGAAGGACCACTCGACATGGCCACCTCGACGACGACACCACCGCCGCAGGCGCCGGTGAAGGCCGCGCGCCGCAAGCTCCCGCTGATCCTGGCGGCCCTGGTCGTGCTTGCCCTGGCCGCCGGCGCGGCCTGGTTCTTCCTGCTCAAGGAGCCCGCCGCCGAGCCGGAGCCGGTCGAGGGCACTGTCGTGGCCGTGGAACCGGTCAGCATCAACCTGGCCAACGGCAGCTACCTGCGGCTGGCCATCGCTCTGCAGCTGACCGAGGAGACCACCGAGGACCCCGACACCTCCGAGGCGATCGACCTGGCCATCACCACGTTCTCGGGCCGCGAGGTGGACCAGCTCAGCGACCCCGCCGCCCGTGACGCACTGCAGCAGGAGCTCACCGACCAGGTCATCAGCACCTACCCGGGGGAAGTCATGGACGTCTACTACACCGAGTTCGTCACCCAGTAGTTCCCGCCCGGGTTGGCTCACCCTGACCGGCGGTGCCAGGCGCCAGCGGGTGGTCAGCGGCGGCGGGCGCGGCGGCGTGCGGCGGCCACCAGCGGCGTCAGCACCCCGGCTGCCAGCAGCGCTTCGGGGACCGGGCCCAGGCGGGTGGCCAGGGTCTGGGAGGTCCGCAGCGGGACCTGGCCGCTCAGGACGTCCTGGGTGAACAGCTCGGTGCGTACCGGGGCGGCGCCGTCCGGGGCGATGATGCTGCTGACGCCGACGGTGGAGATCTGCACGACGGCGCGGCCGGTCTCGATGGCCCGCAGCCGGGACATCGCCAGCTGCTGGACGGCTTCGTCGGAGTAGCCGAAGGTGGCGTTGTTGGTCTGCACGACGAGCATCTGCGCGCCGGAGCGCACCGAGTCGCGCACGAGGTCGTCGAAGGCGACCTCGAAGCAGATGACGTCACCGACCCGGATCCCGTCCATGACGACGACACCACCCTTGGTGCCGGGCAGGAAGTCCCGGGCGACCAGGTCGACCTTGTCGCTGAAGAGGCGGAAGAAGTCCCGGTAGGGGATGTACTCCCCGAAGGGCGCCGGCCGGCGCTTGACGTAGCTGCGGCCGGGCTCGGTGGCGGCCCCGCCCAGTCCCTGGGCGGGGGTGACCACCAGGCCGGCGTTGGACAGGTACTCCCCCGGCCCCTCCAGGACCGCCCCGACCAGCAGCGGCGCGCCCACGGCCCGTGCGGTCGCCTCGATGTCCTGGCGGGCCTGGTCATCGAGGTAGGGGTCGATGTCGCTGGCGTTCTCCGGCCACAGCACCAGGTCCGAGGCCGGCTCCGTGCCGGCCTGGACCTGGCCGGCGTACTCCAGCGTCGCCTGCACGTGGTTGTCCAGGACGGCGCGGCGTTCGGCGTTGAAGTCCAGCCCGGGGCGCGGCACGTTTCCCTGGACGGCAGCGACCTGCGCCGTCCCGGCCTCCGGCGCGGCCGGGCGGGGCACCAGCGTCCCCGCCGCCAGGACCAGCACCGCTACCAGGGCCGGCACCACAGCGCTCAGGGCCGGCGCGACCGGCGTCCTCAGGGCGCCCCGGCGACCGGCCCGCACCACCGCACCAGCCCTCAGCACCGCCAGGGCCAGCAGCGTCCCCGCGGCCGCCACGACCGCGCTGACCAGCGGCGCGCCTCCCACCGCGGCCCACCCCGCGGCCGGTGAGTCCACCTGGGAGAACGCCAACCGCCCCCACGGGAACCCCCCGAAGGGCACCCGCGCTCGGGCGGCCTCGGTGGCGACCCAGCCACCGGTCACCGCCAGCACCGACCACCCGGCCGGCAACCGCTGCAGGGACGGCATCAGCGCCCCCAGCAGGGCGTAGAACCCCGCGCAGGCGGTGGCCAACGCCACCCACGGCAGCACCCCCACGTAGGTCCCGGACCAGGCCAGGTGCGGCACCAGGAACGCCAGCCCGAACACCAGCCCGAGCCCGAACCCCGACCGCGCCCGCCGCCCACGGGTGGCCAGCACCAGGGCGCACACCCCCACCACCGCCGCCGGCCACACCCCGTCCACCCCGACCGCGCCGGGGAAGGCAGCCCACGTCGCCGCGCCGCCGGCCGCGGCGAGCACCACCGCCGCAGCGGCGGCTGGGCGCGAGGACGCCGGTGAGGACCCTCCAGTGCCATCGCCCGCTCGCGGGGGCGCCACCGCCCCTGGCTGGTCGGGCGCCACCGCACTGGCCCTGCGCCCGGCCGCCGGGCTCCGGGCCCAGGACAGGAGACGGCCCGCCCCGATCGGTCTCACTCCCGCTCTGCGAGGGCGGCCTCGATGGCCGCGGTGAGGTCCTCGACGCTGGTCAGCTCGATGCGCTGGCCGTCCAGGAAGAACGTCGGGGTGGACTGCACCCCCAGCGTCTGGCCGTCGGTGAGGTCGCGGCCCACCCGCGCCAGGGTCGCCGGGTCGGCGACCGCGGCGTCGTAGGCGGCCATGTCCAGCCCGAGGTCTACGGCGAAGGTGCGGAACAGGTCGGCCTGGGACTCCTGCTGCTCACCCCACTGCGCCTGGGTGGCGTACATGCGCTGGTACATGCCCTCGAAGGCGCCCTGGCCGGCGGCGGCCTCCACGGCCACCGCGGCGTTCTCGGCGTTGGCGTGCCCGGG
Source organism: uncultured Pseudokineococcus sp. (assembly GCF_947495735.1). GTDB lineage: Bacteria > Actinomycetota > Actinomycetes > Actinomycetales > Quadrisphaeraceae > Pseudokineococcus. The sequence continues at coordinate 21,695 of NZ_CANMAA010000017.1, forward strand.
CAGCGGGAAGTACCGGGCGACCACGCTCAGGCGGCCCTCGTACTCCTCCCGGATCTGCTCCACGACCGGGTAGGCCGCCGCGCACGCCTCGCACTCGAAGTCCAGGAACTCCACCAGCACCGGAGCGTCGGGCCCGGCGTCGGACAGGTAGTGGCTGTCAGCGGCGACCACCGGCACCGACGGGTCGACCTCCTGCCCCGGCCCCTCAGAGCTCCTGCCTGCGGCCACCAGGGTCACCACCACCAGGACGGCCAAGACGGCCAGGAACCCCCCGGAGACGTAGGTCAGGAACCGGGGGGTCCCGCTCGGGCGACGCCGGGCAGCCGCGGGCGATCGCCCCGCAGCAGCCGCAGGGCGAGGACGCGGGCTGGCCGTCTTGGCCATCACTGGACTCCTGGAGGGATGAGCGCACAACACGGACCGACACGGGCAGGACCCCCTCACACTAATCGTGGTGAGAGCGTGCCCCGTCTTCCGGGGGGCGGCCCCTAGGGCCCGGACTCTCGGTGCAACGGTCTTTAGGGTGTCCCCATGGGTGAGGACGGGTGGACTAAGGCCGTCACTGGTCGGGCGAGGCGTTGATGGCCGCGGGCCGGTGGGCCGCGGCAGCGGTGGTGATGGTGGTCGCTGCGCTGGTTGCCGGCGGCGGGTGCGCCACGTCCACCACCGCGACCGAGGGCACCCAGGAGGTCGACCAGGGCTACGTCGCCGGCGACGGCAGCCTGGTGCAGCTGGCGCCCGCCGACCGGGGGCAGCCGGTGGAGTTGGCCGGGCAGCTGCTGACCGGGCAGGCGGTCGACGTCACCGACTGGCGTGGTGAGGTGGTCGTGCTGAACACCTGGTTCGCCGCCTGCGGGCCCTGCCGGCAGGAAGCGCCGGACCTGGCAGCGATCTCGGCCGAGACCGCACCCGAGGGGGTCCAGTTCCTGGGGATCAACACCCGCGACGGCACGGCGCAGGCCATCGCCTTCGAGGAGCAGTACGAGGTGCCCTACCCCTCGGTGATGGACCGCGACGGGCAGGCCGTCCTGGGGCTGCGCGGCGCACTGCCGCCGACGGCCACCCCGACCACCCTGGTCCTGGACCGCCAGGGCCGGGTCAGTGCCCGGTTCCTGGGCCAGATCGACCCGGGCCTTCTGCGCGAGGTCATCGCCCAGGTGCTCGGAGAGCCGGTGTGAGCCCGGCGCTGCTGAGCGCACCGGACACCCTGGGGGCGATCACCTTCGGTGGGCCGATGCTGGTGGCGCTGCCGGTGGCGGCGCTGGCCGGGCTGGTCTCCTTCGTCTCCCCGTGCGTACTGCCGCTGGTGCCCGGCTACCTGGGCTACGTGACCGGGCTGAGCAGCACCGGGCTCGAGATCCGCGGGCGCGGCAAGCTGCTGACCGGGGCGGTGCTGTTCGTGCTGGGCTTCAGCGCCGTCTTCGTCGTCATCGGCTTCAGCGTCGGGGTGGCCGGCACCCTGCTGGCGCGGTGGGCCGCCGAGATCGCCCGCGTCCTGGGGTTCCTGGTCATCGTGCTGGGGCTGTCCTTCGCCGGTGTCCTGCGCGGGCTGCCGGGCCTGCGAGGCGCTGCGGCGATGCAGCGGCGCCCCCGCCCCGGTCTGGCCGGCGCCCCGCTGCTCGGGGTGACCTTCGGGCTGGGATGGACCCCGTGCATGGGCCCGACCCTGGCGGCGATCATGTCCCTGGCCTTCGTCTCCGAGTCCGGTACCCGCGCGATCGCCCTGGCCGTGGCCTACTCCGCCGGCCTCGGCGTCCCCTTCGTGCTGGTGGCCCTGGCCGCCGCGCGCGGTGCCCGCGGCCTGGAGCTGCTGCGCCGCCATCGCCTGGCCCTGGCCCGGGCAGGAGGAGGGCTGCTGGTCCTGGTGGGCCTGCTGCTGGTCACCGGGGTGTGGGGGCAGTGGACCAGCGCCCTGGGCGCCCGCTTCGCCGACTGGGCACTGCTGTAAGCCCGCACCCCCTCGAGGACCGCACCTGTGGGCCCGGCGTGGTGGTGACCCTCACAGGAGGTGACCTCAGGGGCGGTGGTCTCCAGGGGCGGTGATTCTCTCAGGGGTGGGCAGGGCTCTCGTGCTGGTGGTGGGAGGCGGGCTCGAGCTGGAAGGTGGAGTGCTCGATCCCGACCGGGAAGTGCTCGGCGGCGCAGGCCTGCAGGGCGTCCAGGACCTGAGGGGCGTGCCCGTCGCGGAAGCAGGAGTCCTCCACGACCACGTGGGCGGTCAGCACGGGCAGGCCGGCGACGATCTCGGTCACGTGCAGGTCGTGCACGGCGCGCACGTGTGCCTGCTCGAGCAGGTGCGCGCGGACCTGGTCCAGGTCCAGGTCACGGGGGGCTGCCTCCAGCAGCACCCGGGTGACCTCGGCCAGGATGCTCAGCGTCCGCGGGACGATCAGCGCGACGACGACGAAGGAGGCCACCACGTCGGCGCGTTGCCACCCGGTCAGCAGGACCACCAGCGCCGAGACCAGCACGGCCACCGACCCCAGCCCGTCGGCGGCGACCTCCAGGAACGCTGCGCGGGTGTTGATGCTGTGGGCGCGTCCGCGCGAGAGCAGCACCAGACCGACCACGTTGGCGGCCAGGCCGACGGCCCCGAAGACCAGCACCAGGCCGGGAGTGATCTCGGGCGGCGCGGCCAGGCGCCGCACCCCCTCCACGGCGATCAGGACTCCCACCGCCAGCAGCAGCCCGGCCTGCAGGCTGGCGCCCAGGACCTCCGCGCGCCGGTAGCCCCAGCTGCGCCGGGGCGTCGGGGGGCGCAGCGCCAGCGTCGCGGCCGCCAGCGCGATCGTCAGCCCGACGACGTCGGTGAGCATGTGCGCGGCGTCCGCCAGCAGCGCCAGGCTGCCGGTGACGATCCCGCCGACGACCTCGACGACCATCACGGTGGCCGTCAGGGCCAGCACCATCAGCAGACGCCGCCGCTGGTCGCCTCCCGCGTCGGCGCCGTGCCCAAGACCCGCGCCGTGGGAGTGCCCCGCGCTCACCGCGCCTGGCCCGCCGTCGTGCCCGTCACCGACATCCCCTCACCCGAGGACACCTCGTAGGGCGCCGGCACCTGGTAGGCCACCGCCGCGTCGTCGGAGACCGCCGCGTCGGCGCGACCGGCCCGGGCCTCCAGCGACGTCTGGGCGGCTGGGCGGTGAAGGCCGACGACGGCCTCGAGCAGCGCATGGGCGTGGTCGGTGAGGTCGTACATCACCAGCTTGCCGCGCCGCGTGGAGGTCGCCAGGCCAGCGGTGCGCAGCTGGCGCAGGTGGTGGGAGACCAGGTTGGGCGCCAGCTGGGTGATCCAGGCCAGGTCGCACCCGCACATCGCCCCGCCGCCCGACAGGGCCGCCGCCACCCGCAGCCGGGTCGGGTCCCCCAGCGCCTTGGCGACCGCCGCCGCGGCCGTCAGGTCCTGCGCACCCGGCAGCACCGCGCGCACGGCCTCCGCGTGCGGCAGGTCCAGGCTCAACAGGTCACACCTATCCGGATCATTGGTCACCAAGACACTCTAACGATGGTGGGTCTGTTGCGGCTGCTTCGCGGCCAGCCGGCTGCTGACGTCGCCCGCCGAAGACCCGGCGCCCCCACGTTCGGCCGCACCGGCCGGCCCGGTCTCGGTGACGGTGGGGAGCAGGTGCTGGGAGGGCTGGGACTGCTGTACCTGCGAGGAGGTGCTCAGCGGGCGACCACGGTCCTGGTGGGGCTGGTGGCGGTGAGGTGGTCGCTGTCGGCGGAGCTGACCACGCGGTAGGTCTTGGTGCCGCGGGAGGTGGGCTTGACGGTGAAGGTGTAGCCGCCGCGGGAGCTGAGGGTGGTGGTCGCCAGCGGCGTCCACGTACCGTTGACCAGCTGCTGGCGCGTGACCTGCTGGCCGGGGTGGGCGGGGGTGACCGCGCCGGTGAGGGTGACGCTGCCGCCGAGGCGGACGCTGGCGCCCGAGAAGGCGGCCGTCACCGTGGGCGCCACGTCCACCCGGGCCTCACGCCCCGAGGCGGTGTGCGTCCCGTCCTCGCGGAAGCGCACGGCGTAGTCGACGCTCGTGGTTGGGGTGTGGGTGCCGGAGTAGGTGCCGTCGGCGGCGGTGGTGCGGGTGCTGAGCAGGGCGTAGGTGCTGGCGCCGCGCTTGCGCACGTAGACCTGCACCGGCTTGCCGGCCACGGGCGCGCCCGTGGCGGTGGTGAGCTTGCCGCTGAGGGTGGTCGCCGCGCCGTAGGACAGGGTGGACGGGCTGGCGGCCAGCGTGAGCGTCGTCGCGGTCTTGACCACCGGCGCCGGGGGCGGGGTGGTGGCAGCGGCCATCCGCGCCGCGACCGCCTCGCGCAGCGTGGGCAGCAGCGGGTAGGCGTAGTTGCCTGGGCAGCTCTTGGTCGAGTAGTCGCGGTGCCCGGAGATCACCGACTTGGTCACGAGGGCACCGCGGGGGTAGGTGGTCGCCGACCCGCCGGCCGAGGTGTACGTCGTGCTGGCACGGGGGCTGAGGCCGTAGAGGCTGAGCTTCCACGCGAAGACCTTCTCCACGGTGGTGAGCATCGCCGCGGTCGGGGCGACCAGGTCCTGGTTGCCCATCATGGAGACACCGAAGGTGGCGGTGTTGAACCCGCCGGTGTGCGCGCCGACGACGGCCTTGTCGACGCCGCCGAAACGGCCCTCGAACAGGGTCCCGTACTTGTCGACGACGAAGTTGTAGCCGAGGTCGCACCACCCCAGGGACTGGGTGTGGTAGGCGTACATCGAGCGCATGATCGCCGGGCTCTGCGCTGCGGTGTAGCTGTTGCCGGTGGCGGTGGTGTGCAGGATGCCGCCCTTGATCGTCGAGGCGACGGTGGGCGTGCACGAGCGCAGCCGCTCGTCGGCGCCCCACCCGGCCCGCGTGACGTACGCGGGCGCCGCCGCGATCGGCGCAGCAGCTGCGGCCGTGCGCACCGTGCCGGTCGACGCCCGCCCGGCGCTCGAGGCGTCCGCCGGTGAGGTCCCCGGGTCGATGAGCTCGACCTTCAGCTGCCGGGGCCGCGCGCTGGTCGCGTCGACCCGTACCTGCACCCCGTCGCTGGGTCCCACGTACAGCGGGTCAGACCCGGCGCGCCGGGCGCCGCTGCCGGTCGCGTCGCCGTCGGGGGAGGAGTTCGCCTGGACCTCGACCTCGGCCCACCCGCCCCAGCGGCCGCCGCTGCGGGTGCGCACCTGCACCGCGACGGTCTCGAGGGCCGGGTCGGGCGCCCACGTCACCCCCACCGCGGAGAACGGGGACGTGCTGAGCCGGCCGGTCGCCGCCACCGGGCGCAGGGCCGCGGTCGCCGTCACCCGCCCACCGCCCGGTGCCGCCATCTCCTCCAGCGCCGGTGCCGAGGACTGCGCGAGGGCGGCCGTGTCGACCCCGGTCAGCGGCAGGGCCCGCACGCTGGGCGTGACCGGCTGCGGCTGCGCAGTCGCAGCGTCGGCGCCTACCATCGGCAGCACCAGGAGCGTCGAGCTTAACGCCGACAGGGCAAGGATCGTGGTGGCTCGACGCATGCGCGTGCTCCTCAGGACGGGACGGACCTCGAGGACCTCCTCGGCGCTCCACCACCACTCCTTGAGTTCGCCTTCCCCTCTCGGCTCTGAGCCGGCGAGGGGCTCCCGGTCCCGTCCCCGGCCGGTCACCCCCGTGGCCCTGGGCGCAGCTCCCGTGCTGGCCAGCGTCCCGGTCCTGCTGTCCCGGATGCGCCGGGACCTCCAGCGCGAGGGGCGCCTGCGCACCGGCACCGCCGCGTGGATGTGGGCCGACTACGGCGCCTACACCGCCCTGGTCGCCATCACCCTGACCACCCGACCTTTCGGCGCGCCCTTGCCGCTGCCGGTGCGCGCGGCGGCCGTGGCGTTGACCGGCGCCGGGAGCCTGCTGGTCCTGGCCGGCGCCCGGCGCTTCGCCGGGCCGGCGCAGCTGAGCGGTACCGCGGCCGGGACCCTGGTCACCGGCGGGGCCTACCGCTGCAGCCGCAACCCCCAGTACACCGGCCTGCTCGCCGCGCTGGCCGGCGCAGCCATCACCCGCCGCTCCCCTACTGCCCTGGCCCTGGTCGGTGGGCTCGCCGTCGTCTACGCGGCGTGGGTGCCGGCCGAAGAGGCCCACCTCGCCCGGCACTTCGGGCGGCCCTACGTCCGGTACCGCGACGCGACCCCGCGCTGGGTCGGCCTGCGGGCCCCGGCCGAGGTGGCCGGTCCTACCCGACCCAGCGGCGAGCAGGCGTGATGGAGGGCTTCACCCTCGTCCTGGCCCTGGCAGCGCTACCGGCGGCCGGCAACTTCCTCGGCGCCCTGGCCTCGGAGGTCACCGAGGTCTCCGAACGCGTCCTGAGCCTGGCCCTGCATCTGGCCGCCGGCATCGTCCTGGCCGTCGTCGGCCTGGAGCTGATGCCCCAGGCGCTGCAAGCCACCCCGCCATGGGTGCCGATCCTCGCGTTCGTCGGCGGCGGAGCCTTCTTCCTGGGCGTCGAACGCCTTCTCGACTACGTCAAGAACCGCATGGGCGGCGGACAGGGAGCCACCGGCCCCCTCGCGATCTTCACCGGGGTCTCCCTGGACCTGTTCAGCGACGGCGTCATGATCGGCACCGCGACCCTGCTCAACCCTTCCCTGGGTCTGCTGCTCGCGCTGGGACAAGTCCCCGCCGACATCCCCGAAGGCTTCGCCGCCATCGCGACCCTGCGCCGCGCCGGCATCGCCCGCCGCACCCGGGTCCTGATGGCGCTCAGCTTCACCGCCCCCGTGCTCCTCGGCGCCGCCCTCGGCTACTTCGCACTACGCCAGGCACCGGAGGTCCTCACCCTGTCCGTGCTCGCCCTCACCGGTGGCGCACTGACCAGCGTGGTCGTCGAAGAGATGATCGAAGAAGCCCACCAGGGACAGACCAGCCGCCTGGGCCCCATCGCCCTGACCGCCGGGTTCGCCCTGTTCGCGCTCATCTCCGTCTACCTCGACACCTGAGGGCGGGCACACCCACCGGGGCGGCGGCCCACCCGCCGTGCTGCCTGCCGGGCCCCGGCGGCACGGCTCAGGCTCAGGCCGCCCCGGTCACCACCAGCACCACCAGCACCACGTTGAGGGCGATGACGAGGGCGACAGCGAGCCGGGCGGTCCACCGGGTCACCGGCCCGCTGGTGTGCTCACCCATCAGCGACCGGTCCCCGGTCAGGCGCACGAGCGGTACCAGCGCGAAAGGGATCCCGAAGCTCAGCACCACCTGGCTCAGGACCAGCGCCCAGGTCGGGTCGACCCCGGCGCCCACCACGACGAGCGCGGGGACCAGGGTCAGGAGCCGGCGCAGCAGCATCGGCACCCGTACGTGCAGCAGCCCGGCCATGATCGCAGCACCCGCGTAGGCGCCGACCGACGTCGAGGCCAGACCAGAGGCCAGCAGCCCGACGGCGAACAGCAGCCCGACCCCTAGCCCCAGCTCGCTCACGACCGCGGCGTGCGCCCCCGCGAGCGTGTCGGTACCCGCGGCGCCGCGCAGGGACGAGGCGGCCAGCAGCAGCATCGCGATGTTGACCACACCGGCCAGCACGAGCGCTGTGACCACGTCCAGGCGGGTCGCTGCCAGGACGGCATGGCGGCGGCTCGGGTCCACGACGCCGTGGTGATCGCGCGCCAGGGCCGAGTGCAGGTAGATCGCATGCGGCATCACCGTCGCCCCGAGCATCGAGGCGGCCAGCAGCACCGTCTCGGCTCCGGCGAAGCGAGGAACGAGGCCGGCGGCCGCAGCGGCCGGGTCGGGTGGGGCCACGACCAAGCCGGACAGGAAGCCGGCTGCGATGACCACGAGCAGGAAGATCACCGCCGCCTCGAACCGGCGGATCCCGCGCCGGCTGTGCAGGGCCAGCAGCAGCAACGACGCAGCACCGGTGATGAGCGCACCGACCAGCAACGGCGTGCCGAAGAGCAGCTGGAGCGCGACAGCGCCCCCGATCACCTCGGCGAGGTCGGTCGCCGCGGCGACAAGCTCGGCCTGCGCCCAGTAGGCGTACCGCGCACGCCGGCCCAGCCGCTGCCCGAGCAGCTCAGGCAGCGTCCGCCCCGTGACGACACCGAGCTTGGCCGACAGGAACTGCACCAGCACGGCCATGGCGTTGGCCAGGACCAGCACCCACAGCAGCAGGTAGCCGTACCGGGCGCCCGCGGTGAGGTTGGCCGCGACGTTGCCCGGATCGACGTAAGCGACCGCAGCCACGAACGCCGGACCGAGCATCCCCACCAGCGACTGGCGCGGAAGCTCCGGCGCCACCCTCGACGCAGGAGCGGGATGCGGCACGACTCAGACCGTCCCACAGCGCGGCTGCCCAGGCCTGAGCCGGGCAGGGCCTGAGCCGGGCAAGGTCTGAGCCGGGCAAGGTCTGAGCCGGGCAAGGTCTGAGCCGGGCAGGGTCTGAGCCGGGCAGTGCGTTCCCAGCGAGCCGGACCTGCCCGCTGGCCTCAGCCGTCTCCCGTCCTGGCCCCCTCCCCCGTCGGGCGGCGCGGCTGGCGCAGCTCGGTGAGCACCAGCAGGGCGGCGCCGGTGACGATCGCGGCGTCGGCGAGGTTGAACGTCGGGAACCACCCGCTGTGCAGGTAGTCGGTGACGACGCCGTCAGCCGCACGGTCGACGAGGTTCGCAAGAGCACCACCAAGGACCAGGGTCAGGGCAGCCAGCCTCACGCCGGAGCCGGTGACGGCGGTGCGCCAGACCAGCACGCTCACCACAGCGGTGACGGTCGCCGTCACGGCCAGCACCAGCCACGCCGGTGCACCGGCGCCCACCGAGAAGGCGACCCCGGAGTTGTACGCCAACCGCAGGTCCACCACGCCCAGACCGATCACCGTGTCCTGCAGCACGTCAACGGCCCACGCCTTGGCGCCGAGGTCGGTGGCCGTGACCAGGACGACGCCCACGCCTGCTGCCAGGCGTCGCCGTGCCGGGGACACCGGCGTGGGCCTGCGCCGTGGTGCGGACGTGGAGATCACCGGTCGGCCATCGCTGCGCGTTCCAGCGCCGGGGTCACGGCTGGGTCCTCGGCCGTCAGGAGGGGGCGGGCCTGGCCGGCGCGGACGCCGTTGGCGATCACGAGGACCTCGGCGACCTCGTGCACGAGGACGACCGCGGCCAGGCCCAGGACACCGAGCAGGGCCAAAGGCATGAGCACGACGACGATCGCCAGTGACAGTCCGACGTTCTGCAGCATGATGCGTCGGGCCCTGCGGGCGTGGGTGAACGCCTGGGGCAGGTGACGCAGGTCTTCGCCCATGAGCGCGACGTCGGCCGTCTCGATCGCGACGTCGGTGCCCATCGCGCCCATCGCGATGCCCACGTCCGCAGTCGCCAAGGCGGGCGCGTCGTTGACGCCGTCGCCGACCATGGCGGTGCGGCGCCGGTTCCGCAGCCGGGCGACCAGGGCGGCCTTGTCCTGCGGACGTAGGTCGGCGTGCACGTCCTCGATGCCGACCTCGCGGGCCAAGGCGGTGGCGGTCAGGGTGTTGTCACCGGTGAGCAGGGCGACGTGGTACCCCTCGCGGCGCAGCTGTGCGACGACGTCGGCGGCCTCGGCCCGCAGCTCATCGCGCACCGCGACCGCTCCCAGCAGCGCGCCGTCCTGCTCGATCAGGACCGCGGTGGCGCCGGCCTGCTGCATCCGCTCCACCTCCCCCGCCAGTGACCCGGTCTGGACCCAGCCGGGCCGGCCCAGCCGTACGAGCCGACCTTCGAGGGTTCCGGTGAGCCCGGCGCCCGGCACGGCTTCCACGTCCTGCGCCGAGGGGGCTGCGGGCGCCGCAGCCAGGATCGCCCTGGCCAAGGGGTGCTCGCTGCGGGCCTCCAGAGCGGCGGCCACGCGCAGGACGTCCTCCTCGGTGCGCCCGGGGACGGGGACGACGGCCACCACGGCGGGGGAGTTCCGGGTCAGGGTCCCGGTCTTGTCCAGGGCGACCCCGCGGATCGCGCCGAGGGCCTCCACCGCTGCGCCGCCCTTGATGAGCACGCCCTGCTTGGACGCAGCACCGACGGCGGCGACCACGGACACCGGGACGGAGATGGCCAGGGCGCACGGGGAGGCAGCGACCAGCACGACCAGCGCCCGCTCGACCCATGTGCCCGGGTCCCCCAGCAGGCTGCCGGCGACCGCGATGAGGGTCGCGGCGATCATCACGCCAGGGACCATCGGCTTGGCGATCCGGTCCGCCAGGCGCTGCGCCTCGCCCTTGCGGGACTGCTCGGCCTCCACGATCCGCACGATCCGCGCCAAGGAGTTGTCCTCGGCCGTGGCGGTCACCTCGACCTCCAGGACGCCCGAGCCGTTGATCGAGCCCGCGTAGACGCTGTGCTCGGGACCAGCCTCCACGGGCACCGACTCACCGGTGATGGCCGAGACGTCCAGTGCGGTGCGGCCGGCGCGGATGACCCCGTCGGTGGCGACCCGTTCTCCCGGCTTGACGATCATCAGGTCCCCGAGCCGCACCTCCTCAGGAGCCACCGTCGTCTCCACACCACCGCGAAGAACCGTCGCCGTGGCGGGGACGAGGTCGAGCAGCGCCCGCAGGCCGCGGCGGGTGCGGGCCAGGGAGTACTCCTCCAGGCCCTCGCTGACGGAGAACAAGAACGCCAGGGCGGCGGCCTCGGCGACCTCGCCCAGCAGCACCGCGCCGATCGCGGCGATCGTCATCAGCGTCCCGACGCCGATCTTGCCCCCGGCCAGTCGCCGCAGCGTGCTCGGGACGAACGTCCACGCCCCGACCAGCAGCGCCACCCAGCTCAGCACCGTCGCGGTCGCTGACCTGTCCATCGACCCCGCGACCAACGACGCGAGAAGCAGCACGCCGGCGACGGCCGCGAAGCGGAGCTCGCTGACCTGCCACAGTCGTTCGGCCTCATGGTCCTCGACGTCCTTGCCCGCCGGGGTGGTCTCGTCGTCGCCGCAGCCGCAGGCGTCGCTCATCGGGCGCTCTCCTGCGTCGTGGTGGGGTCAGCAGCGGCGGTCGTCGCGTACGCGGGGCACAGGGTCACGGCGTACCCGGTCGCCGTCAGCAGGTCCTCGGCCGCAGCGAGCAGGTCCATCAGCTCGGGGCGGGTCAGGTGGTAGACCGAGGCGCGCCCCTGGGCGCGGTAGTCCACCAGCCCGCACTCCCGCAGACAGGCCAGGTGCGAGGACACGGTGGACTGGCCCAGACCCAGCTCGGTGCACAGGTCGACCACCCGCGCTTCACCGCTTGCCAGGCGGCGGACCAGCGCAAGGCGCGTCGGGTCGGCCAGCCCTCGGAACAACGCGCCAGCGGGCGCCAACCGAGCCCGCCCACTGGCATCGACATCTCTCGCGATCATCGTCATTGCTCGATGCTAGCGCCCAGAGCGCATGCGGGGTCTCGCGGACCCACCGTTGGGTCCGGCTACGGGCAGGCGCCAGCCAGCGGACCACGTCGGGCGCGGGGCTGGGTGCTCAAGGCTGGGTGCTCGGGGACGGGTGCTCGGGGACGGGTGCTCGGGGACGGGTGCTCAGCCGATGCCGGCGTAGGAGTGATTGCCGGGGAAGAAGATGTTCACGATGCCCCAATTCACCAGGACGCAGGCGAACCCGGCGATGGCCAGGTACGCCGAGCGGCGCCCGTCCCAGCCGCGCGTCGCCCGCGCGTGCAGGTAGGCCGCGTACACGACCCAAATGACGAAAGTCCAGACCTCCTTGGGGTCCCAGCCCCAGTACCGGCCCCAGGCCCGCTCGGCCCAGATCGCACCCGCGACGAGCGTGAAGGACCACAGCGGGAAGGACACCGCGATGAGCCGGTACGCGGCCCGCTCGAGCTCCACCGAGCCGGGCAGGCGCTCCATGAAGCGGCCGCGCCGCGGGGGCCTGCCGGCCGCCACCAGGCGCTCCCGGCGCTCCTGCACGAGCTGCAGCACGTTGGCCGAGAAGGCGATGACGAACAGCGCCGAGCTGACGGTCGCCACGGACACGTGGATGACGAGCCAGTAGCTCTGCAGCGCCGGCACGAGCTGGGCGGACTCGGTGTACAGGACCGACAGCGCGATGCCCAGGGTCAACAGCACGGGCCCGACGACGAAGACGCCGAGGTAGCGCAGGTCCCGCCGGAGCAGGACCGTGCAGTAGACAGCCGTCACGACCGCCGCCCCCATCAGCGTGAACTCGTACATGTTGCCGAACGGCACCCGCCCCGCGGAGACCCCGCGCGTGACGACGGCCGCGCCGTGCAGCAGCAACGCCAGCCACGTCGTCGTGACGCCGACCGCCGCAGCGCGCCGGCGCACGAGGGCCTCGTCGTCCTGCACCTCCGACGTGCCACCACGGGCCCTGCTGGGCGCCCCCGCTCCGACGAGGGCCTTCGGCTCGGCACGCCGCCGCACCGCGGGGACCGTGCGGCCACGGCCCGACAGGTCAAGGGCGAAGGCGGCGAACGCGACGACGTAGACCGTCATCGACGAGTAGACGAGCACGTTGCTCGTCGCGGCGAGTGACTCGCTCATGTTCATGTCCTCAACTCCTGGTTCAGGTCTCGACGCCGGTGCGGGTGCTCATGCTGCGCGTCGAGGTCTCCGCGGCCTCGCTGCGGCCGCTCGGCGACCCCGCGCGACCGGTGCCCACCCGGTGGAGCTCCTCCCCGGGGCGCGCCCGCGCGTCCGGAAGCGCTTCCGGCGAGGACCCCCGCGCCGAGAGCGCGGGCGAGGGCGTCGACCTCCTGCGCCAGGCCCGCGTCCTCCCCACGCGCCAGGCCGGCGACCTCCACCCGCGCGCCGCCGCCCTCAGTGGACAGCACGCGCACGAAGACTCGCCGCCGGGGCGTGAACAACGACGCCACGAGACCGGCCATCGCCAGCACGGAGAAGACCAGCGCGGGAATGCGACCCGGGTCGTGCTGCACCGTCAGCCCGGCGAAGCGAGGCAGCGGCTCGGTCTCCGACGCCGGCGCACCGGCCGCCGCCGACGCAGCGACCACATCCGGCGGGTACCCGAAGCGCAGCGTCCCGAGGCCGTCGGGCAGGTCCACGGCGTCGCCCGGACGCAGCGCCACCGACCAGGGCTCGCCCTCGCCCGTCGTGAGCTGCTCCATCGACGTCGTGTCGAGCTCGTAGACGTTGACCGGCAGCCCGTCGTTGACGGCCCCGAGGTCACCTCGGAAACCGGTCAGCAGCAGCAGCGGGTCGCGCTTGTCGGGAAAGATGGAACGCGGTCCCTCCTCGTCGATGACGGCGGTCGGGAGCAGACCACCGGTGAACCCCAGCTGCTGGCCCGGCCCCGCGCCCAGCACCTTGACCACGCCGGTAGAGGTGTACGCCGAGTCCTGGGCGAGGAAGGGCGTGGGCTCGGAGTAGACGACGACGCCCTGGGCGTCGGTCACCGTAACCACCGGCGCGTACCCGTTGCCCGCGAGGTACACCTCCGTGCCGCCCGCAGACAACGGTTCGTTGACGCGGATGACATCCTCGCGCGCTCGTCCGCCCGGCTCATCCACCCGCACCCGCGCCTCGAAATCGCGGGGTTCGCCCAGCTGGCCGCCGACGACCTCCTCGAACTCCACCGCCAACGAGTCCAGGGTCACCGCGAACGGCAGCAGGTCGGCGGCGGACACCCACGCCCCGGGGTCGAACCTGTCGTAGCGGGCCACCGTGTTGGAGAACCCCTGGCCGACGGGCACGATGACCTGGGCCCGGTAGCTGAGCAGGCCGGAGGCCGCCAACGCGAGCAGCAGACCCACCAGCGAGAGGTGGAAGACGAGGTTGCCCGTCTCCCGCAGGTGACCGCGCTCGGCGGCAACCGACCCGCGGGTCGCCGCCCCGTCCGACCCTCCCGCTCCCTCGGTGGCCTCCCGGCGCAGGTCCACCCGGTAGCGCCGGCGGCGCAGGACCGCGGCCGCGCGCCCCAGCGGGTCCGCGCCCGCGGCCACCACCACCCGGTGCTCGGGCAGACGCTCGAGGCGCGACGGGGTGCGCGGCGGTCGCGAACGCCAGGCCGTCCACTGCTGTCGGCTGCGCGGCAGCACGCAACCGACGAGGGAGACGAACAGCAGCAGATAGATCGCCGAGAACCACGGCGAGGCGTAGACGTCGAAGAAGCCGAGTCGCTCCAGCCACGGCGCCAGAACCGGGTGCTCTTCACGGTAGGTCACGACAGCGGCGGCGTCGACGTCCAGCTGCGGGACCACCGAGCCGGGCACCGCACCGACGGCCAGGAGCACGAGCAAAAACAGCGCCGTCCGCATGCTCGTGAGTTGGCGCCACACGAACCGAGCGGTGCCGACCGTGCCGAGGCGCGGCTGCACCGGGGGCCGCCCACGCCCCGGCAGGACAGGAGCGCTCACCGCAGCGCCCAGTCCGCGGAACGAGCACCCACGGCGCCCGGCCACTGCGCCCACACGCCGGTCACGAGCAGCCCGCCAACCACGAACAGTGGGATACCTGTCAGGCTGGTCGAGCAGCGAGAGATACCCGATGCCGGATTGCTCTTCGATGTCCAGACCCGGCGCCCCTCGGCCGCGTCCGTGGCCTGCACGGCAGTCCTGACGCGCCGGGCCACCCCAACTACGGCGGCAAGGGCAGCAGTCACGACAGCTGCCCGGCTGCGAGGCTCACGCGCCCGCGACTGCTCCGAACAGCCTCTGCTCCCACGGCGCCAACCTTCCACACCAGACCTGGCAGTCTTCTGAGAGCCGCGAGGACCGGCCCCAAGCCCAGAGCACCGGTGCCCTCGAGGCCTACGGTCGGTCGGCGGCCCTCAGCCGCCGAGGAGAACGTGCGGACCACCGGACGGACCTCACCGCCGACCGACGCGCCGGTGACGCAGCCGGGACGGCAGGTGCCGGTACAGGATCGCCGATCGGAAAAGCGCGGCAGCGACACCCGCGCGGTGGCCCCCGTCTCGAGGTTTCCCCGTCTCGAGGTCTCCCCGCCTTTGTCACGAGGGGGGCGTGCGCGTGGGCCGCGGGTGCGGGACGAGGGCAGGGACTAGGCGGACGTAGACGATCATGCCGATGAGCTCGACGAGGGTCTGGGTGATGGCGATGGCCGGGGCCAGGGACAGCGAGGCGGGCACGGCCAGGGCCAGCGGCAGGATCACCAGGCCGTTACGGGTGGCGCCGCTGAAGACCAGGGCCCGCCGGGTCGGGACGTCGAGACCGAAGACGCGCCCGGTGAGGGACCCGACGAGGGCCATGACGAGCAGGAAGCCGGCGAAGACCGGCACCACCCGCGCGAGCTGACCGGCAGCGCCGCTGGCCAGCTGGGCCTGGGAGGCCACGACCACGGCCAGGGTGGCCATCATCAGCGGGACCATCAGCGCGTGCATCAGCTCCTGCAGGCGGGCGCCGGCCCGGTGTCGGCGGGCCAGGGCTTGGGTGGCGGCGGCTGCGGTCAGCGGCGCCACGATCAGGACCAGGAAGGCCTCGACGAACGGGGCCGGCTCGACCACCCCGAGCCCTTCGGGGCCGATGAACAAGAACAGGTAGACCGGCAGCAGCAGGAACTGGGCCAGCATCAGCAGCGGGGAGGCGGCCAGCAGCCGCTCCGAGGCGGCGCCGGCGAGGCCGCTGAAGACGATGACGTAGTCGATGCACGGGGTCAGCAGCACCAGCAGCACCCCGAACAGCAGTGCGGGGTCGTCGGCCACGAACCGGGACAGGCCGTAGGCGACCCCGGGCACCAGGACGAAGTTCAGGACCAGGACGGCGGCCATGAAGCGCCCGTCGCGGGCGGCGCGGCCGAGGGCGGCGAAGGGGATGCCGAGGAAGGTCGCGTACAGCAGGGTCGCCAGCACCGGGTTGATGGCGACCTCGAGGCCGGGCGAGCCGGGCACGCCGAGGCCGATGGCCACGCCGGCGGCGATGGCCAGCACGTACAGGGCGATCTGGTGGCGGTCGGCCCAGGCCACCAGCCCCTGCCCGGCTCCGTCCTCGGCGGTGTCGGTGGTGCCGGCCATCACGCCCGCTCCTGCGGGGTCGGCAGGGACGGGGGCAGGGGCAGCGCCGGTGGCGTGGTCGTGGGCACGGTCGGGACCGTAAAGATTCGATCCGCTGGAAGGTCAAGGCGGCGGGGGTGGCTACCGTCGCTGTGGTGCGCATCTCCGAGGTCAGCCGCCGCAGCGGCGTCGCGGCCAGCACCCTGCGCTTCTACGAGGACGCCGGACTGCTGCCCGCGGCGCGGCTGGCCAACGGCTACCGCGACTACGACGAGGCCGACCTGATGCGCCTGGACCTGATCGAGGCGAGCAAGGAGCTCGGCCTGTCCCTGGAGCAGATCGGTGAGCACCTGGCTGTGCTGCGGACCCGCTCGTGCACCGACGTCCGCGAGCACCTCGCCCCGCTGCTGGCCGAGCAGGTCCACCGGCTCGAGGCCAAGCGCACCCACCTCGAGGCCCTCAGCGCCCGCCTCGGCGCCGCACAGACCGACCTCGCCGCCTGCCCCGACTCCGACGCGCACTGCTCCTCCGAGTGCGTCATGCAGCGACAGCGCCACCATCCCTGACCGCCCGACACACGTCCCGCCAGTCGATCGTGAGTGGGGAACTGGCGTCGGGCTTCGGGGTGCGGGTGACTGTCAACGTGGCCGTGGGGGGTCACAGGTAGCGGCAGACGGTCGTGGCGTCGCAGTCGGTGGGGTCGGGGGTGGCGGCACGGTCGTGCAGGTGGGCGACGGTGTGGCGCAGCTCTTGCAGGTCGGCGATCTGGCGGTCCAGGTCGTGCAGGTGGGTCTGGAGCAGGTCGTGCACGTGCTGGCAGGGCTCTCGTCCGGCGTCGCGGATGTCGAGGACCTCACGGATCTGGGCGAGGGTGAGCCCGGCGGTGCGGCTGCGGCGGATGAAGTCCAGGCGCGCCACGGCCGCGGTGGTGTAGTCCCGGTAGCCGCTACTGGTGCGCTTGGGCGGGGGCAGCAGCCCGGCGTGCTCGTAGAAGCGCAGGGTCTTGGTGGTGGTGCCGCTGGCGGCGGCGAGCTCCCCGATCCGCATCGGGTCCTCCTTGGTCGAGAGTGGCGCGCCTGGTCGTGGCTTGACCTTCCCCTGCACTGGAACGTCCAGTCTGCTCGAGGCAGCAGCGGCGACGCGAGGGTGGGAATAGGGCATGGGCTTGGGTGAGGACAACGTCGTCGATCTGGCGGTGATCGGGTCCGGGGGCGCGGCCATGTCCGCGGCGATCGCTGCCAGCCAGGCCGGTCGCAGTGTCGTGCTGGTCGAGCGGGGCGTCCTGGGGGGGACGTGCGTGAACGTGGGCTGCGTGCCGTCCAAGACGCTGCTGGCGGCCGCCGGGGCGCGCCACGCCGCGCTGACCAACCCCTTCGGTGGGGCGCCGACATCAGCAGGTCCGGTGGACCTGGGGGCCCTGGTGGGTCAGAAGGACGCCCTCGTGGAGCGGTTGCGGGGGGCGAAGTACGCCGATGTGGCCGCCGCCTACGGCTTCGAGGTCCGCCCGGGCCAGGCCACGTTCGTGGACGAGCAGACCTTGGCCGTCGACGGTCAGGTGCTACCGGCACGGGCCTACCTGGTCGCCACCGGCGCTGCCCCGGTCGTCCCGGACGTGACGGGCCTGGGAGAGGTGGACTGGCTGACCTCGACCACGGCGATGGAGCTGACCGAGCTGCCGCAGTCGTTGGTCGTCGTCGGTGCCGGCTACGTCGGTTTGGAGCAGGCCCAGCTGTTCGCCCACCTCGGCGTCCGGGTCTCGGTGGTCGGGCGGCTGGCCCCCGACGCCGAGCCCGAGCTCGCCGGTCGGCTGCGAGAGGTCTTCGCTGAGGACGGCATCACCGTCGTCGAGGAGCATGCGACCGCGGTCATCGCTGCCGGGTCCTTGGGGCAGGAGGTCGTGGTCGCCACCGCCTCGGGCGCCCAGGTCCGCGGTGCCCGGTTGCTGGTCGCCACCGGACGCACCGCGCGCACCGACGGCCTGGGCCTGGCCGCGGCCGGGGTGGAGGTCGATCAGCGGGGTTTCGTGGTCGTCGACGACACCCAGCGCACCACCAACCCGCGCGTGCACGCCGCTGGTGATGTGACGGGGGCCCCGCAGTACGTCTACGTCGCCGCCGCCGGCGGGCGGGTCGCCGCGCTGAACGCCCTGGCCGACCCCGGTGCCCGGCCCGCACGGGTGGACTACACCGGCCTGCCGGCCGTGGTGTTCACCCGCCCCCAGCTGGCCCGCGCGGGCCTGAGCGAGGCCCAAGCCCTCGCCCGTGGCTACGCCTGCGCGTGCCGGGTCCTGGACCTGTCCGACGTCCCCCGGGCCCTGGTCCAGCACCAGACCACAGGCGCGGTCAAGGTCGTGGCCGATGCCGTCACCGGCAGGGTCCTGGGCGTGCACGTCCTGGCCGACGGCGCTGGCGAGCTGATGCTCGCCGCCACGTACGCCATCAAGGCCGGCATGAGCGTCGGAGACCTCGCCGACACCTGGGCGCCGTACCTGACCATCGCCGAGAGCCTGCGCATCGCCGCTGGGCTCTTCCGCGACCAGATGCCGACGTCCTGCTGCGCCTAAGAGACCCCTCCCTTGGCGTGACCGACACCCCCCTTGCATGGACAGGAGCAGCAGATGAGTGAGCACGTCGACGGCGTCGTGATCGGCATGGGCCCCGGCGGTGAGGTCACCGCGAGCCGGCTGCTGGCCGCGGGCAGGTCCGTGGCCGTCGTCGAGCGCGAGCTGATCGGCGGGGAGTGCGCCTACTGGGCGTGCATCCCGTCCAAGACGGTGCTGCGTCCCCCCGAGGCCGGTGGCGAGGTGCAGCGGGCTGCCGGGGTCAGCGGAGCCGAGCTCGACTGGCCCGCCACCCGCGCCTACCGCGACGACATGGCCCGTCACCTCGACGACTCCGCCCAGGTCGACGGGTACGCCGACCAGGGCGCCCTGGTCCTCAAGGGCGCCGCCCGGCTGGTCGCCCCCGGCGTGGTCGAGGTCGACGGACGCGAGCTGCACGCCGACGCCGTCGTCATCGCCACCGGCTCGACGGCCGTGGTCCCGGCCATCGACGGTCTCCAGGACGTCCAGGTGTGGACCAACCGGCAGACCTACACCACCCCTGACCTGCCGGCCCGGGCGGTGGTCATCGGCGGCAGCGCCGTCGGCGTCGAGACGGCACTGTTCCTGGCCCGCTTCGGTACCGCCGTGACCCTCCTCCAGCGCGGACCGCGGCTGCTCGCCCGCGAAGAGCCCCAGGTCGGTGACCTCACCCGGGCCGCGCTGGAAGCAGCGGGCGTGCAGGTCCACGTCGGCGCTACCCCGGCGCGGGCACGACGCGACGGCGATGACCAGGTCATCGAGCTCGACGACGGCACGGCGGTGCGCGCCGACGTCGTGGTCATGGCCACCGGTCGGGCACCACGCAGCCACGGCCTCGGCCTGGGAGAGGCCGGGGTGAACCTGGGGAAGCACGGCGAGGTCCTGGTCGACGAGCACTGCCAGGCCGCCGAGGGCATCTGGGCCATCGGCGATGTCACCGCCGTCATGCCCTTCACCCACGTGGCCAAGTACCAAGGACGCATCGCCGCCGACGCCATCCTCGGCCGGGCCCGTCCCGCCCGCTACGACGGCATCCCACGGGTCGTCTTCGCCGACCCCGACATCGCCGCCGCCGGCCTCACCCTCGCCCAGGCCGAGGCCCGAGGACTGTCCACCAAGGCCGTCGAGGTCGACCTCGCCACCTCGATCGCCCGGCCATGGACCTTCGAGCGCGACCCCCGCGGCCACCTGGGCCTACTCGCCGACACCGACCGCCGCGTCCTGATCGGCGCCTGGGCCGTCGCACCCCAGGCCAGCGAGTGGATCCACCAGGCCTCCCTGGCCATCCGGGCCGGCATCCCCCTGGAGACCCTGCTGGACCAGGTAGCCCAGTTCCCCACCTACACCGAGGGCTACCTCACCGCCCTGGAGACCCTGGACCTGTAGCCACCACACCAGGGCCAGCGCCTGCGCAGACGACGCCTGGACCCTGTCCTCACCCCGACCCGGTCACCGGTGCACGACCAGTCCTCGCCGGCAGCCCCGGCCCCCGGCAGGAAGTGGCCGGCCCACCGGGTCGGGAAGGTCAGCGACGAGAGCCGTACCTCAGCAGGTTGCCGTCGGGGTCGACGTGCGCGCCCTCGCTGAGCCCGTAGTCCGTCTCGACCGGCTCGACGTCACGACCACCCGGAACGGCCGACCAGACCCGCCACACAGCAGCCGCGTCCTCG
Organism: uncultured Pseudokineococcus sp.; assembly: GCF_947495735.1. GTDB lineage: Bacteria > Actinomycetota > Actinomycetes > Actinomycetales > Quadrisphaeraceae > Pseudokineococcus. The sequence continues at coordinate 41,839 of NZ_CANMAA010000017.1, forward strand.
ACGTCCACGTAGGCGCACCCGGCGGTCGTCAAGGGGTCGTGACCGGCATTACGGGAGACGTGCAGCACGACGCTGCCCATCTGGGCGAAGCCGTACTCATCACCATGGGCCTCGACCGTGAAACCGAGCGTGCGGTAGTGCTGCAACCACAGGCCCACGTCCCTGGTCGAGAACACCGGCGCAACTGAGCGCAGCGCCACAGGCCTCGCGGGATCCGGCACCCACCGATCGTGGCCGAAGGCGCTGACGGTGTCGAGCACCCCGTCTCAGATCATGACCGCCTGCCGGCGAGCCGACGGCCGCTCGAGCAGCTCGTCGCCACTCCCCCGCGGCCGTCCCGCATCGGATCGTCAGCCGGGCAGGCGCCGATCCAGCAGCCTGGCCAGCAAGTAGTGAACGCCCACGTTGGCCCACGCAAGGGCGACCATCGACATGAAGGGCGCTCCGACGAGGAAGGCGATCGACCACGGGAACGCCATGAGCAGCAGCGGGATGCCGGCGAAGATCACAGTGACGTCGACCTCCCCGCTCTGGTCGCGTACGAGCCATGCCACGCCAATCAGCAGGGTGCTGGCAGTCGTGACGCTGGCGTGCCAGAGGAGGAGCGGGTGCCGCTTGACCCAGCGCGCCGTGATCACGGTGGCAGCATGGCGGGTTGCGGGAAGCGATGAAGGCTTGATCCGACGGCAGCCGGAGCGCCTGGCCGCCGCTCCCCCGCGGCCGTCCCTCATCCGATCGCCTACCGACGCAGGCTGGCGTCCACCACAAGGAGCGTGCCCCCGACGGCCGCCGGCACCAGAGCCAGCGGCAGCACGACGAAGCCCGGACCCGGGAGGACCAGCAGGGCCAAGCTGATCGGCAGCAGCACAGCGCTGCCCAGAAGCAGGAAGAACGCCGTTCGACGCATCGCAGCACCACCTCTCCTCAGTCAGCATCGGCGGCGCCGCCTCGGCCCTGAGCGTGACCGAGGCGCCGATCAGCCGCGCCGCTGACGATCGGCGACTGGGACGGCCAGACCGGAAGGGCCTTGCTCGACGACGGGGAGCAGGCGAACCTTGGGTCGACGGCCGCGTCGTCAAGGGCCTATGGGAACGCAGGCGCTCAAACCCATCGCGGTGGAGTAACCCTCACGGGGCGAGCCGGTTCGAGTCCGGCATTCGGCGCGGCCGTCTTCCTCCCCCCGGGGGGCCACCACCCGTAGTCCCGCTGCCCATCGCGCTAGGAGACGACGGCGTCGACCTCGACTTCGACCAGCAGGGCCGGGTCGATCAGGGCGCTGACCTCGACCATCGAGCTGGCGGGACGGATGTCGGCGAAGAACTCCCCGTGGGCCCGCCCGACGTTCTCCCACCGGCTGATGTCGGTGACGAACATGCGGGTGCGCACCACGTGCTCCAGCCCCGCACCGACCTGCTCGAGCGCTGCCGCGATACGCCGGATCACCTCACGGGTCTGCTCGCCCGCGTCGTCGCCGCCGACGGCCCCGCCGTCCGGCAGGGCCGCCGTAGTCCCTGCGACGCTGACCCACCCGCCGACGCGAACGGCCCGCGAGTACCCGACCACGGGCTCCCACACGGCTCCGGACGAGACCAGTCGACGACCGTCCACGGTCACTGCTCGACCATGTAGGTGAGGGTGAGGTCGTCCCCGGCCTGGCCCCGGATCGCCCAGTCGTGGCGCGGCGTCTCGAGGAGGGTCAGTTCCAGGTCGACCGGCTCGATGCTGAGGTGGGCGGCGAAGTCGCGGTACAGGCGCTGGTAGAGCGCCTTCTTGGTCGCGGTGGTGCGGCCTTCGAACATGAGGACCTCGATCACGGTGTACCGGTCGCTGCGGCCGGCTGGGGTGGGGAAGTCCTCGGGGTCCATGGGGAAGAACCGGTGGAAGCGCTTGTCCGCGGGTAGACCGAGGACCTCGACAGCGGCGGCGTGCAGGACGTCGGACATCTCCGTGCGCAGCGGGGTGAGGACCTGGCGTTGGCCGTAGACCTTGAACTGGGACATCGAGGCTCCTGTCGTGGACCACGCCGGGCGCACGAGCAGATGCCCAGGACCGGCGGGGCCGGTTCTCTGGGTGAGGACGCGACCGCTCTAGGAGCGGGACCACCAGCAGAGCAGCGGGCGGGACGGCGTCATGACTTGGACCCTAGGGGCCCGCGGTCCGGGTCGGCCACTACCTCCCATCCCCGACGGCGCCGCCGGACACGGGGGCTCCCCATCGAGCCGTCGCCCCCGAACCGCGTCCCAGTAGCCGACCGCCTGCTGGGGCACTGCGGCGCCCGCGGCACGGCCCGGGCCGCCCGGCGTGATCTTGTGTCACTGGGGATCCTCATCCGGGACGCTGCGGAGGCAGTGGGCGCTGTCATCGGCGCTGGTGGTCGTTTCCGCGTCGGTCGATCTAGAGGGACGCGCGTGCAGGCAGCGGATGGCCTGGTGGGGTCCGGGTGTGGGCGGTGGGAAGTTGGTGCACGACGTGGACCTTGTCGAGGCCTTCGCTGCGGTGGGTGAGCAGGAGGACGCCGAGGTGGGAGGCCGCGTCGAGCAGGTCGGCGACGAGGGCTTCGGCGGTGGGCTCGTCGAGGCCTTCGGTGGGTTCGTCGAGGACGAGCAGCGTGGGGTTGACTAGCAGGGCGCGGGCGGCGGCGAGGCGGCGTCGTTCGCCGCCGGAGATGGTGCCGTCTCCGAGCTGTGTGGACAGACCGTTGGGCAGGGCGGCCAGCCATGGTCCGAGGCGCACCCGTTGGAGGACGGTGACGAGGTGGGCGTCGTCGGTGTCCGGGGCGGCCAGGCGGAGGTTCTCCCGGAGGGTGGAGTTGAACAGGTGGTCGCCGTGGTCGCCGACGACGGCGACGCGGCGTCGGACGTCGTCGCCGGCGAGGTCGCGGATGTCGGCGCCGCCGAGCAGCACGTGGCCACCGGCGGGGTCGAGCAGGCGCGCGATGACGGCCACGAGGGTGGATTTGCCTGAGCCGGAGGGTCCGAGGAGGGCGACCTTCTCCCCCTCGCCGACGTCCAGGTCGAGGCCGCGGAGCGCGGGCGGTCGGGTGGGGTCCCATCCGGCGACCAGCCCGCGGACCGTCAGGGCGGAGGAGGCCGGCAGGGGGCGTGGCGCCGCGGGCTCGACGGCGACGACCGGGGCGGTCGCGAGCTCGTGAAGGCGGGTCTGCGCTGCGGCCGCGCGCTGACGGGCGACGGCGGCGTCGACGAGGGCTTGCGCGGGCTCGGTGAGCGCCAGGGCGACGAGGACGAGGACGGCTGCCACCTCGGGGACCAGTGCCCCGGGGGAGGTGGCTGCGGCGGCGGCCCCGAGGACGGCGACGGCGACGCCGAGGTGGCCGAGCGCGGTGGCGGCGCCGGACCACCACGCACTGCGGGCCTCGGCGGCGGCGAGGGCGGCGCTGCGGCGGTCGGGCAGGCGTAGGGCGTCCTGGACGCCGCGGGCGGCGAGCTCCTCGGCGCCGTCGAGCGTCTCGGTGAGGGCGTCGAGGACCTGGGCGCGGGCGCCGGCGACGACGGCCTCGCGGTGGGCGGCCTCGCGTGCGCCGATGAGGGGTGCCAGCACTCCTGCGACGAGCAGTCCCGCGGCGACTGCCGCGCCGGCGAGGGGTAGCGCGGCTGTGGCTGCGCCCGTCGCCACGAGCAGCGCGAGGAGTGCGGACAGTGCGGGCAGCTGCCCCCGCAGGAGCCCGTCGACGCGGGCGTCGACGTCGTCGACCACCCGGGTCAGCAGGGTCCCGCGGCGCAACGGGCCGGGTCCGGGCACGCGGGGCACGAGCGCGGCGTACACCTGGGAGCGCCAGCGCCCCAGCTTGTCGAAGGCGACCTCGTGGGAGACCAGCCGCTCGAGGTAGCGCAGCAGGGGACGGGCCACGGCGGACCCGCGGACCAGCACGACGGCGGTCGAGAGGGTCAGCACCGGTGGGATCGCTGATGCGCGCACGAGCAGCCAGGTGGCCGCCGCGGTCAGCAGCAGCCCGGCCAGCCAGGAGGTGGCACCCAGGGCCACAGCGACTGGTGCCGACCGGGAGGCCCGCCGCAGCAGCTGTCGCGACCAGGCCGCCTGCGCCGGTGGGAGGGCGTGGGCTCCGCCTTGCTCGGATGCCAAGCGCACGCCCTGACCGGCTGGTGCGGCAGATCCGCCTGCTGCGGCCGGACCGGGGCAGACGGGTGCGGGGCTAGCGGGTGCGGGGCCAGCGGGTGCGGACTTGGCGGGCTGGGGCTGGTGGACCTCGAGGGTGCGGTCGGCTGCGGCGAGCAGGGCCCGCCGGTGGGAGACGACCAGGACAGCGCTGCCGCGTGCGGCCACCTGGCGCAGGCGGGCTATGACGAGCTGTTCGGCGGCGGCGTCGAGGTGGGCGGTGGGCTCGTCCAGGAGCAGCAGGCGAGGGTGGTGGGCCGCCATGGCCAGGGCGCGGGTCAGCGCCAGTCGTTGGCGCTGGCCCGAGGAGAGCCCGGCGCCTCCTTCGCCGAGCGGGGTCGCCAGGGCCAGCGGCAGGGCGGCGATCTCGTCGGCGAGCCCGACGTCGGCCAGGGCGGCCCAGCGCTCGTCGTCGCCCGCGAGCACGTCCAGTGCGTCGGCGATGGTGCGGGCGTGCGGCAGCGTCGGGCGCTGGGGCACGTAGATGAGGCCGTCACGACTGCCGGCGGGTCCTCCGCCGACCACCTCCAACGCGCCGGTGGCGGCCGGTTGGGTGCCGGCGAGGACGCGCAGCGCCGTGGTCTTGCCCGCGCCGGAGGGTCCCCGCAGGGCGAGGAGCTCTCCGGCGGTGACGGACAGGTGCGGCAGGTGCAGGGCGTCGACCTGGGTACCGGGGTGACGGACCCGCACTCCTAGGGCGCTTGCCCTCGGGGGGCCCGACGCGGGGGCGATGGGCTGGGGCTTCTCGGTGTCGTGGGCGTCGGGGACGTCGAGGAGGTCTTCGACCTCCTCGACCACGGCGGTGGCGTCGGCGGCGGCGTGGAAGCGGGCACCGACCTCGCGCAGGGGCCGGTAGGCCTCGGGGGCGAGCAGGATGAGCAGCAGCGCGGGCAGCAGGTCCAGGGTGCCGGCGGCCACGCGCAGGCCGGCCTCGACGGCGACGAGGCCGACCGACAGGGTGCCCACCAGGTCCAGCGCGGTCGAGGACAGGAACGCCAGCCGCAGCACGCGGGCGGTCTCGGTGGCCTGGGCCCGGGTCATCTGCGCGACGACGTCGACCTGGCGCTGGGCCCGCCCGTGCAGGCGCAGCGTGGGCAGGCCTGCGACGACGTCGAGGAAGTGGCCGGTCAGGCGCCGGGTGGCGAGCCATCGCTGGCGGGCGCGTTCGGCGGTGGCCCAGCCGACGAGCGCGGCGAAGACCGGTACCAGCGGCAGGGTGAGCAGGACGATGACGCCCGAGGCGGGGTCGACCAGGAGCATCGTGGCCACGACCAGGGGCGGGATCACGCCGGCGACGACGAGGGCGGGCAGGTACCCCTCGAACCAAGGCCGCAGCGCGTCGAGGCCGCTGCTGAGCAGGGCACCGAGCCGGGCGGGCCCGTGGGCGGCGACCCACGCGGGCCCCCGCCGCAGCGCGGCGGCCAGTGCGGCGCGGCGCACGTCGTCGACGGCGGCGGACCCCGCACGGGTGGTCAGCACCCGCTCGCCCCAGGCCAGGGCAGCCCGCAGTCCCAGGGCGCCCGCGAGCAGCCCGAGCCAGGTCCCGACGCCGGCGGCGGGCAGCGGGAGCGTCCCCGCACGGGCGGGGTCCTCGAGGGCGACCAGGGCGGTCACCAGGGCGGCCAGAACGCCGGCGACCAGGACGGTGACCAGCGCCTGGGCGCCGGTGACCAGCACGACGGCGGCGACCCAGGGGCGGGTGGAGGGCGCGCGGCGCAGCAGACGGGGGTCCAGCGGGCCACGGCGGGCCTTGGCGCTCACGTGGGCACCCGTTCGCTGGTCACCCGCTGGCGCAGCACCCAGTAGGAGAAGGCCTGGTAGGCCACGACGCCGGGCAGGACCACGACGCCGGCCCAGCTGATGACCTCCAGCGCCGTGCTGGAGGCGGCGGCGGACCCGCGGGTCAGCGACCAGGCCGGGTCCAGGGTGCTGGCCAGGACCACCTCGCCCCCGGCGGTCAGGGCGGCGACCACCGCCGCGGCGACGACCACGGCCCCGGCGACGAAGGCCAGCGCCTCGCGGCGGGCCGCGGCCGCGGCGACGACCAGGAGCAGGACGAGGGCACCGCCACCCCACAGCGGGGCCGGTCCCTGACCGGTGAGGCCGCTGATGCCGGCGGCCACGGCGAGGGCGACGGCGCCCGCGGAGGCCGTGGCGACGGCCACGCGCCGCGCTCGACGTCGCAGCGGCCCGGTGGTGCGCAGGCCCAGGAACGTCGAGCCCAACAGCACCGCCAGGCTCACCGCGGCCACAGCACCGGCCAGCGCCTGCCAGGTCGCCAGCGGCTCCAGGGTGCGCAGGAGCCCGGCGCCCACGCCCGGGCCGGCGTGCACCTCGCCGTCGGCGCCCAGGGCGAGCCCGCGGACGAAGACGGTCAGCAGCGCCCCGAGCAGGGCGACCACACCGAGGGACGTCGCTGCCAGCCACACGTCGCACCGGCGCCGCCAGGCCGCCCCGGAGTGCTTGCCGCGGAACTCCAGCGCGACGCCGCGGCCCGCGAGCAGCACCAGCACGGCCACGAAGGGCAGGAATAAGCCCGACAGCAGGGCCGCGTACCAGTCGGGGAAAGCGGCGAAGGTGACCCCGATGGCTGCGACGAACCAGACCTCGTTGCCGTCCCAGAAGGGCCCGATGGTGCGCAGCGCGGCGGAGCGCTCGTGGTCGTCGCGCCCCAGCAGCGGCGAGAGCGCGCCGACGCCGAAGTCGAAGCCCTCCAGGACGAAGAACAGCACCCAGCACAGCACGACGAGGGCGAACCAGATGGTGATCAGGTCCATGGCGGACTCCCCGGAGATGGTTCAGGGGCGGCGGCCCCTGAGGTGGTGGGTGCGGGTCAGTAGGTGGTGACCAGGTCGGCGTCCTGCGGGGTGCGGCCACCGGTGCGCTCGTCGGGCCGGCCGGTGGGGTCCTCCTCGTCCCGCTCGCCGGCGGCCAGGGCCTCGGCGTCCAGGTCCTGGCGGACGATGTGCAGGACCAGGCGGGTCCACACGACGGCGATGACGCCGTAGGCCAGGGCGAAGGCCCCCAGGGCCGCCAGCGCCTCCCCGGCGGTCAGGCCCGCGGACAGGCCGTCCTCGGTGCGGGTCAGGCCGAACGCCAGCCAGGGCTGGCGGGCGGTCTCGGTGAAGACCCAGCCGAAGGTGCCGGCCGCGGCGGGCAGGGCAGGAAGCAGCGGCAGCAGCCGCAGCGCCCGCCGCACATCGGGGCGCCCGATCGGCAGCTCACGGCCGCGGCGGGTGGCCCACAGGTAGGCCGCAGCCACGGCGGTCGCGAGCATCCCGATGCCGATCATCGCCCGGAAGGACCAGTACGCCATCCACACCACGGGCACGTAGCTGCCCGGGCCGAACTGCTCGGCGTACTGCGCCTGCAGGTCGTCGATGCCGGCCACCGTGGCGGTGGGGTCTCCGACCGCCAGCACCGAGAGCAGGTAGGGCACGTCCAGGCTGAAGAAGGGCTCCCCTTCCCCGGGGCTCCCGATGGCGAAGATCGAGAACGGCGCCCCGGCCGTCGTCGTGTACAGGGCTTCCGCGGCGGCCATCTTCATCGGCTGGACCTGGGTCATGACCTTGCCCAGCACGTCCCCGGTCAGGGCCACGAGCACCCCGCCCACGAGCGTCGACCAGGCCCCGACGCGCGCCAGCGTCCCGAAGGCCAGCCGCTGCTCGTGGTCGTCGCGGCTCTCGGGCTCCCCCGGCTCCCCCAGCCCGGAGGCCGTCGGCACGTGCACCCAGCGGCGCCAGGCACCCACGGCCATCAGCAGCGCCCCGCCGAGCATCACCGCCCCGGCGATCGTGTGCGGGAAGGCGGCCAGGTTGACCGGGTTGAGCATGAGCTCGGTGAAGCTCGTCAGGCGGGCGCGTCCCAGCTGCTCGTCCCAGCGGTAGGCGACCGGGTTCTGCATGAACGCGTTCGCGGCGAGGATGACGAAGGCCGAGATCAGCGTCCCCACGGCGACCACCCAGATCGTCGCCAGGTGCAACCGCCGGGGCAGCCGGCCCCAGCCGAAGTACCACAGGCCCAGGAACGTCGCCTCGAGGAAGAACGCGAGCATGCCCTCCAGGGCCAGGACGGGCCCGAAGACGTCGCCGTAGGCGCGGGCGAAGGAGCTCCACCCCAGGCCGAACTGCAGCTCCTGCACCAGGCCGGTGACCACACCCACGGCGAAGGTCACCAGCAGCAGCTTGCCGACCAGCAGCGTCAGCCGGCGGTAGCGGTCGCGGCCCGTGCGGTGCCACGTGGTGTGCAGGCCGGCCGTGGCCGCGGCCAGCGCGATCGACAGCGGGACGAAGAAGTAGTGGTAGATCGTCACGACCGCGAACTGCAGCCGCGTGATGTCCAGGACGTCGAGGTCCACGTCCACCCGCCCTTCCGCCGTGCCCGTCGGACCCCGGTCCGGTGCCCGTCCCTGAATACTACGCCGCGTCGTACGTGGTCCGTCGTACGGGTGTGGGCGTACGCGCGGCGTCGTAGGAAGGTGCTGAGACGGTTACGCTGGCGGCGTGGCGAGCAGCGGACTGGGCGACCTCGAGCGCGAGGTCATGGCGCACCTGTGGGACGCCGGCGTCCCCCTGACGGTCCGACAGGTGCACGAGCACCTGTCCGGCGCGCGGTCGCTGGCCTACACGACCGTGATGACGGTCCTGGACCGCCTGGCCAAGAAGGGCGTCGTGCGTCAGGAGCGCGCCGACCGTGCCTACCGCTACGCGCCGGTGCAGACCCGCGAGGAGATGACGGCCGCACTCATGCTCGACGCGCTGGGCGCCACCCCTGAGGGGCCCGCCCGCGACGCGGCCCTCGTGCACTTCGTCGGCCGGGTCGGCCCCGAGGGCGCGGCCGCCCTGAGGGCGGCGCTGGAGCGCGCGGGCTCCCGGTCCTGAGCCGGCCGGCCGCCCCGCCCGTCGCCCTCTCCCCCGCCACCCCATGACGACGCTGCTGCTCGGTGGCCTCGGGCTGGGCCTGTCCCTGCTCGTCCCCGAGGTGCTCGCCCGCGCCCGGTGGACGGCCCGGGCGCCCGGGCCGTCCGTCGTGCTGTGGCAGGCCGTGACCCTGGCGTCGGTGCTCTCGGCGGTCGGGGTCGTGCTCGTGGCCCCCGAAGAGCTCGTGCGGGCCCTGGACACCGGGCCCGACGTCGAGGCGTGGGTGCTCGTGGGCGCCCTGGCGGTCGCCGGCCTCATCGTCGCCCGGCTGGTGTGGTCCACCGCCGGGGTGCTGCTGCGCTCCCAGCGGCGGCGGGCGCGGCACGCGGACCTGGTGGACCTGCTGGGCCGCGCCGAGACGGGTGCCCTGCAGCACCCGGGCGGCGCGCCATTGCGGGTCCTGGACGGGCCCCTGCCGCTGGCCTACTGCCTGCCCGGGCGGGCACCGCGCGTCGTCCTCAGCGGCGCGGCGCTGCAGGCGCTGACGGCCGAGCAGGTCCAGGCGGTGCTGACCCACGAGCAGGCGCACCTGCGGGCGCGCCACGACCTCGTGCTGGAGTCCTTCACGGCTGTGTACCAGGCCGTCCCGAGGCCGCTGCGCAGCCGCGTCCCGCTGGAGTCAGTGTCCCTGCTGCTGGAGATGGTGGCCGACGACGCCGCCCGGGCCCGCTGCGGCCCGGCGCCGCTGGCCTCGGCACTGTGCGCGATGAGCACCGACGGTGACCTGAGCACTCACAACCTGAGCACCCACGACCTGGGCCCTGCCGGGCGGGCGGCCCGCCGCCACGACCGCACCCCCCAGGACGACCGCCGGCGCCGGGTCGGGCGGCTGCAGCGACCGGCCACGGCCGAGGGCTCTCTGCGCGCGTCCGTCCTGGCCCTGGCGGTGGCCGTGCTCGTGCTACCCACCGCGTTCGTGGTCGCCCCGTGGCTGGCCCAGGCGCTGGCGTCGCTGCCGCCACTGCCCGGCTGGTGAGTCGCGCAGCGGTACGTCGCGTCGGGGGTGGGGGCGGCGGGGACGACGCCCCCACGGCCCCGCGCCGCGGCAGGTCAGGAGCGCGGGGCGGGCAGCTCTTCCATCACCTGGCGTGCGCTGCGGGTGGCGCCGCCGCGGTTGTAGGGCAGCCGGGACAGGCCGCCGGCCATGGGGCAGGTGCCGGTCAGGGCCGAGGCGGTCAGGCCCAGGCCGATCCCACCGGCGACGAAGCGGGCGGCGGGTGCCGTGAGGCTGGCCAGGATGCTGGCCAGAACGAGGGACCCGGCGGCGAGGCGGACCTGGCGGTCCATCGCCCAGCGCTGGCGGCCGCGCACGACCTGGGCGCCGGCGCGCTCCAGGGCGTCGACGCCGCCGTCCAGGACCTGCAGGTCCTGGCCTGCCAGGCCGGCGGCGGCCAGCCGCTGGCGGGCCTGGTCGGCCCTAACCCCGGACTGGCACATCAGGACGACCGCGCCGTCCAGGCGACGGGCGAGCTCGTCAGCGTGCTCGCCGAGCAGCTGCAGCGGGACGTTGTAGGAGCCGCGCACGTGGGCGCTCTCGAACTCGGCCGGGGTACGGACGTCGACCAGGGCCGGCGTGGTGGGGCCCTCGAGGCGGGCGGCGACGTCGGCGACGGCGACGCGGCGGGCACCGGAGGTGGCCGGGCGGGTCTGGGTGGGCGCGGTGATGGTCACAGGTGTCTCCAAGAGGGTGGCGTCGGTCCCGGGCGCGCACGGCGCCGCGGACCGACGCCTGAGGGCGGTGGTCGAGAAGGCGAGGATCGAGACGGCGACGGCTGGCGGGGGCGACAGGACGGCGGCCGGTCAGGTGTCCTGGGTCTGCCCCGTCTGGGCGTCGGTCAGGCCGGTCGCGGCGATGTGGTCGTAGGCGTCGTCGACCAGGACGACGTCGCGGCCGGCGCGCTGGAGCAGGGACGCGGCGATCGAGGCGCGGTACCCGGACCCGCAGTGGATCCACAGCTGCCCGTCGGGCAGGTCGCCGGCGCGCTCGGCCAGCTCGTGCAGGGGCACGTGCACCGAGCCGCGGACCCCGCCCTTGGCGCGCTCGGAGCCCAGGCGCGTGTCCAGGACGACCAGCGGCTGCCCGCTGGTGGCGGTGGTGTCGCCGGCCTCGGCGGCGCGCACGGCGCCGGCGAGACCGTCGGCGTCGGTGACGGGGTAGGTCCGCAGGTCCTGGCCGCCGGCGAGGGCCTCGACGTCTCCGACGGAGGCACCGACCTCGTCGACGCCGATCCGCACCAGCTCGCGGCGGGCGTCCAGGACCTGCTGCTCGGACTCCCCGAGCAGGGTCAGGGGGGTGCCCCAGGCGTGCAGCCACCCCAGGTAGGTCACGAAGCTGCCGGAGAGCTCGAAGCCCAGGGAGCCGGCCAGGTGCCCGGCGGCGAACGCGCGGCGGGCGCGCAGGTCCACGACCCACTCTCCCGCGTCGATGCGGCGGCGCAGCTCGCCGCCGTCGGCCTGGGCAGGCATCGACAGGTCCACCGGCGCCGGTCCCCGGCGGTTGGCCACGCCCATGTGGGCGTAGTAGGCGGGGTAGGCGTCCAGGCCGGCGATCAGGGCGGTGACGAACTCCTGCTCGTCCTGGGTCAGCGCGGGGTTGGTGGCGGCCTGCTCACCGACCGTGGAGGCGTCCCCGCTGGTCGGGGTCGCCGAGCAGAAGCTGCCGAACCCGTGCGTGGGGTAGACCGCGGCCGAGGCCGGCAGCTCGGCGGCCAGGCGCCGTACGGAGCGGTGCTGGTCGTGGGTCAGGCCCAGGGTGTGCTCGGGGCCGACGAGGTCGGTGCGCCCGGTGGAGCCGTAGAGCATCGACCCGCCGGTGAAGACGGCCTCGACCTGACCGCCGCGGGCCAGGGTGTAGCTGGTGTGGTGGTGGGTGTGCCCGGGCGTCAGCAGCGCCCGCAGCGCCATGTCCCCGGCGGTGAGCTCCTCGCCGTCGCCGACGGCGGTGTGCGCGAAGTCGGCGTCGCTGCCCGCGGGCAGGACGTACGTCGCGCCGGTGCGCTGGGCCAGCTCGAGGCCGCCGCTGACGTAGTCGTTGTGCACGTGGGTCTCCAGCACGTGGGCCACGCGCACCCCCAGGCGCGCAACCAGGTCCAGGACCCGGTCGATGTCGCGCTGGGGGTCCACGACCACGGCGACCTGCCCGTCGGTGGCCAGGTAGCTGCGGTCGCCCAGGCTGCTGGTCTCCAGCGTGATCACGTCGATCATGGCGCTCTCCTTCTACGGCTCGACCTGCGGTCTCGACAGGAACGCCACTGAATGTACGGTCATTCCCTCTGCCGCTGCGATGGGGCACCGCCGGCATCAGTGGGGCGATCGCTCCGTCAGGCCGTCGTCCTTGCCGGTGGGCGCCCCGGCCAGGTCGGCCTTGCCGTACATCCGGTCCAGCACGTTGCGGTCCGGCGTGGTGACCGTGCCGGCCGCGGTCCCGGGGGCGTGGGCGGTCTGCGGTGCCTCTTGGTCGGTTGCAGAGACCATGGCTGGCGCGGGATCGGGCGGTGGTCGGAGCGGGGGTTACCGGGGGCGGCTGGCCCACAGCAGGGTGTCGATGGCGGTGGCGGTGCCCTCGGGGGTGGGCACGAGGCGCTCGAGCTGCTCGCAGCGCGCGGTGTGCAGGCCACTGGTCGCGGTGGTCTTGGTGAGTAGGTCGGTGTCGTAGAGCACGTCGGGGTCCTGGGGTCCGCCGTGGCCGTGCTCGGGGTTGTCGCGGTCGTGGCCGACGACGAGCAGGTTCCCGCCGGGAGCGACCCAGGTCGCGGCCCGGGCGAGGGTCGGGGCCAGGGCGCGGTGGGGAAGGTGCAGGTAGGCCACGAGCACCAGGTCAACCTGCGCCGGCGCCGCCCAGGTGGTGGCGTCGGCGGTCACGAAGGCCACCTGCAGGCCGCGGCGGCCGGCTTCGCCGCGGCCGACGTCGAGACCCACGTCGGAGAAGTCCACAGCGGTGACCTGCCAGCCCCGCTCGGCCAGCCACAGGGCGTTGCGGCCCTCCCCTGCTCCCAGGTCCACCCCTGTGCCGGCGGGCACGGCCTCGAGCAGGTCTGCCACCACAGTCGTCGGTCGCCAGGACCACACGCTGGTGCCGCCGTCGGCAGCCTTCCGGTAGCGCTCGTCCCACGCCGTCGCGTCGCCGGCTCTCATCGGGTGCTCCTCTCCTCGGTGGCACGGGCGCTGGTCGTCTGGGAGCTGGTCGTCTGGAGGCTTCAGGCGCGCAGGTAGGCCCAGCCCTGGTGCTGGCGGCGCAGCAGGTGCCCGACGCCGGAGGACACGATGCGGGTCCCGGGTGCGAGCTGGTGCGGGTGCAGGCCCCAGCGGCGCATCGAAGTCGCGCAGGCGACCAAGCGCACGCCGGCCCGACGCAGGGCCGCCGCCTGCTGGGGGGCGATGACGCCGTCGCCGACCAGGCCGAGGCCTTCGCCGTGGGCGACGACCTCCACCCTCACGTCGTGGTCGTGGCCCAGGTCGGTGAGCAGGTTGTCCAGGTTGCGCAGCACCGGGGCGCCAGGGGTGGCGACCTGCCACACCAGCCGGTGACTGCGCCCCAGCGCGGCTGCCGGCGACGGGTCCGGGTCGTCCTCGGCGAGCAGGTCGGGGCGCACAGCGGTGGTCGGCCAGGCCTCGGTCCACAGAGGTTGCGGCTGGTCCGTGGCGGTCGGGTTCACGCCAGACCCTTGAGCATGAGGTTCCAGTACATCGCGGGCAGGCCGTAGCGCTTGAGGTACCACATGTCCCGGCGCTCCTTGGTGGCGTCGATCAGCGGGAACGTGGGCGCGGGGGTCATGGAGTAGTCGAACTCCGCCAGCAGCATGGTGTGCCGTGAGGTCGTCAGCGGGCAGGAGGCGTACCCGCCGTAGCGGGCGTCCAGCGGCTCCCCGGCCATGGCGGACATGAGGTTGTCGACCACGACGGGCGCCTGCTTGCGGATCGCCGCGCCGGTCTTGGAGTTGGGCGTGGACCCGGCGTCACCGAGGGCGAACACCTCGCCGTAGCGGGTGTGCTGCAGGGTGTGCTTGTCGACCTGGACGTACCCGGCGGGGTTGGCCGGGTCGGCCAGGTCGGTGGCCTTGAGCCAGTCCGGGGCCGACTGCGGCGGGACGGTGTGCATCAGGTCGTAGGTCAGCGACTCCTTGGTGCCGGCCTTGTTGTCGGCGATGACGGCCTGGCGGCCGGCGGGGTCGACCTCGACGAGCTCGCTGTTGAAGCGGACCTCGATGCCGAACTTGCGGGCTACCCGCTCGAGCTCGTCGGAGAAGACCTTGACCCCGAACATGCCCGGGGTCGGCAGCACCATCACCACCCGGATGTCGTCCAGGACGCCCTGCTCGCGCCAGTAGTCCGCGGCCAGGTAGGCGATCTTCTGCGGCGCGCCGGCGCACTTGATCGGCCCCGAGGGCATCGTGAAGATCGCGGTGCCCTTGCGCAGCGCCCGGATCTGCTCCCACGTCTTGGGCGCCAGGTCGTACAGGTAGTTCGTCGAGGCGTGCGGGCTGCGGATCGCCTCGGCCATCCCGGGCACCGTGCCCCAGTCCAGCTGCAGGCCCGGGCAGACCACGAGGTAGTCGTAACTGACCTTCGTCCCACCGGCGGTGGAGACGACCTTGGCGTCGGGGTCGATGTGCTCGGCGCGGTCCTTGGTCCAGGCCACGCCCTGCGGCATCACCGAGGCCTGGGTGCGGCGCGACTGCGCGACCGGCGCGCGGCCGCCACCGGCCAGGGTCCACAGCGGCTGGTAGTAGTGCGCCTCGCTGGGCTCGAGCAGGCCGACGTCGGCTACGCCCCTGCGGCGCAGCCGGGCCGCGACGCTGATGCCGGCGCTGCCTCCCCCGACGACCAGGACGTGGTGGTGGACGGCTGTGGTGGTCATGACTGCCTCCGGCGAGCTCGACGGGTGCTGCGAGGACATGCCCTTGCACTGGTCAGCAATGTACGTACATCCTGTGGGTGACGGCAAGAGCACCCGCAGGGGTCCCGGGCATCGGAGAAGGTGGGCAGATGAGCGCGCAGCATGGCCCCGCCCTGCCCGACCAGCAGCCGCACCCGGTGGACCGTGCCCTGGCGCGGCCGCTGTGGCAGCAGGTCCGCGAGGACCTGACGCGGCGGGTGGACGCCGGTGCCTTCGGGCAGTCCTTCCCCGGCGAGCACGACCTGACCGCGCAGTACGGCGTGAGCCGGCAGACGGTGCGGATGGCGCTGCGGTCGCTGCGCGAGACCGGCGTCGTCAGCGCCGCCCGGGGGCGCCAGCCACAGGTCACCGCCCCCGGTCTGGAGCAACCCCTCGGGGCGCTGTACAGCCTGTTCGCCTCCGTCGAGGCCGCCGGGATGGAGCAGCGCAGCCTCGTGCGCCACCTCGGGCTGGTGCGCGACTCCGCCGCCGCGACGGTGCTGGGCCTGGCCGTCGATGCCGACCTGGTGCACCTGTCCCGGGTGCGGCTGGCCGACGGGCAGCCGCTGGCGCTGGACGAGGTCTGGATGCCCGCCCACGCGGCCTCGGGCCTGCTGGGCGCCGACCTCACCCACACCGCCCTGTACCGCGAGCTCGCCGAGCGGTGCGGGATCCACGTCCGCGGCGGCCGAGAGCAGCTGCAGGCGGTGGTCGTGACCCCCGCCGAGGCCTCGCTGCTGGCCGTGCCCGCCGGGTCCTCGGCCTTCTCCATCCAGCGGCTCGGCTGCGCCGGCGGCACCCCCGTCGAGCACCGGCGCACCCTGGTGCGCGGGGACCGGTTCACCGTCACCGCCCAGTTCGCTCCCAGCAGCGGGTACCAGATGAGTGTCGGCACCACCTCGACGGCGCCCCGCCCGCCAGCGCCGCCCGGGCCGCCGTGAGTTTGTTGCTGGCCGCCCTGCTCGGGGTGGTCATCGGTCTGGTGCTCGGGGCCACCGGCGCTGGTGGGTCGGTGCTGGCGGTGCCCGCACTGGTCTACGTGCTCGGGGAGGGCCCCCAGGAAGCGACCACCGCCAGCCTGGTGATCGTGGGGGTCACCTCGGTGGTCAGCGCCGCCAACCACGCCCGCACCGGGCACGTGCGCTGGCTGGCCGGCCTGGCGTTCGCCGTCGTCGGCGTCCTCACCTCGATCGCCGGGACCCGCCTGAACCACGCCGTGCACCCCGACGTCCTGCTCGCCGCCTTCGCGGTCCTCATGCTCGTCTCGGCGACCACGATGCTGCTGCGCTCACGCCGACCAGCCGACCCTGCCACCGGCCCTCGCCGGCCTCCTCGCCGGACAGCCGTGATGGTGCGGGTGGTCCTGGCCGGCCTCGGCGTCGGGTTCCTCACCGGGTTCCTCGGCGTCGGCGGCGGGTTCGTCGTCGTGCCCGCGCTCGTGCTGGCCCTCGGCTTCACCATGCCCGTCGCCGTCGGCACCTCGCTGCTCGTCGTCGCCCTCAACAGCGGCGTCGCCCTCGCCGCCAGGACCGGCTCCGCGGCCGTCTTCGACTGGGCCGTCATCGTCCCCTTCACTCTCGGCGCAGTCGCGGCCTCCTTCGCCGGCAGCCGTGTGGCCGCCCGCGTCTCCCCCACCGTCCTGACCCGGACCTTCGCCGTCCTGCTGGTCGCCGTCGCCGCCTGGGTGCTGCTCGACGCACTGGTCTTGTGAGTCCTCGCCCTCACCGAGCTCGCTGACGAGCCCGCCCGAAGACAGCACCCAGGGGTGCTGACGGGCCTGCCTCAGGCGGCCGCCGCTGCCAGCCGCGACCGCGCGGGCTTGCGGCGGGGCCGCCAGGTGCTGACCAGTGCCAGCGCAAGGAGCAGCTCGGCGATGTCCCCGGCGTAGTACATGAGGTCAGCCCCCGCGCGGACCTGGGCCACCGGCTTGGGGACCTGCACGAAGACGCCCGCGTACAGCAGCTGCGCCAGCACGGCGTGGCCGGTGATCGCGACCCCCAGGACCACCAGCCGGGCCAGGACCGAAGGACGCCGCGGGGCCGGGTCGGGCCCGGCCACCACCCACGCGAACAGGTACCCCGCGGCGAGGAAGTGCACGTGCACCAGGTGGTGCAGCACCGGGTGCACAGTCGTGGCCGCATACAGGGGGGTGAAGTACAGCACCGCCAACCCACCGAGGTTCAGCACCAACGCGGTCACCGGGTTGGCGACCAGGTGCACCGGCCTCGAGCGCATCACCCGCCCGATCATCCGCCCCACCCGGCGCGGGACCGAGCGAAGCACCAAGGTCACCGGAGCGCCCAGCACCAGACCCAACGGTGCGTACATCGCGATCAGCAGGTGCTGGTGCATGTGCCCGCGGAAGTCCCCCGGCGGGTAGGGCGACAGCTGCGGCACCAATGCCACCGCCAGGAACACGAGGCCGGTCAGGAAGCTCGCTGTCCGCCAGTTGCTCCACCCGCGCGGCTCGCGCCGCCGACGCGTAGCCGTCCCGACGTAGACCAGGGCGAGGACGACCACCGCCGCGACCATCAGAACCGGCCACATGCTCGCCGCGCCATGGGCACCAGCCCCGGCGTGGGCGTGCTGCTGCACCAGGGACATCACCCAGCCCGACCGGAGGTCGTCTCGACGGCGATGGGCACCGTCCTACCACTGCGCTGCAGGAGCCAGCCGCCAGCGACCAGCAAGGCCCCCAGCACCAGGAAGCCGATGTCCCACCAGGTCTGGTACTCGCCGCTACGGACGTGGTGGATGCCGAGGATGTGGTGGTCCACGACGCCCTCGACGAGGTTGAACACACCCCAGCCGACCAGGATCCAGCCCCACAGCACTCGTGAGGTCCACACCCGGCCACGGGAGTGGGTGACTCGGGAGTACAGCACCCCCAGGCCGATCAGCACCGACAGCCACGTGATGGTGTGGAAGACGCCGTCCCACACGGTGTTGATCTGCAACCCGTGCACCGTGTCAGCGGGGTAGTAGTCGACGCCGATGTTGTCGGTGTCGGTGCTGGTCAGCATGTGGTGCCACTGCAGGATCTGATGCAGCAAGATCCCGTCGACGAATCCCCCGAGACCGATGCCGAGAATGGTTCCCGGGAGACCGATCTTCGGCGCCTGCTCCCGACGCTGCTCAGCGGTGATGGACATGTCACGCCCTTCGACGTCCCTACATGACCGTCTGCTTGATCAGCGCTCACCCTGCCCCGGGCGCCTCCCCCAGTCCAGCGGTGATGGTCTCAGCGACCGCGCCGAGCAGCCCGACCCCGGATCCCTCACCACCCCGACCCCAGCCGCCGCTTGACCCGCCAACCCCTGGGATGTCTGACCCGGCCCCTTCCGAAACCGATGCGTGGCCACCGTCGGGTCGGAGCAGGACGCCACGCAGAGCCAGATACGGCCCCCAGGTCTCGCCCAGGGCACTCGTCGCCCCTGCCCAGGGGGCCTTCCGGTCCTGCGAGGACCGCGCTCCTCGGCCTACCCCGGCTCGCCCCGCGCCTTGCGCCGACCGATGACGACCAGATCCACGACGGCGACGATGGCGAGCACGCCGAACACGACGGGCAGCCACGTCGGAGCGCCGACCACGACCGCCCAGACGGCGCCCCCGGCGCACACCAGAAGCCCGAAGGCCGCCAGGACGGCGCGGAAGGTCAAGGCGCTGTGCGTGGGCGCTTCACCGAGGAAGCCGTAGCGCGGCTTGGGGGGACTGGGCTGCTCGGGTCGCTGGCTCATGCGTCCAGCCTGCGCCGAGTGCGGGTTCCTGTCCTACCAAAGGTGCCACCCGCCGCCGAGGTCCCGCCTCTGGCCGGTCCCCAGTGGGAGTGCACGACCTCGCGGGGACAGGCGTCCTACACCCGCCCTTGAGAGAACTGATGCAGACAATGTGACTGCTGCGTCGTGGCACCCGGACCTCGTCCCAGCAGCCGACCCCCCTTCGGCGACGGTGCAGGTCACAGGGGCGGCGAGGCGCGGCCTTGCGGCGACGTCGCCAGCAGACCCGCCCGGATGGAAATCCCGGGCAGGTGCGCCATACGGGACGCCCTGAACCGCGACAACAGCTAGCTGACCACCTATGAGGAGCGCGGGACAGCCGCCAGCACCGCGGACGTCATGACCAACCCCACCCCGAATACGACCGGCCGCCGCTGCGAGAAGTCGGCCTGGCGCTGCCGACGCGCGTAGCGTCGTGCCCGTGGTCGACTCCACGTGGGGCTCCTACCCGCCGCGGTGGTGGTCTGCCGCGTGCGAGGAGCTCGAGGAGTACCGCTCCCCTGTTGGACGCCTGCACCACCTCGCGCGCGTAGACGCCGGCGACATGCTTGGGCTGTGGGCGGAGCTGCTGCCGTGGCAACCGTCGGAGCCGGTGCTGTGGGTACCGCAGCTGCGCCGGCTCCGGCAGGCCAACGACCGCCTCGTCGACGAGGAGCAGGACCTAGCCGCCCACATGGGTCGCGTCGTGGCCCCGATGCGCCGCCGCGGGCTCGGTCTGGTCGACCTGAGTCTGGCCACCGACATCGCCGAGGGAGACCTCGAGACCGCCTGCCGGCGCGCCCGCCGTCCGTCCGCGCGGGCCAGGCCGAGCCGGCTGGCCTCGCGCGCCCTGGAGAACTTGGGGACCGACAGCCCGCTGATCCGGCTCAGCGAGCTCGACCGGTCCCTGTCCCTGTCTCACCGCACCCGCATCGAGCTCACCACCGTCACCGCGCGCCTGGTGTGGGAGCTCGCGGTTGTCGAGGGCGTCGACGTCGCGGTGCTGGACGAGGTGCTGGGCGAAGGCGGCCACGAGGGCCGCGGCGCGGCCAGGCGGTGGGTGCGCGAGTTCACCGACCACCACCGCGTGTCGACGTCGCCGCGGAGTACGCACGCCGTGGCGACCGCTCAACGGCGGTTCACGGTCCCGCCCCCGCACTGCCATCCGCCCTGCCGACGTCGCCCGCTCGACGAGCTTGCCGCGGCCCGGGACCGCCGCGCGGCCCGGGCGTCTGTGCAGTGGGCGTGACCGGCTTCGTGCGCGGTGCTGCGGCGAGCCCCTGCGCAGGAGGGTCCCGTCAGCTCACGCCCCGGCCCACACGGCGTCGCGGGGGAGTGGAGGGGCCAGCACTGCGTCGAAGCGTCGTGTCGAAGGCGAGATGGGTGATGGAGGCCACCATGGAGAAGTCGGCGCTGACATCGACGCCAGGTACCAGGTCGGGCCAGCCGAAGCCGTGAGCTCGGCCGCTGGAGACGTTGAACATCCATCCCACGAGTTCCGCGATGGTTTTCACCGTTTCGGCTGACGCGCGGTCCTGCGTGACGAGGGCCTGGGCGATCGTGTCGGCCATCGCCTTCAACGTCTTTCCGTCGCCCATCGAACTAGCGCCGGCCGTCACGCCGGCGTGGCGCGCCTTCTGGGCTGTGATGATGTCCGCAGATGGCACCAGGCCCGTCAGCCGTTGGAACTGGCGTGTCGTGTCGTAGAGCTGCATGAGGCTCTTCGACTCCTGCTGGAGCACGATGCGGGCGTTCGTCAGCTGCTGCGCATGGTCGTCGGGATGCAGCATGAAGACGATCCGTCCCGCGCCTAGCAGGGCTGCCCTCAGCTGACTCTGCAGGATCGAGATCGAGACGGTGCGCCTGTCCTGCGCGAGCTCGGCGACGTGCACGAGGCTGTCGTGGGCTGTGCGCAGGCCGGCCAGGATGGTGACGCGGAGGTCGACCGGCGGGTCGGGCAGCGCCTCGAGGAGACGCCTGAGATCGCTCCCCTGCTCGCCGAGCAGCTGGGGCAGGTCCGGCAGCTTCTGGGCCATCTCCTGGACGACACGGGTCACCGCCACGCCGTGATCAGCGGGCGGCCCCTCGACTACTTCGGACCAGGTCTGGTCACCGAGCACGCGCGATCCCGTCCTCGTCCTGGCGTTGGGACGCCGTCCGCCCCCCTGCACGAGGTCTGCGCAGGGGGGCGGACGGCGGCGGTGGTCAGCTCGTCAGTGCGCCGCGTCGTAGGCGTCGAGGATGGACTGCTTGACGCGGCCGCGGTCGGCGACGGTGTGGCCGTTGTCGCGGGCCCACGCGCGGACGTCGTCGAGGTCGGCGCGCTTGGTCCCACCGCTGCGGGTGGCGTTGGCCCGCGAGGAAGCGGCGCCCCGGGACGCGGTGGTCTTGCGGGCGGACTCGATCCACTCGGCGAAGGACTCCTCGATGGAGGAGAAGTGCTGGTCGTTGAGGTCGATCTCGTAGCTGGTGCCCTGGAAGGCGAAAGTCACCGTCTGGGTGGCCTCCGAGCCGTCGAGGTCGTCGACAAGGGTCACCTGAGTTTTCTGAGCCATGGCCACATAGTGGCAGAAGACCGCCACCGGTCCCACGGGTAATGCAGCCGACACACACTCAGGTCGAAGCGGCGATCACCTCGGCGGAACCCGGTGCGCGCTCTTCTGTCCGGCGCTGAGCCAGGTGGCTGAGTCTTGGGCTGCCCAGTAAGCCGGACTTTTTCCGGTAGCCGATGGTTGGGACATGGACGACACGGGGGCGCAGCAGGCGGGGTGCGCGTGCGCGCAGGAGTACGCCGATCGGTGGCCGGACATGACACCAGCGGAGCTGGCGCACGTGTACGCGGGGACGTGCCCGGTGCGGCTGGAGCGCATGAGGCGAGAGGGCCGGCCCACCCGTCGCGGAGGCGGGGCGGTGTGGAAGCTGTTGCTGCGTCAGCGGCAGCACGCCTTTTGACCACTCGCCCGGCGGCCGCCGGCGACTGCGTGCTCGGCTCGTGGCGGCGCTGTCCGAGGTCGCTCCTACGGTCCGCGGCCATGAGCCCGCACCCGCCGCCGCCGCACGAGCACCTCTTCCACCCGGGCGTCGCAGCCGCCGGCAAGGCCGCACGGGAAGCCGACCCGCCGCGGTCGCACCTGGTGGGGTGCGCGGTCTGCGGCGAGTCGGTTCAACTCGGCTCGGACGAGACGCCGCCGCGGGTCCCGTGGAAGGGACCGCCCATCCCGTGGCCGGCGCTGCAGCCGGGCTTCAAGGGGCCCTGACCGCCCCTGGTCGGCCGCCCATGTCCTCCTCATCTGGAACGTGGCCGAACGGTCCTTCGCGACTCCGAAGCAACAGGGGCGCCGGCGGACGCCGGTGGTCGCTCACGCTGGTGTGGCGTCGTGGGGGCGGAGCATGGTGGCGGGCAGCCAGCCGATGGCCACTCCCCCGGTCTCGTCCTCGAGCGCGTAGGCCACGCGCCTGCCACGCCCCGTGCTTGTCGCGCTGCCGGCTCGCCACCACGCCGGGCATCGGGTCGACGTCGGGCAGCACCACCCAGCAGTGCCGCCGCTGGCCTGCTCGGTCGCCCACCCCGCCAGGCTCGCACGCGGGCGAGGTGCAACACACCCAACCATGGAGCCTGTCAACCGACAACCGACGTGTTACCTTCCGGTTGTCGGACACCAAGGGAGGTGAGAGCATGAACAAGGACGTGAGGAAGGTCGTCAAGGCGCTGGAGCGCCAGGGCTTCGATGTCGTCACCACCGCCAACGGTCACCTGATGGTGAGCAAGGGCGGCGAGGTGATTGCGGTCCTGGCGGGCACCGCCAGCGACTGGCGGTCCCTCCTCAACGGCCTGGCCCCGCTGAAGCGGGCCGGGTTCCGGTGGCCGCCCCGGCGGTGACCGGACGGGGGCCGGAGGCGACCGAACCGCCTCCGGCCCCCGCACACATCGTCCACCCCCCTGCACCCTTCATCCCCACCCACCGCCGCCCCGGCCGACATCGACCCACGGGCGGTCCGAGCACCGAGGAGTCCCGAATGACCGCGTCCCGCACGACGTCCCGCACGACCGCTGCCGCCCCGGCGGACTTCAACGTCGTCGCTGAGCTCGGCGACGTCGCCGACGTGGGCCTGCTGGCCGACGCCGACTGGGCCGACACCGTCCTGGACACCCTGCGGCCCTACCGGCCCGTCCTGGGCCGCAGCGCCTACGGGCGCCTCGAGGTGATCGCCACCCTCCCGGCGGCCGACCTTTCGCAAGCCACCCGCACCGCGATGGCCGTCCTGGCCGACGTGCATCGCCCCGACGGTAGCCCGCTGCCCGCCTACAGCCTTGAGGTGCTGCCCACCCACGCCTTCGACCACCGCACCCGCTTCGTCGATGTCCCGCCGCTGCTGAGCGTCCCCGAGGCCGCCACCGCTCTCGGGATCTCCCGCCAGGCCGTCCTCAAGCGCATCGAGACCGGGGCCCTGCCCGCCAGCCGGATCGGGTCTGTGTGGGCCGTGGCCGCCGCGGCGATGCCCTCTCCCCTCGACGACGACGGGCCCCACGACACCACCGGCACCGGAGTCGACGCCGACCGCGCAACATCGTCCGAGGCGGCCAGCACGTCCGGGCCGACGTCGGCCGCTCCCGCCGGGGCGACGGCGTGAGCGCCGCACCCGTCGACGGCCCCGGGATCCCGGCCGTCGTCACCGACGCCGTTGGCCAGACCCGCTACGAGACCGGCGAGATCCGGCTCTTCCTCGAGGTCAGCACCGGCAGGCTCACCGACGCCCACCGCGAGCTCCTGCTCGAGCTCGTCCGCCAGACCGCCGGCCCGACCGGCACGACCTGGGCCATGACCGCGGCCGCGGGCACCCACGCCGCGGTCGGCGCGAACACCCACAGCCACTCCCCCGTCGGCGTCCTGGTCAGCCTGCTCGAGCGCGCCCAGCGCGACGGCCGACTCCCGCCACTGGCCTACCGCGCCTGGAGCGACGACGTGCGCGCCGACCTGCAGGACGTCGTCATGGCCACCCCCGAGCTCGGCACCTTCACCGGCGCCTGCGACAGCCGCGGCCGCGTCCAGGTCGCCGACGAGAACCTGCACGCCGCCCTCGCCGGCGACGACCCCACCACGG
The DNA here is from genome assembly GCF_947495735.1 of uncultured Pseudokineococcus sp. Lineage (GTDB taxonomy): Bacteria > Actinomycetota > Actinomycetes > Actinomycetales > Quadrisphaeraceae > Pseudokineococcus. Next base: position 65,625 of record NZ_CANMAA010000017.1, read on the forward strand.
CCGTCGCCCGGCTCGCCGGGTTGCCCTGGACCACCGAGCTTGGGCTCCTGCCCGCACACGACGACCACCGGGCGCAGTAGCCGGTCACAACCGCCCCTGGAGAGGGCCTACGCCTGATGGAGAGGGGCCCGCGGTGGACGTGTCACAGCGCCGACCGGGCCCGCACCTTGTCCCCCGTGAGCCGGGACCACCGCGAGGAGTACGTCATGGACCGCCAGCACCCGACGACCGCGGTGTGCCTACGTCGCCCGCCAGGTCGCGGTGAAGAGCACCTACGCGGTGCGGGTGAGCGCGGTCGAGCGCGACGCGACCGCCCGGGTCCTGCAGGACTGCCCCGGCCAGCTGCTGCCGACGGCCAATGCGGCTCCGCCAGCACCCGGCCAGGCACCGGTGACCACGCCGGCTCCTGCGCCGTCGCCGGCAGCGAGGCCTGGGGGTGACGAGCCGACCGCCACAGCCGTCGCCGCCCCCGCCGTCGACGACGGCCGAGGCGGAGGTCGACCAGCGCTACCCCAGCCGCTCCGCCGCCCGAGACGTCGGGCTCGGGCCCTACGTCAGCGGCGCCGCCCCCGGAGTTTGGTTGGTACGTCGACGGAGACGGCGAGGTCTGCGAGCTGTAGCGGTCAGCCGCGTCCCGAGCGGGCCAGCACGTCGTCCCAGTCGGTGGCCTCGATGGCGTCGACCAGGGCGAGCAGGCTGTCCCGCGGCACGTCGTCCTGCAGGTGCTCCAGCGTCTTCATGTGGTCGGCCACGGCCTCCGAGGCGTCCTCGTCACCGTGGACGGGCAGCGACTTCAGCAGCCAGACCGGCCGGGTGTCGACCGCCTCGTCCGGTCGCTCGGCCGCGGCGTCCAGGTCTGCGGCGCGGACGGCGTACAGCTCGCCGGGGTTAGGCAGCCAGGACACCTGTCAGAGCGTCGCCGGCGCGCCGGGCGTCGACGGGTCGGTCCACGTCCACCCGGAGCGGTGGTCCGTGCCGACGTCGTCGCGGAGGCGGCCACTCCCAGGCCTGCCCCGGTGGGTGTCCTCGTCGATGAAGGCTCTGGAGGTGGGGTAGGTCCGCACCCATGACGGGGGTCGCTCAGCGGTCGTCGCCGCCATGCGCGCTCGGAGGTGTAGCGAGTGGCGTCCTGGGTCCACTGGTCCAGCCATGCCCGTACCGCGGTGAGCTCTTCGGCCGCGGCGGTCACGTCCACGCCCGCCTGGTCGTGATGGACGGTGACGGCGTGGAGCTCGACGAGCGTGTCGTCGACCGACCGCTCGAGTGCGCGGGTGGCCAGCAGCCGCCTCAGCCACGCCAGCGGTGAGCGGCCTGTCTCTCGCAGGTGCACGCTCTTGAGGTCGACGTCGGCCTGGTAATGCTCGTCGAAGAGCCGGTCGACGGTCTCCCGCACGGCGCCCGCGCGCTCGTGCAGGTGGGGCTGGGCCTCCATCAACAGCTGCTCGTAGACCACGACCGCCTGATGAGTCGGCAGGGTGGTCGGGAAGCCCACGCCGGCGACGCCGGTGAACGGGAGCACCTCGGCGCGTCCCTGTTCACGTCCCTGCTCGTGCGCCTGCCGGCGGACGCGGTCGAGGTCGGCCTCGTGGTCGTGCTGGGGCATCAGCGCCACCTCCTGCCCGGGACGCTAGGCGCCTACTGCGACAGCGGGCTCGGGTCAGGGCTGGTCGTCGAGGGACCAGCCGGGCTGCAGCAGTCGGGTCAGCCGGGTCCGGGCGGCGTGGACGACGTCGTCGGCGTGGCGGCCCGGGGTGCTGTCCCACCACCAGGTCGTGGCCGTGGCGGTGTGGGCGCGACCACATGCTGGTCGCTGTCGACCTCGAGGTCCTCGAGCGCGGCCAGTAGGGCGCTCTCGTCATCGACGGTCGTCACGTCGGGGTGGTGCAGCGTCAGGCAGCGCTGGCCCTGGGCGTAGAGACCGGCGAGGTGGACGGCCTGGTCGGCGCGCAGGCGGTGCAGCATCGCCTGCCAGCCCACGGTGGGGCCGGTGGCGCGTCGAGCGGCGGGGAGGGCCCTGGCGGGTGCACGGCGTCCTCGCGGGCGGGTCGTGGTCGACGCCGGGTAAGTGGCCGTGGCGCGGTCCGAGGGGGGGACGGACCGCGCCACGACCGGCTAGGGGCGCCGCGGGTGGGCGCTGCTCACCCGCTGGTGACGATGGCCTGGTACTCCCCGACCGGCAGGGCGGTCGGGGACGAGGCGGTGAGCTCGTCGGAGCCCTCGGCGGCGCCGGTCCAGGTGATCTCGTACCGGGCGGTCGCGGTGATCGGGTACTCCTGGCCGGCCTGGCCGGCGGAGGTCTGCTCGTAGATGTGCCCGCACTCGGGCACCTGCAGCCCGTAGGACCGGTCGTAGGGGATCCCCGGCTCGTCGCAGACGACGTCGGTGCCGTCGCCCATGTCGTAGGTCACGTCGGCCAGCTGTGAGACCGCGGTCACCGACAGGCCCGGCACGGCGGCGGTGACGGACTGCGGCTCCCACAGCGCCTCGGGGGTCCACAGCCACACCGGCACCCCGACGGTGCCCATGATCCCCGGCCCCGGCTTCGGGGTGATCCCGATCTCCGGGGCCTCGATCTCGAGCTGCGCGAGCGCCATCTGCAGGACCTGCTCGGGCGTGTACTGCACCGGCGGGGGCCCCGCCGGGTCGGCGGGGTCGTAGGGCGCCGAGCACACTCCAGGAACCCCTCCACCGAAGGCACCACCCTCTTGCGGTGGTGTGCAGCGTCGAACAGTGCCGTCGCCGAGGTCCTCAATGATCCACTCGGTCGCGTCCGGGTCCGGCGCCGCCGAGGAGCCGCCGCCGCCGCCGGACGACCCGCCGCCGCTGGAGGAGCCGCCGCCGCCCTCTGGGCCGGGGTCGACCACCGGGCGGGTGTTCCCACCAGGCCGCTTGGGTGTCTCGACCTTGATGGTGCAAGTCACGAACGTGCAGCCGCCGGACCCTTGACCGGGTGGCTGAGATGACGCGATGGCCGTAGGGGCGGCTACAAGAACGCTGCCGAGCACCACACCCCCGCTCAGCAGAGAGAGAAAGCGTCGCTTCAGCACGGCGTCGCGTTGTCGGTCTCGTAGCCGGACACCACCCAGTCACCGGGTTCTCCGCCATCGGCGGCGCTGGCGACGAGCGTCGCCGTGGCTTGGGTGCGAGTGACATAGTCGGTGTCGGCGTCGCCGCCGGGACCTCGGCGTGCGTCAGAACCGTCCGGAAGGGTCAGATTGAAGTCGGACGAGTCGAGGCAGGCGTCGAGGGTGACGGTGGTCCACCCCTCCTGCGGCCGCCCGACCTGGTAGTCGGCGACCTCGGCGGTGGCCGTGGCAGCGCCACTCACGCTGATGTCACCAGCGATGAGGGTGTTGTCGATGAAGGCTTGCTCCGACACCTGCTGCTCAGGCGACGCGACGGTCGTCAGAGGTGACGTCGATCGGGTGGCGTAAGCCTCGTTGAGTGCGGCGACGTAGCCCTGGAAAGCCTGCTGAGCTGCGGCCTCTGCGGTGGCGCGGTCGACGCCCTGCTCGGCCGCGGGCGGTGCCGCCGGCTCGGGGCGGTTCAGGTGCTGGTAGGTCAGTACGGCGCCGGTGAACAGCGCGATGAGCAGCAGCGCGAACCCGGTCCAGACCAGCGGGTGGTCGCCCATGGGCGCCCGCCAGAACGGTGGCTGGCGGTCTGCGCCTTGGGATGCTGGCGCGCCGGTCTGCGGATCCTGCGTGTGCGTGGCCATCTCTGCCTCCCCGGGGCGGTCTGTCTCCAGTGTCCCTGGCCTGCGGCTGCTGTCGAGGGTCACGGGGTGCTCATCTCCGTCGGTGGGTAGTCGTTGCTCACAGCGCGACGGCGGTGCGGGCGCTGGCGTGCGGGGCGGTCAGCTGCTCGATGAGGTCCTCGGTGTTGTCGTCGAGCTCGACGTCGATGTTCTCGGCGAGGGTGCGGACCCGGTCGGCGTGGCCGGCGACGACGTCGTCGTGGCCGGCGTTGTGCTCGGCGCGCAGCAGGTCGCGCCAGGCGTGCTCGTCGAGCTCGTCGACGCGGTGTGCGGCGGCGACGGCGGTCCGCACGGTCGTCAGGTCACCGCGCAGCTGGGCCCGGCGGGCGACTTCGTGGGCGACGTCGCTGATGCTGGAGACCATCTCCTGGCGCAGCGGCTCGGCCCAGGCGTAGTGCTGCGCGTTGGGGGCGGCGAGCGGGATCCCCTCGACGAGAGCTAGCGCCTGCAGCAGCCGGTCGGTGTGGGTGGCGGCGGCGTCCTGGCCGACGAGCTCGAGGTAGTCGTCCCAGTCGGTCCGCACGTCGGGGTGCAGCGTGTAGCTGCCCCCGTCGCGCTTGAGCGGCAGGTACTGCTCCCCGTCGGGCGCGGCGCCGAGCCAGTTGCGGGCGCGGCTGGCGTGGGCGTCGACGGTGTTGGTGGCCAGCGGCTTGCTGGGGCGCAGGGCCTCGGCGAGGACGCGGTTGTCCGCCGCTCCGGGCTTGAGGGCCAGGTAGGTGATGAGCGCCATCAGCACGCCTCGCTTGGACGGCTCCTTGGGCGGTGAGCCGGCGCACTGGGTCAGTGCCACGTCGCCGAGGACTTTGACGTAGGGCGCGGTGGGACGCGGGGGCGGGAGCCGGTGGACGCTGGCCCCTCGGGCCTCCTCCATGGGCGTGGCCGGCTCGTCGTCGTGGTCCTGCGGCACGTCGACGAGGACGTCCTCGTCGACGTGCGTCGCTGCCTCCGGCGCGGCGTCGACGCCGTCGACGTCCAGGTCGCCGGCGACAGTGCCCGGGACGTCAGCGCGGGTGCCGCTGTCCTGCTCGGCTGTGGCCTGCTCGTCGATGCGGTGGCGGGGCGTCAGGTGCGCCGCGGCCTGCACGCTGCCCTGCTGCGGGGCCGGCTGCTCGTCCTGTCCTCGGCCGTGGTCGTCGTGCTCGTCGAGCTCCTGGTCGTCGTCTGCGGGGTCGTGCACGGGCAGGTCGTCGAGGGTGAGCTCGTCGGCGAGGTTGCTGGCCCAGCTCGGGCCAGCAACGGGCGCGAGGTCTGTGGTGGCCAGCAGGGCGCCGAGGCTCGCGCACTCCGCTTCGGTGAGCTGCTCGGGGCGCAGGTAGAGATCGGCCGGCTCCAAGTGCGCGAGCAGACCCTCCCCCTCCTCGTCGGCGGCCGCGTTCAGACGCAGCTGCCAACGCCCCACGGCGTCCTGGCTGGTGACGGCTGCCAGGCCGACCCGGGGCAGGGCGGTGACGAGCTCCTGGAGACGGTCGCGGACGTCGTTGGGGATGGGCTGGTCGATGAGCACGATCTCGGGGGCGTGGGCGTCGCGGCCGCGGCCGCGGGCCCTGGCCTGGGCGACGTCGTCGACGTCGGCGTCCGCCAGAAGGTCGGTGATGGCCTCGGCTCGCTTGGTCAGCCGGGCGATGAGGTGCTCGAGGTCGGTCGCGTGCTGCAGCCGGGGGGTGTCCAGCGCCTGCGTCAGGTCCTGGCCGAAGCCGACGACGGTCACGGTGAGGTTGTCGGCCCAGGGCGAGACGGCGAGCTCGACGGCCAGGGATCGCAGGACGTCGCCGGCGCCGTCGTCGGTGACGGCCAGCGTGCAGATGTGCTCGAGGTCGAGCAGGAGCTGGGCGTCCTGGGTGTCGCGTCCGAGCGTGACCAGGCTGGGGTAGGGGGCGGGTCCCTCGTCGAGCGGCAGCTGTGCGACGTCGCCGCGGGCCAGGACCCAGACGGTGCGGCTCTCGGTGTGCGCCCAGGGGGCGGGCAGGTCCTCGGGCGCCTCGGCGAGGTAGAGCTGGACCTCCTCGGCGGTCAGCCGGACGGCGCGGACCTGGGGCAGGTCGGTGGTGGTGGCACGCGCGTGCGCTCCCAGGGCGCGCATGGCGTGGTCGATGTCGGCCAGGCCCTGCCCGTCGGCGGCGGCGCGCACCTCGAGCTCGGTCATCTGGGCCTGGGGCGAGGGGGCCGGCAGCCGCTCCCCCGGCTTCCGGCGTCGCTGCTGAGCACGCCGGCGAGCTGCCAGGCCGATCAGCACGCCCGCGAGGACGAGGGCCCCGGCGCCCGCGGCGGCGCGTTGGTCGAGCAGGGCGTCCTCTCCGGCCTCGTCGGCTCCGGCCTGCTCGGCTCCGGCCTGCTCGGCTCCGGCCTCCTGGGCGGCGGCCTCCTGGGCGGCGGCCTCCTGGGCGGCGGCCTCCTGGGCGGCGGCCTCCTGGGCGGCGGCCTCCTGGGCGGCG
>NZ_CANMAA010000018.1 GCF_947495735.1 uncultured Pseudokineococcus sp.
GCACTCGGTTCTGAAGGACGCGTTTTTGACGCACCCGCCGAAGCCTCTCTAGCCGAGTGCTCCAAAAACCATCGGATTAGGCCAGGGACACTCCAGTAGGAGGATCCCCACAAGGGCCGCTCGGGCTGCCGGAGTCGAGAGCTGCGCGGGCCAGCTCGAGCCCTCAGAGCTGACGTCAGGGTGTCGCGTGCTCGACGGCTCGCAGGACCGGGACGAGGGCCTGGTGCAGGGTGATGAGCTGGTCCTGGCTCAGGCCGAGGCGGGCCACCACCTCGTGAGGGACGGCCTCGGCGCGCTGGCGCAACGCTCGTCCTGCCGGGCTCAGGCTCACGACCACCGACCGCTCGTCGTCCTGGCTGCGCTCCTTGGTCACCAGCCCCGAGACGGTCAGTCTCTTGACCAGCGGCGACAGCGTCCCGGAGTCCAGCTGGAGCAGCCGCCCGAGCTCCTTGACCGACAGCCCTCCGTGCTGCCACAGCGCCAGCATCACCAGGTACTGCGGATGGGTCAGCCCCAGCGGTTCCAGCGCCGGTCGGTACAGGCCGATCACGTTGCGCGAGGCCACCGCCAGGGCGAAGCAGACCTGCCGGTCCAGGGCCAGCGGGTCCTCGCTCGGCACCGCCTCCTGGGCCGCCGGTGTGGGCCTCGCCTCGATGGTCACACCGAGAGCGTACGGGACAGTCGTGTACCGTTCGGTTGTACGCAACTGAACCGTGCACCGTTTATCTGCGCGCTGTGCGCGGCGCCGCACGGTCCACGAAGGCTTGAGGAGCAGGGATGGCGAAGTCGAACGAGCAGTCGTGGCTGGCGCGGCTGGAGGCCACGTTCAAGCGGATCTACGGGCCCGCGGAGGTCGACTCCGCCAGCCAGCTGGATCCGCACGCGGCCAAGCGCCTGCAGGGCATCAACGGTGACTTCGAGGTTCGCCGCGACCGCAACGGGCGTAACTACCTCGTGGCCCGCCCGGCCGCACAGCCCCCGGCGCCCCAGGACGGCGCCCGATCTGGCGAGGGCGACGGCGAGCCCACCGACCGACCGCGCCGGTAGAGCACCACCGACCACCCACCCCCGGACCACCCGTCCCGCGGGCGCCTGAGGAGTCCTCAGCACGCGCCCGGGTCGGTCCCCCGCACCGACCCGATGGAGACTTCGTGACGCTGCCCCGAGACGCCCACCCCAAGTTCGCCGAGTACGCCCACCCCGAACGTCTGGTCAGCACCGACTGGCTGATCGACCACCTGGGCGAGCCGGGCCTGGTCGTCGTCGAAAGCGACGAGGACGTCCTGCTCTACGAGACCGGCCACATCCCCGGCGCCGTCAAGGTCGACTGGCACACCGACCTCAACGACCCCGTCACCCGCGACCACATCGACGGCGAGGCCTTCGCCGCCGTGATGGCCAGCAAGGGCATCAGCCGCGACACGACCATCGTGATCTACGGCGACAAGAACAACTGGTGGGCCGCCTACGCCCTGTGGGTGTTCACCCTGTTCGGCCACGCAGACGTCCGGCTGCTGGACGGCGGGCGCACCGCCTGGGAGGCAGCAGGCCACGACTACACCACCCAGACGCCGCAGCCCACCCCCGCGGACTACCCCGTCATCGAGCGCGACGACTCCGCGATCCGCGCCTTCAAGGACGACGTGCTGACCTTCCTCGGCGGCCAGCTTCTGGACGTCCGCTCCCCCGAGGAGTACACCGGCGCCCGCACCACGATGCCGGCCTACCCCGAGGAGGGCAGCCTGCGCGGCGGGCACATCCCCGGCGCCCAGTCAGTCCCGTGGGCCCGCGCGGCCGCCGAGGACGGCACCTTCAAGCCCCGCGCCGAGCTTGAGGCGATCTACCAGGGCGAGAAGGACCTGACCCCCCAGGAGCCGGTCATCGCCTATTGCCGCATCGGGGAACGCTCCAGCCACACCTGGTTCGTGCTCCACCACCTGCTCGGCTTCCCCGACGTGCGCAACTACGACGGCTCCTGGGTCGAGTGGGGCAACGCCGTCCGGGCGCCCATCGCCGTCGGACAGGACCCGGGCACCCCCGCGGTGGGCGCGTGAGCGAGACGAGCACCGGCCAGGCCACCCCGACACCCCCCGCGTCGGCCCCCGAGACGCCCCCGTCGTCGGCGGAGGTCAACGCGACGATCCGCTACACGATGTGGTCGGTCTTCCGCGCCGTGGACCACCTGCCCGACGACGAGCGCGACGCCGCGACGCAGGAGCTCGAGCAGCTGCTCGCCGCCGACGAGGACGTCGTCGTGCGCGGCCTCTACGACGTCAGCGGCCTGCGGGCCGACTCCGACCTCATGGTCTGGTGGCACGCGCCGACGGTGGAGGCGCTGCAGGCGGCCTACCACCGGCTGCGCCGCTCGGCCGTGGGTCAGGTGCTGGAGCCCGTGTGGTCCTCCACGGGGATCCACCGGCCGGCCGAGTTCAACAAGGGCCACGTCCCGGCCTTCATGGCCGGGGAGGAGCCCCGCGGCTACCTCTGCGTCTACCCGTTCGTGCGCTCCTACGACTGGTACCTGCTCGACGACGCCGACCGCAAGAAGATGCTGCGCGACCACGGCATGGCCGCCATGCCGTTCCCGGACGTGCGCGCCAACACCGTGAGCGCCTTCGCCCTCGGGGACTACGAGTGGCTCCTGGCCTTCGAGGCCGACGAGCTGCACCGCATCGTCGACCTCATGCGCGAGCTGCGCGCCACCGAGGCCCGCCGCCACGTGCGCGAGGAGCTGCCCTTCTTCACCGGCCCCCGCGTGAGCCCCGAGCAGGTCGTCGCCCGCCTGCCCTGAGGACCCCATGGGCGATAGTCGCCGAGCTCGGCTCCGGCCTCATCACGATGCGCGCCCCGAAGGCGCCGAGCGGGGACGGGGCTGCACGTGGGCGTCCAGCAGGGGGCAGAGGCGAGCAGTCACGACGTCGCCTGAACACCTCCCTCAGGACCGCCTGCGTCCGGCCGAGGTCCGGCGGTGATCTGCTCGGACGGCCGGGGTGGCAGGTGCCGGTACAGGCTGGTGCGGGCGATGCCGGTCTTGGCGACGATGTCGGCGATGGTGTGCCCGCCCTCACGCAGGTGGACCGCGTAGGCCAACTTGTCGGGGTCGACCACGGTGGGCCGCCCGATCCGGCGGCCCTTGGCCGCGGCGACCGAGCGGGCGTGCGCGGCGCGCTCCACGGTGTAGGTCCGTTCCATCTGCGCGAAAAGCGCGAGCAGCACCACGGCCAGCTGCGCCATCGGGTCCTCGGGACGCGAGGAGTCCACCCGGATCGGGTCGGCGAGGTTGCGCACGCCGACGCCGGCGTCGGTGAGCTCGTGGATCAGGTTCAAGGTGTCGCGGACGGTGCGCCCGAGCCGGTCCAGGGTGTGGACGACGATCACGTCGCCGGGGCGGGCGTAGGCCAGCGCGGCGCGCAGCCCGGGCCGGTCAGTGGTGGCCCCGGACTTCTTGTCGAGGTAGATCCGCTCCCGCGCGACGCCGGCCTCGACAAGAGCCTCGACCTGGCGCTCGAGGTCCTGCTTGGCCGTCGAGACCCGCGCGTACCCGATGTCCACGCCCCCGACCGTACCGGAGGTCAGCGCCGTACGGTCGATGCGGGACGGTGTTGTGGGGCTGGCTTTTGGGACGCCTTACGGCCTCTCCAGCGACTGCAGGGCGGCCCCTCGGCAGGCCGTCCCACTTCCAAGGAAGTGGGACTGTCCGGCTACGCCACCTCGGCGGCGACGGGCAGGTAGTCCGACCAGCCCGGGCGGCTCTCGACGCCCGTGAGGACCCACGCCGGGCCGACGGGCGCGACGGGACGGGTCCGCAGCGCCCAGCCCATCTCCTCCGGCGTCCTGCTGCCCTTGAGGCCGTTGCAGCGCAGGCAGCAGGCGACGAGGTTCTCCCAGGTGTCCCGCCCGCCGCGGCTGCGCGGCAGCACGTGGTCCACGGTCGTCGCCGACCGGCGGCAGTACGCGCACCGGCCGCCGTCGCGGCGCAGCACCCCCCGCCGGGAGACGGCGACGCGCCGGAGGTGGGGCACCCGCACGTAGCGCGTCAGGATGATGACCGAGGGCCTCGGCAGGCTCAGGGTCGCCGCGACGACGGGGACCTCGTCAGCGGCCAGCACGACCGCCTTGCCCGCGAGGACGAGCACGACGGCCCGCTTGAAGGAGACGACGCCGAGCGGCTCGTAGCCGGCGTTGAGGACGAGAGTGCGCATGACGACCCCGATCTGCCCGCGCCCGGCGCCGCGCACCGGGACACGAGCGCTCGCTCCGCGGCTGGAGTGCGCGCGGAGGGGAGGACGCACGACGGCGCCGACCAGCAGTGGTCGACGCCGTGGGGTGCGGGGAGTGCGGGGCTGACGCGCAGCCGGGTGGCCACGGGCAGCTGAGCGCCCCCGTCGAGCACCTGGCGGGGGCACCGCGGCGCGACCCGGCCCTGGAGCGGGCTGGACGCGCCGGTGCTGCCGCCACGAGACCTCCTCGACGGGGCCGGCCGCGGAGGTCCGCCGCCGACGCCGTCACGGTACGACTCCAGGGCCCTCCCGTCACGGGGGTTGGGAGGACGTCCTGCGCCCGCCGTCCGCCCGTCATCGCCGCTCCACCGCCCGGACGCCCTCCGCGTCGTCCGTCGCGACCCGCGGACGACGACGGCCCGCCACCCCGTGCGGGGTGGCGGGCCGTCGCGGCGAGCTGCTCGAGAGCCGGCTCAGGAGGCGGGCTCAGCAGCGGGCGTCCTCAGTAGCGGACGAAGTAGACGTCCGAGGTCCACATGTCGCGCAGGGACACCGACTTGCCCGGGCGGGGCGAGTCGTACCACTGGTTGCCGCCGGCGTAGATGCCGATGTGCGAGCCGTCCGAGACGACCGCGAGGTCACCGGGGCGCGCCTCCGAGCGGGAGACGCGGGTGCCCGCGGCGCCCTGGGCGGCGGCGGTGCGGGGCAGCGAGACGCCCGCCTGCGCGAAGACGTACTGGGTGAAGCCCGAGCAGTCGAAGCCGGACGGCGACGTGCCGCCGTAGGAGTAGGGCGTCCCGACGTACTGCGCGGCGATGTCGAGGACGGAGCCGCCCGCGCTCGAGGACGCCGAGCTGCCGGCCGAGTCGCTGGACGAGCTCTCCTGCGACGAGGACTCCTCGGAGGAGCCGCCCGAGGACGAGCCCTCCGAGGACGACTCGTCGGAGTCGTCGGACGACGAGCCGCGCTCGGAGTCCCGGGAGACGGCCCGGGTCTCCTCGCGCTCCGAGGACGCCGTCTCGTCGGAGCCCTCGGCGCCGGACTCCCCTGCCTCGGACGAGCTCCCGTCCGAGGAGGAGGACTCGTCGGACGAGCTCTCGTCGGACCGGTCCTCGTCGGCGGAGTCCGCCTCGACCGGCTCCTCCACGACCGGCGCGGGGGGCGGCGGCGGGGGCGGCGGCGCCGTGACGCCGGGCGCCGCGCTGCGCGCGAAGGTCACGGGCACGTCGGCCGCGACGACGAGCGCCTCGGTGACGGCGGGCTCGGCGACGGCGGCCTGCGGGGCCTCGACGCGCTCGGCCGGCGCGGTGAGGGCGGGCTGGGGGCGCGGCTCCTCGACGAGGGGCTCGGCGCTGGAGGTCGTGACGCCCAGGGTCATGACCAGACCGGTCGAGGCGACGACGACGGCGCCGCGGCGGGCGACGCCCCCGGCGCGGGCGGCGACGGCCTCGGTGAGCCCGCTGAGGGGCGTGCTGACCGGCCCAGGAGCGGCGTGCCGGGCGCGGTGGCGTCCGGCGACGGGCGCAGGGGCGTGCGAGGGGGCGTGCAGGGGCACGGGGTGTGGCCTCTCCCAGTCGCCTACGAGGTGAGCTGTCGGGTTCGGGTGGGAGCCACCCGGCCGTCTCTCCACGGGAGAGACCGGCTTCACCCCGAGGACCCGCGAGGGCCCGACCTCGCGGTCGGACCGATGTCGCGGGACCGGAAGTGGGTCCCCCGCCCCTGCCTCGTCGAGCTCGGTGGGACCTGCGACCCGGCGGCAGGGCTCGGCGCTCCGGGGCAGGCGCGCCCGGGTCCCCGGGCAGCGGCGGGAACGTAACCCACGGACACCCGCCGCGTCACATCCCGGTAACGGCGCGGCGTGGCGTCGGCGACATGCCGTGGTCGACATCACGCAGGGTGAGGTAAACCGCCGTCGCCCACCGGAGGGGTACCCGGCCCCGCTACCGACGGGCGGACGTGCGCGAGCGCCGACCCCCGAGCGGTCGTCATCCGCCGCTCGGAGGCGCGTCGTCGACTGCGCCCCCACGACCCGGCCGAGAGATGGTCAGGGGCCGGGAGCCCCTGTCGTCCCGCCCGAGCCGCTCCTCAGACCGCGGGCGCCACGAACACGTGGGAGGCGACGGAGTCCAGCAGCTCGAGACCGACCTCGGCGCCCTCGACGGCGACGACGACCGAGCCCTCGGAGCCGCGGCGCGCGGACGGGCGGCGCTCCAGCGTCACGGCGCTGCCCGGGCGCACCGACGCCGCGGCCAGCTGCGCCATCACCACGTGGTCGTACTGGACCGGCTCGCCGAGCCGTCGGACGACGAAGGAGCCGCTCCCGGACTCGCTGGCCTGGACGAGGGACACCACGCCCTCGAGGAAGGACGTCGTGGCGGCGCGCGCCGCGTCGGGCTCACCGCCCTCGAGCTCGCCGAGCCCCGGGATGGGGTTGCCGTAGGGCGACTCCGTCGGGTGGTCCAGCAGCTCCACGAGCCGCTTCTCGACGCGGTCGCTCATGACGTGCTCCCAGCGGCACGCCTCCTCGTGGACGTACTCCCAGTCCAGGCCGATGACGTCGGTGAGCAGGCGCTCGGCGATGCGGTGCTTGCGCATGACCCGGGTGGCGAGCGTGCGCCCGTGGTCGGTCAGCTCCAGGTGGCGGTCCCCGCTGACGACGACGAGGCCGTCGCGCTCCATGCGGGCCACCGTCTGGGAGACCGTCGGGCCGCTCTGGGAGAGCCGCTCGGCGATGCGCGCCCGCAGGGGGACGATGCCCTCCTCCTCGAGCTCGAAGATCGTGCGCAGGTACATCTCGGTGGTGTCGATGAGGTCGCTCACGCGGTGCCCTCCGTGTCGTCGTCCTCGCCCGCGCCCGTGCTCTCGCGCCGCGCCTGTCACCCGCCCCGCACCGGTGCGGACCTGGGCCCTCCTCGGGCTCGGCGCGCCGGTGCGACGTCGGGCTGTCTGGAACGATCCTAGAGTGGCGCGGCCCGCCCCGGCGCCCCCCGACGCCCGTCCGCCCCCGGCCGCCCGCGCGCTCGTCCGGACCCCGCCGCGCCTCGCCGCCGAGGCGCCCGCGGCCTCCTGCACGACGTCGGGGAAACCTCTGGCGCGGACCGCGGAGGCCGTCGTACGGTGCGCGGACACGAGAGAGGAGGTGGTCCTACCAGTGGTTGACAACAGGACGCGTGAGGTGGCTGCCCGCTAGCCGCCCGAGCACATCGGACGACGCTGCCCAGCAGTCGAGTCCGGCCGCCGACCGGGGAACAGTCCCCGGCCCGACAGAGGCGACCGGCGAGATCCAGGCAGCCACCGCAGCCCCCGGGTGCCGTGCCCGTCCAGCACGGCGCGACGTCGACGGCCCGCCGCCGACGTCGGCCCCGGGGGCTGTTCCGCGCCCGGCCCCCGGCGCGCGCCCCACCCGCGAAGCAGACGCCTCCTTCACCACGCGGAGGCGCCACACCGCGAAGCAGACGCCTCCTTCACCACCTGGACGCCCCTCGCGGCGAAGCAGACGCCTGCTTCACGGCAGAGGCGCGGCGGCTCAGGGCTGCAGGCGGGCGAGCTCCCAGCCACCGGCGTCGTCGAGACGCGCGGGCTCCCCCGTGCGCGAGGTCCACGCGGCGCGGTCGTGCAGGCGCGAGGCGCGGCCGGCCCAGAGCTCGACGGACGTCGGGAGCACCCGGACCCCGCCCCACGACGGCGGCAGCGGCACGTCCCCCCCGGCGAAGCGCTCCTCCAGCTCGGCCACGCGCTGCTCCATCGCCGCGCGGCTGGCCACGCGCTCGGACTGCGCGGACGCCCACGCCGCCACCTGCGAGCCCCGCGGCCGCTGGGCGAAGTAGGCCGCCGACTCCTCGCGGGTCAGGCGCTCGACGGCGCCCCGCAGGCGCACCTGGCGCGACATCGCGTGCCACGGCAGGACGAGCGCCGCCCGGGGGCGGGCCTCCAGCTGCCGGCCCTTGGCCGAGGCCAGGTTCGTGTAGACGACGGCGCCGCGGCCGTCGAGGCCCTTGAGCAGGACCGTCCGCGCGTCCGGCACCCCCTCGGGGTCCACCGTCGCCAGCACGACGGCGCCCGGCTCGACGACCCGCTCGTCGGCGGCCGCCTCGGCGTACCAGCGCTCCAGCAGCTCCAGCGGGGGCACCGGCGGGTCCGCCCGCCACAGCGGGGCGTCGTCGTCGAGGCCGGCACCGGTGTAGGCCACCCGCGCCGACGGGTCGACCACCGGCGGCCGCGCGGGACCGTGCTCCGGAGCGCCTCCCGCGGGCTGCCGGGCGCCGCCGTCCGCGACCGGTGCGCCGTCGCCCGGCGCCCGATCACCCCCACCGCTGCCCAGCCCACCGACCACGCCGGGCAGAGTAGGCCCGCGGCCGCGACGGTGCGCCGCGGGCGGCACCACCTCCAGACCGAGGGGTCGGCGCCGGTGACAAGGGGGAGGGTCCGTGCACGACGACGACGGCCGCGCGCCCGCGGAGGGTCGCGGGGGCCAGCACGACAGCGGGACGACGCGGCAGGACGGCCGCGCCGGCCTGGCCCGCGAGGCGGCGGTGGTCGCGAGGGTCGCCGGCGGCACCCGCGTCAGCGAGACGGGCCCCGGCGTCCTGCGCTACCGCGGTCGCGACGTCGCCGACCTCGCGGGGCGCGTCCCGTTCGAGGAGGTGTGGGGCCTGCTGGTCGACGGCGCCCCGCCGGCGCGCGGCGGCGTCGGCCCGCTGCCGCCCGCGGAGCCCTTCCCGCTGCCGGTGCGCACCGGCGACGTCCGCGTCGACGTCCAGAGCGCGCTGGCCCAGCTGGCGCCCGTCTGGGGCCTGGCGCCGCTGCGCGACACGACGCCCGAGCGGGCGCGGGAGGACGTCGCCCGGGCGAGCGTCCTCGCCCTGAGCTTCATCGCCCAGTCCGCCCGCGGCCCGGACGCCCCGATGGTCCCGCAGCGCCGGGTGGAGCAGGGGGCCACGACGGCGGAGCGGTTCCTCCTGCGCTGGCGCGGCGACGTCGACCCCGACCACGCGCGCGCCCTCGACGCGGGCTGGACGGTGCTCGCCGAGGACGGCCTGACGCCGGCCACGCTGACCGCCCGCATCGCCGCCGCCAGCGGGGCCGACGCCGCCGCGTGCCTGTCCGCCGCGGTGGGGACGATGAGCGGCCCCCTGTGCGCCGGCTCCCTCCCCCGGGTGCTGCACGTGCTCGACGCCGTGGACCGCAGCGGTGACGCCGACCGCGTCGTCGCCTCGGTGCTCGACGCGGGGCACCGCCTCATGGGCTTCGGCCTCCACGGGCGCAGCGGGCCCGACCCGCGCGTCCCGCTGCTGCGCGACGCCGTCCGCGCGCTCGCCCCGGCGCGCCTGCCCAGCGCCCTCGCGCTCGAGGAGGCCGGCGAGGCCGCCCTGGCCGAGCGCACGAGCCCCGACGACGAGGGCCGGCACCCCTCGGCCAACGCGGCCCTGTGGGCGGCCGTGCTGCTCGACGGCGCGGGCGTCCCCGCGTCGATGCTCACCCCGCTCGTCCTGTGCGCGCGGACGGCCGGGTGGTCCGCGCACGTCGTCGAGCAGCACGCCGACGACCGGGCGCGGTGACGCCGGACGCCCCGCGCGCCGTCCGGCGCGCGCCCGCGCCTGCGAGAGGATGGGGGTCGTGATGAGCCTCGCCGGGACCGCAGCGACCGCACCGCCCGCGGCGGCGGTGCCCGACCTGCGCGTGCCCGACCTGCGCGTGCCCGCGGGGCTGCTGCCCGCCGACGGCCGCTTCGGGTCGGGCCCGAGCCGCGTGCGCCCGGCGCAGGTCGACGCGCTGTCGGGCCTGGCGACGTCGGTCATCGGCACCTCCCACCGCCAGGCGCCGGTCAAGGACCTCGTGCGGCGCACCCGCGAGGGCCTCGCCGCCCTGCTGGGCGCACCGGACGGCTACGAGGTCGTCCTGGGCAACGGCGGGTCGACGCTCTTCTGGGACGTCGCGACGGTCGGGCTCGTGCGCGAGCGCGCGCAGGCGTGCGTCTACGGCGAGTTCACCGCCAAGTTCGCCGCCGCGCTGGCCGCGGCGCCCTTCCTCGCCGAGCCGGACGTCGTCCGCGCGCCGAACGGCTCGCTGGCGCTCCCGCGGGCCCGCGAGGGCGTCGACGTCCACGCGTTCGCCCACAACGAGACCTCGACCGGCGTGCTCGCCCCCGTGCGCCGGCCGGAGGGCGCCGGCGACGCGCTCGTCGTCGTCGACGCCACCTCGGCGGCGGGCGGTGTGCCGGTCGACCTGGCCGAGACCGACGTCTACTACCTCGCCCCGCAGAAGGCCCTGGCCTCCGACGGCGGGCTGTGGCTGGCCGTGTGCTCGCCCGCCGCGCTGGCGCGGGCCGAGGAGGTGGCCGCGCTGGGGCGCTGGACGCCGTCCTCGCTCTCCCTCCCGCTCGCCGTCGCGAGCAGCCGCCAGGACCAGACGCTCAACACCCCGGCCGTGATCACGCTCGCGCTGCTCGTGGACCAGCTGGAGTGGCTGCTCGCCCAGGGCGGGCTCGCCTGGGCCGCCGAGCGCACCGCCGCCTCCAGCGGGCACCTGTACGCGTGGGCGGACGAGCGCGAGTGGGCCCGGCCCTTCGTCCCCGACCCGGCGCACCGCTCCCCCGTCGTGGGCACCGTGGACCTGCTGCCGCCCGTCGACGCCACCGCCGTGCGGGCCGTCCTGCGCGCCAGCGGCGTCGTCGACGTCGACCCCTACCGCGCGCTGGGGCCCGACCAGCTGCGCGTCGGCATGTTCCCCGCGGTCGACCCCGCCGACGTCCAGGCGCTGACCGCCTGCGTCGACTGGGTCGTGGAGCGGCTCTCGTGAGAGGCCCCCTCGGCGGCCGGCACGGCGTCGCCCCGGGCGGCGCGGCGCGCGCCCGCGCCGCGGCCCGTCGACAGCCCGCGTCGCGGGACGCTGTCCGTAGGCTGCCCGCCATGTCACGCACCGCAGCGTGGGCGGTGGACGGCGCCCGCTTCGTCCTGCAGCGCCTGGTCCTCCGGCCTCTCGTGCGCGGCGTCGTCTCGGTCGACATCGAGGGCACCGAGCGCGTCCGCGACCTGGAGCCGCCCTTCGTCGTCGTCGCCAACCACTCCAGCCACCTCGACGCGCCGCTCGTGCTCGGGGCGCTGCCCCCGCGGCTGAGCCACCACCTCGCCGTCGCCGCGGCGGCGGACTACTTCTTCGACGCCCGCTGGCGCGCGCGCCTGACGGGGCTGGTCTTCAACGCCTTCCCCGTCGACCGCAGCGGCACCCGCGGCAGCTACCGCGGGCTCGCCGCGCAGCTCCTCGACGAGGGCGTGCCGCTGCTGCTCTTCCCCGAGGGCACGCGCTCGCGCGACGGGTCGATGGCGCCGTTCAAGGTGGGCGCCGCGGCGCTGGCCGTCACCCGCGGCGTCCCCGTCGTCCCCGTGGGGCTCGTCGGCGCCTACGACGCCATGCCGCGGGGCCGCAGCTGGCCGCTGCCCGGTCGGCCCCCGGTGCGGGTCGTCATCGGGGACCCGCTGCACCCGCGCGACGGCGAGAACGCCCGCGCCCTCACCCAGCGGGTCGCGCTCGCGGTCGAGCGCCTCGTGCGCGGCGAGGACGAGGCCGACGGCGAGGGCGAGGGCGGCCCCGGCGTCGTGTCGGTCCTGGAGACCGAGCGCCCCCGCGACGGGCGCCCCGCGGACGCGCAGCCGGACGGCGGGGGCACCCCGGACGGCAGCGCGCCGCCGCCGGACGGGGACCGCGACCGGAGCGGTCCCGACGCGCAGGCATCATGAGCCCCATGGACGACGCGGCGACCCAGCAGACCCCCTTCGACGCACCGGGGACGTCACCGCGCACCGACCAGGCCGCGCAGGACCGCCTCGAGGGTGACGGCGCCACCGGTGTCCAGCACATGAAGTGGTGGGGCTGGGGCCGTGAGGGCGTCAGCTTCGACCACCGCGACAAGCCGAAGCTGCGGCCCTTCGTCATCGATCGGGTCGGCATCGACCTCGACACCCCGGGCCGCGCCGCGCTCGACTTCGACCAGCTGCCCGTCCCGGACAGCCGCGCGCCGCAGGAGCTCCTCGACGCCCTGGCCGCCGCCGCCGGCGCGGACCACGTGCAGACCGGCGCCATGGAGCGCGTGGTCCACACCTACGGCAAGAGCCTGCGCGACCTCCTGCGCCTGCGCGCCGGCGACCTGCCCCGCACCCCCGACGTCGTCGTCTACCCCGGGGACGAGGACGCCGTGCGCGCCGTCGTGGACGCCGTGGCCGGCGCCGGGGCCGTGCTCATCCCCTTCGGCGGGGGCAGCAGCATCTCCGGGAGCCTGCACCCGGACGCCGGCGAGGAGCGCCCCGTCGTCTCCCTCGACCTGGGCCGGATGAACCGCGTCCTGGAGGTCGACGAGCACTCGCGCCTGGCGCGCGTGCAGGCCGGCGTCCTCGGGCCCGACCTGGAGGACCAGCTCGGCGCCCGCGGCTGGACGATGGGCCACGTCCCGGACTCCTTCACCCACTCCACGCTCGGCGGATGGATCGCGACGCGGTCCAGCGGCGCGCAGTCGGACAAGTACGGCGACATCGCCGACCTCACGCGTGCCCTGCGCGTCGTGCAGCCCGGTCGCGTCGTCGCCACCCGCCACGTGCCCAGCGAGGCCACCGGCCCGAGCGTGCGCGACATGCTCATCGGCTCCGAGGGGCGCCTCGGCGTCATCACCGAGGCCTGGGTGCAGGTGCACCGCCTGCCCGAGCAGCGGCAGATCCTGGGCTACTTCTTCCCCTCCTTCGAGGCCGGGATCGCCGCGATGCGCGACATCTCCGCCAGCGACGCCTCGACGGTGCTCACGCGCGTCTCCGACCCGAACGAGACCGCCTTCTCCTTCGCCACCGGCAAGCGCAGCCGCGGGGTCTCGCACCTCGTCAGCTCGGGCCTGAAGACGGTGCTCAAGCGGCGCGGCTGGGACCTGGACTCGATCTGCCTGTCCTTCGTGGGCTACGAGGGCGCCCCCTCCTTCGTGAAGGCGAACCAGGGGATCGTCAAGGGCATCGTCAAGGCCCACGGCGGCATCGTCGTCGGCAAGGGCCCCGGGACGCTGTACGACCAGAAGAAGTTCGACACGCCCTACATCCGCGACTACATCCTCGACCGCGGCGCGCTGGCCGACGTCTCGGACACCGCGGCGCCGTGGTCGGGGCTCCTGCCCCTGTACCGGCACGTGCGCGAGGAGGCCGACCGCGCCTTCGCCCGCGTCGGCGTCAAGGGCTGGATCATGTGCCACCTCTCGCACAGCTACCACGGCGGCGCGTGCCTGTACTTCACCTTCGCCTTCGCCCAGACGAGCGAGACCCCGCTCGTGGAGTACGACGTCGTCAAGGGCGCCATCCAGCAGGCGTTCGTGGACTCCGAGGGCACGCTCTCCCACCACCACTCGGTGGGCACCGAGCACGCGCAGTGGCTGGCCCAGGACATCTCCCCCGCGGGGCGCGCGATGCTCGGCGAGCTCTTCGCCGCGGTGGACCCGCAGCGGCAGCTGAACCCGGGCGCGATCGTCGACTGAGGCGCCCCGCTCTCCCCGGTCGCGACCGGGGGGAGCACGCCCCGCCGGGACGTCGACCGAGGACTCGAGCCCCCCGGTGGGGCGGGTCAGCCGACGCGCGTCGTCACCGCTCCGCCCGCGCCGACCCACCCGACGGGAGCGCTGCTGCTCGAGGGGACCGGCTCGTCGTCGGCACCGGTCAGCGGGGCCGACGCGCTGCCCGCCACCTGGTCGACCACCTGGTCGGCGTCGTCGACGCCACGGCCCCGCAGGTGCTCGTCGAAGAAGCCGAGGATGCGACGTCGCGCGTCGGCCGAGGCCTCGTGGTCGTGCGAGACGCCCATCACCCGGCGCATCACGGGCACCAGGGGCGAGGTGTCGGCGGTGCGGGTGATGAACCCGTGCTGGACGCCGTCGTACTCGCGGACGTCGTGGGGGACGCCGGCGCGCGACAGGGCGCCCTCGACCCGCGCGGCGGCGCCCGCCAGCAGGCGGTCGGCGCCGCCGAAGCTGGCCACGACCGGGCAGGCGCCCTGGACGGCCGCGTCGAGCGCGGCGTCGTCGTCCGGGAGGATCCCGTAGTTGACCGACGCAGCCGACCACCCGGGCCGACCGGCGAGCAGCAGCGCGAAGCCGCCGCCCATGCAGAAGCCGATGACGCCGACGGTCCCCGTGCAGTCGTCCCGCTGGGCGAGCGCGGCGCGGGCCGACTCGAGCCGCTCGAAGGCGGGCCCCTCGCCGCGGCCCAGCTGCTGCATCGTGCGCGCGACGCACGGCACGCGGCCCCAGCCCTGCGTGCGCCCGTCCCTGCTGTAGAGGTCGGGCAGCAGGGCCACGTGCCCGGCGGCGGCGAGCCAGTCCGCCTGGTCGCGCATGTCGTCGGACATGCCGAACGCGTCGTGGACGACGACCACGCCCGGCCACGGCCCGGGGTCGCGCTGCGTCGCGACGGGCGTCGAGAGGTACGCCGGCATCGTCGAGCCGCCGGGACCGGGCACCGAGGTCGTCGTCATCCCGGCACTCTCGTGCGGGGACCCGGCGATCGCGACCCGGGAGCGCGCTGCCGGACCGCCCCGCCTCAGCCGCGCCCGTCGTCGTCCTCGGCCGGGTGGAGCCAGCGGCCGACCAGGAGCAGGGCCAGCTCCCAGACGAGGAAGGCCGCGCAGAAGGCGGCTGCGGTCAGGACGACCCGCAGGAGCCAGGGTCCCGCGAGAACCCGTCCTGCAGCACGAGCGTCGCGACGGTGCTCCCCGTCGCGTAGACCACGGCCCACCGGTGCCGCCGCTCGGGACGCACGGCTCAGCGCCGCGAGGGGACCCTCAGCGAGGCGCGCTCGGTCCAGGCGAGGCCCAGGGACGCCACGACGACGGCACCCCACAGGGGCAGGAAGCCGCCGAAGCCGTCCTGCTCCGGCACGCGCGCCGACAGGAGCTGGTGCAGGACCACGCCGACCGCCAGCCACGCGAGCCCGGCGACCCAGCGCCGTCGCCGCGGCGCTCCGTGCCACGACGGCACGAGGCCCTCGCGCCGCTGCGCGTCCGGGTCGGCCCTCAGGCCGAGCCAGGCCACTGCTCGCCGTCCCCTGCCCACCACAGCGCTCTCCCCCGTCGGCGTCGACGTCCGGGTCGACCGTACGTGCCCGGGCGCGAGGTGTGGGGGCTCCACTGGCCTGGCATGGCCGCAGATCGGGGTCGCAGTGGGGCGTCAGGCCGCGGGGCGTGCGGCCCGCCCGCCGGCGGCGTCGAGGGACTCGCGGGCGGCGCGGCGGTCGTCGGGGTGGAGCACCTGCAGGTGCGGGTGGCCGTGCACGCGGTAGCGGATCTTCAGGTCGTCGTGGCGCAGGACCCACAGGACGGCGAGGCCGGTGACCAGCAGCGCCGAGATGCCCCCGACGTAGATGGTCCAGCGGGCGCCGAAGGTGTCGCCGAGCCAGCCGAGGAGGGGCGAGCCGATCGGCGTCCCGCCCATGAAGACCATCATGTAGAGCGCCATGACGCGCCCGCGCATCGCCGGCTCGGTGGTGGTCTGCACGAGCGTGTTGGCCGCCGTCATGAGCGTCAGCGCGGTCAGCCCCACGGGGATCAGCGAGACGGCGAAGGACCAGTACGTCGGCATGCTGGCGGCCACCATCGCCGCGACGCCGAAGGCGCCGGCCGCCCCGAGCACCAGCCGCAGCCGCACCTGGGCCCGCCCCGCGGCGAGCAGCGCTCCGGAGAGCGAGCCGATGGCGAGGATGGAGCCGAGGATCCCGTACTCGGCGGCCCCCTTGTCGAAGACCTGGGTGGCCACCAGCCCCGTGGTCAGCTGGTAGTTCATGCCGAGCGCGCCCACCGTGCCCATGACGACGAGCACCAGCACGAGGTCGGGCCGGCCGCGCACGTAGCGCAGCCCCTCCCGGATCTGGCCCTTGCCGCGGCCCGCGAGCGGCATGGGGTGCAGCTCGGAGGTCCGCAGCAGCGCCAGCGCCACCACCGTGGCGGCGAACGACACCGCGTTGATGAGGAAGACCGGGCCGGTGCCGAAGGCCGCGATGAGCAGGCCCGCGACGCCCGGGCCGACGAGCCGGGCGCCGTTGAACGACGCGCTGTTGAGGCCCACCGCGTTGCCGAGGTGGTCCGCCGGCACGAGCGCGGCGACGAAGGTCTGGCGCGCGGGCGCGTCGAAGGCCGTCGTGATGCCCAGCAGGGTCGCCAGGGCGTACACGTGCCACAGCTGGGCGAGGTCGGTGAGGACCAGCAGCCCGAGCACGAGGCCCCACAGGCCGGAGAGCCCCTGCGTGAGCATGAGCAGCTTGCGCTTGTCGAAGCGGTCGGCCACGACGCCCGCGTAGGGACCGAGCAGCAGCATCGGCAGGAACTGCAGCCCCGTGGTGATGCCGACGGCGACACCCGAGCCGGCGGTGAGGACCTGCAGGACGAGCCAGTCCTGGGCGACGCGCTGCATCCACGTGCCCACGTTGCTCACGAGGGCGCCGCCGAACCAGATGCGGTAGTTGGGGATGGACAGGGAGCGGAAGGTCGCGCTCACGGCGCCACCACCCGGCGCAGGATGGCGGCGGCCTCGGCGAGGACCGCGCGCTCGTGCGGGCTCAGCTGCGCGAGGCGCCTCGTGAGCCACTGGTCGCGGCGGCGGCGCGTGGCCTGCAGCAGGTCGCGCCCGGCCTGCGTCGTCTCGACGAGGACCTGGCGGCCGTCCTGCGGGTGCGGCCGGCGGTCGACGACGCCGGCCTCGACGAGCGCGGCGATCGTGCGCGTCATCGACGGCGGCTGCACGTGCTCGGCCTCGGCGAGGGCTCCCGGCGTCGTCGGCTCCAGGCGCTCGAGCAGCGCGAGCACCGAGTACTGGCTGTCGGGCAGCGCGTCCTCGGCCCGCTCGGCGCGGATGCGGCGCACGGAGCGCATGAGCGCGACGCGCAGCTCGGCGGCGAGGGCGGAGGGACCGGTGCCCGGCGCCCCCGGGCGCCGGGAGGACGGCGGGACGGCGCCCGCCGGAGCCGTGCCCGCCGGGGCGCTGGTGGACGGAGCCGGTGCGGGCGGGGCCTCGCCCGGGGCGCGGGTCTGCAGGCGCTGCGGCACCTCGTGAACGTACGTCATTACCCGGGCTAACGACATCCGGGGGCGGGGGCATTCCCCCTGCTCGGGCCTGGAGGACGCGCCCGGGGGCGCACTACGGTGCGGACGTGAAGTTCGCCGGCCTGCCCATGGAGGAGCGACCCACGCCACCCGCGCCGCGCACCGACGACCGCCTGGCCGCGCTCGCCGGGACGCTCGTGTGGGCGGTCTCCCTCGTCGTCGTGCTCGTGGAGCGGGACTCCCTGGTCGCCGACGACCGCGGCTGGTGGGTGTGGTGCTGCGTCGCGGGAGTCCTCCTCGGCCTCGTGGGCCTCGTGCACCTGCAGCGCCGCGAGATCCGCTACCGCACCGCCCGGCGCCGGGAGCGGCGCACCGCGCGCTCGGGGCTCACTGACGGGTCCCAGCCCTAGGGTCGCGCCATGACCGACCTCGGTGCCGTCTTCCTGCCGCAGCTGCCGCCCGAGCGCCTGCGCGAGGTGGCGCAGGCCGCCGACGCCTCCGGGCTCGACGAGCTGTGGCTGTGGGAGGACTGCTTCTTCGAGGGCGGCGTCTCCACCGCCGCCGCGGCGCTCGCGTGGACGGAGCGGGTGCGGGTCGGCGTCGGCCTGCTCCCGGTGCCGCTGCGCAACGCGGCCCTCGCCGCCATGGAGATGGCGGTGCTGCACCGCACCTTCCCCGGCCGCGCCGAGCTCGTGGTGGGCCACGGCGTCCAGGCGTGGATGGGTCAGGTCGGGGCCCGCGCCGCCTCGCCGCTGACGCTGCTCGAGGAGCACCTGGTCGCCCTGCGCCGCCTCCTCGCCGGCGAGGAGGTGACGACGTCCGGCCGCTACGTGCAGCTCGACGGGGTCCGCCTGGACTGGCCGCCGACCGAGCCCGTGCGCGTGCTCGCCGGCGCCGAGGGGCCCAAGACGCTGGAGCTGAGCGGGCGCGCCGCCGACGGCACCGTCCTCGTGGCCGGCACGACGCCGGAGCGCCTGCGCAGCGCGCGCGAGCGCGTCGACGCCGGGCGCGAGGCCGCCGGGCGGCACGACCACCATCGGGTCGTCGTCTACCACCTGGCCGCGACGGGGCCCGGCGCGGCCGAGCGCCTCGCCGGCAGCCGCGCGGCGTGGGACCTCCCGGACGCCGAGGACGTCGCCACGGCCGGCTCCGCCGAGCAGGTGGCCGACGCCGTGCGCCGCCTGGGCGACGCCGGGGCCGACGTCGTCGTGCTGCAGCCGACGGCGGACGAGCCCGACCCCGCGGGCTTCGCCGCCTGGGCCGGCGACCAGGTGCGCCCGCTGCTGGCCTGAGGCCCCGCGCGGCGGAGAGGGCCGGGCGCGCCCGACGCGGCAGCCGCGCGCGTCGGGGAGGATGGGGGCGACCGACCACGACAGGACAGTGATGACCAGCAGCGCCCCCACCGCTCCCGGAGCCGGCTCCGAGGCCGCCCCCCTCTCCGACGCCCCCTCCTCCGACGCCCCGAGCCGCCACGCGGCGGCGCGGCGCACCTTCGCCGTCATCAGCCACCCCGACGCGGGCAAGTCGACGCTCACCGAGGCGCTCGCCCTGCACACCGGCGCCGTCAACCGCGCCGGTCACGTCAAGGGCAAGGCCGGGCGCGCGGGCGTGGTCTCGGACTGGCAGGAGATGGAGCAGCAGCGCGGCATCTCGATCTCCTCGGCCGTGCTGCAGCTGGACCACCAGGGCCACGTGCTCAACCTCGTCGACACCCCCGGCCACGCCGACTTCTCCGAGGACACCTACCGCGTCCTCGCGGCGGTCGACTGCGCGATCATGCTCGTCGACGCCGCCCGCGGCATGGAGCGCCAGACGCGCAAGCTCTTCGACGTCTGCAAGCACCGCGGCCTGCCCGTCCTCACCGTCATCAACAAGTGGGACCGCCCCGGGCGCGAGGCCCTCGACCTCATGGACGAGGTCGCCGAGGTCACCGGCATGACGCCGACGCCGCTCACCTGGCCCGTGGGCGTGGCCGGGGACTTCCGCGGCGTGGTCGACCGGCGCACCGGCGGGTACACCGCCTACACGCGCACCCCCGGCGGCGCGACGATCGCCGTGCAGGAGCACCTGAGCCCCGAGCAGGCCGACGAGCGCGAGGGCGAGACCTGGACCACCGCCGTCGAGGAGGCCGAGCTGCTCGCCGTCGAGAACGGCGAGCACGACGAGGAGGCGTTCCTCGCGGGCCGCACGACGCCGGTGCTGTTCGCGGCCGCCGTCCTGAACTTCGGCGTCGACCACCTGCTGGAGGCGCTGCTGGAGCACGCACCGGCGCCCGGCCCGCGCCCGGACGTCGCGGGCGAGCCGCGGGCGCTGGACACCGGCTTCTCCGGGCAGGTCTTCAAGATCCAGTCGGGCACCGACCGCGCCCACCGCGACCGCGTGGCGCTCGTGCGCGTGTGCTCGGGCCACTTCGAGCGCGGGACGCCCCTGACCGTCGCGCGCACGGGGCGCACGCTGACGACCAAGCACGCCCAGCACCTGCAGGGCGCCACCCGCACGAGCATCGAGGAGAGCTGGCCGGGCGACGTCGTCGGTCTCGTCGGCGCTGCCGGCATCGAGGTCGGCGACACGCTGCACGCGCGCGGCGCCGTGGAGTTCCCGCCCATCCCCTCCTTCGCGCCCGAGCACTTCGTCGTCGCCCGGCCCGCCGACCTGTCGCGCTCCAAGCAGTTCCACAAGGGCATCGCCGAGCTCGACGCCGAGGGCGTCGTCCAGGTGCTGCGCTCGGACCTGCGCGGCGAGCAGGCGCCCGTGCTCGCCGCCGTCGGCCCGCTGCAGCTCGAGGTCGCCGTCCACCGCATGGCCGGCGACTTCAGCTGCCCGATCAAGACCGAGTCGCTCTCCTACAGCGTCGCCCGCCGCACGACCCGCGAGCACGTGCAGGCGCTGACCCAGCAGCGCGGCACCGAGGTGCTCGAGCGCCGCGACGGCGACCTGCTCGCCGTCTTCACCGACGTCTGGCGCCTGAACGGCGTCGTCCGCGAGCTCCCGGACGTCGTCCTCGAGCCGCTCGTCGCCGACACCACCGGCTGAGCGCGCGAGACGACCTGCAGAAGTCATCGCCGTCGCACCCGGCAGGCGGCTGACGTGCGGTGACGCTGCGTCAGCCGGACTTCTGCAGGTCGCCTGGCGCTCGTCGCCCCCCGGGCGGGTCCGCGCGCGCCGCCAGCACGGTCAGCACCGCCGAGACCGCGGCGATGACGAGCCGCGGGTGGGCGGCGCCGCGACGGCGCAGGAACGCCTCCGCCTCGCGGTCGAGGGCGAGCGCCAACCACTGGACGCCGGCGGTGAGCACGGCGGCCGCGGCGGGGAGAGCGGCGCCGGAGGGCAGCCCCGCCTCGGCGGGCAGCACGGCATCGGCGGGCCGCGGCGACCTCGCGGGGGCGGCAGCGGACGGCGAGGGCTCGTCGGGCCCCTGGCGCTGGCCGACCGCGACCGCCGTCGCGACGAGGGCCGCGGGAGCGCCGACCAGCACCGCCCTCAGCACCCCCGTCGCGCGCCCGACGGGCACCAGGCCGCCCAGGCCGCCGACGACCGCGGCCGTCACCGGGCTGCGCAGCACGGTCTGGACACGTGAGCGCTCCATCGCCCGGACCCTAGCGAGCGGTCGCGGGCCCGGCCCCGTCCTGCAGCGCCGCGACGGGGCCGGTCGCCTCGGCCGGCATCCCGTGGTCGACGGGCCGGTCCTCCGGCGCCGTGCCCCACGCCCGGTCGGGCTCCTCGCCGACGGCGACGCGGACGTGTCCGCCCTCGAGCAGGACCGAGGCGGGCAGCCACGAGCGGCTCCACGGCCGGCCGTCGACCCGCACGCCCCGGACGTGGACGTCGGCGCGGGAGGCCTGCGGCGCCGTGATGGTGGTCGTCGGGCCGCCGTCGCGGTGGATCCGGACCTGGGTGAAGGTCGGGCTGGAGATCAGCATCTCGCCGCGGCTCGGCGTCTGCGGGTACAGGCCGATCGCGCCCCAGACGTACCAGGCGGACATGGTCCCGAGGTCGTCGTTGCCGGGGAGCCCGCCGGGGCCGGTCGTGTAGACCTCGTCCAGGTAGGCGCGGACCGTCTCCTGCGTCTTCCACGGCTGCCCGAGGGCGTTGTAGAGCCACGGGACGTGGATGCCGGGCTCGTTCGTGGGGTCGTAGCCCTCCGGCCCGCCGGTCGCCCACGAGCCGTCGTCGTCGTGGAAGAAGTCGTCGAGCCGCTCGACGGCTCGCTCCTCACCGCCCATGAGCTGCGCCAGCCGGGCGACGTCGTGCTGGACCATCCACGTGTAGGTCGCCGAGGTGCCCTGGGCGAAGCCCACCTCGGTCCCGGGCGAGAAGGGCTCCACCCAGGAGCCGTCAGCGTTGCGCGCCTGCTGGTAGCCGTCGTCCGCGGTGGCCTCGGGGTTGAAGGTGTTCTGCCACCAGCCGGCCCGGTCGGTGAAGGTCTCGGCGACGTCGTCGCGTCCCAGCCGGCGCGCCCAGTCCGCCAGGGCGTAGTCCGCGGTGGCGTCCTCGAGCGTCTCCGCGGCCCCGCCCCAGCAGTGGCAGTCGTCCTGCGGGGCGTAGTGCAGGTCGAGGTAGGCGGCGAGGTTCGGGCGCATGCCGTGGCACTGCCCGGGGCAGCCGTAGTCCGAGAGCCCCTCGGGCCGGGGGACGGTCGCCTGGCGCACGAGGGAGTCGAACGCGGCCTCGACGTCGAAGCCGTCCACGCCGAGGGCGTGCATGCCGGCGAGCGTGGGCGCGCTCGGGTCCCCCGTCATGACCCTCGTGGCGCCGTTGACGTGGATCCACCGGTCCCAGACGCCGTCGTTCTGCTCGGAGAGGTTGAGCAGCGACTGGGCGAAGTCGCCGGCGACCTCGGGCTCGAGCAGCGCCAGCAGCTGCGTGTGCGCGCGGTACTGGTCCCAGCCGGAGAAGTTGCCGTACTGGGCCTCCTGGCCCTCGACCACGCGGTGCACCTGCTGGTCGCCGCCGGGGTAGGTGCCGGCGACGTCGCTGGTCACGTTGGGCTGCAGGAACGAGTGGTACAGCGCCGTGTAGAGCTTCGTCAGGTCCTCGGGGGTGCCGCCGCGGACCTGGACGCCCTTGAGCTGGCGGTCCCAGAGCCGGTCCCCCGAGCGGGCGACGCGCTCGACGGTGTCCCGGGGGCGCAGCTCGGCGGCGAGGTTCTCCTCGGCCGCCTCGGCGCTGGTGTAGGACAGCCCGACCCGCATGGTGACCGGCCCCTGCGCGGGGTCGAAGCCGACGTACCCGCCGGAGCCGCGGCCCGCGCGCGCCGCACCGGTCTCGAAGGTCTCGCCGCCGCTGGCCTCCAGCGTCCCCGGGCGCAGCTCGCCGTCGACCCAGGTGCCCGTCGTGGTGAAGTCCTGGTCGAAGTGCGCCGTGAAGTGCAGCCGGTAGTAGGAGTACTTGTTGCTGCCGCCGCCGTTGCCGCGCCGGCTGCAGAAGCCGCCGGTGAGCACCGACCCAGAGACGGTCCGGGCCTCGGGGTCGATGCGGACGTCCGCGTCCTCGCTGCCGTTCAGGGAGTTCGACGTGCGGAAGAGCAGCCGCGCCGGCTGGTCCTCCGGGAACTCGAGGGTGCCGACGCCGGCGCGGGTCGTGGCGGCGAAGTCCGTCGAGACGCCGTTGGCCAGGTCCAGGGCGTACCGACCCGGCTCGGCGACCTCGTCGGCGTGGGAGAAGTCGCTGGCGTAGACCGCGTCCGTCGTGTCCGCGCTCGGCGAGGACGTCACCTCCCCGACGTGCGGGAACACCGGGACGTCGCCGGAGGCCCCGGGGTAGCAGCCCGCGCCGTTGACGTGCGTGAGCGAGAACCCCCGCAGCCGGGTGGTGTCGTAGGCGTAGCCGTTGCTGCCGCCGGTCGTCGTCTGGTCGCCCCGGGTGGTGGTGGGCGACCACGACAGCATCCCGAAGGGCCGCACGGCGCCCGGGTAGGTGTTGCCCCCGCGGGCGGAGCCGATGAGGGGGTCGACGTACCCGGTGACGCTGGTGCCGCGAGGCGCGTCGAGGTAGCCGGGCGGCGGCGAGAACGCCGACGACGGCACGACCTGCTCCGCGAGCTGCGGGCTCGACCACCGCAGGACCAGGTCCGCCTCGCCGGTGACCTGGACGTGCTCGACCCGGATGTCGTGGGCGCGGTCGGCGCTGAGCTCCACCGGGGCGCTGGTCTGCTCGACCTCCCCCTCGTCGGCCCAGCGGTCGAGCACCGGCTCGCCGTCGACGAGGACGCGGAAGCCGTCGTCCCCGGTGGCCGAGAAGGTGTAGGTCGCCGTGGCGGGAGCGCTCAGCCGACCGGTCCACCGCGCCGCCACGTGCTCCCCGCGCCCCGCCACCCGCTCGTAACGGTCGCGCAGGTCCGTGAAGTCGATCGCGTCGTCCAGGACGGTGCCGCCCCGCTGCGCGAGGTCGCGCGCCCCGGGCGCCGAGGACGTGAAGTACTCCCCCACGAGGCCGTGCACGGCGTCGTCGACCGGGGCCGCCGCGGGGGCGCCGGGAGCCGCGGCCCGCGCTGCGGGGGCGGCGACGCCGAGCGGCACCAGCAGCGCCGTCGCCGTGAGGGCCGCCGCGGTGGCGAGCAGGGCGGGGACCGGACGTCGAGCGCTCACGTGCTCTCCAGGGACTCAGACCAGTGCGACCGGGCCAGCGAAGCACCGAACCGGTAGACGACGGGCGAAGGGGACGAGTCCATCCGGTGCTGAGTCATCAC
This sequence comes from uncultured Pseudokineococcus sp., assembly GCF_947495735.1. Classification (GTDB taxonomy): domain Bacteria; phylum Actinomycetota; class Actinomycetes; order Actinomycetales; family Quadrisphaeraceae; genus Pseudokineococcus. Next base: position 23,962 of record NZ_CANMAA010000018.1, read on the forward strand.
CGGGGCCGCACGTCGGGCCGACGACGGTCGAGAGGGAGGTCTGCGTCAGGACCCGGGCCGCTGGGTGACGCGGACCTCCACCTCGACGGGCGAGGGCGCGTCCAGGGCGACGTCGACCAGCAGCGCCCAGGCGGGAGCGGGACCGGCGGGCGCGGGCAGCCCCGCGGCGAGGAGCAGGTCGGTCAGGGCCGAGCGCGCGGACCAGGCGCCGGCCGCCCAGGCCAGCGCCCGCCCGGCGCCGCGGGCGTCGACCGCGGAGGCCGTGGCGGGCTCGCGGTCGGACACCGCCGACGCGACCCAGGCCTCGACGCGCTCGCCGTCGACGACGAGCGCGTCGTGGAGCACGAGGCGCACCTCCTCCGCGGCGGGGTCGCCGGCCAGGCCCAGGAGCGCGCGGACGGCGTCCGGGAGCGCCACCGCGCGTCCGGTGCTCTCGACGCGGCCCGGCAGGTCGTCGGCCGCCAGCGGCAGGTCGAGCAGCTCGGCCACGAGCTCGCCGGTGCCGCGCGGGACGAGGAGCGCCGGCCCGCACGCCGGGTGCGCCGCCGCGAACGGGTCGTCGACGACGCGAGGCTCCTCCCGGCGCACCGCGGTGCCGTCCGCGGCCAGGCACGCGAGGCGCTCGGGCACGTCCAGCACGACGGGCCCGGCCGCACCGGCGTCCGCGACGCGCTCCGCCAGGGCCCGCCACGCCCCGAGCAGCGCGGCGGTGCCGGCGGGACCGCCGGGCACCGACGGCGGGTCGAGCACCGCGGCCCAGGCCCCGGCGTCCAGGTCCTCCCAGCCCGCCACGACGCCGGTGGCGGCCCGCCACCCGGGCGGCAGGGCCGCTCCCCCGGGCGGCGGCGCGGGCAGCAGCGCCCGCAGGGCGGGCGGGGCGTCCGGGTCGGCGCAGGCGGCCCCCCGGTCATCAGGGGTGCCGGGGCGCAGCACCTCCGCCAGGACCACGGCGGTCGGGGACGCCACCACCGCCGTCTCCCCTCCTGGCCCGCGCAGCCGCAGGCGCGGGCGCAGGACGGCGGCGGCGCGGGGGCCCTCGAGCGCGGCGGCCAGCACGGCGACGACACCCGACGCGCCTCCCGTGCCGTCGTCGTCGTCCTCCTCGGGCGCGACGAGGTCCAGGTCGCGCACCAGCGCCACCTCGTCGGCGACCCACCCTCCGGCGCCCTGCGCGACCTCCTCCGCGGCGTCGAGCCAGCCCGGCGCCGCGTCGACGAGCTCCTCGGGCGGGTCGTCCAGGTCCACCTCGTCCCAGAGGAGGACGCCCGCCGACCCCGTGACCCCCACCGCCACGAGGGCGCTCGCCGACCAGCGCTCGAGGAGGTCGGCGGCGAGGGGCGCCACCTCGTCGGGGTCGAAGAACGCCGCGGCCGGCGAGCCGGGCAGGACGAGCGAGGCCGCGGGGGCCAGCTCGTCGCCGTCGTCCCGCAGGGGCAGGTCGAGCAGCCACGCCCGGGCCCCGGGCACGACGCCCACCGGCGCCGGCCCGGCGGGGAGCTCGTCCGCGCCGTCGGCCGTGACCCAGCCGAGCACCGCGGCCGCCAGCGCGTCGACGACGTCGTCCGGGTCCGCCGGCTCCGCCCGGTTCGCCGGGCTCCCGGCGCCGAGGCCCTCGACGAGGTCGTCGAGGTCGTCTTCGGCGAGGGCCTCGGCGACCGCGCGGACGGCGCCCGCGGTCGCCGGGTCGTCCAGCAGCGCCGCGGGCCCCGCCGGCACCGCGCCGAGGCGCTCGAGCAGGGCGGCCGCCGCCGGGTCGGCGCCGGCCCGCGGGTCGATCAGCCGCAGCCCGTGCTCGGCCAGGAGCGCTGCCACCGCCCTGTCCGCCGCACCGGTGCCGCCGACGACGTCGACCGCGGCGGGCCCGGCGAGCAGCGCCCCGCGGCAGCCGCGCACCCAGCGCCCGCCCGCCAGCGGCACGGGCAGCCCGGCCAGCGCCTCGCGCGCCCGCTGGTCGAGGGCCAGGGGGGCGAGCGCGGCCGCGAGCGCCCGCCACCGCGCGAGCCCCGCCCCCGGCTCCCCCGCCGCACCGTCCTGGTCGTCCCCCGTCGCGTCGCCCCAGGTCGCGTCGCCCCAGGTGGCGTCGTCCTCGGTCGCGTCGTGCCAGGTCGCGACATCGTCCGCCTCCGCCGCGCCCGGCGACGGGACCCCGCCGAGGTCCTCCCCCGGGGCGGGCAGCGGCCAGCCGTCGACGAGGTCGGCCAGCGCCAGGCGTCCGACGCCGAGCACCTCCAGCGCCGCCCGGTGCCGCCGGGGCGCCGCGACGAGCGCGGGCTCGGCGGCGGCGAGCGCCGCGAGCGCGTCGGCGTCCGGCGGGGTGCCGCCGTCCTCGAGCGCCAGGGCGCGCGCGCCGGGCAGCAGCCGTCCCGCACCGCCGGCCGCGGGGACCAGCAGCGGGACGTCCGGCAGGACCTCGTCGAGCACCCGTCGCAGGGCGGTGTCCACCCAGCCGGCCGACGGGCCCACGGGCACGAGGTCCAGCGGGTCGGGGAGGCCCTCGTCCTCGTCGTCGCCGGCGGTCCGCTCCGCCGCGACGAGCCCGAGGAGGTCCGCGTACGCCGCCCCGGCCTCGCGCAGCACGGCGGCCGCGGCCGGACCGGGCTCGACGTGGCGGCGCGTCGGCTCCAGCGGCAGCCCGGCCACCAGGACGGCCGGCCACGGCAGCGGCTCGTCGGTGGGCGTGGGGGCCAGCAGCACGCCCTCCCCCGCCGCGGCGACCGGCGCCGACCCGAGGGCCGCGGCCAGCGGGTCGAGCGGCGCCAGCCGTCGCGGCAGGGCCCACGCGAGCGACCACCGCGGGTCCGCCTGCTCCTCCGCGGGCCGACCGGCGAGCACCGCCGGTGCGTGCGTCCCCGTGCGGCGCACCACGACCCAGCGCTCGGCGACGTCGCGCAGCACCCGCGCCGGGGCGCCGGACCGCTCGAGCACCACCTCCCCGAGCGCCGGCAGCGCCAGCAGCAGCGGGTCGTCGACGGCGTCGAGCAGGCGCACGACCCCGTCCACGGCCGCCTCGCGCAGCGGCAGCGCGACGACGGTCGACCACCCGGCGTCCAGCAGCGCGACGGCCTCCGCGCCACCCGGCACGTCCTGCGGCCCCACGGCGAAGGGGGTGCGCAGCACCGGCAGCGAGGCGCCGCGGCGGCCGACCTCCGCGGCCAGCTCCCCGCCCGCCTCCTCCGCCGCCTCGTGCAGGAGCGCGGCAGCCCGGGCCCGGTCGAAGGCGACGCCCCCGGCCGCGGTGAGCAGCGCCGGCGCGTCGCTGACGCCGAGCACGGCCGTGAACCCGACCCCGAAGCGCCCGACGACGCCCTCCGGAGGGAGGTGCGCCCCGCCCGGGGCGCCCGCGGGCTGGGGTCGCTTGGTCGAGGCCCGCAGGCCCGAGAGCGCCCGCACGCCCGCCGCGTCGAGCGGGGCACCGGAGCTGGCGGCCAGCAGGACGGGCGGGGACGACGGCGCGGCGGGGAGCAGCCGCAGCAGCAGCCGCCCCCGGCCGGCCTCGCGCCCGCGGACGGCGGCGTCCGCGGCGTTCTGGGCCAGCTCGACGAGCACGCGGTCGCGGTAGCCCCCGCGCGCCAGCTCCTCCTCGGCGTTGGCGTCCTCGCGCAGCCGGTCGGGAGCCGCCGCCCAGGCGGCGAGCGCGCGGCCCGCGAGGGCCTCGCAGCCGAACGGGTCGGCGCCGACGGGGCCGGGCGCCACGGCCGTCCCGCCGGTCAGGCGACGGGGAGGACGTCGAGCACCTGGTCGTCGACGACCGGCGCGGGCACCTGCTCGCGGCGGACCTCGACGTCGGTCTCGCTGTGGGCGCCGCACCCGTGGTCGACGCTGACGACCGTGCCGTCCGACGGCGACCAGCCGTTCGCGCAGACGCCGAAGACCTGGCGCATCGCGCCCGGCAGGGGCAGGAAGAAGCCGCAGCTGCCGCAGCCGGCGGCCGAGACGCGGGCGCTCTCGGCCCCGGGGCCGTGGTCGCCGTCGTACCAGCGCCGGGCGGCCTCGGCCCGGCCGTCGCGCGAGAGCACCCGTCGGCGCCCGAGGCCCAGCTCGTGCACCGCGACGGCGTCGACGTCCTCCTCGCCGGTGGCGGCGAAGCCGGCGACGAGGCGGTCGTCGTCCTCGAGCCGGGGCAGCACGTCCGTGGGACCGACGTCGCCCGGCTGGATCCGCTCGGCCCAGGGCAGCCAGGTCGGGGCGAGGACGGCGTCGTCGCCCGCCACGAGCTCGGCCTCGCAGACGGTGACGACGCGGGCGCGGGGCGCGCGCGCGACCGTCACGGCCCACCGCCAGCCGTGGTAGCCGGCTGCGGTGCAGGCGAAGTCGTGCGTCAGCAGGCGGTCGCCCTCGACGCGGACGCCCAGGTGGTCGCCGACGAGGCCCTCACCGCGGGGGCCCAGGCCGGCGACCTGCTCCGCGGCCTCCCGGGCCAGGTCGACGGCACCGGCGAGCACGGCGTCGGAGGCCGGGGTGCGGCGGCGGGGGGGCACGCCTCAGCCCTCCAGGTCGTCGGCGACGCGACGCAGGACGGTGGCCACCTTGCGCCCCGCGGAGCGGTCGGGGTAGCGCCCGCGGTGCAGCTGGTTGGAGACGTCGTCGAGCAGCCGGATGAGGTCCTCGACGATGACCGCCATGTCCTCGGCGCCCTTGCGCGTGCCGGCCACGACGGACGCCGGCGCCGCCACGACGCGGACCGAGAGCGCCTGCTTCCCGCGGCGCCCGTCCGCGACGCCGAACTCGACCTTCGCGCCGGGCGCGACCGTGCTGCCCGCGGGCAGCGCCGAGGCGTGCAGGAAGACCTCCTCGCCCTCCTCGGAGGCGATGAAGCCGAACCCGCGCTCGGCGTCGAACCACTTGACCCTGCCTGTCGGCACCCTCGTCCGTCCTCGCGTCGTCCTGGGCCGGGCGGCTCCCCGCGGAGGGCGCCTGCGCCCCCCGCGGCGCGGAGGGCCGGCGACCCCGGGCGGGCCCGCTCCGGCGTGCACCCGCCAGGCTAACCGCCCCGGGCCGCGGCGCGCCGCGCGGCGGGCCGGGCCGGGCCGCCCGACGGGCTAGCGTCGCGGGCGCGCCCGCCGCCCCCGCGGCCGGCGCCGACCCGACCCGACCTGGCCGCACCGCCCCGCGAGCGCGGCCCACGAGCCCCGGAGCCACCGCATGCGCCGCCCGTCACCGCCCGCCCCGTCGCAGCCGCCGGTCCAGCCGGTGGTCCTCGGCGGGGACATCGGCGCCTACAGCCTGGCCCGCGCCGCGCACGAGGCGTACGGGGTGCGCACGGTCGTCGTCTCCTCGGTGGCCACGGGGCCGGTGCGCCGCTCGAAGATCGTCGAGCACGTCGTGGTGCCGGGCGTCGACGACCCCGCGGTCGCCGTCGCCGCGCTGCGCCGGGTCGCCGACGACCACCGGGCCACGGGCTCGTCCGCCCCGCTGCTGCTGCTGGGCAGCGCCGACCGCGCCGTCCGCCTGCTGGTCGAGAACCGCGCGCAGCTGGAGGACCGCTTCGTCCTGCCCTACGTCGGGCGCGACCTGCTGGACCGGATGACCGACAAGGAGGGCTTCGGCGCCGTGTGCGCCGAGCTGGGCATCCCCTCCCCGCGCACCGTCGTCGTCGACGTCCAGCGCGACGCGCGGGCCACCGGCGGCCCCGGGGTCGACGTCGCCCGCACGGTCGGCGGCGGCGAGCCGCTGACCTTCCCCGTCATCGCCAAGGCCGCGAGCACGACGGCGTACGCCGAGGTGTCCTTCCCCGGCAAGCAGAAGGTCTTCACGGTCGCGGACGCCGCCGCGCTGGACGACCTCGTCGACGTCCTGGCCCGCGCGGGCTACCGGGGCGCCTTCCTCGTGCAGGACCTCGTCCCGGGCGACGACTCCGGCATGCGGATCCTCACCTGCTACAGCGACCGCACCGGGCGGGTGCGCTTCTCCGCCTTCGGCCGGGTGCTGCTCGAGGAGCACACGCCCGGCGCGCTGGGCAACCCCGCCGGCATCATCACCGGCCGCGACGCGGAGGTCGCCGCGCAGGCCACCCGGCTGCTCGAGCACGTGGGCTGGACCGGCTACGCCAACTTCGACCTCAAGGTCGACCCGCGCGACGGGCGCGCGGTGTTCTTCGAGCTCAACCCCCGCCTCGGCCGCAGCAACTACTACGTCACCGCGGGCGGCCAGAACCCGATCGAGCTGTACGTGCGCGAGCACCTCCAGGGGCTGGACCCGCTGCCGCCGGGCGCGCCGGCCGAGCCCGACGAGGAGCGCCTCTACACGGTGCTGCCCCCGCGGCTGCTCCTGCGCTACGTCGCCGACCCGGCCCTGCGGGCGCGCGTGCGCCACCTCGTCCGCTCGGGCCGCGCGCTCGACCCGCTGCGCTACGGCCCCGAGAGCGACCCGCGGCGGCTGGCCTACGTGGCGGCGGCGCACCTGAACCAGCACCGCAAGTTCCGCCGGCACTACCCGCTCGAGCGGGCGCGGGCGATCCGCGAGGAGGCCGAGGCCCTCACCCGGCGGGCGGGCGCGTGAGCGCCGACGCGGCCGGGCGGGCCGCCGAGCACCCCCTCGTCGGCGTCGTGGGCGGCGTCGGGCCGCTGGCGACCGTGAGCTTCCTCGACACCGTCGTCCGGCTGACCGAGGCCGACCGAGACCAGGACCACGTCGACCTGCTGGTCCTCCAGCACGCGAGCATCCCCGACCGGACCGCCCACATCCTCGGCGCGTCCGAGGAGGACCCCGGCCCCGTCATGGCCGAGGACGCCCGCCGCCTGGAGCGCTGGGGCGCGGGCTTCGTCGTCGTGCCCTGCAACACCGCCCACCACTACACCGCGCAGATCGCCGAGGCGGTGCGCATCCCGGTGGTCAGCATCGTCGGCGAGACGACGGCGGCCGCCGTGGCGCGTCGCCCCGGCCTGCGCGCCGCGGGCGTGCTGGCCACCGAGGGCACGGTGGCCGCGGGCGTCTACCAGCGCGCGCTCGAGGGCGCCGGCGTGCGCGCGCTCGTCCCCGGCGCCGCGGGCCAGGCCGTCGTCACCGGCGTCATCTACGACGGCGTGAAGGCCGGCGCGCCGGTGGACCTGGCGGGCCTGCTCGCCGTGGCCGAGCGCCTGCTCGCCGACGGCGCCGAGGTGGTGCTGCTCGGCTGCACCGAGCTCTCCGTCGTGGCCGAGGCCGCCGGGCTGCTGGACGACCCGCGCTTCGTCGACTCCCTCGACGCCCTGGCGCGCAGCACCATCACGCGGGCCGGCCACCGCCTGCGGGAGCACCGGGCGCCGAGCCCCGCGGCGGCCCCCACCCGGTCAGCGGACGTCGACGCCGACCGGGTCACCGAGCGCTGACCCCCCGCACCTCGTCGGCACCCTGTCGCCCGGGACGCCCCCTCACGGCGAGATGCCGACGACGTGCCCGGCGGGGCCGGCGCCGACGGGCGGGGCCCTGGTGAGCCGGAGCCCTGGTGAGCCGGCCCTCTGGTGAGCCGGTCCCCGTGAGCCGGCTCTAGTGAGCGGGCACCGCAGCGGTCCAGCGGGCCAGCCACGCGGGGAAGCCGCCGAGGTCGGCCAGCACCTCGTCGGCGCCCGCGAGGTGCTCAGGACCGTGCGCCCCGGTCGCCACGGCGACGGCGGTGGCACCGGCCGCGCGGGCGGCCTCGACGTCCGCGGGGTGGTCGCCCACGTAGGCACCCGCCCCCTCGGCGCGCAGCGCGCCCGCCTTGGCGACGCCGAACAGGTCCCCCGCCACGGCGGCGACGAGGTCCTCCAGCCCCGCCCAGGCGAGGACGCGGCCCACGGCCTCCTGCCGCTTGGCGCTCACCACGACGACGCGGCCGCCGGCGTCGACCACGGCCTGCAGCGTCGCCCGCGCGTGCGGCATGGGCCCCACCAGCGGGTGGCCGCCCTCGCCGTCCGGTCGGCGGTCCTGCGCGCGGTAGCGCGCCGCCACGTCCTCGACGAGCGCCGGGTCGGCGCCGACGGGCAGCAGCGCGGCCAGCGTCCCGGTCAGCGGCAGCCCGCGGGAGGCCTCCGCGACGGCCTCGTCGAAGGGCAGGCCGACCTCGGCGAGCGCCGCGCGCAGGCACGAGCTGATGCGGGGCCCCGAGTCGACGAGCGTCTGGTCGAGGTCGAAGCCCACGACGGGGGCGCTCGCCCCGTCCCGGACGGGGGCGGCCGCGTCGATCGTCACCGGGGCAGCGTACGGAGCGGCCCGACGGCGCCGGACGAGCCCGGCCAGCAGCGGGAGCACAGACGTGGACAAAAGCCACGATCTGGGTCGAGTCGCGCGACGCTCGGTCACCTCCGATCCCGACGCGTGACGGCCCGGACCTCGCCGGCAGCCTTGACGTACGCCGGGAGCCGGGGTCCCATACCCCCGAGCGGGTGATGCAGAGCGTTCTGGTCGTCACCCGCAGTGCCGGCGTGCGCGCCGGCTGCCCCTCGCCGGCCCCGGCCGGTCCTCTCCCACCAGGAGGCTCCTCCGTGCACCCACGCCCCTCCCCGAGCGCGCGCTCCCGCCGCGCTGCGGCGACGCTCACCGGCCTCGGCCTGGTCGTCGCCACCGTCGGCGCCGTCGGCCCGGCCACCGCCGCACCGCTCGCCCCCGACACGGCAGCCCTGCAGTTCGAGGACGGCCGCTACGTCGTGACGCTGCTGCAGGAGCCGGCGGCCACCTACGACGGCGGCGTGGCCGGCCTCGAGGCCACCAAGCCCGCCGAGGGCGAGAAGCTGGACGCCGAGAGCCCGGCGGTGCAGGAGTACCAGCAGTACCTGGAGGAGGAGCAGGCCGAGGTCGCGGACGTCGTCGACGCCGACGTCGAGTACCAGTACACGGCCGCGGTCAACGGCTTCTCGGCCGACCTCACCGCCGAGCAGGCCTCCGCGCTGTCCCTGCAGCGGGGCGTCGTCAGCGTCGAGCGCGACGTGGCGCTGGACGTGGACACCATCGACAGCCCCGAGTTCCTCGGCCTCTCCGGCGAGGACGGCGTGTGGGCGCAGCTCGGCGGGCCCGACGCCACCGGCGAGGGCGTCGTCGTCGGCGTCATCGACTCGGGCATCACCCCGGAGAACCCCTCCTTCGCCGGGGAGCCGGTCACCGGCACCCGTCCCGGCGGCGTGGGCAGCACGTTCCGCACCGCCAGCGGGAACATCGGCGTCGTCAAGGCCGACGGCGAGGTGTTCGAGGGCGAGTGCGAGGTCGGCGACACGTTCACCGCCGACCTGTGCAACAGCAAGCTCGTCTCGGCGCGCTACTTCGCCGACGGCTTCTCCAGCACCGTCGCCCCGGAGGACTACGCGGAGTTCGAGACGCTCTCGCCGCGCGACGGCGACGGCCACGGCACGCACACCGCCGGCACCGCCGCCGGCAACGACGGCGTGGAGATGGTCGTCGACGGCCGCAGCTTCGGCTCCGGCTCCGGCATGGCCCCGGGGGCGAAGGTCGCCTCCTACAAGGTCTGCTACTCCGACGTCGACCCCGAGACCGGCGGCTGCTACACCTCCGACTCGGTGGCGGCCATCGACCAGGCCGTGCTCGACGGCGTGGACGTCCTGAACTTCTCGATCTCCGGCTCCACGACGAGCTCCATCGGCGCGGTGGAGATGGCCTTCATGTCGGCCGCCTCGGCGGGCGTCTTCGTGGCGGCCTCGGCGGGCAACTCCGGCCCGGGCGCCTCGACGGTCGCGCACAACAGCCCGTGGCTGACCACGGTGGCCGCGAGCACGCACCACTACTTCTACGGCACCGTGCAGACCGGTGACGGCGAGCAGTACCGCGGCATCTCCGTGACGGCGCCGCTGCCCGAGGGCGCTCCCGCCGTCCTCTCGACCGAGGTCGGCCTGGCCGGCGCGGCGCCGGCCGAGGTGGCCCTGTGCTACCCGGGCACGCTGGACCCGGCGCAGGTCGCGGGCACCGTCGTCGTCTGCGACCGCGGCGCGATCGCCCGCACCGAGAAGTCCCTCGCGGTGGAGCAGGCCGGCGGCGTCGGCATGGTGCTCGCCAACACGGTCCCCTCCAGCGTCGACGCCGACGTCCACTACGTGCCCACCGTGCACGTGGACGAGGTCGCCGGTGCCGCCGTCAAGGCGTACGTGGCCTCGGCGGAGGAGCCGACCATCGCGCTGCTCGAGGGCGACCAGACCGGCCAGGAGCCGCAGGCCGCCCCCGTCATCGCCGGCTTCTCGAGCCGCGGGCCCGCCGCCGCCCACAACGGCGACCTGCTCAAGCCCGACATCTCCGCCCCCGGCGTCAGCGTCCTCGCCGCCGTGGCCCCCGGCCCCAGCGGCGGGCGCGACTTCAACTTCCTCTCCGGCACCTCGATGTCGAGCCCGCACGTGGCCGGCCTCGGCGCGCTGATCCTCGGCGAGCGCCCGGAGTGGAGCCCGATGGCCGTCAAGTCGGCCATGATGACGACGGCCTACGACCTGGTGGACGAGGCCGGCGCGGGCGACACGAACCGCTTCAACGGCGGAGCCGGCCACGTGGACCCGACCCGCTTCCTCGAGCCGGGCCTCGTCTACGAGTCCGACGTCGACGACTGGCTGTCCTTCCTCGAGCGCACCGAGGAGGTCGACTTCGAGATCGACGGGATCGACCCGATCGACGACGCGTCGAACCTCAACCAGGCCTCCATCGCCGTCGGCGCGCTGGCCGGTCGCCAGACCGTCGAGCGCACCGTCACCGCCACGACCCCGGGCGTCTACCGGGTGCAGGCGGACATGCCGGGCTTCGACGTCCGGGTGACGCCCCGCGTGCTCAACTTCACGAACGCCGGGCAGAGCAAGACCTTCAAGGTCAGCGTGTCCCGCACCTCGGCCCCGCTGGACCGGTTCGGCCAGGGCACGCTGACCTGGCAGGGCCGCGGCCTCTCGGTCCGCTCCCCGATCGTGGCCCAGCCCGTCAACGTCGCCGCCCCGACCGAGGTCTCCGCCTCGGTCGCCGACGGCTCGGTCAGCTTCGACGTCACCCCCGGCACCTCGGCGCCGGTCGACATCTCCGTCGACGGCTTCGTGCCGGGGACGCGCCAGCGCGGCGACGTCGTGGCGGGCTCGCCCATCGTCGCCGGCAACCCCTCGACGGACCTGGTCACGGTCGAGGTGCCCGCGGGCACCAGCGTCGCCCGGATGGACCTGACGGCGGGCGAGGGCGCGAGCGACCTCGACCTGTACGTCCTCGGCCCGAACGGCCGCGAGGTCGGGCGCAGCGCCACGGGCGACCAGGACGAGCAGCTCACGCTGCGCGACCCGGCGCCGGGCACCTACCGGGTGCTGGTCCACGGCTACTCCACGGCCCCGACGGGCGGCGCCTACACGCTGGACTCGTTCGTCGTGGCGGGCTCCGAGGGCAACGCCACCGCCACCCCCGACCCGCTCACCAACCGCCCGTCGTTCCCGCGGGAGCTGACGGTGCGCTGGGACGGGCTCCAGGAGGGCACCGCCTACCTGGGCGTCGTCCGGTACTCGGGCTCCTCGATCGAGACGGTCGTCTCGCTCGACTGACCCCCGCACTGCCCCCGGCCGACGGCCGGGACGCACGAGACGACGGCCCGGTCCGAGCACCCGCTCGGGCCGGGCCGTCGGCCGTCCGGCCCCCGCGCGCCCCGGCGCCCGACCGCCCCGACGTGCGGGCCCGTCACGCGCCGTGCCGCTCCCTCGCCTAGCGTGGTGCGGATGCCTCCGCCGCCCGCCGCCCCCGGCTCGTCCGCCCCGTCGTCCGGGTCGTCGGGCGGGCGCAGCCGCGCGCCGCGCAGCCTGGCCGACGACCTGCGGGGCCGGGGCGAGGACGCGCTCGTCGCGCTGCTGCAGGGGCGCCCCGACCTCGCGACGCCCGTGCCCGCCGACACCGGGGCGCTGTCGGTGCGGGCCAGCACCCGCCACAGCGTCCAGCGCGCCGTCGACGCGCGCAGCCGCGCCGAGCTCGACGTCCTCGCGGCGGTCGTCGTCGCCGCGGGGGGCGGGGGCGGCTCGACCACCACGGCCGCCGTCGCCGCCGCGTGCGGGCTGCCGCAGACGCGCACCGCCCCCGTGCTGGCCCGGCTGCGCGAGCTGGCCCTGCTGTGGGGCACCGCCCGCGAGCACACGGCCGTCTCCGTGCTCGCCGACGCGCTGGGCCCGCACCCGGCCGGGCTGGGACCGCCGGTCGCCGACCTCCTCGACCAGGCGCCGTCCGTGCGCCCCCGGGTGGAGGTGCTGGGCCGCCTGCTCGAGGTGCCGGCCGTCGAGGGCGTCGACGCCCTGGCCGCCCGCCTCGCCTCCCCCGAGGCCCTCGCGGCGCTCCTCGACGCCGCCCCAGCGGGCACGGGCGACCTGCTGTCCCGCCTCGACGCCGGGGGCCCGCTCGGCCAGGTCTCCCGGGCGCGCCGCGACGTCGACGCGGGCGCCGAGCGCGGGGACGTCGCCCCGCTCGACTGGCTGCTGGCCCGCGGCCTGATCGTGCCGGTCGGCGACAGCCGCGTCGTGCTCCCCCGCGAGGTGGGGCTCGCGCTGCGCGAGGGGCGCGTGCTGCGCGAGCCCGCGGCCCTCGAGCCGCCGCCGCTGCCCACCCGCGCCGTCCCCGCGGGCCGCCGGGACGCCCTCGCCGGGGGCGCCGCGGGCGAGGCCGTGCGGCTCGTCGACGCGCTGGGCCGCTCCTGGGGCCAGCGACCCGCGTCCCTGCTGCGCTCGGGCGGCCTCGGGGTCCGCGAGCTCGCGCGCGCCGCGACCGAGCTCGAGGTCGACGCCGGCACGGCCGCGCTCGTCGTCGAGCTGGCCGCGGCCGCCGGCCTCGTCGCCGAGGACGGCGAGGCCGACCCGGCCTGGGCCCCGACGCCACGCTACGACGCCTGGGCCGACGGCAGCACCGGCGAGCGCTGGGCGGCGCTGGCGTCGGCGTGGGTGGCCATGCCGCGGCTGCCCTCCCTCGTCGGGGGGCGTGACGACCGCGGCAGCGCCCGCGCCGCCCTGTCCGACGCCGTCGCCCGGCCGCAGGCCGCCGTCGTGCGCTCGCTGCTGCTGCGCGCGCTCGGGGAGGTGCCCGAGGGCGAGGGCGCCTCGGCCCCCGACCTCGCCGACCGCCTGGCCTGGCAGCGGCCCCGCTGGGCCCCGGCGCGCGACGCCGAGCTGCTCCGCGCGCTCGTCGAGGAGGCCTCGTGGCTCGGCGTCGTCGGCTCCGGCGCGCTGTCGGCCGCCGGCCGCGCGCTGCTCGGGGACGGCGGGACGGCCCCCGGCGAGGACGACGAGGGGGCCCGGCGCCGCGCGGCCGCGGCCGCCGTGCTCGACGAGGCCCTGCCGACCCCGGTGTCGGAGGTGCTGCTGCAGGCCGACCTGACCGCCGTCGCGCCCGGCCCCCTGGAGCGAGACCTGGAGCTCGAGCTGTCGCTGGCCGCCGACGTCGACTCCCGCGGCGGGGCCACCGTCTACCGCTTCGACGGCGGCACCGTGCGCCGGGCGCTCGACGCCGGGCGCACGGCCGACGACGTGCTCGACTTCCTGAGCCGCATCTCGGCGACGCCGGTGCCGCAGCCGCTGACCTACCTCGTGCGCGACGTCGCCCGCCGGCACGGGCGCGTGCGCGTCGGCTCGGCCGGCGCCTACCTGCGCAGCGACGACGAGGCCTCGCTGGCCGAGCTGCTCGCGGAGCGGCGCGCCGCGGCGCTCGGCCTGCGACGCCTGGCCCCGACCGTCCTCGTCTCGCGCGCCGACGCCTCGGAGGTGCTGCGCGTCCTGCGCTCGCTCGGCCTGGCCCCCGCCGCCGAGTCCTCCGACGGCGCCCTCGTGCTCGACCGCCCGACCGTGCGGCGGACCCCGCCGCGGCGCCTCCCGCGGCCCGCCCCCGCGCAGACCGCGCCCGACGACGCCACGGCGCGCAGCGTCGTCGCCGCCCTGCGCGCGGGGGACGAGGCCGTCGCCGCGGCGCCGCCCCCGCCGCCGGGCGCCCCGCTCGTGCCGCCGGCGGACCCGGCCGTCTCGCTCTCGGAGCTCCGCCGCGCCGCCGCGGACCGACGGCCGCTGTGGGTGGGCGTCGTCGACACGACGGGCGGCCCCAGCCGGGTGCACGCCCAGCCGCTGTCCGTCGAGGGCGGGCGCATCACGGTCCGCGACCTCACCACCGGCGCGGTCCGCGTCCTGTCCGTCCACCGCGTGACGGGCACGGCGCCCGGCTGAGGGGATCGGCGCCGCGGGGGTAGCGTCGGGCTTCCGCACCGACGCAGGAGGCAGCCGTGAGCCACCCGGAGCCGCAGGACCGTCCGGACCGCAGCTGGCGGGAGCCCAGCCGCGACGTCCCGACGGGCGACTACCCGTACGGCCCGGGCGCCGCGGGCCCCGCGCAGAGCCCCTGGCCCGGCTCCGCCGACGACCGGACCGGCGCTCGGGCCGACGCCCCCGCCGGCGACGGCGGGTGGGGGGCCCCCTCGGACCCCTGGACCTCGGGCGCGCGCGACGGCGGCGCCTCGCCGGTCCGCTACGGCGGGGACCGGCCGCAGCACGAGGACCGCTACGGCGGCGGCGCGACGAGCAGCGCGGGCCTGCCGACGTCGACCGTGGTGCTCCTGGTCGTCTCGGGGCTCGGCGTGTTCACCGGGTTCGCGACCCTGGCCGGCGTGCCGGCGCTCATCCTCGGGATCGTGGCCGCCACCAGCGCCGCCACCGACCGCGAGCGCGCCGAGCGGCTGACCCGCACCGGCTGGATCGTGTTCGTGGCGATCATCGCGGCGAGCCTCCTCCTGCTGGTCCTGGCCTTCGTGCTGGGCATCGCCGTGCTCGGAGGGCTCAGCGGGCTGGCCAGCACGGGCTTCGGCGGCTTCTAGCCGGGCGGCCGCGCCGTCCCCGGGCGAGCCGGGGCGACAGTCGACCGGCGGCGCCCCCTCCAGGTGCTGCGCGCGCTCCCCTCAGGCGCGGCGCGCGGTGCCCGACCGGGTGATGAGCTCCAGCGCGCTCCCGCACCCGTCCTCGGCGGCCATCGCGCGGGCGGCGGCCGCCAGGCGCTCCGGCTCGGCGCCGGCGGCCAGGGCCCGGCCGAGGCGCTCCGCGGTGAGGCGGCGGGCGGGCACCGGCCGCGCGGCCAGGCCCTGGCGGTGCAGGCGGGCGGCCCAGAAGGGCTGGTCGGCCAGGAAGGGCACGGGGACGGACGCCACCCCCGCGCGGACGGCCGCGTGCGCGGTGCCGGCGCCGGCGTGGTGGACCGCGGCGACGCACCGGGGCAGCACCGCCTCGTGCACGACCTCGGCGCGGACGAGGACGTCCTCGCCGGTCCGGCCGGGCGGCAGGCGCAGCCCGCCCCAGCCCGTCACGAGCAGGGCGCGGCGGCCGGCGGCGCGGACGGCGTCCAGGACGACCTGCGCCCGGTGCTCGGCGTCCCCCGCGGCCATCGACCCGAACCCGGCGCAGACGACGTCGCCCCGCGCGAGGAAGTCGTCGAGCTCGGCGTCGGCCCGCGTCGCCCCGGCGGGGGCGGGCTCGTGCCAGGCGCCGGTCACCACCGTGGTGGCCGGCCAGTCCTGCGGTTGCGGCAGCAGGACCGGGCTGACGGGCACCAGCGTCGTCACCGGCGGCGGCAGGGGGCCGCGGGCGGGTAGCCCGAGCCGGGCGCGGACGTCGCGCAGCGCCCCGGCGGCCACGGACGACGCCGCACCGACCACCCGGTGGGTCAGGGGGTTGAGGGGTCCGAGGTCCCGCCCGCCGAGGCCGGCGGCGGGGAACTCGCGCGTGGGCGTGAGGGTCGGCACGATCTCGACGAGGACGTGCGGGACGCCGAGGTGCGCGGCGGCGAGCGGTGCCGAGAGCACCTTCGGGTGGTGCACGAGCACGTCGGGCCGGAAGTCCAGGGCCGCGTCGACGGCCGAGGACAGCACCGCGGCCAGCATCGGCGCGACCGTGCTGCGGTAGGAGCGCAGGGCCGCCCACGGCGAGACGCCCTGCCGGCGGACGAGCTCGGCGAAGTCGCCGTCGAGGACGGCGACCTCCACCCCGCCGGCGCGCGCCTCGGCGACGAACTCGCGGGTGACCGCGAGCCGGACCTCGTGCCCCTCGGCGCGGGCGCGGCGGGCGAGCGCCAGGAAGGGGACGACGTCACCGCGGCTGCCCGCGGTGAGGAGCAGGACGCGCACGTGGGCCTCCTCGGACCGCGCCGACGTGCGACCGGAGCGGTGCGCACGCACGCGATCCTCCTCGTCGGCCGCCGCCCGCGGCACGGGAAGCCACGGACCGCGCTCGTGGTTGGGCCTGAGGTCGGCACGGGCGCCCCCGCGCGCCGTGCGCCCGCTGCACCAGCCCGGAAGGACTCGCGTGAGCGACGGACCCCTCATCGTCCAGAGCGACAAGACCCTGCTGCTCGAGGTCGACCACCCCGACGCACCGGCGTGCCGCAAGGCCATCGCGCCGTTCGCCGAGCTGGAGCGCGCGCCCGAGCACGTGCACACCTACCGGCTCACGCCCCTGGGCCTGTGGAACGCCCGCGCCGCCGGGCACGACGCCGAGCAGGTCGTCGACGTCCTGCTCGAGCACTCGCGCTACCCGGTGCCGCACGCGCTGCTCGTCGACGTCGCCGACACGATGGACCGCTACGGGCGCCTGCAGCTCGTGGACTCTCCCACCCACGGCCTCGTGCTCCACGCGGTGGACGTCCCGGTGCTCGAGGAGGTGCTGCGCAGCAAGAAGGTCGCCCCCCTCGTCGGCGAGCGCATCGACGGCAGCACCGTCGCCGTCCACCCCAGCGAGCGCGGCAACCTCAAGCAGGTCCTGCTCAAGCTGGGCTGGCCCGCCGAGGACCTCGCGGGCTACGTCGACGGCGAGGCGCACCCCATCGACCTCGACACCGCCGGCTGGCAGCTGCGGCCGTACCAGGCCGAGGCCGTCGACGGCTTCTGGGACGGCGGCTCCGGCGTCGTCGTCCTGCCCTGCGGCGCCGGCAAGACGCTCGTCGGCGCGGGCGCCATGGCCAAGGCCCGGGCGACCACGCTGATCCTGGTGACGAACACGGTCTCGGCGCGGCAGTGGAAGGACGAGCTGATCAAGCGCACGTCCCTCACCGAGGACGAGATCGGCGAGTACTCGGGCACCCGCAAGGAGGTCCGGCCGGTCACCATCGCGACCTACCAGGTGCTCACGACGCGCCGGAAGGGCGTCTACCCGCACCTGGAGCTGCTCGACGCCCGCGACTGGGGCCTGATCGTCTACGACGAGGTGCACCTGCTCCCCGCGCCGATCTTCCGGATGACGGCGGACCTGCAGGCGCGCCGGCGCCTGGGCCTGACGGCGACGCTCGTGCGCGAGGACGGCCGCGAGGGCGAGGTGTTCTCCCTCATCGGCCCCAAGCGCTACGACGCGCCGTGGAAGGACATCGAGGCGCAGGGCTACATCGCCCCGGCGGACTGCGTCGAGGTGCGCGTCACGCTGCCCGACAGCGAGCGCCTGCTCTACGCGACGGCCGAGCCGGAGGAGCGCTACCGGCTCTGCGCGACGACGGAGTCCAAGACGCGCGTCGTCCAGCGCGTCGTGGAGGCCAGCAAGGGCGAGCAGGTCCTCGTCATCGGCCAGTACATCGACCAGCTCGACGACCTCGGCGAGCGCCTCGACGCGCCGGTCATCAAGGGCGAGACGTCGGTGGCCGAGCGCCAGCGGCTCTTCCAGGCCTTCCGGACCGGCGAGATCTCCGTCCTCGTCGTGAGCAAGGTCGCCAACTTCTCCATCGACCTGCCCGAGGCCAGCGTCGCCATCCAGGTCAGCGGGTCCTTCGGCTCGCGCCAGGAGGAGGCCCAGCGCCTCGGCCGCCTGCTGCGCCCCAAGGCCGACGGGCGCACCGCCCGCTTCTACACGGTGGTCTCGCGCGACACCCTCGACCAGGACTTCGCCGCCCACCGGCAGCGCTTCCTCGCCGAGCAGGGCTACGCCTACCGGATCATGGACGGCGACGACGTCCTGTCGGGCTCCCTGGAGCCCGACGGCGCCTGACCCACCACGAGCACGGACACGAGAGCGGGGAGATCGAGCTGACCGCCCCTGACGACCCCCGCGCCGCCGCCGGGCGCTCCCTGGCCCGTGCGGCGGCGGAGCGGGAGGCGCGTCGCGCCGCCCTCGACTCCGCCGAGGCCGACTACGCCACCAGCCACGCCGCGGCGCTGTCGGCCGGCTGGACCCCCGCCGAGCTCGCGAAGATCGGGCTCGACGAGCCGGGCGTGCGGACGGGGGCGCGCCGCGCGCGCCGACGCCGTCCCCCGGCGTCGTCGGCGGGCGGGGGCGTCGGCGCTCGGCCGTGAGCCGACGTGGGCCCGCGTCGGCCGGTGGCACCCCCGCTGAGCCGGCGCAGGTGCTGGTCCGGGACGACGCCCGGCTCCGTCCTCGGTCCAGGGACGGAGCCGGGCGTCGTGGCGGGGTGGGACCTCGCTGCTGCGGCTCAGCTCGCGGCGCTGCGGAGGGTGTTCTCCTCCAGCACGCCGCGCTCGACGTCGAGCTCGACGACCTCGGCGCCCTCGACCAGGTCGGCGGTGGTGCCCTCGCGGTCGTCGGTCTCCTGCTCGCCCTCGTCGTCGGTGGTGACGACCTCGACCTCGATCTCGGTGCCGGTGGTGACGCGGAAGGTCAGGGTGGTGCCGGTGATCACCAGGGCGCCGGTGGCGGCGTCGAAGGAGGCGATGACGCCGAAGGTGTCGCCCTCGTCCTCGTCGGGGCGCCCGTCGCGGTCGCGGTCGCCGTCGCAGCGGTCGTCGGCGGCGTCGTCCTCGTCCTCGTTGACCTCGCCGTCGCGGTCGCTGTCCTCCTCGCCGTCGAGGAGGCCGTCGTCGTCGGCGTCGGCGTCCTTGGCGGCGAGCTTCAGCTCGTTCTCGTCCTCGTCGGCGACGTGGTCGCGGTCGAGGTCGTCGTCGTCGCCGGCGCAGGTCTCGCGGGCGTCGTCCTCGTCCTCGTTGGCGACGCCGTTGCGGTTGTGGTCCTCGTCACCGTCCGGGATCCGGTCGCGGTCGGTGTCGGTGTCGGTGGGGTTGGTGCGGGTGGTGCGCTCGTCGGCGTCGTCGTGGCCGTCGTCGTCGGTGTCCTCGTCCCGGGGGGAGGTGCGCAGCTTGTGCTCGGCGAGGTTGTTGAGCCCATCGGCGTCGGCGTCGGCGCGGGCGTCGGCGGCCTTCTTGGAGTTGAACTTGTGGGTCGCCTCCCAGGCGTCGGGCATCCCGTCGCGGTCGGTGTCGACCGCCGCGCGCGGCGGTGCGGCGACGGCGGGGGCGGACAGGCCGGTGAGCAGGGCGCCGGTCAGGCAGAGCGGGAGCAGGACGGTGCGTGCGTGCATGGGACAGCCTCCTGGGTAGCTGGGCCGCCTTCTAGAAGGCCCCTGGCTTTGCGTCCCCGCCTCGCGGCGGGTTTGCCCTGATGTGGAGCGCAGCCGGGTGGCTGCCTCAGCCCAGACAACGGCAGACGACACCCTCGACGCCATCTCCTCAACCCTTCAACCACCCAGAGAGAGGCTCCCCAGCGCCCGGACGGACCAGCGCCGGTGCGAGGAGAGCCGCACGAGCGGAACTCCTCCGCACGCCGTCCCCTCACCGACTGCCTGCCGGAGCCTCGACCGACGCCCGCTGCTGCTGGCGACGGCGCTCCAGGTGTCCGCCGACGATCGGCGACCAGGACGCGGCCAGGGCACCGGGCGCGGTCGCCTGCGCGGGCGGCCCGAGGCGGCGGTGCCGGTGGGCGGTCGGGGTCAGGCCGTGGTGGCGGGTGAACGCGGCGCTGAGGGCGTAGGGGGTGCTGTAGCCCACGCGCCGTGCGACGGAGGCCAGGGTGGCGGCGGGCTCGAGCAGGAGGTCGGCGGCCAGGTCCAGGCGCCAGGCGGTGAGGTAGGTCATCGGGGGCTGGCCGACGAGGGCGGTGAAGCGGCGGGCGAGGGTGGCGCGGCTGGTGGTGGTGGCCGCGGCCAGGGCAGCGACGGTCCATCGGCGTGCCGGCTGGTCCTGCAGCAGGCGCAGCGCCGGGCCGACGAGGGGGTCGGCGGCGGCGGCGTACCAGCCGGGAGCGGTGACGTCGGGCCGGTCGAACCAGGCCCGCAGGGCGGTGACGAGCAGCAGGTCGAGCAGGCGGTCCAGGACGGCCTCCTGCCCGGGGGCCTCGGAGGCGACCTCGGAGGCGAGCCAGGTCGCGACGGGCCCGGTCGTGCCGGTGGCGGGGACGACGACGGCGGGCGGCAGGGCCTCGAGCAGGCGGCTGCTGACGGCGGCGTGGTCGGTGTAGGTGCCGGTGACCATCCGGGTCGCCCCGGCGGCGACGTCGGGTGAGCCCCAGACGCGGGCGCCCCGCCAGCTCAGGCTTACCTCGGCGCCGTCGGGGGTGGTGCAGGTCTGCCCGGGGCCGATGACCGCCTGCGGCGGTGTGCCGGGGGCGTCGGCCATGACGTACGGGGCCGGGCCGCGGACCACGGCCACGTCTCCCGGTCCGAGCTGCTGCGGTGGCGCGTGCTGGGGCAGCAGCCAGGCGGCGCCGGTCACGAGCGCGACGACGGTCAGCGGGGCGCCGTCGGCCACCTCCAGCGCCCACGGCGGGGACAGGTCGCTGCGCAGCACGAACGCACCGCGGGCGCGGGGCCCGGCCAGCAGGCCGGCCAGGGGGTCCACGACCGAGCACGCTAGGACCCCGCCGCACCGTGGCGCACCCCTCGTGAGACGCCGGCGCATGCCCTCGCGCGTCCGGCCCATGTCCTGCGCGCACGCCGGGGGCGTTGGCTGGGACCCATGACGACACCAGCGCGCACGACCGACGACTCCCGGCCCGTCCTGGTCCTCGGGGGCACGGGCACGACGGGCCGCCGCGTGGCCGACCGCCTGCGACGGTCCGGACGCCAGGTGCAGGTCGGCTCACGGGCGGGGTCCCCGCCGTTCGAGTGGACCGACCCGGCCACGTGGGCGCTCGTGCTCGAGGGCGTCGGCGCGGTCTTCGTCGTCTGCTCCCCCGACCTCGCCGCCCCCGGAGCCCCGGACGTCGTCACCGACCTGGCCCGGGTCGCCCTCGATCGGGGAGCGGGGCGCCTGGTGCTGCTGTCCGGGCGCGGAGAGGCCGAGGCCCAGCGCGCCGAGGCCCAGGTCCGCGCCCTGGCCCCGGACCTCGTGGTGGTGCGGGCGAGCTTCTTCATGCAGGACTTCGACGAGAAGCTCCTCCTCGAGCAGGTCCGCGCCGGCCTGGTCCGGCTGCCGGTCGGCGCGGTGCGCGAGCCCTTCGTCGACGTCGAGGACGTCGCCGACGTCGCGACCGCCGCCCTGCTGGACGCCCGGCACGCCGGGGCGACGTACGAGGTCACCGGCCCGCAGATGCTGACCTTCCCCGACGCGCTGGCGTGCATCTCGGCCGCCCTGGGCCGGCCGGTGCGCTACCAGCAGGTGCCGGTGGACGCCTACCGGCAGGGGCTCGAGGACCAGCACCTGCCGTCCGAGGTGGTGGACCTGCTCGTCTACCTGTTCACCGAGGTCCTCGACGGCCGCGGCGAGCACCTCGGCCACGGGATGCAGGAGGCGCTGGGCCGCGCCCCGCGGACCTTCGCCGACTACGCCCATCGGGTCGCCGCCAGCGGGGGGTGGGGCTGATGCGAGGTCTCGTCCTGGCCGCCGGGATCGGGTCGGCTCTGGTCGGTGGCGTCTTCTTCGCCTTCTCGGCGTTCGTCCTGCCCGCTCTCGGGCGGCTGCCCGCCGCCGACGCCGCCGCGGCGATGCGCTCGATCAACGTCCTCGCCGTCCGCCCTCCCCTGATGGTCGCGCTCTTCGGCACCGCGGCGGCATGCGCCCTCACCGGCGTCCTGGCGCTGCGCCGCGGCGACGGCTGGGTCGCCGCCGGGTCCGCGACGTACCTGGTCGGCGTCGTCCTGGTGACCGTGGCCGCGAACGTCCCGCTCAACGACCGCCTCGCCGGCCTCCAGCTCGACGTCACCGCCTACGCCGAGGCCTGGGGCCGGTGGAACCACGTGCGCACCGCCGCCGGCGCCGTCGCCGCAGCCCTGCTCCTCGGGCCGCACGCAGCCGACCCGTCGTCATGACGCCACCGCACGGGTCCGCGGCGGGGCTCAGAGGTGCGTCCACCGCGAGGTCGGGTCACGACGGTGCAGGTGACCGACCGGGCCCGGTCGGGGGTGGCGTCGCGCCCGTCGCCGTCCGGCGGGCGTGCGCCACGGCCCGCGGGCAGGACGCCGCACGCCTCGGCGAAGCCCGCACCGTGACATGACTGCTTCCCCCAGGGCTGCCGGCCGGACCAGGAGACAGCCGCTCAGGGCTACTCAGGGCTGCTCAGGAGGCGACCCACCACCGGCGCTCCGGCCCGCCCCTCGGCGACGCCACCACCGACGGCGCCGGGCCGGACGGGACGGGCGTCCGGTGGTGGCGCGCCGAAGACGGCCAGGACGCGGTGCGGGACGGCCTCGTCGGTGAGGTGGGCGGCGCGACGCCGAGCTGCTGTGGGGCACGGGCCGAGGCCTCCTGCCGCAGCGCCGCACGCGGCGACGGCGGAGGCGGGCCGTGGCGCGCGAGCACGAGGTCCTCGGTCAGGACGGGGAGCCGGCCGGCAGCGGATGGCACCCGCACCGAGCCGCGTGGTGAGGTCCCGCCGCGCCGCGCCGCGCCGCGCCGAGAGCCGGGCTGGGGCGAGGGCCGCTGGTCCCTCGCCCCGAGCAGCCGTCAGCCGTTGTAGGGCGGGAGCACGTCCAGCACCCAGGTCACCCCGAAGCGGTCGGTGACCATCCCGTAGAGCGGCGCGTAGCCGGCGGGGGCGAGGTCGGCGCGCACCGTCCCCCCGACGGTCAGCGCCTGCCAGCAGCTGGTGATCTCCTCGGCGTCGTCCCCGCGCACCGAGACGTACACCGCGTCGGTGCCCGCGTCATGGGCCCGCCCCGGCGGCACGTCGAAGGCCATCACCGAGAACCCGTTGGGCGCACTGACCCCGCCCCACTTGATCTGCTCGGCCACCGCGCCGTCGGCGGCGTCCTGCTCGTCCCCGCCCTGGGCGAAGGTGAAGGCCATGACCTGCCCGCCGAACACGGACGCGTAGAAGTCCAGCGCCTCAGCGGCCTGGCCGCGGAAGTTCAGGTGCGTGGTGGTGGTGATGCTCATGGGGTGCTCCTCGGCCGTGTGCGCCACCCCTGCGGTGGCGACGACAGGACACTCCCCGATGAAGAGGACAGGTCGAGTCCTCTTCTTCCGTCACCATGGCGGCATGACCGAGAGGACCGGGACCTCGTCGCGGCTGCTGACCCTGCTGTCCCTGCTGCAGGCGCGCCGGGACTGGCCCGGCGCCACCCTCGCCGAGCGGCTGGACGTCACGCCTCGCACGGTGCGCCGGGACGTCGACCGGCTGCGCGAGCTCGGCTACCCCGTGCAGGCGTTCAAGGGTCCCGACGGCGGCTACCGGCTGGGCGCCGGCTCCGAGCTCCCGCCGCTGCTGTTCGACGACGACCAGGCCGTCGCCCTCGCCCTCGCCCTCCAGCTCGCCGCCACCAGCGGCGCCGGCATCGGGGAGGCCGCCGCCCGCGCGCTGACCACCGTGCGCCAGGTGATGCCCGCTCGGCTCCGGCACCGCGTCGACGCCGTCCAGGTCACCCCCCTGGCCCGGAGCGCCACCCCGGACGTCGACCCGGCGGTCCTGGTCGCGCTCACCGCAGCCGTCCGCGCCCACGAGGTCCTGCGCTTCGACCACACCACACCTGATCGGTCAGCCGCCGCCCCACCCGCTGCGGACCGGTCGTCGGCAGCCACCCGAGGCCAGGACCCCGCCCCGCCCCGCCGCGTCGAGCCGCACCACCTGGTCGCCCGCGACGGACGCTGGTACCTGCTGGCCTGGGACCTCGACCGCGGGGACTGGCGCACCTTCCGCGCCGACCGGCTCGTCCCCCGCATCCCGACCGGGCCCCGCTTCACCCCCCGCCAGGTGCCCGGTGGCGACGTCGCCACCTTCGTCGACAGCGTGTTCAAGGGCTCCACCAGCGGCTCGGGGAGCTGGCCGTGCACCGGCACCGTCGAGCTCGCCCTGCCGGCCGCCGACGTGACCCCCTTCGCCCACGACGGCGTCGTCGAGCCCCTCGGACCCGAGCGCTGCCGGCTCACCCTGGGCGCCTGGTCCTGGGTCGGCGTCGCCGCCGCCGTCGCCCGCTACGACGCCGACGTCCTCACCGCCAGCCCCCCGGAGCTCGCCCGCGCGTTCGCCGTCCTGTCCGGGCGGTTCGCCGCCGCGGCGGCGAGCAGCACCGGCGGCTGACCACCGGCGCCCCGCCGCTCCCCGTCACCGGCGCAGGGCCTCGAGCCGCGCTGCCGGCCTGCTGGGGTCAGGACGACCTCCGCCGAGGTCCTCGACGACCGCCTCGACGTCGTGCACGAGGTCCTCCGGGAGCCGGGCTCCTCCCGGTGCCGGGGACCGGGAGGAGCCGCTCGTGACCGGTGCTCAGGGGACGAGGCGCTCCGCGCGGTAGGCGTCGACGCGGCGCAGGAGGGCGCGCTCGGTGCTCACCCAGCCCGTGTACCCGAGCAGGCGGCTGCGGGTCATGTCCGCGACCACCTCCATGGGCCGCCCGAGGTCGGCGTCGGTGTGCCACCAGGACGCCACCCGGGCCAGGTCGGGCTCGACCAGGTCGTGCGCGGCCACGAGCTCGGCCCAGACGCCCTCGGCGCCGGCCATCTGCTCCTCCAGCGGCGCCGGCTCCTCCCCGGGGCCCTGCGCCTCGACGCCCAGGTGCGCGGCCAGCGACGGCCACAGGCGCCGCCAGCGCACGACGTCGCCGTCGACCACGTTGTACGCCGCGTCCGCCGCCGCCGGGGTCGTCGCCGCCCAGAGCTGGTGGTCGGCCAGCAGGTCCGCGTCGGTGAGGTCGACGACGCCGTCCCACTGCGCGCGCGACCCCGGGAAGACGAGCGGCCGCCCCAGGTGGCGCTGCACGCCGGCGTAGGCGCCGAGCGTGGAGGCCATGTTCATCGCGTTGCCGACGGCGTGTCCGACGACGGTGTGCGAGCGGTGCACGCTCCAGGAGAACCCGTCTCGCTCGGCCGCGGCGAAGAGCTCGTCCTCCTGGGCGTAGTAGAAGTTGTCCACGGGCAGGCGCGCGGCGTCCTCGAGGAACGGCGTGTCGGGCATCTCACCCTGCCCGTAGGCCTCGAAGGGCCCGAGGTAGTGCTTGAGGCCGGTGACGAGCGCCACGTGCCGCAGCGAGCCCTGGGCGCCCAGGACGGCGAGCAGGTCGCGGACCATCCCGCCGTTGACGCGGATGTTCTCGGCCTCGGTCGCCTGCCGCGCCCAGGCGCCGATGAAGACGTGCGTCGGGCGCAGGTCGGCCAGCGCCTCCTCGAGCGAGGCCCGCGAGGTGAGGTCGGCGGCCACGTGCGCGGCGCGCCCGTCGGCGGGCGGGCGGCGGGACAGGCCCGTGGTGCGCCACCCCGCCTCGACGAGCTGGCGCACGAGCGCGGAGCCGGTGATGCCCGTGGCGCCCACCACCAGGGCGTGGGCGCCCTCCGACGGCTCCCGCACCGGCGTCGGGGCGCGGTCGGTGCCGGGGTCGCCCGCCCAGCGCGCGCCGAGGTCGACGGACGCGGCGGAGGCCTGGGACGAGGACGCGCTCTCGGGGGTGCTCATGCCGTCCCAGCACCCGCGGCGAGCGCGCTGTTCCGGCGCCGAGCCGGACGCTCCGACGCCGGAGCCGTCGCCGAGGTCGGGCGGGACGGCGGTGGGCAGTCGGCCGGCTGGTGCCGGCTCAGATGGCGGCCGGGCGCCAGTCGGCCGGTGCGCGCAGCGCGACCTGCTTCAGGAGGCCGGCTGCGCGCTCGACGCCCTCGCGGGAGCTCACGAGGGCGTCCTCGTGCTCGATGCTGAGCACTCCGTCGTAGCCGGCTGCGCGCAGGTGGTAGACGAAGTCGGCCCAGAACGTCGCACCCCGGGGGTGGCCCAGTCCGAGGGTGACGTAGTTCCAGGCGCGCTCGCCGGGGCGGGTGATGTCGGTGGTGTCCAGCAGCCCGTCGCGGGCGGCGGGGCCGTGGTTGACGCGGATGTCCTTGGCGTGGACGTGGGTGATGTGCGGGCCCAGGGCACCGATGACGCTCGGGATGTCGGCGCCCATCCACATCAGGTGGGACGGGTCGAGGTTGGCGCCCACGACCCCCTCGCCGACGGCGTCGGCGACGTGCTCGACCAGGCGCAGCAACCCCGAGACGTCGTGCACCAGCTGCGCTCCGCAGGCCTCCACGGCCAGGCGCACCCCGTGCTCGTGGGCGAAGGCCGCCAGGTCGCGCCAGTAGGGCAGGGCGACCTCGTCCCACTGGTAGGCCAGGACGCGGAGGTTCTCCGGTGGCCAGGCGGTGGTGACCCAGTTCGCGCTGGTGTCACCGGCGGCGCCGGCGGGCAGCCCGGACATCAGCACGACGGTCGGCACCTCCATCAGGGCCGCGGCGCGGATGGTGTCGCGCACGACGGAGTCGTGGGCGGGCCCGGTGAGCGGGTGCAGCTGGTTGCCGTTGGCGTTCAGGGCGCTCAGCGCCAGACCGCGGTCGCGGACCTGGCTCAAGAGCTCGTCGCGCCGGCTGGGCCCGGCCAGCAGGTCGGGCAGATCCAGGTGAAGAGCCCGCGACCAGCCGCCGGTGGCGATCTCCACCTCGTCCAAGCCCAGGTGGGCCGCGAGGTCCAGGACGTCGGTCAGGGGCAGGTGGCCCAGGGAGTCAGTGATCAGACCGATCTTCACGTGCTCGTCTCCTCGACGTCGTGGGCGCGCGCCCGGTCAGGTGGTCGGCGGTGCTCCTGCCCGCTCCGGCGTCCTCGTCAGACGTCCGGGCACGGGGCGGGTGGGTCTCCGCGGAAGGCGTCGCGGAAGTCCGCCAGCGCAGCGTCGACCTCGCCGCGGGCGTAGGCCTCGAGCGCGACGACGCCCTCGTAGCCGCCCCGCCGCAGGGCGGCGGCGACGGCCGGGTAGTGGATCTCCCCGGTGCCGGGCTGGCAGCGGCCCGGGACGTCGGCGACCTGCACCTCCCCGATCAGCGGCAGGGCCCGCTCGACGAGCTCGACGAGGTTCCCCTCGCCGATCTGCGCGTGGTAGAGGTCGAGGTTGAGCCGCAGGTAGGGGGAGTCGACCGCCTCCACCAGGGCGATCGTGTCGGCGGCCCGGGCGAAGGGGACACCGGGGTGGTCGACGGCGGTGTTGAGGTTCTCGAGGACGAAGACCTGCTCGTGCCGCTCCCCCAGCGCCGCCAGCCGGTCGAGGGTCCGCAGCGCCCGCAGCCACATCGCCGGCGTCGCCCCGCTGCTCGGGACGACGGGCAGCCCGCCCGGGCCGAGCCCGGTGCCGTGCACGTTGAGGCGCTCGACGCCGAGCGGCCGAGCGGCGCGGACCGACTCCTCGGCCGTCGCCAGCAGCCGAGCGGCGCCGTCCGGGTCGGCCAGCGCGCCCTCGACGTAGCCCGTCATCGAGGAGAACCAGACGCCCTCCTCGCGCAGGACGGCCAGCGCCCCGAGATCCGCGCCCCGCCAGTCCCACAGGACGACGCCGTAGCCGGCCGCCCCCAGGCGCCGCACGCGCTCGGGCAGCGGGAGGTCGGTGAAGACCATCTCCGCGCAGACCGCCAGCCTCATCCGGCCACCTCCTCGTGGTCCCGCCCGCGTCGACGCCGCCGCGACACCTGCTGCAGCGTCGGTGCTGACGTCACATTGTCGTGACAACATAGCGCTCGACGCGGCGCTCGACACGGGCGCAGGCCCTGCTCGACGACGAGGAGACCCCGTGGACACCCGCCACTCGCAGCCCGTGCGCATCGCCCTCATCGGCAGCGGCCGCATCGGCCAGGTGCACGCCGCCAACGTCGACCGCGCGCGCGGCGCCGCGCTGCAGGTCGTCGCCGACCCGGTCCTGCCGGGCGCGCAGGCCGTCACGGCCCGCCACGGCGGCCGGGCGGTCACCGACGCGCTCGACGCCGTCCACGCCGACGACGTCGACGCCGTCGTCATCGCCTCCCCCACCCCCACGCACGTCGACCTCATCGGCGCCTGCCTCGACGCCGGCCGTCCCGTGCTCTGCGAGAAGCCCGTCGACCTGGACATCACCCGCGTCGACGGGCTCCGCGCACGCGCCCGGACCGCCGCGGTCCCGGTCGCGCTGGGCTTCAACCGCCGCTTCGACCCGCACTTCGCCGAGCTGCACCGACGGGTCACCGCCGGCGAGGTCGGCCCCCTGGAGCAGCTGGTCATCACCAGCCGCGACCCCGAGCCGGCGCCGGCGGAGTACCTGCGGGTCTCCGGCGGGATCTTCCGCGACATGACCATCCACGACCTCGACACCGCACGCTGGTTCGTGCCCGACGTCGTGGCCGTCACGGCCGTGGGCCTGCGCCAGTTCTCCGACGTCATCGCCGGCCTGGACGACTACGACGGCGCCGTCGTGACCCTGCAGGGGGCGGGTGGGGAGTCGGTGACGATCATCAACTCCCGGCACTGCGCGGCCGGCTACGACCAGCGGCTCGAGGCGACGGGCCCGTCGGGCACCTTGTCGGTCGGCAACGTCACCGACACCCTCGTGCGGTCCTCGACCGCGGCCTCCGGCGACGCGGGCCCCGCCTTCCAGCGCCCCTTCCTCGAGCGCTACCGGCAGGCCTACGCCGCCGAGCTCGAGGCCTTCCTCGACGCCGTCCGCGGAGCCCCCCTGACCTGCCCGGGCTTCGAGGACGGACGGGCGGCGCTGCTGCTCGCCGACGCCGCCGAGACCTCGGCCCGCGACGGCCGGACCGTCGCCGTCGACCTCAGCGCCTGAGCCGCCCCCAGGACGGGCTCCTGGCGCTCGGGCTCGCGGACGACCGGCGCCCCTCGGGAAGGGGACACCGCCCTCCCCTGACGGCTCGGGCGTGTCGCGTCGACGCGGACCGCGCGGACGTCCCCGCGGCCGGCGTCCCGGCGTCGAGCACTGGTCGTCGCACCGCAGGCGCCGTCCGAGACGGGGGGAGCGCCTGAGGCCCCGGTCGGCTCAGCCGTCGGCTCCGGAGGCGCTGTCACGCGCGACGGCGAAGCCGGTGCGGACCGTCTCGGCGAGGTCGGCGCGAGCGGGGGCGGGCAGGAAGGCGGCCCGGGCGGCGTTGAGCTGGAACTCCTCGAGCTCGGCCAGCCCGTAGCCGAAGGCCTCGACCAGGGCGGCCAGGTCGGCGGTGAGCGTGGTCGCGCTCATCAGCCGGTTGTCGGTGTTGACCGTGACCGCCATCCCGCTGCGGTGCAGCAGGTCGAACGGGTGGTCGGTCATGCGATGACCCCAGTGCGCGAAGGCGCCGGTGTGCAGGTTGGAGGTGGGACTGAGCTCGAGGGCGATGCCGCGGTCGCGCACCCACGTGGCCAGGGGCCCCAGGACGGGACGGCCGTCGACCTCGGTGATGTCCAGGGCGAGGCGGACGCCGTGGCCCAGGCGCAGGGCGCGCCCGTCCAGCAGGGCGGAGGCGATGCTGGGCAGGTCGTCGGCCTCACCGGCGTGCACCGTGATCGGCAGGTGCGCGGCGGCGAGGCGCTCGAAGGCGGCCCGGTGGGCGCTGGGCGGGAAGCCCTTCTCGGGCCCGGCGATGTCGAAGCCGACCACCCCGCGGTCGCGGTGGCGCAGGGCGAGCTCGGCGATCTCGTCGGACCGGTCGCCCTGGCGCATGGCGCACAGCAGCAGGGTGACCGTCGTCGAGCCACCCGCCGCGCGCACCTGCGCGGCGCCCGCCTCGAGCCCCGCCAGGACAGCCTCGACAGCGCCGTCCAGCGACAGCCCGGCGGTGGCCGACTGCTCGGGCGCCCAGCGCACCTCGCCGTGGACCACGCCGTCGGCCGCGACGTCCAGGACGTACTCCCTGGCCACCCGCTCCAGGCCGGCCGCGTCGCGCATCACCGCGGTGGTGATGTCGAAGGAGCGCAGGTAGTCCACCAGCGACCCGGTGGTGGACTGCCCCAGGAACCAGGCGCCGAGCTCGTCGGCGTCCGTGGTCGGCAGCTCCAGGCCCGCGGCTCCGCCGAGCTCGATGATCGTCTGCGGTCGCAGGGCCCCGTCGAGGTGGTCGTGCAGGCTCACCTTCGGCAGCGCCCGCAGCACGGACTCGCTGGGGGCCTGCACGGCGGGGGAACCCCCGGTGCTCGGGCTGGTCGGTGCGCTCACGTCGTCTCCTGGGTCGGTGTGCTCGGTCGGCGCGCCGTCCGGCGCGGCTGCCCCGCGCGAGCAGGGACGTCCGGGCCGACCGGCCCTGGTGCCGGGTCCGGTGACAGCCTGGTGCACCGCGGGTCCGGACCAGGCCGGGGTGGTCGCTCGGGTGGTCTGCGCCGCGTCGACGACCGGGGCGGCTACCTCAGCCGCCCGCAGACGTGATGGCGCCTCAGGCGTGCTCGGAGACGAGCACCGCCGTCGTGCCCGGCTCGAGGGCGGCGAAGACGTGGGGGCCGTCCGCGGGGTAGCTCACGTAGTCGCCCGGCCCGAGCTCCACGGACGCCGACGAGGGCCCCACCTCGGCCCGGCCCGTGCACAGCACGACGTGCTCGCGGACCCGGGGCAGGTGGGCCTCGGACCGCTGCGGGGTGCCCGGCTCCGCCACGAGCCGGTAGACGTCGCGGCGCACGCCCGGGGGGCACGGCGCCAGGAGCGTCGCGAGGTAGTCCGAGCTCTCCGACTCGAGGACGAGCCCCTCACCCGCCCGCACCACCTGGACGACGGGCGCCTCGTCCTGGAGCAGCTGGGTCACCGGGACCTCGAGGGCGGTCGAGAGCGCCCACAGCGTCTCGATGCCCGGGTTGCCGGTGCCCTGCTCCAGCTGGGACAGCGTCGACTTGGCCACGCCCGCCAGCCGTGCCAGCTCGGTCAGGGACATGTCGCGCCGACCCCGCTCGCGGACGAGCGCGCGCGCGATGACGTCGAGCGGTGCGGTGGTGCGCCGGTCCATCGGGTCCTCCGTGGCGGTCACGAGTCGTTCGCTCTGCCGGTCGTCATGGACGACTTGACGAACGACGACGGGTGCGACCACTGTACCGATCATGCGTTCGCCGTACCGAACAGCGCTGACTCGGGTGGGTCTGGAGCCCGACCTCGCCCGCGACGCCGGCGTGGCCGCCCTGGCCGCCGGCGTGGTCGGCGTCGCCTTCGGCGCGGTGTCCGTCGCGGCGGACCTGCCGCTGTGGGCGCCGGTCCTCATGTCGGTCGTCGTCTTCGCCGGCGCCTCGCAGTTCCTCCTCGTCGGCCTCCTGGCCGCGGGTGCCGGACCGCTCGCGGCCGTGGCCGCCGCCCTCCTCGTCAACGCCCGGCACCTGCCCTTCGGCATGGCCCTGGCCGACGTCGTCGGGCGCGGCGGGCCGTGGCAGCGGGCGCTCGCGGCGCACCTGCTGATCGACGAGAGCGCCGCGATGGCGCTCGCGCAGCGCGACCCGGGCCGTCGCCGCCGCGCCTTCTGGGCGTGCGGGCTCTTCCTCTTCGCCGCCTGGAACGTCGGCGTCCTGGCCGGCGCGACAGCGGGCTCGGCGCTGGACACGACGGCGCTCGGCCTCGACGCCGCCCTCCCCGCGCTGCTGCTCGCCCTCGTGCTCCCCGCCCTGCGCGACGACGCCGGCACCCGCCGCGCGGCGCTGGCGGGGGCCGTGCTCGCCGTGGTCCTCACGCCCGTGCTGCCCGCGGGCCTGCCGGTGCTCGTGGCGCTCCTCGGGCTCGTCCTGCTCGGCCGGACCCGCCCCGCGACGCCCGTGCGCGTGCCGGAGGTGAGCGCGTGAGCACGGCCGGGCTGCTGCTCGCCATCGCCGTCCTCGGCGCCGGGACGTGGGCGATGCGCGCCGCGGGCCCGTGGCTGCGCGCCCGCACCGAGCTGCCCGCCGGCCTCGAGCGGGTCGTCACCGCGGCCGCCGTCGTGCTGCTGACGGCCCTCGTCGTCACCTCGGCCGTCCTCGCCGACGGCGGCCCGGCGGGGGTGGCCCGACCCGCGGGCGTGCTCGTCGGCGGCCTGCTCGCGTGGCGCAGGGCGCCGCTCGTCGTCGTGGTGGTCGCCGCAGCCGCCGCCGCGGCGCTCCTGCGCCTCGCCGGCCTGCCCTGACAGACGGGACGGCGGCGTCCCCTGGGCGCGGACGCCCCCACTCCCCGCGGCACGGTCGCCCTGCACGCCCGCGACCCCGAGGCGCGCTGACGGCCCCGGTCCAGACGACTGACCGCCCCACCGGCGGAATGCACGGCCCCGCCGAGACGCTGCAGCCCCTGGTCGTCCAGTTCCGTGTGTCGTGTTCGCCACGTCCCCGGTAGCAGTGCGGCGGTGGTCGGGCCTCGACGAGCGAGGTCGCGACGCCGCCGCGTGGGTCGGCCGGTCCCGCACGGTGCGGGACCGACACCCGTGAGGAGTGGTTCGCATGGCACAGGGAACAGTCAAGTGGTTCAACGCCGAGAAGGGCTTCGGCTTCATCACCCCCACCGACGGCGGCGCTGACCTCTTCGTCCACCACAGCGAGATCGACGCCCAGGGCTATCGCAGCCTGGACGAGGGCCAGACCGTGGAGTTCGAGATCGGCCGGGGCCAGAAGGGCCCCCAGGCCCAGGGCGTCCGCGCCGTCTGATCCCCGACGTGGGACCGAGCCCCCTCGGGGCCTGACCCACGAGCACGACCGGAGCCCGCCCGCCCCCTCCGGGGCGGGCGGGCTCCGCCGTGTCCGAGGACCCACCCAGCCGGCGTCGTGAGCAGCCGCTGCCGGCGCGGCTGCGCGCGGTGCGGCGGACGGCGACGCGGACGACGTCGTTCGTCGCGGCAGCGTCGGCGGGTGCGGAGGTCCGCGCGTCGACGTCAGCCCTCACCCGCAGCACCCGTCACCCGCGGCTCGCCCGACTGCTGCGCCGAGGACCACGCCCCGCCCTGTATGGCGCCTGAGCCCGTGACCCCCTGTCGCGCAGGGGCCTGCCGCGCGAGCAGGAGCAGTGCGCGTCGGTGGACCTGTCGGGGACGTCGTGGAGCCGGGCGGGCGCCACTGCCTCGACGCCTCGTGCTCCGTGGTGCGGCCGCCCCGCTGGACTCACCCCGCAGGAGGGCACTCGCGCAGGGTCGGGGGCTCGAACTCCGGCACCGGGCGCAGCTGCGCCTGCTCGAGCGTCTCGGCCTCGCCGTTCTCCTGGATGTCCTGGATGAGCCAGTCCATCTCGTCGATCTCCCGGATCTGGGCCCCGATGATCTCGGAGGCCAGCTGGCAGACCCGGACGTCGGAGATGTCGGCGCGCTCGGAGCGGGTGATGGCCAGGGAGTGGTGGGGGATCATCGCCCTCATCCAGCTCACGTCCTGGACCGTCACCTGGCTGCGGTCGAGGGCGATGCCGCCGCCGAGCAGCACCAGGCTGGCCGCCACCACGACCGCGTTGAGCTTCGTGTTCTTGTACATGTCGAGCATCCAGGCGATCATCACCAGGCCCATGGTCCCGCCCATGGTGATGGCCATGAAGACGCGGCTCTCGCTGAGACGCACATGGCTCAGCTCCCACGAGCCGACGAACATCACCCAGTACATGACGAACATCGATGTCGTGATCATGGCGGCGAAGCGGAGGTACATCTTCCAGCTGCGGCCCATTCCTCTGCCGTCGTGCTGCCGCTCGTCGTGGTGGGAGTCGTCGTGGCGCTGCTCGCTGCCGCTGGCATGAGGACTGCTGCCCGTGCTCATCGTCCAGACTCCTTCGGGTGGCGTCGCTTCGGACGTCGCGGCTGACATCGGCGGGCGCCTGCGGGCCCGGCTGCCCCGGGGGTCGCCCGGGTTGGCTCGGGCTCGGCAGGGGATCCGCACGGGATCCGTGCGCAAGCCGATCGGGAAGCTCAGCCCCCCCGCGGCGCGCTCCGACGATGGGTGGTTCGTCGGCAGAGCGCCAACCGGGACGAGCCTCTGACCCATTTCGTCATGTGCTTGTCATGAAGTTCACCCAGAACCTGCAGACCACGAGGTCTGTTATCGATCTGTGCAGGCAGGTCGAGGCATTCATGACGACAACTCCTCGGATGCGGCGGACACTCGGGAGGGTCCAGCCCCCTGCACCTCGGAGACCCCCATGCCTTCTGCCGTGCTTCGCGCCCTCACGCTCGCCGGCGTGCCCCTCCTCCTGGCCGCCGGGTGCAGCGGTGAGGAGGCCGCCGACGTCGAGACCGAGGACCCGGGCGTGTCGGTGGACGAGGAGGGCCTGGACTCCGGGTACTCGGCGATGGACCCGGGAACCGCCGGCGTCGCAGTGCTCACGGCTGCGCTCGTCGACCCCGAGGGGACCGAGATCGGCGTGGTGGGCATGGACCCGGTCCCGGAAGGGACCGTGGTCAAGGTCATCCTGACCGACAGCGGCCTGGAAGCGGGCTACCACCGCCTGCACCTGTACGAGACCGGTCTGTGCGAGCCGGGCAGCCAGAGCCCGAGCGACCCGTCCATGACAGGCGGCTTCCTCTCGGCCGGCGGCTACCTGGATGTCGGCCCCGGCGACCAGGGGCCGCCGTCGGGCGAGCTGGCGTCCCTGTACGTGCTCAGCACCGGTGATGCCTCGTTGAGCTTCGTGACCGACGCCTTCACCGTCGACGACATCACCGACGCCGACGGCACCACCGTGATGGTGCACTCGGGCGCCGGCGACGTCGCCGGCATCCCCGCCGGTCCCGACCAGGAGACACCGGGCACCGCCAGGCGCGTCGCCTGCGCTCTCATCGCCCCTTAGGAGACCTCCGCGCAGAGGGCTCGTGGAGCGGGAGGGACAAGACGACCTCGGCGTCAGCCGATGGGCTCCTCTCCGGTGCTGCCGTCGGCGAGCTCGCGCAGCAGGTCGAGATGGCCCAGGTGCCGCGCCGTCTCCTCGAGGAGGTGGAGCAGGACCCAGCGCAGCGAGAACCCGCGGCGAGCCGAGACGTCGTCGAGCTGGTGCGCGGCCACGACCGCGTCGCAGCGCGCGGCTCCAGCCGCGTACTCCGCGAGCAGCTGCTCCATCGTCGCGCCGTCGGGCACGTGCAGCTCGCCGTCGGGGTCGTCGGTCCAGTCGAAGACCAGCTCCTCGTGGCCGGCGAAGACGTCGCGCAGCCAGGAGCGCTCGACGTCGGTCAGGTGGCGCACGATCCCGTGCGCGTCCAGGCCGGAGGGCGTGGAGGCACATGGACGGCACCGGCTGGCGAGAGCAGGACGACGTCGTTCCCCGCGAGGACGAGCTCGTCGCCCACCAGGAAGCTCAGGCACCCGGCTCTGGGCCTCGACCGACGAGCTCGACGACCGGTACCACGACGCCATCCCCAGCCCCAGCGGAGTGGTCCACCACCTGCTCTGACGACGTTGAGCGACCGCCGACAGGTCGAGGACCCGGGCCCACAAGTCGTCCCATCAGCCCATCAGCTATCGGCTCGCCCGGCGCTCCTCGACGACGGCGCCATCGGCCTGCCGCTAGGTGTACTGCCCAGGGACGTTGGTCGGGTGAGTGCGACGTGAGCGTGTGAGCGCGTCGTGACCGAAGGGTGAGGACCTC
>NZ_CANMAA010000019.1 GCF_947495735.1 uncultured Pseudokineococcus sp.
ATCGGTCGCCGTTGTTGTGGGGATCCTCCTACCGGAGTGTCCCTGGCCTAATCCGATCGTTTGAGCGACAGTCGCGCCGACGAGGCGACACGCCGGGGGAGTGGCGTCCGGAACTCGTGTCCGAAACCTTGGTGTCGCGGAACCACTGTCCAACCGTTTCCGTACGCTCTGGGGCATGGGAC
Organism: uncultured Pseudokineococcus sp.; assembly: GCF_947495735.1. Taxonomy (GTDB): domain Bacteria; phylum Actinomycetota; class Actinomycetes; order Actinomycetales; family Quadrisphaeraceae; genus Pseudokineococcus. The sequence goes on from NZ_CANMAA010000019.1 coordinate 183, forward strand.
ACGCCCTCGGCTACGCCCGCGTCTCGACGACCGCCCAAGATCCCTCGCTGCAGACCGACGCCCTGGCCGCGGCGGGGTGCGCGCAGGTCTGGACCGACGTCGCCTCCGGCGGCCGCGACGACCGCCCCGAGCTCGCTCGGCTCCTGGAGCGGCTGCTGCCCGGCGACACCCTCGTGGTCTGGCGCCTGGACCGCCTCGGTCGGTCCCTGCCGCACCTCCTGGCCACGATTACCGAGCTCGAGGGCAGGGGAGTGGGCTTTCGTTCCCTGACCGAGTCCATCGACACGACCACCGCCGGCGGCCGGCTCGTCTTCTCGATCTTCGGTGCCCTGGCCGACTTCGAGCGCCAGCTCATCCGCGACCGCACGATGGCCGGCCTCGAAGCAGCTCGAGCCCGAGGCCGCCGCGGCGGGCGCCCGACGGTGATGACGCCAGCGCGGATCGAGGCCGCGCGGTCCCTGCTCGCCCGGCCCGGTGCCACGGTGACGTCGGTGGCCAAGGACCTCGGCGTGAGCCGGGCCACGCTCTATCGCACTGTGCTCGTGCACACGGGAGAGTCGTCGCGACCGCCAGCTGATGGCGCCGGCGGGTGAGCAGATCTGCCCGGCGGAGCGGCCAGCAGTCGACGGGCTCGAACCTAGAGCGCGTCGTGGTCGTGAGGCACAAGCAGGTGAGCAGCTTCGATCAGCGGCCATGAGTAGGTAGAGTTTCGAGATGCCGTTCGGTCGCTCCCCCCTGAAAGTCAACGAGGTTTTCGGCGTCTCAAACTCTGTCTTGAAGGACTCGTACGTCGACCGAGGCGCCCTAGACGGAAAGCTCAAGCGCTTGCTCAAAAGGCGTTCGCATCTAGCCTTGAAGGGGGCAAGTAAATCGGGCAAGTCCTGGCTTAGGCAGACGCTGATGCCCGATGCGATCGTTGTTCAGTGCCGGCTGAACAAGACCGTTTTGGACATCTACAGGGAAGCGCTTGGCGAACTCGGCATCCGCCTAGAAGTTAACTCCGTTGCCTCGTCCAGCTTCACGGGGACGGTTGAAGCGACGGCGGAGGTGGGTGTCACCCTTTTGGCAAAGGTGATGGGCAAACTCGGGTACCAGGCCACCACTGGGGATGTAACGACCACTGAGCCTGTCAGTCGGGACGTCAACGACCTTCGATTCATCGCAGACCTCATCCTTGAATCGGGCAGGCGACTAGTTATCGAGGACTTTCATTATCTCTCGCGGGACGAGAGGCAGAAGTTCGCCTTCGACTTGAAGGCGCTTTGGGACTTCGGCGTCTTTGTCGTGGTCATCGGTGTGTGGAGTGACAGCAACTACTTGCTACACCTCAACCCAGACCTGACGGCACGTATTCGCGAGGAGTCGATCGTTTGGTCGAAAGCCGACCTTGAGAAAATTTTCACCAGCGGAGGCGCTGCGCTTGGGCTCGACTTTAGCGAAGAAGTACGGGCGCGCGCTGTAGAAGATGCGTACGGTAACGCCGGTATCCTCCAACGCCTAATTGCTGACCTCCTCGACGAGGTGGGTGTCGAGGAACAAGCCCCAGGAACGATACGGGTCGACGACCTGAGCGCGCTTGAACATGCTGAACTATTCTACGCCGATGAGCTGAATAGCGTCTATCAAACCTTTGCTAATAGAGTCTCGGCCGGCATTCGAAACAGACAGAACGCCACGGGCATTTATGCCCATGCCCTAGCGGTAGCGCTCGATGCGTCTGACGATGACCTAATCCAGGGCGTGTCAATCGACAGGATCTTCGCGCAGGCGCGTGCCCGGGAGCCGCGAATTATTAAGGGGAATCTGCGGACGGCCCTGGGGCGAATCGAATCTATGCAGGTTGACGAGGCCGGCAGGGGGCTCGTACTTTCTTACGCCGAAGAGCGGGTTCGCGTCGTGGATCGGCAGGTGCTGTTGTATCGCAAGTACAGAACGGTAAAGTGGCCGTGGGAGGAGATGATTCAGGAGGCGGAGCAGTTGGGAGAGGCCTTTACGGACGCCTAGGCGCTAATCTCTTGAGGATGAAGGCAGGGTCACCGTGAGGGCAGGTAGGCCTCAATTGACTGGCTTGACCAGTGCAGACTTTTCACCGCCCTGACTTGGCGGATCTGGCGGATGGCGCGTACCGGCCGCACCTGTCTAATTGGCCGTATTGGTGCGGCCTGCTTAACAGGCTTGACTGGGCCGCCTCGTGCGCCGGTGACCCACGCGACGACGTCCCCTCGCTGATCGCGAAACAGGCCATCATTGAAGTAGCCGACATGCTGGCCTCCGAGGCCATGTACGGCATCCCCGTGCAGCCACCCGATCACAGCTCCATCGAGGCTGCGAACACAGTCGGGCCGTTCCAACCATGCAGCTACATGTCCATTCGGGCCGTAGATGGGATCCATGGCGGAAGGTTAGCCGTAATCACTCGGCTGCGGGCGAGTCTAGCCTGGTCAAGGACCTCCAGTGCTAATCGATAACCCGAGTTATTACCCCACCTTGGGGGAGCCTCGTGCTGTCCTTGGTTGGCCCCCTCAGAGCGGAGGAGGGGTTGAGGTGCGTCGAGCTCGACGGTGCTGAACATGCAGCCAGGCAGCCGCGTAGCCGGTGCGGTTCGCCACGGACTCCACGGAGTAGCCCTGCTCGAGGAGGGAGACGGCGTCCGCCTCGGTCCAGCCGTCGCGGGGGGAGTGCATGGAACGGACCGTCACCGGTGGCGAGCTTGTCCTTCGGGTGTGGATGGCCCGGCGGGGTGGGACAGCAGCACTCATGTGATCAGTGTGTCCGCTGCTGGCACCTGTGAGGCGGCGTCGATGGGTCGGTGGCCGTCACGGCCAGCCTCTGGAGGGCTAGGGCTGGCATTGGCCAGTCGACGAGGTGTGCGAGCAGTCGAGGGTCAGCCATGGCTTCGTGCCGGTCACCCGAGCGCCGACGCCGGTGACCTCGAGGGGTCCAGGAGTGTCGGGGCGTCGGCGGCGGTAGTGGTCGCTGCGCACAGCCGAGGCGATGGTCAGCGGCGCCTCGTAGGGGGGTGAAGTCTAGGCGGGCGCCTCATGGATGGTGCTAGCCGCGCTTTCCACGAGCCACGGAGGCCGATGAGCCAAGCTGAGTAATGTACATATTCGAGGGGCTAGGCGTCGAGTGGCGGCGAGGCTGCCGCGCAGACTTAGTGAGAGGTTGACGTCTTGGATACTTCTGGTTCGCACAGAATAAAGGGGTGGTGGTTCCTCCCTGATTTGCCGGAGTCGCGCATTCCTGGCGTGCTGACGTGGAGCGCGGCTAAGGGAGCGGAGTTGGAGCTCTTCGGTGGCTTGCATGGAGTTGGCCAGACGATGACGCCCGGAGAGGCGGACACGTTGAAGCCCGAGGTGGACATGGGCACGATTTACGGCGAGACTGACGCCGGTAAGCGGGTCACACTTTGGGACGCCGAGCGACGCAACTATAAGTCAGACCTTGGTGGCGCCACGCAGGAGGAGTTTTGGCACTCCCCCTGGCTATGTATCGGGTCTCACATGCTATCCGCGGACGACCGGTCTCTTCAGAACCTGCAGGTTGCCGTGGACAACCTCTACTACCTCACCGGCGACGGCCGCTTCTCTGCGCCTGTATGGGTCCAGATGGAAGGCGTGGATCATCCCGTTGAAGAGCAGTCCAACGGGACCTTCCTTACGCCATACGCTATTCCAGTGGTTGGCGGCTTAAAGGCTGACGTTGCGACTGGAAGTACACCAAGGGCGAATTACAGCATCTGCACCGATGCGTCGCGACCTTGGATTAGCCCGGCAACCGAAGCCATGCCGGAACTAAAACTCCAGTTCATGACTAAGCGCACGCGTTCAGGGCCGAGCATCACCTTAAGGGTGAACGCGTGGGCGCGCATAAGTCCCGTGGCGTCGCCAATCAGTGCTCGAGACTTTTTGTACGACATGCACCCCCTTCTGGCGCTGCTGAGCCTGGCCACCTTCGCGCGTAGCGGCGTCGAATGGATGACTGCAGTGAACGTCGACGGCGAGGAGGTGTCACTGCTATGTCACTTCGCACACCCTGGCAGCCCAGGGTCGCCCGCGGAAACGAACATCATCTTTGACTTCTCCGACGTAAGTCTTGACTCCTTCCTGCAGGCGTGGGAGAGGCTCGGTGACGGTCCCCAGGCGCGTTATGCAAGGAATATGGCGGTCGGTCAGGTTGGTCACACCCCAGTGACGGTCGAGGAGCACGTCGGGCAAGTGCTCGCCGTGGCCGAGGGATTCCATCGCTGGTGTCTTAAAGGGGGGAAGAGTGTGACGTTGAAGGATCGTTTGCTTAATCTCCACGACCGTCTTCCTGACGGCATCAGAAGGCAGCTGAACTTGGAGAAGGAGAAGCAGAAATGGGTCGACTGGGCGGTCTGGGCACGTAATAACGTCGACCACGGCGGCGCTGAAAAGCACCGGGAGGTTGCTGACTTCTACCACTTGAAGGTAATCGCTGACTCCGTGTGGATTGTCACCTATCTCGCCGCCCTACAAGATATCGGCGTCCCCACGTCGTCGGTCGAGGAGGCCCTCCGCAATCATCCCAGGTTGCGTGTTCTGGCAGAACGGTGTGCCGACCTCGCCAAGTTGCCAGAATCGTAGGCGGCTAGTGCTCGCCGAGCCCGTCGGACGTCGGTGGCCTGATGCGCCACTTGGGGCAGTTCCGTCGCATGCTCGACACCAGCGTGACTGACCTGACCTACGGGTTTTTCTTAAAGCCGCCCGGTCCCTCTATCGGAGGGGCCGAGCGGCTCTGCGTGTCGGGGTCGCCCCGACGGAGTACCTTCGCGCCCACGAGCAGCGGGTGGCCGCTGTCTGACGAAGGCGGAACGATGCCAGAAGAGGCTAATTGGGGGGATCTTCTCGGTGGTCTGAGTTCTGCAGCCGCCATCGCGACGGTAATTGCTACCGTCTTCAGTAGAAGATCGCGGGCGGGGGCGAGAGCATCCTTGCATCTAGGTATGCTGGCTCAGGCGACCAATGACGAGATGCGAGAGCGCCTCGCTCTTCACGCCGAGGTGAGCGTGGACAGGTACTTACGCATTTGCGAGTCGCGTTGGCCTTTCATCGGTAAGGTAGGAGTTCTCACCGCCTTGTCGATGATTAGCGCGAGCCAGGGAAGCACCCTGGGTGACTGGGCATTCTTCTTCCTGAGTCCAGTTCTCGTGGCCAGCTTCTTCGTTCCGAAGCATTGGATCTCGGATCGACCCAAGCCTCCTGAGCCTTCCCCTGATGAGTAGGTTCCTGCTATGAGCGGTCGCGATTTCCGCCTGGACCAGGCCCCGGTCGAGCCTGCGCCGGATGAGAAGCGTGTCGGAGTCCACTGCGGCGCCGGCCAGGCTGGCTCTCGCGGGGTCTAGTGCTTGCCGATAAGTTATATTATGACATAAGGCCTGCTCAGAGGCGGTCTCCCCAGCCCACGGCGCTTGCGCGGGGGCATGTCAGTCATCGCCCCATGCGCTTGAGCGTTCGCTCGAGGTCGTTGAGAGCTTGCGTGGCCTTCCGGGCGGGATGGACGTCGTACCGGTCCTGGTCCTCGCTGGTCCGGGCGCGCCGGAGGTCGCCGGTGGCCAGGACGTCGAGGGTGTGCGGGTGCTGGCCTTCCGGGACAGCGACACCTGGCGCCCACAGCTGGCAGCCCTGGACCGCCCGGTGGTCTGCGACGAGGCCACCGCCCGGCAGGTCGCGGACGTCCTTCTCGAGCACGTCAGCCGACGCACCGAGTACGAGGAGAAGGCTTCGGCTGGGCCTGCTGCCCCCGCTGGTGCAGTGCCCGGACAGCGCCAGCGGCCGGCGCCCTGGGAGGCTCGGCGGGTCGAAGCCGCGCTCGGGCCTGAGCGCGGTCACGGGGTCACGGGGGTCCCGGAGGCGCGGTGAGGGCAAGTGAGGTGGCTTGCTCCCGGTCGACAAGATGCCCGCTCACCACCACCGGAGGACTTCATGACCCGCACGGCCGCTCTCGCCGCTGCAGCTGTCCTGGCCTTGGCCGGGTGCGGTAGCGCCGCGGACAGCGCACCCGCGCCCGCGCCCGCTCAGACCACCCGCAGCACCGCCGCCGCGGAGGGCGACTGGAACGCCGCATGCACCCGCTTCGCCGAGTACGTGCAGGCCGGGCAGCCCGGCGAGGGGGTGCCCCGTGACGAGCGCTTCACCGCCGTCCAGGACGTGTCTGGCCTCCTGGGCGACCACCCCGACGACGCCCTGCAGAGCGGCCGCGACGGGCTCGTGTCCGCGCTCAACACCACCGACGAGGAGTGGGTGGCGGCCGCGGACACGTTCGCGCAGGCGTGTTTCGACGCTGGCTGGGACGGCTGACCCCCCGCCTCGTCGAGGTTGCTCAGCCCTCGTGAGGGCCGGGGGTGCTCACTGACGCGGTCCCCCCGGGGCGCGCCCCAGCTCCCCCGGCCGCTTCCGATAGATGCCGCTCGTCGGCGGTCGTGGTGGGGTCAGGGGTGGCCCGCAGGGTCATCGCGCAGCGACGCGTAGCGCCCTTGACGCCACCGGCGGCGCTGACACGATCCGGCGTCGGGAGAGGACGACCTGAGCCTTCCCCCCGTTGCTGCTTGGGAGGGTGCGTGGTCGTGGAGGCGGGGCGCGGGTCGTCGTGGCCGTCGTCACCGGCGCCGGGCCCGGTTGAGGCGGCGGTGGGCCTGGTCCTGGCCCAGGCCCTGCCTGCGCGGCCGCAGGCGTGGGCGGTGCTGATGGCGCACCTGCTGGGCGTCGACGGTGGCCCGCCGGTGCCCGCCGCGCAGGCGGCCGAGGCGGTGGGGCGGCCGGGGGGGTGGGTGCGGGGGTTGCTGCCGCGGGTGCGGATGGTGGCCCGGCACGCCGGGCCACCCACGTCTCTGGTCGCAGCGGTGCAGGTCCTCGAGGACGGCCCTGCGCGGACCGTCGAGGAGGTCGCTGCCGCGCTCGTCGAGGCGGGAGTGTGCACCGGCCTGGTGCATCCCGGCGGGGTGCTGCGGGCCGCGGAAGTCCTCGGCGCCGCGTGCTCCGCCCAGCTCCTCGACGGTGGCCCGGGCGGCCCGGGCGGCCCGGGCGGGCCGGGCGGCCCGGGCGGGCCGGGCGGGCCGGGTGGGTCGGGCCCGGTCGTGGTGGCGCCGGCGGGGCGGGCCGTGCTCGAGCGGTCGGTGATGGGCGCTGTGGTCGCTGCGGACCGCCGCGGCGACGTCGTCGACCTGGCAGAGGTCGCCGGACACGCCGGTGTGCCGGTGGTCGCGGTGCGCCTGGTCCTGGAGCGCCAGGCGGGTTGGCAGGCCCACGAGGCCGACGACGGGTCGTGGTGGGCGTGGCGCCGGCCGCTGGTCCGCAAGCGGGGCCTGGTGACCTCCGCGGCGGTGCGGCTGCTGGCCGTCCGGGGCTACGACTTGGTCGGTCTGCACGCGGCGGTCGTCGACGTCGTCGACCGGCTCCCGCCGGCCACCAGGCGGGACGCAGTGGTGCCGCCGGCCGGGGTGCTGGCTGCGTGGCTGGACGATCAGGATTTGCTCGAGCCCGTTGTCGGCGGGGTGCTGCGGTGCGCCCCGGGCTTGGCCTTGGCCAGTGATGTCGTGCTGCTTGAGGCGGTGACGGCGGCCGGTGGGGCGGCCGAAGCGGCGGGGCTCGCGGCGGCGCTGCGGGTAGCGGGGTACTCGGCGTCGACGTCGACGCAGCTGGCGCGGACGTGCCCGGTGCTTGTGCGCGTCGGCAGGGGGCTCTACGCGCCCCGGTAGGCGCGCACAGCAGCGCCTGTGGGTGGTGGTCGGCGCTGCTCCTGGTCAGTAGGGGTGCCCGCGCTGGGTCCAGGCCGTGCACGGCCGGCGCACGCGGTGGTGACGTGCGCGCGGTGGTTGAGGGCGCCGGTTGTGCGCGGGTGGTCAGGTGGGTCCCGTCGTCCCCCTGTGGGCGAGCCGAGCCGCGGTTAGCTCGGGTCGTCCACAGGGGGGCGAGGGGCTTAGCGCGCCTGGGTCGTGGCCACGCTGGCGGACCAGTCCGGCAGGTTGGTGCGTGGGAGCCCGAGGTCGTCCTGCACGGCGTGGCGGTACTGCGTCATGGCAGCGGTGCTGCGCGTGAGCGAGCCGGGGCTGCCCTCTTCGGCGACGGCGAGGATGGCGGCGTGGAGGTCTTGCGCGGCGGCGGCGGCCTCCGTTGAGGCGAAGAGACTGACGTCCACGTGAAGCTGGACGAGCTGCCAGGTCCAGTCGTCAGCGAGGTCGTTGCCGTAGTCCCCGCGGCTGTGGGCTGCGGCCAGCCTGTCCAGTCGTCCCGCCTCGGCGATGTAGGCGGCGTGGGCTTCGCGCTTGCGCTCGCGCGCCCAGTCTTGGTGCCGCCAAGCGCGGTCGTCGGTTCTGTGTTGTCGCTCCTTACGGTCCGCTCGGCGCTGTGTCACGACGACCCCGACGAGCGTGATGAGCGAGGCCGCGACGACAGCGCCTGCACCGATCACAGCGGTGAGCCAGGCGGGCGTCCCGCTACCGGTGACGAGGACAACCGGCAGGAGTGCGTTCACGGTGCCTCTGTGGCACCCGGTGCGGGCTGGTCGTCGGTGGACGTGCTCCGACGGCGGCGGGTCCGGCGGGGCGTCGTCGTGGTCGGCTCGGCCAGTCCGACCTTCTTGAGCTCGGCGGCGGACCAGCCAGCGGACAGGGCGGCGGCGTGCTCGGTGGCGTACTTGGCGTCGGCGGCAGCGAGGGCCTCGCGGATCGCGTCGCGTTCGGCGGCGACGCGAGCGAGGGAGCGTCCGGCGTCCATGCGTGCGTCGACGAGGGCGCGCAGCCCGGACTCGATGGCTTCAGGGTCGGTGGTGGTCGTCATGGGCCGAGGCTACCGAGGCCAGGCGCGTCACGGCAGGGGCGCGTTGGAAGCCCAGCGGAGCGAAGGGCGCGCGCTGCTACGTGAGGTGAGAAGCGGAGCAAGCTAAGGACTTAGGTTCCCTAAGTGGGCCGTCCCCTCGACAGGCTCGGTGGGCGGCGGCACACTGGCGTGTGCGTGGCCCACCGGTTGGTGGGGCGCTGCGCTGGGCAGGTGTAAGGGCGAGAGCGGACAGGGGCGACACCTCGGGAGGTGGTCGGTGATGGCAGATGACGCGTCACTGGCGCCGCACGCGGGTGCGTCCGGGGAGGGCTCGTCGCCGCCGTGGCGGTCGCTGGGGCGACGTCGCCGGGCGAACGTGGCGGGGGGCCGGCTGCACCACCACAAGGTGTCGGTGACGCCGGAGGAGGAGGCCGTGCTGGTGCGCTTGGCCGAAAGTCAGGGCGTGACGGTGGTGCGCCTTCTGGTGGAGTCGGCGATGGCGCCGCAGGGGGAGACGTCCGCGCAGCGGCGCGCGGCGATGGCCGAGCTGTTCGCCATCCGCCGGCAGCTCGCTGGCATCGCCAACAACGTCAACCAACTCGCGCGGCACGCCAACGCTGGTGACGAGTTCCCGCCGGAAGCGCGCGCGGTCCTGGCGCGGGTGAAGACGTTGGCGTTCCGCATCGATGACGTCCTGGACGGGATCGCCAAGCCGTGATGCCCAATGTCACGCGCGGCGACCGGATGGGTGGGCTGCTGTCCTACCTCGTGGGCCCGGGACGCTCCAACGAGCACACCGAGCCTCACCTGGTGGCAGGCGACGAGGCGGTGATGACGTGGCACGACGACGCCGAGCTGGACCGTGTCAGCGCGCTCGAGGTCGCGCGTCACGTCGACCGGCCCCGCTCGGTGTACGGGACCGAGGTCGCGGGCGGTTCGGTGTGGCACTGCTCGCTGTCGCTGCGTGCCGAGGAGGGCCAGCTCGACGACGGCAGGTGGGCGGACATCAGCCGCGACTTCGTCGCGCGCATGGGCTTTACCGACTCAGCGGGTGAGGAGTCCGGCAAGGCGCCGTGCCGGTGGGTCGCGATGCGCCACGGGTTGTCCACGGCGGGCAACGACCACGTGCACCTGGTGGTGTCGTTGGTGCGTGAGGACGGCACCAAGGCGTCCACCTGGAAGGACTTCCCGCGCGCGCAGACTGTCGCTGGCGAGCTCGAGCGCAAGTACGGGCTGGAAGTGCTGGAGTCCCGCGACAACGACCGCGGCACGCGCGGTGTCTCCCCCGCCGAGCAGGCGCGTGCGGAGCGCTCCGGTGCGGTAGAGCCCGAGCGTCTGACTCTGGCGCGGTCGGTGCGCGCGGTCGCGGTTGCGGCACCGGATGAGGCCGCGTTCGTCACGGCTCTGCTGGAGAAGGGCATGTGGGTGCGGGCGCGCTACGCGGCCGGCCGGGACGACGTCGTGACGGGGTACTCGGTAGCCGCCAAGCCAGCCCGTGGTGAGCGTCCGGTGTGGTTCGGCGGTGGTCACCTGGGGCGTGACCTGACGATCGTGCGGCTGCGCCAGGCGTGGCCGGACTCGCCGGAGGCGTCGCAGGCAGCGGTGACGCAGTGGCAGGCCGCCCGGCGTGGCCAGCCCGCTCAGCGGACGGCACGACCGCGGGTGAGCGTCGGGGACGAGCAGCTGGTCGCGTGCACGCGTGAGGTCGAGGCGCTGCGGGCGCACCTGGCCTCGCTCGACCCGGGCGACCGCGCCGGATGGGCGCACGCCGCGCGTGAGACGTCCGGCGCGCTGGCGGCGTGGTCGCGGCGGGTGGAGGCCACGCCGGGGCGGCTCGCTCGGTCCTCGGACGCCCTCGCCCGGTACGCCCAGACCCGGGCATACGTCGAGCACCCAGCGGCGGCACGCGCTGCGCAGCGACCGTCGCTGCGGGGCACGACGCTGCTGCTGATGACGGCCACCGACGGCGGCCGCGGCCGCGCCGCCGAGGCGGTGCTGGTGCGTCAGCTGTCGCGGACGGCCAAGGCCATCCACGACGCGCAGGTGGCCACCGGGCAGTCCCGGTCCGCGGCGCACCTGGCGGCCACGGTCAAGGCTGAGCTGCCGCCCGTCATGCGCGAGCGTCCGGTCCCGCAGTGGGCCAGCACCCTCGTCGAGGAGCGGCCGTCTACGGCTGCCGACCCCGCCGAGCCGCGACGCGTCGAGGCGGAGGCGAGGGAGCCGCAGGAGGACAAGGCGCGCGAGACGGTGGAGTGGCTGCGCACGGTCAACGGGCCCGCTGGGCCGGGGCGCCGGCCCCTCGGAGCACCCCTGCCGGAGCCGCTGCCGGAGCGTTCGCGGATACCGACCGTGCCGGGCAGGGCGAGACCAGAGCGGGGCGTGGAGCGGTGAGCGAGGGGACGCATGCGATGACCACCAGGGCAGGCGCAGGAGCACGACTGACGACGCGAGGAGGGGGAGCAGCGTGAGCGAATCCGATGGCATCGAGGAGTCCTTCGAGGGGCAGGTCCGGATCGGCCTGCTCGTCGCCGGACGGGTGGCCGAGGAGCTGGCGCGTCAGCGCGAGCGGGCAGCACGCCAGGCCGAGCAGCAGTCGATCCAGGCCGCGCGCGACCTCCAGGAGCGGATGGCGGCGGAGCGGACAACCGCACGCGCGTCGCTGGCTCCGATCGAGCGCGACGCCTGGTGGGAGCGGGCGACCCCGCGTGACATCGAAGCCGCGTGGCAGACCGCCCGGCAGTGGCAGGACGTCGAACCGGACGCCCGCCGCGCCAGCGAGACGATCCGCGAGCAGGTCCGCACCCGGTACGGCATCGACGTCGACGCCCTCGACCCCGACCGTCAGAGCGCGGTCAGCCGGGTCATGAGCGACCGCGCTCGGCAGGAACAGGAGACCGCCGAGCGGGCAGCCCAGCAGAGCGCGCAGGAACGCTCAGAGGCCGACCAGGAGCGGGTCGTGGCCACGCTGCTCGTCAACGAGGCCGCCGACGGGCGAGTGGAGGCCAACGCCACCGCGGGCAGTCAGGACGTCGCTCCGGCCCGTGGCCAGGTTGCCGGCCTAGAGCAGGAGGCCGACCGTCTCGGCCAGGAGGCCGCGGCCGCCGACAGCCGCGCCGTCGACGCCGACGCCGACGCCGACGCCGAGCGGGGAGCCGCGCTGGGCGCGGCTGCCCGGGCGGAGGGTCGCTCCGACGCCGCGCGCAAGACGGCGCCGGCCTACGACAGTGCGGAGCGGCGCGTACACACGCGTGCCGACCTGGAGTCGAAGCTCGGCTCCGGGTACGAGGAGGTGGTCGAGGCGCGGATGCTGGCCGACATGGCCAACGCGCGTCCGCCAGGTGATGTCGCCCACGAGCGTGAGCCGGTGGCGCAGGCCGCCGGTGGCCGCCGCCTGCTGTTCGGCAGAGGCCGAGGGCAGGCCTATGGCGTCGAGCGCTGAGGTTCCGGGTCGTCCGGCTCTCGGACCCTTCGTCGTGTTTTTCTAAGCCGAACTCGAGCGTTCTGTGGTCGGGCTGGTCCTCCTGTGACACCGTGAGCGCTCCTGGCGCGGTGCCCATTGGGCGTACACATGAGGTATTGATGATGGGGCGAGTGAGAGGTCCGAGAGTGCGGTGGCGACCCTCCCGTGAGCATTCGTGGCCTCTCTTCGGCGGATCCGTCGTCCTAGTCGTCGGTGGGGTGGTGCTGGCTCAACGGCAAGGCCCCTGGTGGTTTCTCCTGGTCCTTGCGATCGCCGGTGCGGTCGGCGGCGCCTTGCTGCAGCGGGCACGAGCCACCGCGAAGCTCCAAGATGATCGCTCTGCCACTCTTGCAGGCGCTACCCGTACTCTCAACGACGACGACCGGCATGAGAAAACTTGTGACATCGAGTTGCACCGTTTCGGCGTGCACCGGGCGCACGTCACTGTGAAGTACGTTCACCGTGACGTATATGAGCACCCGCTACTCGCCCTACTTCAGAGCGGTGAGCCAACGTTGGTCGTTGGGCACTCGATGGCCGGCAAGACCCGCATGGCCGCCGAGGTGCTTCGCGAACACTTTGGCGACCGTCCCATCCTGCTGCCATCCCCTCCTGATGGGCTGTCGCAACTCGCGGCCCACGGAGCTCAGCCTGAGGGCACTATCGTGTGGCTCGATGACCTCGACCGCTTTCTGGCCAGTGACGGTATCAAGGTCGAATGGCTCGACCGATTGCGCCAGCGAGACAATCTCATCGTGGCGACTATGCGCGCCAGTGAGCACGCTCGCTACCAGCCCGATGGTCAGGTCCGGCCTCCGCAGGCCGAGTTGCTCGAGCGCTTCACTGTCCTGCGCCTCGATCCTGAAGATGACCAAGAGCGCTTGTCCCTCTCGCAGCAAGTCGACGATCCACGGCTGCGCGAGGGCGTCGCTCGGTACGGGCTCGCTGAGTATGTCGGTGGCGGATACCTAGCGGTTCAGCGCTTTGAGAATGCCCGCGCGGCACCGCATCCCCAAGGGCACCCGCTTGGGGTGGCGATGGTGCAAGCAGCGGTGGACTGGCGCCGCGTCGGGCTCGACGTCATACCGGCGAACTCGTTGGCAGCGCTGGCCCCGATGTACCTTCCGGACCGATACCGCTACGACCCGGGTGAGGACACGGCCACCGCGAAGGCTTGGGCCACAGAATTCGTCGACGCCACTATGCGACTGCTAGAACCCGCGGACGACCACGGTGGAACTCGCGCTTTCGACTACATCCTCGACTACCTCGGCGCCAGTAGTTCGAGTGGCATGGTTGAGGTTCCTGAGCACACCTGGCGCGAAGCGGTCGCCACGGCGCCGGCAGACAGGCGGATGAGCCTAGCTTTCAACGCCTACGAGAGTTCCCAATTCACGTACGCCGAGAAGGCGTGGCGGCAGGTGGCCGACGACCAGGACAGGTCGACTGAGGCGCCTCAAGCCGCCTTTAATCTTGGTCTCTTTTTTACGGAGCGGGGTGAACTGGGGCGAGCAGAGGCGGCCTACCGGGAGGCGATGCATTCCGGGCACGTTGATGTGGCGCCGACGGCGGCGGTCAACCTCGGAGTGCTGCTCAAAGATCAAGCTGAACTCAAGCGGGCGGAGGCGGCCTTCCAGGAGGCTATGGACTCTGGGCACGCTAACGCGGCTGCCATGGCGGCGTTCAACCTCGGGGTGCTGTTCGAAGAGCAGGACGAGTTGGAGCGGGCGGAGGCGGCCTTTCGGGAGGCGGTGGACTCCGAGGATTCCAAGGCGGCGCCCCCGGCGGCATTTAACCTCGGGGTGCTGCTCCAGGCGCAGGGTGATCTCCAAGGGGCGGAAGCGGCCTACCGGGAGGTAATGAAATCCGGGCACGCTGATATGGGGCCTACGGCAGCAGTCAACCTCGGGGTGCTGCTTAAGAATCGGGGTGATTTGGACGAGGCGGAGGCGGCCTACCGGGAGGCGATGGAATCCGGGCACGCCGAGCAGGCCCCTACGGCGGCGTTCAACCTCGGGGTGCTGCTTAAGAATCGGGGTGATTTGGACGAGGCGGAGAGGGTCTACCGGATGGCGGCGGACTCTGGGGACGGTGACGTGGCGCCGGCAGCGGCGTTCAACCTCGGGGCGCTACTCAAGGAGCAGGGTGATCTTAAGCGGGCGGAGGCGGCCTACCGGGAGGCGATGGAGTGCGGGCACGCCGAGCAGGCGCCTCATGCGGCGGTCGCCGTCGGGATGTTGCTTGAAGAGCGGGGTGAGGTGGAGGAGGCGGAGGCCGTCTACCGGGAGGTGATGGAATCCGGGCATGCGGGCGCGGCGCCCGCGGCGGCGTTCAATCTAGGTCTGCTGCTTGAAGAGCGGGGTGAGGTGGAGGAGGCGGCGGCCGTCTACCGGGAGGCGATGGAATCCGGGCACGCTGACGCGGCGCCCCCGGCAGCATTCAACCTAGGTCTGCTGCGTGAAGAGCGGGGTGAGTTGGAGCAGGCGGAGGCGGCTTATCGGGAGGCGACGAAATCCGGGCACGCCGACGCTGCGAACAGGGCGGCGGTTCAGCTGCGGGTGCTGCGAGGCGAGTCGCCTGTGTAAGCCCCGGTGACGTTCGGAGGAGCTGGCTGTCCTCAACGACTGAAGTCGTATAGCTCCGTTGGGGGCGGCTCGAGCGGCAGGCGGCGCCAGTCCCGGTCGCTGTGGCCCTTGGCGGGGCTGCAGCCCTTGAAGGGCCCGTCGCTGGCCATCAGGACGGTCATGTGGTGGTCGCCGTGGTCGCGCAGCCACGAGGACATCCCAACGGTGGGGTCCTTGCGCAGGTGCTCCCACGCACGCCACATGGCATCGAGACGGACGACGGCCTCGGGGTGTTTCCACCAGGCCGGGCACCAAGTGCGCTCTCGGCCCTCGAAGCTGCGGGCGTAGAGCGGGGCGACCATCTCCTCCACGAAGTCCGGCAGCGAGAAGTAGTACAGCTCGGCCGGCTCGTCGGGTGAGACCACCTCGCTCGCGCCGGCCCTGGCGGCCTCGGCCAGGTCGGCCAGGACGTCGTCGGTCAGGGCCTCGTCGACGGCGTCGGCAGCTAGGTCGTCCAGGCGCCGCTGGACGGCGCGGTCGACCGCTGCGCTCATCGCGGCGCGCAGCGCCGGCAACGACAGCCCCCCGGCGCTGTCCTGCGGCGGGATCGCCGGGTCGTCGTCCTCGCCCCACCCGGACTCGCCGCTCATGCGCCCACCTGGGCCTGCGCCGGCGCCTGGGTGGCATCGGTGCTCGCCTGCGCGATCTTCCTGGCCGCGGCTGGGTCGTGCGCCTTGATCGAGGCGGTGACGGCCTCGGCGTGCGGGCCAGTCATCCAGGGCAGGGTCCGCACCAGCGTCGGGCGCGAGCCCGAGGCCAGAACGACCGCGCGCCCGCGGGAGAGTGCGGCGAGGTCGGCGACGTCCAGGACCTTCTCCCGAGTCGCCGACCGGGAGGTCGAGCGCCCGTGCCGGGAGGAAGAGGTGGAGGTGGCGGTGCGCTCGTACTCCCCGATCAGGGCGGACAGCTCGGTGAGGAACTCGACCTCGGAGACACCGCCGCCGTAGACCTTGATGTTGGCGGCCGACCACAGCTTGCGCATGCCTTCGCGGCCCCAGACGTCGACGCCCTGGGACCAGGACTGCAGGATCGTCATGATCACGATGCCCCGGGAGCCGTAGTGGCTGTAGAGGTTGGGCAGCTCGCGCCAGCGGCAGACGTTCGCGGCCTCGTCCAGGACGGCGACCATCGGGGTCGCCAGGCGCCCGCCGGGCAGGGTCTTGGCCAGGTCCTCGGCGGCCTCGGTGACCGCGACGGTCAGCGCCGTGACCAGAGGACCGGCGGAGCCGCGGCCCTCCTTGGACAGGGAGTACAGCGTCCCGGCGGTGCGCACGAACGCGGCCGGGTCGAACTGCTCGCCCCGCTCTCCCACCCAGCCGGCTGCGCTGGTGCCGCCATTGGTGCCAACACTTCTGTTAGCACCAATGGTGGTGTTGGTGGGTGGGGTGACCCAGGCCATCGCGGCGCGGTTGGTCATGAAGGAGGCGATCTGCTGGGCCGTGCCGTAGACGCCGGCGCGCTGCTTGTCGGCGGAGTTGATGACCCCGGAGACCGCGGCCGCGGACAGCGGGTAGCCCGCGGCGCGCAGCAGGCTCACGGGCTCGTCGTCTTCGGTGTCTGAGAGCCACAGGTAGACGTCGGTCAGGGGGCGGCCGGCGACGGCGGCCGCGAGCAGGAGGTTGGCGAGCAGGTCGCGGCCGGCGCCGTCGAAGTAGGCGTCGGTGCGGGCTCCGGGGTCGCGGGAGGCGGCGGCGAAGATGTCGGCCAGCTGGGAGGCCTTGACCTCGTCGGTGACGTAGGACAGAGGGTTCCACCACCACGACGGCGCCTCGTCGACGATGCCCTGGGGGTCGAAGACCCACACCCGTCCCCCGGCCAGGTCGCCGGTGGCGGCCGCGGCGAAGGCGGCGCGGGGGTCGCGGGTGGCGTCGACGAGGTCGCGCTTGTTCGAGGTGGCGATCACCGCGCCGGGGGCGTCGAGGATCGCGGGGATGGCGCGGGAGGTCGTCTTGCCGGTGCGAGGGCCCCAGATGTCGACGGCGACGTCCTCCCAGCCGGTGTAGAGCAGTGCCCCGCCGGCGACGGTGCGCGCCAGGGGCAGGCCGGGGGCGTCGGTGGCCACCCCGAGTCGCTTGGACGTCGCCGTCGCGGCGGGTGCACGCAGCCCGTCGATGTCGCGGCCACGGCCCATGTGCGCGGCTGCGGCGTCGACCCGCGCCCGCTGGGCGCGCCGCCGAGCGACCAGCAGGGCGCCCGCGGTGGCCAGGAGCAGCAGGACGACCCCGGCGGCGACGGCCAGCACCGTCGCGGTGGTGGTCCAGGCCACCTCCCCGCCGATCAGCCCGAAGACGAGGTCGAAGGGGTTGGCCGGCGGTGCCGGGGCGCCCTCAACGATCGCCGCCAGGTGCAGCACGGCCCACAGCGCCCCGAGGAGGGCGATGACGGCCGAGACGGCGCCCAGGAGCAGGACGCCGGAGTCGTCGGTGGTGCCGCTCGCGCGGCGGGAGGGGGCGCTCACGGCGTCGACCCGGTCAGGGCGTCGCTGGTGGGGACGTCCTGCGGCGGGGGTGGGCCGTCGTCGTCGGCGGCGACGTTGACGGGGGCGTCGGCGACGCCTTCGTCGACGAGGTCGCGCACGCCCTCGGCGTCGATGAGGTCGTCGACGCGCCCGGAGCGGGACACCTCGTGCCAGAGCTTGTTGGTGTCGTTGAGGGCGAGCTCGGCGGCGGTGAGGTCGACGTGGACGGGGATTCCGGTGCGGCCGCCGACCTTGACCAGGAAGTTGCCTTGCCCGGGTGGGGCGGACTCGGTCTGGGCGATGGCGTCCCAGGCGGGCGGGTCGGTCCAGGACACGAGCTTGGCCTGCTCGGTCCGCGACAGGCGCACGACCTGGTTGAGCTTGGTCATCTCCGCCTCGGGCAGCCCGGCGGCCACGACCATCCCGGCGCGCTCGACGAACCCGCGGGCTTTCATCCGGTCGTCGGCGTCCGGGAGGGCGTCCAGGTCGGACATGGTGTGGGTGATCATCGCCAGGCCGACGCCGCGCTGACGGTTCAGGCGGGTGAGGGCGTCGACCCGCTCGACCAGGCCGCGGGAGGCGCGCAACGCCCGCCAGAGCTCGTCGAGGACGACGAAGTAGTGCCGGCGGGGCTCCAGGCCCGCATCGGCCAGGACGTTGGCGTTGTTCACGGCCCCGAAGCCGTAGGACCAGCAGGCCAGCAGCGCGGCGGCGGACAGGTCGGTGTCGGCCTCGTCGATGGAGGAGACGTCGAAGACCACGGGGGCGTCGCGGCGCATCGGGGTGGTGGTGGGGGCGGAGAACATCTCCCCGAGGCGACCGCCGCCGGTCAGCCCGATCAGGGTGGACTCCAGGTGCTCGGTGATGTCCCTGTACCGGTCGATGCTGCCGCGGTCCAGCGCGACGGCGCGCACGTCCTCGGGGGCCTCGCGCAGGACCTGCAGCAGGTCCGCGAGCACGGGTACCCGGTTGTGGTCGGTGCGTTCGTCCAGGACCCGCAGGGCCCGGTCGAGGATGGTCTCCTCCCGGTCGGTGGGTGGGGCCTTGCGGGCGATGGAGACCAGGGAGGCGACCATCTGGTGGCGGCGGCCGTGGGCTTCGGCGGAGACCCGCTGGGCGGCGGTGCCGGTCAGGCGGGCGGCGGTGGCGCGGGCCTCGCCGGGGTCCAGGACGTTGAGGTAGCCGCGGCCGCGGCCGAGCTCGATGACCTGCCCGCCCAGGGCCCGGATCAGGTCGACGTAGTCGGGCTTGAGGTCGCCTAGGACCAGCGGCAGGGTCCCGTAGCCGGTCAGGCCGGCGCACCAGCGCCGCACCATCGTCGACTTGCCCAGTCCGGGCTTGCCGAGCACGAACGCGCTCGGGTTGGAGATGAGGTTGGCCCGCTGGAACCAGGAGATCGGGTCCGCGCAGACGGGGGCGTTGGTATCGATGTTGCGCCCGATCGGGACCCCGACCATCGGGGAGCCGGTGCCGGCCGACCACGGCCACAGCCCGCAGGCCTGCACCGTCGTCGAGCGCCACGTCGAGGCGGCCTGGACGTAGCCGGCCTGACCGCCGCCGCGCCCGGCCCACCCGCGCGCGGGCGGGCGGGGGGCCACCAACGGCCGCGGCGGCGCCAGCTCGGGCGGGCCCTCCGCGGCGCGGGTGGACGTCGGGGTGCTGTCGCGGGCGCGGCGGGTCAGCAGGGGCAGGGCCATCAGCGGGCCTCTCGGGTGCCGGCCATCACAGGGCCTCACGGATGGAGTCGGGGACCTTCAGGTGCGCCGGCAGGTGCAGCCCCAGCGGCAGGGCGGCGGCGAACGCGGAGTCCTGGGAGCCGTAGACCGGGCGCAGGCTCAGGCGGGCGGTCGCGGCGAGGTTGTCGACGGTGGCCTTGGCGTCCTCGAGCCGGGCGGGGTCGGTGACGGTGGCCGTCACGAGCATCCCGAAGGACAGCAGCCCGGCGCCGGCGGCCTCCTCGTCGGCGGTCGCGGTCGCGGCGCGCTGCTCGACCAGCACCCGTGAGGACGGGCGGCGGGTGCTGGTCGCGCGGACGTCGGCGTTGCGCTTGTCCTGCTCGACGATCCGCGCGGCGCGGGCGGAGTCGACCGGGCGGTACAGCAGCGTGACCCGCTTGCGGTCGATCCGGGCGTGCGGGGCGAGCAGGTGCTCGAGCACCGAGGAGCGGACCGTCCCCCGCGGGGCCACGGTCATCGACCAGGTGCACGAGACCCCGGAGTCGTGCCGGTAGGTGTCCCAGGTGCTCTGCGTGGCGGTCGGGCCGACGTCGGTCCAGGACAGCTCCGGGGTCGCCCCGACGGCGTGGGCCTCCTCGATCAGGCGCCCGGCGTGGGGGTCGAACGCCCCGCGCACGACCTCGCACAGGCCCTGGGCTGACAGCGGCCGGGCCACGCCCCCGCCGGTGGCCTCCAGGCCGCCGCTGATGCCGGGCAGGCGGGCGGCGAGGTCGTGGCCGACCTCGGCGGCCTTGCGCCGGCGCCCACCGGCGGGACCCGCGGCGGCGGTGAAGGTCAGCGCGACCCAGGCGCGCACGGTCGCGGCCCCTTCGGGGGCGGTGCGGGCGGTCTCGGCGAGGATCGCCTGGGCGACCGCGGGTGCGTCGGGATCGGCGTGCAGGGCGATCTCGCGGCGCAGCCGGGTACCGGTGTCCGGGGCGGTCTCGATGGTCACCGAGACCGCGACCAGCCCGGGCTCGTCGCCCAGGGACGCCAGCCACGCGCCCCAGTTCGCGACCCAGGAGTCGACCTGGTCGGCGTCGACACCGGCCGAGCCCTCGGGCTCGGTCGCCAGCACCAGCGAGTAGTGCCCGGTGGCCGGCACGTGCAGCAGCGCGAAGGACCGCCCGTAGGAGTCCTCGTGCTCGGACAGGGCGGAGGCGGCCAGCAGCCCGGGCAGCTGGTGGGTCCCCCACCGGGTGCGCCCCAACGGCCCGGAGCGGTAGAGGTGTCCGCCCAGACGCTGGGCGTTGGCCCAGGCCACGCGGCCGACGACGCGCTGGCCGATGCTGTGGCCGTGGCGGTCGCGGACGACGACCACGCCCAGGGCGGCCAGGGCCACCAGCGCGGTGACCACGGCAGGGACGAGCCCGCCGACGGCGTTGGCCACGATCATCGCGATGAACCCGGCGAAGACGATGGTGGTGCCGATCAGCCCGAACGAGCCGATGCCCGCGCTCAGCGGGCGCCGCCAGTTGCCGTAGGTCCGCGCGCTGCGCTCAGCGACTGCCACTGGGTCCTCCGTTGCTGCCTGCCTCGCCCGTCGCGGAGCCCGCGGCGTCGCGTCCTGCCTGCGCTGCCGCGCGGCGGCCCTTGTCGGCGACCTCCACGGCCTTGCCAGCGGCGACCAGGCCGACGCCGACCGGCCCGGCCGCGGCAGCAGCACCACTGGCAGCTGCACCACCTGCAGCGCCCGCGCCACCACCGGCCGCGCCGGCGGAGGCACCGGCGCCCGCGCCACCGGAGGCACCAGCCCCGGCACCGACCGGCACCTTCGCGCCCGCGCCAGCACCGGCCCCCGAGCCGGCTCCTGAGCTGGCCGGGGAGGGGCTCGAGCCGGCGGGGCCCTTGGTCCCGTTCGCGCCGGACCGGCCGCCGCCGCCGGTGGGACCGGCGCCGGAGGGTCCGCTGCTCTCCGAGCTCCCACCACCACCAGGCGAAGCCGATGCGCCGCCACCGCTGCTGGTGGAGCGGTTGGCGACGGCCCTGCCGGCGGCGATGGCGCCGGTCGGCAGCGCCGCGGCGGCCAGCGCGCCGGCGCCCGCGGCGCCGCCGCCAGCAGCCATCGCCCCGACCATGGGGGTCACGAAGCGCATCAGCGCGGGCAGGGCGACCAGGGCGAGGGCCATCAGCGTCAGGCCGGTGATCACGTCGATGATCCCGGTGCCGTCGTCGGCCCAGACGTCGGTGCCGGTGAGGCGGAACGCGGCCGCGTAGACGATCGCGGCGGCCGGCTTGTAGAGGATGAAGGCGATCAGCCAGGCCACGCACTTGGTGAACCACTGCCGGCCCATCGCGGTGTTCGTGAAGGCCGCTGCGGTCGGGAAGATCCCGGCGAGGATGACGAGCATCCCGCCGCGGGCAACCATCAGCACGATCTGGACCACCGACATCAGCAGTGCCGCACCGCCCAGGACGACCACGAGCAGGGAGCTGAGCACCGGGGAGACCTTCGTGGTGCCGACCAGCATCGCCGTCAGGTTGTCCCCGAAGCCCCCGGACGCCGACCGGGCGATCAGCGCCTGGGCCAGGGCGTCCGAGGCGGTCACGAGCAGCGCGATCACCGCCAGACCGGCCCCGGAGACCACCACCAGGGTGATCAGCGCCTGCGCCAGCGCCAGCAGCGGCTCACCGCGTCGCTCCCACGCCATCCGGCCCGCGCCGACCAGCACCGCCAGCACCGCCAGCGACAACGTCAGCACGTAGAGGTTGTCCTGCAGGAAGGCCACCGAGTCCGACGGAGCCGCGCCCCCCGGGGAGGTCGCTAGCTGCGGCGTGCCGACGTTGACCCACAGCGTCCCCAGCGCTGCCACAACCTGCCCGACCGCCTCGGTCACCGCATCAGCCATCTGCGAGAACACGTCCGCGGCCACGTTGCCGATCGCGTCGCTGGCCTTATCACGAACGAGGCAGCCGAGGTCGCCAGGCGTACAGGTGGTCGCGCCGCTCATCCGACTCCGGACCAGGGAGTGAAGCCGGTCAGGTCCGGCAGCGCCCCGACGCTGGGGTCACCGGTCGAGGGGATGACGAGCTTCCAGTCGCCGTCCTCCCACCGCATCGGCGTCGTCACCGAG
Source organism: uncultured Pseudokineococcus sp. (assembly GCF_947495735.1). Lineage (GTDB taxonomy): Bacteria > Actinomycetota > Actinomycetes > Actinomycetales > Quadrisphaeraceae > Pseudokineococcus. The sequence continues at coordinate 22,291 of NZ_CANMAA010000019.1, forward strand.
ACGAGGTCGCCCTGGGGGGTGCGGAAGGCCAGCTCGTACAGCGCACGGTCGGCGTCGACGTCGACGAAGCGGTAGCCGGCGATCTGTCCGATGCCACCAGCGCTCTCGTCGAGGCCCTGCTCGAGTGCGGCGTCCCGCTCGGGGGTGTCGGCGGTGAGCTCCTCGTAGACCTGAACCGCGCGGCCGTTGAGGGTTTGTGCCCACCAGTTGATCCCGGCGTACAGGGCGCCGGTGGGGTCGTGGGAGAAGCAGGAGCGGAACCCGTCGTCGGTGGCCACGCCCGGTCCGGCGCCGTCGGGGTCTTCAGGCACGGCGGTGGTGCCGACGAGCTCCCACTGCGCTTGCGGGGCGCTGGTCGGGATGGCCTGGTCCCCGGGCTCGAGCCCGCACACGCTCTCCCCGGCGGCCGGGACGGCCTCGGCGTCCGCGGTGGGCGGCGAGGACGGCTGCGGCGCGGGCTCCGTGGCCGAGGGCTGCGGCGCGGTTGCGGTGCTGCCCTCACCTGCCGGGGGCAGGAGCAGCAGCACCAGCGCCAGGACGACCAGGGCCGCCAGCAGCACCCCGGAGACCACGAAGCCGGGGCGCCGCCAGGGGCTGCGCCCCGGTGCGTCGGTGTCGTGGTCGGCGGCGCTGCGGTTCAGGCGGCCGAGGGAGGTGGAGGCCACGGGCTCAGGCCAGGGCCCCGACCAGGCCGCCGGCGGCGCCGACGAGCACGGTGGCGACCAGGACGAACCCGAGGCGGCCGGCGTGCTCGCCGCCCTCGCCGCGGCGGTTGGCCACGGCCATCATCCCGGCCGTGATCAGCACGCCCAAGACGCACAGCACCAGCACGATCCACCCGGCCCAGGACAGGACGATGGTCAGTCCTTCCATCCCCGGGGGTGCGGCGGGGGTGGGGTTGGGGACGACGACCAGGGCGGCGCTCAGCAGGGTCAACGGGAGTCCTCTCGGGCAGGAGCCGAGGCGGACGCCCCGGTGGTCACGGTGGGGGCGGGCACGGTGGGGGCGGTGTCGGCGGGGAGGGGGTCGGTGAGCTGGGCGATGGAGCGCAGGACCCGCCGCGCGGGAGCGGGAGGCGGGGTGGTGCCGTCAGAGGGTGCGTAGCGGGCCGCCTCGATCCAGGGCAGGTGCCACACGCGCGGGGCACCGCCGCCGACGACCCGTGTCAGGTCGCGCAGTGGCTTCGGGAGCCGCTGGGGTGCGTCGGCGACGATGACCAGGCCGAGCAGGTCGACCCCGGGAACGGCCCCGGAGGCCCAGTCGGTCAGCGCCCGCTGCGCTGCGCGAAGGCCCCGGGCGTGAGAGCGGGCGACCAGCACCACCCGCGAAGGCGTGGTCGCGTCGGCACTGGTGGGCCAGGCGTGGTCGGCGGCCCTCGAGCCGGGCAGGTATTCGGCCAGGGTGGTCTCCCCCGCGCCGCCGTGGGCGCCGAGCCACCACGCCAGCGCCGGCGCTGCTGGGGTGCGCCGCGGGAGCCGGTCGACGGCGTCGAGCTCGTCGACGCCCTGCTGTGGCCGCACCGGACCCGTGGTCGCCGTCGCCACATCGAGAGACGGGTCTTGAGTTGCGGCCAGCCACGGGTTGTGATGCGCCATCGAGAACCCCCCTCGTCGCTCTGCCGGAGTGTGCTTGGCTGCGCGCCGCAACCCCGGTCCCCCAAACGGAGCAGAGCATGACGTCCCAATTGCACCCGAGTCAAGTGCTTTACTCCTGGTTGTGTCGGAGTATGCTGCTGTGAGTCGTCTTGACGAGGCGTTCGCGGACCTGCCGGACCGGCTGTCCGTCGAGCAGCTGGCCAAGGTCCTCGGCATCGACGTCCAGACCGCCTACGGGTGGCTGCAGAAGGGACGCGTGCCGGGCTACAAGATCGGTCGGTCGTGGGTGATCCTCCGCGACGAGATCCGAGACTTCCTGGCCGCCAACAGCAACCAGCGACAGCCCGAGACCGACGGGCCCAGCTGACACACGTAGGCCGCCCACACCGGGGCCCGCGCCGACGGGGGCAGGTGAGCGGGCAGGTGGCCAGGACCAGGGCAGGCGCGCTCCTGGCCGCGGGAGTCCTGGTCCTGGGGGCCGGGTGCAGCAGCGGCCCCTCCGCTACGCCGACGATCAGCCCTGGCGGCGCGCCGCCGACGGCGGCGGCCTCGGGGCCGGGCCCGGCTGACGACGTCGTCGCGGACGACCCCGCCCCGGCGCCGTCACCGACGTGGGACGCCGCCGCCCGCGCGGCCGCGCTCGAGCACGCGGGCGCGGTGATGACCGCCTTCGCCCGCCCCGACCTGGACGAGCAGGCCTGGTGGGCCGAGCTCGCGCCGCTGCTGACCCTGTCCGCCCAGGACGCCTACTCCGCGGTCGACCCCGCCCAGGTCCCGCCCCGCCAGGTCACCGGCGAGGCGGTGCTCGTCGACGAGACGTCCGCGTGGCTGGCCCGGGTCGAGGTGCCCACCGACGTCGGCACCTACCGGCTGCTGCTGGTGCGCGAGGACGGCACCTCACCGTGGCTGGCCGAGCAAATCACGCCCCCCGCTGCGCTCTCCAAGCCCGCCGGGCAGCCCCCCACCGCGGCCACCACCGCACAGGCCGCCACCGCACAGGCCGCCACCGCACAGGCCGCCACCGCACAGGCCGCCACCGCAGAGGGCCAGGGGCCATGAAGGCCTCCGGAGTCCTCGCGCTCGTCGCCATCCCCGCGGTGCTGCTCGGTGGGTGCATGAGCGGCACCGCCGTCCTCGGCGGTGCGGCGCTCGCCCGCCAGCAGGCCGAGCAGGCCCGCTGCGCCGGGACCTCCCCCGGCGCCCTCGTCGACGTCGCCGGCGTCCCGACCAGCGCGGTCGCCGGTTACAGCGGCGAGCAGCTGGTCAACGCGGCGCACATCATGAACGCCGGCGCCCAGGCCGGGCTCTCGGTCCGTGACCAGACCATCGGCGTGATGACTGCCATGGGCGAGTCCTCCCTACGCAACATCGACTATGGCGACTGGGAGACACGCGGAGTCAGAAACGCCGACGGCTCACGCACCACCTCGCTCGGGCTGTTCCAGCAGCAAGGCAACGGCGCCTGGGGCTCCTACGCCGACCGGATGGACCCCTCCCGCTCGGCCACGAGCTTCTTCCGTGTCCTGGCCGAGGTCGAGGGCCGCGAGCAGATGGCCCCCACCCGGGTCGCCAACCGGGTCCAGCGCAACGACGACCCCGAGCACTACACCCGTTGGTGGGACCCCGCCGTCGCCGTCGTCGACGCGCTGACCACCTCCGGCGCTCTCGCTAGCAGCGGGGCCGCCGTGCTGCCGGCCGCCGACGTCACGACTCCGGCGACCGCGCCCGAGGTGCCGGCCGCGCCCGCCTCGACCAGCCGAGCCCTGTGCGAGGCCGACGCCGCGAGCATCGTCCCGGTCGCCGCCGGAGGCTGGACCCGCCCCGCCGAGGGACGCCTGTCCTCTTCCTACGGGATGCGCTTCCACCCCACCAAACACGTCTGGCGCCTGCACGGAGGCATCGACCTGGCTCCCGGCTGCGCCGAGCCCGTCCGCGCCGCCGCCAGCGGCGTCGTCGCCCGCTCCGGCCCCGCCGCCAGCTACGGCACCCTCATCGTCCTCGACCACGGTGGCGGGGTCTCCACCTACTACGCCCATGCCTACTCCCGTGACCTCCTGGTCGGCGTCGGCGAACAGGTCGCCGCCGGCCAGCAGATCGCCCGCGTCGGCTCCGCAGGTGACTCCTCGGGCTGCCACCTGCACTTCGAGGTCCGCCTCGACGGAGAGCGCACCGACCCCGCTCCCTTCCTCGCCGCCCGCAGCGTCTCGGTTGGCTGACCGCCTACCCCCGGCCCACTCACCGTCCCAGCACCAACCACCCCCGCTGGAGGAACCCGATGCCTGACCCGACCACCACTACCCCGGTCGTCGACGTGCTCGTCACCACCGACGGCACCGCCCAGATCACCGTCAACGGCGGCTCCACCCAGCTCAGCGCCGCCGACGTCGACACGGCCCGACGCCGCAGCGTCGCCCACATCGCCACGACCGTCGCGCAGCCTGCCGGCGGCCCCGTCCTAGCCAAGGTCGTCGACCCCGACGGGTCCTGGCACCTGCTCATCCACCCCGACGGCACCATCGGGAGGCCCCGCCCCCGGCGGCCGCGCAGGACGGGCCCTCCGACGTCAGTCGCGCAGCAGCCCGGCAGGAGGACGCCGCCGCCGCGCCGCAGCAGGCAACTGCGTCCAACGAGCCCAAGCACGCCCGCCCCACCGCGCGGGACCTGCTCGAGGACGCCGGCGCCACGGCCGCCCCGGCGCGGGCCCGCGAAGGCTGGCGAGGCACCCTCGTCCGCTCCCTGCACCTGCCGCTGTCCCCCGGCGCCGCCGAGCTCGCCTCCCGGGCCGACCAGACCGCCGCGCAGGCCCAGCTCGCCGGGCCGGTCACCGTCATGGTCGTCAACCCCAAGGGCGGGGTCGGCAAGACCACCTCCACCCTGCTGCTGGCCGCCGCCCTCGGCGTCGCCCGCGGCGGCGGTGTCCTGGCGTGGGACAACAACGAGACCCGCGGCACCATGGCCCTGCGCAGCCAGGACGCCGGCCACGGCGGTGACGTCCGCACCCTGCTGGCCGCCGCCCCCGAGCTGACCTCGACCGCCGGACGCGCCGGCGACCTCGACGCCCACGTCCACCACCAGCGCGGCGTGCGCTTCGACGTCTTGCCGTCGGAGGCCGACCCCACCGGCACCGGCATCGTCAACGCCGACGACTTCGCCGCCCTGCACGCCCTGCTGACTCGCTTCTACCGCGTCGTCCTGGTCGACACCGGCAACAACATCCGCGCCACCAACTGGCAGGCCGCCGCCCGCGCCACCGACCAGCTCGTCATCACCACCACCGTCCGCGAGGACTCCGGCGCCTCCGCAGCCTGGATGCTCGACGCCCTCGCCGAGAGCAAGCACGCCCACCTGCTCACCACCGCGGTGACGCTCCTGCACGACCCCAGCCCCCGCAGCCCCGAGCGGCTGCGCTCTCGCCTGGCCGACCACTTCGCCGCCGTCACCGGCGACACCGGCGGCACCCGCACCATCCGGCTGCCCTACGAGCCATCCCTCGCCGCCGGCGGCCGCATCGACCACGAGCAGCTCAGCACGGCCGGACAGCGCGCCTGGCTGCGTGCAGCCGCCGCCGTGGTGACTTCCGCTGCCGGTAGGACGCAGGACTGATCGCCGACACGCCGCAGAACATCGCGAATCTGAATCAGGGGCTGCGCTTAGGTGACTGCATGACTCGGCGCCCAAGCGGTGGTCGCCCCAGCAAGGGCGACCGCGACTCGATCATCACGCGTCCCCTCCGGCCGCTCGGTGACGTTGTCCGTGCCCGCGCCGACGAGGCGGGCCTGAGCATCAGCGACTACGTCGCGACTGTGCTCGCCAACGCACACGGCGTGCCCCAGTACGCACCCGTGGCTTCCCCACAGAACGAGGAGCTGCCTCTGCAGCGAGTCAGTTAGGGCACTGCCCTAGAGACGACGAAGGCCCCCGCGCCAACGGGGGCCTCGTCTTGAAGCAAGTGACCGGTAGCCAGCCGGTCCAAGTACGTCCCTCGGCCAGAGAGGCGTTGTTGTGCCTTGACGATAACCCCTGCCCACCGGCAGGTGCCAGACCCAACCCTCGACACGCCCAGCCCCAGTGGCCCGGGCGCCCGTGCGCGCACCCTGCGCCGGCGGCGGAGGGACCTGCGCACCCAGCTCGGACGACGGGCCTACGAACGCCACCCCGTGGTGATCGCCGCAGCGATCCCCCGCGGATCCCTACGCGCCCCCGCGCAGAAGCGCTGGCTCGCAGCGGTCGCCTCCCACCCCGACGTCGCGACCTGGCGCGCCGACCGCACCTCCAGCTGGCTGGCGGTCGCCCGCGAGGTCGCCCTGTGCGCCGACTGGACCTGGGGCACCACCCGCCCCACCTGGGACCACCTCGCCGAGCGCACCGGCCGCTCCCGGCGCACCGTCGCCCGCGTCCTGGCCTGGCTCCGCCAGACCGGCCTGCTCGGACTGGTCGCCACCGGCCGCTCCGCCGGCGCCGCAGCCATGGCCCTGGACGAAGGCGCCGACGCCGCCGTCTACGTCCTGGCCGTCCCCCACGCCCTCCGACTGCTCACCACCATCCCCTCCCCCGCCGCTGCCGACATCGCCGGCGACCAGGAGGACACCGCAGCGCCCCCCGCTCCGATGGGTGTGCATGAAGCTGGCACCCCATCCCCCGAAGGGGTCTCCGAAGGAGACCCCCGCGCGGGCGCGCGCGCGAAACCCACTCCCCCACCAACATCTCGACCGCTATCACCGTGGCCCCGCACACAACGACCGGCCACGAAGCCGGAGATGGCCGCTGCCGCTGCCACCGCCCGAACGCTGTGCCCACCACTGCGATGCACGACCGGCCCGTGGGTGGTCGCCCTGCTGCGCGAGTTCTGGCTCGCCGGGTGGACCCTGCGCGACACCCTGCGGGCCCTGGACGAACGACCCGACGGAACCCCCTGGCCGCACACCGCCGACATCCGCCACGTCCCCGGCTGGGTCCGATCCCGCCTGGCGGCCTGGCGCACCGACGCCGGCACCCCACAGCGCTCCCCCTCCCAGACCTCCGCCGCGGCCCAGCACCACACCCGGGCCCTGGCCCGCGCCCGCGCCGAACGCCGCCAGCTCGAGCAGACCCACCGCGCCAGCGCCCCCGCCGCGGCCGCCGGTGCGGCCGCCGCCCGCGCGGCGCTACGCGCCGCCCGCACCAACGGCCGCACCGACGAGGACGGGCAGCGATGATCGAGCTGCGCCGGCCTGAGGGCCCCCGCACCACGGGCCAGCGACCGCACGCCTCGACAAGGAGCTGGTGTTGCGCCGGCGCGGCCGGTCCCGCCAGGGCCGGGCGCCCGCGGCGGCTTGCGTGGTCGAATGCCGCAGCACGCCACCGGCCCGGTCAGGACAGGAACGAGGGAGATCCATGGTCCGCGGCGACGTCACCACGTACGCAGAAGCGCCCGAGGTCGAGGCGAGCCCGCTCTACGAGTCGGCGTGGGCCGCGCGCCAAGCAGGGCGGTTGGTCTTCACGTGCTCGGTCACGGTGGGCGAGACCTCAGGCGTCCGCACTTCCCGCTACAAGCACAGCCAATGGTCGACGGGCTACCTGATCGAGGCCATCGAGTCCCAGGGCTGGAGACTGGAGCACCTGGACCACGTCTGGGTTCAGACCGGTTTCGATGACGCGGGCATGGGGGGTGGCCACGCACGAAGCCAGGGCAAGGTGAACGCGCAGATGCTCTTTCGACGCACCGAGTCGGGGTCCGGACGCAACCGTCCGCTCTGAGCGCTCGGGCCGCTCAGGGGCGCGGGTCGGCCGGAGGCACCGGCTGTGCGCCCACCTGCGGGGCCTGGCCGCGCCGCGCTCTGCGGCGAGTACTACTCCACGTCTTGCGCGAGCCGGACATCACCTGGGTGCAGCTTCCGCGCCCAGGGTCAACGAGGACGACCAGCTCGAGGAAGACGACGAGGACGACGACGTCTAGCTCGGCGACTTGTGTGCGCATGGCGGCCGTCCCAGTCCGTCCGTCGCAGGTACCGCGACGGAGGACTGGCGAGGTCGTGGCGAGCCCCTCGCCCACACGTGTACGGCCCGAGTTCGCACGCGGCTCCACCCGCCCACACCGGGGACGACGGGACCCCGAGCTCACCAGGCCCGCACCCCACCGGCTGACGCCGCCCGGGCACAGCCCTCTCCCGCCAGCGCCAGGCCCTCGAGCTGTCGGGCCTACGGCCCTTCGTCGGAGCGGCCTTCGGCCGCGCAGCTCTTCTCTCCCCCTTCCCCTCCCGGCTTCCGATGCTCGCCGCCTCCGCGGCCTCGGCAAGCCAGGGCTCGCTGCGCTCGACCCCTACGGGCGCCACCTCCCCGGCTGCGCTCCCTCGTTCCTCGGTCGCTGAGCCCGCCGACGAGGCAGCGCCCTCCCGGGGCAGACCCCGGCTCGCGGCTACGCCGCGCCCTAGGGTGCCTACGCCCGCTCCACCGGCGCTCATCTCCATGCCGGGAGGGGGCGGGGGGCGGTCGCACGGGGGACCAACCCCACGGCCTCCTCCCAGCCCACCTCACCCACCAGCGAGCACCGGGAGAACACCCATGAACGTCATCCGCATCGACCAGGCCCGCGAGATCCTCGCCGCCGTCGCCTCCACCCTCGGGTTCCAGCCCACCGACGCCCTCGTCCTCGTCGGCCTCCGCGGGAACCGCCACACCCTCGGCCCCGTCATCCGCATCGACCTGCCCGCCCTCGAGGACCCCACCGCCGTCGCCCACCTGGTCACCCTCGCCACCACCCACAGCAACGCCTGCCTGCTCATCACCTACACCCCCGACAACCAGCGCCCCGCCGGCCGCCGCGCCGCCAGCACCCTCACCGCCGCCCTCGACGAAGCCCGCCACCCCGTCCTAGAGACCCTGTGGGTCACCCCCACCGCCTACGGCTCCGCCACCTGCGCCGACCCCGACTGCTGCCCGCCCACCGGGCACCCCCTCAGCGACCTCGACTCCACCCTCATCCGCGCCACCGACGTCACCAACGGCCGAGCCCTCGTCCCCACCCGCGCCGACCTCATCCCCGCCCCCGCCACCCCCGCCGCCCGGCGCCTCGCCGAGGCAGCACGCGCCGCCTGGACCGCCGAGCACCCGGCCACCAACCCCGCCCACACCCGCGACGCCCTCCAGGTCTGGACCACCGCCCTGGCCACCCCCGCCGACGTCGACCCCAGCACCTACGGGCACCTCGCGGCCGTCCTCACCGACCCCACCTGGCGAGACCTCGTCATCACCCACGCCGCCACCGACGGCACCGGCATCAACCCCGAGACCGCCACCGCCCGCACCGACGCCATCCGGGCCATGCTCGCCCTCCCCGGAGAGCCCACCCAGCGCCCCGGCGAAAACCTGCCCGCCGCCCTGGACCTGCTCATGCGCACCGCCGCCCACGCCACCGGCTCCCCCGCCGCCCACGCCTGGGCCGCCACCGCACTGCTCGCCTGGTACTCCGGCCACGGCGCCCGCGCCGCCCTCGCCGCCGAAGCCGCCCACAACGCCGACCCCGACAACACCCTCGCCGCCCTCGCCACGCAGATCCTCGCCGCCCAGATCCCCCCCGCCTGGACGCAGACCGACTGAGACACAACGCAGGTCACCCGGCGCGCGCCACGCGCCGGGTGACCTGCCCCGCTCACAGCGCGAGGACCGCCTGGGCGGCCGCCGGCGGAATCGCCTCCGGCGATGCTGCCCCCAGCGCGACGCCGTCGCGCCACGCGCCTCGTCCACAAGGCCACCGCCACCGCGCGCCCCACCGACGCACACTGCAGACCACCTACTCCCCCACCCCGGAGAACCCATGAGCGAACCCACCCCCGACGAGCTACGCCAACAGCTCCTCGACGCACCCCTCGACGGCGACGACGACGCCATCGGCCTCACCCGACGACAAGCCACCAAGATCGCCGCGATCCTCGACGCCTACACCCGCGGCAACCAGCAGCTCTACTACGACGCCGTCCTCGACGCCCGAAACCTCCTCCTCGCCCACGCCTACGCCGGCCAAGGCGCAACCGGCATCCCCACCCCCGCGGACGCCAGCACCCAGCTCGACCACTGGCCCTGGCCCACGTAGTCACAGAGACACTGAGCCACAGACGCACGGGGCAACAGAGTCTGTGAGTCACAGAGGCACAGACGTCCAGACTGCGTGACGGCGTGAAAGAGGCTTGCGGCGTGTCGCTGGCCCCTCAGAGACGCCGACTGCGTGACTCTGTGAGTCAGGAAGTCCGGGTATTCGATTCCGAATGCCACCGAGTCACAGAGTCTGGAGGTCGACGGTGTCCTACGCCGGAAGCCGCGTCGTCGCCGTCGTCAACGGCAAGGGTGGCGTCGGCAAGACGACCATCACCGCCAACGTCGGCGGCATGCTCGCCGCCGGGGGAGCCCGGGTCCTGCTCATCGACCTGGACCCCCAGGGCAACCTCGCCGAGGAGCTCGGCTACGCCGGCACCGACGCCGACGACGACGGGCTCGCCCTCGCCCAGGCGCTGGCCTTCTCCACCACCGTCACGCCCCGCCTCGGCATCCGCGACCACCTCGACGTCCTCGTCGGCGGCTCCCAGCTCGACATGGCCGCCGCCGGCCTGACCATGCGAGCCCACAAGGACCCCGCCGCCGCCAAGACCGCCCTCGCCGACGCCATCGCCGGCTACGTCGAGGACTACGACCTCGTCCTCATCGACTGCCCACCCGGGCAGGAGACCCTCCAGCAGGCAGCCCTCGCCGCAGCCCGATGGGCGCTGATCCCCGTCAAGACCGACGCCTCCTCCCGCAAGGGACTGCGCGACGTCGCCCGTCGCCTGGAGGCCGTCGTCGACATCAACCCCGACCTCGACCTGCTCGGCGTCGTCCTGTTCGGCGTCAACCGCGCCGCCCGCCGCGTCAGCGACACCGCCCGCGCCGCCATCACCGCCGACCTCGGCTCACCCGAGGTCCTGTTCGCCACCGCCATCCGCCACGCCGAAGCCGCCGCCCAGGAGACCCGCGACCGCGGCCTGCTCGCCTACGAGCTCGAGGAAGCCGTCCTCGCCGCCCCCAAGTGGTACGAGCGGCTCCGCGGCGCCACCGCCGGCCAGCCCGCCGCCGGGGGAGAGGGCCCCAGGTCCCGCAGCGCCACCGGCCTCGCCGAGGACTTCCAAGCCCTCGGCGAAGAGATCATCGCCCGCCTCTCCCACCGAGAAGCCGCCGCGACCGCCGTCGCCACCACAGGAGGGACCCGATGAGCACCGACCCCGCACCGTCCCCGCGCCGCGCCCTCGCCGGGCTCCCACCCCGCAACGGCCGCCCCACCGCCGGCGTCGCCCGCCTCATCCGCTCCAACCGCGCCGACGAGCCCGACGCCACCGAGGCCGCACCTGCCGAGTTGCTCGGCAGTAGATCAACGTCGCCTGTCGTCGACCCGCAGGCCCACGGAGGGACAGAGTCACAGAGTCCCGGAGTGCCGAAGTACCTCCAGCTGGTGCGCCGGGAGGCCCGAATGCACTCCGGGCAGGTCTCCGAGCTCGCCAACCTCACCCGCGCCCTCAACGAGGCTCGCCGCGGCGGCGGCCGCAGCGGCGTGGGGGAGCGGATCACCGACAACACCCTCGTCCGCGTCGCCGTCGACCTCCTCCTGCAGGACCCCCAGCGCCTACGCGGCACCACCGAGGACGAGCTCCGCGCCAGCGTCGGCCTGCCACCCCTCGAGCAAGCGACGCAGGACCAGCCGTGAGCACCGACCGGCCGACCCCGGCGGACCTGCGCGAGCTGGCCGCGGTCGCCGAAGTCACGGTCCTGACGCAGACCCTGATCGAGCCCCTTGAGATCGGGACCCGCGCTAGGGAAGGGAGCGGGAAGGCGACCTCATCATCGGTGCTGGGCCTACCTCGGCGATGATCATTCTGCGGGAACGGGTCACCCACTACGGCTTGATCATCGATCTACCTACCGAGCACACCGACGTGACCGTGACCGCCGCCCTGGTCGCCGGAACCAGAGTGAGAGGCTGCTGACGTGCCGGAACCTAAGACAACTGATCAGCCGACGGGGGAGCCCCGCGACGGGCTTCTGCACGTCTTCGCCCCCGACGACGTTGTGTACGGCACGCACTTAGGGGCGCAGCTGGTGGGCGACAGTCAGGCGATGCTTGCGCTGTTGCCCGAGGAGTCGGTGGACCTCATCGTCACCAGTCCACCGTTCGCTTTGCTGCGCGAGAAGAGCTACGGGAACGAGAACCAGGAGGCTTACGTTCAGTGGCTTGCCGGCTTCGGTAAGGCAGCCCTGCGGGTTCTGAAGCCGACCGGCAGCTTGGTGCTGGATCTCGGCCACGCATACCAGCGCGGGCATCCTGTGCGCAGCCTGTACAACTACCGCGTACTGATCAACTTCGTGGACGAGCTCGGCTACCACCTTGCTCAAGAGTTCTTCTGGCACAACCCGGCCAAGCTGCCCTCGCCGATCGAGTGGGTGAACAAGCGCAAAATCCGCGTGAAGGACTCAGTCAATACGGTGTGGTGGCTGTCGAAGACCGAGCACCCAAAGGCTGACGTCCGCAAGGTTCTCGGCCCGTACTCCCCGCGGATGGAGCAACTTCTCAAGGGCGCAGAAGGCTTCTATGCGCCGGGCGTCCGGCCATCGGGACATGACATCGGCAAGGCATTTCGTAAGGACAATGGCGGAGCGATCCCGCCAAATCTGCTCACACTGTCGAACACCGAAAGCAACTCCTTTTACCTGCGAACGTGCAAGCAACTCGGTCTACGCAGCCACCCGGCGCGTTTTCCCGCAGGACTTCCGCGCTTCTTCGTGCAAATGCTGACTGACCCGGGCGATCTTGTGGTTGACATCTTCTCCGGGTCGAATACGACCGGCCACGTGGCTGAGCTCGCAGATCGCCGTTGGCTGGCCATGGAGCTTGACCGAGACTTCGCGGCTCTGTCGGCACTGCGCTTCATGGACGGCGAGGACCTGCCTGCTGTCAGGGCGGTCTTGGAGACGATGAACCAGGGCGCGACCGCCCGCCTGCGGTCGCCGGGACGCGGAGGTGAACCGGCGGCCGAGCCCAGCTCCTGGGTCAGCCCGCATGATTAGACCTCGACGCTACGAAGTCACAAGTAGGTCCTGCAACGAGACGACGGTGCCCGCGTTGACCTGTCGGTCCAATTCCAGGGTGCCCACATTCATCAAGGTTTCGATGACGCGGTAGGGGTCATCCGTGAGGTCGGGGTGCAGCGCCAAAACCAAACCGCGAAGGTCCCGCCCCGGGTCCAGCGACCCGACGTTGTAGTTTGCGTTGCTCGCCGGGCCGAAGTCCGAGGGCCGGCCGAGCGGAAGGTCCTGGCGCACCGCGAACGCCACGGCGATCCTCGCGACGTCCATCAGGTTGGGCATTCGCAGCCGTGTCTGCAGCCGGCGGGCTACCGGCTCCACTGCCTGGGTGAACGCCACGTTGACCCGCTCGGTACCGCCGGCGGCTGCAGGCTGGGTCACGCGGGGGCCCCCCTCTCGATCTGGGTGTGCCGGCCGGACACTCGCCGAAGGTGGTGTTCCGCGACGAGCTGGCCGTCCTGGAGCAAGCCCAGCGCCATCTGCCGGTCCAGCTCCTCGTCGTGGACGAGGAGCATGACCTGATCACTGATTTGGGGCAGCGTGGCGAGCACGTGTCGCTTGTGCCGGCCGTCCAGACGCCCGAACGGCGAGTCGGTGATGAACGGTCCGCTCATGGGCGAGCACCTTTGCAGCGCGGCGGTAAGTGACAGCGCGACCACGTGCTCGTACCCGCTCGAGCGGTTGATCACAGGGCTGCCGTCCGCGAACAGGATGGACAGGCCGTAGCTGTCGTTGATCCGCAGGCGGTCGTAGTCGGGCTCGGCTGACAGGAGCCGGAAGATCTTCGTGGCTTCTTCCTCCACACTCTCCCGTAGCCGGTCCCGGAAGTCCGTGACGGCGGCGGTCAGCAACGCCAGGAGCTGGGACAAGAGGGCCACGCGACGGTCCTCGACGCCCGTGCTGCCAGCTCCCGCACGGTGCAGACGATCCGACAGGGCGGTGACCGCGTTCTCCTTTGCGACGGCGTCGGCGCGGGCTTCCGCGAGCCTGTTCCGGGTGTTGGTCAGACTGGCCTTGTACCCGGCTAGCTGTTCAATAATGGTACTGACAGCCTCGAGCGTGCCCGGCGGCGCGTCGGCGAGGTCGGCCTCGACGTCGTCGAGCTGCCCTTGAGCGTCGGACAGGTCGACGCGGGCCTGGTCGGCCTCGCGCTCGAGCCGGGCGATCAGGGCGGGATCGCCGCCGATGGCCCGCAGTGCCGCTCGTCGGCTCCGCAACGCCACCATCTCCGCCTGCAGCGTCGCGGGATCGTCAGTGGGCTTGTGCGGGTGCAGCAGAGCGGCTGCCGCGGTGCCCACTTCCTGCTTGCAAGTCGGGCACTGGCCGGTGCTGACAGCCAGTGCACCCTGCTGCGCCTCGATGGCGCGTCGGTACCGCTCGCTCAGGTCGTCGTCCAGACGCTCCAGCTCCGCAAGGCGTTGGGTGACCAGTGGGGAGGCCACGGCCCGCCAAATCTCAGACGCCCGGGCTGCGAGCTCGTCGTTGCGCTCGGTACTGCGCTGCTGCAGGCGTTCGACCTCGAGTCGCCGTTCGTTGCGAGTAGCCAGCAGCTTCTGGTACCGGGCACTACCAGCCAGGGATCTTTCCACTTCGTTGACATCAGTCTGGAGGGACTCGACCTGCTCGGTCAGTGCCTCAACGTTGTTCCGTGCCTGGTCCGCGTAGTCCTGGGCGATCTGGAGGTTGTTGCCGAGGTCGCGCGTGGCCTTATCCTTCTGCGCGGCCTTGGCCTGGAGGGTCCGCGCTCTCTTGAGCGTCGCTGCGACGTCGTCGCGGGCTTGTGTCAGCACCGGCACGCCGAGGATGCGCTCGATAGCGGCTTTGAGCTTGTCGCCGGCGTCGCTGCCCGGGTTGAGCAGCTGCTCGTACTCCTGCAGGAGTTCGGCGTCGAACAGGAAGAAGCGCGCGATCTGCTCGGGCAGCAGTCGCGCCATCTGCTGATCGCGCTCCTCCGGTCCGAGGACGTCGCCGTCCCTAACCAGGCTGACGCGCTCCCGCACCCCTCCGGCGCCGTCACTGACTCCGTACGCCCGCGTGAGCTTGAACGTCTGGCCGCCGTGTTCGAAGGTCAGCGTGGTCTTGAAGGGTGAGGGCTCGTTGCTTCCGTGATCGCGGTTGCCTACCGTCGTCAGGTCAATCTGCGCTGAGGCTCGGCCGAGGACGACACCGAACAGGGCGTAGCGGATGGCGTTGAGCAGGCTGGTCTTCCCGCGCCCGTTCTCGCCCCACAGCAGTTCGACCCCGGGCACACCTGCGAAGTCGTAGCGCTGTGTGCCCCGGTAGGGACCGAAGTCGTCGACGTCGAGCCTCAGAAGCCTCACTGGGTCGGTTCCTCTCCCGCGAGGGCGTGCTCGCTCAGCAGGTACTCCTCGATGACCTGGTCCACTGTCCGGGCGGCATCTGTTCGATTGTCCAGGTTGTCGCGCTCGGCCGCCAGCACGTCGGCCACCAAGGCCGCTGGTACACCCGCGAAGTCGGCTGCCCTGACCTCCTCCGCGACGGCGAAGACGTCCTCTGCGGTCGCCGGGGGCAGGAGGTCACCGGGTTCGGTGGGCTCAGTCATCGCTCTCGTCCTCGTCGTCGATCTCCAGGCCAGCTGCGGCGGCGGACAGATCCTCATCCAGGGCGACCGGGATGCCGAAGCGGATGCACAGGGCCTCCACCTGGGTCAGCACCTGCGGGTTGGCGGCGCCGTGGGCGAACTCCAGCACCCGCTGTAGCTCTCCCATGAGCAGGCGGTCGCCGCCGGGAGGTGGCGGCTCGCTGGTGTCGGCGGGCACGACGACGGCGTCGTGCAGGTAGGCCAGGTTCTTGCCGTGGTGCCGGCGCAGGATGCGGCCGCGACGCTGGATGAACTCCCTGGGATTGCGGCTGCTCGCCAGGATCAGGGCGTGGCCAACAGCGGGGAGGTCCACTCCCTCGTCCAGGCAACGCACGCTGACCAGGATGCCTCCGTTCAGCTCCAGCTCGGTGAGCGTCGCCGATCGGTCACCGGCCATCGCGCTGTGGTACTCGAGCGTCTCGAGGCCGGCTTGGGCGAGGCCGGCGCGGACTTGGCGCAGCTGACGTAGGCCGTCGCAGTAGATCAGCCAGCGCTGCCCAGGCTGCCAGTGCTCGCTCAAGACCCGCACGGCCAGCGGGACCTTGCCGCTGGCGCGCTTGAGGACGCGTGCCCGCGCGATGGCGAGCTTGCGAAGGCGGTCGCTGTTGCCCAGGTCTTCCAATGCGGCGGCCGCGCGGCCGGCCTCCCGTCTGATCTTCCTGGTCAGGTCCTCGTAGGTGGCCTGCTCCGCGGGGTCCAGGGCGACGTCATGGGGGAGGAAGTTGTAAGGCGTCAGAATCCGGTCGCGAATGGCGTCGCTGAGGGTGTAGGGCGGCGGCAGCACGCCACCGAAGTAGTTCAGCAACCGAGCGGTTCCGTCGGCGTCACCGGCTCGGCGGGGGGTGGCACTCAGCCCGAGCCGGTAGGGCGCGTCGAGAGCCAGCAGGCTCTGTGCTGTCGGGCTGCCCAGGCGGTGTGCCTCGTCGGCGACGACGAGCAGTTGGTCGCTTCGGCTGACACGGCTGAGGAAGGCGTCGGTGGCGGCGCTCTGCATCATGGCCACGACGATGCGGGGGCGGCTTCCGCCCGGTGAGGTCCACGGGCCGAGCAGCTCGTCCCGTCGCCAGGCGTCGTGGCCGTCTCCGACGAGCAGGATCTGCGGGTTCAGGTCCTCCAGGTGCTGGCTGAGCTCGGCGTTCCACTGCCGCAGCAGCAGAGCGCTCGGGACCAGCACGATCGCGGTGCCGCCTTCGGTCAAGACGGTGCGCACCGCTCGGGTGGCGGTGTAGGTCTTCCCGCTGCCGGTGGCGTGCTCGAGCAGGCCCCGGCGGTGGTGCAGCTCCCAGGCGCCCAGCGCGGCGATCTGGTGATCGTGCATCGGGCGCGCCGCCGGCGGCGTTGCGGCTCGGACCGCCGCTTCGGCGACGACTTCGTCGACCAGAACCTCCCAGTCCTTCGGGCCGGCTTCGCGCAACACCTTCGCGGCGACCTCGGGGACCGGGCGCACCCGCACTGAAGCGACCTCGTCGCGCCAGAGCCGTTCGAACCGCTCCTGCGCCTCCAGCACCCGCAGTTCGTCACGGCCTCCGTCCCAGGACGTGAACACGTCGATGCTCTCGAGGTTGCCGTCGGCGGCGAGCCCTAGGTAGGTCTCGTTCATGGACCCGCGGAAGCCCACCGCGTCCCCGGATCCGTCAGTGAAGACACCCACCTTGTCGTGGAACAGCCGTCGATCGCCAGGTCCCGTGCTGTCCGAGAGCACCGCCAGCCGGAGGTCAACGATGCCTGCGGCAATCAGACCCGCCAGGACCTGCGCCGGCTTCCTGGAACGCTGCGACGCGAGCAAGACTTGCAGCTCCTTAACCAGTGCGTCGCCGAGGTCATCGTCGCTGAGCCCTGCGTGGCCCTGGCGCAGCGCTCCCAGGTCAGCTCCGGAGAAGATCGGCGAGCAGATCAGACGCATCTTGCCGCCAGTCGTCACGAACTCCTTGAGTGCGGGCCAGGCAATCGCGAAAACCGCAGACGAGAAGTAGCCGGACACCCGGTCGTAGCGCTGGGCTTCGCGCATGCAGGGGAGGTAGAACTCGTCGGCGACGTTCTGAAGTGCCTTGTCGTAGCTCGGGGCGAACGCGTTGTCACGAAGCACGCCTACCGCCCCCTCTCCGTCCGGATCACTGCGACTCCCTGGAGTCTCGCAGCAAGATCTCGCGGGTCAGCTCGTCGCGCCGTTGTATGGCTGCGACTAGGTGGTCATGCCGGGCGGCCACGACCACCTCCTGGCGGCCAGCGCTACGGATGGTGCGCCCCTGCTCCATCAACCCGGTGATGGCCGCCTGGTGGACCGTGGACGCGCCGACCTGCACTCCCTTAGAGAAGGGGAACTGCTCGTGGGCGCTGGCGTCCCAGAGCACGAAGACGTTGAATTCACTCACGTAGCCAGCAAGGAGTAGTAGTCCCTGAGCCGGCACATCGAGCTGCCCGCGCTCGCCGGCTCGCTGACCCGGTAGCCGCATCTGAATGCGGTAGTCACCCGATTTGCGTTCCGACGGGTGGTCGGTGGCGTTGAAGAGATACACCCGGAGTTGGCGAGGAAGCGGCGGCCCGCACGTCAAGTCGAGTGGTTTGCTGCCTGTGTTGGCAGGATCGCCCCCGGCGGCGAGGACAGATGCCAGCGCGTCGGTAAACGTGCTGTGCAGCTGAGGCACCGTCAGTAGCGCGGTGCGCGTCCGGTCGCCCACGGGAGCCAGGCTAGGGCCGCAACCCGGTTCAGGGCGGGAGGCGACATCTGGCCTGCTGGTCACCGGCACCCGCCGGTTCGGCCCCTGGACCGCCTGGCGCCCCGTCGCCCGCCACCGTCATGCGCCCCCACCACGCCACCCCAACAGCCACCGACCCCGCCGCACGCTGAGACCGGGCGGCACCCCGGCGGCCCCCCGGCGCTCCTGTCGTCTCAGGTGGGGCGCTTCCACCCTGGCTGCAGCGCCGGCCACGGGATCGGCGGGCCCGTCCACGGGGGCCGCGGGGTGATGTCCGGCACCCCCAGCTGCACCGACTCCCCGCACAGCGCGCACCCCACCAGCAACGACCGGGGCGGGTCCGCCTCCCGGGCGGCCTTCCCCGCCTCGGCGGACCCCGGGTGGAGCAGGTGCTCGTGCGGCGGCGGCTCAGGCTGCGGGCTCATAGCGGTGGACCGTAGGAAGCCCCACCGACAACACCGGCCGGGCCAGGATCCCCAAAAGCGTGCCTTGATGCGGCCAGAATGGCGCCCATGGCGCAGAAGACCCAGGTGATCCTGACCGACGACCTCGACGGCTCCGAGGCCACCCAGACCATCACGTTCGCTTACCAGGGCACGTCCTACGAGATCGACCTGTCCGACGAGCACGCCGCCTCGATCGAAGAGTCCTTCGCCGAGTGGATCAGCAACGCCCGCAAGACCACCGGAGGCCGCAGCGCTGGTGTGTCCGCGCGCTCGAGCGCCGGCCGCGCCAGCTCCGGCACCAAGCGGGGCGACCTCGACGCCGTCCGCGCCTGGGCCCGCGACAACGGCCACCAGGTCTCCGACCGCGGCCGTGTCTCCAACAAGATCCTCGAGGCCTACGACGCTGCCCACTGACCCGGACGAGCAACCGGTCTAGACCGCCAGTGCAGCAACTTCCTGCGTCATTCGACGCGGGCCGATGATGACAGTGCAGGGCGGGCGACGTCTGCGGCCGCGGATGCGTCGCCGCCCGCGTTGTTTGCAGGCCGCGTGCGGCAATTGAGTGTGCAGGTCAGAATCTGATCGTGGGCGACTTCGACTACGTGCGGGCGATAATCTCTCGACACAGGGTCTCGAATTGCACCTCGGAGTCACGTGCCCTCGTGAGTTGACCGCCCCGAATGACGTCGTCAGCCTCCAGCTCGAAGATGGCCTTTCGAAGCGTCTGGGCGTGTGGCACCAGGCTGTGAAAGTTCTTCAACTCCCCAACTTTCGCCGTGGAGCTCGCGATCGCGGCCGGATCGGCCAAGGTGCCACCCATGCCGTCCGCGTGCACGGCGAGGGGATCGAGGAGTCCCTCCTTAAAAGCGTCGGGCGTCTTGTCGATCCAGGAGGAGAAGGCCATGGTCGCTTCTCCGCGATAGATGTTGAACTGCTGTGACACGTAGCCGAGGACCTTGGGCAGTCCAACCGGAACGGCAAAAGATAGGGGTGGAGCGACAGAATTGGCAGTCATCCACTGCCGTACCCACGTGTCAAGGCTGCTTCCCACGCTTGGTAGGGCTCGCAGGGAAAAAAGATCGGATGCCATGGGGACCAGCAGGTAGTCACTGCCCAAGAGGACGGCCCGATTCAGGGCGCCTACATTGGGGCCAAGATCGACGAACACGTAGTCGGCCTCGACTCGGGCCGCGGCATCTCGAATCATTCTGTAGGGGGCGCTAGTGACTCGAAAGCCCCTCTCCTGACCTGCGAGTGACTCCGTCCAGGCGCCCGGGAGAATTGACTCAAAAATAGTTAGCTGAATATCGCCAGGAAGGAGCCAAACCTTCCCGGGGCGCACCTCGGCAGCAGGAGGGGTTGTCACATCGCCCGCGCCGCTGACCAGGGGGGCGAAGGCGCCGGCGACCGTATCTGAACCGATGGCGGGTGCTGGCGGATACAGGGCGGTAAGTGCCGCATCGTCGAGGGCGATGGCGGTTAGGTTGGCCTGGGCGTCGAGGTCGACCATCAGCACGCGTTTTCCCATGCGGCCCATTTCGACCGCCACGTTGAATAGCATGGTGGTCTTGCCGACGCCACCCTTGTGGTTGAAGAACGCGATGGTGGAAGCCATGCGGGCAGTCAAGCAGGTAGCGGTGGGGTGATGTAGCAGAACGCGCAAGCCGGGTGCTGGACCTCTCAGCACCTGTGCACGGCCACCTCTGGGCTTGACCGGCCAGTCGGCGTGCCATACCTGAACAGCGCCGTGGTCCCGCCCCGGCCCGGGCGGGCGCCGGTGACCGGGCCGTCGACCAGATGAGGACGGCGATCGACCGCCTAGGAGACCTGGATCAGGAGGCCATGCGGCTCGCCTGCTGGACAGCTTCAACTTGCGAAGGTAGCCCCGTTGCTCGCCCGCTCCGAGGGCTCCATCGCAGCGTCGGTCGCTCGCCCCACTTCCTTGGAAGTGGGACGGGTGGCCGCGGGTGCCTCCGACGGCCTTGGAACTGCCCTGCGGGCGTCCCAAAAGCAGCGCCCAGAACGCCGTCCCGACTCGGCCGTTCGGTGCTGACTTCGGGGACGGTGTCCAGGCCTGCGGCGCGGTGGTGCGCGCTGGTGACCTCTCTTGGCGCGCAGGGTGCTGGTCAGGGTGGTGGGTAGGCGTAGGTGCAGTCGGGCTCGTGCTCCTCGTTGGTCGAGCCGTCGCTGGTCTCGACGCAGACGAAGCCGGCGCGCTCGTAGAGGGCCCGTGCGCGGGTGTTGCGGGCGAAGACGTGCAGGTGGAGCCCGCCAGGGTGCTCGTTCAGGGCTGCCCTGAGGAGCGTCTGTCCGACGCCTTGGCCCTGGGCGGCCGGGGTGACGTAGAGCTGCTCGAGCCAGCCGTCGTCCACGGCGGAGAACCCCAGCACCTGGCCGTCTGCTTCGGCGACGGTGACGTGCTGGTGGGGGAGGACGACGTGCTCGAACCACGCCCGGGTCTGCTCGAGCGTGTGGATGCGGGGGAGCCAGGGCATCCCTGCTGCTCGGGCGTCGGTGTGCACCGCGGCCAGGACGGTGGCGTCTGCCGCGATGGCCTTCCTCAGCAGCGGAGCTGGGAGTCGTCCGGCCGGCACTGGCGCTTCGGCGGGGTGGTCAGTGGTCATGGCGGCCGTCCCGGGTGGCGAAGGCGGTCAGTGCGTCGACGTCGCTGGCGGTGGCAGTCAGGTAGTCCTGCGCCTAAGCCCGGGCGTCGGGGTAGGTCGAGCCGGCCACGGCCGGCCTCGGCGGCGCTGGATGGAACAGGTGCGCTCGTGCGGCGGAGGCGGCGGGTGCGGGCTCATGCGCCGGGACGGTAGGGCGACCGGCCAACAACGAGCCCTTGAGTGAGACCCCGGTGACAGCAGGGGCCGATGGTCACGTCGGTCCTCGTCACGAACCTCAGGGGGGAGATTTTGACCCGGCCCAAGACGCGGAGACTCGTCAGGACTGCTGCGGAGCGTCAGGCCCCCGATGCCACGTCCGACACCATCTAGGCGTCCTAGAGTCCTTGTATCGATGTCGCAAGGCCTTCCAGGTTGTTGCACAGCACCCGTCAAGCCGCGAAGTCACGATGGGCGGGTCGAGCGGCCACGTCAGCGGTGGGTGCCATCTCGGGGCTACTGTGGCCCGCATGGACCCGACCACTCTGGAAGCGCCCGAGAGCGACGATGTCGTGATCACGCCGGGTCAGGCGTGGGCGGAGCTCCTCGGGGCGGTCAAGCGCCCCGCCGCGCCCGTCCGCAACTCCTTCGTGCAGCGCCCACGCGACGACAAGGCAGGACGCGACCAGCAACGTGGTGCGCTCCTGTCGGTCCTGGTGCGTGGCCACCAGACGCGCGCGCTCGACGGCTACCTGGCGCTCCTGGCGCTCGAGCGTCTGCTGGGCCCCGACGAGCCGTGGCACTCGAAGGTCTGGGCTCGCCTGCTGGCCACCTCAGACGTGCCAATCCCCGAGGCCTCCGTCAGCAGGACGTGGAAGCAGCTCGAGGACCACGGGCTCATCGAGCGCACCCGCCGCCGCCGCCAGGCCCTCGTGCGGCCCAGGCTCGAGGACGCCAGCGGTCCCTACATCCACCTCGGGACCAACGCCGAGGTCCAGGCCACCGGCGGGTGGCCGGTGCGCGAGGCCTACTTCCAGGTGCCGCACGACTACTGGCTGCAGGGGCATCACCGACACCTGTCGCTGGCCGGCAAGGCGATGCTCCTCGTCGCCCTCCAGGCGACGGGCAGGAGCCCGGACTTCTACCTGCCCCAGGAGAGCGCCCCCGCCTGGTACGGCCTGTCCGCCGAGACGGTCCAGCGCGGCATCGCCGAGCTCAAAGACCTCGACGTCCTCTCGGTGCGCCACGAGCGCATCCCGGCCGCGCGAGCACCGGAGGGCTACACCGTCCGGCACCACTACACGCCCACGGGCCCGTACGCCCTCAAGCGCCGGCAGGCCGCCAGCAAGGCCACCACCGCGCAGATCCGCGCCCGGCAGGCCGGGACGCAAGGCCAGGTGCCCGCGTAGAACCACAGACAACACCGGGGACAGGTAGTGCATCGGCACCTGCCGCGCCCGACTCGATCACCCGAACGGGTGAGATTTGCGGCCAAGAAGGAGGGCAGACCAGGACAAAAAGGACAGGTGCACGTCAAGTCAAATGCGAAATTGACATGACGGTGTACAATCCTTCATGCGGCTCCCCGTCGCCAGGTCGTAGTCCAGTCCGGTTCCCGCCGGTTGGGACCTGATCCGTTCAAGTACTGAGGAGGCAGATGCGCATGCTGATCGATCGCGACACGACGACAGTAAGCGATTCTGAGGCTGTGGACAAGTCGTTCCACAGACGTTCCACGGACGGGCTAGCCCCGCCGCGGGACCGCCGGCTGCGCCGGCGTCCACCCCTCCGAGGTGCGCCAAGCACCCCTTGGAGGGTCCATGCTCCACCGTCCGAAGCCCGTCCCGCCGCCTGATCGCGGCACCCGAGACGCCGTCGTCAAGGCGGTCCTGCTCAACCTGGCATGGCTCGTACCCAGGCTGATCGTGCTGTCCGGGCAGGTGATCCTCGCGCTGCTGCGCATCGTCGGCATCGCCCTGTGGGTCAGCAGTGGCGACGTCTCGGCTCTTCCCGACGTCCTCGACGTCCTGAGGGATGCCGCCGCCGCCATCGCGGACCTGTTCCGCGGCTGGGGAGGTGGTGCCGGCTGACGTGCCGCCCCTCGCGTGACATCCAGTCACGCGAGGGGCGCCCTCCACCCGGTCGTCAGGCGCCCTCGGCCTCACCGTCGTCGCCCGCTGCAAGGAAGGGCGCGACCCTGCTCAGCAGGGTCAGCGCGTCCTCCTGGGAGCCGGTAAAGAGGCAGGTGTTGCGCTCGGGCGCCTCGACGTCGTCGGAACGCACCGCCACGACCAGGTGCTCGATGCCGGCGCCGGCGACGAAGTCGGGGACGTGGCGGCGCAGCACGGCGCCCACGGCCTCCGTCAGCTCGGCGTCCAGGGTCGGGTTCTCGTGCAGCTCGGGGCGCAGGGCCTCCTCGAAGATCTTCACCAGCTCGGGCTTCATGTGCAGCCCCTTCGTCCGGTGGAAGGACGTGACGCCCTCCTCGTAGTCAGCGAAGACGGGACGCCGGGTGCCAGCAGGCAGGACGCCGAGCTCGACCAGCGCCTCGACGTGCCGGGTCATGGGGCCGGTGACCTTCCCCCGCAGCGTCTTCCCATCAGGTCCGCGCAGGACCTCGTCGTCCGCGAAGCCGCCGCCGGCGACCACCGCGGCCAGGGCCGCACGGGTTCCCGTGGCCAGCCTCGCGGTGAAGACGCGGCCGGTCTCGGGCGTCCAGCCGTCGACGGGCTCCTGCTTCACCTCGACGTCCAGGCCGTCGGGGAAGTGCTGGGCCAGCAGGGCGGCGGCCGCCGCGACCCGGGACATATCCCCCTTGGTGATGAGCTGTGCGTGCATCGTGTTTCCCTGCGTCTAGAGGGTCTGTCGAGACGCAAACGCTAGACGTGTCTCGACGAGTTCACAAGAGACGTTGAGACATGGGTAGCCCCAGGTGAGTGACTCGCGTCTCACATACCATG
The DNA here is from genome assembly GCF_947495735.1 of uncultured Pseudokineococcus sp. GTDB lineage: Bacteria > Actinomycetota > Actinomycetes > Actinomycetales > Quadrisphaeraceae > Pseudokineococcus. Next base: position 46,272 of record NZ_CANMAA010000019.1, read on the forward strand.
GTTTGTGACACACGTAGTGATGGAGTGCGCCGGGTGCGTCCCAAAAACCCGTCTCACCCGGGAAGGTGCCCGAGGCACCAAAGCAACGGACACTGTATTTGGGACACTTGTCGACCGTTCCGCGTGTCGTAGGTGGCGGAGGGTGCGCCGGTGTCGTGGGGTACGGGTGCGGGTCGCGCCTACCCTGTTGGCATGCCGATCCGTCGCCACACGAGCGTCGGGCAGAGGCGGCGAGTGGCCGTGTGGCTGGTGTCGGTGCTGGTCGCGACGGTGGCGGTCGTGCTGACGGCTCATCACCCTCCGGGTGCTGGTGTGGCCGGTGAAGGGCCCGCGGTCGTGCACGGGAGTCACGAGCACGGCGGTGCTCACGGTGGTTCGGGCGAGCAATCTGGTGCCCATCCGAACGGACACGTGGCCCGGCCGCGTCAGGGGCTGTCGGCGGCAGCAGCGGCGACGAGCCGGTCCGGCCGCGGTGCGGCGACCGACCTCTCGTGCGCGGTCACGTCGTCACTGCTGTGGTGGATGGCCCGGGCGCGTGAGTGGCGGGGTCCCCCCCGGGTGCTCGGGTGTAGGTCGGTGCATGGGCTGGTGGCTCCGTCGTTGGAGCAGCTGTGCCTTCGGAGGGTCTAGGCGGCGGTTCCGTCATCACTGGTGCCGGCCGCGGCCGCACCGGTGGCGCGCACGCCATCGGAGGACTCACACACTCATGCCCACGCGCGACCAGCACGACCGGAAGGCCGGAAAGTACGACGACCCGCCCGCCAGCTCGCCCCCGTTGGGGATCAAGAGGTTGGGGAACCAGGACTGTGTGGTGACCGCCAGGCTGCATCAGGAGCACCTGTCGGTTGGGCTCTTCCCCCAGCTCGGGCTGCGTTTCCTCAGCCGCTGGCACCGGACCTTCATCGCTGCGCCCCACGGGTGGGGGGCGGTCGCCGTCGACGAGCGGGCGCAGATCGTGGGGTTCGTGCTCGTCGCGACAGACGTCGAGCAGTACGTCAGCGAGGTGCTCTCCGCCCAGCGTTGGCGGTTGGGTGCCGCTGGAGTGGTGGCCCTTCTGCGGCGGCCCTCAGTGGCCATGGGGTTCGCCCGGACGCGCAGCAGGCGGTACGCCAAGCGGCTACTTCGCCGGCGAAGCCAACCGCACCGGGGTGGTGGGTCGCCGACCACCCCGACCACCACGGCCGTCGTCTATGCCATGGTCACCGCCCCTGCTGCTCGTGGCCGCGGTGTCGGGCGCGACCTTCTGGACGCCGCGGTGCAGGCAGCGCGGGCCGCCGGCGCCACCGAGGTGCGCCTGCTGACGCGGTCCCGCGGTCCCGCTACGTCGCCGACGGAGAACCTGGCCTCGGGCGCCGCCGGCTTCTACGAACACCTTGACTGGCACCGTGTCCGGCAGGTCGAACGCGACGGCAGCGTCCTCGTCGAGTACCGCCTTCCCCTGCGGTAGCCGGGGCCCGGTAACCCCGGCGGTTGGCTGGTTGCCAACTCGGGGCCGTGGTCTGCCAGCACCGGTCGGTCCGGTGCTCCGGTGCGGCCGGGGGTCCGGGTCGGTCACCCGCGAGTGACCGACCCGGACCCGTCGAGACCGTCAGGGCTGGTTGATGAGCTCTTCCATGGTGGTGATCTCGGCTTCCTGGGCGGCGATGATGTCGGTCGCGAGCTGCTGGGCCTGCGGGTCGGAGCCGTCCTCGAGCTCGGTGCGGGCCATCTCGACCGCGCCGGTGTGGTGCTCGATCATCATCGACAGCCACATCTGGTCGAACTCGCGGCCCGAGGCGGCTTCCAGGGAGGCCATGTCCTGCTCGGTCATCATCCCCTCCATCGACTCCGAGCCGTGGTCCATCCCCTCCATCGCGCTCATGTCGGCAGAGGGTGCCGGCTCGCCGTAGGACTCCAGCAGGGTCGCCATCTGCTCCATCTCGGGGCCCTGCGCCTGCTCGATCTGCGCAGCCAGGTCCAGCACGGCCTGGTTGTCGGTGCGGCCCTGGACCATCTGCGCCATCTCGGTCGCCTGGGCGTGGTGGGGGTACATCATCTGCAGGAACATCACGTCGGCGTCGTTGTGGTCGCCGTCTTGCGCGGACGAGGTGGTCGACTCCGACGGGCCGCTGGTGGCGCTGGGAGTGGTCCCAGCGCCCATGTCCATGCCTTCCATCGAGCCGTCGTCGCCGCAGCCGGCCAGGACCAGCGCGCTCGTCAGGGCAAGGGCGGGCATCACGGTGCGAATCTTCACGAGAGGTCTCCTCAGAGCGGCGTCTGCTGCGGGTTCGCGTGTGCACCGGCGGTGCATTCACGCGTGGTGAGCGGGGCCCGGGGCGCGTCGAGAGGTCGACGTCCCCGGTGGCCTGTCACACCCGCAGCACAGACAGCTGCGCCAGGGACAGGTGGGCCCATGGCGGGACGCCCAGCACCGCCTGCCCCCCCGCGGTGACCAGCCGGCCCAGCCAGCGGACGTCCAGGTCCAGGGCCGGCAGCCGGTGACGGCGGTGGGTCCACGACAGCGCGCCCGCCAGCAGCAGCCCGCAGACCACCGCCAGGCACAGATGGCCTAACGACGCGCCATGAGCGCCGTCGCAGTCCGGGCAGCCGTGGTGGGACTCGACGGGTGAGTCCTCGGTCGACCCGGCTGCCGGGGTGTGCCCTGTCCCGGTCGCCTCGGCCGCGGCGACGGTCGCGGCCCGCTCGGGGGCGTCGCCGTGAGCGGGTCCGGTGCCCGTCACGGCGTGCATGAGCACCACGGCCGCTGCGAGCAGGACGACGGCCGCCCTGCGCGCTGCGGTGGGCAGAGCCCGGCAGGAGGCGGCCGCGCGCAGCGGCGGGCCCAGAACAGAGCTCGAGTGGGAGGCCAGGTGGGAACTCATGGGTGGCGGCCTCCTCTCGCGGGTGCAGGTGGTCCGGGTCCCTGCGCGGTCGCAGGACTGCTGGTGCAGGGTCTGTTCAGGCGCGGGTGGTGCGCAACCGCAGGGCGTTGGTGATGACGCTGACCGAGGACAGGGCCATCGCGGCGGCGGCGATCACCGGGGACAGCAGCAGGCCGGTGAAGGGGTACAAGACACCGGCCGCGAGGGGGATGCCCGCGCCGTTGTAGGCGAACGCGAAGACGAGGTTCTGGCGGATGTTGCGGGTGGTCGCCCGCGACAGCCGGCGGGCACGGACCAGGGCGGCCAGGTCGGCCTGCAGCAGGGTGATGCCGGCGCTCTCCAGGGCGACGTCGGTACCGGTGCCCATCGCGACGCCGACGTCGGCCGCGGCCAGGGCGGGGGCGTCGTTGACGCCGTCGCCGACCATCGCCACGACGTGCCCCTGCTCGCGGAGCTCGCGGACGACGTCGTGCTTGCGCTGCGGGGTGACCTCGGCCTCGACGCGCTCGATGCCGACCTGGCGGGCGACGGCTCGTGCGGTGGCCTCGGCGTCACCGGTGAGCATGACGACGTCCACGCCGTCGGAGCGCAGCGCCTCGAGGGCCGCGTGCGTGCTGTCCCGGACGGGGTCGGCGACCGCCAGGACAGCGGCGGGCGCGCCGTCGACCGCGACGAGCACGGCGGTGGCGCCGCCGGCTCGGACCCGCTCGGCGGGCTCTTCCAGCGGGGTGGGGTCGACGTCGTGCTCGCGCAGGTGCGCGGCGCTGCCGACCAGGACGCGGTGTCCGTCGACGAGCCCGGACACCCCGCGGCCCGCCGGGGCGGTGAAGTCCTGCACCACGGGGGCCGGCCGGCTCGAGGGGCCTGCGTCACCGGTGGTGGCGGTGGCGTCGTCGGCGGTCACGACGGCGTGGGCCAGGGGGTGCTCGGAGGAGCGCTCGAGCGCGGCGGCCAGGCGCAGGACGTCGGTGGGGTCGACGTCGCCGTGCACGTGGACGCCCGTCAGCTGGGGGCGGCCCTGGGTGAGGGTGCCGGTCTTGTCGACGACCACGACGTCGACCCGCTGCAGCTGCTCCATCGCCTCGGCGTCCTTGACGAGCACGCCCGCGCTGGCGGCCCGGCCCAGACCGACCATCACCGACATCGGCGTGGCCAGCCCCAGCGCGCAGGGGCAGGCGATGATCAGCACGCTGACCGCCACGACGAGGGCGTGCGCCAGGGCCGGGTCGGGCCCGACCAGCGCCCACACGCCGAAGGCGGCCACCGCGACGGCGATGACGACGGGCACGAACACCGCGGCGACCTTGTCCACGGTCGCCTGGATCGGGGCGCGTGAGCGTTGCGCGGCGGAGACGAGGTCGACCACCCGGGCCAGGACGGTGTCGCCGCCGACGGCGCCGGCGCGCACGAGCAGCCCGCCCCCGGAGGCCAGGGTCCCTCCGATGACGGTGTCGCCCTCGACCTTGGTGACCGGCATCGACTCGCCGGTGACCATCGACTCGTCGAGGCTCGCGCGGCCCTCGACGACGGTCCCGTCGACCGGGACCTTCTCGCCGGGGCGCACCCGCACCAGGTCGCCCACGGCGACCTGGGCGAGGTCGACGTCGTGCTCGGTGCCGTCGGCCTCGACCCGGCGGGTGGTCGGCGGGGTCAGGTCCAGCAGCGCGCGGACCGCCCCGGAGGTCCGCTCACGGGCGCGCAGCTCGAGCACCTGCCCCAGCAGCACCAGTGCGGTGATCACGGCGGCGGGCTCGAAGTAGACGTCGACCGTCCCGCCCATGCCGCGGAAGGCCGCCGGGAAGATCCCCGGCGCCAGGACCGCCACGACACTGAAGGCCCACGCCACCCCGGTCCCCAGGGCGACCAGCGTGAACATGTTGAGGTTCCGGCTGCGGACCGAGGCCCACCCGCGGACGAAGAAGGGCCACCCGGCCCACAGCACCACCGGCGTGGCCAGCAGCAGCTGCACCCACACCGAGACCGCCGGCGGCACGAGGTCGTGCACGGCCGGGACGAGGTGGGAACCCATCTCGAGCACCACCACCGGCACCGTCAGGGCCACCGCGACCCACAGTCGCCGCGTCATGTCGGCCAGCTCCGGGCTCGGCCCGTCGTCGGCGCTCACCGTCACGGGCTCCAGCGCCATCCCGCAGATCGGGCACGCGCCGGGGCCCTGCTGCCGGACCTCGGGGTGCATCGGGCAGGTGTGCTCGACCGTCCCGCCGGCGCTACGGCTGGACGCCGTGCCGCCCCTGCTGGTGGCGGCGCCACGGGCGTGCTGCGTGTGAACCATGCCCATCAGAATACCCCTGGGGGGTACCTTGTTCCCGGTGGTCGGGCAGTGCAGGGGGTGGCCTCGTCGTTGGGGCTCGCGGGGCGTGCCGCGCCGGCCCCGGTGGTGCGCGATGACCGTCCGTTGTTGGACTCCTCTAAACGGGCCGTCCGCGGCCTTATCCGATGGTTTTTGGAGCACTCGGCTAGAGAGGCTTCGGCGGGTGCGTCAAAAACGCGTCCTTCAGAACCGAGTGC
>NZ_CANMAA010000020.1 GCF_947495735.1 uncultured Pseudokineococcus sp.
CTCCTGGGCGGCGGCCTCCTGGGCGGCGGCCTCCTGGGCGGCGGCCTCCTGGGCGGCGGCCTCCTGGGCGGCGGCCTGCTCGGCGGCGGCCTGGGTGGGCTCCTGCGGGGTGTCGGCGCTGGGCACGGTGACCTGCCACCCGGGCTGGATGAGGTCCGGGTCGGTCAGCTGCTGCCCGTCGGGCTGCACGGTGGAGGTGGTCGCTGCGGCGATCTCGTCGTAGCGCTGTCCGTCCCCCAGGTCCTGCTCGGCGATGTCCCACAGGGTGTCGCCCGGCTCGACGACGCGGGTCTCGGTGCTCTGGTCGTCGACGGCGGCCGCGGGGGGTGCGGGCAGCGTGAGGGTCCATCCCGGGCGCAGCGTGTGGTCGGTGCCCAGTGACGTGCCGTCGGTCTGGACGACGTCGTAGTTGAGGGTGGCGATCTCGCGCCACCGCTCCCCCGTGCCGAGGTGCTCGGCCGCGAGGTCCCAGAGGTTGTCGCCGGGGGCGACCTGCACGGTCGGCGTCTCGGGGGTGGGCTGCGCGGCCGTGGCCATGCCGACGCGGCCGTCGTCGCCGGCGACGGCGTCCTGGGCGGTGGCCGGGGCCTGCTCGGCGGTGGCGGGCGACTGCTCGGTGAGGACCTGCACGGCCGCGGTCGGCGCGCTGGTCGGCCCGGTGGTGGCGGCAGCGGTGGTCGCGGAGGCGCTGGGCACGACGACGCCAGCGGCGATGACGGCCAGCAGCACGCCGGCTGCTCGCTGCTGGGGGGCCAGGCCGGGCAGCCGGGGCGCGGGCATACGGCGGATCTGCGCGGGGATCTCGGCGACGACGGCGACGGCGAAGCTGGCCCACCCGGCCCAGCCGAGCAGCGCGACGGCGGACAGGAACAGGCGCCCGGTCGGGTCGGGCCGGGTGAGGTCGTCGAGGGTGGGCAGCGGGTCCGGCAGCGGGTTGCCGGCGGCGACGAGCAGCACGTAGGGCACGCCGACGAGCAGGGCGATGAGCAGGACCGCCGCGGCGAGCGCCTTGACGACCGCGGTGGCGCGGTGGGTGGTCATGGGCGCTCCTCGGTGATGCCTCGGGCGGTGCGTGCGGTGGCGGTGGCGGTCAGCTCGGTGCAGGCGACGCGGGCGAGCATCACGGGGCACCAGGTGGTGCTGGTGGTGACCCGGACGCTGGCGCCGGTACCGGTCGCCTGGCCGCTGACGCCGGCGGCCTGCAGGTAGGCCCGTGCTGCCCGGGCGCCGGTGGCGGTGTCGAGCTGGGCGCGGCTGCCGACGACGAGGTCGCCGGCATCCATGGCCTGGGCGGCGGCGCGGGCAGCCTCCTGGGCGGCGGAGTCGACCCGCTTGATAGTGCTGATGCGGTCGGAGGTGTCGGCCAGGAAGCCGAGGCCGGCGAGCAGGGCCGCTCCGACGATGAGCACCAGCATCGCGGCGGATGCGCCGCGCTGGCGGTCGGCGTCCAGGCGGGCGCGGAGCCAGCGGGCTGCGCGGGTAGTGGTCATCGGCCTCGCTCCCGGTAGGTGTCCAGCGGGCTGGTGGCCTCGGCCTGGCGGGTGGTAGTGCCGGGGACACCGGGGACCGACAGGTCGGACAGGGCAACCGTGCAGGTGACGGTCACGGTGACGGTGGCGGGCGTGCCGATGGGGACGGCGTACCCGCTGGTGTCGACGTCGACGTCCACGGCGGCGCAGTCGAGGTCCTGCTGGGTGAGGCGGGCCCGGGCCTCGTCGCCGGCGGCGGCGCGGGCCTGGGGCGCCGTGCGCGCCAGCGAGGCGGTGCGGGCGGCGGAGGAGGCGGCCTGCTCGACGGCGGCCTCGGCGAGCACGGCGCGGCCGATGATGAAGACGGCGCCGACCATGACCAGCAGCAGCGGCGTCAGGATCAGCGCCTGGAGGCTGTTGGCGCCTCGGTCGCGGGTGCTGGTGACCAGGCGCAGGCGGGCGCGCACGCGGCGCTGGGCGTGGCTCACGACGCACCGACGAAGCGCTCGACGGGGCCGGTGGCGGTGCTGGCCACGGGCAGCGTCGGCAGCAGCGGCAGCAGCTGCGGGGTGCTGCCGCTGACGGTGACCGACGCGGTCGCTGCGCTGCGCTGGACGTCGACGGTGATGCCCCGCAGTCGCTGGTCCAGGCCGGTCCGGGACATGAAGTCGGTGGCGGCGGCGCGTCCGGCGTCGCTGGTGGCGCCCTCGACGCGGGCGGCCTGCAGTCCCTCGCTGGCGGCGTTGGAGGCAACCAGCCGGGCCTGCCACCAGAAGGTCACCTGGGCGGTGGCCAGCACGATCGCCAGGACCAGGACGATGATCGGCAGCGCGTCGATGGAGGCGCTGCCGCGGTCGCCGCGCAGAACGTGGCGACCGCGACGCAGAGCCTGGAGAAGGCCGCCGTGGTGGTGATGGTGCGGCTGGTCGGTACGCACGACGGCATCCTCCGGGTCTGGCTCGTGGGTGGGGTTCGCTGTCGCTGCAGGTGGTCCCGCAGTGCGGTCGGCTCAGGTCAGCCGGCCGATCTCCTCGCCGTAGCGCGCGAAGAGGAACGCGGCGACGAGGGCGGCGACGATCAGGACTCCGCCGAGGATGATGATCATCTCGATGCCTTGGATGCCGGCGTCGCGGCCACCGCGGTGCAGACGCTCGCGGACGCTGCGGGCCCGGGTGCCGGTCAGCAGGACGAAGGCGGTCAGCGCGGTGGTCACCGCGGCGGTCATGCGCATGGTCAGGGCCATGGGGTTCTCCTTGGTGATGGGGCCTGGTGTTGCCGGTCGGTGCGGTCGGTGTGCGCAGGGCCACTCGTAGGGGGTAGGCCCTCGGGGGCGCCCTGTTGTGACAGCGGACATCGCAGGGGCCTCCTCAGACGCTCAGCAGCGCGGGCAGCAGCAGCATCACGATGTAAGGGAACAGCAGGACGGTGTTGGGGATGACGGTGCGGGCGGTGGCCGCCCCAGCGCGGCCGTGCTCGGCGGTGAGCATCGCCAGGCGCAGCGAGCGGGCGCGGGCGCGCAAGGAGTCGTAGACCGCAGCGCTGTCCTCACCGGCGAGCCGCATGATGTCGGCGACGTCGGCCAGCTCGGGGACGCCGAGCTCCTCGCTGAGGCTCGCCAGGCCCTTCCACGGGGTCTGGCCGGCGAGGCGGGCGCGCAGCAGCTCTTCGCGGATGCGGCGGAACGGTGCGGCTTGGGCGACCTGGGCGGCCGCGGTCATCGACCCGGTGACGGAGTTACCGCCGACGCGCTCGAGGGCCACGAGCTCGAGGTAGGCGCCGACGGCCCGGGAGAAGTCCTCGCGGCTGGCGGCGGCCTGCTGCCGGGCGAGGATGTCGGGAGCCATGAACAGTGCGACGGCCAGGAACACCCCGAAGACGGCCGGCAGGGCGAAGGCCGCCGACCCGGAGATGACGGTGGTGGCGATGCCGAGAAGGGCTGGTGTCACCAGCCCGAAGATGCCGAGCAGGATCTTCTGCCCGTAGAAGGCGTGCAGCGGCACCTGCAGCAGCGCGAGGTCACGCACGGGTACCTGCAGCCAGGTAGGGCCGGTGCCGATCCGGCGGTGCAGCAGGCCTCCCAGTCGGGACTGGATGCCTCCACCGGAGAGGTCGGCCCCGGTCGTGGTGCCGGCTCCGGTCGGGCGTAGCCGGCTCATCGCGTCGGTGAGGTCGGCCTGACGGGGGACGGCGACCTCGCGCACGAGGAGGAAGAGGCCGAACGCGGCCACGGCACCGGCCAGCAGCGCGAGCTGGGCGGCGCTCACGCGGAGGTCCGCTGGCGTGCGCCGGGGGCGGGCAGAAACCGCGGTGCGGGCTTGCCGACCGCCAGGGAGCGCACCCACACGAGCGCGCCGATGTAGACCGTCAGCAGGACGGCCAGCACCAGCTGGCCGAGCCCGCTGGAGTAGGTCTCGGTGAACGCCGGCCAGAACAGGAACGCGAGGACGAAGACCGTCAGCGTCCCGATCGTCATGAAGCGGGTCGTCTGGCGGGGTGTCTGGAGCCCGGCCTCGATCTTGCGGCGCAGGTTGACCTCCTCGGCGGTGGTCTCTGCGAGGTCCTTCAGCGCTTCGGACAGCCCGCCTCCTCGGCGCTGGCTGTTCAGCTGCAGGCTCGCGACGACGAGGTCGCCGGTGGCGTCGTCGAGGTCGTCGGCGAAGGCCAGCAGCGCCGGGCGCAGCCGCCAGCCGGCGTTCATCCGGGACACCAGCAGCTGCACCTGCGGCTTGATCGCGGCGGGAACCGACCGCAGGCTCGCGCGCAAGGTGGCTTCCAGGCTGCCTCCGGTGGCCAGGACGCCGACCAGGGTGCGGGTCCACGACTCCAGCGCGTCGAGCTTGTCGACGTCGGTGGCGCCTGCCGGCGGGCGCAGGAGCGTAGGCAGGCCCACCACGGCCGCCGGCAGAACCACCACGGCCAGCACCCACCCGCTGAACAGCCACCCGAGGACGCCGGCGGCCAGGCCGGCGACCAGGAGTCGCTGGTGGGTGCGCCGGGCCCGTGTCGGCAGGTGCGTGCCCAGGACGGCGGCCAGCGGCCGCGGCAGCGTGAAGGTGGACCGGCGGCGCCGGGTGGGGGCGCTGGGTCGCTCGGCGCGGGGCAGGAGCTCGCGGGCGAGCACGACGAGCCCGCCGACGGCGACCAGGACCCCCACGACGGTCAGCAGCTCACGCATCACAGCTCCCTGGCGCGGCGCAGGCCGGCGGGAAGCTCGGGCCACGTCGACAGGCGTCGCTCGAAGGCGGTCGGGTCCCAGCCGACGTCCTCGAGGTCCTCGACGAAGCTCGGCGCGTCCTCAGGGACCGCGCGGCCGTCCGGACCGGGCACGAACAGGGCCGTCGGCGCGCCCTGCAGGACCGTGACGTCGCCGTAGGACGGCTCGATGACCTCGCGCACGAAGCGGTGGCGCCGACCGGTGGTCCGGTCGCGGCGGGTGCCGATGTGCACGACGAGGTCGATGTTGCCGTTGACCATGCGGTAGGCGGGCAGGTGGCCGATGCCCTTGAGCATCAGCAGGGTCGCCAGCCGCTCGACGGCGTCCGCGGCGCTGCGGGCGTGCAGGGTCGTCATCACGCCGGCGCCAGCCTGGGCGCCCTTGATCAGCGCCAGCAGCTCGTCCTCGCGCAGCTCGCCGACGACCAGCCGCTCGGAGTTCGAGCGCAGCGTCTTGGGGAACAGGTCGTCGAGGGTGATCTGACCGGCCGAGCGTCCGTTCGGGCCGACCTCGCCGCTACCGGGCCGCTCGGCCAGGGTCACCGGCCTGCGCTCGCGCCCCGGCAGCTGGTCGAGGTAGAGCTCGTACTGCGACTCCAGGGTGATGAGCGACTCCTCCGCGGGGATCTTGGCGGCCAGGGCGCGCAGGAGCGTCGTCTTGCCCGCGCCCATGTCCCCGCAGATGACGACGCTCTTGCGCGCCACGATCGCGGCGCCGAGGAAGTTGGCGAGGGTGAGCTCGAGCATCCCGGCCTCGACGAGCTGCTCGAGGGTGATGTTCTTCAGCCGGTCGATGCGCAGCTTCAGGACCGGCACCTGGGAGACGTTGACGAACCCCTGGACGCGCACCCGCCCGGGCAGCGCCTGCTCCAGCCAGGGCTGCGCGGGCGTGAAGCCGGGGTTGTCGTACTGGCTGGCCAGGAACTGCACGTCCGCGGTCAGCGCCTCGTCGTTGTCGGCGATCGGCGGGTGCTTCACGCGGCGGCCGTCGGCGTGCAGCGTCAGCACGTGGTCGTGGCCGACGATCTCGACGTCCTCGATGGTGACGTCGTCGACAAGCGGCTGCAGCCGTCCGAGCCCGAACACGCCGTCGAAGACGGCCTTGGCGGTGGCCAGGTCCTGCTCGGGCGACGGGACGAGACCGCCCTCGGAGGCCTGTGCCTCCGCGTGCTCGCGCAGCAGGTCGCGGATGAGGGACCGGCCGAGCTCGCGGCGGGTGTCCTCCGGGACGGACCCGCCGCGAGCGCTGATCTGCGAGGAGAGCCGCTCGGAGGTCAGCTCGCGGATCCGGCGCACGTGGTCCCAGTCGACGCCCGCGGTCGGGGTCGTGGTGGGCAGCGGCGCCGACGGGACCTGCGTGGCCGGCGTGCGGTCGCGGTGGGCGACCGGGGGCGTGCGAGGGGTCGGCGGCACCTGGGTCGGAGCCGCACCGTCGAGGGCGCCGGGGCGCACTGTCGAGGTGGTGCGTCCTCGGCCGGCGCCGGACAGCAGCGGCAGGGACCTGATGTCCCGCTCGGCCGGTCCGTCGTGCCCGCCGGGAGGGGCGGTGGGGCGCTGGGTGCTCACGGGGTCTCCTGCACGGGGATGGTGGGGGCTTGGCCGGCGTCGGGTCGCAGGCGCTCCTGCCGGCGGCGGGCCAGGTCCTGCAGCGAGGCGCCCAGGGTGTTGATGGCGCGCACGTAGCCCGACTGCTGGTGACGGCGCCGGGCTGCAAAGCCGTGGCCGTAGACGCCGGCCTCCAGGGGCGCCCACGGCAGCGGCTGCAGAACGTGCGCGCCGGTGACTCCTCGCGTGATCTCCCGCACGGTGTAGGGACTCTCGCCGGCGGGGTGCTCGCCCCGGCCCTCCCCCACCGGCAGGACCGCCAGCGCGTCCGAGCCCGCGCCGTTGGTCTGCAGGTCGTCCACCAGGCGCCCGTGCCGGGCGTCCAGCGCGGTCAGGTCCGGCAGCCGGGTCCCGGTCAGCAGCACCACCGCGTCAGCGGCCCGCAGCAGCGGGACGGGCCCGTAGGCGGCGCCGAGCCGGCCGACGTCGACGATCGCGTCGACGCCGGCGCGCTCGAGGCCCAGCAGCACGGTGGTCAGCTCGGCCCAGATGCCGGGCAGCGCCTCGGCGTGGCCGAGGTCGGACAGGCCCAGCCCCTGGGCGGGGTCGGACAGACCCGGCACCAGGTGCCGGTCGGGGCCCAGCGTGAGGGTGTTGTCCCACAGGTCCTGCACGGTCAGCGGTGCGGAGCGGCGGGCGAGCCCGAGCTGCACCAGCCCGCGGTCGTGCGGGAGCGAGGCGCGCAGGTAGCCGGCCATGACGGCGCTGGTGCCCGAGACGTCGGCCTCCACCAGCACGGCCGGTCGGTGCCACAGCATCGTCAGCGCCACCGCGGTGGTGCTGACACCCGGGGCGCCCTTGGCGGACGCCAGCGCGACGATCGCCATCAGCCCTGGCCCTGCGGGGTCGCGGGCGCAGCTGCCTCGAGGGCCGCCTCGGGAGCGGTGGGGGTCTGGGCCTCCGCCGCGGGGGCGGTGCTCCCCTGCTCGGTCTCCTCGGCGGCGCCCTCGTCGGTGGCGGTCTCGTCGTCGGCAGTCGCCGGTTGGTCGGCCGCGACGTCCTCGGCGGCGCCCTGGCCGGGGGCGGTGTCCGCGGGCAGCAGCACCAGGGCCAGCCGGCCGGCGGCTGCCCGGGCCGCCAGCGGCGCGGCGGGGCCGGCCTCGAGGGCGACGTTGACGACGGTCTGGTTGGTGTCGATCACGGTGCTGGTCGACAGGACCTGCGCCTGCGTCGACAGCGGCGCGCCCTCGAGGGTCTCCCCCGCCGCGGGCGTCTCCACCAGCAGGACCTGCCGGCCGGGCGCCAGCGGCTCGCTGGGCATCTGCGCGGGGGTCAGGACGACGCCGACGGTGGACGCCTGCGCGGGGGTCGTGGGCTCGGGGGCCACCGCGGCGCTGGTCAGCAGGGAGCCCGGCAGCAGTTCGACCGTGGCGTACTGGCCGACGAGATCGGTGATCTGGTCACCGGGGACGGTCTGCACGGTGGGGTCGAGCGAGATCGAGGCGGTGCCGAGGTCGTCGACGGTGAGCTGGTCGCCGGCGACGACGGCGGAGGTGACGACGACGACCGGCACAGTTTCGGAGGTCGAGGTCACCAGGTAGGAGGCGCCCAGCGCCCCGGCCGCGGTGAGGGCGACGCCGATGCCGATGAGGGCCGGCCGCCGGCGGGCCCGGGCGGGGCTGCCCACGGGCGCGGCCGGCGAGGTGGTCGGCGTGCCCGGGGTGGTCTTGGTGGTGGGGGCTGCGGGTGTGGTCCTGGTGGCCATGCGGTCCTCTGCTCGTCGGCTGCCTCGAGGTGGCAGCAGGTGGCGGGACCAGGTCCCGTTCTGGGTGGGTTCGCAGTGGTCGGCAGGCGCCACCGTACCCCAATGGTCTGTCTTAGACATACAATTTGCGGATGACGTCCTGCGATGCTGCGCCGGTGCCCGTGGTTGTCGAGCCTGACGTCGACGTCCCTGCCGACGTCCGCGCCGCCAGTCGCGCGTTCGCCTCTCCGCTGCGGGTGGCGATGCTGCACGCGCTGGCGCAGGAGGCGCTGAGCACCGCCGAGCTGGTCGCCGAGCTCGACCTGCCGACGCGGCAGACGCTGCCGGCGAACCTGCGCGCGCTCGAGGAGGCCGGGGCGATCACCGGGACGCCTGCGCCCGGGCACCGCCGCGGCCGCACGGTCAGGTGGCGCACCGACACCGGCCGCGTGCGGCAGCTCGTCAAGGCTCTGGAGGCCTTCGCCTCGGGCCAGGTGCCCCAGGCGCCTGCGCGCCACGTCACGGCTGCCCCCCCTGCGGTCGACTGACCGACGACAACCCATTCGTGCCGAGTTGCGCTCCCCCACCACCCACAGTAGGTCGCTGCACCGACTGGGTGACGGGCCGCCAAGACCTCGAACAGGTGACGCCTCTGGCGATAGGGGTGACAGCGGGCCTGGTCGCTGGCCCGCTGCTCCACGCCTGACGTGCCAGGTCCTGTGCGGCAGGGCTGCTCACCCGTCCGCCTCCCGCCGAGCCAGGTAGGTCGACAGCGCCAGGACCACCAGCGCCGACCGCTTGCGGGAGCTGCCGCCGGTGACCTGCTTCACGAGGTCGTCCAGGACGGCCTGGTTGGCCGGCGACATCGCGACGTACCAGCTGATCTGGGGCTCGACGCCCGAGCGCTGCGGCGCGCTGTCGCGGCTGAAAAGGCTGCGCCCCTGCGCGTGAGGACTGCGCAAGGACTCCGCCCACAGCTGCGGCAGCTCCTCGGCCGTCGCCTCGAGGGCGTCGAAGAGCAGGTCGGCGTTGCGGGCACCGGTCCGCTCGAGGTGGTCGTTGATGCGCTGCCGCAGCGCGGTCGAGGTGTAGATCACCACCGCGCCACGTCGGTCACGGCCAGCGCGCCCACCGGCGGGGTTGGAGTCCGTGCCGGCGCCCGCCGGGCGCGCGTCGTCGCCGGTAGCCGGCGGCTGGTCCTGACCCGCCAGAGGTGCGTCCTGCTCGTCGCCCTGGTCCTGCGGCGGGGCCTCCGCGGGCGCCTGCTGGCTGCCGGCGCCGCGTCCCGGCCCCAGGCGCGAGGCGAGCCCGCTGGTGCGGCCGAAGGCGCCCGCGAGGTCGGTGGCCGGCAGCCCGCCACGACGGTCCTGCGGCTCGCTCACGACTGCGCTCCCCCACGCTCGCCCTGCTGCTGCTCGCGCTGCAGCAACAGCTCCACGATCTCCTCGGCCACCAGCTGCAGGTCGGCGGCCACGGTGCTGGCCGACCGCGGCAGCGCGGGCTCGTCGACCGCCGTCCCGGACCGACGTCCGACGTACCAGGGGCTCTGCGCCGCCAGGGCGCCCTCGAGCTCGTGCATCAGCTGGCCCCGCTCGCGGGCGTCGGCAGCCGCGGCCTCGGCGTAGCGGACCGAGGCCGTCAGCACCGACGCGGCGCCGCCGAGGTCGGCGGCCAGGTTCTCGCGGGCGCGGCGGTCGATCCTCGTGGCGGACTTGGTGACCGCGAACAGCACCACGCCCAGCAGCTCCAGGTCGGGGTTGAGCTCGCGGGCGGCCGCGAACCGATCAGCGACCTGCCGCAGGCCCTTGCGCGAGGAGGAGTCGCTGCGGGTGGGCACCAGCAGCCAGCGGGCGGCGGCCAGCGCGGCGTCCTGCATGACGCCCTCCCCCGGCGGGCAGTCCAGCACCACGAAGTCGTAGGAGCCGGCGACCTTGGCGAGCGCGCGCGCCAGGCCGAGGACGGCTGCGTTGCCGTCCCGGGCGACGCGCGAGCGCAGCACGGCGCTGGTGTCCTCGAGCGCGACGCCGCCGGGGATGACGTCGAGGTTGGGACGGACGGCGCGAGCCGGCACGGGCGCGCTGGAGGCGGTCAGGGCCGTGAGCAGTCCTCGGCCCTCGTCGTCGACGTCGGTGCCGGTGTAGCCGAGGTCCTCGGCGAGGTTGCCCTGCGGGTCCAGGTCAACCAGGAGTACCTGCTGGCCCGCGGCGGCGAGCAGGCCGGCGACGTTGGCGGCGAGGGTGGTCTTGCCGACCCCGCCCTTGCGGTTCATCACGGCGATGGTGCGCCTGAGTTCGTCCATGGGGGTGGCTCCCAGAGGTGGATGGTCGATCAAGTGGTGGCAACAGTAGAGGGAACACGCCCTCGTGTGCGGCTAGCAGCGCCGCGGCGTGTGGATAGCCGGTGGCATACGAGAAACCAGCGAGCACGCTAGCGCGGCCCTAGTAAGTGGCTAGTAAGCGCCTAGCAGGCCGTCTACTAGCCGACATGCAAGCCACACACGCGCCGCCCACCGGCGCCTTACTAGCGCCACGCCAGGGACATGCCGTTCCAATACGTGTCGCCGGTGAGTCTCCAGCGGGCCTCTAGCGAGCCTCTGGCGAGCCGCTGGCGAGCCGCTGACTAGTCCCTCGTGCGTGGCGCGTGGCCCCGCTCGTCCGGAGCGTGTCGGCCCTCCGGCCGCCCGGGTCTGGTTGGGACTGGGGGGAGCGGGCGGTCTCCTGCGGCGCCGGGCGCTACCGGTCGGTGGGCGCTGTGACCGCGTGAGCGTCGTGGGGCGCACGTGTCCCCAGGGTCGCCTCGAACGGGGGTCGTCCGGGGCTCCGTGGCGACCTGGTCCCGGCCGGGCCGTGGCTGGTGTGGGCCTGCCGGGGGCGAGGGGTTGCTGCGGGCGACTCAGGCGGCACGCAGCGCCGGCGCAGGCGCGCCGGCGGCTGCGGGGTTGGGCTCGAGCTCCCACATGCCCTGCAGGTGGTCGACCGGCGTCTCGACGATCGAGCGCACGTGGTCGGCGAGCCGCTGCTTGAGCCGGGAGACGCGCTTGCGCATGGCGAGGTAGGAGATCCCGACGTCGTGCGCCAGGCCCTGCAGATCCCGGCCGTGCGGGCCCTGGTCGGCCAGCTGCACGAGCCAGGTGGCCTCGGTGACCGTTACGACGTGCGAGCGCACCGCCCAGGCGAGCACCTCGGTCAGCGGCAGGTCGGTGGCGCTGGTGCCGGGGGAGGGGAGCGACTCGTGGTCCTCGGTCAGGGGGACCTCGTGCGGTCGGCTCTTCTGGTCGCGGGTGAGGCGCTTGAGGGTGTCAAGGGTCAGTCGCGTGGCGGTGCCCTCGGGGTGGTCGGTGGGGCACGTCGGGATGACCAGGACGAGCCACCCGACGAGGTCGACATGGACGTCGTCGGTGCTGGCGCCGTGGGTCCGCCGCAGCCGGCGGCCCATGGCCACCAGGTCCCCAAGCAGCAGCTGGGTGATGGCGCGGACGGCGAGCTGGTCACCGGTGTGGGCGAGCTGCACCAGCGCGTTGAGCACCTCGTCGCGTCGGGCACGTCGGGCTGAGGCGTCGACGAGCAGGGTCCCGCGGGCGTGCTCCTCGAGGTCGACCAGGTCGCTCAGGCCGCCGAGCGGCTGCGGGTGCTGGCGGCGCCAGTCGTCCAGGCCACGGGCGGCCGCAGGGGAGGCGGCCAGCTGCTCCCACTCGCGGTTGAGCGCGCCGACGAAGCCGCCGCAGCGACGCGGAGGGCGAGCGGCACCCCGCGTGCTGGCGCCTCCGGCGACGGTGCCGGCGGGGGGCGCGGGAGAAGGCTTCGTGAACATGACGGGCGTCCGGGAGGGCGTCCGGGAGGGCGTACGGGCGGGCGCGTCGGCCCTGCGCCGGGGGGCAGGGACGCAGGTGGCGGCCGGGGCGGTGGTGGGCACGGGAAGTGCGGCGACAGGCATCGGGGTGGCTCCTCTGCGCGGGTGCTGTGTCGCTTCCCGACAGTCCTCACGCCGCCTTGCCCGTGGCCTTGCCCCAGCGCGGCCCTGCAGTGTGACGTGCATCACATTGACGCTCGGATGGTCTTGTCCGCACGCGTCGTCCCAGGTCAGCGGGTTGGGCAAGGCCTTCGGCTGACGGCAACTGCCCCTCCGGTGACGTGCGCAGGACCTGATGGCGAAGTCGGCTGTCACATCTGCGCCGGTCCGGGACCTACCCGTGGTGAGGGCCGGCGATGGGTCCTTCACGACTGGAGGGACCTGGCGATGACGCGACTGCACCTGGCAACGAGCAGCACCGACGCTGCTCGATCTGGCCCTGCTCGAGGAGCCCGTGCCGCCTCGTCGGCGTCCCCGGGTCCCGGGCCGGACAGCGACCACCTCGGCGACGTCGTGGAAGTGGTCACCGCCCGGCGCCGCGTCGACGAGGTCTTGGCCCGGCTGGTCGCCCAGCCCTTCGACGAGGCCGCGATGGCCGACCTCGACCGGTGGCGCCAGGAGTGCCTGCCGTCGGCCCGCGGCGCCTGGGCGCGGCTGCGCTCGGGCGGCAACGGCCCCTTCCAGACCCCCGAGGCGGGTGAGCCGACGCCGGTGGCTGGCTCGCGCTCCCCGTCTCGGGTCCGCCGTCCTCGCGCTGCGGCGGCCCGCGCATGAGCACCTTCGTGCTGCCGCCCTTCGACGAGGTCGTCGACGACCGCGCCCCCCAGCCCCAGCCCGAGCGCGACCGTCGACCGGCTCGGCCGTGGTCGAAGAGCTCGCATCGAGCGCGTCGTCACCGGCGGGCGCAGGCCCCGGTGAGGGCCCAGGCCCGCTGGACCGGAGGCAGTGCCCTGGCCGCCCGGGCGACCACCGGTCTGGTCGGCGTAGCGCTGCTGGCAGGGCCGGCGGCACTGGGGCTGGTGGCCTACTCGGCCAGCCGGCCGGCGGTGTCCGCCGCCGCCGAGGCCGGCCCACAGGAGGGGAGCCCCGACGCCCTCGTGGCCGGCCAGCGCGCCCAGCAGTGGGTCAGGGCCTGGCTGACCACACCCAGCTCGCAGGAGGAAGCCCTCGGCGAGCTGTGGATCGGTCGGGTCCAGCTTCCGGCGGTGGCCTCCCAGGTGCAAGAGACCACGGTCGCCGACCTCACCCAGGTCGCCTCAGGCCAGTGGTCGGTCACCGTCGCCGCCGTCGTCACCGACCCCGCCCCCGCGGGCGGCGCCGGTGAAGGGGAAGGGGCCGTGCCGGCGGCGCAGCCGGTGACGCGCTTCTTCCAGGTGCCGGTGGCCGTCGAGCGCGGCGACGCGACCGTGGCCACCGTGCTGGCGCTGCCGGCACCCGTGCCGGCTCCCGCGAGCGGGACCGCCCCGACGGTGAGCTACGCCGACACCGTGGGCGCGGACGCGCCGGTGTCCCAGGTCGTGACGTCCTTCCTGACGGCCATGCTGACCGGCCAGGGCGACCTGGAGCCCTACCTGAGCCCGGGCACAGCCCTGGTGCCGGTGGAGCCACCGGCTGCGACGTCGCTGGCCGTGCGCAGCGTCGGTCCGGCGATCGCCGACCAGCCCGTCCTGGAGCCCGAGGTGCCCCAGGACGGCGCCCGGCTGCGCGTGCTCGCCCAGGTCGACCTCGTCGACGCGAACGGCGGCGAGCGCGCGAGCACCTACCCGCTGACCCTGACGGCCCGCGACGGGCGCTGGGAGATCACCTCCCTGGACGCCCTGCCTCTGCTGCGCACGCCCGCGCCGTCGGCCACGACCGCCCCCGCAAACGGGCCCGCCCCGGGCTCGTCGCCGGCGGGCACCCCGAGCGCTCCCGCGACCGCGGGCAGCTGACCCACCCACCCCCTGCGCCCACCGGCGTCCTTCTGGAGGAGAACCCCATGACCATCACCACCCTCGTCATCGAGCAGTCCGCGGTGCTGGCCGCTGCCTCGCCCCCGGTGCTAGCCGGCGCCGGCGTCTTCGACCGGGTCAGCGGCCTCTCGCAGGAGGCGCTGGACACCATCAAGGTCATCGGCGTGCTGGTCGGGGCCTTCGTGGCCCTCGGCGGGATCATCCGCGCCCGCGGGGCCGTCGCCGGGTCAGTGGTGGCCTTCCTGGTGGGCGCCTTCATCGGGTGGGCGGTGTGGAACATCGACAACCCCACCCTGCGCAACGAGATCGGCAGCGACCTGACCAGCGCCCCGGCGTCCGCGCCGGCCTGGGAGCAGCCCGCACAGGCTGCGGACCGCCAGGAGCAGTCGGCCGCGGAACCGGTCGCCCAGGCCGGCCCCTCGAGCACCTTCGTGCTGTCCCTGCCCTCCGACCGGCCCGCCGGCCCGTCCGTCGACGCGGCCTGAGCTGCGACGCGCGCTGGAGACCATGATGGCTGAGACAAGCCCGACCCTGGTCATGCGGGTGTTCACCCGTGGCCTGAAGATCCCCACGCTGATCGGCAAGCTTCAGGGCGGGGTGCGGATCTGGGGCGGGCCGTACACGACCACGCAGGTCTACGGCGCCATCGCCATCGTCGTCGTCGGCTTCATCTACGGCGACCTGCTGCTCCCCTTCGGGTGGGTGGGCAACCGCGTCACGGTGGCGGCCATCGCCCTCGGCGTCGGGTACCTGCTGGGCCTGGTGCGCGTCGGCGGCCGCGACCCCGTCTCGGCTGCCCTGGCCCTGGTCGCCGTCATGTCAGGACCGACGGCAGGCCGCTACGGCGGGCGGCCCGTGCGCCTGCCTCGCCCCGGACGGGCCCGCCAGCGCATCCAGCTGCAGGCGGGCCCGTCCTCGGCGCCGGCCGCCGAGGCCCCGCCTGCCCCTGCAGGTGAGACGCAGCCGGCGACGACGTCGGCCACCACGCCGTCTCAGCCCGCCCTCACCGTGCCCGCCGCGCCCGCTGCGGCCGGGCGATCTCTGAGCGGCCTTGAGCAGCGCCTGGCCGTCTCGACCGCCACCTCCTCGAGGAGCTGACCACGATGCCCACTCAGCGCCAGCCGGCACTGACCATGACCGGCCACCTGCAGTGGACCCGCCACGGGCAGGTCTGGGCCACCTGGCGACTGCGCGCGTCCTCCTACGGGATGCGACCGGTCCGCGAGAAGAAGACCGTGCGTGACCTGCACCGGGCGCTGCTGCGAGGCCTGGACGGGCAGGCGCTGCTGCTGGGCGTGGTCGCCCTCACCGACCCCACCGAGGTCGTCGAGCGGATGATCGAGGGTGTCGACCTCGACTCGTGCCCGCAGTGGGTCGAGGAGGCCGAGGCGACCCTGGACCGGCTCTCGGAGCTGCCGATGGGCGCGCGCACCTTCTGGTTGTCGGTCCCGTTGGCCAACACCGGCCGCGACCGGCTGCTGGCGCCCGGGGCTGCGGCCGTCAACGCCACCCGCGAGACCCTCGCCCTGCCCATGGCCAGGCCCTCCGCGGCGCAGATCGAGGCGCGGATGGCTCAGGCCGCCGTGCTGCAGGCCGCCATCCCGACCACCTTCGCCCCGACGCCGGCGAGCGTCGCCGAGCAGGTCTGGCTGGCCGCGCACGCCCAGCGCCGCGGCCTGATGGACCTCCCCGTCCCGACGTCGGGCAGCCCCGCCGCTGACGAGCTCGTCACCCGCTCGGGCGCGGCGCTGGCCGAGCCGCTGCTCGACGAGGGCGGGCAGGGGGAGGGGCGACGAGGGGACCTGCGCCGGGTCAACCCGTTGAGCCAGCGCTTCCTGAAGGTGAGCGACCCCGCAGCCGCCGACGTCCTCGACCAGCCGCCGTCCTACCAGGCCCTCATGGTGCTGGGTGACCTGCCCGCCGGCGGCATCGTCTTCCCCGGCGCGGAGTACCTGCAGCAGCTGGACCGCGTCGAGGTCGACGTCGACTGGGCCGTGCGCCTGCAGGTCCACAACCGCGACAAGGTCCTCGCCCGGACCCGCAAGGCGGTCAAAAACCTCAACGACCAGTACGACCAGCAGGACGGCGCCACCAGCACCGGTCACCACTCCCTGGACCTGGCCAAGGAGCTCCTCGCCGAGTACGAGGCCTCCTTCGCCCACGACCGCATGGAGATCGAGGTCGAGCACACCACGATCATGGCCGTCGGCGGGATCACCGCCGCCGAGGCCGAGGGCGCCGCCAAGACCGTGTGCAAGGCGATGGCGCAGTTCGACATCCGCCTGGACCGTCCCGTCGGCGCGATGACCGACCTGTGGTGGCAGATGCAGCCCGGGGTCGCGACCAGCCGGCTCACCGGCCAGCTGGCGCAGATCACCACCAGCTCCCACTACGCGATGGTCTGCCCGGTCACCACCTCCCGGCTCGGCGACGCCGCCGGGATCCCCATCGCCCAGACCCGCGCCACCAACCGGCCCCAGATCGTGCTGCACGAGATCGACCGGCACACCCAGGGCAACGTCGGCGCCTCCGTCGCCATCGCCGGCGAGACCGGCGCCGGCAAGACCTACTTCCTGCTGTCGCTGTGCGGCGCCGTCGCCGACAGGGGTGGGCAGTTCCTGTCCATCGACCGCTCCTCCGAGGCCGAGTACGCCCGCCTGGCCGCCGAGCTCGACGACCACACCGTCGTCGACATGGCCGACCCGGCCTACTCGATGGACCCGTTGCGGCTGATCGCCGACCCGGGCCGGGCAGCCCAGGCCGCCGAGACCTTCCTGCTGCCGCTGACCGGCATCAGGGCGCAGTCCCCCGAGGGCGACACCCTTTCGGAGGTCCTCAGCGCCGAGTACCGCGCCCGCCACCATCTCGAGGGACTGCTCGACGTCGTCGAGCACCTCAACTCCCCGGCCTGCGAGCTCCCCGACGCCGGAACCCTCGCCTCGCGGCTGCGTTCCTTCGCCCGACGCGGCCTGGGCAAGGTCGTCTTCGACCGGTCCCTGCCGCCGATGCCGATGACCTCCCAGGCCACCGTCTGGCTCACCCGCGGCCTGGACCTGCCCACCACGGAGGAGCTGTCCCAGCAGCACCTGTTCAACGGCCTGTCGATGGAGAAGCTCTTCGGCCGCGCCTACTACGCGCTGATCGCCGGCCTGGCCCGCGAGATCGCCCGGGTCGACCGGTCGCGTCTGACCTTGCTCACCTGCGACGAGACCCACCAGATCAACTCCTCGCCGGAGTCCCAGCTCGCGGTGACCTTGTTCATCCGCGAGGGGCGACGCACGAACGCCGGCGTGGGGCTGGGCAGCCACGCTCCCGAGCAGGACTTCGGCGACGAGGTGCAGCGTGGCCTGATCCGCACCCGCGTCGCGGTCCGCCAGCCCGACCGTGCCCTGGCCGAGCAGACCCTGCGCTGGCTCGGTCTCGACCCCCGCGAGGAGGCGTTCGAGCACCACGTCGAGACGCTCATGCTCGACACCTCCCCGCTGGACCCCGCCACCAACAAGGTCCGCCCTGAGCGGCGCGGCGAGGGCTTCATGAAAGACGTCCACAGCGGCATCGAGCCGGTGCGCATCCTCGGCCCCGCACTGGCCCGCCGCCGTCGCGCCATGGACACCACCCCCGGTGCCCACGCCCAGCTACCCACCGCGCGCCGCCCCGTCGACGTCGACGTCCCGGCGACGAGCCCCGCCCCTGGCGAGACACCGACCACCACACCGGAGGTCCCGGCGCCCACCGGTGAGCCGGCCCCGGCCGCAGCCACCTCGCCCACCAGGACGCGGACGAGGACCACACCGGCAGCCAAGCCCGCGGCGGCTAGGACGGCCAAAACGACGGCCAAGACGACGGCCAGCGGGGCAGCACACCGGTCGACGGCCAAGACCAGCGCCAAGGCGGCGGCCCCTGGGACCGCCGCGACGCCCCCTCGGGCGCGCCGCACCGCCACGTCCCCGGAGCAGGCGACGCCCGCGCCCACCGACGAGCCGGACGCGGCGCCGACGGTCGCGCGCCCACGCCGCAGCCGCGCGACGGCGACCTCGTGAGCACCCGCACGCCCCGTCCCCGGCGCCCCGCCAGCCTGGTCCTCGCCGGAGTGGTCCTGGCGCTGCTCGGCGTGCTCACGGCCGCAACGCCGGCCTCGGCGTCGTCGGCGACCGCACTGGCCGACCTGATGGGCACCGAGGACCCCTCCGGGCACCAGATCACCGACTACCAGCTCGCCGTCGACGACGGCGGCTGGAGCGGGCGCACCACCGGCCAGAGCATCAGCGCCTGGCTCCTGACCAGCGCCTGGGACAACTACCGCTTCACGGTCGGCGTCGCGCTGTGGCTCTACGAGCAGGCCCGCGCCCTGACCTGGCTCGAGGTCGTCCGGGCACCGCTGGAGCAGGTCGCCACCGTGCTCGAGCAGGTCGTCGACGAGCTCGGCCTCATCCCGCTGTTCGCCGTCATCGCCGCCGTCATCGCCGGCGCCTGGGCACGCTCGGGCCGCTACGGCACCGCCGGGTCGCAGTTCGCCATCGCCCTGGTGCTGTCGGTGCTCGCCGGAGGGATCCTGGCCAACCCCGTCGCCGTCCTCACGGACGAGAACGGGGCCCTGTCGACCGCCCAGGACATCGGCCTGGAGATCAGCGACCGGGTCAGCGCCGGGCCCGTCACCTACGGGCCGCCGGCACCCGGCGACTCCCAGATCGCCCCCCAGGACGAGGGCGTGTCCAGCCAGCTGATCGACCTGTTCGTCCGCACCCCGCACCAGGTCCTCAACTACGGCTCGGTGATCTCCCCAAGATGTGTCGAGGCCTACGACCGCTCCCTGGACGCCGACGACACCGAGGAGGCCCGCGAGATCGTCGGGGACTGCGACGAGGCCTACGCCGAGGCCGCCGCAGCTCCGGGCGACGCGCTACCGACGATGACGGTCATCGCCCCCGGCGCAGGCGTGCTCCTGCTCCTGCTGGTGACCCTCACCGCCGTCCTGATGATCGCCACCCTCGGCGCGTTGTGGCAGGCCGTGATGCTGGTGGTCAACCTCGTCAAGGGCATCCTCCCGGCGCAGGGGCGGCTGGAGTTCTGGCAGTGCCTGTTCCAGATCCTGTCCTGG
This sequence comes from uncultured Pseudokineococcus sp., assembly GCF_947495735.1. Classification (GTDB taxonomy): domain Bacteria; phylum Actinomycetota; class Actinomycetes; order Actinomycetales; family Quadrisphaeraceae; genus Pseudokineococcus. Next base: position 18,871 of record NZ_CANMAA010000020.1, read on the forward strand.
CTGCTGGTGATGGTTCTGGCGCTCGTCGGGGTGGGGCTCTACGTCCGGCTCCTGCAGGTCGTCCTGAACACCGCCGAGTGGGGGCCGCTGCAGACCTTCCTGATCGTCGACATCCTCATGCTCATCGCCGCCGGGTGGCTGGTCAGCATGGTCATCAAGAACCGCAAGGCCGGGAAGAAGTGGGGCAAGAGGGTCTCCGACAAGACCTCACCGACCCCGGTTGCGCCCAAGACGCCCTCGCCGGTGGCCACGATGGTCCAGTCCGCCGCGGGCCAGGGGCTCGCGATGGCCGGCAACCGGGCCATCGGCGGCGTGGGCAGCGCGCTCACCTCGGGCGCCGGCGCTCGAGGCGGCACCTTCAGCGGCGCCGGCTCGGGCGGGCCGACCCCCACCGTGACCCAGCGCGCCGCGGGAGCCGCCCGGCTCACCGGCAAGGGCGCGATGCTCGCCACCAAGGTGGCACTGGGGTCGACCGTCGGGCTGCCCGTCTACGCACCCCGCGTCGCCCTGCAGGCCGCCAGCGCCGCCTCGTCAGCCAGCACCGCCATGCGCGCCAAGCTCGCCGCCTCCAAGGCCCGCGCCAGCGCCGGCGTCGCCGACCGCGTCGGCCAAGCCCGCGACTTCGGCCAGGAGTACGCGCACAACGTCGCCGTCGCCGGTCGTGTCGCCGGCAAGTACAGCGGCGCCACCGCGGCGGGTCGGGCCGTCGGCAAGGGCGCGACCACGGCCGCCGGCGCCGCCGCCGCAGCGTCGGTGGCGCCCCGGGTGGCGGCCCAGCTGCGCAGGCCCGCGGGTGCGAACCCGTCGGCGACCCAGGCAGCTGTGCAGGAGCTGGCCCGCCGCCGCGCTGACGCCGACGCCCGCACCTCACCGGCGTCGCCAGCAGCCCCCACGGCAGTCTCAACGGCGGCTCCGGTGGCGCCGTCCCCGGTGAACGTGCCGGGCGCGACCGGCCACGACGAGGTCACCTACGACCGGCTCACGGTCGGGCAGCGGCTGCGGCAGCGGGCGCAGACGGCGTGGGCGGCTAGCCCGCTGGGGTCCACGCGGGAGTCGTCGACGCCGCCCGCGGCCGCCCAGGCCGCCTCGTCCTCCGCGTCGACGCCGCCGGCGGCCCCGCCCGCCCCCGGGGCCGGCGCCAACGACGGCGCCGCCGCTGCGCGCGTGAGCGAGCTGCGCGCCCGCCTGGCCGCAGCCCGCGGCCGCCAGCGCTGATCCGTGGACGTCGACGAGCCCGACGAGGGCGGCACCTCGACCTGGGTCGTCGCTGCGATCGCCTCCGTGGTCGTCGGCGTCCTGGTCGTCGGCCTCATGGCCGCCGGCGCGGTGTTCGTGGCCGTGCTCGGCGGGGCAGTGGCCTCCAACACCGCGGCGCAGGCCGCCGCCGGCTCTTGCCTGGGCGCCGGCACCAGCGGTGGCGTGCTCGTCAGCGGCCCCGGCGCCGGCGGTGGAGGCTTGGCGCGCTCGGACCTCAGCCCCGAGCAGGTCGAGCGGGCCCGCGAGATCGTCGCGGTGGGGGAGCAGCGCGGACTGCCGCAGCGGGCGGTGGTGATCGCGCTGGCGACCGCGGCGCAGGAGTCGGGGTACCGCAACTACGCCAACGACGGCACCGGGCAGCTGCGCGCCGACCAGCGGGACGTGGCGCTGTCGCTGGACTTCCCCCACGACGCGGTCGGGCGCGACCACGGGTCGGTCAACGCCTTCCAGCAGCAGTACCCGATCTGGGGGCCGCTGGAGGTGCTGATGGAGCCGCTGTCGGCGGCGGGCCTGTTCTATGACGCGCTGCTCGAGGTCGACGGGTGGGACCAGCTGCCGGTCACGGTGGCCGCCCAGCGGGTGCAGCGCTCGGCGTTCCCCGACGCCTACGCCGACGACGAGGCCCTCGCGGTCCAGCTGGCCACCGAGCTCGCCGGCGCCGGCGCCGGCGCCCTCAGCGGTGGCACGGGCGACGTCGTGCCCGCTGCGGCGAGCGGGCCGGTCCTGTGCGGCGGCGGGCCGGCGCTGACGTGCGCCCCGACCGGCCTGGCCGGCGAGGAAGGCCTGACCCCGGACGCACTGCGGGTGCTGCGGTGCGTGCAGCAGACCTTCGGCGACCACACCTACGGCGGGGTGGGGAAGCGGGCGGCCAACCCCGGCAGCGACCACCCCTCGGGGCGCGCCGTCGACGTGATGGTCGACGCCTGGGACACCTCGGCCGGGCGAGCCCACGGCGACGACGTCGCCGCCTACCTGCAGACCAACGCCGCCGGCCTCGGCGTGAAGTACCTGATCTGGGGCGCCCAGATCTGGCACGCCGAGCGCCCCGACGAGGGCTGGCGTCCCTACACCCACCCCTCCGGCGGCGGCGGGCCGACGCTGGCGCACCTGGACCACGTGCACGTGTCCGTCTACGGCGACGCCGCCACCGCCCCCGCCGGCACCGGCGGCCCTTGGGTGCTGCCGACGTCGGGCCCGGTGACCAGCCCCTTCGGCATGCGCATGCACCCGATCCGCGGAGTCATGCGCATGCACAACGGCCAGGACCTCGCCCCGCCCGCCGGCACCCCGGTCGTGGCGGCCGCGGCCGGCACCGTGACTCACTCCGGCCCGATGGGCACCTACGGCAACCTCGTGATCATCGACCACGACGGCGGGGTGCAGACCTACTACGCCCACCTGCAGAACGGCCTGCTGCCCCTGGTCGGCACGCCGGTGCAGGCCGGCCAGCTGATCGCCCGGGTCGGCAGCACCGGCGGGTCGACCGGCCCGCACCTGCACTTCGAGGTCCGCGTCGCCGGCGAGCCGGTCGACCCGGTCGCCTACCTCGCCCAGCGCGGCGTCATCGTCCTCAGCCGAGCGTGAGGACCACCGCCATGCCCACCCCCACCCGGAGGCCCACGTCTCCGCCGGCAGCAGCGCCGACGTCGCGGCGGTCCTGGCTGGTGCCCGCGGCCGCGGCCGCCGTCCTGTTCGCCGCCGGCGCGTGGCTGCTCGCCCCGACCGCCGCCGACCTCCTCACGCCCGGCCTGTCGGCCACCTCGTCGACGACCGCCCCCGCCGGTCCGGCGCCCGCGCGCGACGAGCCGGCCGCCGACCAACCGCCCGTCACCACGACGTCGACGTCGACGAGGGCTCCCTCGAGCGCCCCGCCCTCGGACCAGCCGCAGCAGCCCACGCCCGCGGCCATCGAGACCGCGCCCACCGACACCGGCGAGGCGCCGCCGGAGCAGCAGTGGCGCCCGGTCGCCGAGGGCTTCGCGGCAGACTTCGCCGCCCCCGGCGAGGACTGGGCCCAGCGCCTGGCCGCCTGGACCACTCCCGAGCTCGCGCAGGCCTACGCCTACACCGACCCGAACCGCCAGCCCTCCGCCGACCTTGCCGAGCTCGAGATCCACGAGGAGGGCCCAACGAGCGTTCGCGTGCTGGCGACCTACACCAGCGTGGTCGATGGTGACTTCGCCATCGACCTGCGGGTCCTGCTCACGCTTGATGGTTGGCGTGTCAGCTCGGCAGCGCCTGCGTGAAAGGTGCGGCCGCCGTCAAAGCCCATGCCTAACGTGGTGCTGCGGCCCGCGCTGCTGCGCGGAATTGCAGGCTCGACCGGTCAGTGGTGACGGGAGCGGCGCTGCTCGTAGAGCGCTGACGCAAGCTCGACTAGGTTGAGCACAGTGGCAGCAATCATGGTCAGCTGCTCAATCGACGCGCTAATGCTGATTTGACGGACGTCGCCGTTGTCGAGGGTCACGTCTTCGTGCTCCAGCATGGCGAAGGTGGCCCAGGCGCGACCGTGTGCGATGCCGCTGCCGGTCATCCACAGCAGTTCTAATACGTCAGCAGGAAGGGCTGTCGCGGTGGCTGCCTCGCGGACCACCTTGACGTAGCTGAATCGGCCCAGCACGGCGTCGGGGTCCTCGAAGCCGCGAGCGCGTGCGAGTTCCCTGATTTCTTCGTAGCGCTCGGCGGGCAGCCGCCCCGGCGGGGCCGGCGAAACGCCGGACAGCTCCTGCGCGCGACCGGACTCATAGACATCGTGACCGGCCAGCTTGAGCCGTCGACGGATGCGCTCGTCACGGGAGGCGGGGGCCAGGAGCCACACGGCCGTCGCGGCGTGCTCGAGCGCGGAGCGCAACAAGGTGTGGTGCGCCCAGGGCTGTGTCCGGTGCGCGTCCTCGACCAGTGCTCGGACGGCCTCGAGCTTGTCCAGGGCGAGGGTCAGGGCCAACCACGCCGCGTGAGAAAGGTGCAGCGGTGCCGTCGCGGCGTCGTCACCGGCCGACGCGCTGCCGTCCTGGACGGTCGGGGACGGCTCCTGGGTGATCAAGAAGTTGTTGCGGATCCGCGCGAAGATTTGCTGCGGGTCAGGAACTCCAGGAACTGAGCTCGGTGCGTCGTTCACGGCCTCAGCCTCGTCGAGAGGCAGGAGCGGCGGCCAGCTGAAGGCGTACCTCGGCGTCCCTGGGCCGGCGCTGAGCCCCTTCGGTCACCGCCAGGACGTGCGCGCCACCGGTCGGATCAGCGGACGGTGAGGTCGGGACGTCCGAGGTACCGGGGTTGCGTGTTGATCCAGCCAGAACCGCCTTGCCGCGCCAGGTCCGCCAGCTCGTCACGCTCGGCGAGCCGGTCCAGCACCCGTTGGAAGTTGACCAACTCGACTTCGGCGGCCTCGACGGTGCCGCCGAGGTTGCCGTGGCCCAGCAGCCCGACTCCCTGCTCAGCGGCCTCGAGGTCCCGTCGCAGCAGCGTGAGCGCCGGCGTGCTGACGGGCTCATGGTCCTCGACGAGCAGCAGAGGGTGCGCCGGCCTGTTGTGTCGCGCGCGGTGGCGCTCGAGGTAGGTCAGGAGCGCCCACCGTTCCCACGCCTCGTCATAGGCGCCCACGCCCAGGCCGAGGTCGCCCTGCAGCAGCGGTCGGAGGTGCTCGCGCATCGCAAGTTCGGCGTCATCGCCGTCGGCCCACAGCACGTGAGGTACCAGCGTGGCCCCGGACGAGTGCTCCCCGCGCTGCCACACGATCCGGTAGCCGCTGATCAGGCGTGCGACGAGGTCGTCGCGTCCGGCCGCGCAGGCGCTGATACCGGCGGCGTGGGTGAGCAGGGTGGCCGGGCCCAGCCGCAGGTCGATCAGCGGGGTGATCCCGCCGTGCACGCCACGGGGCGCGAGCCTGCCGATGGTGGGCACCCACCACTGGTCGGTGCGGGAGTCGCCCCAGTACGCGCTTGTTGCTACCAGCGCGGTGAGCGTTTCGGCGCCGGCGAGAAGTTGATCACGGCGTCGGGCGTACTCCTCCTGCCACCCCCCGTGGACCTCGAAGTCCGTGCTGCGCATCACCTCGAGGCTGGCCACCCGGTCGACGTCGCGGCGCAGGGTGTCGTGCAGCGGGATGGCGACCGACCGGCCGGACAGCGCCCTCTTGGCGTAGGACACCGCAGCGGACCGGGTGGTGGGGTCCTGCACGCGGCGCTCGCGGATGGCCTCGACGGCATCGGCGGCGCGGGACAGGAAGTCACCGGCGTCGGCGGTCACCTCCTGGGCTCGCCGGGCAACCGCCAGCTGTTGGGCGTGGTCGGACAGCAAGGCGCGGTCGACCCACCAGGTCCCGTACCTGCTGCTGCGGGCCGCCTGCAGCCGACCACGCAGCGCGGTGTCCCAGGCCGCGGACCAGCCGAGCACGAGCAGGCCGTACCGGTCGAACACCTCGTCCACCAGCGCGGTGGTGGCCTGCGGGTAGGTGCCGAGCTCCTCGGGGGTGTTGAGCGTCTCGGGGGACAGGTAGTGCCCGTGCAGGTGCACCACCAGCGCGCGTTGGTGCTGCAGCGGGTCCATCCCGGCGATGGCCGCCGCGGAATCCAGGACGACGGGCTCCACGCCGACCCGACGGATCGCGGTCTCGATCAACGGGTCGAAGTTGAGGGTCAGCACCACCTGCACCGCACCGTCGGCCACCAGCCTCGCCAGTGCGTCGTGGACAGCACCGGGGCCCTTCTCCTCACGGTCGCGCTCCTCGGCGGTCGGCTCGAAGTAGCCCCGCAGCAGGTCCCGGCGTCCCTGCGGGGTCGGCGCGAGGGCGGCGAGAAGGTCGTCGTACCCGGCGCCGCCCTCGCCGCGGGCGCGCCACCACGACTCCGGGTCCGCCGGCTCGGGGGCTCTCTCGGCCACGGCGACCTGGCGGATCAGGTCCTGGCGCACCTGCCACGCGGTGGGAAGGCCCGCCGAGGCTGATGCTCCCGCGCCGACAAGAGCGGCGACGGTGCCCGGTCCGGCGGCCAGCGCCATGGCCAAAGAGACGTGTGCATCCACGCCACCATGTTGCCCCGGCCCCCTTGCTGCAGCCCATCACCGATGCCGCCGGCACCGGCGGCGGCTGCCACGGCAGACGACGACCGTCGCCGCCGGCTGTGCGTTCGCCGACGTCGCAGCATCTGTGAGTCCCTTGCGTACAGTGCCCGTTGTGACCGAGCAGGTGTCCCTCAGCGAGGCGCACGCCCGTCTAGACGACCTGGTCTACCTCGCCGCCCGCTCGAGGGCCCGCGTCACGATCACCGATCACGGCGAACCGGCTGCTGTTTTGATCAACGCGGAAGAGCTCGCCCACCTCGACGAGGTCAGCGCCTTGGCCGACTACCGCGCCCAGCGAGCCGCCGGGACCGTGCGCACCGTCGACCACGACGAGGTCCGCGCACGCCTCGGGCTACAGCGAGAGTGACCTACCGCATCACCTGGACCGAAGGCGCGACCGGGACCGCAGCCGGCTTCCTCGACGATGGCCCGGGCCTGGCTCATCTGTTCGAGGTCCTCGACAGCCTCGCTGTCGACCCGCGGCCTGCCGAGTCGGTCGCGTACGGCTCGCCGGACACCAGGCGTCTTCGGGTCGGGCGCTACAGGGCCCTGTACGTCGTCGACGCAGCTGGGGACACCGACCCAGGGGACGGCACGATCACCATCGTCCACGTCGGCCGAGTGCCCTGAGCCCGCTCAGGGCACACCTCCGCCGTCGGACCTCCTCGGTAGCGTCGCGCGTCGTGAGCAACGCCCTCGAACCCCTGGCTGTTGTCGCCACCGGTGTGCACGCTCAACCGGGCGTCTACGCACTGCTCCTCGGCTCCGGGGTTTCCACTGGAGCCGGCATCCCCACCGGCTGGGGGGTGGTGCAGGCGCTCGTCACCCGCCTCGCCACCGCGACCCATCCCGACGACCAGGCCGCTGTCGAAGCCGCCCGCGACGACCCTGAGCAGTGGTGGGTTGAGCACGGTGACGGCGCTGCTCTGGGCTATTCCAACCTCCTGGCCGCGCTCGGCCCGACGCCCGCAGCCCGCCGTGCCTTGCTCGCCGGCTTCTTCGAACCGACCGACAACGACGTCACCGACGGTCTCAAGGTGCCCAGCGCTGCCCACCGCGCTATCGCCCAGCTGGTCAAACGTGGCTACTTCCGCGTCATCCTCACCACCAACTTCGACCGCCTCATGGAGAAGGCGCTCGAAGACGTCGGAGTCTCGCCCCAGGTCCTCGCCCGCGCCGAGGCCGTCGCAGGTCTCACCCCGCTGCCTCACGCGCCGGTGACCATCGTCAAGCTGCACGGCGACTACGCCGACCTGGACATGCGGAACACCCTCGAAGAGCTCTCGACCTACCCGCCCGCATGGGACGCGCTGCTGGACCGGGTGTTCGACGAGTACGGGCTCCTGGTCTCGGGGTGGTCAGCCGACTGGGACACCGCACTTGTCGCAGCGCTCGAGCGCACCCCCAGCCGCCGCTACCCGCTGTACTGGGACTCTCGCAGCAGTTCTGGCGACAGCGCCACCAGGCTCCTGGCCCAGCATCGCGGCACCGTCGTCCCCGCAGGCTCAGCCGACGACCTCTTCACCGGTCTTCGCGAGCGCGTCGACGCTCTGGAGCGACTCGCCGAGCCTCCCCTGGCGACTGCCATGGCGGTGGCCCGGCTCAAGCGCTACCTGCCTGATCCGGTGCGGGGCATCGACCTGCACGACTTGGTCATGGGGGCCGCCGAACAGGCTGCGGCGGTACCTCGCGCCACTACCGGGGTGTCGATGCAGGGTAACGAGGCGGGGCAGCGGCTGCAGGACCTCTACGCCGGCTACTTGCAGGCAAGCGAGCCCGTCCTCGCCCTGCTGTGCGCCGGCGTCTTCCACGACCGCTCCCGGACCCACACCGACTTGTGGGTCGACGTTGTCCAGCAGCTCCTGCACGCCCGGACCGTGCCGACCGGCACCTTCTACGACCAACTCGAGCGCGCCAAGCACTACCCCGCGCTGCTGGCGATGCGCGCTGCCGGGGCGCTCGCCGCCCACCTCGATCGCGACGACGTCACGCTGCGCCTGCTCACGGAGCCGTCATGGCGCGAGGTGCTCGGCGACCAGGCGCGCCGTCCCGCCTACGAGGTGCTCGACGAGTACTCCATCGCGTCGGAGGAGGTCGTCAACGCCATGCCGCGGTGGGGGACGCGTTGGCTCTATCCACCCAGCCACCTGCTGCGCGAGGACCTGCGCGGCGCACTGAGTGTGTACGTGCCCGACGGTGAGTACCGGGCTGTTTGTGACCGCTACGAGTACCTTCTGGCGGTGCTGATGCACAGTCTCCCGTCGCCTTACGGCAGCCGAGTCATCCCGGGCGAGTTCATCGGTGAACGCAGCTGGACGCCCGACAGCCGCCGCCGCGCGGAGGTCGACTTCGTCGAGCGTGCTGGGCGGGCCCCGGACGACTGGCCTTGGTGGTCGATTGTCGGTGGCCGCGACAACCTGGAGGCCTACGTCGGCGAGCTCTCAGTGGTGTTGGCGGCGGCGACCCGGCACGGCTGACTGGCGAGTCGACTTCCGCGAATCGTTATGTCAGGCGCCCGCAAGGCGTACGGACCATGGTTGCTCCTCGGTCCCTCGGGTTTAATGGAGCGCCCGGCAGGTTCACTGAGGCGATCACCTCGAAGCCGTGTTGGGCGTACCACCGCGTGAGCCTTTCGGTGCGGGTGGACAATCGTAAGGCCTGCGCAGTGCCGTGCTTTTCAAGAGTGGCCTCGAGGAGGGTTGAGCCCAGCTCCTCGCCGCAGGGGTAGGCAGACACCCAGTGCAGGAGCGCGGCGTGCGGGTACTCGGCCTCGGCCTGTCGGTCGGTTCGGCCCAGGGCTCGCGTGCGCCACGCTAGGACGGCTGCGGGAATGACCTCGAGCAGCACCAGGACGAGGAAGACGGTCACCGCTCCCGCGACGGCGACGGTAGGCAGCAGTACCAGGGCCACGAGGGTGCCGGCGCAGGCGAGAACGGCGACGCCAGCGAGGAGGAGCAGCGTTGTCAGGGTCAGGCCGTGCTGCTTGGTGGGGGTCAGCAGCAGGACGGCTCGGCCGGGTCGTCCCGGCCGGGCGGCGGTGCGAACCTGGTCGCCGGACAGGACGACGAAGACGCCGAGCAGCGCCGCGTAGGGCAGCGACCACAGGTCACCGCCCCAGCGACGGGGAATGGGGCTGTTGGCGCGAGCCATGACGAAGCCGGCGTGCGGCACCTGGTGCCAGGCGACCCTGCCCACGACGGTGTCAGTGGCGCCCTCGGTGGTCGACCTCACGAGATGCCTCGAGGTCGGAAGCGGGCTGCGGCGCCCTGTCGGGTGACGCCGAGAGCTGCGGCGATCTGGTGCCAGGTGGCGTGCTGGCGGCGGGCTTCGCGCACGAGGTGGACCTCGGCGGCGCCGGCGGCCGCTTGTGCCGCGGCCAGCGCCTCGAGCGCCTCAAGGGTGGAGCGCTGGTCCTCGTGACGGGCGCCCTCGAGGGTGCGCTGCAGGTGTCTGGTGGCGGCGGACATCTCGTCGACGGCCGCGGTGTCGAAGAGCGGCTGGTTGGTCACGCCAGGTGGAGGCGGTGGGCCGTTCCGCCGGCGGCTTGCCCTCGGAGTTTCTGCGGCAGCAGCGGCGCGTGAGCGTCGACGACGACGCCGCTGGTGGCTGGGGCGCCGGAGGTGCGCGGGTGGTCCACGGGAGCTCCTCGAGGTGGGTGCGCGTGATGGCCGAGAGCAAGGTTAGTTGCCCTTCGTCGGCGGGGGCAACGGTCCTTGCGTTGCTCCGTCGGGCTGACGAGACGACGTCCTCCGGCGCGGTCGCCCCGGCGCGGGCGCGACCCTGGCGACGTGGGCGGGCACGCGGCGGAGGTCGTGCGCCGCTTCACTGGCGGTGAGACGCGGCTGGTCTACGCCCGCCGGGTCACCGACCCGACAGGGCCGCTGTTATTCCTCGCCCACGGCGCCGCCGAGGCGGCCCGCGAGCTCGCGAAGAGGGGCGAGCTCGAGTGCCCGATGCCCGAGTGCGACGACCGGCGCCTGCGGGCGGTGTCACGGACGCGGTCGGGTCGCCGCGACGGCTTCACCCACCACCGGGGAGCGGGCGCGCACGGCAGTGACGCGGAGGGCCTGGAGCACCTGCAGGGCAAGGCGCTGGTGGCGGCGTGGGCAAGGCGCGCGGCGCCCGAGGCGAGCGTCGTCGTCGAGGGCCGGGTGCCGTCGGCCGGCCGGGTCGCCGACGTGCTCGTGACCTGGCCGGACCGTGCTGCGGTGGCCGTCGAGGTGCAGTGCGCCTCGCTCACGGTGGTCGAGTGGGAGAGGCGGCACCGGGCCTACGCCGCGGCGGGCGTCAGGGACGTGTGGCTGCTCGGTCGTCGGTACCTGAGAGCGGCTCCCGGCGCCACGGCCACCGCGGCCGTCGCGGCCGCCGCGGCGACCAGGCGAGGTGACCCGACCGGCCCGGGTGAGCTTGTCGAGGTGCCCGCGCTGGTGCGGGCCATGGCCGCGGCGGAGGTGCCGGTGATGTGGGTGTCGCCGACCACCGGCGAGGTCGCCGTCCCGTGGGTCCGGGCTTGGTCCCACACCTGCCTGACGCGCAGGTGCACCTGCCCGCCGCGGACGCGCGAGCGGTGGTCGACCTTCTCCGCTGGCGCCGGCGCGAGGCCGTGGCGCGACGTCGGCTTCGCCGAGCCGCCGACGGGTGAGACCACAGCGAGCCAGGTCTGGGCCAAGCTCCTCGAGCGGTGCCGGCTCGACCCGGCGGCCGGCATCGCCCATCCCGTCGAGGATCGGCTGCGCGCCTCCCAGCGCGAGCTCGTCGAGGCCCGCGAGTGGGACGCGATGGTGCAGCGACCGGCAGTGCTGGCTCAGCAGGAAGCCGACCAGGTCGCCGCTCACCGTGCCGGCGCCCGCGCCCGGCGTGAGGACGCGCAGCGGCGGCGGTGGGCCAGCTCGCCCCTGCGGGCGCGGCTGGAGCGCGACTTCGCCGTCCCGCCCGCTGCCGTCGTCGTCGAGCTCGAGCACGCCGGTGGGGTGCACGCGCCGCAGCCGCACTGGCACGCCGTCCTGCTCTACGACGTCCTGCGCGCGGGGCGACCGGGGGACCCGATCCCGCTGGCTGCGTGCCGTAGGGCGCTGGCGGCCCACGGCATCGCCGTCGACGACCCGGCCATGGCCCGGTCGGTGCATGAGTGGTTCGAGCAGTGCCTGCTGAGCAAGGTGTACGTCCAGCGGGCCCGCCCGGTGGGCGCGGGGCGCTGGTGCATCGGCCGCCACCGGCTGCTCACCGACGCCGAGAAGACCGCCCGCGCCGAGGTCAGGAGTCAGGAGCTGGCGGGCGACTACGAGCGTCTGCGCCGGTCCGTGGAGGGCAGGCAGTACCGCGGGCGTCAGCGGTAGGTCGGGGGCCCGACGGCGTGGGCGGTCGCACTTCCAGGCTGTTCAGGAAAGCCCCGCGGGTGTAACGTGCGAAGAAGCGCAATGAGGCGCATCCGAAATACCGGGCAAGGTGCTTTCCTGGGTATTCTTCTTACGACCTACGCACGTGATCCGTTGCGAACAAGTACGGACGTTCACGAGCGTAAGTCGGCTGTCAAGCCGACCGTAAGGGGCTCGTAGGCGCGCAGCGAGTGGCTAGCAAGGTGGCTAGCGAGGTGCCTTGCTGAGGTGCAGCCAGGGCTAAGCGTGCGGCGTGCCGCCGCCTCCTGTGCTGGCTCGTGGGTCGCTCGCCGGGCGCACCTTCGCCCCTCGCCGGCTCCTCGCCGGCCTCCCGTGGGCCGCTCGCGGGTCAGCGGGCGAGCGGACGTCGGCCGCGCTCGCCCGGCGGCTCCGGCCGAGGCCGCGGGGGCGTCGTCGCCTGCCGCCGGTCACATCTGCCCACGCGAGGGGCCTACCCGGTGCAGAAGCCCACGCCGTCGCCTGACCTCCGGGGGAGCCCGTGACCGACCTGCTGCACCACCGCCGAGGACCTGCTGCCGCAGCTCCACCACCTCCGGCGCCGGTGGCCCCGTCGACGTCGTCGGCCCCGGTCTCGAGGGCCGTCGGCCGCGGCCCTGCGCGGGCGGCCGCGCCGGCGGAGCAGGCGCCGGCGCCGCCGTCGCCGGTGCAGGTCAAGACCGCGCTCAGCGGTGAGCAGCTGGTCGCCGCGCACCGTGTCGCGGCGACCTGGTGGCGCCGCCCGGTCGCCCTACTCGCCGCCGGCGCGGTGCTCTGGGCGCTGGCGCCTGCGCTGGGACTCGGCGGCGCGGCCGGGACCGTCGTGCTGACGACCGCCGCGGCCGCCGCGGTCGGCAGCGCGCTGGGTGGGTGGCGCGCGCAGGTGCGCCGGCAGGTCCTGGCCAACGCCGAGGCGGCCCTGTCGGTGGTGGTCGGGCCGATCCGTCTGCGGGTGCTGTGGTGGACGCGCCACCGGGGCCACCGTGGCCGTTGGCTCGGTCGTCCCGCGCGGCTGTGGGGCTGGTACCTGCCGGAGAACGTGGAGGACGACGTCGCCGCCTGGTCCTCCGAGCTCGCCCGGGTCGCAGGTCTGAGGCTGGGTGGGCACTACGCCGTCCGGGCGGTCGACACGAGCCGGTGCCGGGTGACCCTCGTGGCGACCGGCGCTCCGCCGCCGCCCCCGCCGGAGCAGCCGGGGGCCCCGGCCGACGTCGAGCGGGCGGAGCGGATCTTCCGCGAGCTCCTGGGCCCGGAGACCCATCTGGAGGTCACCCGGGGCGACGCCGGCGAGTTCAGCAGCCTGCAGGCCGGCTTCGTGGGATCCGCCCGGGTGTCGACGTCGGCGCAGCGCGTCCGGGTCGAGCGGGTGATCGCCACCATGCTCGAGGGCCGCTGGCGGGCCTCGTGGGACCTCGTCGAGGACACGGTGACGTTCGGCCAGCGACCGGGCTTCCCGGAGAGCGTGTGGCTGCCGGTCGAGCACGCCGATCCCGACGTCGACATCCTCGACAGCTACGACGAGGTGGAGATCCCCTACGGGGTCGACGAGGACGGCAACGTCCTGAGCTGGCGGCCGGCGGTGGACCCGAACCTGATGCTCGTCGGTGCACCCGGCACCGGAAAGACGGTGACCGCGCACACCATCCTGGTGAAGGCGGCCGACTTCGGGTGGCCGGTGTGGGTCGCCGACGGAAAGAGCATCGAGTTCCTCGGCTTCCAGGACTGGCCGAACGTGCAGGTGGTCGCCACCGAGGTGCAAGAGCAGGTCGCGGTCATCCACCGCGCGCACGAGGTGATGGAGTACCGCTACAAGCTGATCACCTCGGGAAAGGCGACTGAGCGGGACTTCCAGCCGTTGCTGGTCTTCGTCGACGAGTACGCCGATTTCCGCGGCAACCTGGCCACCTGGTACGAGGGGGTGAAGGTCAAGGGCAGCCCGCGCCAGCCGCAGGTGCTGTCGCTGGTGCAGTCCATCGCCCGCAAGGGGCGTTCCAGTCGGGTGCACCTGGTTTTCGCGACCCAGCGTCCCGACGCCCAGTATTTCGGCGGCGACATGCGTGACAACTTCCGCATGCGCGTCTCGATGGGTCGGCTTTCGCCGCAGGGCGCGATGATGATGTGGGAGAACCCCGCCGTCGGCACCAGCATCCCGCGGGGCTGCCGTGGGCGAGCGACCACTATCAACCCCGACAACGTGCCGGTGGAGGTCCAGACCTACCGCACGCCCGACCCCCGCAAGGTTAAGCCGGGCTCGTCGGAGGCAGAGCTGCTCGAGCAACTGCGCCCGCCGGTGGTCCGCCACGAGCGGCTGCTGATCCGCGAGCCGGAGGTCGAGTACGACCTCGACAGCACCAGCGATGAGGTGGTGGAGCCGACCTACCGCCACTACGCCCAGGCGGACTGGGTGCTGGCCAGCGAGCACCCCGAGATGGACCCGGTCGTCCAGCGCGCCCGGTACGCCGGTGTGACGGCGCCGAGCTCGCACATGACCCTCTTCGGCCTCGAGCGGCGCTCCACCATGGCCGCGGCCGCCACCACGGGCGTGTTCGTGGACCTCGAGGAGGACGGCGACGTCGACCTGCCCGGCGCCGAGAGCCAGGACGTGACCGACGGTCGGCCGGCGCTGCGCCTGGTGCCTTTCCAGGGGGGCGACGGGGCCGCTGGCGGTGGGGAGGTCGACGCCGAGGAGACCGGCGACGAGCAGGCCTCGGAAGGTGGCGGGGACGACGCAGGCGAGGGCTTCGACGGGTACGGCCCCGCGATGGAGGTCGCCGCGGCCCACCTGCAGCCCGGCGACCTCGTCCTGGTCGACGAGAGCGCCGACGAGTGGGGCACCGTCGAGGAGGAGGTCGAGGAGGACCCGATGGACCCCGACCTGGTGCTGGTGTCCTGGCGCGACGACGTTGACGGCGGAGGCGGGCTGTCGCTGCCCGGCGAGAGCTCGTTGACCGTGCGCCGGCCTGCCGAGGTCGAGGACCTTCGGTGAGCGGCGACCCGTCGTCGCCAGAGCCGTTGCCCGCGGAGGTGCGGACCGCGATCGAGCGCGGCCGCGTCGTCGACAGTTCGCGTGGTGCGCACCTGGTCGCCTACGTCGTCGGCGCCGACGAGCGCTACGGCCGCCCTGGTCGTCGGTGTTGGGCCGTGGTGGGCCCCGGGGACCGTGTCCTTCTCGTGGACGACGACGACGAGCTCGCAGCTCGCCTGCACCTGCCGGGGGCGTGCGTCCGCTAGGAGGGCAGCTTGGTCAGGGTTTCCTGCAGGCCCGGGTAGGCGGAGTTCTCCGCGAGGACGCGCTCGAGGTCCTTGCGGGCCAGGGAGTTCTTGCCCTCGGCCAGGTAGGTCGCGCCGCGCTCGAGCCACGCGCGGTGCCGCAGCTCGGCGGGGCGCGAACGCACGCGCAGGGCCTCCTTGAACGCCTCGCGGGCCGCGGTGGGGAAGCCCTGCTCGCGCAGGGCGACGCCCCGTTGGACCAGCAGGAAGGTGGCGGCCTCGTCGACATTGGTGAGGCTCTCGGTCAGGTCGATGACCTGCTGCCACTCCTCCAGCTCGGCGTACAGCTCGGCGAGGCTGACCGCGGCGACGGTCGAGGGAGTCAGTCCCTCGACGACGGCGATGGCGGCGCGCTGATCGCCCGCGCGCTGGTGCAGCTCGGCCAGCAGCAGGCCGACGGTGTCGCGGTCCAGCGGCAGCTGCGCGGAGACGCCGTCCGCGACCTCGAGGGTGGCGGTGACGCCCGGCAGGTACTTGGTGACGAAGGGGTCGGAGGCGGGGTCGAGGTCGGCGGCGTGGGCCTGGGCGACGAGGTCACGGGCGCGCTCGAGGTCACCGGCCGGGACGGCCCCGCGCAGCGCCTCGAAGAGCTGCGCGAGCGGGCGCGCCTGGGGGTGATCGCGTCCGACCGCGACGAGAGCGGGCAGGTCGTCCGGCTTCTTGACCAGTGCCCTGTGGAGGTCCTTCTCCCACCGCGGCGCGAACAGGCCCGGCGAGGGTGCGCTGGGGGCCGGCGCGGTCGCTGCCCGGGGTACCGCGGGGCGACGTCCCGAGGCCAGGGTGCTGGTGTGGGAGACGCCTGTGCCGGGGACCCCGAGGGTGCGGGTGACGCGGCCCGAGGAGTGTGCGGAGATCCGGGCGCCCTTGACGCCACCGCTGACGCCGACGCCCCGCGGCGTCACGGTCATCCGCACGCCAGGGGCGATCTTGAAGGACTTGCGCATCCGGAAGCCCACGTCGCCTGCTCCGCTCGTCGGTTGGTGATCGCTGGTCGGCCCCGACCGTAGGTGCCCGCCAACGGCCTGCGTGCGCGATCCGCCGGTCACATCTGGCGCCGGCGAGGGCCTATCCCAGGTGACGGCAGCCGGGGAACGGCCCTGGTGCCCCTCACGACCGGAGAGCAGCGATGAGCGAGACCACGAGCCGCGACGACGGCGCCGCGGCAGGAGCGCTGATCACCCCCGAGGTCCTGGCCACCGCACTGGCGGCGGTCTCGGCCGAGCTGCGCTGGCCGACGTGCCCCGGCGAGGCCTGCGGCCAGCTCGTCCTGGACGCCGACGAGGTCGTCCTGCGCCAGGTCGTCGCGCCGGCGCTGGTGCGCGAGGTTCAGCGGCTGGTCTGGGCGGCCACCGCCGAGCGGGTCGTCGCGTCGTCGGTGCCTGCGCCGCGGCTTCCCGCAGAGCACGTGGTTGCCCCGTGCGACAGCTGCTGCGCCGCCCGAGCGACCTACGCCCTGGCCTACCCGGACGTGCGCCGCCGGGTGTGCGCGGCCTGCCTGCCGCCGGACCTGCTCGTGGTCGCCGAGCTCCTCGAGGACGACGACGACCTCGCCGTCGACGAGCGTCCCGCTCTCGAGCGGATGGCCCCGTGAGCGCGGCGACAACGGCGCTGCAACCCCCCGCCCTGGTGGTCGCGCCGTGCACCGAGAACCCCGACCTGTTCGACCCGGACATCGGCGACGTCGAGGCCGCCAAGCGGGTCTGCGGTGGGTGCTCCCGCCGGGAGGCCTGCCTGGGCGAGGCGCTGGCCAACGGGGAGGAGGGCGTCTGGGGCGCCACCACCGAGGCCGAGCGCCGCAGGATGGGCAGCGCCCCGGTCCAGCGCGGGCGGCGGGACCGGCTGCGTCCGGTCGGTCCGGGGCAGGGCGGCTCCTCGGCGCCGGCGCCAGCGACTGGGACACGGCGATGAGCGGCGCCGGTGGCGCCGGGCGAGGCGGCGGGTCGGGACTGTCCTTCGAGGACACGCTGTGGCTGGTCGGCGCTGCGGCGCTGGCGGTCTCCGTGGGTCTGGTCGACCCCGCCGGCATCGCGACGTCCGCGCTCGGGTGGCTGGTCGACCACCACGTCCTGGTGCCCCGCGAGCAGGCCCTGGTGCCCCTCGTGGGCGACAGTGGCCTCGACCTGCGCCGGGTCGTCGGGATCGCCGCGGCGTTGGTCCTGGTGGCCCTGCTGGTGCGCGGCCGCGCCCGACGCGGCGACGCGGCCGCGGCCGGCCCGGCGGGGCCTCCCGCCGGGCGGGTGTGACGGGCCTGTGGACGACGCCAGCGCCCTGTCGGGGCCCCCGCCTAACCTGATCAGGTCGCTCTCACGCGAGGTGAGAGCGCCCCACGACGCCGGAGGGCAACGCTGATGAGCGACCAGCACCAGGCCGCCACCGCTGCCGCCGGAGACCTCGAGCTCGCCGGGACCACCTACCGCGTCGAGCACGTGCCCGGCCCCGGCGGGCACCGGGTCACCTACCTGGTGGCCCCCGACGGCGAGGTCTTCGTCCTGCGTCCCTACCTGGGCGCCAGCACCGGCGTCCATCAGGTCGTGCGGTGCGGCTCCGGCAGCAGCGACCCCGCTCGCCAGCTGCTACACCACGAGGGCCGCCAGGTGCGGGTCCTCGTCCTCGGCGACGTCCTCGAGACCGCGCCGACCCCCCGCCGCCGCCGGTCCTGACGTACCGGCGGCGCGTCCGCCGGCGGTCCTACCGGCAGCCGGCATGCCGGTCGAGCGCGGAGCTGCTGTCGGTGGTCGTTGCCTACCGTGGCGATCATGAACAGCGCAGAGCGTCCCGGCGCCGCTGTCGTCCGGGAGCTGCGTGCGGCCCCCACGGGCTACGTCCTCGGGCCCCTGGCCTTCATCGGTCTCGGCTGGTGGCTGATGGCCACCTCGTCCGCGACGTGGCTGGCGCTGCTCCTGCTGGTCATGGGCGTGTCCTTGCTCGTCAGCGGCCTCGCCAACGCCGTCGTGGCAGCCACCGGGTACGCGAAACCCGGGTGGTGGCAGCGGGCCACCGGCCACGCGCCCCGGAGCGCCGCCGGTGGCCAGGACGAGCCCACGAGCGCCTGACCGGCTCTGCGCGTCCGCGCGAGTGGTCGTGCCCGACCAGAAGGCGGCGAGGCCATCCGGGCGTGGGCGCTACCCACCCGCCGGCGGGTGGGTAGTGCTGGCGTCGGCCTCGAGGGCTGCCCAGCCGGTCTCCTGGCCGTACCGGACCGTGCCGGTGCCGTCGACCCAGATCAGGTGCTGGAACCGCCCGCGGTCGAAGCGGGCGCCGGTGATGCGACGGCCGCGCAGGTCGTAGGCGTCCAGGTCCTTGCTCGTGGTGGGCACGACACCGGTACTGGGGTCTTCGCACAGGCGGCCGACGTCGACGTGCAGGGCGCCCGGGACGTAGCGATGGGCCAGCGGGCCGGCGCAGCCGACGAGGGCGCGTGGCCGGCTGTCGGGGTCGGCCTCCCACGCCGGTGCCAGTCGCTGCAGCAGCCAGGTGTGGGTGACGTTGTCGACGATGACGTCGTCCTGTTGCTGGGACAGGGGGTCCAGCCGTGGCCGCCCGTCGGACAGGTCGGCCCCGAAGGCATTGCGCACGAGCAGCGCGCCGCCGGTGCGCCGGCCGACGTCGGCCACCGTCAGTGGGTCCCTGAGGGGGCGCTCGGCCAGGTGCCCGGGCACGCCGAGCGGACGGAAACTGGGGCCGGCCCCGGGCGCGAGGTTGGTCAGGGCGGCCTGTGTGCCGCTGCGCTTCAGAGCAGAGATCAGCGCGGCCTCGACGAGCGCGGCCTCGGAGGTCGAGGCGTAGGGGCCGGCGACCTCGAGGGTGTAGTTGCCGCTCTCGATCAGCGTCCGCAGTCCCTCGTTGTGGGAGCCGCCGGTGTGCTGCAGCGCCCGGTCTGGAGAGGCGCCACGGCCGACGTAGCGGATCTGCGCGCCGCCGGTCGACCGGTAGAGGTAGACGCAGGCCTGCGAGGCGTCGGTCATGGCGGTCCTCCGGTGGCTCCGGTCGCTGGCCCGCCGGGCGGGGCGGGCGACTCGTGCTCACGACGGGTGGTGCTGAGCCCGCGACGCTAACGGCCAGACGCCGTCACGGTTCGGGTCGCCGTCGGGACCACCTCGACGGCAGCACCCGACGGAGGCACTTGATGACCAAGCCCACGGCTCGCGAGCTCACCGCGGCCAGCTGCGAGGTGCGCCTGCACAGGGCGGCCGTCCACCTCCTGCTCGAGGACCACCGGCCCCACGTCTCGCTCGAGGTCCTGCAGCAGCTCCAGGGCCTCACTTCGGCGCAGGCTCGTCACGCGCTCGACCGGCTCCTGGAGCAGGGCCGCGTCCGTGTCGACTGGCCGGCGGGCGCGCCGCTCGACCGGGTGCGGGTGACCGCGGTCAGTCGTGCGCCGGCGCCCTCCGCGGTCGTCCTGGAGGGCGCCCGGCGGGAGATCAGCTCGCAGCCGGCTGCGCGGTCGTGCGGCCGCGGCGGTTGGCGGACTTGATCTTGTCGAGCTCCCAGCTCCAGCCGGGGAGGGCCTCGATGGCCTCGACGTCGTCGGGGTGCAGCGGCGCCGCGGTGTCGCCGACGGTCTCCAGGCCGTGGAAGCGCCGGCGGTAGAAGGTGGCGCGCTTACCGACGGGGTAGGCGATCAGGCCGTCGTCGCCGGGCGTGCCGAGGTCGACGTCGGCGCGGGGTCGTAGGTGGACCGTGGCCGAGCTGGGCAGGCCGGCCATCGTGGTCCCGGCCGGCTGCGCCTGGAGCCAGCCGCGGGCGGCGACGACGAAGGCGCCGGCGCGCCGGCGCCGGTCGACCAGGGCGCCGGGGATCGCCTCGAGCTGGGCGCGCTGGGCATCGGTGAGCTGGGCGCGTCGTTGCCGTGCGACCCAGCGCTGCAGCGGCTCGGGCAGACCCTCGAGGGTGTGGTGCGCGCGGTAGTGGGCCTTGATCTGGTCGGCGCTGTCCTGCCACTGGGCGTTGCGGGGGTCCCAGGCCCAGCCGGGCAGCTGCTCGAGCTCGGCGACCCGCTCGGGCGCCAGCTTGCCGAGGCGGTAGTCGTTGCGGGTCTGGTGGGTGCGCTTGCCGAGGGGGTAGGGGGCGCCGTCGACGACGCGCGAGGTGGCGTTCTGGGGGACGTTCGCGCTGCCGTGGGTGTCGATCCACCACCGCAGCTCCTGCAGGAGCAGCGGCCAGGCGCGGGCGCGGGTGGCCTCCCACTTGGTGGGCGTGCTCGCGTCGATGCCGGCGGCCTGCAGCTGCTCGACCCCGACGTCGGCCGGGATGCGGCCGGCGCGCAGCTCGCGCACCACGGCGTCGACCCACGCAGCGGTCTCCGCGGGGGCCAGGGCGTGGAAGCCGGTGCGTGCGTGGGCGGCGCTGGCCTCGTGCAGGTGCTCGTCGACGGTGGTCGTGGTCACGGCGTGCTCCCGGGTGGGTGCGGTCCGGAGGCGCTGGTGCGCCCTGGGCGTGTCGGTGACCACCACGGTAGTGGTCATCACGCGCTGCCGAGGGCGTCGAGGACGCTGGCGTGGACGCTCGTGGCGGGGTCCTCCTCGCGGCGCAGCGCCCGCGCCAGGACGTCCGGGGTGGTCGGGTCGGTCACCAGGCTCAGGTGGCTGCGGTGGCGGCTAAGGGTGACGCACAGCCGTCCGGTGTCGGTGGCGTAGGAGGGCAGCGCCCGGTACCCGGCCAGGGGGTGCACGGCGACGACGGCGTGCCGCTCGGAGCCCTGGGCCTGGTTGGCGGTCGCGACCAGGACGTCGGGCTCGTCAGCGAGGTGGGCTGCGATCGCGGCGACCTGCTCGACGTGCGGGGCGATTACCGCGACGTCGGCGGCGGTGGTGCGCCGGGTGGTGACCTGCCCGGTGGCGGGGTCGGTCTCGGTCAGCGTGGTGCCGAGCAGCGCGCGGGCGCGGTCGGCGGCCGCCGCGGCCAGGCGGGCGTCGGTGCGACCGGTGACAGCGACCGGCAGGGTCGTGACCTCGGGCAGGGGCTGGGCGTCGTGGTGCAGGACGCTGTGCGGGCGGGCGCTGGTGAACGGCAGGTCGGGGTAGAGCGTGGGCTGGATCAGCCCGGTGGTGACCGGCCCCAGCCGCCAGGTGCGGCTCAGCCGCTGCTGGGTGACGTGCTCGGGGTACAGGTGCACCAGGGCGCTCGGCGCGGGCTGGTGCGGCCCGGCGGGCGAGTGCGCCCACCGGGTGGTCACGCCGGTGACGACGGGGTCGATCTGGCTGGGGTCGCCGACCATCACGACCTGCTCGGCGAGGGCGCCGAGGGACCCGGCGTCAGCGAACGTCAGCTGGTAGGCCTCGTCGACGAGCAGGACGTCGGCGTGGAAGTCGCGGGGCTGGGTCCAGGCCCAGCGCGCGCTGGTCGCGACGACGATCCCGGTGAAGTTGCGCGCCGCGGCGGCACCGGCCAGCCAGGTCGCACTCGCGGGCACCCACCCGGGCCGGGGGGTCTTGGAGGCGGCGAGCAGGCCAACGTCCGGGGTGAGGGCCGCTAGCCGTGCGGTCAGGTCCGCCGCCTGCGCGCGGGTCTGGGCGGCCAGGGCGATGGTCAGCCCGGCGCGCCGGGCGAGCTGGTCGGCCAGGTGGGTGACCAGGCGGGTCTTGCCCGCCCCGGGGGGAGAGGACACGACCACCGCCGGGTCGCCCGACCAGGTCGCGAACAGCGCCGCGGCGAGGTCGGGGTCGGCGTGGTGGGCGCTCGCGACCGGCTGCGGCGCTGGCGCCGGCTGCGCCTGGGCGGCGGGGGTGGTGACCAGGCCCGGGGGGAGCGTCCTCATGGTGAAGAGGCTACCCCGTTCGATCCGATAATCACAAGTCTAGTGGCCATCCTGGGTGCTCTCACGACGTGAGAGCCGCCGCGTAGGCGCCGACGACGTCGTCCCCGAAGCCGATGCCGACGCCGGCCCCCAGGAGCATCAGCGGGCCGAAGGGCAGCGGCGTGCCACGACCGGCGCGCCGGGTGAGCAGGAGCGCCAGGGCTAGGGGGGCGCCCAGGACGTAGGCGCCTGCTCCGCCGACGACGAGCTCGGGCCAGCCGAGGTAGCCCAGGTGCATCCCGAGCAGGCCGGCGAGCTTGACGTCGCCGAAGCCCATGGCGCTGGGCTGGGGCAGGGCGAGCACGAGGTAGGCCGTCCACAGCCCGGCGAGGCCGGCGGCGGCGCGCACGAGCGCCTCGAGGTCGGAGCTCGCGGCAGCTGCCAGGCACAGCAGGGCGGCGCCCACGAGGTAGGACGGCAGGACTAGGGCGTCGGGCAGCCGGCGGTGCTCGAGGTCGATGACGGCCAGCGCGGCCCCGGCCCATGCGAGGTAGAGCAGCGCCGGCAGGTGCGGGGTCCAGCCGGCGGCCGCCGCTGTCAGGGCGAGGATCGCGGCGGCGACGAGCTCGAGCAGCGGTGGGCGCTCGAGCAAAGGCGTCGTGGGGCCTCCACCGGTGCGTGCCTTCCGACGCCGGCGCCGGTGCGGCAGGGGTGTTGTGAGGGCGTCGGCCAGGGACGAGCCGGCGGGCAGGTGGTGGGCCAGTCGCCGCAGCAGGGGCCCGCTGAGCAGTCCCAGGACGGCGCAGCCGGCGGTCAGTGCGAGGGCGGGCACGGCGGCTACTCGGCGGCTGCGACGACGACGTCGAGGGGGACGTCGCGGCGGCGGGCGGTGGGTCGGGCGCCGGTGGCGAGCCAGTTGTCGGTGCGGGTGTAGCGGGTGCGCATGTTGGTCCGGGCGTTGGCCTGGGCGCGGGGGTCGGGCGGGCTGGGCGCGAGGGTGATGCTCGCGCCGACGCGCAGCGCGTTGTCCTCCTGGCGCAGGCGGGGGGAGCTCAGCGTGATGTGCAGGTCGCCGCTGGGGTCGATCGTCGTGGCGGTGATGGTGGCGCTGGCGATGCGGTTGGCGGCGGCGGCGTCGGTGGCGACGTCCTCGGGCAGGCCGAGCCAGCCGGTGACGTCGTGGCCGGTGCGCAGCCGGGACAGCGGCTGGTGGGCGCGAACGGTCATCGTGGCGGCGTCCAGGTCGGTGATGGTGGCGGCCACCACGGTGCCGGTGAGGGCCTCGCGGGCGGCCACCCGGGGGTCGGCGCGGCGCAGCGCGTCGTGGTGCTCGCGGGCGTGGCTGCGGGTGGCGAGCCCGAGGGCGGCGGCACGGCGGTCGTCCGGCAGGTGCCAGGGGCGTCCGGCGGCGGTCTGCTCGGTGCGCCAGTCCCACGAGCGGGTGTCGGCCTGGGCGGCCTCGTCGAGGCCGGGCAGCGGGATGCCGGTGGTGGCGAGGCGGGCGAGGGCGTCCAGCACGGCCAGGCGGGCGCGGGTGCCGGGAGCGGTGTCGGGCAGGTGGAAGGCACGCGCCCAGGCGTCGAGGTCGCCGTCGAGGTCGGGGCTGTGGGCGGCGGCGTAGCGGCCGCGCAGGGCGTCGGTCAGCACGAGCGTGGCCCGGCTGGTGGGGTGCTCGGCGCGCTGGCCCCACCAGTCGAGGGTGGCGCCGACGGGGGCCAGGGCGCCGGTGCGGGCGTGGGTGTCGGCCAGCGCGAGCAGGGCGCGCAGGTCCTCGCGGGTGGCGACGACGAGGGTGCGGGGGTGCTGATCGGGTCCGGCGCCGGTGCCCGCGCCGAGGGTCGCCAGGGCGCTCAGGGCGTCACGGTCGGCGCCCTGGGCGTGCTGGTCGCCGGTGCTGGCGGCCAGGTGCAGGTGCTGGCCGTCGGTGCGGGTGCTGACGAGCAGGGGGGCGAGGGGCGGCAGCACGTGGGCGTAGGTGGTCCGGGGGGTCGGGTGCCCGGCGGTGGCGGCGCGCAGTCGGGCGGCCAGGTCGTGCAGCTCGACGCTCATCGCGGGTCTCCGGGGGTGGTGGTGGCCCAGCCGGTGCGCAGGGCCGTGACGGTGGCGGGGTCGGTGCCGGTGGGTGCCGGGTCGCCGGCTGCGACGGCCAGGGCCGTGCCCAGGTCCAGGCCCGTGGGGGCCAGGAGGTCCTCGGCGTGTGCGCGCAGGTCCTCAGGCAGGTCCTGGGGCAGGTGGGCGGGGCGGGTGCTCGCCGCAGCGCCCGCCGCAGGGACGGCGGCGAGCGTCTCGCGGGGGGCTGCGTCCATGGGTCCAGCGTAGCCGTCCGTACCGACGACCACGAGGTTAGTTGCTACGGATGTGGACGGTGCTGGCCCAGGGCGGCGCGGGCGGCGCGTGCTCGGGGTTGTCGCTGACCAGGGCCACGACCAGGCGGGCGCGCGTAGGTGCTGACGGCCACGGAGTGAAGCCGTCGCTGAGCACGACCACGACGTCGGGCCGGGGGGTGGAGTCCAGGGCGGCAGTGATGCCGACGCGCATGTCGGTGCCGCCCCCGCCGCGCAGGTCCAGGCGGGCCGCGTCGCGGACGGGGCGTCCGGCGCTGACGTCGTAGGCCTGGGCGTCGCAGGTCAGGACCCGCAGGTCGGCGCCGTGGCCGGTGGCCGTGACGATGCCCTGGACCTCCGCGAGGGCGGCGGCGACGTCGGCGGGGCTCATGCTCGCGCTGGTGTCCAGGACGGCGGCGACGTTGACGCGGGGGCGGCGCATCGCGGGCGTGACGACGCCGGGCAGGCGGCGCCGACCGGGGCGGGCGTAGGTGTAGTCGTGCGCCCCGGCGACGTGGGCGGTGGCGCGGCGGACGGCGCCGGCCAGCACCTGGCGCCAGGGGACGGTGGGCGGCTCGAGCTGGGTGGTCGCCCAGCGGTCGAGCCCGGCGGGCACGGTGCCGCGGGTGCGGGCGTGCTCGACGACGTCGTGGGCGGTCTGCTGGCGGGTCAGGTGCTGGTCGGTGGGGCTCATGGCCGGGGTGGTGGTGTCGTCGGGGGGGGCCTCCCAGCCGGCGGTGGGGTCCCCGGCGCCGGAGCCGCAGCCGACGTCGTCGGGGTCGGGCGCGTCGGTGCTCGGCAGGGAGGCGTAGTAGGTCTCCTCGATGCCGCCGGGCGGCAGGCCCAGGGCCTCGGGGGTGACGGGGGCGCCGGGCAGCGGGATGCCCGCGGCGATCAGGTCGTCGTTGATCGCGGCGTCGGTGGCGTAGTTCCAGCGCAGGTGCTGGACGTCGCCCAGGGCGGCGGCGCGTCCGGCGTGGTCACGCACCAGGTGGCCGACCTCGTGGACCAGGACGGCGCCGGAGTGCTCGGGGCTCCACTCGGCCAGGACCGTGGGGTCCAGGTAGAGCCGCCAGTGGGCGTCCACGGCGTAGGTGCCGAGATTCTCGGCCGCGAGGGGCGCGACGGCGAACAGGGCACGGGCGAAGTACGGCGCGTGGTGCAGCGCGTGCAGGCGGGCGGCGGCCAGCGCGCGGACCTCGTCGGCGGTCAGGGGGCGGGTGGTGATCGTGGCGCTCATGCGGTGGCCTTCGTAGTGGCGGGGATGAGCCCGGCGTCGGTGAGCAGGGTGGTGAAGGCGCGCGCCTCGCGCGGGGGGCGGGCGTTGGCCGGGCGGGCGGTCAGGAGCATCCGGGCGCAGGCGGCGGCGACGTCGGCCAGCCCGGCGTCGGCGGCGGCGGCCAGGACGGCCCAGCCGGAGCGCCAGGCGGTGGTGGTGGCCGGGGCGGTCGCCAGGGCGACGGTGCCGGTCAGGACGACCCAGGCGCGGGAGGGGTCGAGGTCGGCCCAGGTGACGGTGGCGGGGTCGGCCAGGACGTCGGCGGGGTCGGGCAGGTCGGCGTGCTGGCACCACAGCAGGAACTCGGTGGCGGCGCCGGGGCCGACGAGGCCGGTGGCGGCGAGCATCCGCGCGCTGGTGTCGGTCTCGGGCAGCAGGGCCAGGACGTCGGCGGTCATGGTCCAGGTGCGCCGGGAGGGCCAGGCGCGGCCGGTGGTGGCCGGGTCGGTCGGGTAGTCGTGCAGCAGGTTGGGGTTGCGCCGCAAGAAAGCGGCGATGAGGGCGCGGGAGACGGCGCGGCGGGTGGGCGAGGGCTCGTGCACCCGGCGGGGCGTGGGGGCGCGGAACCCGGCGGTCATGCCGTCCAGCCAGTCCTGGGTGGGCGGGGCGAAGTCGATGTGCAGCAGACGGTTTGCCAGCGGCGGCGCGAGGTCGTAGCCGTCGGCGGCGCGCTCGGGCGGGTTCGCCGCGGTCAGCACGTTGACCCCGGCGGGCAGGCGGACGTCGCCGACGGTGCGGTCGAGGACGACGCCGAGCATGGCGGCCTGGACGGCGGGGGTGGCGGTGCTCAGCTCGTCGAGCAGGAGGTAGCCGCACTCGGCCTCGATGAGGCGCCGCGCCCAGGCGGGAGCGTGCAGGGCGACGCCGTCGCCGGTCACGACGGGCAGGCCGCCGAAGTCGCTGGGCTCGCGCAGCGAGCCGAGGACGACCTCGTAGGGGACCTGGTCGGCGTCCGCGAGGGCGGCCGCCAGGGATGACTTGCCGACGCCGGGGTCGGACCACAGGCAGGCGGCGACGCCGGCCCGTCCGGCGGCGCGCAGGACGGTGGCGGTCGTGCCGAGGGCGGTCGTTCCGGCGGTGGACTGGTTAGTGGCCATGTAAAGAGGGTAGCCGCCTTATCCGACAACCGCAAGACTAGATGCCACCTGTGGACAGACATCGTGCGGGCGGGCCGCCGGGGTGTGGGCCAGATCGTCGCCCCGTAGGGCGCGCCTGTGGGCGGCGGCTGCGCGCCGGTCGCTCGGCCGCCCACCATGTGCGCCGTGCACCTGTGCCTGTACGTCACCGCCGTCGGCCACGAGCTCGTCGCACGCCGTCGGGACGGCGTGGAGCACTCGCGCTGGGCCGTGGCCGACGTCGACCCGCTCCAAACGCTCCTCGACCACGAGGCCGGCGTACGTCCGCGAGCGCGCCCGTGGTCGCTGGAAGCCCTCGACGAGGCGATCGAGCGCCAGGGGTACCGACGAACAAGCGAGTGGACTCACAGCGACACCGGTCCCCATTGTTGGCTCACCGCTCTAGAATGACCCGCTCCAACTACTTAAACGACGGCGACCAGAGCAAACGGGGGGAAAGACGTTGGACAAGCGCGTGGCCATACTTCTAGGAGCCGGGGCATCAGTCGAGGCGGGCCTTCCACTTACCTACGATCTAGCAGAAAAGATCGTCGAGAGAGCGAACAACCAGGACCTTAACCCCGGACGCCCCGAATGGGTCCGTGCGCTGAACTTCGTCTACGGCTCGATGGTTGGCTACCGTGCTGACTCCGGCGCCAACCCGCTTACAGCAGTCGACATCGAGCAGCTTATATCGGCTTTACGACTGCTTCGTTCGGCGGATAGCCACGAAGTCGCGCCCTTCGTATCTTCGTGGAAGCCGGGCGCTCGTGGTTACGGCTCATCCATAGTTGACTCGACACGAGGTGCGGATGTCGCATCCGCGGTCGAATCCGTAACCGCCGGCGTTTATGACGCGGAGCGGCAGCTGTATCTGAGTATCGCGGCCATTGCGCGAGACGCTGCCCGATTGGGCAACCCGGACATCTTTGGTCAGGTCGAGTCTCATATCCTCAACATGCTGAGTTCTCTCCTTTCGGATCTTTCCTCCGTCGACTATCTCAGGCCCATTGCCGATCTGGCGCGACGGCAAGGCGGTGGCGTTGACGTCATCACCTTGAACTACGACTTGACGATTGAAAGCATGGCCGCTGCGAGCGGCGTCAGCGTTGAAAGAGGCTTCGAGGACAAGTGGCGACCAGGCAAGCCGCTTGACTTTGGTCAACGCGATGATGAAATCAACCTGTACAAATTGCACGGATCACTGGACTGGGAACTAGGGCCTAAGTGGGGAGCGCTTCACTATTTGGCTCAAGCTCCGTCGATCTCGGTTGCTCAGAGCCCGCAGGCGCCGGACACGCAATCTCAGTCGTATGCGCGGAGTGAGCGCCCCGTGGATCGTGCTTGGTCATCGAGAAAAGCTTGCGACGGACGGCCCCACTCTCTCCCTGCTGCGCGCGGCGGAAGACGCGCTGCAAAGGGCCAGCAGCCTTGTCATTGTTGGATACTCGTTCGGAGACGCACATATCAATTCCGTCGTGCGCGACTGGATGTTGGGCGACGACACCAGAACCCTCACCATCGTGGATAAGAACTTCACCAAACCTCTGTTCTCCGACTTCCGCGAAAGCCTCATCCACAGTTACGGGCCTATGATCGGCTCCCAGAACACCACGGCCAGAGTTAGGCCGCTGCGCGGCGCGGCCGGCGAGGTGTTGGCTGACGCGATTAGGGCTGAGCCTTTGCCTTTCCCTGAGCCGTACATTAGGGCTGAGGTGAAGCATCGCGGGCACTATGTTTCTATCGCACTCACACTCGTCGGCCCGTCCCTCCTTGATGCCCAGTTCATGATGGAGGTGTCAACACAAGGGTCGAATGAACCAATATATGCCCTGGGAGCGCTCTTCAGGTCTCCGCCAGAGGTCGAGCGCTATACGGGCGCAGCTTACGGCCAGAGTGTTCCTATCATGGCGGCGAGCGAGTGGGAGCAGGGCGAGACAATCGAGTGCTGCGCGGCTGTGCCAACTGCTGGGCTCAACTCGGCCTCTATTAAGTGTGATGCGCGGCGACTGGATCTGCCCAGTGGCCACCACTTTGAGATCCAACTAGAGGCCAGTGCTTTCAGTCAACTATGAGTGATAGATTGTCGAGGCGCAGGGTGTGTCCACGTACGTATGACGCACTACGTGCTGTGGGGCCCATTAAGGTCGGTTAACCGATTTCGAGTGCGGTGAGCCGCCAGCGGGTGTCCCAGCCCTCCAGGCGCAGCGCGATGGCGCGGACGCGGTGGGTGTCGTGGACGACGGCGGCGGCTTCGACGACGCCGTCGGCGGGGTGGGTGATCCGCACGCGCCGGACGACGGCGGCCCGCTGGCTGCGAGCCGGGCGCAGCCGGTTCGCGAGCGCAAGGCGCCGCGTCAGCCCTTCCTGGACATCCATCGTCGTCCAGCGCGTGAGCTGGGCGACCGGCCGGCGGCCTGCGAGGACCTCGACGACGGCGCTGGCCAGGGTCGCGCAGACGGGGGTGGGGTCGGGTAGGTCGGTGTCGCTGGTGGGGCGGGCGGCGACCACCGGGTCGATGTCGGACGCCTGCGTCCAGCGCGGCGTCCCCACGCCGGTGGTCAGGGCCAGCACCAGCTGCCCCGGCCCGGCCACGCCGCCGGGGCTGCCGAGGGCGGACGGCTGGCCCGGGAGCAGTGGTGCGGGGCGGGACTCCGGCACCGGTAGCAGTCGCACCCGCCCGCCCCGGTCCGTTCCGGTGGGGTGCTGGTTAGTGGGCATGTGATGACTGTAGCCCGTCCGTACCGGCGACCGCAATGGTAGCGGCCACCTAGTTAGGTCACGTGTTGGTCACGGTGGGGCGGCGGGAGGGCGGGCGCCGGGGCCGGTCGTCGGCCAGAGCAGGGGAAGAAAGTTGGCCGGTCGTCCGCATTCTGGGATGGGGGAGGGGTGTGGGGGGTCCCGTTGTCGGTGGTGGCACCTAACGTATGTGGTGTCGAAACGGGGAGTGTTCCGGTGCCGGGGTCGCCCCGGGCAGGTTCGGCAGTGGGAGTGGTCATGTCGTGGAACGCGCTGGTGCGGCTGGAGCAGGCGTCTCGGGTGGACGTGGTCGTGACCTCGGTGGAGTGCGAGGCCGAGGGCTGCGGGCTGGTGGACGAGACCGCGGAGGTCGAGGTGGCCGCCGGTGACAGCGCCGGGTGGTGGGCCTGCCCGTCCTGCGGGTCCGAGCGGGAGGTCGAGGTGGACGACGACGAGCCCAACGACCCCGAGCCGGAGGAGCCCTGGGGGTGGGAGCCCTGAGCCCCCAGGGCGGCGCCCCCGGCCCCGGGGGTGCCGCCCTCCCTCCGGGCAGGGGGGAGGGCGGCCCCGCCGTCGGCGGGCGCCTGGCCGTCGAGCACCTGCGGGTGCTCGCCCCGGGCGAGGACTTCGACCCCCTGACCTGACCCCCTGACCTGACCCGCTGACCTGACCCCCTCGGCCCGGGGCGGCCGGGCGAGCGCTCCCCGCCCGCACGGCCGCCCCGTCCACCATGAGCCACCCCCAAGAGCCCGCAGGAGCCCCCAGGAGCCCCCAGGAGCCCGCAGGACGGCCGCAGGACGGCCGCAGGACGGCCGCAGGACGGCCGCAG
>NZ_CANMAA010000021.1 GCF_947495735.1 uncultured Pseudokineococcus sp.
TCCTGAACGCCGCGAAGACGGCATAGTTCAACCCGCAGAGCAGCACGCGCACCTACACCACGCCACGGGACTCAATCAGGAGGGCGCCGCCGGAGCCGGAACTGCGCTGCCCCTCCTGGTGCGACCGAGGGGCAGCGCAGTTGTTGGCCGGCCGACTCAGGCGTAGCGGTAGGCGAGGGTGATCTTGGGGTCCGCCTGGAAGGCCCAGCCGTAGGCCTGCTGCCCGCCGACGGCGACCGGCGCGTCGCCGCCGGCCACCAGGTTGGGCGTGGGCTGGTTGGGCATCGGCTCGACGAGCACCTGCTCGACGGTGCCTGCGAAGTCGAGGGGCAGCACGACGGTCGCCCCGAGGCGGACGTTGCTGACGGGAGCGAGGCTGAGCTGGGGGGCGTACATGGTAAAGCGGTAGTGCCGGGGGTCGCCGTCGACGGGCAGCAGAAGCTGGCTGGCGTGGATCCGGATGGTCTGCTGCCCGGCCGGGACCCGAATGTCGGAGACCTTGTACCGCTGCGCGTGCTGTTCGAGCTGGCGCTTCTCGTTCGTGGTCGTGTCGAGGACCTCGCCGGCCTTGTCGAGGACGGGGCGGATGATCTCGGCGTCCTTCTTGATGATGCGCTTGAAGGGGCGGACGTCCTTGAAGTGGGCCTTACTGGCGGAGATGACGCGGGCGAAGGCGGAGGTCCCGGCCTCGAGGTCGCCCTGCAGGACGAGTCGGTAGTCCTGGTCGGCAGGGCTCTGCACGACCGCGGTGATGGTCATGTTGGCGACGTCGTAGGAGCTGGCGCCGAAGCCCTGCGTCGGGGCGATGGACTCGATGTCGATGTTGATGCTCTGGGACAGGACCGGCAGGTCCGTGGTGATGGGGGTCGTGGCGCTCACGCTGGCCTCGCTTCCTCGCCGGCCCCTCTCACGGGTGCCCGCGGGTCGTGGGACGACCATCTGGCAGATGATCTAATCCCGGAACGGTGGGTCGAGATCGAACCACCTGGAGCAGTGGACCACGCCGGTGGGTCGAGACGCAACCACTGGCTCGAAACTGCGACACTCGGTGCATCGGGACACAGCGAGCCCCGACACCGACACGCAGGAGCCCCGCCATGACCAGTTCAAAGATCAACGTTGCAGCACTCGTCGCGTCTTTGGACGCGCACAGGGAAGGGCACAGCCTGTCGTGGCGTCAGATGGCCAAGGACATCGGCGTGAGCCCGTCACTCCTGTCCCGGCTGAGGAACGGGTACCGCCCTGACGCTGACGGGTTCGCGACACTGGTGACATGGCTGGGGCAGCCGGCCGAGTCCTTCATCATCCAGGAGGGGGGCGCTACGGTTCAGGAGCCTGAGCTGGTCGCTCAACTGGCTCCGCTTCTCCGGGCGCGCTCGGACTTGACCGACGACGACGTCGCATACCTCGAGGACGTCATCCAGGCGACAATCCGAAGGGTTAAGTCGCAGAAGCAGCCATGATCAAGAAGCACCTTAAGGACCTAGCCATCGAGTTACGGGCCGAGCTCGGCACCGGTCCCTTCGACATCTTTAACCCGTACGCCCTGGCGAAGCTCTACGGCGTTCCTGTGGTCCACCTTAACGACCTCAACTGCTCTGCAGCGGCAAAGGAGTACTTCGCGGGAGCCGGCGTTAGTGCGCTGTCCGGTGCTCTCATTCCCCTACAAGACGGGTCAGCAATTATCCTCGAGAACGCCGCCCACGCTCCCGAGCGACGTCGCGCCACAATCAGCCACGAGCTGGCCCACCTGATCCTCGAGCACCGCTTCGACACCCGCCTAGTCGATCAGCGGGGCTGCCGCGTCGCCGACGGCGAACAGGAGCAGGAGGCAGCCGAGCTTGGTGCTGAGCTGCTGCTGCCAGCGGTCGCAGCCCTCGCCCGCGCCCGACGACAGGCCAGCGACGAAGACGTGGCCGCTGCTTTTGGGGTGAGCGTCGAGCTTGCCGCCTGGCGCTTGAATGGAACGGGCGCCCGAAAAAGGGCTGACCGAGAGCGCCGCCGCCGCTTAGAACACTGATGGAGCTTGAAAGGAGTCTAAGGGGGCTGCATCACCGGCGCTGAGGCGGCGTTCCATGCTTTCCCACAGGGGGTGGGTGTGGAAGCCGCCAGTGGTGTGGTGCAGGGCGCGGTCGGTCAGCCTCTCGAGGCGCAGTAGGCGTTCGACGGAAAAGGTTGTGAGGCCGGCGATGGCGGCGGCGTGGGTGGTGACAAGGTCGGGCAGGTGCTCGGTGTTGTCCACCTCGGGGATGCCGTAGATGCGGTTCAGGTAGTCCCAGATCAACTGGGCCGACGGGAGGCTGGTGCCGGCGTCGACGAAGGCGATGGCGGTCTGACGGGCGATCGTGGAGTGGTAGTCCCAGATGTCTTCGTGGTGGTGGTACTCCGGCGGGCCAGGGTCGGCGGGGCCGGGGCACCGGCGTCGCGGGCGGGGGATGTCGCTTCAAGGTGGTTGCCACCACAACGGGTGGTGGGTGCGCTGGTCGAGGGTGGCCCGGGCCAAGCGCATCGCGGCGACCGCGAAGATGTGGTCGCTGTCGGTGCCGATGCGGCGGCGGACGGCCCGGTGGGTGGGGTGGTCTTCCTCGTTGACGCGCAGCGGTGGCGGCGCCAGGCGTAGGTCGCCGCCGGTGTAGACCTCCCAGAAGACCCGGACCAGGTGCATGGTCGGCCCGGGGTAGGGGGCCGGGTAGGGCACCTCGCCGATGGCGGCCTCGACGAGGGTGGTGAGCAGGTCGACGTCGGTGGCGATCCACCGGCGGGCGGAGTAGTTGATCGGCGGTGGGGCGTCGGCGAGGTGGTCGGCGAGGTCCTCGAGCTGGCCGAGGAAGTCCGGCCACGCCCCGGCGCGTCGTAGCCGGGCGACCATCGCCGGTGGGTAGCCGGCGAACCATCGCGGCAGGCCGAGGTCGACGGCGATCAGCTGCCACGGGCGGGGGTTGCCGAGGCGGGCCAGCAGCATCGCCGCGCACGCCCGGCCCTTGTAGTCGGTGGGCGCCACGTGCGGTGCCAGCGTCCCTCGCCACAGCTGCTGGGGGATCCACGCCAGTGGCACCTGCCCAGCAAGCGCCAGGTCGGGGTGGAGCGGGCGGCGGTCCCCGGCGGGGTAGCGGGGCCGCCCGCGGCCGGTGCGGAAGGTCAGCTGTGCTGTCGGGGTCAGGTGCTCGGCGACCGACAGCAACCGGAGGGTCCCCAGCAGCGGGTGGCGGGCACGCCCGCGGGTGGCCCCGGCGATGGGGGTGTGTCCGCCGGCCGGGTTCAGCACCCCGTAGGAGTCGGCCACTGCCACAGCACGGACTCGGTCCGGTGCGGCCAGGACCTGCGCGGCGACGGCCAGCCCCTCGAGGACCACGTGGGGGTCTGCGGTGACCTCGAAGACCGCGGACTTGCCCTGGGCGAGCTCGTCCAGCAGGTCCAGCAGCGCGGTGAGGTGGTCGGCGTGGGTGCTCACCAGCCCGGCCACCTCGACCGGGCCGTCGCGATCCTCCGCGGCCGCCAGGGCGAGATCGCGCACCAGGCGTGCGGTGGCCATCTGCTCCGCGGTCGCCGGGCGCGCCGTCGCGGTGCGCAGGTCACCGGGGCACCAGACCCGCCGGGTCCGCCGCGGCTGCTCGCCCGGCGCAACCTCGGTGCACGACCACGACGGGCGCGAGCGGCCGGCCCACGCCGAGGTCGACCACGGCGCCACCCCGCAGTCAGGGCAGTGCTGCTCCAGCAGCACCAGGTGCTCGGGGCAGACCAGGTGCAGCGGGGACCGCCACCGCTCGGGCCAGACGCCACCGTTGTCGGCCAGGCAGGCCGGGCAGTACCGGGTGCCCTTGGTGGCCACGGTGCGCGGCGCGTCACCGCGGTAGTGCTGCCGGTACCCGGC
The DNA here is from genome assembly GCF_947495735.1 of uncultured Pseudokineococcus sp. GTDB lineage: Bacteria > Actinomycetota > Actinomycetes > Actinomycetales > Quadrisphaeraceae > Pseudokineococcus. The sequence continues at coordinate 3,872 of NZ_CANMAA010000021.1, forward strand.
CAAGCCCTGCTCGAGGGCGTGCGCGAGGACGTCACCGGCGGCGCCCAACGGCAGCCCGTCCAGACCGAGACGCTCGAGCACCGTCGCGCGGTGGCGGTCGACGTGGACCCCGGCGCGGGCAGCGCCGGTCAGGACCGTCCGTGCGCCCATCGCCGCCAGCAGCTGCTGCGGGCTGAGGTCGTAGCGGTACCCGACCCGGGCCAGCCAGCTCGTCGCCTGCTCACCGGGCACAGCCGGCACCGCGATCGGCCACCGCCCGATGCCGGGGGTGCCGTCCCGCCACGGCCGGGCGGGCGCGGCGACCCGCAGCCGCGGACCACGCGCGGCCCGACGCCTCGCCTGCACGTCCGCGGGGATCTGCCACGGCATCAGCCCACCCGGCGTCTCCTCCTGCTCGTGCCTCACGCCGGCTGCCGTCGCCCTCGTCGGCGTCTCAACGTCCTCACCGGCCGGCGGCTGGTTGGAGTCGTTGACCGGCGGCGGCGTAGCTGTTCTGGGCGGCGTTGTCGGTCACGACGTGGGACAGGACGGCCTCGTCGATCCTTTCGGCGCCGGTGGTGATCGCGAGGTAGCAGGCCCGGTCGAGCAGGTTGGTCAGGGAGGCGATGTGGCCCTGGGTGCGGGCGAAGAGCAGGTCGGCGTGGTCGGTGAGCATCCCCGGGCGGGCCTCGGCCAGCTTCAGGTGGCCTTCCAGGGCGGCGAGCAGGTCCACCCATGCCCGTGCTCCCGCCGCCGTGGTGGTGCTGAAGGGGACGACGGGGCAGCGGGTCGCCCGCCGTGAGGTCTGGGCGTAGACGACGTCGGAGCCGTGCAGGCCTTCGTCGAAGAACTTCTTCGCGGCCAGCCCGACCCCGGTGTAGACGAACGTCACGGGCATCTCGTTGGCCAGCCACTTCAGGTGGTTGGAGACCTCGGTGCCGGCGCGGTGGGCGAAGTCGACGAAGTGCAGGTCGTCGATCACCACCAGCCGGGTCTGGCAGGAGACCACGCAGTCCACCGCCAGCGACGCCAACCGCGTCGACGTCGTCCGTTGCGCGGCGGGGTGGCCGTAGAACTCCAGCAGCTTGCTGTTGAGGGTCTTCAGCGTCATGTTCGCCGTCAGCGCGACGAACGCCACCGGCAGCCGTTGGTGGCCCTCGGGGGTCGTCGGGCCGTGCCGGCGGTACTGGGCCCGGTGGAAGTCCTTCGCGAAGCGCGTCGCGATCGTCGTCTTGCCCAGGCCGGGGGCGGCGTCGATGACCACCGACCCCCGCAGCCGGTCCCCGTCCCGGCGCCCCGAGGCCAGCACCTGGCCCATCAGCGAGAACGCCGAGGCCATCTGCGCGGTCCGGATCGTCGGCAGGTTCGCGTTCCACACCATCCGCGCCTCGTCGTAGTCCTCCCGCGCGCCGGCGCCCAGGCCCTCCATCTGGGTCCGGGTGAGGGTGGCGAAGTCCTCCCGCGGGCCGGCGGCGACGAAGGCGTCCCACCCGGCCTTGCGGGCCAGCTGGTAGGGCTGCACGTCGTGGCGGGCCAGCCACGTCGCCCAGGGGTTGGCCGCCCCCTCTTCATCGGCGTGGGGACCGGTGGTGCTGGTGTCGTCGTCGAGGGTGGTCACTCGTCGAACACCTCCAGGCCGTCGGCGTCGGGGTGCTCGGCGTAGTACTGGGCGAAGACGTCGACGTCGTCGACGACCTCCAGCCGCCGGGCCCGCTCGGAGCGGCGGGCCATCAGGTCCACCACCCCCGGCAGGCTCGCCACCTCCCGAGCCGCCTCCCGGGCCGCGGCCGCGGACGCAGCCGCTGTGGTCGCCGCGTCGCTCGTGCCCGCCGCCGGCGGAGCCGTGGGCGTGGTGTCGGCGGCGGCGCGCTGGGCGCTGAGCCGGCGGGCCAGGGCCCGGTCCCGGCGGGCGGTGACCTCGCCGGCCGACCACTGCCCCAGCAGGTCGTGCACAGCCTGCTGGGGGTCGACGTGCCGGTGGGTGCGGACGCTGACCTGGCGGGCGTAGTCGGCCGCGGCCTGGGAGAACGGGGCGTCCAGGCCGTGGGCGTGCTCCCACACCAGGCGGTGCCACTCGCCGGTGTCGGGGTCGCGGAAGTGCACGTGCCGGACGTCGGACACGTCGACGTGGAAGGGCCACTTGCCCGCGTGCACCCCACCGAAGGGGGAACGGTGCCCGCGGTGCAGGTTCAGGCCCGGCCCGTTGTACCGCTGCCCGTGGATCTCCACGCCGTAGTGCTGGATGGTGCGCCACACCACCGCCAGGAAGTCGTACGCCAGCCCAGGCCGGGCGGGCAGCCGCAGCGTCCCGGCCCGGGCCAGGCCCACCGCGAACATCTCCGCCGGGGAGAACGACGCCTGCGGCAGCTGCGGGACGCACAGGCCCGCGTGGGCGGTGTGGTGGTACACCGAGCCGACCCACTGGCGGATCACCGCCTCGAGCTCGGTGACGTAGAAGAACGCCTGCCCCTCGACGTCCTTGCCCCGGTTGGCGACGTCGGGGCCCTTGTAGGCGGGCAGGTGCTGCAGCAGCCCCTGGCGCAGGGTCCGGAAGAACCGCTCCACCGTCGGCTTGTCGGTGGGCTTGCGGGGGATCGCCGGCTGAACCGTGATCCCCAGCCGGGCGCAGACCCCCAGCACGTGGGAGGACATGTACGCCTTGCCGTGGTCGATGACGATCGCCTCGGGCATGCACGCCGGCAGCCCGCCCACCCGCGCCTGGGACACCCCGTCCGGTGTCTCGGTGCCGACCAGCACGTTCGCCGGCACTCCGTGGAAGGGCCACACACCCTCCCGGGGAGCACCGCGACCACCGTCGGAGTCGTCCTCTCCCTCGTCGTCGGTGGGCGGGTCCAGCGGCAGCCCGGCCAGCGCCGCCGGCGGCTCCCCGGCGCGGACCGGCTCCTGCGGGGTGACGCACTGGAACAGCACGTTGGCGACGTCCTGGGAGGTCGTCGAGATCGGCGACAGCCGCAGCCCCAGCACGCACCGGGTGTAGAGGTCGAGGGCGACGGTCAGCTCCACCGGCACCCACCGCAGCGTCACCGGCTCCATCGCGAAGACGTCCAACGGTGTCGAGTCCAGCACCACGTACTCACCCGGCCGCGTCGCCACCAGCCGCCCGTAAACCCCCTGCGGGCGCGCGGCGACCGACCGGCGACCCTTCGCGCTGCCGAACGCGTGCCGACCTTTCGACAGCTGGCGGAGCCGGACGTAGGCCGCGGCGCGGGACGGCAGCGGGACGACGTCGGCGCCGTGGGTCGCCGCCAGGTCGCGGGCTACTCGGGCGATGACCACGCTCATCGTGGGGGTCGAGGCGTCGACCAGGTCAGCCAGCACCCGTAGGCATGCCGCGTCCCAGCGCTTGTCGATGCGGCTGCCGTACCGGTTGAGCAGCCTGCTGTCGGCCAGCCCGGCGACACCGGCATCCCGGTAGCCGGCGACCCAGCGGTGCAAGGTCCGCACGGACACGCCGAGCTCGGTCGCCTTCGCCGCGAAGCGGCCTCCCGCGGGCTCGTCCTCGCCACCGGTGGTCGTCAGCAGCTGCCGCACGTGCCGGGCGCGCTCTTCCAGGGCTGCCATCTGCGCGGGCTTGAGGCTGCCGAGTAGGAGCGACACGAGCTCCTCGTCGTCCGCGGGCTCGGTGTCGTCGCTGACCACGCTTGCTTGCGCAGAGACCGCGGCCGTCGCCACGGCGCGCAGCTGCTTCCCGCGCGAGAGCGTCACCGTGGCCGCGGTCACCTCCTGCACCGTCCAGACCGCGCCCTCGAACCACAGCTGGGTCCCCGGGGCCAGGTCGACGGTGCCGCCGCTCATGACGCGTCCTGCGCCCAGGCGATGACCGTCGCGTCTGACAACGGCACCTCGAGGTCGGCGACCCAGGCGCCCGACCACAGCAGCCACCGGGTCACCGGCGCCGCCAAGCTCGCGGGCACCTGTGGCGTGGTGGCGGCGATCACCTCGCCGAGCGTCATCCCGGTCGCCGCGACCCGCTGCACCACGTCCAGTGCGTCCGGGTCCACCAGCTCCAGCCGCCGGGTGCCACCGAGCCAGCGAAGGTTGTCCATCAGCACCGCCGACGCGCCCGACCAGACCTCGTAGCGCCAGCCCTTCGCCGCGCACAGCCGGCCGGTCCAGGCGAAGACCTCCGCGACTCTCGGAACCTCGACGAAGGCGGCGGGCTTGACGTCCACGAGGGCGAAGGAGCCGTCGGCGTGCTGCAGCAGCAGGTCCGGGGCGTGCCGGCGCCGGACCGGCCCGTCGTCCCCGGACAGCCACACCGGCTGGCTGGCGATCCACGCCACCGTCGGGTCGTGGTCGGCCAGCCACAGCCGGTCCAGCTCGAGGCGGCTCTCGTAGCCCACGTGGTCGCCGGTCGTGGCCGACCAGAAGGACCCTGGGTAGTGCCGCTGGCCTGCGTGCGAGGAGATCCGCCGCACCGGCAGGCCCCGCACCGCCTCGGCTCCGTCGAGGGCGCCCCAGGTCGTGACGACGTCCTCACCGACGGCGCTGACGTACCGCACCTCGGTCCCCGACGAGCCGGCGATGGCCACGACTACGAGCGTCCTCGCGGGTGACACGGAATCTGGATAGTGACACGCAGGTGACACGAAAGCTGGACGCTGACATGTAGTCCTGGATCCCACAACGGGGGCCCGCCCACGGCCCGCCAGGAAGCGGGAACACCTCACCCGCTCCTCCAGTTGAGTGAGGCAGGCTCAACTACAGCGGCCCCGGTTTGACACCCGCCGGCGCCCGACGCAGAGTTGAGCGCACTCGGCTCAAGACCTGAGCGAACACGGCACCACGCAGGAGGAGCACCCCCATGGCACGAGCTGTCGGCATCGACCTCGGCACCACCAACTCCGTCGTCTCGGTCCTCGAGGGCGGTGAGCCCACCGTCATCGCGAACGCCGAGGGCGGCCGCACCACCCCGTCGGTCGTCGCGTTCGCCAAGTCCGGCGAGCCCCTGGTCGGCGAGATCGCCAAGCGCCAGGCCGTCACGAACGTCGACCGCACGATCGCCTCGGTCAAGCGCCACATGGGCACCGACTGGTCGCAGGAGATCGACGGCAAGAAGTACACGGCGCAGGAGATCTCCGCCCGCGTGCTGCAGAAGCTCAAGCGCGACGCCGAGTCCTACCTGGGCGAGAGCGTCAGCGACGCCGTCATCACCGTCCCGGCGTACTTCAACGACGCCGAGCGCCAGGCCACCAAGGAGGCCGGCGAGATCGCGGGCCTGAAGGTGGCGCGCATCATCAACGAGCCCACCGCCGCCGCGCTGGCCTACGGCCTCGACCGCGGCAAGGAGGACGAGCTGATCCTCGTCTTCGACCTCGGTGGCGGCACGTTCGACGTCTCCCTCCTCGAGGTGGGCAAGGACGCCGAGGACGGCTTCTCCACCATCCAGGTCCGCGCGACCAGCGGTGACAACCGCCTGGGCGGCGACGACTGGGACGCGCGCGTCGTCCAGCACCTCGTCACCACGGTGAAGAACAGCTCCGGCGTGGACCTGTCCAAGGACAAGATCGCCATGCAGCGCCTGCGCGAGGCCTCCGAGCAGGCCAAGAAGGAGCTCTCGAGCGCGACGAGCACCAGCATCTCGCTGCAGTACCTGTCGATGACGGAGAACGGCCCCGTCCACCTCGACGAGAAGCTCACCCGCGCGCAGTTCGAGCAGCTCACCAAGGACCTGCTCGACCGCACCAAGGAGCCCTTCAACCGGGTCATCGCGGACGCCGACGTCAAGGTCGCCGACATCGACCACATCGTCCTCGTGGGCGGCTCCACCCGGATGCCGGCCGTCGCGGACGTCGTCCGCAGCCTCACCGGCGGCAAGGAGCCCAACAAGGGCGTGAACCCGGACGAGGTCGTCGCCGTCGGCGCCGCCCTGCAGGCCGGCGTCCTCGGTGGCGAGCGCAAGGACGTCCTCCTCATCGACGTCACGCCGCTGTCCCTGGGCATCGAGACCAAGGGCGGGATCATGACCAAGCTCATCGAGCGCAACACGGCCATCCCGACCAAGCGCTCCGAGGTCTTCACGACGGCCGACGACAACCAGCCGAGCGTGCAGATCCAGGTCTTCCAGGGCGAGCGCGAGCTGGCGCAGCACAACAAGCCGCTGGGCAACTTCGAGCTGACCGGCATCGCGCCGGCGCCGCGGGGCATCCCGCAGATCGAGGTCACCTTCGACATCGACGCGAACGGCATCGTGCACGTGTCCGCCAAGGACCGCGGCACGGGCAAGGAGCAGTCGATGCAGATCACCGGCGGCAGCGCGCTGTCCAAGGACGAGATCGACCGCATGGTCCGCGACGCCGAGGCGCACGCGGAGGAGGACAAGCAGCGCCGTGAGGAGGCCGAGGTCCGCAACGGGGCCGAGCAGCTCCTCTACTCCACCGAGAAGTTCCTCGCCGACAACGACGACAAGCTCCCCGAGGACGGCAAGTCCGAGGTCAAGGGCAAGGTCGAGGCGCTGCGCACCGCGCTCGCCGGCGACGACGTCCAGGCCGTCAAGTCCGCCCAGGAGGAGCTCTCCACGGCGAGCCAGACCCTCGGCGCCGCGATGTACGCCCAGCAGCAGGAGCAGGGCGCGCCGGCCGACGACGCCACGTCCGAGGGCGCTGCTGACGGCGGCGCCCAGGGCTCGGCCGACGACGACGTCGTCGACGCCGAGATCGTGGACGACGAGGATGACCGCACGGACGGCACCCGGTGACGGCCGGCGCGAGCGGACCGGAGCAGGGCGGCCAGCGGGACCCCCGCGAGGGCGACCCCGTGGTGCGCGACCGACGTCGCATCGACCCGGAGACCGGCCAGGTGCGCGAGCAGCCGGCCGGGTCGTCGCCGGCGGGCGGGACTGCGGACGCCGACCAGGCGCCCCACGAGCCGGACGCCACGGCGGGCGACCCCGACGCGAGCGCCTCGGACTTGACGGCCGAGGACGTGCTCGCCGGTGCCGCCGGCGGGGACGCGGCCGTGCAGCAGCTGGCCGACCAGCGGCTGGAGGACCTCCAGCGCCTGCAGGCGGAGTACGTCAACTACCGCAAGCGCGTCGACCGCGACCGCGACGTCTCCGCCGCCTCGGCGAAGTCCTCGGTCTTCGAGGCGCTGCTGCCGGTGCTCGACGACGTCGTGCTGGCCCGCACCCACGGCGGGCTCAGCGACGGCCCGGCGGCCTCCATCGCCGACAAGCTCGAGTCGACGCTGGAGCGCCTGGGACTCGAGCGCTACGGCGAGGCGGGGGAGGTCTTCGACCCGGCCGTGCACGAGGCGCTCATGCACGGCGCCGGCGAGGGCTACGAGGTCACCACGGTGACCCAGGTGCTCCAGCCCGGGTACCGGGCCGGCGGGCGCGTCCTGCGGGCGGCGCGCGTCGCCGTCGCGGGCCCCCAGTAGGGGCCTCCAGCACCAGCGATCTGCGGGGCAGTCCCGCACCGGCGCCCCGCCCGGCCACCCGGCCGGGCGGGGCGCCGCGCATCGTCCGGCGCGCCGAGAGCGCGGCGGACGAGCCAGCACCACGACCAGCACCGGCCCGGCGGCCCGCCCGCCCCGGTCGCCACCCCGGCAGGGAAGGAGCCGCGTTGTCCGGCCAGGACTGGATCGAGAAGGACTTCTACGCCGAGCTCGGCGTGCCCAAGGACGCCAGCGCGGCGGACGTCAAGAAGGCCTACCGCAAGCTCGCCCGCACGCTGCACCCGGACGCCAACCCCGGTGACGCGGCGGCGGAGCGGCGCTTCAAGGAGATCGGCGAGGCCTACTCGGTGCTCTCGGACCCCGAGAAGCGCGAGCAGTACGACGCCGTGCGCGCCATGGCGGGCGGGGCGCGCTTCAGCGCCGGCGGCAGGGGCGCGGGCCCGGGCGCCGGGAGCGGGGGCTTCGAGGACCTCTTCGGCGGGATGTTCGGCCAGGGGGGCGGCCAGCGCGCTCGCTACGGCGCGGGCCCGCAGGGCGGCGGCGGCGCCGCGCCGCCCGGGTTCGAGGACCTGCTCGACGGCATCTTCAACCAGGGCGGTCCGGGGGCGAGCTACGGCGGGGGGCCGTCGCGCCCGCGCCAGGGCTCGGACCTCCAGGCGTCGACGACGCTGGACTTCACCACGGCGGCCGAGGGCTCGACGACGACGCTGCGCGCCGGCGACGGCACGACCGTCACGGCCCGCATCCCGGCCGGTGTGCGCGACGGCCAGAAGATCCGCCTGCGCGGCAAGGGAGCGTCCGGGGGGAGGGGGGTGCCGCCGGGCGACCTCGTCATCACCGTCACGGTCCGCCCCCACCCGGTCTTCACCCGCGACGGGGAGGACCTGCGCGTCACCCTGCCGGTGACCTTCGCCGAGGCCGCCCTCGGCGCGGACGTCGAGGCGCCCACCCTCGACGGCGGCACCGTCCGCCTGCGCGTGCCGCCGGGCACGCCGTCGGGCCGGGTGCTGCGCGCCCGCGGCCGCGGGGTCACGACGGCCAAGCGCACCGGCGACCTGCTGGTCACGCTCAGCGTCGTCGTCCCGCAGCGGCTCGGCGACGAGGCCCGCGCCGCGGTCGAGGCGTTCGCCGCGGCCACCGCCGACACCGACGCCCGGGCCGACCTGCTGCAGAAGGTGCGCGGCGCGAGCGGGCGCGGCCCCCAGAGCGGGGCCGGAGCGCCGCGATGAGCCGGGCGTCCGGCCCCTCGACCCCTCGCGGGGGGTCGGAGGTCGACGTCGACGCCGCGGTGCTTCCCATCTCGGTCGCCGCGGAGCTCGCGGGGATGCACCCGCAGACGCTGCGGCAGTACGACCGCCTCGGCGTCGTGGAGGCGCGCCGCTCCACCGGGCGGGGGAGGCGCTACAGCCTGCGCGACGTCGCCACGCTGCGGGAGGTCCAGCGCCTGTCCCAGGAGGACGGCGTCAACCTCGCCGGCATCAAGCGGATCCTGGAGCTGGAGCGCAGGGTCCTGCGCCTGTCCGAGGAGGTCGAGCGGCTGCGGAGCCTCGTCGGCGCCCAGCGCCGCGTCTTCACCGCCGACCGCGCCGGCGACGTCGTCGCCGGGACGATGGGGCGCCGGGTCAGCCGCGCCACCACCGGCGCGCTCGTCCTGTGGGACCCGCGCCGGCGGTGAGCGGGCGGGCCGCTCAGCCCTTGACGGCCCCCGAGGCGAGCCCGGCGACGTAGTAGCGCTGCAGCGCCATGTACAGGACGACGCAGGGGATCATCGCGATCACGGCGCCGGCGGAGAGGAGGCCGTAGTCGACCTGGCCGTACGCGCCCTGCTGGAGGTTCAGCAGGGCGACGGGCAGCGTGTACAGCTCGGCCCGGGTGAGGAACGTCAGCGCCCCGAGGAACTCCGTCCACGAGACGAGGAAGGCGTAGAGGGCCGTGGTGGCGATGCCGGGAGCCACGAGGGGCCGCAGCACCGAGAAGAAGGTGCGCGAGGTGCCGGCGCCGTCGACGAACGCCGCGTCCTCCAGCTCCGCCGGGACGCTGGCGAAGGCGTTGCGCATGACGAAGACGCCGAACGGCAGGTTGACCGTCGTGTAGAAGAGCACGAGCCCCAGCAGGCTGTCCGTCAGGCGCATCGCGTTGAGCTGCAGGAACAGCGGCGTGAGGATCGCCTGGAACGGCACCATCAGCGTCAGCAGGATGGCGCCGAAGGCGACGCCCGAGAGGCGGAAGCGGAAGCGGCCGAAGCCGTACCCCGCGGCGGTCGCCAGGACCGCCGTCAGCACGGCCGTGCTGACCGCGACGAGCAGGCTGTTGCCAACGGCCCGCATCAGCCCCAGGCCCTGGAGGCCGGCGAAGTTGGCCGCCGTGAGGTCGAAGAAGGTGCCCCACGTGGGGGCGGCGGTGATCACGGCGTTGGGCTGGAACGCCCGCAGCAGCGCCCACAGGAGCGGGGCCAGGAAGACGGCGACGGCGAGCACGGCGGCCAGGCCGTAGAGCAGCACCTTGGTGCGGCTCTCGGACCGGCCGTCGGGGTTCGACCGCCCCGAGCGCGCTCCCGCCGGCCTGCCCTCCCCGGTCCTGCCCTCCCCGGTGCGCGGTGCGGTGGTCGTGGCCATGGTCGTCCCTCCGGTCGTGGTGCTGGTGCTCGTCTGCGGGGGCTCGTCGCCGGTCCCGGACGGGCCGGCGACGGGCGGAGGACGGGTCAGTCGCGCTCGCGCAGGAGCCAGAACTGCGCGGCGGTGACGAGGCCGACGACGAGCACGAGCGCGAGGGACAGCGCCGTCGCCGCTCCCACCTGCAGCTGCACGAAGGCCCGGTTGTAGATGTTGAGGACGACCGGCGTCGTGGAGGTGCCGGGGCCGCCCTGCGTGAGGATGAAGAACTGCGTGAAGGCGAGGAAGGAGCCGATCACCGACAGCACGAGGCTCATGGCGATCGGCCGGCGGATCATGGGGATGACGATGCGGCGCTCGCGCTGCCACCACGTGGCGCCGTCCATCTCCGCCGACTCGTGGACCTCGCGCGGCACGGACTGCATGCCGGAGACCAGCAGGATCATCGTCAGGCCGGAGACCCCCCAGACCACGAGCACGGTGATGAGGCCCGTCGCGAGGCCGGCGTCGACGAGCCACGCCGTCTGGCCGTCGGTGATGCCGAGGGCCCCCAGCAGGAGGTTGACGGCGCCGCTGCCGGGCTGGGCTTCCAGGACGAGCATGAAGCTCAGCGTCGACAGGCCGATGACGTAGGGCAGGAAGAAGAGCGTCCGCAGCGCGGTGGACCCCCGCCGGTTGGTCCGCACGACCACCGCCATGAGGTAGCCGACGACGAGGATCGGTCCGGTGACGATCGCCGTGTAGAGCAGCGTGTAGCCCACGGCCTGCAGGAAGGCCGTGTCCTGCGCGATGGCCGTGAAGTTCTGCAGGCCGATGAGCTCGTAGTCGCCGATGAGCGGCCAGTTGGTGAAGGAGATCCCGACGGCCAGCACGAGCGGCAGCAGCACGAAGACCGAGACCATGGCCACAGCCGGCAGGACGAGGAGGACGCCGGTGCGCTCGCGGTGGGTCAGGCTGCCGTGGGACGCCGAGCGCCGCGGTGCACGGCCGCCGGCAGCGGCTCCCGCGGCGGCGGAGGCGCCGGCGCCCGCGGCCTGGGCGGGGGCGCTCATCGCTGGGCCTGCTCGAGGATGCGGTCGAACTCGGCCTGCGCCTGCTCCAGGGCCGGGTCCACCCCGCGGCCGAAGACGGCCTCCCGGAACATCGCCAGGTAGGGGCTGTCGGCCTGGTTGAACAGCAGGTTGTACGACAGCGTCCGCGGCGCGTACCCCTCGCTGATCTGCTCCAGCGGGAGCACCGCCAGGGGGTAGCTCTCCCGGTAGCGCTCGGTCGCCGCATCGGCGCGGATCGGGAGGAAGCCGTGGTCGGGCATCCGCTCCTGCTGCTCCACGGCCAGCGCGAAGCGGACGAGCTCCCACGCCGCCGACGGGTTGCGCGCCCCCCGCGGGATGCAGAGGTTGTCGCCGCCGGCGAAGAAGGCGCCGCCGCCGCCCGGGCCGGGGAGCAGGCGCACGTCCGTGCGCTCCCGGTGGGCCTCGTCGCCCTCTAGCGCCCCGGAGATGAAGTTGCACGGGAGCAGCCCCACCGACCCGGCGCGGAAGTCGGCCCCCCACGCCGCGCCGCTGTCGGAGAAGTTGGCGGGCGGCATCGAGCCGGCCTCCCACATCGACCGGTAGGCCTCCAGCGTGCCGCGCAGCGCGTCGTTGCCCACCAGGTCCCCGGTCTGCGAGCCGACCTCGCCCTCGAGGATCCGCCCGCCCGCGGCCCACGTGTGGGGCTGCACGGTGAAGCCGAGGATGCCGGGGTTGTTGCCGGCGGTCGACCACCCGTGGACGTCCGGACCGAGGTCGCTCACGGCGGCGGCGGCCTCGGCCGCGGCCTCGAGGCTCTCCAGCGACGCGAGGTCGACGCCCGCCCGGTCCAGCAGCTCCGTGTTGCCCCAGAGCAGGGAGACGTCGGCCAGGAACGGGACGCCGTAGACGCGGTCGTCGACGGTGGCCAGGCCCAGGTGCGCCGGGCTCAGCTGGTCGCGGCCCTCGAGCTGCTCGACGAGCGGCGTCAGGTCGGTGAAGACGTCCCGGTAGATGAAGAGCATGGCGTTGATGTCGTCGATGTCGACGACGTCGGGCACCTCGCGGCCGCGGATCGCGGTCGCCAGCTTGGTGACGTACTGCCCGTCGAGCACGGGCGTCAGCTCGACGCGGATGCGGTCCTGGCTGGCGTGGAAGGCGTCCACCACACCGCTCATGCCCTCGACCGTCGCCCCGCGCGTCCACACGCGGACGACGCCGCTCGCGTCCTCGCCGAAGCCCGCGGCGGTGACGTCCGCCTCGGGCAGCTGGCCCGCGCACCCCGCCAGAGCCCCCGCCGTGCCGACACCTGCGAGCGCGAGCAGCTCGCGCCTCGTCAGCCGCATGTCCCCTCCTCGTCCGTGCGGCGCCGTCGCCGCGGTGGTCCGGGACCGGCCCCCTCGGGGCCGGTCGACGTGCGTCGGGCCGGGTGGTCCGGCCGCGCCGCGCTCAGGCGGTCGGGACCCACACCCGCACGGGGCCGGGCCCGCGGTTCGCCCACGTCGCGTAGGGCACGGCGACGAGCTCCAGCTCGTCGTCCCGCCCCGGCGCCGGGGCGTCGGCGGGCAGCCAGGTGCTCGCCCCGCTCTCCGGCCCGCGCACCCGGCCGCGGGCGCGCACCCGCACGGCGCCGTCGAGGGCCTCGTCCGTCCCGGCGTCCTCGAGCGCACCCGTCGGGTCGAGGACGACGTCGTCGAGGGCCACGCCCTCGGGCAGGTCGTGCTCCTCCACCGCGTAGACCAGCGGGCCGCGCTCGAGCGCCAGGCACCCGCGGGCGTCGTCCACCCGGGCGTGCGGCCGCGTGAGCCGCGGCGCCACGGGGAGCACGAGCTCCACGACGTCGCCGGGCGTGAAGGTGCCGCGCGCGACGGCGTACGCGCCGGCCGGGACCGACTCCTCCGTCGCCTCGTCCGAGGCGCCGCGGCGCAGGACGGCGCCCTCCGCCCAGCCCGGCACCCGCAGCGAGAGGGCCACGGGGCTCTCGGGCGCCTGCTCGACGCGCACGACGACGCTGCCGTGCCACGGGTAGGCGGTCTCGACGACGAGCGAGAGCCGCCCGCCGGGCACGTCCGCCTCCACGCGACCGGGCGCGTACTGGTGCAGCTGGAGGCCCTCGTCGTCGGTGGTGGCGAGGTAGGCGTCCAGGCTCGACAGGGTGCGCATGACGTTGGGCGGGCAGCAGGCGCACCCGAACCAGGTCTGGCGACCGGCGGCGACGCTGCGCTCGTGGTCGGGGTGCGCGCCGCCGCGCACCTGCAGGGCGTTGACGTAGAAGTACTGGTCCCCGGAGAGGGAGACGCCGGCGGCGAAGCCGTTGTAGAGCATGCGCTCCAGCGCGTCGGCGTAGAGCGCGTCACCGGTGGCGAGCAGCATCCGCCAGGCCCACTGGACGCCGCCGATGGCGGCGCACGTCTCGGCGTAGGCGCGGTCCGACGGCAGCTCGTACGGGTCGCCGAACGCCTCGCCGTCCCACCGGGAGCCGAGGCCCCCGGTGAGGTAGGTCTTCGTGGCCAGCATGTGCGCGAACTGGGTGCGCAGCGCCTCGAGGAGCTCGGCGTCGCCCGTCTCGGCGGCGACGTCCGCCGCGCCGGCCGCGAGGTAGACGGCGCGCACGGCGTGCCCCTCGACGGTCGTGGCCTCCCGCACGCGGACGCGGTCGGAGAAGTAGGTCGGGCCGTGGCCGTGGGCGGCGACCAGCCCCTGGCCGCGCGCCTCCACGAACCAGCCCGCGAGGTCGAGGTAGCGGCGGTCGCCGGTCTCGCGGAACAGCTCCGCGAGACCCATCTCGACGACCGGGTGCCCGTCGACGTCGCGGATCTGCCCCGGTCCGTCGCCGAAGGTCTCCACCAGGTGGTCGGCCAGGCGCACCGCGACGTCGAGGAGGCCGCGCTCGCCGGTCGCGCGGGAGACGGCGACGGCCGCCTGCATCAGGTGGCCCGCGCAGTAGTGCTCGTGGCTCCACGGGAGGTGGGAGTAGCGCTCGCGGGAGCCGGCGTCGCCGTCCGGGCCCGGCTCGACCGCGCTGCCGCGCTCCTGCACCACCGAGTCCAGGTAGCCGTCCTCGGCCTGGGCCGCGGCCACGACGGCGGTGACCTCGCGGATGTCCTGCAGCAGCTGCGCCGACGGCTCGCGCCCGTGCTCCCACGCGGCCGCCTCGAGCCACTTGTAGACGTCGGAGTCCATGAAGACCGGCCCCCGGACGACGCCCTCGCGGGTGCCGGCGGCGATGCGGAGGTTGTCGAGGTTGCCCCACTCCTCGAGGTGCTGGCGCCCCTCGGGGATCGCCCGCTCGCGGTTGGCCCGCTGCCGCGCCGCCCACCAGCCGCCCTCGAGCCGCGCCGCGCCGGGGGCCACGGGCGCGAGGCGCGTGCTGCCGGGCGTCGGCGCCGCCGGTCCGGCCGTGGTCGCACCGGCGGGGGCGGTGGTGCCGGGGGTCTGGGCTGCGGTGGTGCTCACGGGGCTCCGCTCGTGGTCGGGGCGTCCTGCGGAACGGCAGGAACACGTTTTCTGAAACGTACCGGTGCGCGACGGCGCAGGACAAGGCCTCGGCGCCAGCGGTTTGACTAGGCTGCGCCGGGTGCGGCGACGCGTCCGCGGCACGTCGGGCGCGCTGCGTGCCGTCGCGGGAGGCCGTCGAGGAGGTCCGGGTGGAGCCAGCCGGTCCTGCCGCGTCGGCCGGGCGCACGCGCCCCGTCCGCATCGTCGACGTCGCGGCGCTGGCCGGCGTCGCGCCGGGGACGGCGTCGAAGGCCCTCAGCGGGAGCGGGCAGCTGCGCGCGGAGACGCGCGAGCGGGTCCGCCGCGCCGCCGACCAGCTGGGCTTCGTCCCGGACGGCGTGGGCAGGGCGCTGTCGTCGGGGCGCAGCTTCACCGTCGGCCTGCTGACCACGGACAGCATCGGCCGCTTCACCCTGCCGGTCGTGCTCGGCGTCGAGGACGCCCTGGGGGCCGGGGACGTGGCCGTCCTGCTCTGCGACACGCGCGACGACCCGCTGCGGGAGCGACACCACCTGCGGTCGCTCGCCTCGCGCCGCGTGGACGGCATCGTGGTGACGGGGCGGCGCACCGACCCGCGGACGCCGGTCTCCGCCGACGTGCCCGTCGTCTACGCCTTCCAGCCCTCGCGCCGCGAGGAGGACACCTCCGTCGTCGTCGACGAGCGCGGCGGCGCGGTGGCCGCGCTGGCGCACCTGCTGGCCCTGGGCCGCACGCGCGTCGCCCACATCACCGGGTCGTCCCGGCACGCCGCGGCGCGCTCGCGCGCCGAGGCCGTCGTGGACGCGGCCGCCTCGGCCGGGAGACCGCTGGTCGTCGACCCCCTGCACGGGGCGTGGAGCGAGGAGTGGGGTCGGCGCGCCGTCGACCTGCTCGTGCGCCAGGTCCCCGACGTCGACGCCGTGAGCTGCGGCAGCGACCAGATCGCCCGCGGGGTCGTCGACCGGCTGCGCGAGCTGGGCCGCACCGTGCCCGACGACGTCGCCGTCACGGGCTTCGACGACTGGGACGTCATGGCGCTGGCCAGCCGCCCTCCCCTGACCACCGTGGGGCTGCAGATGCACGAGGTGGGGCGGACCGCGGCGCGCCTGCTGCTGGAGGCGGTCGACGGCCGGCCGCAGCCGGGGACCGTCGTGCTGCCCACCCACCTCGTCGTCCGGGGCTCCACCGTCGCGTGAGCGCCCCCCGGCGTCAGGCCGGCGGGTCGACCGTCACGGTGCAGCCCACCTCGCGCACCCCGCCGGGCGCCACGGAGACGGTGCACGGCTTGTCGGCCACCTCGCCCTGCCAGCCCTCGGGCGAGGGCAGCCCGGCCCACGGCTCCAGGCAGACGAAGTCGGCGCCCGTCGGCTTGGACCAGACCCCCAGGTGCGGGAAGCCCTCGAGGTCCAGGCGCAGCACCGGCGTCCCAGGGGCGGAGAAGCGCAGCGACCGGCTGGCCAGCTGCTCGAGGACGACGGCGTCGTCGGCGAACAGCTCCTCCGCCAGGGGCAGCACGCGGTCCTGGACCGGGCTGGGCTGGGGCTCGGGGGTCAGCAGGGTCGCGCGCACGCGCCGCACGGGGGCGTCCTCGTCCTCGGCGAAGACGACGCGGTGGTCGGTCTTGGCCGCGCCGTCGACGAGCGGCCAGCGGAAGGCGGGGTGCCAGCCGAGGGAGAAGGGCATCGGCCGCTCACCGGTCGTGCTCACCGTCCACCGGACGGACAGCGAGGCACCGCTCACCTCGTAGGCGACGACCAGCGAGAACGGGAAGGGCCAGCGACGGCGCGTCTCCTCGGAGTCCTGCAGGCGCAGGACGGCGCGCGACGGCGAGGCCTCGAGCAGCTCGAAGTCGAGGTCGCGGGCGAAGCCGTGCTGGCCCATCGGGTAGCGCTGCCCGTCGACGACGACCTCGTCGTCGACGACCCGGCCCACGACCGGGAAGAGCACCGGGGCGTGGCGGCGCCACTCCTCGCCCGCCTGCCACAGCAGCTCGTGCTCCTCGGCCCGGTCGCCACCGGCTCCCTCGCCGTCGCCCCCCGCCGGGCGCCAGCGCAGCGAGGTCGGCTCGGCGCCGTGCCGGGCGACGACGACGGTCAGACGGTCGCTCTCGATGCTCACCTGGTCCATGGCGACATCCTGGCCGCGCCGGCCCCGCCGCGCCCGGTCCGGACGCGGTGGGGCGCCCGGGCGTGGACCTCTGCGGTGCCCGGTCGGACCCGCTGCCGGGCCACCACCCGCCGTCCACCTGCACGTCGCCGCGCGGTCGCCCGCACTTCGTAGCCTTCATGCCGCGACACGCCGGTCCGGGGCGGCACCGAGACGACGAAGTGCGGGTCAGGGCGCGGAGGGTGCAGGGCGCAGAGAGCGTGAGCAGGACGCGCTGCGGCAGGGGGCCGACGAGGTGCGCTGAGGAGTGCGGGACGGAGACGGACGTGACACACGCGGCTGCTGGGGGTCCGGGGCTGCAGCGCCGGCTCGGCACGGGCGACGCGGTCGTCGTCGGGATGTCGTCGATGCTCGGCGCCGGGATCTTCGCGGCGTTCGCGCCCGCGGCCGCCGCCGCGGGCGCCGGTCTGCTCGTGGCCCTCGCCGTGGCCGCGGTCGTCGCCGCGTGCAACGCGACGTCGTCCGCCCAGCTGGCGGTGCAGCACCCGTCCTCGGGCGGCACGTACCTGTTCGGGCGCCGCCAGCTCGGGGAGTGGTGGGGCTACGTCGCCGGCTGGGGGTTCGTCGTCGGGAAGACGGCGAGCTGCGCCGCGATGGCGCTGACGGCGGCCGCCTACGCCGTGCCGGGGCCGTGGCAGCGGCCGGTCGCGGCGCTGGCGGTGGTCGCGCTGGCCGCCCTCGCCTACCGCGGCATGACCCGCACCGCCCGCGCCGCCCGGGTGCTGCTCGTCGTCGTCCTGCTCGCGCTGGCGCTCGTCGTCGCGTCGGCGGTCGCGGGGCCCTCGGCGGGCACCGCCCCCGCGGACCTGCTGGCCCTCGGCGACGGCGGGGGGCGCGGCGTGCTGCAGGCGGCCGGGCTGCTGTTCTTCGCCTTCGCCGGGTACGCGCGCGTGACGACGTTGGCGGAGGAGGTGCGCGCGCCGGAGCGCACGATCCCGCGGGCGGTCCTGCTGTCCCTGGCCGCCGTCCTCGCCGTCTACGCCGTCGTGGGCGTCGCGGCGCTGTCCGTCCTCGGGGCCGGCCCGCTGGCGACGGCGACCGCTCCCCTCGAGGAGGTCGTGGCCGCCGGCCCGTGGCCCGCGGGCGGCGCCGTCGTGCGCGTGGGCGCCGTGGCCGCGTGCTGCGGGGCGCTCCTGGCGCTGCTGGCCGGCGTCAGCCGCACGGCGCTGGCGATGGCGCGCCAGGGCGACCTGCCCCGCTGGTTCGCCGCGGTGCACCCGCGCCACGAGGTGCCGCACCGCGCGGAGGTGGCCGTCGCGGCCGTCGTCGCCGTCGCCGTGCTGGTGGGCGACCTGCGCGAGGTCATCGGCTTCTCCTCGTTCGGGGTCCTCGCCTACTACCTCGTGGCGAACCTGTCCGCGCTGACCCAGACGCGCGAGCACCGGTTCGCCCCGCGAGCGGTGAGCGTGCTGGGCGCCGCGGGCTGCGTCGTCCTCGCCCTGTCGCTGCCCCTCGCCTCCGTCGTCGGCGGAGCGGCGGTGCTGGCCGTCGGGGTGGTGCTCCGGCTCCTGCTGCGACGCAGCGCGCAGACCGCCTGAGGCCGGCGGGTCCCGGACGACCACCGCGCAGGGCGACTCCGGTACCGGCCGCTCGCCTGGTGCGGTGGTGGCCACCGCGAGGCGAGATGGAGGTCCGGGTCACGGACGGGGCGGCCCGGTGCCCCGAACCCCCATCTCGACCGCCGTGACGCCGGACCCCGGACCCCTGACGCGAGGAGCGCCCCGCGAGCAGGTGCTCGCGGGGCGCTCCGGCGGTGCTGAGGGTCTCGGACCGGCTGGTCCGCCCCGGGGGTCAGTGGTCCTTGGACTCGCCCGGGTGGATGAGCGACTGCGGGTTCTCGACCTCCTGGAGGCGACCGCTCTTGAGGTCGTCGAGGAAGCCGCGCACCTCGGACTTCACCACCGGCATCAGCAGGTAGAGGCCGATGATGTTGACGAACGCGCAGGCGAAGAGCATGGCGTCGGCGAAGTTGAGCACCGCGGTGAGGGTGACCAGCGTCCCCAGCACCGTGAAGAACAGGTAGCCGACCTTGAAGATGTTCTCCGAGAGCCGGCTGCGGCCGAAGAGCGTCGTCCACGCCTTGAGGCTGTAGTAGCTCCAGGTGACCAGCGTCGAGTACGCGAAGAGGATCACCGCGAAGGCCAGCAGGTACGGGTACCAGGTGGCGACCTCGGCGAAGGCGTCCGAGGTGAGCACCACGCCGTCCGCGGTGGTCGCGCCGGTCTCGGCGACCTCCTGGCGAGCGGCCACGTAGGAGGCGGGGTTGGCGATGATGATCGTCAGCGCCGTCATCGTGCAGATGACGACCGTGTCGATGAAGGGCTCGAGCATCGCCACGAAGCCCTCGGTGACGGGCCGCTCGGTCCGGACGGCGGAGTGGGCGATGGGGGCCGAGCCGATGCCGGCCTCGTTGGAGAAGGCCGCGCGCTGGAAGCCGATCACCAGGGCGCCGAGCACGCCGCCGGAGACGCCCTCGGGGGAGAACGCGCCGCCGAAGATCGACCCGATCGCCTCGGGGATCTGGCCGACGTTGATGGCGAGGACGAGCAGGCACGACAGCACGTAGAAGATCGCCATCGCCGGGACGAGGCGGCTGGTCACGGCGCCGATGGACTTGATGCCGCCGAGGATCACGACGCCGACGAGCGCGGCCAGGGCCAGGCCGAACAGCAGGGTGGCGAAGGTGCTGCCGAAGAGGCCGTCCGCGCCACCGGTCACGTTGCGGACCTGGGCGAAGGTCTGGTTGGCCTGGAACATGTTGCCGCCGCCCATGCCGAACAGCAGGATCGCGGCGGCGAAGAACCCGACGAGGAACTTGGAGAGCAGGCGCGCCGGGACGCTGTCGCCGAAGCGGCCGAAGGCGACGCGCAGGTAGCGGAACGGCCCGCCGGTGACGCTGCCGTCCTCGTGGATCTCCCGGTACTTCACGCCCAGGGTGCACTCGACGAACTTGGTGCACATCGAGATGAGGCCGGCGACGACCATCCAGAAGGTGGCGCCGGGCCCACCCAGGGAGACGGCCACGCCGACGCCGGCGATGTTGCCGAGCCCGACCGTGCCGGAGACCGCCGACGTCAGCGCCTGGAAGTGGGTGACCTCGCCGGGCTCGTCGCCGCGGGTGAACTTGCCGCGGACGATCTTCAGCGCGAGCGGGATGTGGCGGATCTGCGGGGCGCCGAAGTAGACGGTGAAGATGATCCCGGCGGCGATGAGCCAGATGACGACGATCGGCACGGACAGCCCGAAGGCCGTCAGCGGGTAGAAGATGATCGCGCTGATGGCGTCGCTGACGGGCGTGAAGCCCGTGTTGACGAAGTCCTCGATACCGGTCACGGGCGGACCTCCGAGCTCAGGGACGTGCTGGCGCACGTGGTCGGGGCCGACCGGCGGGACGCCGGCGGGCGGTGCTGCGGGCGGACGACGTCCGGTCTGGTCATCGGAGCAGGTTGACGGCACCCTCCCGGGTGCGCAAGGACCCTCGCCGTGAGAACGGCGTGATGTCGCCGGACCGTGACAGCCGGACGGCCCCCGCCGCGCCGTCGGAGAGCCGCGTCAGCGCAGCTCCTCGACCTCGCCGCGAGGGCCGAGCTCCCGGATCAGGCCGGCTCGCCGCGCTGGGCGCGCTCGACGATGCCGGCGGCCATGTCGCGCAGCTTGGTGTTGCTCTGCTGGCTGCTGCGGGAGAGGTGGGCGAAGGCCGCCTCGTCGTCCACCTGGAGGCGGGCCATCAGGACGCCCTTGGCCTGCTCGATGACCGCGCGCGACCGCATCGCCTCCTGGAGCTGGTCGGCGAGGCGGGTCGTCGAGCCGTAGAGGGCGGCGTTGGCCAGGGCCACGGCGGCGTAGGAGGCGAACGCCCGGGCGAGGGCGAGGGTCTCCTCGTCGATGTCGCCGGTGAGGCTGTACATGTTGAGCGCGCCGACGACGCGCTGCGGCACAGGCATCCCGACGGAGGCGACGGCGCGGACGCCCTGGCGGCGGGCGATCGCGGAGAACTCGGGGTAGACCCCGTCCTCGCCGCTGAGGTCGACGCGCACGGTCCCCCCGGACGTGGCGGCGTCCAGGCACGGGCCGAACCCCGCCTCGTACTGGCGCTCGTCGAGCATCGCCGAGACGGAGGAGGTGAAGGCTGCGGACCGGGCCCTGCCGTCCTCCACGAGGGTGACCGACAGGCCGTCGACGCCGGGCAGCGTCTCGGCGGCGAGGTCGGCGACCCGCTGCAGGTACTGGCCCACGGGCTGGTCGAGCATCAGGCGCCCCAGCTCGACGAAGGCCCGCTGGGCGTCGGGGTGCATCTCGGGCGCGGGGTCCTGGCCGTCGCTGGACGTGGTGGGGTCGGTGGTCGTCATGTCGGAGCTCTCCGCCGTAGCCGCCGCGCCGTCTCGGCGGCGGTGCATCTGCCGCACGAGCGCCCAGGCGGGCGTTGCGCGGACCAGTGGGAGCTGCTCGTCTCAACCCGGGCCACTCGGTCGCGCGCTGCGGAAGGCGTCGACCGGTGGTCCACCAGCACCGTCGAGTCTAGGTGCGTCCGTCGACGCGCGTCGCCTCGACGACCTCGGCGGGGCCGGCGCCCCCGCGCGCCGTCGATCGCTGGCTAGCATCCGGGCGGTGCGGCGGCTCCCCGGCGAGGACGCCGACCCGCGAACCGGGACGGCGGGTCCGGGGCTACCCCGGGCGCTGCAGGACGAGCACACGACCCCACCGCAGGCACCGCGCCGCGCTCCGCGCGGCCGGGTGCCCGCACGACGGGACAGGTCGCCGGGGGCCGCCGCACTCCCGCCGCGGTCCGTCGCAGCTCCCGCGACGGGTGCGGGCGGCTCGTGAGGACGGACGCGCCCGACCCCGTCGCCCAGGCGCTCGCCGACGCCCTCCTCGCCGAGGGCGACTGGACGAGCGAGAGCCTGGTGACCGCGGCCGCGCGGGTGCTCGGGAGCCGGCGGCGCTGGCTGCCGGCCCTCGCCGCGCACGTCCTGGCCGAGTGCCCCCGGCCGCCGCGGGACGCCCCGCGCCACCTGGCGGGTGTCGCCGGGGCCGCACCGCCCTTCGTCCGGGCGCGCGAGCGCGCCCAGCGGCGCGGCCACCCCCTCCGCGCGCGCCGCCACCCCGTGGTCCCGACCCGGGCCGGCGGCTCGCGCTGGCCCACGGCGCGCCTGGACGACGTCGGCGACGTCGCCCGGCTGCTCGACCTCGACGTCGGGCACCTCGACTGGATGGCCGACGTCCGCTCCCTCCAGCGGCGCGCCCGCCCCGGCCGGCTGCACCTGCACGGGTACCGGTGGCTCGAGCGCCCCGGTCGCGCCCCGCGGCTGCTGGAGGTGCCGACGCCGCGGCTCCGGCGGGTGCAGCGCGTCGTGCTCGACGAGGTGCTCGCCGGCGTCCCCGCGCACCCGGCCGCCCACGGCTTCGTCCCCGGCCGCGGCGTGCTGAGCGGGGCCCGCCCGCACGTCGGCGCGGACGTCGTGGTCAGCGCCGACCTGTCGTCCTTCTTCGCCGCGGTCACCGCCGGCCGCGTCTACCGGGTGCTGCGTGCGCTCGGGCACCCGGAGGCGGTGGCCCACGTGCTGACGGGCCTGTGCACGCACCGCGCGCCCGTGCGGGTCCTCGCCGCGATGCCGCCCGGGGGGAGCGACGTCGCGCGCTCCGCCCTGCGCCGGGCGCTCGCGAGCCCCCACCTGCCGCAGGGCGCGCCGACGTCGCCGCACCTGGCCAACCTGGCCGCGCACCGCCTGGACGTGCGGCTGGACTCCTACGCCCGCGCGTGCGGCGCCGCGTACACGCGCTACGCCGACGACCTCGCCCTGTCCGGCGGGCCCGACGTCGCGCGGCGCGCGGGGGCGCTGCTCGACGGCGTCCGGCGCGTGGTGCACGACGAGGGGTACCGGCTCAACGAGGCCAAGACGCGCGTGCAGCCGCGCTCCCGGCGCCAGCAGGTGACCGGCGTCGTCGTCAACGACCGCCCCGGCGTCGGGCGCCGGGAGGTCGACGCCCTGCGCGCGCTGCTGCACAACTGCGTCGTGCGAGGGCCCGCGTCCCAGGACCGCGAGGGTCGGGGGCAGGGCCTGCGCGCCCACCTCGAGGGGCGGGTGTCCTGGGTCGAGCACGTCTCGCCCGGGCGCGGCGCTGCGCTGCGGGCCGAGCTCGACCGCATCACCTGGTGAACGCCGCCCGGCGAGGAGGGCGCCGGCGTCTCGTGCGTCGTCCGTCCGGCCCAGCTGCCGCGACCCGGCCGGGCCGCAGGTCACGGGCCTGCAACGATCAGGAGGAGGCCTTGCCCCCGGGACCGCGGGCGGCTTATGTCCGTGTTGCGCGCGTCGTGCAGGCGTCCTCGAGGGCTCGACCGCCCAGGCGGTGGCGACGTGCGCGGGCGCGCGGGCGCGTGCTCACCGCAGCGCGCGACGCCCACCCAGCACGTGCACGTGCACGTGCGGTCGATCTCCAGGGGAGCCATGACCAGGACCACGTCGCTCGTCGCCGGGCTGGCCCCCTTCGCCCTGGCCGTGTCCAGCAGCCTGGTGTTCGCCGCGCAGCACCCCGCAGCAGCGGCCTCGCCGACGCCGGCGGCTCCGTCGACGTCGCAGAGCCAGCCGTTCGAGCTCGCGGAGAGCCCCACGACGGCGGAGGGCTCGTTCGACCACTCCGCGGGCCAGGTGGAGGTGGAGGCCGCGGCTGTCACGACCACGGAGGACAGCGCCACCGTCACGGTCAACGGCAAGGACTTCACGGTCACCCGTGACGACGTCGCGCAGACGGTCACCCGAGACGGGCACGGGAACGTCCTCCAGCAGGAGGACCTGGTCGCGCTCGAGGCGCTGGCCAGGGACCTCAACCACGAGCATGTGGAGCCCTCCGCCACGACGAGGGCCGGCCGGGACCACGTCGACCTGCTGGTCCGGTACGTCGCCCTGCTCGCCTCCGCGCCCGTCGGCCAGGAGATCGGTGCACGGGTGATCGACGAGCCGCGGATGGTGCTCGTGACCGACGCGGCGGTGAGGTCGGACGAGTCCGCCGCGGAGGCCGTGGCGGCCGAGGAGTGCGCCCAGCGGGCGGCCGACGCGGCCGATGGAGTGGACCGGGCTGACCGGGCCGACGCCGCCGCTGCGCCCTGCCAGCGGGCGGACGAGGACGGGATCCTCTACATGTCGTGCTCCCGGAGCCGGCGCAGCCTCTACTACGACGCCCAGGACCGGTGCTGGAGCCGCGACTACGTCGTCAGCGGCCCCGGGTCGGCCGGATCTCTGGGCGAGTGCGGCCCCGGGAGCGCCGGCATCGACACCTACACCTACGACTGCGGTGAGCACGACCGCTGCGGCCGCGTCCACGGCGGCTCCTTCAACCCCTGGGACCGCAACTGCGGCGACGAGTTCTTCGAGGCCGAGGACGACTTCCTCTACGCGCCCATCAACCGCTGCTGAGCGGCAGCGGCGTCCTCGGCGGCTCGGCCCTCGAGGACCTGCGACGACGTGCGACCGGTCCCGTCCGACGTCCGCGACCCGCCGCCGGTCCACGACGGGGACGGCAGCGAGGACCGCGCGGTGTCGCACCTCGCGGCACGGCACCCGAGACCCGAGGCTCGAGACCCGAGGCTTGAGACCCGAGACCCGAGACCCGAGGGGCTCGTCATGGCGCTGCGGACGACCGCTCTGGCCCTCGAGGTGGTCGCGACGGTCGTGGTCGTGGCGCTGGTGGTGCTCTTCGGCGCGACCGTCGCCCGGGAGAACGGGCTCGTCGTGGTGGCGCTGCTGGGCGTCCCCTGGTCGCCGCGCTGGCCGCTCTCGTGGCGACGGCGGGGGACGGGCTCCCGCGAGCGGGGACGGTGACCGCGGTCGCCGGGGTGCTGTCGCTGGTGCGGGCGGTCGTGACCGTCGTGGGGCGCGGCCTGCACCTGCTCCTGCCCGCCCTGGTGCTCCTCGCGTCGGCCGTCATCCTCGGCGTCGCCGCCGTCGAGGACTCCGGGGGTCGCCGGGCCGCTCGGCACGCCGCGTAGGCCGAGCGGACCCTCTCCGCGCGCGCGGGGGCGGATGCCGGTCGGCGGCGACGCGCGGTCGTGGCGGCACCGCCCCCTCCGTCGACGGAGGAATGGCGCCGCGCCGACCAGGGTTGAGCGACGTAGACTCAAGTCTCGACGGACGGCCGGCTGGCCGAGCCGTCACCCCGTCAGACCCGCCGGGCCCCCGGCGCGCACCAGGAGGTGGACGTTGGACGCCGAGTTCACGACGAGGACCCGCGAGGCGGTCACCGCCGCGGTCCAGGCCGCAGCCGCGGCCGGCAACCCGCAGGTGGAGCCCGCCCACCTGCTCGTCGCCCTCACCGAGGACGCCGGCGGCGTCGCCGCCGGCCTGCTCGAGGCGGTCGGCGCGCAGCCGGCCCGCGTCGGCGAGCAGGCCCGCGGTCTGCTCGCCGCGCTGCCCCGCACCGCGGGCGAGACCGTGGTGCAGCCGCAGCTCTCGCGCGGCGCCCTCGCCGCCGTCCCCGTGGCGCAGCAGGAGATGCGCGCGCTCGGGGACTCCTACGTCTCGACCGAGCACCTGCTCCTCGCCCTGGCCGCCGACACCGGCGCGACGGGGGATCTGCTGCGCTCGAGCGGCGCGACGCGCGAGGCGCTGCTGGACGCGCTGCCGCGCGTGCGGGGGGCGGCGAAGGTCACCTCGCCCGACCCCGAGGGCACCTACAAGGCCCTCGAGCAGTACGGCGCCGACCTCACCCAGGCGGCCCGCGACGGGCGCCTCGACCCGGTGATCGGCCGGGACGCGGAGATCCGGCGCGTCGTCCAGGTGCTGTCGCGGCGCACGAAGAACAACCCCGTCCTCATCGGCGAGCCCGGCGTCGGCAAGACGGCCGTCGTCGAGGGGCTGGCCCAGCGCATCGTCGACGGCGACGTGCCCGAGTCGCTGCGCGGCAAGCGCCTGATCTCCCTCGACCTGGCGGCGATGGTCGCGGGGGCCAAGTACCGCGGGGAGTTCGAGGAGCGCCTCAAGGCGGTCCTCGCCGAGATCCAGGGCTCCGACGGCCAGGTCGTCACCTTCATCGACGAGCTGCACACGGTCGTGGGCGCCGGCGGCGGCTCCGAGGGGGCGATGGACGCCGGCAACATGCTCAAGCCGATGCTCGCCCGCGGCGAGCTGCGCCTCGTCGGGGCGACGACGCTCGACGAGTACCGCGAGCGGATCGAGAAGGACCCGGCGCTGGAGCGCCGCTTCCAGCAGGTCTTCGTCGGCGAGCCGGACGTGGCGGACACCGTGACGATCCTGCGCGGGCTCAAGGAGCGCTACGAGGCGCACCACAAGGTCACCATCACCGACGGCGCCCTCGTCGCCGCGGCCCAGCTCTCCGACCGCTACATCACCGGTCGCCAGCTGCCCGACAAGGCGATCGACCTCGTCGACGAGGCCGCCTCGCGCCTGCGGATGGAGCTGGACTCCTCCCCGGTCGAGGTCGACGAGCTCAGCCGCGCCGTCGACCGCCTCGTGATGGAGGAGATGGCGCTGTCCCGGGCCGCGGAGGACGACCCCGCGGCCGCCGAGCGCCTGGAGCGGCTGCGCGCCGACCTCGCCGACCGCCGCGAGAGGCTGGCCGGCCTGTCCGCGCGGTGGGAGCGGGAGAAGAGCGGCGTGAACCGGGTCGGCGACCTGCGCGCCCGGCTCGACGCGCTGCGCTCGGACGCCGACCGCGCCGTGCGGGAGACGGACTGGGAGACGGCCTCGCGGCTGCGCTTCCACGACGTCCCCGCGGTCGAGCGCGAGCTCGCGGAGGCGGAGGCCAGCGAGGCGGACGACGGCGGCGAGGAGCCGATGGTCGCCCAGCGCGTCGGCGCCGGGGACATCGCCGACGTGGTGGCCGCGTGGACGGGCATCCCCGCGGGGCGCCTCCTGGAGGGCGAGCAGGACAAGCTGCTGCGGATGGAGGACGTGCTGGGCGCGCGCCTCGTCGGCCAGCGGCGCGCGGTGGAGGCCGTCTCCGACGCCGTGCGGCGCAGCCGCGCCGGCGTCAGCGACCCCGACCGGCCCACGGGCTCCTTCCTCTTCCTCGGGCCGACCGGCGTCGGGAAGACCGAGCTCGCCAAGTCGCTCGCGGACTTCCTCTTCGACGACGAGCGCGCCATGGTCCGCATCGACATGAGCGAGTACGGCGAGAAGCACTCGGTGGCCCGGCTCGTGGGCGCCCCTCCCGGGTACGTCGGGTACGACCAGGGCGGGCAGCTGACCGAGGCCGTGCGCCGCCGCCCGTACGGCGTCGTCCTGCTGGACGAGGTGGAGAAGGCCCACCCCGACGTCTTCGACGTGCTCCTGCAGGTGCTCGACGACGGCCGTCTCACCGACGGCCAGGGGCGGACGGTCGACTTCCGCTCGACGATCCTCGTGCTCACGAGCAACCTCGGCAGCCAGCACCTCGCCGACCCCTCGCGCTCGCGCGAGGACCAGCACGCGGCCGTGATGACGGAGGTCCGCCGGGCGTTCAAGCCGGAGTTCCTCAACCGGCTCGACGAGGTCGTCGTCTTCGACCCGCTGGGCACCGAGGAGCTCAGCCGGATCGTCGGGCTCGCCGTCGAGCGGCTGGCCGCGCGCCTGGCCGACCGCCGGCTCGGCCTCGAGGTCACGACGGCCGCCCGCGACTGGCTGGCGCTCGAGGCCTACGACCCCGCGTACGGGGCCCGGCCGCTGCGCCGGCTCGTGCAGCGGGAGATCGGCGACCGCCTCGCCCGCGCCCTGCTCGCGGGTGAGGTCGGGGACGGCGACGTCGTGGTCGTGGACGTCGACGGGCCGGAGCCCGCCGACGCCCACGAGCCGCTGGCGCTGACCGCCGCGCCGCTCGGTGCCGGGGCGGGCGACCACGAAGGGGCCGGCGACCAGGCCGCTGACCGCAGCGCTGGCGACGGGCGGGCGGCTGACGGGGTCTCCGGCGGCGGGCGGACGGCGCCCGACCGACCGGGGGATCAGCCGCTGGGCGAGGCCGGCTCGGGTCGCCGCGACCGCTCGGGGCTCGTGCTGCGACGCCGCGAGCGGGTCACCGACCGCTGAGCCGCAGCCGCTCGAGCGACC
This sequence comes from uncultured Pseudokineococcus sp., assembly GCF_947495735.1. Classification (GTDB taxonomy): domain Bacteria; phylum Actinomycetota; class Actinomycetes; order Actinomycetales; family Quadrisphaeraceae; genus Pseudokineococcus. The sequence goes on from NZ_CANMAA010000021.1 coordinate 31,568, forward strand.
TGCGCGGGCGGCCCTCTGGGCCGCGCGCGTCCACACAAGTGTGGACATCGCAGAGGGCTTCGAGGGTGGTTGCTCGAAGCAGGGGAGTCCTACGCTCTGTCGGACGGTGCTCCGGTGGGGCGCTGAGCAGTCGTCGACGGCCGTGGCCCGCGGGGGGGTCCACGGCCGTCGGTGCGTCTGCCCCCGGTCGGCCCGCCCGCGGGGACGCCCCGGTCAGCTGCGGGCGGAGACGACCGCCCGCGAGCCACGGCGCACGAGGCTGCGCGGGGCGTGGCGGATGAGGTGCACGAGAGCCGCGTAGCGCGCCGTGGGCACCGAGATGACGCGACCGCGCGCCACGTCGTCGAGGGCGGTGCTCACCAGCTCCTCGACGTCGACCCAGCCGAGCTCGGGCAGCTTCGACATGTGCAGGTCGGCGCGCTCGTGGAACTCCGTGCGCACGAAGCCGGGGCACAGCGCCGTCACGGTGACGCCGCTGCCCGCGAGCTCGCCCGCCAGGCTCTCCGAGTAGGCCGTCACCCACGCCTTGACGGCGGAGTACCCGCCCATCGTGACGAAGCCGGCGACGCTCGAGACGTTGAGGACGGCGCCCCGCCCGCGGGCGCGCATGCCCCGCCCCGCCGCGCCGCCGAGCACCAGCACGGCCTTGGCCATGACGTCGAGGGCGCGCTCCTGCTCGGAGGTGTCCGGGTCCAGCAGTCGCGACGCCAGGCCGAAGCCGGCGTTGTTGACCAGCAGGTCGACCGGGCGACCGGCGTCCTCGAGGCGGTCGGCGACCCGCTGGACGTCCACGCGGTCGGCGAGGTCGGCGCGCAGCACCTCGACCTGGACGCCGCTGCCGCGCAGGTCCGCGGCGACCTCCTCCAGGCGGGCGGCGTCGCGCGCGACGAGCACCAGGTCGTGGCCGCGGCGGGCCAGCTGCCTCGCGAAGGCCGCCCCGATGCCGGAGGTGCCGCCCGTGACCAGTGCCGTCGCCATGCCCCGCACCGTACCCAGCCCTCGTGCGCCGGGCCCTCGTGAGCCCGGCCCTCGTGCGCCGACCGCCCGGCGCCACGGCCGGTCGGCTCCGCAGCCGCCCGCCGCGCCCCGCGGACGGCGCGGCGCCCGCCCCGGACGTCCCGGGTAGCGTCGCCGTCCGTGCGCATCGCCACCTGGAACGTCAACTCCGTCCGCGCCCGCGTCGACCGCCTCGTGGCATGGCTGGAGCGCAGCGACGTCGACGTCGTGGCGCTGCAGGAGACCAAGTGCAAGGACGAGCAGTTCCCCGAGGAGCGGCTGCGCGAGGCCGGCTACGAGGTGGCCCACCACGGCCTGAACCAGTGGAACGGCGTCGCGGTGCTCTCGCGGGTGGGGCTGGAGGACGTGCGCGTCGGCTTCCCGGGCCAGCCCGGCTGGGGGGAGGGCTCCGAGGCCGAGGCCCGCGCGCTCGGGGCGCGGTGCGGCGGCGTCGACGTGTGGAGCCTGTACGTCCCGAACGGGCGCGCGCTCGAGGACCCGCACTACGCCTACAAGCTGGACTGGCTGGCCAGGCTGCGCGACGCCGGCGCGGCGTGGCTGGCGGAGGACGCCGACGCGCAGGTCGCCCTCTGCGGCGACTGGAACGTGGCCCCGACCGACGAGGACGTCTGGGACCCCGCCGTCTTCGCGACGAGCACGCACACCTCCGAGCCGGAGCGGGCGGCGTTCCGGGCCGTGGTCGACGCCGGGTACGCCGACGTGGTGCGCCCGCACGCCCCTGGGCCGGGCACCTACACCTACTGGGACTACACGCAGCTGCGCTTCCCCCGCCGCGAGGGCATGCGCATCGACTTCGCCCTGTGCTCCCCGGCGCTGGCGGCGCGGGTGACCGGCGCCGAGATCGACCGGCAGGAGCGCAAGGGCAAGGGCGCCAGCGACCACGCGCCCGTGGTCGTCGAGCTGGGCTGACCACCTCCTCGGCGCCCCCGGCCGCGGGGTGCTCACGGGGCGACGAGCGCGCCGGCGACGGGGTCGGCGGCGCCCGCACCCCGCCGCGAGCCGGTGCGCAGCAGCTCCCCGCGCCACGCGAGGTGGTCGACCTCCCGCGGGGACGCCTGCGCGAGGTCGGCGGCCAGGTCGAGCAGGCGGGCGGCGACCCACACGTCGGGCGCGCTCCCGGCGCGCGGCGGGGCGCTGCGCCCCGCCGCGGCCGCGGCCGCGCGCGGGCCGCGGTGCCAGCGGGACGCGAAGCGGCGGACGTCGTCGTCGGGCACCACGCGCTGCGCGCCCGCCAGGACGAGCAGCCGGTGCCAGGAGCGGCCGGACGCCTGCCCCGGGACGGCGCGCCACGCCGCCCGGACGGCGTCCCAGCGGTCGCGGGCGGCCCGCAGCGCCGGGTCGCGGCTGAGGTCCTGCTCCGCGGTGGGCCAGGCGTCGGGGTCCTGCGCCGCCGGGTCGGGCTCCGCCCGCGCCGCGTCCAGGAGCTCCACCAGCTCTTCGCAGGAGCGGATGCCGTGGTCGAGGAGCACCTGCGCCCCCTCCCGGGCGGCCGTCGCCTTGAGCGGCGCGTCGAGCGCCGGACGGGCGCGGTGCCGGGTGGCACGGGCCCGCGCCCAGGCCTCGTCGCCTCCGGCGTCCCGGACGGCCGCGACGAGCACGTCGGCCCCGGCCCCCGGGGGGTGGCTCTCCCGGAAGCGGCGGACGACGCGGTCCGTGGTGGCCGCGTCGACCCGCGGGGTCCAGACCGCCTCGAGGACGGCCAGCGCGAGGGACGGGTGCGGCGCGGGCGGGTGGAGGTCCTCGCCGGCGGCCTCGAGGCGGCGCGCGGTGGCGACGAGCGCGGGGACCAGCCACGAGGCCGTCCGCCGGGCGAGGAGGTCGGGCGCCCCGGCCGGCACGACCGGGCGGAAGCGCTCGTCCTGCTCGGGCGGCACGTCCTGCTCGGGCGGCGCGTGGGCCGCGGCGGCTGCGCCGTCGCGGTCGCCGTCGGCCCCTGGTGCGGTCTGCGTCGGGTCCATGCCCCGACCGTGGTGCGCGGGGCCGCGCCGCGCGAGGAGGTCCGCCGCGGCTGTGGACGGCCTCGCTAGCGTGACCGCCTGTGGACCAGACCCGGACAGCCCCCTCCCTCGTCGACGACGCCGGCGACGACCGCGAGCGGCTGCTCGCCCTCGTCCGCGAGAGCGCCGTCGTCCACGGGCGCGTCACGCTCTCCAGCGGCGCGGAGGCCGACTACTACGTCGACCTGCGGCGCATCACGCTCCACCACGAGGCGGCGCCCCTGGTCGGGCGCGCCATGCTGGAGCTGCTCGACGGCCGCGGGCTGGCGCCGGACGCCGTCGGCGGCCTGACGATGGGCGCCGACCCCGTCGCGGGAGCCATGCTCCACGCCGCCGCCGCCCGGGGCCGCCGGCTGGACGCCTTCGTCGTGCGCAAGCAGGGCAAGGCGCACGGCCTGCAGCGCCAGATCGAGGGCCCGGGGGTCGAGGGCCGCGACGTCGTCGCCGTCGAGGACACGATGACGACCGGCGGGTCGGTGATGACCGCGGTGGAGGCGCTGCGCGCTCACGGCGCGAAGGTCCTCGCCGTCGCCGTGCTCGTCGACCGCGACACCGGTGCCCGCGAGCGCATCGAGGCCGAGGGCCTGGACTACCTCGCCGTCTTCACCAAGGACGACCTCGGCCTCGGCGGCTCCGGCGAGGCCGACCGCCCCTCCGCGTAGGTCCGCCGGGGGGACTACGCGGCGCGGACGGGCGCCGCGGAGGCGCCCTGGGGCGCGGAGCCCGCTGCGGCGCGGCCGTCGACGGCCGCCGCGGCCGCCAGGTGGCGACGCTGGTGGTCGGCCACGGCCCAGGCGAAGAGGATGGCGCCCACCATCTCCAGGAGCTCCTCGACGCTGGAGATCCCGGCGTAGAGGGCGCTCTGCTCGCCCGCGGTGTCCCAGGCCCACCCTCCGGCGAACTCCATGCCCACGGCGCCGCCGACGAAGACGGTGCCCGCGAGGACGAACCGGAGGGCGGTGCGACGGGGAAGGGCGAGGAGGAACGGGATCATGAGCACGAGGAACACGAGCATCACCGGGATGGCCAAGGCGACCCACCCGAAGCGCAGACCTGTGTCGATCCCGGCTGCTTCGAGGACTGAGCTGCCTGTCTCGTGGAGGCGGCTCCCCTCGTCCATGGACATGTAGGCGAAGACGACAGCCAGAGCGGCCCAGTGCCAGCGCCAGCGGCTGCCCTCGAGACGCGTCGTCCGCGCGACGTCGACGAGGAGGAGCGCGCAGAGGAGGAGCAGGCTGACCGAGAACCACGCCGGGATGGTGGTCTCCGCGTCCACGGCCAGCGCGGCCATCAGGCGCTCGTACCCCACGAAGGGGTCGGTGCCGGCTGAGGCGAGTCCGACGAGCGTCGCCGAGAAGCTCGCGAGCACGAGCAGGACCGCGATCGGCAGCAGCAGCCAGAGCAGGGCGCGGGGATGGACGGTCAGGCGCATGAGGGACTCCCGGTGCCGGTGGGGCGTCGGGCCCGTGCCCAGCGGGTGGACGGCAGATGAACTGCCTGTGACGGTACTCGCCCCCGGCCGCCGACGACGGGTCGGACGCCGTCACTCCACGTGCTCGGTCGGGTGACGCGCCCTCGACCGCGTGCGGAACCGGCGCCCCGGGTGACGCGCGGTAGCCGGGGCGAGCGCCTCAGACCAGGTCGACGACGTCGGCGATCGACTCGCAGACGCGCGTCGGGCGGTAGGGGTAGGAGTCCACGTCCTCGCGGCGCGTGGACCCGGTGAGCACGAGGGTCGTCGCGAGCCCGGCCTCGATGCCCGCGACGACGTCGGTGTCCATGCGGTCGCCGACCATCGCGGTGGTCTCCGAGTGGGCCTGGATCCGGTTCATGGCGCTGCGGAACATCATCGGGTTGGGCTTGCCGACGACGTAGGGCTCGCGCCGCGTGGCCCGCGTGATGAGCGCCGCGACCGCCCCGGTCGCGGGCAGGGGCCCCTCGGCCGAGGGGCCCGTGGGGTCGGGGTTGGTGGCGATGAAGCGCGCGCCGCCGTCGATGAGCCGGATGGCGGTGGTGATCGCCTCGAAGGAGTACGTGCGCGTGTCGCCCAGGACGACGTAGTCGGGGGAGGAGGTCGTCATCGTGTACCCGGCCTCGTGGATCGCGGTGGTGAGCCCCGCCTCGCCGATCACGTAGGCCGAGCCGCCCGGCATCTGCTGGGACAGGAACTCCGCGGTCGCCAGCGCCGAGGTCCACAGGGACTCCTCGGGCACCTGCAGGCCCGAGGCCGCCAGGCGGGCCCGCAGGTCGCGGGGGGTGAACATCGAGTTGTTCGTCAGCACGAGGAAGCGCCGCTCGCGGTCGACGAGGCGCTGGAGGAAGTCCGCGGCGCCGGGCAGCGCGTGGCCCTCGTGCACCAGGACGCCGTCCATGTCGGTCAGCCAGCACTCGATCTCCGCGGGCCCCGCGCCGTCGCTGCTCATGGGGCCATGCTCCCGCTGCGGGACGCAGGGCACCAGGGCTGGGGCGCCCGGAGGCGACGGGTCGCCGGCGCGCGCGCCCGGCCCGGGGCCCCTACCGTCTCTGGCGCCGCGGACCACGGCGGCGCCCGACCCTCCCCTGACCCTGGAAAGGTCCTCATGGCCACCCTGCTCTGGATCCTCGGCGTCGTCCTCATCATCGCCGGCGTCGTCTCCCTCGTCCGCCGCCAGATCCTCTGGGGAGTCGTCCTCATCGTGGTCGGCCTGCTCGTCGGCCCCGGCCTCAGCCTCTTCGGCATCGGCGCCTGACCGGCGACCGCCCCAGCACCCGCGGCCGGGCACCGGTGGGCGCGACGCCGCCCGCCGGTGCCGGCGCGGACGACGAGCGCGTCGTCGGCGTCGGGCCCTGGCCCGGGGGGCCGGCGGCGTGGCCCTCCGACGAGCGCTACGACCCCGAGCTGCTCGCCCACGGCGACCGGCGCAACGTCGTCGACCGCTACCGGTACTGGAGCGTCGAGGCGGTGCGCGCCGACCTGGACCGCAGCCGCGCCGGCGTGCACGTCGCCGTGGAGAACTGGCGGCACGACCTGAACGTCGGCTCGGTGGTCCGCACCGCGAACGCCGTCAACGCCGCCGGCGTGCACGTGGTCGGCCACCGCCGGTGGAACCGCCGCGGCGCCATGGTCACCGACCGCTACCTGCACGTGCACCACCACGCCGACGCCGCCGCGCTCGCGGCCTGGGCGGCGAGCGAGGCCCTGCCCGTCCTGGGGGTCGACAACACGCCCGGTGCGGTGCCGCTGGAGACCGCCGACCTCCCCGAGCGGGTCGTGCTCCTGCTGGGCCAGGAGGGCACGGGCCTGACGGACGGGGCCCTCGCCGTCTGCGAGGCCGTCCTCGCCATCCACCAGGCCGGGTCCACGCGGTCGGTCAACGCGGGCGCCGCCGCGGCGATCGCGCTGCACGCGTGGGTGCGGCGCCACGTCTTCGGGCAGGTCCCGGGCGGGTGAGGCGCTCCCCGGGCGTGGAAGGATCGCGGCGAGCACGAGGGCCCGGGGAGCGGGCCGACCGACGACGGGTCCGGCGACGGGCCCGAGCACGCACCACGACGCCGCACCACGCCCGAGGAGGCCCCAGATGCCCATCGCGACCCCCGAGGTCTACGCGCAGATGCTCACGAGCGCGAAGGAGCGCTCCTTCGCGTACCCGGCCATCAACGTCACGAGCAGCCAGTCGCTCAACGCCGCCATCAAGGGCTTCGCCGAGGCGGGCAGCGACGGCATCGTCCAGGTGAGCACCGGCGGCGCCGAGTACCTCTCCGGCCAGGGCGTCAAGGACATGGTCACCGGCGCGACCGCGCTCGCGGAGTTCGCCCACGTCGTCGCGGCGAAGTACGACGTGAACATCGCGCTGCACACCGACCACTGCCCGAAGGACAAGCTCGACTCCTTCGTGCGACCGCTGCTCGCCCTCAGCAAGGAGCGCGTGGACAGGGGCCAGGAGCCGCTGTTCCAGTCGCACATGTGGGACGGCTCGGCCGTGCTGCTCGACGAGAACCTGCGCATCGGCGCCGAGCTCCTCGAGAAGGCCGCCGCTGCCAAGATCGTCCTCGAGGTCGAGATCGGCGTCGTCGGCGGCGAGGAGGACGGTGTCGCCAACGACATCAACGAGCACCTGTACACGACGACGGACGACGCGCTCGCCACCGCGGAGGCGCTCGGCCTGGGGGAGCGGGGCGTCTACATGGCCGCCCTGACCTTCGGGAACGTGCACGGCGTGTACAAGCCCGGCAACGTCAAGCTGCGCCCCGAGATCCTCCGGCAGGCGCAGGAGGCGGTCGCGCAGGAGCACCAGACCGGCGGCGACGGGAAGCCCTTCCTCCTCGTCTTCCACGGCGGCTCCGGCTCTCTGCCCGAGGAGATCAGCGCGGCGGTCGACCACGGCGTCGTCAAGATGAACATCGACACCGACACCCAGTACGCGTTCACCCGCCCGGTGGCCGACCACATGCTGAAGAACTACGACGGCGTGCTGAAGGTCGACGGCGAGGTCGGCAACAAGAAGACCTACGACCCGCGCGTGTGGGGCAAGGCGGCCGAGGCCGGCCTGACCGCCCGCGTCGTCGAGGCCTGCGAGGGCCTGCGCAGCGCCGGGACCTCGCTGTCCTGACGCCCGCCCGCGACGCACGAGGGCCCCGACCGCCGCGGCGGTCGGGGCCCTCGTGCGTCTGCCCCGCCGCGGGGGCGCGCCTGGCGCGGGGACGTCGCCCCCCGCGCCGGGGCGTGGGAGCTCATCGCGGTCGTCGCGGGCGCCCTGGTGGGGCTGACGGCGGACGACCACGTCACGCGGGGCGTGGGGACCGACCTCGGGACCGCGTCCGGGGTGGCCCGCCGATCGGGGCCGATCGGGCCCGACCGGGACCGGGAGCGGCAGTCGAGCCCGGGCGCCCTCCTGCTCGTGGGGCTGCCCGCCTCCGCGCCCGGCGCGGTCGTGCTCAGCCTCCGAGGGCGCCCCGCGGAGGGCGGCGGGTCAGGCGGCGGCGGGGCCGTCGGTGTCGTCGTCGGGGGACTCCTCGGGGACCGAGTCGTCCACGCCGGGGTCGGAGTCGACGACGTCGAGGAGGTCGTTGATCGAGGTGACCTCGATGAGGAAGCGCACCACGTCGGGCGGGCGGATGAGCACCAGCCGCGTGGTGGAGCGCGAGGCGAGTCGGGCCAGGAAGGCCACGCCCGTGGAGTCCATGAAGGTGACGTGGTGGGCGTCGACCTCCACCGGGCGACCGGCGTCCTCGGCCTCCGCGGCGGCCTCGACGAGGTCGGGGCTGACCAGCGCGTCGATCTCGCCCGTGAGGACGATCCGGGTCTTGGTCCGGCCCATGATGACGTGGACGGACCCGGCGTCGGCGTCCTCGCCGCCCGCCGTCGTCACGCCCGCTCGGGGCGGTGCCCCGGTGTTACCGTCACCCGACATCGAGACCCTCCGACCTGCTCTCCCGGTGCTGCCGCAGGCCATGCCGCGGAACGACGGTCACGCTAGACGATCGGAGCCGCGCGTGGTCAACCCGGTGCTCGGGGGCGGCCGGTCGGCCGGTCCGGGGGGAGGCGGCGACCCGTCCGCCACGGCCCTCGCCGCGGTCGCGGCGCTGGCCACCGACGTCCCCGTGGTCGTCAGCGACCCGCGCCAGGACGGCGACCCGCTCGTGTGGGTCAACCGGGCCTTCACCCGCGTCACGGGCTACCCGCCCGAGGAGGCGCTCGGTCGCAACTGCCGCTTCCTGCAGGACGCGGCGACCGATCCGGAGGCGCTGGAGCGGCTGCGCCGCGGGATGGCCTCCGGCGAGCCGGTCACCGTCGTGCTCCGCAACGTGCGCCGGGACGGCACGCCCTTCTGGAACGAGGTCTCGGTCTCCCCGGTCCACGACGAGCACGGGCGGCTGGTGCACCGCGTCGGCGTCCAGGTGGACGTGACGGCGCGCGTGGAGGCCGAGCGCTCCGCCGCCGCGGCGCGGGCGCGGCTCGTCCTGCTGGCCGACGTCGCCGAGGCCGTCGCGGAGCTCGACACCCGGCGGGCGCTCGCGCGCCTCACCCGGGTGCTCGACCGGCTCGTCCCGTGGTCGGCGGTGGTCCTGCAGCAGGGCGGGCTGCGCCTGGCGGCCGCCTCGGGCGTCGACGCGCTGCCCCCGGTGGCGCCGCTGCCCCCGCCCGACGCGCGCCGGCGCGACGACCCGCTGGCCGCGCAGGCGCTGGGCGAGGCCACGGCGCCCGTGCGGCTGCGGCTGGACGACCCCGCGGAGCCCGCCGCCGACCCGGCGGCGCCGGGCGCCCAGCCCCCGGTGGGGCGGTGGCTCGCGGCGGCGCTCGACCAGGTCGCCGTCGGCGCCGGGCCCGGCCGACCGGCGCTCGCGGTGCCCGTCCCCGGCCGCGAGGGGGTGCTCGGCCTGCTCGTCGTCGGGGACCGCGGCGCGCAGGACGCCGGGGAGGGCGGCGGGCTGGCCGAGGACGACGTCGACCTCCTCGTCGAGGCGGCCCGCCGGCTGGGGCTCTCGCTGGACAGCGCGCGGCTGCACGAGCAGCAGCACCTGCTCGCCGAGGCGCTGCAGCGGAGCATGCTGCCGGAGCAGCCCGCGGTCCCGAACCTGGACGTCTGGTCCTACTACGCGCCGAGTAGCGACCACGCGCAGGTGGGCGGGGACTGGTTCGACGTCATGACGCCCGGCCCCGACGCCGTGGGCCTGGTCGTGGGGGACGTCGTGGGCCACGACATCGAGGCGGCCGCCGCCATGGGCCAGCTCCGCTCGGTCGTGCGCGCCTACGCGCACGAGCAGGAGGAGCCCGGCACCGTCCTCATGCGGGTGGACCAGCTGGTCACGGGGATGCGCATCCGGCGCTCGGCGAGCCTGCTGTACGCCCGGCTCGAGGACCTCGGGGACGGCTCGTGGGAGGTCTCCTGGTCGCGCGCGGGGCACCTGCCTCCCGTGCTCGTGCAGGCCGGGCGCGCCCGCGCGCTCGAGGGCGGGGAGGGCGTCCTGGTCGGCGTGGGCGACCGCCCGCGCACGACCGCCGTCGTCGAGGCGGGGCCGGGCGACGTCCTCGTCCTGTGCACCGACGGGCTCGTCGAGCGCCGCGCGCGCTCGCTGCGCGACGGGGTGGACGCGCTGGTGGCCGCCTGCGAGGCGAGCTGGGGGACCGACGCCGCGGGCACCGGCGAGCACCTGCTGGAGGCCCTCGGGGACGCCCCGGAGGACGACCTCGCGGTCGTCGTCGTCCGCGTCCCCGGGCGCGCGGCGGTGCGGCCGGGCCCGCGCCGCCGGCGCTGGCAGCTGCCGGGCGACCCCGGCTCGGTCGCCCGCGCCCGCCGCAAGGTGGGGCAGGTGGGCCGGCTCTGGGGCCTGGCGAGCACGGCCCAGGCCGAGCTGGTCGCCTCCGAGCTGGTCGCCAACGCCGTCCTCCACGGGTGGGGCCCGGTCGGCCTGCGCCTGGCGCACGACGAGCGGGGGCTGCTCCTGGAGGTCGACGACTCCAACCCCTCGCCGCCGGGGGTCGTCACCGAGCGGCGCGAGGGCCCCGGGGGCTTCGGGCTGCACGTCGTCGCGCGGCTGTCGGACTGGGGATGGCGCCACTCCGGCGCCGGCAAGACCGTCTGGGCCCGGCTGCCCGACGCCCCCTGACGCCGCCGCCGCTGCGCGGCGCTCGCCCCGCCGCCGACCGCGTCGGCGGGACGGGCGGTCTCAGCGCAGGGAGGCGGCCCAGGGGCTTGGGGCCTGGTCCGGCTCGCAGCGGTGGCCGTCGACGAGGCGGAACATGTCCAGGGCCCCGCAGACCTCGAGGACGTAGAGGGTGCGGTCGTCCCCGCCGCGCAGGGACGTGACGCCGCCGCGCCGCGAGGTCGCGTCGGCCAGCGAGATGAGGAACGCGGCGCCCGTCGAGTCGAGGAACGTGGCCCGGCACAGGTCGACGACCAGCAGCTGGCGCCGCAGGCCGCTGACGCGGGCGACGATCTCCGGGAACTCGTGGCGCGCGGAGAGGTCGAGGTCGCCGGAGACGACGAGGACGACGGCCGTGGCGGTGGTCGAGAGCTCGATCACCGCGGGTCTCCGCCGCCGCCGACGGCCTGCGTGCTGGCCGGGGCGCCGGCGGTCGCGATCACGGCGGAACGGTACCCACGCGCCGGAGGCCCACGCCCGCCGAGCGGTCGGGGCGGACCCGATCGGGGGAGCGGCCCGCCCGCGCGGTCCGCCACACTGGCGGCCATGAGCGCACCCACGCCCCCCTCGCGCGACGGCCGCGACCTCCTCGGCGGCCCGCCGGCGACGCTGCTGCCCGGCGACCTCGAGGAGCCCGCGGCCCGCGCCCTCGACCAGGGCCAGCACGCCTCCGAGGTGGCGGCGAGGACTCCGGCGGCCAGCCTCCCGTGGGCCGTCCTGGCCGAGGACGCGCTCGCCGACGGCGAGGTCGTGCAGGCCTACGCCTACGCCCGCACCGGCTACCACCGGGGGCTGGACGCGCTGCGCCGGGCGGGCTGGCGCGGCGCGGGCCCCGTCCCGTACTCGCACGTGCCCAACCGCGGCTTCCTGCGCGCCCTCGCCGCCCTGGCGCGGGCCACGGCCGCGGTCGGGGAGACCGACGAGGCCGACCGCTGCGCCGGCTTCCTCGCCGACTGCGACGCCCAGGCCCCCGTCGAGCTCCTGCCCCAGCGCTGACGTCCGGGCCCCAGGACGTCCGAGGCCGACGTCCCGGCGCCAGGACGTGCGTGCGCTGACGTCCCGGTGCTGATGTCCTGGTGCGGGCGTCCCGTCCCGGACGGCCGGGGGCGCCCGCGCGCCGCGCGGTAGCCTCGCGCCCCGGTCGGCTCCGACGGAGCCGCCCCGCTCGTCCCTCCCCGTCTGGAAGCAGGTGCGTCCCCATGCCCGCCATCGTGCTCGTCGGAGCCCAGTGGGGTGACGAGGGGAAGGGCAAGGCCACCGACCAGCTCGGCGAGCGCCTCGACTACGTCGTCAAGTTCAACGGCGGCAACAACGCCGGCCACACGGTCGTCGTCGGCGACGAGAAGTACGCGCTGCACCTGCTGCCCAGCGGCATCCTCACCCCGGGCGTCACGCCCGTCATCGGCAACGGCGTGGTCGTGGACCTCGCGGTGCTCTTCGAGGAGATCGACGCCCTCGAGGCGCGCGGGGTGGACACCGGCAAGCTCCTGGTGAGCTCCAGCGCCCACCTGATCCCGCCGTACAACCGGATCCTGGACCGGGTGACGGAGCGCTTCCTCGGCTCGCGGAAGATCGGCACCACGGGGCGGGGCATCGGCCCGACCTACGCCGACAAGATGTCGCGCGTCGGCCTGCGGGTGCAGGACGTCTTCGACGCCAGCATCCTGCGCCAGAAGGTCGAGGCGGCCCTGGACCTGAAGAACCACCTGCTCGTGAAGGTCTACAACCGCCGCGCCGTCGAGGTCGACGAGGTCGTGGACGAGCTGCTCGAGCACGCCGAGCGCCTGCGCCCGATGGTCGCCGACACCGGGCTGCTGCTCCACCAGGCCCTGGACGCGGGGAAGACCGTCCTCCTGGAGGCCGGCCAGGCCACGATGCTCGACGTCGACCACGGCACCTACCCGTTCGTGACGTCGTCGAACGCCACGGCCGGCGGTGCGTGCACGGGCTCCGGCATCCCGCCCACGCGGGTCTCGCGCGTGGTCGCCGTGGTGAAGGCGTACACGACCCGGGTCGGCGAGGGCCCCTTCCCCACCGAGCTGCTCGGCGCCGAGGGGGAGGCGCTGCGCCAGGCCGGCGCGGAGTTCGGGACGACGACGGGCCGTCCGCGCCGCTGCGGCTGGTACGACGCCCCGGTGGCCCGCTACGCCGCGCGGGTCAACGGCGTCACGGACTTCGTCCTCACCAAGCTCGACGTCCTCGGCGGCCTCGAGCGCATCCCGGTCTGCACGGGCTACGAGGTGGACGGGCGCACCCTCGACGAGCTCCCCGCCACGCAGACCGACCTGCACCACGCCCGCCCGGTGCTCACCGAGCTCGAGGGCTGGTCGGAGGACATCTCCGGCGCGCGCGAGTGGGACGACCTCCCGCCCGCCGCCCAGCGCTACGTCGAGGCGCTGGAGGAGATGTCCGGCGCGCGCATCTCGGTCGTCGGCGTCGGTCCGGGCCGGGAGCAGTCGGTCGTCCGGCACGACCTCCTCGGCTGAGCGCCCCTCCCGGCCGCGGCCCCCGCGGCCGGGAGCAGCCCCCTCCTCGGGGGGTGCCCTCGGGCGCCGGCACCGGCCACCTGGGGGCCGACCGCGCCGTCCGCGCGCGCCAGGCCCCACACTGGTGCTGCGCGCGGGGAGACCCTCGCGCCGGCCCGCGCCCGCGGGCCGCCAGCCGCGAGGAGAGGAGACCATGAGCGCCGCACCATCCGACGCTCGGGACAGTACGACCGGGAAGGGCTCCAGACGCGCGACCGTCGCGCGACGGGCACCTTCCCCGCGGGCCGCGGCCCGCCGCTCCGACCTCCCGTCGACGCACACCGCCCCTGACCGGACCCGCACCGGGGGGCTCGCGTGATCGTCGACGTCCTCCTCCTGGTGCTCGCCGCCGGCCTCGTCCTCGCGTGCGGCGCCTTCGTGGCCGCCGAGTTCGCCTTCGTCACCGTGAACCGCAGCGCCGTCGAGCAGGCCTCGCGCGCCGGTGAGCCCGGCGCCGGCGGGGTGCTGCGCTCGCTGCGCACCCTGTCCACGCAGCTGTCGGGCGCCCAGCTCGGCATCACCGTGACCAACCTCGCCATCGGCTTCCTGTCGCAGCCGGCGATCGCCGACATCGTCGACGGGCCCCTGGAGTCCCTCGGCCTCGGCGAGTCCGCCGCGAGCGGCGTCGCCACCGTCCTGGCCCTGGTCATCGCGACGGTCCTCACCATGATCTTCGGCGAGCTCGTCCCGAAGAACCTGGCCATCGCCCAGCCGATGCGCACGGCGCGCGTCGTCAACGGCTTCATGCGCGGCTTCACCCGCGCCACGGGGCCGGTGATCCGCCTGTGCAACGGGGCGGCCAACCGCATCCTGCGGGTGCTGGGCTTCGAGCCGCAGGAGGAGCTCGCGTCCGCGCGCTCGCCCGAGGAGCTCGCCGGGCTGGTGCGCCACTCCGCCGACCAGGGCACCCTCCGCGCGGACACGGCGGACCTGCTCCAGCGCTCGCTCGCCTTCGGCGACCGCCGGGCGCGCGACGTCATGACGCCGCGGGGCCTGATGGACACCAGCGACCTCGACGACACGGTGGCCGACGTCCTGCACGCGGCCGCGGAGAGCGGCCACTCCCGCTTCCCCGTCCTGGACGACGAGCACGACGAGGCCATCGGCATCGTCCACGTCCGCCACGCCCTCGGCGTCCCGTTCGCGCAGCGGGCGACGACGACCGTGCGGGACGTGATGGCCGAGGCCGTGCACGTGCCCGACACCGTGCCGTTGGACGCGCTGCTGGACCGGCTGCGCGAGGGCGGCCTCCAGATGGCCGTCGTCGTCGACGAGTTCGGCGACGTCGCGGGGCTGGTCACGCTCGAGGACCTCGTCGAGGAGCTGATCGGGGAGGTCCGCGACGAGCACGACACCGACGAGGAGCCCGTCCCGCCGGACGCGGACGGGCGCTGGCAGCTCGCCGGCAGCCTGCGCCCCGACGAGGCCACCGAGCTGCTCGGCGCCGTCGTGCCCGAGCACGAGGACTACGACACCCTCGGCGGCCTGGTGACGCTGAACCTCGAGCGGCTGCCCGTGCTGGGCGACCGGGTCGTCGTCCGCGCCGACGAGGCGCCGGGACGCCCGCCCAAGGACATCGCCCTGGAGGTCACCGCGCTGGACGGGCACCGCATCGAGCAGGTGGTCGTCGAGCTCCTGGTGCCCGAGGGCGCCGAGGAGGACGACGACGCCCGCGAGGGCGGCGAGGGCCAGCCCGCTGCGGGGGCGCCGGTGGGCGCCTCGCGGCCGGGCGCTGACGACGAGGGGCGGGAGGCGCGATGAGCGACTGGCTGGGACTCGCGCTGACCGCGCTGCTGCTGGCGCTCAACGCCTTCTTCGTCGGCGCGGAGTTCGCGCTGATCTCGGCGCGGCGCACGATGATCGAGCCGCGGGCCGCCGAGGGGTCGCGGGCCGCCCGCACGACCCTGCACGCCATGGAGCACGTGTCGCTGATGATGGCGGGCGCCCAGCTCGGCATCACCATCTGCTCGCTGCTGCTCGGCGCGCTGTCCGAGCCCGCGATCGCGCACCTCATCGAGGTGCCGTTCGAGGCGGCGGGCCTGCCCGAGGCGCTGCTGCACCCGGTCGCGTTCGCCATCGCCCTGACGATCGTCACGCTGCTGCACGTGGTGCTGGGCGAGATGGTTCCCAAGAACATCGCGCTCGCCGGGCCGGACCGCGCCGCCCTCGTCCTGGCGCCGCCGCTCGTCCTGGTGGTGCGGGTGCTGCACCCGCTCATCTGGCTGCTCAACCGCACCGCGAACCTCATCCTGCGGGCCTTCGGCGTGACGCCGAAGGACGAGGTGACGAGCGTGTTCACCCGCGACGAGGTGGCGGGCCTGGTCACGGAGTCGCGCGAGGGCGGCCTGATCGACGAGCGGGAGGGCGCGCTCCTGCTGGAGGCCCTCGAGTTCGACGAGCACGACGTGTCCTCGGTGATGATCCCCCTCGACCGGGTCACGTCCCTGCCCGTGGGCGTGACCCCGGCGCAGGCGGAGGAGACGGCCGTCCGCGGCTTCTCCCGCTTCCCGCTGCGCGGGGGCGACGGCGCGCTGCACGGCTACGTGCACGTCAAGGACCTGCTCGAGACGGACGCCGACCGGCGCGAGCAGCCGATCGACCCCGCTCGGGTGCGCCCGCTGCCCGAGGTCCCCGCCGACGCCGCGCTCCGCTCGGTGCTCGGGACGATGCAGATCGACGGCGCGCACCTCGCCGCCGTGCGGGACGCCGCGGGCGCCGTCGTGGGCATCGTCACCCTGGAGGACGTGCTCTCCGAGCTCGTCGGCCAGATCCGGGACGACTCCCGCCGGGCGGCCGTCGCCGGCCAGCGCTGAGGAGCGCCCCCCCAGGCGCACTGCGTCGGCACTTCGTCGCTGAGGGGCGGCTTCGGGCGCACTGCGTCGGCACTCTGCCGCTGGGGGGCGCCCCGGCGCCCCCGTCTCGCCGGGCGGGGGGGGCCCCCGGGCCCCCCCCCCCGCGGGGGGGCGGGCGGGGGGGCCCCCCCCCCCCGGCCGGGGGCCCGGGGGGGGGGGGGGGGGGGGGGGGGGGGGGGGGGGGGGGGGGGGGGGGGGGGGGTGGGGGGGGGGGCCGGGGTCGTGGCGGTGCCCGCGCTGCCGAGGCGCACGATGACCGGGCTGCCGTCCACCC
>NZ_CANMAA010000022.1 GCF_947495735.1 uncultured Pseudokineococcus sp.
TTGGCCCCCCGCACGGGCCCCCCAACCCCCCCCCCCCGCAGGGGGGCCCCCCCGGGGGGGGGGGCGCCCTTGGGGGTGACGGGGGGGGGGGGGGGCCCCCCCCCCCCGGGCCGCCCCCCCCCCCCCCCCCCCCCCCCCCCCCCCGCCGTCATCCCGGGCCCAGCGCGACAGCCCCCACGGGGGCACCGGTGGCCGCCGGAGACGGTCGAGACCGCCCGGGACGCGAGGAGCGCGCGACCCGGTCCGGGTCGCGCGCTCCTGAGCGGTGCTGCGGTGCGTCAGGCGACGCGGCCCCAGGTGACGCCGCTCTTGGCCCAGATGGTGCGCTTGCTCACGACGCGGCCCGGCTTGGGCGCGTCCCAGATCTTCCAGTTCCCCGCGTAGATGCCCACGTGGTAGACGTGGCCGCTGGAGTTGTGGAAGAAGACCAGGTCGCCCGGACGGAGGGACTTGGTCGCGATCTTGGGCAGCGCGGCGCGCTGCTGGGCGGCCGTGCGGGGCAGCTTCTTGCCCGCCTGCTTGTAGGACCACTGCGTCAGGCCCGAGCAGTCGAAGCGGGTGGGGCCGGTGGCGCCCCAGACGTAGGGCATCCCGGCGCGCGTCGCGGCGGCGGCGACGGCCTTGCTGCCCAGCGTGGCGGCGTCGGCCTTCGGGGCGGCGGGACCTGCCACGAAGCCGGCCATGAGGGCGACGGACGCGAGCAGGACGAAGAGCATGCGGGCAGGCGTCCGCAGGGCGGTGCTGGTCATGGGTGGTCCTCCGGGTGCCGCCTGCGGGGGGTGACCTGTCGGGTTCGGGCTCCAGAGCTGCCCGGCCGCGCGTGCGCGGCTTCACCCCGAGGACCCCCGTGGGGGCCCGACGAGCTGGTTCCTCCGCCCCTGCCGTCTCCTCGTGTGCTCAGGCTCTTGCCGCAGCGGTGGCAGGGTTCGGCGTCCGCGCGGCCGCCCCGCCTCGTGGCGGGGGCTTCTGACGTTCGTGTCGGCGGAAGAGTGCCACACCTTTACCCGATCGAGATAGAGGGCACCTCAGACATCTCGTCCGCCGGCCGAGGAGGCCGCGCCGGCGGGCGGGTGCGCCGTCCGGCCCCCGCCCGTGAGGGCCCCCGCGCCCGCCCTCCCCGGCGCGGGGCACACTCCCCCCGTGAGCAGCACCCCCCCGGCGCCGTCGGACGACGAGGCGGCCTGGCGCAGCGCCCGTCGCCGGGCCGCGCGCCGCCACCACCCCGACGTCGGCGGCAGCACCGAGGCCTACCTCGCGGCGCTGGCCGAGGTCGACGCGGACTTCGGGCGCCTGCCCGACGGCCGACCCGCCGGCCCGCGGGTCGTCGTCACCACGTCCCTGCGGCGCCGCGTCCTGCGCGGAGCCCTGCGCGGCGCGCGGGACGCCTCACGGGCCGTCCGCCGGCGCATCCCGCCGGGCGTGCCCGGTTCGCGCCGCTACGGCAACCTCTGACCCATGAGCGCCCTGAGCACGCGGCCCGACGTCGTCCTCCTCGACGTCAACGAGACGCTGTCCGACACGGCGCCCATGGCGCGCGCCTTCGAGGACGTGGGCGCGCCGGGCTCGCTGGCCGCGACGTGGTTCGCCGGGGTGCTCCGCGACGGCTTCGCGCGGACGGCCGCCGGCGCCGCGGCGCCCTTCGCCGACGTGGCCGCCGGCGCGCTGCGGACGGTCCTCGAGGGGGTCGACGGCCTCGGTCCCGCCCTCGACGACGCGGTCTCCCAGGTCATGGACGCCTTCACGCAGCTGCCGGCGCACCCCGACGTGGCCCCGGGCCTCGCCGCGCTGCGGGCGAGCGGGCTGCACGTGGCGACGCTGACCAACGGGGCGACCGCCGTCTCCGACGGGCTGCTGCGCCGCGCCGGCGCCCGGGACTCCGTCGACCAGCTGCTCTCCGTCCAGGACGCCCCCGGCGGGGCGTGGAAGCCGGCCCCCGCCGCGTACGAGCACGGCCTGCGCGCCACGGGCTCGACCGCCGACCGGGCGGTGCTCGTGGCCGTGCACCCGTGGGACGTCGACGGCGCCGCCCGCGCCGGCCTCCGCACGGCCTGGCTCGACCGCTCGGGCCGCACCTACCCGAGCCACCTGACCGCCCCCGACGTCACGGCGCCCTCCCTGACGGCGCTGGCGGAGCTGCTCAGCCGCTGAGGGCCCTGGGTCGCTCGGCCACGGTGCTGCGCACCCACGCCGAGGCCCTCGCCGGGCCGGTGGCGCGAGCCGCGCCGGAGGCGCCCGGAGGGGCGGGCGGCCTCCGCACGACCACCACGGGCAGCCCCAGCTCTCGCGCGGCGACGAGCACCGCGGCGCCGCCCGGTCCCCCGCTGTCCGTCGTCAGGACGACACCCACGTCGCGGTCCGCCAGGAGAGCGCGCTCGCCGTCGACATCCCCGGCACGACGGCGCAGGGCGATCTCGCAGCCCGGGGGCAGCGGCGGTCGCGGGAGCCGGGGCAGGCGCAGGACCAGGCGCGGGCTCGACAGGCGGGCCAGCGCCCCGAGGGAGCGGCCGCCCCCCGCGACCAGCGCGCGCGACCACGGCCCGGCGGCGAGGAGCTCCGCCGCGGCGTCCAGGTCCGGGACCGAGCGCCAGTCGTCACCGGCCTGGGGCAGCCAGGCGGGTCGCTCCAGGAGGAGCAGCGGGACGCCGGAGGCCGCGCAGGCCTCGACGGCGGCGTCGGTGATGCGGGCGGAGTAGGGCGGGGTGGCGTCGACCACGGCCCGCACCTCGTGCTCGACCAGCCACGCGGCCAGGCCCTCGGCTCCGCCGAAGCCCCCGCGGTGGAGCTCCCCCGGAGGGGCCAGCGGCACCTCACGGCCGACCGGGAGCGAGGTCGTCACGCGCACGCCCGGCAGCTCCACCAGGTCCTGGGCGAGCGCGCGGGCCTCGGTGGTCCCTCCGAGCACGAGCACGTGATCCGGGTGCGGGTCCACGCGTCCATGGTGGGACACGGGCGCCCGAGCGGCAGGTCCGCTCCGCAACGATGCGGTGACGACCGCCCCGGCGGACGGCGGGAGACATCTCGCGCGACGCACTTCGTCGGCACCCTGCCGCCGACGACGCCCCCCGGGCGCACTCTGTCGACACCCTGCCGCTGACGACCCCCTCGAGGCGCACCCTGTCGGCACACTGCCGCCGGAGACACCCCCGAGGCGAACGGTGTCGACACCGTGCCGCCGAGGACACCGCGCTCAGACCGCGCAGCCCTTCGGGCCGCAGTCCCGAGTGCCGGCGTCGCAGCGGGGACGCCCGCGGGGCCCGCCGCAGCGGGCCCCGGCGGGTCAGCGCCCGCTCGAGCCCCGGCCCCAGCCCCGGCGCCGGCCGCGGCCGCTGCTCGTGCCCAGGGCCTTGCCGACGGCGTCCTTGGCCTTGGTCACGCTGGCCTCGTGCTTGCCGCCGGTGCGGCTGTTGACGGCGTCTCCGACGCGGTCCAGGCCCGACGTCACCTTCTCGGGGTTCTGCGCCGCGTAGCGACGCGCCTGGTTGACGATGAGGCCGATCCTCAGAGCCATCTCGTGCTCCTCCCCAGCGCCCTCGGGCGCTGCTGCTGGTGCTGTGCCGTGCGGTCGGCGCCGGGGTCGGCGCCCTGCCCCGAGCGTCGTCGCTGGGCGGGCGGGGCGCCACCGCGGGGCCTTCTCCCGGCGAGCTGTCACCGGAGTCCGGGCGCGTCACCGACCCCCGGGGACCTCGGACACCTCAGCGGCCCTCCGGAGACCTCACCGGTCTCCGACGACGTCGCTGGTCCCCGACGACGTCACTGGCCCCCGAAGACGCGGACCTCGTCGGCCTCGGTGCCCTCGCCGAGCGAGGCGGGCTGGCCCGTCGCCTCGAGCACCGACCACCACAGGTCCCCGTTGGGGTCCACGCGGTTGCGCGTGCTGACGGCGAGCTGGATGGGGATGTGCACGAAGCGGCGCCGCCAGCGGCCCACGACCATGTTGGTGCGCCCCGCCATCGCCGCGTGGACGGCGGCGTGCGCCAGCCGGGTGCAGTAGACGCTGTCGTAGGGGTTGGCGGGCACGCTGCGGATGACGTAGCTCGGGTCGATGTAGCGCAGGTTGAGCTCCATCCCGTGCCGGGTGAAGTCGTCGGTGATGCGCTGGCGCAGCAGGCGCCCGACGTCCTGCAGCCTCTTGTTGCCCGAGGCGTCGACCAGCCCGCCCTCCGCCTCCGCCTCGGTGAACAGCTCCTGGCCCGCACCCTCGGCGGCGACGACGAGCGCGTGGCCCTGGGTGCGCACCTTCTGCCGCAGGACCTCCAGGAAGCCCCCGGGTCCGTCGAAGGCGAACGGCACCTCGGGGATGAGGACGAAGTCGGCGTCGTTCTGCGCCAGCGCCGCGTAGCAGGCGATGAAGCCGGAGTGCCGCCCCATGAGCTTGACCACGCTGACGCCCCCGGGCGCCGACCGGGCCTCGACCTTCGCGCTGCGGATGGACCGCGTCGCCTCGGAGAAGGCGGTCTGGAAGCCGAAGCTCTGGTCGAGGAAGGGGATGTCGTTGTCGATCGTCTTCGGCACGCCGACGACGCCGATCGGCCGGTCGCGCCGGCCGATCTCCTCCGCGATCCGCTGGGCCCCGCGCATGGAGCCGTCGCCGCCGATGACGAACAGGATGCTGATGCCCATCCGCTCGAGGCAGTCGACGACCTGCCCGATGTCCTGCTGCCCGCGCGAGCTGCCGAGGATCGTCCCGCCCAGGGCGGCGATGCCGTCCACGGACTCCACCGACAGGTCCACGACGTCGTGGCCGTACTCGGGGATGAAGCCCTGGTAGCCGTTGCGGAAGCCGTGGATGCGCTTGACGCCGTAGTGCGTCGTCAGCTCCGAGACGATGCCGCGGATGACGTTGTTGATGCCGGGGCACAGCCCTCCGCACGTCACGATGCCGACACGCGTCTTGGAGGGGTCGAAGAACAGCTTCCGCCGGGGGCCCGCGGCCTCGAGGCTGGGCAGCTCGCCCTCCGAGCGCCGGTCGAAGGACGCCCGCGTGTCGTCGAAGAGGATGCGGTCGCCCTCCTCCACGGCGTGGTGGCTCGTGCGGCGGCGCTCCAGCAGGGGCGCGAGGGGGGACGGGACCGTCCGCGGCCCCAGGGACTGGACCTCGAAGTCGATGTCGGCGTCGCTGCTCGCCATGCCGGGTTTCCGCCTCTCGCCGTCGTGCACGTGCCGGTCGCTCGCCATCCTGGCGCATCGCGCGCGGCGGCCGGCACGCCCCTCCACCGCTCCCGCCAGGAGGGGGCCGCGAGGGGCGGCGAGCCTCAGCGGGGCTGGAGACCCGCCGCGCTGAGCACCTCGGCCCGCTCCTGCGCGGAGAGCCGGTCGACGTAGAGCAGCCCGTCGAGGTGGTCCACCTCGTGCTGGAGGCACACGGCGGCGAGCCCGTTCGTCGACACCCGCACGGGCTCCCCCCGCACGTCGACCCCGGTCACGACGGCCGTCGTGAGGCGCTCCACGACGGCGGCCTCGCCCGGGACCGACAGGCACCCCTCGTCGTCCGCGGCGCGGCGGGCGAAGACGCCCGGCAGGCGCAGCACGGGGTTGACCACCGTGGCGACCACGCGCTCACCGCTCGCGTCGGGGCAGTCCATGACGAAGACGCGGGCGTCGACGCCGATCTGGTTGGCGGCCAGCCCGACGCCGTCGGCGGCGTGCATGCTCACGACCATGTCGGCCTCGAGCTGGGCCAGCTCGTCGTCGAAGACGGTGACCGGGGCGCACGGGCGGTGCAGCACCGGGTCCCCGTCCAGGACGATCGGGCGCACCCGGCCGGCCGGCCCGGCGGCCGAGCCGTCACCGGCTCCCGAGCCGGGCGAGGGCTCCTCGGACGGCGCGGGGGGCGGGGCTGTCCCGGACGGCACGGTCTCCTCCTCGGCGACGACGCCGGCGAGCCCGGCGAGCGAGCCGCCCATGCTAGGGCGGGGCGCGCGCACGACCTCGCGGCGGTGGAGCCCGGCGGCGGGCGACGCGGCCCGCCGCCGGCGGCTCAGCCCTCGGTCGAGCGCTGCTGCGGGACGCCGCCGTCCAGGAGGGCGCGCACCTCGGCCTCGCGGTAGCGGCGGTGGCCGCCGAGCGTCCGGATCGAGGAGAGCTTGCCGGCCTTGGCCCAGCGCGTGACCGTCTTGGGGTCGACGCGGAACAGGGCGGCGACCTCGGCGGGCGTGAGCAGGGTCTCGACCTCGTCGGCACGAGCGGACATGAGGGCCTCCAGGGGGGTGCCGCCCCCGGAGCCGGCGGGACGCCGGCCCGCGGACGACTCGGGTGGATCAGAGTGTGCGGTCGCTTCCTGTGAGTCGCCATAGTCCGGATTGACTAGGTCCTGGGTGTTCGTCTCCGAGTGTCACAGCCGACGGCGCTGGGTGAGCGACTCGGGCCGTTTCGGCTGCGCTCCGTGACAACGCCTCCCCTAGGTAGTCAAATCTGTGACCACTTCGTGATGCTGCGGCGCGCGGCGGGGTCCAGGCGCCCTCACCCGCCCGGGGGAGGAGGGGGCCGGAAGGGTGACGCGGAGCGGGGTGGCGCCGGGACCGGCCGGGCCCTCCCCGAGGGCTCCGCAGCCGGTGTGCCGGAAGACGCGGCGAGGCTGTAGCGTTGCCGCCACGCAGAGATGACCAGGCCCCGGGGCCGCCGTCCTCGGACGGCCTGCCCC
Organism: uncultured Pseudokineococcus sp.; assembly: GCF_947495735.1. Classification (GTDB taxonomy): domain Bacteria; phylum Actinomycetota; class Actinomycetes; order Actinomycetales; family Quadrisphaeraceae; genus Pseudokineococcus. The sequence continues at coordinate 6,641 of NZ_CANMAA010000022.1, forward strand.
GGCACGACGTTCAGAGGGGGTCGACGCCATGGGGCGCGGCCGTCAGAAGGCGAAGCAGACCAAGGTCGCTCGCCAGCTCAAGTACTACAGCCCGGAGACGGACTACAAGTCCCTCGAGCGCGAGCTCGGGCACCCCGGCACGTCGTACGACCCGCCGCCGGAGCGCGAGTCCTCCGACGAGGAGGACGACGGCTACGGCGGATGGGCCTCCGGCTCCGTCCGCTGAGGACCGGCCGGCACAGCAGCTGCACCACCACGACGCACCGCTCGGCCCCACGGGCCGGGCGGTGCGTCGTGCTGTGCGCGGGCTCCCGCTCGGGTGCGGCGCCACCAGCGCTCGGGGCCCCGGGCGGGGCGCGGAGACTCCGTGGGGTCGGGACTCCAGCGGCGCTCGACGACTCAGCGGCGCTCGGCGACTCAGCGGCGACCTGGTGGTGTTCGACGACTGAGGAGGCTCGGGACCTCAGCGCGCGAGGTGCGCCCCTCGGAGCCGCACGCTGCCGCCGTCCACGCCCTTGGCGCCCGCGGTGACGTCCGCGTCGCGCACGCCGTCGTCCGCCCGGACGGAACCCAGGACCCAGGCGTGCGTCCCCGCCCCTGCGAGCCCGCGGAGCGCGGCGTCCACGGCGTCCGGCGCCACCACCGCGACCATGCCGACGCCCATGTTGAGCGTCCGCTCCAGGTCCTCGAGGGGGACGCCGCCCAGCCGGCCGACGAGGTCGACGACCGCCGGGGGCGCCCACGTGCCGCGGTCGAGGTCGGCCTGCAGGCCCGCGGGCAGCACGCGCCCGAGGTTGGCCGCCAGCCCTCCGCCGGTGACGTGGCTGAGGGCCCGCAGCCCCTCTCCCAGGTCGGCGGCCAGGTCCAGGCACGGCCGGGTGTACAGGCGCGTCGGCGTCAGGAGCTCCTCGCCGAGGGTGCGGCCGAGCTCGTCGACGTGCCGCTCCAGGCCCCACCCCGCGTCGGCGACCACGCGGCGGACCAGCGAGAAGCCGTTGCTGTGCAGGCCCGAGCTGGCCAGGGCCAGGACGACGTCGCCCTCGCGCACCCGCTCGGGGCCGAGGACGTCGTCCGCCTCGACCACTCCCGTGGCCGCCCCGGCGAGGTCGTACTCGTCGGGGCCCATGAGCCCGGGGTGCTCGGCGGTCTCGCCCCCGACGAGGGCGGTGCCCGTCTCCTCGCACCCGCGGGCGATGCCGCGGACGAGGTCGGCGATGCGCTCCGGCACGACCCGGCCGCAGGCGATGTAGTCGGTCATGAAGAGGGGGCGCGCGCCGCTGACGACGATGTCGTCGACCACCATGGCCACGAGGTCGATCCCGACCGTGTCGTGGACGTCCAGCGCCCGGGCGATCGCGATCTTCGTGCCCACGCCGTCCGTGCTCGTCGTCAGCAGGGGGCGCCGCATCCCGACCAGGGCGCTGGCGTCGAAGAGGCCCGCGAAGCCGCCGAGCCCGCCGACCACCTCGGGGCCGTGCGTGCGCGAGACGGCCTCGCGCATGAGCGCGACCGCGCGGTCCCCCGCCTCGACGTCGACGCCCGCCGCGGCGTAGGTGGTGCCCGGGGCTGCGCCCCCTGGGGCGCCCGCCCCGCTCACCGACCGCTCCCCGCGACGGCGCCCTCGGCGTCCTTGACGGCGCCGCTCGGGGCGGCCGCCGCCGAGCCGAGGGCCGCGTCGGAGCGCACCTCCGTGAGGCCGAGCTCGAGCTGGTGCTTGCCGAGGCGGTGCGCGTCGGGCAGCGGCACGGGGTAGTCGCCGGTGAAGCAGGCCGAGCAGAGCCGGTCGGCCGGCTGCTCGGTGGCCTCGACCATCGCCTCCTGGGAGATGTACCCGAGGGTGTCGGCGTCGATGCTGCGGCGGATCTCCTCCACCCCCAGGCCGGCGGCGACGAGCTCGGCGCGGCTCGCGAAGTCGATGCCGTAGAAGCACGGCCACGTGACGGGCGGTGAGGAGATGCGCACGTGCACCTCGGCGGCGCCGGCCTCGCGGAGCATCCGCACGAGCGCGCGCTGGGTGTTGCCCCGGACGATCGAGTCGTCGACCACGACCAGGCGCTTGCCCCGGACGACGTCGCGCAGCGGGTTGAGCTTGAGCCGGATGCCCAGCTGGCGGATGGTCTGGTCGGGCTGGATGAACGTGCGCCCGACGTAGCTGTTCTTGACCATGCCCTGGCCGTAGGGGATGCCGGACGCCTCCGCGTAGCCGATGGCCGCGGGCGTCCCCGACTCGGGCGTGGGGATGACGAGGTCGGCCTCGACGGGGTGCTCGGCCGCCAGGCGCCGTCCCATCTCGACCCGGGCGGCGTGGACGACGCGGCCGGCGATCGTGGTGTCCGGGCGCGCCAGGTACACGTACTCGAAGACGCAGCCCTTCGGCGTGCTCTCCGCGAAGCGCGAGCTCCGCAGCCCGTCCTCGTCGACGGCCACGAGCTCGCCGGGCTCGACCTCGCGCACGAAGCTGGCGCCGACGATGTCCAGCGCCGCCGTCTCGCTGGCCACCACCCAGCCCCGCTCGAGGCGACCGAGGACGAGCGGGCGCACGCCGTGGCGGTCCCGCGCGGCGTAGAGCGTGCGCTCGTCCATGAACACGAGGCTGAAGGCGCCCTCCAGCAGCGGCAGGACCTCCAGCGCCGTCGCCTCGAGCGTGCGGTCCGGGCGGCCGGCCAGCAGCGCGGTGACCAGGGCGGTGTCGGTGGTGTTGCCGCGGGCGAGCTCGCCGCTGGCGGCACTGGTCCCCTGCTCGCCGCGCAGCTCCGCGACCATCTCGCGCAGCTGGTGGCTGTTGGTGAGGTTGCCGTTGTGGCCGAGGGCGACGGTGCCCGAGGCCGTGGCGCCCAGGGTCGGCTGGGCGTTCTCCCACCGGCTCGCACCGGTCGTGGAGTACCGGGTGTGGCCGATGGCCACCTGCCCCGTGAGCGCCCGGAGCGCCGGCTCGTCGAAGACCTGGGACACCAGGCCCATGTCCTTGTAGACGAGCAGCTGGCTGCCGGTGCTGACCGCGATGCCCGCGGACTCCTGGCCGCGGTGCTGCAGCGCGTAGATGCCGAAGTACGTCAGCCGCGCGACGTCCTCGTCGGGCGCCCAGACGCCGAAGACCCCGCAGGCGTCCTGCGGGCCCTTCTCGCCGGGGAGCAGGTCGTGGGTCAGCCGTCCGTCGCCACCAGGCACGCGGCAATGGTGGCACAGGGCGCGCGACCCGCCCGACCGCTGCGCAGCCGCGCACCACCCTCCCGGAGGACGGCCGCGAGCGGTCGCCCTCCGTCGGACGGCTCGTCGAGCGGCCCCGGACGGGTGGTCCCCGCGTCCTGGGCGCACGCGGGGCGGCGCCCTGCGGGAGCCTCGGGCCCGTGTCCGGGACGGCCCACGAGCGCGCGCTGCACCTCGACCTGGCGGGTCTCCGGGAGGAGTACGTGCACCAGGACCCGCCGATGGCCCGGGGCACCGCCGTCCGCTGGCTCCTGGCGGGCGCGGTCGCCGTCACCGCCGCCGCGGTCCTCGCCGTCGTGACCGAGCACCTCGGCCTCCTCGTCGGGGCCCTGCTGCACGGCGTCGCGGCAGTCGTCGTCGTGAGCGTCACCGACCGACCGCGGTGGCGCCCGCGCACGGTCCTGCGTCCCGAGGAGCTGGACGTGCGCGACCGCGGGCTCTTCCGCGACCGCTTCGCCTGGTGGTGGGTCGTCGAGGTCCAGTGCCACCCCGCCCGCCGGCCACCGGGCCGGGTCGTCCTGCAGGACGGACGGCGGCTGCGGCTGCGCGGCATGCCCGCTGCCGACGTCGAGCGACTGGCGCGGGCGCTGGAGCGCGCGAGGGCGGCCACCCACGGCTCGGGCTCGTGACGGACCCGCTCCCCCTCCGGCTCGACCTGGCGGGGCTGCAGGAGCACTACGCCCGGGTCGACCCGCAGCTCTCCCCCCGCGCGCGGCGGCTGCTGCTGGTGCTGGCCGTCGTGGCCGGGCTGGTCGCGGCCGTCGGGGTCCTGCGAGCCGTCCTGGCCGACGGCCTGCCCCACCTGCTCGTCGCCCTCCTGCCGGGCGTGCTGCTGCAGGCGCTCCTCGGCCTCGTGGCGCACCCGTCGCTGCGGCCGCGCACCCGCCTGTCGCCCGAGGAGCTCGACGTCCGCGCGGAGCTCCTGCACCACGAGCGGGTGCCGTGGCAGCAGGTGGTGCGCGTGCGACCGGCCGGACGGTGGGAGGACGCCGCGCACGCCGAGCTGGCCGACGGCGGGCTCCTGCCGCTGCCGCACGTGCCGCCGGACGACGCGCTCCGGCTGGCCGTGGCCCTCGACGCAGCGCGGGAGCGAGTCGAGCGCGAGGCGGACGGGAGCGGCGCCGGTGGCTGACCGCACCGCCCCTGACCCGGGTGACCTCGGTGACCTCGTCCGCGTCCACCGCGAGCCGTGGCGGCCCCGGACCCGTCGCGGACGAGTGGCGACCGTCGTGGCGCTCGTCGCCGCCGTGCTGCTCCTGCTCGGCTCCGCCGTGCTCGTCGTCCCCCGCAGCGGCGCCTGGGCCGTGCTGCCTGCGGTCTCGGCGCTCCCGCCCCTGCTGCTCCGACCGCTCGGCACGGGCGTGGACCTGGAGGGTCTCCACCGCCGCCAGGGCGTGCTGCGCCGCCGGCGCGTGACGTGGGCCGACGTCGTCGAGGTGCGGCCCGCGGGCCGGTGGCGGGAGTGGGGCAGCGCCCGGCTGGGCGACGGACGTCACCTGGAGCTCGTCGGCATGGCGCCCGACGACGTCGAGCGGCTGTCGGCGGCACTGGCTGCGGCGCGCCGACGCGCCGCGCAGACCGCTCGAGACTGACGAACGGCGCCCTCCCCGGACGGGGAGGGCGCCGTTCGTCGTTCTCGGGCAGAGCGTCCCGCCGTCCGCCGGTCTCGGCGACGCGCGCGTCAGTCGCCCTTGACGTTCACCACCTGCCGGAGCACGTGGCGGACGTCGACGAGGCGGGCGGCGTCGGCCATGACGACGTCGACGGGCTTGTAGGCCTGCGGGTGCTCGTCGAGGAAGGCGTCGGACTCGCCCCACACGACACCCGTCATCCGGGAGTCGAGGTCGCTGCGGGAGAAGCGCCCGCGCGCCGCCGACCGCGACCAGGCCCGCCCCGCGCCGTGCGGGGAGGAGTGCAGCGCCACGGGGTCGCCCTTGCCGACGACGACGTACGAGGCGTCGCCCATGGAACCGGGGACGAGCCCCGGCTCGCCCTCGCGGGCGCTGATGGCGCCCTTGCGGGAGAGCCACACCTGGCGCCCGAAGTGCGTCTCGCGCGCCGTGTAGTTGTGGTGGCAGCCGATCGTCTCCTCGCGCACCACGTCCTGCGGCCCGCCCAGGCCGAGGGCCTCGGCGAGCGCCGCGACGACGCGGTCCATCATCTCCTCGCGGTTCAGGGCGGCGAACCGCTGGGCCCACAGGAGCGCCTCGACGTAGGCGTCGAACTCCAGCTCGCCCTCGACCAGGTAGGCGAGGTCGCGGTCGGGCAGGTCGTAGAACCGCCGGGGCGCCTGCTCCTGCGCCACCCGGATGTGCCGCTGCGCCAGCTGGTTGCCGACGCCCCGCGACCCCGAGTGCAGGAAGAGCCACACGCGCTGCTGCTCGTCGAGCGAGACCTCGACGAAGTGGTTGCCCGACCCGAGCGTGCCCAGCTGCCGCTCCCACCGGCGCCCCACCTGGTCGGCCTGCTCCACGCCGGGCAGGGCGCGCAGCTCGGCGACGCGCGGCTCCGCCGTCGCCTCCACGCCGCGGTTGCGCCCGCCCGCCGACAGCGGCACGCGGGCGCTGATGCCGGTGTGCAGCGCCCGCAGGTCGACGCGCCGCAGGTCCTGCGCGACGTACCGCGTGCGGACGGCGAGCATCCCGCAGCCGATGTCGACCCCCACGGCGGCGGGGATGATCGCGCCGTCGGTGGGGATGACGGAGCCGACCGTCGCCCCCTTGCCGAGGTGCGCGTCGGGCATGAGGGCGATGTGCGGGTGGATGAACGGCAGGGTCGCCGTCGTGAGCGCCTGCTCGCGCGTGGCGTCGTCGAGGATCGACGCCCAGCTCATCAGGCGGGGGGCGAGCCGGTCGGGCCGGCCGTCGGTGGGCATGGCTGTGCTCTCTCGTGCGGAGGGGATGCCGCGCGGTGCCGCGCGGCGCCGACGAGCATCACCGGGAAGCCGCGCAGCGTCACGCGGGTTTCGGCCCGTCCGGCCGGGGCGCTGTCAGAGACCTCCGCGCGCCGCGCCGCCTGGTCGTCGGAACCCGCGGCCCCGACCGCTCAGTCCCGCCGGCGGACCGCGCGCTCGAGCCCGACGCCGACGAGCCCGCCGAGCAGACCGCCGACGATGCCGAGCCCGGCGAGGAGGTAGCCGAAGATCGCTGCACGGCCGTAGGTCTCGGTCGGGGTGGCCACGAAGGTCAGGACCAGGGCCGCCAGCGCCCCGACGACGACGCCCAGGCCGATGAGCAGCCGGTAGCGGGGGGCGCGGCGGTAGCGCACGCGCTGGGCTCCCGCGAGCTCCTCCGCCGTCGGAGCGGGGCGCTCGTCGCGGTCGCCGGACCGGTCGGGCTGCTGCTCGCTCACGGGACCGACGCTACCCGGCGGACGAGCCGCCCCCGCCCGCGGTCAGCCGGGGCTCGCGGCCGGGCTCGTCGGCCAGAGCGGCAGCGCGTCCCCGAGCACCGCGCGCAGGCCGCTGGCCGAGACGCGCCCCTGGGCGACGGCGTCGTCCCAGCGCAGATCGCCGGTCACCAGGGCGAGCCACGTCGCGGCGTCGGTCTCCACCACGTTGGGCGGGGTGCCGCGCGTGTGGCGCGGACCCTCGACGCACTGGGCGACGCCGAAGGGCGGCACCCGCACCTCCACGCTGCTGCCCGGGACCCGCTCGGCGAGCTCCTCGAGGGACCCGCGGACGGCGAGCGCGGTGGCGGTGCGGTCGGCGCCGGCGGGGTCGGCCGCCCAGGCGCGGACGGCGTCGCGCGCGCGGCCCGAGCTGATGCGGCGGCGGGCGGGCACGTCAGCTCCCGAACGCCTCGCGCAGCGTCGCCGTCGAGACGGCGCGCAGCTCGGCCACGGGGACGACGAAGAGCCCCTGCACGTCGAGCACCGCGGCGTCGCCGGGCTCGTCGACGACGCCGACGCGCAGCGCCGGCTGCTGGCGCGCCGAGCAGACGTCGGTGAAGCGGACCTCCTCCGAGCGCGGCACCGAGACCAGCACGCGCGCGGTCGACTCGCTGAACAGCGCCGTGGCGGCGTCGACGCCGTCGCGCTCGCGCAGCTCGTCGAGCCACACGCGCGCGCCGACGCCGTAGCGCAGGCACCCCTCGACGAGCGCCTGCGCGAGCCCGCCCTCGGAGAGGTCGTGCGCGGCGTCGACGAGCCCGTCGCGGCTGGCGTTGACCAGGACGTCGCCCAGCAGCCGCTCGGCCTCCAGGTCCACCGCCGGGGGCAGCCCCCCGAGGTGGCCGTGCTCGACCTCGGCCCACGCCGAGCCGTCGAGCTCGAAGCGCGTGGTGCCCAGCAGGTACAGCGCCTGGCCCGGCTCCCGCCAGCCCGACGGGGTCCGGCGCGCGACGTCGTCGAGCACGCCGAGGACGCCGACGACGGGCGTCGGGTGGATCGGGGTGTCCGCCGTCGAGTTGTAGAGCGAGACGTTGCCGCCGGTCACGGGCACCCCGAGCACCTGGCAGGCGTCCGCGAGCCCGGTGACGGACTGCTGGAACTGCCACATGACGTCGGGGTCCTCGGGGCTGCCGAAGTTGAGGCAGTCGGTGACGGCGAGCGGCCGCGCCCCGACGGTCGAGACGTTGCGGTAGGCCTCCGCGAGCGCGAGCTGCGCGCCCGCGTAGGGGTCGAGGTAGCCGTAGCGGCCGTTGGCGTCGGTGGCGACCGCGACGCCGAGGCCGCTCGCCTCGTCCACGCGGACGACGCCCGCGTCGTCGGGCGTCGCGAGCGCGGTGTTGCCGAGGACGTAGCGGTCGTACTGGTCGGTGATCCACCCGGCGTCGGCGAGGTTCGGCGAGGCCACGAGGCGCAGCAGCGTCGCGCGCAGCTCCTCCCCCGACGTCGGGCGCGCCAGCGCGGCGGCGGTGTCCGCCTGCAGCGCGTCCTGCCACGACGGGCGGGCGTAGGGCCGCTCGTAGACCGGCCCGTCGTGCGCGACGGTGCGCGGCGGCACGTCGAGGACGACCTCGCCGCGCCACGTGATGACGAGGCGGCCGGTGTCCGTGACCTCCCCCAGCACGCTCGTCTCGACGTCCCAGCGGCCGGTGACCTCCATGAACCGGTCGAGGTCCTCGGGCCGGACGACGGCCATCATCCGCTCCTGGCTCTCGCTCATGAGGATCTCCTCGGGCGACAGCGAGGGGTCGCGCAGCAGCACGCGGTCCAGCTCGACGTGCATGCCGCCGTCGCCGGCGCTGGCGAGCTCGCTCGTGGCGCAGGAGAGCCCGGCGCCGCCGAGGTCCTGGATGCCCTCGACGACGCCCGCGGCGAAGAGCTCGAGGCAGCACTCGATGAGCACCTTCTCGGCGAACGGGTCGCCGACCTGGACGCTCGGGCGCTTCGCCGGGCCCGTCGCGTCGAAGGTCTCCGACGCGAGCACGGAGACGCCGCCGATGCCGTCGCCGCCCGTGCGCGCGCCGAACAGGACGACCTTGTTGCCGGCGCCGGTGGCGTTGGCCAGGTGCAGGTCCTCGTGCCGCATGACGCCGACGGCGAGGGCGTTGACGAGCGGGTTGCCCTGGTAGACGGCGTCGAAGACGGTCTCGCCGCCGATGTTCGGCAGGCCCAGGCAGTTGCCGTACCCGCCGACGCCGGCGACGACGCCGTGGACGACGCGCGCGGTGTCGGGGTGGTCGACGGCGCCGAAGCGCAGCTGGTCCATCACGGCCACCGGGCGGGCGCCCATCGCGAGGATGTCGCGGACGATGCCGCCGACGCCCGTGGCCGCGCCCTGGTGGGGCTCGACGAAGCTCGGGTGGTTGTGGCTCTCGACCTTGAAGGTCACGGCCCAGCCGTCACCGATGTCGACCACGCCGGCGTTCTCGCCGATGCCCACCATGAGGTGCTCGCGCATCGCCTCGGTGGTCTTCTCGCCGAACTGGCGCAGGTGCACCTTCGAGGACTTGTAGGAGCAGTGCTCGCTCCACATCACCGAGTACATGGCCAGCTCGGCCGACGTCGGGCGGCGGCCCAGGATCTCCCGGATGCGCCCGTACTCCTCCTCGCGCAGACCCAGCTCGCGCCACGGCTGGGCGACGTCGGGCGTGCTCGCCGCGCGCTCGACGGTGTCGAGGCCGCCGCCCGGTCCGGTGGGGGCCTGCGGGGCGGTGGCGGTGGTGGGCTCGGCCATGGGCGCAGGCTACCGAGCGGTGCGGGCCCTCCCCGCCCGCCGAGGTGCGCGACGGCGCGCCCGCACCGGGACGGAGATCGGGGACCCGGCCCAGGTGCTGGCTCGGCATCCGGACTCGGGACTCGGGACTCCGGACTCGGGCTCGGGCTCGGGACCCAGGTCGGGGCTCAGGTCCGGAGGAGGGCGTGCCGACAGCCTGGGTGTGGAGGGCATCAGCAGCATCACCGCACGCATGGCCGGGATCCAGTCGCACCTCGACGCGCTGTCCGTGGGCGGTGCCGGGCGCGCGAGCACGGCGACGACCCCACCGGCGTCGGACGCCGCCTTCGCCGGCGCCCTCGCCCAGCAGCTCGGCGCCCAGCAGCTCGGGACGAGTCCCGACGTGGCCTCGCTGGCCGCGGCGCTCGGCGGCACGGCAGGCCCGGCCACCGGTGGCCTCGCCACCGCACTCGCCGGTGCCCCTGCGACGACGCCCGCCGAGCCCGCCTTCACCACCACCACGACCTCGCTGTCCTCGGACGGCCTGACGCAGCTGCTCGCCGCGCTGCCGGGCGCCCGTCCGGCCGCCCCGCCGGCGGCGTCCCCGAGCGCCGCGCCGGTCACCGCGGTCGAGGCCGCCTCCGCCCCGAAGGCACCGCCGTCGGTCGTCGGGAAGCTCGACGCCAAGGGCGTCCCGCTGGACCTGAAGGCCTACGGCAACGGCAAGGTGCCGGAGGACCAGCTCGTCGAGATCGGCCGCGCCGGCTCCGGGGAGCGGCTGTGGGGCCCGGCAGCCGCGGCCTTCGACGAGATGGCCGCCGCGGCGAGGGCCGACGGCGTCTCCTTCCGCATCAACGACAGCTACCGCTCGTACGAGGACCAGGTCTCGATGGCCGAGCGCAAGGGCCTGCGCAGCCAGGGCGGCCTCGCCGCGGCGCCGGGCACGAGCAGCCACGGCTGGGGCATGGCCGTCGACCTGGGCCTCGACGGCCGCGCGCAGTCCTGGATGCGCGAGAACGCCGGTGCGCACGGCTTCGCCGAGACCGTCTCCGGCGAGCCCTGGCACTGGGGCTTCCGCCCGAAGTCCGCCTGACCCGGCCGGCCGGCCCGCACCCTGTCGGCACATCGCCGAGAGATCGGGCCTTCACCGGCGAACTGCCGACACAGTGCCGGGAACAGCGCCCCTCAGGGGCGAACTGCCGACACAGTGCCGGGAACAGCGGCCCTCGGGGGCGAACTGCCGACACAGTGCGGAGAGGGCGACCCTCAGCGGCAGACCGGGGCGTCGGCGCCCGGTGTCAGGCGACGAGCTGGCGCAGCGCCGAGGAGAAGATGCGCAGGCCGTCGGTGCCCGCCGTGCCGGTGCGCGGGTCGGGGCCGTAGCCGGCCTCGACGGCGTGCTCGGGGTGCGGCATCAGGCCGACGACGTTGCCGGCGGCGTTCGTGATGCCGGCGATGTCGCGCGCGCTGCCGTTGGGGTTGCGCCCGCCCTCGGGGACGACGTAGCGCAGGGCCACCAGGCCCTCTCCCTCCAGCCGGTCGAGCGTCGCCTCGTCGGCCAGGTAGCCGCCCTCGCCGTTCTTCAGCGGGATGACGACCTCCTCGCCGGCGGCGTACTCGCTCGTCCACGCCGTGGAGGCCTCCACGCGCAGGCGCTGGTCGGTGCAGCGGAAGGTGCGGTGGTCGTTGCGCACCAGCGCCCCGGGGAGCAGGTGCGCCTCGCAGAGCACCTGGAAGCCGTTGCAGATGCCGAGCACCGGCAGCCCGCCGCGGGCGGCGTCCACGAGGGGCTCCATGACGGGCGCGAAGCGGGCGATCGCGCCGCAGCGCAGGTAGTCGCCGTAGGAGAAGCCGCCCGGCAGGACGACGGCGTCGACGCCCTTGAGGTCCGCGTCCCCGTGCCACAGGCGCACGGGCTCGCCGCCGGCGAGGCGGACGGCGCGCGCCGCGTCCCCGTCGTCGAGGGAGCCGGGGAAGGTGACGACGCCCACGCGCCCCATCAGGCGGTCCCGCCCGCGAGCGCCGTCGTGGCGGCGTCGGCCTCGACCGGCGCGACGCGCACGACGTCCTCGATGACGGGGTTGGACAGGAGCACCTCGGCGGCGCGGGCGGCCTCCTCGAGGACCTCGGCCGTCACCTCGCCCTCGACCTCGAGCTCGAAGCGCTTGCCCTGGCGGACCCCGGTGAAGCGCCCGAAGCCGAGCCGGGGCAGCGCCCCGGCGACGGCCTTGCCCTGGGGGTCCAGGATCTCGGGCTTCGGCATGACCTCGACGACGACGCGACCCATGGGTCCGACGGTACCGGGGCCCGGCCCGGTCCCGGCCACGCGTCCGCCGCCTCGGTGGCGGACGGGCCGGTCAGACGCCGGCGACGGGCCCGCCGCGCTCGACGAGCATGTCGCCCAGCGTCGTGAGCTCGGCCTGCTGGCCGGTGGCCATGGCCGTGGCCAGGTGGCGCACCTGCGCGTCGTCGGCCCCCGCCGCGGCCGCCTCCGCCATCTCCACCCCGGCGACGTGGTGGGTGATCATCAGCTGCAAGTAGATCCGCTCCGCCTCCACCCCGTCCGCGGCCGCGAGCGCGTCCATCTGGTCGGACGTCGCCATGCCGGGCATCTCGCCGACGGCCCCGAGCCCGTCGGCCGGCACCGCCATGTCGTGGCCGCTCATGTCGTGGCCGCTCATGTCGTGGTCGGCCGCGTCGTGGCCGCTCGTGTCGTGGTCGGCCATCCACCCCATCACCGGCTCGGTGCGCCCCTGGCCGAGGCCCCACTGCTCGAGCCAGCCGTACATCTGGCCGGCCTGCTGCTGCTGCGTGAGCTGGATGTCGCGGGCGACGGCGCGGACCACCTCGTCGTCGGTCCGGTCGAGCACGAGCGTGGACATCTCCACGGCCTGGCGGTGGTGCGCCTGCATGTCGAGGGAGAAGCCGGCCTCCACCGACCCGGCCGTGGGCGTCGCCGGCTCCGTCGCCGCCCCCCAGTGCAGGCCGAGCACGACACCGAGCACCAGCAGGAGCGCCCCGGTGGCCACCGACCCGGCCACCACGACCGCGCGCGTGCGGCGCCGCGACCGGGCGTCCGCCGCCCGCTCCTGCGCAGGGCGTCCCTCGACGTCGAGGACGTCGTGCGAACCGCCCGGCGAGGGCTCCGTCGCCGGGGCCATCAGGAGACGCCGCCCGTGCAGGCGGCGCCCGGCTCCGGCGTCTGCTCGCCCTGCACGTACTGGGCGAGGAAGGGGGCGATGCGCTCGTCGGAGGCGTCCTCGACGGCGAGCTGGGCGCCCCAGGCGCTCAGGGTGATGGGGCTCTCCATGCCCTCGTACGGGCTCACGAGCGTGTAGTCGTAGGACTCGGCGGCCGCGACCAGCTGGTCGACCTGCTCCTGGGGCAGGGCGGGGTCGTGGGTGATCCACACCGCGCCGTGCTCCATGGAGTGGACGGCGTTCTCGTCGACGACCGGCTCCGGGTAGACGCCGCAGTTCCACCAGACGGCCTGGTGGTCCCCGCCCACCGGCGGGGTCTGGGCGTAGTCCACGGCCCCGGTGACGTGGTCGCGGCCGAGGTCCTCGAAGGTCTGCACCCCGTCGATCGGCGCCTCGAGGGCGGCCTGCTCCTCCTCGCGCTGGGACTGCGTCGTCACGAGCACGAAGGCGACCGCCGCGACCAGGGCCGCGATGACCGCCGCGGTGATCCCGATGATGAGCCCGCGCTGACGGCGCTCCTTGCGGCGCTGCTGCTCTCGCAGGGCGGCAGCGCGGGCGGCGCGCTCCTCGCGGGGGCTGGTCGACTGGGCCACGCGGGCTCCTCCGGTCTCTGGTGCGCGGGCGGGCGGGCCGGTGGTGGCGCCGCGTGGGCGACCGCGTCGGACAGTGGCGTCATGGTGCCACCCGCCACTGGGCGGAGGCTGGACGCCCGGGCGCCGGAGGACCCCGCCGGAGCACGGGGCGCGAGCCCGGACGAGGGGGCGCGGGCTCGTGCGCGCACGCCCGCGGTGCCATCGTGTCGGGATGCGCATCACGCACCTGGGCCACTCGACCCTGCTGGTGGAGGCGGGCGGCGCCCGCGTCCTGCTCGACCCCGGCGTCCTCACGCCGGGCTGGGAGGACCTGCGCGACCTCGACGCCGTCGTCGTCACGCACGCCCACCCCGACCACCTCGACCCGGCGCAGGGCCGCTTCGAGGCCCTGCGCGACGCCAACCCGGGAGCGCGCGTGCTCGCCGAGCCGCAGACGGCCGCGGACGGCCGGTGGGGCGCCGAGGCCCTGGCCGCCGGCGCGACGACGCGGGTCGTCGACCTGCCGCTGCGCGCGGTCGGCGGCGAGCACGCCGTCATCCACGACGACATCCCGGTCATCGGCAACGTGGGCGTGCTGCTCGGGGGGCCGGGCGACGGCGGAGGGGGCGGCGAGCCCGTGCTCTTCCACCCCGGTGACGCCTACACCGCCGTCCCCGAGGGCGTCGACGTCCTGGCCGCGCCGCTGACGGCGCCGTGGACCTCGCTGAAGGAGACCGTCGCCTTCACCCGCGCGGTCGGCCCGCGGCTCGTGGTGCCGATCCACGACGCGATCGTCTCCGGGCCGGGCCGGGGCATCTACCTGTCCCAGCTCGGCGCCCTCGGCCCGGAGGGCGCGCGGGTGCTCGACCTCGCCGGCGCCGGCGCGACCGAGGTCCCGGACGCGTGAGCGCGCCCCTGGACCTCTCGCGCACCCGCGCCGAGGACGGCCCGGACACCTGGCCGGGGTGGGGCCCGGGCTGGCAGGACACCCGCGTCAGCCGCGTCGTCGGGCCCGGGGTGGTCGGGCAGGGCGCCCGCGCCTTCGCCCGCGCCCGCGCCGGCCTCCTCGGCTGGGACGTCCAGCGCCTCGCCGGCGTCTCCGTGCCCACCTCCACCCCCGGGGTCGCCCCGGGGGTGGAGGTGCGCCAGAGCGTCGGGCCCCGGGGCCTGCTGGTGGCCCGGTGCCGCGTGAGCGAGGTGGTCGACGCCCCGCGCCGCGCCGGCTTCGCCTACGAGGCGCTGCAGCCGCACCCCGAGGAGGGCCAGGAGGTCTTCCTCCTCGAGCACCGGGACGACGACGCCGTCGTGATGACGGTCGCCTCGCGCTCGCGCCTCGTCTGGGCGCCCGCGCGCCTGGCGAGCCCGCTCGCCCGCGCGGCCCAGCGCCTCGCCGTCCGCCGCTACCTGGGCGCGGGACGCCGGCTCGCGCGCTGACCGGCGGGCGCCGTCGGCGCCCGGCCCCCCGGCACGGCCGCGCACCGGGGGGGCCGGAGGGGCTCAGAAGCCGTAGGCCTCCAGCAGCCGGAGCCAGACCTCGCTGATGGTCGGGTACGGCGGGACGGCGTGCCAGAGCCGCTCGAGCGGCACCTCGCCGGCGACGGCGATCGCCGCGGACTGGCAGAGCTCGGCGACGTCCTGGCCGACGAAGGTCATGCCCACGACCACGCGACGGCTCTCGTCGACCACCATGCACGCCCACCCGGTGTACCCGTCGGCGTGCAGCGCGGAGCCCGCGACGGCGAGGTCCAGCTCGACGACGCGCACGTCCAGGCCCGCGTCGCGCGCCTGCTGCGACGTCATCCCGACGGAGGCGACCTCCGGGTCGGTGAAGACGACCTGCGTGACCGCGCGGTGCAGCGCCGTCGTGGCGTGCTTCGTCCAGGCCGCGGGCTCCTCGGCCGCCTCGCCGCGCGCACGGGCTGCGACGACGTCGCCGACCGCGCGGGCGGCGTACTTGCCCATGTGCGTCAGGGGCGCGAGGCCGGTGACGTCGCCGGCCGCGTACAGCCACTGCCCGGAGGCGCCGCGGACCTGCCCCGCGGCGTCGATGTCCAGGGCGTCGCCGGGCTCCAGCCCGACCGTCTCCAGCCCCAGGTCCCCGGTCTGGGGCTTGCGCCCGGTGGCCACGAGCAGCTCGTCGCCGACGAGCACCCGGCCGTCGTCGAGCGTCAGGCAGACCTCGCCCTCGTCGCCGTCGCGCTCCACCGACTGCGCGCGCGAGCCGACGACGACCTCGACGCCCATCTCGCGCAGGGCGTCGCCGACCAGCTCGCCGGCGCGCGGCTCCATCGGCGACAGCACGGCCGAGCCGGCCACGAGGGACACCTCCGAGCCCAGGCGGCGGTAGGCGGTGGCCAGCTCGCTGCCGACGACGCCGCCGCCGAGCACCAGCAGGCGCGGCGGGACCGAGCGGGAGGACGTGGCCTCCCGGCTCGACCAGTGCCGGACGCCGTCCAGCCCGTCGATCGGGGGCGTGACCGGCGTCGAGCCCACCGCCACGACGACCGCGTGCCGCGCGGTGAGCGTCGTCGTCCCGCCGTCGGACGTCGTCACCACGACGCGGCGCTCGCCGTCCAGGCGCGCGCGGCCGCGCACCAGCTCCAGCCCGGCGCCCTCGACCCACTCGACCTGGCTGGCGTCGTCCCAGTCGCTGGTGAAGGAGGTGCGGCGGGCCAGCACCGCTTCGACGTCGACCTCGCCGGTCACGGCGGCCTGCGCGCCGGGCACGCGCCGGGCCGCCTCCAGGGCGGCCGTCGGGCGCAGCAGCGCCTTGCTGGGCATGCACGCCCAGTAGGAGCACTCCCCGCCGACCAGCTCGTCCTCGACGACGACCACCTCGCCGAGCCCGCCCCGGTGGGCGCGGTCGGCCACGTTCTCCCCGGTCGACCCGCCCCCGATGACGACGACGTCGACCTCTCGCTCCCGCGCGCTGCTCGTCTCGCTCATGCCGACGACCATGCCCCACGCCCTGCGCCCCGGCACCCCGTCACCAGCCGCCCCGTCGCCGGCCGCCCCGTCGCCGGCCCCCTCCCGCCGGCTCCTGCCCCGGCCGGGGCACCGCAGACCGCGGGGCGCCCGGCGGGGGCCGTCAGTGGCGGGCGCGCAGGTGCTCGCGCAGGAGGTCCCCGCCGAAGTCGTCGCGCAGGTGGCGCCAGACGGTGTGCACGTGGTCCGCGCCGTGCTGGGTGTCGTCCAGCTCGAGCAGCAGGCTCGGCGCCCGGACGGCGTAGTAGTGGCCCTCGCCGCGGACGAGCGAGCCCAGCCATGTGAGCTCCACCCCGCCGAGGCCGTCGGCGAGGACCTCCTCCCAGCAGGCGGCGGCGTAGGCGGCGGGCGCCCGCCGCAGGTAGCGCTGGACGAGCAGCTCCAGGGAGCGCTGCGCCGCCGGCGGCATGTCGCGGTGGGCCAGTCCGCGCGGCAGCACGCCGGGGTCGGCCACCGGGTCGGTGCCCGTCAGGACGTCGGCCGGCGCCGTGCCGGACGGGCGCGCGAGCGCGAGCCGGTCGGCGTCCAGGGCGGCCAGGACGTCGCGCGCCAGGTCCTCCTCGGGGCCCAGCAGCCGCCACCCGGCGCGCGGCCCGCGCGGGACGACCGCGGGCTGGGCCCCGACGAAGTGGGGGGTGACGTGCACGCGCTCGTCGACGACGGCGACGTGGACGGCGAGGTGGTGACCGCTGACCCGCCACCCCCACGCCGCGCTCCCCGGCTCGCCCTCCAGGCGCAGCGCGTAGGGGTCGGGGTCGTCGCGGCCCTCCAGCGACGGCGGGTCCAGCGGCGTCCCCGCCGCGGCGTGCTCGGCCGCGAGCCCCTGGCGGACCCGCTCGAGCTCGACGGCGCCGCGCACGACGCCGCTGCCGCCGTCGCGGTCGTCCCCGGCCGAGGCCAGCAGCGCCAGCGCGAGCTCGTGCCGGCGCGCGTCCAGGTCCCCGAGGACGAGGCCGGGGTGCCGTCCGTCCACGTAGGTCCACCGCCGCCGGTCGCGGTCGTCCAGCCGGCTGCGCAGCTGGTCGCGCTGCTCGGCGTCCAGCGCGTCGAGCAGGGCGCGAGCCGCCTCGGCGGTGGCAGCGGCCGTGCGGGCGTCGACGGGCGGTCCCGGCGGGGCGGTGGTCATGGCCCACCGTCGCCCCGGCGGGCCGCGGCGGCGACCCGGCTCAGCCCCAGCGGCGGCCGGTGAGGCGCTCGTAGGCCTCGACGTAGCGCCCGCGGGTGGCGGCGACGACGTCGTCCGGCAGCGGGGGCGGCGGCGCGTCGGAGCGGCGGTCCCAGCCGGAGGCGTCGGAGAGGAGCCAGTCGCGCACGAACTGCTTGTCGAAGCTCGGCTGCGCGCGGCCCGGCGACCACGACGCGGCGTCCCAGAAGCGGGAGGAGTCCGGCGTCAGCACCTCGTCGGCGAGGACGAGCGCGTCGGGGGCCCCGGGCGAGCCGACGTCGACCCCCGGCGGCAGCCCCAGCTCGATCTTGGTGTCGGCGAGCAGGACGCCGCGCTCGCGGGCCAGCTCGTCGCCGAGCGCGTACAGGCGCAGGGTGATGTCGCGGGCGCGCTCGGCGAGCTCGGGGCCCAGCACGTCCGCGACGACGGCGAAGCTGACGTTCTCGTCGTGGCCCACCTCGGCCTTGGTGGCCGGCGTGAACAGGGGCCGGTGGAGGCGCGAGCCGTCCTCGAGCCCGGCGGGCAGCTCGACGCCGCAGACGGCGCCGCTCGCCCGGTAGTCCGCGAGGCCCGAGCCGGTGAGGTAGCCGCGGGCCACGCACTCCACGGGCAGCATCGCCAGGCGCCGGCACCGGACCGCCCGGCCGGCGACGGCGGCCGGCACGCCGGACGAGGCGTCGTCGGGGCCGACCTCCGCGGACAGCACGTGGTCGGGCACGCCGAGACCGGCGTCCGCGAGGCGCTCGAACCACCACAGCGACAGGGCGGTGAGCACGGCGCCCTTGTCGGGCACCGGCGTGGGCAGCACGTGGTCGAACGCGCTGACGCGGTCGCTGGCCACGACGAGGAGGTCGCCCTCCCCCGGCGCGGCACCCGCGGGCTCGTAGAGGTCGCGGACCTTGCCCGAGCGGACGTGCCGCCAGCCCGGCAGCTCCGGCGCGGCGGACGTCTCGTCGGCGCTCACGCGCCCACCTCCTCGGCGAGGGCGGCGGAGGCCGCCGCGATGTCGGTGCGGTGCTGGCCGCCCTGGAGCCCGACCTCGGCCACGGCCGCGTAGGCCGCGGCGCGCGCGTCGGCGAGGGTGGCACCCGTGCCGACGAGCGACAGGACGCGGCCGCCCGAGGCCACGAGCGCGCCGTCCGCCCCGGCGGCCGTGCCCGCGTGGAGCACGCGGGCACCCGGGACGGCCGCCGCGGCCTCCAGGCCGGACAGCGGGTCCCCGGCGCGCGGGGCGGCCGGGTAGCCGCCCGCCGCGAGGACGACGACGACCGCGGCGTCGGAGGACCACCCGAGGGGGGCGGCCTCGGCCAGCCGGCCGGTGGCCGCGGCGCGCAGCAGCCCGCCCAGCGGGGTGCGCAGCCGCGGCAGGACCACCTGCGTCTCGGGGTCGCCGAAGCGCGCGTTGAACTCCACCACCCGCACGCCGCGGGAGGTCAGGGCCAGCCCGCAGTACAGGACGCCGGCGAAGGGCGTGCCGCGGCGGGCCATCTCGTCGACGACCGGCTGGGCGACGCGCTCCACCACCTCGTCCACGAGCCCCTCGGGGGCCCACGGCAGCGGCGAGTAGGCCCCCATGCCGCCGGTGTTCGGGCCCTCGTCGCCGTCGCGCAGGCGCTTGCTGTCCTGCGCCGGCGCCAGGGGGACGACGTCGCGCCCGTCGCAGAGCACGAACAGCGAGACCTCGGGGCCGTCCAGGAACTCCTCGACGACGACGGCCGAGGCGCCCGCCCCCGGTCGGCCCTCGAGGCAGGAGCGCGCGTGGGCGAGCGCCTCCTCGCGGTCGCTCGTCACGACGACGCCCTTGCCCCCGGCGAGGCCGTCGTCCTTGACGACGTGGGGGGCGCCGAAGGCGTCGAGCGCGGCGGCCACCTGGTCGACGTCGGTGCACACGCGCGCCATCGCGGTGGGCACGTCCGCCGACGCCATGACGTCCTTCGCGAACGCCTTGCTCCCCTCCAGGCGGGCCGCGACGGCCGACGGGCCGAAGCAGTCGACGCCCGCCGCCCGCACGGCGTCCGCCACGCCGCCGACGAGCGGGGCCTCCGGCCCGACCACGACGAGGTCGACGCCGCGCTCGCGGGCGAGCGCGGCGACCGCCGCGCCGTCCAGCGGGTCGAGGGGCACCACCTCGGCGACGTCGGCGACGCCCGGCCCGCCCGGGCCGACGAGGACGTCGGAGACGTCGTCGTCGGCCGCGAGGGCGACGGCGAGGGCGTGCTCGCGAGCACCGGACCCGACCACGAGGACGCGCACGCGGCGAGCGTAGGGGGCTCCGCCCGCGGCGACGGCCGCACGACCGCGAAGCGCGCTCATCTGAGCGCCTGCAGGTCACATGCGAGTGTCGGTCTTGACGGCCGGGGGTCGCGCCCGGTCTCATCTGCTGCACGCGGCGCCCGGCGCCGCCCACGGCGACGCCGGCACGAGGACGTGCCTCCCGGCGAGCGACCACGGCCCTCCCCCTGCTCCGGAAGGACACGACCGCATGACCGCACGACGACGTGCCCCCCTCGCGCTCGCCGCTCTCTCGACGGTCGCCCTCGCCAGCACGGCGTGCGGCGGCGCGGGCGGAGGTGGCGGCGGTGGCGGCGGAGGCAGCACCGACGGCACCGCCGACAGCATCAGCGTGATCATGGTCAACAACCCGCAGATGGAGGACCTCCAGCAGCTGACGGCGGAGCACTTCACCGAGGAGACCGGGATCGAGGTCCAGTTCACGGTCCAGCCGGAGAACGACGTCCGCGCCCTGATCGCGCAGGACTTCTCGCAGCAGGCCGCCCAGTACGACGTCGCGACCATCAGCAACTACGAGGTGCCGTTCTTCTCCGAGAACAGCTGGCTCGCCCCGCTGAGCGACTACGCCGAGCAGGACGCGGACTTCGCCCAGGACGACATCCTCGAGCCCATCTCGGCGGGGCTGACGGGCTCGGACGGCGAGATCTACGCCGAGCCCTTCTACGGCGAGTCCTCGTTCCTCATGTACCGCACCGACCTCTTCGAGCAGGCCGGGCTGACCATGCCGGAGCAGCCGACCTGGCAGGAGGTGGCCGACCTCGCCGCCCAGATCGACGACCCGAACGGCACCCGCGGCATCTGCCTGCGCGGCCTGCCCGGGTGGGGCCAGGTCTTCGCGCCGCTGACCACGGTCGTCAACACCTTCGGCGGCACGTGGTTCGACGCCGACTGGAACGCCCAGGTCAACTCCCCCGAGTTCGTCGAGGCCACGCAGTTCTACGTCGACCTCGTCCAGCAGCACGGCGAGGCGGGCGCCGCCCAGGCCGGCTTCACCGAGTGCCTCAACGCCATGACCCAGGGCGGCACGGCCATGTGGTACGACGCGACGTCGGCCGCCGGCTCCCTCGAGGCGGAGGGCTCCCCCGTCGCCGGGAGCATCGGCTACGCCCCGGCGCCGGTCGTCGAGACCGAGTCCGCCGGGTGGATCTACTCGTGGGCCTGGGGCATCCAGGCGGCGTCGGAGAAGCAGGACGCCGCGTGGGAGTTCATCTCCTGGGCCTCCAGCCAGGAGTACGAGGAGCTCGTCGGCGCCGAGATCGGCTGGTCCAGCGTCCCCGCCGGCAAGCGCGCCTCGACCTACGAGAACGAGGAGTACCTCGAGGTCGCCGGCGCCTTCGCCGAGGCCACCGAGGCCGCCATCTCCTCGGCGAACCCGAACGACCCGGGCGTGCAGCCGCGGCCGGCGCCGGGCATCCAGTTCGTCGCCATCCCGGAGTTCGCCGACCTCGCCACGACGATCTCGCAGGACATCAGCTCCAACATCGCCGGGCAGGGCACGGTCCAGGAGTCGCTCGACCGGGGCCAGGAGGCGGCCCAGGCCGTCGCCGACAACTACAAGTGACGCCCTGCACATGACCTCCGGGTCCTGAGCCGGACCGGCCCCGCCGCCGCAGCGGGGCCGGTCCCGCGCCCCTCGGCGGGGCGCTCCCCCGGCGGCGCGCGCACCCCGCGACCGCTCGCCGTCCACCGCCCCCCAGGCCCCCGCAGGAGAGCCCATGAGCGTCAGCGAGACGACGCCGCAGCAGCGGACCGTCCTTGCCGAGCCCCCACCGCAGCAGCAGCGCGCCGCCTCACGCAAGGCCGGCTGGGTCCGCCGCGCCCCCCTCGTGCCGGCGCTGGTGTTCATCGTCGTCATGACGCAGCTGCCGTTCGCCACGACCATCGTCATCTCGTTCATCAGCTGGAACGCGCTGCGGCCGGACGAGCGCGGCTTCGCCGGCTTCAGCAACTACGCGCAGGTCTTCACCGACGCGAACCTGCGCTCGTCCGTCGTCACGACCATCGTGCTCACGGTGGTCGTCGTCGGCGTCAGCCTCGTGCTGGGCCTGCTCATCGCCCTGCTGCTGGACCGCCAGTTCTTCGGCCGCGGCGCCGTGCGCACCCTGATGATCGCGCCGTTCCTCGTCGTGCCGGTCGCCGCGGCGCTGCTGTGGAAGCACGCGATCCTCAACCCCAGCTACGGGCTCGTCAACGGCGTCCTGACCTGGGTGTGGGGGCTGTTCGGGTCCTCGAGCCCGCCACAGGTGGCCTGGCTGACGCAGTACCCGCTGATCTCCATCGAGCTGGCCCTGATCTGGCAGTGGACGCCGTTCATGATGCTGATCCTGCTGGCGGGCCTGCAGAGCCGGCCGGCCGACGCCTTCGAGGCGGCCAAGATGGACGGCGCCAGCCCCTTCCAGGCGTTCCGGTACATCACGCTGCCGCACCTGCGCCGCTACATCGACCTGGGCGCCACGCTCGGGGCGATCTTCATCGTCCAGAACTTCGACGCCGTCTTCACGATGACGTCAGGTGCGCTCGGCACGGCCAACCTGCCGTACACGATCTACCAGACGTTCTTCGTGCGGCAGGACTACGGGCTCGCCGCCGCCCAGGGCGTCATCGTCGTGATCGGCACGATCGTCGTCGCCACCTTCGCCCTGCGCTCGGCCTCGTCGCTCCTGAAGGAGGACAGCTGATGGCTGCCACCGCCCCCTCCACCACGGCCGCCGCGGCCGACGCCGCCCCGCCGCGGCAGACCTACCGCAAGCACTCGAAGCTCAACCGACCGAACCCGCTGTGGGGGGTGGCGGCGTGGGCCGTGGGCCTGCTGTTCGCCACCCCGGCGCTGTGGATGGTGCTGACGTCCCTGCACCGCGAGGTGGACGCCGCGACGAACCCGCCGTCGCTGCTCGCCCCGCTCACCCTCGACGGCTACCGCAGCTTCTTCGGCAGCAGCAACGCCTGGCCCGCCCTGATCAACTCGGCGACGGCGTCCGTGGTCTCGACGCTGCTCGTGCTCGCGCTGTCGATCCCGGCGGCGTACGCGCTCTCGATCCGGCCGGTCAAGCGGTGGTCGGACGTCCTGTTCTTCCTGCTGTCGACCCGCTTCCTGCCGATCGTCGCCGCCGTGCTGCCGCTCTACCTCTTCGCCGTCACGACCGGCGCGCTCGACCAGATCGGCCTGCTCATCGCCCTGTACACGGCGATGAACCTGCCGATCGCGGTGTGGATGATGCGCTCGTTCCTCGCCGAGGTGCCGGTGGAGATGCTCGAGGCGGCGCAGCTGGACGGCGCCGGGCTGATCCGCACGCTGCGCAGCGTCGTCGCCCCGGTGGCGATGCCGGGCATCGCCGCCACCGCGCTCATCTGCTTCATCTTCAGCTGGCAGGAGCTGCTCCTCGCGCGGTCCCTGACCGGCGTCGTCGCCGGCACGGCTCCCGTCTTCCTCACGAGCTTCGTGACGAGCCAGGGGCTCTTCCTGGCCCAGGTCTGCGCGGCCGCGACGGTCGTCTCCCTGCCCGTGCTGATCGCCGGCTTCGCCGCCCAGGACAAGCTCGTCCAGGGCCTCTCGCTCGGCGCCGTCAAGTGACCCGCTCCCGCACCCGCCAGGAGGCCGCTCGATGAGCCCGACCCCGCTGTCCGCGAAGGACCTCGGCTCGCTCGACCCGTCGCTGCCCGTGCCGTCCTACGACCGCGGCGCGGTGCGCACGGGGATCGTCCACTTCGGGGTGGGCGGCTTCCACCGGGCGCACCAGGCCATGTACCTCGACCGGCTCATGGAGCAGGGCGAGGCCCTCGACTGGGGCATCTGCGGCGTCGGCGTCCTGCCGGGCGACGAGCGGATGGCCGAGATCATGGCGGCGCAGGACCGCCTCTACACCCTGGTCCTCAAGCACCCCGACGGCACGTACGAGCCGCGCGTCGTCGGCTCGATCTCCGAGTACCTCTTCGCCCCGGCGGACCCCGAGGCCGTCCTGGAGAAGATGGCCGACCCGGCCGTCCGCGTCGTCTCGCTGACGGTCACCGAGGGCGGCTACCACGTGCACCCGGTCACGGGGGAGCTCGACACCCGCGACCCGCGGCTGCAGGCCGACCTGACCGGCGACGCCGCCCCGCAGACGACGTTCGGCCTCATCACCGAGGCCCTGCGCCGCCGCCGCGAGCGCGGCGTGCCCGCCTTCACGGTCATGTCCTGCGACAACATCCAGGGCAACGGCGACGTGGCGCACAGGATGATCACCGCCTACGCCCGGGAGCGCGAGGAGCGCACCGGCGGCGACCTGGCGGACTGGGTGGAGGCCGAGGTGCCCTTCCCCAACTCGATGGTGGACCGCATCACGCCCGTGACGACGGACGAGGACCGGGCCGCCGTCGCCGAGCGGTTCGGCGTCCAGGACGCGTGGCCCGTGGTGTGCGAGCCCTTCGTCCAGTGGGTCCTGGAGGACCGCTTCGGCTCGGGCCGCCCGCCCTACGAGCGCGTCGGCGTGCAGGTCGTCGACGACGTCCACCCCTACGAGCTGATGAAGCTGCGCCTGCTCAACGCGAGCCACCAGGCGCTGTGCTACCTCGGCTACCTGGCGGGCCACCGCTACGCCCACGAGGTCTGCCAGGACGACCTGTTCGCGCGCTTCCTGCTCGCCTACATGGACGAGGAGGCGACGCCGACGCTCGACCCGGTGCCGGGCGTGGACCTCGACGCCTACAAGCCGGGGCTCGTCGAGCGGTTCGCGAACCCGGAGGTGCGCGACACGCTCGCGCGCCTGTGCGCGGACAGCAGCAACCGCATCCCCACCTGGCTGCTGCCGGTCGTGCGCGAGAACCTCGAGGCCGGCCGCTCGGTCGCGCACGCCGCGCTGGTCGTCGCCGCGTGGGCCCGCTACGCCGAGGGCGTCGACGAGCAGGGCGAGCCGATCGAGGTCGTCGACGCGGACGCCGAGGGGCGCACCGCGGCGGCTCGCGCCCAGCTCGAGGGCGACGACCTCGCGTTCCTGCGCGACGAGGACCTCTTCGGCGACCTCGCCGAGCAGGAGGCCTTCACGACGCCGTACCGCGCGGCGCTGGCGTCGCTGCACGCCGAGGGCGCGCGGACGACGCTCGAGGAGCACCTGGCCGGCGCCCGAGCCTGACCCGTCGCACCCGTCGCGGCCCTCCCCGGGGCGGCGACGGGTGCGGTCCTCCCTGCGCGGCAAGCGCTCTCCTAGCCTGCGGGCGTGCGCATCCTCCTGGCCCTGCCCGAGCCGCTGCCCCGGCGCTTCCTCACCCCCGCCGCCCGTGAGCGGCTCAGCGCCGTCGGCGAGGTGGACGTCCACCCCACGCCCGAGGACCACCGGTCCCCGGCTGCGGCATCCGCTCTCGCCCGGGCGGACGTCCTGGTCACCGGCTGGGGCACGGACCTCCTGGACGAGGAGGTCCTCGCCGCAGCGCCGGCTCTGCGCGCCGTCGTGCACAGCGCGGGCTCGGTCCGGCCCGTCGTCACGCGCGGCGCGGTCGGGCGCGGCCTGCTGGTCTCCAGCCAGGCTCGGCTCAACGCGCTCCCCGTGGCCGAGTACGCGCTCGCGACCATCCTGCTCTCGCTCAAGGGCGTGCTGCTGGCCCGGAGCCGCTACCGGGAGGCGCGCGGCCCCCTCGACGTGCGGGAGCTGCTGTCGGACCACGGGGTGCACGCGCGCCGCGTGGGGGTCGTGGGCGCCTCGGTCGTCGGGCGCCGCCTGCTGGAGCTGCTGCGCCCCTTCGACGTCGAGGTCGTCCTCGCGGACCCGACCCTGGACGCGGAGGAGGCGCGCGAGCTGGGCGCCGAGCTGCTCGACCTCGACGACCTCCTGCGCACGAGCGACGTCGTGAGCCTCCACGCGCCCCTGCTGCCCTCGACCCGCGGCATGCTCGACGCCCGCCGCCTGGGGCTGCTGCGCGACGGCGCCGCCCTCGTCAACACCGCGCGCGGCGCGCTCGTCGAGGAGGGCGCGCTCGTCCGCGAGCTCGTCGCCGGTCGCATCTCGGCCGTGCTCGACGTCACGGAGCCGGAGGTGCCGGAGCCGACCTCCCCCCTGTGGGACCTGCCCGACGTCCTCCTGACGCCGCACGTCGCCGGGGCGCTGGGCAGCGAGCTGCTGCGGCTCGGCGACGGCGCCGTCGAGGAGGTCGAGCGGCTCGCCGCGGGCCTGCCCCTGCTGCGCCCGGTCACGGCCGAGACCTACGACCGGCTGGCCTGACCGGCGCCCGCGCGGCCGGAGGGCGCCGCACCGACGCCGGGTAGGGCTGGGGCCGCTGGCGCTCAGCCCAGGTGGGGCAGGACGAGCTCGCGGTAGCGCTCGACGACGCGCCGCAGCACCTCGTGCCCGTCGGTCGCCCAGACCTCCGCGTTGAAGACCTCCACCTCGACGTCGCCGGTGTAGCCGGCCTGCGCCACCCAGCGGCTGACGGGGCCGAAGTCCACGACGCCGTCGCCCATGATCCCGCGGGACAGGAGCGGGTCCTCGGCGATCGGGACGAGGAAGTCGCACACCTGGTAGCTCGCGAGCCGGCCCTCGCGGCCGGCCCGGGCGACGGCCGCCTCCAGCGCGGGGTCCCACCAGACGTGGAAGGTGTCGACGACGACGGCGACGTCCTCGGCGGGGTGCGGGCCCGCCGCGTCGAGGGCCTGGTCGAGCGTGGAGAGCACCGCGCGGTCCGCGCAGTACATGGGGTGCAGGGGCTCGAGCAGCAGCCGGACGCCGTGCTCACGGGCGGTCGGGACGAGCTCGGCCAGGGCGTCGGCCGCGCGGGCGCGGGCGCCCGCCAGGTCTCGGCTGCCCTCGGGCAGCCCTCCGAGCACCATGACGAGGTCGCGCGTCCCCAGCGTCGCCGCCTCCTCGACGGCGCGGCGGTTGTCCTCCAGCGCCGCCGCCCGCCCGTCGGCGTCGGCGGCCGTGAGGAACCCGCCGCGGCACAGGCTCGAGACCCGCAGCCCCGCGTCGCGCACGAGGCGGGCCGCGCGCTCCAGGCCGGCCTCCTCGACGCGGTCGCGCCAGAGCCCGACGGCGGGCAGGCCCGCCCGCGCGGCGCCGTCGACGGCCTCGGCGAGGCTCCACCGCTTCGTCGTCGCCGTGTTCAGCGACAGCCGCGCGAGGTCCCCGACGGGTGAGCCCGGCGTCCCGGCCGCCCCCCGCGCGGCCGGGACGCCGGTCCCCTGCGCGCCCGCGGTCGGGGCGCTCACGCGTCCACCCCCGCGACCGCGAGCAGCGAGCGCATGCGCGTGGCGGCCAGCGCCGGGTCGCGCAGCAGCCCCGCCTCGTCGGCGAGCACCAGGGTGCGGGCCAGGTGCGGCACCGAGCGGGCCGCGTGCATCCCCCCGACCATCGCGAACGCCGGCTGGTGCCCGTTGAGCCAGGACAGGAAGGCGATCCCCGTCTTGTAGGAGGACGTCGGGGCCGCGAACACGTGCCGCCCCAGCTCCTGCGTGGACTCGAGCAGGGCCAGGGCGCGGGCGTCGTCCCCGGCGTCGAGGGCCTGCAGCGCCTCCGAGGCCGCCGGGTAGATCGCGGCGAAGATGCCGAGCAGGGCGTCGGAGCGCCCGCTCTCGTCGCCGACGACGAGCTCGGGGTAGTTGAAGTCGTCGCCGGTGTACATGCGCACGCCCTCGGGCAGCCGCGCGCGCAGCACCTTCTCGGGCTCGGCGTCCAGGAGAGACATCTTGATGCCGTCGACCTTGTCCGACCGCGCCGCGATGAGCTCGTGCACGAGGTCCGACGCCGTCGCGACGTCGTCGCTGCCCCAGTAGCCGGACAGCGCCGGGTCGAACATGGGGCCCAGCCAGTGCAGGACGACGGGCGCCGCGGCCTCCTCGAGGAGCGTCCCGTAGACGTCGAGGTAGTCCTGCGGGCCCTGCGCCACCCGCGCCAGCGCCCGGGAGGCCATGAGGATGACGGTGGCCCCCGCGCCGGCGACGAGCTCCACCTGCTCGCGGTAGGCGTCGAGGACGGCGCGGACCCCGGCGCGGCCCGACGGCAGGGACGCCAGGTCGAGCTGGTCGGTGCCGGCGCCGCAGGCGATGAGCCCGCCGACGGAGGCGGCCTCGGCCGCCGAGCGCCGCACCAGCTCCTGCACGGCGGCCCAGTCCAGGCCGGCGCCGCGCTGAGCGGTGTCCATGGCGTCCGCGACCCCGAGCCCGTGGGACCAGATCTCGTGCCGGTACGCCAGCGTCGAGTCCCAGTCGACCGCCGCCGGGGCGCCCGGGACGTTGTCGGCCGTGCCCGGCGGCACCACGTGCGCCGCCGCGTAGACGCGGCGCGAGGCGGGCGGGCCGTCCGGCCGGGTCCAGCGCACCGGCTCGCGCAGCTCGTGGCGCACGAGCTCCCCCGCGGCGTCGGGCAGGGCCAGCACGACGCCGCTGCCGGCGCGCTCGCCCAGCGGCGCGGCGGTGGCGGTCGTCCGCTCGTCGAGCGCGCTCACAGGACGATCTCCGGCACCTCGAGGCGGCGGCCCTCCGCCGAGCTGCGCAGGCCGAGCTCGGCCAGCTGGACGCCGCGGGCGGCCGACAGCAGGTCGTAGCGGTGCGGGCGCCCCGCGGCGACGTCGAGGAGGAACTCCTCCCACTGCCGCTTGAACCCGTTGTCGAGGTCGGCGTTGGCCGGGACGTCGAGCCACTGGTCGCGGAACGGCTCGGTGACGGGGAGGTCCGGGTTCCACACGGGCATCGGGGTGTGCGAGCGGTGCTGCGCCACGCACCGGTTGAGGCCGGCGACGGCCGAGCCGTGGGTGCCGTCCACCTGGAACTCCACGAGCTCGTCGCGGTGCACGCGCACGGCCCACGAGGAGTTGATCTGGGCGACGACGCCGCCCTCGAGGTCGAAGATGCCGTAGGCGGCGTCGTCGGCCGTGGCCGCGTACTCGGCGCCCTGCTCGTCCCAGCGCGTGGGGATGTGGGTGGCCGTCCGCGCCGTCACCGTCTCGACCTTGCCGAGGATCCCCTCGAGCACGTAGTTCCAGTGGCAGAACATGTCGACGGTGATGCCGCCGCCGTCCTCGGCGCGGTAGTTCCAGCTCGGGCGCTGGGCCGCCTGGCCGTCGCCCTCGAAGACCCAGTACCCGAACTCCCCCCGCAGGGACAGGATCCGGCCGAAGAAGCCCTCGTCGACGAGGCGGCGCAGCTTGACCAGGCCCGGCAGGTAGAGCTTGTCGTGCACGACGCCGACGGTGACGCCCGTCGTCATCGCCAGGCGGGCGAGGTCGACCGCCTCGTCCAGCGTCTCGGCGGTCGGCTTCTCCGTGTAGACGTGCTTGCCGGCCTTCATGGCGGCCGTCAGGGCCGCGGCGCGCCGGGAGGTGACCTGGGCGTCGAAGTAGACGTCGACCGCGGGGTCGGTCACGACGCCGTCGAGGTCCGTCGTCCAGTGCTCGACGTCGTGGCGCGCGGCCAGCTCGCGCAGCTTGTCCTCGTTGCGCCCCACGAGCACGGGCTCGACCTGCACGCGGCTGCCGTCGGGGGCGACCACGCCACCGGCCTCGCGGATCGGGAGGATCGAGCGCACGAGGTGCTGGCGGTAGCCCATGCGGCCGGTGACACCGCTCATGGCGATGCGCAGCGTGCGGTTTCGGGTGGACATCGTTGGCCTCCTGGGACGACGCGCAGTGCTCGCGGCGCCGCCTCCGGCGGCGGCGACCGAGGTGGGTGGGCGGCACCGCCCCTGCGGCGGCCCGACGTGCTTGGATAGCGCTTTCCTGACTGTAGGCAGCCCGTCGTGGCGCCGTCAAGGACGAGTCGCGGCGGACGGGAGCTCGCGACGGGCGGCCGACGGGGCGTCGTGGCGAGGCGACGCGCAGCGGCACGAGGAGCGGAGGGCGACGTGGACCGAGGGCACGAGCGAGGGGCGGCGAGCCGGGAGGCCGCCGCGCGGGCCCGCGCGGGGACGGACCTGCCCGCGCCGGACTGGGCGCGCTCGCCGCGCACCGGCTGGGGACGCGAGCACTGGGCGGCCGTGGCCGACCGCGTGCTGCTCGCCCTGCGACCCTTCGCCACGGCGGACCGGGCGGGTTTCGCGCTCCCCGGCCCGCCGTCGGGCGCGGGCCCGGCGAGCGACGCGCTGGAGGCGTTCGCCCGCTCCCTGGTGCTCGCGGCGCTGCGCGTCCGCGGGGAGGGCGGCGAGGACCCCCACGGCCTGATGGACTGGTACCGCGAGGGCCTCGTGGCGGGCACCGACCCGCGGAGCCCCACGCGCTGGCCGCGCCCCGACGAGGTGCCCCAGGCGCGGGTGGAGGCGGCCTCGCTCGCCGTCGCCCTCGACCTCTCCCGCCCGTGGCTCCTCGACCGGCTGGCGCCCCGGGAGCACGAGCAGGTGCTCGACTGGTTCCAGACCTGCGTGGGCGCCTGGTACCCCGACAGCAACTGGGTCTGGTTCCGCACCGTCGTGGAGACGCTCCTCGTGGCCGAGGGGCGCGACGTGCCGCCCGAGGGGCTCGCGGGGACGCTGGCCCTGCACGAGCAGCTCGCGCGGGCGGACGGCTGGACGTCCGACGGCGGCGAGCGCGCCTTCGACCACTACGGCGACTGGGTGCTGCACCACCACCCGCACCTGTGGGTCGACCAGGCCCGCCGCACCGCCCCGCACCTGCTCGAGGCCGCGCGGCTCCCCGACGGCACCGCCGCGGAGGAGGTGTGGCGCCGGCGTCTCGGCCGCTACCTCGCCGACGTCCTCGCCCTCCAGGGCGCCGACGGGTCCCCGCTGGTGCAGGGACGCAGCCTCGTCTACCGGATGACCGCGGCCTCCCTCTGGACGGGAGCCGCCACCGGGGCCGGGGACCTCCCGCCGGGCCTCCTGCGACGGGCGGCCACGGGGCAGCTGCAGCACTTCCTGGGCTCCGGCTGCCTCGACGAGCGAGGCCTGCTGTCCCTCGGCTGGCACGGCGCCTTCCCGGTGATGAAGCAGTCCTACACCGGGCCCGGGTCGACGTACTGGGCGTCGACGGGCTTCTCCGGGCTCGCGCTGCCCGCCGACCACCCCGCCTGGACCGACGTCGAGGAGCCGCTGCCCGTCGAGGAGGGCGACGTCCGCCGGCTCGTCCGGGCGCCCGGGTGGCTCGTCAGCGGCACCCGCGCCGACGGCGTCGTCCGCGTCCTCAACCACGGCACCGACCACGCCCTCCCCGGTGACGAGCGCACCGAGGCGCCGCTGTACGCCCGGCTCGGGTACTCCACGGCCACGGCGCCGCCCCTCACCGGGCCGACCACCACGGCGCCCGTGGACTCCACCGCCGCCCTGCTCGACGCGGCCGGGGCGCCCAGCCACCGCAGCGGCATGGTCACGGGCGACCTCCTCGACGACGGCGTCGCGCTGCGCGGGAGCTCGTCGGTGCGCGCCCACTGGGTCGACGGCGTCGACCCCGCGGCGCCCGACCACGCGAGCGGCCTCCCCGGCCGCGTGCGCTGGGGACCCCGGGTCACGACCACCTCGCTGGTCCGCGGCGCCTGGGAGGTGCGCGTCGTCGCCGTCGCCCCGCGGGGGGCCGACGACGAGCCGGCCCCCGCGCTGCGGGTCGGCGGCTGGCCCGTCGCCGGCCCGGAGGTCCCGGGCGCCGAGGACCGGACGCCCCCGGGGGGCGCGCAGGGCCGGGCGGCGTCCGCCAGCGCCGGGGGCCTGTCGTCGTCGGTGCACCTGGCGCTCCCCGCGGCGGAGGGCTCCCCGACGGGCGCTCGCTGCGGCGTCCACCGCGAGTCCGGCACCTCCCCGCTCGGGGAGCACGTGGCCGTGCCGTGGGTCCAGGTCCCGCTCGACGGGACGGCGGCGCTCGTCGTGGCCGTGGTGGGGCTGGCGGGAGCGGGCACCTCGGAGGCCCCGCCCGAGATCCGGTCGGACGGGCGGCACCTGGGGGTCCTCTGGGACGGTGGGGCCCGGTCTTCCCTGGAGGTGCCATGACCGAGACCCGCACGGCCGCGCCCGGCGACGCCGCCGACGACCCGTCCGCACCTCCGGCCACCCCGGCGTCGCGCACGGAGCGCGCGGCCGCGGTCACGCTCAGCGACGTCGCGCGCGCCGCCGGCGTCTCGCTGGCGACCGCCTCCCGCGCCGTCAACGGCAGCGCGCGCAAGGTGCGGCCGGACCTGCACGACCGCGTCCTCGCGGCGGCGGCCTCGCTGGGCTACAGCGCCAACGGCCCCGCCCAGGCCATGGCCCGCGGGCGGACGAGCGTCGTGGGGCTGGTGGTGCACGACATCGCGGACCCCTACTTCTCCACGATGGCGGCCGGGGTGGTGCGCGCGGCCGAGGAGCGCGGCCTCGTCGTGACGATCGGCACGACCGGCCGCGACCCCGTCAAGGAGGCCCAGCACGTGGCCGCGCTGCGCGGCCAGCGCGCCAGCGCCGTCGTCGTCGTCGGGTCGCGGACGGGCGAGGCGCCGGTGCAGGCGCGCCTGGCCGAGGAGGTGGCCGCCTTCGAGGCCGCGGGGGGCCGCGCCGTCCTGGTGAGCCAGGAGTCGATCCCGGTGGACACGGTGGTGCTGCAGAACGAGCGCGGCGCCGGGGACCTGGCGCGGGCGCTGGTCGGGCTCGGCCACCGCCGCTTCGCCGTCCTCGCCGGCCCTCCCGGCCTGCTCACCGCCCGGGACCGGCTGGCGGGCTTCCGCGCCGGCGCGTCCGCGGCGGGCGCCCAGGTGCAGGACGAGCTCGTCGTCCACGGCGACTTCACGCGCGACGGCGGGCACGCCGCGATGCTCAGCCTCCTGGACGCCGGGTTCGCGCGGGGGTGCGTCTTCGCCGTCAACGACGTGATGGCCGTCGGAGCCATGGCCGCCCTGCGCGAGCGCGGCGTCGACCTGCCCGGGGCCGTGGCCGTGGCCGGCTTCGACGACATCTCCACCCTGCGCGACGTCACCCCCGCGCTCACGACGGTGCGACTGCCCCTGCAGGGCATCGGCGAGCAGGCCGTCCACCTCCTGCTCCAGGAGCGCGCCGCGAGCCCGCGCACCGTCCACGTGGACGGCGAGGTCGTGCTGCGCGCCAGCACGCCCGACCTCACGACCGGCCGGCCCTCCTCGTGAGCGCGCGGACCTCCGGAGGCCCCCGCCCCCTGCGCGTCGTCGTGGCCGTGGACTCCTTCAAGGGCTCGCTGAGCACGCGCGAGGCCGGGGAGGCCGTCGCCGCCGGCGTCCGCGCCGCGGACCCGACCGCCGACGTCGCCGTCGTGCCGGTCGCCGACGGGGGGGAGGGCACCGCCGAGTGCCTGGCGGACGCCTGGGGGGCGCGCCTGCGCGAGAGCGCCACGACCGACGCCCTCGGCCGGCCCTGCACCGCGGCGTGGGCGCTCTCGCCCGACGGGTCGACCGCCGTCGTCGAGATCGCCTCCGCCAGCGGCCTGCCCGGCGTCGCGGACCTCCCGGCGCGCCCTCGCGAGGCGACGACGCTCGGCACCGGCGCGCTGCTCGTCGAGGCGCTCGACGCCGGTGCGCAGGAGGTCGTGCTGTGCCTGGGCGGCAGCGCGACGACGGACGGCGGCGCCGGGCTGCTGGCCGCCCTCGGCGCGCGGTTCCTCGACGACGCGGGCGCCGACCTGCCGCCCGGCGGCGGAGCGCTGGCCCGCCTGGCGCGCGTCGACCTCTCCGGCCTGCACCCCCGCGCGCGCGGCGTGCGCTGGCGCCTCGCGTGCGACGTGACGAACCCCCTGCTCGGCCCCCGCGGGGCCGCTGCCGTCTACGGGCCGCAGAAGGGGGCGGACGCCGACGACGTCGCGGCCCTCGACGACGGCCTGGCCCGGCTGGCCCGCGCGCTCGAGGAGGCCACGGGCACCGCCGTCGCCGACCTCCCGGGCTGCGGGGCCGCCGGGGGCGCCCCCGCCTGCCTCGTGGCGGTCTGCGGGGCGCAGCTGGAGCCCGGCGCACCCCTCGTCCTCGGGGAGGCCGGTCTGCCGCAGCTCCTCGCACGGGGGGCCGACCTCGTGCTGACCGGGGAGGGCTCCTGCGACGCCCAGTCGCTGCAGGGCAAGGTCGTCGACGGGGTGGCCGCCGCCGTGCGCGCCGAGCCCGCCTCCGCCGCAGCGGCTGTCGTCGTCCTGGCCGGGCGCGTCGACGCCCCGGCGGCCGACCTGGCCGCCGCCGGCGTGCACGCCGCCTTCAGCATCGCGCAGGGGGCCGCGCCGCTGG
This sequence comes from uncultured Pseudokineococcus sp., assembly GCF_947495735.1. GTDB lineage: Bacteria > Actinomycetota > Actinomycetes > Actinomycetales > Quadrisphaeraceae > Pseudokineococcus. The sequence goes on from NZ_CANMAA010000022.1 coordinate 40,251, forward strand.
CCGACCTCCAGCGCGACGCCGCGGAGCTGCTCGCCGACCTCGCCGAGCGCGTCACGCGGCTGGTCGTCCGCTCCTCGGGGCCGGGTCGGCCGGCGGGGGCCTGAGGCGCACCGCTCGCCGCGACCCGGCCTCCGAGCCCGCGCCTGGCCGACGGCCGGGCGCGGCGCTGGAGCGCCTGCGCCGGCGCGCCGCGGGGACCGGTCCCGGCGCGGACCGGCTCTGGACACCGCCGGGGCCGGGCGGTCTGATGGGCCCATGACCCTGCGCACGTCCCCCTGGCCCGCCGGCACGCCCTGCTGGGTCGACGTGACCGCCCGCGACGTGCGGGCCGCGTCGGCCTTCTACGCGGCCGTCCTGGGCTGGGACGTCTCGGCGCCCGGGGAGGGGTCGGACGAGGAGTACGGCGGCTACGTCATCGCGAGCGCGCGCGGCGCCGCGGCGGCCGGCATCGGGCCGCGCACCCAGCCCGACTCCCCGAGCGCCTGGACCCTGTACCTGGCCACCGACGACGTCGAGGCCACCGCCGCGGCCGTCCCCGAGCACGGCGGCGTGGTCCTCCTGCCCCCGGGCGACGTCGGCCCCCTCGGCCGGATGGCGGTCGCCGCCGACCCCGCGGGAGCCGTCTTCGCCCTGTGGGAGGCGGGCACCCACCTCGGCTGCGGCGTCGTCGACGAGCCCGGCGGCCTCGTCTGGGAGGACCTGCGCTCCCCCGCCCCGGACATCGCGCGCGCCTTCTACGCCGGCCTCTTCGGCTACAGCACCGAGGGCGTGGACATGGCGCCGGAGGACTACACGACCTTCGCGCTGCCGGCGGGCGCCCCCCTCGGGGGGATCGGCGGGATGATGGGCGAGGACTCCCCGCCGCACTGGCTCGTCTACTTCGGCGTGCCGGACGCCGACGCGGCCGCCGCCGCGGCCGAGCGCTCGGGCGGGCGCGTGCTCTCCCCCGCGGTGGACACCCCGTTCGGCCGGATGGTCGTGCTCGCCGACCCCGACGGCGCCGCCTTCACCGCGATGACCCTCCCCGACGAGCCCGTCGAGGGCTGAGCGCCCCCGCCCGGCCGCGGGCCGACGGGGCGGGAGCGGGGCTCACCAGCGGTGGGCGACGTCCACCACGACGCGCGAGGTGGCGCCGTCGCGCACGACGAAGGAGCGGAACGGCAGCCGGGCGCGGACGCCCACGCCGAGGGTCGTCTGCCCCTCGAAGCTGCCGGCGAGGGCGACCTGGCGCAGCGTGGTGGCGCCGCGCACGTCGACCAGCTCGCGCGGGGAGGCCGGTGCGTAGGTCGGCCGGAAGTCCTCGTCGTGGCTGGGCGCCCCCACGACCACGAGGAGCCGGGCGCCCCCGCGCAGGGGCACCGGCGCCCCCGAGCCGTCCTGGGTGACCTCGTCGACGTAGAGCACCGCGGTGCCGCCGACCTCGCCGCGGACGTCCACGACCAGCCGGTCGAAGCAGGCGTGGCGACCGGACCGCACGCCCGTGACCGCGCCCGAGCCGAGACCGAGGGCCACCTGCTCGCCGGAGCCCCACGCCGTGCGGCAGGCCGTCGCCGCGGACGCCGGCGCCGCGCCGGCCGCCGCGGGCACCGCGAGCAGCGCCGCCGTCAGGAGCGCCCCCGCCGCCCGCCGCAGCCCCCGCCCCCGGCCTCGTCCCGCGCTCGTCGTCCTGCTGGTCCCGCTCGTCGACACCACGTGCCACCCCTCCCGAAGCCACGGCACATCGGCGCGCCGGGACTCGGACGTTAGCGACGCGACGGCGCCCGCGCCGGGCCTTCACCCGACCGGCCCAGCCCTCGTCCGACGACGGCGACCGGTCCTCGTCAGCCGTCGCGCCAGTCGTCCGAGCCCAGGTGCGACCCGGCCATGGGGCCCATCTGCGTCATGCCCCCGTCCGCGACGAACGACGCACCGGTCACGTAGGACGCCTCGTCGCTGCAGAGGAAGGCGACCACGGCGGCCATCTCGTCGGCGCTGCCCACCCGGCCGAGAGGGACGCCGGGGCGCGCCTCGTCCGCCGGGTCGACGTCCTCGGCGCCCGTCAGGGGGGTGGCGACCTCCCCCGGTCCCACGCTGTTGACGGTGATGCCGTGACGGCCCAGCTCGACCGCCGCCGTCTTCACCAGACCGCCGAGGCCGTGCTTGGCCGCGACGTAGTCCGCCGCGCCGACCCGCGGCTGGTGCTCGTGGACGCTCGTGACCGCGACGATGCGCCCGCCCGTGCCCGCGGCGACCATCCGGCGCGCGGCGCGCTGCATCCCGAGGAACGCCCCGTCCAGGTTGACGCGCATGCGCGTGCGCCACTCCTCGTACGGCAGGTCGAGGAACGGCCCGCCGCTCCCGCCGCCCGCGTTGCTCACGAAGGCCCGCAGCTCGCCGCCGAGGGCCTCGGCGAGCTCGTCGACGACGTCGACGGCCCCGGGGAGCTGCTCCAGGTCCAGGCGGGCGACCTCGGCGCGACGACCGGCCGCCCGGACCTCCTCCGCCGTGCCGAGGGCTCCCTGCTCGTCCTCGTGCCAGGTGATGCCGACGTCGAAGCCGGCGCGGGCGAGCGCGACGGCGCTCGCCTTCCCGATGCCCGAGTCCGACGCCGTGACGATCGCTGTGCGGCTCATGCACCGGCACGCTAGGCGCGGCGTCCGCCGACCGCCCTCCGAGCGAGCACCCCCTCGGGGCGGGGTGGGGCTCAGGCCCGCCGGGGGGCGGGCGTCGTCGGGGCCGGGCTCCCGGCGCCCTTGAGCGCGTACATGGCGGCGTCGGCCGCCCGGAGCAGGCCGGGCCCGTCCGCGCCGTCGGGGACGTCCTGGGCGCAGGCGGTGCCGATGGTGGCGTGCAGCACCAGCGAGCGACCGGCCACGGACATCGGCACCGCGAGCGCCGCCCGCAGGCGGTCGGCGATCCCGTCGGCCTGCGCGCGCGAGGTCCCCTCGCACAGCACCGTGAACTCGTCCCCGCCCCAGCGGGCGGCGGTGTCCCCCGGGCGCAGCAGGCCCTGCACGCGGTGCGCGGCCTCGACGAGCACGAGGTCGCCGACGTGGTGGCCGTGGGTGTCGTTGACGGCCTTGAACCCGTCCAGGTCCAGGAACAGCACCGAGGTGTCGCGGGCCTGCCGCGCGGCGCGCGCCAGCGCGTGGTCCAGCCGGTCGGAGAACAGCCCCCGGTTCGGCAGGCCCGTCAGGGCGTCGTGCAGGGCGCGGTGGGTCAGCTCGGCCTCCAGCGCCCGCTGCGCCGCGGCGTCCTCGACGTGCATGACCAGCTGCGCGGGCTGGTCCCCGTCGGCCTCCACCCGCGACGTCGTCACCGTGACCGGCACCACGCCCCCGTCGGCGTGGACGAAGCGCACCGCGATCTGGACCGTCCCCGGGCCGGTCAGCGACCGGCACGCGGCGACGGCGCGGGCGCGGTCCTCGACGTGGGTGACGCCGAAGAGGTCGCCCCCGACGACCTGCTCGGCCGGGCGGCCCAGCAGGCGCTCCAGGGCCGTGTTGCACCGCACCACCACCCCCCGGGTGTCCAGGACGGCCATCCCGATCGGCGCGTTCTCGAACGCGCTGCGGAAGTCGACGTCCGGTGCTCCCCCGACGAGCGGCGGCGGCGCGGCCAGCCCGGCGTCGTCCTCCGGCGGCGGGACGGCGCCCAGCACGACGGCGGCCCCCGGGTACCCCGTGACGACCCTGCCCAGCAGCGCGGTGGCCGCGCGCAGGACGAGCTCGCGGTCGTAGGTCAGCACGTAGTCGAAGCGGCGGTCCGCGGCCCTCCCGCGGTCGTGCAGGTCGCGGGCCACCAGCGCGCCCGTGAAGTGCGGGCTGACCACGACCACGGCCCACTCGGGGCAGATCGGGTCGTCCGGGTCCAGCAGCCCGCCCCGGACCCCCTGGACGGGCTCGACCGGCATCCCCTTCCCCAGCACCGCCACGAGCGCGGCGCGGGCCGCCACCTGCTGGTAGCGCGCCGCGGTCCCGGGGCTGAAGAACCGCGCGTCCTCGATCGAGGACAGCAGCACCGTCATCGGACCGCACGCCAGCGCCTGCCCCTCCAGGTGCTGGCTCATCGCCTGCAGCAGCGGCTTGGTCGACCGCTGGACCACCTGGCCGACGGCCACGTCCTCGAAGACGCTGCCGCGCGGGGCCACCGGGCGTCGCGGTCGCACCATCACGACCGGGCGGTCCGGCGCGGGCGGCGGCGCCGCGAGGTCCCCGGGGCGCCCGAAGAGCCAGCCCTGGCCCAGCGTGGCGCCCATCGCCAGCGCCGTCCGCAGGTGCTCCTCGGTCTCGACGCCCTCGGCGAGCACGGTCGCCCCGGTGCGCTCGGCGTGCGCGCTCACCGCCGCGACGACCTGCGCCAGGGGCGCGTCGGGACGACGGCGCAGCAGCCCCAGGTCCAGCTTGACGACGTCGGGCTCCAGCAGCGGCATCAGGGCCAGGGAGAGCGGGTCCGCGCCCACGTCGTCCACGGCGACCCCCCAGCCCTGGCTGCGCACCCACGCCACGGTCCGCAGCAGGTCGGCGGGCCGCCACGCCAGCGACCGCTCGGTCAGCTCCACGACGACGCGCAGCTCGCGCCCCGCGCGCTCTACCAGGTGCCGGACGGCTGCCGGCGGAGAGGTCATGACCTCCGGCTCGAGGTTGACGAACAGGGTGAGCGGCGAGGCGAGCCGCGCCCGCAGGGCCCCCTCCACGGCGGCCGCACGGCACGCCCACTCCACCTCCGGCAGGCGTCCCTGCTCCCGGGCGGCCCGTAGGAGCGCCACCGGGGACTCGTGCTCGGACCCCGCCGCCCCCCGGGCGAGCGCCTCGTAGCCCACCACCGCGCGCGTCCCCAGGGACACGACGGGCTGGTACACGGACCTGATGGCCGTTGTCTCGACCTGGGTCACCGACGTTCCCCTCACCACGGACCGCGATCGACGCGGTGCTCGGTTTACACCCTAAGTCGCCCGGTCCGTCGCGAACAGGGCGAACGGGCGATCAGGCGGGTCAGAGCAGGTACTGGAAGACCTGGCTGCCCGGCTCCAGCCGCTCGACGTCGAGGCCCGTCTCGGCCATGCGCCGCACCAGGGGGGCGAGGTCCTCGGGGCGGGCGACCTCGACGCCGATGAGGGCGGGCCCGGTCTCCCGGCTGTTGCGCTTGACGTACTCGAAGCGCGTGATGTCGTCGTCGGGGCCCAGCACCTCGTCGAGGAAGCTCCGCAGCGCGCCGGGCTCCTGGGCGAACTGGACGAGGAAGTAGTGCTTGAGGCCCTCGTGGACCAGCGACCGCTCGAGGACCTCGCCGTAGCGGCTGACGTCGTTGTTGCCGCCGGACAGGACGCAGACGACGTCCTGCCCCGGCTCGACGGCCACCACCGACCCGAGGGCGGCGCTCGCCAGCGCGCCCGCGGGCTCGGCGATGACGCCGTCCACCTGGTAGAGCCGGAGCATCTCGGTGCAGACGCGCCCCTCGGGGACCACGACGAGCTCGGCGCCGCTGTCGCGCACCAGCGGCAGCGTCACGGCCCCGGCGGTGCGCACGGCCGCGCCGTCGACGAAGGTCTCCACGTCGACGAGCGGCACCGGCCGGCCCGCCGCCACCGCCGCGGCCATGGACGCGGCGCCCGCGGGCTCGACGCCGACCAGCCGGGTGCCGGGGTGCCGCTCGCGCATCCACGTGCCCGTGCCGGCGAGCAGGCCACCGCCGCCGACCGGCACGACGAGGACGTCCGGGGCGCGGCCGAGCTGCTCGACGACCTCGCACGCGACCGTGCCCTGGCCGGCGGCCGTCCGCGGGTCGTCGAAGGCGGGGACGACGACGGCGCCGGTGCGCTCCGCCTCCTCGCGGGTGGCGGCCAGCGCGTCGTCGTAGACGTCGCCGACGACGACGACCTCGACGCAGGCGCCGCCGAGGGCCGCGATCCGCTCGCGCTTCTGGCGCGGGGTCGTGCGCGGCACCACGACGCGCCCGCGGACGCCGAGCTCGCGGCAGGCGGCGGCGACGCCCTGCCCGTGGTTGCCGGCGCTCGCGCACACGACGCCCCGGGCCAGCTCGGCCTCGGAGAGCTGGGCGATGAGGTTGTAGGCCCCGCGGACCTTGTAGGAGCGGACGGCCTGGAGGTCCTCGCGCTTGAGGTGCACGCGCGCGCCCGTGGCCTCCGACAGGCGCGCCGAGAGCTGCAGCGGGGTCCGCTGCACCGCCCCCGCCAGGCGCCGCGCGGCCTCCTCGACCGCGTCGGCCGTCACCGGCGGCACGGGGGCGCCGGGGCCGGTCGTGCGCGAGGGGGGCGGGACGGGTGCTCCGGCGTCGATGGCGTCGCTCCTGCGGTCGCGGTCGCGGCCGCGGCGCTCCGGCGACCTCGTGCGGGCGTCGAGCCCGCGCGCCGGATGCTAGACGCGCCGGCTCCGGCGGCCCCCGGGCGTCCGCCGACCGGGCGCCCCGGAGCCGGCGGGGAGGCCGGGCGGGTCCGGCGGCGCGCCCGCCGACCTCACCCGCCGACGGCGGTCGGGGGGCGGGCCCCGGCGTCGACGGGCCGGCGCGCCCACCAGGAGGCGAGGGCCGAGCCCGAGATGTTGTGCCACACCGAGAAGAGGGCGGCCGGCAGCGCGGCGAGCGGGGCGAAGTGCGCCGTCGCCAGGGCCGCGGCGAGCCCGGAGTTCTGCATGCCGACCTCGAGGGTCACGGCCCGTGAGGCCGCCTCGCCCACGCCCGTCACGCGTCCGACGACCCGGCCGACGGCGAGACCGAGCACGTTGTGCGCCACCACGGCCAGGAGGACGAGCAGGCCGGCGGACCGGACGGCGTCCGCGTTGGCGCCCACGACGGCCGCGACCACGACGACGATCCCCAGCACCGAGAGCAGGGGCAGCAGCGGCAGCGCGCGCTCCACCGCGGCCGGCGCCAGCCGGCGCACCAGGGCGCCGGCGACGACGGGGAGCAGGACCACCTGCAGGATGGACAGGACGAGCGAGGACGCCGGCACCTCCAGGACCGAGCCCGCCAGCCACAGCACGAGCAGCGGCGTGAGGACCGGCGCCAGGAGCGTCGAGACGGTGGTCATGGCCACCGACAGGGCGACGTCGCCGCGCGCGAGGTGCACGACGACGTTCGACGCCGTGCCGCCCGGCGACGCGCCGACGAGCACCATCCCCACCGCGAGCAGGGGGTCGAGGTCCAGCAGGACCGCCACGCCCCAGCCGAGCAGCGGCATCACCGAGTACTGGGCGAGGACCCCGACCGCGACGGCGCGGGGACGCCGGCCGAGGACGGCGAAGTCCCGGGGCCGCAGCGTGAGCCCCATCCCGAACATGATGACGCCGAGCAGGAGGGGCACCCGCGGAGCCAGCGTGGCGGTCTCGTCCGGGGCGAGCAGCCCCACGACGAGGCCGCCGACGACGAGCAGCCCGAACCACGTGCCCACGAACCCCGCTACCCGCACCAGGACGCCCACGAGCTCCCCCTCCTCGGCGACCGGCCCTCGCGGTCGCGACCGCCGGACGCTAGACCGCCGGGGGGGGGGGGGGGGGGGGGCGGGCCCCCCCCCCCGCCGGGGGGGGGGGGCGGGCCCCCCCCCCCCCCGGGGCGCCCGCCGCGCCCCCCCCCCCCCCCCCCCCCCCCCGACGCCCCCCCCCGG
>NZ_CANMAA010000023.1 GCF_947495735.1 uncultured Pseudokineococcus sp.
TCACCGACCCCACTCCGCCATCGGCAAGGTCCCACCCATCACCAGGTTGACCAACCTCCCTGGGCAGTACAGCTAGCCGGCCCGCCCGGCTCGGGCGCCCCCCGGGGGCAGGGGCGGCCGCCGGGCTCGGACGGGTGAACTCCTGCGGCGCAGGTCCACCCGCCGGGACGACCGTCCGATCGGCACGAGGTGGAGACCCCCGCGACGACGTCCCGGCCGACGGACGTCCCGGTCCGGCTGCTGCTGGCGGCGACGGCGGTCGCCGCGCTGGTGGTGCTGGTCGTCCCCGGCCTGCGGTCGTCGGTCGCGGTCGGGGCGTGCTGGGCGTCGGTCGCCCTCGTGCTGGTCGGCGTGCTCCGGCACCGCCCGCGCCCGAGTCGCGCCTGGCTGCTCCTGGCGGTGGTGCTGGCGCTGTGGGCCGCGGCGACCACGATCTCGCAGGTGCGGGGCGAGACCTCGCCGGCCGGGGTCGTGCTCGTCGGCGCCGGCCAGCTGGGGGCCGTGCTCCTCGCGCTCGCGCTCGTCCCCCGCTCCGGACGGCGACGGGCCCGCCGGGGCAGCGCCGCGGGACCGCGGCCCGGATCTGGCGCGCACCCGAGCGGGGGGCGCGAGCGGGTCCTCGACGGCGTCGTCATCACCACCGTGCTCACGCTGGTCACCGCGCAGGTCGTCGCGGTCGCGACCTCGAGCACCGTGTCCGCGACCACCGTCGTCGTCCCCGTGGTCGACGTGGCGGTGCTCGGGCTGCTGGTCAGCTCCCTCGCCTCGCACCGGCTGCAGGAGCCGTCCGCCGTCCTCGCCATGACGGCCGCGCTGCTCACGGTCGCGTTCGACCTCCTCGTGGCCGTCGGGGGCGCGCGGCTCGCCGCGCCGAGCGACCCCCTGCTGGTGGTCGGCTCCGTCGCGGTCCTCCTCTTCGGGGCCGCGGCGCTGCACCCGACCATGGCCGGGACCTTCTCCGCCGAGACGCTCGCGCGTCGCCGGGCTCCGTCAGCGGCGCTGCTGGGCCTGCTGCCGCTGGTGGCCGTCCCCCTGGCCCTGTGGTGGGTGGCCGACCTCACCTCCGTCCGGGGCCTCCCGGCGCCGGTGCTCCTCGCCGGCGCCTCGGCCGTCGCCGGCCTGTGCCTGGTGCGCGCGTCCGGCGCCCTGCGCAGCAGCGAGCACCTGGCCGACCACGACCCGCTCACCGACCTGGTCAACCGGCGGGGACTGGCGCGCGCCGTCGACGAGGTCCCTCCCCCCGGCGGGTGGGCCCTGCTGCTCGTCGACGTCGACGAGTTCAAGCAGGTCAACGACACCCACGGCCACGCGCTGGGCGACCAGCTGCTGCTCCAGGTGCGCGACCGCCTCCTGGCCGCGGCGGGGCCGGGCGCCACCGTGGCCCGCCTGGGCGGGGACGAGTTCGTCGTCCTGGTGGCCGACGACCGGGTCCGGCGCGTGGCCGACGAGGTGCTGCGCTCCCTGCGCTCGCCGGTCTCCGTCGGCGCCCTGGAGCTGCGCACGAGCGCGAGCATCGGCGTCGCCCCCGCCGACCCCGCGGCGGACCTGGCCGAGCTCGTGACGCGCGCCGACATCGCCATGTACGCCGCGAAGGCCGCCGGGCGCGACGCCGTCGCGGTGTTCGCCGCGCGGATGCGCGAGGAGGTGGCCCACCGCTACGGGCTGACCGGTGAGCTCCAGCGGCTCCTGGGCCAGGAGGCCGCCGGCCGCGACGGCCGGCTGGAGGTGCACTACCAGCCGCTCGTCGACCTCCGCAGCGGCTCCGTGGTGGGCGCCGAGGCGCTGGTGCGGTGGGCGCACCCGCGGCACGGGCTGATGGCTCCCGACGGCTTCCTCGACCTCGTCGCGGCGAACCGGTGGGACGCCGCCCTCGACGCGGCCGTGCTGCGCCAGGTCGTGCACCAGCTCGCCGGGTGGCGGGACGCGGGTCTCGACCCGGTGCCGATCAGCGTCAACCTCACCTGCGCCAGCCTGCTGGACCCCCACCTGGACGACCGCGTGCTCGCGGTCCTCGCCGAGCGCGCGATTCCCCCGTCGTGGCTGCACCTGGAGATCACCGAGCACGAGGAGCTGCCGCTGGACGGGCCCGCCGGCGACACCCTGCGCCGGCTGCGCTCCGCCGGGGCCACCGTCCACCTCGACGACTACGGCACCGGGTACACCTCGCTCAGCTACCTCAGCCGCTTCCCCGTGGAGGTCCTCAAGCTCGACCGGTCCGTGGTCGACTCGATCGCGGCCGGGGAGCAGGCGCAGCTCGTCGCGGGGATCGGGGCCATGGCCGCGACGCTCGGGCTGGACCTGCTCGCCGAGGGCGTCGAGACGGCCGAGCAGCGCGAGGTTCTCCTGGCCATCGGCGTGCGGTACGGCCAGGGCTACCTCTTCTCCCGGCCGCTCGCGGCGGACGACTACGCCGAGCAGGTGCTCGCCCGCCCCGGCGGGGCGCTGGGCGGGCCCGCCCCCGGCCGGCCCCCGCACGAGGACGAGCCCTCCCCCGCTGCGATCCCGCACCAACTCGCGCCCCGTCCGCGCTGCTCCGTGGAGGACGCCCACCGCCCCGTGGACGCGGCGGTCCGGCGCCGTCCCCCGGGCCGCCCCTGAGGGCCCGCCGCTGGTCGCCGTCCGCGCACCCCGCGGGCGAGCGCCGCCGGGGCGCTGCGGCCGGGAGTGCTGCGGTCAGGATCGCTGCGGTCAGGAGCGCTGCGGTCGGGAGCGCTGCGGTCAGGCGTCGATGCGCTCGCGGTCGAGGTCGGCAGCACCCTCGACGATGAAGTCGCGCCGGGGGGCCACCTCCCCGCCCATGAGCAGCTCGAAGACGCGCTCGGCGGCGGCGGCGTCCTCGATGCGGACCCGGCGCAGGGTGCGCCGGGTCGGGTCCATCGTCGTCTCGGCGAGCTGGTCGGCGTCCATCTCCCCCAGGCCCTTGTAGCGCTGGATGCCGGGCTTCCAGCGCCGGCCCTTCTTCTCGAGGTCGCGCAGCAGACCCGACAGCTCGGCCTCCGAGTAGGTGTAGACGACCTCGGCGGGCCGGCGCCCGGCCCCCAGCACCTCCACGCGGTGCAGCGGCGGGACGGCGGCGAAGACGCGACCGGCCTCGACGAGGGGGCGCATGTACCGGAAGAAGAGCGTCAGCAGCAGGGTGCGGATGTGCGCGCCGTCGACGTCGGCGTCCGTCATGACGATGACCCGCCCGTACCGCGCGGCCTCGAGGTCGAAGGAGCGCCCCGAGCCGGCGCCGATGACCTGGAGGATGGCGGCGCACTCGGCGTTGCCCAGCATGTCGGCGAGCGAGGCCTTCTGGACGTTGAGGATCTTGCCGCGGATGGGCAGCAGCGCCTGGTACTCGCTCTGGCGGGCGCGCATGCCCGTCCCGAGGGCGCTGTCGCCCTCGACGATGAACAGCTCCGTCCGGTCGTTGTCGCTGCTGCGGCAGTCCTTGAGCTTGGGCGGCAGCGAGGAGCTCTCGAGCGCGCTCTTGCGGCGCTGGGTCTCGCGGTGCAGGCGCGCGCTGATGCGCGACTTCATCTCCGAGACGACCTTCTCCAGCACCGCCGCCGACTGCGCCTTGTCCTCGCGGCGCGTCGAGGCCAGGCGAGCGGCGAGCTCGCGCTCGACGACCCGGCTGACGATGCCCCGCACCGCCGCGGTGCCGAGCACCTCCTTGGTCTGCCCCTCGAACTGCGGCTCGGCGAGGCGCACCGTGAGCACCGCGGTCAGCCCCGCCATCACGTCGTCGCGCTCGAGCTTGTCCCCGCCCTGGCGGCCCGGGGCGAAGTTCACCTTGAGCTTGCGGGCGTTGTCCTCGATGACCTTCTTGAGGACCTTCTGCAGCGCCGCCTCGAAGCCCGCGACGTGGGTGCCGCCCTTGGGCGTGGCGATGATGTTCACGAAGCTGCGGACGGCCGTGTCGTACCCGGTGCCCCAGCGCAGCGCGACGTCGACGAGGCACTCGCGCTCGACCTCGGTGGGCTCCAGGTGCCCCAGGGCGTCGAGCACCGGCACGGTCTCGGTGAAGCGGCCGCTGCCCTGCAGGCGCCACACGTCGCTGACCGGCGGGTCGGTGGCCAGGTGGTCGGCGAACTCCGCGATGCCGCCGTCGAAGCGGAACTCCTCGACGCGGCGCTGGTCCTCGCCCCCGCCCTCGCGCTCGTCGACGAGCACCAGGTGCAGGCCGGGCACGAGGAAGGCCGTCTGGCGCGCCCGCGCCACGAGCTCGTCGTGGGCGAACGTCGCGGTGGGCAGGAAGACCTGCGGGTCGGCCCAGTAGCGGATGCGGGTCCCGCTGGGGGCGCCCTTGCGCGCGCGTCCGCTGACGCGCAGCTCGGAGGACTCCTGGAAGGGGCTGAAGGGCGCGTCGGCCCGCGGCCCGCCGTCCCCGTCGTCGAAGACGCCCGGCTCCCCGCGCCGGAAGCTCATCGCGTGGGTCCTCCCGCCCCGGTCGACCTCGACGTCCAGGCGCGCCGACAGGGCGTTGACGACGGAGGCGCCGACGCCGTGCAGCCCGCCCGAGGCGGCGTAGGAGCCGCCGCCGAACTTGCCCCCGGCGTGGAGCTTGGTGAAGACGACCTCGACGCCGGACAGGCCGGTCTTCTGCTCGGTGTCGACGGGGATGCCGCGCCCGTCGTCGCGGACCTCGACGGAGCCGTCGGCGTGCAGCAGGACCTCGATGCGCGTGGCGTGCCCGCCGAGCGCCTCGTCGACGGCGTTGTCGATGACCTCCCACAGGCAGTGCATGAGCCCGCGGGAGTCGGTGGAGCCGATGTACATGCCCGGGCGCTTGCGGACCGCCTCGAGGCCCTCGAGGACCGACAGGTGCCGCGCCGTGTACGCGTCGTCGCGGTCCCCGGCGCGCACGACGCGCGAGGCGGGCGGCGACTGCCCGGGGGGTCGAGCCGGCGCGGAGGTCTGCTGGGCCACGCCGCCAGGCTAGACGGGGGTCCGACAGGGCGGCGCAGCCGAGGGGCCGCCGCGCTGCGCCGGTCGGGTGAGCCGCGCCCCGGGAGCGCTGCTCCCGGCGGTTCCTCCCGCAGCGAACGGGCCTGTCGGGCCGATGGGGGAACGGCAGGCCGTGGTTCCATGTTGAGCACGACGTACCACGGGAAGAACCAAGAGCTCTTCGGAAGGACGACGTGACCGCCACCCTCGCGACAGAGAACCTCACCGCCACGGACCGCTGCGACCGCTGCGGGGCCCAGGCCTACCTCCTCGTCCGGCTGCCCTCCGGTGGTGAGCTGTACTTCTGCAACCACCACGGGCGCGAGCACGAGGACACCCTCCGGGAGTCCGGCGCCGACATCGTGGACGAGTCCTCGCGGCTCGCCGGCTCCTGAGCACCTCCGCGCGACCCTGATCCCGTGGCGCTCCGACGGCCGCCGTCCCCCCGTGGGACGGCGGCCGTCCTGCGTCCGCGACCGGGTCGCGCGACCGACGAGCGGGGCGTGCGAGCGATGACCGGGAGAGCCCGTCGTGGGTGACGTGCTGGAGGGTTTCGGCGACACCGTGACGGTGCTCGCGGGGATCGGGGTCGTGGTCGGGGTCGTCGGCACGATCGTGCCGGTCCTGCCCGGCGGCCTGCTCGTGGCCGCGTCGGTCCTCGTGTGGGCCCTGGTCACCGGCGGGACCGCCTGGTGGGTGCTGCTCGCCGTCGTCGTGGTGCTCTCGGCGGGCCAGGTGCTCGAGTACCTCACCGCCGGCGTCTCGCTCAAGCGCGCGGGCGTCCCCACCCGGTCGCTGGTCATCGGTGGCCTCGCCGGGATCGTCGGGTTCTTCGTCGTCCCCGTCCTGGGGCTCGTCCTGGGCTTCCTCGGCGGGCTCTACGCGGCCGAGCGCGCCCGCCAGCCCGACGCCGCCGCCGCGTGGCGGAGCACGAGGACCGGGCTGCGGGCCGCGGGCGTGGCCCTGCTCATCGAGCTCGCCGCGGTGCTCGTGTCGGCGACCCTGTGGTTCAGCGCCGTCCTGTGGTGGGTGCCGTGAGCGAGGGCCCTGGTCCCGCGGGCGGCAGCACGCACGCCGCGCTGCTGGACGCCCGCGCCCGGGTGGTGCACGACCTCGGCGCCCACGGCCTGGACGCCCCGGCCCACGTGGACGTCGTCGACGTCGCCGTGCGCGAGCGCCGCTGGTGGCTGGACGCGTGGCCCGAGGGCGCTGACCACGTCGCCGGCCAGGTGGCCCAGGACGTGCAGGAGTCGCTCCTCGACGAGCTCGGCGTGCACTGGCCCCGGTGCTCCCTCGCCCACCCGGGCGAGGAGCCCGACCCGCACGTGCTGCACGTGCTGCCCGACCTCGGCCCGGACCCGCACTGGGCGTGCGAGGAGACCGGCGCGGCGGCCGCACCCCTCGGCGCGCTCCGCGCCCTCGGGGACTGACCCCCGCGTCCGGCCCGCGCGACCCCCGTCGACGACGACGGCCCCGGCGCTCCTCGCGGAGCACCGGGGCCGTCGTGCGGGCCCGCCGGCAGCGGGCCCCCGGGTCAGTCCAGGTAGTCGCGCAGGACCTGGCTGCGCGAGGGGTGCCGCAGCTTGGACATCGTCTTGGACTCGATCTGGCGGATCCGCTCGCGCGTGACGCCGTAGACCTTGCCGATCTCGTCGAGGGTCTTGGGCTGGCCGTCCGTGAGGCCGAAGCGCATGGAGACGACGCCCGCCTCGCGCTCCGAGAGGGTGTCGAGCACCGAGTGCAGCTGCTCCTGCAGCAGCGTGAACGACACCGCGTCCGCCGGGACGACGGCCTCGGAGTCCTCGATGAGGTCGCCGAACTCGCTGTCGCCGTCCTCGCCCAGGGGCGTGGACAGCGAGATGGGCTCGCGGCCGTACTTCTGGACCTCGACGACCTTCTCGGGCGTCATGTCCAGCTCCTTGGCCAGCTCCTCCGGGGTGGGCTCGCGGCCCAGGTCCTGGAGCATCTGCCGCTGGACGCGGGCGAGCTTGTTGATGACCTCGACCATGTGGACCGGGATGCGGATGGTCCGCGCCTGGTCGGCCATGGCGCGGGTGATGGCCTGGCGGATCCACCACGTCGCGTACGTCGAGAACTTGTAGCCCTTGGTGTAGTCGAACTTCTCCACCGCGCGGATCAGCCCGAGGTTGCCCTCCTGGATCAGGTCCAGGAAGAGCATCCCGCGGCCGGTGTACCGCTTGGCGAGGGAGACCACGAGGCGCAGGTTGGCCTCGAGCAGGTGGTTCTTGGCGCGGCGCCCGTCGTGGGCGATCCACTGCAGCTCGCGGTGGTAGCGCGGGTCGGTCACCTCGCCGGACGTCATCCGCTCCTCGGCGAACAGGCCCGCCTCGATGCGCTTGGCGAGCTCGACCTCCTGCTCGGCGTTGAGGAGGGCGACCTTGCCGATCTGCTTCAGGTAGTCCTTGACCGGGTCGGCCGTCGCGCCCGCCGTGACGACCTGGACCGCCGGGGCGTCCTCGTCGTCGTCGTCGCGCAGGACGAAGGAGTCGCTCTTCGCCTCGGTGCCCTTGGCGTCCGCGGCGTCGGCCTCGGCGACGGTGGGCCGAGCGGTCGCGTCCTCGTCAGCGAGCGTCTCCGCGACGTCGGGGGTCGTGACCTCGGTGGGCCCGGTGTCCGCCGCGCTGCGGCTGCGGCTGCGCGGCGCCGGCGCGGGGGCCGCGTCGTCGCTCTTCGCAGCGGTCTTGCGAGCCGGCGCCTTGCGCGGCGCGGCGGCCTTCTTGGCCACCGGCTTCTTGGGGGCTGCCGGCTCGGCGCCCTCCTCCGCGTCCGTCGCGGCGACCGTCGTGGCCGCCCGCGTCCGCGTGGCGGCCGCGGTGCGCTTGGCGCGCTTGGCGACGGGCTGGGGGTCGTCCACGACGACGGTGACCGACGCCTCGTCCAGGGCGCGCAGCACCGTCTTCATGCGGGACATGGGCACCTCGGCGCTCTCGCAGGCCGAGCGCAGGCTGGTGGCCGTGACGCTGCCGGACGCGCGGCCCGAGGAGAGGAGCTCCTGCAGCTGCGGGTGGGAGAACTCCGCGGGGAGCTGCTGGGGGGCGGTGCTGGGGCTGGGGACCGACGACACGGACTGCCTTTCGTCGAGGTGGACGAGCGTGGGCGGGGACGGCGCACCGGCTGCTAGAGCCGGTGGCGCAGCCGCCCGGCGGCGCAGGAGGGCTGGGATCTAGCAGGTCCAACGAGCACCCGCCCCGGTTCATGCCCCGGCGGGCTCGGCGTTTTCAGGCATGGCGAGACAGGTGGATCGCAAGTCCCCATGATCGCACAGCCGGTCGGGTGCTCGGGCGCGGGCAGACCGGCGCCCGAGGGGCGTGACGGCGGCGCGGGAGCGCAGGCGGCGGTCCCGGCGGCACGACGGTCCTGAGCGGTGCAGCGGGCCCGCGCCGTGCGGCGCCCCGGCGGGCGCGGCGGTCCCGGCGGGCCGGGCTCAGGAGGGCTTGACCGCCAGGACGGGGCAGGGGGCGTCGAAGAGGATGCGCTGGGCGCCGGAGCCGAGGATGAGCTTGCCGACCGGCGTGCGCCGCCGCAGGCCGATGACCACGAGGTCGGCGGACTCCGCCACGGCGACGGACAGCAGGTCCTCGGAGGGCTCGGCGCCCGGCGTCAGCGTCCGCAGCTCGTAGGGCGGGGCGTCGGCGCCCGTGCCGAGCGCCTCCTCCACCTCCGGGCGGAGCTCCTCGAGGGCCCGGGCGCTGGAGGCCAGGGGGTCGGGGTCGTCGGGGTCGGCACGGCGGTTGTCCATGACGACGACCCGCACGCGGCGCCGGGACGCCTCGGCCAGCCCCGCGGCGAGGGCGGCTCGGCCCTCACGGGTCGGCACGAACCCGACGACCACGCTCATGCAGCCTCCTCGGCGACCCGGACCCCTGGGGGCGCGCCACCGGCGGGCGCGCGCCGGAGGCTACCCGACTCGGGCCCTCGCACCGGGGCTCTCGCGCCGGGCCCTGCACCAGCGCCCCCGCGCCGGCGGGGCGCCGCCCCGTAGCGTGGCCGGTGTGGGCGACGGCGACGGGTGGGTGCGCACCGCGTCCGGCGTGCGCCGGTGGGGCCTGCACGGGGCGGCCGGCCTCCTCCTCGTCGCCGACGGCGACGGCGGAGCACCCGCAGCGGCCGGGCCGCACGTGCTGCTCCAGCTCCGGGCCGGGTGGACCCACCTCGGGGGGACCTGGGGGCTGCCGGGGGGCGCCGTGGACAGCCACGAGGACGCCGTCGCGGGAGCGCTCCGGGAGGCGCACGAGGAGACCGGCGTGCCCCCGGGCGCGGTCGACGTGGTGGGCCAGCGCGTGACGGCCGACCTCGGGGGGTGGCGGTACACCGTGGTGCTGGGGCGGCTGCGCGCCGGCTCCGGGGCGAGCCCCTCGGCCGCCACGGCGGAGTCGGACGAGGTGCGCTGGGTGGCGCTGGACGAGGTGGCCCGTCTGCCCCTCCACCCCGGGCTCGCCCCCACGTGGGAGGACCTGCGGCTCTGGACCGGGGACGCCGGCCGCCCGGGCACCGGCCGCAGCGGCTGAGACGCCGACGGGCGTGGGGTGCGCGGCACGAGGTCGCCGCGCGCCCGCGGTCGGCGCCCGCCGGTCAGCGCCCGCCCGCCGCCCCGGGGCCGCCGGGGCTCGCGAGGAGCTCGCGCACGAGGGCGCCGACCGCGTCGCACTCGACCAGGAAGCCGTCGTGCCCGGCCGAGGACTCGAGCACCCGCAGCGGCGGGCGGCCGGGCAGGCCCGCGGCGAGCTCCTCGCCGGCCGCGACGGGGTAGAGGCGGTCCGAGCTCACGGCGGCGACCGTCGTCGTCGCCGTGACGCGCTGCAGGGCCGCGTCGCGCCCTCCGCGCCCGCGCCCGACGTCGTGGCCGTTCATCGCGCGCGTGAGGACCACGTAGGAGCCGGCGTCGAAGCGCCGGACCAGCTTGTCGGCGTGGTGGTCCAGGTAGGACTCGACGGCGTACCGCCCGCCCCGTGCGGGGTCCTCCCCCGCCTGGGCGGTCCGGCCGAAGCGCGCGTCCAGCTCCTCGGCGCTGCGGTAGGTCGTGTGCGCGATGCGGCGCGCCACCCCCAGGCCCCGGTGCGGGCCCTCGCCGTCCGCGGCGTCGTGGTAGTCGCCGCCCGCGTAGCCGGCGTCGCCCTCGACGGCGGCGAGCTGGGCGGCCGACCAGGCGATCTGGTCGGCGCTCGCCGCGGCGCACGACGCCAGGACCAGGAGCCGACGCACCCGGCTCGGGTGCGACACCGCCCACTCGAGCGCGCGCATGCCCCCCATGGAGCCCCCGACCACGAGCGCCCAGTCGTCCACGCCCAGGGCGTCGGCCAGCGCGGCCTCCGCCGCGACCTGGTCCCGGACCGTCACGGCCGGGAAGCGGCTGCCCCACGGGCGCCCGTCCGGCGCCGCCGAGGAGGGCCCGGTGCTGCCCTGGCAGCCCCCCAGGACGTTGACCGCGACGACGCACCAGCGGTCGGTGTCGAGGGCCCGACCGGGGCCGACGACGCCCTCCCACCACCCCGCCGTGGGGTGCCCCTCCCCCGCGGGGCCGACCACGTGGCTGTCACCGGTCAGCGCGTGGCACACCAGGACGACGTTGCTCGCGGTCGCGTCCGGCTCGCCCCACGACTCGTAGGCGAGGACGACGCCGGGGAGCACCTGGCCCGACTCCAGCAGCAGGTCCCCCACCTCGCAGAAGCGCCGGTCGCCGACGGCGTCCCCGGGCCGCCACGCCCCCGTCGCGGGGGGCGGAGCGGGCGCCGGACCGGGGCCCGGCCCCACCGCGCGGGGGTCGCCCGGAGGACCGTCGCCCGAGGCGCCGCGGGCGGCCGGGACGGGACGACCCGCGGCCTCGGCGGCGGACGGCGCGGATCTCCTCACCCGCCGCGGGGCGGACGGGGAGTCGGCCTCCGCCGGCCCGCAGCGGGTGCCCGTGCTGGACGAGGTGGTGCCCACGGTCGGCCTCCTGGAGGACCCGGGGGCCGTGCTGGCGGCCCGCGCTTGCCCGCCGCACTCCGGCGAGCCCGGTCATCACCCGGGGCACCCCACCGCGGAGGAGGGTTGCCGCCCAGCGAGCCGGGGCTCCGCGCTGGGACTCATGACCTGCGAGGACGGTACCCGGCGGCCGACGGAGCGCTCAACCGCCCGTGACCGGCGTCCCAGCCGCCGGACCGGGACCGGCCCGCCGCCCGCCGCCCGCGTGAGCCGCCCGCCGTCAGCCGCCCGCCGTGAGCCGCTCGCCGTCAGCCGCTCGCCGTCTCGAGGGCGCGGCGCGCCCGCACCCACGCCGGCGCGGCGCCGGCGTCCACGAGGTCGAGCACGAGCTCGGCCATCGAGGTGCCCTCGCGCGCCTCGAGCGCCCTCTCGGCGCAGACGACGGCGCGCGCGCCGTCACCGCACCACCAGGCGGACCACGCGAGGGCCGCCAGCGCCTCGGCGCCGGCAGCGCCCGGCAGGTGCCGGACGACGGCGGCCAGCACGGCCGCCACGGGGCCCAGGAGCTCGGCGTCGGGCTCCTGGGCGCCCTCGACCCCGCCGACCACGCCGTCGAGCAGCTCCTCCGCACGGACGTCCGGGCCCGTGAGCACCATCTGCTCGGGCAGCTCGCCGGCACCGGGCAGGCAGCTGACCAGCACGGCGTCGCGCAGCCACGGGTCGCGCAGCGCGGCCCCGAGGCGGCCCAGGAGCGCGGGGTCGTGCAGCTCGCCGCCGGGCCCGTGCGCGACGGCCGGGCCGGGGTCGCCGCCCCGCCGCTCGGCGGCCTCCGGGCCCTCGGACCCGACCGGAGCGGCGGCCGCGGCGAGGCGCTCGACCTCCGCCGCCGCGCGGAAGGAGGCCAGCGCCTCGGCCCGCACCCGGGCGGCGCGGGCCTGGTCGGCCGCTGCCCGGCGCGCCCGACGTCGGGCCGTCGCCGCGCTGCGCGCCGCGTCCCGGCGCTGCTCGGGCGGCGCCGGGCGCAGGTCGTCCAGCAGGCCGTCGCGCGAGTCGGCGGGCGAGGAGCCCCGGGAGACCATCTCCGCAGCCACCACGCTGCCGTGCAGCGCCTCCAGCGGAGCCCCCTCCGCCGGGCAGCACCGCGCGTCCCGGCACCCCAGGGAGCGGTAGCGCAGGCCGTCGACCCACCAGGCGTCCATCAGGCGGACGCCCGCCGAGGCGCACGCCCCGCCGAGCAGCAGCTCGACGAGCCCGGGCAGCCCGTCCACCCGGGGGTCCTGGTCGGCGCTGAGGAGGTCCGGCTCAGCGGGGTCGTCGTAGACGACCGCCACGACAGCTGCCGCGCCGTCGCGCACGGCCAGGTCCACGAGGCGGTCGACGACTCCCCCGACGCGCTCCACGAGGTCGCCGCCGACGCGCCGGTCCGCCAGGTCGCGCCGCTCAGCGGCCTCGAGCCGGGGCAGGTCCGCCCGCACCACGAGCCCGACCCGCCGTCGCTCCCCGCGCAGGCACACCAGCACCAGGCTGCGCTCCGGTCGGAAGCCCAGCTGGTGCGGCACCAGCGCCAGGAGCTCGCGGGGGTCGGACACCCGCAGCACCACCGGCGGCTCCGCCGCGGTGCCGGGGCGTGGGGCCGCGGCGGGGAGAGGAGGGGGCGCCGCCGGCGGGGTCGTGCGGGCGGGTCGCCGGGGAGGGGGTGTCGTCGTCATGCGGCGCAGCGTGGCCGCGCGGGCAGACGGCCCGCAGCCGCCGTCCACAGGCCCGCGGACCGCCAGCGGTGCGCCGCCCGAGGCGCCGGGGTCGGCGGCCCGGGCGGGCGCCGTGGCGAGGGCTCAGACGACGACGTGCCCCTCGACGGTCTCACCGCGCGGGGCGCGCTCCTCGCGGCTCCCCGCGGGCTGCCCGGCGCCCTCCCAGCGCAGGAAGGCGCTGGTCTCGTCCAGCACGGCGCCCGTGAGCCACGCGAGCACGAGGGCGTCGTCGGCGAGGCCGAGGACGAGCAGGAAGGCCTCGGGGACCAGGTCGACCGGGGACACGACGTACGCGACGGCGAGGGCCATGAGCCCCAGGCGCTGGGTCGTCGTGCCCTGGTAGCGCCCGCGCAGGGTCGCCACCACGAGGCGGGGGAGCGCGGAGAGCTGCTCCGCCAGCCCCGGGTCGCCGGCGCGGCGGGAGCGCACGAAGGCGGCGGCGAGGGCGCGCCAGGCGCCGGAGCGGGAGGTGCGAGCGGACACGAGGGCCTCCGGGGCGGGCGAGCTGATCGACCTGTCGTCCCCAGGGTACGAGCGAGCTGCCCGAGCGGCTCGCCGCAGCGGATCGCCCGGCCCCCGCCCCTCAGGCGCGGAGGGCCAGGCCGGCGGTCCCGCCGGCCGGGAAGTCCTCGCGCGCGCGGGAGCCGATGCCGTTCATGAGCCACGCGTCCGACCCGGCGCCGATCACCCCGCCGGCGACGGGGACGAAGCGGCCCAGCCGCCCCGCGACGCGGGCGCCCGTCTGCCCCAGGAGCCGGAAGCCGACGCCCTTGTTGACGGCCATGCGGACCGGCGTGGGCAGGCCGCGCAGGAGAGTGCGGGTGACCAGGCCTCCCCCGGCGGCCCCCGGCAGCGAGGCACCGGCGTCCACGAGGCTCTCCAGGACGGCCTCGCGGACCCGTGCGTCCTGGAGGTCGTAGCCGCGGACGTGCGCGACGGCGGCCGCCAGCCGCGTCCCCAGCGCGTAGAAGGCGACGACGTTGGCCGGCAGCGCGACCGGCAGGGTGAGGAGCCCGCCGAGACCGGTCGCGAAGCCCCCTGCGCCCGCGAGGCGGACGTGCTGGCGCACGAGGCGGTCGAGCGCCGCCTCGGGCTCACCGGCCTCGCGCAGCGCCGCCTCGGCCACCTCGACCGCGGGGTCCAGGGGCCCGGCACCGCGGATGCCGAGGTCGACCAGCCGCTGCACGAGGCCGGCGGCGGCCTCCTCGGGATCGGTGCTCTGGCTGGCGTCGGGCATGGTTCCTCCGTCGTCGTGGGGTGCCGGCCCCGGGGCGGGGCCGCGTCCTCGCGGTGGACCGCCGGGAGCGGCTGTCGGTGCGCTCGCCCATGATGGCGCCGTGCTGCTCGCCCTGCTCGCCGCCCGCCTCGACGAGGTCGCCGCCACGTCGTCGCGCACGCGCAAGAAGGAGCTCGTCGCCGAGGTCCTGCGCGCCGTGGAGCCGGCCGAGCGCGACGTCGTCGTGCGCTACCTGGAGGGCGAGCTCCCCCAGCGGCGCACGGGCCTGGGCGGGCGCTCCCTCGCCGACCCCCCGCCCCCGGCCCGGGACCCCGTGCTGCAGGTGCTCGACGTGGACGCCGCCATGGCCGCCGCGGCGCTCGAGGAGGGCGCCGGCTCCGCGGGACGGCGCCGGGCGCTGCTCCACGGGCTGCTCGCGGCGGCCACCGAGCCGGAGCAGCGGCTGCTCGCGGGGCTGGTGTCCGGCGAGCTGCGCCAGGGCGCGCAGCGCGGCGTGCTGGTCGAGGCCCTCGCCGCCGCGGCCGAGGTCCCCGCCGCGGCGGTGCGGCGCGCGCTGACCCTGTCCGGGGACGTGGTCGAGGTCGCGGCCCGGGCCCTCGGCGCCCCGGAGCCGGCGGCCGCCCGCGCCGCGCTGGACGCCGTGGGGCTCGAGCTGGGGCGCCCCGTGTCGCCCATGCTCGCCGCCTCAGCTCCCACGCTCGCCGAGGCGCTGGCGCGCACGGGGCCCGCCGTCGTGGAGTGGAAGCTCGACGGCGTCCGGGTGCAGGTGCACCGCGGCCCCGACGGGGTGCGGGTGTGGACCCGGACGCTGGAGGAGGTCACCAGCCGGCTCCCGGGCGTCGTGGCCGCCGTCCTCGCCCTGCCGGCGCAGGCGCTCGTCCTCGACGGCGAGGTGCTGGGCCTGCGGCCCGGCCCCGCGGACGACTGGCGCTCCCGGCGCCCCGCGCCCTTCCAGGAGACCTCCGCGCGCGTCGCCACGCGCGCAGCCCCCGGGGCCGCCGACGGCGAGGAGGGGGGCGGCCGAGGAGCGGGCGGGGCGCCCGACCTGCAGCTCGTGCTGTTCGACGTGCTCCACCGCGACGGCGAGGACCTCCTGGACTCACCGCTGTCCGCGCGCCGCGCCGCCCTGCTCGAGATCGCCCCGCACCTCGCGGCGCCGGGGGTCGAGGCCGGCCCCGAGGAGCCCGGCGCGGCCGAGGACCTGTCGCGCGACGCGCTGGCCCGCGGCCACGAGGGCGTCGTCGTCAAGGCGGTGGGCGCCCCCTACGCCGCGGGCCGCCGGGGCGCGGCGTGGGTCAAGGTCAAGCCGCGGCTGACCCTCGACCTCGTCGTGCTCGCCGTCGAGCACGGGTCCGGACGCCGCCGCGGGACGCTGTCCAACCTCTGGCTCGGGGCGCGCGACCCGGCCGGGCGCTTCGGTCCCGCCGGCGGCTTCGTCATGCTGGGCAAGACCTTCAAGGGCCTCACCGACGCGATGCTCGCGGAGCAGACCGAGCGGCTCTCCGCCCTCGCCGTCAGCGAGCGGGGCGGGGTCGTCCACGTGCGCCCCGAGCTCGTGGTGGAGATCGCCCTCGACGGGGTCCAGCGCTCCCCGCGCTACCCCGCCGGTCTCGCCCTGCGGTTCGCGCGCGTGGTCGCCCACCGCCCCGACAAGCCCGCGCACGAGGCCGACGTCGTCGAGGAGGTCGAGCGCCTGCACGCCGCAGCGGCGGGTGCGGACGGCCTCGAGGAGACCGGCGGTGCCGACGGCGCGGGGGCACCTGCAGCAGGCCCGGGGCGGGCCTCGTGAGCGCGGGCGAGCTCCTCGCCGTGGTGCGGGCCGCCGGAGGGCTCGGCCTCGCGGACGACGCGGGGTGCTGGGCGGTCCCCGCCGCGGGACCCGCCGAGGCGCTGGCCGCGCTCGCGCGCCTGGAGGAGGAGCGCTCGCCGCGCTGGGTGTGGTGGTCGGCGCAGGAGGTGCTGGCGCCGCTGGCCGAGGCGGACCCCGGCTCGGCGGGCGGCAGCGCCCCGCGGGGGCTGCGCCCGGCGCGCGCCTGGGACCTGGCCGCGGTCCACCGGCTGCTCGAGGGCGGGGCGGACGACGGGCCCGCCGCCGTGCGCGCGGCCGCCGCGGGGCTCGACCCGGCCGGGGCGCCGGCACCGGGCCAGCTCGACCTCGTCGGCGCCGCTCCCGGGGCGACCGAGTACGGCCACGACGGCGACGGCGACGGACCGCTGCGACCGGACGGGCACCTGCGACCGGAGTGGGTGGACGGCGGCTGGGCCGACTCCCCCGCGCGGGCCGCGCGGTGGGCGCAGGTCGTCCTCGAGACGGCGCGGATGCAGGAGCACCGGCTCCAGGACCCGCAGGCCCGCGCCGACGCGCCGGCCGCCGGCTCCGCTGCGGGGGCCGGGGGCGGCGGCGCCCTGCAGACGGCGTGGTCGGAGTCCGCGGCGTCGGTGCTCGCCGTCGAGCTGGCCGCGGGAGGCCCGCCCCTGGACCTCGAGGAGGCCTCCGGGGTCGTGGAGCGCCTCGTCGGCCCGCGACCGCGGGACGAGGCCGAGGCGGCGCGGCAGCGCGCCGCGCGCGACGCCCCAGTCCTCGCGGCGCTGGGCCACCGCGCCGCGACGTCGGGCGGGGGCGGGGCCCACGCCGGGGGCGCACCGGACCTGCGCAGCCCCGTGCAGGTGCGCCAGGCCCTCGCCGACGTCGGTCTGGACCTGCCCGACACGCGCTCCTGGCGCCTCGAGCGCCTCGCCGCCGAGCCCGGGGCGCACCCCGTGCTCGGCGCTCTCGTGGCGTGGCGGCAGGCCGAGCGGTTCGCCGTCGCCCACGGGCACCGCTGGCTCGAGGAGACCGTCCGGGGCGGCCGGCTGCGGGCGGCCTGGTCCGCCAGCGACGGCGGTGCCGGGCGCATGACCGCCTCCGCGGGGGTGCACAGCCTCCCGCGCGAGCTGCGGTCGGCCGTGCGGGCGGAGCCGGGGCACCTGCTGGTGCGGGCGGACCTCGGCCAGGTGGAGCCGCGCGTGCTCGCCGTGGTCTCCGAGGACCCGGCCCTCGCCCGGGCGGCCGAGGAGGACGACCTCTACTCCCCCGTGGCCGCCCGTCTCGGCGTGCCGCGCGACGTCGCGAAGATCGCCGTGCTGGCCGCCATGTACGGCCAGACCAGCGGCGCCGCCGGCGCCACGCTCGCCGCCATGGAGCGGGCCTACCCGGTGGCCACGGCCTTCCTCGTCGACGCCGCGCGCCGCGGGGCCGCCGGGGAGGACGTGCGGACGGCCGGCGGTCGGCGCATCCGCGTGCCGCCCGTCGAGGAGGTCCCCGTCGAGGCGGGCGACGCGGCGCTCGACCGCGCGCGCTCCCAGCGCGCCGCCCGCGGGCGCTACGCGCGCAACGCGGTGGTGCAGGGCTCGGCCGCCGAGCTGTTCAAGGCGTGGGCCGCGACCGTCCGCGCCCGGCTGCTGCGCTCCGGCGAGGGGGAGGTGGTGCTCTGCCTGCACGACGAGCTGCTGCTCTCCGTGCGCGCCGAGGCGGCCCCGGACGTCGCGGACGCGGTGGTCACCGACCTCGCGGCGGCGTCCTCGCGCTGGTGCCGCGCCGTGAGCCGGCGCCCCGTGCGCTTCACCGCCGACGTGGCCGTCGTCGAGCGGTGGTCGCAGGCGAAGGCGTGAGCGGCCGGGGCCACGCCGGGGCGAGGCCCCGGCGCCCTTCGCCGGTCGTCCGTCGCGCCGGTCGTCCGTCGCGCCGGTCGTCCGTCGCGGCGGTCGTCCACCGCCGTGGTCGTCAGTCGCGGCGGTCGTCCACCGCCGTGGTCGTCAGTCGCGGCGGTCGTCGAAGGCGGGCCAGGGCGCGTCGGCCGGGCGCAGGCTGGCCCAGCCCTGCGCGCGGGAGGCGGCCGCGGCCAGGATCGCGACGACGGCGGTGGGGTTGTGCAGCCGGCCGGCGAGGACGGCGTCGCGGGCCTCGTCGAGGGGCACCCAGCGGGTGAGCATCTGCGCCTCCTCGTGCTCGCGCTCGAAGCGGTCCTCCTCGTCCACCGGGGACAGGTCCCGCGCCAGGTACACGCGCAGGGCCTCGTCCGAGCCGCCCGGCGAGCTGTACCACTCGGCGAGGACGTCGTAGCGGCCGGCCACCAGGTCGGCCTCCTCGCGCAGCTCGCGCGCGGCGGCGTCCTGCGGCGCCTCGCCCTCCTCGTCGAGCAGCCCGGCCGGGACCTCCCACAGCTCGTGCCGCACGGGGTGGCGGTACTGGCGCAGCAGGAGCACGCGGTCCTGCTCGTCCAGGGCGAGGATGCCGACGGCGCCCGGGTGCACCACCTTGTCGCGCTGCACGGGCTCGTCCCCGCCGAGGTCGACGTGCTCGCTGGCGACGTCCCACACCGCGCCCGAGAACACGACCTCGCGGTCGGTCACCGGGCGGGGGGCCAGCAGGTCCGCCAGCTCGCCGCCGTCGTCCTCGCCGCGAGCGCCCCGGCCACCGCCGACCCGGGCGCCGGGGCCGCTCACGCGAGCACCTCGTCGACCTCGACGAGCCGCTCCTCGCGCTGGCGCGCGACGGCCGCCTCGACGAGGCCGGCGAAGAGCGGGTGCGCGCGCGTGGGGCGCGAGCGGAACTCCGGGTGGGCCTGCGTGCCCACGTAGAAGGGGTGGACCTCGCGCGGGAGCTCGACGAACTCCACCAGGGCCCGGTCGGGCGACTGGCCGGAGACGACGAGGCCGGTGGACTCGAGCTGCTCGCGGTAGTCGTTGCTGACCTCGTAGCGGTGGCGGTGCCGCTCGTGGACGAGCTCGCTGCCGTACACGCCCGCGACCACCGACCCCGGGGTCAGCGCCGCCGGGTACAGCCCGAGCCGCATGGTCCCGCCGAGGTCGCCGGCGCCCTCGACGAAGGCCTTCTGCTCCTCCATCGTCGCGATGACCGGGTGCGGCGTGGACGGGTCGAACTCCGAGCTGGACGCCCCCTCGAGCCCGGCGACCGAGCGGGCGTGCTCGATGACCATGCACTGCAGGCCCAGGCACAGGCCCAGGGTCGGGACCTTGTTGGTGCGGGCCCACGTCAGGGCGCCGAGCTTGCCCTCGATGCCGCGCACGCCGAAGCCGCCCGGCACGCACACGGCGTCCACCCCGGCCAGCGCCCGGCGGGCCCCCTCGGGACTCGCGCACTCGTCGGAGGCGACCCACTGCAGGACGACGCGCGCGTCGGCCGCGAAGCCGCCGGCGCGCAGCGCCTCGGTGACCGAGAGGTAGGCGTCGGGCAGGTCGATGTACTTGCCCACGAGCGCCACCCGCACGGTGTGGCGCGGTGCGTGGACGCGCTCCAGGAGCCGGTCCCACTCGCTCCACTCGACGTCGCGGAAGGGCAGGCCGAGGCGCTGGACGATGTAGGCGTCCAGCCCCTCGGCGTGCAGGACCTTCGGGATGTCGTAGATGGACGGCGCGTCGACGGCCGTCGCGACGGCGGCCTCGTCGACGTCGCAGCTGTTGGCGATCTTGCGCTTGATGCCCTCGGGGATCGGCCGGTCGGAGCGGCAGACGATCGCGTCGGGCTGGATGCCGATGTTGCGCAGCGCCGCCACCGAGTGCTGCGTCGGCTTCGTCTTCAGCTCCCCGCTGGGGCCGATGTAGGGCACGAGGGAGACGTGCACGAAGAAGACGTCGTCGCGCCCGACGTCGCGGCGCACCTGCCGGGCGGCCTCGAGGAACGGCAGCGACTCGATGTCGCCGACGGTCCCGCCGACCTCGGTGATGATCACGTCGGGCGCGGGCTCGCCGTCGGGGCCGGGGACCGCCTTGGCGCGCATGCGCGCCTTGATCTCGTCGGTGATGTGCGGGATGACCTGCACCGTGTCGCCGAGGTACTCCCCGCGGCGCTCCTTGGCGATGACCTCGGAGTAGACCTGGCCGGTCGTGATGTTCGCGGCCGCGTCGAGGTCCACGTCGAGGAAGCGCTCGTAGTGGCCGATGTCGAGGTCGGTCTCCGCGCCGTCGTCGGTGACGAAGACCTCGCCGTGCTGGAACGGGTTCATCGTCCCGGGATCGACGTTGAGGTACGGGTCCAGCTTCTGCATGGACACCCGCAGGCCACGGGCCCGCAGGAGGTGACCGAGGCTGGAGGCCGTCAGTCCCTTCCCCAGGGACGACGCCACCCCCCCGGTGACGAAGATGTGCCGCGTGCCGCTGCCGCTGAGCGCGCTGCCTGACCGGGAGAGACCGCGTTCCACCACGGACCTCGACGCTATCAGCGCTCCCGCCCGCCCGGGGACGCGCCACCCCGTTCGGCGGCGAGCCGCGCGTAGCGGTCGAGCCAACCGCGCAGGACGTCCTGGGGCCCCGGCAGCGCGGTGAACGCCTCGCGCGAGGCCCGCCCGGCGCGCTCGCGCGCCACCGGGTCCTCGAGCAGCGCCGCCACGGCGCCCGCCAGGGCCCGGTCGTCGCCCACGGGCACCAGGGACCCCACCCCCTCGAGCAGGTCGGGGAGCCCGCCGGTGCGCGGGGCGACCACCGGCAGGCCGGCGGCCATGGCCTCCTGGACGGCCAGCGACCGCGCCTCCCACGTGCTCGCGAGGGCGAAGACGTCCGCCCTCGCCAGCAGCGCCGGCACGTCCGAGCGCGCCCCGAGCAGGCGGACCGGAGCCCCCAGCTCCGCCACGAGCCGGCGGACCCCGCGCTCCACGCCCGGCTCGCCGTCGCCGACGACGCACCACACCACGGGGGGCCCCCCGTCGCCCCCGGGCCCGCGGAGGCGGGCCGCCGCCCGCACCAGCGTGGGCAGGTCCTTCTGCGGCGCCAGGCGGCTCACGGTCAGCACGACGAGCGTGCCGGGGGCCAGGTCCTCCAGGCCGGCGGGCGGTGGCGCGGGGACCGGTCCGCCGCGCTCCCGGCCCCCGTCCGCCGCGCGGTCCGGGACGGCCACGGGGGTGACCTGCGGGCCGCGCGCCCCGAGGTCGGCCGCGCGGTCGACGAGGTCGCCCGAGGCGCCGGTGAGCAGGTCCGCGCCCCGGGCCTGCAGGCGCTCCGCGACGGCGAGGAGGCGACGGGACGCGCTCCGCGGGGACCCGAGGACGGCGTTGTGCCAGGTCACGACGACGGCGGGACGACGCCGGGCGCCGTCGTCCCCGCGCGGGGCTCGTCGACCGGGGCCTCCCCCGGCGAGCAGCACCGCCAGCACCCCGGCCTGGTGGCCGTGCGCGTGCACGACGTCGGCGTCGCGCAGGAGGCGCCGGAGGTGGCGAAGGCGCCGCAGCGCCTCCAGGGGGCGCCGCGGGTGCGGCCAGAGCCGCAGGACGGGGACGCCCCGACGCCCGGTCTCCTCCCCCGCTCCCGGAACCTCGTCCCGCTCGAGGTCGGCGACCGCCCGCGCCGCGGCGGCCAGCCGGTCCCAGCGGTCGGCGGTGGCGGCGCTCGTGGCCACGACCACGTGCACGCCCGCGCCGGCGAGGCCCTCGGCGAGCTCGGCCACGTGGCCCGCGATGCCTCCCGTGGCGTGCCCGGCGACCAGGACCACCCTCATGCCCGCTCCCCTCGCCGCTCTCCGTCGTCCCGTCCGGCCCCGTCGTCCCGCCCCGGGGCCTCGTCCGGCCCCGGGGCACCGTCCGGCCCCGGGGCACCGTCCGGCGCCGGCGCGCCCTCGGTCCCGGGCGCCGGGGCCCCGCGCCCACCGTGCCGCACGCCGACCGCGCCGCGCAGGCGGGCGGTCGCCGCGGTGGCCGCCCGCCGGTCGAGCAGCGCCACGAGCACGGCCACGACCAGGCCGGCCGCGACGGCGCCGCCCGCGGCCGCCAGGACGGCGCCCGGGGCCGAGCGCCCCCACTCCCTCAGCAGCGCGTCGACGCCCACCCTCCCGACCACGGCGCCCACGAGCCCGGCCGCCGTCGAGGCGGCCAGCGTCCGGCCGACGCCCTCGAGCGCCCGCGGGCCCGCAGCGACCCGCAGCGCTCGCAGCAGGAGGGCCGCGGCGACCACCATCCCGACGCTCGTCCCGGCGGCCAGGGCCACCAGGCGCGCGCTCCCCGGGAGGGCGGCGGCCAGCGCCACCTCCGCGACCACGACGACGAGCCACCCGGCCACGGTCGCCGTCGCGGCCGCGCGGCCCCGCTCCAGCGCGTAGAGGGCCCGCCCGACGTGGGCGACGAGGGCGAGGCCCAGCAGGGACGGCGCCACGGCGGTGACGGCCGCGGAGACGACGGCGTAGGCCGTGCTCGAGCCGCCCGGTCCTCCGGGCGCGCCGGCGCCCGCAGGGCCGTCCGGGCCGCCGCCGGCGTCGATCCCCGCGTAGAAGACCTGCACGGCGGGGGCGACGGCGACCAGCAGCGCCGCGCCGAGCAGCGCGACGAGGACGACGGCGCGCGTGCTCGTCGCGGCGGTCCGCGCGTAGCCGGCGGTGTCGCCGCGCGCGGCCAGGTCGGCGAGCCGGGGGAAGGCGCTGGTGGCGAGCGGGACGGCGAGCACGGCGTAGGGCAGGAAGGAGACCGGCTGCACGACCTGGACGAAGACGCTGAAGGAGCCGGGAGCCGGGTCCCCGAGCCGCCCTCCGAGCAGGAGCGCCGTGAGGACGGCCGCCTGCTGGGCGAGCAGCGCCAGCAGGCCGGCGGCCGCGAGGCTGCGGGCCCGGCGCAGGACGCCCGGCGGGAAGCGCAGCGTGGGCCGCGGCCGCAGCCCGCTCGCGAGGACCGGTCCCAGCAGCGGCAGCGTCAGGACCGCCACACCGAGGGTGGTCCCCCCGGCGAGCACGGCGAGAGCCGCGGCCCCCGGGTCCGCGGCGGCTCCGGGGCCGTCCGCCCCCCGTCCCGCCAGCCGCGCGTAGAGCAGGTAGGCCCCGACGACGACGACGCTCGAGAGCAGGGGGGTGAGCGCGGGCCAGGCGAAGCGGCGCTGGGCCTGCAGCGCACCGGTGAGGACCACGCCGAGCCCGTACAGGACGACCTGGGGCGCGAAGACGACGAGCATCAGGGCGACGAGCGCCCGCTGGTCGGCGAGGTCGTCCCCCGGGCGCAGGAGGTGCGACAGCGGCCCGGCCAGCGCCGCCACGGCGCACGCCGCGGGCACGAGCAGGACCAGCGTCCAGCCCAGCAGCGCGCCGACGACCCGGTCGGCGCCGCTGCGGTCGCCCCGCCCCAGCGGCCCGGCGAGCAGCGGCACCACCGCACCGGCGAGGGCGCCGCCCGCCACGACCTCGAAGAGCACGTTGGGCACCGTGTTCGCGGCGTTGTACGCCTCGCCCACGGCCGTCGTGTTGCCGACGCCGGCGGTGAAGACGAGCCCTCGCAGGAAGCCCGCGACGCGGGCCAGGACGGTCAGTCCCGCGATGAGGGCGGCCGCGCCCAGGAGGCCGCGGCCGAGACCCCTCACGACCCGGGGGTCGTGGCGGCGGCGCCCGGAGGTGGTCCGGTGGGGTCGTCCGGCGGCGCGGGCGCGGCGGGGCGCCCGAGCCGGTCCAGCTCGCGCAGGACCGGCGTGGCCTCGATGACGCGGGTGAAGCTCACGCGCTCGGAGGCCGCCGTCAGGGCGAGGACGGCGGCGAGGACCGCCCCGCGGGCCGGGCGGGAGCGGGTCCGGGTCAGCAGGGCCGCGCCGAGCAGGGCCCCGGCGGCGTTGGCCCCGCAGTCGCCGAGCATGCCGCGCTCGCGCAGGTCGGGGACGAGCAGGACGGCGGCGGCCCCCGCCCCGGCCGCCGCCAGCGGGCCGCCCGGGCGCGAGCCCGGGACGCCGGTCCCGCCCACGAGGTGGCCCAGGACGAGAGCGGCCTTCAGCGCCCGTCCGGGCCGCAGGTCCAGCAGGTTCACCAGGTTGGCGCTCCCGGCGACGAGCGCACCGGCCACGAGCCGGTCGGCGGCGGCGCGGGCCGTGCCCCCGTCCCCCCGGGGGCCGTCGACGAGCGCCGCCCCGACGAGGCCGCCGAGGCCGATCCCCAGCACCTTGAGGCCGCCCGTGGTCAGCCGGCCGGAGGCCAGCGCGCCCAGGTGCCCTCGCAGGCCGCGGGCCTGCGAGGACCCGACGAGGTCGTCCACCGCCCCGAGGGCCGCAGCGACTCCCGTGGCCAGCGCCGCACCGGCGCGCACGCGGCCCGGCAGGGGCGCGGCCGCGACCCCGGCGAGGGCCCCCAGCGCCAGGGCCGGTCCCTCCAGCAGCGTCAGCGGACGCCCGCGGTGGTTGGTCCGCTCCCAGCGCGCCCCGGCGGCGGTGCCGCGCGCGCTCCGGGCCGCGGCCCACGCCCCGGCCGAGCACACCGCGGCGGCGACCGCCGGGGTGGCGCGCGGGCTCACCCCTCACCCCCGCCGGGCTCGCCCCGGGCGGGCAGCGCGGGCAGCGCGGCGCTGGCGCCCTGCTCCGAGCCGTACTGCCCGGCGCCCCCGTCGAGCTGCTCGCGCAGCGCGAGCGCGGCGGCGAGGGAGCCCGCCGGCGAGTCCGCGTCGTCCACGCCGCTCACCTGCGCCGCGAGCTCGTCGCCGCGCAGGACGGCCAGCGCGCCGTCGGGGTCCGCGGCCGTGGCGGGCCCCGCGAGGACGACGGCCCCGCTGGCCTCCTCCAGCGCCGCGAGCAGGGCCAGCTCGGCCGCCGAGCGCGACGCGAGCCACGCCTCGTCCCCGGTCCCCGGCTGGTCCGCCACCCCCGGGGCCACGACGAGCGCGCTGCCCGCGCGCAGCGCCGGGTCGCCCTCCACCGACACGAGGTCCGCCTCCGCGAGCGCCTCGAGGGCCTCCGGGCCGGCGACCGAGGCCGTGCCGCTCAGCACCGGGCCCTGCACCGCCACCGCGTCGGCCAGCGCCGCGGCGAGCACGACCGGGACGCCGACCTCGTCGGCGGCGAGCGGTGACAGGGAGCGCTCCGGCAGGGCGGCCGCGACCTCCTCGCGCTGGGCGGAGGCCTCCGGGGAGACCCACTGCCGCTCGACCCGCACGACGCCGCTGACCGAGCCGGCGGCGTCCTCGACGGCGTCGGCCAGGTCGGCGACCACCTCGGGGTCCGCCCCGGGGAGGGCGACGACGACCGTGCTCGTGCCGGCCAGCGCCTGGCCCGCGACGACGGGCGCGACCGAGGCCAGCGCGTCGTCGCGCGCGGCGAGCTGGGCCGAGAGGTCGTCCACCTGCGACTGCAGCTGGAGGCGGTCCTCGCGCAGGAGGTCCACCTGGCTCGTCAGCGTGTCGCCGATGGAGTCGCGCAGGGGTCCCGCGCCGAGGACCACGCCGATCGCCAGCGCGAGGAACACGCCGACGAGCGAGACGAGGTGGTACCGGAAGTCGATCACCTGGGGGCTCCCGAGAGGGGTCGCGCCCGCCGAGCGGCCGGCGGGGTGGTCGGCCCGGCCGCGCCCGGGCTCACCCGGACCACGAGCGCACCGGGGAGAGCAGGAGGTCGAGCTGGGCGCCGAGCAGCGCCACGAGCGTCTGCCCCGCGGAGGTCGACAGGAGCGCCACCAGCAGCGCCAGCAGGCCGGCCATGATGAGCGCGACGACCTGGGCCGTGGAGATGCGCTGGCGGTACAGCCGGGAGACGCCCTTGGCGTCGACCAGCTTGCCGCCCACGCGCAGGCGGGTGAGGAAGCTGCTGGCCATGCCGGCCCGGCCCTTGTCGAGGAACTCCACGAGGGTCGCGTGGGTGCCCACCGCGACGATCAGCTCCGCGCCGCTGTCGTCCGCGAGCATCATCGCGACGTCCTCGCTCGTGCCGGTGGCGGGGAAGACGACCGGCTCGACGCCCAGGGCGCGCACGCGCTCCAGCCCCGGCGCCCGCCCGTCCCGGTAGGCGTGCACGACGATCTCCGCCCCGCTGGTCAGCGCCGCGTCGGAGACGGAGTCCATGTCCCCGACGACCATGTCCAGGGCGTGCCCCGCCTCCAGCACGGCGTCCGCGCCGCCGTCCACGCCGATCAGGACGGGGCGGTACTCGCGGATGTAGGGCCGCAGCGTGGCCAGGTCCTCGCGGTAGTGGTAGCCGCGCACGACGACCAGCGCCTGGCGACCTGCGAACGAGGTCCGGACGTCCGGGACGCCCACCCCGTCCAGGAGCAGCTCCTTCTCCCGGAGCATGTACTCCATCGTGTTCGCGGCGAAGGCCTCCAGCTGGGCGCTCAGCCCCTCGCGGGCCGCCTCCATGGCGGCGGCCACGGTCGCCGGGCTCTGGCGCACGCCGGTGGCGACCTCGCGCTCGCCCTCGTCGGTCACCAGCAGCAGGCGGTCGCCGTCCACCCGGACGACCTGGCCCTCGTGCAGCGCCCCCAGGACGTCCGCGCCCACCCGGTCCAGCAGGACGACGCCGGCGTCGAGGAGGATCTGCGGGCCGAGGTTGGGGTAGCGCCCGGAGGTGCTGGCCGCCGCGTTGACGACGGCCGACGGGCGCGCGGCCACGAGGGCGTCGGCGGCCACGCGGTCGATGTCCTCGTGGTCGACCAGGGCCACGTCGCCGGGCTGGAGCCGCTTGGTGAGGTCCTTCGTGCGGCGGTCCAGGCGCAGGACGCCCCCGGCGGCGGGTGAGCCGGGCGTCCCGGGGCGCCGGCGCAGGACTCGTCTCATCGTCGGTGATGCTCCCACGCCGACCGCTCGGCGCGTGCCCGCCCCGCCCGGGGGCGCCCCCGCGAGTCCT
This sequence comes from uncultured Pseudokineococcus sp., assembly GCF_947495735.1. Lineage (GTDB taxonomy): Bacteria > Actinomycetota > Actinomycetes > Actinomycetales > Quadrisphaeraceae > Pseudokineococcus. Next base: position 26,404 of record NZ_CANMAA010000023.1, read on the forward strand.
GGTGCGCGGGAGGACCCACCGGGGGCGCGAGGACGTCGCCCTAGGGCCGGCGAGCGCCCTCCAGCAGCTCGGCGGCGTGGGCCCGCGCGCTGGAGGACCCGCCCTGGCCCGCGAGCATGCGGGCCAGCTCGGCCACCCGCCCCTCGTCGTCGAGGGCCCGGACGCCGCTGGCGACCACGCTGCCGTCCCCGCCCTTCTCCACCAGCAGGTGGTGGTCGGCGAAGGCGGCCACCTGGGGCAGGTGCGTGACGACGAGGACCTGCGAGCGCGTCGCGAGGGCGGCGAGGCGGCGGCCGATCTCCACGGCCGCCCGGCCGCCGACGCCGGAGTCCACCTCGTCGAAGACGAAGGTCTCCACGGGGTCGGCCTCGGCGAGCACCACCTCGAGAGCCAGCATCACGCGCGAGAGCTCGCCGCCGGACGCGCCGCGGCCCAGGGGGCGCGGGTCAGCCCCGCCGTGCGCCGCGAGGAGCAGGACCACGTCGTCGCCGCCCGTGGCGGAGAGCCGCTCGGTGCGCTCCACGCGCACCTCCAGGCGCGCCCCGCCCATCGCCAGGGCCGCGAGCTCGGCCGTGGCCGCAGCCGCCAGCCGCTCCCCCGCCGCGGCTCGGGCGGCGTGCAGCCGGTCCGCGAGGTCCTCCAGCTCGGCGGCCAGGGCGGCCTCCTCGCGGGCGAGCTCGTCCACCCGGTCGTCGTCCCCCTCGAGCTCGAGCAGGCGGCGGGAGGCCTCGCGGGCCCAGGCGAGGACGGCGGTGGCGTCCTCGCCGTAGGCGCGCACCAGCGCCGTCACCTCGGCGCGGCGCTCCTGCACCGCCGCGAGCCGGGCCGGGTCGGCCTCCAGCGCGGCCAGGTGGCCGGCGACGTCGGCACCGGCCTCGACGACCAGGACCGAGACCTCGGCCAGCCGGTCGGCCAGCGCCGCGAGCGCGGGGTCGTGGGCGCGGACGGCGTCCAGCGCCCGCCGCGCCGCCTCGACGGCGCTGACCGCGTCGCCGCCGCCGGGGGCGCCGTCCTCGTCCCCGGTCAGCGCGGCGCGCGCCGTGCCCGCGGCGAGCCGGAGGTCCTCCGCGTGAGTGAGGCGCTCGGCCTCCTCGGCGAGGGCGACGTCCTCGCCGGGCTGGGGGTCGACGCGCTCGACCCGCTCCAGCCCGTGGCGGAGCAGGTCCGCCTCCTGGGCGCGCTCGCGCCCGCGGGTGCGGATCTCCTCGAGCTGGTCGCGCACGGCGCGGTGCCGCTCGAAGGCGGCGCGGAAGCGCACGAGCGGCACGGCGACGTCCTCGCCGGCGCTCGCGTCCACGACCTCGCGCTGGCGCGCCGGCGAGCGCAGCAGGATCTGCTCGCTCTGGCCGTGGACGGCGACGAGGTCGTCCGCGAGCTCCCCGAGGAGCCCGTTGGGGACCGCCCGACCTCCGACGTGGGCGCGGCTGCGGCCGCCCGCGGCGACGGTGCGCGAGACGAGCATCTCGGACCGGCCGGTCTCCGCCTCCTCGAGCTCGGCACCGGCCTCGGTGGCCCGCAGCGCGGCGGCACCGCGAGCGGGAAGCGTGAAGCGGCCCTCCACGAGCGCCGACCGGGCGCCGGAGCGCACGGAGCCCGGGTCCGCCCGCGCCCCCAGCAGCAGGCCCAGGCTCGTGACGACCATGGTCTTGCCCGCGCCGGTCTCGCCGGTCAGGACGGTGAGCCCGGGGCCGATCTCGAGCGCGGAGGCGTCGATGGCCCCGAGGTCGCGGATGCGGATCTCCTCGAGCACGCCTCAGGGTCTCCCGGCCGGCCCGGCGGACTCGTCCGCCGCGCCGTCGCCCGGTGCGTCGGCGTCGAGCTCGGACGCGTCGGCGGGGCCGCGCCAGCCCTCGACGGGCAGCCGGAACTTCGCGACGAGGCGGTCGGTGAAGGGTCCCTCGGACAGCCGCGCCAGCAGCAGCGGGTGCCGCCCGCGCGTCACCTCGATGCGCGAGCGCGGCGGCAGCTGAGCCGTGCGGCGCCCGTCGCACCACAGCACGCCACCGCCCGCGGTGCGGGCCATCACCTCGACGGCGAGCACCGAGCGCGGGGAGGTCACCAGCGGCTTGGCGAACAGCGCGTGGGCCGAGATGGGCACCATGAGCAGCGCCTGGACCTCCGGCCACACGACGGGGCCGCCCGCGGAGAACGCGTACGCGGTGGAGCCGGTGGGAGTGGCCATGACGACGCCGTCGCACCCGAAGACCGAGACCGGCCGCCCGTCGACCTCGGTGACGACCTCGAGCATCCGCTCCCGCTCGGCCTTCTCCACGCTGGCCTCGTTCACCGCCCACGAGGTCGCGACGACCTCGCCGTCGCGCAGGACCCGCACGTCCAGGGTCATGCGCTCCTCGACGACGTAGTCGCGGGCGGCGATGCGCTCGACGGCGCGGGCCAGGTCGTCGCGCTCGCTCTCGGCCAGGAAGCCGACGTGCCCGAGGTTGACCCCCAGCAGGGGGACGGGCTGGTGCCGCACGAGCTCGGCGGCGCGCAGGATCGTCCCGTCCCCGCCGAGGACGACGACCATCTCGGCGCCGCGGACGACGGAGTCCTCCAGGTCGTCCAGGTCCAGGACCGGGACGTCCTCGACGTCGGGGATGTCGATCACCTCGTCGGCGAGCATCACCGGGCGCAGGCCCTTCGCGCGCAGCAGGGTGACGAGCTCCCGGGCCGCGCTGACGGCGGTCTCGCGGCCGGTGTGCGTCAGCACCAGCACCGTGCGCTCGGCGTCGCCCCCGGCCTCGCCCACCACGTGCCCGTCGAGGCCGGTGCCGGTCACCCGCGGCACCTCCGTCGTCGAGGGCCCGGTCGTCGGGGACTCCGTCGTCGAGTGCTCCGTCGTGCCGGGACCTGCGGTCGTCGGCGGCGTCGAGCGGTGCTCGCCGGACGCGGCCGGCCCGCGGCTCACCGGGCGCCCCCCGCGGCGGGGACGGCGTCGTCGGGAGAGCCGGTCGACGCACCGCCACCGACGGGACCCGCGGCGACGGCGGCGCGCACCAGCTCCGGGAGGTCCTGCGGCGCGACCTCGTCGGCACCGGCGCCGTCGGGAGCCCCGGCGGCGCGCAGCCGCAGGAAGTACTCGACGTTGCCGCTCGGTCCCGGCAGCGGGCTCGCGGCGCAGCCGACGACCGCCAGGCCGCTCGCCCCCGCCGACCGGGCGACGTCGAGCACCGCGTCGGCCCGGGCCACCGCGTCGCGCACGACGCCCCCGGCCCCGAGGCGCTCGCGACCCACCTCGAACTGGGGCTTGACCATGAGCAGGTGGTCGGCGCCGGGGGCGCTGCAGGCGGCCAGCGCCGGCAGCACGAGGCGCAGGGAGATGAAGGAGAGGTCGGCCACGACGAGCGCGGGAAGCTCCCCCAGCGCCGATCCGACGACCTCCGGCTCCAGGGTGCGGACGTTGGTGCGGTCGAGGACGACGACGCGCTCGTCGCTGCGCACGGGCCAGGCCAGCTGCCCGTAGCCGACGTCGACCGCGAGCACCCGCGCCACGCCCCGGTCCAGCAGGACGTCGCAGAACCCGCCCGTGGACGCGCCGGCGTCCAGGGCCGCCCGACCGGCGACGGCGACGTCCGGGAAGGCCGCGAGGGCGCCCCGCAGCTTGTGCGCGCCCCGGCTCGCCCAGCGCCGCCCCGAGCCCTCGGGGCCCTCCCCCGCGCGCAGCTCCTCGACGACGACCGGGTCGGCGCGCTCCACCTGGGTGGCGGGCTTGCTCGCGCGCTGGCCCCGCACCAGCACGGCACCCGAGGCGACCAGCTCACCGGCCTCCTGGCGCGAGCGGGCCAGGCCCCGCCGGACGAGCTCGGCGTCCAGGCGCTGGCGCCGGGGCGCGCTCACCGGGCCGTGCCCGAGAGCCGTCGTGCCAGGCGCTCCTGCGCGCGCTCGAGCGCCGCGGCCTGCTCCAGGGGCGGTGCGTCGGCGGGCGTGGCCGACAGGTCGGAGAGGACCTGCGCCACCTCGGGGTCGCGCTCGTCGACCGCGTCGGTGACCGCCGCGGCCTCGGGGCCGCGAACGGCTCCCGGACCGGGAGGCGGCGCGAGGGCCCCGGTCTGGCCGGCGCCGGGAGCAGGCCCGGGGCGCGGGGCGGGCATCGCGGTCGGCCGGGGGCCGGGGGTCCCCGCCGGCCGGGGTGCGGCCGGTCGCGGCGCTCCCGCTCCCCCGCTCGCGCCGCCACCGGAGCCACCGACGGGCGCACCGCCGGGCCCGGGGCGAGGGGTGGGGTCGCCGGCGGTCACGCCCCGCACGCTACCGGGCGTCCAGGGGGGTCAGCCTCCGCAGGAGGTCCTCCGTCACGACGACGTCGCCGAGGTCCCAGCGGGCCGCGCACGCCGCGCGCAGGAGGTCGATCGGCTCGCCGCCGGCGCCGGCCACGAGGCCGTCCTCTCCGCGCGTCACCACGGCGTCGCCGCAGCGCCAGGCGGGGTCGTGCGGCGAGCCGCCGCGCTCCACCACCGCCGCGGGCTCCAGCAGCGCCCCGAGGTCGGCCCCGAGGTGGTCGGGTCGCTGGTCCGGCTCGGCCGCCAGCACCGCGGCCACGGCGTCGACGCCCGTGGCCACCCAGAGGCTGCTCATCCCGGCGGCGCGAGCCCCCGCGACGTCCGTGTCGAGCCGGTCGCCCACCACGAGCGCGCGCCGGCCGTCCGCCGCGGCGTCCAGCAGCGGCCGCTGGGGCTTGCCGGCGACGACGGGCTCGGCGCCCGTGGCCGTGCGCACGGCCGCGACGAGGCTGCCGTTGCCCAGCGCCAGCCCGCGCTCGCGGGCGAGGACCGTGTCGACGTTGGTCGCGACCCAGGTCGCGCCCGCCCGGATCGCGTAGGCGGCCTCGGTCAGCTGGGCCCACCCGACGTCCGGCCCGAAGCCCTGCAGGACGGCGGCGGGGTCGTCGTCCGCGCTGGTCACCGGCTCCAGGCCCGCCTCGCGGCACGCGTGCGCGACGCCGGGGCCGCCGACGACGAGCACGCGCGCGCCCTCGCCGCACCGCTGGCGCACGACCAGAGCGCCCGCCTGCGAGGAGGTGGCGACCTCCTCCGCGGACGCGGGCACGTCGGTGCGCCCGAGGTGGTCGGCGACCTCCTGCGGCGGGAGCGAGGCGTTGTTGGTGACGAAGCGCAGCGGCACCCCCCGCTCGCGGCACGCCGCGACCGCCGCGGAGGCGCCGGGGATCGGACGGCTCCCCGCGTAGACCGTCCCGTCCAGGTCGAGGAGCACCACCTCGACGTCGTCGACCAGCGCGCGCTCAGCCACGGGTGCCCTCCTCCTGCTCCGGGGACGACCAGCGGTCGCCCGCCGACGACGGCTGGTCGACGGACGGTCCGGCACCACGGGGGTCCAGCAGGCCGGGCTCGGCGCTGTCGGGCCCGGCGAGGCCGCCGTCGTCCCCGGTGGGGGCAGCAGCCGAGCCGGCCGTCGCGGTGCGCGGGTCCAGGAGGGCCCGCACGCGCGCGAGCGCCTCGACGTACTCGGTGCGCTGGGGGCGCATGGCCACCGCCAGCGCCAGCTGCTCCGCGGCCTGCGGCAGCTTGCCGAGGCGGCGCAGCGACAGCCCGTACCCGAAGCGCGCGTAGTCGGAGTCGGGGGCGACGTCGGCCAGGCGCTCGAAGGTCTTCACCGCAGCGCCCGGACGACCGGCCGTGAACTGCGCCCGCGCCAGGGCCTCGAGGACGCTCGCGGACCGCGGCTCGTCCGCCGCCACGCGCTCGAGCACCGTCGCGGCGGCCGCCGCGTGCCCGCCCTCGAGGAGGCCGAGGCCCCGCTGGAGCCACTCGTAGGTGCCGAGGCCGTCACCCTGCTCCGCCGACCCGGTGCTCCCGCCCGGCCCGCCGGCGCTCACGCCTCCTCCCAGAGCACGACCCCGTCGTCGTCGTCGTCGACGGTGCCGGCCTGCGCGGGACGCGCGGGGCGACGGCCCGCGGCGACGAGCGCGTCGTCGTGGGCCTCCTGCAGGCGCTCCTGCGCCTCCCGCAGCTCCGGCGCCACCCTGCCCGCGAGCTCGGGCAGCTGGAGCTCGAGCACCGCGGCGTCGTGCTCGCCGAGGTCGCCCCGGGCGCCGGCGACGACGATGGCGAGCTCGATCTGCCCGGCGCGGTCGAGCTCGGCCGCAGCCGGGCTCGCTGCCGCCTCCAGCGCCCGCTCAGGGCGGCCGAGACCCCGCTCGCAGTCCGCCATGACCGGCAGGTGGACCTGCGACCCGGTCAGGCGACGCGCGGTGCGCAGCTCGCGCAGCGCCTCCTCGTACTCGCCGGCCCGGTAGGCGGCGAGGCCAGCGGCCTCCCGGACGGCGCCGACGCGCCCGGCTCGCCGCTGCGCCGCACGGGCGTGCTCGAGCGCCCGCGACGGGTCGTCGTCGATCAGGCGCGCCACCATCACCAGGTGCCGGGCGACCGCTGTCGCGTTGTCGGCAGCCAGGGCTCCGAGGTCGCGGCGCACGTCCTTGTCGAGCTCGGTGCCGGTGACGTCGTCGGGGATCTGCGGCTCCTGCACCCGGGGCGGACGAGCCGCCCGGTCGTCGCCGGACGGGCGCTCGTCGCGACCCCGCCAGGCGCCACCGCGGCCCTCGTCGCGTCGGTCGCCACGACCGGCGTCCCAGGAGCGACGACCGTCAGCGCCCGCCGCGCTGCGGTCGGCTCGCCCCGCGGGGGCCCGGCTCGCGGGCGGGCGACCGGAGTCCCGGCCCGCCGACTCGCGACGCCCGCCGGACGCGTCGGCGGGACGAGAGCGCTCAGCCCAGGGACGGCGCTCTGCCGTGCTGCTCTCCTCGCGCGGACCGCGCCCCCTGGCACCGCCACCGCTCGTCGAGGAGGGGCGTCCTCGACCTGCGCCATCACCGGTACCTCGGGAGGCCGACCATGTCGACCGCCGACCGGACGCGTCGCCGGCTGACGACCGCGGAGCCGCACTGCTCCGCGAATCCGCTCCTGCGGCGCGCGCGCTGCGCTCTCCGGGACCTCCGTCGCCGTCGCGACGCGGCGCCGGACGTCGATCGCCGCGCCCGGCGACCGGGCTCGTGCCTCGCCGCTGGGGAGGGCCGTCGCGGCGCGGTCGCTGGTCGCTCCCGCGAGGCGGTCGCTGGTCGCCGTCCCTCGACGGTCGCTCGTCGTCGCGTCGGTCCGCGTCCGCCATGGGTCCTCCTCCTGCGTCCGGCCTCGTGCTGCACCGGATCATCTGCGTGGGTCTCGAGCTGTGAGGCTCCGCCCGAAGGTGCAGCGGTCCTCGTCGTGGTGCGGGATCGTCCGGGAGACGGAGCGACAGTCACCGCCCATCATGCGCGACGACGTCCAGCCCCCACCACGAGCGGTCGCGGGGCGGTCTGCTGGCCGACGTGCCCTGCAGAGCACGGGACGTCGACGGGTCCCGAGTGAGGCGCTGGGGCTCGAGGGGGCCGTCGCAGACGCGCCTCACGACGTCCTGGTGGTGCTGCCCCTGCGCCGCCGGTGACACCACCGGGGTCCGCGATCGGACCCGGACATGCGAGAAGCCGCCCCCGGCGTCCTCACCCGCGCCCTCCCGAAGAAGACCACGAACAAGGAGCCAGGAACGGCTTCCCACAAAGAATGTCCGGCGGCGACCTACTCTCCCAC
>NZ_CANMAA010000024.1 GCF_947495735.1 uncultured Pseudokineococcus sp.
CGGGTACTTCCTCGGTGCTGCCATGACTCTCATCCTCCCGTGCGATGAGAGCCTCCATCAGACCCGGTACGAGACACCACGACACACACCACCCCCGGAGAAAGCACCAAGCACCACAAGGACGTCCCATTCAGCGATCGACAGCGGGACGCTGTCCGGCCAGCGATCGACTGCGGGACGGCTAGGCGACGTCGCCAGCTGGCGGCCAGAGCGCCGGCCACTGGTCAGTCAGTGGCACGTCGTTGACCGATGTGTCTCTCGTGCCGGAAGCGCTGAGGGAGCCGGCTACGAGCAGACCTGGCTCGGTGAGGTCTCGGCGGTGAGGTGGATGGCGTCGCCGTAGGCGTTGATCGTGGCGGTGACGTCGTACCCGTCGCCGGTCAGCGTCAGCTCGGTCCAGTCGGCAGGGGTGAGCCTCTGGCCGCCGGACCAGCCGAGGTCGCGCAGCTGCTCGGCGATCGACAGCGCCGCCTGCCTGCTCGCGGACGTCGCATCGAGCGCCTGCTCCCCGGTGGCAGTGGAAGGCAGGTCCCAGACCCGTACCGCGGAAGGTTCGTGCGTCTGCCCGCTGTCGACGAAGCAGCCCTCGACGGTGGCGGCTTCGGTGCCGACAGCACTACTGGCCGGGAGCATGACCGCGTCGAAGTCATCAAGCACCGGCGCGAGGCGCTCTTCGACGAGGGCCATGGCCTGCTCATCGACGGCGGCGGCGGCGGGGCCGTCCGAAGGTGTGGTGACCCACCACCACAGTGCGGCGACCGCGGGCACGGCAAGGGCGAGGACGGTCACCAACGCGCCGACGGGGAGCAACCACCACCGTGTCCGGGCGGGTGGCTGGCCCGCGTACCGCGACTCCCGCTGGTCCACCTGCATGTGTCCATGCTGACGGCCGTCGGCCCCATGAATCGGGACCACGCGAGGGCCACACCCGTAGGAGTCATCTGCCAGGGCTCCTGAGCAGCACGTGACTCCGAGCCGAAGGTCTCGGCGCGGTGTTCCGGCCGACGATCGGATGCGGGACGGCGAGGGCGTCGTCGTGGCCAGCGCCTTGAGCGAGCTCCGGCTCGCCGACTGGAAGTCGGCTTACAGGACGCGGCGCGGACGCTGCGCGCCGGGTGTTGCCTAACTCCTGCGGTAGTCCCATTCTGTGGCGGAGCCTGCTGGTGTGGCGGGCGGCGTGCTCGAGGCGGTCAAGGCGTACAGCGCACAGAGGGTCATGGATGCCGGTGAGGTTGGCGGCTGTGATGTCGGGCCACCGTCTGGTGTAGTCCTCGCCGCACTGGCACCCGCTGCTGGCCGTCGTGGGGATGGTGGCGAGCGGTGAGGTAGCCGAAGTCGGGTGCTCGGGTGGTGGGTTTGCGCTGATGCGGCCGTCGTCGGTTGCGATGGTGGAACTCCCAGTGGCCGCGCGGTCCGGGGGATGTGCTTCGTGTCGGTCGATGGTTGCCACGACGGCCCGGCGCGTCGCACCGGGCCGTCGTCGGAGGGGGCGCCGTCCGGAGGAGGACGGCAGGACCCCGCGGGCATCTCAGCCCTGGTCGCGGACCTGCTGGGCCTGGCCCTGCGCCTGGCCCTTGACGTCCTGGGCGCGGTCCTGGGCCTGGCCCTTGACGTCCTGCGCGCGGTCCTGCGCCTGGCCCCTGACCTCCTGCGCGCCGCCCTGGGCCGACTCCTTAACCGACTGCGCGGCCTCCTGCGCGGGCTCCTTAAGCTCCTGCGCCGCGTCCTGCGCCTGGCCCTTCAGGTCGTCGACGAGCGGCTGCGCCTTCTGCTTGGCGCGCTCGGCGGCGTCCTGCTCGGTGCGGCTGGTGGGGATGAGGCCCGCCACGAGGAGGCCCGCTCCGAAGGCCACGAGGCCGGCGGCGAAGGGGTTGCCCCGGGTGCGGTCGGCGGCCTGGTGCGGCGCCGAGCCCACCGCCTCCTTGGCGCTGCCCACCGCGGACCCGGCGCCGTCGCGGCCCGAGTGCGCCGCCGAGTGCGCCTGGTCGCGGGCGTCGTGGGCCTTCCCCATGACGCGCTCCTTGAGGTCGTTGGCGCGGCCCTTGGCCCGGTCCACCTGGCGGTGCGCCTGGGTGGACGGGTTGGCCTCGTGCCCGAGCTCGTCGACGTCGCTGCTCAGCGACGCCCGCGTGCGCTCGATGTCACTGCGGATCTCTTCCGGGCTCTGGCTCATCGGTTCTCCTCCTCGTGCCCCTTGACGGCGTTCGGGATCTTCTGGAGGGACTGCTGCGTCTGGGGCAGGCCCTTGGTCTTCTGGAGCTCGCCGCGGCCGACGACGGCCAGCACCGCGGCGACCACGGCCCAGACGGCCGCCACCACGAGCGCGGACCAGCCGTAGCCGGTGGCGTTCCCGAGGCCCCACCAGAGGGCGATCGAGAGGAAGAGCAGGACGAAGTGCCCGGCGACGCCGGCGCCGCCGAGCATCCCGGCGCCCTTGCCCGCGTGGGCGGCGGACTCCTTGGCCTCCGCCTTGGCCAGGGCGATCTCCTGGCGGACGAGCGTGGACATGTCGGTCGTCACGGCGCTCATCAGCTCGCCCAGCGACCGGTGGTCCTCGGCGCTCGTGGCGTGCCGGGCGTCCGCGGTCTCGCCCGCGGGGTGGGAGCCCTCGGCCCGGGCGCTCACAGCGCCGTCCCGCGCGGGGCGGTCCGCTCCTCGGCGGACGTCCCGGCCGTGCCGGCGCTCTCGGCGGGCAGGTGCGTCCCGCGCGGCTCCACCGTGGCGGCGCCGTAGGTCGCGCCGCCGGTCGTGGGGGTACCGGTCGAGGCGGTGCCCGACGAGGAGCCGGCCCCGGAGTCGGAGCCGGAGTCCTTCAGGCCCCGGCCCAGGCGGCCGGCGAGGACGCCGGCGCCCGCGGCGAGGGCGAGGAAGGTGCCCGGGCGGCGCGCGGCGAAGCGGCGGACGTCGTCGAGGAGCTGGGCGGGCTCGCGGTCCCCGAGCCAGCGGGCCGCGTCGTCGACCCGGTCGGCCGCCTGGCGCGCCAGGTCGGTGACGGGCCCCTGCTGGTCGCTGCCGTCGACCATGCCGCGCAGCTCGCCGGTCACGGCCGACAGCCCCTGGGCGGCCCGGCGCTGCTGCTCGCCGGCGTGCTGGTTCAGCTGCTCGCGGCCCTCGGCGTACAGGTGGCGGGCCTGGGTCCTCGCCTCGTCGGCCGTCTCGCCGGCCTTCTCCCTCGCCGTCCCGGCGACCTCCTGGCCGGCCTGCTTAGCGGAGCCGGCGACCTCCTGGCCGGCGCCCTTCGCGGAGCCGGCGACCTGCTGCCCGGCCTCTTTGGCCTGCTCGCGGGTGCCATCCCCGCTGTCGGTGGTGTGGCTCATCGAGCATCTCCTGTCGTCGTCATGGCTGTGGGCCGGGACGCCTCGCGAGAGGCATCCCGGCCCGGCGGCTACCGCGGTTGCGGTCGTCAGAGGCCGAGCTTGCTCCCGAGCCCGCCCCCGCCACCCAGACCGCCGAGGAGGTCCTTCGGGTCCACGCCGAACTTCTGGAGCAGCCCGGCGTCGCGGTCGGTGTCGACCTGGTCGGGCAGCTCGGAGTCGGCCTGGCCGGCCTGGTCGCCGCCCACCTTGCTCTTGATGAAGTCGATCACCTGCTGCTTGGGGATCTGCACGTCGTCCTCCTCGTCGCGCCGGTCGGCGCTGGTCGGTGCTGCTGGTCGGTCGTGCTGGCCGGTGGTGCTGGGCCGGTCGGCCGTGCTGGTCAGCGGCCCTGGTTGGTGGTGCTCGTGCCGGCGGGAGCCCCGCGGGCCCCCTCGACGTCGACGACCTCGCGGTCGAGGTCGACGACGACGCGCTCGACGCCCTCGACGCGGCGCACCGTCACGGTGACCCGCTCGGCCGGCCTCGTCTCGACGCCGACGACGGGGACCTCCTCGGACAGGACGAGGACCACCTGCTCCTCGCCCGCCGGTGCGCCGTCGCCCGCACCGGGGCCGTTCTCGCCCGGGGCCGCGAGCCGCTCGCCCTCCTCGGGCGGCACCGGCGCGCTCGTGACGACGAGCTCCTCGCGCCGCACCTCGACGTCGACCTCCACCCGCACGGTCTCGGTCCTGATCCGCTTGGCCACCCGCACCCGCTCGACGGGCACGCGGACCCGGCGGGCGACCGCCCGCTCCTCCGAGAGGACCACCTCGGCCGCACCGGCGGCCGGGCGGTCGACCGTCCCGGAGGAACGGGGACGGCGCTCGTCGGTGCCCGTGACGGTCAGCGGCGGTCGGCGTCGCCGGTGCCCCGGCCCGCCGCGCCGGCGTCGGTGGCGTCGCCGTCGACCTCGATCTCCTCGCGGCGCCGGTCCGCGCTCACGGTCTCGGTGTCGGCGACCGTCTCGGTGCCGAGGCGCACGCGCTCGACGGGGACGGTCTCCTTGTCCACGACGGCGCGCTCTTCGTGCAGCGTGACCTCGTGCTCCTCCTCGGTGAGGTCGCCACCGGAGAGCGCCTCGCCCCGGTTCGCGTCCGTGATCGGCTCGCGCTCGACCACGGCCTCCTCACGGCTCACCTGGACCTCCTCGCTCACGCGGTCGGTGACCACGTGCTTGCGCAGACGGGCCCGACCGGACTCGCGCTCCTGGGTGCCGAAGGAGACGCGCTCCTCCGAGCGGGTCATCGCGTCGTCGGTGTTCGGACCGCTCGTGTCGCGGCCCTGTCCGCGAACGCCCTCACCGGCCCCAGCCGTGGTGGTCCCCGGCGTGCCGGTGGTCGTGGTGGTCGTCTCGGTACCGGCGACGGTGCCGGTGGTCTCACCGGTGGTGGTCGCGGCGTCGCCGCTGTCCTCGAGGCCGTAGTAGCGGTAGAGCTCGGCCTCCTGGGCGGGAGACAGGTCCCCGTCCTCCTCCATCCGCGGGGCGTCCTTGATCCGGTCCTTCAGGAAGGGCACCCGGATCTGGTCGCCCTCGACCGCGGCGGCGGCCAGCGGCACGAAGGACTGCGCCGACCCGAACAGGCCGGTCTTGACGGTGACCCACTCGGGCTCACCGCTGGTGTCGTCGAGGTAGACCTGCTCGACGGCACCGATCTTGTCGCCGTTGTTGGACACGACGGTCGCCGCGTACAGGCCCCGGATCTGCTGGTCGCTGGCCATGAGTCCCTACTCCTGAGTTGTCTGGTTGTCAGGTCCGAGGCGGCGGCGTGCCGCCCCGGGCGCGGACCAGGGCCCGGCATCGTGCGAGCACGTGGCCCCTTCGTTCTTACGGCGTAAGACGCTAGGGGCGGTGCGGGGGTGACGCCAACCGAAGACGACGTCGCTGGCGTGGGGGCGCGGGGAGCGCCCTGGAGGCGAGGGCGCCAGTCGTGGACCGCGCAGCGCCAGAGGCCTCAGGTGAGAGCACGGCGGGCCTGGTCGACGCGGGTGATGAGGGTCTCGAGGGCGTCGTCGAACTCATCTCCGAGGTCCTCGACGGCGAGCTTGTCGGCCAGGCGGGTGATGGTGGGGAAGGCCTGCAGGTCGACCTCGGTGCCGTGCAGGTGCTCAACGGGGCTGTCCGGGCTCTGCCCGCTGGTGACCTGCTCGGCCTGGGCGACGGTCTTGCCGGGGGAGACGCCCGCGGCGGCGACGTCAACGAGCAGCCGCCCGACCAGAAAGCTGCCGAAAGCGCGGTAGGCGTAGATGGCCGCCTCGTCGCTGAACCCCCGCGCCAGCAGCCCGGACAAGAACCCCTCGACCCAGCGCAGGCTGCGCAGAGGAGGGCGGATCCACGGGGCCGCGGGGTGGCGGGTCGCCACCAGGGGGAACAGCTGGGGGTGGGTGTGGGCGACGCGGCGGACCCCGGTCGCGATGCGGCGCAGGAAGTCGTCCCAGTCGTCGCCGGGTCCCAGCAGCACCGACGGGTCGGCGTACAGCTGGTCCATCACCCGGTCGACCATCGCGTCCAGCAGCTCTTCGCGGCTGCGGACGTACCGGTACAGCGACATGCCCTCGACCTGCAGGAACGCGCCCAGGCGCCGCATCGACAGCTCGCCGAGGCCGTGCTGGTCGACGTAGTCGATCCCGGCTTCGAGGACCGCGCTACGGCTCAACGGCGGGCGGCGGCGGGTCGACCCGTTGCACCCGCCGGGACCGGCGGGCTCGGGTGGCTGCTCGCGCTTGGACGCCGGTGCCACGGCCGCTGCTCACACCCCTCCGCCGGTCTCGACCCGGCGAGGTGGGCTCCGCCGCCGGGACCCGGTGCTGGGCACCGGGGTCCTATCGAACCAAACTCCCGCCTGCAGCGCCGACCGTCGCGGCGTCCATCGCCGGTAACATCACTGGGGCTCCTGGACGCGCACGCCCCCGGGCTCTTACGGTGTAAGGGAAGAGGCGGCGGGCATGGTCGTGTCCGCACCGTCCTTCACCCGTGCGCTGCTCCAGGAGGACCCTGTCCCATGCCCATCACCGAAGACCAGGCCTTTCTGGTCGCCCGCGCCACCGCCGTGGACCGGCACGGGCAGGTCGTAGGCCCGGTCACGGGCATCTACTACGACGACCACACCGGGGCCCCGGCCTGGGTGTCTGTGCGGGTGACCGGCCAGCACACCGAGAGCACCCGTGGGCAGGATCATGACCAGACGGCGGCCCAGCGCTTCGCGCCACTGGCGTCGGCGTCCTACGCCCGTGGGCGCCTGCACCTGGACGTGACCCATCAGCAGGTGCGGGACGCGCCCACCGATGGCGACGACGACGATCACCTGGACTCCGAGCACGAGGTCGGCCTCTACCGCCACTACGGGCTGTCTCCGGCGGGGGACACCGACGTCGACCCCGACACCGCCAGCACCGCCCGCAGCCGAGCCGACGACACCAACGCCACCCTGCTGCCCCCGGCCGAGTCCTGACCCCGACGACGCCGGCCACCAGGCAGGTCGAGCCCACCATGAGCAGCGGTCCAGGACGCGCCACGGCCCAGGGCCGCAGCGGAGACCGCGCCGCGTCGACCCACGACCAGAGCCAGGCCCTCCGCAGGGCGATCCGGGCTCGCCTGGACGACCCCGACCCAGCCGTCCGCGAGACCGCGGGACGCCGGCTGCGACAGCTGCTGGAGGCGACGCCCCGCGCGATGCCCGACGCAGAGCGGGCGCTGGGGCCGTTCAGCACCCGCCGCCCGCGCTGAGAACCCCCGGGTGCCAGTGCACACCGGCGTCCTCGTCCGCAACTGACGACCCCGCGGCCCCGACGCCCCGCCCGGCTACGCCGGCCACCGCCTTCAACAGTCCAGGAGCGCAGATGACCCAGAGCGCGAACCACCCCGACCACGGCCGTACTGCCGCGCCACACCCCGATGACGAGCGCAAGCCCAACAGCCCCACCGAGATGACCAAACCCACCACCGGGTACGTGCTCAAGCGCGCCGCTTCGGAGTTCACCAAGGACAAGTGCACCGACCTGGCCGCCGCGCTGACCTACTACGCCGTGCTGGCCCTCTTCCCCGCGCTGCTGGCGCTGGTGTCCCTGCTGGGCATCCTCGGCCAGAACGCCAGCGTGCTCGACGCCTTCCAGCAAGTCATCACCGACCTTCTCCCCTCCAGCACCGCGCAGACCATCAACGGCTTCATCGAGAACCAGACCACGACCGCCGGCCTGAGCCTGAGTGTGGTCATCGGCCTGGCCGGGTCGCTGTGGTCGGCCTCGGGGTACGTCGGCGCGTTCTCCCGGGCGATGAACGACGTCTACGAGGTCGAAGAAGGCCGCCCCTTCTACAAGCTGCGGCCCGTCATGCTCGTGATCACCCTGGTGGCGCTGCTGCTCGTCGTGGCCGCCCTGCTCATCCTCGTACTCAGCGGCCCGGTCGCCCAGTCCATCGGCGACGTCCTCGGCCTCGGTACCGCGGCCGTCACCGCCTGGCAGATCGCCAAGTGGCCGGTCCTGCTGCTCGTCGTCGTCCTCGTCGTGGCGATGCTGTACTACGCCACCCCCAACGTGCAGCAGCCGAAGTTCCGGTGGATGAGCCTGGGCGCCTTCATCGCCATCGCGGTCTGGATGCTCGCCTCAGTCGCCCTGGCCGTCTACGTCGCCAACTTCGGCAACTACGGAGCCAAGTACGGCGCCCTAGCCAGCGCCGTCGTACTGCTGCTGTGGCTGTGGATCACCAACCTCGCCCTTCTCTTCGGAGCTGAGGTCGACGCCGAGGTCGAACGCGGACGCGAGCTCCAGGCCGGCATGCCCGCCGAAGACACCGTCCAGCTGTCACCCCGAGACACCACCGCCAGCGACAAGAAGGCCACCAAGCGGCGCCAGGTGGTCGAGCAGGGTCGTCGACTGCGTCGGCGTGGCGAAGGCGACTAGCTCCGAGTAAGCCCTGGGCAGGGGCGCGCGGCAGCGAGGGCGGCGCACGCTCAGCGAACCGGACGCACGTGGTCTTTGACGAGCCTAGGCGGCCTGAGCGGGACGGAGTGGTGTACCGGCGCTTGCGCGAGGAACTGGCTTGCCCCAGGCGAGCGACCTTTCCTTTGTGCACTCAGGTCGCTGACCCCTCGGAGGCTCAGTCCCGCGGCGTTGCGGACGAGAGAGGAAGTATGCACTCGACCTCTCCTCCGGCGTCCAGCTCCTCAGGTCGCCAGCGTCTACCGCCTCGGCCTGGCGCCACATTTGTGCCTGCCCAGACCGCCCAGGTCGATGTCCAAGCCGCGATGGAGGTAGTGCTGGGCGCCGGACTGGTCCGCAGCGTCTTCCAGCCGATCGTGGACCTCGACAGCGGTCGGGTCGTCGCCTACGAGGCGTTGGCGCGCGGCCCCCGGGGCAGCGCGCTCGAGCGCCCGGACCACCTCTTCGCCGCGGCCCGCGCGGAGGGCCTGCTCGCCGAGCTGGACGCCGCCTGCCGCGAGGCCGCCTTCCGCGGAGCGCTCGAGCAGCAGCTGCTCGCGCCGCTCACCCTCTTCGTCAACGTCGAGCCCGAGGTGCTCGACAGCGCCCCGCTCGACGACCTCCTCGCCATCGCCGCCGGCGCCCCGGGGGACCTGCGCGTGGTCGTGGAGATCACCGAGCGGGCCCTCGCCCACCGGCCGGCGGAGCTGCTGCGCACGGTCGACCGGGTCCGCGAGATCGGCTGGGGCATCGCGCTCGACGACGTCGGCGCGGACGCGATGTCGCTCGCCTTCATGCCGCTGCTGCGCCCCGACGTCGTCAAGCTGGACCTGCGCCTCGTGCAGGAGCGCCCCGGGCCCGCCGTGGCGCAGATCATGAACGCCGTCAACGCCTACGCCGAGTCGTCCGGCGCCGTGGTCCTCGCCGAGGGCATCGAGGACGAGCGGCACCTGCGGGTCGGCCGCGCCCTCGGGGCGCGCCTCGGCCAGGGCTGGCTCTTCGGGCGGCCCGCGCCGGGGCCCGCTCCCGCCTTCGAGGTCGGCGAGCTCGTGCTGCCGCCCCGCGCCGCCGTCGACCTCGCCGCGACGTCGCCGTTCGCCCTGCTGCAGGCGCACCACGAGCTGCGCCGCTCGCCCAAGCAGCTGCTCATCGAGCTGAGCAAGCAGCTCGAGCGGGAGGCGCTGCGCCTGGGCGAGACCGCCGTCGTCGCCTCCACCTTCCAGGAGGCCAAGCACTTCACGCCCGCCACCGCCGCCCGCTACCGCGACCTCGTCGAGCGCACGGGCTTCGTGTGCGCCCTGGGGAAGGGCCTGCCCGCGGAGCCTATCGCGGGCCTGCGGGGCACGACGCTGGCGGCCGACGACGCGGTCCGCGGCGAGTGGGACGTCGTCGTCCTCGGCCCGCACTTCAGCGCGGCCCTGCTCGCCCGCGACCTCGGCGACACCGGCCCCGACGCCCAGCGCACGTTCGAGTACGCCCTCACCTACGAGCGCGCCACCGTCGTCGACGCCGCGCGGTGCCTGCTCTCGCGGGTGGCCCCGCGCCAGCACGTGCCGTCGATCACCGAGAACGACCAGCAGCGACCAAGTGCCGGTGAGGACGCGCGCATGGGCGCCGGTCGCGGGGGCGGAGCGGGGACCCCCGCCCGGTCAGCGCCTGCGGTAGTCGCCACGCCGGCCGGTGAGGCGCTCCTGCACCGGGCGCTCGCCGCCACCACCAGCGGAGTCGCGATCGCGGACATGCGGCGCCCCGACCAGCCGCTCGTCTACGCCAACAAGGCCTTCGAGCAGCTCTCGGGCATGGCCGTCGAGGACGTGCTCGGCCGCAACTGCCGCTTCCTGCAGGGCGAGGACACCGACCCTAGTGTGGTGCAGCAGATCCGCGAGGCCATCACCTCTGCTCAGGAGTGGCGTGGCGTCCTGCTGAACTACCGGGGGCCCGAGCGGGCGCCGTGGTGGAACGAGATCTACCTCGCCCCCGTCCTCGGCGCGGACGGGAAGGTGCTCCAGTACATCGGGGTCCAGAACGACGTCACCGCCCGGGTACAGGCGCAGCGGGCCCTCGAGACCGAGCGCGACCGCGCCCGGGCCCTCGTCGAGCAGGTCGAGCGCCTCGCCTACACCGACCCGCTGACCGGGCTGAAGAACCGCCGCCGGCTCGAGGAGCGCGTGGAGGCGGCGCTGTGGGACGCGCGCCTGGCCGGCCACGCGGTCGCGCTCCTCTTCTGCGACCTCGACGGGTTCAAGGCCGTCAACGACCAGCACGGCCACGCGGTGGGCGACGAGCTGCTCGTGGCCCTCGCGCGGCGCATCCGGGAGGCGATCCGGCGCACCGACCTGCTCGCGCGCCTCGGCGGCGACGAGTTCCTCGTCGCGCTGCCGGCGCTCGACCCGGAGACCGCCGAGGAGGACGCCGAGCGCGTGGCCGCGGCCGTCGCCGCCGCCGTGGCCCGCCCCGTCGACCTCGGCGGGCGTCGGGTCGCCGTCGGCGCCAGCATCGGCCTCGGCCTCAAGCAGTGAGCTTCGAGACGTCAGTGCCCCGGGACGGGCCTCCGTCCTCCAGCAGCGTCGCCGTGCTACTGAAGCTGGTGGCGTCGCCTCAGCGACCGCTTCCCCGGCGAGCGTCCGTGTGCCTGCTGACTCCGACCCTGGAACGTCTCAGGCCCCGGCCGGTATGACCGACGAGGACGACAGCGCCCGTCCGCCACGGCGGCGGGTGTTGCGCGGCCCCTGCCCCCGGCCGTCGGAGCTGGCACACGCCGTCCTCGTCGTCCGGCGGGGCGGTCTTCACCCGAGGCAGGAGCCGCCATGTTCGCCAGGCCCGTCACCGCCACCACCGCCCGGCTGCGGGAGGAGACGGCGGCCTACCAGGCCGACGTGGGCGCCTTGGTCGACGTCGTGCGCGCCGTCGGCGACGCCGGCTCGGCTCAGGAGGCCGTGCGTGCGGCGCTGGAGGCGGTCCGGTCACGGTTCGGGTGGGCCTACGGCTCCTACTGGGCCCTGGACCCGGCCGCGGGGGTGCTGCGGTTCTCCCAGGACAGCGGCGAGGTCGGGCCGGAGTTCCGGCAGGTCACCCAGGACGCCACCTTCGCCGAGGGCGTCGGGTTGTCCGGGCGGGCGTGGCGCCGCCGGGAGCTGGTGTTCGTGGCCGACCTGGCCGAGCTGACCGACTGCGTGCGCGCCCCGGCCGCCCGGCGCGCGGGCGTGCGCAGCGGCATCTGCTTCCCCGTGCTGGAGGGCGGGCGCGTCGTGGCCACGATGGACTTCTTCACCACCGAGCACCTGAGCCCGTCCCCGGGGCGCCTGGACGTGCTGCGCTCGGTCGCGGTCCTGGTCTCGCGGGCGCTGGAGCGCCTGCACGAGGTGGTGCGGCAGGAGAAGGCCGCCCAGGACGTCGACGCCGTCTCCACGGTGCTGCGCGAGCTCACCACGGCGACCAGCGAGGAGCAGGCCCTGCGGGTGGCGCTGGAGACCATCCGCCGGGACTTCGACTGGCAGTACGGCTCGTTCTGGCGCCTGGACGAGGCCGCCCAGGTGCTGCGGTTCGCCACCGAGTCCGGCGACGCCGGGCCTGAGTTCCGCCAGGTCACCCTCGCAGCCTCCTTCGCCCGCGGCGTCGGCCTGTCCGGGCGGGCCTGGGAGCGCGGAGACCTGGTGTTCGTCGAGGACCTCGGCGAGCTCACCGACTGCGTGCGCCGCCCCGCCGCCCAGCGGGCCGGGGTCAAGTCCGGGGTGTGCCTGCCCATCACCGTCGGTGGGCACCTGATCGGCACGATGGACTTCTTCGCCACCCGCACCCTGCTGATGGCCGACAGCCGGATGAGCGCGCTGCGCAACACCGCCTTCCTCGTCGGGCAGGCCCTGGAGCGCTTCGCCGCCGAGGACCGCCTGCGCACCGCCGGGCAGGAGCTGCTGACCTCGATCGGGGAGGTCGAGCGCGGCGTGGTGTCCGCGACCGACGTCGCCGGCCGCTCCGGGGCGCTGACCCAGGAGGCCAACGCCCAGGTCGAGGCCCTCGGGCGCGCCAGCGCGGAGATCCACGACGTCGTCGCGACCATCCAGTCCATCGCCGCCCAGACCAAGCTGCTGGCGCTCAACGCGACCATCGAGGCCGCCCGCGCCGGAGAGGCCGGCAAGGGCTTCGCCGTCGTCGCCGGAGAGGTCAAGAGCCTGTCGGGGGAGACCGAGCGCGCCACCGGCGACGTCGACACCCGGGTGCAGTCCATCCAGGAACGCGTCGACGCCGTCACCACCTCCCTGGCCGAGATCCACACCGCCGTCGCCGAGATCAACGACGTCCAGACCATGATCAGCGGCATCCTCACCGAGCAGCTGGCCGTGACCCGGGCCATCCTCGGCTGACCTCGGCTGACCTCGGCTGACCTGGGCTGACCTCGGGTGACCGCGACCACGACCACGACGACGACCGCGGGGACCGAGGACCGTGGACACCGGTGAGCACCGACAGCCCAGCCCACCCGCGCAGCAGCCCCCGCCGTCCCCGGCGGAGGAGCCAGGGCCGGGGGAAGGCGAGGCAGCCCCGGAGGCCATCACGATGGAGGAGTACGCGCGGTCGGTGCTGGCGCCCACGCGGCGGCGCCGGGTCCTGGTCCGCGGGTGCGACCTGTGCCGCCGGGACTGCGACTACCTGCCCGGCCTACCCGCCGCCGGCCGCACGCGCCACCGTGCCCGATGGGTCTGCCCCGAGCACGGTGAGCGCCCGAGCCCGGTGCTGCTGCGCCGCCCCGCCGCCGGCGAGGCCCTCTGGACCTGAGGTGCCAGCGGGCGACCGCCGCCCCGCCGCCTGCGCCGACCGCACTCCCCTGGCCTCGGGCGGCGCCCACCCGCTACCGGCCCGTCATCTGCGGGGCGGGGGGACGGGACGCACGGGGGCGACGGACGGGGCAGACCCATGCGGTGATCTTGTCTTCCCGGGGCTCAGGGGCGCAGGCCGTGCCGCCGATGGGCTCCTCGACGTCCAGCACAGGGAAATGGGTGAGAAGTGTGGTGACGACGGGACCCGGACCGACCGGTGGCGCCGTGGCACGCAGCGCGGTGTTCGCCACCGCGTTCGCGGCCGCGGTCCTGGCGGGGCGCCTGACGGTGATGGACGGCACCAGCCTCAGCCTGGTCTGGCCCGCCGCGGGCGTGGCGGCCGTGTGGTTCGCCGTGCAACGCCGCGCCGGCACCCTGGTCCTCGACGTGGCCGCCCTGGCGCTGATCACCTTCGTGCTGAACCGGGCGACGGGCGCCTCGGGAGCCCTGTCCGGGTGCTTCGTGGCCGCCAACCTCCTGCAGGTCACCCTGGTGCAGGCCCTGCTGCACCGGTGGGCCCCCGACCTGTGGGGGGCCGGTGGCCGCCGGCCGTTGACCGGCACCCGGCACCTGATCGCGCTGCTGGGCGCCGCGGCCGTCGCCAGCGCTGGCGGCGCGCTGGTCGGTGTGGTCGGCGCCGGCCTGCTCACCGGTCAGTGGTCGACGCTGACCGCCGCGGTGTGGCTGGTCCGCAACAGCGTCAGCCTGGTGCTGGGTCTGACCGTCGGCCTGCGGGTGGGCTACCTGGCCACCGCCTGGCGCAGCGGCCGCCGCGGCGCGGGCGCGGTCCCAGCACCGGTGATGCGCGCCGAGCTGCCCTGGCAGCGGCTCGGACGCGCCGGCGCCGGCGAGCTGACCGGCCTGCTGGTCGTCTCGGGCGTGGCCTACCTCGTCATCTTCGACGTGCTGCAGACCCTGCCGATCGCCTTCCCGCTGCTGGTGGTGACCGTGTGGGCGGCGCTGCGGTTCGACACCACCGTGGTCGCGCTGCACTCCCTGGCCGTCGGGGTCCTCGCCGTGGTCTTCACCCTGGGCGGTGACGGCCCGTTCGCCTTCGTCGACGACGACGCCCTCACGGCCCTGCTCGTGCAGGCCTTCGTCGGGATGGTCGCCGTCCTGGGCCTGGTCCTGGCCCTGGGCCGGGACGAACGCCAGGTGCTGCTGGGCCAGGTCCGCGCCCAGGCCGCCGAGGCCGACCAGCGCACCGAGCACGCCCGCGTCCTGGCCGGTGCCGCGCGGCTGCTGCACACCTCCGCACAGGTCCGCACCGACATCTGCCGCGCGGCCCAGCAGATCACCGGCGCGGACCTGGTCCACCTCCTCGAGCCCGACGGTGCCGGCAACATCACCACCACCGCCAGCACCGGGGCGGACACCACCCCGGCGACCTTCGCCCTGGACGGCGAACCGTCCCTGACCGCCCGCGCCTTCCGCACCGGCCGCGCGCACTTCCTCGCCGACGTCCGGCAGGCCCCGCACCTGTCGGCGCCCGTGCGTCACCTCGCCGGGTTCGCCTCCGCGGCCTGGCAGCCCGTACGCAGCCACCGGCAGGAGTCCCTCGGCGTGCTGACCCTGGTCTGGCACCGACCCCTGGCGGCCCTGCCGGACCACGTGCCGCCCATGCTGGAGACCCTGGCCAGCGAGGCCGCCGCCGCCGTCGAACGCGAGGACCTGCTCGCCCGCCTGGCCCAGGCCGCCGACCACGACCCCCTCACCGGCCTGGTCAACCGGCGCCGCTGGGACACCGCGACCGCCACCGAGACCGCCCGAGCCCGCCGCAGCGGGCAGCCCCTGACGATGGCGATCGTCGACCTGGACCACTTCAAGGCCTACAACGACACCCACGGCCACCTGGCCGGTGACGAGCTGCTGCGCGCCTTCGCCCACGCCGCCACCGCCCAGCTGCGCGACATCGACGTCCTCGCCCGCTGGGGCGGGGAAGAGTTCGCCCTCGCCCTGCCCGGCTGCACCCCCCAGCAGGCCCTCACCGTCGCCGCCCGCATCCACGCCGCCGTCCCGGCCGGGCAGACCTGCACCATCGGCCTGGCCCGCTGGACCCCCGGCGAGGACGCCGCGCAGGTCATGCGCCGCGCCGACGCAGCCCTGTACGCCGGCAAGAACGGCGGCCGCGACACCACCGTCACCGCCCCCGACCCCCTGCCCCGGCAGACCCGACCAACGCTCACACCCACCCCGAGCACCCGGTGACCACACCCGGTGACCACCCCGGTGACCGCAACCAGGTCACCCGCCGGTAGCAGGCCCCTCGCTCGGCCACCAGGGTGGCCCACCGGCCGCTGCGCCGATCAGGTATCACCCCTGCACCCACCCCGACCGACAACTACCGTGGAGGGACTCGACCGCCCTCGACCCAGCCGGTCCGGCACACCCCAGGACACCGCCCGCTCACCGGGCCGGGTCCCGCCGGCCCGTGCGCCGACCGGCGCGAGAGGAGCGGTAGTGCACCCCACCGACGACGCCCACCACGCACCTGGCCCGGCGAGCACCCGTCCACCCGAGCGCGGCGACACCCGTCCACCCGAGCGCGGCGACCTCGTCGCCGTCCTCGACGAGGTCGCCGCCCTCGGGCAGGAGAGGACCAAACAAGGTGTCCTCGAACGCCTGGTCGACCTCACCCGGGCCCTGACCGGCGCCCGCTTCGGCATCGCCCTGCTGACCGGCCCCGACGGGCGTCCCACCGCCATGGCCCACCAAGGCATGACCACCGCACAGGTCACCGCCATGCCACGCCTGCCGCGCCCCCTGGGCCTGCTCGGCCTGGTCCTGGCCGGGCAGACCCTGCGCCTGGAGGACCTGCGCAGCCACGGCGAAGGAGTCGGCCTGCCACCGGGGCACACCCCGATGGCCGCCCTGCTCGGCACACCGCTGACCCACCACGAGGACGTCATCGGCGGGCTCTACCTGTCCCACCCACCCGGCCGGGGTCACTTCGACGCCCGCGACCAGGCCCTGGTCGCCGCCCTGGCCCTGCACGCCGGCGCCTGCCTCGGGGCGCTGCGCGCGGCCCGCCAATCCCACGAGCTGCTCACCGCGATGGCCACCAGCGGCCCCGACCACGACGTCGCCCACCACACCGACGCCCACCACACCGGCGCCCACCCCGGGATCTCACCGGTCGTCCGCCGCCTGGTCGCCGCCGCCCGCACCACGGTCGGGCTGCAGACCACCGCGCTCACCCGCATCCAGGGCAGCACCCAGACCTTCGTCGCCGTCGACACCACCGACGCCACCCCTCGAACGCCGCACGCCGCCCACCCCGGCATGCTCGCCGAGGGCACCACCATCGACGTGACCCAGGGCTACTGCGGGCTCGTGCTCGACCACACGCTGCCCGCCACCGTCCCCGACGTACGAGCCCACCCCCTCCTAGGACCGATGCCCGTCACCGACGCCCTCGGCGTCGGCGCCTACTGCGGGGTCCCCGTCCCCCTGCCCGACGGCAGCACCTACGGCACCCTGTGCGGGCTCGGACCCGACCCCACCGAACCCCTCAGCAGCACCCAGCTCGGCGCCCTGACCGCCCTCGCCGAGCTCATCGGCGCCCAGATCGCCCGCGAGAACCACCACCGCGCCGACCAGCGCAACCAGCAGCAGGCCTTCGCCCCCTACCTCGACGGACAACGACGCGCCACCGTCCTGCAACCCATCGTCGACCTGGCCACCGGCGCCCCCGCCGGGTACGAAGCCCTGACCCGCTTCACCGACCCCGCCGGCGCACCCCGCCGACCCGACCTCGTCTTCGCCGAGGCCGGCCGCCTCGGCCTGGGCGTCCAGCTCGAGCAAGCCACCGCCGCCGCCGCCCTCAGCTGGCTGCCGCACCTCCCCCCAGGCCGCTACCTGTCGGTCAACCTCTCCGCCCAAGCCCTGCTGCACCCAGCCACCCGCGACCAGCTCACCACCGCCGCCACCCAGACCACCCACCAGCTCGTGGTCGAGCTCACCGAGCACGACCACGTCGAGGACTACCCCGCCCTCGTCCGCGTCCTCGACGAACTACGCGCCCGCGGGATCCGCCTGGCCATCGACGACACCGGCGCCGGCTACGCCAGCCTGCAGCACCTGACCCGCCTACACCCCGACATCGTCAAGCTCGACCTCACCTTCGTCCGCGACATCGACACCGACCCCGCCCGCCGCGCCATCGCCCGCGCCCTCATCGGCCTGACCACCGAGATCGGCGCCCACCTCGTCGCCGAAGGCATCGAAACCCCCGCCGAGCGCAACACCCTCACCCAGCTCGGCGCCACCCACGGCCAGGGCTACCACCTCGCGCGCCCCGCACCCCCCACCGACCACCTACCCCAGCACCCCACACCCCCACGACAGCGACCAGCCACCGAAGACCAACACCCCACCACGCCACCCACAACAACCACCCCAGCCCCGACCAACCGCCCCGCGCCGAGCGCGCCCACCTGAGCAACACCAGCACCACTGTCGCCCTGGCTCTTATAGAGGCTCGAGCGTTGGGAAGTCGACCTCGGTGTGGTCGGTCCCGGTGGCAGCGTAGAAGGCCGCCTCGTGCTCCAGTGGTGGGACGTCGCCGAGGTAGCCGTGCAGCCGGGTGGTGTTGTGCCAGTGCACCCAGCTGAGGGTGGCGAGCTCGACGTCCTCGACGCTCTTCCATGGCCCCGGGCGGGCGGGCCCGCGGATCAGCTCGGCCTTGTAGTAGCCGTTGACCGTCTCTGCCAGGGCGTTGTCGTAGGAGTCCGCGACCGTCCCGATCGACGGGACGGCGCCGATCTCGGCGAGGCGTTCGCCGTAGCGCAGCGACGTGAATTGACTGGGTTCAACCGGTCGATGCAACACCGGCCTGGTGCAGCGACCGTAGCTGCTCGTCGAGAGCCTCGGCGGGGGTGCGCCAGCCGAGGACCTTCCGGGGTCTGCTGTTGACGGCTGCCTGTACCGCGAGCAGGTCGTCGTGGGTCCACCGGGACAGGTCGGTGCCCTTGGGGAAGTACTGGCGCAGGAGTGGACTGCACCCCGAAAGTTGGACTGAGAACGAGAGACTACGCCGCGACGGGGGCCAAGGTAAGGTACTCATCGGGG
>NZ_CANMAA010000025.1 GCF_947495735.1 uncultured Pseudokineococcus sp.
CGGGTACTTCCTCGGTGCTGCCATGACTCTCATCCTCCCGTGCGATGAGAGCCTCCATCAGACCCGGTACGAGACACTACATCCCCGGGCGGATCGTGCACCACGCGGCGGCGACCTACCGCGGGGATGGCAAGACCGACGCCAAGGACGCCCGGATCATCGCCGACCAGGCCCGGATGCGCCGGGACCTGCAGCCGGTGCGCGGCGGCGACCAGGCCAGCACCGACCTGCGCCTGCTGACCACGTACCGCACGGACCTCACCTACGACCGGGTCCGGATGATCAACAGGCTCCGGGCCCTGCTGCTGGACTACTTCCCCGCCCTGGAAGCGGCTTTCGACTACTCCAAGAAGGCCCCGCTGACGCTGCTGACCGGCTACGCCACCCCCGACGCCCTCCGGCGCCTGGGCACGGCCCGGCTGGCGGCGTGGCTGCGCGCCCGCGGATGCCGGGGCAGCGCCGCGATGGCCGACAAGGCCCTCGCCGCCGCCCACGCCCAGCACACCACCCTGCCCACCCAGGCCACCGGCGCCGTGCTCGTCGCCCGCCTCGCCGCCAAGATCACAGCCCTGGACGCCGACATCGCCGCCCTGGACGCCGAGATCGCCGAGCACCTCGCCCGCCACGACGACACCGACATCATCATCAGCATGCCCGGCTTCGGGCCGCTGCTGGCGGCGACCTTCATCGCCAACACCGGCGACCTGACGGCCTTCGGGACCGCCGACCGGCTCGCCTCGATGGCAGGCCTAGCCCCTGCGCCGTACGACTCCGGACGCATCAGCGGCAACCACCACCGACCACGCCGATACAACCGTCGCCTGATGCGGACCTGCTACCTCGCGGCGTTGTCCAGCCTCAAGAACAGCGCCGCCTCCCGAGCCTTCTACGCCCGCAAACGCGCCGAAGGAAAGAGCCACAAGCAAGCACTCATCGCCCTGGCCCGACGACGCCTGAGCACCCTGTGGGCGATGCTGCGCGACCGCACCACCTACCGCGAGTCAGCAACCGCACCCCTGGCCCCAGCGGCTTGACACGGTCATTGAGATTCCCAGTGGCCTGGCACGGCGCGGTCGGCGGCCTCGGGCGGCCGCTCGCTGATGCTGATCGCGCCGGGGATCTTCGACCACGACCCCTGTGCGGCGGCGGTGTTCGGGCGCCGCTGCGCCCGCCCGGAGCGGAGCTGCTTGTGCAGGTCAGTGCGCAGATGCCCGCGGCCCTGGACGCACAGGGACTGGTAGATCGTCTCCGGGGACACCCGCAGCTCCTGCCGCTCGGGATAGGTCTCGCGCAGGGTGCTGGAGATCTGCTCCGGGCTCCACCGCAGATCCATCTTCTCGCTCACGTACGCACTCAGCTCGGCCCCGATCACGGGGTCCCCGAGCTTCATCGTCTTCGGGCGCTTAGCCCGCGCGGCCGCGTTGTGGTGGGCGGTGTACGGCTCGTACCCCGCCCCGCCGCCGGCGCCGCCGCGGTGGGGGCGGGCCCGGCCCGGCCCGGCGGTCGGCACCCCGGCGTGGGTCAGCTCTCGGCTGATCGTCGAAGGGGCCCGGCCCAGCGCCCGCCCGATCGCCCGCACGCTCTGCCCGGCCAGGTGCAGGTCGGCGATCCGCAGCCGCTCCTCCAGGCTCAGCAGCCGGCCGCTGACCTCCCGCGGCGCCGGCGGGATCCGCCCGCCCCTGGCCCGACGCCACCGGTAGCCCTGAGCCCTGTCCACCCCGGCAGCCTCACAGGCCGCCGTCCAGGTCAGCCCGGCCCGGGCCCCTTCCCAGAACTTCTCCTGCCGCAACCACTGCTCGTGCTTCCGCCTCGACATCGACAACACCTCTCAGCAGGGGTGTTGCGACGACCCCCTGAGACCGCCGATCCTCTGCGGGACGGACTTCAGCGCCATGGTCCGTCGTCGGTCAGGGGCGGAGGAGCGCGTCCTCGTCGACGAGGACCTCGCGCAGGGTCGTGGTGCGCTCGATGACATGGAAGGTCACCGAGCGGTTGCCCAGGCGGTACCAGTCGAGCTGGCGGCGGACCTCGTCGGCGTCGGTGATGCCGGTGCTCACGCGGACCCAGCGCTGGTCGCGGATCATGACGATGTCCCACTCCCGGTGGGCGGTGTCAGCCAGGTCCAGGGGACAAGCCGGCTTGTCCTTGGGGAGTGGAACGGACCTGGCGCGGCTCATCGCGTCTCCTGGTCAGCTCGCCGTCGAGGCCACATGAGGCGTTGGAGGAGCCCGAGAGGGCGTCGCCGAGGTTGCGTGCGGCGGCGGGTGTTCTCGGCAGCTCGTTCGTCGGCGGCCAGGGCTTCCAGGTGCGCGACGGGCGCCAGGAGGGTGGCGCGGTAGTCGTCGGCGTCGAAGACGAACGGGCCGGCCGCGGACAGGTCGAGCTCGTCGTCGGGGCTGTAACCGTTCTCGTGGCGCAGGGCGGGCCAGGTGACCTGGCCGGGCTGGGTGTGGTCGACGTAGACGGTGACCGCTCCGCAGGCGAGGTCGGCGCACATGGGGCAGACGTAGAGCGGCAGACGCCCGGACGCCAGGGGCCAGTCGGCATCGACGCGGGCCTGGACGCAGGCGAGGCGGCGTAGGCCGGTGGCCGCGGGGGCGGGCCAGGTCGGGTCGGCGACGCTAACGAGGTCGAAGGGATCGCCCAGCCCGTCGGTGTCATCGGGTACGTCGACGGCCGACAGGAGGTCGCGCAGGTGGGTGCCGTCGACGACGAACTCGAACTGGTGGCGCGGTCCGCGCAGCCAGGGCAGGTAGTGGGCGCGGTCCTCGACCGCGGGGCTGCCCGGCCCTCGCGGGACCTCGGCGAGCTCGAGCGTGGCAGCTCGTGGGGCGCGGGCAGCGGGCACAGGTTCAGTCTCTCGGGCCCTGTGCCGGGGTGGTGGGCGCGTGGTCGGCTTGGGCGTGGTCACTGGTCCGCCCGCGACACCTGCGTCGCCTGCAGCGCCGGGTCCGCTGGAGGTGGCGGTGGGTCTGCTGCTGGCGCGGGTGGCGCCGGTGCGCCCAGACCTGTGGGCGATGCTCAGCGCGCACCTGCTGGGGGTGGACGGTGGGCGTCCGGTGCCGGCGGGGGTTGCCGCAGAGGCGGCGGGGTTCACGAGGTCGTGGCTGCGGGACCTGCTGGGCCAGGTCCGGATCTTGGCGATGTCGACGGGCCCGCCGGGGTGCGTACTCGAGGGGCGTGCGGGTGCTCGAGGACGGACCCGTGCGCACGCTCGAGCAGGCCCGCGCGGCGGGAGTCAGCACCGGCGGTGTACACCCGGGTGGGCTGCTGCGGGTAGCCGAAGTCGTGGGGGTCGCGTGCCGGGCGCAACTGGTCGAGGCCGATGGGGTCGTGGTGCTCGCCCCAGCAGGCAGGGCCGCACTTGAGGGAAGCGTGCGTGCGGCCGCGGCCGCGGTCGTACGTGGCGTCGACGTCGTCCCGCTGGAGGCGGTCGCGGCGGCGGCAGGAGTGCCTTTCGTTGTGGCGCGGTGGGCGCTGGGCCGGGACATGCGGTGGGCGGTGCTGCAGAGCGGGGACGGGTCGTGGTGGTGCTGGCGGCGCAGCGGGCGTGGAGGGCAGCGGCACCTGGTCGCCTCCACGGTGGTGCGGCTGCTGGCGGTGCGCGCCTACGCCCCGGCCGAGCTACATGAGGCGGTGGTCGAAGCGGTCTCGCGGGTACCGCCGAGCGCCCGGGCAGGGGTCGACGTCGACCAGGTAGCGCCCGCGTGGGTGTGGGTGGCGTGGCTGGTCTCGGAGGGCCTCCTGGTCCCCGACGACGATGCGAGCAGTAGTGGGAGCGCGGTCGGTGGGTTGCGGTGCCTGACGGAGCTGGGGGTCCGCAGCGACATGGTGATGGCCGAGGCGGTCCGGGCCGCCGGCCGGCCGATGCGCACGAAAGATCTGGCGGTAGCGCTGCGGGAGGCGGGGTACGCGCCGTCCTCGGCGCTGCAGTTGGCCCGCCTCTGCCCCGTACTGCGACGCGTCGGGCGAGACGCGTACCTGCTGCGCTGACCAGGGCGGACACCTGGCGGACGACACAGCGGCGGGCGTGCGGCGGGGTGTCTCTGACCCTCGCTGCGCAGAAGTGCGTCTTTCACCCCTCGACGGGCCCTGAGCGGTCCAAGTGGCGCGCAGCCTCTAGGCCGCTGACCTGGGGTTTTCCTCGAAGCCCGGTGCTGCGCGCCACCCGCGCCGAAGCGCCCCGGCGAGGTGGCGAGCAGTCGATCAGGGCGCTGACCTGCGCAAACACCGTGTGCGCGCCGTGCGCGCCACTTCCCACGCGTCGGATACGCGATATAGCGCCCTGGCTGGCTCCTGACCTCGCCCAGCGGCCGCAGCGCGGAGGATGACGACGGCGGCGCGGCCAGGCACCAGGAGTGGCTCACCACCACATCGACCCATCGCTGCAGAGCCGTCTGCGACGGGGTCTCACCGCGGGTCACGAAGTCGTCTGTCACACCACGGCCGCCGTCGGGCCTACCCCTGGTGTGAGGACCCCGAGTCGAGCGGGCGGGCGCTCCGCGCCTGCGAACCACCGAAAGGTGCGACACGCCGACAGGCGCGCCTCCCGGTGGTTGCTAATACCTGGGGCGAGGGTGTGCGCATGGAGGCACGAGTCCCGGCACCGATGCGTTCTCGCGGTGGCCGCCCGAGCAAGGGCCCTCGGCAGACCTTCGGTCCCCGCTTCGAGCCTGAGCTGGCCGCCCTCGTGCAGCGCGACGCCTACCGCCGCATGGTCGCCGTCATCGAGCTCGTCGACCTCCTGGTCGCCCGCGAGCTCGGTGAAGACGTGCGCCTGCCTGCACTCAAGCGAGAGGTGGACGTCGACCTCGGCGCCCCGCCCGCGCGGACGGCGGTCAAGCTGCGTCAGCACCTCGCTGACCAGGTCGTCGAGCAGGCCCGCGCCCGCAACATCACCTACTCGGCGTACCTCGAGCACTTGCTGCGGGGTGCCTACGGCCGCCCCTCGAGCGTGCCTGAGCCCGTCCGCCCAATCGCGCGCCAGGAGGAGCTCGTCATGGGGGCGTAGACGCGACGAGGCCCCTGCGAGTCGCTGGCCGGCGACTGAGGGGCCTCGTCAACACATCTGGGCGAGTGCGTGGTGGCTACGCGCCCGGGTTCTTCCCTTGTCCAAGGACTCCAACCCTGAGGACTTCAGCATGGTAACGCCGTTCTTTGCTCTGACCACCCCCGACGGGGTGGCGAGTCGTCCCCTGGGTCCGCCTCGTGGCGGCCGGGTCGGACGTGCAGCTTGAGCGCCTCGACCAACGCGCCGGCGGCGCGGCGGTGGGGTCCGCAGTCGTCCCTGGGCCGGGTCTTCGACGCCCTTGAGGCGACCGGGCGGGCACCGGCCCAGCGCAAGCACGACGTCAAGGTGCTCTGCCCGGTTCACGACGAGCGCACCCCGTCGCTGCACGTCACCTGGCGAGGGTCTGAGGGGCGCACCGCCCTGTGGTGCTTCGGGTGCGGAGCCGAGACGCCCGCGATCCTCGACGCGCTGGGCCTGTCGCTGGTCGACCTGTACGACGAGCCCCCGGAGTGCTCTCGCTGCGACGACGGGACCCGGCACGCCGACGTCCGCGACTGCCCCACCCCGGCCGACCGGCGGCGCCGGTCGATGACGGCGCGGGCTGGTCGCTCGAGCACGGAGCGCACGGCGGGCAAGGGCCGGCGGCTGGGCGCCAAGCCCAAGACGATGCTGGCGTTGCCGGCGCCGGAGCCGACCGCGGGGCAGGTGCACGGTTGGGAGGAGGTCGCGACCTACGCCTACGTCGACGCGGACGCGGCGCTGGTGCAGGAGGTGCATCGCCTGCACTGCGTGCGCCCCGTCGGTACGGGGGCCGACCGCCACGAGGCGTGCGGGGCCAAGCAGTTCAAGCAGTCCTACGTCGACGCGCGAGGCAAGACGGTCTCGTCTTCGCCGGACGGCTTCGCTCCGGTGCTGTACCGCCTGCCGGAGGTGCTGCAGGCGGTCGCGGACGGCCAGCCGGTGTGGCTGGTCGAAGGGGAGAAGGACGTCGAGGCCGCCGAGCACGCCGGGGTGGTGGCCACCACGAACACCGGTGGCGCCGGCGCGTTGTCCCCGGTGGCCGCCGAAGCACTGCGCGGCGCGAACGTTGTCGCAGTGTTGGACCGGGACCTGGCCGGCTACCAGCGCGGAGAGGACCTGCACCGCAAGCTCACCGAGGTCGCCGCGAGCCTGCGGCTGGTGCTGCCCGCGCTCGAGGCGCCCAAGTCCGACCTGCACGACCACCTGTCGGCCGGTCACCGCCTGGACGAGCTCGTCGAGGTCGACGTCGTCCTGGTGAAGCTGAGGGCTCAGGTCGAGAAGGGCCACCGGGTGCTGGGGGACGAGCACGGCGGGCTGGTGCAGTGCGAGCTCGAGGCGCTGCTGCGCCACGAGGCGGCGCTGGCCCGCGGCAGCCAGCAGGTCGTCGCCGACGGCGACGGCGTGGTCGCGCTGGTGCCCGGGGCTCGCCCCGGGCTGTTCGAGCAACTGCGCTCGTCGCGGGTGGCTCACCAGGCGGTGCGCGCGAGCACCGCCGCGCAGCACGAGCAGTACGCGCGGTCGTGGGCCGGGCACGCCCAGGTGGCCTACGAGCGGCTGCTGGCGGTGGTCGAGGACGCGCGGACGGTGCTGGTCGACGCGACCGTCGCGCGGGGTGAGGACCCGCGGTGGGACCTGGCCGTCGACACCCTCGAGGGGCAGGTGCGTACGGCCCAGCACCGGGCGCTGGAGGCACACCGGCACGCCGGCGTGCAGCCGCCGCCGAGCACCACCGCGCACTTGGAGCCGCTGCTGGCTCAGGCGCCCGCGACGACCGCCGGAGCCGGCGGGCCTGCCGCTGACGTACCCGGTGGTGAGGCCGGCGGGGGAGACGGCCAGCAAGCGCCGGAAGTCGTGACCAGCGCCGCAGCGGTCCCGCGCCCCCGGCGAGCGTCCACTGCCCAGGACCGTGCGCTCCTGGGCCGCAGCGACCCGCAGGCGGTCATCAAGCGGGAGAAGTACGAGGTCCTCGACGGCCAGCTGGTGAAGGTCACCGACGAGGACAAGGGCCTGTTCAAGCTGCTGCTGGGCGTCGCCGTGCAGCTCGAGGCGGTCGAGACCGCCCACGACGGCGACGACGTGGTGCACATGGACGGGCTGATCGAGGCCGCCGCCGAGCAGCAGGACACCGACCGGGCCCCCCGCGAGGAGGTGCTCGCCACCCCGGAGCCGACCCACGCGGTGCTGTCCTACCTCGACCCCCGCACCGAGCAGCGGGTCTGCATCCGGGTGCCCTACGAGTCGCTGCGCGACGCCTCGTGGCTGTCGATGCTGCCGATCAAGGGCCTGTACTACCGCTCCGGGCTGTCCCAGCGCCTGGAGATCACCGACGCCATGCGGATCACCAGCACCGAGACCGCGATGCGCCGACTGCACCTGGCCACGGGGTGGCACCTCGACGAGGACGGTGGCTGGCGTTACTTCCACGCCCGCGGGTCGATCGGCGCCGACGGGTGGGCCGACGCCTCGACGCTGCTGACCGGGCCGCACGAGCGCTACGACCTGCCCGACCCCAGCACCGACGCCGCCCGGCTGCGGCAGGCGTTCCTGCAGGACTCCGCGGCGCTGATGGACCTGCTGCCCGCCCGGGTGGCCGCGCCGCTGCTGGGCACCACCTACAAGGCGGCGGTGCACCGCAACCCGTTCACGACCGTCCTGGCCGGCGGCCCGGGTTCGCTGAAGACCTCGATCGCGGCGCTGCTGACCCAGCACTACGGCGAAGCCTGGGACCGCAACCGGCCACTGGGGTCGATGACCGCCAACGGTGACACCGCCAACGCGCTGGTCGTGTCGATCGCCCGGGCCCGGCACGCGCTGGCGCTGCTCGACGACGTCTCGCTGACCGACGGCAGCGTGGCCGACGTCCAGAAGCGGTTCGGGCAGCGGCTGCAGCTGCTGTTCAACGAGACCGCCAAGCTGCGGCTGAACCCCCGCGACCACAACACCGTGCGCCAGAGCCCCACCCCGGCGGCCACCGTGCTGATCACCAGCGAGGTCGTGCCGCCCGTCGGCGCCGCGCAGACCCGCTCGCTGGTGGTGCCGCTGCGCAAGGGCGAGATCGAGCTGGAGACCTACCTCCACCTCGACCACTACGCCTCACGGCACGCCCGGGCGCTGCTGACGTCCTCGATGATCCAGTGGCTCGCCGGCGACTACCCCGGCCACGTCGCCCGCACCGAGCACGCCCGCACCGAGTTCCAGGCCCGCCTCAAGCGCGAGGGCCTCAAGGCCGACGAGCGCCAGCGGGAGTCGGTCGCGCACTGCTGGGCGGGGTGGGTCACGATGACCGGCTTCCTGGTCGAGCGGGGCGCGCTGAGCCACCACGAGCGCGAGCAGTGGCTCGAGCGGGTGCACGCCGGTCTGATCGAGGCCGTCGGCGCCGCCCAGGACCCCGACCTGCCCACCACCACCGGGCAGCGCTTCGGGTCGCTGCTGGCGCACGCGCTGTCTGCCGGCAAGCTGTACGCCCGCGACCTGCGCACGGGCCAGTGCCCCGAGACCGGCGCCCGCGGGCTCGGCTGGCAGCCCGGTCTGGCGGCGATGGCTCCTCCGCACGAGGTGGAGTGGCGCCCCGACCGTCAGGCGGTCCAGTTCGGCTGGGTCGACCCGCAGCCGGCGACCACGACGCGGCCGCAGCTGCTGGTCACCCGTGACCAGCTCGACCATGCCCTGCACGAGGCCAGCGCGATGACCCAGGAGCCGATCGCCTCGACGGTCTCCTACGCGGTCGACGCCCTGGTCGCCGAGAAGATCATGCTGGTGCCGTCCGCGGGCGGGCGGCGGCAGTTCGACCGCGAGATCCACTGCGAGCAGTCACCCACCACCGGCAGGACGCGCCGGCAGAAGGTCTACGTCCTGGACCTGGCGCGGCTGCTGGGCGAGGACGACCCTGAGCAGGAGGACGGCGGCAGTCCCAGCGGCGGTCCCGGCGGGCAGGACCCGCACACCGGCCCGCAGCCAGCGCCGGCGACGCCGGCGGAGGACTCCTCGCCGTCCACGCTGGACCTGCCGACGCCGAGCGAACTCGACCCGGCGCCGGCGCTGATGCCGGCCGCCGCCGCGGCCAGCACCGTCCAGGGCCCCGCG
Source organism: uncultured Pseudokineococcus sp. (assembly GCF_947495735.1). Lineage (GTDB taxonomy): Bacteria > Actinomycetota > Actinomycetes > Actinomycetales > Quadrisphaeraceae > Pseudokineococcus. The sequence continues at coordinate 9,116 of NZ_CANMAA010000025.1, forward strand.
GGTCCTGAGGAGCACCGCCACCAGCACGAGGTCGACGTCGACGTCCCGGTCCCCGCCGTGGCCGCGGCCGCGGTGGACGTCGTCGCTGCCCTGCCGGGCTCGCAGGTCAGCGACGGCGAGGTCGTCGACGGCCGCGACCTCGAGCACCTGGAGAGCACCACCGACGAGCAGACCCTGGAGACGACGATGTCCGACCTGGTGCTGAGCGACCCCGAGGGCATGATCGGACGGCCCCGCCGCGCCGAGCAGGCCCAGCCGTGCAGCTGCTGCGGCACCCCGACGAGCTTCACCCTCGACGGCGGCTACCCCTGGCGGCCCTCGCACTGGCAGCGGCTGACCCTCGCCCAGCGGCAGCACCACTACCTGGCGGCCGCCGCGGCCGCCGGCGGCCGGCCGGAGTGGGAGCGCGACGAGGACACCGAGGACACCACCCCGCCCAGCCACGCCACCGTCGAGCCGGCACCGGCACCGGCACCGGCACCGGCGACGTCGACGTCCGGCCCGGACGAGCGCGCTGCTCGTCCCCGCGCCTCGAGGGCGCCGGCGGCCGCAGCGCCGGCGGCCGCCGGTGAGGCCCGGCACGCCGTGGCCGTCGTCGACGTCGACCGGGTCTACCTGCCCGACGGCACGAGCCGGCCCCTGCCGCTGACGGTCCAGCACGTCGGCCACCTGGAGCAGATCGGCCGCGAGCTCGGCCTGCGCGGCCCGGTGCTGTCCTGGCGTGACCAGGCGCCCGGCCAGGTCGTGCCCACCCCGGCGATGTGGGCCCACCTCGGGGTGCCGGTCATCGACCCCGTCGAGGACTGGACCAAGCGGGAGGCCGCGCTCGCCGCGGCCGCCGAGGCGACGTCGGCGCTGACCGACGCCGTCGCCGACGGCTGGGTCCTGGGCAGCGGTGACGGGGCGCCGCGGCTGCGCGGGCAGCTGCGGCTGCGGCCGGCGCACCTGGACCGGGCCCAGATCACCGTGCTCTACACCCCGGCGATGGACCCGGGCCTGTGCAGCGACGTCTTCGGCGCCGACGTCGCCCCCACCGACCAGGTCACCCGGCTGCAGCTGTTCGCCCAGACGATGGGATCGACCTGGTCGGGATCGGCCATCAGCACCATGCAGGACCTGGTGCGCGTGCTGATGCCCCGCGCACACCGCGAGGCCTGGGCCCAGGTCGTCGACTACGACGACGTCGCCCCGGGGCGCAACCGCAACCTCGAGCCCGACTTCGACTGGACCCGCCCGCCCACGCAGGAGGAGACCGACCGCGCCTTCGTACACGCCTACGACCGCAACGGCTCCTACCTCGCGGCGATGTCCAACGCCGTCCTGGGCGTCGGTGCGCCCGACCACCACCCGCAGGGCCTGGCCTTCGACCCCAAGCGCGCGGGCTGGTGGCTCGTGGAGATCCCCGAGACCGACAACACGATGGCGCCAAACCTGCTGGACCCCACCGGCTCCGCTCTGCGGGGCAAGCAGAGCGCCGCCGGGCGCCCGCGGTGGGTGACCACCGCGGCGCTGACCTACGCCACCACGACGCTCGGGATGGACGTCGACGTCCTCGAGGCCTGGGTCTGGCCCCGGGAGCGCTCCGGGCGCCTGCTCGAGCCGGCCTACCGGCACCTGTCGGCCGCCCGCCGCCAGCTGCAGGCCCTCGGCGGGCCCGACGCCGCGGCCGTCGAGCGGCTCATGAAGGCGCTCTACAAGCAGTTCCTGGGCTGGCTGATCGCCCGCGGGTCCAGGGGCAGCCAGTGGCACCAGCCCTACTGGAACCACGCGGTCAAGGCGACCGCCCGGGTCGCGGTGCTGCACACCGTCAACGCCATCGGCACGGCGACCGGCACCTGGCCGGTCGCGGTCTCCCGCATCGACGCGGTGCTCTACGCCAGCGACGAGCGCGACCCCGCGGCCGCCTGGCCCGGGCACGCCGACCCCGCCGGCAAGCTCGGCGCCAAGCTCGGAACCACGCTCGGCGGGTACAAGCCCTACCTGTCCGGCCCGCTGGCCACCCAACTGCCGACCCTCGACGGCGGGTCGTGGAAGAACTCCGAGGCGGACCTGCTGACGCCGGCGGACGACTGGACCGCCTCAGCGGCGCCGCCGGCGGCGGACGACGACGCGCGTGGCAGTGAGGTCGCGTGAGCCCGTCGACCGGCCGCGGGAGCGGCAGCGGCCGCGGTGACGGGCGGGTGCGGCAGCCGCCGCAGCAGTCCCGCACCGGCAACCACCTGCCCGACGCGGTCGTGTCGTCCTCGGGGTTCTCCGACCGGGTGTTCGGCTTCGTCACCGGCCGCCGGGACGCCACCCCCACCAGCGGTGGACTGCGCGGCCAGCTGATGGCCGCGTTCGGCCCCTCCAGCCGCGACCCCTCCCGCCCGGACCTGCGCGCCGCCTCCGAGGCGCTGGGCGTCTCGGTCCGCCAGCTGCAGCGGTGGTCACGTGGAGAGACCCGCGCCCCTCGAGGCGCCGCGGCCGCGGACCTGTCCCGCCGGGCCCGGCAGGCCGTGTCCACCCGCCGCGGCCGCCAGAACGCCGTCCGCGCGTCCGTGGCCGCCGGCACCGCCCGCCCACCCCGCTTCGCGAGCTCCGTGAGCCTGTCCGGCCGCCAGGGGGTCCGCTCCTCCAACGACGAGCAGTACCGCGACCGCACCACCAGCATCGACATCAGCTCAGACGACCTCGACGACCTCCGCGCCGCCTACATCGAACGCGGCAACGCCGGTGCCGCCGACTGGCTCCACGACACCTGGCACGACAACTACCAGTCCAACTGGCACTTCCAGTCCGTGGAAAACCTTGGGTGGGAGTGAGCGGCCGCTAGGAGACGTCCGTGTAGATGACACTCCGCGAAAACATGATGTTGTCCGACGTCACTTCGACGGGCCCGTACGTGTCCAGGTCGCAGACAATCACCAGGGAGCACGCGCTCTCAATGGCTCCCTCGCCAGTGAAGTCGTCAAGACCGGTCCCATCGATCCCTACGACGCTGACGTCAGCGACCACCTCGGCCGCAACATCGAATATGACTTCCACCTCAAGCGCGTCGGGTAGCCGCTTGCGGGTAACACTTGTGACCGTAAGAGCCAACCGCTTCCTATCGACGTATGCGTCGGGTTCGCCCACTCTTTCGGGCACCTGACGCATGATCTCAGGCAGCACCTCGTCGACGACGTCGTCTGCCACTGCGCCGGCGACATCCAGCAGCAGTCCATCCCACGTGACACCGCAGACGTCCGCCAAGATTACGCGCGTTATACGACTGTCTTCACTCAACATAGTGCTGATAGTGACCATGTCGAAGCCTCCCAGCGTCTCTGCCGGGAGTTCCACTTCTTCCGCCAGCACGAGACGCGCCCCTGCGTCATACATGCGTTGCATTACGGCGCCGCCTTGCGTCTTGATCAGTTTCGCGGCGCGCCTATTGGCATCCCGCACGTTGATGACCGTCCGAAGAGCTCGGACCAGATTGGGCTCCGCCTTCATTGATGCGACCTCAGCCTCCACCTTCGGCGCAAGGCGTTTCGCTTTCGACCGCATCTGCACGACCCATCCGGTCATGGTGAAGTCGCCGCCGCCCTTACCGCCGTTACAGTCACGACAGATGGGCGCGAGGTTTCCAACAGCGTGCACGTCGAAACCGTCTGGCAACACCGGATCATCCGACTTCGCGTCCATCGCCGCATGCTGCTGCGAGACGATGTGATCAATCTCAAGCACCTCGGAGTCGATAACGTGCTTGCGCCAGTAACACCGCCTGTCCCAAACGATCCATAGCGCGAACTTGAGATCCGTGTTGTCCCCACTCGAATAGCGGACGCTCATAGCTGACTCCCTCGCCGAAGGAGAACCATCGTTCTTCTGACCAGTCTGCGCTGCGCGCCATGCCGCGGGACGCAACTCACCGACACTCTCCTGTGTCGGCGAGCCAGCACATGGTATTTGACCGGCGCATAAGGCTGCCCGGGAGAAGCACTCGCATAGCGTCGTGACCGCCTAGGACACGTGCGCGCTCGATGATGCCCTCGAAGTGGTTCTTCACCTCTTTGACCTCCAGAATGCGCCAGTGCCCGCCTGGAGGTCGAGGCGTCAGCGCAAGAGCAGCCTCGAGGGCTTTCGGTCCGGGGCCCACGAGAGCCGCCCGGGATACGCCCAGCGTCGGGTGATGGAGGACGTAGACGGTGTGCTTGTGGTGCCAGCCTTCAAGTCGCCACTTCGGCTTTATGCCGCGCCCTCGAGGTAGGGCCATCGCCGCGCTCGCTCGACGGGCGTAGTCGACGTCGGACGCCTCCCGAGCACGGACTTCCTCAGAGGGGCGCAGGAGGGCAGCAAGCCGGGCCGTGGACGCCGGACTGGGGGTGGCGGTGCCCGCGAGCCAACGCTGCAGCTGGCGCGTCGAGATGCCGAGCGCTGGCGCAGCCGCCTCGAGGTCGGGCCGGCTGGGCCGGCGGCGGTTGTGGCCGAAGACGAGGCGGAGTGCGTGGGCGAGGTGCTCGGGCTCGAGGAGGGCGCCCATCGCGCTGTGGGGAGCGTGCGTCGAGGTGGTCACGGGCGCTCCCTGGCAGGTGCTGAGGACGGGTCGATGATGCCGGGCCCGCGGCCTCCGGGCTGGCTGCCGCGGGGCGCGGGGATCAGTAGGGGCAGAAGAAGTAGGGGCGCACGTGCATAAGCACGGTGCCGTTGGCGGCCACGAGGACCGCTCGGGTGTGGTGCCGCTCCCCGTCACGGACGCAGGAGGGGCAGGCACACAGGCCGACGAAGGTGGCTGCGCCGTGCAGCGGCCAGAGGCTGCCGGTGTAGGCGACCCGCTGCGTCGTGGCCGCGAGCTCGACCCAGGCGCCTGCCTCGGCGAGCGCGATGGCGGGTGCGTCGTGCTCGCGCTGCTGGGCGGGGCTGAGGTGCTCGGTTGCCTGCTGCGGGGGTGGCTGGGTGGGCACTGGGGGCTCCCTGGTGGCTCGGTGGTGCGGGGTGGGCCCTCCTCCCGCGCGGGGGGAGTCGCGCGGGCGGAGGGCGGTTCAGGAGCGCAGGGGGGCGGTCATGCGCTGGCACCAGTCGGTGATGGCTGCGAGGTCGTCGGGCTGGCGGGTGAGGGTGGCGGCGTAGTTGACGAGGTGGTCGGCCTGCTCGTCGGTCAGGCCGGTGGTGTCTCCGGCGGCGTCGGCGGTGCCGGTGAAGAGCACCGGTCCGTAGATGGGGCGCCCGGGGGCGCGGTGGGCGGCGGCGATGAGGACGCAGGCGACCGGGTTGGGGCCGTGGGTGTAGATGCCTTCGTCGTTGACCCAGGCGTCGACCTGGTCGCCGTCGGCGTGAGCGCCGATGACGTCGAAGTTGCCCTCGACGGCGGTCTGCAGGGCGCTGAGGAGGCTGTCGTCCTTGCGCTCGAGGGTCTGGCGGGTGGCGGTGCCGTCGCAGGCGATGAGGACGGCGGTGACGGTGGCGGTCGTGCCGAGGTAGGTAGTTCCGGCGGTGGGCTGGTTAGCGGCCATGTGAAGAGAATAGCCGCCCCATCCGACAACCACAAGGCTAGATGTCACCTGTGGACAGATCTCGCGTGGACGGTTTGCTGGGGGTGACGGCCGGCTCGTCGCCCCGGGGCATGCCTGTGGGCGGCGACTGCGCGGTGGCCGCCCGGCCACGCACCATGTGCGCCGTGCACCTATGCCTGTACGTCACCGCCGCCGGCCATGAGCTCGACGCGCGCCGTCGGGACGGCGTGGAGCACTCGCGTTGGGCCGTGGCCGACGTCGACCCACTCCAGGCGTTCCTCGACCACGAGGGGCCGTCCTGCGCGCTCATCGACAGGCGTTGAGGCCGATGGCCACCTTTCAGTAGTCGAACCGTTAGGCTTTGACCCTCGCGTACGGGATCACGGACGGCGCGCGTCGCGTCGCACTTGGTCGCACATCGGCGCGCAGGTTTTCCAAAAAGGGAGACTGTGCATGGATTGGCGCGCACTTGTGGTCGAAGTGACCGATTGGTTGATGGGCCATCTGAGCGGCGTTGGCGTCGTCGCCGCGTTACTTATAGCCTTCGTCACGCTTCTGTACACACGCAGTGCGGAAAGGCAGGGCCGCAAGGCGACGGCTGCAGCTGAAACACAGGCGCTGGCAGATCTGCCGGCCATTAAGATCGACTACGTGTCGGGCGGTTGCAAGATTGGGCGCAAGACTCGCGTCTATACATTCGACCTAGTGGTGCGAAACCTGTCGGACCGTCCCAACTCGCTGGCTAGTGCGGAATTGCGGCTCGACTACAAGGTCGGTGATGATCGGCTCGTTACTACCAAGGTTCGTTGGGCGGCGCCTGGGAAACAACAACCAGAGGGCGACTATCTCGGGATGCCCACGCTTTTGGCGCCGCGGGAAACCATACATGGACGCATAGAGATTGCCGTACCGCAAGCAGTGCTCAACGGAAAACCCGTAGAGCATCTACGGCTAGTCATCGAGGACACCTTCGGGACTGCTTACAGCGTGTCTACAGCCTTCGTGCAGGAAGCCTACGTGGAACCCTATGGCAAAACAGGCAGTCAGTAGTCAGCGTGTTCCCATGCCCCGGGTCGTTCTGCCTGTGGTTGCTGATGGGGCCTTGATGTCGGCTCTAGTTGCCGGTGGCCGCCTGGTGCCCGTCGTCATGGTTGACATGTCAAGTCACCCCGAGGTCGAAGAGCTTGTGCGGGTGCATCGGTTCCTAGGCCAGGGGGATTGCTTGTCAGCGTGGGGCAAGATAGATGGCGGCGTGGCTTTGCGCCTGACGTTCCAACGACCCATCGAGCTTGAAGTCGCCATAGCCTTCCAAGTGCCTGCGCGCGCGGGCTTGGTCGACCAGGTCGTTAATATACAAGCATTCTTTTTACAGCATGGGGAGCTGGGTGATCACATGACAAACACGTTGCATTATCCCCGCCTCCTTATCGAGACTCCTAAGACAGGCTTCGAGAAAGTTTGGGAGCCCATGGTGCAGAAACTGCTCGAACATCGTTACCGCAGCATGGGGTTGAGTCGGCGCGAGGCGAGAAGTGCTGCCCAAGAACTACTCATCAAGTGGCGGCGCTTCAGCGGTGTCCGCATGCCGAGTGCGTAAGCGGACTTCGTAGAGCCATTCGCTTGAGCAGTGGGCGCGCAGGAGGCCTCGTCGTTACCCCAGTTCGAGTGCGGTGAGGCGCCAGCGGGTGTCCCAGCCCTCCAGGCGGAGGGCGACGGCGCGCACGCGGTCGGTGTCCATCACGACCGCGGCGGCCTCGACGACGCCGTCGGCGGGGTGGGTGATCCGCACGCGCCGGACGACGGCGGCCCGCTGGCTGCGAGCCGGGCGCAG
>NZ_CANMAA010000026.1 GCF_947495735.1 uncultured Pseudokineococcus sp.
CCGGGTACTTCCTCGGTGCTGCCATGACTCTCATCCTCCCGTGCGATGAGAGCCTCCATCAGACCCGGTACGAGACATACACCCGGGAGAGGCCGGAGGACGTCGTCCGCGACGTCGACCTGGTGGTGGACAACGTCGGCGGGCCGCGCAGCGGACGGTTCCTGCCCACCCTGAAGCGAGGTGGCGCGCTCTTCCCGATCTTCCTGGCCCAGGTCGACCCCGCCGAGGCGGCGCATCGCGGGGTCACCGTCTCGGCGACCCAGGTGCGCACCAGCGGCACTCAGCTCACCCATCTCGGGCGCCTGCTGGACGAGGGCGCCCTGCAGGTCGTCATCGACAGCACCTTCGGCCTCGAAGACGCCGCCGCCGCGCACGAGCACGCCGAGAAGGGCCACCTGCAGGGCAAGATCATCCTGGAGGTCGCCTGAGGTGACGACCACGGCAGGACCGGGATGGGGCAGGTCCCACCTACCGGCGATCACCGCACCCGACCCGCTCGAGCGGGCCGCTGCTCAGCAGACCTCGACCCTCTGCGCCTGGTCGGCACCTCGACGGGCGGCGGGCTGGCGCTGAACGCGGCCCCGGACGGCTCCTACGACGTCTTCCCCCTCGAGCAGCCGCTGCTCGACGTCATCGTCGGGGAGCTGCCCGAGACCCTGCCGAGCCACGTGCGCACCCAGCTGGGCGTGAGCGCTCCGGGGGGCCGCTTCGACACCGTGGTGATGACGCAACAGCGCTGGAGGTGGGCATCACCAGCCCCTACGCCCACCTCGACCAGCACGTCGTCTCGACCACCCTGGCGTCCGACGTCGAGCCGCGGGTCACGGTGACCGCCGACGACCCGGCGGGACTGCTGCGCGACCTCGAGCAGCGGCCAGGTGCGGGGATCTTGCTGGCCGGCGGCGGGCGCCTCGCCGGCGCCGTCCTGGACGAGGTCGACCACCTGCTCCTCAAGCGCTACCCCCTCGTCCTGGGCGCCGGCATCCCGGCCATCACCGCGCCGTAACCGGGCGCGCTGCCGTTCTCGCCCGTCGACCACCGCGTCCTCTCCGACGGGACCACCGTCACCGCCTACGACCGCACGCGCAGCACCTGACGACCTCGCTGCTCGCCGGGGGCGGCTGCGCGGGCGCTCAACGCCGCGATCCGTGGGCGTCCTTCTGCCTCAGCGCTGTCCTCCAGGCGAGCAGGGGCATCGAGGCGCGGGTGATGGCGGAGGCGGCGGGGCTGGCGCCGGCGAGGCTGCGGTTGACGGTGGTCATCGACAGGGCGATGACGGCGCTGCCGCGGTGGCGCATGTCGGTCTCGAAGGCGCTGACGGCCGTGTGCAGCGTCTGGGTGCCGGCTCGGACCGCGACCAGCTCGGTGACGAGCTGGTGGGCGTCGATGATCGCCGTGCCGGCGCCCTTGCCGGCGGTAGGCGGGGTGGCGTGGACGGCATCGCCGAGAGCGGTGATGCTGCCGGCCGGCCAGGGCGCCATCTCGCGGGGGTGCTGGGGTCCGACGTTGAAGCGGTAGGCGGCCACGGTCTCAGCGGCCGTGCGGGCGATGACCTGCAGCGGCTTCTCGCCCCAGCCGGTGGCGCGCAGGGCCTCGAGGGTCGTCTCCCGCAGCTGGGTGCCGTGCTGGTCGCGCAGCCCCTCGGGTGCGGTGGCCTCGGAGAACATCGCCCCCCAGATGTAGGTGGGCCCGGTGGTGACGGCGGCCCGGGCGTGGGGTGCGTCGATGACGGCGAAGCCGTCGGGGTCGAGGTAGCCGGTGTACAGGGCGGTGCCGCGGGGTCCGACGGTCAGGCTGGAGCGGGGCCCCAGGCGCGCTGTCTCATCCGGGTCGAGGTCGGCTGCTGAGGTGCGCCCGGAGATGCCGATGATGCCGGCCGGGCGGCTGGTCGGGTTCCCGGCGAGGTGGCGCACGACCAGGGAGTGGGGCCCGTCGGCGCCCACGAGCAGGTCGCCGTGGGCGGTGCTGCCGTCGGTGAAGGTCGCCCGGACCTGTCCGGCGGGGCCGGGTTCGCGGTCGACGGCGGTGCAGGTGCTGCCTAGGACGAGGCTGTCGCCGGCGGCCTCGGCCAGCAGCAGGCGCAGGGTGATGCGGTCGACGTCGATGCTGTCGGGGTCCAGGCCCCCGACCTCGAGGTCGCCGAGCAGGCGCCCGCGCCAGTCGAACCAGACGTCGGTGGGCCGGCGGCGGACCGCGGAGGCCGAGGCGAGCAGCCGCTCGTACAGCTCGGGCTCGAGCAGCCCGCGCAGGGCCTGCTGGGCCGGGGTGTCGAGGGTGATGTGGTAACCGCCGGTGACGGAGGGGTCGACGTCGCGGTCGTGGACGACGACGTCGACCCCGGTCCGGCGCAGGCCTGCGGCCAGCGCGAGGCCGCCGATCCCTCCTCCGATGACGACGACCCGCAAGGTCGGGGCCGGGGTGGTCTTCGTACCGCTGTCAGGCGTGGTGGTGGTCACGGCGTCACCATGGGCGCCTCAGCGGTCACGGGGTGGCCACTACGTCGGAGGGGTGCGGTGGCGTCGACGTCGGCTCGTGCGCTGGGGCTGCTGTCGATGCTGACCAGCGGCTCCACGGTCTCCGGTGAGGAGCTCGCCCGCCGGCTCGGTGTCTCGCAGCGGACGATGCGCCGCGACGTCGAGACGCTGCGCGAGCTCGGCTACGTCGTCGAGCCGGTCAAGGGCGCCGGCGGGGGCTACCGCCTCGGACCGGGCGGGGCGCTTCCGCCGCTGGTGCTGGACGAGGAGCAGGTGATCGCCGTCGTGGTGGCCCTGCAGACCACCTCCACGGTGCTGGCCGGCATCGAGGACTCCAGCCGGCGGGCACTGGCCACGATCCGGCAGGTGATGCCTCGCCGGCTGCGCCTGGACGCCGACGCCTTCACCGTCACCGCGCTGCCCAACCAGTGGGAGTTCCCCGCGCCACCACCCGAGGCCGCGCTGGTCCGCGCGGTCGGCGCTGCGGTCCGCCAACGGGTCGTCCTGCGCCTGCACTACGACGACCCAGACGCCAGCCCGGACGACACCCAGGACGACAGCGGCTCTGGTGGCGCCCGGGTCCTGGAACCGCACCACCTCGTCGTCTGGGCGGCCCGCTGGTACCTCGTCGCGTATGAACGCGCCCACGAGCACTGGGTGGTGCTCCGGCTCGACCGGATCACCTCCCCCGATCTCACCGGGGTCCCGTTCACGAGCCGGCCGATGCCCGAGGGCGGGCCCGGGGCGCTGGTCCAGCGCACCCCCGCGCGAGGGGACAGCCTCGCGCCCTGGCCGTGCACCGGATCCGCCGTCCTGGACCTGCCCGCTGAGCTCGTGGCCCAGTTCGCCCCGGGCGGCGCCGTCGTCCGAGGCCTCGACGCGACGAGGTGCGAGCTGTCGATGGGCGCCTGGTCCTGGATCGGGCTCGCCGGCCTCTACGTCACCTTCGGCAGCCCCATGAGCGACGTCCAACCACCCGAGCTTCGGGACGCCTTCACCCTCGCCACCCAGCACCTCGCCCGCGGCGTCACCGTCGGGCATCGACGTTCCGACGAGTGCGGTGCAGCGCCGGATGCCGGTGGTGAGGACAGCGACAAGACCGCGAGACACCTGCGCTGACACGACGGTGAGACCTCGCCGGTCAGCCGGCCGCGCCCACGACAGCTCCAGCGAGTTCCTCCAGGTGGTGGGGTGGTGGCAGCACTGTCGGAGGCCGTTGATGTCGCAGCGGTGGCGGACCCGACGGGCGTCGGCGACCCGGGTGTCCTAGCCAGGGATCTGCGGGCGTCGATGCCCGCCTTCCGCTTCTTCGCGGCTGTCGACGTCGACGGTGTGCCGCGGGCGACGTCGGGCGTGGGCGTGTTCGGGTCACGGGCCGTGGTGATCTTCGTGAACACCGACCCGGCGTGGCGCCGGCGTGGCTCGCGCCGGGCGGTGACGGCTGTGGCGATCGCCGACGCCCGAGCCCGCGGCGCGGTCACCGCCTGCCTCGACGCCAGCGGCTCCGGTCTGTCGATCAACGAGCAGCTCGGCTTCGGCGTCGTCGCGCACAGCAGTCGCTTCTCGGGGAGCGCCTGAGGCGGTGGCGTGGAAGCCGGCCCTCGGAGGGCGGCGCTTCGTCTCACCGGCCGTTCGGGGGTGCTCGCGCATCTGCTGACCCAGGACGTCGGCTCACGCTGTTCGCCCGCGGTGGTCAGCGGACCGCGTCGCCAGGCCTCGGCGTCGGCGTGCGACCGCAGCCGCACCACCGGCAGCGTCGGGACCGTCGTCGCCAGGGCTGCGACCCGCTCCCCCCAGCCGCGCGTGGGAGGTCCGGGCTCAGGGCGCGATGTGCTCCTCGTCGGTGAAGGAGGTCCGCAGCGGTAGCTCGACGTCGCCGTTCCACAGCACCTCCCGACGCAGCCGGCGGCGCAACGTCCGGCGGACCACGTGGCGCATCACCACCGCCCGCGGCAGGTCCAGCCACACCAGCAGGTCGGCTCGGGCCGCCAGCACGTTCCTGGTGGGGCCGTAGCCCCACTCCGTCACCCACCCCGGTCTTCAGGGGACGAAGTCGACGCCGGGCTCGCCGATCTTGACCTCGGACCAGTCGTTGGCGGCGTCCCACAGCGTGCGGGTGCGCGAGCGGCCACCTCCGGGCAGGACGTAGACGTCCTTGACGGTCAGGTCGACGCCGTCGGAGGCCGAGGCGTTGCGCGAGCCGGCCAGCCACATCAGGTAGGCCGACCCCTTCGAGGCGCCCTCGAGGTTGACGTTGCGGATGTCCCAGGCGCCGAGCTTGCCGCTGCCGAACCGGTAGGGCTGCAGGTAGAGGCCCTGGTACTCGAGGTTCTTGGCGGTGAAGCCGTCGACGCGCAGGCGGTGGGGGCCGTTCCACGTCTGCAGCGCGTCGCCGCCGATGTGCTTGCCGCGGCCGGGGTGCTCGACGTGCACGCCGTCGATCCTGATGTCGCGGAGCTGGACGGTGAGGGTGCCCCGCTCGCCCTGGGAGTCGACGTTGATGCCCTCCCAGATGTGCTTGCCGGCGCAGTGCAGGCCCTCGACGTGCACGGTGCGCGGCCCGGTCGCCCGCGCGTTGCCCGAGATCCGCAGGCAGCGGTTGTCGTTGGGCTTGTCCTCCATCGAGGCGAAGTAGCGCTTGGAGAACTTGACGGTGCCGCCCTTGCTCACGACGTTGCGGCCGCCGTTGAGCTTGACGCCGCCCTGCACGTCCAGCGGCGTGGAGGGCCACCTGATCAGCACGTCGCGGTTCGCCGGCGCGGTGAAGGTCGCGTTGCTGGCGCTGACGTCCCAGACGAGGGGGTCCACGAGCGTGGGCGCCGTCCAGGAGGCGCGCTGGGAGGTGGACGCCGACGGTGTCGTCGGGGCGGGCGTGGGGGTCGCGGCAGAGCCGACAAGCAGCTCTACCTCTGCTGTGCGCGACGACTCGGTGCCGTCGGCGAAGCGGGCGCTGACGCTGTAGGCGTAGGTGCCGTCGGCGAGGTCTCCGGAAGTTCGCGAGGGGCTCGTGACCGTCGTCACAGGCCGGCCCGGCGTGCCCGGCTCCCAGATGGCGTAAGAGGTGGCGCCGGGCACCGGGTTCCAGGACAGCGCGGACTTTCGTCCGTCGACCCGGCCACTGAGCCCGGTGGGGGCGGAGTCGACCACGACGCCGGCGACCGGGGCGCCGGCGTCGACGGCGAGGAAGGTGGCGGGAGCCTCGGCCGCCGAGGCCGAGGGCGCCAGGCAGGCTGCCGCGACGAGGGCGGTCGTCGCAGCGCTGAGGACGGTGTGCACGCGCATGGGTTGAGGCCGCTTCTACGAGGAGTGATGGGTCGCTTCTGCGAGACCTACGAAGGCGGCAGCCGCGTCCGCGGTCGGTCACCTGGTCGACGCTAGCCACTGCCGTCCGTCAGCGGCGGTCGCCGTCAGGCCGGGCGGCGCGCAGCGCCGCGCGTGCGGCCGCGGCCCCGGTGGTGCGGGCCCGGGGAGCCCGGGCGGCCGGCTGGGCGGGCGGCTGGGGGTCGGGGACGGCGTGCAGCGCTGCCCGCGCGGCCGCAGTGCCCGCGGCGGCGGGCGTGCCGACGCGGGGACGTCGAGCCTGGGGCTGGGCGGACCATCACCGCCTCCAAGATCTTCGTCGCTCGTGATGACGACTTCACCGTCGGCGCTCACCCTTCCGACGGTTGATCACCAGTGGGACGGCCTCCAAGCCGCCTCGGGACGGGCATAGGACGCCGGTCGGGCACCAGCCGCTCGTGCGCGGCAGGGGGGGCTGGTGTCGTGCCCGCTCGTCGTCCCGGTCGCTGCCGTGCGGGCGCGGACGGCGAGGGCTGCGACCACGAGAGCGGCCCAGCCCGTGACCGTCACGCCCCAGAAGACCAGCGCCTGACCCGCCGCGCCGTCGGCCAGCAGCTGCAGCGACGACAGCGGCACCGCGTGCGCGAAGACGGCCGGCCAGATGGTCCCCCGGTGCTCGACCAGAGCAGCCAGCAGCGGCGCCCACGCGAGCAGGCCGAGCGTCAGCGCAGTGACCTCCGTCGCGGACAGCTGCCCCTGGGCCAGGTACGTCAGGTGCAGCGGCAGGTGCCACAGCACCCACACGACGCCGACGAGCACCGAGGACGGCCAGAACCCGAACCGCCGGACCGCGTGCTGCAGCTGCCCGCGCCAGAGCACCTCCTCCCCGAGCGTGGACAGGGCGAAGACGACCGTGCCGGCGACCACGACGGGCACCGCCGCCGCCAGGACGCCGACCGGCTTCAGCTCGGCACCCAGCGCCAGCCCGACCAGCGCCGGCGCCACCACCGCCGGCAGAACCACGCCCAGGGCCAGCGCCCACGAGCCCAGCAGCTCCCGCGGGGAGAACGGGCGCACCCGCCACAGCCGGACCAGATGCCCGCGGCCCAAGACCACCAGGACGGCCAGCAGGCTCGCCAGCCCGGGCAGCCACCGCCCCAGCAGGACCACGGCACCGGGGACGTCGGCCCCCGTGAGGGTGAAGGGCAGGCAGGCCCCGGCCACGAGGACGAACGCGAGGACGACCGCCACCACGGCCGCCCGGGACTCAGCTCCAGGCATGTGCTCAGCCTCGAGCGGCCGGGCACCCGGCCACCAGGGAGGTGGCCCCCGACGTCCCCGCGGCCAGTCCCACCGCCCCAGGATGGGTAACCCGAAGGCGGCCCTGCGCCCGAGGCGGCTGCTGACCAGACCACCGTCCGAGGTTCCGTCTCACATCTCATCGTCTACCGGTCGCGGACAGGTTCACGCCGGCGCAGCGAGTCGAACGGCTCACGCCGCTGGCTGCAGCAGTCGAGTGGGCGGCTACGTTCGGGCGATGGCGAAGGGCTCTGTGACGCGAACGATCCGACGCTGGCTGGGCATCGCCGAGCTCGACGCCCAGGGCACCCCCGTGCAGGAACGGGCGTCGAGGTACAGGCAGGATCTCTCCGTGTCCGCACAGCTCGACGCTGACCTCGATGAGCTGCGCGCCCGAGTCGCAACGCTCGAGCGAGAGCGCAACCGTCAGCGCTGAGACTCCGTCGACATCCGATGCCTGTCCGCTGACGATCCTCATCCGGTCACGTCACCAGGTCACCACAGCTCAGCGGTCCAACTCGTGCAGCAGGGTGCGTCGGAGATGGTGACGACGGCTCAGCCGGACTGCCAGATGCTGACGACGTCGTCGAAGCGGGCGGCGGCCAGGTCCTCGGCGCGTACCCACACCTGCAGGCGCCCGAGGTCGCCGTAGACCGTGTCGAACACCGTCTCGGAGGCCACCTCGAAGAGCAGCACATGCCGGTCCTCGCCCTGCAGGGGCAGGCGCTCGTCGAGCACCTGTCGGTCCTCCGGCTGCAGCACGCAGTCGTGGTGCGGCACCCCGAGCAGGTGTGTGCACGGCGCCTCGACCGCCGTGAAGGGGTCCCGGCGCGCGGCTCGGACGTAGTCCGGGCTCGGTGTCCCGCCGCGGGCGATGATGTCGCTGCGGCGCTGCAGCTCCACGACACCGTCGAACAGCCGCCCTACAAGGTCGTCGTCGTCCTCGTCGTCGATGACGGCGAAGGTCGGCAGGACGCTCGCGCTGACTACGTGCGCCGGGTAGTCCGCTGCCTCTGGCTCGACGTACGCCCCGGACCGCAGCTGCTCCGCCGTCAGGTGCAGCACGCTCGCGCCACCACCGGGGAGCTCGGGGTCGGTGCAGGAGTCACCGGTCGTGGAATGGAAGAGCTGCAGGACCCCCTCGGCCGGCAGCGGCACCGAGGCCAGGAGGTCAGCCACCTCGGACCGCCACCTCGCCTCCTCCGTCAGCATCGCCAGGTCGACCTGGAGCAGGAAAGGCTCTGCCGGGGTCTGTCGGCCCGGCACGCGCAGCGGCGGGCCACCGAGCCTGGTCAGGTCGGTGCCCCGCTCCAGCAGGTTCTCCGGGTGCAGCTGGTCGAGCAGCTCCTCGTCGTCCTCCACCTCGCGCATCTCGGGCAGGTACAGCGCCGGCGCCACCCGCACCGACCCCGGCGGCAGGTCGACCCGAGGGTCGGCCAGCAGCGCCTCAGGTGTCCGCCACAGCTCGTGCACCGGAACGTCCAGCACCCCGCCCAGCGCCTCGCACTCGTCAGCGTCCCGGACCGAGGGCACCAGGGCACGCAGCCGCTCGAGCAACCCGGGCACGGCGAGCAGACGCTCCCCCACCTCGACGGCACGATCGTTGGCCTTGTTCCTCCGGGCGGGCGGATCGCCTCGCTCGTCCGACTCCTGCACCGCCTCGAGCGCGTCTAGGTACTCCTGCCACAGCGGCTCCTCGACCGACCGCAGCACCAACGGCCGAGGCGCGAGCCGCAGGTCACGGGGAGACATGGACGTCGGACCGATCAGCGCCCGCGGCCCTCCGGACACGCAGATCGGATGCCGCTCCTGACCCGAGGACGTCATGCAGGCAGAAGGTAGCCACCCGGACGCGCACGCATCCGCCCCTCGACGACCGTCTGAGGGAGCCTGCTGGCGACAGTGATTCAGGTGTTCGCTCGAGATCGGTGAGTGGGTCAGGGACGGCGCTTCTACTCCTGGACGAGGGTGATGCTCACTCGGCGGTTACGGGCGCGGGCCGCTGGGTCGTCCTCACCGGCAGCCGTGACCTCGGGCGCGAGCGGCTGCGTCGAGCCGTACCCGGCCTGCTCGAAGGCCGGCCCGGCGCCCACGAGCACCGAGAGCGCTGTGGCGACCGCGGCGGCCCGCCGCTCAGACAAGTCTTGGTTGTAGTCCGTACCGCCGAGGCCGTCGGTGTGGCCCTCCACGCGCACGACGGCCGGCCCGCGTTCTTGAATCTGGTCAGCAACGCCCGCCAGCTGGCCCTGGGCTTCAGGCGGGAGGTCGGCGGAGTCGAAGGCGAACAGGACATCGGCGCCCAACACCACTCGCGTCTGCTCCGGCTCCTCGACCACGAGCGACTCCACCCCTGGAGTGAGGGCTCGCACGTCCGGGGTCAGGTCGCGGACGTCCGGCGGCGCGGATCGGCTGGGGTCCCCGGCCCACGGCAGAGGATCAGCGGGACTGCCCCCCGCGCCGGCCATGAGGGTCGCGGTCAGGACCAGCGTGGTAAGTGCGGCCACGGTCACGAGAGGTCGGTGATCGGCACGCCAGCGAGGCTGCCAACCGGGGTCTCCACGGTCACCGACGTCACCGATGCAGGTGGGGCCGGGAAGCTCGCGGACAGGTGGACGCGCTGCCCCGGTTCTACGAGCGTCTGGCGTTCAAGCTCGCTGCACAGGCACTGGTCCTCGGTGTCGATGAAGACCGTGTACCTGTCCAGACCGACCGGGTCGAGCAGGCTGATGCCCGAGGTGTCGAAGGTGACGGGAGGCCTGCCCGATGACGCGGTGAAGGAGCCACCGATGTTGAAGTCCTCCACGCCGTCGTTGAGGACGGCCATGGTCAACGTCGTGGTGGCACCGCTGCGAGCCACGCGGTAGACCTCGAGGATCATCCCGGGGTCCTGCCCCGGGACCGAGGCGACCGGCTCGGTGGGCACATCGTGTGCGGACGTCGGTGCGCCACCGTCCTCTGCGGTGGCAGCATCGTTCGAGGGTGCCTCACTGGGTGAGGCGCTCGACGGTCCCGGACCGGCAGTCCGCTCCGGCGCGGCCGGCTCGTCACCGGGACTCCCGCTACAACCCGCCACTAGTAGCACCGCCACCGTCATCGACAGCCGAAGCACCCGTACCCCCGCGTGTGTGCGCACGACGTCGATCGTGCCCCGTATAGGTCTCCTGAAGGCACTCCCGGGCGGACAACCACTCGAGGAGGCCTCAAGGCCCCACCATCGATGGCTGGACATGGCACTCAGGAGCCGTTCCGCTAGCTGTACTGCCCAGGGAGGTTGGTCAACCTGGTGATGGGTGGGACCTTGCCGATGGCGGAGTGGGGTCGGTGA
>NZ_CANMAA010000027.1 GCF_947495735.1 uncultured Pseudokineococcus sp.
GCCCCGCCTGGTGCCCCGCCTGGTGCCCCGCCTGGTGCCCCGCCTGGTGCCCCGCCTGGTGCCCCGCCTGGTGCCCCCCTCCGCCGCCCCGTCCTGGTGCTGCCCCTCCTGGTGCTGCCCCTCCTGGCGCGGATCCCCAGCAGCCTCGTCCAGCAGCCTCGTCCGGTGCCGCGGCGCTGGGACCGCGCCCGGTCACGGCCGGGCGACGACCGGCTCAGGCGACGCGGGTCGGCGGCGGTGCGGGCCGGACCCGGGGAGCGCCACCTGGAGCGGGGTGGCGCGGGCCCGCCGCACGAGCAGCCCGCGCCCGGGCGGCGGGCCGCCGCCGCGGTGGCGCAGCGGCAGGCCGAGGGCCTCCCCGTCCAGCGGCCCGGACGGGCCGAGCAGGACGCCGCTGCGCGTGCGGCGCCCCGTCGCCAGCAGACCGCTCGAGCGGGTGACGGCGACCGGGGTGCTGGCCGCGAGCACCAGCAGGTCACCCGGTCGCAGGCGCGGGTCCCGGTCGGGTCGGGCCGCTCCCGCAGCGTCGCCGGTCCCGGGCACGAGGCCCTCGGCCGCGCGCGAGAGCACCTCGGCGACCGCCGACGCCTCGAGCAGGTCGGCGTCGTCGACGAGCAGCAGCAGCGGTCGTCCCCGGTCCCGCGCCCCGAGCGCCTCCTGCAGCAGCGCCGCGGCGTCCCCGGCGTCCGCCGCCACGCGGCGCGCCGTCGGGGCCGGCGGCTCCCCGGCCCACGCGGCCGCCGCGCCGGCCCGCAGGAGCACGCTCGACCACCCCCGGAGGGCCGCCGACCGCTCCAGCACCGCCAGCGCGGTGGACCGGCCGGACCCGGGGTGCCCGAGCACCGAGCACACCGGCCCGTCCAGGTCGGCGCGCAGCCCGACGGCCTCCACGTGGGTGCCCCCCACCCCCAGCAGCAGCTCCCCGACGGGCGCCGGGAGGTGGTCGTCGAGCACGCGCCGCGGCATCGGCGGCAGCCGTCGCGCTGCTCGCACGGGTCGGTCGTCGCCAGCCGTCACGACCGGGCCGAGGGCCCCCAGCGCCTCCACCGCGGCGACCTGCACCTCGAGCGGGCCGGTCGAGGTCCCCCTGCCCGCTGCGGCGACCGTGGCCTCCGCCCCCGCGCGCACGAGGACCCCCCGGCCCGGCGGGGCACCGGGTGCGGGGGCGGCGCGCGCCGGCAGCCCGGCGAGCACGGCGTCGACGGGGTCGGCCAGCGCCAGCACGACCCGGTCCCCGAAGGCCGCACCGGTCCGGCCGCCGAGCACCCGCGGGTCCGCCGTCATCGCCACGAGGACGCCCGCGCCGGGCCCTTCGCGCAGCAGGCGGTGCAGGAGGTCCAGGCACGCGCCGCCGCGCACCTCCTCCCACGCGCTCGAGACGACCTCCCACCCGTCGACGACGAGGAGGACGACCGGCTCGCCCGTGGTGGCCGCGGCGTCCCCGCCGGCCGGGGGAGGCGTGCTCGGGTCCTCGGGCGCGCCGCGCAGCCGCGCGCGCTCGCGGCGCGCGTCGACGAGACCCACCAGGTGCTCCAGCACCCGGGCGGCGTGCTCGTCGTCGTCGTGGGCGACCACCGAGGCCACCGCGGCGAGGCCGGCGGCGTCCGCCAGCTCGCCGGCCGGGTCGACGACGTGGACGACGACCTCCTCCGGCGTCGTCTGGCCCGCGGCGGCCGCCACGAGAGCCCGTGCGGCTCCCGTCCGCCCCGAGCGGGGGCCGCCCACGACGAGGAGGTGGGTGCGCCGGGACAGGTCCCACCCGAGCGGTCGCTGGGCCTGCCCGTCGGGGTCGTCCACGAGGCCCCAGCGCAGGACGGGACCAGGCGACGAGGGGCGCTCCTCCGGGGCGCCGCGGGCGGGCAGCGCGACGACGGGCGGCAGCGGCGGCAGCCACGGCCGGGGCGGGAGGGGCGCCCTCGACCCGCGCCAGGCGTCGCGGACCGTCGCGACGAGGCGTCCCAGGTCGCCCGCGTCCCCGGCCGGCGGCGCGGGGGGAGCGGCGGTGGGCGGGCCCTCGGCCCGGGGCAGGTCGCGCCCCCGGCCGGGCTGCCCGTGCTCGTCGAGGTGCGGGCGCGCGCCCCGAACCCGCGGCCCGCGCGTCGGCGCCGGCCCGGTGGAGGCCACCTGGACCTCCTCGAGCGCCCCGCCGCCGACCCGCCACAGCGACCTCCCCGGGACGCCGGGGGACAGCCGCGCGGCGTCCCGCGCCTCCACGACGTCGAGGGAGTCGTGCTCGTCGCGCACCCGCAGGGCGATCCTGAGGTTCACGTTGGCCGCGACGTCAGGACCGACCACGCCCGCGGGGCGCTGCGTGGCGAGGACGAGGTGCAGCCCCAGCGAGCGGCCCACCGCGGCGAGCCGGACGAGGCCGTCGACGAAGTCGGGGAGCTCCTCGGCCAGGACGCGGAACTCGTCCACGACCAGGACGAGACGCCCCAGCACCGGGTCCCCGGGTCGCCGCCGCTCGCGGTAGGCCCGCAGGTCCTCGGCACCCGCGGCGCGCAGCAGCCGCTCGCGCCGCGCGACCTCCGCGCCGAGGGAGCGCAGCGCCCGGGCGGTCAGGTGGTGGTCGAGGTCCGTCACGAGGCCGCTGACGTGGGGCAGCTCGGCCACGCCCGCGAAGGCGGCCCCGCCCTTGTAGTCGACCAGCACGAAGGAGAGGTCCTCCGGCGCGTGGTGCAGGGCCAGGGACGTCACCAGGGTGCGCAGCAGCTCGCTCTTGCCCGAGCCCGTCGTGCCCGCGACCAGCGCGTGCGGCCCGTCGGCGACGAGGTCGAGGAGCCGGGGCCCGTCGGGGCCCCGGCCCACCGGCACGGCGACCGACCCGCCGTCGCGGGAGGTCCGGCGCCAGGTCGCCACCACGGCGGCCGGGTCGGGCGCGCCCGCCGGGCCGAGCAGCTCGCCCAGGACCACCCGGTCGGGCAGGTCCCGCCCGGGCCCGGCCCCCGGCGCCTGCGCCTCGCGCAGCGGTGCGGCGGCGCGAGCCGTGCGCGCCGCCGTGGCCGCCGAGACGCCCGTGGCGCTGCCCCGCAGCGGGTGCCCGGCGCCGCTGGTGACGCGCACCTGGGTGCGGCCCTCCCCGCCCAGCTCCACGAGCGCCCCGCAGCCGTCCGGCAGCGCCTCGGGCGCCCGGCCGAGGCAGACGGCCAGCACCCCCGAGCCCGGTCCCTCGCGGAGCAGGCGGACCAGCCCCGGGGTGGCGCGCACCTCGTCGTCGTCGTCGACGAGCACGAGGGTCCGCCCGGGGGACGTCGCCCGCTCCGTCCGGTCCCGCGGCTCGCCCGCGCCGTCCGCGAGCTCGAGCAGCCGGGCCACTGCCAGCTCGCGCGCCGACCGGCCCGCCGCCACCGCCCCGGGCCCGGCCGAGGGCAGCCACCCCGCCCACGACCACGGCGCCCGCCGCCCTCCTCCCGTCCCGGCGAGCACGGCGACGCCGACGTCCGAGGGGGCGTGCAGCGCCGCGACCTGCAGGACCAGCCAGCGCGCGGTGGCGCGGACGGCGTCCGGCGGGCCGACCACCCCGACCGCCCCGGCGCCCGTGAGGTCGACGCCGAGCGGGACGTCGTGGAGCAGCGGCACGTGCTCTCGGGCACCGCCCTCGTCGTCCTCGACGAGCACGTGCGTGGACGACGGCGCCGTCCCCGTGCCGACGGAGAGCCAGACCGGGTCCTGCGGCCGTCGCTCCCACAGCCGCGGCCCGGCGGTCGCCAGGGCCAGCGCCACGTCGGCGGCCCCCGGCGCCCGGCTGCGCAGCAGCACCTCCTCGGCCCGCACCGCACGCGCGGCGTCCTCGCGACCCGCCCGCCGTCGACGCTCCGCCCGGGCGGCTGACGCGGCGCACCGGCGCGCCCACGCCCGCCGCTCGCCGGCCGTCGTGGCGACGGCGACCAGCGGCGAGGCCAGCCCCATCAGCAGGGCCCAGGGGCTCCACAGCAGCGCCATCGGGACGGCGACGACGAGGGGCACGAGCGCCGGCGCCCACGCGCCCCGGGGCCTCTCCGGGGCCTCCGGGGTGCGGGGCAGGGTGACCCGGGCGCCGGCCGCCCCCGAGGGCGCCCGGCTCGTCCGGGCGACGAGCCGGTGGCCGAGCCCGTCCCAGGCGCCCGGCCGCAGCGGGTTCCCCCCGAGCCGCAGCTCGAGCACGGTGGAGCCCACGGCCACCCGGGCACCCGCGCCGGCGGGCGCCCCCGGACCGCGCAGCGGCTCGCCGTCCAGGCGCGTCCCGTTGGTCGTCCCGAGGTCGGTCACCACGGCGCCCCGCCGGTCGACGTCGAGCCGGACGTGGCGGCGCGAGAGCCGCGGGTCCTCCAGGCGCACGTCGGCTCCCGCGCCGCGGCCCACCACGTGCGGCCCGGGAGGCAGCGGGACGACGGCGCCCGCGTCCGGTCCGGCCACGACGTGCAGGTGCAGCACCGCGGGCGGGCGGGGCGGGAGCCCGGCACGGGCCTCGGGGCGCGCGGCGCCCTCCCGGCGGCGGACCAGCAGCGCGCCCTGGACGAGCGGTGGCGCACCCAGCCTGGCGCCCGCGGGCACGGGGGAGCCCGCGCACCACCAGGTGCGTCCAGCGGCGGGGTCCGCCCCGCGGGCGCCGGCCACCACCGGCGCGTCGAGGCAGGCCCCGAGCTCTCCGGCGAGGTCCTCGAGGAGGGGCCCCGCACTCCCCGGCCCGGCACCTGCGAGGTCGACCTCCACCTCCGACGGCGCGTCGGGCGCGTCCTCGTCGAGGAGGGTGATGCGCAGGGGGCCGTGGTCCACGAGCGCACCCTGGCGGGGCCGCCGCTCGGGGCGCAGCCGTCGTCCACAGGCGCCGGCCCAGCGGTGCCCGCGGGCACCGAGGTGACGCGGAGTCACCACAACGGGGGATGTGGACCGCCCGCACGGGGACGCCCGGTCTGCCTAGCGTGGACGCCGTGGCGCAGGGGCCCGTCGAGGAGCCCGCGCCGTGACGGAGAGCGGCGGGCGCGGGGAGCCGCCGCCGAGGACGGGGGAGCGGCGTGGACGCGGTGGCGATGGTCGAGGACGAGGTGCGCGAGCTCGTCCGCCGGCGCGGCCTGGACCCCTCCCGCGAGCCGGCCGTGCTGCGCGCGCTCGTCGAGGACGTCGTCGCGGACTACGACGAGAGGTCGCTGCTCGGCACCCTGCCGCGCCTGCCGGAGCAGGACGGCGTGGTCAAGCGCGTGCTCGACGCCGTCGGCGGCCTGGGGCCGCTCCAGGAGCACCTGGACGACCCGGAGGTGGAGGAGATCTGGATCAACGAGCCGGGCAAGGTCTTCGTCGCCCGGGGCGGCCGGCCGGAGCTGACGACGACGATCCTGTCCCGCGAGAAGGTCGCCGACCTCGTCGAGCGGATGCTGAAGACCTCGGGCCGACGGGTCGACCTGAGCTCGCCCTTCGTCGACGCGAGCCTGCCGGACGGGAGCCGCCTGCACGTCGTCATCCCGGACGTCACGCGGGAGCACTGGGCCGTCAACATCCGCAAGTTCGTGGTCCGGGCCGACCGCCTGGAGGACCTGGTCGCCCTCGGCTCGCTCACCTCCAGGGCCGCGGCCTTCCTCGAGGCCTCGGTCTCCGCAGGGCTCAACGTGCTGGTGTCCGGAGGCACCCAGGCCGGCAAGACGACGATGCTGAACTGCTTGGCCGCGGCCATCCCCCCTCGCTCGCGCGTCGTCACGTGCGAGGAGGTGTTCGAGCTGAAGGTGCCACTGCGCGACTGCGTCGGCCTCCAGTGCCGGCAGCCGAGCCTCGAGGGGACGGGGGAGATCCCGCTGCGGCGCCTGGTCAAGGAGGCGCTGCGCATGCGCCCCGACCGCATCGTCGTGGGGGAGGTGCGCCAGGAGGAGAGCCTCGACCTGCTCATCGCCCTCAACTCCGGGCTGCCGGGGATGGCCAGCGTGCACGCCAACAGCGCCCGCGAGGCCGTCTCGAAGATGTGCACGCTCCCGCTGCTGGCGGGGGAGAACGTGAGCAGCCGCTTCGTCGTGCCGACGGTGGCGAGCAGCGTGGACCTGGTGGTGCACGTGGCCCTCGACCGCGACGGCCGGCGCAGCGTGCGGGAGGTCCTCGCGGTGCCCGGGCGCGTGGAGGACGACGTCGTGGAGGTGGCGGACGTCTTCACGACCGTCGGGGGCTCGCTCGTGCGCGCCGACGGCTTCCCGCCCCACGAGGACCGGTTCGAGCGGGCGGGGCACGACCTGCGCGCGCTGCTGGGCGGCGCCTGAGGTGGGCGCGCTCGTGGGGCTCGCGGCCGGGGCCGGGCTGTTCTGCGTCTGGTGGGCGTGCTGGGTCCCGGCGCCCGGGGAGGTGGCGCCCCGGCGCCCCTCGCGCAGGACGGCCGCCCTGCGCGACGAGCTGGTCCAGGCGGACATGCCGGGCGTGGGCCCGGTGGCGCTGGCGATGGCGGCGGTGGTCTCCGGAGCCGTGGTGGGGGTGGCCGTCCTGGCGCTCTCGGGGTCGCCGGTCGTGGCGAGCGCCTTCGGGCTCATCGCCGCCCTCGCGCCCCGCGCCGTCGTGCGGTCGCGGGCCCGGGCGCGGCGGACCAGCACGCGCGAGCAGTGGCCCGAGGCCGTCGACCACCTCACCTCCGGCATCCGTGCCGGCCTGTCCCTGCCCGAGGCGCTCGCGCAGCTGTCGGTCAGGGGCCCGGTCGAGCTCCGCCCGGCCTTCGCGGCCTTCGCGGAGGACTACCGGGCGACCGGGCGGTTCGGCGACTGCCTCGACCGCCTGAAGGCGTCGCTGGCCGACCCGGTCGCGGACCGCATCGTCGAGGCGCTGCGCCTGACCCGCGAGGTGGGCGGCAGCGACCTCGGCCGGCTGCTGCGCACCCTGTCCACGTTCCTGCGCGAGGACGCCCGCACGCGCGCCGAGCTGGAGGCGCGCCAGAGCTGGACGGTCAACGGGGCCCGTCTCGCCGTCGCCGCGCCGTGGCTGGTCCTCGGGCTGCTGGCCTCTCGGCCGGAGGCCGTCGACGCCTACGACAGCGCCACCGGCGCGGTGGTGCTCGCGTCCGGGGGCGCGGCGTCCGTCGTCGCGTACCGCCTCATGGTGCGTCTGGGGCGCTTGCCCGACGAGGAACGGGTGCTCCGGTGACGCCGGCCGCGCTGCTCGTCGGCGACGTCGCCCCGTCGGCGCAGGTGTGGTCCTGGGAGGGTGCGGGGCTCGGCCTGGTGGCGGGGCTCGGGCTCTGGCTCGCTCTCGTCCGCCTGCCCGTGCTGCGGCGGGTGTCCCTGCAGGACCGCATCGCGCCGTACGTCCGGGACGCGGTGCCGCCGTCGCGGCTGCTGCAGGAGGACTCCGCACCGGGCCCGCTGGTCGTGGTCGAGCGGATGCTGGCCCCGGTGATGGCCGACGCCGTGCGCGGTGTCGAGCGCGTGCTGGGCGGTCGTGCGGGCGTCCGCAAGCGACTCGACCAGCTCGGGCGCAGCACCTCCGTGGAGGACTTCCGCGCCCAGCAGGTGGTCTGGGGGCTCGCGGGCCTGCTCGGCGGGGTGCTGGCGGCGGTGCTGGTCGCGAGCGCGCGGGGCGTCGCGGTCGTCCCGCTGGCCCTGCTCGTCCTCCTGGGCGGTGCGGGCGGCGTCCTGCTGCGCGACTGGTGGCTCACCCGCTCGGTGCAGCGGCGCGAGGAGCGGATGACGGCGGAGTTCCCCACGGTCGCCGAGCTGCTGGCGCTGTCCGTGAGCGCCGGCGAGGGGGCCGTGGGGGCGCTCGAGCGGGTCTCGCGCACGTGCGCCGGCGAGCTGTCGGGCGAGCTGCGCCGCACGCTCGCGGAGGCGCGGGCTGGGGCGTCGCTGGTCCAGGCGCTCCAGGGGCTCGCGGACCGCACGAGCCTGCCCAGCCTCGCGCGCTTCGTGGACGGCGTCGCCGTGGCCGTCGAGCGCGGGACGCCGCTGGCCGACGTGCTCCGCGCGCAGGCCCAGGACGTGCGCGACGAGGGCCGACGGGCGCTGCTCGAGAGCGGTGGTCGCAAGGAGATCGCGATGATGGTCCCGGTCGTGTTCATGGTGCTCCCCATCACGGTCGTCTTCGCGGTCTTCCCCGGTCTCGCCGTGCTGAGGCTCGACCTGTGAGCGCGCGCCGGCAGCGCGCCGGCCCCGCCGACCCCGCCGGCGAGGTCCTGCGAGGGGCGACCCGGCCGACGCCGCGGGCGCACCACGGGTGTCCCGCCGCGCCCCGCGAGCCCGACGCCGCATCCGACGACCTGCCCGACGAACGAGACGGAGCACCTGATGAGCACCACCCTGACGAGGACGGCGACGAGGGCCGCGGGCGCCGCGGCACGGATGGGACGGGGGGTCGCGGTCAGGATCGCCGCGCTGAAGGGCTCCGACCGCGGCGACGTCCCGGGCTGGGTGATGGTGACCCTGATGACGGCGGGCCTGGTGGTGGCGCTCTGGGCCGTGGCCGGACCGCGCCTGGCGCAGGTCTTCTCGACGGCCATGGACCGCGTCCTCAGCGGCGGCTGAGGGCGGCACGCGGTGCCGGACCGCGGGACCGCGGCTCGGCGGTGGTCGACTTCGCCCTCGTCGCGGCCCTCCTGACGCTCGTGCTCACCGCGGTGCTGCAGCTCGCGGTGGTGCTCCACGTGCGGGCGACCGTGGTCGACTGCGCGGCCGAGGGGGCGCGGTTCGGCGCCCTCGGCGACCGCACGCCCGCCGACGGCGCGGAGCGCACCCGACAGCTCGTGACGGCGGCCCTCTCGCCCGCCTACGCCCGCGACGTCGAGGCGCGCACGACCGGGGTCGGGGGCCGGCGGGTGGTCGAGGTCCGGGTGGCGGCCCCGCTCCCGGTCGCCGGCCTCCTCGGGGTCGGCGACGTCCTCGAGGTGCGCGGACGGGGTCTGGTGGTCGGTGCGGCCGAGGACGCCGGGTGAGCGTCTCGCGCCTCGTAGCCGCCGTGCGGCGACGACGTGAGCGCGCCGTGGCGGCCGGGGCGGACAGCGGGAGCGCGGTCGTGGAGTTCGTGGTCCTCGGCGTCCTCCTCCTCGTCCCCGTGGTCTACCTGGTGCTGTGCGTGGCCCGCGTGCAGGCCGCGGTCTTCGCCGCGGAGGGCGCCGCGCGCGAGTCCGCTCGCGTGATCGCGGCGCCGGGTGCGGGGAGCACGGGGCGCGCAGACGCCGAGACGGTGGTCGGGCTGGCCCTGGCGGACCAGGGCTTCGACAGCTCGGCGGCGCGGCTCGACGTCCGGTGCTCCACCGACCCCTGCAGCGCTCCGGACTCCCTGGTCCGGACGACGGTCACCGTCGAGGTGGGGCTCCCCGGCGTGCCGGCCCTCCTCGACGGGGTCGTGCCGGCGCGCGTGCCGGTGGTCGCCACGGGGACGGCGGCGGGCGACCGCTTCGCCGCCGCGCCGTGAACCGCTGGAGGTGGAGGTCGCGCTCGGGGTACGTCGGCGAGGGGGATGCCGGGCAGGTCGCCCTGCTCGTGCTGGGCTACAGCGTCCTCGCGCTGGTGGTGGTGCTCGTGGTCACGGCGGCCTCGGCCGTCCACCTCGAGCGCAAGCGCCTGTGGGCGCTCGCCGACGCAGCCGCCGCGGACGCCGCCGACGCGCTGGACCGCGAGGCCTACTACGGCGGCTCCGGCTCCCTTGGGACCGGTGTCCCCCTCACCGATGACGGCGTGCGCTCGGCGGTGCAGGCGCACGTCGCACGGGCCGGGGCCGCCGAGCGCTTCGACGGGCTGGCGGTGGCGCCGGGGACCGGGACGCCGGACGGAAGGACCGCCGAGGTGGTCCTGGTGGCGACGGCCGACGTGCCCGTGCTGGGTCTGCTGCCGGGCACGACCGCGACGGGCGGCCCACTGGCGATCACGGTGACCTCGAGGGCGCGCACGGCGCTCGCACCCGGCTGAGGGCACGGGGGGCACTGGGCCCGGAGGGGGGCCAGGGGCACCTCGGTCCGGGGGCCCACGGAGATCGGGGGGTCGACGGTCTCCGATGCCGGCGGTCGCGGGCTCCGTGGGGGGCTGAGCGCCGGCTCGCAGCAGGTGCGGCCGAGCGCGCCGCCGTGCACCTCAGCGAGGCCGTCCGGTGGTCCTGAGGACCCCTGGAGGTGGGGTAACGTTCTTCTCGCCGCAAGGGACCGGGACACCGGCTCAGGCCAGACCACCTCGGTGGTTGACGCTCTGGAGTCGGATGGCCTAGGTTTGAGCGGTTGCCTCCTGGAGGTCCGGCCCCGCGGTCGGACGTCAGGCGGGTCTGCTTCTTGAGAACTCAACAGCGTGCCAAAGTCGAATGCCAAGTTTTTGTGGTTCGGCTGGTTGTCGTGT
>NZ_CANMAA010000028.1 GCF_947495735.1 uncultured Pseudokineococcus sp.
AGCGGGCGGGTGGCCCAGGCGGCGACCTCGGCGTCCAGGCCGGCGCAGATCCGCGAGACCTCCGACTTGGAGATCCCCGCCTCCACGCCCAGGGCCACCACGAGGTCGTCGACCTTGCGGGTGGACACCCCGTGGACGTAGGCCTCCATCACCACCGCGTGCAGCGCGACGTCGATCCGCCGCCGCGGGGCCAGCAGCGAGGGGAAGAACGACCCCGTGCGGGTCTTGGGGATCCGCACGTCCACGTCCCCGGCGGTGGTCGAGACGGTCTTGGGCCGCGAGCCGTTGCGCTGGGTCGTACGGGCCTCGGTCCGCTCGTGGCGGGCCGCGCCGATCACCGAGGTCGCCTCGGCCTCGATCAGGGCCTGCAGCATCGTAATGAGCATCGTGCGGACCATGTCGCCGGCGTCGGCGGCCTTCAACGCCTCGGTGAGCTCGAGCAGGGCAGACTGGTTCAGGGTCATCGCGTGAGTCCTTGTCTACGAGTTCCTTGGCGGGTACTCGCAGAGCCTCACGCGATGGCCCCTCACCGTCCGGGACCGACACCACCCCGGCTACGGGGCGGACCTACACCACGCCAGGGGACTCTCCCCTTCAGCGAGTTCCTACATCCGTCCCGGGGGGTGTGCACGGGACCGTCGAAGCACCGACCAGCGTCCCGGAGGGCGGGGGCGTCGGCGAGGACGGGTCACTGGGTCTTGCAGTGCCATCCGGTGCCGGCCGGCCGGCACGGCTGCGGCGGCTCGAGCGCGTCGGCGGCTGCTACGCCCGGCCGTCCCACACCGGGTCGTCGACTGAGGCTCTCAACCGAGGTCGTGCTCGGCCGTGAGGGCCGAGGCCAGCTCCTCGAGGAGCTCTCGTGAGGAAGAGGTGATGGAGAGCTCGTCCGATGAGGTGTCCAGCTCGAGCGGCAGGGCCCCGTCCCCTCGCTCTGCCAGCCACTGACGCACTGCCACGTCCAGCTCGTGCCCCGCAGCAGGGCGGCGCCTCACGTCTCCACGGCGACCGGTCACGACCAGGGTCCAGCCGTCGTCGTGGCCTGAGGGGGCCAGCAGCCCAACGGTCATCAGACGTGGCCGTCTGGTCCGCCGCGTCCTGCGAGACCTCGTGGCGCGGACTACCGCCAGCGCCTCCTCCATCGTCAGCACCGTCCCCCCGCGGGGTGCCGGCACGTCGATGACGTCGTAGGAGAAGACCGCCGTCGGCCCCTCGGTGGCTGACCCGATGCTGACGAAGCGGTACCGACCGTCAGCGGTGGACTCGAGCGAGCAACGGTCCCAACGGCGCCCGAGGCCGAAAGGCGCTGCCAGGTCGAGGTGGACGACACTCGTTCCCTCGACCGTCATGTCGACGACGGACGTGGCACCCGGCTCCGGGAGCTCCTTGCTGATCTGCGCGACGGCGTCGGTGTCGTCACCTCGAGCCCGGAAGGCGGCCTCCTCCATGGCGACCCACACGGTCCCGTCGCCCCAGCCGAGCTCACGCAGGTCGGCGTGCGGGCCGACGGCCGCGTAGATCCAGGGACCGGACAGGTAGGCCGTCCCACCGCGCACGACGAACCCGGAGCCCGGCTCGTCCGCGGTCGGGCGGTACCCCGCCCACTCCACGTCGCGCCCCACGCCTGCGTTTAGGTGCCACCCCGCGCCTGACGGACGCACGCTCCACCGGGCGGCACGGCTGAGCTCGTGCAGAGCGCTGGCGATCATGACCGAAGGCTCCGTCATGAGCCCGGCCTACCACCCGACCGAAGACCGAGAGCCTCGTCGCGCTGACGTCACCCGCCCGTCCCAGCAGCCGCCCGCCAGCCGGCGCGATCGCGGCCCCTCGGTGCTGGCGCCCGCCACCTCCACGTGGCCGTCCGACTCAGCACCGTCGTCCGGCCGGCGTCCCGCTGACGGACCTGCGGGCTGAGGGGGTCGTCGCATGGAGGAGACCGGGGTGAGCGGGGATCGGCGTGCCTCATGACCCGGTTCACCGTCGTGGAGAAGCTGGACGGTGGCTCCGGCCGGAGCCTGGACCAGGGCCCCGAAGCCGACGAGGAGTTCCGGTGGCTCGATGGCGAGGATCCCTCGCCAGGTGGGAGACCCCGAGCTCCCGTGCTGATCGACCGGCACGAGGTCGATGGCCGGCTCGCGCCGATCAGGCTTCCTCGCATCGACGCGGAAGCACCGGCTCCATGCGTCGGACGCTCGTCCAACCGGTCCAGCCGCGATCCTCCAAGAGCTCGAGGAGGCGTGCTGCGCACGGGAACGACTCGACGAAGACCGTGTCGAGCAACGCGCTGAGCTCCTCACTGACGACCGGCTCCTCCTCGGCCGCGTCAGCCGCGACGGCGGTGGCCACGGTCGATGCGGCCTCGAGGAAGTCCGCCACGCGGTCCGCGAGCGAGGGCAGACGCGGGTCGTCCGGTGAGCAGTCGGCGAGGTCGGCCATGGACAGGTAGTGGCGGCGCAGCGTCTCGTGCTCCAGCGTCGCGTGCTTGATCGCCATGAGGACCGGGATCTCGTCCGGCATCTGGGCCGCGATCAGGATCCAGCTGTCGCGCTCGATCTCGATGACCCGGTCCGGGAACCCGAGCTCGCGCATCCGCTCCAGGTAGGCGACGGCCTCGGCAGGCAGGGCCAGGCTGTCTCCCGCCGCGAGCCGCGCGATCTGCCGGCGGTGGTGCTGGCGTTCACGGATGTCCGCCCGCAGCCGGCGGTCGATCTCCGCGACCTCCGCCGCGAACTCCTCGCCCCCCGCGTCCAGCAGCTGGTGCACCCGCGACAACGGCACCCCACCCTCAGCCAGCATGCGGATCCGGATCAGGTCCACCACCGCGCCCGCGTCGTAGCGGCGGTAGCCGGAGTGGTCCCTGCAGGGCTCGGGCAGAAGGCCTATGGCGTGGTAGTGGCGCACCGCTCGGACCGTCACGCCCGCGTACCTCGCGAGCTGGCTGATCGTCAGCATCGGCTCACGTGGCCAGCTTCCGCGCCACGGCGCGGTTGAGCCTGCTCCCTCGCCGGTCCACCGGCGAGCCGAAGCCGTGCAGGTGCCGGTAGCAGAAGGCGGCGACGTCGTCGCCCGTGACGTCCAGCACCTGGGCGCGCCGGGATGCGCCAGCCTCGAAGTCGTCGAGGACCTCCTTGAGACAGGCGACGACGTCCGTGCCATCACCTCTGGTGAGTCGCCACATGTAGGACTTCATCGCGCCGTAGACGATGCGGTAGTCGCGGGGCAAGGCGTCTGCGCGGGCCTCCGTCGCTCTCCAGTCCTTCTTCGCACCGAGGATCGTGGTCAGAGTCGTGTTCACAGGATGCTCCTTCTCGTAGGCGGTGGTGGGGGGTTCGTGGTCAGGCGGTCGTGCGGCGGTAGGTGGCCATGGCCGCGACGTAGGCGACGAGCAGCAGGCCGAGGCACCAGGCGACGGCGAGCCAGCCGTCGCTGCCCACGGGCTGCTGGGCGAGCAGGTTGCGGATGGTGTCGACGATCACGGTGACCGGCTGGTTCTCGGCGAACCAGCGCACCGGCCCGGGCATCCCCGCGGTCGGCACGAAGGCCGAGCTGACGAACGGCAGGAAGATCAGTGGGTACGAGAACCCGCTGACCCCGTCCACGGACTTCGCCTTCAGGCCGGGGATGACCGCCAACCAGGTCAGCGCGAGGGTGAACAGCACCAGGATCCCGAGGACAGCGAGCCAGGCCAGCACGCCCGCGCCGGACCTGAACCCCATGGCCAGTGCCACGAGGACGACGAGCGTGAGTGAGACCAGGTTCGCCAGGACCGAGGTGGCCACGTGGCCCCAGAGCACGGCCTGACGGGCGATCGGCATCGACTGGAACCGTTCGAAGATCCCGCCCGAGACGTCCGTGAACAGCCGGAAGGCGGTGTAGGCGATGCCGGAGGCGATCGTGATGAGCAGGATGCCCGGCAGCAGGTAGTTGACGTAGTCGTCCTGGCCGACGTCGATGGCGGCACCGAAGACGTAGACGAACAGCAGGAGCATGGCGATGGGCGTGACCGCCGTGGTGATGATGGTGTCGGGGCTGCGGAGGACGTGGCGCAGCGACCGCTTGAGCATGGTCCTGGTCTCGCGGACGGTCGAGGTGGTCATGCCCGTGCCCGCCCCTCGTCCGAGCCGTCGTGGCCGATGACCGCGAGGAAGATCTCCTCGAGGCTCGGCCGCTTCTCGACGTACTCGACCCGCTTCGGGGGGAGCAGCTGTCTGAGCTCGGCGACGGTGCCGTCGGCGATGACGCGTCCGGCGTGGAGGATCGAGATCCGGTCGGCGAGGTGCTCGGCCTCGTCCAGGTACTGCGTGGTGAGCAGCACGGTGGTGCCCTGGCCGGCGAGCTCCTGGATGGTCCTCCAGACCTCGGTGCGCGACTGCGGGTCGAGTCCCGTCGTCGGCTCGTCGAGGAAGAGGACGGGCGGGTGGCCGGTCAGGCTCATCGCGATGTCCAGGCGGCGGCGCATCCCGCCGGAGTACGCGGCCACCCGCTGCCCTGCGGCGTCGGTCAGGCCGAAGCGGGCCAGCAGCTCGTCTGCGGTCCGACGCGGGTCCGGCAGGTGCCGCAGCTCGGCGACGAGCATGAGGTTCTCCCGCCCGGTGAGCACGTCGTCGACTGCGGCGAACTGCCCGGTGAGGCTGATGGCCCCCCGTACCTCGGCCGGGTGGGTGGCGACTTCGTACCCGGCCACGGCGGCGGTCCCGCCGTCGGCCTTGAGCAGGGTGGAGAGGATCCGCACCGCTGTGGTCTTGCCGGCGCCGTTGGAGCCGAGCAGGGCGTGGATGGTTCCGGGGGCGACACGGAGGTCGACACCCGCGAGCACGGCCTGATCGCCGTAGGACTTGGTGAGCCCCGTGATCTCGATGGCTGGTGTGGTGGTCATGGGCGCCACTGTCCGAGCCTGACCCTGCGTCAAGGTCAAGCCGGCACCTCGGGTGACCCCGGACGCGCCCACGTGGCTGCTCTCGCGACCGCCTGGCTGCCGGGAGGCGCTGCACCATCTGCGGGGCGATGTCGGTGAAGAGCTCGTGCACGACCGTCGCGCTGAGATCGTTCGCGCGCCACTGCTGAGCCTGGTGGCATCAACCGACCCATTCCGGCGTCGGCGCTGGTCAAGAGGTCGTCAGGACCCCGCTTCGCCACGCGCGCCCCAGCAGACCCGCCTGGGACCCGCCCTCGCCCGTGGCGGCTCGTCCATGCTCGTCCTGCTCGGGGTCGGCTGTGCACGGCGGATGGAGATCAGACCGGCGGGCCCGGACGACCTCGACGCGCTGCTCGCGTTCCCCCTCGACCGCGCCGTCGGCCCCCTCGAGCCGCAGCGGCTTCACGACGACCTCGAGGCAGGTCGGCCGCGCTGGCCCTGGACCTGGCTCGCCGTCGAGCACGGTGCTCGTCGGCCGCGCCCTGTGGTGGCCGGGCGAACCGCCCCGCGTCCCTGGCCCTCGACTGGCTGGACGTGCTCGAGACCGTGCCCGACCGCACGTGCGGATCGTCGGGCCGCGAAGGCCGTCGATGTGGCTCAGCCCCGGCCGCTACGACGTCCTCATGAGGACGCCTGGGCTGCCTAGCGTCTGACCTCGGGCCTGACCGGACCGGCGACGTGCGTCGCGGCGATCTCCGAGAACGCCTCGACCAGCGGGTTGCGGTCGCTGACCCTCCCCGCCAGGACGACGTCGCTGTCCGGGGCACCCTCCAGCGGGACGGTCGTGACCCCGGGGTGCAGAAGGGTGCGCCGGTCCCCGGCCGGCTGGATGCCGATGGCTCGCCCGCTGGCGACGAGCTCCAGCCTGTCCTCGTAGCTGCCGGGCGTCTCGTCGAGGTCCAGCGGTGCGCGCCCGAGCAGGCGGTAGGCCGTCCACCCGTCAGCCGGGAGCCCTTCGGCGACGGCGCAGGCGTAGGGCGTCTCGTCGGTCAGCTCTCCGACCGCCACGGACGCGCGCCCGGCCAGGGGGTGCCCCGTCGGGACCACGAGCAGGCGCGCTTCCTGGTAGAGCACCTTCGTCCACACCTCACCGGTCGGGAACGGAAGAGGCGTACGGGCCACCAGGAGGTCCACACGGCCGTCCTCGAAGGACGACAGCGCGCTGCACGTGAGGTGCCGGGTCTCGACCACCGCATCCGGTCGGCGCGCCCGCAGCTCCCGGACTGCGGTGGTGACGATGAGGTCGTCGACGTAGCCGATGGTGATGCGCCCCGGGGAGGAGTGGGCGCGAGCCGCCTGGGCGGCCCGGTGGGCTGACCTCAGCAGGGCTCTGGCCTCGGGCAGGAACGCCTTTCCGGCGTCGGTGAGGTGGTTGCCACGAGGAGTGCGCTCGAGCAGGCGCACGCCGAGGCGCTGCTCCAGGCGCTGGATCTGCCTGCTCAGCGACGGCTGCGCCAGGTGGAGCTCGTCGGCGGCCGCGGCGAAGCTGAGGTGCTCGGCCAGGACGGTGAAGTACCGCACCAGCCGGAGCTCCAGGTCCACGCCGAGGTCGTTCACGCCGCCAACCTACCCAGCCGTGCCCTTTCGGCATGACGTCGTGCTCAACAGGTCTTGGACGGACCCCGACGACCCGCGGTCAACTCCTCGGACCGCACGTCCCGGCGTCGACAGACCAGGAGCACGAGATGCTGACGAAGACCATGAAGGCCGTCCAGATCCACGAGTTCGGTGGCCCCGAGGTGCTGCGCTACGAAGAGGTGCCCGTACCCCGACCTCGGTCGGGCGAGGTGCTCGTCCGGGTGCACGCCGTCGGCCTCAACCCGCCGGACTGGTACCTGCGCGAAGGCATGACTGCGCTGCCCCCGGAGATGCGCCCCCAGCTGCCCTTCCCCTACGTCCTGGGCACCGACGTCTCCGGCGTGGTGGTGGCGGTCGCCGAGGGGGTGACCCGCTTCGCGGTCGGTGACGAGGTCTTCGGCATGCTGCGCTTCCCCCAGCCCGGGTCCGCGGCGTACGCCCAGTACGTCACCGCACCGGTGGACGAGCTGAGCCTGAAGCCCGCCGCCGTCAGCCACCAGCGGGCCGCCGCCGTGGCCATGTCCGGTCTGACCGCCTGGCAGTACCTCCTCGAGCAGGGGCACGACCACCCCAACCCGCTCCAGGCGCACCAGCACACGCCGGTCCCGATCACCCCCGAGACGACGGTGCTGGTCAACGGCGCCGCCGGCGGCGTCGGGCACCTCGCACTGCAGCTGGCGAAGTGGAGGGGAGCCCGAGTGATCGCGGTGGCCTCCGGCCGCCACGAGGACCTGCTGCGCGAGCTGGGGGCCGACGAGTTCATCGACTACTGTCTCGCCCCGGGTTCAGTGGAGGCTCTGAAGTGACGCTCTGATGGTAGCCGGAGCGGGGTGGTGCTGGTGGTGG
>NZ_CANMAA010000029.1 GCF_947495735.1 uncultured Pseudokineococcus sp.
ATCCGATGGTTTTTGGAGCACTCGGCTAGAGAGGCTTCGGCGGGTGCGTCAAAAACGCGTCCTTCAGAACCGAGTGCCTGGAGCACCGGAGCAACGGACGCCCTTTTTGGGACACTTGTGGATCGTTCCGCGTGTCGCTGCGCCAGCGGGCCTGGGGGTCGGCTCGCTCGTGCTGCGGGAGATGGGACGTCCGGTGCGCGGTGAGAGCGGTTGGTGTGGGGGCGGTCGCTAGCGGGGTGCGGCGGGGTGCGGCGCACCGACCGTGATCAGTGCATGGCCAGCAGGGCCCTGCTCCGGGACCCGGCGTCGACGAGGTCGTGGGCGCGGGCGATGTCGGCCAGAGGCAGCGGCTCGATGACGGGGATGTCCAGGGCGGAGGCTGCCGCGGCGGTGGTGAGGTCGGTGACGGCGTGCCGGCGGGCGGCGGTGGGGAAGTCGTCGCTGCCGAGCAGCCGGATCGTGAGGTTGTCGAAGAGCATCGGCCAGAACGGGAGGCTGGTGCGGGCCTGCGCGGTGGCGTAAGCAGCGATCACCCCGCCCGGGCGCAGGACGGCGGCGTCGAGGTCGACGTTGTCGGACAGGGAGACCTCCACCACCCGGTCGACGCCGTCGGGCGCGAGGTCGGTGATCCGGGCCTGGGGGTCGTCGTCGAGGGCGACGACCGGTCCGTCGTGCCGTGCGGCGGCCGAGTCCAGGTCGGCGGTGCGGCGGACGGTGCTGATGACCTGGGCCGCGCCGCCCCAGCGGGCGAGCTGGGCGGCGATGGTGGCGACCCCGCCGAGGGCGCCGTGCACGAGCACGGTGGTCCCCGTCACCGGGCCGTCGGCGAACACGGCCCGGTGGGCGGTGATGCCGGGGATCCCGAGGCAGGCCCCGAGGGTGTCAGGCACCTCCTCGGGCAGGTCCACGGCCAGGCCTTGGGGGACGACGGTGTGCTCGGCGGCCGTGCCGAAGGGGCGGTAGGACTGGGCGCCCCAGACCCACACCCGCCGGCCCAGGCGGGCAGGGTCCACGCCGTCGCCGACCGCGTCGACGACACCGGCGCCGTCGCTGTGCGGGATCACGCGCGGGTAGGGCATGGCGGCGTCGAAGTAGCCGCCGCGCTTCTTGGTGTCACCGGGGCTGATCGCCGACAGGTGCACCCGCACCCGGACCTCGCCGGGGCCGGGCTCGGGAGTGGGCACCGTGCCGACCTGCAGCACCTCGGCCGCAGGGCCTCGCCGGTCGTACCAGGCAGCGCGCACGGGGCACGTCCTTCCGTCGGGCACCCAGCCCGGCGCAGCGGGCGGGTGCAGGGGTCGTGCTGGTGGGGCGGTGCTCAGTCGGTGCTCCGCCGCTGCTCGGAAGGGGCCTGGTCGTAGCGGTGGTAGGTCGCCGCCATCGCCCCGTCAGGGTCGAGGCGGGCCAGGAGGGCGTCGGCGATGGCCGTCAGCTGGCTGATCTGCTCGGGACTCAGGGCGTCGATGACCAGGCGGCGGACGTGGACGACGTGCCCTGGCGCGGCGGCCTCGAGATGGGCGAAGCCCAGCTCGGTGAGCCGTGCGTCGGTCGAGCGACGGTCCCCGGGGCGCGGTGCGCGGGTGACCAGGCCCCGGTCCTCCATCCGGCGGACCACGTGGGACAGGCGCGGCAGCGTGGAGTTGGTCTGCGCCGCGAGCTCGCTCATCCGCAGCGTGCGATCGGGCGCCTCGGACAGCATCGCCAGGACGAAGTACTCGAACATCGTCACCCCGCCGTCGCGGCGCAGCTGCCCGTCCAGGTCGGCGGGCAGCAGCTCCAGCAGCGAGACCACCCGCACCCACGCCGCCAGCTGGGACCGGTCGAGCCAGGGGGCGGCGTCCATGGGCCGATCGTGGCACAGCCAAGGTTGTTGCATCAACTGTTGTGGTGCTAGCGTCCTCAACAGTTGACCCGACAACCTTCAGGAGTAGTCATGGCACACGTCAGCATCATCGGTACCGGCGCCATGGGGCAGGCCATCGCGACCGCCCTGACGCGCGGCGGCGCCACCGTCGACCTGCTCGGCCGCCGCGACACCGCCGCCCTCGCCGGCGACGTCGTGGTCCTCGCCGTCCCGCACGCCGCCCTGGCCGACGTCGTCGCCACCCGCGGGGCCGAGCTCGCCGGCAAGGTCGTCGTCGACATCACCAACCCCGTCGACTTCGCCACCTTCGACTCCCTCGTCGTGCCTGCCGACTCCTCGGCCACCGCCGACCTCGTCCGGTCGCTGCCGGACTCGACGGTCGTCAAGGCGTTCAACACCACCTTCGCCGCCACCCTGGCCACCGGCACCGTCGGGGGTCAGACGACGACCGTCCTGATCGCCGGGGACGACGCCGACGCCAAGACCCAGGTCGCCGGCCTTGTCACCGCCGCCGGCCTGCGCGCGGTCGACGCCGGCTCGCTGCGCCGGGCCCGCGAGCTCGAGGCCCTGGGCTTCCTGCAGATCACCCTGGCCGCCGCCGAGAAGGTCAGCTGGACCGGCGGCTTCG
Organism: uncultured Pseudokineococcus sp.; assembly: GCF_947495735.1. Taxonomy (GTDB): domain Bacteria; phylum Actinomycetota; class Actinomycetes; order Actinomycetales; family Quadrisphaeraceae; genus Pseudokineococcus. The sequence continues at coordinate 2,493 of NZ_CANMAA010000029.1, forward strand.
CCGTCCTCGACTGACCCGCACGACACCCCCGCCCGCCGGACGCGGCAGGCGGGCAGCAGCCGCGCACGACTCCCTCGACCACCAGGAGAAACCCCATGGACAGCACCACCGCAGGCGGGCCCGTGCTGGCCCGGTACGGGACCGACGACACGGCCGCGCCGCTGGTGGTGCTGCTGCACGGCCGCGGCAGCGACGAGCAGGACATCATCGGGCTGGCCCCGCACCTGCCGGCCGGACCGGCCTACGTCGCCGTGCGCGCCCCGATCGCCGAGGGCCATGGGTGGGCGTGGTTCGCCAACCAGGGGATCGGACGCCCGGTGGCCTCCTCCCTGGCCGCGACGACGTCCTGGTTCGGGCGCTGGCTGGACCAGGAAGCACCGCCCGGCCGGCCGGTGCTGCTGGTCGGCTACAGCGGGGGCGCGACCTTCGCCGGCGGGCTGGTGCTGGACCAGCCCGCCCGCTACGCCGGGCTCGCCACCGTCTGCGCGACCCTGCCCGTCGACGCCGGTCTGCCCCTGACGCCCGGGCGGCTGCAAGGCCTGCCCGTCCTGGTGGTCCAGGGCCAGGACGACGTCGTCATCCCCCCGGAGCTGCAGCAGCAGACGTGGGAGTACCTGCACCAGCACTCCGGTGCCGCCCTGACCGCCCACCGCCGCCCGGGCGGCCACGGCCTGACCGCCACGGACGTCGCCCTCGTGGCCGGCTGGATCACCACCGTCCTGACCGCCGCCCCGTACGTCGACCGACCCGTCCACGACCCCGCCACGACGCCCGCCGAGCCCGCCGGCACCCCAGGAGACCAGCGATGACCACCACGCCCGCGACCACGGCCGACCCCTCCGAGACGGTGCTGCCGGCCAGCACCGCGATGGACGCGGTCACCCTGCACGTGCACGACCTGGCGCTCATGAGCGGCTACTACCGCCAGGCCCTGGACCTGCAGGACCTGGACCGGGCCGCCGCCGGACCCGTGCCCGCCGCGCAGGCGCCCGGGACCTCCGTCGTCGTCCTCGGACGCCACGAGGTGCCCCTGGTCGTACTGGTGCACACCCCCGGGCTGCCCCGACCCCGCGCCGGAGAAGCCGGGCTGTTCCACACCGCGCTGCTGTACCCGACCCGCGCCGACCTGGCCGCCGTCGTCGCCCGCGCCGCCCGCCACCACCTCAGCCGCTACGTCGGCTCGGCCGACCACCTCGTCTCCCAGGCCTTCTACTTCACCGACCCCGAGGACAACGGGATCGAGCTGTACTGGGACCGACCCCGGGACCAGTGGACCCACCGGGACGGCCAGGTCCAGATGGCCAACGACCCCCTGGACCCCAACGCCTTCCTCCGGCGCCACCTCGAGGAGGACCGCACCGGGGAGGCCGGTGTCGGCCACGTCCACCTCAAGGTCGGCGACATCGACCGCGCCCGCGCCTTCTACGTCGACGCCCTCGGCTTCGAGGTCCGCGCGGCCTGGCCCGGGGCCCTGTTCGTCGCCGCCGGCGGCTACCACCACCACATGGCCATGAACACCTGGGCCAGCCGCGGCGCCGGCGCCCGCGCCGCGACCATCGGCCTCGGAGCCGTGGCCATCACCGTCCCCGGCCGCAGCGACCTCGACGCCCTCGCCGGCCGGCTGCGCCACCACCAGCACCCCCACACCGACGACGGACGCACCCTGCGCTTCGAGGACCCCTGGCTCAGCCGCATCGAGGTCACCGCCCACACCCCCGCGCCGCAGGACTGACCACCCCGCCTCACCCCGGGGACGCGACCACGGCCCCGACCACCCCGCACCACCGTGCACGACCACCAGACCGGAGACCGCCATGCCCAGCACCGCCGTGCTCGTGATCGACATGCAGAACGACACCGTCCACCCCGACGGCGCCTACGCCGCCACCGGCGCCGCCGCCCACGCCACCGAGCAGGACGTCGTGGCCAACACCCTCGCCGTGCTCGAAGCCGCCCGCGCCTCCGAGGTCCCCGTCTTCTACAGCCGGATCCTCGTCTACCCCGTGCCCGGCCTGTCCGGCGACAACGCCCCGATCTTCCAGATGCTCGCCCCCGACACCTTCACAGTCGGCAGCTGGGGCGCCGCCGTCGTCGACGACCTCACCCCCCGCGAGGACGAGATGGTCCTGGACCGCACCCGCATGAGCGTCTTCAACGGCACCGGCATCGACACCATGCTGCGCAACCTCGACGTCACCACCCTCGTCGTCGTCGGCGCCTGGACCAACATGGCCGTCGAGCACACCGTCCGCGACGCCGCCGACCACGGCTACCAGGTCACCGTCGTCGCCGACGCGACCTCCAGCCTCAGCCCCCAGTGGCAGGACGCCGCCCTCGGCTACGCCCTCACCAACATCGCCACCATCACCGACACCGTCACCACCACCGCCACCCTGCGCGGCTGACCGACCCTGCGGCGCCAGGCCGGCCTTGCCAGCCCCGGCGAGGTGTTGTGGAACCGACGACGATCGGGCCCCCGCCGGTCTCTGATCGTCCGCGGCGGCTGCGCCTCGCCGTCGTCGAGGTGGTTCGCGAGCGTCCGCAGTCACCGGACGGGTGTCAGTCGTCGGGCAGCAGCCCCGGCGTGGCGAGCAGCCGTCGAGGTCCTGGGACGCGGAGCTCATGAACGCAGTCACCCCAGCGCTGGGGCCGCCGGGGGTGACTGGTGGTCGAGTGCTGGTGAGTGACCTCAGATCCAGCCCATGGGGTCGACGGCTTCCCCGTCGACGCGGACCTCGAAGTGCAGGTGGCAGCCGGTGACCGCCCCGGTCTCGCCTTCGTAGCCCAGGACCTCCCCGCGGGTGACCGACCCGGAGGTTTTGGTGAAGCCGCTCATGTGGGGGTAGGCCGTCGCGACGGACTGCCCGTTGATCAGGCCGTGGTTGACCACGGTGATGTTGCCGTAGGTGCCGTTGTAGCCGGCCGAGACGATCTGGCCGTCCTCGGCGGCGCGGATCGGGGTGCCGCACCCGGAGGCCAGGTCCACGCCCGAGTGCATCCGCATGTACCCGCGGATCGGGTGCATCCGCATCCCGTACGGGGAGGAGACGCGTCCCTCTGGGCGCCGTAGCGTCGCGCCGTTGTCACGGCCGGCGGAGCGGCTGGCCACAGACGGTGCACGCTGCGCCTGCGGCGCTGCCGAGGCGGACTGGTCCTGACCGGTCGACTGGGCCTGAGCGGCGGCCTCGGCGGCTGCGCGGGCCTTGTCGGCCTCGGCGATCGCGCGCAGCTGGGTCCCGAGGGCATCGGACTCGGCCTGCAGCTGGTTCTCGCGGGCCTGCTCCTCGGCCTGGCGGCTCTCGATGGTGGCGACCGCGGCCTGCTGACGCTGGGCGAGCGTCTCGATCTCGGCCTTGCGGGCCTGAGCCTGCTCGGCGGCCTGCTGGGCGACCTCCAGCTGGGCGCGGGCCTCGGCCTCGAGGTCGCCGACCTGCTCGGTGACCGCGCTCAGGCGCGAGGTCGCGCTGGAGCGCACGGCCTGGTCGGAGGCGGCGCTGGCCAGCAGGTCGGCCTCGGTGGCCGAGACCCCCGAGATCGCCGCGGTCCGGGAGGCGAAGTCGGCGCTGTCTTCGGCGTTCATCGCCAGCGACAGGGTCTGGGGTGTGCCGCTGTGGCGGTAGGAGTCCGCGGCCAGGCGCCCGATCGCCGCGGAGGAGGCGTCCATCGACTCCTCGCTGTCCTTGACGCTGGCCGCGGCGGCCTCCTGCGCGGTGCGCGAGGCCTGCAGCCGGTTGGCGAGGTCGTCGGCCGCGGCCTGGGCGCGGTCCTGGACCTGGACGGCCAGGTCGGCGGCCTGCTGGGCGCCGGGTAGCTGCTCCTGGACGGCGGCGTACTCGGCGTAGGCCGCCGTCAGCTCCTGCGACGTACCGACGAGGTCGTCCTGCAGGGCCTCCAGCGCCAGGTCCACGGCCTCTTTCTGCGCCGCCGGCGCCTGCCCCTGCCCCTGCGCGGGGGCGGGGGCAGCGGCCACCGGGGAGGCGCCGGTAGCCAGGGACACCACGACGGCGGCGCTGACCACGGCCAGCGACCGCCGAAGACCTGCCCGGGAAGCGGGGCGGAGGCTGGCGGAGCCAGAAGTGGCAGAACGAGAGGGAGAGCTCACTGGTGCTGATCCTCTGGGGGAGTCGGGATGGCCGGTGCGGCCCTCGGACTAGTTGGTGCTTACTGCCGGGCTGCCAGGGCAGCGTCGATCTGGGCGCGGAAGTCCTCGACGCTGGTCGGCTGGATGCGCTGGCCGTCGAGGAAGAACGTCGGGGTGGACTGCACCCCCAGGGCCTGGCCGTCGGCGAGGTCGCGGCCCACCCGCGCCAGGGTCGCCGGGTCGGCGACCGCAGCGTCGTAGGCAGCCATGTCCAGCCCGAGGTCGACCGCGAAGGTGCGGAACAGGTCGGCCTTGGGCTCCTGCTGCTCACCCCACTGGGCCTGGGTGTCGTACATGCGCTGGTACATGCCCTCGAAGGCGCCCTGGGCGGCAGCAGCCTCGACGGCGACCGCGGCGTTCTCGGCGTTGGCGTGCCCCGGCAGCGGGAAGTACCGGGCGACCACGCTCAGGCGGCCCTGGTACTCCTGGCGGATCTGCTCGATGACCGGGTAGGCCGCCGC
>NZ_CANMAA010000030.1 GCF_947495735.1 uncultured Pseudokineococcus sp.
ACCACCACCAGCACCACCCCGCTCCGGCTACCATCAGAGCGTCACTTCAGAGCCTCCACTGAACCCGGGGCGAGACACCTTCCTGCTCCGGCTGCGCGACACCGGCATGCCCATCGCCACGATGCGCCGCTTCGCCGACCTGCGACGCGACGGCGAAGCCGGCCGCCCCGGCCGCCTGGTGATGCTCCTCGAGCACCGCCGCACCGTGCGCCAGCGCATCGACGACCTCCGCCAGAACCTGCACGCCATCGACCTCAAGGTCGACCGACACCGACGACTGCTGCATCACCGAGGAGCACCCGCCATGACCGAGGGCACCGACTTCGCCTTCCGGCCCATCCACCACGTCCAGCTGGCCATCCCCCGCGGCCATGAGGACCAGTGCCGCGCCTTCTGGGGCGACGTCCTGGGCATGCGCGAGCTCGACAAGCCCCCCGTGCTCGCCGCCCGCGGCGGCTGCTGGTTCTCCGGCGGCGCGCTCGAGGTCCACCTCGGCGTCGAAGAACCCTTCGCCCCCGCCCGCAAGGCCCACCCCGGCCTCCTCGTCGACGGCATCCACGCCCTGGCCCAGCGCCTCCAGGACGCCGGCCACCCCGTCACGTGGGACGACGACTTCCCCGGCCACGAGCGCTTCTACGCCGCCGACCCCTTCGGCAACCGCCTCGAGTTCCTGCAGCCGCACGCCAACTGACCGGTCCCGCAGACGATTCGCTGGCCGGACAGCGTCCCGCTGTCGATCGCTCACCGGAACGGGGCTTCGACCTCCTGGGCGCGCAGGAACAGGTAGTGCTGCTCGGCGAGGTTGGTGGCCCGGGTGGCCGCTGCGCGGTAGGCGGTGGCCGCTGCGGAAGCGTCGCCGGCGCGTTCGAGGAGGTGGGCGCGGACGGCGTCGAGGCGGTGGTGGCCGGCCAGCGCTCCGGTAGCCAGGTCTTCGAGGAGCGCGAGGCCCGCGGCTGGTCCGTCGCGCATCCCGACGGCCACGGCGCGGTTGAGCGCGACGACGGGGTTGGGCGCGATGCGCAGGAGGACGTCGTAGAGCCCGACGACCTCCTCCCAGTCGGTGTCCTCGCTGCGGGGAGCCTGGGCGTGCAGGGCGGCGATGGCCGCCTGCAGCTGGTAGGGCCCGAGGGGGCCGCTGCGCAGGGCGCTGGTGGTGAGCGCGGCGCCCTCGGCGATGGCCTGGCGGTCCCAGCGCGTGCGGTCCTGCTCGGAGAGGGGGACCAGGACGCCGTCGCTGGTCTCCCGGGTGGCTCGACGGCTGTCCACCAGGAGCAGGAGCGCCAGCAGGCCGGTGGTCTCCGACGAGGAGGGCAGCCGCTGGTGCAGCAGCCGGGCCAGGCGCAGCGCCTCGGTGCACAGCTCCTGCCGTCGCAGCCCGGGGCCGGCGGCGGCGGAGTGCCCCTCGGTGAACATCAGGTAGAGGACCTGGTGGACGACGTCGAGGCGGGTGAGGAGCTCGGAGCCGCGAGGCAGGGTGAACCGCGCTCCCGCGGCTCGCACGGCGGCCTTCGCGCGGGTGATCCGCTGGGCGACCGTGGTCTCGGGCAGCAGGAGCGCCACCGCGATCTGGGCGGTCGTCAGGCCACCGACCGCCCGCAGGGTCAGCGCCAGCTGCGACGCCGGAGTCAGCGAGGGGTGGCAGCACAGGAACAGCAGCGCGAGAGAGTCATCGCCTGACCTCGGCTCCTCGTCCGCGGCCGGCGCAAACAGCCGCACCTGCTGGGACACGGCTACCTCGCGGCGCTGGCGGGCGGCGTCAGCACGGATGGCGTCGATGAGGCGTCGGGTCGCGACCGTCGTCAACCACCCCCGGGGTGAGTCGGGGACCCCGTCGACGGGCCAGGCGGTGTGCGCGGCCACCAGCGCCTCCTGCAGGGCGTCCTCGCAGCGGCCGAAGTCCCCGTGCCGGCGCAGCAGCGCGCCGAGGACCTGCGGGGTGAGCTCCCGCAGCAGGTCCTCGGCGCGCTGGTGGCCGCTCGATGCGCCCTCGCTCACGCCGGCGCGTCGCCGTGGGTCATCAGCGGCCAGACCTCCAGCCCTCCGCCGAGAGCGGAGGCGTGGCGCAGCGCCGGGTAGGAGCGGGCGATCTCCAGGGCCCGCTCCTCGCTGTCGACGTCGACGACGAAGAAGGAGCCGACGTGCTCCTTGGCCTCCAGGTACGGCCCGTCGCTGACGACCGGCACCCACCCTGGGCACGCACCGCTCGAGGTGCCGTCACCAGCCCCTCCACCGCCACCAGCTCACCGGACTCCCGCAGCGAGGCGTTGAACGCGTCGACCTCGGCGATCAGCGCGGCGATGTCCACCGCCGGGTCGCCCCACACCTGCTCGTTGCCGTAGACCAGCACCAGGAACTTCATCACTGCCTCCACTCTCGCGTGCCCCCTGCGGGCCCGTCGCAGGAGAGTCGGAGCCGACACCCTCCACACGACACGACACCACCAGCGATCTCACGCAGTCCACTGGCCCCTGGCCATGACAGCCACGTGCCGTCTCGTATGACGACCCCCTACCGGCGACGGCGCAGACCAGCAGCCCGCCCAGACGCCGCCTCGCGGCGGACGTCCCGTTTGACCTGTCCGGATCGGATCCCGATGACCGGGCGTCATACGGAGCAGCGCAACACCGCAAAGGGCAAGCCGTCAGGCTCGAGCGCTCAGCGCCGGCGGGTGAAGGCGGCGCGGGCGAGCAGGCCGACGCCGGCAAGGGCCGGAAGGGCGACGAGCAGCGTGTCGCGCCACGCGAGGGCGGCCACGGCGACGTCGCCGTTCTCCGGGTTGAGGTACGTACACCGTGCGCCCAGAGGCCACCACGACCACTGCACGTCCGCCTGCCACTCCTCATGGGGCGGGGAGTACGGCAGGTCCTCGAGGCAGGCTTGTGCGTCCCCGAAGCCGCCGGAGCGCGCGGCGACCTCGAACAGGAGGTAGGCCGCGACGACGAGCAGCACCACCCCGGGCCACCACCGCGGCCGGCGCCGGGAGGTGGCAGCCCCGCTCCCCCGCTCTGCCGTCACGGGCGCGCCGCCGCCGACCCGGTGGCGCCTCCGGCAGGCTCCGACCGCTGTAGCGCGGGCGGCGCGCTGGCCTCCTCCGCCAGGACGGTGCGGTAGAGGGTGGCCCGGCTGACGCCGAGGTCCTTGGCCACCGAGGTGACCGTGGCGCCGGGGCGGGCGAGCAGAGCACGGGCGGCCTCGACCCGCGCGGGCGTCATGACGGTGGGGCGGCCGCCGACGCGGCCGCGGGCGCGGGCTGCCTCCAGGCCGGCGAGGGTGCGGTCGCGGATGAGCTGGCGCTCGAAGTCGGCCAACGCGCCGAAGATCGAGAAAACGAGCCGTCCGCCGGCGGTGGTGGTGTCGATGGCCTCGGTCAGCGACCGGAAGCCCACTCCCCTGCCCTCAAGCTCGGTGATCGTCGCCAACAGGTGCGGAAGAGACCGCCCGAGGCGGTCCAGCCGCCACACCACCAGGGTGTCGCCGGGCAGCAGCCGCTGGAGCAGCCGGGCGAGCTCCGGGCGGTCGTCACGCCCGCCGGAGGCGACGTCGGTCCACACCTGCGCGCACCCGGCCGCGACCAGGGCGTCGGTCTGCAGCGACGGGTCCTGCGCCGTGGTCGAGACCCGGGCGTAGCCGAGGGCGTGTCCCATGCGCGCGAGCGTACGGAAACGGCCCGACCAGGGTTCCGCGACACGGAGGTTTCGGACACGAGTTCCGGACGCCGCTCCCCCGGCGTGTCGCCCCGCCAGCGCGACTGTCGCTCAAACGATCGGATTAGGCCAGGGACACTCCGGTAGGAGGATCCCCACAACAACGGCGACCGAT
>NZ_CANMAA010000031.1 GCF_947495735.1 uncultured Pseudokineococcus sp.
CCGAACCACAAAAACTTGGCATTCGACTTTGGCACGCTGTTGAGTTCTCAAGAAGCAGACCCGCACACCAGACCGACCTCGCAGCCGGCCCCGGTGAAGGGCTGATGTTCCGTACGCTACCCCAGTTCCTCGAGCCGCTCTGTCGAGCTTCTCGCTGGGGCTCCCGGACATGCTGCCCGACCGAGATCCAGATGGATGCCGGTGGAAGTGATCCGGGATGCCTACCCGCGGGGACCGACCACCTCGCGGTGTCCGTTCCTCCCTCTCGGGCGACGAGGAAGAACGTTAGGTCAGGTCCGGCCGTGGTGCAAACCCGGGGTCGAGGCGGCTCCGCGCGTCCCCCGTCCGGCGCATCGGGACGGCCGGCAGTCGGAGTCCGGTCCTGGCTCGACGTGGTGGAACCTCCGCCCCCCGCAGACGAACGTCCCTCCACAGCGACGGCCGGCGAGGCCCCCTGGGACCGGCGGCGCGAGCAGGCACGTGCTGACGCCAGCGCCACCTGCTCCCTCAGCGGCGACCCCGCGAAGCGCGCCGTCCGGCCCCCCACGAGCTGGGGAAGGCACGCCGTCTCCCCGCTCGTCCCCCGGCGAGGCTCCCCGTCCTGCTCACCGCCAGCGGTCCAGCCCTCCCCCGCGCGAGCGCACCCGTCACCACCGCTCCTCGCGAGCGCCCGCCGACGGCGAGGGCCGTGGAGGTGGCATCCCCGTCGACGGCGCATCCCCTTCCGCACGCCCCGACGAGGGCACGCCACGACATCGCCCAGCACACCCCGGGGACGCGACCTTCGGGACGACGCCAGCACCGGCCCGCCGCTCCGATCCCGTCGCGCCGCGCTCGACTGGGTCCCCGTGCCCCTCGCGGTGGAGGTGGAGGTCTTCGGCCTGCGCCCGTGGAGCAGGTGCTGCCTCAAGGGGTGGTCGCTCCCCCGCTCACCCACGAGTCAGCGCTCGGCAGTGAGGCGGAGCAGGGGCCCCCCGCCGGTGGACACGCGGCTGAGGCCGTCAGCCGCGCGCCCCCTGCATCAGGCCGGTCCCCCGCCGCCGGGCGCGAGCCCGGCCTCGTCGACGAGGGCGAACGCCGCGGCGAGCGTGGAGCCGAGCTGCACCCCGACGAGCTGGGCGATGGGCAGCAGCCGTGTGCCCTCGAGCTGGGCGGCCTCGTCCTGCCAGCGCTCGTAGACCTCAGCGGCCTCGGCGTGCAGGCGGCGCAGCGCCGCGGGCGCCGTCCCCGCGGCGACGGGACCGGCGAGCGCCCGCACGAGCATCCCCCCGTAGCGCAGGCGGAAGCAGCGCACGAGGTCCTCGGCGCTGAACACCTCCGCGACGCTGGCCTCGCGGTCCGCGGCGGGAAGGCCGGCGCGCGCCGCCTCGTGCTCGGCGACGTGGCCGAGCATCGGCACGAAGGCGCGCGAGGCGCGCACGTACGGGCTCGCGGCGTCGAGCATCGGCTCCGCCCGGGCGAGCAGGCTCTCGAGCAGGGCGCCGTCGGCGCGCAGACCCTCGGCCTTGGCGGTGAGGACGTCGGCGTAGCGGCGTCCGCTGCCGCTGGTGTCGGCGGCGGCCGGGTGCGACCAGTACGGCAGCTCGGCGACGACGCTGAGCGTCCCGTACTGCGCGGCGTGGTCGGCGCTGGAGGTGCCGCCGACGGCGGCCACCGCATCGAGGCCCAGGGCCTCGAGGTGGTCGTAGTGCGCCCGCATGTCCGCCATGCCGTAGACGGCGTCCGCCCACACCTGCGCCAGGGGGTCCTCGGCCTCACCGCGCTCGAGCGGCAGCCCCAGCTCGGCCGGGACGGCGTGCAGCGCCTCCACCAGCCCGGGCAGGGTCCGGCTCAGGTAGTAGTAGACGCCGCCCATCTCGCCGTTGTGCAGGCTCACGAGCAGGCGGGGGCGGACGGCGTCGATGAGGCGCATGAGCCCGAAGGTCTCCGGGATCGTCTGGTCGAAGTAGGCGCCCTTGTACGAGAAGGGGAAGGACCACTCCACCTGCTCGCGCGGCGCCGGCCGGTAGAAGTGGCGCGCGTAGGTGCCGCGGTCGAAGGGGCCGTCGAACCAGCCCTCGTTGAGGCGGGCGCCGTCCGGGTCGACGCAGGGGACGACGTGCCAGGTGGCGCCCAGGCGCGCGCGCAGGTCGTCGTCCTCGCACAGCAGGCGCGCCAGGTGCAGGGACGTGCACGCGCCGATCGGCTCGTTGGGGTGAACCCCGCCGACGACGAGGTGCTGGGGCCCGGGCGGTCCGGCCGGGGCGTGGGCGGCGTCCCCGACGGTGAAGCACTCCAGCGGCTCCCCGAGCCGGGAGGTCCCGATCCGGCTGGGGCGCACCAGGTCCGGGTGCTCGGCGGCGAGCGCGTGGAAGGCGCGCAGCAGCGCGTCGACGCCGGGGAAGGCGGTGATCTCGGGCACCTCGGCGGCGCGGCGGCAGACCTCGTCGCGCCAGTGCGGGGACGCGCACGGGCCCGCGCCGGCGGGGGGATCGGTCACCGCGTTCTCGTCGTGCACACCCGGCACGGTAATTTCTCGTGCCCCGACGCTGAGGGCTGCCCACGTCACCCCCCTCTCAGGAGCGGTGACGCACCAGCGCGCCGACCACTCCCGGAGACGCCACCGTGATCAGCTTCGAGAAGGTCCGCAAGACCTACGGCGGATCCTGGCGGTCATCGCAACAGCAGCGGTCCGATCTTCTCGATCGGCTTCGCGAACCCTAAGCGTTTCCGT
>NZ_CANMAA010000032.1 GCF_947495735.1 uncultured Pseudokineococcus sp.
CAGGCCTCGCACTCCAGGTCTAGGAACTCCACCAGCACCGGGGCATCGGTCCCGGCGTCGGACAGGTAGTGGCTGTCAGCGGCGACCACGGGCACGTCCGCCGCGGGCTCGGGTGCGTTGGAGCCACCGGTGACCAGGGTCAGCACCACCAGGGCGGCCACGACCGCCAGGAACCCGCCCGCGAGCACCGTCAGCACCCGCCCGGTCCTGCTCGTGCGGGACCTGGCCGGCGCCTTGGGGCCGCGCGGGGACGCGGCGCGGGCTGGCGTGGTCGTGCTCGGCACGGCAGCAGCTCCTCGGTCGGGTGGGGAGGCAGTAGCCGCATCATTCTCGAGCGACCGAGACCTCAACGTAACAGAGCAATGCTGGTTAGATTCTGAGAGTGACGACCGCCCCGGAGACGTGCGACCTGCTGTGCATGGACCTGCCGCACGCGGAAGCGGTGCGGGAGGTCCTCCCGGGCGTCGAGGAGCTGACCTCGGCGGCGGCCCTGGCCAGAGCCCTGGCCGACCCCACCCGGCTGAAGGTCGCCGCGGCGCTGGCCGCCGGCGGAGCGATGTGCGGGTGCGACCTCGCGTGGGTCACCGCCCTGGCGCCCAACCTCGTCTCCCACCACGCCCGGCTCCTGCGCGCGAGCGGCCTGGCCACCTCCAAGCGCGAGGGCAAGCTGGTGAAGTACCAGCTCACCCCCATCGGGCGGGTGCTGCTGCAGGCCGTCCTCGGCCCCGCCACCCCCCACGAGCTCCCGCTGACCCCCGCCGACGCGTCGGGGCAGGAGGAGCCAGTGCTGGCGACCGGCGCGGTCTGATGGGAGCCGGGCACACCCACGACCACGGGGGCGACGCGGGCACCGACCAGCGGCGACGGCTGCTGACCGTGCTGGTCCTGACCGCGACCGTGATGGTCGTGGAGGTCGTCGGCGGCATCCTGTCCGGCAGCCTGGCGCTGCTGGCCGACGCCGCGCACATGCTCACCGACGTCGTCGGCCTGGGCATCGCCGTGCTCGCCGCGACGCTCGCGCTGCGCCCGCCCACGGCCCGACGGACCTGGGGCTACCGCCGGGCCGAGGTCCTGGGCGCCAGCCTGCAGGCCGGGCTGCTGCTGGCCGTGGGGGTCCTCATCGCCGTCGAGGGCGTGCGCCGCCTGCTGGACCCTCCTGAGGTCACCGCCGGGCTGGTGCTGGTGTTCGGGGCCATCGGCCTGGCCGTCAACATCGCCGGCCTGGTCATCCTCGCCCGAGGGAGGGCCGCGTCGGTCAACACCCGGGCGGCGTTCCTGGAAGTGGCCGCCGATGGGATCGGCTCGGTCGCCGTGCTGGTCTCCGCGGCCGTGGTCTTGGCCACCGGGTGGCAGCGCGCCGACGCTCTCGCGTCCTTCGTCGTCGTCGCGCTCATCGTCCCCCGGACGCTGAGCATCCTGCGGGAGACCACCGCGGTCCTGCTCGAGGTCGCACCCCGCGACCTGGACCTGGACGCGGTCCGCACCCACCTGCTGGAGCAGGCGCACGTGCACGCCGTGCACGACCTGCACGCCTCGGAGATCGTCTCCGGCCTGCCCGTGCTCTCAGCCCACGTCGTCATCGACGACACCTGCTTCCTCGACGGCCACGCCCCCCGCGTCCTGGACGCGCTGCAGACCTGCGTCGCCGAGCACTTCCCCGTGCCCGTCCACCACGCGACCTTCCAGCTCGAGCCGGTCTCCCACCACGAGCACGAAAGACACGCCCATGCCTGAGACCCTTCCCCACACGACGGCCGAGCCGCAGGAGGGCCCCGCCCGGCTGGTGAGGTGCTGATGGCCACCACCCGTGCCGCCGCGCCGGTCGCCACCGACCCCGCGCGGCGGGCCCAGCTGACCCGACGGGTGCGCTGGATCGTCGCGGCCACAATCACCTACAACGTCATCGAGGCCGTCGTGGCCATCACCGCCGGGCGCATCGCCTCCTCCGCAGCCCTGGTTGGCTTCGGCCTGGACTCCGTCGTGGAGGTGCTGTCGGCGGCCGCGGTGGCCTGGCAGTTCTCCGCCCCCGACCCCGCCCGCCGTGAGCGCCTGACCATGCGGGTCATCGCCGCGTCCTTCGTCGGGCTGGCCGTCTTCGTCAGCATCGACGCCGTCCGCACCCTGCTGGGGGCCGTCGAGCCCGAGCACTCCAGCGTCGGCATCGCCCTGGCAGCGGTCAGCCTCGCCGTGATGCCCTTCCTGAGCTGGTTCGAGCGCCGCACCGGCCGTGAGCTCGGGTCCGCCTCGGCGGTCGCGGACTCCAAGCAGACCCTGCTGTGCACCTACCTGTCCGCGGTCCTGCTGGTCGGGCTGCTGTTGAACTCTGCCCTCGGGTGGACCTGGGCTGACCCCCTCGCCGCGCTGGTCATCGCCGCCGTCGCCCTCAAGGAAGGCCGCGACGCCTGGCGCGGAGAGGGCTGCTGCGCGCCCGGGCCCATCACCCCCGCCGCCCGCGGGGCAGCGCCCGCGACGGGTGGGTGCACCGACGGCTGCTGTTGACCCCGACCACCCGGCCGTTGGCAGCGCATCGGTCGCCGTTGTTGTGGGGATCCTCCTACCGGAGTGTCCCTGGCCTAATCCGATCGTTTGAGCGACAGTCGCGC
>NZ_CANMAA010000033.1 GCF_947495735.1 uncultured Pseudokineococcus sp.
CGCCGTCGCCGCCGCGCGCCGACGCAACATCATCTGACCCCGGCAACTCGCGCCTACCAGGTTCAAACGCACTGGGACTTAGACGAAAGTGAGTCGCCCTGGCTCTGGTGGAGGCTCCTGATCTTGGAAACGAGGATGGGGCCATGCCGAAGGAGCAGTCCGCGGGGAAGCCGACGACACGGCGGTACTCCGAGCAGGAGAAGGAGGCGGCGGTGCGGATGGTCCGCACGCTGCGGGCCGAGCTGGGCACCGAGCACGGCACGGTGCACCGGGTCGCCCGCCAGCTGGGCTACGGCACCGAGTCGGTGCGGCTGTGGGTGCGTCAGGCCGACATCGACGAGGGCCGCGCCCCGGGGGTGAGCACCGACGAGGCCGCCCGGGTCCGTGCGCTGGAGCAGGAGAACCGTGAGCTGCGGCGGGCGAACGAGATCCTCAAGCGGGCGGCGTCTTTCTTCGGGGCGGAGCCAGGCCGCCAGCACAAGAGGTAGTCGCCTTCATCGACGCCAACCGGGACGAGCTCGGGGCCCGTGCCCATCTGCAGGGTGCTGCAGGTGGCGCCGAGCACGTACTACGCGGCTAAGGCCCGCCCGCCGTCGGCGCGGGCCCGCCGCGACCAGGTCACCGGGCCGGCGCTGCGGGCGTTGTGGGAGGACAACTACCGCGTCTACGGGGCCCGCAAACTGTGGAAGGCCGCCCGCCGCGCCGGCATGGACCTCGGCCGCGACCAGGTCGCCCGGTTGATGCGGGTCCTCGGGATCGAAGGGGCGCGGCGCACCAAGCGGGTCCGGACCACGAAGGCCGACTCGGGCGCGGCCCGTCACCCCGACCTCGTCCAGAGGGACTTCACCGCGACCGCGCCCGGTGGTCGCGTGGCACCCAGCTGACCGGGCTGCGGTGTCACTCCGATGCCGGAGCGCAGGGCGGAGTCAATCGGTCGTCGCAACACCTCGTGATCGTGGAGGTGTGTGGTGGGACGACGTCAGCAGCTGGCCGATCGGGCGGTGCGCCCGTCGATGAGGTCGCCGGGGCGGCCGCCACCGGCCCGACAGGTCGAGCGGGCGTTCTGGCGCCTGATCGCCACGGGCGTCAGCAGCGAGGTGGCAGCAGCAGCGGTGGGCGTGTCCACGCCGGTCGGGTCGCGGTGGTTTCGCCACGCTGGCGGGATGGCGCCGATGGATCTGTCCGAGCCGACCAGTCGGTACCTGTCGCTGGCCGAGCGGGAGGACATCGCTCTGCTGCGTGCTCAGGGCCTGGGCGTGCGCGAGGTCGCCCGCCGGTTGGGGCGGGACCCGAGCACGATCTCGAGGGAGTTGCGGCGGAATGCCGCGACCCGCTCACGGTCGTCGGGGTACCGGCCGTCGGTGGCGCAGTGGAAGGCCGAGACCGCGGCCCGGCGCCCGAAGGCGGCGAAGCTGGTGGTCAACCCAGTGCTGCGTGAGTACGTCCAGGAGCGCCTGTCCGGGCAGCTGGAGCACCCCGACGGGACCGTGGCGCCGGGTCCGGCCACGACGTGGAAGGGCTTGAACAAGCCTCACCGCGGGGACCGGCGCTGGGCCACGGCCTGGAGTCCGGAGCAGATCAGTCGGCGGCTGGTCGTGGACTTCCCCGACGATGACGACATGCGCATCAGCCACGAGGCGATCTACCAGGCGCTGTTCATCGAGGGCCGTGGGGCGCTCAAGCGTGAGCTGGTGGCCTGCCTGCGGACCGGGCGGGCGCTGCGCAAGCCGCGGGAGAGGGCGCGCAACAGCCCGCAGGGGCACGTCACCGCTGACGTCGTCATCAGCGAGCGACCCGCTGAGGCCGAGGACCGCGCCGTCCCGGGGCACTGGGAAGGGGATCTGATTATCGGGCTGGGCCGCTCGGCGATCGGCACCCTGGTCGAGCGCAGCAGCCGCTACACCCTGCTGGTCCACCTGCCTCGCCTTCCCGGCTACGGCGAGGTCGCCCCGGTCAAGAACGGGCCATCGCTGGGCGGGTACGGGGCCGTAGCGATGCGTGAGGCGCTGATCGCGACGATGACCACGATGCCCGCCGAGGTCCTGCGGTCGCTGACGTGGGACCGCGGAAAGGAGTTGTCCGCGCACGCCCACTTCAAGATCGAGACCGGAATCGCGGTCTACTTCGCCGACCCGCACTCCCCGTGGCAGCGCGGCACGAACGAGAACACCAACGGGCTCCTGGACTGACCCCCAAAAGTTGGACACCGCAAGGCAGCGTCCAACCTCCCAGGAGTTCAGCCATGTACCGGAACAGC
>NZ_CANMAA010000034.1 GCF_947495735.1 uncultured Pseudokineococcus sp.
CATGAGCTGCGGATTTACCAACAACTCGCCCTACACCCTTGGACGTGGACAACCATCGCCACGCGGAAGCTACCCTCCTGCGTCACCCCTGTTAATGCGCTTGCCTACTACCAGTCTGGGTCGTGCGTTCCACCCACACCCACCCCGAAGGGCCGGTGAGGCTTCAGGCACTCAGCATCGCTGGCCTTGGCATGGGCGGTCCTTCGCCGGTACGGGAATATCAACCCGTTGTCCATCGACTACGCCTGTCGGCCTCGCCTTAGGTCCCGACTTACCCAGGGCGGATTAGCCTGGCCCTGGAACCCTTGATCATCCGGCGGACGGGTTTCTCACCCGTCATTCGCTACTCATGCCTGCATTCTCACTCGTGTGGCGTCCACGGCTAGGTCACCCTGCCGCTTCACCCGCCACACGACGCTCCCCTACCCACGCACGCACCTGGACCCACAAGTGGGCCTGGCAAACGCGCACGTGCCACGGCTTCGGTGGTGTGCTTGAGCCCCGCTACATTGTCGGCGCGGAATCACTTGACCAGTGAGCTATTACGCACTCTTTCAAGGGTGGCTGCTTCTAAGCCAACCTCCTGGTTGTCTGCGCAACTCCACATCCTTTTCCACTTAGCACACGCTTAGGGACCTTAGCCGGTGGTCTGGGCTGTTTCCCTCTCGACTACGAAGCTTATCCCCCGCAGTCTCACTGCCGCGCTATACTTACCGGCATTCGGAGTTTGGCTGACGTCAGTAACCTTGTAGGGCCCATCGGCCATCCAGTAGCTCTACCTCCGGCAAGAAACACGCGACGCTGCACCTAAATGCATTTCGGGGAGAACCAGCTATCACGAAGTTTGATTGGCCTTTCACCCCTACCCACAGGTCATCCCCCAGGTTTTCAACCCTGGTGGGTTCGGTCCTCCACGCGGTCTTACCCGCGCTTCAACCTGCCCATGGGTAGATCACTTCGCTTCGGGTCTAGGACACGCGACTCAGACGCCCTCTTCGGACTCGCTTTCGCTACGGCTTCCCCACACGGGTTAACCTCGCCACATGCCACTAACTCGCAGGCTCATTCTTCAAAAGGCACGCCGTCACCCCACGAAGAGGCTCCGACGGCTTGTAGGCGCACGGTTTCAGGTACTATTTCACTCCCCTCCCGGGGTACTTTTCACCTTTCCCTCACGGTACTAGTCCGCTATCGGTCACCAGGAAGTATTTAGGCTTAGGGGGTGGTCCCCCCAGATTCACACGGGATTTCTCGGGCCCCGTGCTACTCGGGAACACCGTCCAAGGAGGCCACATCATTTCGTCTACGGGGGTCGCACCCTCTACGCCGGGCCATCCAAGACCCTTCGACTATGACGCAACTTTCTCACTCCTCGCCTCAGCGGCAGCTGAGACCAACGGGTCCCACGACCCCACGCACGCAACCCCTGCCGGGTATCACACGCACGCGGTTTAGCCTCATCCGCTTTCGCTCGCCACTACTCACGGAATCGCGGTTGCTTTCTCTTCCTGTGGGTACTGAGATGTTTCACTTCCCCACGTTCCCTCCACACACCCTATATATTCAGGTGCAGGTGACTGGAGATGAATCCAGCCGGGTTTCCCCATTCGGAAATCCTCGGATCACAGTTCGGTTGCCAACTCCCCGAGGCTTATCGCAGGCTCCTACGTCCTTCATCGGCTCCTGGTGCCTAGGCATCCACCGTGCGCCCTTAAAAACTTGGCCACAAAGATAAAGATGCTCGCGTCCACTGTGCAGTTCTCAAGCTACAAGCAGGAAGCCCCCACACCCGGCACCCACCCCCACACCCCCACCC
>NZ_CANMAA010000035.1 GCF_947495735.1 uncultured Pseudokineococcus sp.
CATGACCAGGGCCGGCAGCATGAAGATGCTCCTTAGAAAGGAGGTGATCCAGCCGCACCTTCCGGTACGGCTACCTTGTTACGACTTCGTCCCAATCGCCAGTCCCACCTTCGACAGCTCCCTCCCACAAGGGGTTGGGCCACCGGCTTCGGGTGTTACCGACTTTCGTGACGTGACGGGCGGTGTGTACAAGCCCCGGGAACGTATTCACCGCAGCGTTGCTGATCTGCGATTACTAGCGACTCCGACTTCATGGGGTCGAGTTGCAGACCCCAATCCGAACTGAGACCAGCTTTTTGGGATTCGCTCCACCTCACGGTCTCGCAGCCCATTGTACTGGCCATTGTAGCATGCGTGAAGCCCAAGACATAAGGGGCATGATGATTTGACGTCATCCCCACCTTCCTCCGAGTTGACCCCGGCAGTCTCCGATGAGTCCCCGGCATAACCCGCTGGCAACATCGAACGAGGGTTGCGCTCGTTGCGGGACTTAACCCAACATCTCACGACACGAGCTGACGACAACCATGCACCACCTGCGCAGGACCCTTGCGGACCCACCATCTCTGGAGGATTTCCCTGCATGTCAAGCCTTGGTAAGGTTCTTCGCGTTGCATCGAATTAATCCGCATGCTCCGCCGCTTGTGCGGGGCCCCGTCAATTCCTTTGAGTTTTAGCCTTGCGGCCGTACTCCCCAGGCGGGGCGCTTAATGCGTTAGCTGCGGCACAGACCACGTGGAATGCGGCCCACACCTAGCGCCCAACGTTTACGGCATGGACTACCAGGGTATCTAATCCTGTTCGCTACCCATGCTTTCGCTCCTCAGCGTCAGTTACGGCCCAGAGACCCGCCTTCGCCACCGGTGTTCCTCCTGATATCTGCGCATTTCACCGCTACACCAGGAATTCCAGTCTCCCCTACCGCACTCTAGCTCGCCCGTACCCACTGCAGACCCAGGGTTAAGCCCTAGGCTTTCACAGCAGACGCGACGAGCCGCCTACGAGCTCTTTACGCCCAATAATTCCGGACAACGCTTGCACCCTACGTATTACCGCGGCTGCTGGCACGTAGTTAGCCGGTGCTTCTTCTGCTCCTACCGTCACTCTCGCTTCTTCGGAGCTGAAAGAGGTTTACAACCCGAAGGCCTTCATCCCTCACGCGGCGTCGCTGCGTCAGGCTTCCGCCCATTGCGCAATATTCCCCACTGCTGCCTCCCGTAGGAGTCTGGGCCGTGTCTCAGTCCCAGTGTGGCCGGTCGCCCTCTCAGGCCGGCTACCCGTCGTCGCCTTGGTAGGCCATCACCCCACCAACAAGCTGATAGGCCGCGAGCCCATCCCCAACCGAAGAACTTTCCACGACCAGACCATGCGGCCAGCCGTCATATCCGGTATTAGCCACCGTTTCCGGTGGTTATCCCAGAGTCAGGGGCAGGTTGCTCACGTGTTACTCACCCGTTCGCCACTGATCCACCCAGCAAGCTGAGCTTCACCGTTCGACTTGCATGTGTTAAGCACGCCGCCAGCGTTCGTCCTGAGCCAGGATCAAACTCTCCATCAATGCACAACAGTCAACAACCCCCCAACCACCA
>NZ_CANMAA010000036.1 GCF_947495735.1 uncultured Pseudokineococcus sp.
CACGTCTTCGAGGACCTGGCGAAGGCCCGCACGAAGCGACAGCAGCGGCCCTTCGACCGGCGTTCAGATGGGAATCGTCAGCGGGACGCTGGCCGGCCAGGCGATCGGCTGCGGGCGCCGGGCGCCGTCGGGGACAACCTGGACATCGCGCGGCCGGCGTGATGCCGTGACCCGGAGGAGCAGGGGCCCCTGCCCGCAGATGCACGCCGAGAGCCGACCAGCCCCGGCGCGTCGAACACCCAGGACGGACGTGACTCCTCAGTGAAGAAGTGGCGCTACGCAGCCATCCCCATCGTCGCCTTCGTCGTCGTCTACTTCGTCGAGCGGACCGGCTACGTCCGCTACGGCCCCGACGACCCGGCTACCCCCGCCGACCAGATCGACTGGGGCAACATCGTCGTCCGGTGGCTGATCGTCATGGCGATCTACTTCTCGCTCGAGCTCTTCCGGTCCCGCCGCAAGGGCCAGCGCACCAACGGCGAAGCCGCCTGAGCCCTCGACGCCACACCGCGACCGGGAGCCGTCCCAGTCGATGATCGACAGCGGGACGCTGTCCGGCCAGCGATCGACAGCGGGACGCTGTCCGGCCAGCGATCGTGAGCGGGACGGCCGCGCGCCGTGATCGACGACGTCGTCGAGGACCCGCTGGCGCGCCGGCAGGCGATCGGCTTATGAGACTGGCGCCCGTCCGGCGTCGTCACTATCGACGCGCCTCGCTAATCGCGGACACGTCCGTTAACCACGCTCTCAGGATCGCCTCATGCTGAGCCCGTGACTGTTGATCCGCTTCAGCTGAAAACGCGAGGTCACACGTGGGCAATCGCCGGGCCAGCGCAGTGGAAACGCGTGCAGGCTGGCGGCTACCGCGACTGGCCCGACGGATCAGAGCAGGACGGCGCTGCCGAGGAGGCAACGAGCCCCTGCGGACGCCTCCGGAGGCGCCACCGCCGGTGTCAGTGCTGGGTGCCGGTCGCAGCGCCGGCCGGTGGTTGCGCCCGGCACGGGCGGGGAGGAGCGTCGGGATCTTCGTGCTCGATCTCGTACTCGCACTCGGAGCAGGTAGGCCCGTCGACGACATGCTCGCGCCAGTCGTGTGGCAGGTCGGGCAGTCGCCGAGGTACGACCTCTTGCGTCGCAACCACCAGCTCACGGCCGCAGTGTCCACCCGTCCCGCTGGATGATGGGCGGTCTCAGGGGGTCGTCGCAACGGTGGGCGACTGCGGGTCGGACAGTAGGCGGTTCATCCGCTCGGCGGGATTGTCCCAGTCGAGGGTCATCCGGGGCCGGCCGTTGAGCTCGGCAGCGACAGCTGCGAGGTCCTCAGGGGTGTGGACCGACAGGTCGGTGCCCTTGGGGAAGTACTGGCGCAGCAGTGGACTGCACCCCGAAAGTTGGACTGAGAACGAGAGACTACGCCGCGACGGGGGCCAAGGTAAGGTACTCATCGG
>NZ_CANMAA010000037.1 GCF_947495735.1 uncultured Pseudokineococcus sp.
TGGACTGCACCCCGAAAGTTGGACTGAGAACGAGAGACTACGCCGCGACGGGGGCCAAGGTAAGGTACTCATCGGGGCTGAGGTAGCCCAGACGCGCCTGGATTCGAGTGCTGTTCCACCACGCCAGGTACTGATGCAAGCCGACGTAGAAGTCAGCGACCGTGGCTGGCTGAGCCAAGCGGAACCACTCCTCCTTCAAGTGGCTGAAGAATCCCTCCATGACGGCGTTATCCAAGCATGTGCCCTTACGGGACATTGACTGGATTAGCCCCGACTGGCACAGAGTGTCCTGCCACAGGCGGTGGCGGTACTGAAAACCCTGGTCGGAGTGGACAAGCGGTACCTCATCGACTGCAAGCGTCGCGATGGCCTCACGTAAGCCGTCGGTGACCATCTTGACGCTCGGGGAAAGCCCGGCAGCAACCGAGATGATCCGATTGTCATACAGGTCCAGGATCGGCGAGACGTAGATCTTCGCCTCACCGATGGCAAATTCACTCACGTCGGTGACCCATTTCGTGTTGGGCGCAGTCGCCGCGAAGTGGCGGTCCAGAATGTTGCTGGCGGTGGTGCCTACCTCACCGCGGTAGGAGTTGTAGCGCCGCCGCCGGCGCACCAGGCAGCGCAGCCCCTGCGCGTGCATCACCTTCAGCACGGTTTTCTTCGCCACCTGCCATCCCTGGCGCAGCAGCACCGCGTGCACGCGCCGGTGGCCGTAGGCGCCCTTGGCCTGGGCGAAGACCTCCCCGACCGCATCCTTGAGGAGCGCGTGCCGGTCAGGGCGGGCCAACCGGTTGCGGTGGTCATAGAAGGTGGACCGAGCCAGGCCTGCCGCCTGCAGGAGCAGCGGCAACTGGTGGTGCGCCTTGAGGTCATCGACGGCTTGGACTTTCAGCGTCGTGGTGGCGACCTCAAGGCCCGTAATTTTCCCAGGTAGGCGACCTCCGCGCGCAGTCGCTCGTTCTCCTTGCGCAGCGTTTCCAGCTCATTTTCTGCTGGTGGGTCGGCACGAACTGTAGGTGGTCGGCCGCGTCGTCTGGGGCGAAGCCCGTCTTCGCCGTCACGGCGGTAGATCACCGCCCACTTCGACACCGTGGTCGGCGAAGGAAGCTCGAACTCCTCGCACAGGCTTCGCGCGGACTCGCCTTTGATGTGGCGACGCACGACTGTGAGCTTGGTGTCGAAGTCGTACTGGCGGCGTTCCCTCGTCATCAGCGCACCCGATCCTCGTAGCTGCCAACGCTGGTAGAGCATCTGAACAGAGTTGCCGTGCAAGCTGAGCGCCAGCGAGACCGATCTGGCGGTGAAGCCCTGCTCGAACATCTCCACTGCGGATGCTGCCTCAGCGTGGCTCAGCGTGCTGTTCCGGTACATGGCTGAACTCCTGGGAGGTTGGACGCTGCCTTGCGGTGTCCAACTTTTGGGGGTCAGTCCAG
>NZ_CANMAA010000038.1 GCF_947495735.1 uncultured Pseudokineococcus sp.
AGTGGTCAAGCCATCGGCATATTAGTACCGGTCAGCTCCACGAGTTACCCCGCTTCCACATCCGGCCTATCAACCCAGTGGTCTACCTGGGAGCCTCACACCACCCGAAGTGGCAAGGAGACCTCATCTCGAAGCAGGCTTCCCGCTTAGATGCCTTCAGCGGTTATCCCTCCCGAACGTAGCCAACCAGCCATGCCCTTGGCAGGACAACTGGCACACCAGAGGTTCGTCCGTCCCGGTCCTCTCGTACTAGGGACAGCCCTTCTCAAGTCTCCGACGCGCGCAGCGGATAGGGACCGAACTGTCTCACGACGTTCTAAACCCAGCTCGCGTACCGCTTTAATGGGCGAACAGCCCAACCCTTGGGACCTACTCCAGCCCCAGGATGCGACGAGCCGACATCGAGGTGCCAAACCATGCCGTCGATATGGACTCTTGGGCAAGATCAGCCTGTTATCCCCGGGGTACCTTTTATCCGTTGAGCGACCGCGTTTCCACACACCACGGCCGGGTCACTAGTTCCGACTTTCGTCCCTGCTCGACCCGTCAGTCTCGCAGTCAAGCTCCCTTGTGCACTTGCACTCAACACCTGATTACCAACCAGGCTGAGGGAACCTTTGAGCGCCTCCGTTACACTTTAGGAGGCAACCGCCCCAGTTAAACTACCCATCAGGCACTGTCCCTGATCCGGATCACGGACCGAAGTTAGATACCCAGTATGACCAGAGTGGTATTTCAACGTCGACTCCACCAGCACTGGCGTGCCCGCTTCACAGTCTCCCACCTATCCTACACAAGCCACACCAGACACCAATACCAAACTATAGTGAAGGTCCCGGGGTCTTTCCGTCCTGCTGCGCGTAACGAGCATCTTTACTCGTAGTGCAATTTCGCCGAGTTCGCGGTTGAGACAGCGGAGAAGTCGTTACGCCATTCGTGCAGGTCGGAACTTACCCGACAAGGAATTTCGCTACCTTAGGATGGTTATAGTTACCACCGCCGTTTACTGGCGCTTAAGTTCTCAGCTTCGCCGTGAGGCTAACCGGTCCCCTTAACGTTCCAGCACCGGGCAGGCGTCAGTCCGTATACATCGTCTTGCGACTTCGCACGGACCTGTGTTTTTAGTAAACAGTCGCTTCTCCCTGGTCTCTGCGGCCTCACAGGCTGAGCCGGCTAGCGGCCTCACCCGATCGGCCCCCCTTCTCCCGAAGTTACGGGGGCATTTTGCCGAGTTCCTTAACCACGATTCACTCGATCGCCTTGGTATTCTCTACCTGATCACCTGAGTCGGTTTGGGGTACGGGCGGCTCGAACCTCGCGCCGAGGCTTTTCTAGGCAGCATGGGATCACTCACTTCGCGCATACGCGCTCACTATCAGGTCTCAGGCTC
>NZ_CANMAA010000039.1 GCF_947495735.1 uncultured Pseudokineococcus sp.
TGTCTCGCCCCGGGTTCAGTGGAGGCTCTGAAGTGACGCTCTGATGGTAGCCGGAGCGGGGTGGTGCTGGTGGTGGTCGGCCTCGTACTCGGCCGGTGGGACGTGGCCGAGCTCGCCGTGCAGGCGCCGGTGGTTGAACCAGTCGACGTACTCCGCGGTCGCGATCTCGAGGTCGTCGACGTTCTTCCACGGGCCCTTGTTGCGGACCAGCTCAGCCTTGAACAACGAGTTGAACGCCTCCGCGAGAGCATTGTCGTAAGAATCACCGGTCGACCCCACGGAAGCGACCGCCCCGGCCTCGGCGAGCCGCTGGGTGTAGCGCACCGCGAGGTACTGCACGCCCTTGTCGGAATGGTGGACCAGGCCGCTGAGGTCGGCTCCTTCCTTGCGCCGGGTCCATAGCCCCATCTCCAGGGCGTCCAGGGCCAGGTCGGTGCGCAGCGACGTCGACAGCTGCCACCCGACCACCCGGCGGGAGAACACGTCGACGACGAACGCGGCGTACACCCACCCGGCGAAGGTCCGGCAGTAGGTGATGTCAGCGACCCACAGCTGGTCCGGTGCCGTCGCCTCGAACCTGCGCTGCACCAGGTCCGGGCGGGTGTCCGGGCCCGTCCCGGGCACGGTCGTGCGTGGGCCCTTCGCCCGCGACAGGCCCCGCAGCCCCGCCGCGGCCATCAACCGCTCCACGGTGCACCGGGCCACGGCGTGGCCGCGGCGCACCATCTCGGCGTGGACCTTCCGGGACCCGTAGACCCCGTAGTTGTCCTCGTGCACGGCCTTGATCACCTCGGTGGTCGCCGTGTCGGTCACCGACCGCGCGGACGGTGGGCGGGTCTTGGCGGCGTAGTAGGTGCTCGGGGCGACCTGCAACGTCCTGCAGATCGGCTCGACCCCGAAACGCCCCTTGTGCGCGTCGATGTACTCGACGACTACTTCAACCGGCGGTCGAGCTCCGCCTGGGCGAAAAACGCCGATGCCGTCTTCAAGATGTCGTTCGCCCGCCGCAGCTCACGGTTCTCCCGCTCGAGCTCAGCGATCCGCCGGCCTTCTTCGGTCGTCGTCCCCGGACGGGTGCGGCCGTCGATCTCGGCCTGGGTCACCCAGTTCCGCAACGTCTCAGCGTTGATGCCGAGCTGGCCACCGACCCTCGCGATCGCCCCCGACCTCGTCGCCGGATCCTTGCGGGCGTCCACCGCCATCCGGATCGCCCGCTCCCGGAGCTCGTCCGGGTACTTCCTCGGTGCTGCCATGACTCTCATCCTCCCGTGCGATGAGAGCCTCCATCAGACCCGGTACGAGACA
>NZ_CANMAA010000040.1 GCF_947495735.1 uncultured Pseudokineococcus sp.
GCGCTCTAGCTGTACCCGGCCATCACGTTGGTGACAGGCGGCTGACGGGCGGGAGCCCTCCGAGTGCGCTGTGGCGGCGTCGAGTGTTGTAGTGCTCGAGCCATGGGGCAAGGGCGTCGGCGCGGTCCTGGTTGCTAGTGAAGACCTGCTTGTAGGCCCACTCGGTGGCCAGGGTCCGGTTGAGGCGTTCGACCTTGCCGTTCTGCCAGGGGCAGTGCGCCTTGATGAAGACCTGCCGGGCGCCGAGGTCGGCGCAGACCTGACGCAGGGAGTACTTGTAGGCCCAGGCGTTGTCAGTCATGACCCGCTCGATCCGGGTGATGCCCCGGGCGGCGAAGTAGGTCGCGGCGCGGGTCAGGAAGTCCGCGCAGGTGGTGCCCTTCTCGTCGGGCAGGATCTCGGAGTAGGCCAGCCGGGAGTGGTCGTCGACGACCGAGTGGACGTAGTCGTAGCCCAGCTTGGTGCTCCGGTCGCGGGTGGCCTCGGCCGCGGCGCGGCCGTTGGCGCGCCACCCGCCGCCGGGCGGGATACGGCCGAGCTTCTTGACGTCCATGTGCACCAGCTCGCCCGGGCGTTCGCGTTCGTAGCGGACCGCGGTGGCCTTCGAGGAGCGGATCACCGCACCGGTCAGCGGGTCCAACGCCGACAGCGGGGCCGCGCCGCGGCGGGCCAGCACCCGCGAGACCGTCCGGGCCGGGACACCGGTGTGCTCGGCGATCAAGTCGGGGCCGGCGCGTAGCTCGGTCCGGGCGGCCAGCACCCGCTCCTCGACCTCGGCCGGGGTCCGCCTGGGGCTGGTGCGGGGGCGGCTGGATCGGTCGACCAGGCCGGCTTCGCCTTCGGCGGCGTACCGGTCGACCCAGGTCTTGACGCACTTGCGGGAGACGCCCATCGCGGCGGCGATGTGGGCCTGGGCCCAGCCCGCGCGGTGGCGCTGGACGATCAGCAGCCGGCCTTGGACGGTGGTGCGGGCGTTAGCGTGAGACACGAGAACCTCCGGGCGGTGCGGGCCTTCGACAAGCCACACCCCACCCGGAGGTTCTCCTTCGTTCAACCCGCCACGCCTGCTACCAACGTCCTGGCCGGATACATCTAGC
>NZ_CANMAA010000041.1 GCF_947495735.1 uncultured Pseudokineococcus sp.
AGCAAGCCGTTGGTGTTCTCGTTCGTCGCCCGCTGCCAAGGCGCGTGCGGGTCGCAGAAGTAGATGTCCATGTCGGTGGCCATCTGCACCTGCTTCCAGTCGCGCATCTCCCCGCCCTGGTCCCACGTCAACGACCGGCGCAACGACTGCGGCAGCTGCTGGACCTTCGCCGTCAGCGCGGGCGCGACCTGCTCGGGCTTGTACCCGTCCGGCAGGTGCACCAAGGCCACGTAGCCGGTGGCGCGCTCGACCAGCGTCCCGATGGCGCTGAGGTTGCCCCGACCGATGATCAAGTCACCTTCCCAATGGCCAGGTACCGCGCGGTCGTCGGCCTCGGCGGGCCGCTCGACGACGTTGACCATGTCCTTGATGCGGTTGCGGCGCTGGTTGGCCTGACGGTTGGGCACCCGCACCGCCCGCCCGGTACGCAGGCATCGGGCCAGGTCACGGCGCAGCCCGCCGCGGGTCTGGACGTAGATCGCCTGGTAAATGGTCTCGGTGGACACCTGCATCTCCGCCCGGTCGCCGAACTCCTCCCGCAGCCGGCCGCTGATCTGCTCCGGGGAGTACTTGCGGTCCAGATCCTCCTGCACCCGCTCCCGCAGCTCGGTGCAGGTCGCCAGCTTCGAGGGCTTGGGGCGGGCGGCCCGCACGTAGGCCGCCGCGTGCGCTGCCGTCGCGCGGTAGCCGCCCTCGGGTGCGGCGTTGCGGGACAGCTCCCGGCTGACGGTCGAGGCTGCGCGGCCGATCCGCGTCGCGATGGCCCGCACCCCCAGGCCCTCGGCCCGGGCCAGAGCGATGTCCTCACGCTCGGCCAGCGTCAAGCACCGGCCCTTCAGGTTTCGCCCGCGGCGCGGCCTGACACCACCAGCTGCAGCGACCCAGCGGGCGCCCTGCTTGCGGTAAGTGCCAGCAGCAGAGGCAGCGTCGGTGATGAACTCACCGTCCTGGTAGCCCTCCCAGAACTCCTGCACCCTCGCCGTGTCCATCACGGCAGTGAACCTGACCATCGCCGTCCCCTGGTGGCTTCGGCTGTTGCGACCACCGCGAGGATCCGGG
>NZ_CANMAA010000042.1 GCF_947495735.1 uncultured Pseudokineococcus sp.
GGGATCTCCAAGTCGGAGGTCTCGCGGATCTGCGCCGGCCTGGACGCCGAGGTCGCCGCCTGGGCCACCCGCCCGCTGGACGAGGCGGCGTTCCCGTACGTGTTCCTGGACGCCACGTACTGCAAGGCCCGGGTCGACGGCAGGGTGGTCTCCCAGGCCGTGGTGATCGCGACCGGGGTCTCCGCCGACGGGCGTAGGGAGGTCCTGGGGTGCGCGGTCGGGGACTCCGAGACCCAGGTGTTCTGGGCCGGCTTCCTGCGCGGGCTACGCGAGCGGGGCCTGGGCGGGGTGCAGCTGGTGATCTCCGACCACCACCGCGGACTGACCGGCGCGGTCGGCGAGGTGCTGCTCGGCGCCGCGTGGCAGCGCTGCCGGGTGCACTTCATGCGCAACGTCCTGGCCCGGGTGCCCAAGGGCCAGGGCGAGATGGTCGCCGCCGCCGTCCGCACGATCTTCGCCCAGCCCACCGGGCCCCTGGTCCGCGAGCAGGTCGAGACCGTCGCGGCGATGCTCGAGCCCAAGCTGCCCGTCGTGGCGGACATGCTGCGGACCGCCCGGGAGGACATCACCGCCTTCGCCGACTTCCCCGAGGCGCACTGGCGCAAGATCTGGTCCACCAACCCCCTGGAGCGGCTGAACAAGGAGGTCAAGCGCCGCACCGACGTCGTCGGGATCTTCCCCAACCCCGCTGCGCTGCTCCGGTTGTCGGCGTGCGTGCTGATCGAGGCCCACGACGAGTGGGCCGTCGCCGACCGCCGCTACCTGTCCGAGGAGTCCATGGCCCAGCTGAGCCCACCAGCCCCGACCCTCCTGCCCGCCGGCAACCCCGGCGAGCAGGACACCGACCTCAACCAGCTCCTGAACGCCGCGAAGACGGCATAGTTCAACCCGCAGAGCAGCACGCGCACCTACACCACGCCACGGGACTCAATC
>NZ_CANMAA010000043.1 GCF_947495735.1 uncultured Pseudokineococcus sp.
TCAGCCCCCTGACCACCGTCGTGCCCGCCGCTGCCATGGCCGTCCTCGGGCTCGCCGGCGCCGCCGTCGCGCTGCGCACCGTCACCTCCGCCGACCCCCTCACCGCTCTCGGGAGCGCCCAGTGATCACCCTCGACGACGTCACCCTCACCTTCCCCGACGGCGCCTCGCGGATCACCGCCGTCGACCACCTCACCCTGCTCGGGCGCCCCGGTGTCGTCACCGGGATCACCGGCCCCTCCGGGTCGGGCAAGTCGAGCATCCTGGCGATCGCCGCGACGCTCGTGCGCCCCGACTCCGGGCGCGTGCTCATCGGCGACGCCGACGCCACGACCCTCGACCGCGAAGAGGCGACCGCGCTGCGCCGGGAGCAGATCGGCATCGTCTTCCAGCAGGCCAACGTGCTGGCCTCCTTGACCGCCCGCGAGCAGCTTCAGGTCATGGGCGAGCTCGGCGGCCGCGCGACCGCAGCCCGACGCCGGGCGGTCCGCTCACGGGTGGACGAGCTCCTCGCCGCCGTCGGCCTGGCCGACCAGGCCCACAAGCGCCCCGCCCAGCTATCCGGTGGCCAGCGCCAGCGCGTGGCTATCGCCCGCGCCCTCGTCCACGACCCCCAGGTCCTGCTCGTCGACGAGCCCACCAGCGCCCTGGACCAGCAACGAGGAGCCGAAATCATGCAACTCATCGCCGACCTCACCCACGACCGCGCCACCGCCACGCTCCTGGTCACCCATGACCTGGTCCACCGCGATGCCCTCGACGACCTCGTTACCGTCGTCGACGGCAAGCTCAACCACACCGACGCCCTCGCCACCGCATGAGACCAACGAAGCGGCACGTCTTCGAGGACCTGGCGAAGGCCCGCACGAAGCGACAGCAGCGGCCCTTCGACCGGCGTTCAGATGGGAATCG
>NZ_CANMAA010000044.1 GCF_947495735.1 uncultured Pseudokineococcus sp.
TCAGGGCGAAGACCGCGCACAGGGCGAGGGGCAGCGCGCGAGGCGGGCCGCCGAGGGCGACGTTGACCACGACCAGGGCCAGCAGTGCGGCGAAGAGCACGTGCAGGCCGGTGCGCAGGCCGACGAAGACGGGGGTGAGGGCGCTGTGTGCCATGGCGTGCTCACCGTAGGAGCGGGGACGGCCACCAGCCATCAACCGAAAGTCGGCCCGAAGGACCGACCTTCCCGGCGATGCCCGGGACAGGCCCTGACGGCCAGGCTCGAGCTGCGCCACGGAGACGCCGGGGCGCAGGAAGGATTCCCCGTGTTCGTCGCCTGGCGCGACCTGCGCTTCGCCCGCGGCCGTTTCGTGCTCATCGGCGCGGTCGTCGCGCTCATCACCCTGCTCGTCGGCTTCCTCGCCGGCCTGACCGGGGGCCTGGCCTCCCAGAACGTCTCCGCGGTGCTCGAGCTGCCCGGTGACCGGCTCGTGCTGCAGCAGCCGGCCGACGGCCGGCCCAGCTTCAGCGAGTCCACCCTGCAGGCCGGCACCGTCCAGATGTGGCGCGGGGCACCCGGGGTCGACCAGGTGCTGCCGGTCGGGATCACCCAGACTCGCGCCGAGGCCGGGCAGACGTCCACGCCTGTCGC
>NZ_CANMAA010000045.1 GCF_947495735.1 uncultured Pseudokineococcus sp.
CCTGGTCGTGGTCAACGTCGCCCTCGGCGGCCCGCCTCGCGCGCTGCCCCTCGCCCTGTGCGCGGTCTTCGCCCTGACGTACGTGCTCGGCGGCCGGGTCGCGGCGGTCGGCCCGCGACGACGAGCACCAGCATCAGCGGCGGCGGTGTGGGTGCTGGCCCTGAGCCTGCTGTGGGTCGCCCTGGTCGCCCGCGTCCCCGAGGCGGCCTACCTGGTCTTCCCGTTGTTCTTCCTCTACCTGCACGTGCTGCCCCGCCCCACCGGGCCGCTGGCCGTGCTCGCGGCGACCGCGGTCGCCGTGGTCGCCCTCGGGCTGCACGAGCGCTTCACCGTCGCCGGGGTCGTCGGCCCGGTCGTCGCCGCCGGCGTCGCCCTGCTGATCGGCCTGGGCTACCAGGCCCTGGCCCGGGAGGCCGCCGAGCGTGAGGCCCTGCTCACCGAGCTCGTCACCACCCGCGACCAGCTGGCCGCGACCGAGCGCGAGCAAGGAGTCCTCACCGAACGGGCACGCCTGGCGCGCGAGATCCACGACACCCTCGCCCAGGGTCTGTCCAGCATCCAGATGCTCCTGCACGCCGCAGAACGCGCGGACCAGGACCGACCCGGCCTGCAGCACGTGCGTCTGGCC
>NZ_CANMAA010000046.1 GCF_947495735.1 uncultured Pseudokineococcus sp.
ACCACCACCAGCACCACCCCGCTCCGGCTACCATCAGAGCGTCACTTCAGAGCCTCCACTGAACCCGGGGCGAGACATAGAGCAGCTGCTGGGCGTGGGCTTCGAGCAGCCCGATCAGCAGCGAGGCCCCGCCGGCGTTGAGGTCGGTGGCCCAGACCAGCGGGTCCCCGTCGGTCAGCGTGATGACCTCGCCGATCAGGTCCAGCAGCTGGCTCTCGTCGTTGTCGACCCGCCGGGACAGCACCACGGTGCCGTCGGAGTCCATGACGACGCAGTGATGGGCTCGCTTGCCCGCGTCGATGCCCGCCCACAGTGCGCCCACGAGCCCGTCTCCTTCTCTTCAACTGTGGGTCTCTCCTTGACTGGCAGCCACGCCGGCACGTCCTTACGCAACGATCAGGTGCGCGAGTCTCAATGAGCGGTCGAGCTACCAACAGGACGGCGGGCGGCCATTCCCAGTGAGCCGTCGACGCGGCGGGGAGATCTGAGCCATACCCGCCGTCCCAAGGAGG
>NZ_CANMAA010000047.1 GCF_947495735.1 uncultured Pseudokineococcus sp.
AAGGTAGCCGTACCGGAAGGTGCGGCTGGATCACCTCCTTTCTAAGGAGCATCTTCATGCTGCCGGCCCTGGTCATGTGCTGTTCGCGCCTTTGTGGGTGTGGGTGGTTGGTGGTCGTGGGTGTTGGTGGTGTGTGGAGACTGCGCCCGGGCCATGTGCGTCCGGGGTGGTGCTCATGGGTGGAACGTTCGGCTGGTCTGATCTCTCGTGCATGTTCGGGGTGAGTACCGCTGGTGGCTGCTGCGCTTGGTTGCGGGGTGGTCGCTTGTTGCGGGGAAGCGTCGTGGGTGGTGGGGGTTGGGCTGTGGTGCGCTGTTGGGTCCTGAGGGAGCAGGCCGAGTTGTGGTTTGTTCTGCTCTGGAGCGCGGGTCGTCTCTTCGGTCATACCGCTTCCTGGATGCTTCTGCTGGTCGCCGTGTGCGGTGGGTGGGGGTGGGGGGGGGGGGGCCGGGTGTGGGGGCTTCCTGCTTGTAGCTTGAGAACTGCACAGTGGACGCGAGC
>NZ_CANMAA010000048.1 GCF_947495735.1 uncultured Pseudokineococcus sp.
CCCGGGGTCGACCAGGTGCTGCCGGTCGGGATCACCCAGACTCGCGCCGAGGCCGGGCAGACGTCCACGCCTGTCGCCGCGGTCGGCCTGCCCCGCAGCGGCGGCCCCGGTGCAGTCAGCGACCTCGCGCCCTCCCGCGACGGATCGGTGGGCCTGTCCGCGGACGCCGCCGACCAGCTCGGCGTCGGCGTCGGCGACCAGATCGACATCACCGGCACGACCTACCAGGTCGCCGCCGTCGGCGGTGAGGCCTGGTACAGCCACACACCCGTGATCACCATGACCCCCGACGCGTGGACCGCAGCCGACGAGCGCGTCGGAGGAGACGGCGCCGCGACCGTCCTCGCCGTGTCCGGCGACCCCGACTGGGACGCCGTCGCCGAGACCACCGGCACCGCCGCCAAGACCCCGCTGGCCGCCCTGACCTCCCTGGAGACGTTCCGCTCCGAGGTCGGCTC
>NZ_CANMAA010000049.1 GCF_947495735.1 uncultured Pseudokineococcus sp.
CCGGCAGGGTGCCTCGCAGCGCTTCGCGCTGCGCCCCTGCGGGGGCCCGCCAGGGCGGGCCGGGCGAGGAGAGCCGGCGCTGCGCGCCGGCTGGGGCGCTGCGCGCCCTGCCGCTTTCCGTACGGTGCCGGTATTCGTGGGGCGCTTTGTTTGTGCGGGGCGTGGGATTAGCCGGTACTCGTGGGCTATTGGTGTGGCTATTGGTGTGGCTATCAAGTGGGCTAGTGGGCGGCTAGCGGGTCGAGGGGGTGGGCGCCGGCGGCGCCGGCGCCTCGAGGAGCTGGGCCCCGCTCGACCTCGGCGCGGCCTCGAGGCGGCCTCGAGCTCGACGGGCGGTGCGGCGGGCCGCCGGGGCCCCGCTGCGGCCGTCCTGCGGCCGTCCTGCGGCCGTCCTGCGGCCGTCCTGCGG
>NZ_CANMAA010000050.1 GCF_947495735.1 uncultured Pseudokineococcus sp.
GAGACCACCGGCACCGCCGCCAAGACCCCGCTGGCCGCCCTGACCTCCCTGGAGACGTTCCGCTCCGAGGTCGGCTCACTGGGTCTGATGGTCGCGATGCTGTTCGGCATCTCCGCGCTCGTGGTCGGCGCCTTCTTCACCGTCTGGACCATGCAGCGCGCACGCGACGTCGCCGTCCTGAAGGCCCTGGGCGCCACCACCGCCTCTCTGGTCAAGGACGCCCTCGGGCAGGCCGCGGTCGTGCTGGGCGCCGGCATCGCCACCGGCATGGTCGCCGTCCTCACCCTCGGCGCCCTCGCCGGCACCGCGCTGCCCTTCCTGGTCAGCCCCCTGACCACCGTCGTGCCCGCCGCTGCCATGGCCGTCCTCGGGCTCGCCGGCGCCGCCGTCGCGCTGCGC
>NZ_CANMAA010000051.1 GCF_947495735.1 uncultured Pseudokineococcus sp.
TGGTGGTGTGTGGAGACTGCGCCCGGGCCATGTGCGTCCGGGGTGGTGCTCATGGGTGGAACGTTCGGCTGGTCTGACTCTCGTGCATGTTCGGGGTGAGTACCGCTGGTGGCTGCTGCGCTTGGTTGCGGGGTGGTCGCTGATTGCGGGGAAGCGTCGTGGGTGGTGGGGGTTGGGCTGTGGTGCGCTGTTGGGTCCTGAGGGAGCAGGCCGAGTGGTCTGTTCTGCTCTGGAGCGCGGGTCGTCTCTTCGGTCATACCGCTTCCCGGATGCTTCTGCTGGTCGCCGTGTGCGGCGGGTGGGGGTGTGGGGGTGGGTGCCGGGTGTGGGGGCTTCCTGCTTGTAGCTTGAGAACTGCACAGTGGACGCGAGC
>NZ_CANMAA010000052.1 GCF_947495735.1 uncultured Pseudokineococcus sp.
GTACGCGGCGGCGGGTTCGTACGAGGTGGGTCTGGTCGTGACCGACGACCGCGGGGCGACGGCGCGCTCGACGCGCGTCGTGACCGTGAAGGCTCCGGTGGTGAACGCGGCGCCGGTGGCGTCGTTCGCGTCCTCGGTGGAGGGCCTGGCGGTGTCGGTGGACGGGTCGGGGAGCTCGGACGCGGACGGCTCGGTGGTCTCCTACGCGTGGGCGTTCGGCGACGGGGCGACGGCGACGGGCGTC
>NZ_CANMAA010000053.1 GCF_947495735.1 uncultured Pseudokineococcus sp.
TGGCCGACCGCGAAGAGGTGGGCCCGCCGGTACGCCGAGATGGGCCTCGAAGGCATGGTCGACCGCTCCAGCCGCCCGCACCGAAGCCCGACCCGGACCCCCTCGCACGTGGTCCGCAAGATCGTGCACCTGCGGTGGAAGCAGCGCTTGTCCCCGATCGCGATCAGCGCCAGGACCGACACCCCGGCCTCGACGGTCCACGCGGTGCTGGTCCGGTGCCGGCTG
>NZ_CANMAA010000054.1 GCF_947495735.1 uncultured Pseudokineococcus sp.
GAAGGTGCGGCTGGATCACCTCCTTTCTAAGGAGCATCTTCATGCTGCCGGCCCTGGTCATGTGCTGTTCGCGCCTTCTTGGTGTGGGTGGTTGGTGGTCGTGGGTGTTGGTGGTGTGTGGAGACTGCGCCCGGACCGAACGCGTCCGGGGTGGTGCTCATGGGTGGAACGTTCGGCTGGTCTGATCTCTCGTGCATGTTCGGGGTGAGTACCGCTGG
>NZ_CANMAA010000055.1 GCF_947495735.1 uncultured Pseudokineococcus sp.
TGTCGGTCCTGGCGCTGATCGCGATTGGGGACAGGCGCTGCTTCCACCGCAGGTGCACGATCTTGCGGACCACGTGCGAGGGGGTGCGGGTCGGGCTGTGGTGGGGGCGGCTGGAGCGGTCGCCCATGCCTGCCAGGCCCATCTCGGCGTACCGGCGGGCCCACCTCTTCGCGGTCGGCCACGAGACGTGGAAGTACTCCGCTGCCCGGGC
>NZ_CANMAA010000056.1 GCF_947495735.1 uncultured Pseudokineococcus sp.
GCTAGCTGTACTGCCCAGGGAGGTTGGTCAACCTGGTGATGGGTGGGACCTTGCCGATGGCGGAGTGGGGTCGGTGATGGTTGTACCGGTGCAGGAAGGCCGGTAGGGCGTTGCGGCGGTCGGCTTCGCGCTTGTAGTGGCGGGCGAAGGCCCACTCGGCGGCCATGGTCCGGTGGAAGCGTTCGACCTTGCCGTTGGTCTGGGGCCG
>NZ_CANMAA010000057.1 GCF_947495735.1 uncultured Pseudokineococcus sp.
AAGTGTCTCGCTGCCTTTTGGGTGGTGGGGGGCGTTTTTCGGGTGCCTTGCTCGCCAGTGGGTGGGGTGCTTTTGTTACACGTGTATTGGTTGCGGCTTCCTGGGTTGCTGCTGGGTCTTCGGGTCTGGTGGTGGTTGGGGGGTTGTTGACTGTTGTGCATTGATGGAGAGTTTGATCCTGGCTCAGGACGAACGCTGGCGGCGTG
>NZ_CANMAA010000058.1 GCF_947495735.1 uncultured Pseudokineococcus sp.
GGCGCCTGCCTCGACAGCGCCGAGGATGTCCCCGTCGGTGTCGTAGTTGGTCAGGACGAGGACGTAGGGGGCGACCTGGAGCGCCCGCAGCGCCCGGGTGGCGTCGACGCCGGTGGCGCCCGGTCCGAACTGCAGGTCCATCAGGACGATGTCGGGGGCCAGGTCGCGGGCCAGGGCGATGGCCTGGTCGGGGGTAGAGGCTTCG
>NZ_CANMAA010000059.1 GCF_947495735.1 uncultured Pseudokineococcus sp.
GGGGTTGGGCTGTGGTGCGCTGTTGGGTCCTGAGGGAGCAGGCCGAGTTGTGGTTTGTTCTGCTCTGGAGCGCGGGTTGTCTCTTCGGTCATACCGCTTCCTGGATGCTTCTGCTGGTCGCCTTTGTGCGGTGGGTGGGGGTGTGGGGGTGGGTGCCGGGTGTGGGGGCTTCCTGCTTGTAGCTTGAGAACTGCACAGTGG